>CAXXKS010000001.1:0-2807500 GCA_963663355.2 Alphaproteobacteria bacterium
GTCGCGACGGCGGAGGACCTCGCGGGGCTGGCGGCGCTCGTCCGCGGGCGGGACGTCGCCGTGTTCAGCGACGAGCCGTACGACGCGATGGTCTGGCGCGGCCGGCACCACACGCTGCTGGCCCAGCCCGGCATGTTCGAGCAGTGCGTGGCGGCCTACACCTTCAGCAAGTCGTTCAGCATGAGCGGGTGGCGGCTGGGGTTCGCGGTCAGCTCGCCGGCGACCGTCGAGGTGCTCGGCACGCTCACCAACACGTCGCTCTCCTGCGTGCCCCCGTTCACGCAGCGGGCCGGTATCGCGGCCCTGGCCGGGGACGGCGCCGTGCGGGACGCGCGCATGGCCGACTTCCGGCGCAAGGTGGAGCTGCTCGTCGCCGGGCTGAACGCGATCGACGGCGTGTCCTGCCTGATGCCGGGCGGGACGTTCTACGTCTTCCCCTCGGTGGCCGCCATCTGCAACCGCTACCGCATCACCTCCCACGGGCTGGCCCTCTTCCTGCTGGAGGGCGCCGACGACGCGCGGGGGGTGGCCTGCCTGGGGGGCGAGTGCTTCGGCGCCGCCGGAGGCGGGTTCCTGCGCCTGAGCTGCGCCGAGCCGGACGAGCGCCTCACGGAGGCGATCGCGTTCATCGCCTCCGCCGTCAGCCGCGCGGAGCGCGTCGAAGCGTACCTGGCGGCGCACCCGCGCTACCGCCTCGACGCGCCGTACGCGGACGCCGGCTGAGACGCCGGCCCTCGATCTCTCCCCGGAACCGCCCGCGGTGCAGGAAGTGCACTATCTCGTCGGCCACGTCGCGGCGGTTCATGATGAAGGTGTGGGTGGCCGGCAGCACGAGGAACGAGGCGCCGTCGAGCCGCGCCCGGTCCACGGCGACCTTGCCGTCGTCGGGGCCGGGGATGATCCACGACGCGATCGGGTTCAGGCTCCGGTCGCCGGTGATGATGCCGAGGCGGAAGCGTACCGGCCCCAACCGGTGCGCGAGGGCGGCCGGGTCCGTCCCCAGCGCGGAGCCGGCAGGGCCGAGGAACGCCCGCAGCATCGGGGACTCGACGAACGCGTCCACGATCTCGCTGCCCCGGCTGGGGGGCTCAGCATCACGACGCGGCCGCCGTGCGGCGCCGGCCGCCGCGCGAGGTAGCTCCGCACCAGCACGCCCCCCATCGAGTGGGTGACGAAGTGCGCGGTCTCGCGGTGGTCGGCGCAGCACGCCGCGACCGCATCTCCGAGCATGCCGACGAGGATCTCCATCGGCTCGCTCCGCGACGGATAGTCGAAGCGGACGACGTCGAATCCGGCGTGCTCCAGGCGGGTCGCCAGCACCATCATCGACGCAGAGGTCCTGCCCAACCCGTGGACGATGATGACCGGCGGGGACCCTCCGGTTCCGGGCGACGCCGGCGCACAGCCGGCGCCGGCCGCCAGCAGGCTGCCGAGCAGGGCGACGGGCGCCAGTCGCCTCGTCATCCGCATGCGCGTCCCGCGCGGCCGGAGGCGTCCCCGGGGCGCCGCGACCAGGTCGTCGACAACTCGATCGACGATGCCCTGGACGGCTGAACGGCGCCTCGCCATCGGTAGGTTGGACGATCCGGCCCCGGCCGGCGTTCCGCCGCCGGCACGGTCCGCCCCGCCGGGCCGTTGGCGCCCCGCGCCGGGCCGTTGGCGCCCCGCGCCGGGCCGTTGGCGCCCCGCGCCGGGCCGCTGGCGCCGGGGCCTCGCCTCGCCGCCGTCGCCTCGCCGCCGTCGCCGCGCCCGCAGCCGGGGCACCGGGAGTACGGAAACGTGCAGAGGAGACGGCCGGTGGAGCGGGCGCTGTCGGCCGAGCAGATCGGAGGCTGTCATCCGGCCGGAATGCCGATCGTCGATGGTCCGCTCGATCGCCGCCCTGCCCGCCGGAGGCGTACGGACGAACGGCCCCGCGGCGGGTCGTCGCCCGGCCGCGGGGCCGTTCCGAACGAAACCTGGGAGTCTGCGCCGTTCTACGGCGCAGACTCCCAGCGGGCGCGGCTGGGCGGAAATCGGAGCCGCAGGCGACGATTTCCGGGCTGGCCGTCCGCCTACTGCAGCCCTTCGGCCTGCTTCATCAGGTTGGCGTGCGTCTCGGCCACCTCGAGGCCGCCCTCGCCCTCCTGCCAGCCGATCCGGCCGTCCTCGTTCGCGTCGACGCCGCCGAGGAGCGCCTGGGCCAGGGTGTTCAGCTCCGCGACCAGCCCCGCCGCGTCTGCGGCCGACTCGGTCATCGCGATCTTCTCGGCCAGCATGACGATCTCGTCGGCCCGCGCGACCGTGTTCCCGGCCGAGGTCGCGACGTGCTCGGAATGGGCCTTCACCGCCCCCGAGGCGCCGTCCGAGTTCGCCGCCGCCATGATGTGCTTCGCGGCGCCCTCCGCCGCCCGGCGCACGCCGTAGCCCTGCCCCGGCCCGTTCTCGATCCGGCTCGGGTCCACCGCGTGCAGCACGTGCGCGGTGTGCAGCTTGATGGCGTCGAGGTTGCCCGGGTCGCGCGCCGCCAGCGAGGCGTGCTGGGCCGCGATGCGCGCCTCGGCGATGGCCGCCGGCAGCAGGCCGGCCATGTCGGGCGTGTCGTTCCACTTGTCCATGACGTGGCCGATGTGGTTGTGCGCGGCGTTCTGCGCCGCCGCCTCCGGCGCCCACAGCAGCCCGGCCCCGGCGACGACGGCCGCCAGCGCGCACGTGAAACCGATCCTGACAGTCCGAGACATGCGAACCCTCCTTGGATAGACTTCCCGGGCGAGCCATGACCGATGCAGCCCGACCGGTCCGATCCTCCCTGCACCGATGACTTATACCGCGCGCGCCGGCCGCCGACAAGCCGGACCCGCCGCCGGGCGCTGGCCCTCCTCGGGTCGCTGCTCGCGGCGCCGGCCGGTCTCGGCGGCCAGTCGGCCGACCTCGCCGGCGACTGGCGCCTCAACTACGACCTGAGCGACGATCCGCGCGGCCATCCCCCTCTTGCCGACGGCGAGCGCCACCCCCGGCGGCCGGCGGAACGCTTCGGGTTCGAGCCCCCGTACGACGAGTTCGGGCGGCGCCGCGACCGCTACCGGCGGCCGTACGGGCCCGAGGACCGCGACGCGGACCGGATGCCGGGGAACGAAGTGCGCGAGGCGTTCGCGGATCTGCTGACCGCGCCGCGGCGCATGACGATCGTCCGGCGGGCGCGGGACGTCGTCCTGCGCTACGACGACGGCCGCGCCGTCCGCCTGGTCCCCGACGACCGCGAGCATGCCGGGCTGGCCGGACGGGGCGTGCGGATCACCCGCCGGGCGCGCTGGGACGGCGCTTCGCTGCGCGCGGAGATCCGTCTCGAGTCCGTCCCCAGGGTTACCCACGTGCTCGAGCCGCAACCCGGCGGAGAACGACTGGTGGTGACCACGCAGGTCGAGGCGCGCGGCCCCTACGATGGCCTCGAAGTGCGCCGCGTCTACGACCGCGCGCCCTGAAGTTCGGCGGGGACGGCGAGCGAGCTGGCCCACCGTTCGTCGCCTGACGGCTCCGCTTGATGCCCATCCAGGTCTGCAAGGAGTCTCACCGTTCTTCGGTGCAGACTCCTGGGCGAGCCAGGCTGAGAAGCCGGCAGCGGAGGAGTTTCGCGCCGGCGAAACTCCCGACGCGCCCGTCAGGGCGCGCCTAGTCGGCGCTGAGGGCCTGCACGGGGTCGACCTCCGTCGCGCGGCGGGCGGGCAGCGCGCAGGCGGCGAGGGCCACGAGGCTCAGGATGGCCACCACGGCCGCCGCGACCGCCGGATCGCCGGCCTCGACGCCGTAGAGCTGGGCGGCCAGGGCGCGCCGCGCCGCGAGCGTGCCGGCGACGCCGAGCGCGAGCCCCATCGCGACGAGCAGCGCGCCCTCCGAAAGCACCAGGCGGAAGACGCCCGCGGCCGAGCTGCCCAGCGCGAGACGGATGCCGAACTCCCGCCGGCGCTGGGCGACGCGGTACGCCAGCACGCCGTAGATGCCGAGGGCCGAGAGCAGCAGCGCGGCGCCGGCGAAGCCCAGGGCCAGCAGCATCGGCGTCCGCCGCGAGGTCAGGCCGGCCCCGACGAGCTCCTCCATCGTGCGCACGAAGAAGAGCGGCAGCTCCGGATCGGCGGCGGCGACGGCCGCGCGCACGGCCCCGACGAGGGCCCGCGGATCGCCCGCGGTCCGGATGGCGAAGATCGGCATGGCGAGAGGACGCTGGGTGTGCGGGAAGAAGTAGGCGCCCACCTGCTCGGGCTGGTCGATCAGGCCGTACAGCGTGTGCTCGGCGACGACGCCGACGACCGTGTAGACCTCCGTGTCGTCGCGGAGCTCGATGTCGTTGTACATCTCGCCGCCGAGCGCGCTGCGGTCCGGCCAGAAGCGGCGGGCCAGCCGCTCGTCGACGATGATGGCGCGCATCGCGTCCGGCGCGTCGCGCTCGTCGAAGAACCGCCCCTCGACGAGCGGCACCCCCAGCGCGTCGAGGTACTCGCCGTCGATCGCGAGGAGACTCGGCGAGACGAGCGACTCCCCGGGCCGCTCCTCGTAGCCGACGGCCCGAACGACGGTGTTGTTCCGCTCGTCGCCGAACGGAATGCTGCTCGTGATGCCCGCCGCGGTGACGCCGGGAAGCGCCCGGATGCGCGGCAGGATCCGCTCGGCGAACGCGCGGCGATCGTCGCCCGACGGATAGCGCGCCTCCGGCAGCGCGACCTGCGCCGTCAGCAGGTTCCCGGTGCGGAAGCCGGGGTCGATCTGCAGGATGCGCTGGAAGCTGGCCAGGAGCAGCAGCGCGCTGCTGAGCAGCACGCAGGCCACCGCGACCTGTCCCACGACGAGCGCGTTGCGGTACATGCGCACGCCCCGGCCGCCGGTTCCGCCGCGGGTCTCCTGGCGCAGCACCGCCTTGAGGTCCGCCGCCGCCAGGCCGATGACCGGCGCCAGGCCCAGCCCCAGGCCCAGGACGAGCGCGACCCCCAGCGTCCCCGCCACGACGACCCCGTCGATGGCGATCTCCCCGCCGCGGGGCAGCTCGCCGGCGCCGATCGCGCGCACGAGGTCGAGGGCCGCCGCTCCCGCGCCGAGCCCCAGGGCGCCGCCGGCGAGGCCCAGCAGGGAGCTCTCGGTGAGCAACTGCCGGACCAGCCGCCCGTGCCCCGCCCCGAGCGCGTGCCGCATGGCGAGCTCCCGCAGCCGGGCGTTGGCGCGCACGAGCGTGAGGTTGGCCACGTTCACGACGCCGATCAGGAGCACCGCCGCGACGCCGCCCCACAGCAGGTACAGCGTGCCGCGGACGTCGCGCACGAGCACCTCCTGGAGCGGCACCGCCACCGGCCGGTAGCCGGCGTCGACGAGGACCTGCCGGAACTCCGGGAAGCGCTCCAGCTCGGCCGCGGCGAGCTGGTCGAGCCGCGCCCGCGCCTGCGCGAGCGACACGCCGGGCCGCAGGCGGGCGAGCATCTGCCACGCGTTGCTGTGCCGCGCGGTGTCGGCGCGCTGCTCCTCGGTGAACGCCAGCGGCGTCCAGAGCTGCACGTCGTCGTCCTCGAAGACGAAGCCGGCGGGCATCACCCCGACGATCTCGTGGGGCCGGCCGTCGATGCGCAGGTCCCGGCCGACGGCGGCCGGATCCCCGCCGTGCAGGCGCTGCCACAGCGCGTGGCCGAGGATCACCTTGCGCTCGTTGCCGAGCTCCGCCTCCGCGTCCGCGAAGGGGCGGCCGATCTGCGGAGCCACGCGCGCCAGCCGGAAGAAGGACGGCGTGACGCGCCAGCCGAGCACCCGTTCGGCACGGCCCTCGCCGCCCACGCTGAAGCCGGCGTTGTCGTAGAGGGCCTGTTCCTCGAAGACGTCGTCCAGCTCCCGCAGCCGCTCGAGGTAGTGCGGGACGGAGGCGGAGCCCCGGGTCTCCGGCCCGGCGCCCGTCGCGGCCGGATACGCGCTGTAGAGCAGCAGGATGCGGTCCGGCTCGGGCAGCGGCAGCGGACGCAGGAGCACGGACTGCACGACGCTGAACATGGCGACGTTGCCCCCGATGCAGAGGGCGAGCGTCAGCAGCACGGTCGCCGTGAACGTGCGGTCCTTCGAGAGCAGGCGGGCGGCAAGGCGCAGGTCCTGAAGCATCGCGGTACCTCCACTCTCCGGGGCGCTGCGATGGTCCGTCCGGCCGATCGGTCCGGAGCCGCGTGATCGTCGGCCCGCCGGGCGGCCTCCCCCGCATGCGGAGCGGGCCAGAGGCACGGTCCGGCCCGAGGGGCCGCGTGATCGTCGGCCCGCCGGGCGGCCTCCCCCGCATGCGGAGCGGGCCAGAGGCACGGTCCGGCCCGAGGGGCCGCGTGATCGTCGGCCCGCCGGGCGGCCCCCCTCCTATATGCTAGGGCAATGGTTCGCCTGCCGGGACGCCTCTGGGTGCTCGTGCCGATCCTGGCGTCGCTGGCGACGCAGTGCGACGAGTCGCCGCGCGGCACGGCGCCGTCGCTGATCACGTCGATCGAGTTGCGCCTCGACAGCGTCCCGGCCGACGAGCCCACGGACGAGGACGACGCGCGCATGTACGGCTTCTGCCTCCAGCGCATGAGCTACGTGAACCACGTGCGGCCGAGCTGGCGGGCGCGGGAAGAGATCACGCTCCAGGAGGTTGCCCCCGACGTCTTCACCGCCTCGTTCAACGACGTGCCGGTCAACTTCAGCAACAACGTCATCGTGCACGACGAGAACGAGTGCCGGCGCGAGCCGCGGGGCAGCGGGCGCGTCGTCACGGGGGTGTCCGTCAACGGCCAGCCGGTCACGCGCGTGGTCGGGGCGGGCGTCCTCGCCTTCACGATCACCGCCGACGGTATCGTCCGGTAGGGGTTCCCGCCGTGCAACGGGGCGGAACCCTGGAGGGTTGGTTGGGCACCGCGCGGAGCCGTCAGGCGACGAACGGCGGTCCCGCCGTCATCCCTGGGATCGCGGGCTCCGGCTCCCGCCGGCCGCGCGGGCGGGAGGCCGGATCGTGACCGACGTCGCTTCCTTCACGATCCGCTTCCACCGCTGCCTCGACGCCGCCGGCCGTCCGTCCGGTGACCCGCTGCCCGCGTTCGCGCACGACCGCGCCGCGCTCGTCGCCTTGTACCGCGCCATGGTGCTGACGCGGACCTTCGACGCGAAGGCCGTCGCGCTCCAGCGCACCGGCCGCCTCGGCACGTATCCCTCGTGCCTCGGCCAGGAGGCGGTGGCGGTCGGCGTCGGCGCGGCGATGCGGGCCGAGGACGTGCTGCTGCCCTACGCCCGCGAGCAGGGCGCGCAGCTCCTGCGGGGCGTGACCCTGGAGGAGCTGTTCCTCTTCTGGGGCGGCGACGAGCGAGGCAGCGACTTCGCCGGCCCGCGCGAGGACTTCCCGATCGCGGTGCCCGTGGGCACCCACGCCCCGCACGCGGCCGGCGTCGCCCTGGCGTTCAAGCTGCGCAAGGAGCCGCGCGTCGCGGTCTGCGTCTCCGGCGACGGCAGCACCTCGAAGGGCGACGTCTACGAGGCGATGAACGTCGCCGGCGTCTGGCGCCTGCCCGTGGTCTTCGTCGTCACCAACAACCAGTGGGCGATCTCGCTGCCGCGGTCCCGGCAGACCGCGGCCGGGACGCTCGCCCAGAAGGCCGTCGCCGCCGGCTTCGACGGCGAGCAGGTGGACGGCAACGACGTCGTCGCGGTGCGCTCCCGCGTGGAGGAGGCGCTGGCCCGGGCCCGCGCCGGCGGCGGCCCGCACCTCGTCGAGGCGCTCACCTACCGCCTGTCGGATCACACCACCGCCGACGACGCAAGCCGCTACCGGGACGACGAGGCGGTGGGCCGCGAGTGGAAGGCGGATCCGATCGTGCGTCTCCGCGGTTACCTGACCGAGACCGCGGGATGGACGAAGGAGGACGAAGAGCGGCTGATCGGGGCGTGCTCCGCGGAGGTCGAACGGGCGGCGGACGCCTACCTGGCCCGGCCGCCGCAGCCGGCCGAGGCGCTCTTCGACTACCTGCACCACGAGCTGCCGCGCGATCTCGCCCCGCAGCGGGCGGCGGCGGCCGGGGCGGCCCGGGCCGCCGCCCGGAGCCCGGACCGATGACGTGCACGATGGTGCAGGCGCTGAACGCAGCCCTCGCGCGCGCGATGGCCGAGGACGAGCGCGTCGTCCTCCTCGGCGAGGACGTGGCGGTCGACGGCGGCGTCTTCCGGGTGACGGACGGCCTGCTCGATCGGTTCGGCGCGGAGCGGGTGCTCGACACGCCCCTGGCCGAGGCGGTCATCGCGGGGCTGTCGGTGGGAGCGGCGGCGCAGGGGCTCCGGCCGGTGGCCGAGATCCAGTTCATGGGGTTCATCTATCCCGCCGTCGACCAACTGGTGTGCCACGCGTCGCGGCTCCGCTGGCGCACCCGGGGGCGGTTGACCTGCCCGATGGTGCTCCGGGCGCCGTACGGCGGCGGGATCCGCGCCATCGAGCACCACTCCGAGAGCACGGAGGCGATGTTCGCGCACGTGCCGGGGCTGCGGGTCGTCATCCCGTCGTCCCCCGCGCGCGCCTACGGCCTGCTGCTGGCGGCGATCCGCGATCCGGACCCGGTGGTCTTCCTGGAGCCGAAGCGCATCTACCGGGCGGTGCGGGAGGAGGTGGCCGACGACGGGGCGGCGGCGCCGCTCGACACCTGCTTCCCGCTGCGCGAGGGCGGCGACCTGACGCTGATCACGTGGGGCGCGATGACCGTCGAGACGCTCGCCGCCGCCGAGACGCTGGCGGCCGAGGGCGTCGCGTGCGACGTGCTGGACGTCGCCACCCTCACCCCGCTCGACACCGCGACGATCCTCGCCTCGGTCGAGAAGACGGGCCGCTCGGTCATCGTGCACGAGGCGGCCCTGACGGCCGGCTTCGGCGCGGAGATCGCGGCGCGCATCGCCGAGCACGGGCTCCTGTCGCTGCAGGCGCCGATCAGGCGGGTGGCCGGCTACGATACGGTGATGCCGCTGCCCCGGCTGGAGCACCTCTACATGCCCTCGACGGAGCGCATCCTCGCCGCGGCCCGGGAGGTGCTGGCGTTTGCCTGAGCCGTCCGCCGCCCCCGTCCTGAAGCTGCCCGATCTCGGCGAGGGGCTGCACGAGGCGGAGATCGTCTCGTGGCACGTCTCCGAGGGGGACCACGTCGTCACCGACCAGCCGCTCGTGTCGGTCGAGACCGACAAGGCGGTGGTCGAGATCCCGTCGCCCCACGCGGGGCACATCCGGAAGTTGCGGGGCGCTCCCGGGGAGCGGCTGGCCGTCGGCGACGTGCTCGTCGAATACGAGGCCGGCGGGGCGCACGCGGATCGGGGGGCCGTGGTCGGGGACCTCGCCGAGGCGCCGCCGCCCGCGGCGGGGGAATCGCCGCCCGGCGCCGGGAGTGCCGCACCGGTGCCCGGCGCGAGCGTCCGCGCCGTGCCGGCGGTACGCGCGCTGGCGCGCCGGCTGGGCGTCGACGTGACGCAGGTGCAGGCGACCGGCCCGGGCGGCGCGGTCACGCGGGCCGACGTGGAGCGAGCGGCGCAGGCGCTCGCCGACGCCGGCCCGGCGGAACCGCTCCGGGGCGTGCGCCGGGCGATGGCCGAGCGGATGGCTCGGGCGCACGCCGAGGTCGTTCCGGCGAGCCTGACCGACGAGGCGGACGTCGATGCCTGGCCGGACGGCACGACCGTCCTGCTGCGGTTGATCCGCGCCGTCGCCGCGGGGTGCCGCGCCGCGCCGGCCCTCAACGCCTGGTTCGACGGCGAGCAGGGCACCCGCCGCGTGCTGGCGCGCATCGACCTCGGTGTGGCGGTCGACATCGAGGAGAGCGGTCTGTTCGTCCCCGTCATGCGCGACGTCGGCGGGCGCAGCCGGGACGATCTGGCGGCGGGGATCGCTCGACTCAAGGAAGCCGTGCGCGCGCGCAGCATCCCGCCGGAGGCGCTCCGCGGCCAGACGATCACGCTGTCGAACTTCGGCTCCGTCGGCGGCCGGCACGCGGCGCTGGTCGTCGTCCCGCCCCAAGTGGCGATTCTCGGCGCCGGTCGGGCGGCGCCGCGGGTCGTCGCCGCCGGCGGCGAGCCGCGCGTCCATCGCGTCCTGCCGCTGTCGCTCACCTTCGACCACCGCGCCGTGACCGGCGCCGAGGCGGCGCGCTTCCTGCGCGCGGTCGTCGCGGATCTCGAAGCGGACGCGTAGCAGTCTGCGCCGCAGGAACTCTCGCCCCGGTATTTCGTGTTTCAGGCGCTTCATGACGACCGCATGCAGTGGCCGATCAAGCCGGAATCCGGTCTGCGGCGCAGACTCCCAGGAGACGCGCACCGGACCGTAGTAGTGTCCCGCCTCCCGCCTCCGGCCTCCGCAGGGGCGCCGCCGCGCGGAGCCTCTTCGCCCTCCGACTCCCCGTGCCCTCCGGCGGACGGTCGGAACGGCGGGTCCGGCTCCTATAATCCGCGCATGTTCATGCCCGCGCTCCCGTTGCGCCCCGTTGCCTTGGCGGTAGGGATCGTGCTGCTGGGCGCCGCGCTGCCGTCCGCGCAGTCGCCCGACGCTGCGACGGTCGCCGCCATCCGCGAGGAAGGCTTCGACCGCTCGCAGGTGATGGACCTCATCGGGTGGCTGAGCGACGTCTACGGCCCACGGGTGACCGGGACGCCGGCCATCGAGGAGGCTCGGGAGTGGGCGGCGGACCGCCTTCGCTCGTGGGGCGTGGAGAACGTCCGCGAGGAGCGCTTCGCCTTCGGCCGGGGCTGGTCGCTGGTCCGCTTCCACGCCCACATGGTCGAGCCGCAGGTGATGCCGATCATCGGCCACCCGCGCGCGTGGAGCCCGAGCACCGCCGGGACGATCCAGGCCGACGTGGTGCGGGTGGACATCCGCGGACGCGGCGACCTCGACCGCTACCGCGGCACGCTCCGCGGCAGGATCGTGCTCCCGCAGCCGGCCCGGGCCGTGCCGCTCCTCGAAGGCGACGTCGTGCTGCGCATGGACGAGGAGCTGCTGGCCGCCGCCCGCCGCCCGGTCCGGAGCCCGCTCGCCCGCCCGTCGCGCCGTCGCGCCGCCCGCCCGTCGCTCCGCGAGCTGACCGAGGCCTTCTACGTGGACGAGGGCGTCGTCGCCGTCCTCGAGCGGGGGAGCTCGGCCGTGGTCGTCTCCGGGGCGCCGAGCGGGAGCGACCTCGACTGGCCCACGCAACGCACCGACGGCGGCACGGTGTTCCCGGGCCTGGGAGGCTCCCGCGACCCGCGCGCGCCGCGCGTCGTCCCGTCGGCCACCATCGCGGTCGAGCACTACAACCGCATGGTGCGCGTCCTGGAACGGGGCATCCCCGTGCGCGTGGAGCTGCGCATCGCCACGCGCTTCCACGACGAGGATGAGCGGCCGAACGGATTCAACCTGCTGGGCGAGATCCCCGGCACGGACCGCGCGGACGAGGTGGTGCTGCTCGGTGCCCACTTCGACGCCACGCCCGGCGCGACCGGCGCCACCGACAACGCCGCCGGGGTGGCCGCGATGATGGAGGCGCTGCGCATCCTGCGGGCGGTGGGGGCGGCGCCCCGGCGCACGATCCGCATCGCGCTGTGGGGCGGCGAGGAGCAGGGCCTCCTCGGCTCGCGCGCCTACGTCCGGGCCCACTACGGCGACCGCGACTCGCGGCGCCGGCGGCCGGCGCATCGGAGGCTCTCGGCGTACTACAACCTCGACAACGGCGCCGGCCGCATCCGCGGCATCTGGCTGCAGGGGAACCGCCGCATCGCGCCCATCTTCGAGGCGTGGCTGCCGGACCTGGCGGATCTCGGCGTGACCACGATCGGACGCCGCTCGACGCGGGGCACGGACCACGTTCCCTTCGACGAGCTGGGCCTGCCCGCCTTCCAGTTCATGCAGGACCGCCTGGAGTACAACTCCCGCACCCACCACTCCAACATGGACTTCTACGACCGGGTCCCCGCCGCCGACGTCATGCAGATGGCCGTCGTCGCCGCGGTGTTCGCCTACAACACGGCGATGCTCGACGAGCGGCTGCCGCGGAAGGCGGCGCGATAGGCGCTGGCGCTACCACGTCCCGGTGACGATTCCGGTCCCGGTGACTGATCCGTCATTGCCAGCAGCTCGAGTCAGCCCGTACCCTTGATGGACTGCATGATCACATTCCACGACCAAGGCCGGCCGATGGTTGGCTACGGCGTGAACTACGGCGGCGGGCGGCGCCTTCTATCCACCCACCACGGCTATCCGGTCAGACCGCGCGGCCTGATCTGCGCCCATCCGCGCCGTCACTCCCCAGCCGGCAGGGCGAACGCCACCAGCTCCGGGACCTCGCCGCCGACGGTCAGGGCGATGTACTGCCGGCCCTGGTGCAGGTAGGTCATCGGCGTACCGATGGCGCCGCCCGGCAGATCGACGGAGCCCACGATCTCGCCCGTGGCCTTGTCGCGGGCCACGAGGCGCGGGCCGTCGTCGTTCCCGGCGCCGCCGGCGGTCAGGGCGCTGACGAGCAGGGTCTTCGTCAGGACGGGGCCGCCGCGGCCGTCGCCGCCGAGCGGCGGGAGGTCGAGGTCGCGCAGGCGGGGGTGGTTGCGGAGGCGGTTGCCGTCACCGTTCGGCTGCATCCAGGCGTGGTCGCCGGTGTTGAGGTCGATGGCCGTCATCCGCGTATACGGCGGCTTGAACAGCGGCAACCCCTGCGGCATCAGCGACGGCGTGTCGAAGCCGCCCTGCGTGTAGGCGAGGTTCGCGCCCTCGTCGTCCGGCGTGTAGTACTTCAGGATCGAGTAGGCGTTGATGGACGGGACGTAGAGGACGCCGGTCTCCGGATCCACCGCCGAGCCTCCCCAGTTCGCGCCGCCGAAGAGCGCCGGGCGCTGGATCGTCCCCTGCAGCCCCCCTTCCACCGAGAGCATCGGCGGCGAGTAGACCCCGCCGAGGCGATGGTTGCGCACGGCCTCCACGGCCATCGCGCGCAGCTCGGGCGTGAAGTCGACGAGCTGCTCGACGGACGAGCCCTGCTCCTCGAACGGCGCGGGCTTCGTCGGGAAGGGCTGGGTCGGGGCCAGCACCTCACCGACGAGGTCGGTGTCGGTCTCCACCGGGCGCTCCTCGATCGGCCACACCGGCTCGCCGGTCACGCGGTCGAATACGTAGGTGAAGCCCTGCTTGCTCACCTGGGCGATCGCCGGGATCTCGCGGCCGTCGACGGTGACGTCCACGAGGTTCGGGTGGGTCGGGAAGTCGTAGTCCCAGACGCCGTGGTGGACGGCCTGGAAGTGCCACATCCGCTGGCCGGTCTCGATGTCGAGCGCGACCAGGCTCTCGGCGAAGAGGTTGTCGCCGGGCCGGTGGCCGCCGTAGTAGTCGTTGGTCGGGGTCCCGGTCGGCAGGTAGATGTAGCCGAGCTCCTCGTCGACGCTGAACGCCGCCCAGACGTTGGCGCCGCCGGAGTAGCGCCACGACTCGTTGCCCCAGGTGTCCGCCCCGAAGTCGTCGGCCAGCGGCACGGTGCGGAAGGTCCAGCGTGTCGCGCCGGTGCGGGCGTCGATTCCGCGCACCCAGCCCGGCGGCTGCTCCATCGTGATCGGCTGGTCCGAGATGGAGGTCGGGGTGACGACGACGCCGCGGGCCACGATGGGCGGCGAGTTGATGCCGATCCACGCGTGGCCCTGGTTGTCGGTCGTTTCCCGGCCGGCGCGCGGAATCCCCGCCGCGAGGTCGACGCGCCCGTCGTCGCCGAAGCCGCGCGCCGGCTCGCCGGTCGTGGCGTCGACGGCCAGCAGGTAGCCGTCCGGCGTGCCGTAGTAGATGCGCTCCTCCTGCCCGTCCGACCAGTAGGCCAGCCCCCGCGAGCTGTAGTTGCCGGCGTTGATCGAGTACCGGGTGCCACGGATCGCGTCGGGGTCGTGCAGCCACCGCGTCTCGCCGGTGCCGGCGTCGATGGCCGCCGCCAGCCGGAGCGGGGTCACGACGTAGACGATGCCGCCGACCATGAGCGGCGTCGCCTTGAAGCTGAGGATGCTCAGATCGGGGTGAATCGCGCGGAGCGCGTCGAGGTCGAGGTCGGCATCCGCCGATCGCCAGCGCCACGCGATCTCCAGGTCCGAGAAGTTCGAGGCGTCGATCTGGTCGAGCGGCGAGTACTTCGTGCCGCCGAGGTCGCCGCCGTAGCTGCGCCACTCGCCGTTCGTGGCGCCGTGCTGCGCGTAAGCGGCGCCCGGGGCGGCGGCGATCGCGGCCGCCGCAACACAGCAGAGCGCCACGCGGAACGTCACGCCGATCGAAGCAGGCAGGGCAGGAGGCTGCGCCGCGGAACGGCGCGGACTCCGGGAGGGTCGGTTGGGCACCCGGCGGAGGCCGCAGCGCGCCCTTGCAGTCGCGGCGACGAATGGTGGGCTGGGCACTGGGCTGTCCTCCTGCGGAGCGCTCGGCCGGCCCGATCCGGCGGCCGCGCGCGGGTCAATCGGGGCTGGTGCCCGAGGGTGTCGGTCAATAGCGGAACAGGTACGACACCTTGGTGAAGAAGGCGCGGTTCGTGCGCTCGAACGCGCGCGTCGGGAAGAGCACCGCGTCGAGCAGCGACCCGCGCAGGTAGCGGTCGTCGTAGCCGAGGAACGCCACCGTGCCGGCGTTGATGCGGTACGTCAGCAGCAGGTTGTTCCCCAGCGTCCCGTTCAGCGTGTTGTGCTCCGCGATGTGCCGGAGCAGCAGCCGGTTGGTGAACTGGTAGTTCGCCCGCCAGCGGTAGATCTGCACGTCGAACACGGTCGCGCCGTAGGGGTCGGCGAAGCGGCTGAACAGCGTCTGCAGGTCGGCGCGGAGCCGCGGCGTCGGGCGCAGGTAGAAGGCCAGGCTCCCGCCGCTGGAGCGGCCGAGGAACGGGTCGTCGCTGAAGTAGATGCCGTCGCCGCCGTTGAACCCGCCCACGACGGACAGCACGCGTCCGCTCACCACGCCGAAGAACGAGTAGTTGGTCTTGCGGAAGTCGATGCCGCCGTAGCGCTCCAGGTCGCGGTTGATGCCGCCGGTCAGGCGCACGCTGCGGACGAACTCGAAGGTGACGTCGCCGCGGAACTGCTCGTCCTCCAGTACGCCCACGTGGCTGTAGTTGCGGAGGTAGGTGAAGCTGGGGCCCCAGTTGATCAGCCGGCCCTCCGGCCACCAGCGGTAGCCGACGTTGGCGTCGGTCCGGCGGATGTCGACGCGCGGGATGAACCCCGTGCCCGTGCGGACGCCGGGCTCGATGCTGCTGTGGGCGAGGCTGTAGGTGAGGTTGCGCGCCTGCCGCGCGAAGTCGACCTCCAGGATCGCCCCGCCGAGCTCGCCGTCGAAGGCGTTCCGGTGCGCGGAGCCGGCGGCCGTGAAGCTCACGCTGTGCGTCCGGTCGAGCCGGAACCGGCCGTCGACCCCGCCGACGCGCGTGTAGTCGTCCCCGTGCTCCCGCGTGGTGGCGATCGCCCCGACGTAGGATTCGGGGTAGAGGTCGTAGCGCGCACGTCCGATGAACGACTGCGCGAAGGTGCCGAAGGCGGGGTCCGACGTGTCGTCCAGCCTTCCCGCGGCCTCGTCGTCGGCGACGAACACGCCCAGCGTCATGTCGCCGACCTTCCCGGTGAGCTTCGCGCCGTAGCGCGGGTCGACGATCGTGCGCGTGTGCACGAGGTTGACCGGCGTCGCGGCGGCGAAGATCTCCTGCCCCTCCAGGAAGAAGGGCCGCTGCTCCGGATAGAAGAGCGCGAAGCGCTGGTTCACCTCGACCTGCGGCCGGTCCGACTCGATCTGCGAGAAGTCGGGGTTGTAGGTCAGGTCGAGCGTCAGGTTGGACGTGACCCCGTACTTGACGCCCACGCCGATCTCACCCAGCGGGTCCCGGTTGCGGAATCCGCCGGAGCCGGCGTCGAACGAGCCGACCTGCAGGCCCGTGAACGTCGGCAGGAACTCCAGGTTGCGGCTCGTCGAGAGGTCCGTCAGGCCCTCCAGCATCCCCATCTGGGTCAACTGGCCGGCGATGTCGCGCGAGACGGGCGACCAGACCAGCGACTCGGACTTCTCGCGGATGTTGCGGCTGATCTGGAAGCCCCAGCGGTGCATCCCGCCCGCGGGCTGCGACGGGTAGCGGAGGCTCTTGAAGGGGATGGCCATCTCGGCCGTCCAGCCGTCCTCGACGAGGCCGCCGCCCGCCTCGAACAGCGCGTCCCAGGAGCGGTCGCCGCGGATGCCGAACCCGGCCTGGAAGCTCCCGCCGCTTCCGCCTCCGCCACCCCCGCCGCCGCCGCCCCCTCCGCCCCCGCCGCCGCTGGAGCGCCCGACGCTGCTGCGGCTCCGGGACGCACTCCCGCCGGCGTTGACGATCGAGTCGCCCGGCACGCCGTACCCGTTCACCGAGAACTGGTAGGCGCGCTGCTGGTCGAGGAACGGGTCGAACAGGACCGCCATCCGGTCGTCGCCCATCGACTGGTCGCGCTCCGCCCGGTTCGCCCGGATGATGCCGGGGTCCGAGTAGTGGGCGTAGAAGGCGATGTAGAGGTGGTCGCGGTCGTAGGCGATCCACACCTCGGTCCGCTCGGTCGCGGGAGCGCCCTCCACCGGGCTCGTCTGCACGAAGTCGGTGATCGGCTCGACGGCCAACCACACCGCATCGTCCAGGCGCCCGTCGATGCGGGGCGGCTGGTTCGTGCGCGCGGCCACCGCGCGCGGCCGTCCGCCGATGGTGAATCCGCCGAGCCCGGTCCCTGGCCGCGCTCCGGGCTGGCGGGACGCCGGCGCCGCTGGCGCCGCGGCCGCCTCGCCCCTGTCGAACGCCAGCGACCCGGTGACGGAGGCCGCCGTCGGGCCGCCCATGGCGACCAGACCGTCCGCCAGCGTCGACACCAGCCGGTCCTGGAGCGCGAAGAGATCCCCGACGGCTCCGTCGAGACGGGCCCGGTGCGCGACCGCGCCCGTCGCGACGTCCACGACCTGAGCGGTGACGTGGACGCGGTCGCCGACGCGTTCGTACGCGCCCTCGACCTGCACCCGGCCGGGCAGGCCCTGGCAGCCGACGAGTTCCCGCCCTCCGTCCCCGTTCCCGTTGCCGTTCCCGGCATCCGACGCGGCGGCCCGGCCGAGGTCGCCCCGCACGGTGGCCCGGCGGAGGTCGCCTCGAACGGCTTGGCCCCGGATGTCCGACGCGGCGGCCCGGCCGCCGCTGTCCCGCGCGGTGGTCCGGCCGAGGTCGCCCCGCTCGGCGGCCCGTCCGCGGCCGTCCGGCCCGACGGCGGGCGCCGCGCACGAAGCTACCGTCCAGCCCCGTGCGTGGAGGTCCGTCGCCACGGTCTCGGCGATGCCGTCACCGATCCAGTCGTCGCCGGGTTGCCGGCTCAGGTTGAGGAAGGGACCGACGGCGACGTCGAGCGGGTGCAAGTCCGCTGCCGATGCCGCCGCGCCGGGTGCGCGTGCGCCTTGTGGCGCGACCGCGCCGGATGCGAGCGCCCCTTGGGGCACCGTCGCGCCGGGTGCGAGCACCCCTTGCGGCACCGCCGCCCCGGGCGCGAGCGCCCCCGGCGTCGCGGTCGCGGCGGGTGCGAACTGGGCGCCGAGTCCGGCCGCGCAGGCCAAGCCGAGTCCCGCGCGTCTGAAGGCGCACGCACGCCCGCGGCGCCGGCGGGGCCGCCCGGGGGCGCGGGAGAATCGGGTCAGCGCCAATCGGCCTCGGCGGCGCCTTCCGCCGGCTGGTCCTTCGCGCCGAGCTCGTGCAGCACGGTCGCGGTATTGCCGCTCGGGTCGCGTCCCAGCACGATGAGCCTCTGCGTGCGCGCCGCCGCCGCGCTCTTCGCGACCGCCAGCGGCGTCCGCCCGGCGGCGTTCGGGACGTCCAGGTCGGCGCCGTGCTTCGCGAGGAAACGGACCACGGTGGTGTAGTTGCGGGAGGCCGCGGTGTGGAGCGCCGTGTCGCCGTTCCAGTCGGTGGCGTTGACGTCGGCGCCGAGCTCCAGGGCCACCTGCACGGTCTCCAGCGCGTGACGCTCCTCGATGTCCGGGTCGGGGCTCGCGCCGCCCGAGAGGCGGAAGCGGTTGCGCGTGCTCGTTCCCCGCACCGCGGCCATCAGGGGCGTCGCGAAGCCGCCGGCCACGAACGGCGGCCCGACGCCGCCCGCGCGCTCCAGGACCGGGCGCCGGAGCTCGCGCGTCGTCGTCCGGGGATCGGCGCCCGCCGCCACCAGGTCGCGCATCATGTACGGATCGCGGAAGTACGTGGCGAGCCAGTACGGCGTGGCGCTGACGAGCGACGGGGCGAGGGCCCAGTCCTGGCTGGCCCGCCGGAGCGGCGTGCCCCGCTCGAGGCGGGCGTTGGGGTCGGCGCCGTGCTCGAGGAGCTGCTCCACCAGCCGCCGGTCGCCGCGCAGGATGGCGGCGTGCAGGGCGGTGTACCCCGCTCCGGCCGCGTTCGCGTCGGCTCCCCGCTCCAGGAGGAACGCGGAGAACGCGCCCTGGCCGCTGTGGGTCGCCACGACCAGGGGGCTGGCCCCGGTGGGGGCCGGCTGGTCGACGTCGGCGCCGGCGTCGAGCAGCAGCCCCGCCGACTTAACGTCGCCCGCGCGCGCCGCGAAGAGCAGCGGCGTGAAGCCGCCGCGGTTCCACATGACGCCCTCGTCGTACTGGCCGGCGTTGGTCGAGTCCGCGTACATCAGGCGCGGGCGCGTGATGGACCGGGCCCCGACGTCCGCCCCGTGGTCCAGCAGCGCGGCCACGACGGCGTGGTGGCCCTGGGCCACGGCCCACATGAGCGCGGTCTGGCCGCGCGAGTGCTCCGCCGCGTCCACGTCGGCCCCGGCCGCCAGCAGCAGCCGCACCGCGGCGGCGCTGCCGGTCCGCGAGGCGGTCATGAGCGGCGTCTCGCCCTCCGGCAGCGCGGCGTTCGGCTGGGCCCCCGCGTCGAGCAGGCGCCCGACGATCGCCGGGCTCCCGTTGCCCGCGGCCAGCCACAGCGCCGTCGCGCCCAGCTCGTTCGCGGCGTCGACGTCCGCGCCGGCATCGATCAGGAGATCCACCGTGCGGACGTCGTCGCGGTACGCCGCCCATTGCAGGGCCGTGGCCCCGTCGGGCTGCGCCGCGTCGACGTCGGCGCCCCGGCCGAGCAGCGCGCGGACGGCGTCCGCGTCCCGCGCCTTCGCCGCCTCGATCAACGCCTCGCCGTCGGCGCCGGCCGGGGCGGGCGCCGCCTCCGGGGCGGGCGCCGCCCACAGGGCGGTCGCCGTCGCCAGACCGACCGCGACGGCCAGCAGGACCAGCCGGGCTCTCCGACCCACGGCCTCGTTTGCACCCATGACGTCGACCTGCCTCCTTCCGGCGCCGGCAGGCGCCCGCCGGCCGCACCGCGCGGGACGCCCCAGTGGGACTCCGGCCGAAGCGGCAATCGTAGCGCACGGGCCGCACGTTGACCAACGGAAACGGCGATGCGACCCGGTGCCAGCGGAATCACGGGATTCGTCCTCTGGTGAGCAGCGCCCGCACGTCGGGTTCGCCCGGCGTGGATGCGCCCACCGCGGCGGCGGAGTGCCGGCAGCGCCCACACGCCGGGTCCGCCCGGCCCGCGGCGGGGAGCAGGAACCGGCGCCGGCGTCGGATGGCGCCCGGCGCGGCGCTGCTGGCGCGTCAATAGCGGAAGAGGTAGGAGACCTTGGTGAAGAAGGCGCGGTTGGTCCGCTCGAAGCGCCGGGTCGGGAAGAGCATCGCGTCGAGCAGCGAGCCGCGCAGGTAGCGGTCGTCGTAGCCGAGGAACGCGACGGTGCCGGCGTTGATGCGGTACGTCAGCAGCAGGTTGTTGCCCAGCGTCCCGTTCAGCGTGTTGTGCTCCCCGATGTGGCGCAGCAGCAGGCGGTTGGTGAACTGGTAGGTTGCCCGCCAGCGGTAGATCTTCACGTCGAACACCGTCGATCCGAGCGGATCGGCGAAACGGCTGAACAGGGTCTGCAGCTCCGCGCGCAGCCGCGACGTCGGGCGCAGGAAGAGCTCCAGGCTGCCTCCGGTGGAGCGCCCGAGGAACGGGTCGGCGCTGAAGTAGATGCCGTCCCCGCCGTTGAACCCGCCGATGATGGTCGCCAAGCGTCCGCCCACGCGGCCGGTGAACGAGTAGCTCGTCTTCTGGAAGTCGATGCCGCCGTAGCGTTCGAGCTCGCGGTTGACCCCGCCCGAGAAGCGCACGCCGCGGACGAACTCGAGGTTGACGCTGCTGCGGAACTGTTCGTCCTCCAGCACGCCCCGGTGGCTGTGGTTGCGCAGGTACGTGAAGGTGGGACCCCAACTGATCAGCCGGCCCTCCGGCCGCCAGCGGTAGCCGACGCTGGCGTCGGTCCGGCGTATGTCCACGCGCGGGATGAATCCGGTGCCGGTGCGCACGCCGGGCTCGATGCTGCTGTGGGCGAGGCTGTAGGAGAGGTTGCGCGCCTGGCGCGCGAAGTCGACCTCGATGATCGAGCCGCCGAGCTCCCCGTCGGCGGCGTTCCGGTGCGAGGAGCCGGCGGCGGTGAAGCTCAGCCGGTGGGTGCGGTCGAGCCGGAACCGGCCATCGACCCCGCCGACGCGGGTGTAGTCGGCCCCGTGCTCCCGCGCCGTCGCAATCAGTCCGACGTACGACTCGGTATAGAGGTCGTACCGCGCGCGGCCGATGAACGACTGCGCGCCGAGCCCGAAGCCGGGTTGCGACGCGTCGTCGAGCCTGCCGGCGGCCTCGTCGTCCGCCACGAACACGCCCAGCGACACGTCGCCGACCTTGCCGGAGAGCTTGGCCCCGAAGCGCGGGTCGACGATCGTGCGCGTGTGCACCAGGTTGACCGGCGTGGCGGCGGCGAAGATCTCCTGGCCTTCCAGGAAGAACGGCCGCTGTTCCGGGTAGAAGAGCGCGAAGCGCTGGTTGACCTCGACCTGCGGCCGGTCGGACTCGATCTGCGAGAAGTCCGGGTTGTAGGTGAGATCCAGCGTGAGGTTCGAGGTCACGCCGTACTTGACGTCGAGGCCGATCTCGCCCAGCGGGTCCCGGTTCCGGAAGCGGCCCGCCTGCGCGTCGAACGAGCCGGCCCGGAGGCCCGTGAACGTCGGGAGGAACTCCAGGTTGCGGCTCGTCGACAGATCCCGCAGGCCGTCGAGGTAGCCCATCTGCGTCAGCACGCCCGCGACGTTGCGCGAGACGGGCGACCAGACCATCGACTCCGACTTCTCGCGGATGTTGCGCGTGATCTGGAAGCCCCAGCGGTGCAGTCGGCCGGCGGCTCGCGCCGGGTAGCGCAGGCTCTTGAACGGGATGGCCATCTCCGCCGTCCACCCGTCCTCGACGAGGTTCCCGTCGGACTCGAACAGCGCGTCCCAGGACCGGTCGCCGCGGATGCCGCGCCCGGAGCGGAAGCTGGCGCCTCCGGACCCGCCGCCGCCCGATGCGCCTCCGGACCCGCCGCCGCCGGGTCCGCCGCTCGACTCCCCGACGCTGCTGCGGCTGCGCGTCGCCCGCCCGCTGGCGTTGATCATCTCGTCGCCCTGCACCCCGTAGCCGTTCACCGAGAACTGGTACGCGCGCTGCTGATCGCGGAACGGGTCGAACAGCACCGCCATGCGGTCGTCGCCCAGCGACTGGTCGCGGTCCGACCGGTTCGCCCGGAGGAGGCCGAGGTCCGAATAGTGTGCGTAGAAGGCGACGTAGAGGTTGTCGCGGTCGTAGGCGATCCACACCTCGGTCCGCTCGCTGGCGGGGGCGCCTTCCACCGGGCTCACCTGCACGAAGTCGGTGATCGGTTCCACGGAGCGCCAGACCGCGTCGTCGAGGCGCCCGTCGATGCGCGGCGGCCGGTCCGTCCGCACCGCCACCGCCCGTCGCCGCCCGCCGATCATCGTCGCGATCTCCCCGGTCCCCCGCCACGCCCCGAACGCACGGGTCGCCAGCGCCGGTCGCGCCGCGGCGGACGTGTCTCCGATGCCGTCAGGGTCGATGCCGGTGCCGGCGCGGATGGCGTCGGCAGCCGCGCTAACGCTTGCAGCATCCTCGGTGCCGTCGGCGCGGATGGCGGTACGGCTGGTGCGCGGCGGCCGCGCTGGCGCTTGCGGCACGGCTGGTTCCGGCGGCTTGCGGTACGGCTGGTGCGGGCGGCCGCGCTGGCGCTTGCGGCACGGCTGGTTCCGGCGGCGCGGAAGGCGCCGAAGGCCCTGCTGGTTCCGGCGGCCCGGCCGGTTTCGGCGGCCCCGCCGGCGCCGCCCCGCTCGCGCTTGCGGCCCCGCTCGCGCTTGCGGCCCCGCTCGCGCTTGCGGCCCCGCTGGTTCCGGCGGCCCTGCTGGTCTCGGCGGCGCGGTTGGCTCCGCTGGTTCCGGCGGCACCGCCGGTCCCGGCGGCCCCGCTGGGGGGCGCCAACGCCGGCGAAGCGGGGGCGGATGCCGACCGCGGGCGCCTCGCCGCGGGCAGACCCTCGGCCAGCAGCGACGCGAGCTGGTCCTGGAGCGCGAACAGATCGTCCACGGGGCCGTCGATCCAGGCCCGGTGGACGACCGCATCCGTTGCGACGTCGAGCACCTCGGCCGTGACGTGGAGATGATCGCCGGCGCGCTCGTACGTCCCGCCCACCCGAGCCCTCAACCGGACGCGCGGGTGCAGGCAGCCGGCCGGGGCCGGCCCCCCGTTCCGATGACGGCTGGTCCGACCGCCGCCGCCGCCGTCCGCCGCGGCGGCTGGGTCGCGGTCCGGCCCCGGCGCGATGGCTCGACCGCGGTCCGGCCCCGGCGCGATGGCTCGACCGCGGTCCGGCCCCGGCGCGATGGCTCGACCGCGGTCCGGCCCCGGCGCGGTGGCTCGGCCGCGATCCGGTCCCGCGCACGAGGTCACGGTCACCGCCCAGCCCCGTGCGAGGAGGTCGGTCGCGAGGGTCTCCGCGATGCCGGCGCCGATCCAGTCGTCGCCGGGCTGCGGGTTCACGTCGAGGAAGGGAGCGACGGCGATGTCGAGCGGATGGTGGCGCGCCGGTGTCGGCGCCGAGGGGGCGAGAGCGCCCTGCGGCGCCGCCGCGAGGCTGGCGCCGAGCGCCGTCGCGCAGGCCAGGATCAGACCGACGCCTCGAAGGGCGTGCGCTCCGCGGCGCACGGGCGACCGGACGGGCCGCTGCGAGGCGCGGGAGAATGGCGTCAGCGCCATCGGTAGTGCTCTCCGGCGGCCCGTCGTCCGCAACGAGCGTGCATCGCGTCATCCCGGCGCCGCAGGGTGGCACGGCGCGCGGCTCCGGGGGTGGGGGCCGGCCGGAGTGCCAGTCCCGGACACCCCGGCCCGGAAGACCGTCGCCCGCGGCTCCGATTCCCGCCCGACCGCGCCTGCCGGGAGTCTGCACCGTTACGGTGAAACTCCTGGCCCGGACAGCGTCCCTGCGGCTCCGATTCCCCGCCCAACCGCGCCTGCCAGGAGTCTGCACCGTTCTGCGGCGCCGACTCCTAGTCATCCTAGCCTTTCTGGCACGCTGCCGCACGTTGACAACGAAACGGCGACCCAGCCAGAATACGCGTTCAAGCCGTTCACCGGAGTGCGCCGCGAGGTTCCCGCGCGGAGTCCGCCTGCCCGAGCGGGCGGTGCCGCGAGAACGGGACGCAGCAACCGCGAACGACACGCACAAGGGAGGCATGCCGGTGCGAAGAGGTAGCGCGCTCGCCGCGGGAGGCCTGCTCCTGGCCTTCGCCGCCCTCGCGCACGCGCAGGGCGCCGCGGGCGGCCCTGCGGCCGCCACGGCGTCCGCCCTGCGGCCGCCACGGCGTCCGCGCCGGAGGCGGCGCCGGCGGTTTCGCCGCAGCGGGCGTTGCTCGACCGCTACTGCGTCACCTGCCACAACGGCGACTTCGTGCGCGGCACCGACGAGCCGCGGTCGCTGCTGGTCTCGCAGCTCCGCGCCGTCGGCCTGGCCCTCGACGACGTCGACGTCGACAACGTGGCGGAGGATCCCGAGGTCTGGGAGGCGGTGGTGCGCAAGCTGCGCGTCGGCGCCATGCCTCCGCAGCCACGGCCCCGGCCGGACAAGGAGACCTACGACGGCTTCCGGCGCTGGCTCGAGGACGAGCTCGACGCGGCGGCGGCCGCGAATCCGAACCCCGGGCGGACGCACGCGTTCCACCGCCTGAACCAGACCGAGTACCGCAACGTCATCCGCGACCTGCTCGACCTCGACGTCGACGTGGGCGAGTGGATTCCGGCCGACGCGCCGGACCGGCACGGCTTCGACAACAACGCCGGCATGCTCTCGCTCTCGCCGGCCCTGCTCGACCGCTACGTCTCGGCGGCGCGCAAGATCAGCCGGCTGGCCATCGGCCGCCCGCCCGCCGGCGGGGCGGTCATCCGGACCTACGACGTCCCGCTGAACCTCATCCAGGACGACCGCCAGAGCGAGGACCTGCCGTTCGGCTCGCGCGGCGGCGCCGCGATCCGGCACCACTTCCCGGTCGACGGGGAGTACGTCATCCGGGCGCGGCTCCAGACCAACTACGTCGGTTACGTGCGCGGCATCGACCAGGCGCACGAGATCGAGTTCCGCCTCGACGGCCGGCGCCTCGAGCGGTTCACCTTCGGCGGCGAGGCGCCGGGGACGCCGTCCCCCATCAGCTTCGCCGGCAACATCCGCGGCACCGACGACTGGGAGTCGTACACGCTGCACGCCGACGACGGGCTCGAGGTCCGGGTGCGCGTCGAGGCCGGGCCGCACGTCATCGGGATCACGTTCCCGCGCGAGACGTGGGAGCCCGACGGCGTGCTCCAGCCGCGGCAGACCGGCTTCGCGCTCGCGATCAACGACATGCCGGACGGCAATCCGGCCCTCGGCAGCGTGCAGATCAGCGGCCCCTACACCGTCGACGGGCCGGGGGACACGCCCACCCGGCGCCGGATCTTCACGTGCGCGCCGGACGCGCCCGCCGGCGAGGCGGCGTGCGCGCGCGAGATCCTGTCGACCCTGGCGCGCCGCGCCTATCGGCGCCCGGTGACGGAGGGCGACGTCGGCACGCTGCTCGACTTCTACCATGCCGGTCGCCGCGACGGGAGCTTCGACGACGGCATCGGCTTCGCCCTCGAGCGCCTGCTCGCCGACCCGGACTTCCTGTACCGCATCGAGCGCGACCCGGTGGACGTGGCCGCGGGGACGGCGTACCCGGTGAGCGACGTCGAGCTCGCCTCCCGGCTGTCGTTCTTCCTCTGGAGCAGCATTCCCGACGACGAGCTGCTCGACCGCGCGGAGGACGGCACGCTGAGCGACCCGGCCGTCCTCGATCGGCAGGTGCGGCGGATGCTGGCCGACCCGCGGGCGCGGGCGCTGGTCGGCAACTTCGCGGGGCAGTGGCTGCACCTGCGGAACATCGAGAGCGTCTACCCCGACCCGCTGGAGTTCCCGGAGTTCGACGAGAACCTGCGGGAGGCGTACCAGGCGGAGACGGAGCTCTTCCTCGAGGACCTGCTGCGCAACGACGCCAGCGTGCTCGACCTGCTGCGCGCCGACTACACCTTCGTCAACGAGCGGCTGGCGCGGCACTACGGGATTCCGGACGTCTATGGGAGCCGCTTCCGCCGGGTCGACTTCGCCCCCGGCCAGCGCGCCGGGCTGCTCAGTCACGGCAGCCTGATGACCGTGACCTCGTATCCCAACCGGACCTCCCGGTGCTGCGCGGCAAGTGGGTGCTGGAGAACCTCCTCGGCGCGCCGCCGCCGGAGCCGCCGCCCGACGTGCCGACCCTCGAGGAGGAGAACGCCGACGGAGAGCCGCTCTCCATGCGGCAGGCGCTGGTGCGGCACCGGGAGAACCCGGCCTGCGCCGTGTGCCACGCCCCGATGGACCCGATCGGCTTCTCGCTCGAGAACTTCAACGCCATCGGCGAGTGGCGGCCGAACAGCGAGGCCGGGACGCCGATCGACGCCTCGGGGACGCTGCCGGACGGGGCGGCGTTCGAGGGGCCGACCGGGCTGCGGGATCTGCTGCTCGACCGCCCCGGCGACTTCGTCGGGACGGTGACCGAGAAGCTGATGATGTACGCGCTGGGCCGGGAGCTGGAGTACCATGATGCCCCGACGGTGCGGCGGATCGTGCGCGAGGCGGCCGGCGAGGATTATCGCTGGTCGTCCATCGTCCTCGGAATCGTGAAGAGCACGGCGTTCCAGATGCGGAGGTCAGACTCATGATGGTTACCAGGAAGGCGATTCCCCGCCGCACCGTGCTGCGCGGCATCGGCGCCACGCTGGCGCTGCCGCTGCTCGACGGCATGGTCCCGGCGTTCGCGGCCATCCGGAACAGCGCGGCGCGGCCGGTGCGCCGCTTCGGCGTCGTCTACGTGCCGAACGGCATGGCCATGAAGCACTGGACGCCCGCCGCAGAGGGGGCCGCGTTCGAGACGACGCGCCTCCTGCAGCAGATCGCGCCGTACCGCGACCAGATGACGGTGCTGACGGGCCTGAACGGCGTCGCCAGCAACGCGGGCGTCCACGCCAGCGCGGCCACCCGCTTCCTGACCGGCGTCACGCCGGCCCGGACCGAGTCGAACCTGCGCGCCGGCATCTCCGTGGACCAGTTGATCGCGCGGGAGTTCGCGAAGGACACGCAGCTCGCGTCGCTGGAGATCGCGCTCGACAGCCGCGACGTCTCCGGGTCGTGCGACGTCGGCTTCAGTTGCACCTACACGAACACGATCGCGTGGCGCAACGAGACGACGCCGCTGCTGGGCGAGAACAACCCCCGCGTCGTCTTCGAGCAGCTCTTCGGCGACGCCGGCTCCACCGACCCGGCCGCCCGGCTCGCGCGCATCCGCAAGGACCGCAGCATCCTCGACTCGGTGAGCGAGAAGGTCGACACGCTGCAGCGCGAGCTCGGCCCCAACGACCGGCTGCGGGTGACCGAGTACCTCGACGCGGTGCGCGACATCGAGCGCCGCATCCAGAAGGCCGAGGAGCAGAGCGACCGCGAGCTGCCCGAGGTCGATCAGCCCGCCGGCATCCCGGCCACCTACGCCGAGCACGCCCGGCTGATGTTCGACCTGATGCTGCTGGCGTACCAGACCGACCTGACGCGCGTGAGCACCTACATGATGGCGCGCGAGATCAGCGGCCGGACGTATCCGGAGATCGGGGTGCCGGACTCGCACCACCCGACCTCCCACCACCGCGACGACCCGACGCTCTACGAGAAGATCGCGAAGATCAACGAGTTCCACCTCTCGCTCTTCGCCTACTTCCTCGAGAAGGCGCGGGCGACGCCGGACGGCGACGGCAACCTGCTCGACAACATGATGCTGCTCTACGGCGCCGGCATGTCCGACAGCAACCGCCACGACAACAAGGGCCTGCCCCTCGTGCTCGTCGGCGGCGGGTCGGGCCAGCTCAAGCCGGGCGGGCGGCACCTGCGCTACGTCGAGAAGACGCCGGCGACGAACCTGCATCTCACCATCCTCGACAAGATGGGGGTGCCGGTCGACAAGATGAGCGACAGCACCGGCAAGCTCAATCTGCTGTCGGTCGCGTAGCCGCAACGGCGGTGCCGGAGGGCGCGTTCCGGGAGGAGCGCGCCTCCGGCAAGCTCGACCTGCTGTCGGTCGCGTAGCCGCCGCGGCGTCTCTGGAGCGCACGGTCCGGGAAGAGCGCGCCGCCTCCGCCCGCGAGCGCGGCGCTACCGCTGGCGAGCGCGGCCTTCCGGCGGGTGCTCGCCAAAGGGCGGGGCAGGCTGTTCCGGTTGTTCACACGTCGGCGCGCGACTCGCTGGTCACGCCGGCTCGGCGGGCCATGACCGGCGGAGGCTATCGGAGAGGCTCGACACCGAGGGCCCGGCGTGATGCCGGGCCTTCGTTTTTCTCGTCCTCGCATTCGGGTCGTTCATCGGCGTCAGCGCTCGCGTCGACACCGTCGACGCTGCCGGTACAGTGCCCGCCATCCAGCCGCGCGAGGAGATCCACGACGTCGTCGTCATCGGCTCCGGGGCCGGCGGCGCGACCGTCGCCCACGTGCTCACCGGCCTCGGCGTCCGCGTGACGCTGCTCGAGGCCGGCCCGCTGCTCGACCCCTACCGGGAGTTCAAGGAGCACGACTGGCCGTACGACTACGACCACCGGGGCGCCGAGCCCGGCGGGCGGCGCTACTTCGGCGAGGGCAAGCCGTTCGGCTTCTTCTCGACCACCAGCGGCGGCTGGGAGCTCGACGGCGAGCCGTACACGGTCGCCGACGACACGGACGACTTCTGGTGGTTCCGCTCCCGCATCGTCGGCGGCCGGACCAACCACTACGGGCGGATGACGTTCCGCTTCTCGGACTACGACTTCCAGCCGCGGGACCGGGACGGGCTGGGGTGGAACTGGCCGATCACGTACGAGGACGTCGCGCCGTACTACGACAAGGCCGAGGCGTTCATCGGCGTCACCGGGAGCCGGGAGGGCCTGCGCAGCGCGCCGGACGGCGTGTTCCACGACCCCCCGCCGCCCAAGGCGCACGAGCTGCTCATCCAGCGGGCCAGCCACCGGCTCGGCATCCCGTGCATCCCCAACCGGCGGGCGGTCATCACCCGCCCCCTGAACGGCCGCCCCGCCTGCCACTACTGCGGGCAGTGCGGCCGCGGCTGCCGCACGGCGTCGAACTACTCGGCCAGCCAGGTGCAGATCCTGCCGGCGCTCGCCACCGGCCGGCTCACCCTGATCGACCAGGCGATGGCGCGTGCGGTCACGACCGACGGCGGGGGGCGCGCGACCGGCGTCGTCTACGTCGACAAGCGGACGGGGGAGGAGCGTTCGATCCGCTGCCGCGTCCTCGTCCTGGCCGCCAGCGCCTGCGAGTCGGCCCGCCTGCTCCTCAACTCGCGCACGAGCGACTTCCCGTCCGGCGTCGCCAACCACTCCGGCGTGGTCGGGCGCTACCTGATGGACACGGTCGGCTTCGGGCTCGGCGGCTACGTCCCGGCGCTGGAGCGGCTGCCGCGCTACAACAGCGACGGCGCCGGCGGCGCCCACCTCTACATGCCGTGGTGGGGCTGGGACGACCAGGAGCGCCTGGGCTTCCCGCGCGGCTACCACATCGAGATCGGGGGCGGCTACGGCATGCCGGGCATCGGGTCGTTCCAGCGGTCCGCGCGGGCGGCGGGCTACGGCGCGGCCCTCAAGGAGCGGGCGCGGCGCGAGTACGGGACGCGCGTCAGCTTCGCCGGCCGGGGCGAGATGATCCCGAACGACGCGAGCTACTGCGAGATCGATCCGGGCGTCGTCGACCGCTGGGGCATCCCGGTCCTGCGCTTCCACTTCCGCTGGAGCGAGCACGAGATCCGGCAGGCGCGGCACATGCGCGAGACCTTCACGGAGCTCATCGCGCTGCTCGGCGGCGAGCCCGACGCCCCGGCGCGGCGCGACGCGTCCGGGATCTCCATCGGCGGCAGCATCATCCACGAGGTCGGCACGGTCCGCATGGGGGACGATCGCGAGACGTCGGCGCTCAACGGCTTCTGCCAGGCGCACGACGCGCGCAACCTCTTCGTGTGCGACGGCGCGTCGTTCGTCAGCAATCCCGACAAGAACCCGACGCTGACGATCAACGCCCTCGCCTGGCGGGCGTCCGAGCACCTGGCGGACGAGATGCGGCGGGGGAACCTGTGATGAGCCCCGGGAGCCTGTCGCGCCGGGACGTGTTGCGGCAACTGGCGCTCGCCGCGACGTCGGTGGCGGCGGGCGGGTTCAACCTGGAGGCGGCGCGGGTCGTGCACGCCTTCGCGGCAGGGGAGCGCGCCCAGGCCGGCGGCTACGCGCCCCGCTTCCTGACCGTGCACGAGTTCGCCACCGTGAGCCGGTTGGCGGAGCTGGTGGTGCCGGCCGACGCGGGCGGCGGAAGCGCCGTCGACGCGGGGGCGCCGGAGTTCATCGATCTGCTCTGCAGCGAGAACGAGCGGCTCGCGGAGATCTACCGCAATGGAATCGCCTGGCTGGACGATGCGATGCGCCTCCGTGCCGGCGGCGCGCGCGTCGACGGCGCCCGTGGTGACGGCGCGCGGCGTCGACGGCGCCCGGCAGTGATGGCGCGCGCGTCGACGGCGGGTTCGTCGGGGCGCCGGCCGAGCGGCAGACGGCGATGCTCGATGCGCTGGTCGCGGCCGAGCGGGACGGCGGCGCCGGTGACCTGGAGCCGGGCGTGCGCTTCTTCGCCTGGTTGCGCCGCATGACGGTCGACGCGTACTACACGAGCCCGATCGGGATCCGCGACGTCGGCTACCAGGGCAATCGGGTGACGTCGGCCTACGAGACCCCGCGGCCGGCGGTGGAGTTCATCGACCGGCTGGCCGAAGACCTCGGCCTCTGACCCTCCAGACGAGCCCGATCGGGATCCGCGACGTCGGCTACCCTCCAGGGCAATCGGGTGACGTCGGCCTACGAGACCCCGCGGCCGGCGGTGGAGTTCGTCGACCGGCTGGCCGAGGACCTCGGCCTCTGACCCTCCTGGCCCGTTCGCGTGGCGTCGGCCTGCGAGACGCCGCGGCCGGCGGTGGAGTTCGTCGACCGGCTGGCCGACGGCCTCCGCCCCCTGACCTCCGGGGCCCGGTAGTGCCTCAGTCCTTCAACGTGGCGCTCACCAACCCGGAGGCGTTCACCTCCAGTATCGGAGACACTGCCTCCCGTCCCCGGATCTCCCGGCGGACGGGGCGGAATTGGTAGAATGAAGCGTTCCCTGTGGCGCTGGCGCGCGCCCTACCCCGACACCCGAGCACGGAGGCGCCAATGGCAAATCGAGGACGCCCGACCCAGACAAAGCGGCAACGTGAACGAGCCCGGCACGAACGCGCCAAGATGAAGGACGCCCGCCGGGCCGAGGCGCGGGCGCGTCGCGCCGACGCGCCGCCGCGACCCACCGACTACGACCCGGACATCGTCGGCGTGGTGCCCGGCCCGCAGGCCCCTCCCGATTGGCAGCGCGAGTTCTTCGAGGAGGAGGAGCGCGCCAAGCAGGAAGCCGAGAAGGCGCTCCAACAGGGCAAGTAGAGCGACGCGGCGGCCCCCCCCCGCCGTGCAGGACCCGCCCGTGCCGAGGCCCAGCCGGGCGAGCACGCGGCGCGCCTTGTCCATCGCGCGTCAGGCGCCCGTGCGGAGGCCCAGCCGGCCCAGCGCCCGGCGCGCCCTGTCCATCGCGCGTCACGCGCCCGTGCGGAGGCCCAGCCGAGCGAGCACGCGGCGCGCCCTGTCCATCCAGCTCTCGCCCCGGTGCCCGCCGCGCACGCGGACGGGGATGCTTCGCGATCCAGTCCGCGGCGTGATGTTGCGCTCGAACCGCGGTGCCGTGTCGCCCGGAAATCGCGGCGTGACGTTGCGCTCGAAGGGCAGGGTCGCGTTGCGCGCGACTCGCGGCAGCGCGATCCGCCGGAACGCGTCCGCGCCCGGCCAGTCCCCGATCCACAGCATTCGGACGTAGATGATCTGTCTCATTTCGGCGTTCCTCCGCCTGGGCGGATGGCAGGGTGGCGTGCAGGCCCACCGGGCTGCCGAGGCCGTCGTCGATGATCGTGACCGAGTGGTCGATGTGGACGGTCACCTCGATGCGGTCGCGGTGGGGTGGCGGCGGGCGCCGGCCCGGCGGCCGGCGCCCATCCTTCCGAGGGCCCGTTACGCGGCCGGGGCGGCCGCGCCGGAGATCTCGATGCGCCGGGGCTTCGCCGCCTCGGCCATCGGCAGGGTGATCTCGAGCATCCCGTGCTCGAACGTCGCGCCGACGCGGTCGGCGTCGACGTGGTCCGGCAGCGTGAAGCTGCGCTCGAAGCGGCCGTAGCCGAACTCCGAGAGGTGGCGCTCCGCCTGCTCCTCCTGCCGCAGGTTCCGCTCCCCCGTGATCGTCAGCACGTCGCGGTGCAGGTCTACGTGCACGTCCTTCGGGTCGATGCCGGGCAGCGCCATCCGCATCTTCCAGCCGCCGCCGTCCGACGTGACCTCGGTGGCCGGCACCCAGGCCCGGTCGCGCTCCGCCGGGAAGCGGTCCCACGAGAGGCCGAACGCGCGCTCGATGTCGCGGTGCAGGTTGTTCATCTCCGCCAGCGGGCTCCAACGAGTCAGGCTCAACATCCTCCGTTCCTCCTTCTGCCGGGCCGGATGGCCGCGGCCGAATCCGATGTTACGCGAACCGATCTTTGCAGTCAAGAAATCTTATGTTGTCACGCTCACTTTTACCTTACGGTGTTGCACTGAGGAATGTTCCCTGGTCCGATTGCGGCGGGACGGACGGCGGCGAGCCGCGCGCTCGACCGGACGGTGGCGGGCCGCGTCCTCGGCGTTGAAGGCGTCGACGATCGCCAGCGCCTTGCGCACTGGCGGGCGGCTACGCCCGCGGGCGCCGGCGTCGAGCGGTCCAGCGGGCTTCAGCGCGCGCCTACGAGCCCGTCCAGAGTGCGGCGCCGCGCGGAGCCGCCCTACCGCGGGCTCCGCTGGTCCCAGTCCAGGAGGGCGTCGACGGCGTCGACCGAGATGGGGTGGTAGCCGGGCCGTGCCCGGCGGTAGATGGCGAGGGCGCGGTCGCGACCGCCCGGCGTTGCCGCGAGCGCCTCGTACAGCGGAGCGATCAGCTTGCGGCGGCCGATGCCGGTCAGGTAGCGCTCCAGGCGGTCGTCGGCCCGCCGGTAGCCGGCGCGGATGGCCGCCAGCAGCCACTGGTGGGCGATCTCGGCGTTGCCGGAGCCGGTGAGCCGGAAGGCACCGTCGAGGGCCGCCATCCGCTCCGCGTTCAGATCGGCGGACGCCGCGCCCAGGAAGTGCAGCCACTCCTGGGTGGTCCACGAGCCGGTCTCGATCTCGCCGGCCCGGCGCCGCCCCTCCCGCCAGGCAGCGGCCTGCCGCTCGACCTCCGCGAACGCGTCGGACGCCGGCTGCGGGGCGTCCGCCGGCAGCCCCGGCTGCTCGATCCACGCCTCCAGCGACACGGGCGGGCCGGCGGACGGGTCGGCCTCCGGCAGGTGCTCGCGGACGTACGCCACGAAGTCCGCGGTCGTGATGCTGCGGAACGCGAAGTGCTCGAAGTAGCTGCGGAGGAACTCGTCGAAGCGCTCCCGCCCGGCGCGTCCCTCCAGGCGCCGCAGCAGCAGCGCACCCTTCTCGTAGGGCACCTGCGTCATCCCCTCGTCGGGGTCGCGCCCGGCGAGGTCGACGTGCAGGACCTGGTCGGCGTCCTCGAGCCGGTCGAGCTCCGCCCGCAGGACGTCGCGGCCGAGCACCGCCTCCATCTCCGCCCGGCGGGTCCCGAACACCTCTTCGACGATGCGGCGCTCGATGTAGGTGGTGACGCCCTCGTTCAGCCAGAAGTCGCGCCACGTGGCGTTGGTCACCAGGTTGCCGGACCACGAGTGCGCGAGCTCGTGGGCCACCAGCGAGACCAGGCTGCGGTCGCCGGCGAGGATGGTCGGCGTGGCGAACGTCAGCCGCGGGTTCTCCATGCCGCCGAAGGGGAAGCTCGGCGGCAGCACCAGCAGGTCGTAGCGGTCCCAGCGGTATGGTCCGTAGAGCCGCTCCGTCGCCGCCATCATCGCCTCGGTGTCGGCGAACTCCGCGGCGGCCGCGTCCACGACGGACGGCTCCGCGTAGACGCCGCTGCGCGGACCGAGCGGCGCGAACGCCAGGTCGCCCACGGCGAGCGCGATCAGGTAGGAGGGGATCGGCTGGCGCATGTCCAGCCGATAGTCGCCGTCCGGCTCCGCGTCCGGATCGTTCGCGGCGCTCATCACCGCCCGCAGGCCGGGCGGCGTGCGGATCCGGGCGCCGTAGGTGACCCGCACGCCGGGGCTGTCCTGCAGCGGGATCCAGCTCCGCGCGTGGATGGCCTGCGACTGCGTGAAGAGGAACGGGTGCTGCCCGCCGGCCGTCTGCTCCGCGCCGAGCCACTGCAGGGCGGAGGCGTCGGGGCTGGTGCGGTAGGTGACGCGGACGCGCGTCGCGGCCGGCGGGAGCTCGATCCGCAGCGGCGCCCCGAGCACCGGGTCGGCGTCGCCGAGGACGTAGGTCGCGGCCTCGAAGCCCCCGTTCGGCGACCAGGTCTCGACGCCCTCGATCGCGAGATCCCGCGTGTCGAGCACGAGCGCGCCGGCATCCGGATCGACGCGATCGAACGAGAGCATCGCCGCGCCGGCGAGCACCCGGTCGGCGAACGACACGTCGAGGTCGAGCTCGGCGTGCGTCACGCGGACGGCCTCCGCGTTGGCGTGGGAGTGCAGATCGCGCCGATCCGGATCCGGCGCCTGCTCGGCGGGCGGCGGAGGCGCGCCGCACGCCGTCATGGCGGCGACCACCGCGGGCAGCCACCGCGCGCGAGGCCGGAAGCCGCGAGACCGGGGGCCGCGAGACCGGGGGCCGCGAGACCGGGGGCCGCGAGACCGGGAGCCGCAGGATGGGGAGCGCACGGCCGGCGTCCAGCCCTGCCTACCACGGCATCCGGCGGTTCGTGTAGCGCCGGCCATGATCCGCCACCTCGGCTCCGGGGTTGGAGCCGATGCGCACGCCCTCGTCGATCATCTGCTCGATGTCCTCGGCCCGCACGCGGTTGAGGAACGGGATCCCCGCCTGCTTCGTCGCCGCGAACACCCGCGCCCGCAGCGCGGGCATGTCGAACGGGCTGTGCTCCATGTTGTAGGTGATGTAGTCGGCCCAGGTGCCGGCCAGGGCCTTGCCTTCCTCGTAGCCGCCGTCGTTGACCTGCGTGTAGTAGATCGGCTGGTCGAGTCCAGGAGCTCGATCGCCTTGTTGATGCGCGTCGGCACGTAGGAGGCGTCGCCGCCGTGAACGTCGTCGCCGTCCCGGACTGCGCGGCGGGCGCCGGCTTCGGGGCGGTCTCCGCGCCGCTGCCCACGAGACCGTGGCCCCCGGCGGCGGCGGCCACGTCAGAGCCGCCAAGAGAGGGCGCATCATGATCGTGTCTCCTTCCACGGCTGCGGCCGCCGGGGTCGGCACGGACGAGCCCGTTCGGCATCCCACTCGATCCGCGCCGTTTCGACGGCGGCCCGGCGGAGCCTTCGCTGGATCCTACATCCGTGCGATTGCCGCCACCAGCGCGCCGCCGCCCGTGCTCTTCGTCCGACGGGCCGCGGCAGGACCTCAGTACACTTCCAGGTCGCGGCCGTAGAAGACCGGCCCGTCGAACTGCGAGCGAACCTCGGCGACCATCTGCTCGGGCGAGTCGCCCGCCAGGTGAAGCTGGTGGTACAGGACCACCATCCCGACGCCGGCCCGCGCCGCGATCTCGCCGACCTTCGCCGCCGACGTGTGGAACGTGCCGTGGTAGCGCCGCGTCCCGAGGTTGCGGCGGTAGAAGGCGGCCGAGGTGTATGCCTCGTGCAGCAGGACGTCGGCGCCGCGGGCGATCTCGACCAGCCCGTCGAACGGCCCGGTGTCGCCCGACACCACCACCGTCCGGTCGACGGTGACGAACTTGAACCCGAAGGCGTGCTCCCAGGTGCCGTGCGGGACCGCGAACGCCTCCACCGATACCAGGGCGTCCTCGTACACGACGCCGCGCTCGTCGGCGATCTCGTGCGGCACGACCCGCACGCCGGCGGGATCGAGCATCTCCGCGCCCGCGACGCGCACGCGGATGTCCTCGCGGTAGGCCTCGAGGATGTTCTCGGACATCGCGGCGAGTCCGGGCGGCCCGTAAACGCGCAGCGGCTGCCGGCGGCCGAGCACCCACGGGGTGAGGATCAGGTCCGGGTATCCCGCGGTGTGATCGGAATGGAGGTGCGTCAGGAACGCGAGGCGCAGGTTCTGGACGCGCAGCGCGTCGACGCCGCCCACGAACGCGGCCGTGGCGCGGCGCACGACGCCGGGACCGAAATCCACCAGATAGGGGGTGTCGTCGACGACGATGGCCGTGGCCGGCCCGGAGCGATCGGGCTCCGCCCCCGGCGTCCCGGTCCCGAGCAGCACGACGCGCGTCCGCCCGCCCGGCTCGGGCGGCTGTCCGACGCCTTCCGCGCGCCCGGAGACCTCGCCGCCCTCCGCCCGCCCGGTGACCCCGGCGCCCTCCGCGGAGCCGGCGGTCACGCCGTTCACCTCGGCGCTGACCGCCCTCGCCCCGGCGCCGGCCCCGCCAGCGGCCCGCTCGGTACCGGAGGCGCCGCAGCCGGCGAGCAGGGCCGCCGCGACCAGCCAGCAACCGAAGGCCTGCCGCCGCATCGCACCATCTTATCGAATCACCGCTTCGGGAACAGGTAGTTGGCGACGATCGCGAACAGGCCGAGGACGGACGCGGTCGTCGCTCCGATCAGGGTGGTGAGGACGGGAACCGCGAGCGCGAACCGGACGTCGGTGAACCCGTGCAGGAGCAGAACGGCGCCGACGGCGACGAGCCAGGTCACGATCAGCCGGAACAGCCGATCGCTGTACTTCCTCCGCTGGTCGCGGTCCTGCTGGAGGTCCTGCAGTTGCTCGCCCAGCCGGGCATTCTCGAGAGACTGCTTCTCCAGCGCGAGAGCCAACGCCGGCTGGGCGTGACTCTCCTCGTCCGGCGGAGGCGATTCCTGCAGGAGCTCAAGCCTCTCGTCGTCGGGCGGCATTCTCGTCGAGCTTCTTCCTGAAGTGCTCCTGGATCGTGCGGTTCGGGATGACTGGGCCGCGTGCGTTGGGGTGCGCGCGTCTCGTCTCCCACCACGGCCCGCCGCGTTCGTGCGTGAGTTGCGACAACTGCACGCCGGTCATGCCGCCGTAGACCTCCCACACGCGCCGCATCAGCCGGTTCGCGAAGTCGTCGTCGACGACGAGCGGCCGCTGCCCCCGCATGGCTCCGGAGTGGAACGTGACGACTTCCACGGGTTCGAGCACCGGACGGGCACCCCATCTCTTGAGGCCCTGGTACAGGTCGGGGAACACCGGGCCGTAGTCCCACGCCTCCGCGTTCTCGGCGCTCAGCGCACCGCGGTCGTACGCCAGGTGCCATCCGTGGCTGAAGTAGACGAGCTTCTGGATCTTCATCGGATCCAGCGATTCACCGGACGCTCTCGCGATGCTCAGGAAGCTGTTCGCCGCCGCGGCAGGCGGGTGCATCATTCATCCCACTGTACCGCAGGGCTCGGCACGGGCGCCATACGATGGTCCGGGGCGTGCGGGGACGCGCCGCCGCGCGCGCCCGCGCGACGCCGAGCCCCTGGCCGCGCGCCGAGCCCCGGCGGTACGCCGCGGGCGGTTCGGTACAATGTCCGCATGCCCGATCGCACCCACGATGCCCCCGCCGTCGATCGCGTCATCGACTTCGTCAACGCCAACCGCGACCGCTACGTCGGCGAGCTGACGGAGTACCTCGCCATCCCCAGCATCAGCGCGCTCCCCGATCACGCGGCCGACGTGGCGCGCTGCGCGGAATGGACGGCCGCGGCGCTGTCCGGGGCGGGGCTCGAGAACGTGCGGCGGATCGAGACGGCCGGCAATCCCGTGGTCTACGGCGACTGGCTCCACGCCGAGGGCGCTCCGACCATCCTCTTCTACGGCCACTACGACGTGCAGCCGGTCGACCCGGTGGACGAGTGGGAGAGCCCGCCGTTCGAGGCGACCGTCCGGCAGGGCGAGATCTACGCCCGCGGCGCCGCCGACGACAAGGGACAGGTCTTCATGCACGTCAAGGCCGTCGAGGCGTGCCTGCGGCAGGCCGGCCGGCTGCCGGTCAACCTGAAGGTCGTCCTCGAGGGCGAGGAGGAGGTCGGCAGCAAGCACCTCGAGGGGTTCATCCGCGACCACGAGGCGGAGCTCGCCGCGGATGTCGTGGTCATCTCCGACACGCCGATGTTCGACCGGGGCGTGCCGTCGATCTGCTACGGGCTCCGCGGCCTCACCTACTGCCAGATCGACGTGCGCGGGACGAAGGGCGACCTGCACTCCGGCTCGTTCGGCGGCGCGGTCGCCAACCCGGCGTTCGTGCTCGCCCAGATGTTGAACCAGATGAAGGACCGGAGCGGCCGCGTGAAGATCCCCGGCTTCTACGACGACGTGCGCGCGCTCTCGGACGCCGAGCGGGCCGAGTTCGCGAAGCTGCCCTTCGACGAGCGGCGCTACCGGAACGAGATCGGGGCGCCGAAGCTCACCGGCGAGGCCGGCTACACGACGCTGGAGCGGCTCTGGGGACGGCCGACCTTCGAGGTTAACGGGCTGCTCTCCGGCTTCACCGCCGAGGGCGCCAAGACCGTGATTCCGGCGGTGGCGATGGCCAAGGTGAGCATGCGCCTCGTGCCCGACCAGGACCCGGCCCGGATCGGCGACCTGTTCGAGGCCCACGTCCGCAAGGTCGCGCCGAAGACGGTCGACGTCGAGGTGACGCACATGCACACCGGCCGTCCATGGATGACGGAGTTCGACAACCCGTTCGTGCAGGCCGCGGGCCGGGCCATCGAGCGCGGCTTCGGGCGCGCGCCGGTCTTCAACCGCGAGGGCGGCTCGATCCCGGTCGTCGCCACCTTCCAGGAGGTGCTCGGACTGCCGTCCGTGCTCTTCGGCGTGGGGCTCCCGGACGAGAACGCCCACGCCCCGAACGAGAAGCTCGACCTCGGCAACTTCCACAACGGCATCATCGCCTCGGTGGCCCTGTACCGCGAGATCGGCGCCCTGGCCTGAGCATCGGGGTCGACGCGCGACCCGCCGGCGCGGAAGTTTCGCGGGGCGGCGCCGCCCGGCCGGAGGCCGTGCCGTCGGACTGCGCCGGCGGCGCGCGCTACGGGCCGGCGCGCTACAATTCCGCGTGCCGCCGCCCTTCTCCCACCGCATCGAGGTGCGGTTCCGCGACTGCGATTCGTTCCGCCACGTCAACAATGCCGTCTACCTGACCTACTTCGAGCAGGCCCGGATCGTGATGGGCGACACGCTCGGCTGGCGCCGCGTGCTCGAGGAGGCGGGGGTCAGCCTGATCCTCGCGCACGCCTCCTGCGACTACAAGGCGCAGCTCGTCTTCGGCGACGAGGTCGAGATCCGCGCCTCCATCGTCGGCATCGGCCGCCGCAGCTTCACCAGCCAGTTCGACGCCCACCGCGTGCGGGACGACGCGCTGGCGGCGCGCGGCCGGTCCGTGCAGGCCGTCTTCGACTACGCCGCCGGCAAGACCGCACCTATCCCTCCCGCGCTGCGCGAGAAGCTCGAAGCGATGCTGACCACCGCGCCGGCCGGCGCGTGACGCCGAGACCACGAGAGGAGTCGTCATGTCGAATCGCAGGGAATCTCCGAGCCATCCGATCGCGCAAGGCCGGTTGGCGGCCGTGTCGTCCCAGGACCCGCACGTCGCCCGGGCACCGTCGGCGACAACGTCGTTCGTGACTTCCCCCGTCGGTCGCCGCACGATGATCGGCCGCACGCTCGGCGCGGCGGCGGCCGGAACGCTGCTCGGCGCGGCGACCCCCTGGGCGCCCGGCGCCGCCCACGCGCAGTCCGCGGCGTCGTCGTCGCCGGGGATCCTGCTGCCGGACGGCATGCGGCGCATCGTCACCGGTCACGACGCGGAGGGGAAGTCGTACGTGGTCCGCGACGAGCGGGTCTCGGGCTGGAACTTCCCGAACGTGTTCCGGACGACCGGCGACGATCCGTTCGGCGCCGGGCCGGAGCCGGTTCCGCGCGAGCTCCTGCCCACCGATTCGCCGCAGCTCGAGCCCGCCGTGGGGGGCGCGAACTTCCACTTCGTGACCCTCCCGCCGACGCCGCCGGACGCGCCCCTCGGCTGGCACCGGACGGAGACCGTCGACATGAACGTGCTGCTCGGCGGCGAGCTCGTGCTGGTGCTCGACCGGGAAGAGGTGACGGTGCTTCCGGGCGACGTGGTGATCCAGCGCAACACGATGCACGCATGGCGGAACCCGACGAGCGAGCCCGTCTACTGGGTCGCGGTGCTCGTCCCCATCCGCCAGCGGGCATGACAGGGACGACTCGAGGCGACGCGCGCCCGATGGCCGCTCCTCTCACCCGCGTGCGCGGCCGGCGCACCCGCGTGGGATAATCCAGGCCGCTCCGTCGCGGCCCGCCCTGGTGGTTGGCGGCAGCGAGAGGACCGGGGCGGTCCCGGAGGGGGCGACTCAGCGAAGGGGAGAAGATGAGCAATCGACACGTTGGCGGGGTGCTCGCGTGCGCGCTCGCCGCAAGCGGCCTGGCGGTGGCGTTCGGGGCGGAGCCGGTGGCGTTCGGGGCGGAGCCGGGCGGCGGCGCCGGCCGGCGAACAGGACGAGATGGCCGAGATCCGGCCGTTCCAGATCGCCGTGCCGGACGAAGTGCTCGCCGACCTCCGCCTGCGGCTGGCCGCGACGCGGTTCCCGGACCAGGTGGGCGACCCCTGGGTCTACGGGACGGACGTCGCCTACCTGCGGCAGCTCGTCGACTACTGGCGGGACGAGTACGACTGGCGCGAGCAGGAGCGGCGGCTGAACGCCCTCGACCACTACAAGACGCGGATCGAGGGTCTCGACATCCACTTCATCCACCAGCGTTCGCCGGAGCCGGACGCGCTGCCGATCGTGATCACGCACGGGTGGCCGGGGTCGGTAGTCGAGTTCCTGGACGTCATCGGGCCGTTGACCGACCCGGTGGCGCACGGCGGGAACGCCGCGGACGCGTTCCACGTCGTCGCTCCGTCGATGCCCGGCTACGGCTTCTCGGACAAGCCGCGCGTGCCCGGCATGGGGCCGGAGCAGATCGCGGACATCAACGCCACGCTCATGGCCCGCCTCGGCTACGAGCGCTACGGCGCGCAGGGGGGCGACTGGGGCGCCGCCGTAAGCACCTGGATCGCGGCCAAGCACGCCTCGCACGTGGCGGGGCTGCACCTGAACATGGTCTTCGCGGGGCCGCCGGACGACGCGGACGACCCGACCGGCGGGGCGACGCCGGAGGAGCTGGCCCGGATGCAGGCGCGCACTGCGGAGCTGGCCGACGGGTTCGCGTACGCCGCCATCCAGGGCACGAAGCCGCAGACGCTCGGCTACGGGCTTAACGACTCGCCGGCCGGGCTGGCAGGCTGGATCGTCGAGAAGTTCCAGAGCTGGTGCGACTGCAGCGGCAACCCGGAGACGATCTTCACCAAGGACGAGCTGCTCACCAACGTCATGCTCTACTGGGTGACGGGCACCGCGACGTCCGCCGCGCGGCTCTACTACGAGTCGTCGCGCCAGGCGGCAGCGGGACTCATCTTCATGCCGGAAGGACGCCTCGAAGTGCCGACCGGCGTGGCGCTCTTCCCGCAGGAGCTCATCCTGCCGCCTCGGGCGTGGGTGGAGCGGCAGTTCAACCTGACCCGCTGGACCGAGATGCCGCGCGGCGGCCACTTCGCCGCGTTCGAGCAGCCGGAGCTCTTCGTCGAGGACCTGCGGGCGTTCTACCGCGACCTGCGGTAGCCGCCGCTCTGCCGCCTTCGCCGCCGGCCGGGTGATCTGCCGGGCCGCGGCGGGGCACGAACGGGCTGTACGGTCGAGGGGCCGTCGCTCCATCAGGAAGCGCCGGCCCCTGGGCTTCTTCCCGTCCCGATACCGAGCGAAGCGGGTGTCGTCGTTGCCCGCCCCCGGCGGCCGCCCAACCGCCCGCGTCCCCGGTCACCGGCCTTGGCCCTGGTTCTAGTTCGATCCGCCTCCCGCGGCCGCCCGCTCCTCGGCGCGCGCGCCGCTCAGCACGTTGGCGATGCTGTAGTTGCCTTCGTGGCAGGCGTACTCGTAGAGCGGTCCCTCGGTCACCCCGCGGGAGGCCTGGTTGGTGGTGAGCGGGAGGCGGACCGTCCACGGGCGGGTGAACTTGCCCGGGTCCGTCATCGTGAACTCGTACTCCAGCGTGTCCGTGTCGACGCGCCGGAAGCGCTCGACGAGGTGCATCGTCTCCGTCGGCATGCGCCACGTCGCCGCCCAGCGCTCGTCCGTGCCGTCGACGAAGTGGGTGGACTCGACGACCAGGGTGTCGCCTTCCCAGCGCCCGCGGGTGTCGCCGTTCCACTGCCGGATGCCGCGCCGCGGGCCGCCGGCGTCGAGCGGGATGATGCGCCGCTCGCGGAACATCTCGTGCACGATCACGACGTGCTCCGGCGTCTGCAGGATCTGGTGGTTGGGGTTGTAGCCGAGCCAGAACATCGGCACGCCGTCGCCGATGCAGCGCTCGCCGGTGTCGACGTCGACCCAGGAGTTGCGGGCGCCGTTGACGCGGTAGGCCACCTGGAGCCGCTCGCGCTCCTGCATCGCCGGCGTGTAGGGAACGCGCGCCTCGGGCGGATCGACGATGAGCGCCGTCCGCCGGTCGGGCACGGTGCGCATGCCGGGGTCGAACCAGATCTGGTTGTACGTCCCCGGGTCGCCCTCCCGCGGCGTCCGCTCCACGAAGCGGGACTCGTCCGCCCGGAGCTCGATCGCCGCCGCCTCCTCTTCGGTCAGGTACTCCTGTCCCGCGAACTGCGCCGGCCGCTCCAGCGGGGTCAGGGTCGAGCCCGTCCAGATCCCCTGGAGGTCCGGATCGCCCCACGCCGTGCGCAGGGTTTCCTGCCCGGCCGCCGCCGGCCCCAGCGCCACCAGCGACGCCAACGCCACTCCGGTCGCCACGCCCGTCCGTCCGCGGCTCGTGTGAAGATCGATCATCTGGAGCCTCCCGTCTTCGGCCGCCGCCCTCCGCCCCTCGCGCACTCCCCGCTCCGGGACGTTGGCGTTGCTGCAGTTCCCTTCGTCGCAGGCGTACTCGAAGAGTGGCCCGCGGGTCGTCCGCATCGGCAACTCGCCCGGCCGAGGCCGTGTCCCGGGCGAGAATCCTCGACGGTCGAGTGCGCATCGCCAGCGCTCTGCCCGTCCGTTCGTGCCCGGCGGACCCGCCGTTCCGGTCTCTGCCCGTCCGCTCGTGCCCGGCGGACCCGCCGTTCCGGTCTCTGCCCGTCCGTTCGTGCCCGGCGGCCCCGCCGTTCCGGCGACCGCGCGGGATGCGGGGAGTTCGCTCCCCCGCCGGGGCGGGCTACCGCGCCCCGGCCGCAGCCGCCTCGGCCGCCTCCCGGTCCTCCGCGCGCCCGGCGCTCAGGCTGTTGGCGAGGCCGTAGTTGCCCTCGTGGCACGCGTACTCGAAGAGGTCGTACGTCGCGTCCCTGTTGAGGGGCATGGCGACCCGCCACGGGCTCGTGTAGATGTCCGGGTCGGTGATCGTGACCTCGTAGTCGATGGTCCTGGCGTCCCGGATCGTGAACCGCTCGACCACGTGGAGCGCCTCCGTCCGCGGCAGCCCGCGCGCGCCGCGCGTCGCGATGTTGGTGGCGATGGCGCCCTTGTCGTTGTAGTTGGTGACCTCGACCACCAGGGTGTTCCCCTCCCAGCGGCCGCGCGAGTCGCCGTTCCACAGGCGCACGCCGGCCGGGACGTGCGGGCTGCCGTCGAGCGGGATGACGCGCGCCTCGTGGATCATCTCGTAGAGGATGACGACGTGGCCCGGCGTCTGCAGGATGCGGTAGCCGGCCCCGTAGCCCGGCGGGAAGATGCCGCCCGGCACCCCGCGCGTGATGCACCGCTCCCACGGCGTGTGGTTCCTGTACGAGTCGGTCAGGTGGATCAGGTTGTAGTCGCGGCGGGCGCGGGCCTCGTCGCGGACCGGGATCCGCCCGTCGGGCGGGTCGACCACCATCGACCGGCGCCGGGCGTTGCGCGGGGCGCTGCCCGGCCCGTCGGCGAAGCCGCTCACCTCGCGCCGCGGCTGCGGCTCCGGGGGCGGCATCCGCGGCGGCTGGTTCGTGCCCGGGAACCAGCGCGCGAGCGGGGCCAGCCGCTCGATGTCCGCCTCGTCGGGCGCCTCGAACGGCGTCGGGTCGAAGTTCGTCCAGACGCCCTGGATGTCGGGCTGCCCGTCCGGCGTCAGCGGCGGCGTCCAGGGCTCCCCCGACTGCGCGCGGGCCGGGCCGGCGGCCAGCGCGATCCCGAGCGATGCGACGACGAGCGGTCCGGCGGATGCTGGCAGGCGCATGGGATTGGTCCTTCCAGTGCCCATCATGGACCGGCGCGCTCCGGCGTGCAAGACCTGCGGGCGGCGCCGGACGGGCGGCGGGGCGTCCGGCGGGCCAGGAGTCCGCACCGTGGCACGGCGAGCAAAGCCTGTGAAGCATTGCAGGCCCCAACCGGAGCCGCCAGGCGACGATTGGTAGGCCGGGGGGAGTCCGCGCTTGGAACGGCGAGCACGCCTGGAGGCATTGCCGGGCGCCAACCGGAGCCGCCAGGCGACGATTGGCGGGCTACGATACGCGCGGGCGACCCGGCTGCGCGCCGCCGGGGGCTGCGATGAAGAGCATTCTGTTCCTCTGCGTCGCCAACTCGGCGCGCAGCCAGATGGCGGAAGGGTTGGCGCGGGCGCGCTTCGGCTCCGCCGTCCCCGTCGAGAGCGCGGGGTCGCGGCCGTCGCGGCTGAATCCCCTCGCGGTCGCGGTCATGGCCGAGGTGGGCGTCGACATATCGGGCCACGAGTCGACCGGCGTCGACGCTGTCGATCCGGCCCGCGTCGGCACCGTGGTCACGCTCTGCGCGGAGGAGGTCTGCCCCGCGTTCCTGGGCGACGCGCGCCGTCTGCACTGGCCGCTTCCGGACCCGGCGGGGGCCGCGGGGAGCGAAGAGGAACGCCGGCAGCGCTTCCGGGCGGTCCGCGACGAGATCGCGCGCCGCCTGGAGACGGTCGACGCATCAACGGACACGCGGGCGTCTCGGCGGTAGAGCCGCCCTCCTGCGGGAGGAGCGGACGCGCCCCGCGGTCGGGCGCCTGCGCCGCGGTCGGGACCGGAGCCGCGGGCGACGGTCTCTGGCCGGGCTCGCCGTGTAAGATCAAAGGTCCGCGGCGGCTCGGTCCCACCGTTCCGGCCCGGGCCGCCGCCGCTCTGCTGTCATGTTCCTGCCACTGGGCGACGAGCCGAATCCCCGCGGCGCCCCCGTCGTCACCTACGGCCTGATCGGCGTCAACGTGGCCGTCTACTGCTTCGTGACGCTGCCGCTGAGCGCGGTCCGGCCCGACTTCGACGACCCGCGCGTGCTGGAGTACGTGCAGCTCTTCGCCCGCTACCTGTCGCGCATGTCGCTGGACGACTTCCTGGGGCAGATCACGGCCTACGACCTCGTCGTCTTCAACTACGGCTTCCGCCCGGCGGCGCCGGAGATCACGACGCTCTTCACGTCGATGTTCCTCCACGGGGGGCTGATGCACTTGGCGGGGAACATGCTGTTCCTCTGGATCTACGGCGACAACGTCGAGCATCGGCTGGGTCCGGCGCGGTTTCTCCTCGCCTACCTGGCGACCGGCCTGTGCGCGACGCTGGTGCACTCCGTCCTCGACGCGCGCTCGGTCGTGCCGGTCGTGGGTGCGTCGGGCGCCATCTCCGGGGTGCTCGGCTTCTACTTCATCTGGTTCCCGCGGAACCGCGTGCGGCTGCTGGTGCTGTTCCCGCTGATGCACATCTTCTACGCGCCGGCGCGGCTGGTGCTGGGGATCTACCTCGTCGTGCAGAACCTGTTCCCGTTCCTCGCCAGCCGCGGCGTCGAGGACGGCGGAGGCGTCGCCTACGGGGCCCACATCGGCGGCTTCCTGGCCGGTCTGGGCGCGGCGTGGTGGGCCGAGCGGCGCGGCGCGCAGGCCGGGCCCAGCGAGTACCGCCGCGCGCCGGCCCCCGCCGCGACCGTCGCGTCGGTGCGGGAGGAGGTCGCGCGCCTGGCAGGCGCCGGCCGCTTCGACGAGGCGGCCGATGCCTACTTCCAGGTGCCTTCAGAGGCGAGCCGGCGGGTGCTGGCGCCGGACGACTCGATCAACCTGAGCAACTGGCTGGCCAACCACGGACACCCCGCGGCGGCCCTCGTCGTCTACCAGCGGCACCTGCGGGACTACCCGCTGGGGCCCTACGCGGCCGAGGCGCACCTCGGCGCCGGTCTCGTGCAGCTCCACGCCCAAGAGCAGCCGGCCGCGGCCTACCAGCACCTGGTGGCCGTCTTCGACTGCGACCCCCACCCGGAGACCGCGCAGCACGCGCGGGCCGCGCTGGCCGACATCGCCGGCCGGCAGAAGTTCCGCGTGGGCTCCGTGCACTGAGGCTATCGGAGGCCCTCCCGGGCGATCGGCTCGGTGAGGTAGGCGGTCCGCTCCCGCCGCCACCACGCGCCGCCGGCGCCCTCGGCCGGCGTCGAGAAGCGGTAGTCGTAGAGGGCGAGGCGGACGAACCGCGGGGGCTCGTCCGCGAACGGGTTGTTCGTCTCGTCGAGCAGGGCGAGCACGGCCGGCGACGCCTCCAGCAGGTGGCCCGCCAGCGGCAGCAGCCAGTGCGCCTCGGCGCGCGGTCCGAGCGCCGCGAACCACATCTGCCAGTCGAGGCGCGGCATGTGCGGCTGCACGAAGCCCGGCGCGCGCCGCGGGTCTCCCGCCTTCCACCGGAACGGGTACTCCGTCCAGGTGACGCCGTCCGCGCTGCCCTCGACGACGATCTCCGGCCGCTCGATCGTCATCGTCCGGAACAGGCCGTAGCCGTTCACCGAACGGAACGGCGCGACCCACGAGAAGGCCGCCGCCGACCATTCGGGCATCGGGTCGGGCCGGCGCATCTCGCGCACGAAGGTGTAGGCGCTGAGGATCGCCAGGGCTGTCACCAGGGTCGCGTGCGCCGCACGTCGCAGGCGCAACAACGCTCCTGGGCCACCGTTCGTCACCTGACGGCTCCGCCTGGTGCCCAGCCTGCCCTCGTCCAGGAGTGCGCGCCGTGCTGCGGTCCGGACCCGTTGACCCAGGGTGCCCGACGGTCGATGTCGGTCGCCTCGTGCGAGCCGCCCAGGGGGTGCCGGCTCGGGGCGGCCGGCGCCGATTCCGTGACGTGGGATCGGGCCGCCGCGGTCCGCCGTACCGCCGGGAGGTGCCGGCTCGGCGGGGAGCGCGCCCAGGCCGGGGAGCACCCGCGCGAGGGTCGCGTCGTCGAGGAGCGAGAGGTAGAGCACGAGCGTCAGGAGGTTGAAGAAGCCGTAGTTTCCGGTGGCGGCGATCAGCACCTGCAGCAGGCAGAGGAGCACGCAGCCGGCGGCGCGGACGCGCCGGAAGCGGGGCGGGACGAAGATGACGAAGGGGACGGCGAGCTCGACGGCGAACATGACGGCGGTCGAGAACGTCGCGAGCCACGCTGGCGCCTGGTGCGCGTACCAGCCCACCCAGGTCGGGATCGGCTGGGTCTCGTAGTGGTAGCGCAGCGCCGTCAGCCCCCGCCAGGCCTCGTCGCCGCTCAGCAGCTTGGTGATGCCGGAGAGGAAGGTCAGCTTGAAGGCCAGCCCCCACACCAGCCACCGCGCGGCGGCGCCCGGCTCCGGCCCTGCGCCGAGCGGGATGCGTCGTCCCCGCGGCGCGTAGACGGCGGCGAGGAGGCCGGTCTCGAGCAGCAGCACGTCCCACTGGAACGAGAGGAAGTCCTGGCCCGCGACCGTCAGCGACAGGTAGCAGAGCCAGAGCGCGGCGAACGTCGGGATGGGCGCCAGACCGGCGACGGCGGCGGCCGACAGGGCGATGCCGGCCCAGCAGAGCCCCAGCAGGAGGGCGTCGCCGGGCCAGAGCCAGAGCAGCGTCGGCAACCGGTAGTACGCCTCCGCGCCCTGCACCTCGTGGACGCGCTCCAGGTACGCGGCGGCGGGCAGGAGCCCGTCCGAGCCGACCAGGCCGGGGAGCTGCGGCGCGAGCGAGACGAACGCGATGCCGTAGACCAGGCCGACGAGGCGGAGGAACAGGTCGCGGGAGAACGCGAAGCGCGGCGGGTCAGCGACAGTCACGAGCCTGGGGCCGGGTCCGAGCCCGAAGGGAGAGATGGCTGGGAGGCAGGGATTCGAACCCCGATTCCACGGTCCAGAGCCGCGTGTCCTACCGTTGAACGACCTCCCAGCGACGGCCGCGGCGGGACTGAACCTCGGATCATACACCGCCACGCGCCCCTTGGGCTACCGCCCGGCGCTCACGATTCCGAAGCCGCTCCGGGACCACTCGGCAGGACGCCGACGCCGAGGTCGAGGCCGCTTCGCCGAGCAGCATTGATTCTGGCGGCGCTACATCTCTGCCCCTGACGGCGCTACATCCTTGCCCTTCACAGCGTTACATTCCTGCCCCTGGCGGCGCTACATCTCTGCCCCTCCCGGCGTTGTATTCCTGCCCCCGCGCGGATAACATTCCTGCCGTTGGCGACGTTCCATCCCTGCCGTCGCCCCGTGACCGCGCCGTGAAGTACCGCCCTCGTCTCGTGGATCGCGAGCTCACCCTGCGCCTCGCGTCGACGGGCGCCGTCGTGATCGAGGGTCCGAGGGCCTGCGGCAAGACCGCCACCGGCCGGCAGAAGGCGGCGAGCGAGGTGTTGCTGGACGTCGATGAGCAGGCCCGACTGGCCGTGGCCGTCGACCCCGCCCTGGTGCTCGGCGGCGACACCCCGCGCCTGATCGACGAATGGCACGTCGAACCGTCCCTCTGGAACCACATTCGCCGCGCCGTGGACGAGCGCGCCCGCCCCGGGCAGTTCATCCTGACCGGCTCGGCCGTACCTGCCGACGACGTCACCAGACACACCGGCGCCGGTCGCCTGACCCGGCTGCGGATGCGTCCCATGTCGTTGTTCGAGACCGGCCAGGCAACCGGCACCGTGCCGCTGCGCGCGCTTCTGGACGGGGTCCCGCCCCGCTGCCCGGCTGCCAAGCACACGGTCGGCGACGTGGCCGAGTGGATCGCGGTCGGGGGCTGGCCGGGGCACCTCGACCACGCCCTGACCCCCGCGGAGGCCTGGCGGGCCAACCGGGACTACCTCGACGAGATTCGCCGGGTCGACCTCCCGCGCGTCGACGGGGCGAACAGGGACCCGGACCGGATCGGCCGCCTGCTCCGGTCGCTCGCCCGGAACGTCGCGACGCAGGCCGGCGTGGCGACCCTGGCGGCGGACGCCGGCGGCGCGGACGCCCCGCTGAAGGCCCACACCGCCCAGGCCTACCTCTCCGCGCTCGCGCGCCTCATGATCGTCGAAGACCAGCCCGCCTGGACGCCCCATCTCCGGTCGCGGGCAACGCTGCGCAGCACGCCCAAGCGGCATTTCGTCGACCCGTCGCTCGCGGTGTCGGCGCTGCGTGCCACGCCGGGGCGCCTGCTCGGGGACCTCAACCTGCTGGGGCTGCTCTTCGAGTCGCTCGTCGTGCGCGACCTGCGCATCTACGCACAGGCCAACGACGCAGAGGTGCTGCACTACCGCGACAGCACCGGCCTGGAAGTGGACGCCGTCGTGCAGGCAGCGGACGGACGCTGGGCCGCGTTCGAGATCAAGCTCGGCCCGGGCCGCGTCGAGGAAGGCGCGCGCAACCTGCTGAAGCTCGCGGGACGAGTGGACCAGGCCGCCTGCGGCGCGCCCTCGGCCCTCGCGGTGATCGTGGCCGTCGGCTACGGCTACCAGCGCCCCGACGGCGTCGGCGTCATCCCCATCACCGCGCTGGGGCCCTGAGGCGATGCAGTCATCCGACGTCGAGGAGGAAGCGCCACGCCGGCACCACCTCGATGCTGCCGGCATCGACGGCGACGGTCTCCTCTTCGTCGCGGGTCACGACCGTCCCCCTGCACGCGCCCAGCTCGGCCATCGCGTGCGCGAGCGCCGTCACTTCCTGCCGGCGCGTCCGCGGGTCCGCCAGCGTCTCGCAGACCTGCACCAGGGCGCGGGACCCGTCCGGCATCAGCGCCACGAAGTCCACCTCGCGCCCGTTCGCACCCTTGAAGTAGGCGATCTTCGGGGTGGACCGCCGCAGCGCCGTGAACACGAGGTTCTCGAGCAGGTGGCCGGAGTTGACGAGGATGCCGGAGCCGACGGATCGCACCAGCGCATGGTCGACGCAGTAGATCTTCCTCGGATTCGTCCTCGCGCGGGCCAGCGAGGCGTCGAAGACGGGCACCGCGAACAAGAAGAACGCGTCCTCGAACCACGCCACGTAGTGGGAGACGGCGGACTTCGGCGCCCGGTGCTCGAGCGAATGCAGGAACGCGGCGAGCCGGTTGATGGAATGGAGCGACGCGGCGCGCGCCGCGAACGCGCTGCCGCCCGTGCTGCCCGTCGTCCTCTACAACGGCCGGCGGCGGTGGACGGCACCGGTCGAGATGGCAGACCTGGTTGCGGCGGGGGGCGCGGCGCTGGCGCCGTACCAGCCGTCGCAGCGATACTATCTTCTGGACGCGGCGCGGACGTCCGACGCGGACCTGCCGCCGGACAACCTGGTGTCGGCGCTCGTCGGCCTGGAGAAGGCGCGCGACGCGGCGCGTCTGGGCGGGGCGCTGAAGCTGCTGATCGACCTGCTGCGGGCGGCGGGGGACGACCACTTGACGCGGGCCTTCGCGACGTGGCTCCGCCAGGGGCTGCGGTTGGCGGGCCGTCCGCCGGCGGACGGGCGGGAGCCGCTGGCGGAGTTGCAGGAGACCCGGACGATGCTGGAAGAGAACGTGCAGGAATGGACGCGTGAATGGCTCGAGCAGGGGCGGGCGCAGGGCATCGAGCAGGGGCGCGACGAAGAGCGGGCGCTGCTCTGCCGTCAGGCGGCGCGGAAGTTCGACGCGGCCGCGGCGGAGGGGCTGGCCGCCGCCCTGGCCGGGGTTGCGGACCCGGAGCGGCTCGGGCGGGTCGGCGACTGGATCATCGAGTGCGCGACGGCGTCGGAGCTTCTCGCCCGCGTCCGCGGCGACGGCCGGTCGGGCGGTTGACGGCGCCGGCGGGACGGCCCCGGCGGTGCGGCGTCGGCGTCCAGCGCTGGAGAGTCACGCCTTGGGCATGGTCGGAATCCTCCTGCCCGACGGCAATCCTCAACTCTCCTGACGTGCACCCTCGACTTGCGGCCGTCGTCGCCTGCAACTATGATTGCGTCATGTGGCCATCTTCCCGGAGGTCACGTTGACGGACCGCGTACCCGCCGGTGCCGCCACGGAGCCGCTCAGCGACGCGGCCGAGATCGCTCGGTTGATGGGGCTGCCGTCGTGGCGGAAAATGAACAGCCTGTCTCTCGTCACACAGATCGAGCGCGGACTGCCGCTGCAGGCCGTCGACCGGGTCGCACAGGTCATGGCCCCGGATGACCCCCGCGCGAAGTTCACGCTGTTGTCGCGGTCGACCTGGTCCCGCCTCCAGAAGCGGTCGCGCCAGCATCTGACGCGCGAGATGAGCGATCGCGTCCACGGCGTGGCGCGCGTGGTGCTGGAAGCCCGGCGGCTCTGGCGCAACGATCCGGCGGCCACGGTACGGTTCCTCAACCGACCGAATCTGTTGCTCGACGGCCGCACGCCTCTCGACGTCGCCCGGGAATCGACGGCCGGCGCCGACCTGGTCGTACGCATCATCGGCGAGGCCAGGGCCGGCGTCGCGGTGTGATCTCATCGCGCGAACAGGCGCGAGTCCCAGCAGATCGGAGTTTCCAGCCCGACGCGGATCGAGCTCGCATCGTCGTGGTATGGGTGGATGAGCACGTTCCGGTCCTCACGCGCCACGGCGCTGGGCACGATCAGAATGGCTGACCGGCGCTCCGTGTACCAAGTAGCGCCGAAGGCTCTCGCAACCGCGCGGTCGACGTCACACCAGCCGGGTAGGTTGTCCTTGGTGACCACCTCGTACGCTACGCCGGCAGGAACGTCGATCTCGACGAAGTGCTGGTTCGGCGGCATCTCGCCAGTGCGCGCCAGTGTCTCCAGAAGCGCGGTGGAGTGGTGCTCCGACGCGTAGATCGTCTCCTGGCCCGACTCGTTCCAACGGCCGGGATGGACTCGCGAACCGGCGCCGCTGTACACGGGATAGTCCCCTGCCGGATCGCCGATGCGATAGGCTCGGAGCGAGCTCGCGAGACGTCGCGGCGATTTGCTCGGTGTGGATGCCATCGTCGGCCAGTCTGTTGGAACGAACGTCATCCCAGCCCGTGCACGTCCTCGTACCGTTCGAGTTCCAACTCTCTCCGTTCGCGTTCCCGGGTTGTCTCTACCCCGCGCTCCCCGATCCGCACGATGCGCGGGTTGGCATCGTCGAGCAGGGCTTCGAACGCCTGTCTCCATCCCGCCCACATTCGGCTCACAGGTCCAGTCCCAAAGTGGTAGCCCGCGAGCGTGGCGCGCGCGATCTCATCTACTGAGTAACCCTTGCCCAAGGCGAGCAGAGCCTTCCTGCGCCAGGCATCGCCCGGCTTCCCCGCAAGCGGGGCGAGGTGGAGCTCCGAGAGACCCCGGGTCTCAAGCAGTTGCCGATATAGCTCCGCGTCATCGTCCACGAGGCTTGCCACGAGCTTGTCGGCCCGGCAACGTGACGTCAGGGCAGACAGCACTGTTGCCCGTTGCGCTGAACTCAAGGCGGCCGTGACCTTCACGGCGATCCGCTCTATCGTCCACATTCGGGCGCCATGGTCGTGCGGTGCGAACTTCGATACCAACCAGTCCTCCGCCAAGCGGCGATTCTTGGACAGGATCCTGCCCAGCCAGTAGTCGTCATGGTCCGAGACGGTTGCCCCGTCGGCGGGGGCACGGAGTATAGCCCGCCGCCAACACTCGTAGCGTTTGCGCCTTGCTTCCTGAGCCTCGCGTGCGCCGTCCGCGAACGGCAGCTCCCGGAATCTCTCCTCCTTCAGGATGAAACTGCACATGCGACAGAGCACCGCTTCAACGTGGACTTCGTTGCCACACGACGGGCAGGCTACCCTGTTGGTCGCGTCCGTTGTCCCCAATTGAATCTCGCCCGCGCACCAATGACCGATGGCCGCGGCGACTGCCACCCGCGCGTCAGCCGAGCAAAGCATCTGCTGAAGTGTAGCTGCGGGTATCTCGTCACGAAGGCACCATGTGTCTACATGTCGCGGAAAGTCCCCCGCCGCTTGCAAGGCGAGCGAAAGAAGATCCTGGGGTGGATCCTCATGCGTAACGGCGACGTGAACTGCGAGTCCTCGATAGTGGTCGTCGCCGAGGCAGCGACGAACGAGCGCCGGCCATCGTGGGTGCCCTTTCTTAGCTCCCTGGTCGATGAATGGCTCGACCAGATCGGCCGGAAGCCCGGCATCCATGAATCTCTTGGCGACCGCCACGGGGGTGGAAACACGCTCGGCGAGTCGAGCGCACAACCGCGGCGACCAGCGAGGGTAGTCGATGCCCGCGATGTTCTCCTCCGAATCGATCCGTGCAAGTGACTGCACCATCTCTTCGATGGAGCGGCGTTCCCAAGCCTCCACCATGTTGTCCGGCGGACCGGATCTCATCATTTCAATCTCCGCATCCGGCTGCAGGTGCTCATGCAACGTCTCGAAGTCGGGGTCGAGAGTCACGTCGACGCTCAGTCCGGCTGGTTTCCCCGCTTGCCACAACGAGTGCTGGAGACCGGCATGGTGGCGGGACGCGTTGGCCAGATCTTGGAGCATTCGGTTCGTGAACGTCAGAATCTCGCTTCGCACTTCGTCCGAGATCCCCAGGAGCTGGTCGAACGGATAATGCACCCAGGCAGATACGAGGCTCAGCAGGTCACGCCAGGGCGGATCGGAATCCGTCGGATCTCGCAGGACGTTCAGTACTGGAAGCCACAGATCCGCAAGCGCTCTGACCTGGCGACGGCCCAGAGCTCCAAAGTGGAGGTTGACCGTTCGACCGCGCCCCGGATCGCTGGTGGTGTATTCCGACTTGGGGTTGAGGGCGATGCACATCACGCGAAGCGCCGTGCCCGTGTTCCCGCCACCGAGACGCCAGCGGTCGGCGGCGTGCACCAGAACAGATCGCCGGTAGAGCCACTCTTCTCGATCGGGAGACAGTCGAGTCGTCCATGCCGCCAGAGCGTCCAGCGGGTCTTCGGACAGCGGATCTTGGGAACCAAGTCTCCCCGTCTCGCCCACGCGGTCGAGCAGCAGTGGGATCGCGGCTTCCGGGGCGTGTTCCAGTACCTGCCCGGAGACTTCCAGAATCCGACCCGGCGAGCGGTCGGCCACGTAGCGGGCTTCGGCCTCGCCGAGCGATGCGTACTCCAACCACAGCCGATCCGAGCCCGCTCGCTCCAAGCGACCCTGCAGATCGGGTACCGAGGCGCCGCGGGAGCGGGCGCCGATCAGGGCGTGCAGTGCGTCCTCCTGGTCTTCCACGATGCTCAGGAACGGAGCGATGTCCAGCGAGCCTGCACCGGAAAAGAAGCCGCGCCGCACGAGCACCCAGCGCATCGGCGGCGGTTCGACGGACACGGCGCCGCGTGGGCGCTCCATCACGATGCCGGCAGCCGCCAGTTGCGCGAGGTGGCTGCCGACCTCGTCGTGGGACCGGCGGAGCCCGTCGGCGACGCGCCCGAGACGAACGCCGGCGTCGCCGCCGAGGGCGAAGGGAGCGAGGATCCGCGTCGCGTCCTGCACGTCGAGCATCCGGTCGAGCTGGGGGCCGAGCTGGTCGACGAGCCCCTCGCCGCTGGCTGCGCGGCGAACGTCGCCGGCCAGACACATGTGTGAGAGGGTCGCGGCGAGACCCGGCCGGCCGGCGGCCTGAACGCGAATGATGCGGAGCAGGTCGTCGGGCCCGGAAACGCCGGTGGCCTTGATGACTTCGATCATCGTGTCGGCATCGATCTGTTCCAGTTCCAGAACCTCGGAGTCCGGGATCTGTAGCGCACGCTGAACGGCGCCGGCATGGCCGGGCCAGCTCGTGGCGATGATCTGAACTCCGGAGCCCACCTCGGTGCGGAGCTGGGCGAACCGCTCGATCCGTCCGGGATCGACGTGTGCGTCGTCAATGATCACGGCAGGTGGCTTCAGGCTGCGAAGGTCGTTCGCGATCTGTTGCCGGTCGTCATCGACCAGGAACAACGCCTGCCCCTGCAGCACCAGGGCACGCAGGAGAAACGTCTTGCCCGATCCCGGCGCGCCCACCAGGAGACAGTCGCCCGAGCGCTCCTGAAGCCAGCGCATTTCTCGGTCGCGTCCGAAGACCCGATCGCCGAGAACCGGCCTTTGCGTGACGGGGAACGGGCTCAGGGCATGCGGTCGCCCGGTCACGTCGAGAAGACTGTTGCACCACTCCGCGTTGCCGTACAGGTAGCTCGCGAACCAGTCCTGGTCGTAGATCTGCAGGAGAGTCACGCCGAGCTTGCCCGCCTCTGCTTCCAGCTTATGTCGCATGCGCGGCGTCAGGCGCCGGGAGGTGGCGAACAGCGCCCGGTCCACCGCCGGCCCCTTGCGCCGTGCCCGTACCAGATTCTTGCGAAGGTTGCCGGTCAGGTACTTGCGGGCTGGTCGGAGCCCCTCGTTTCCGGCAACGGTCGGCTCTTGCGTCTCCGGAAGGTGCTGGTCTCAGCGGGGCGAAGTGGATAGCATAGCGAATGCTATATCGCGTTTGACGCTTACGCGATTCTGATCTAGCCTCCACGAGGATCGGCCAACAGATGTCGCCGCCAGAGACCATGCTCCCCGCGGACTACCCCTCCCGCGTCAAGTCGATCCGGGAGCGGCTCGACCTGACGCAGGTGCGGTTCGCGGAGCGGATCGGGGTGTCGTTCGCGACCGTGAACCGCTGGGAGAACGGCCAGACCCGGCCGGCCCGGCTGGCGTGGCGGCAGATCCTCGACCTGGAGGCCGGGCTGGCGTCGGCGGACCCGCAACCCGAGGCTTCCGCCGCCCGAAGCGCGGCGCCGGCGGTCGACTTCACCGCCCGGCCGGACGTGGTGGCGGCCGTGGCCGAGGCGACGCGGCTCTCCTACGGCCACCTCTCGAACCCGGCGTTCGCGACCGAGGTCTCGCTGATCGATCCGCTGCCGCACCAGCGGATTGCCGTCTACGAGCGAATGCTGGGGCTCTCGCCGCTCCGCTTCCTGCTGGCGGACGACGCCGGGGCGGGCAAGACGATCATGACCGGCCTCTACCTGCGGGAGGTGCTGGCCCGCCGGCTCATCCGGCGGGTGCTGGTCGTGCCGCCGGCGGGGCTGGTCGGCAACTGGGAGCGCGAGATGCGGACGCTCTTCTCGCTGCCGTTCCGCATCGTGCGGGGCGAGGACGCACGCGGCGGGAATCCGTTCGCGGGGGCGGAGAGCGACCGGGTCATCGTCAGCGTCGACACGCTGGCCGGGGAGCGCGCGTTCGGACGGCTGCGCGAGGCGGTGGCGTCGGGGGCCGCCGCGCCGTACGACCTCGTGGTCTTCGACGAGGCGCACAAGCTGGCCGCCCACCAGCGGCGGGACCTCTCCGTCGACAGGACGGACCGCTACCGCCTCGCCGAGGCGCTGGCCGGGCTGCCGGCCGACGAGCCGCGGTGGGAGCTGGGCTGGTCGGCGACGCACGTCCTGCTGCTGACGGCGACGCCGCACATGGGGAGGGACTTCCCCTACTACTGCCTGTGGCGGCTGCTGGCGCCGGACGCGCTGGCGACCTTCGACGCGTTCCGGGCGTTCCCGGAGGCGCAGCGGCGCCGGCACTTCATCCGGCGGACGAAGGAGGAGATGGTCCGCTTCGACGGCCGGCCGCTGTATCCGCAGCGCCGCTGCGACACCCTCAGCTACGGGCTCAGCCCGGCCGAGCAGGCGCTCTACGAGGCGACCACGCGCTACCTCTCCGAGGTCTACAACCGGGCGCGCGTCCTCAACCGCTCGGCGGCGCGGCTGGCGATGAGCGTCTTCCAGCGCCGGCAGGCCAGCTCGACGTACGCCCTGCTGCGCTCGTTCGAGCGCCGCCTCGATCGGCTGGACGAGGCGATCGATCTGGTGCGCGCCGGCCGCGCCGACGAGGTGGAGCGCCGCCAGAGTCGCCTGGCCCGCACGCCCGACTTCTTCGAGACCCGCACCGCGGACGAGGACGCCGACGAGTCGGCCGCCGCCGAGAGCCACGAGGCGTTCGAGGAACGGGCCCTCGGCGGCATCGTCGCACCCGTCCTCGCGCAGCTCCGGGAGGAGCGGACGGAGGTGGAGGCGCTCCGCGCGCAGGCGCGCCGCCTGGCCGAGGACGGCGAGGACTCGAAGTTCGAGAAGCTGCGCGGCGTGCTCCGCAGCCCGGAGTTCGCGCGCGAGAAGTTCATCGTCTTCACGGAGCACCGCGACACGGCCGAGTTCCTGGTGCGCCGCCTCGAAGGGCTGGGCTTCACCGGCCAGGTCGCGCTGATCCACGGCGGCCTCGACTACCGCGACCGGGAGGCGCAGGTGGAGGCGTTCCGCCGTCCGCCGGCTGCCGGCGGGGCCAACTACCTGGTGGCGACCGACGCCGCCGGCGAGGGCATCAACCTGCAGTTCTGCTGGCTGATGGTGAACTACGACGTGCCGTGGAACCCGGCCCGGCTGGAGCAGCGGATGGGCCGCATCCACCGCTACGGACAGCGGCACGACCCGGTGGTCATCGTCAACCTGGTGGCGGGCGAGACGCGCGAGGGCCGCGTGCTGAAGACGCTCCTCGACAAGCTGGAGGCGATTCGCACCGAGCTCCGCTCGGACAAGGTGTTCGACGTCGTGGGCCGCCTGTTCGAGAACGTGTCGCTGAAGGACTACCTGGAGCAGGCAACGTCGGACGAGGGCGCGCGCTCGGCCATCGACGGCATCGACGGCCTGCTGACGGCGGAGCAGGTGCGCGCGCTCGACGAGCGGCAGCGCGCGCTGTTCGGGGGCGGCGACGTCCGGGGCAGCCTGCCGGCGCTGCGGGCGGCCATCGATCAGGAGCAGTACCGCCGGCTGCTGCCGGGCTACGTCCGCCGCTTCGTCACCGCCGCGGCGCCGCTCATCGACCTCCGCGTGGACGGCGACCCGGACGGCGTCTTCCGGCTCGTCCCGGAGCGCCGGCGCGGCCTCGACCCCGTGCTCGGCGCCATGGAGACGTATCCCGCCCGCGCGCACGGCCGCTTCACCGTGTACCGCCCCGCGGAGCGATCCCCGAACCGTTCCCCGAAGCGATCCGCGGACCGATCCGCGGACGGATCGGACGTCATCTGGCTGCACCCCGGCGAACCGGTGTTCGATCGATTCTGCGCCGCCCTGCTGGCGCGGCACGAGGACGAGGCCCGGCGCGGCGCCTTCTTCGTGGACCCGCACGCCGAGGCGCCGTACCTCTTCCACCTCGCGCGGGTGTCCGTGGTGCGGCGGCCGGCGGCGGTCGACCCGGTCCGCGCTCGGGCGTCCGCTGCTCGAGAGCGCCATCCTGCGGGTCGCGACGGCGCCCGGACCATGGGGAAGGAGCCTCGTTCCGGTGCGGCCGAGAGCGGGCGGACCGGGGAGGAACCGCGCCCCGAAACGGTCGAGAGCCGCCTGATCGGGCTGCGCCAGGACGCCGACGGCGCCATCGAGCCCTGCCCGCTGGAGCACCTGCTCCTGCTGCGCGGTGCGGGCAGCGTGGCGCCCGGCGGCGTGCCGCTGGCCCGGGTGGCGGGCCGGCTGGCCGGCGCCGCCCACGAGTGGATCGACGCCGATGCGCTCGCCGGCCTGGTCGACGAGCACCGGGCGCGCATCGAGCGGTCGCTCCCCGAACGGCTCGACTGGGTCGCGCGCGGCTGCGATCACCGGACGGCCGAGCTGATCGCCCGGCGGCAGCACGTGGGCCGGAAGGCCCGCGCGGGCGACGCCGGGGCGGCCGCCGAGCTCGCCCGGGTCAAGGACGAGCAGCGCCGCCTCGCCGCCGACAAGGACCGCCGCCTGCGGCTGGTGCAGACCGAGCCGTCCCGCGTCGTTGCGGGCGACGCCGAGATGGTCGCCCACGCCCTGGTCCTGCCGACCGGCGACGTCGAGGACCGCCGGCGTCACGATGCGAAGGTCGAAGAGATTGCCATGCGGATCGCCCAGGCCCACGAGGAGGCGTCCGGCGCCACGACGCACGACGTCTCGCGTCCCGAGCTCGCGCGTCGGGCCGGGCTGGGCGACTGGCCGGGCTTCGATCTGCTCTCGGTCGCCCCGGCGGGAGACCGCCGCGCCATCGAGGTGAAGGGCCGCGCGCTTACCGGCGACATCGAGCTGACGGAGAACGAGTGGGCCAAGGCCTGCAACCTGCGCGCCGGCTACTGGCTCTACGCCGTCTACGACTGCGCGACCCCCCGCCCACGCCTGGTGCGGGTCCGCGACCCGTTCGGGAAGCTGCTGGTCAGGGGGCGGGATTCTGCGGCCTATTCCATTCCCGCGTCGTCGGTGCAGGCAGCGGTGGAGGAGACCGTGAGGGACGGGTCGTGACCGCTCCCGGCAGCGGGTGGCCGGGACGCGCGATTCCCGAAGACCCGCTCGCCTTCATCGTGCGATGCGTCCGAAAAGCGCCGCTTGTACTGGACGTATCATGGGAACATGCGACTGGATGGGCGGCACCTTGCTCCGGACCATTGGGAATCCAACATGAAGACGAGGAGATGCCGACCATGAAGTGCCTCGTGTGCGGCACGCGGCTTCGGGGAGCTACAACCGACCTCCCGTTCAAGGTGAGCGACCGTACCATCGTCATCGTCAAGAGCCTGCCGATCCTGCAGTGTGACGGATGTCCCGAGTACCTGCTCGACGACGCCGTCATGACCAGGGTCGACGAACTCCTGTCCAAGGTCGATCGGTCCATCGAGCTCGAGATCGTGCCGTTCGCTGCCTGATGAGGTGGGGTCGCCGATGCGTTTCATCTACCCCGCTCACCTGCACCGTGCCGGCCCTGACGAGATCGTGGTCTCGTTTCGCGACCTGCCGGAGTGCCTGACCTCAGGCGCGCAAGAGGCCGAGGCCCTGGCCGAAGCCGCAGACGCCCTGGAGGAAGCCATCGCCGGTCGCATCGTCGACGGCGATCCGATCCCGCGACCCAGTGCCCGCCGCGCGGGCGAGCGTCGTGTCGCGGTGCCCCCCGCCATGGCCGCCAAGGCCGCGCTCGTACTGGCCTTCCGGGGCAGCGGTCTTTCGCGCCTCGCGTTCGCCCGCCGCCTCGGTGTTGACGACAGGACGGTCGGCCGGATGCTGGATCCGCGTGACGCCACCGCCACCGATCGCCTCCACAACGCGCTACGCCGACTCGGCCCCGAACTCGATATCGCCGGGGCATGATGATGCTCGGCCTGAAGCTCCTGAACGCCAACCAGCGGCGCGCCGTCGAGTGGAACGACGGTCCCATGCTGGTACTCGCCGGACGCGGTGCCGGCAAGACCCGGGTGCTGACGACTCGTGTGGCGCGACTCATTCGGGAGACTCCCGACAAGCGCTTCCGAGTCCTGGCGCTCACGTTCACCGCGAAGGCCGCCGAAGAGATGCGGCAGCGGGTGGCCGTATTGCTGGGCCCGGACATCCGCCGGGCGCGCCTGACGACGTTCCACGGCTTCGCGACCGACGTGCTGCGGCAGTACGGAAGTCACCTTGGCCTGCGCCCCGACTTCACGATTCTCCACCAGGACGCAGACCGTCATGCGGTGTTGCGCGATGCGTTGAAGTGCGGCAGTGACGCCGGGGTACCGGCAGGTTTGACGCCGGAGGGCGTGCTGCCCATGATCGGCCGTCTCTTGCGGGAGGGGCAGTGCGGTCGGGAAGGCGAGGACGAGCCGCTGCCGTTCGCGGCTCCGGGCAAGGAGTGGATTCGTCCGGTCTACAAGGCATACCTCCGCCTTCTCATCGAAGGTAACCATCTCGACTTCGGCGCACTCCTGGTGTGCTGCCTGCGCCTTCTCCATGACCGTCCCCGTATCGCTCGGGACTACCGCGTCGTGTACCCGTATGCCTGCGTGGACGAGTATCAAGACACCAACAAGGTCCAGGATCTCGTGCTGCGGACGCTCTACCGCGACCGGCGCGCCAACCTGTTCGTGGTTGCTGACGACGACCAGACCATCTACCAGTGGAACGGCGCCAGCCCCGAGCGCCTCCGCGGGCTCCGGGACGACTACGACATGCAGGTTGTCCAGCTCCCGGAGAGCTTTCGGTGCCCTCCCGAGGTCGTCGGCCTGGCCAACAACCTCATTCGGCACAACGTGAACCGGGCGCCGAACAAGAAGGCGTTGGTGTCGGCCATCGACGTATCGGGGTCCGGGGTGATCAGAGCGCACAGGTTCGCGGATTGCGCGATCGAGATGTCGTGGGTCGCGGCGGATATCAGGGACCGGGGTGCGGCTCCCGAGAACTGCACCGTTCTCGCCCGCAGCACGAAGCTCGTCCGTGCCGCCGCCGCCGCGTTATCGGAGGCCGGTCTGCCTTCATACGTCGTCAGGCGCAAGGCCGAGTTCGAGTCGCCGCTGATGCGCTTCCTGCACTCCGCGCTGCGGTTGGCGGAACGGTCGGCCAGCGCCGAACAACTCGCCCTGCTGTGCGGCGCGTACCACGACATCACGGCCGCGCTCGTGCAGCCGGCGGATGCTGCGGCGGAGAGCAGCGTCGAAGGGTACTCTCTGCTTGCCGGGTTCGTGTCGGCGGCGGCTGCGAACGCCGATGCCGAGTCGTGCGCTTTGCTCCGGACGCTTCGAGACGATCTGCTCGACCGGGCCAGGTACGGCGACTTCATCAAGAACGTGCTGGGGTGGCGGGACAACCCGCGCCGACCCGCTGGCGACGATCTCGACGAGGAGGCCGAGGAACGAAGCGTCTGGCGGTCTCTGACGCGCGAGATCCGACACCACCTCGGAGCCGATCCGCCACTCGGTCAGTTTCTCCAGCAGATCGACCTGCGACAGAAGTCGCGGCCGCCGCGCGCGACCGACGTGCAGTGTCTGACGATCCACCTCGCCAAGGGCAAGGAGTTTCAGCACGTCTACCTGACCGGTCTGGCGGAGGAACAGTTGCCCTCGTATCAGGCGGTACAGGGCGGCCCGCACGCGCTCGAAGAGGAGCGGCGGAACTGTTTAGTTGCGATCACGCGCGCGCAGTCCAGCCTTACGCTGACGTACGCGGACTCGTACTTCGGCTGGCCCAAGCGACCTTCGCGGTTCTTGGAGGAGATGGGACTCGCCCGCACGTGACCAAGACTGTCGACAAGAGGGTGCTCGTGATTGCGGGACCGCACGGCGCCGGCAAGACGACGTTCGCGACCGAGTTCCTGCCGAACGAAGCCGACTGCCCCATCTTCGTCAACGCGGACCTCATTGCGGCAGGGTTGAACCCTCTTGGTGCGGGGCAGGTCGTCGTCCAGGCGGCTCGACTGATGCTGAGACAGATCGAGGAGCATACGCGGCGAGGACGCAGCTTCGCCTTCGAGACGACATTGAGCGGGCGCAGTCATGCGCGCCGAATTCCCCGGTGGCGGGCCCGGGGCTACAAGGTGAAGCTCTTCTTCCTGCGCTTGCCCACACCGGAGCTCGCGGTCGCGCGTGTCGCGCAACGCGTGTCCGAGGGAGGCCACGACGTGCCGGAGGCAGTAATTCGACGACGATTCGATAGGGGCCGGCGTAACTTCGAGGAGATCTACCGCGATCTTGTGGACGCCTGGGCTGTGTACGATAACTCGGGCGGCGCGCCGATACTGGTCGCGGAAGGGAGTCGAGAGTGAGTACACGACGCCGGAGTACGATGGAATCTTCGCGCGATTCAGACCTCGTTGGCGCGGAAGCCGCTATGCACCGGGCGGCGCGGCGCGCGGGAGAGCGTGCGGATAGGGTGGCGACGGTGAGAACGCCAGTGTTGCCTTCACCGTCGGCGTTGCGAGCGGACTACGGCGGGGCAGCTTCAGGGATGCGTCCCTTGGACGCGAGGGTGGTAAACGTGGACGACGCACGATACAGCTTCTCCCAAGCGCAGGGCTACGAGGAGATTCCGACGCAGTTGAAGTTGGAGGAACTGCCCGGCGAGGCGAGGATACAGATCTGGAATCTGCTCTATGCCGATCTCGATGAGTCGATGGAAACCAGCAACATGGGCTACGGGCCATGGGTTGGTGGTAACTGGGTGCATGTCTTGCGGGCGGTGCACATGGGGTACTTCGTCAAGTCTCTGGACGACTGGCGTACGGACTTTTGGCCCATCTGCAGGGAACTTCGCCAATATGTCGAGACACAGCCGTTCAACAGAGTGTTTGATCTCGTCCAGTTCGTTCTGCGGCAACGCCTATGCCCACGCAAACTCGTAGGCCAGATGAAGCGCACGTTCGAAGTGTGTAGGCTGGCATACACGATCGACATCGGGCCACCGCCGACGATTCTGCCTGCCGTTACACCGGAGGAGGGGAACGCGATTGTCGAGTCCATTCAAGCACTGCAACAAGCCGGTCTGCACGGCAGCGCGGAGCACTTGCGCAGGGCTTCCGCGTGCATCAACCGACGTGACTGGGCGGGAGGGGTGCGCGAGAGCATTCACAGCGTCGAGTCCGTGGCCCGGCAAGTGGACCCGGGAGCAGGAAGAACGCTGGGGCCGGCGCTGAAGTCACTCGAGCGACGCGGGGCGTTGCGCCCGGCACTCAAGGAGGGGTTCAGCAAGCTCTACGGATACGCGTCGGACGAACAGGGGATTCGCCATGCGCTGCTCGACCAGCCAAATGCGGCGGTGGGGCGGGACGAGGCCGTGTTCATGCTGGGTGCTTGCGCATCGTTCGCCAGCTATCTGTGGCGTAAGCACATCGCGGGTGAGGACGGTTGAACGCCAAGCGCCTCATTGAGGTCGCGTTCCCCCTGGAGCAGGTGTCCCTGGACTCCGTGCATGAGAAGAACGTGCGGCACGGGCACATTTCGACGCTGCACATCTGGCCGGCGCGGCGTCCGCTGGCGGCGTGCCGGGCGGCGCTGATCGCGACCCTGCTGCCGGATCCCGGCAACGCGCGGGAGCGGACGGCGATCTACCGGCGGATGGCGGGCCGGGTGGTCGAGACGGTCGAGGACGAGCGCGTCGGCGGGCGGACGGTGGCCAGACGGAGGCGCAAGACGCAGGGCGGGATCCTGCACTGGGCACGGAAGCAGGCGGCAGCGGCGCCGAAGCCCGCGCCGGGGCGGACGCCAACGCCGGGGCCGAACGGGAAGGACCTGGACTGGTTCCGGGGGCGGATTCGGGACGCCTGGAACGGACGCGCACCGCGGGTGCTCGACCCGTTCGCCGGTGGCGGCGCAATCCCGCTGGAGGCGATGCGGCTCGGTTGCGAGGTCACGGCCGTCGATCTCAATCCGGTGGCGTGGTTCATCCTGAAGTGCACGCTCGACTACCCGCGCCGGCTGGCGGGGGAGATGCGGCCCCTGCCAACTTTCGCGCTGCGGGACGGCGACTTCGTGGCCGCCTTTCTGAAGGCGCGGGGCGTGAAAGGGCGGGCCGTCAAGCGGGAGCTGGCCGACCTCGGTCTGGGCGAGGACCGCGAGACGGAGCCGCGGCTGCTCGATTCCGCGCCGGTGCTGGAGGCCGATCTCGCGTGGCAGGTGCGCGCGTGGGGACGGTGGGTGCTGCGCGAATCGCGGCGGCGACTGGCCTCGCGTTATCCGACCTACGCCGCGTATCGGGCGTTGAAGCCGGGCGGCCGGCCGTTCGCGCCTCGGCCGGAGACGCTGCTGGTGCCGGACGAGGACGGCAATCCGGATGTCGCGCCGCTGAACGCGGAGTGCGACGCCGTCTACCTGATGGACCCGCGGAACCCGCGCTGGGTGGCGACGCCGACCGTCGCCTACCTGTGGGCGCGCACGGCCCGCTGCAAGGGGTGCCGCGCGACCGTGCCGCTGCTCAAGACGGCATGGCTCGCCAGGAAGGGCGCCAAGCGCGTGCGGCTGGCGATGACGCCGAACGCGGAGGGCACGGGCGTCGTGTTCGGGGTCGAGGTCGACGTGCCGCGGGGCGAGGGCAACGCGGCGGAGCGGCGCGAGCACGACCGGCGGGTCGGCGCCGGCACGATGAGCCGGTCCGGCGCGCAGTGTCCCCTCTGCCGGGCCATCCTGACGATGCAGGACCTTCGCCTCGACGGCCGCGCCGGGCGGCTGGGCGAGGTCATGACCGCGGTCGTCGTCGACGGGCCGCGCGGCAAGGAGTACCGGCTGCCGACGGAGCTGGAGTTGCAGGCGGCCCGAGTGGAGGAGGCGGAGCTGGAGGCGCTCTACGCGGAGATACCGTTCGGCCTGCCCGACGAGCAGACGCCGAAGGCGGAGCATCTGGGGATGCGGGTTCCGCGCTACGGCTTCGACAGATGGCGCACCCTCTTCACGAACCGGCAGCTCCTGGCCCTGGGCACGTTCGTTCAGGAGATGCGCCGTCTTCCGGAGACGATGGCCGACTGGCCGGAGGCGTGGCGGGAGACGGTGGTCGCCACTCTGTCGCCGACGATCAGCCGCCTGGCCGATCGCGGGAGCACGCTGGCGACCTGGACCAACGACCCCGAGAAGATCCGCAGCACGTTCGCGCGCTTCGCGCTGCCGATGGTCTGGGACTTCGTGGAAGCGTGTCCGCTCACGGATACCACCGGCGGCTTCATCCAGGCCGTCGAGTGGACGGCCGAAGTCTGCGAGCACCTGCTCGCCGCCGTGAACCACGCCCCCGCACCCGCCGTGCTGCGGCAGTCCGCGGTCGAACCACACCCCACCGCCGACGCGGCGGACGGGGACGACCGCTTCGATCTGATCTGCACGGATCCGCCGTACTACGACGCCATTCCCTACTCGGACCTGATGGACTTCTTCCACGTCTGGCTGCGGCGCGCCCTGCGCGGACTGTCGCCGGAGGTCGACCGGGCCTTCGACGCCCCGCTCGGTCCGAAGTGGGACGCGGCGGCCAACGACGGGGAGCTGATCGACGACGCGGCCCGCTTCGGCGGCGACCGCGCGGCGTCCAAGCGGAACTACGAGGACGGGATGGCGCGGGCCTTCTCCCGATTCTGCGCGGCGCTGCGGGACGACGGCCGTCTCGTGATCGTCTTCGCCAACAAGTCGCCGGACGCCTGGGAGACGCTGGTCTCGGCCCTCATCCGGGCCGGCTTCGTGGTGGACGGCTCGTGGCCGATCCAGACGGAACGCCTGGCGCGAACGCGCGCGATGTCGTCCGCGGCGCTGGCCTCTTCCATCTGGATCGTCTGCCGCAAGCGACCCGCGACGCGCGCCGGCTGGGACGCGGCGGTCCTCGCCGAGATGCGCGCGAAGATCACGCAGCGGCTTCGCGACTTCTGGGACGCCGGCATCCGCGGCCCCGACTTCGTGTGGGCGGCGACCGGGCCGGCGCTGGAAGCGTTCTCGAAGTTCCCGGTCGTGAAGAAGGCGGACGCGCCCGGCCGGTTCCTGACCGTGTCGGAGTTCCTGCGGGAGGTGCGGCGCTTCGTCGTCGACTTCGTCGTCGGCCGGGTGCTGACGCGCGACGGCGGCGCCTCGGCCACCGCCGGCCTCGACGACGTGACCACCTACTACCTGCTGCACCGTTTCGACTTCGGCCTGGGCGACGCCCCGGCCGGCGCCTGCATCCTCTACGCGCTCTCCTGCAACCTGTCCGATCGCGACCTGACCGAGCGCCACGACGTCCTGTCCCGCGGCCGGCGCGACTCGGGCGCCGACCCGGATGGGGACGAGGGCGACGAGGGCGACGAGGCCGCCCCCGGCGAGGACGATGGCGCGGCGGAGGGCCCCGGCCGCGCCGGGAGCCGGGTCGCGCTGAAGCCCTGGACCCGGCGAACCGCGAAGTCCCTCGGCTACCCGCTGCCGGACGGCCGCCCCGCGCCGCTGATCGACCAGGCGCACCGGCTGATGCACCTCTGGCGCGCCGGCGTCGAGGCTGCCGTCAACGCCTACCTCGACGACCGCGGCCTGAAGCACCACTCGCTCTTCGCCCGCCTCCTGCAGGCCCTCATCGAGCTCTCCGACGCGGGCTCCGAGGAACGGGCCATCCTCGAATCGCTCTCGAACCACGTCGCGGCGCAGAGCGGCGTCGCGCGCCCGCAGCAACCGACGTTGCAGCCGCTCGGACCGAGACCATGACGGGCCGGAATGGACGCTGCGCCCGCCGCGTGCTACGTTGCCGGGTTCCGGGGCCGCGGGCTCGCGCGTCCGGAGCGGGTAGCCGTCGCGGAGGGGATCGGGATCGTGTTGCCACGTTCCCTGCGGGTGCCCGGGGGTGAAAGCGCGCCTCCACAGGAACGCGAGGACGGAGACCATGAAGCTGCACGTCGACCAGGAAGCCGACGCTCTCCATCTGCGTCTCGACGATTCCGAAATCGTCGATTCGGAGGAGGTCGCGCCGGGGGTGATGCTCGACTACAACGCGTCGAACGAAGTGGTGGGAGTGGAAGTGCTCCATCTCTCGAAGCGGTCCCGCAGGCTGAACCTATCGGAGCTGCAATTCGAGACAGCCTGAGCGCCGACCGCGTAGGCGCGGCGACAGCGCCGCGCCTACGCGCCCCGCGCAACTGAACTCATGGCCAGCCTGCTCACGTCGGTCCACGCACCCAAGCCACCGACACCGAAGGGTGCGAGTGCGTCCCACGATTCGGCGTCGCGCTGGGACTTCGGCGGCTCCAGGGACCGCAGAGAGGCTCCGATCCACCGGATTCACAGCTACCCGGCCAAGTTCCCGGCCTTCATCACCACGACGGCCCTGCAGTACGCCAAGGAGCGGGGCGTGGAGGTCAAGGTCGTCGCCGACGTCTTCTGCGGGTGCGGCACGACCGCGGTCGAAGCCAAGCGGAACGGGAAGAACTTCTGGGGGTGCGACATCAACCCCGTCGCCACCCTGATCGCGAGAGTGAAGACGCGCGACTACCGCGACGACGTGCTGGAGCGCTACTTCAAGGCCATCGAGGAGGGATTTCGCCGGACGCGGCCGTCTCCGAAGGACCGCGAAGGCATCAACGAGCGGATTCGCTACTGGTTCGACGACCGCCGCATCGGCGACCTGCTCCGTCTCCGCCGAGCCATACGGGAACAGGTTCCCGCCACGAGCTTCTACCGGAGCTTCTTCCTGTGCGGCTTCTCGAACATCCTGAAGCCGACCTCGCGATGGCTGACCAAGTCCATCAAGGCCCAGCTCGACCCCGACAAGTCGCCGCGTGACGTGCTGGAGGCGTTCACCGATCAGTTCGCGCTGATGCGACGAGCCTGTGAGCAGGCCCGACGCCCTGGCCACCGCCCGAGAGTCCACATCCGGCGGCGCAACTTCCTGGCCCCGGCGGCGCCGAGCTGTCGAGCCGATCTGATCGTGACCAGTCCGCCGTACGTGACGTCGTACGACTACGCCGACATCCATCAGCTCTCCGCGCTGTGGCTGGGCTACGCATCCGACTATCGCACCCTGCGGAAGGACATGCTCGGCAACCAGTACAAGGTGCCCGCGCCGGACGCCGAGGCCGTCGCGGCGCTCGGCAAGGCGGTTCACGAGACCTACCGCAACCTGTTGCGCCAGGACCGGGGCAAGGCCCACTCGGTGGCGCGGTACTTCCTCGACATGGACAAGGCGGTCGCCAAGTGCCGCCGGATGCTGAACGTCGGCGGCATGGCCGTCTTCGTGATCGGCAACACGCAGTACCAGGACGTACGGATCGACAACGCCGGGCACCTCGCGGCGTACATGGAACGAGCCGGCTTCCGCGACGTCGAGCGCATCCCCCGCAAGGTTTCCTGGAAGACGATGACGCCGTACCGGGACCCTCGCGGGCGGTTCACGCGGGACGGGACGCAACGCAGGGTGTACGGCGAGGAGTTCGTCGTCATCGGGAGCCGGTCGTGACGTCGGAGGCGCTGCCGTTCCGCCCCTACGCCCGGCTGCTGACGATGCTCGGCGATCAACTGATCAAGAACGAGCGGATCGCACTGGTGGAGCTGATCAAGAACGCCTACGATGCGGACGCCGACCGCGTCGAAGTACGGTTCGAGGGTTTCCGCGACGACATGACGCATGACGAGAACTCGCGTATCGTCGTGCGCGACGACGGCGCCGGCATGTCAATCGACAGGGTACGAACCGGCTGGATGAACCCCGCTGCGCCCCAGAAGCTCCTGGACAAGCGACGGGGAACCGGGAGGACGCCCGGCAAGAAACGGGTAGTCCAGGGCGAGAAGGGCATCGGCCGCTTCGCGATTCTGAAGCTGGGCAGGGTGATCAAGGTCACGACGCGCCAGCCCGACGCGGCGTTCGAGACAATTCTGACCTACGACTTCTCCCGGTTCGACGACGACTTCGTTTCGGAGAACGACGAGCCGAAGGAGATCTTCCTCGATCAGATCACCGTCGATTGCCGGCAGGCCAGACCCGAGAAGCTGCGGGGCGCGGAGCATGGCACGGTCATCGAGATTCGGGACCTGAAGGGCGTCTGGAACGACGCCATCATCAGGGACTTGTGCCGGGACGTCTCCAATCTGACGGACCCGGTGTCACGACTCACGCGCCGCGAAGCGCGGGATCGTCTCGAGATCGCCATCGCCTGCAACGGCAGGCCGAGAGGAGTCGCTGCCGACGAGATCGAATCGCTGAAGACTCTGATCGAAGACAAGGCGGTGCTGGACGTCCGGGGCGGGTTTCGCTCGTCGGAGGACGCCTTCTCTTTCCGGATCGGTGACGTTCCGCAGGACGTCGGTCTACGCGATTCCGGTATCACCGGCCTGTGGCTGTGGCGGCAGCGCTTCGGCAGGGCTGATGACCGGGCGGGGACTCAGACGAGGAAGCTCTTTCCGGCGGAGACGGAATACGCCTGCGGCGACTTCGCGTTCCAATTCTACGTCTTCGACTTCGCCCGGGGCATCGACGGCCGGTACATGCTCACGCAAGGCGACAAGAACCGACTCAAGGACCACCGTATCTACCTGTACCGGGACGAAGTGCGGGTCTACCCGTACGGCGATCCGGATGACGACTGGCTGAAGATCGACGTGACCCGTGGCACCGGGCGAGCGGGTGACTTCTTCAGCAACGACCAGCTCATCGGCTGGATCGACATCACGCAGAAGGGCAACCCGAAACTGAGGGACAAGACCAACCGGGAAGGACTGATCGAGACGGGCGGCGCCGCCGAGGATCTGATCTTTCTCGTGCAACTCTTCCTGTCCTACGTCAAGCAGTATCCATTCGCTCGCTATCAGCAGAAGCAACGCCAACGCGACGCGGCCCGGACCGCGCGCGACGCCGCGGTCGCGCGGCGTCTGGCGGACCTGCAGGAGGATCTGTCGAGGTCGGGGCAAGCGACCCAGGCTCGCAAGGTGGCCAAGGTGACGGCGGCGTACGAGCGGGAGAGGGCGCATCTGTCGCACCGCGCCGAGACGGCCGAGGACCTGGCCGGCGTCGGGCTGTCCGTGGAGATGGCGTCCCACGACATCATGCTCCTGATGAATCGTGCGCAGGACGTCGCGCGACAGCTCGCCAGGGCCGCGCGGCCGGCCGGCGGCGAGGTCCAGGAGCAGGCGGACATGCTGGTCGGCGTGTTGCAGCAGATCGCCGACGGCATGAAGGACATCCAGGTTCTGTTCAAGTCGTCTCGCCGGCGGAGGAAGGTGCTCAAGGTCGAACCGCTGCTAGACAGGATCCATCAGATCTACCGGACGTGGATGGACCAGAGGCAAGTCCGCTACCGGAAAGTCACGGTGGGCAAGTCGCCCCTGACGGCCAGCACGACCGACGGCGTGATCATGCAGGTCCTGATCAACCTGTTCGACAACGCCTGCTACTGGCTGGAGAGCGTCGAGGCGGAGACACGGCAGATCTGCGTCACCGTGGATGCCGACCACGGGGAGCTGGTCTTCTCGGACAGCGGCCCCGGGATCGATGCCGACGACCTGCCGTACATTTTCGAGCCCTTCTACTCCGGCAAGGGGCAGGAGGGACGCGGCCTGGGCCTGTACATCGCACGGCAGCTCCTGGAGCGGCACGGCTACCGCATCGAGACGGCGGACGAACAGCGACGAGTACTGTCGGGAGCCAACTTCGTCGTCAGTCTGGTGAAGGAGGATGCCTGATGGACCTCAAGGAGCTGATGACAGGCATCGCTGTCGTGATCGACGACGCATTCGACGGGGCGGCCGCGGATCGAGGCGAGGCGGGTGACGACGGCGATCCGATCTTCCGGATCGTCAGCCAACTCGAAACGGAGTGGAACTTGCCGTTCTACAAGGCAAGCGCGATGCCTCCGGAGAACACGTGGCCCGGACTGCTGCAGGCGGCGAGCTTCATCCTGCTGGATTGGCGGTTGTGGCCGCCGGGCGCCGAGCACTTGGAGCAAGCCGGCGTTGCGAGCAACCTCCGGTTCCTGGAACGGGCGAAGGACTATTTCGTTCCGGTCTTCATCTTCACCAACGAGAGCGTCGAGGACGTCGCGGGCAGGTTGCCGGAGGCTGTGTACCCGGCGGAATCACCGGAGAAGAGCTTCGTTTTCGTTCGCAACAAGGCCGATCTTCTGACGGAGGGGGCGCTCGACGTCGACGCCATTGACCGGTGGGTTCGTCGGAACGCCTCGGTGTACGCCTTGAAGACATGGAGTTGCGTCTTCCAGGGCGCAAAGAGGGAACTGTTCGGTTCGATGTACACGAGGAGCCCGGATTGGCCGCGGGTGTTCTGGAAGGCGTACGCGGACGACGGCGTGGATCCGAGCCCGTCGCTGACGCACCTGATCAACGACAGTCTGCGGGGGCGAATGCCGACGAGCGCGTTTGAGGCGGAGGTCCTTGGGAAGCCCGCGGATGGTGTCCGGGGCGAAGACCTTCGAGCGCTGATCGGCGAGACGAGCACCAGGAAGGGCGGAGTCTTGCCGGCGGACGAGATCGCGTGTGGGGACATGTTTCGAGATCAGCAGGGGAGATACCGGCTGAATCTGCGACCGGACTGTGACTGTGTACCGAGGGGCCGAACGGAGGTGAACGACGTCGATCTGTATCTTGTCCAAGGGAAGGCCATGACGGAGGACGGAGTGCGCAAGCGCTATAGGAACGGGCATTTCGAAGAGCGCGTCTGGGAGAGCATCGCGTTCTCCGTGGACGAGGGAAGGAGTCTGCGGTTCGATTTCCGCACGCTTCATGTCGCACCGTTTTCCGAATGGCGGAATCGCCGCATTGGCCGCCTGCTGCATCCGTACCTGACCAGGATGCAGCAACGGTTCGGCCTTTACCTACAGCGCCAGGGGCTGCCTCGAACACCGGAAGAAGCGATTCCGGCCGGACAAGAGCGAGCTCAGGAGATCGAGCCGTGATCAAGTCCCCTCGGCTCGTCGACTTCAAGAACTTCGCCGACGAGACGCTTCGCGTCGGCCCCCACGCCCGACGAGGACGGCGGCGCGGCGGAGGGATCCGGCCGCGCCGGGAGCCGGGTCGCGCTGAAGCCCTGGAACCGGCGAACCGCGAAGTCGCTCGACTTCCCGCTGCCGGACGGCCGCCTGCGCCGCTGATCGATCAGGCGCAACGGCTGATGCACCTCTGGCACGGCGGCGTGGAGGCCGCCGTCAACGACTACCTCGACGACCGCGGCCTGAAGCACCACTCGCTTTCGCCCGCCTCCTGCAGGCGCTCATCGAGCTCTCCGACGCGGGTTCGGACGAACGGGCGATCCTCGAATCGCTCTCGAACCACGTCGCGGCGCAGAGCGGCGTCGCGCCCGCGCGGCAGCCGACGTTGCCGCGACTCAGCGAGAGAGCATGACCCACGTGCTTCGTGTGCACGGGTGCTAGTCTTGAGCCCATGCGTTTACACATAGCGTTGGCAGACGCTCTGGTCGCGGAGATCGACCGTCGCGGGGGTCCCCGGCGGCGCAGCGCGTTCATCAGCGAACTGATCCAGCGCGGTCTTGACAACGAACGCCGTTGGGACGACATCGAGGCCGCGCTCGGCGGGTTGCCGGATATCGGCCACGATTGGGACGACGACCCGGCAGCCTGGGTGCGGCAACAGCGCCGCGCCGACGTTCAGTGAGCAGAGATCGGTGACCCACAAGGCCGCGGCACTGGAATTCACGAGACACGCCGTGCAAGTCATGAAGCAGCGAGGGATTGCCGCGGAGTGGGTTGAGCGCGCAGTACAGGAACCGACGTTACGCAAGCTCGATTCGAACGACCCGGAGCTGGAGCGATTCTTCCGCCCGATCCCGGAACGGGCCGGCCGCGCCTTGCGCGTCGTCGTAAACACACGGAAGACGCCCTGGCGGGTGGTGAGCGTGTTCTTCGACCGGAACGCGAGGATGAAACCATGAAGCTGCATGTGGACAAGGGAGCTGACGCTCTTTATCTGCGTCTGGACGATTCCGAAATCGTCGATTCCGAGGAGGTCTCGCCAGGGGTGATGCTCGACTACAACGCGTCGAACGAAGTGGTGGGAGTGGAGATGCTCTATCTCTCGAAGCGGTCCAGCAGACTTGACCTCTCGGCGCTGCAATTCGAGACCGCCTGAGCGCACGGAGCCGTAGCGGGCGTCGTGACATGCCGCAGAGATTCCGCTGGCCGCGCTGCCGCCACGTCGCGCCGCTGCGCCGGGGCGTGCGGGAGATAGAACGATGATCACGTCCCTTCGGCTCGTCGACTTCAAGAACTTCGCCGACGAGACGCTTCGCGTCGGGCCGTTCACGGTGATTGTCGGCGCGAACGCGAGCGGCAAGAGCAACATCCGGGATGCGTTCCGATTCCTGCACGGAATTGGCCGCGGCTACACCCTGACGGAGATTCTCGGCGGTAGGTGGGGACCGGGGGGGCAGGCTGAGTGGCAGGGGATCCGCGGCGCGCCGAAAGAGATCGGCCGCGTGACGAACGGCGAGACTCCACACGGGTTCGCGCTGGAGGTCCGGCTGCAATTGGATCGCACCAGCGTGCGATATCACATCGTGGTGTCGCCGGGCGCCGAGCCCGGCGGGTTCCGGGTGGTTCGAGAGGAACTCTGGACTGGGGGCTTGGAGCCCGTCTATTCGAGTCACCCGCCGTACGCGGAGCCGCCGGCGCGGGACGACGACACGCGGCTCTCTCTTCGCATGGCGAAGACTGGCTCGCAGCGTAAGCTCGGATACTCGGTCGCGGTGCGTGCGGGCCAGCCGGCGTTGACGCAGGTCCACGAGTACAAGTGGTTGGCCAAGTCCCACAAGGAGGAGGCCCAGCGCGTCATCGACACGCTGGCGAGCATGCGCTTTCTGGACCTGGTTCCGGACCGCATGCGGCAAGCCTCGTTTCCCGGACAGACCATCCTGGGCGACGGAGGCGAGAATCTGCCGACTGTACTGCGTCGGATCTGCGACGATCCGGATCGTCGGCGTAGTCTGATCGACTGGGTTCGGGCGCTTACGCCTATGGATGTCGACGACTTCAAGTTTCTGGCGGACCGCGTGACCGGTCTGGTTCAACTTGTCGTGATCGAGAAGGGTGGCGGGACGTGTTCGGCCCACAGCGTGTCGGACGGCACGCTACGTTTCCTGGCGATGCTCGCGGCGCTGCTAGCGGACGATCCGGGGTTCTACTTCTTCGAGGAGATCGACAACGGCATTCATCCAGCGCGGCAGTGGCTACTGCTGGAGCTCATCGAGAAGCAGACGGCTGCGGGAGGCGTGCAGGTCGTCACCACGACGCACGCGCCCGCGTTGTTGACCTCGGTCAACGACTCGACGTTCCGGCATACCTCTGTGGTTTGCCGCGCGGAGACGGCAACGAACGCCGTCATCCGTCCGGTAGCGAAGTTGCCGGACGCCGCAAGGCTGCGAACGTCCCAGGGCTTGGGACGTCTGTTGGCGGGCGGCTGGATGGAGGACATGGTGGCGTTTTCTGAAGACGCAGGGGATTCTGACGCATGAAGGTCCTCGTCGTGCCGGAGGATTTCCGCAAGGACCAGTTTCTCCTGAAGCCGCTCGTCAAACGGTTGCTGGCCTCGCTGGGCAAGCCGCGGGCAACGGTGCGGGTTTGCCAGAATCCACTACTCGGCGGCGTCGGCGAGGCCCTGAAGTCGGACAGGGTCGCCGAGATCATTGACCGCTACCGCGGCGGCGTGCAGGTCATCATCCTGTGCATCGACCTCGACGGTGACACGGGCCGGCGGCAACGTCTCGATCAACTCCAAGGGAAGTTCGGCGACCGCTTCCTTGGTGCCGAGGCGTGGGAGGAGATCGAGACGTGGGCGTTGGCTGGATTGAAGCTCCCCGCGGACTGGAACTGGGCGGACGTGCGGACCGAGGTACAGGTCAAGGAGCGGTACTTCGATGTTCTGGCGAAGGAACGCGGCGTCGATGGCGGACCTGGCGGCGGACGGGGTGAGTTGGCCGCAGAGGCGGCGCGCCGGATCGACGCGATCCGCCGGAAGTGCCCGGAGGACTTCGACGCGCTGGCCCGACGGCTCGAAGCCATCGTGCGCCGCAACTGAGCAGAGATACGCAGCATGCCCGAGAAACTCCCCTGGACCCCGTGGCACCGCGTCGTGAAGCTGCGCGACGACGTGCGCACGGGCGAGCTGTCGCTGGCCGACTTCGCCGCGGACCTGCACGACGTGGTGATGCAGCGCGGGGCGCGCCCCATCTACGAGGATCCGGCGCGCTTCTTCGCTCTGACGTATCCCACCTTCGCCTTGCGCGAGCTGGCGCGCGACGTCGTGCTGCGCCTCGCGGGGCGGAACACGAAGGCGGTGCGGCAGCTCGAGCTGACCTACGGGGGCGGGAAGACGCACACGCTGGTGGCGTTGCGGCACCTGGCGCACGACCCGGCGGGGCTGCCGGACCTGCCGGCGGTGGAGCAGTTCCGGTCGGACGTCGGGGCGCCGCTGCCGCCGGCGCGGGTGGCGGCGCTGGCCTTCGACAAGCTGGACGTCGAGAAGGGGATGGAGGTGCGCGGGCCGGGCGGCGAGGTGCGGTGGCTGAAGCATCCGTGGAGCGTGCTGGCGTTCCAGATCGCCGGGCCGGCCGGGGTGCGGGCGCTGCACGCGGAGGGGCGGGACGCCGAACGCGAGACGGCGCCGGCGGAGCCGCTGCTGGTGGATCTGCTGTCGCGGCCCCAGGCGGAGGGGCTGGCGACGCTGGTGCTCATCGATGAAGTGCTCATGTTCGCGCGCGGCAAGGTGGCCGTGGACGAGGGGTGGCGCGGCCGGCTGGTAGACTTCTTCCAGTACCTGTGCCAGGCGGTGACGAAGGTCGACCGGTGCGCGCTGGTGGCGTCGCTGCTCGCCTCGGACCTGGAGAAGAGGGACGAGACCGGGAAGGCGATCAGCGCCGCGATTGCCGAGGTCTTCAATCGGCAGAAGGAAGAGGGCGTCCAGCCCGTCCAGAAGGACGACGTGGCCGAGGTGCTACGGCGCCGCTTCTTCGCGCCGGTCTCGATTGCCGACTCGGACGCCTTCCTGCCCCACGTGACGAAGGCGGTCGGCAACCTCGCCGCCGTGGACGAGGCCGTCCGCAAGGACCGGAAGAACGTCGAACGGCGGTTTGCGCGCAGCTACCCGTTCCATCCCGACTTGACCGACCTCCTCTACGTGCGCTGGACGCAGCTCGACCGCTTCCAGCGGACGCGCGGCATCCTGCGGACGTTCGCCATCGCGCTGCGCGACGCCGAGCCCTGGGACACGTCGCCCCTGGTCGGCCCCAACGTCTTCCTGCCGGCGCCCGACCGGGAGGGCATCGCGGAGGCGGCGCGCGAGCTGACCGGTGTCGCGACCCGCGAGGCGACCGAGAGCCGCGGGCACGACTGGGCGGCGATCCTCGAAGGCGAGCTGGCCAAGGCGCGGGCCATCCAGGACGAGCAGGCCGGGCTGCGGGGCCGCGAAGTCGAGCAGGCCGTCTGCACGGTGTTCCTCGCGTCGCAGCCGATCGGGCAGAAGGCGCAGACCCGGGAGCTGATCGCGCTGGTGGGCGCCAACCGCCCCGACCGCATCGAGCTGGAGCAGGCGCTGCGGCGCTGGGCGGAGCTGTCGTGGTTCCTGGACGAGAACGAGTTCGGGAACGAGCTGCCGGCGGACGGCGAACGCGCGCCGCTGCCGAAGGCGTGGCGCCTGGGCAACCGCCCGAACCTGAAGCAGATGCACCACGACGCCTGCACCAACCGGGTCTCGGCCGAGGCGGTCGAGGTGAAGCTGCTCGCGGAGGTCCGCGCCACGAAGAGCCTGACGCACGGGACGCGGGCCTTTGGCGCGCGCGTGCACATGCTGCCGGAGCGCCCCCGCGACGTCGAGGACGACGGCGAGTTCCACTTCGCCGTCCTGCCGCCCGCGGCGGTGTCGAGCGCCGGCCGGCCGAGCCGTACGGCGCGCCGCTTCCTCGCCGAGACCACCGGCCCGGACCGCCTCCGCGTCCGGCGCAACGCCGTCGTGCTGGTGGCCCCGTCGCCCGACGGTCTCGACGTGGCGCGGACGCGCGTCCGCGAGTACCTGGGCTGGGACGACGTCCAGCACCAGCTTCGCGGGCAGCCGCAGGATCCCGTGCGCGAGGAGATGCTGGCGACCTGGACCGAGGACGCCCGCCGGCGGATTCCGGAGGCCATCCGCCAGGCGTGGACGATCGTCGTGGCCATCAACCCGCAGAACGAGGTGCAGGCATTCCGCGTGACCGTCGGCTCCGACCCGCTGTTCGCGACGGTCAAGGCCGACCGGCGGGCGCGCATCCAGGAGACGGCCATCAACGCCGAGGCGCTGCTGCCGGGCGGACCCTACGACCTGTGGCGCCAGGACGAGCCGTCACGCCGCGTGAAGGACCTCGCGGGCGCGTTCGCCGAACACCCCCGGCTGCCCAAGATGCTGCGGGCGCAGGACATCCTGGCCACCATCGACCGCGGCGTGCGGGACGGCCTGTTCGTGGCGTCGCTACTCCGCCCCGACGGCACGGCCCGGACCTGGTGGCGGACGCCGGTCGACGAGGCGTCCCGCGCGGAGCCGGCCCTGGAGCTCCGCCTGCCCGGCGGCGCCACCCTGTCCGACCTCGATCCGGGCGTCCTGCTGCCGGGGGTGCTGCCCGAGCTCTGGACCAGCGAGTCGATCACGGTAGCCGCCGCGCTCGACTACTTCGCCGGCGGCCGGACGGTCATGGCGCCGCGCGAGGGCTACGAGGAACCGCTCGACATCCCGGCATGCCCGCCGGGGGCCGTCGAGGCGGCAGTCGCCGAGGCGGTGGGGCAGGGCCGCCTGTGGCTCCTCAACGGCCCGGCCAGCTTCCAGGGCGAGCCGCTGCCGGCGGGGGTCCTGACGCCCGCCGCCACGCTGCGGCCGCCGCTCGACCCGTTGCCCGTGCAGCGGCTCATGCCGGACGCGGCGCCGGACGCCTGGCAGGCCGGCGAGGCGAACGTCCTGGCCCTCTCCGTCGCCCTGGCCGCGCAGGAGGGCCGCGCCATTCCCTGGACCGTGCTCCGCCGCGCGGTCGAGGACGCCCTCGCGTCCCGCTGGCTGGAGACCACGCCCGGCAGCGGCGCCTGGCCCTGCGACGTGGGCGCCGCGGGAGCGGTCTCGCTGCGGCCCCCCGTCGACTTCGACCCGGCCTCCGTCACGCCGCTCACGCCGACCGGCGCGAAGCCGCCGGCCGGGTACGGATCGTCCGCCGTGCTGGATCCCGCCGCCCTGCAGGACCTCGTCGACGCGCTGCCCGACATCGTGAAGGCCGCCGCCGGCCTGCCCCTGGAGTTCCGCCTCGACGTGAAGCTGGGGGCCGGCGTGAAGGACGTAGAATCGAGCACCCTGGAGTCGCTGGATGAACTCCTGCGCGGCGTCAATCCCGACCTGGGCCTCAAGCGCTGACCCGTACTACCCGGCGAGTTCGAGAGCCTGTCGAGCACCCGGCGAATCGATCCCCATCGGCCCGATCTTCGACGGCGGGATCGACCCCGACCGCAGCGTCCAGATCGTCCGGCGAGCGTTTCACCCCGCCCGCTGATCTTTCGCCGGCCAGCCGCCCGTGAATCCGGAGATCCGAGCCGAAGCGCGGATTCTCGGCGTCGCCTATGCGACCAGCGTCTCCGCGCAGGGCCGCTATGAGGGCCTGACGCTCGGCCCGCCGACCTCGACGAGAACTGCCGGGCGCTGAAGTTCCGGTCGCACGGCTTCGACGAGGAGTGAATCAGGTGCATCCCGCACCTCCGGCAGCCAGAGGCTCGCGCGGTTCTTGTTGCTCTTCGCGGTGGAATCGGCCATGATGAATGGAGTGGTGTGTGGAGCATAAGCAGAGCACGATCCACGGGCTCTGCGTGGCAGCGGTTGCGAGGAGGCACCATGGCTGGACGCCAAGCAGATCCGCGGCCACGTAGTCGCGAACAGGCACAGGCAGAACTCCTCCAGGAGGCTCTCGATCGTCCTGGCATCCGGGAAGTCATGCGCGTCTACGAGGATTGGCGCCGAGTCGATCACGGGCTTGATGCCTATCGGGCGGCAACCCGTGAGCCGAGTCGCATTACGACCACCGACCATGCCAATCAACGGTGAGCCGACGTGCCGATCTGGAGCGAGATCCTCAGGGAACTGGCGCAGACGGCTGCCTCGGGCGGCGCTCCGGACTTCGACGGGGTCAGGCGACGGTACCTCGCGGCACTGCACGGGCACACCCGCCGCAACGTGGTTCTCTACGCCTCGGGCTGGCTGCAGAAGGACGCTCCACCGGCGCTGACGTCGATCCACGACGAGGACATCCATGCCCTGATGGAGGTCACGTCGGGACTGCAGGACACCACGCTCGATCTGATTCTCCACAGCCCAGGCGGTTCACCGGAAGCGGCCGAGGGTATCGTGTCCTACCTGCGCTCCCGGTTCGACCACATTCGCGTCATCGTCCCGCAACTGGCCATGTCCGCGGCGACCATGATCTCGTGCGCCGCGAACGAGATCATGATGGGCAAGCACTCGTTCCTGGGCCCGATCGACCCGCAGCTTCTTGTGTCGACCCAATTGGGGACACGTTTCGTCCCGGCACAGGCCGTCCTCGATCAATTCGACAAGGCGCAGCGCGAATGCGCGGATCCGGCGAAGCTGTCAGCATGGCTGCCGATGCTGGGTCAGTACGGCCCGGACCTATTGGTTCAATGCGAATCGGCGTTGAGTCTGTCCAGGGAGCTCGTCGGCACATGGTTGGAGGCGTACATGTTCCGCGGACTCGCAGACGGCGCCGAACGAGCACGGACCGCTTCCGGTTGGCTCTCCGACCACACCACCTTCAAGAGTCACGGTCGGCACCTTCCAAGGTCCGTGCTTCGTGAACATGGGCTCGTTGTATCCGATCTGGAAGGCGACGAGGCACTCCAGGACCTCGGTCTCTCAGTGTTTCACGCAGCCACGCATACGTTCGCTGCCACCCCGGCTGCGAAGATCGTCGAGAACCACACAGGGCGAGCCTTCATCAAGCAGCACGGCGTCCCTCTGCTGCCGGCGCAAACGCCCCAAGTCGACTTTGGTCCCGGTCCGGTTCCCGCCCCGGAGGGAGCGTCCGGTGACCGGGTGACAGGTGTTCCTGGCCGGGTAGGGACTGCGCCGCCGGCCCTCGGAGGCTGATGCACTCGCGTGGCCGGGCCGCCGCTCGGGCGCGCGCTCTCGCGTCGCTTCTCGTTCAGAACCCGCTCGTCGTGCGCGCTGGTGAGGACGCTCCGCGGGCTCATGCCGCCTCCTCGTCCATGCGCGGCATCGCTCGTCGCGCGCCCGTTCAGCGCGCTCCGGCACCGGCGTGCCGCGTCAGCGCCCGCCGGTCGCGGCCTCCCGTTCCTCGGCCCGGTGCCCGGCGAGGATGCCTTCCATGCCGATGTTGCCTTCGTGGCAGGCGTACTCGAAGAGCAGCTCGTCCTTGCGGGCGAGCGGGATCATCGCCGTCCACGACGCCGTGTAGGTGCCGGGGTCCTCGACCGTGAGCTCGTGGCGCAGGGTGTCGGGGCCGGCGCGCGTGAAGCGCTCGACCAGGCGCAACTGTTCCGCGGAGCCGCGGACCCGCGTGTAGAGGGCGGCCGGCGAGTCGGCCTGGGGGGAGAAGTTGCGGGTCTCGACCACCAGCGTGTCGCCGTCCCAGTAGCCGCGCGCGTCGCCGTGCCACTGCCGGATGGCGTCGTCGACGTGCGGCCCGGCGTCGAGGGGCACGATGCGCGCGTCGTGGATCATCTCGTGCAGGAAGACGACGTGGCCGGGGGTCTGGATGATCTGGTAGTAGCTGTTGTAGCCCGCGAAGAGATTCGGCATGCCGAAGGTGATGCAGCGCTCCTGCAGCCGGCGGTCCGTCCACGAGGACGCCGGGTTGTCGGCCAGGTGGGCGCTGCGCGCATCGACCCGGCGCTGGGCGTCCGGCGTCAGCGGCGGGAGGCGTCCGTTCGGCGGATCGACGACCAGCGAGGTCCGGTTGTCGGCGAAGTCCCGGTCGACCAGCCAGAACTGGTTGTAGTTGCCGGTGGTCGCGTCGCGCGACGAGAACGACTCCTGCTCGCTGAGGGCCGCGACGAACACGCTGTCGGCGAACGCCGCGTCGCTCTCGCCGCTGGCGAACAGCCGCGCGTAGCGTTCCTGGAGCCGCGCCAGCTCCTCGTCCGTCAGCGTGGCCTTGTCGCCGAGGACCTCCGGCCGCTCCAGGGGCGTCGCGGTGTTGTTGGCCCAGACGCCCTGCAGGTCGGGCTGGCCGTCGGGCGTGCGCGGCACGGTCCAGGTCTCCGCCGGCGTCTCCTGTGCTCCGACCGGGGCCGGCGCGCCGAACGTCGCCGCCGCCAGCACGAGCCCGACCACTCCCCACGTCCATGCCGCGTGTGACTGCGTCATCTCTGCCTCCACTGCCTCCCGCTCGCTCCGGCTCGGTCTCCTCCCGCCGCCGGATGCCCGAGCGTGCCCGAGTATAGCCGCGGCGCGGGCCGATGCCGTCGCGGCGCACGGGCCGTCCTCGTGCGCGCGGGGGGCCGACCTCGCCGGCCGGCGGCTTGAGGAGGCGCGGCACGCCGTCTTCGTGCGCGCGGGGGACCGACACGTCGCGCGGCGTTCACTGTCGGCGGCAACGCCGCCGCGCTGGCGTGGCCCGCCCGGCGCGGCGCCCTGCTCCCGGTCGCCGCTCGTCTGCGTGGCGAGCGTCGCGTCGGGCCAGCCGTCGCCGGCGGTTCCCCGGCGAGGCCCCGATCCCTCAGCGGCAGGTGAAGTTCTCGGCCACCCAGTTCGCCGGGTCGTCAGCGCCGCCCGCCGGGCCGGTGTAGACGGCGCGCTGCGGGCAGGCGCATATCGGCCACTCGTTGTCGACGACGCCTTCGGTGGCGTGCGTGGCGATCGCTCCTGCAGAACCATATCAGCCTTCCCGCAAGGTCGAACTCGGGCTCGCCGCCGGCAGGCCGCGGGGGACCGGTACTGCACCCACCCCGCGGCTCCACTCTGGACCCGAGCGTTTGCTTCAGGTCGGTCTGCCGGCGGGCGCTGGTATACTGCAAGGCGTCACGAAATCTGGAGGTGCGCCATGGTGCGAGTGCTCGTGCTCGTCGCGTCGGTCTTGGGTCTTCTCGGCGGGCTCCCTCTTGGTGCCCAGACGTGCGATCCGGACGGAGATGTGAAGTTCGTCTGCGGCACGACGAATCCGGAAGACCTCTACGAGGTTCCGGGCGCGCCGTGGGTAATCGCATCGGGACGCTACTCCGATTCGGAAGGTCCCGTCTACGCGGTGAGCCTTCGGGATCACAGCGTCCGGGAGATCTTTCCCGCGGGAGCGTTGCCGCCGGAGCACGACCGGGATACCTATGGCGCCTGCCCCGGTCCCAACAACGTGTTCCAGCCGCACGGACTGACCCTGCGGGAGGGCGGCGGCGACGTGCATACGCTCTACGTGGTCGGTCATGGCGCGCGCGAGGCCATCGAAGTGTTTGCGCTGGACGTCGGCGGCGCCGTGCCCACGATGCAGTGGATCGGGTGCATCCCGGCACCGGAGGGCACGCGCCGCATCAACTCCATCACGGCGCTGCCGGACGGCTATCTCGGCGCGACGAACTTCGACCGCGAAGGCGGGGAGCTCTGGGAATGGCATCCCACGGCGGGCTGGGTCGAAGTGCCCGGCAGCCGGATGCCCGGTCCCAACGGTCTCGTGTCCTCCGAGGATGGACAGTGGTTCTACGTCGGGGGCTGGAGCGACCGGGCGCTGGTGCGGGTGTCACGCGGCCAGACTCCGGTGCGCGTCGACCGGATTCCGGTGGGCTTCAACGTCGACAACGTGCGCTGGGGACCCGCCGGCAAGGTCATCGCCGCCGGCCACGTGACGCGGTGCGAGGACGATGAGCCCTGTGAGCTGTCGGCCGCTCGTGTGGCCGAAGTCGATCCGACGGCGTTCGAAGTCGAGCAGTTGGTGGACTACAAGGGAAACGAGTACTTCCGGATCGGCACCGTGGCCATCGAGGTGAACGACGAGATCTGGATTGGCGGAATCCGGGGCAGCTACGGGATCGCCCGCTTTCCACGCTGACTTGAAGCAAACGCCTCGAGAAGCCCGGCGCTCTCCGTCGGCAGGGGCGGCACGCTGCCCGGCGGGGGCCGGATCGAGCTGCCCGGGGGGAGACGGAGGACACCGCCGCCCTCCCGCAGGGACCGTGCGCCGCGGACGTGCGATGCAGGATGAGGGTGGCAGGAGGCCGCGCCCGCAGGGACCCCGGGCCGCGGACGTGCAATGCAGGATGAGGGGTGGCAGGAGGCGCGCCGCAGGGACCGTGCGCCGCGGACGTGCGATGCAGGATGAGAATGGCAGGAGTCCGCGCCGCAGAACGGCGCGGACTCCCGTAGGCATGACTGGTCGCGTGGACTAGTCTTAGGACAGTGATCGATACAAAGTTGCCAACATCGCCCAGCGCCAGCCCGTTTCCGCGGAACGACGCGCTCGGCACGCGGCAAGGTAATTCCCGTCAGCCTCCTTAGTGCAGGCCGGCCGCCTCGATGCCCGCGCGGGCGCAGATGGCGTCGTTGGCGCCGGTGTCGCCGCTGACCCCGATGCCGCCGAGGTGCTGGCCGTCGGCGGTCATGATCGGCAGCCCGCCCTCGAAGTAGTTCATGCCGGGCACGAAGGCGGCGGCGGAGACGCCGTTGCCGAAGGCAATCTCGCCCCACTGCTGCGTCGACCGCGGGCTCATGGCCGACGTGCGGGCCTTGGCCATCGCGACGTCGTGCGACAGGAGCTGGGCGTCGTCCATCCGATGGTAGGCCTTCAGGTTGCCGTGGTTGTCGATGATGGCGATGTGCATGCGCCACCCTTCCTCCGCGGCCTTGCTCAGGCAGCCGTGAATCATGGTCATGGCGGCGCCGCCGGTGAGCGCGGGACGGTCCTCGACCTGGGCGGCGGCGGGGACCGCGGCCAGCGCGAGGGCGGCGAGACACAAAGTGACGAGACCGTGACGTGAACGCATCGACTACCTCCGGGAGTTCGTGTGGACGAGGGATCCGCTACCGGCCGGCCGGTGCCGGACGTTGGGTTCCGCCCGAGTCCCGGTACCCGAGCCCGGTAGAGGATCGGTGTCAAGACCGGTGAGTATATCCGGCCGTCTTCGACGACGAGAAGCCGCCGGGTCGGCGCTGCAGGTCGCCATGCACGACGGCACCCCGGGTGGCCGGGGACGCACTCGCGGTACGCGCACGCGGAGTCGTGGCGTCAGGTCACGGCGCTACCGGCGTTCCCCGCCGCAGGACCCGCCTCGGCGCGGACGGACCAGCCGGCGCCGCCCGCCCTGTCCTCTACCGCGACAGGTAGGCGCGGCTGGCGCCGTTGCGGCCGTTGGTCAGCGAGTAGCTGCGGCCTTCGGGGGCGACCGTGGCCTTGATCCAGTGGCCGCGGCAGTCGTCCTCGGCCGCGAGGTTGGCGGTCAGGTCGTCGTCGGCGCGGTAGGCGGCGCCGGTCTCCAGGGGCCGGTGGGACTGCCAGATGTCCTCCAGCCGCGGGCTCCCGGCCACCACCTGGAAGCCCTCGGCGCTCCCGCCCTTGCGCGGGCCGTTGTTGATGACGGCCACCGCCGGCGCCAGCGCCCACGTCAGCTCCGGCGCCACCCCGTTGCCGTGGTGCGGCACCTGGTAGACGTCGACCTCGCCAAGCAGGTTCTCCGGGCACGCCAGCGCGTACTGCACGTTGCGGGTCGCGTCGCCGAGGTTCAGGAACTGGAACGCCCCGAGCGACAGCAGGTAGCCGACGCTCCGCGCGTTCTCCCCGTCGTCGTCCGGATAGATGTCCGGGGAGATCTCCGTCCCGCCGCAGTGCGGATTGGGGCCGAGCGGCAGCAGCGGCCCGCCGAGCGTCTCGGCCGCCGGCCAGCACGAACGAGAACTCGATGCCCGTGAGCGGCAGCTTGTCGCCGGGCGCGACGGTGCGGCGCCGGCCCTCGGCGACGCTCCGGTAGGCGTGCCACGAGGCCCGACCGCGCGCGGTGGACTGCTCCACGCTGTCCCCGTGGTCCACGAACCGGCCGATGGGCACCCGGGCCGCCAGGGCCGGCAGGCCCCCGACGTGGTCGCCGTGGAAGTGGGACGCGATGAAGTAGTCGATGCGGTCCACCCCCGCATCCTGCAGGGCGTCCTGGATCCGCCGCGCGTCCCGCTCGTCGGGCCGCTCCCATCCCGCGTCCATGAGGATCGACTGCCGCGCCGGCGTGACGATCAGCGTGGCCGCCCCGCCCTCCACGTCGATCCAGTAGATCTCGAGGCCGGCCTCCGGCGGCTGCGCCGCCAGCAGGACGGTCCCCACCGCGACTCCGAGCGCCACCCGCAGCATCGAACGACTCATGCTTCCACCCCCAGGGGGAACCGTACGCCAGAATCCGCTGCGATGCCCGACCGGATGACCGACGCGGCGCACGTGGCATTGGCCGGTACGAAGCGGGCCACGTAGTACAGTTGTGCGAGGGAAGGGCGGGCGGCCACTTCGGGCGCCGAAGCGGGGTCCGGACGGCGATCTTGGCCCGTCCGTTCCCGGGCACCTCCAGGACGGCGGGCGGATGAGGGTGACCTGACGTGCTCACGCGGCTCACGGTCGACGGCTTCAAGAACCTGGACCGAATCGACGTCCGGCTGGGCCCCTTCACGTGTGTCGCAGGTCCGAACGGAGTCGGGAAGTCCAATCTCTTCGACGCCATCTCCTTCCTGGCCGCCTTGGCGGAGAAGCCGCTGGTCGAAGCGGCATCGATCGTCCGAGGCGGAGACGCCCGGCGGGGTGACGTGTGGGGTCTTTTCCGTCGCACGGGCGATCGAGTCGCCGACACGATGCGCTTCGCCGCCGAGTTCGTGATACCGGAGGAGGGCGAAGACGAGCTTGGCCAGGCGGCCAAGGCATCGATGACGTTCCTCCGATACGAGCTGGAGCTGCGGTACCGGCAGGATGCGACCATCCGGACCATGGGCGCGCTGGAGATCGTCCGCGAGAGGATGGTGCACATCAATCGTTCCGAAGCCAGGAGCCGGCTCGGCTTCCCCCACAAGACATCCTGGCGGGACTCCGTCGTCAAGGGCCGTCGCACCAGCCCCTACATTTCGACGGAACCGGAAGTCGAAGGGGAACCGGTCATCTCCCTGCACGCCGACAGCGTGGCCGGGCTGGGTGGAGGACGACCGCGTCGCGTTCCGGCTGCCAGTCTGCCTCGTACGATGCTGTCGTCGGTGAACAACGCGGCCGAGCATCGGACCCTGGTACTGGCGCGGCAGGAGATGGCCGGGTGGACCCAACTGCAGTTGGAGCCGTCGGCGCTTCGGGCCCCGGATGGATTCACTGCGCCGCGCAGCATGGGCCCAAGCGGGTCGCATCTGCCGGCTACCTTGTACGACCTCGCGCAGGCCGCCCAGCGAGATCACCCTGGCGGAGAACGAGACGTGTACGCGCGCGTGGCGAACCGGCTCTCCGAGCTTGTCGAGAACGTCCGGGGCATCGCCATAGACGTCGACGACAAGCGGCAGTTGCTGAGCATCGTCATGACGGATCTTCAGAACACCGAACACGTGGCGGGTGCTCTGTCCGACGGCACCCTGCGGTTCCTCGCCCTCACCGTCATGGAGTCCGATCCCAGGAGCAGGCGCCTGCTTTGCCTCGAGGAGCCGGAGAACGGAATGCACCCGCTTCGGATCGCGGCCGTGATCGACCTGCTGGGTGAGCTTGCCGTTGACGTCAACGAACCGGTCGATGCCGATAATCCTCTCCGGCAGGTCATCATCAACACGCATTCGCCGTCCGTCGTGGCGTGCGTGCAGGACGACGCGCTGCTGGTGGCCCACGCCGGGCGCGGCAGCGTATCCGTGGCGTCCCGGCTATCGGTAAGGCACCTGCCGGAGACATGGCGTTGCGAGGGGGCTTCGGACGAGCCCACGGTCACCCGCGGAGACCTGCTGGGCTACCTGAATCCGCTGGAAGCTCTCGGCGGCAACGACGATGAGTCTCGGGTCGGCGGCGCTGACGCTGCCGGCCTTCAGCGGCAGGCGGGGCGGAGGACCGGCTCGAAGCGCCCGTCGCGCAGGAGGAAGGTCATGGATCGGGAAGACCTGCGGCAACCCAGCCTGCTTGCGGTGGGGGAGACCCGCCCGGAAAAGTGACCTTCCGTGCGACCTTGATCACCGACGGCACATCGGACGTCGTACTTGTACCGATACTCGAGTGGTTGATGAGGCAGGTGACCCCAGAGGAGTTCGAGATTCGGTGGGCTGATCCTCGAGGCTTCCGCGAGCGGCCCCGCAATCTGACCGACAAGTTGTCGGCTGCGCTTCGCGAGTATCCATGTCAGCTCCTGTTCGTGCATCGAGACGCAGAGAGGCAGGATCCCCAGCTTCGGTACGAGGAGATTGCCGCTTCCAATCGCACACGGTGCCGGCACGTTTGCGTAGTGCCCGTGAGAATGCAGGAAGCGTGGCTCCTGCATGACGAAGCTGCGCTTCGACAGGCCGCGGATCGACCCTCCGGAACGGAGGATCTCGGCCTGCCCGCGGACAGATGGGACCGGCTGCCGGATCCCAAGAAGACGCTGCACCGGGCACTGCGCGCTGCCCGCGGCGCGAAGGGGAGGCGAGCGAGGCGCTTCAACCCCGGGGGTGCAGCCCACCGCTTGGCCAACCTGATCACGGACTGGACGCCGCTACGGACGCTCGCGGCCTTCAACCAGCTTGAAGCGGATACAAAGGCGGCGCTGGAGCAGCTCGGCCTTCGGGTGGTGGTGGCGACCTGAGCCGTCTGCGAATGCTCGGGCGGAATGCTCGGACGGCCGGATGTCAGGAGGTGACCGCGATGGCCTGCCTGCGGTAGGCCCCGTCGCGGGCTTCCTGGACGAGGAAGGCCGCGAGGTCGGCGCGGGCGATGCGATGCATCTTCCCGGTGTTGGTGGCGGTGACGTCGTTCGCGGCGGGGCCGTCGTGGAGTATGGCGGCGCGGACGAGGGTCCAGTCGAGGGCGCTGGCCCGCACCAGCGCTTCCTGCGCCGTGTGATCGGCAAGGATGTTGCGCAGAAGCGTGCTGAACAGCACGCGGGCGAGCAGGGAGACCTGGCCCCGGCTCTCCCCCACTCCTGCCGCGGACAGGACGACGACGCGCTCGATCCCGTGGCGGGTCATGCCGTCCAGCACGTTCCTCGTCCCGGTGGCGAGGGTCGTCCTGTCGCGCAGGCCGGTGCTGCCCAGCGCCACGATCACCGCGTCGTGGCCGGCGACCGCGTCCGCGACGGAATCGGCGTCCAGGACGTCGCCCTGGGCGACGCGGAGGCCGGCCCCGCTCGACCCTGTGCGGGGAGCGCGCGGCCGTGACGGCGTGGCCCCGCTCCAGCGCGTTCCGCCAGACGTGCTGCCCGGTCTTGCCCGTGCCCCGAAGACGATCAGCTTCACCGCGCGCTCCGAGACGTGCTGCCCGGTCCTGCCCGTCGCGAAGACGTCAGCTTCACCGCGTGCTTCCCCGCTCGACGACCTTACGCGCGTGTTGCGTTCCGCTTCCGACGCCGGCCGCTGCGCACAGTCACGGTCGTTCACCTGCCGCTGGCGCCACGAGGAAGCCGAGCGAGGCCGCGTTGTCACGAATTCGATCGTCGAACGACAGAACCTGGACGTCTTGCATGAGATTCCGAACGGCCGCCGTGGCGAGGTGGATGGCGTCGCCCACCGGCTCGTGCGGGAAGGCCGTACGGGATCGATGGACGATCTCCGGGTCGATCGCGTGAGGGTCCAGCGGGCGGAAGCCGGCGATTCGTGGAGTCGCGACGCGTGCCGGGCAGCCGGCCCGTGCGCCGCGCGACGGCGATCGCATTCGATGAGCGTGAGGCGTATGCACCGCGGCAGCCTCGGCGAGCCTCGATCTCGCTCGAGCGCTGCCGTCCTCGCCGAGGAGCCACGACAGGACGGCACTGGTCTCCGCGTACAGGTTCACCGTTCCCCCCGGACGTCGTCCAGCAGCTCCTGCACGGTCCCGGAGGGTACCCGGCTTGGCGAGGGTGGATAGACCTCGGGTTGATTCGGAGCTCCCAGCCTCACGGTGCCGGCGCGCGAGCCGTTGCAGCTCTGCGTGGGAAACGTCGTGTGCGTCGGCGGCCCCAGCTCGGCCACGATCCGCCCGCACGTGATGGCCACCCGCTCGCCGTTCTCCACCATGCGCAGGTAGGCGCTCAGTCGATTCTTGAGCTCGCGGACACCGGACGTCTTCATCGCACGAATGTAGACACCTGAGGCCACACCAGTCAAGCGATGCCGCCGGCCAGCGGACTCGTCTTGCGCTTCGGTGCCTTGCCGAGGGGCGGGCGCCTGGTGGGACGAGCGCTCGAGATCGCAGTGTTCGCCGAACGGCGCGACTTCGACATCGAGAGAGTCGGCGATGGAGCGAAGAAACCTCTTGCGAGCCACGGTCCCCGGGCGTATGCTGCAAGGACAGGACGGAGCCCTTGAGGCACCGGCCGGAAGGGAGGTCGCCATGGACGCTCCGCCGGACGATGCTGGCCTCCGTCGCGGCGGTCGCGCTCCGGCGCGGTCGCCGCGGGCGGAGGCGGTCCGACGCGCCGCCGACGTGGTGTAGACCAGGAGAGAGGGACTCGCGGCGGCCGTAGCCGACAGCGCCAGCGGCCGTATCGCAGTCCACCGAGCCCGCCGGGCATCCCTGAGCCACCGAGGCGGCGCACCATCATCGCCTGCCAAGCCCGTCAGGCCACCGAGCCCATCCCGTGCAGGTTGCCGGCGCTCCCGTGTCCGGCTCGCGGCGCGTGACGCGCGAGGGCTGACATGACGAAGCGGCGCACGCTCTATCTCGCGAACCCCTACGGCTTCTCCGTCCAGCAGCGCGAAGGCCCGCTGGCGGTGCTCGTCGGCGCGCTGGAGCAGGCCGGCGCGGAGGTGTGGGAGCCGTTCGCGCGGAACGCGCCGGCCGACACGGAACAGGCGGACTGGGCCTACCGCGTGGGGCAGGCCGACCTGCGCGACGTGCGGGAGGCCGACGGCATCTTCGCGGTGGTCAACGGCTGCCCGCCGGACGAGGGGGTGATGGTCGAGCTCGGCATGGCCATCGCCTGGGGCAAGCCGACCTTCCTGTTCCGCGACGACTTCCGCCGCTCGGCGGACAGCGAGCGCTATCCGCTGAACCTGATGCTCTTCACCGGCCTCCCCGCCGCGGGCTGGGAGGCGTACTGGTACACGTCGGTCGCCGAGATCCCCGACCCGAACAAGGCGCTCGCGCGCTGGCTCGCCGCCCCCTCCGGATAGCAACTCGCGCCGGAGGAGTCGACAGCCGGGCCGGTCACCGCCGGCCCGACTGCCGCCAGGACGTCAGTTCGGAATCACCCCCGGCACCTCGTTGCCGGCGATGTACACGGACTGCCGCGTCCGGCTGTTGCTGATGTCGTCGGCCGGGTTGCCGGAGTAGACGACGAAGTCGGCCCAGTTGCCGGCGGCCAGCGTGCCGACGCCCTCGAGGCCGAGGCACGCCGCCGCGTCGCCCGTGGAGGCGACGATGGCCTGCATCGGGGTCAGCCCCGATTCCACCATCAGGTCCAGTTCGCCGTGCTCGAAGTAGCCCTGGAAGCGGGCCGCGGGTCCCGTGTCGGTGCCCATCGCGATGCGCACGCCGGCGTCGGAGAGCGCCTTGAGGTTGGCCTTCGCCACCTCGAGCTGCGCCTTGTAGGTCTGCGCGCTCTCGCTCTCCCGGATGCGCTCCTGGTACTCCGGCGCCTCGAGCTGCATCAGCACGCCGGGGTCGGCCTCGTTGGTGAAGAAGGGATCGTCGAACCAGTCCGGGCGGTCCTCGTAGACGTAGGTCGAGACCTCGCGCATCAGCGTCGGGCAGTAGCAGACGCCGCTCTCGGTGAGCATGCCGATGAGCTCGTCGTCGACCTCCGTGTCGCGCACGCTGTGGGCGAGGAAGTCCGCCCCGGCCTCCAGCAGGCCCTTGGCGTCCTCCAGGTAGTAGAGGTGCGCCGTCAGCATCAGGTCGCGCGCGTGCGCGGCCTCGATGACCGCCTGGTAGACGTTCGGCCGCATCTTGCGGGTGGCGCCCAGGTTGTCGTCGACCCGGATCTTGATGAAGTCGACGTTCATGTCGGCCACCTCGTTCACCCGCTCGGTGGCGTCGTCCGGCGAGTCGGCGGTGATGACCGGTCCGGCGACGCGCAGGCGCGCGTGCTCCAGGTCGAGGCCCTCGGCGTCGCGGACTGCGATGCCCTCGGGGCCGTCGCCGCCGAGGCTGACGACGGTGGTCACGCCGTAGCGCGCGTAGAGCCCGAGCTGGTAGGTGACGTGCGCCTCCGTGTAGAAGGACGGGTCGGCCTCCAGGCCGCGCACGTTGTTGACGTGCCCGTGGGCGTTGATCAGGCCCGGCGTCACCGTCATGCCGGCCAGGTCGACGACCTCCGCGTCCTCCGGCGCCGTGACCGCGTCGCTCGCCCCGACCGCCTCGATGCGCCCGTCGCGGACCACCAGCGTCCCGTTCTCGATCATCTCGCCGTCGCCGACGATCAGGCGCGCGCCGGTGAAGGCGCTCAGTCCGGGTGTCAGAACGACCGGCTCGGGCTCGGGCGCGCAGGCGCCCGCCACGGCCGTGATCAGCGCCGGAACGATCCATCTGCTCCTCATCGCGGTCTCCCCCCCACGACGCAGGCGCCAGCGGAGCGTGTCAGTCCTGATTGCCGCTGTCCTGCATCTCTTCCAGCACCTCGCCGAGCTGCTCGATCTCCTGGCCGTAGCGCGCCCAGTCGCCGTCCCGCTGTGCGCGCAACGCCCGGGAATAGTGGCCCTGCGCCTGCTCGGCGAGCCCCGTGGCCCCCGCCGCTCCGGCCGCCGCCGCGACCGCCAGCGCCGCCGGCGCCCCGGGGGCGGCGTTCGCCACCAGCGTCGTGGCCGGCCGCGGCCGGTCCATCGACCCGGCGAACAGGCGGTTCAGCGCGCGGTCGAGCGTCTCCTCCATGACGATCTGATTCTGGTACGCGACGACGACCCGCTTGAGCTCGGGAATGCGGCCCCCCGACGCCCGCAGGTACAGGGGGCGGATGTAGAGCAGCGCCTCCTCGATGGGGATGACCAGCAGCGTGCCCTGGATGACCTCCGACCCCTGCTGGTTCCAGAGGGTGATCTGGGGCGAGATCTCCTGGTCCTGGTTGATGCGGGCGACGATCTGCGACGGCCCGAACACCACCTTCTGCTTCGGGAACTGGAAGACGAGCATCTTGCCGTAGTTCTCGCCGTCGCTGCGGGCGACCATCCAGGCGGCCAGGTTGTTCTTGCCGCGCGGCGTGAACGGCAGCATCTGGATGAACTCCGCGCGCTCCTCCCCCGGCAGCCGCATGATGGTGTAGTAGGGCTCCATCTGCTCGTTGTCGATGACCGGCACCTCCCACTCGTCCTCCCGGTTGTAGAAGACGCTGGGGTTCGTCATGTGGAAGGTCGAGTACATCGCCGTCTGCAGGGAGAAGATCCCCTCCGGGTAGCGGATGTGCGCCTGCAGCGTCTCCGGCATCTCCTCGAGCGGCTTCAGCAGGCCGGGGAAGATCCTGCCGAGCGTGATGCCCAGGGGGTCGTCCGGCTCCGCGAGGTAGAAGGTGGTCGTGCCGTTGTAGGCGTCGATGACGACCTTGACCGAGTTGCGGATGTAGTTGATGCCGCGCGTGACCGGCGTCGAGTACGGGTAGCGGTCGCTCACGGTGTAGGCGTCCCGCATCCAGTAGAGCCGGCCGTCGGCGATGACCAGGTAGGGGTCGGCGTCGTAGCGCAGGAACGGGGCGATCGTCGCCACCCGGTCCGAGATGTTGCGGTGGTAGATCACCCGGCTCTCCGAGTTCAACTGCCCGCTGACGAGGATCTCGTAGGAGCGGAAGCGCAGGCTGAAGAGGAGGCGGCGGAACAGGTTGCCGATCTCGACCCCGCCCGTGCCGTCGTAGCGCGTCGAGACGTTGTCCTCGCCCTCCGGGTAGTGGAACTCGTCCGTGCCCGTGTTGACCAGCACGAAGTCGTTCGAGAGCTCGCCGAAGTAGATGCTCGGCTGCTCGACGGCCAGGTCCGTCTCGGAGCGCGGCGGCAGGTCCTGGATGAACAGCACCGGCAGGCCCTCCTGCGTCACCTGGTTGACCGGCCCGAGGGCCACGCCGAATCCGTGCGTGTACTGCAGGCGCTCGTTGATCCACGAGCGGTTCGGCAGGCTGTCCGAGTTGAGCTCGCGGCTCGATACCATCGTCTGGCGGTACTCGCCGTCCACCACGTAGCGGTCGTTGTCGACCGAGGCGAACTCGTAGTAGGTGCGGATCTCCTGGATCTGGGCGAACGTGTCGAGCAGCGGCTGGTGGTCCCACAGCCGCACGTTGTTGATGGTCTCGGCGTTGTTCTCGATGTCCTGGAGGGTCAGCAGCGCGTCGCCGGAGACCGCCCGCTCCTCGACCTCGTCGAGGTCGAATGCCTGCCGGGTCGCCGCGATGTTGTGGACCAGGTAGGGCGCCTCCCGCTGCTGCTCGTCCGGCGTGACGACGAGCTGCTGCAGCGCGGTGGCCGCCGCGCCGCCGCCGATCCAGACCAGGAGGTACGCCCCGGCGCCGGCCGCCACGGGCCACGTGACCCGCGTGAAGGCGGCGTACGCGGTGGCGACCGCCGCCGCCCCGGCGACGATGAGCAGCCCGCGCAGGACGAAGAGCCGCAGGTTGACGTCGACGAACGAGGCGCCGAAGACGATGCCCGACGGCGTCGTCAGCAGCCGCGGGAGGTCGAGGTAGGCGCCCCAGGCCAGCAGCACGAAGGCGGCCGACGCGAGGAGCAGCAGGTGCTGCCGGGCCCGCACGTCGATCGAGAAGCCCTCCGGCCCCACCGACAGCCGCCCGCCGGCCACGTAGGCGGCGACGGAGCCGATGGCCGCCAGCACGACCAGCGCGAAGCAGGCGTACCGCGCGACGTCGAGGAACGGCAGGGTGAAGACGTAGAACCCGACGTCGTGGCCGAACAGCGGATCGGCCTGCCCGAACGGCGTCTGGTCGAGGAAGCGCAGCACCGTCAGCCACTGGCTGGAGGCCACGACGCTGAGGAACAGCGCGACGACGGCGGACAGCGCGATCGCCACGAGCCCGAAGTAGCGCGGGTCGAGCACGATCGGCTGCAGGTCGCCTCCGCCGGGGAACAGGACGTAGGGCTTGGTGAAGCCCCGCAGCGCGAGCCGCAGGTTGCCGAGCAGGAAGAGGAACGCCGGCAGGAACATCGCCGCGCCGATCAGTCCCTTGGCCGCCAGCGTCTTCAGGAACACGCTCTGGTAGCCCGTCTCGCCGAACCAGAGCCACTCCGTGTAGAGCTCGGCCAGCGACGGGAGCGCGACGACGAGCAGCAGCGCGATCAACAGGTACGCGAATCTCATGGGCATCGTGTCGCCTCGCTTCCGGGGGCCGCCGGTTCCGCGCAGGGGCGCGTACTCGAAGATTATGTGAGCCCGTTCGCCCAGTGCAACCGAAGAATGCGCCGGCCGCCCCGTGTAGACTCTCCGGCGGAGGTCCCATGCCCCTCGCCATCGGGGACGCCGCGCCCGACTTCGAGCTCGACAGCCACCTCGGCCGCAAGGTCCGCCTGTCGAGCTACCGCGGCCGCAAGCACGTCGTCATCGCGTTCCACCCGCTGGCCTGGACGCCCGTCTGCGCCCGCCAGATGGCCGGCTACGAGGCGGAGCGCGACTGGTTCGCGGCCCACGACGCGGTCCTCGTCGGGGTCAGCGTCGACGCCGTGCCGTCGAAGGTCGAGTGGGCCCGCAGCCTCGGCGGCATCTCCTACGACCTCCTCAGCGACTTCCACCCGCACGGCGCGGTGGCCGAGGCGTACGGCGTGGCGCGCGAGGGCGGCATCTCCGAGCGGGCGATCTTCGTCGTCGACAAGGCCGGCGCCGTCGCCTTCGCGAAGGTCTACGACATCCCCGTGCTGCCCGACAACGCGGAGGTGCGCCGGGCCATCGAGGCGCTGGCGTAGCCGCCGAGCCCGCCGTGACCCGCGCACGACTGCTCCTGGCCGCGCTGACCGGCGCGGTGGCCGCGGTCGGAGGCGTCGTGTGGCTGGCGCTGCCGGCGTCGGACGAGAGCGAGGTCCTGGCGCCGGTGCGGGAGCTCGCGCGGACCGCGGCCGTCGGAGCGGGGACGCGGGGGGCGCTGGGCGCGGAGCGCGCGGGCCGCCTGGCCGCCTTCTTCACGGCCGAGGCATCCGCCGACCTCGGGCCTCCGTTCCCAGCCGCCGAGGGTCGCGACGCCCTGGCCGCAACGGCCGCGGCCCTGGTCGTTCCCGCCGGCGGGCTGGCGATCGCGATCCTCGACGCGGAGGTCAGCGTCGACCGCCGGCTGCTGCTCGCGAACGCGACCGTGACGCTGCGGGCGACCTCGGCCGACGGCGGCGAGCGGCTCGGCGAGCGCACCTACGAGGTCGCGCTCCGCCGGCGGGGCGGCGCGTGGCTCATCCACGACCTCCGTCCCGCCGTCCTCACCCGCTGATCGTCGCCCGGCGGCTCCGCCCGGCGCCCCGTCACGCCCCGGGCCGGCGTGAAGTCGGCGTCCGTCAGCGAGCGGGCGACGGCGTGCGTATCGAACATCCCTGCTACAGCTCGCGGAGCGCCGTCACGATCGGCAGGCGGGCGGCGCGGACGGCCGGGAACAGGCCTCCGAGGAAGCCCATCACGAGGGCGGCGAGGCCGCCCTGGACCAGCAGGGCGGGCGTCACGTCGAAGGCGAACGACACCTGCGAGAACGTCTGCCAGTTGAGCGTGGCGGTCTGGTAGCCGTGGAACGCGGCGTAGGCGATCGTGCCCCCCAGCACGCCGCCGAGGACGCTGAGCAGCGCCGACTCCACCAGCACGGAGACCACGACGGAGAAGCTGCCGAAGCCCAGCGCCCGCAGCGTCGCGATCTCGCGCGTGCGCGCGGCGACCGCGTTGTACATCGTGTTGACGGCCCCGAACACGGCGCCGATCCCCATCAGGACCGCGATGATGGTGCCCAGCCCGGTGATGAGCGCGTGGACCAGCTCGGACTGCCCCTGGTAGTAGAGGTCCTCGCGCTCCACCATGACGTCGAGCCGCGGGTCGGTCGTCAGCGACGTCCGGAACCCGTCGAAGAGGTCGGGCGACTCCAGGCGCGCCAGCACGGACTGGAACGAGTCGCCGCGGCGGTAGGCGGGCTGGAGCACCCGCGCGTCGCACCAGATCTCGGACTCCGAGAGCGTGCCGTCGGCCTCGAAGATGCCCACCACCTGCCACTCGCTCTCGCCCCAGCGCTGCGTCGAGCCGAGCTCCAGCCCCACGAACTGCGTCGTCGCCATCCGGCCCACGATGATCTCGTTGGTGCCGGGCCGGAAGAGGCGCCCCTCGACCAGGCGCACCTCGTCCCGGACGCCGAACGCCGCCGGCTCGACGCCGCGCAGCGGCACGTTGGCCACGGTGCCCGTGCTCCGCTTGGGCACGTCGACGACGACGAACAGCTCCGCCGAGGCGACCGGGCCGGCCGCGTCGCGCCGCACGCCGGCGGCGTCCTTGACGATGCGGGTGACGGCCAGAGGCAGGACGCTGCTCAGCTCGCTGTCGCTGCCGCCGCGCATGATGATGGCGGTGTCGGGCGAGCCCGCGCCGGCCAGCGCGGCCTGGAAGCCCTCGGCGATCGAGAGTACGGCGACGAAGACCAGCACCACGCCCGCCACCCCGACCACCGCCACCGCCGAGGCGCCCGCCCGCTGCGGCAGCGTCCGCAACGAGAGCGCCGTCACCGCGATCAGTCGCGTCAGCCCGCCCATCATCCCCTCCGCAGCCCGTCGACGATCCGCAGCCGGATCGCCTGCAGCCCGGGCAAGGTGGCCGAGATCGCGCCCAGCGCGACCACCAGTCCGGCGCCGACGGCCAGGTCGCGGGGCGGCATCGAGAACTCGGGCAGGAAGCCGCCCGTCGGGTCGCCCCCGCTGATGGCCAGCGAGACCAGACCGAGGCCCGTCGCGCCGCCGACGACGGCCAGCAGCCCCGCCTCGAACAGCACCAGGGCCAGGACCCGGCCGTTCGTGAAGCCGAGCGTCTTCAGCACCGCCAGCTCGCTCGTCCGCTCGCGGATCGCCTGCGCCATCGTGTTCGTCGTGATCAGCAGCAGCGTGAAGAACACCGCGGCCAGGATGGCGGTCAGCATGGCCCCGACGTTCCCGAGCTGGTCGGCCATGCCCTGCAGGAACGCCTGCTCCGTCGACGTCCGGGTCTCGGCCGGCGAGTTGGCGAAGCGGCCGTCGATGGCGGCCGCGACCTCCGCCGAGCGCGCCGGGTCGTCCACCCGGATGATGTACTGGCCGACGAAGCCGCGCCCGTTGACGTTGGCCTCGGCCAGGTACTCGTAGTGGAACAGGAACTGCGCCGCGCCGCCGGTCACCTCCTCGATGATCCCGTCGATGGTGAACTCCCACGTCGGGCCGCTGTGCGTGCGCCAGATCGTCCCCTGCAGGGGGATGCGGTCCCCCACCGTCCAGCCGAAGCGGTCCGCCGTGGCCCGGTCGACGACGGCCCCGGTGCGGTTCGCCAGCCAGCGCTGCTTCTCCTCGTCGGTCAGGTCCAGCTCGGGATAGAGGCGCAGGTAGCTCTCCGCCTCGACCGCGAACTGCGCGAAGAAGTTGCGCGGGTCCTGGTAGATGCCCCCGAACCAGGTCATGTGGCTCACGTCGGCCACCCCTGCGGTGGCCGCGATGCGCCCCAGGTAGCTCTCCGGCAGCGGCTGGATGAGCGACACCTTGTGGATGACCATCATGCGGTCCGCGCCGGCGACCTCCACCCCCATGCCGAACGAGACGCGGATGGCCGACAGGTAGCCGAAGAGCACGAAGGCGACCACGATCGAGAGCAGCGTGAACGTGGTGCGGACCTTGCGGCGGAGCAGGTTGCGCCAGACGAGGGGCAGGAACTTCACGCCGCGACCTCCGTGGTGAGCAGGCCCTGGGAGAGGTGCAGCGTGCGCCGGGCGCGCGCCGCCGCGCGGGCGTCGTGCGTGACCATGACGATCGTCTTGCCGTGCTGGGCGTTCAGCGCCTGGAGCAGGTCGAGGATCTCGTCGCCCGACTGCCGGTCGAGGTCGCCGGTCGGCTCGTCGCAGAGCAGCAGCGTGGGGTCGGTCACGATGGCGCGCGCGATGCCGACCCGCTGCTCCTGGCCGCCGGAGAGCTGCCGCGGATAGTGCTTCGCGCGGTCCTGGAGGCCGACCACGGCGAGCGCCGTGGCCACGTGGTGCCGCCGGTCGGCGCGCCCCAGCGGCGTGAGCAGCAGCGGCAGCTCGACGTTCTTCTCCGCCGTCAGGACCGGCAGCAGGTGGTAGAGCTGGAAGACGAAGCCGATGTGGCGGGCCCGCCACTGCGCCAGGCGACCCCCCGAGAGCCGATCGATGCGGTCCCCGGCGACGGCGATCGAGCCCTCGGTCGGCGTGTCGAGGCCGCCCATCAGGTTGAGCAGGGTCGTCTTGCCCGACCCCGAGGGTCCCATCAGGGCAAGGAAGTCCCCCTGCGGGATCTGCAGGTCGACGCCCCGCAGCACGTCGATGCGTTCCGCGCCGCGCCGGAACGCCTTGTGGACGCCCTGGACTTCGACGAGCGCGCCGTTGGTCATGGCTGCGAAACCCCTCTCGTCGCGAAGCGCTCGATCCTAGGGTGCGGTGGCAAGCGTCACGCGGACGCCGCCCGTCAGGTCGGCGGGGCCCTCCACCACGACCCGCGCGCCGGGGGCCACCCCGGCGAGCACCTCGACGTCGGCGCCGTTCTCGACGCCGAGGCGCACCGGCCGGCGCTCGACCGTCCCGTCCTGCACCACGAACACCACCGCCTGCCCGCCCTCGTCGCGCGCTGCCGCCGCCGGCATCCAGACGCGCGGCTCGCCGACTTCCGCCGCGGCGGGCGCATCCGCCTCCAGGAACGCGACGTTGATCCCCATGTCGGGCAGGATGCGCGGGTCGCCGAGCGCGTCGAAGGCGATGCGCACCAGGACCGTCGCGCGCTGCCGGTCGGCGGCCGGGATCGTGGTGATGACGCTGGCCGGGATGTCCCAGTCGGGATAGGCGTCGAGGTTGGCGACGACGCGCTGGCCGGGCGCCACGCGGTTGATGTAGCTCTCGTTGACGTCGACCTCGATCTCCAGCGACCCCATGTCGACAATCGTGCAGATTCCGGTGCGCGTGAAGCCGCCGCCCGCGCTGACCGGCGAGATCATCTCGCCGGGCTGCGCGTTCTTCGAGACCGCGACGCCGGCGAACGGGGCGCGGATCACGGTGTCGTCGAGCGCCGTGCGCCGGACGTCGACCTCGCGGTCGGACACCACCACCTGCTCGCGCTGCACCGCGATGCGCGCGGCCAGGGAATCGACCTCGGCGCGCGCCGTGTCGAGCTCGGCCCGGCCGACGACGCCCTCGTCGACCAGCACGCTCGTGCGCCACTGGTGGAGGTCCGCTTCCGCGAGGCGCACCTCCAGCTCGTCGAGAGCGCCGCGCGCCGCCTGGAGCTGCGCCTCCGCCAGCGCCAGCCAGGCCCGCTCCGACGAATCGTCGAGCAGGGCCAGCACCTGGCCCTCGGCCACCGACATGCCCTCCTCGACGAGCACCTCGATGACCTTCCCCGTCATCTTGGACGAGACGGTGGCCTGCAGCCGGGCCGTCACGTAGCCCGACGCGTTGAGGACCGTGGGCTGGCTGTCGCCCGGCACCGTCTCGTAGACTCGGGCGGTGGTCACGACCGGCGCCTGCGCGTCCTGCCACCAGACCCAGGCCGCCGCCCCGCCGCCGGCCAGCAGCAGGAGCAGCACCAGCCACGCCAGCCAGGCGAACGAGGGGCGGCGGCGCTCGGGGGCGCGGTCGATCTTCAGGTCGTCGAGGGACGGCATCGTCGGTGCCTGCGCTCGCTTCCGGGGCGGCCGGCCCGGTGCGGAACCGGCCGCGAGTCCGATGCGCTAGGATAAACGCACCCGCCGGGCCGCTGTCCGCCGCGCGAGGGCTGGACAAACGGCGGCCGGTAGGGTACACCAGACCGGGAACGGCGCACCCGCCGTTCCGGAGCCCCATGACAAGGAAATACCGGCAGCGCGGGTATCAGGACGACGACCGGACCGGCGAGAGCCGTCTGCGGGAGCTCAGGGAGCCCCGCGGGGACGGACGCCCCCGGCGCGGCTACGGGCCGCGCGAGCCTCGCAAGGTCAACATGCCGGGCTTTCACGAGGTCACCAAGTGCTCGCGCTGCGGGGCCTCGCTCTCCGGCACGATCCGGTTCGACTCGCAGTGCTCGCGGTGCTCCACCGATCTCCATACGTGCGCGCAGTGCAGTTGGTTCGACACGGGCAGCCAGTTCGAGTGCGCGCAGCCCATCAAGGCGCGCGTGTCGCCCAAGGACCGCCGCAACACGTGCACGTACTTCGCGCCGTGCGTGACGGTCGAGCGGGAGACGCGCACCTCCGTGCCGGCCGTCCCCGCGTCCCCGGCGTCGCCGTCGAGTCCGACGACGACCTCCGGCAGCGCCCGGCAGGCCTTCGACGACCTGTTCAAGTAGCCGGAATCGCGTCAGGTAGCCGGAATCACGTCAGGTAGCCGGAATCGCGTCAGGTAGCCGGAATCGCGTCAGGTAGCCGGAATCGCGCAGCACGGATCACCTGGCACGGGGTCACGCAGCAGGGAGGCGCGCCAGCACGGCCGGCCGAATCCGCCATGTCCGCGTTCGGTGACCCGCGCGACCTCGCCGCCCGGCTCTCGGGCCTCGCGTCCCCCGTGCGCCTCGTCCTCTTCACGCAGACCTTCGGTTGCGAGTCGTGCTTCGCGGCCCGCCGGACGGCCGACGAGATCGCCAGCCTCTCCGAGCACGTCCGCGTCGAGGAGCACAACCTGGTCCTCGACACCGAGCGGGTCGCCGAGTACGGCATCGAGCGGGCGCCGGCGCTCGCCATCGTCGGCGAGCGGGACCTCGGGCTGCGCTACTACGGCGCCCCGGCGGGCTACGAGCTCGAGTCCGTCGTGAGCGCCATCGAGATCGCCGGCGGGGCGGCGCCCGGCCTCGACGCCGAGAGCGTCGCCGCGCTCGGGGCGCTCGACCGGCCGCTCCGCATCGACGTGTTCGTCACCCCGACGTGACGCTTCTGTCCCCAGGCGGTCAGCCTGGCGTATCGCCTCGCCGCCGCGAGCCCCCACGTCACCGCCTCCGCCATCGAGGCCACCGAGTTCCCCGATCTCGCGCAGCAGTACCAGGTGACCGGAGTGCCGAAGACGGTGGTGGACGACCGCATCGAGATCCTCGGCGCGCAGCCGGAGGCCGACTTCGTGCGGCTCGCGCTCCAGGCGGCCGAATGAACGCCGCCGGCCGCGCGCGCGGCGGTCCGGCCGCTGGGGTGCGCGTCGTGGCCCTGGTCGCGGCGGCGCTGGTCGTCGCGGGTCTCGCGGGCGCGTGCGGCCCCGGCCCGGGCCCGTCCGTCCTCGCCCTGCAGCAGGCCGCGCCGCCGGTCGAGTACCACCTGTCGTTCCCGGCGCCGGCGCAGCGCTGGCTGGCCGCCGAGGTCCGCTTCCCGGAGGTCGGCGCGGCGCCCCTCCACGTCCGCATGAGCAGCGCCTCCCCCGGCCGCTACGCGCGCCACGAGTTCGCGAAGAACCTCATCGAGATCGCGTTCGCGACCCCGGACGGCGGTCCGGTGGCCGTCGAGCGGCGCGGCCCCGCGCACTGGGTGGTCTCCGGCCACGGGGGCGGTGTCCGCGTCCGCTACCGCCTCTTCGGCGACCGGGTCGACGGCACCTACCTGGGCGTCGACGCCACGCACGCGCACATGAACATGCCGGCGACGCTCCTCTGGGCCGAGGGCCTGGAGGAGCGTCCCGCGCGCGTCACGCTCGAGCCGCCGGACGGGGCGGCGTGGCGGGCCGCGACCCAGCTCTACCCCACCGCGGACCCGCTGGTCTTCACGGCGCCGAACCTCGCCTACCTGCTCGACAGCCCGATCGAGTTCAGCGACTTCGCGCTGCGGACGTTCACGGTGGCCGACCCGGCGGACCCCGCCTACCGGCCGGCGTTCCGGGTGGCCGTGCACCACGCCGGGAGCCGCGCCGCCGTCGACGCGTACGCCGCGGCGGTCGAGCGCATCGTGCGCGAGACGGTCCCCATCTTCGGCGAGTTCCCCCGCTTCGAGACCGGCGCCTACACCTTCATCGCCGACTACCTGCCGTCGGCGAGCGGCGACGCGATGGAGCACCGCAACAGCACCGTCCTCACCGCCAACGCGGGGATCGACCGGGACGGGAGGCGCCTGCTCGGCTCGGTCTCCCACGAGTTCTTCCACGCCTGGAACGTCGAGCGCATCCGCCCCCGCTCGCTGGAGCCGTTCGACTTCACGCGCGCCAACGTCTCGGGCGCGCTGTGGCTGGGCGAGGGCTTCACGAACTACTACGGGGCGCTCGTCCTGCAGCGCGCCGGCCTCGCCGCGCTGGGGGGCACGCTGGACCGCTTCGCCCGCGTGATCGACACCGTCGCCCGCGGGCCGGGCCGGCAGTTCCGCTCCGTCGTCGAGATGAGCCGCATGGCGCCGTTCACCGACGCCGCCACCGCCATCGATCCGACCAACTTCGCCAACACCTTCATCTCCTACTACACCTGGGGCGAGGCGATCGGCCTCGGTCTCGACCTCACGCTGCGCGCCCGCAGCGGCGGCCGGGTGTCGCTGGACGACTACATGCGCGCCCTCTGGGAGCGCTTCGGCGCTCCGGACGCGGCCCCGGCCGCGGGCGCGCCGCCGGACGTCACTTCGGACGCGCCGCCGGACGTCACTTCGGGCGCGCCGGCGAACGGCGCTTCGGGCGCGCCGGCGAACGGCGCTTCGGGCGCGTCGGCGAACGGCGCTTCGGCCGCGCCGGCGAACGGTGCTTCGGCCGCGCCGGCGAACGGCGCTTCGGCCGCGCCGCCGGAAGTCGCGCCGCCGGGGGTAGTCGCCCGGCCCTACACGCCGGCCGACGCCGAAGCCGTGCTCGGAGAGGTCGCCGGCGATCCGGCCTTCGCGCGCGAGTTCTTCGCCCGCTACATCGACGGGCGCGAGGTGGTCGACTACGGACCGCTGTTCGCGGAGGCCGGCATCGTCCTGCGCCCGCTCACGCCCGGCCGGGCCTCGCTGGGACCGCTGCCCCTGGGCGGCGGGATGCGCGTCACCCGCCCAACCGCCTACGGCGCGCCGCTCCACGAGGCGGGCATCGCCCCCGGCGACGTCATCGTCTCCATCGACGGCCAGCGCGTCGCCTCGGCCTCGGCCATCGAGCGGCTGCTCCGCGCCAGACGCCCCGGCGACCGGGTGACGATCGTCTTCCGCCGCCTGGGCCGCGAGCAGGAGGCCACCGCGACGCTCGCCGCCGACGGCCGCATCGAGCTCGTCCCGGCGGAAGCGGCGGGCGGCGAGTTGACCCCGGCCCAGCGCGCCTTCCGCGCGGCCTGGCTCGGCAGCCGGCAGCAATGAACCGCCGTCGCGGGCGGCCGCGGGACCGGATCCCGAGGTGATGCCGGAACGGGGATCTGACGGCGGACTGAGTCGGCCCACGGGAACCGGCGGTGCCGGGTCTGGCGGCCGTGCAGTCGACGTGGCGAAGTACCGATACCGCGGTACGGGCGATGGACGGTTGCGCCGTGGCGGGCGGCGGAGCTGCGCCCGACCGTCCGGGGGGAAGCGTGGCGATGGTTCAGGAAGTGCGCGATCCGGTGTGCGGGATGGTGGTGGACCCGGAACGGTCGCGGTTCACGCACGAGCACGCCGGCACCACCTACCACTTCTGCTGCGGCGGGTGCCAGGCGGCGTTCCGCAGCCGGCCGGAGGCCTTCCTGCGAGGCGCAGGCGCGGCAGCGGCCGACGGCGCGGCGAGTCACGGCACGGCCGGCGGCCACGCGGGGCACGGGGCCGCGCACGGCCACGGGGATCAGGGCGCGGCCGGCGGCCACTCGGGGCACGGGGCCGCGCACGGCCACGGGGACCACGGCGCCGCTGGCCACTCGGGGCACGGGGCCGCTCACGGCCACGGGGATCAGGGCGCGGCCGGCGGCCACGCGGGGCACGGCGCGGCCGGCGGCCACGCGGGGCACGGCGCCGCGCAGGGCGGCGACCCCCACGAAGCCCACCGCCGCGAGTCGCACGTGTCCGGTCGCGGGGACCGCCCGCCCGCGTCCGCCGGCAGCGTCACCTACGTCTGCCCGATGTGCCCCGAGGTGCGGGAGAGCGAGCCGGTCCCGTGCCCGAAGTGCGGGATGGCCCTTGAGCCGGACGTCCCCGACGTCGCGGCGCCGGCCTCGGCGGCAATCACCTACACCTGCCCGATGCACCCAGAGGTGGTGCAGGACCGGCCGGGGAGCTGCCCCGAGTGCGGGATGGCCCTCGAGGCGCGCGCGGCGACCGCCGAGGAGCCCCCGAACCCCGAGCTCAAGGACATGACCCGGCGCGCCTGGATCGGCGCGGCGGCCGGGTTCCCGGTCTTCGGCCTGGCGATGACCGAGATGATCGGCGGGGCCGGCGCCGTGCCGCTGAGCCGGGCCGCGTCGAACTGGATCCAGCTTGCCTGCGCGGTGCCCGTCGTCCTGTGGGCCGGGCGCCCGTTCTTCGAGCGGGCGTGGGCGTCGGTCGTCAACCGCAGCCCGAACATGTTCACGCTCATCGGGCTGGGGGTCGGGGCGGCCTTCCTCTACAGCGTGGCCGCGACCGTCGCGCCGGGCAGCTTCCCGGCCGGCTTCCGGATGGGGGAGGGGGTCGAGCCGTACTTCGACACCGCGGTGGTCATCGTGGTGCTGGTGCTCGTCGGCCAGGTGCTGGAGCTGCGCGCCCGGCAGCGCACGGGCGCGGCGCTCCGGGCGTTGCTGGGCCTCGCCCCGCCGACGGCCCGGCGGATCGTGCGCGGGGACGCCGCCGGTGCCGCCGCGCCGGACGCCGCTTCCGCCGCGGCGCCGGATGCTGCCTCCGCTGCGGCCGCACTGCGTTGCGGCACGGACGCTGCCTCCGCCGGGTCGGGCGCGGCCGCCGCGCAGTCGGGCGCTGCTTCCGCGCGGGTCGGGCGCTGCCGCCGCGCAGTCGGGCGCTGCCTCCGCCGGGTCGGGCGCGGCCGCCGGGGAGTCGGGCGATGCCGCCTCGGAGTCGGGCGCCGCCGCCGCGTCCGGGCCGGACGAGGAGGTCCCGCTCGCCGAGGTGCGGGTCGGCGACCTGCTGCGCGTGCGTCCCGGCGACCGCGTGCCGGTCGACGGCGTCGTGGTGGCGGGGGAGAGCGCGGTCGACGAATCGGCGGTGACGGGGGAGCCGATCCCGGTCGCCAAGGGACCGCGCGACCGGCTCATCGGGGCCACGGTCAACGGGACGGGCAGTCTCACGATGCGCGCGGAGCACGTCGGCGAGTCGACGATGCTCGCGCAGATCGTCCGCATGGTGGCCGAGGCGCAGCGGAGCCGCGCGCCGATCCAGCGGGCGGCCGACCGGGCGGCGCGCTACTTCGTGCCCGCGGTGGTCGCCGTGGCCGCCGCCTCCTTCGCCGCTTGGTCGGTCTGGGGGCCGGAGCCGCGCCTGGCGCTGGCCCTCGTGAGCGCCGTCGCCGTGCTGATCATCGCCTGCCCGTGCGCGCTGGGGCTGGCGACGCCGATGGCGATCATGGTCGGCGCCGGCCGGGGCGCGGCGGCCGGGGTGCTCGTGCGGGAGGCCGCGGCCCTCGAAGCGCTGGAGCGGGTGGACACCCTCATCGTCGACAAGACCGGCACGCTGACCGAAGGGAAGCCGCGGGTGCGGACGCTGGCGGCGGCGCCCGGCGCGGCGATCCACGCCGGCGAGCTCCTGCGCCTCGCCGCCGGGCTGGAGCGGGCGAGCGAGCACCCGCTGGCCGCGGCCATCGTCGCCGAGGCGGACGCGCGCGGGGAGCGGGCGGCGACGGCGACCGGGTTCGCCTCCGAGACCGGCCGCGGCGTCACGGGAACGGTCGACGGGCGGGCCGTGGCCATCGGGACGGCCGCGTTCCTCACGGCGCGGGGCGTCAACGTCGCACCGGCGACGGCGCTGGCGGAGCAGGCGCGGGGGCGCGGCGAGACGGTCGTCCTGGTGGCCGTCGACGGCCGGCCGGCGGGCGTGGTCGGGGTTGCCGATCCGATCAAGGCGTCGACCCGGGAAGCCCTCGGCCGGCTGCGCGGCGACGGCGTGCGCATCGTGATGGCGACCGGGGACAACCGGGTGACCGCGGACGCGGTGGCCGCGGACCTCGGCATCGCCCCGGCCGACGTCCTGGCCGACGCGCTTCCCGCCGACAAGCGCCGCCTGGTGGCCGACGAGCAGGCGGCCGGGCGCACCGTCGCGATGGCCGGTGACGGCATCAACGACGCCCCCGCCCTCGCGGAGGCGGCGGTCGGCATCGCGATGGGCACGGGCACCGGCGTCGCCATGGAGAGCGCCGGCGTGACCCTCGTCCGCGGCGACCTGCGCGCCATCGCCCGCGCCCGGCGGCTCAGCCGCGCGACGATGCGCAACATCCGCCAGAACCTCTTCCTGGCGTTCGCCTACAACGCGGTCGGCATCCCGGTCGCGGCCGGCGTTCTCTACCCGGTCGCCGGCCTCCTGATCAGCCCCATCTGGGCCAGCGTCGCGATGACCCTCAGCTCCCTGTCCGTCATCGGCAACGCCCTGCGCCTGCGCCGGGCGGATCTCTGATACCGGCAGGCCGGGTTTCCGATGTCCGCGTCAGTCAGGTTCAGTCAGGGCTGCGCGTCGGCGACGGCTCCGCGCAGGGCCGTCGCGACGTCTTCCATGATGTCCGCCGCCGCGGGCACGTCGCCCTGGGACGCCGTCCACGCCGCGCGGTCGATCCGGTTCTGGCAGGGGCCGATGGGGAGGGCGAGCCGGGCCGCGTCGATCATCAGGCGGAGCGTCTCCAGGCGAAGCTGCTCGTAGCGCTGCTGATCCGCGGGCGTCGCCGCAACGGGCGCCGGGGGCGGCTCGGCGGGGCCGTCGACGTCGAGGCACCCCGCGATGGGATCGCGGGAAGGCGCGGACTCGGCCTCGCGGGAGGGCGGCGGCGCGCCCGAGGCAGCACCGCCTGCCGGCGCTTCGCTTCCGCCGCACGCAACGGCACCGAGCAGGCCCGCAAGGAGAACGCTCCGGGTGAGCTTCCGGACTGTTCCGGCCGCCATCGATGCGGATTCCGGTCCACACCGATCATCAATTCCAGTCATCAATTCCAGGGCAAATCGATCGGGCGATCGAGCTCGCCGGAATACGCACCATCGATGAATCGCCGCCGCGCTCGCTGGCCGGCGCGCCCCCCACTACCGCGCCGCGGCGGCGAGCTCCTCGCGGATGATCTCGACGAACGTCTCGTAGGGGGCGGCGCCGAGGACGGCCCGGCCGTTCAGGAAGAGCGTCGGCGTCGACGAGACCCCGTAGCTCATGCCGATGCGCACGTCCCGGTTGACGGCCGCCGCGTGCCGGCCGCTGTCGAGGCATTCGTCGAACGCGTCGGTGTCGAGCCCCAGGTCCGCCGCGTAGCCCTTCAGCTCCTCGACGCCGAGGGAGCCCTGACTGGCGAACATCGTGTCGTGGAGCTCCCAGAAGCGGCCCTGCTCGTGGGCGCAATTGCCCGCCTCGGCCGCCTTGAACGCGTCGGGGTGGCTGGGCAGGGGGTAGTCCTTGTAGACGAAGCGGATCTGGCCGGCGAACTGCTCCATGAGGCGGTCGACGGTCTCCGTGGCGCGCCGGCAGTAGGGGCAGTCGAAGTCGGAGAACTCGACGAGCTCGATCGGCGCGTCGTCCCGTCCCCGCACCGGATCCTCCGCCAGCGTCTCGATGGCATGGCGCGGCGGGTCGAGCAGCACCTCGACGTCGCGGGCCAGGGCCCGCAGCTCGTTCATGTAGGCGTGGAGCGCCTGCAGGGGACGCTGCCGCTCGACGATGGCGCGGATCTCGGGGCGCATCTGCTCGAGCGAGCGGCCCTCGAAGCGGTCGCGGTTGCGCTCGTAGATGAGGTCGATCTCCGCGTTGGTGACGTCCGGCGTGCGGCGCGGCAGCTCCACCGCGAGCAGCTCGTCGCGGGTCATGCCGCGCGCCGCCGCCTCGCGTTCCACCAGCTTCTCGCCGATGACGATCTGCAGGGCCCGCCGCCGCGTCTCGTACAGCTCCTGCAGCATCCGGAGCCGGGACGAGGCGTCGTTGCGGCGCCACGCATCCTCCAGCTCGGCCGCGGTGACCACCTGATCCCCGATGCGGGCGACCGCGGCGCCGCCCTCCTGCGCCGTGGCCGCCCCGGACGGAGCGGCGAGCGCGGCGGCCAGGGTGAACGCGGCGACGACGATGCGCTGGTTGGACATGTCCCCCACCTTGCCCCAGGCGAACGGGGCGTTGCCGCGCACTCTATCACCGTTCGGCCGGTGGCGCGGGCGGCGTCGAGGTCCCGAGATCGGTGACACTTGCGCGATGGCGTCGCACCGGATCCGGACCCGCGAGCCCGGCCGCGCCGCCGCGCCTCCCATCGCGCGCGACGCGGCGGCCCTCGCCGCCGTGCGCGAGGACGCGGCGCACTATCCCGGCGGGCGCGCCGCCGGCGTGGTTCACCCGCGCTCCGAGGCCGAGGTGGCGGCCGTCGTCCGGGCGGCCTCGCGCGTGCTGCCGATCGGCGCCCAGTCGTCGCTGACGGGCGGCGCGACCCCGGCCGGCGACGTCGTGGTCGCGACGGATCGGATGGACCGCATCCTGGCGCTCGGCGGGGGCGAGGTGACCGTCGAGCCGGGGGTGCCGCTCGCCGTCCTGCAGGGGGCGCTGCGCGCGGCCGGCGCCTGGTACCCGCCCGTGCCGACCTTCGACGGCGCCTGCGCGGGCGGCGTCGCGGCGACCAACGCGGCCGGCGCCGCCACCTTCAAGTACGGCACGACGCGGGACTGGGTCCGGCGCCTCACCGTGGTCCTGGCCTCCGGCGACGTGCTCGACCTGACGCGCGGCGAGACGCTGGCGCACGTCGACGGCTACTTCGAGGTGGCGACGGCGCGCGGCATGCGGCGCGTCCCCGTGCCGTCCTACCGCATGCCGGCGGTCCCCAAGTGCTCGGCCGGCTACTTCGCGGCGCCCGGCATGGACCTCATCGACCTGTTCCTCGGGTCCGAGGGGACGCTGGGGGTCATCACCGCCGTCACCTTCGCCGTCGTGACCCCGGCGCCGCGCACCGCGATGGTCTGGATCCCGGTCGGAACGGAGCGCGCCGCCCTCGCCCTGGCCGCCGACCTGCGCGATGCCGCCCGCCGCGTCTGCGACGACGGCGTGGACGTCGCGGCCATCGAGCACCTGGATGCCCGAAGCCTGGCGATCGTCCGGAAGGACGGCGTCGCCCGCCAGCGCAGCGTTGCCGTGCCGGACGGGGCGGAGGTCGCGCTGCTGGTCCAGGTGGAGTGGCCCGCCGGGGCGGAGCCGACGGCGGAGGCGGCCTACGCCGAGATCGCCGCCGCGCTGGACGAGGACGGTGACGAAGACGGATACCGGGACCCCGCCCGCGGCCGGCCCGACGCCCCCACGCGGGACTCGCAACTCGGACGCCTCTGCCGCCTCCTGGCCGAGCACGGCGTCCTCGACGACGCGGAGATCGCGCTGCCGTCCGACACCCGCCGCCAGGCGGACTTCGTCGCGGTGCGGGAGGCCGTCCCCGAGGGCGTCAACCGGCGGGTCGGCGACGCGGCGCGGCGGCTGGGTCCCGCGGTGGCCAAGACCGCGGCGGACATGATCGTCCCGTTCGAGCGCTTCGCGGAGAGCCTCGATCTCTTCCGCGCCGCGTTCGGCGCCCGCGGCCTCGATTACGCCGTCTGGGGCCACGTCTCGGACGGCAACGTGCACCCCAACGTCATCCCCCGTTCGGCCGAGGACGTCGCGCGCGGCCGGGAGGCGATTCTGGAATGCGGGCGGGCGATCGTCGCCCTGGGCGGGTCGCCCCTCGCCGAGCACGGGGTGGGCCGCAACCCGGTGAAGCAGGCGCTCCTGCGCGAGCTCTACGGCGACGCCGGGGTCGCCGAGATGCGCGCGGTCAAGGCGGCGCTCGATCCGGACGGAAAGCTGTCGCCGGGCGTCCTCTTCCCCGCGATCAGTTGGCGGGGATGAGCGCGGCTTCCTCCGCCAGCCAGGCGTCGTAGTCGGCCTGCGTCATGATGCTCACGAAGCCGCGCATGCGGTAGTGGCCCAGGCCGCAGAGCTGCGAGCAGTTGACCTCGAAGTCCCCGATGAGGTTGGGCACCCACCAGACCGGGATCTCGATGCCGGGGACGGCGTCCTGCTTCACCCGCATCTCCGCGATGCCCATGCTGTGGATGACGTCCTGCGACGACAGGTAGACGATCACCGGCTTGTCGACCGGCAGGTTCATCTGGTTGATCGAGACGATGTCGTCGGCTCCGTTGGGGTCGCTGCGGTCGAGCCCGATGGAGTTGGTCGGCGTGATGAGGCTGATGTCGCGGCGCCCGAAGCGGCCGTCCGCGCCCGCGTAGTGCGAGTGCCACTCGAACTGCTTGCCGATCATGCGGACGACGGTCGCCTCTTCCTCGGGCGGGATCTCGTTGACGCGGTTCGCCCAGGCCGGGATGGCGAAGCCGACGAGCAGCACCGCCTCGACGACCGCCACCGTGATCTCGAGGTAGCTCGACGTGTGGCTGGTGACGCCGGTGTAGTCGGCCTTCGGATTGGCCTTCGCCCGGAAGCGGATCAGGGTGTAGATGAAGAAGGCGCCCCAGCCGACGAACAGCACCGCCATCAGCCAGTGGAGCAGCACGATCATGTTGTCGATCTCGGGGGCGTGCTCCGACGCCTGGATCGGCAGTCCCAGCAGTTCAGCCATCTACGATTCCCCTCCGGGTTCCGCGCGACGCGCGGCGGCGTCGAACGATGCGTCGTTCCCCAGCGCCTGCCGGGAACGCTTCAGCAAGTGGAACATGAAGCCGACGAAGCCGCTGAGCACGCCGCCGGTGACGCCGAGCAGCGTGAAGACGGCCCAGTTCAGGCTGCGGACCTCGTCGGAGCCGGGGTCGCCCCCGAAGCAGATCGGGCAGGCCGCGGCGACGGCCGGCGCCAGCACCAGGAGCGCCGCCGCGAGCGGGACGGCCCGCGCGACGTTCGTGCGTGTCGTGGTCATTGGCGATCTCTCAATCCATGGGCGCCGGCCGGCATCAGCGCATGCCGATCGCGCGCGTCTTCCGGACGAAGCGCACCGCGTACACGGACATCCCCGCCACCGCGAGGAACGAGATCACGGCGAAGGCGAGGTGTCCGGGGGCGCCCCGCTCGCTCAGGAACATCAGGGCGCCCCATACCGTCGTGAACACCGCGAGCAGGATCGACGCCGCGATGAAGACGAGATGGATGGCTCGGAGCGACATGGGTCGACTCCCGCTGGCGATCCTCCGTCCGCCTCCCCGCTCAGTGCCCGCCGCTCTGTGCCGCCGGCGCGTTCGCGTTGGGCACCGTGTAGTACTCGCCCAACTTGTCGGCGTGGCCGAGGAGCGGGATGAACAGCAGCACGATGAAGAAGAAGGCGGTCAGCAGCAACGTCGCGTAGATGCCCCGCTTCTCCTCGATGAGGTGCATGAAGAAGCTCACCACCAGCGACCCCTTGGTCGCCGCGATGATGAGGGCCACGGTCACCGCCAGCGGCACCCCGAAGGGGAGATACGAGACCGCGACGGTGACGACGGTCAGCACCGCCAGCGCCGCGCCGACCTTCATGTACGTCCGGATGTGTGCCTGTACGTCTTCACTCATGATTTGCCGTCCGTCCTACAGCAGGTAGAGCACGGGGAACAGGAAGATCCACACCAGGTCGACGAAGTGCCAGTAGAGGCCGGCGGCCTCGATGCGGTTCGTGAACTGCGCCTTGTTCGTCTCCCACATCTTCGCGCCCGGGAAGAGGAAGTAGGTGTTCACGATGACGCCGCCGATGATGTGGAGCGCGTGCAGCCCGGTCATCGTGAAGTAGATGGCCAGGTACGTGCTGGTCCACGGGAAGTTCCCGATGTCGAACTCGTGGTTGTACTCGAAGGCCTTGATGATCATGAACAGGAGCGCCAGGGCGACGGTCAGCCCCATCCACACCTTGTAGCGCTCGAGGTTGTCCATCTTGAGCGACGCGTAGGCCATGACCATCGTGACGCTCGACCCGATGAGCACGGCGGTGTTGACCGCGCCCAGCGGCACGTTCAGCACGTCCACCCCGAGCGGCCACTCGACGGCCATCAGGCGCAGCAGCACGTAGGACGAGAAGAGCGCGCCGAAGAGCATGACCTCGGACGCCAGGAAGAGCCAGATGCCGAGCTTGACGTTGTTGAGCCCGGTGTCGGCCCGTTCTTCGACGATGTACGGGATATCCATGAGGTCGCTCTATGCCTTGGCCGGCTGGGCCGCCGCGTCCGGTTCGCCCTGCATCAGGAAGTCGTTCGGCGCGCCGGGCACGCTGTACTCGTAGGGTCCGCGGTGCGCCACCGGCGGCGCCGCGAAGTTGCCGTGCGGCGGCGGCGACGGCGCCTGCCACTCGATCGTCGTGGCCTGCCACGGGTTCGCGCCCACCTTCTCGCCGCGCTTGATGCTGTGGAAGAAGTTGTAGATGAAGAAGAGCTGGAAGAAGGCCAGCACCCAGGCGCCGATGCTGATGACCTCGTTCAGCCACAGGACGTCGGCGTTCATCTGGTACTGCGCGCCGCCGTCGTACATCCGGCGGTTCATGCCCGCGCTGCCCTGGTAGAGCATCGGCAGGAAGACCACGTTGATGGCCACGAAGGAGCCCCAGAAGTGGATCCGGCCCAGCAGGTCGCTCATCTTCCGGCCCGTCGCCTTCGGGAACCAGTAGTAGATGCCGCCGAAGAGCGCCATCAGGGTGCCCGGCGCGACCACGTAGTGGAAGTGGCCGATGACGTAGTACGTGTCGTGCAGGTGGATGTCCGGCGCCGCGAGGCCGAGCGGCAGCCCCGTGAGCCCGCCGATGCCGAACATCGGCAGGAAGGCCAGCGCGAAGAGCATCGGCACCGTGAAGCGGATCGACCCGCCGTAGAGCGTGATGAACAGCGCCGACAGGATGACGACGGACGGGATCGAGATGATCATCGTCGTCGTCTGGAAGAACGAGCTCATCGTCGTGCCCATGCCGGTCAGGAACATGTGGTGGGCCCAGACGACGAACGACATGAAGCCGAGGAAGACCACCGAGTAGACCAGCACGCGGTAGCCCCAGACCGGCTTGCGCGTGTTGTTGGCGAGGATCTCGGCCACGATGCCCATCGCCGGCAGGATCAGGACGTACACCTCCGGGTGGGCGAGGAACCAGAACAGGTGCTGCCAGAGCAGCACGCTGCCGCCGCCGCTCGCCTCCCACGGGGCGTCCGCGTAGACGAGGCCGCTCGGCAGGAAGAAGCTGGTGCCGGCCACGCGGTCCATGAGCTGCAGGACGCCGGCCGCCTCGAGGGGCGGGAAGGCGAGCAGCAGCAGGAACGCGGTGACGAGCTGCGCCCAGACGAAGAACGGCAGGCGCATGAAGCTCAGGCCCGGCGCGCGGAGCTGGATGGTCGTGACGATGAAGTTCACCGAGCCGAGCAGCGACGACGTGATCAGGAAGATCATCCCGATCAGCCACAGCGTCTGCCCGGTGGTCGCGAAGACGGAGAGCGGCGCGTACGACGTCCAGCCCGAGTTGGCGGCCCCGCCCGGCACGAAGAAGCTGGCGAACATGACGACGCCGCCCAGGAAGAACGACCAGTAGCTGGCCATGTTCAGCTTCGGGAACGCCATGTCCGGCGCGCCGATCTGGAGCGGCAGGACGAAGTTGCCGAACCCGCCGACGGCCAGGGGCACGACGCCGAGGAACACCATGATGGTGCCGTGCATCGCGCCGAGCTGGTTGTAGAACTCCGGCAGCATGATGCCGCCGGGCGCCCGCTCGTCGCCCAGCAGCCCCCCGATCAGCGGGATCGGGGCGCCCGGGTAGGCGATCTGCCAGCGCATCAGCATCATCAGGCCGAAGCCGAACAGCAGGAAGAGGAGCCCGGTGACGGCGTACTGGATGCCGATCACCTTGTGATCGACGGAGAAGATGTAGTGCCGCCAGAAGGACTGCTCCTCGTGCCCGTGCTCGTGCCCGTGTGCGGGCTCGGCCTTCGCCGCGTGCTCGGCGGTGGTCACGTCAGACACCGTCGCGACTCCTTTCGTGCCCCGGTTCGGCCACCGATCCGCCCGTCTTCCGGAGCTTCCGGGCGCGGCGGCCGGCCGTGATTCGCATCCGATTCGTCGGGCAGCGCCTTCCCCTCCGCGGGGAGGGCGCCGCGCCCGCGAGATTCTATCCGGCAGGGAACGGGCCGCGCAACCCGGCCGCGGGGGCTGCGTGGGGCCTGTGGGGGGCTGCGGCGGCGGCCCGGCGGCCCTTTCCGCCCGGCCGCCCACTCGGGCCGGCCGGCGCCGCTCCGCCGCGGGTCGCGGTCGGGCCGGCGCGGCGTCCGTCTCGCCGGTCGCTTCGTGGGATCGCGGTCAGCCGGCGGCGGCGCCCGTCTCCCCGCCGGCGTCCGTCTCGCGGGTCGCCTCGCGGATGGCGCGCCGCGCCGTACGGGTGATGATGGTCGTGACGGCGATCGTCGCCGCCAGCCCCAGCCCGACCACCGCGTAGTAGGCCGGTCCGCGCTCGGGTCCGGCGTCCCCCGCCAGGCGCGCGAGGCTGCCCGCCACGAAGCCGGAGTACGTATAGAGGAGGGAACCCGGCAGCATGCCGATCGAGGCCGCCACGTAGTCCCGGAAGCGGACGTTCGTCAGGCCCAGGCCGTAGTTCAGCAGGTTGAACGGGAACACCGGCGACAGCCGCAGCAGGAGAACGATCTTCAGCCCCTCGCGGCCGACGGCCCGATCGATCGCCGCGAAGCGGGGATTGCCGGCCAGCCGCTGCGCGATCGCCTCGCGGGCGACGGAGCGGGCCAGCAGGAACGCCAGCGAGGCGCCGGCCGTCGCGCCGACCATCACGTAGACCACGCCGGGCCCGAGCCCGAAGATCGCCCCGGCGGCCAGCGTCAGCACCGAGCCGGGGATGAAGGCGACGGTGGCGGCGACGTAGCCGAGGATGAAGACCGCCGGCCCCAGCGCCCCGAGGCCGTCGACCCACGTCACGAAGCGGTCGAGGAACACGCCGAACTGCCGTCCGAGCGCCACGAGGGCGACGACGGCGACGATGCCCGCGAGGACCCGCACGACCGGGAGCCGCGCCGGGGCTTCGTCTTCAGTGCTCATCGCGGCGATGGTACCACCCGCTCGCGCCGGCGTCCGCCCAGGCCCTCCTCGCGGCGCCCTGGGCGCGCTCTCGTACCACCCCGCCCGCGCCCCCTGCACTCGCGCCGCGGCCCCCGCCACCCCGGGCGGACCTGGATGGCGCCCGATTTCGTCTCGACCAGGTCCTCGCGCTGCCGCCCCCGCCACCCCGGGCGCCCACGCTCCGGTCGACGCCATCGAGTATCGGCGGCGGCGGCGCCGTCACGGGGTGGGCTCGATCCAGGGGTCCAGGAGGTCGATGCCGAGGGGCGCGAAGTCGCCGGTGTTGCGCGTGGCCAGGACGAGATCGTTGGCGGCCGCGGTGCCGGCGATCAACGACCCGGCGTGCCCCGTCAGGGCGCGCGAGCGCACCCGCTATACTCGCCCGGTGACCCGCACCTACGTCGCGGTGGTGGTCGTCGAGGTCGTCGTGCTCGCGGCCCTGTGGCTCCTCTCGCGGTACTTCGCGGCGTAGGCGCCGGACGCCGCCCCCTCCGATGCATCTCATCGACTGGACGATCATCGTCGCCTACCTCGCCTGGGTGCTCTACGACGGCGTGAAGCGCGCGCGGGGGACGGGCGCCGTCGAGGGCTACTTCCTGGCGTCGCGGTCGCTGCCGTGGTGGGCGGTGGGCCTGTCGGTGATGGCGACCCAGATGAGCGCCATCACGCTCGTCGGGACCACCGGGCAGGGCTACGACGACGGCATCCGCTTCGTGCAGTTCTACTTCGGGCTGCCGGTGGCGATGATCATCCTCTCGGTGACCCTGGTGCCCTTCTTCCACCAGGCGCGGGTGTTCACCGCCTACGAGTACCTGGAGCGGCGCTTCGACGCGCGGACGCGGGCGCTGACGAGCCTGCTGTTCCTCGTCTCGCGCGGGCTCGGGGCCGGCGTCATCATCGCCGCGCCGGCCGTCATCCTCTCGATCGTGCTCGGCTGGAGCCTGCCGCTCACGGTCCTGGCGATCGGCATCCCGACGACCCTCTACACGATGCTGGGCGGCGTGCAGGCGGTCACCTGGGCCGACGTCAAGCAGATGGTCGTCATCATGGTGGGGGTCACGGCGGCCGTCGCGGCCCTGATCGCCGGCCTGCCCGACGACGTCGGCCTCGAGCCGGTGCTGCACGTGGCGGGCGCCACGGAGCGGCTGCAGGCGATCGACTTCACGTTCGACCTGAACGAGACCTACACCTTCTGGTCCGGCCTCATCGGCGGCCTCTTCCTGATGCTCGGCTACTTCGGCTGCGACCAGAGCCAGGTGCAGCGCTACCTGACCGCGAAGTCGGTCGACGCCGGGCGGCAGTCGCTGCTGATGAGCGCCTTCGCCAAGATCCCGCTGCAGGTGCTCATCCTCATGATGGGGGTCCTGGTCTTCTGCTTCTACCTCTTCACCGAGCCGCCCATGCTGTTCAACGCCGCGCACGAGGGGGCGCTGGCGGAGAGCGGGCGGTCGGGCGAGTACGCGGCGCTCGAGGACGAGTTCCGGGCCGCCCACGCCGAGCGGCGGGACGACGCGGCGGCGGTCGTGGCGGCGCGCCGGGCCGGGGACGCCGACGGGGCGCGGTCGGCGACGGCGGCGTTCGCGGAGAGCGACCGGCGCGTGGTCGACGTCCGGGCCCGCGCCCGGACTCTCGTGCGCGAGGTGACCGGCGACGCCGCCTACAGCGACGTCAACTACGTCTTCCCGACGTTCATCACCACCCAGCTCCCGGTGGGTCTCGTCGGGCTGCTGATCGCCGCCATCTTCGCGGCGGCGATGTCGAGCATCGCGGCCGAGCTGAACGCGCTGTCCGCCGCCACCACCATCGACTTCTACCGGCGCCACTTCCGCCCCGGCGCCTCCGAGGCGCACTACCTCCGGGCCTCGAAGATGGCCACCGGCTTCTGGGGGCTCTTCGCGGCGGTGACCGCCCTCTACGCCGCCAACCTCGGGTCACTGATCGAGGTCGTCAACCGCTTCGGATCCTTCTTCTACGGCTCGCTGCTCGGCGTCTTCGTCCTCGCCGTCGGCATGCGGCGGGCGACGGCGGGGGCGCGTTCTGGGGCCTCATCGGCGGGATGGCGTCGGTCGCCGCCGTCGCGACCCTCACCGACGTCTCCTTCATGTGGCACAACGTCGTCGGCGTCGCCGCCGTCTGCCTCGTCGGCGGCGCGAGCACGCGCTGCGGCGGCGGGACGCAGCGTAGCCGATAATCCACCCGTGAGCGCGATCCTGCCGATCAACCTCGACGACCTGCTCCGTTGCCGGGGCGTGGAGTCGGAGCGGGTCGAGTTCAAGGCGTCGTGGGATCCGCACACCACCGGGGTTCAGGTGCTCCGGACCGTCTGCGCCTTCGCGAACGACTACCACAACCTGAACGGCGGCTACGTCGTGATCGGCGTCGGGGAGCGGGACGGACGGGCCGTCCTGCCGCCGGCCGGCCTGAGCGCCGAAGAGCTCGAAGCGGCGCAGAAGTGGATCCGCGGCAACTGCAACCGCCTGGATCCGCCCTATCCCCCGATCCTGTCTCCGGAGACGGTCGGCGACCGGCTCGTCCTGGTCGTCTGGGCGCCCGCCAGCGAGATGCGGCCGCACCGGGCGCCGGCCGAGGGGGGCGGTCGGGTCCGCTACTGGGTGCGCGTCGGGGCGGAGACCGTGAACGCCGAGCAGCGAGGCGGCCTGCTCCAGGGGCTCATCCAGCAGACCGCGCGCGTGCCCTGGGACGATCGCCGGGCGACGGACGCACGGGTCGAGGACCTGCGCGAGGCGAAGGTTCGCGAGCACCTGCGCGACGTGCGCAGCGGCCTCCTCGACCAGCCCGACGTCCGGAGCGTCTACCGGCGCATGCGCCTCACGACCCAGGTCAACGATCACGAGGCGCCCCGGAACGTGGGCGTGCTGTTCTTCTCCAGCGAGCCGGTGGAGTGGTTCCGGGGCGCCCGGATCGAGGTCGTGCAGTTCGCCGCGGACCGGGCGGGGGACGTGCAGGAGGAGCGCGTCTTCGGCGGCGGGCTGGTGGATCAGATTCGCGGCTGTCTGAGTCACCTCGAGAACCTCTCGACCTCTCACCTCCAGAAGCAGACGGACCGCAGCCAGGTTCGAGGATGGGTCAACTATCCCCTGCCGGCCCTGCGGGAGACGCTCGTCAACGCGATGTACCACCGCGGATACGACGTGGACCAGCCGGAGCCGACGAAGGTCTATCTCTACCCGAGTCGGGTCGAGGTCATCAGCTATCCGGGGCCGGTTCCCGGCATCGAGCACCGGCACCTGGCCGCGAACGCCGAGGTTCGGGCCGTTCCCGCCCGCAATCGGCGCATCGGCGAACTCCTGAAGGAGCTCGGGCTCGCGGAGGGCCGGCTCTCCGGGCTGCCGAAGGTATTCCGGGCGATGGAGGAGAACGGCTCACCGGCCCCGAGCTTCGACTTCGACGAGCAGCGGACCCTGTTTCAGGTCACGTTGCCGGCGCACCCGGAATACGGAGCGCTTTCCGCCCTGCGCGACGTCGCTCACCTCCGTGCCCTCGGCGAGGACGAGGAAGCGATTCGACGCCTGGAGTCGGCGTGGGCGTCGAACTCGGCCTCGGCGGTCCTCGCGCGGGAGATGATCCGCTCCTGCGGGGCGCGGGGCGAGGTCGGGCGCGCGGAGGACGTCTTCCGGACGTTCGAGGAGCAGGGACCGGCGGGCGCGGTCCCCCACGTTGGGAACACGCTGGTGGAAGTCCTGCTGGAGGCCGGTGACGAGCGCAGGGCGCAGGAGCTGCTCAGGCGCGACCGTCCCATCGCGTTCGGTCAGGACGCCATCGACGCCGCGATACTGGCGCGGCGCCTGCGGGATTCGCGCGCGGCGCACCGGTACTTCGAGCGCGCCGGGGACGCCGTCCACGCAGACGCGCGCGCGCTGCTCGAGTTCGCGCAGGCGAAGATCTGGCTGGCGGGTGAGGCCTACCGCAGCGGCAGTCCGACTCGCAGCGCCGGCTGCTCACGGAAGCCCGAACACTCCTGGAGCGCGTCATCCAGCTCGATGCGTCGCCGACCCGCCACGCCTGGGCCTGGCGGGAGCTGGCGCGCACGCTCAACTGGCTGCGCGCGCCGTTCCGGGAAGTCGAGAACGCCTACCGCAACGCGATCGAGCACCTGCCGGCCGAGGCGCGGTTCGCTCAAGAGCTGGCGCAGGTACGCGCGTCCCGGCGGCGATGAGGGGCCTCCATGGAATCGGATCGAGCCACCGCGCTGTTCTTCGAGCTGTTCAGCGGGCTGCCCCGCCGACGAGCCGGATGCGCAGGAGCTGGCGGACCAGTGCCAGCAGGAGATCGACGTCTGGCACGCCTGCTCGGAGTACTACGGCTACGAGTTCCTGGTGCTGCGGGCCCGCTGAGGCCCGCGGGCGGCGACCGGGGCGCGTCGGCCCCGAGGCCGGTGTGCGGCCGCTCGATGGGGCACGGGTCCGCGGCCGGCTCGATGGGGCGCGGGCCTGCGGCCCTTCGCCGCGGGGCTACGGAGCGCTCGCGGGGGTGAGGAGCACGCCGCGCCCCGCGCCGCGGCCAGGGCGAGCACCTGATCCGGGTGGTCCGTGAACACGGCGTCGATGCCGGCGGCGATCAGGGCCTCGACCTCGGCGGCGAGCGAGTCGAATCCCGGTGCGAGCTGGTCGGCGCGCAAGGTGTAGGCGTGGACGGCCAGCTCCCGCTCGTGCGCCCGTTGCACGAGGGCGGGGTCGCGGTAGACGAGGATCGCCGGCACGCCGACGGCGACCGCGTAGCCGGCGATCTCGTCGAGACCGGCGGGTTCGAGCTGGGCCGGGGACGTGACGAGCTGCACGCGGGGCAGGTCGGTCACCAGGGCGGCCAGGGCGGCGGCGTCGAACGACTGGATCAGGACCGGCAGGTCGTAGCCGGCCAGGGCTTCCAGCACGGCATCGCCCAGGCCGGGCTGGACGCCGGGATTCTTCAGCTCCGGATAGACGCCGGCGCGGCGGCCCGTCGTCCGGTTCAGGCCGTCGACGAGGTCGAGCACCTCCGTCAGGCGCGGCACGCCGAACGCCGCGTGCGGGAAGCGCCCCGGCCGGCGCTCGACGACCCGCAGCGGCTCCAGCTCCGCGAACGTGAAGTCGGCCGCGTAGAACCGGCCGTCATCCCGCGCCCGATCCGGGTAGCGCTCGGCGACGTCGGTCGTCCGCTCCAGCGTGACGTCGTGCAGTGCGATGGCGACGCCGTCCGCCGTCAGCACGACGTCCGGCTCGATCCACCCCGCGCCCTGGCCGTGGCCGAGCGCGTAGGCGGGCAGCGTGTGCTCCGGCAGGTAGCCTGACGCGCCGCGGTGGGCGATGACCTCCAGGCACGCCGGCCCGTCGCCGGGCCCGGTCGCGCTCCCGGCGACGGCCTGCGCTCCGGCGAGGGCCGGCGCGACCAGAATGGCCACAGCGGCGAGGGCGGCTCGAGGCGACGCGATCATCATTGGCAACTCCCGTCTCCGCAATCCGCTCCGCATTCTAGCGGTGCCGTGCAACGGGCACGTCAACGGCCGTCAACGGTACTGGAGGCTCGGCGACTCCGTCACCGCGGGTTGCGCCGTGCCGCGGACGTTCGTTCGAGAAGCTCGTGCAGCCGGGGCAGGGCCACACGGTCCTTCTCGCGGTCGGCCGCGCTCTTGGAGCGGATCACGTCAGCCAGCGACGCGACCAGGACGTGCACGCCTTCGGCTGCGTCGATCCGGATCGCGTCGCGTCTCAGGTCGTCGTAGCCGGCGGTGCCGGCCGGCGTGAACGAGACATCCAGGGCGCCCGCCCGCGTCGTCAGGTTGAGGATTCCGTCCGGGCCGAGGTTGCGCAGAAACCCGGCGGATCGATCGAAGGGCAGCCCTTGCGGAACCTCGTCGGCGCGGATGCGCGCGTCGAGGGCGCGCAGAGCGGCGGCCAGGCGCTCCAGGTTGGCGGGGTCGCGGGCGGGAGCGATGTCGATGTCGACCGTCACCCCGACGTCCCCGTGCAGGACCGCCGCCATCCCGCCGATCAGGACGAAGCGGGCACCCGCGTCCTGCAGGGCCGCCAGCATGGCGGCCGGATCGAACGGCGGCTCAGCCACGCTTCCCTTCCTGCACCTGCCGCCGGCCCCGCAGGACGAAGCGCGCGGCCCGCGTGGCGTCAGCGAGACGCTCGGCCGGGGTGCGGCGCAGGCTCCGCTGGAACAGCGACGCCGTACCCTGGTCCGGTTCGCCGAGGCGAACGCGGATCTCGAAGCCGGACGCGCGCACGAGCCGTTCGACCAGGTCCGTCGAGGGCGTGCGGGCGCCGGTTTCGATGCGGGCGATCGTCGACTGCGGCACGCCCGCCCGGCGTCCCAACGCCGCCTGCGTGAGTCGCGCGCGCCTGCGCGCCTCGCGCACCAAGCTCCGCAGAACCATGAGCATGTATAGCCGATTGGCCATGATCCGTGCAACCTGGTGAGCGGGACGCTTGGCGCGCGCACTGTCGCCGACCGCCCGTCATTGGACTGCAGCATCCGTTGCGGATCGAGAAATCACGCCGCCGGACCGCGATATGATCAGGTCGTGGCTCGGATCGTCCGCGTCGTGAAGCGACTCCTTCGAGGCCCGGCCGCCCTTCTATAGTAGGGGTCCGCATGAGAATCCTCTTCTGGAACACGGGCAAGCGCCCCGTCATCGGGCTGCTCAGGGAGTTGAGCCGTCTTCGAGACGTCGACATTCTCGTGTTGGCCGAAATGGCCGTTTCGATGGAGGATGTCGTCAATCGGCTGAACGAGGGTGCGGAGCAGTGCTACTTCTGCGCGCAAGAGCGTCTGCCCAGGTCGGTCAGACGGCCGTTGCACGTGCTCGCCCGGCTCACCGAGGATCGAGTCTTGGCCTTGCAGGACGGCGCTGGCTTGACCGCGAAGAGAGTACTCCCCATCATCGGGCCGGACTTCACTATCGTAGCCGTGCATCTTCGTAGCAAGCTGTTTCAGTCTGAGGACGATCAGGCGTTTCAGGCGGCGTCCGTCCATTCGGACATTGAAGCGATCGAAGCCCAGGTCGGCCATCGTCGAACCCTGCTCATCGGTGACTTCAACATGGACCCCTTTGAGCAAGGATTGATCAGCTTCGACTGCTTTCACGCAGTAATGTCGCGACGGACGGCGCTGCGGCAGTCGCGGACGATCGACGGCCGGGAGCGTTTCTTCTTCTACAATCCGATGTGGAATCTCCTCGGGGACCATCCTCCGAGTCCGCCTGGATCGTACTACCGCGCGGGTTCCGCGCGCACTGAGTACTTCTGGCATTCGTTCAACCAGGCGTTGCTCCGGCCTGACTTGCTCGACTACTTTCGGGACACCGGGATTGAAGTACTCACGCGTATTGGGGAACGGTCGCTCCTGACGAGGAACGGGATTCCAGACCGTAACGCGGGCTCAGACCACTTGCCGCTGCTGCTCGAACTGTCGATACAAAGGGGATCTCAGCATGGCGACACGGAATCCGTGGCAGCGTCTCAAGGATGAAGCAGCGAAGATTCGAACACCAACCCAAGTCCTCCAGGAGCAGGTAGGACTGCTGCAGGACGCAACAGATGGCGTGCTCAGGGGGCGAGTCTCGACCAAGGCCGTTGGTGACGGGAGGACACGGGTCGCCCTCAGCGTATACGTTCCGACGCTAAACAACTACGCAGTCGAGCTGCTGAGGATAAGCCACCCGCTGGTTCAATACCCGGCGAACCTTTTCTCGGATTGGATCCGGCGGCGGGTCCAATGCGCTAACCACGAGGACCTTGAGGCGGCTGTAGCGGAGTGTTTGGAGGACCCCGAGGTGCAGAAGATTGTCGTCGGACTCTTCGCGCAGACCCAGCAGGCAGTGAGCCCGCAAGAGCCGGGCGGAGGGCCGGGTGACGGCGGCTGACGGGTGCCGGGTCGTGGTGGAAAGAGCCGGAGCGTCTCGTGGCGGCGCACCACGTGAGTCCCGGCGCTGTCCGGTGAACCTGCGTCGACCTCGATCCGGATGGCGAGAACCTCCGTGGAACGGGCGAGAGGCCGACGGCGTGGAGGAGTCCGGCGAGTCGCACGACGGCACGGTGCTGCGGTCACGGACGCGGACGTCGACGACGCAGCCCTGCGCGGCCAGTTCAGCCCGTACAGCGCGCAGGCACACCCGCCCCGCGTCCAACGCCCGCCTGCGTGAGACCCACGCGCTTCCGGGCCTCGCGAACGAGGTGCCGCAGAACCATGCGTGCAACATAGCCGATTGGCTATGGCTGTGCAGCCGGAGGCCGCGGTCGAAGGCGGATGATCGCCAGGATCGGAACCCCGGGGTTCCGGTTGCCTGAGGGTGGCGGGCCACACCCGGCCGGCGATTCGCCGGACGACGCGGCCGGCCGGACCTCCGGCTTCCCCTCGACGCCGGCCGGCACCGGCCCCCCGGTTGCGCCGCCGCCGGCCGATTCGGTAGAATCGGATATCCGACCTTTCTGGTCGGCAATGGCGGCGAACGCGACCCGCGGGTCAGGCCGGGTCCTCCGGGATCCGGCCGGGCTCGCGTCCAGGCAGGAGCAGGGGTGATGGCGACCTCGACGGACAGCATCGAGCAGCTCGCGAACCAGGACTACAAGTACGGATTCGTCACCGACATCGACGCCGAGGCGGTGCCGCCCGGGCTGAACGAGGACATCATCCGCGTCATCTCGGCCAAGAAGGACGAGCCGGAGTGGCTGCTGGAGTGGCGCCTGAAGGCGTTCCGCGTCTGGCAGACGATGACCGAGCCGCGGTGGCACAACGTGCGCTTCCCGCCCGTCGACTTCCAGGACATCATCTACTACTCGGCCCCGAAGCAGAAGCCGAAGCTGGAGAGCCTCGACGACCTCGACCCGGAGATCAAGGCGACCTTCGACAAGCTCGGCGTGCCGATCGAGGAGCAGAAGGTGATGGCGGGCGTGGCGGTCGACGCCGTGTTCGACTCGGTCTCGGTGGCCACGACCTTCAAGGACAAGCTGGCCGATCTGGGCATCGTCTTCTGCTCGTTCTCCGAAGCGGTGCGCGACCATCCGGACCTCGTGCGGAAGTACCTCGGCTCGGTCGTCCCGGCGTCCGACAACTTCTACGCCGCGCTCAACTCCGCCGTCTTTTCCGACGGCTCGTTCGCCTACATCCCGCGGGGCGTGAAGTGCCCGATGGAGCTCTCCACCTACTTCCGCATCAACGCGGCGCAGACGGGGCAGTTCGAGCGGACGCTGCTCGTGGCCGACGAGGGCGCGACGGTCAGCTACCTGGAGGGCTGCACGGCGCCGATGCGCGACGAGAACCAGTTGCACGCCGCGGTGGTCGAGCTGGTGGCCCTCGACGACGCCACCATCAAGTACTCGACGGTCCAGAACTGGTACCCCGGCGACAAGGACGGCAAGGGCGGCATCTACAACTTCGTGACCAAGCGCGGGAAGGCGCTCACGAACGCGAAGATCACGTGGACGCAGGTCGAGACCGGCTCGGCCATCACCTGGAAGTACCCGAGCTGCATCCTGCAGGGCGACAACTCGGTCGGCGAGTTCTACTCCGTGGCCGTCACCAACAACCACCAGCAGGCCGACACCGGCACGAAGATGCTCCACCTCGGCCGGAACACGCGGAGCACCATCGTCTCGAAGGGCATCTCGGCCGGCCGGGGGCAGAACACCTACCGCGGCCTCGTGCGCATCGGCAAGAAGGCCAAGGGGGCGCGGAACTTCTCGCAGTGCGACTCGCTGCTCATCGGCGACCGGTGCGGCGCGCACACCTTCCCCTACCTGGAGGTGCGCAACACGTCGTCGCAGGTCGAGCACGAGGCGTCGACGTCCAAGATCGGCGAGGACCAGATCTTCTACTGCCGCCAGCGGGGCCTGTCGACCGAGGACGCGGTCAACATGATCGTCAACGGCTTCTGCAAGGAGGTCTTCCGCGAGCTGCCGATGGAGTTCGCGGTCGAGGCGCAGAAGCTGCTGGGCATCAGCCTCGAGGGCAGCGTCGGGTAGGTGTGCGCCGGTCTGCGCCGCGGAACGGCGCGGACGCCTGCCGGCCTGGCCGGGCGCCCAGCGGAGGCCGCAGCGCGACCTTGCGGTCGCGGCGACGAATGGCGGGCTGGCGGAAGCAGCTCGGCGAGGAAGGAACGTCAGACAGCGATGCTCGAGATAACCAACCTGCGCGCCTCGGTGGGCGGCCGGGAGATTCTCAAGGGAATCGACCTCGCGGTGAAGGCCGGCGAGGTGCACGCCATCATGGGGCCGAACGGCTCCGGCAAGAGCACGCTCGCGGCGGTGCTCGCGGGCCGCGACGAGTACGAAGTGACCGACGGCTCGGTCACCTACGAAGGCCGCGATCTTCTGGACATGGAGCCGGAGGACCGGGCGCGGGAGGGCGTCTTCCTCGCGTTCCAGTACCCGGTGGAGATCCCCGGCGTCAACAACGCCTACCTGCTGAAGGCGGCGCTCAACGAGGTCCGCAAGCACCGCGGCGAGCCGGAGCTCGACGCGATGGACTTCATGGCCCTCGTCAAGGACCGCATGCAGGTGCTGCACATCGACCAGGAGCTGCTGAAGCGTCCCGTCAACGAGGGGTTCTCCGGCGGCGAGAAGAAGCGCAACGAGATCTTCCAGATGGCGGTCCTCGAGCCGCGGCTCGCCATCATGGACGAGACCGACTCCGGGCTCGACATCGACGCGCTGCGGACCGTCTCCGCCGGCGTCAACGCCATGCGCAGCCCGGAGCGCGCCATCCTGGTCGTCACCCACTACCAGCGCCTGCTGAACTACATCGTCCCGGACTTCGTCCACGTCCTCTCCGACGGCCGCATCGTCCGCTCGGGCGGCAAGGAGCTGCCGCTGGAGCTCGAGGAGAAGGGCTTCGCCTGGCTCAAGGACGCCGAGCCGGTCGGCGCGTAGCGGGATGCCGATGACTACGCTGGCCCCCGCCGACGCCTACGCGGACGCGTTCGAGGCCGTGCGCCGCACGGTCCCCGCCCCTCCCGCCGTCGCCGACCTCCGGCGCCGCGCCTTCGAGCGCTTCACGGCGCTGGGCATCCCGACCACGCGGGACGAGGCGTGGCGGTTCACCAACGTCGCGCCGATCGCCGCCACCGCGTTCGCGCTGGCCGAGCCGGCCGAGCGCGAGGCCGCCATGGCCGACGTCGCGCCGCACGCCACAACCGGCGTCGGCGCCGGGCAGACGCTGCTGTTCGTCAACGGCACCTGCGTCGCGCCGGCCTCGGACCTCTCCGCGCTGCCGGCCGGGGTCGAGGTGGCGAGCCTCGCGGAGGTCCTGGCCGGGGACGCCGGCGGGGCGGCGCGGCAGGCGGTGGAATCGCACCTGGCGTCGGGCGCCGGCATCGAGGCAGGCATCGAGAACGATGCGTTCACGGCGCTCAACACCGCGCTCCTCCAGGACGGCGCCGTGGTGCGCGTGCCGGCGAACACGGTGGTCGAGCAGCCGATCCAGTTGCTCTTCGTCACGTCCCCGCCGCCGGGCGGCGCGCCGGTCATGACCCATCCGCGCGTGCTGGTCGTCGCCGGCGAGAACGCCCAGGTGCGGCTGGTGGAGAGCTACGGGGGCGGCGGCGCGTCGGCGTACCTGACCAACGCGGTGACGGAGGTGGTCGCCGGGCCGGGCGCGGTCGTCGACCACTACAAGACCGTGCGCGAGAGCCCGGCCGGCTACCACGTCGCGTCGATGCACGTCCGGCTCGGCCGCGCGGCCAGCTTCTCGTCGCACGCCGTCACCCTCGAAGGCGCAATCGTGCGCAACGACACGCAGGCGCTCCTCGACGGCGAAGGGGTCGAGTGCACGCTCAACGGCCTCTACCTGGCGGGCGGCCGCCGCCTGGTGGACAACCACACGACGATCCACCACGCGCAGCCGCACTGCTCCAGCCACGAGCTCTACAAGGGCATCCTGGACGGGGAGGCCCGCGCCGTCTTCAACGGCAAGATCATCGTGGCGATCGACGCCCAGAAGACGGACGCGAAGCAGTCCAACAAGGCGCTGCTGCTCTCCGAGGAGGCGCAGATCAACACGAAGCCGGAGCTCGAGATCTTCGCCGACGACGTCAAGTGCACGCACGGGGCCACGGTGGGGCAGCTCGACGAGGACGCGCTCTTCTACCTGCGCGCCCGCGGCCTCGGACGGGAGCAGGCGCGGAACGTCCTCATCCACGCCTTCGCCAGCGACCTGCTGAACCGGATCGCCATCGCGCCCATCCGCGAGCAGCTCGAGGATCTGCTCCTGGCGCAGTTGCCCGGCTCGGGCGGGGGGTCGTTCCATGTGGACGGGTGATGACGACGCGGGCCCCGGTGCCTTTGAGGACGGGACGCCGGACCCGGATCCGGATGATGCGGATCTGGACTTCGAAGACGGTGCACTAGATGAGGCTTATCGGGAGGCGGTGCTCAACGACCCCGCGGTGGTACCGCACGACGCTGCACCCTATCCGGAAGACGCCAGGGCCGTGAATATGAACCTGGCAGACATCGGGGCGGTGACATGAGCGCTGCGCCCGAGGTCGCCGCGGCGCCGCCGGCGCTCGACGTCGAGCGCATCCGGCGGGACTTCCCGATCCTCTCGCGGATGGTCCGCGAGCACCGTCTCGTCTACCTCGACAACGCCGCCACCACGCAGAAGCCGCGGGCGGTGCTCGACACGCTGGCGCGCTACTACGGCGACGGCAACGCCAACATCCACCGCGGCGTCTACACGCTGAGCGGGGAGGCGACGGCCGCCTACGACGCCGCGCGGGTCAAGGTGCAGCGTTTCGTGAACGCGCGCGCGTCACGCGAGATCGTCTTCACGCGGAACTCCACCGAGAGCATCAACCTGGTGGCGCACAGCTTCGGCCGGCGGCAGGTGGGGCCGGGCGACGAGATCGTCATCACCCACATGGAGCACCACTCGAACATCGTGCCGTGGCAGCTCCTGTGCGAGCAGGTCGGGGCGCGGCTGCGCGTGGCGCCGATCGACGACCGCGGCACGCTGCAGCTCGACGAGCTGGAGCGGCTGATCGGGCCGCGCACGAAGCTCGTCTCGGTGGTGCACCTGTCGAACTCGCTGGGGACAATCAACCCGGTGCGCGAGATCGTCCGCATGGCGAAGCGCCGCGACGTGCCGGTGCTCATCGACGGCTCGCAGGCGGTCTACCACATGCCGGTCGACGTGCAGGCGCTCGGTTGCGACTTCTACGCCTTCACCGGCCACAAGCTCTACGGGCCGACGGGCATCGGCGTGCTCTACGGCCGCGAGGAGTGGCTGGAGCAGATGCCGCCCTACCAGGGCGGCGGCGACATGATCCGCTCCGTCACGTTCGAGAAGACGACCTACGCCGACCTGCCCCACAAGTTCGAGGCGGGCACGCCGCACATCGCGGGCGTGGTGGGGCTCGGCGCGGCCATCGACTACCTGCAGGGGGTCGGCTTCGCGGCCATCGCCCCGCACGAGGCGGACCTGCTGGCCTACGGCACCGCCGCGCTCTCGGACGTGAAGGGGCTGCGGCTCATCGGGACCGCGGAACGGAAGGCGAGCATCCTCGCCTTCGTCATGAAGGGCGCGCACCCCCACGACGTCGGCACCATCGTCGACACCGAGGGCGTGGCCGTCCGCACCGGCCACCACTGCACGCAGCCGGTCATGGACCGCTTCGGCGTCCCCGCGACGGCCCGCGCCTCGGTGGCGATGTACAACACGCGCGAGGAGATCGACGCGCTGGTGCGCGCGCTGGAGCGCGTGCGGGAGATGTTCCCGGGATGAGCGACCTGCGCGACCTCTACCAGGAGGTCATCCTCGACCACAACCGGCATCCCCACAACTTCGGGGAGCTCGACGGCGCCGACCGGCACGCCGACGGCCACAACCCGCTGTGCGGCGACCGGCTGGCGGTCTACGTCAACCTGGATGGGGACAGGATTGCGGACGTCAGCTTCCTCGGCTCCGGCTGCGCCATCTCCAAGGCGTCGGCCTCGCTCATGACCGATGCCGTGAAGGGCAAGACGCTCCCCGAGGCGCGCCGGCTGTTCGAGGAGTTCCTGGCCCTGGTGACCGACGACCGGGCCGTGCTCGACGAGACGCTGCTCGGCAAGCTGGCCGTCTTCGCCGGCGTGCGCGACTACCCCACCCGCGTCAAGTGCGCGAGCCTCGCGTGGCACACCCTGCGGGCCGCCGTCGATGACCGCCACGAGGTCGTATCCACGGAGTAGCCGGAAGCATGGGAATCCTGAATCTCGACGACGTGCCGCCTGGTCCGGAATTCGGCCCGTGCCCGGGCTCTGGGACGGAAGAATGGGAATCCTGAATCTCGACGACGTGCCGCCGCCGTTCGGCGCCGGCGAACGCCCCGGTGACCGGCCCGCGCGGGCGCGAGAGGACGCAGGCGCGGAGAGCGCGCCGGCCGGTCCCGCACCCGCGGGTGCCGCGGGAGCGTCCGCCCGGGCGCCGGGAGGACCGGGAGAACCGGCGGGTCCGGACGGGGGGTGGACGGGGGAGCAGCCCGCCATACCGCCGCATGTGACCGGTTCCGCTCCGCCGCCGCAGGCATCCCCCGTGCCGCCGGAGGCCGGTCGGGTGCCGGCTCAGCCGCCGCGAGGGCTGGGCCAGCCGGTGGTCCCGACGCGCGCGGACCGATCGGCGCCGTCGCCGGAGCCTGGGCCGCCGGTGCCGGCACCCCCGCGGGGGCTGGGCGAGCCGGTGGCGCCGCCGCAGGTGGACGGGTGGGCGTCCCCGCCGGGCACGCCGTCGCGCGCGGACGGATTCGCGCCGCCCCCGCCGGGCTCTCAGCCGCCGGCGGCCGCGCCGCCCCAGGCTCCTCCGATGCCGTCACCCGCTCCCGGCGAGTCGTCGATCTTCGATACGAGCGCGCTGACCGACCCCGGCCCCGCCGGTCCGGCCGGACCGGCGCCTTCCGGGCAGGCGTCGGGGTCGGGCGCGCCGCCGGCGGGCGCGCCGCCGATCGAGAGCGACCCGGTCAAGACCCTGGCGCTCAAGCCGCTCATCGTGGAGCAGATCTCGACCGTGTTCGACCCCGAGATCCCCGTCAACATCTACGAGCTCGGCCTCATCTACGACATCGCGGTCGACGGCAAGGGCCTGGCCGTGATCCAGATGACGCTGACCGCCCCCGGCTGCCCGGCCGCCATCACCCTGCCGGCGGAGGTGCAGGGGAAGGTGAAGTCGATCGAGGGCGTCAGCGACGCGCGCGTCGACCTCGTCTGGGAGCCGCCCTGGGACAAGGACCGGATGTCGGACGCGGCGAAGCTGCAGCTCGGGATCTTCGACTGAGGCGGTCCGGATCTCGCAGCGCAGGTCGCACATGGGCGTCGCCGCGCGGACGGACTACGAGATCGGCCGGGACAACGTCCAGTTCCTGGGCCTCGACGTCCACAACCCGGTCTTCGTCGTCTCCAGCCTCACGATCGTCACGTTCGTCGCCGGGGTGCTGGTCTTCCAGGACGGGGCGGCGCTCGCCTTCGAGGCCCTGCGCGCGTGGCTCACGTCCACCTTCGACTGGGTGCTCCTGGGCGCCGGCAACTTCTTCGTCCTCTTCTGCGTGTTCCTGATCGCGTCGCCGCTCGGCGGCGTGCGGCTCGGCGGCCCGGACGCGCGGCCGGACTACTCCGGCCCCGCCTGGTTCGCCATGCTGTTCGCGGCGGGGATGGGCATCGGCCTGATGTTCTTCGGGGTCGCGGAGCCGGTCGAGCACTTCCGCAGTCCGCCGCTCGGCGTCGACGCGGGGGACGCCGCGGCGGCGCGCGGCGCCGGCATGGCCGCCGCCATCTTCCACTGGGGCGTGCACCCGTGGGCCATCTATGCGGTGGTCGCCCTCGCGCTCGCCTTCGCGGCCTACAACCTGGGCCTGCCGCTGACGCTGCGGTCGGCGTTCCACCCCCTCCTGGGCGACGCGGTCTGGGGCCGCGCCGGCCACGTCATCGACACCCTCGCCGTGTTCGCGACCCTCTTCGGGTTGGCCACCTCGCTCGGCCTGGGCGCCGGGCAGACGGCGGCGGGGCTGGAGCACCTGTTCGGCCTGCCGGCGACCGACGCGACGCGCGTGCTGCTCATCACCGCCATCACCGGCATGGCCCTGGCATCGGTGGTCGCCGGCATGGACCGCGGCGTCAAGCGCCTCAGCCAGGCCAACCTGCTGCTCGCCCTGCTGCTGCTCGCCTTCGTGCTGGCCGTCGGACCGACGCTCGAGATCGCGGCGCGCTTCTTCACCAGCCTCGGCGCCTACGTCGCGGCGCTCGGCCCGCTGAGCAACCCGGTGGGCCGCGACGACGTCGACTTCCTGCACGGGTGGACCACGTTCTACTGGGCCTGGTGGATCTCGTGGTCGCCCTTCGTCGGCATGTTCATCGCGCGCGTCTCGCGCGGCCGCACGGTGCGCGGTCTCGTCGGCTGCATGCTCGGCGTCCCGATGCTCATCTCCGTCCTCTGGATGAACGCCTTCGGCGGCACCGCCGTGTCGCAGTACGTCGAAGGCGGCTACACCGGAGTCGTCGACGCCGTGCAGGCGCAGCAGCCGGAGCTCTCCCTGTTCCGCATGCTGGAGGCGCTGCCCCTCGCCGACGTCACGTCGGGCATCGGCATAGTGCTCGTGGTCGTCTTCTTCGTCACCTCCTCCGATTCCGGCTCGCTGGTAATCGACACCATCACCGCCGGCGGCAAGCTCGACGCGCCCGTGGCCCAGCGCGTCTTCTGGTGCTCGTTCGAGGGCCTCGTCGCCATCGCCCTGCTGCTCGGCGGCGGCCTCGTGGCGCTCCAGGCCGCCGCCCTGGCCACCGGCTTCCCCTTCGCCCTGGTGCTCGTCGCCATGTGCTACAGCACCTGGAAGGGCCTGCGCGCCGCCCGGGCGGGCTGAGAGGAGATGAACACATCAGCGGAAGCTGCGTTGACGCTGGGTGGGAGCGTCGAGGGTATCTGATGCACTTGCGCTACTACCTGGGTCAGTTGCTGCCCGACCGGGACTCGCTGCCCACGATCCTGCCTCGTTGAAGCAGTCGAGACCGCTCGTGTGTCCCCTCGGTCGTGCTCTGTGGGGGCGGGTGGACGCCGATCCGCGGCCCGCCATGAAGCCGACCAGGGTGCGCAGATGCTCGATGCTCTCGGAGGATGGCGGCCGCAGACGGCCGCTCTCGCCCCGCTTGGCTTCCTTCTTGCATCGGTGCTCGTCGTGATGTAACGCTGTATACGCGAACGTGCCGCGATGCGCTCGGGTGCGGAACCGACGCGGAACGGCGGATGCGGGTCGGCCGGCGCGGGGCTTTCCACGTCGCGCCTCGGCGGCCGATAATGGAGATCGTGAGCCTCGGGCGCCGCGGGCGTCCTGCCGACGAAGGTCGTGATGAGCAGGCTGGACCATATCACCGTGCGTGGTTTCAAGAGTATCGAGTACATCGATAAGCTGGAGATCGGTCCGTTGACCGTGCTCATCGGCCCGAACGGGTCCGGCAAGACGAACTTCGTCGGCGTGTTCTCCTTCTTGAACGCCGTTCGGGAAGGCCGCCTGCAGGAGTACGTCGTCAAGGCGGGGGGCGCCGACAAGGTGTTACACTTCGGGTCGCAAGCCACCAGGAGGCTTCACGTCCGGATGTCCTTCCAGGGCGGGGTGAATCAGTATGAGATTGATTTCGAGCCGAATGGTGCCGATGAGCTGATCGTGGTGTCCGAGAACGGCTATTTCTGGGACCGGCAGTGCCCGAGGCCCTACGGTCTGGCACTGGGAACTGCAGGACGAGAGGCCGCGATCCGAAGGCCGGACGTGAAGGGAATCGCCCGGCACGTCCAGCGACACCTCAGCAGTTGGCGACTCTATCACTTTCACGATACCAGCGCCGGATCTCCGCTGAAGAAGACCGCCAACGTGAACGACAACCGCCATCTCCGCCCTGACGGTGCCAACCTGGCAGCCTTTCTCCACCTGCTGCGCGAGAAGCACGAGGACTCGTATCGGTTCATCGTCGGGTCGGTTCAGCAGGTGGCGCCGTTCTTCCGGGACTTCACCCTCGATCCCCAGCGTTTGAACCCCGACAAGATCAGGCTCGAGTGGAGGCACAAGGGTACGGACGCCTACTTCGATGCGTCACAACTGTCGGACGGCACGCTGCGCTTCATGGCGCTGACAACGCTGTTTCTGCAGCCCAGGGAGTACAGGCCATCGGTCATCGCGGTCGACGAACCCGAGCTCGGCATGCACCCCTCGGCAATCACTCTGCTGGCGGAGTTGATGAAGCAGGCATCAACCGATTCCCAGGTGATTGTCTCCACGCAGTCGTCCCTCCTGCTGGACCACTTCGAGCCGGAGGAGGTGCTGGTTGCGGACCGCGTCGATGGGGCCACGCAACTCACGCGACTGGAATCGTCTCGGCTGGAGCCCTGGCTGGGAAACTACAGCCTGGGTCAACTTTGGGAGAAGAACGAGCTGGGTGGCCGACCCGCGCCGGAGAAGCGGGGGTAGCCGATGGCGCGGATGCTCGTCCACGTCGAGGGTCAGACGGAGGAGGTCTTCGTCAACAACGTACTGGCGCCGCATCTCTGCGGCGTCGGGTACACGAGCGTCAGCGCCCGTCTGGTCGGGAATGCTCGCCAACGGCGCCACCGCGGGGGCATAAGGTCCTGGGATGCGGTGCGAAGAGACATCCTGACTCATCTGCAGAGCGACCAGGCGACGTTCGCAACCACCATGGTGGACTACTATGGGCTGCCGCACACCTGGCCCGGCCGCGAGGAGGCCGGCCGCGGGGCGCGGCTGAGCTCGCGAGATCGGGCCAGGACGGTGGAGCGGGCCATTGTGCTCGACATCGGGATGGCAACAGGAGACACGTCGCGTCTCGTTCCCCATGTCGTGATGCACGAGTTCGAAGGGCTGCTCTTCAGTGATCCCGACCGATTTGCGCGGAGCCTGGGCAGGCCCGACCTGGTACCGGAGTTCCGGGCCATCCGCCAGGAGTTCGAGACCCCTGAAGACATCAACGTCGGCCGGAGACCGCCCCGTCCAAGCGAGTCCTGAACCTGTGCCCGTCCTATCGGAAGCCCGTGGCGGGCCTTCAGGCCATGAAAGAGACTCGGTCTGGAGGCCGTGACTCGCCGGAGACCGCCCCGTCCAAGCGAGTCCTGAACCTGTGCCCGTCGGAAGCCCGTGGCGGGCCTCAGGCCATGAAAGAGATCGGTCTGGAGGCCGTGCGCAGGCGTGTCCGCTGTTCAGCGAGTGGCTTGCAGCGCTCGAGCTGCGGGTTCGGCGGTAGTCGCCCGCAGTCGTGCCACAAACCGATCGTCGGCCAGGGAACGCGACGCCTCGACTTGCGGTTCCCGGACTGGAGCTGGACCGGCCGGCGCCTTGCCAGGGGACGGTTGGCCACCTTATTGTCCCATTGAACGGCCATCGCATGGGAGGCACAGAAATGAACAGGCTGCGGAAGGTGGCAATCGTGGCGATCAGTCCGGTAGTGGCGACGCTCCTGGCGGTTCCCGCCGTGGTCGCGGCGCAGGCCCCGGAGGGGTGGACGGTCCCGCGGACGGCGGACGGGCGGCCGGACCTGCAGGGCGTCTGGGCCAGCGACTCGGCGACGCCGCTCGAGCGGCCCGAGGCACTCGGCGACCGGGAGACACTGACGGACGAGGAGGTGGCGGCGCTTGCGGCGCACGCGTTCGACTACTCCGCCGTCGGCGGCGACGCGGTGTTCGGCGAGACGCCGTTCCGCCGCGCGCTGGCGACCCTCGAGGCGCCGGCCGACGAAGCCGCGAACGCCGCGCCCGCCCCGCGCCGCCGGTCCACCGGCAGCTACAACCAGTTCTGGATGAGCGGACGCTGGTTCGAGAACCGCACGTCGCTGATCGTCGATCCCCCGAACGGACGCCGGCCGCCGCGCACGCCGGAGGCGGAGGAGCGCCTCCGGCGGCAGCGGGCGGTGCGGACCTCGCCCCTGCCGGAGCGGCCTACCCTGGCGGACGAGATCGCCCGCATCGACCCCGCGATCCGCTGCCTGGGCGGCGGCGCGCTGCTGAGCGGGCGCGGCTACAACAGCACCTACCAGGTCTTCCAGACGCCGGACTACGTCGGCATCCAGATCGAGATGTACCACGACACGCGGCTCATCCCGATCGGCGACGCCGCGCCGGCCGAGGTCGGACCGCCGAGCGCCATGGGAAGCTCGCGCGGCCGCTGGGAGGGCGACACGCTGGTCGTCGAGACCACCAACCTGTCGCGCGGCGTCGGCGGCTCGACCGCCGGGGTGCGCATCAGCGAGCGCTTCACCCGCGCGGGCCCCGAGCTGCTGCAGTACGAGTACACCCTGGACGACCCGGCCACCTGGACCCGGCCCTGGACGGCGCGCGTCTTCATGCGCCCCGCGCCCGGCACCGGCGTCATCTACGAGTTCGCCTGCCACGAGGGCAACTACGCCATCGAGCACGCGCTGCGCAACGAGCGCTTCGCCGACGCGGCGGCGGGGAGCCGGTAGCCCGGCCGCCGCCGGGGGCGTCCGCCGTTCGGGGTCTGCTCCGGCTGCCGGGCCGGTCACGGCTCGACGACTATCAGACCGTCGAAGTAGAGGCGCTAGAAGCCCCGGTCGCGGGTGACGAGGCGTCCCGCCTGGATGCGGGCGTGGGCGCCGATCACGAAGTCGGAGATGATCCGGTTGCGTCCGACGCCCGCGGACCGGTAGGACCGCCACATCCGCCCCGTGCTCGATCTCCGGTGACGGCTGCTTGCGCAGGATGAGCTCGCCCCTCGATTCGACGAAGGTGACCTCGTCGTGAGGCTGCAGGTTGAACCTGTCCCTCAGGTCCTTGGGGATGGTGACCTGTCCGCGCTCGCCAATGCGCATACTGCCAGTATGGATTCGTGCTGGAGGTCTCTTGTTCGGCTGGTCCGGCCCTTCTCGCGAATCTCGGTGCTTGTCGGGGTCACCGGTCCCGTCCGGTCGGCCGAGCATCCGGAACCGCGACCGCATCGGGGATGCTTACATCAGGCGTGCCGCGGGGAGATCGGGGGGATCGGGTGGCCCGCTGGTCACCCCGGTGCCAGCCTGGGGTCGAAGACGAAGGGCCGAATCGTGCCGGCGACGACCTTGTCGAAGTCCCGGTGCGCGGGGTTGATCACGATGTTGCGTTCCAGCGGATTCACGAAGCTCGGCGCCACGATCGCGAGGTGCGCCGCGAGCAACGCGGCACCGGCCCGCCTCGTATCGGAGACGGGCACGGGCGCTTCGACGATGGACCCATCGGGCACGTCGAGGTCGAGGATCCGATACCTCGGGAACGTGGACGGGCGCGCCAGATTGACGAGGACCTCCAGCGCCGCCAGCGACGCGTTCTCGCTGCAATAGACGGCCGGCGTCCCCCTGGGATTCCAGCGACCCCCGTACCGGGCGGCGCCGCTACCGCTCAGCATGTCGTCGACGGTGTCCGCGTGCCTGGACCTGGCGATGCGCCACACCTTCACGTCGGGATTCCGTGCTCCAGGCGGCCGATCAGGTCGAGTACGGCCTCGGCGCCCGTGGCGGTGTCGGCGTGTTCGAGCGGTGTCTCTCCGGCGAGCGCGGGATGGGGGTGCTTGAGCCAATCGAGCGCGTGCTCCCGGTTGCCGTCGAAGTACGACAGGGCGGTGTTGAAAACGCGGGCCACGGTGGCGGCCCGGTCTCCCTCGTCGCGGCGCAGCACGCCTCGGACCCTGCGGCGGACCAGAGTCTGGCGCGGAATGCCGACGACGCTCGCGAGTTGCGCGTCCGTCACGTCCAGGGTGTCCTTCAGGCGATCCAGAAAGTCGGCGGGGAGGCCGGCGCGAACCTCGGCCAGCGTGGGGGGGAGGACCGTAGTACCGCGGGGCGGCTCTGCCGCTCCTGACGCCAATCGAGCCTCCTTCTGCCTGGGACGTGACAGTGTACCATATGGACAGTGCGCGCGTCGCTGTCATGCAGTGGAGATGCGAGTGGAGCCCATCATCGACCACATTGAGATCACGGTGAAGGACCTGTGCGTCGCGGCGCCGTTCTACGACAGACTCCTTCCGCTCCTGGGCTTCGATCTCGCGAACCGCAGTGCCGCCGTGCTGGAGGCTCACGAGCTGCACGTCGTCGAGTACCTGCACCCGCGGCTGGGCTTCGCGATCAACTCGCCGCGCCGCGCGTTTCGGGGCGAGGCGGTCAATCGCCGCCGGCCCGGCGCGTTGCACCACCTCGCGTTCCGGGCGGAGTCCCGCGCCGAGGTCGACCGGCTGCACCGGGAGTTGACGAGGATCGGAGCCACGATCGTGAGCCCGCCGCGCGAGTACCCGGAGTACGTGCCGCCGGGCTACTACGCGCTCTTCTTCAAGGACCCCGACGGCATCAAGTACGAGATCGTTCACACGCCCCCGCAGTCGGGAGGCTGATTCCCGAATGCTGGCACGTTACGTGCTTCCCTTACCCGTGCGGACGCCCTGGACCTGGAGCGGAAGGTGCTGAAATCACGCCGAGCCAGGTGTCACCGCCGTCTACGACCGCCACACGTACGACGCGGAGAAGCGCGAGGCGCTGCAGACCTGGGCACGATCCTTGCCAGTCCTTCTGGAGACTGACGCCGCTGGCGGCGACCGAGGCTCCGTGACGGGACGACTCCGGGCAGACGCTGGCTGCCCTCCCCCGCGGGCCGTCATCCTGATCGGATTCCGCCGCTGCCGGGCATCTTTTCGACGAAACGTCGCCGTCGCCACGAAAGTCCGGCTCAGACAGGTCGCGGCGCGCGACGGTCCCAAAGCTGGCACGATGCGTGCGTGTGCTTCCTCGGGCGCGGGTGGCCCAGCGTCGAGGCGGCGTCGCCGCGTGTGGTAGGTTGGAGGCAGTCGCGCGCACTACCGCCGCCTGGAGGCTCCCTGCGATGCTCCGACCCGCGCCCGCCGCCGTTCCGATCCACTACCCGAGCTCGGACGGTAAGCCGATGGCGGAGAACGACGCCCAGCGAGACGCCATCATGTACGGGATCGGCGCCCTGAGCCGCCACTTCCGGGATCGCCCCGACGTCTACGTCTCCGGCGACCTTCTGCTCTACTACGAGGAAGGCAATCCGCGGGTGTCGATCGCCCCGGACGTCTTCGTGGTGTTCGGCGTGGAGGATCGGCGGCGGCCCAACTACAAACTGTGGGAGGAGGGCCAGGCGCCCGCCTTCGTGCTGGAGGTGGCCTCGCCGAGCACGTGGCGGGACGACGTCGGCTGGAAGCGGCCGGTGTATGCGCGCCTCGGCGTGCGCGAGTACTGGCGGTACGACCCGGCGGGAGACCTGCTGCCCGCACGCCTGGAGGGAGAGCGCTTGATGCCGTCCGGCTACGTTCGCCAACCGGCGGCGACGGCGCTGGACGGAACGCTGGCGCTGCGCAGCGAGACGCTGGGCCTGGAGCTGCGAGCGGCGCCGGGGCGGGAGATGCGCTTCCGGGACCCGGCGACCGGGGACGAGCTCCGCAGCCACGACGAGGAAGCCGAGGGTCGTCTGGCGGAAGCCGAGGGTCGGCGGGCGGAAGCCGAACGCCGGCAGGCGGAAGCCGAGGGTCGGCGCGCGGAAGCGGTTGCCCGCCGGGAGGCCGAGAGGCGCACGACCGCCGCCGAGACGCGTGCGGCTGCGGCCGAGGCGCGGGCGGCTGCGGCCGAGGCGCGGGCGGCGGAACTGGAGGCACAGCTCCGCCGGCGGAGCGATCGAGCGCGTTGACCACAGTGTCCGACTGCTCCGCCGACGGAGCGATCGAGCGCGTTGACCACAGTGTCCGACTGCTCCGCCGACGGAGCGATCGAGCGCGTTGACCCCAGCGCCCCGACTGCTCCGCCGACGGAGCGATCGAGCGCGTTGACCGCGGCGCACTGACGTTCGGAGGACAAGCCCGGAACAGGAAAGCAGCTCCTGCTCGACGGACACCAAGCGGGGGGACGTACTTGGAACAGGAACGCATCGAAGACGCGATCGAGAAGCTGTTGCAGTCCGTCGACCGGCCGGGCGACTTCTGCGTCCACGGCCGGCTGCTGGCGCCCATGCCGCGGCTGGAGGTGCGGGGCGCGGGCGCCCTGGCGTTCCCTGTCCCGGAGGCGCAGATTCGAGCCCTGATCCGGGCGGCCGAGCGTGCGCCGTACGGCAAGGGAACGCAGACGCTCGTCGACCGGTCGGTTCGCGATTGCTGGCAGATCGAGCCCGGGCGGGTGCGGCTGGCGGGCGCCGCGTGGCGGAAGACCTTCGCCGACATCCTCCGCTCGGTGGCGGCCGGCCTCGGCTGTGCCCCCGACCGGCTCGACGCGCAGCTCCACAAGCTGCTGATCTACGAACGGGGCGGCTTCTTCGCACCACACCACGACACCGAGAAGGCGGACGGCATGGTCGCCACGCTGTCGATCTCGCTGCCGGCCGCGGGGGCCGGAGGCGAGCTGGTCGTCCGCCACCGCGACCGCGAGAGCACCATCGACATGACCGCGGCCGAGCCGTCCGAGCTGGCGTTCGCGGCGTTCTACGCGGACTGCACCCACGAAGTCCGGCCGCTGACCGAGGGGCATCGCCTGTCGCTGGTCTTCAACCTGTGCCTTCGCGCCGGCGACACGGATACGCACCGGGAAGCGCCGGACTACACGGCGGAGGTCGATCGGCTCGCCGAGCGGCTGGCGGAGTGGGGCCGCGCCCGCGACGCGACCGACAAGCTGGTCTGGCTGCTCGACCACCAGTACAGCGAAGCCGGGTTGTCCTTCGACGCGTTGAAGAACACCGACGCCGCCGTGGCGCGCGTCCTCGCGCGGGCCGCGGAGCGCGCCGCGTGCGAGCTGCGCGCCGCCATCGTGCACATCCGGGAGTACGGCACCCCGGCGTACGAGGAATACGGCTGGGACGAGGAGGGCATGTACGCCGCCGCCGACATCCCGTTGGAGCACCTTGACGAGCGCAGCCAGTGGCTGGACGGCTGGGTGGATCCGGCGGGCGGCCAGCCGCCGTTCGGCGAGATCCGTCTGCGGTCCGAGGAGCTGTTGCCGCGCGGCGCGCTCGACGGCGTGCCGCCGGACGAGCAGGAGGTGCACGAGGCGTCCGGCAACGCGGGGGTGAGCGTCGAGCGCGCCTATCGCCGCGCCGCCTTCGTGCTGTGGCCGCGGTCGAAGGCGGTGGCCATTCTCGCCGGGGGCGACGTCGCCGGGGCCGTCGCGTGGGTGGCGGCGGATCTCGACCGGCACGCGGGGGCTGGCGGCAAACGGGTCCGGGAGCTCGCTGCGCAGTTGATCGCCGCCTGGCCCACCGGTCGCTACGACGAGGACGCGGAGGGCCGCGCGCGCATGCTCCGCCTCCTGTCCGCAACCGGGGAAGAGGCCCAGGCGGAACGCTTCCTGCGGAAGGTGGTCCTGGCGCGCTACGACGGCAGCGAGAACGAGGATCTGGCCGTCGTCGTGGACATGATCGGACCCTCCGCCGCCCGGCGCTTCCTGCTCGACCTGGCCGCCGCGCACCTCCGGCGGCGGCCGACCGACACGCTGGCCCTCCTCCGGTGTCTCGACGAGACGCGCGACGACGCCTCGGGCGCGGCCTGGGACCGCGCGCTCCGGGCCGCCGTTCGCGCGGTGCTGCAGGCCCTGCCCGCCGCGTTGCCGCCCCCGCGCGAGCCGCGCACTCCATCGTGCCGAGCTTCCTGCGGCGGGCACGGTTGAGCGACGAGGACGTGGACGACGAAGACGTGGACGACGAAGACGTGGACGACGAAGACGTGGACGACGAGGACGTGGACGACATCCTCGACGATGACGAGCCGTGGCTCGGCGCCGGGAAGCGCCCGGAACGGTTCGGCGACGAGGCCGTTCACGACCTCTTCACGCTGGCCCTGCGCCGCGGGTCGGCGGCCGGAGCGGAGACGGCCGCCGGCGCCGTCGCCGCCCGGCCGGCCGTCGTCACGCCGGACCGCACCCTTCCCGCCGCGCTCGGCAAGCTGCATGCCGAGGAGGGCGCGCCCGGCAGCGGCGCCTTCGCGCGCCTGTGGCGCCACGCGGCCGACTTCCTGCTGGCGCGCAGCGCGAAGCCCCCGGAGGAGCCCCGCGACTGGACCATCGGCGCCAACGTCGGCTGCCGTTGCGAGCACTGCCGGCGACTCCGCGACTTCTGCCGGGACCCCGCCGCCCGGACGGCGCGCTTCCCGCTGGCCAAGGACCTGCGCGCCCACCTGCACCAGGTCATCGACCGGCGCGGGCTGGACATCGAGCACGTCACCGAACGCCGCGGCCGGCCGTTCACCCTCGTGTGCACCAAGACCCGCGCGAGCTACCGGCGGCGGCTGACCGAGTACGCGGAGGACGTCTCGTGCATGGAGGAGCTGATCCGGGCCGCGCCCACGGGCGAGCACGCCGCGCGTTGCGCGCCCGACCTCACGCGGCTGCGCGGGGCCGTGGTCGCGTCCGAGCCACCGGAGCCCCACTGAACGGCGCCCGCGCGGGACGGGCGCCGCCGGCGTCTGCCCGTCTGCTACCTTGGTCCCATGCGCGCGCAACGGCCCGCCAACCCCTTCGTCCCCGGCCGCGGCGTGCTGCCGCCCTGCCTGGCGGGCCGGGAAGCGGAGCAGGAAGAGCTGTTGCGGCTGCTCACCTACGTCCAGGCGGGACGCGGGGCGCCGCGGGACGCCGTGGTGTCTGGCCCGCGGGGCAACGGCAAGACGGTACTGCTGCGCTGGCTGGAGCGCGAGATCGAGGCCGGCGGGCAGGTCGACGTCGTCTGGCGCACGCCGAACGACCTGCCGACCCTGGATGCGCTGGCCACCGCCCTCGTGCCGCCGAACCGCTTCCGGTCGCTGCTCCCGGCCACGCTCTCGGTCTCGATCGGCGTCGGCAAGCTGGGCTGGGAGCTGGGCGGCAACCCGGGCCCGCTGGCCGATCTGCTGGCGCTGCGGTGCGCCCAGCGACCGCTGGTCATCCTCGTGGACGAGGCGCACACGCTGGACGTGGCGGTGGGGCGGGCGCTGCTCAACGCCGGCCAGGCCGCGGCGTCCGCCGCACCCTTCCTGCTGGTGCTGGCGGGCACGCCCGGCCTGCCCCTGCATCTCGACCGCATGTCCGCGACCTTCTGGAACCGCGCCCGGCAGATCGGAGTCGACCTGCTCGACGAAGCCGCCGCCGCGGCGGCCCTCGAGCGGCCCTTCGCGGAGCAGGAGCCCGCCGTGACCTTCGCGGACGGCGTCCTGCGGCGCGTGCTTCGCGAGAGCCAGTGCTATCCGTACTTCGTGCAGCTCTGGGGAGCCGCCCTGTGGGAGGCGGCCGCGGAGCGGGGTGCGACCGTGCTCGACGAGGCGCTGGTCGCGCGCGCCGGCCGGGTCTTCGACGTCGAGAGGCGCACGTACTACGAACACCGGCGCGACGAGCTGGAGCGGCGGGACCTGCTGCCGGTCGCGGACGCCGTGGCCGACGCCTTCGCCGCCCGGGCGACCCTGGCCCAGGACGAGCTGAACGCGGTGATCGCGGCGGCCCTGGCCATCGACGTCGTCCCGGAGATCGTGGGCTGTCGCAACCGCCTGGCGGCGGTCGGCTACGTCTGGAAGCCGCCCGGCTCCGGCGACCGGTGGCAGCCGGGCATCCCGAGCCTCATGCGCTACCTGCGCCCACCGCCGGCCGGAGTCGATGCCGCGGCCCGGGGGGCGGCGAGCTGAACTTGCCGGCCGATCTCGCAGGAAGCCGGCGCCAGGCGGCCGAGCGCGCGGCCTCGACCGCTCGCCCAGCGCTGAGCGCGGGCCGCGCGCCGCGAAACCGGCGCCGGCCCGCCACGCGTGCAGCCCCGCCCGACCACCCCAGCGCCCAACTCGATCCGCACGCGCGCGACGCCGGCGCCGTCTCGCACGCCGGTCGTCGGACGGCTCCGCCTGGCGCCCGGCCAGGCCGGCAGGAGGCCGCGCCGTTCTCGGGCGCAGACTCCTACAGGGGCTCCACCGTCACGTCGCTGATCCGCACCTGCGACAGCAGCCGCATGGTGTTCACCACGTAGTCGGGGGTCAGCGTGTCGACCGGCACCTTGCCGCCGTCGACGGCGTAGTTGTCCTGATCCGAGAAGAGCACGCCGCCCACCCGCTCGAACGACGTGGCGCGCCGGAAGCGGAGGCCGTTGTCGAAGTCGTAGCCGAACTGCTCGATGCGGCCGCTCTCGGGATCGAACCAGAAGAGGTAGGCGTCGTCGGCGTCGTTGCTCGTCCCCGGCGTGAACGAGACCTTCATGCGGTGCAGGTCGCGGCCCGCCCAACGGTCGAGGCCCTGGTCCTCGAAGTGGATGTCGCCCCCGTTCAGCGTGTAGGGCAGCAGCGGGAAGAAGACGCGGGCGTTGACGAAGGCGGTGGCGCGACGCTCGGCCTCGGCGTCGAGCTCGGATTCGATGCCGCCGATCCACTCGGTGACCCCGTCGTTCGTCAGCCGGACCCGGCGTTCCGGCCGGTCGCCGCGGGCGGGATTCGTCACGACGTACTCGAACGCGCCGCCGTCCCGCATCGCCTCGATTCCGAAGCTCCCGGAGAGCGACGTGATCGTCATCGACATCCGCGAGCTCCCGTAGAGCGCCCCGCCGTGGTAGGCGATGGAGCGGGCCACGATCTCGGGCAGGTCCGGGTCGAGCGCCGAGGCCCTCCCGCAGGCCAGCGAGCCGGCGACGGCAGCGGCGGCGAGCACTCCGACGGCGGCGTTGCGTGCGTGCATGGCGTATGTTCCTCCAGGTTCCGGCTTGGGCTCCGCTCCTCGTCAGAGTCTATCGCGGGTCGGGGCGGTCCCGGACCCGCCAGGGCGCTCCGCGGCGTCCGGCGGCACCGGGCGCTCGCGGGCGGCATCGACGAAGTCGGCGACGGCGCGCATCACGTAACCGCCCTCGCAAGGAGAGGGAGGCTCTCCTCGTCGATGGCGAGGACGCCGCGAGACAGACCTGCGCGGGATCACAGGACCGGCACCGGGCGCTCGCAGCGCTCACGGGAGGCGCGGTCCGCCCATGGGCGATAATCGGCGGCGTGCCCGACCGCGTGCGCGTCTTCGCCCCCGCCACCGCCTCCAACCTCGGTCCCGGCTTCGACGTGCTGGGCCTCGCCCTCGAACGCCCCGGCGACCTGGTCGAGGCGGAGGTCCGCGACCGGCCAGGGCGTCGAGATCGCCGAGGTGACCGGCGCCGACTCGCTCACCACCGACCCGCGGGAGAACGTGGTCGGCATCGCCGCGGCCGCCGCGCTCGAACGGCTGCCCGGCCCCGCCCGCGGCGTCCGCCTCCGCCTCCACAAGCAGATGCCGCTCGGGAGCGGCCTCGGCAGCTCGGCCGCGAGCAGCGTCGGCGGCGCCGTCGCGGTGAACGCGCTGTTCGGCGGGCCGCTCTCGACGGACGACCTCGTGGCCTGCGCCCTGCGGGGCGAGGCTGCGGCCTCCGGGACCGCGCACGCCGACAACGTCGCGCCGAGCGTGCTCGGCGGCATCGTCCTTATCCGCGCGTCGGACCCGCTCGACCTGATCCGGCTGCCGGTGCCGGACGCGCTCCGCGTCGTCCTCGTGCACCCGCACGCGCAGGTGCTGACCGCGGAGGCGCGGCGGCTGGTGGCCGAGCGCCGCTTCACCATCGGCCAGGCGGTGGCCAACCTGGGCAACGTCGCCGCCCTCGTCACCGCCCTGCACCGCGGCGACCTCGCGCTGCTCGGCCGCAGCATCCGGGACGCGCTGGTGGAGCCGGTCCGGGCCCCGCTGGTGCCCGCCTTCGCCGCGGTGCGGCGCGCCGCGCTCGAAGCCGGCGCCCTCGGCTGCTCGATCTCGGGTTCCGGCCCCAGCGTCCTCGCCTTCGCAGGCTCGGACGCCGCCGCCGACGCCGCGGCCGGCGCCATGCAGGCGGCGTTCACGGCCACCGGCCTGGACAGCGACCGCTACGTCGGGCCGGTCAACACCGCCGGTGCGCGCCTCCTCGACCGGGAGGGCGCGTCGTCAGGTTGAGCCGGAGGAAGACTGCTCGCCGCCGCGCGGGCGCTGCAGGGCCAGGAAGCAGGCCGCGGACATGCCGGCCGCGCCGAACATCATGCACATCACCATGATCTGGTAGCGGACGGCGATGAGGGGCGAGACGCCGGAGAGGATCTGGCCGGTCATCATCCCCGGCAGCGACACGAGGCCGACCGCGAAGAGGGAGTTGACCTGCGGGATGAGCGCCGAGCGCATGGCGACGGGGCGCGCGTCCGGATACGCCGCGCCGCGGGTGAGCTCGGCGTCGAGCCGCTCCGCCGACAGGCTGACCGCATTCATCGCCGCCGCGAAGACCATGCCTCCCAGCGGGATCAGGACGGGCGCGTCGTGCCACGGGTCCGCCGCCAGCACGCCCTGGGTGACGACGGCCAGGGTCGACAGGCCGCCGGCCCCGATGGCGGCCAGGGAGTGCGGGTAGATCGACGCGCGGCGCCGGGCGATCGGCCGCAGCGAGATCCAGCCCGCCGCGCCGAGCATGACCGCCAGCGTGCCGAGCACGACCAGCGGGTGCTCCGTGCCGAACAGGAACGTCAGCGTGTAGCCGACGAGGGCGAGCTGCGCCACCATCCGGCCGAGGCCGTACAGGGCGGCGCCGCCGCCGGCCGACCAGCGGTGGAGGACGACGAGCACGACGGCGGCAGGGACCAGGGCGAGGCTGAGGTTGGCGATCGGGATGGCATCGACGGCGGGGCTCATGATCGCCGCAGAGCATACCCCGCTGCCGGTGCCGGTCTCCCGCGGCGCGCCGGGACAAGCCGTCGCCCGCGTCGATCCGCCTCGCTACTCCGGCGCGGCGGCGCCGGCCGTGTCCGAAGGCGGCGGCGGTGGCGGGGTCTGCGGCTGGGCGTGCGCCTGCGCCGGGGCGGCCACCTGCGGCGGGGCGGGCATGATGAGCCAGACCAGGACGTAGACGAGCACCCCGCCGACGATCAGGCCGGGGAAGACCGACAGGACCACCCACAGCAGGCGCACCGCGGTTGCGTCCACCTGGAAGTACTCCGCGATGCCGCCGCAGACGCCGCCGATGGTGACGTCGGTCGTGGAGCGCTGCAGGCGCTTGCGCCCGCCGGTGACGATCGGCTCCGTGCCGTGCACCGCCTCGGGCACGATGAGCCAGCCCACCGCGTAGGCGAGGACGCCGAGCAGGATCGTGCCGGGCACGATCGACAGCACCACCCAGAGCACGCGCACGAACACCGGGTCGACGTCGAGGTAGCGGGCGATGCCGCCGCAGAGCCCGGCGATCTGCCGGTCCACCTGCGAGCGCCGCAACGGCTGCCGGTCCGTCCCCGCCTCGTGCGCCCGCTGCGCCCCGCAGTGCTGGCAGAACGCCGCGCCCGCGACCATCTCGCCCCCGCATAGATGACAGTGCATGTTGGTGTGCGTCCTTTCACTCGGAACATACGGAGCCGCGCGGGCCCGGTTCCATCGGTCACGGCACAGTCTCCCGGCCCTCGTCGGCCGGGGGGAAGACGGCGGCCTGCCAGCCGCGCAGCACGTGAATGGTACGCGTTTCGCCCGCGGGTCTCAGCATCAGGAATCGCGTTCCGTCGGCCGCAACGTCGTACGCGGGCAGGTTGGCGAGCGGGTCAGCGAGGAACGCGCCGTCGAAGACGTGCTCGGGCTCCCCGGCCGCCGGGGCGCCGCTGCCGTCGTCGCGGATCGCGACCCGATAGAGCCCGCGCCCGCGCCGCAGGAACAGCGCGGCGGCGTTCCCGGGGCCGTCCTTCGCCCAGACCGGCTCCGTCCCGCCGGCCGTAGTCACCCGGAGCGGCGCGCCGCCGGCGTCGTCCGCGGCCCGCACGTGGACCTGGTCGCCGTGGCCGCCTTCGTCCGAGACGTAGGCCAGCCAGCGGCCGTCCGGGGAGAACGCCGGCGCGCGCTCGTTGGCCGGCGTCGCCAGCCACGGGGCCGGCTCGCCGCCGCGCGGCCATATCCAGATGTCTCGCGCCCGGTCGGCGTGCAGCTCGTGGAAGGCCAGGCGCCGCCCGTCCGGCGACCAGGAGCCCGGCGTTCGCAGGTCGCCGTCGAAGAGCGGCCCGTCGACCTCCGCGCTCCGGACGCGGAGGCGGAAGACGCGCTGGAGCCCGGTGCGCGACGAGGCGAACGTCAGCGCCTCGCCGTCGCGCGTCCACAGCGGCGAGTGGTTGTCGCCGGCCGCGACCGAGACCTGCCGCCGCGCTCCTCCCTCCAGGTCGAGCAGCCAGAGGTCCCGCCGCAGGACGGCGGTGGTGGCGCTGAACGCCGCGCGCCGCCCGTCCGGGGCGATGCGCGGCGTCTGATGCTGCGCGGCGGCGCCGTCGACGGGCTCGAACCGGCCCGCGAGGTCGACCCAGACCAGACGCGAATCGCCGGCCTCCGCGGGCGGCGGGACGAAGACGAGGGTGCCGTCGCGCGCGGCGGCGATCCGCGAGCGGCCGAGGCCCCGATCGCCGAAGGCGCGCCCCGCCACGCCCCGCAGCACGGGCCGCGGCGACGGCGGACCCCGCCGAGCATCGGCTTCGAGGTCGACCGGCGCCGCGAAGATCTCGCCCCGCCGCGCGAACGCGACCGCGGACGGCGCGACGAAGTGGCCCCCGCCGTCCGCGAGCGGCAGCTCGCGCGTCTCGCCCGTGCCGCGGTCGAGGAGCGCCAGGCGCGGGTCGCGGTCCCGGCGGCCCACCGTGTAGAGCACGTGACGCGGGCCGACCACCTGCGGCCACCCGTGGGCGGTCTCGCCGGCATCGGCGTCCACGGTGGTCAGCGCGACCGGCTCGCCGCCGCCGGCCGGCACCTGCTGGAGGCCGGAACCGCCGGGGCCGCCGAACACGATCGTGCCGTCGGGCATCCAGGCGCCGCCCGCCGCCTCGCCGCGCAGGTGGCAGACGACGGCCGGAGGAGGTGCGCCCTCCGCCGGCGACACCGTCATGAGCCGCCCGTCGGCGAAGAAGCCGATCTCCGCGCCGTCGGGCGAGAAGAACGGGTGGCTCGCCCCGTCCGTGCCGGGGACGGCGTCGTCCTCGAAGCGGTCGAGCCGGCGCACGTAGAGCCGGCTGCGCCCGTCCCGGACGGCGGTGTACGCGATGCGGCGCGCGCCGGCCGAGACGGCGACGTCGAGCAGGTCGCGGTCGGACGGCACGAGGATCGACGTCGCCTGCCGCGGCGGCGGCTCCGGCGGCGGTTCCCGGAGCAGGAGCCACGCGGCGCCGGCCCCGATCGCCGCGCCGGCGAGGGCCGCGCCGGCGAGCGCCGGCGCCGGTCGCGAGCGCGGGCCGGGTCCGGCGCGCCGGGGGACGGGATGCCACGACTCAGCTCGCGTAGCGCGCGCGGGCCGCCTCGAGGTCGGCCGCGATGCGCCGCGCCAGGGCCTCGGGCGCCCGCACGCGGACTCCCGGCCCGAAGCCCAGGATCCAGCTCCGGAGCGCGCCGTCGTTGCAGACGTCCAGGGTGACGAGGACCGCCCCGTCCGGTCCGGGAGCCACCGTCTGCGACGGGTGCCAGACGCGCTCCCGCACGTAGGGCGCGAGGTCCGCGGCGAACTCCAGCTCGACGCGCTCCGGCGCGCCCTGGTGGATGCCGAGCGAGTGCGGGAAGGCGGCGTCGCCGAGGTCCTCCACCGGCTCGAAGGTCTCGTCGAGCGGCGTCAGGCGCCGGATCCGCTCGACGGCGAAGGTCCGCACCTGCCCGTAGCGGGCCACGTAGGCGAACAGGTAGAGGCCGCCGTCCGCGTACACGAGGCGGTACGGATCGATGCGGTACTCCTTCTCGCGACCGCTGGCGCGCGACTCGTAGCGCATGTCGAGCCGCCGCTGGTGCAGCAGGGCGTCGAGGAGGCGGCCGATGGCGGCGCCCTGCTGCGGCTCGTCGCGCCGCCGCGCCGGCGGCGCCTTGGCCTGGATGACGGCCGGCAGGCGATCGAGGAAGCGCCGCAGCCGGGGGCCGAGGGCCGCCTCCAGCTTGGCGAAGGCCGCCCGCAGGTCCCGGCCGAAGGGCGGGAGCGCGAAGCACTCGACGATGGTGCGGCTGAAGTACAGCGCCGACAGCTCCGCGAGGGTGAACGCCGTGCCGTCGAGCCGCCGGAACGGGCGCGTGTCGAGCCGCCAGCGCTTCGCCGCCTCGCCCGGCTCGTCGTAGAGCGGGAACCCGGCCTCCTGCAGCGCTTCCAGGTCGCGCCGGATGGTGCGCGTCGTCACCCCGGTGTTCTCCGCGAGCTGGCGGATGGTCGCGCCGCGGGACGCCTCCAGCTCGCGGAGGACGGTCCACTGGCGGATGACTTCGGCGTTGCGGGGCATCGTCGGCGCGGCACCTCCCGGCGGGCTGCGGCACGGAACCGGAGACCCGTTTGCGGGGCACCGTCGGCGCGGCACTTCCCGGCGGGCCGCGGCACGGAACCGGAGACCCTGCGCGCTGCGTCCTATCGATCATACGGGCGATGCGCGGGAATCGCCGCGGGGCGGCAATCCGGTTGTGGCGATCGGGCACGCTTCGACGGGGCCACGGGTCTGCAGGATCGCCGCATGGGGCGGCGAATCCGCCTTCCGACGCTGGCCGCCCTGCGGAGTTGCGGCGATCGGGCGCGCTCTCGAGGAGGCCACGGGATTGAGGGAACCGGCTCAGGATGGGGATGCGCCCCAGGTCGGCCTCCCTCTTGGTGCTCGAGGGGCCAAGGGATTGCTGGAACCAGCTCAGGATGGGGATGCGCCCCAGGTCGGCCTCCCTCTTGGTGCTCGAGGGGGCCAAGGGATGCTGGAACCGGCTCAGGTGTGACCTCTCCCTGTTCGAGCTGTCGAAGCAGCTCACGGTCTTCGTCAAGGGATTGCTGGAACCGGCTCAGGTATGACCTCTCCTGTCACACCCCCGTCGTACGCTGCCGCAAGACGATTCGGGTAGCGCTTCCGGCAAGCCGGGTCCGCGGTCGCCACGAGCGGCCGGGCGCGGTCGGCGGAAGCCCGGCGGCGTTCGGCAACCGACGGCGAAGGGGATACGATGAGGACATGCAGCGAGGCGGCGGCAGCGCGGCAGCTCGGCTTCCCGTACCACGGCCGGCGATTGCCCGCGGCGCGGCGGGTCCTGGCTCCGCGCCCCGGCGCGGCGCGGCTCTGCTCGGTCTGCGGCCGCCTGCCGGCGCGGCTCACCCTGGACGCGCCGCCGGGCGGCCGGCCCGCGCGCGTGTGCCTGCGGTGCCACCAGGCGGCGCTGCGGCAGCGGCGCGCTGCGGTCTCGACGCCGGCGCCTTGCGCCGTGCGCCGCGCCGCGCCCGGCGGACGGAGCGACCTGAGCGTGTCGCGGGCGACCGACGTCGTCGTGCCGCGGGGTGCCGACGTGGTCGCGCCGCGGGGGACGGACCTGATCGTGCCGCGGGGGACCGACTTGGCCGGCGAGGCGAAGTACCGCCTGCTCTCCCGCTCCCGCCGGCAGGCGCAGGAAGTGGCGCGCCGGGCGCTGGGGTGCGACTGAGGGTGCTCGGGTGCTCGTGCCGATACGTTGTACAGAGGATCGCCGGATTCACGTCTTCAGATGTCACGTCTTCACCGGAGGTGTACGACATGACGAGTCTCCATGTTCCGGAAGGTGACGGCAGGCGCGACGGCGCGCGGCGGCGCGCGGCGCGGCGGGTCCGGAAGCTGTGCCGCCGGTGCGGGAAGCGCGACGCGCTGGCGGCCCGCTACACCTGGAAGCGGCGCGTCAACCGCCACCTCCACCACGACCTCTGCTTCCAGTGCCGGCGGGCGCTGCGGGATGCGACGCGGGCGACGTCCGCGGCGCGCCGCTGACCCTTGCGCCCGTCCGGCGGCGTGACCGTCCTGACCTCGCCGGCGGCGGCGGTCCGTGCCGCGGCCGCCGGCGAGGCCGTGCGGCGCGGTCTGGCGGCCGGCGAGGCGGTGGTCGTCGGCGAGTCCCGCGACGCCGCGGACGATCTGGCGCGTGAGGTCGCCGGGGAGGTCGGCGCCACCTTCGGCCTCTACCGGTTCAGCCTGCGGCAGCTCGCGCGGCGCATCGCCGCGCCGGACCTGGCCCGCCGCGGCCTCGCGCCCGCCACGCCGCTGGCCGCCGAGGCGGTGGCGAAGCACGCCGCGTTCCTCGAACAGCAGGACGGGGCGCTCGACTACCTCGGTCCGATAGCCGACTTCCGCTCCTTCGGCCGCGCGCTGGCGGCGACCCTCGGCGACCTGCGCCGGGCGGACTGCGATCCCGCCGCCGCCGCGCGGCTCGGGGGCAGCGGCCCGGACGTCGCCCGCCTCGCCCGCCGCTACGCGCAGCTCCTCGACGACCAGCGCCTGGTGGACGGCGCGGCGCTGTACCGTCTGGCGGCCCGGCGCGCCCGGACGGGAGATGCCGGCGGCGCCCGGGTTCCTCTCGACGGCGCCCTCGTGCTGCTCGACGTCGCCGTGCCCCACGAGGCGGCGTTCGAGCTCGTGGCAGCCCTCGCCGGGCGGGCCGCGTCCGTCCTGGCGACGGTGCCGGCGGGGGACGAGCGGACGCTGGAGGCGCTGCGGCGCCTGCCGGGCGCCGTCGAAGAGGCGGCGGACGGAGCCGCCGGGGCGGGCCCGCCGGCGGGACCGCTGTCGCGTGTGCAGCACTTCCTCTTCGCGTCCGACGACCCGCCGCCGGCCGGGGGGCCGCCCGGTGGGCCGGAAGCCCGGCCGGTCGTGCGCTTCTTCTCGGCACCGGGGGAGAGCCGCGAGGCGGTCGAGATCGCGCGCGCCCTGGCCGAGGAGGCGGCGAGCGGCGTGCCGTTCGATCGGATGGCGGTGCTGGTCCGTTCTCCGGGCACCTACGCCAGCCTCCTCGAGACGGCACTCGACCGCGCGCGCATCCCGGCGTGGTTCGCCAGGGGAACGCGCTCGCCCCACGCCGTGGGCCGCGCGTTCCTGGCCCTGCTGGCCTGCGCGGCCGAGGGCCTCTCCGCCCGGCGGTTCTCCGAGTACCTCTCGCTCGGGCAGGTGCCGCGGCTCGCCGCCGGCGGCGAGCCACCGGCGGATCGGCGCCGCTGGGTGCCGCCCGACAGCGCGCCCGACCTGGTCCCGGCGCCCGCCCAGCCCTCGCTCTTCGACGCACCCCCCCCGCCCCCTGCGGACGCTCCGCCCGATCCCCCGCGGGCCGACAGCGACGACCAGCCGGTTCTGGAGGGGACGCTGCGCGCACCCTTCCGGTGGGAGCGGCTGCTGGTCGAATCGGCGGTCGTCGGCGGCCGGGAGCGCTGGGAGCGGCGTCTGGACGGCCTGGCCCGGGAGCTGGAGCTGCAGCTCGGAGCGCTCTGCGCCGAGGACCCCGATGCGCCGCGCGCGGCGCGGCTGGAGCGCGACCTCCGCAACCTGGAGCACCTGCGGCGCTTCGCGCTGCCGGTCGTCGCCCGGCTCGCCGCGCTGCCGGCGGAGGCGCACTGGGGCGAATGGCTGGACCGCCTGGAGGAGCTGGCGCCGATGGTGCTGGCCGAGCCCGACCGGGTGCTGGCCGTGCTCGCCGACCTGCGCCCGATGGCCGCGGTCGGTCCGGTGCGCCTCGCCGACGTCCGCGACGTGCTGCAGGAGCAGTTGACGGAGCTGACGGCCGAGCAGCCGGCGCGCCGCTTCGGGCGGGTCTTCGTCGGCGGTCCGGAGCACGTCCGCGGCCGGCACTTCACCGTCGTCTGCGTCCCGGGACTTGCCGAGCACGTCTTCCCGCAGCGGCAGCGGCAGGATCCGCTGCTCCTCGACGAGCTCCGCGAGCGGCTCGGCCCGCCGGCGGACGGTGCGGCGCGGCTCGGACTGACCATCCGGGCGGACCTGAACGCACGCGAGAAGCTGCTGCTGCGCCTGGCCGCCGGCGCCGCGACCGAGCGCGCCTACTTCTCGTATCCGCGCCTGGAGGTCGGCTCCGCCCGCCCGCGCGTGCCCTCCTTCTACGCCCTGGACGTCGAGCGCGCGCTGACGGGCCGCGTCCCGGACTTCGAGCGGATCGAGGAGCACGCCTTCCGCGACGTCGAGGCGCGCCTGGCGTGGCCGGCCCCGTCGGATCCGGCGCGGGCCATCGATGCCTCCGAGCACGATCTCGCCGTGCTCGGCGACCTGCTGCGCCGCCGGGCGCAGGGGGTCGCGGGACGGGCACGCTACCTCTTCCGCCTCCATCCCGCCCTGCGCCGCTCCCTCGCCGCGCGCTGGGTGCGCTGGAAGCGGCCGTGGTCGAAGTCCGACGGGCTCTACGCGCCGGACGACGGGACGAAGGCGATCCTCGCCGGGCACCGCCTGGACGCGAGGCCCTACTCGGTCTCCGCGCTGCAGCGCTTCGCCGTGTGTCCGTACCAGTTCCTGCTCGGTTCCGTCCTGCGCCTGCAGCCGCGCGAGGAGGTCGAACCCCCGCTGGAGCGGATGGACCCCCTGACGCGGGGCAGCATGTTCCACGACGTCCAGCACGCGGTCTTCGAACGGCTCCGGCGCGAGCGCGCGCTCCCGCTGACGGGCGCCGGGGTGGCCGCCGCCGACGCGGTCACCGACGCCGCGCTCGATCGCGTCGCGGCCGCGTACGAGGAGCAGCTCGCCCCCGCGATCCCGCGGGTCTGGAAGGACGAGGTGGAGTCGATGCGCGCCGACCTGAAGGGTTGGCTGCGCCACGTCGCGAACGAGGGCGGCGAGTGGATGCCGATAGACGCCGAGTTCGCCTTCGGCCTCCCGCCGCCCGCGGCGCCGGAGCCGCGGCGGGCGGCGGACGGGGGAACGGCAGGGCGCCGGGAGGAGCCGCCGGGGCCCGCGGCCGGGGCCGAGTCGGACCTTGCCTCGGGAGGGTCGGCGCCCGCCGCCGTGGAGGAGCCGCCGGGCCCCGCGGCCGGGGCCGGTTCGGACCCTGCGGAGAGAGGGTGGGCGTCTCCCGCGGGGGAGGAGCCGCCGGGCCCCCTGGCCGGCGCCCGGCGGGACTCCGCAGAGGGAGAGTCGGCGCCCGCCGCCGCGGAGGAGCCGCCGGGTCGCTCGGCCGGGGTCGGGTGGGACTCCGCGGGCGCGCCGGATCCCGCGACGATCGGCGGACGCTGGCGCCTGCGGGGCCGCGTGGACCTCGTCGAGGCCCGGGCGCGGCCGACCGCCCGCCGCGAGCTGCGGGTGACCGACCACAAGACCGGCGCCAATCGCACCCGCAACGGCATGGTCGTGGGCGGCGGCGCGACGCTGCAGCCCGTCCTCTACGGCCTCGCCGTCGAGCAGGTGTCGGGGCGCCTCGTCGACGAGGCGCGGCTGTTCTTCTGCACGGCGGCCGGGCGGTACGAGCAGCGGGTCGTGGCCCTCGGCGCGGACGAGCGCCGCGCCGGCGTCGAGGTGCTGGAGATCATCGACCGCGCCCTGGAGTTGGGGACGCTGCTCCCGGCCCCGCGCGACGGCGCCTGCCGCTGGTGCGACTTCCAGGCGGTCTGCGGACCGGGTGCGGAGCGGAGTGCGGCGCGGAAGGACGCGGCGCCCCTCCAGGACCTGCAGCGCCTCCGGGAGCTGCCATGAGACGGGAGGCGCGATGAGCGGGCCGCCGCTCGCCGACGCCGAGGTCCGCCGCCGCATCCGCACGGCGCTGGACGAGTCGATCGTCGTCGAGGCGGCCGCGGGGACGGGGAAGACCAGCGTGCTGGTCGAGCGCATCGTCGAGGTGCTCGCCGGCGGGCGCGCCTCCATCGGCGAGATCCTGGCCGTCACCTTCACCGAGCGGGCCGCGGGCGAGTTGAAGCTGCGGCTCCGCGGCGCGCTGGAGCAGGAGCGCCGGGCGGTCGACGCCGCGAGGGCGGAGGCCGATCACGCCGCTCGTGGGGCGCGCGCACCGTCGCCCGGCGGGCGCGTCGCGGTCGACTCCGCGAGGTCCGACGCCACCCCCGGGGCGGCAGCCGCCGGAGCGGCGGCGGGCCGGAGCCGCCACCTCGACGAGGCCATCGCCCACCTGGAAGACGCGCAGGTCAGCACCATCCACGCGTTCTGCGCCGACCTCCTACGCGAGCGGCCGGTCGAGGCGGGCGTCGACCCGCGCTTCGAGGTGCTCGACGAGCGGGGCGCGCAGCGGGTCTTCCGCGAGGTCTTCGACACCTGGCTGCAGGAGGCGCTCGACGACCCGCCCCCCGGGGTGCGCCGCGCCCTCCGCCGCCGCCCGCGGCGATCCGCGTTCGGCGAGGCGCGGCCGGCGGACGATGGCCCCACCGGCCGGCTGCGGCGCGCGGCCTGGGAGCTGGCGGAGTGGCGGGACTTCGTGCGGCCCTGGCGCCGGGAGCGGGACTACCGTCGCGAGGCGACCGTCGACGAGGTGGCGGGGCACGTGGTCGACTTCGCCGAGCTGACCGACCGGGCCGTCCAGCGGCGGCGCGACAACCTGTTCCACGACACGCAGCCGGCGCGGGCGACGGCGCAGTCGATCCGCGAATCCGACGCGGTGCGGCCGGGGCGGGACTACGACTTCGTCGAGGCGCAGCTCGTCGAGCTGGCCGCGCACGCCCGGTTCGCGCGGCCGCGCCGGGGCTACGGCGCCGACTACGGGGAGGACCTTCCCCGCGCCCGGGTCCTGGAGCGCCACGAGGACGTCGTCGCCGTCCTGGAGCGCTTCGAGGCCGTCGCCAACGCCGAGCTGGCGGCGCTGCTCCAGGGCGAGCTGCGGGAGCCGATCGCCCGCTACGAGCGTGCGAAGACCGAGTCGGGGCGCCTCGACTTCGTCGACCTCCTGCTGCGCGCGCGCGACCTCATCCGCGATCACGACGGCGTCCGGCGCGACGCGCAGCAGCGCTACGCGCGCATCTTCGTCGACGAGTTCCAGGACACCGATCCGCTGCAGGCCGAGATCCTCCTCCTGCTGGCGTCGCGGGACCCGGGCGAGCGGGACTGGCGCCGCGTGGTTCCGGCGGCCGGCAAGCTCTTCCTCGTCGGCGACCCGAAGCAGTCGATCTACCGCTTCCGCCGCGCCGACGTGGGCGTCTACCGGCAGGTGACGGCGCAGCTCGCCGGCCACGGCGTGGCGACGGTGGCGCTCACGACGAGCTTCCGCGCCGTGCCGTCGATCCAGCGCCTGGTCAACCACGCCTTCGCGCCGCTGATGGGGCCCGAGGGCGCGGACCCCGCGGAGGGCGGAGCGGTGCCGGCAGCCGCCGCCCTTCCCGGCGCGGAGGGCGGAGCGGTGCCGGCAGCCGCCGCCCTTCCCGGCGCGGAGGGCGGAGCGGTGCCGGCAGCCGCCGCCCTTCCCGGCGCAGAGGGCGGAGCGGCGCCGGCAGCCGCCGCCCTTCCCGGCGCAGAGGGCGGAGCGGCGCCGGCAGCCGCCGCCCTTCCCGGCTACGTGCCGCTCGCGGCGCACCGGCCGGACGACGGCTCGCAACCGGCGGTGGTGGCGCTGCCGGTCCCGAGCCCCTACGGCCCCTGGGGACGCCCCACGGGCCGCGCGCTGGAGGCGTCGCTTCCCGACGCCGTCGCGGCGTTCGTCGACTGGCTCGTGCGCCGGAGCGGCTGGAAGGTCACGGAGCGGCGGGCGGGGCCGTCGTCCGGGGGCTACGAGACGGCGCGCGTGCCCGTCGAGGCGCGGCACGTCGCCCTGTTGTTCCGGCGCTTCTACGGGTGGGGCAAGGACGTCACCCGCGACTACGTCGATGCCCTCGAGGCCCGCGGGCTGCGCCATCTGCTGGTGGGCGGGCGCTCGTACCACGACCGCGAGGAAGTGGCCGCGATGCGGACGGTGCTGACGGCCGTCGAGTGGCCGGACGACGAGCTGTCGGTGTTCGCCACCCTGCGCGGGACGCTCTTCGCCATCGACGACGAGACGCTCCTCGCCTACCGCCACCGCTTCCGCCGCGTGCATCCGTTCCGGGTGCCGCGCGAGCTCGCGGCGGGCGAGCTCGACGACGCGGACCGCTTCCTGCCGGTCGCCGACGCCCTGGAGCTGCTGCGCCGGCTGCACGTCGAACGGAACGACGTCCCCATCGCGCGGACGATCGGACGGCTCCTGGAGGAGACGCGGGCGCACGCGGGCTTCGTGATGCGCCGGGCCGGCGAGCAGGTGCTCGCCAACGTGCTGCAGTTGGCGGAGGCGGCGCGCCGCTACGAGGAGGGCGGCGGCCTCTCCTTCCGCGGGTTCGTCGAGGAGCTGCGGGACGAGGCCGCCGAGGGGCAGGCCGGCGAGGCGCCCATCCTGGAGCAGGGGAGCGACGGCGTGCGGATCATGACCGTGCACGGGGCCAAGGGGCTCGAGTTCCCGGTGGTGATCCTCGCCGACCCCACGTCCCGGCTGCACCGGGCCACGGCCGGCCGCTTCATCGACTCGGCGCGGGGGATCTGCGCCCTCCGGCTGGGCGGCTGGGCCCCGCTCGACCTCCTCGACCACGAGGCGGAGGAGGTGGCCCGCGACCGCGAGGAGGGCATCCGCCTGGCCTACGTCGCGGCCACCCGCGCCCGCGACCTGCTGGTGGTGCCGGCGGAGGGCGACGCCCCGGACCTGGAGGACTGGACCGCCGTGGCGGGCCGGAGTGGCGGGGGAAGGCCAGCGCCCAGCCAGAAGGAACGAGTGGCGGAGCAACAACCGGGACGTCCCCTTCCGCATGCCCACGCCGTGACGCATGCCGGTGTCCGGATCCCGTTCACCGACCGCGAACGGCGCCCGCCGAGTGCTGGCGGGACGCGCCGTCCTGCGGGTGGTGGCGGTGTGCGCCGCCATCCCCTGCAGGGCGGCTGGGCGAGCCCGCTGTACGCGTCGCTCTACCCGGCGATCGACAGCCGGCGTCAGCCGCGGACGCCGCCGGGGTGCCCCACGTTCGGGAACGACTCCGTGCTCGATCGACCGCCCGAAGAGCCGGCCCTCGAAATCAACGTCGCGCCGGGGCGGCACGATTTCGGCGCCGGCAGGGCGGCGGGCGGCGGGGCCGCAACGGGGCGGGTCGTGCCCTTCCCCGGCGCGGCGCCCCCCGCATCCGCGGCGCCGCCCGCAACCGAGGTGCCGGCCGCGTCCTCGGCGCCGCCCGCAACCGAGGTCGGCGCCGGCCGCGTCCTCGGCGCCGCCCGCTTCCGCGGTGCCGCCCGGGTCCGTGGCGCCGCCCGCGTCCGCCGGCCACTCCGTGGTGTGGTGGGACCCGCGCTGCCTGACGCTGGGCGTCGAGGGCGGGGCGGGCATGCGCCACGAGGAGCTGCTGTCGAAGGACGCGCCCGCGGAGCTCGTCGAGGAGGACCTCCAGCGCTACCGCGCCTGGCGGCGCCGTCACGAGCGGACGGTGGAGAGCGGGGCGCGGCCGAGCCTCGTGGTGGCGACGGCGACCGAGCACGCGCGGGCGGCGCCGGCGGAACCGGCGGACGGGGAACCTGCGGCGGAGCCGGCCGACGGGGAGCCTCCGGCGGAGCCCCCTGCGCCCGCCGTCACGGTCGTGGAGCTGCCCCGCGCCTCCGTCCGGCCGGAGGGCCCGCGCTTCGGCTCCCTGGTGCACGCCGTCCTGGCGGACGTGCCGCTCGACCCCGCGGCCGAGCCCGGATCCGATGCCGGGGACTCGGCGGGCGCCGGGTCCGCCTCGGTGGCCGCCGTCGCCCGGATGCACGGCCGCATCCTCGGCGCGACGGGGGAGGAGGTCGCGGCCGCCGCCGACGTGGCCGCGCGCGTCCTGGGGCACCCGCTGCTCGCACGGGCGCGGGAGGCGTCGGGGCGCGGGGAGTGCCGCCGCGAGGCGCCGGTGAGCATGCGCGGGGACGACGGCCGGGTGATCGAGGGGATCGTCGACGTCGCCTTCCGCGAGGCGGGCGTCTGGACGGTCGTCGACTACAAGACCGACCGCGAGATCGGCGAGGCGGGCGGCGCCGGCGGCGTCTATCGCCGGCAGGTGGCGCTCTACGCGGAGATGATTGCGCGGGCGACGGGCGAGCCGGCCCGCGCGGTGCTCCTGCGCGTGTGACGCGAAGAGCCGCGCGTCACACGCGCTCGGAGCCAGACAAGCGGTGTCGTGCCCCACCGCGACGCCCGGGCAGGGCGCCCGCCCCGGGCCGCCGGGCCGGAAGCTGCCGGGCTGCGGGACCGAAAAGCTGCCGCTTGGGACGGTGATCGATACAAAGTTGCCAACTTCGCCCAGCGCCAGCCCGTTTTCCGCGGAACGACGCGCTCGGCACGTGGCAAGGTAATTCCCGTCAGCCTCCTTACGCGGTGGTCAGCGGCGCGGGACGGCGGTCCGGCCGCCGCCGCTCGACGAGCCCCCGGACCGTCCGCCGGACCGGCCGGCGCTCGACGAGCCGCCGGACCGGCCGCTGTAGCCTCCGCGCGTTGCTCCCCCGCCGCTCCCCGATCCGACGCTCGGGGGACTGCTGCTGCCGCCGCGCCGGCGCGCGGACGAGGTGCCGCTGGACCCGCCCCCGGCCGGCACCGCGGCGCCCGCGTTCTGGATGGCGGTGCGCTGCCGGACCCGCGTGTAGCCGACGCCCCTGACCGCCCCGCCGCGCGGCTCCGCGTCGGCGCCGAGCTCGATGAACGGTCCGCCGCCGCCGCCGAAGAACGGGGACCCGTAGTAGGGCGAGTACGGGCCATAGAGCCCGGCATACCGCATGTAGCCGTAGTACCCGAACGGCGTCAGGTAGTACGGATACGCGGAGCCGTACGAGTACGGATGGTATGCCAGCCCTCCGCCGGTGCTGCTCCAGCCGCCTCCGGAGCCGCCGCTGCGGCGCCGCTCGACGACGAAGCGCTCCGGGTAGGCGAGGGCGACCAGCAGGTCGATGACGCCGGAGTCGATGCCCGCGTCGTCGAGGGCCACCAGCGTGTCCCGGTCGATCTGCAGGCGCGGCTCCGTCTCCGTGAGCAGCGCCTCGACCAGGCGCGGGTCCGACTTCGCGGCGGCCTCCCGCACCGCGGACAGGGTTGGCGGCGCGGCGCTCTCGCGGCGGGCCTGGCGGATGTCGTCCAGCCGGTCCGCCGAGGCGCCCAGCGCGTCCGCCTCCGAGGCGGCGGCCGCGTCCGCGCTGTAGCGGCGGATCTCCAGGTGCTGCCGCTCCTCGACGTCGACGACCTGGAGGTCGACCCAGGTCGACGAGTTGGAGAGGAAGCTCATCCCGGAACGGGCGATGGGGCCGGTTTCGTCACCGCAGCGGATCTCGGCGGTCGTGAACAGGCGCCGGCCGTCGGCCGACCATTCCCGGCGCTCCCAGCCGCGGCATTCGCCGTCGCTCACGTCGCGGCGGATCCCGTCGGAGACGAGCGTCCGGTCCACCAGCAGGTCCTCGCCGGCCCGGGCCGCCATCCGGGCCCCGTCCTCGACCGGCGACAGGCAGACACGCATCGGGCCGGGGAGCTCGCTGCCGTCCGGCGCCTGTTCGATCTGCTCCTCCCAGAGCCGCCAGCAGCCCAGCCACGGGAGCCACCGCTCGTCGGGCTCCACCGCAGCCGGGACGGCGCCGTCCGCCGGCGCCTGGGCCGGCGCCGGGACCGCCGCGGCCAGGACCACCGCAGCCGGGACGGCCGCGATCACGATCAGACGTCGCATGGTCGCCACTGTTCTACCCTCGCGTTCTGCGCCGCTCGCTGTTCCCTGTCCATTCCACTATGCCCCAGAACCCGACCTCGGCGCCAGCCGCGCGCGCCGCAACAGCCCCCGCCGCCGCCCGCGTGCCTGCGATCCGCGGCGGCAGCCGGTCGTCACCCGGTTCCGGCGCCCGCCGCCGCCCGCGCGCCCGCCGCCGACTCCCACAGGTTGAACCCCTCGATTGCCCCCCGCGCGCCCGCTGCCGGCCTCCCTACACGGGGTGACGCCTGGACTGTGCCCTGTCGCCGCCCCAGCTCCCGCCACCGGCTCCCGGCGGCCCGCCGCCGCCGTGGTCCTCCCCGCCTGTGGCAAAATGAGCGGGCAGCCATGCGCGGGAGAAACAAGAGCAGGGGGCCTTCGCGCGGCGCCGCCCGGGCACCCCGGTCGGTGGCTCGCGGCGCCGCCTCCCCGCGGGCTGCCCGGCGTCCCGTGCTGTTGGCGGGGGCCGTGCTCGCGCTCGGCGTCCTGGCCGCGGCCGGCTGGGCGTTCCGCGAGTCCGGCGCGCCGGCCGCCGCGCAGTCGGCCCCCGTGGTCCGGTCGCTCTCCGTGCAGGTGCACCGCGCCTTCCCGCACGACACGAGCGCCTACACGCAGGGGCTGCTCTGGTGGGACGGCAAGCTGTACGAGAGCACGGGCCAGTACGGGAGCTCCGACCTCCGCCGCCTCGACCCCGCCACCGGCGCCGTCGAGCAGCGCGTCGACATCGAGCCGGCCTACTTCGGCGAGGGGCTCGCGCGCGTCGACGACCGGCTCGTCATGCTGACCTGGAAGGCGCAGCGGGCGTTCGTCTTCGGCCTCGAGCGCTTCGACCGCCGCCGGACGTTCCGCTACCGGGGCGACGGGTGGGGCCTCTGCAACGACGGCCGCCGGCTGGTCATGAGCAACGGCTCGGACCGGCTCACCTTCCGCGACCTGCGGACCTTCGAGCCGCTCGGCGAGGTGGCGGTCACGTTGCGCGGGTTCCCCCTGACGCAGCTCAACGAGCTGGAGTGCGTGGGCGACGGCGTCTACGCCAACGTCTACCAGACGGACTACCTCGTCCGGATCGATCCGTCGAGCGGGCGCGTGACGCACCAGATCGACGCGTCCGGGCTCATCACCCCCGCCGAGGCCCGCCGCGCGGACGTGCTGAACGGCATCGCGTTCGATCCGGGAACGGAGCGCTTCTACATCACCGGCAAGCTCTGGCCCACGATGTTCGAAGTGACCTTCGAGCCGTAGGAGTCCGAGCCGTTGCACGGCGCGGACTGCCCCAGGCGTGGTTGCTCGCCGGACGGAGCCGGCAGGCGACGAATGGTGGGCTGGCACCGGTCCCCCGCATCCCGCGCGCGCCGGCCGCCGCGCGCGGCAGAACCCCGAAACGCGTCGCACGGGATGTGCTTCAGAAGACGAAGCGGACGCCCGCCTGGGCGCGCAGCCCCGTGAGGTCGATGGGCTCGAAGCCGCAGAAGCCGAGCGGCTCCGGGGGCCCGAACAGGCCCGACAGGGGGCGGCGGCAGACCAGGTCGTCGTTCGCCCACACGTAGCGTCCCTCGACCGTGGCGTAGACGCGGGAGGTCAGGCGGATGTCGAAGCCCGCGAGCGCATGGCCGGAGAGGGTCCAGCCGCTGGAGGCGAAGATGTCCGCGAAGAGCTCGTCGGTGAAGGGATCGACGAACTCGCCCCTCTGCTGCAGCGAATGGTGCAGGAAGCCGCCGCCGATCCCGACGTAGGGCACCACGGCGGCGGGGAGCCAGGCGTACTGGCCGATGGCCCGGCCCCGCGGCGTGACGGCGAAGCGCAGGCTGCCGGTGACGTCGACCTGCCGCAGCGAGGTCTCCTGCTCGATGGGCAGCCCGTCGGAGCCGACGTAGGCGCGCAGCTCCGACCGCGAGAAGGCCCGCGTGAGGTCGATGCCGAACCCGGCGTCGAGGCGCGACGTCAGGGCGAAGCCGACGTCGAAGCCGATCCCCGGAGCGTCGAAGCTCATCCGGCCGAGGGCCAGGTCGCGCGCGTCCTCGCCGGCCTCGCGGCGGACGAACAGCTCCTCGTGCACGAAGTCGTAGAAGTCGCTCTCCGCCCGGGCGCTGTTCCAGATGCCGCGGATGGAGACCGATGCCCCGGGCCGCTCGAACAGGAAGTCGGGCTGGCCCCGCACGGTCCCGCGCGCCGTCGGGTCCTGCCCGGCGGCGACGGCCGGCAACCCGGCGGTCAGGACCACGGCCGCGAGGCAGGCGACGCGCGGCGGAGTCCACCGTTTCCTCAGGTGTTGTCGCGAGTGCATGGCTCGTGAGCAAGCAAGATCCAGGCCACCGATTCCGGCCGGCGCGGCGCGCCCCCGCGCCCCGGCGCCTGTCGTAGCGGGCGGACAGGTGTCCCGCCCGGAGGACGACGCGACCGGCAGGCTGGCGCTCCCTGGCCCGCCGTTCGTCGCCTGACGGCTTCACCCGGCGCCCGGCCCCCCCATGACCACGATCGCGCGGCCACCCCGACGGATGAGATGCCGAGGCGCATTTCAGGGCAGACGCTCATGGCCACGGCCGCGCGGCCACCCGGAGGGATGAAATGCCGAGGCGCATTTCGCGGCAACCAGGCCTTCGGGAGTCCGCGCGGTTCTACGGCGCAGGCTGCTACTCGGCGGCCACCTTGATCTCGACCGAGGCCGACAGCCACTGGTCGCCGCCCAGGGTCTCCCACTCCGCGGTGCCGGAGCCGCCGGGGGCGCCGTTGCGGTTGTCGGACCCGGCGAGGGCCACCGCATCGTCCGTGGCGCGGCAATCGGCCATCGGGGGGCCGCAGCCGTCGTCGGCGCCGGCGGCGGGCGGGAACGACGCCACGTTGAACCGTTCGGTGTTCGGCGCGTCGCTGAAGACCTCGGACCCGATGAGGAAGTTGCGGGCGTCGTCGGTCTCCATGACCGCCAGCCGCAGGACCCGCGAGTTGGCCCGCGTGGTCGTCACCACCGGCGCGGTCGGCGCGGCCGACGTGCCGCGGGCGGTGGCGGTCGCGCCGATGGGCGCGAGCCGGTCGACGTTGGAGTAGCGCAGCACGGCGCCGGCCGCGTGGCGGCGCGAGCCCCAGCGGAACTCGGCCGCGGTGTCCGAGCCGTCGGTCATCTTGTAGAAGATGCTCAACTGGCAGGAGACGCCCTCCGAGTCCGACCCGCAGAGCGCGCCGTTGAAGCCCTCGAAGCCCGCCACCGGGGTCCAGCCCTCCGGCCCCTGCGTGTTGGGGTTGGCCTTGATGCCGAGGGTCGCCACGAGCAGGTCGCCGGGATTGCCCGCCGGCACCGGGATCGTGAGGGAGCCGCTGCCGTCGCGCCCCGTCTGCCCCGTCTCGACACCTTCGAGGGAGGGCGTCGCGCAACCGGTCAGCGTCACCGCCCCCAGGAGGGCGGCGAGGACCAGGGCCCGTCGGGCGGGGGCGGCGCTTTTCGCGCCGGGCGGCACGAGCATGGAACGGAACGGCTTCGGCATGACGCCTCCTCACGATGCGCGGTCGAACGCCCGCGGCGCGCGGCCGCGAGGTCCGGCCGGTCGCCCCAGAGTATACGGGGAGCCTGTGCTATGCTGCGAGCGAAGGCTCGGGCCGGCGCGGCCGTCCGGGGATCGTGGCCCCGGGTCCCGCCGCCTCGCTGTGGGGCGGCGTCGCGCGCCGGACCGGCGGACGAGCGGGCCTCGGCTCGCGGGAGCAGCACATGCGGCCGTTACGCGGCGGACCGATCGCGGCGCTCGTGACGTTATCGGTGGTCCTGCTGTCCGCGCCCGGGTCGCGGTTCCCGGCCGGCGGCGCGGAGGTCGCCGGCGGCCGGCCCGCCGCGACCGGCCCCGAGGCGATGCAGCCGGAGACGGCGGGGCCGGCGGCGCCCGCCGGGGGGTGGACGGCGCCCTTCCACGCGGCGGGCGCGCAACGCCGCCAGGGGTTCGACCCGCGCCAGTTGCTGGACCGGCGCCGCGGCACGATGCGGCGCCCCGCCGGCCCCCACGAGTTCTACTTCACGCGGGCCATCTACTCGAGCGGCTGGGGCTGGAACCGCTGGGCCATCGACTATCCGAAGGCCGACCAGCAGTTCATGACGATCGTCAACCGGCTGATCGAGATCGACGCGTCGGAGTACGAGAACGCCATCCGCCTCGACGACCCCGACCTGCGCAAGTACCCCTTCCTCTACGCCCTGGAGGTCGGGGACATCGCGCTCAGCCCGCCGGAGATCGAGGGCCTCCGGAACTACCTGCTGGCGGGCGGCTTCCTGGTGATCGACGACTTCTGGGGCTCCTGGCAGTGGGCCAACTTCGAGCAGCAGATCCGGCGCGTGTTCCCCGAGCACCCCATCGTCGACATCCCCCTCGACCACCCGATCTTCAACGCGGTCTACCGCATCGACGAGATCCTGCAGGTGCCGGCGATCGGCAACTTCTGGGGCGGCCGCACCTGGGAGCAGGACGGCTACGAGGCGCACGCCCGCGGCATCTTCGACGAGCAGGGGCGGCTGATGGTCGTCATCAACTGGAACACCGACCTCGGCGACGCCTGGGAGTGGGCCGAGCGCCCCGAGTATCCGCTCCGGTTCTCGACCTTCGCGGTGGAGATGGGGATCAACTTCATCGTCTACGCGATGAGTCACTAGCGCTGCGCGATGACGGAACGTTCGGGTGTGCCGGGTTGTGATTCACTGAGGATTGCGTGCCGTCGACCCACGTTCGTTCCCAGGATTACGGAGTGACGCCGCACTGGGAGCTGCGTCCTGGAACGATGCAGACTCCCGGCAGGTTGGGCTGGGCACCGAGCGGAGCCGTCAGGCGACGAATGGTGGGCTAGGGGGCCGCGAGACCGATGTTCGAGGCGCTGTTCGAGTTCCTGTTCAAGTACCGCCCGCTCGTGTTCGAGCAGGGCGACTTCGCGATACGGGCTCCCTGGGCGGTCGCGCTCGTCGCCGTGCTCGCGGCCGGCGTCCTGACCCTGCGCACCTACGCGCGGGTGCGCGGCAACAGCCGTCCCGTGGACCGCGGCGTCCTCGCGACGGTGCGGCTCGCCGCCGTCGCCGTCGTCGCCTTCTGCCTGCTGCAGCCGGTCCTCGTGCTCTCGTCCGTCGTCCCGCAGCAGAACTTCCTGGGCGTGCTGGTCGACGACTCGCGGAGCATGCAGATCGCGGACCGCGACGAGACGGCGCGGCTGCGCTTCGTCGAGGACCGGCTGCGGGCCGGCGGGGACCTGCGCACGGCCCTGGAGGAGCGCTTCGCCCTCCGCTTCTTCGGGTTCTCGACGGAGACGGACCGGCTGGGCGACGTCGAGGAGCTGACCTACCGCGGAACCCGCACCCACCTCGGGCAGGCCCTCGAGCGGGCGCACGAGGAGCTGACCGGCGTGCCGCTGTCGGGGCTGGTCGTCGTGACCGACGGCGCCGACAACGCCGACGGCGGTCTCGGCGAGTCGCTGTTGCCGCTGCAGGCGGCCGGCATCCCCGTGTTCACGGTCGGCCTCGGGCGCGAGGAGTTCGACCGCGACATCCAGTTGAGCCGCGTCGAGACGCCGCGCCGCGTCCTGCGCGGGGCGGCGCTGGTCGTCGACTGCATCGTCACCCACCGCGGCTACCGGGGCGAGACGGTCACCGTCCAGGTGGAGGACGAGGGCCGCATCGTCGGCACGGAGGAGGTCGAGCTCGGCCGCGACGGCGAGCCGCGCACGGTCCGCCTGCGGTTCACCACGGCGGAGGAGGGGCCCCGGCTGTTCACCTTCCGCGTCTCGCCGCGCCCCGGCGAGATGGTCACGCAGAACAACGTCCGCGACGCGCTGATCGTGGTCGAGGACCACGCGGAGAAGGTGCTCTACTTCGAGGGCGAGCCGCGGTTCGAGGTCAAGTTCCTGCGCCGCGCGGTGGCCGACGACGAGAACCTGCACGTCTCCATCCTGCAGCGGACGGCCGAGAACAAGTTCATGCGGCTCGACGTGGAGGGCCCGGACGATCTCGTCGGCGGGTTCCCGACCACGCGGGCCGAGCTCTACCGCTACAGCGGGATCGTGCTCGGCAGCATCGAGGCCAACTACTTCACGCCGGACCAGTTGCGGATGATCGGCGACTTCGTCAACAACCGCGGCGGCGGCCTGCTCATGCTGGGCAGCCAGCGCTCGTTCGCGGAGGGCGGCTACGCCGGCACGCCGGTCGGCGACGTGCTCCCGGTGGTGCTCGACGAGCGGCGCGCGGACAGCGAGGACGACTTCTTCGTGGAGGTCGACGTCGAGACGACCCGCGCCGGCGCGACCCACGCCGCCACCCAGATCGCGGAGACCGAGGAACAGTCGGTCGAGCGCTGGGGCGAGTTGCCGGCGATCACCATCGTCAACCCGATCACGGAGGTGAAGCCGGGCGCGACGACGCTGCTCCGGAGCGCGGCGGACGACCTGGTGGTCCTTGCCTTCCAGCGCTACGGCGCCGGCAAGTCGCTCGCCTTCCCGGTGCAGGACTCGTGGATGTGGCAGATGCACGCCGACATCGCGGTCGACGACATGACCCACGAGACCTTCTGGCGGCGCATGCTCCGCTGGCTGGTCGACGGCGTGCCGGACCAGGTGACGGTGGAGCTGCCGGCCGAGCACGCCGAGCCGGGCGAGCCGGTGACCGTCCTCGCCCACGTCGGCGACGCCAACTTCGAGGAGATCAACAACAGCGCGGTGGTGGCCTCGATCACGCACCCCGACGGAGACTTCACGGACCGCCGGATGGAGTGGACGGCGGAGACCGACGGCGAGTACCGCGCCAGCTTCATCCCTCCGGCCGAGGGCTTCTACGAGGTCCGGGTGGAGGCGCTGAGCGGCGACGAGCTCATCGGCGAGGACGTGGCGTGGCTGCAGGTGGCGCCGAGCGACGCCGAGTACTACGACTCGACGATGCAGGGGGCGCTCCTCGACCGTATCGCGGAGGAGACCGGCGGCCGGCGCTACACGCCGGCCGACGTGGCGTCGCTGCCGGACGACGTGCAGTTCGTCGGCGGCGGCGTGACCGTCGTCGAGGAGCGCGACCTGTGGGACATGCCGGCGCTGCTGCTGCTGCTCGGCGTGCTGGTGCTGGGCGAGTGGGGCTACCGCCGCCTGCGGGGGCTCGCGTGAGGACCGCCGTCCTGGCGGCAGCGCTCGTGGCCGGCGCGGCGGCGAGCGCCGGCGCGCAGCAGGCGCACCTGCTGGTCGTGGCCGGCCTCGGCGGCGACCCGGTCTACCGCGAGCAGTTCCACGCGTGGGCCACGACGCTGGTCGAGGCGGCGGAGACGCGCTACGACCTGCCGCCGGAGCGCATCACCTACCTCGGCGAGGATCCGGAGGTGGACCCGGAGCGCATCGCCGGCCGCTCGACGCGCGAGAACATCGCGGCGGCCATCGACGCGCTCGCCGAGGATTCCTCCAGCGGCGACCACGTGGTCATCGTGCTGTTCGGCCACGGCAGCATGAGCGGGGCCGCCCGCGTCAACCTGCCGGGACGGGACCTGTCGGCGGACGACTACGCGGAGCTCCTCGACCGCCTCGACGGACGGCGCATCACGTTCGTCAACACCGCGAGCTCCAGCGGACCGTTCGTCGAGGCCCTGTCCGCCCCGGACCGGCTCGTGGTGACGGCGACCCGCAGCAGCGGAGAATGGAACGCCGCGCTGTTCGGCGGCCACTTCGCCGGCGCGTTCGCCGACGGCGAGGCGGACGCCGACGTCAACAAGGACAGCCGCGTCTCCATGCTCGAGGCCTTCACCTACGCCCGCCTCCGGGTCGCCGCCGCCTACGAGGCCGACGGGCTGCTGCTCACCGAGCACGCGCTGCTCGACGACAACGGCGACGGCACCGGCGTCCTGGAGCCGGACCCGCTGGCGGGCGACGGCATGGTCGCGCGCACGCTCTTCCTGGCGTCGGGCGAGGCGACGGGGGCCGTCATGGCCTTCCCGGACGACCCGGAGCTCAGGCCCCTCTACGACGAGCGGGCGGCGCTGGAGGCGCGCGTCGAGGAGCTGCGGACCCTCCGCGACGGCCTCGGCGCCGAGGAGTACGAGCGCGAGCTCCAGACGCTGCTGGTCGAGCTCGCCCTCAAGAGCCGCGAGATCCGCGGGCTCGAGGCGGCGCGGGGCGCGCCGCAGGATGGCCGCTAGCAGTCTGCGCCGTGGAACGGCGCGGACTGCCAGCGTCCCCGGCCGCGAGCATCGTGAACGCGTAGGATCTCGGCAAGTGCCTGTAGACACTGAAGTAATGCCGCACAGGATTGTTCCGCGAACCACGGTGGCAGGACACTAGGAGGATGGGCTGGGCGCCGAGCGGAGCCGCGGGTCACGAACGGCGGGCTGGTGCGATGCCGGCGCCGGGGAGGCGGCTGGCCCGCCGCGTGGCGGCCGGGGCGGTCTGCGCGGCGACCCTCGCGGGGCTGGCCGCCACGGCGGGGCTCGCCGGGGCCGACGTGGCGCCCTGCAACACGGCCTACACCGGGCAGCTCGTCTTCGTGCGCCTGCGGTACGACGCGGCCCAGGGCCGCCGGTGCGGCCGGTTGCCGCAGTTCGTGACCTGGGCCCACGACTATCCGCGCGCCGAGCGGAACCTCACGCGGATCCTCGAGGCGATCACCTACATCGACCCCTTCCAGGGTCCGTACGGCGGCAACGTGCTGGCCCTCGACGACCCGGAGCTCCACCGGTTCCCGGTGGCCTACATGTCCGAACCCGGCTACTGGTACCCGTCCGAGGCCGAGGTGCTCGGCCTGCGGCGCTACGTCGAGAAGGGGGGCTTCCTCATCTTCGACGACTTCTGGGGCGCGCACTGGGAGAACTTCGAGGCGCAGATGCGCCGCGTCCTGCCCGACGCCCGCCTGCTGCCGGTGGACCTGGCGCATCCGGTGTTCCACTCGTTCTTCGACATCGAGACCCTCGAGATGGAGCCGGTGTACGGGCCGCCGGTCGAGTTCCACGGCGTCTTCGAGGACAACGATCCGGCCGGCCGGCTGCTGGCCATCGCCAACTACAACAACGACATCGGCGAGTACTGGGAGTACTCCGACACCGGCTGGGTGCCGATCGACCTGTCGAACGAGGCATACAAGTTCGGCGTGAACTACCTCATGTACGCCCTGACCCACTAGGAGTGCTGCGCCATGGGCGGCGCGGACTCCCGTAGGCCTGGCCGGGCGCCAGGCCGGTGCCGTCAGGCGGCGAACGGCGGGCCGGGCCGGCCGTCCGTAGCGAAGGAGAGAGCGCGTGGATTCCGAGATCACCACCCCGAGCGCACCGGCGGAGCTGGAGGCCCCCGACGACGTTGCCCTGGCCGACCGGCTCAAGGCCGGCGGCGAGCAGATCGTGTCGGAGCTGCACAAGCTGATCATCGGGCAGGACGAGACCATCAACCAGGCGCTGCTGACGCTGTTCGTCGGCGGCAACAGCCTGATCGTCGGGGTCCCGGGGCTGGCGAAGACCCTCCTCATTCAGACCATGGCGCAGGTGCTGGACCTGAAGTTCGCCCGCATCCAGTTCACGCCCGACCTGATGCCGTCCGACATCACGGGGACCGACATCATCCAGGAGGACCCGGAGACCGGCGGCCGCAAGATGGTCTTCGCGCCCGGGCCGGTCTTCACCAACATCCTGCTGGCGGACGAGATCAACCGCACGCCGCCCAAGACGCAGTCGGCGCTGCTCGAGGCGATGCAGGAGCACCGCGTCACCGTGCAGGGCCGGACCTACTCGCTCGACGAGCCGTTCTTCGTCTTCGCCACGCAGAACCCGATCGAGCTGGAGGGGACGTACCCGCTGCCGGAGGCGCAGCTCGACCGCTTCATGTTCCACATCATCATCGACCACCCGCCGCTGGACGAGGAGATCGAGGTCGTCCGCACGACCACGATCGTCCAGGACCCGGACTTCCGCCACGCGGTGACCGGCGCCGACCTCGTCCGCTTCCAGAACCTCGTCCGCAAGGTGCCGGTGTCGGAGGCGGTGCTGCGCTACACGCTGGACCTGGTCCGCACCAGCCGCGCCAAGGAGGCGAACGCGCCGGACTTCGTCAAGAAGTGGGTGGCGTACGGGGCGAGCGTCCGCGCCGCGCAGTACCTCATCCTGGGCGGCAAGGCGCGGGCCGTCATGCAGGGCCGCTACCACGTGAGCTTCGACGACATCCGCGCCCTGTCGCACCCGGTGCTGCGGCACCGCGTCCTGCTGAACTTCCACGCCGAGTCCGAGGGCATCACGTCGGACCAGATCGTCGACCAGCTTCTCGAGGCGGTGCCGGAGCCGGCCTCGCGGATGTAGCGTGGACGCCCAGCACGCCGCTCCCGGCGCGCGCTTCGTCGACCCGAAGGCCCTGGCCCGCATCGGGAGCCTGGAGCTCCTGGCCCGCAGCGTCGTCGACGGCTTCATCAACGGCCTGCACAAGGCGCCCTACCTCGGGGTGTCGATCGACTTCGCCGAGCACCGCATGTACATGCCCGGCGACGACATCCGCTTCATCGACTGGCGGGTGTTCGCCCGCACGGACCGCTTCTACGTCAAGCAGTTCGAGGCCGACACCAACGCCAACTTCTCCGTCGTCTTCGACGTGTCGCGCTCGATGAGCTTCACGAGCGGGGGCGTCTCGAAGCTGGACTACGGGCGCTACCTCGCGGCCTGCCTCACCTACTTCTGCACGAAGCAGCGCGACCGGGTGGGGCTGGTGACCTTCGACGACGACATCGTGGCTCGCGTGCCCCCCTCCGCGAAGCACCTGGAGGTCGTGCTGCACACGCTCGACCGGATCGAGGCGGGCCGCCCCGGGTCGTTCGCGCGTCCGCTGTTCAAGGCCACGGAGTTCTTCAAGCGCCGCGGCATCCTGCTGTTCATCTCCGACTTCTACGACGAGCCGCAGGCGATCGTCGACGCGCTCAAGCCGTTCCGCTACGGCGGCAACGACGTGCTGGTGTTCCACGTGCTCGATCCCGCCGAGATAGACTTCCCGTACGACGACGCGACGAGCTTCCAGGACCTGGAGACGGGCCGCAAGCTGCCGGTCGTGCCCGACAAGCTGCGCGAGCAGTACCGCCAGCTCGTCAAGGAGCACGTCGCCGCGCTCGGGAAGCTCTGCGGGGAGAACCGCATCGACTACGCGCTGTTCAACACGGCGCAGCCGCTCGACCACGCACTGTTCCAGTTCCTGGCGATGCGGCACAAACTGACCCGGGTGCGCTGATGGGACTGCTCGCGCCGCTCTTCCTGCTCGGCCTCGCGGCGATCGCCGTGCCGATCGTCATCCACATGATCCAGCGCGAACGCAAGGAGGTCGTCGAGTTCCCCTCCCTGATGTTCGTGCGCCGGATCCCGTTCCACTCGTTCCGCCGCCAGCGCATCCGCCACTGGTTCCTGCTGCTGCTGCGCTGCGCGGCGTTGGCGCTCCTGGCGCTGGCCTTCTCCCGGCCGTTCGTGCGCGCCCCGGCGCTGGCCGCGGTGACCGACGGCGCGCGCGAGGTGGTCGTACTGCTCGACCGCTCGTACAGCATGGGCTACCGCGACCACTGGGAGCGCGCCCGCGACGCGGCCCGCGAGGTGGTCCGCGGGCTGGCCCCCGACGACCTCGCGACGCTCATCTTCTTCGACAGCGGCGCCGCGGCCGGTCCCCGCTCCACGACCGACCGCGCGAGCCTGCTGGGCCTGATCGGCGACGCCGAGCTCAGCGCCGGCGTCACGCGCTACGGGCCGGCGCTGAAGCTGGCCGAGGGCGTCTTCGAGGGCTCCGAGCTGCCGCGCCTCGAGGCCGTCCTGATCAGCGACTTCCAGCGCGCGGGGGTGGAGAGCGCGGCCGGCATCCGCTTCCCCGAGGGCACGGTGGTGACGCCCGTCCCCATCGGCAGCGACGTCGCCGCCGCCAACGTGAGCGTGGCCGGCGTGCTGTTCCAGCGCGAGTACTTCTCCGGCCGCGAGCGGGTGGCCGTCGGCGCCCGGTTGACGAACCGCGGCGCGTCGCCGGTCGAGGGGCTCGACGTCTCCCTGGAGATGGACGGCCGGCCGGTCGAGACGCTCACCGCCGACCTGCCGGCGAACGGGTCCCTGACCATGGACTTCGCCCCCGTCACCCTCACCGACGCCCGCATGCCCGGCGCGGTCCGCGTGGCCGCCGACGCGCTCCCCGCCGACGACGTCTTCTACTTCGTCATCGCCCCCGGGCAGGTCGTCACCGTCCTCCTCGTCGGCAGCGAGCGGGCGGCCCCGGAGGCGAGCCTCTACCTCACGGAGGCCCTCGGCATCGGCTCGTCGCCGGCCTTCGACGTGCGCGCGACCACGCTCGCCGCGTTCGAGGCGGGCGACCTCGACGGCCGGCAGGTGGTGGTGCTGAACGACACCGGGCCGCCGCCCGGCGAGGCCGGCCGCGCGCTCGCGGCCTGGGTGGAGGCCGGCGGCGGGCTGCTCGTGGTGGCCGGCGAGCGGAGCGCCTGGCCGGCGGACGGTCCGGACCTGCTGCCGGGCGCCGTCGGCAGCCCGGAGGACCGCGCCGGCCGCGGCGGCGCGCTCGGCTTCGTCGACTACTCGCATCCGGTCTTCGAGGTCTTCGGGGCGCCGCGGAGCGGCGACGTCACCACCGCGCGCTTCTTCCGCCACCGGCCGGTCGAGCCGCATCCCGAGGCCGTCACCCTGGCCCGCTTCGACGACGGCCAGCCGGCGCTCCTCGAGCGCGGCGTCGGACGCGGGTCCGTCCTGCTGTGGGCCTCGGGCATCGACGCGTTCTGGAACGACCTGGCCAAGAAGCCGGTCTATCTGCCCTTCGTGCACCGCCTCGTGGAGCACCTCGCCGACTATCGCCCGCCGACGCCCTGGTTCGCCGCCGGACAGGTGCTCAACCTGACCGAGCAGGAGGTCGCCCTCGGCGCGGGCGGCCTCGCGGAGGCCGAGTACGTGGCGATGTCGCCGTCCGGCCGCCGCATTCCGGTGAGCGCCGGCGCGCGCGCCGGGTTCATCGACCTCGACGAGCAGGGGCTCTACGAGGTCCACGACGCCGCGGCGGCGGTCGGTCAGCCGCTGGTGCTGGCCGTGAACGTCGATCTGGCGGAGTCGGACCTCACCGCCGTCGACCCCGAGGAGCTGGCCAGCACCCTGACCGGCCGCGTGGGCCAGGATCGGGGCGCGGCCGCCCCGGCGCGCGAGGTCAGCGCCGGGGACCTGGAGCGCCGCCAGTCGGTCTGGTGGTACCTCCTGGTGGCCGCGTTCCTGTTCCTGGTCGGCGAGACCGTGGTCTCGAACCGCCTGTCGCGCACCGTCCTCAGCGCCGACTGACCCCGGCCAGTCGTCGCCTGCGGTTCTGCTCGGCGCCCAACCCGATCCTGTCGGGAGTCCGCTCCGTTCCCACGGTGCAGCCCCCGGCCGAGACTGGCCAGAACAGCCCGACAAGCCCGCCAACCGTCGCCCGACGACTTCCCTCGCGCCCGGCCGTCCTCCAGCCGCCCGCGCCGTTGGACGGCGCAGCCTCCCGGCGCACCGCTCGCCGCCCGACGGCGCCGCCGAGCCCCGCCCGAGCCGGTTCGAGCCCGTCACAGGTGTTGACCCGCCGTTACGCCAGTGTAATGATGGCGGCAACGCGTACTGGCTAGATACGGCTCTCCGTCCAACGCGAGGCTGAATCGATGCGCAACGAACCGCTGCTGACCGGCGATCGGAACGAGGTACTGCGCGCCGTCCGTCACGTCCGGAACCGCTGGCGCCTGCGCGTCGCGTTGCGCGGCATCGCCGTCCTGCTGGCCGCCGCTCTCGGCACGCTGCTGGCCTCGTCCTACGGCCTGGAGCTGTTCCGTTTCGACCCGAACGCCATCGTCGGATTCCGCATCGCCACCTACCTGGTCCTCCTGGGGGCCGGCTGGTGGCTCTTCGTGCGGCCGGTCTCGCGGCGGGTGTCCGACGAGCGCGTGGCCCTCTACATCGAGGAGCACGAGCCGTCACTGAAGACCACGGTGGTGAGCGCGGTCGAGGAGAGTCGCCGGGGCGAGCGGGCGGCGGCCGCGGACCACTCGCCGGAGCTCGTGCGGCGCCTGATCGCGTCGGCGGTGGCGCGGATTCGCGACATCGACATGGGACGCGGCGTCGAGCAGGGATCGCTCAGGCGGTCCTCCGGCCTGCTGCTGGCGGCGGGCGTCGCGGCCGTGCTGCTGTTCGTCTTCGGGCCCGCCTACCTGCGGCACGGGATCTCGGCCCTGCTGACGCCCACGGGAAGCGTCGAGGCGGCCAGCCCCTACCAGATAGAGGTGTCGCCCGGCGACGCCACGGTCGCGCGGGGGGCGGATCAGGCGGTCACGGCGCAGCTCGTCGGCTTCGAAGCGGAGGAAGTCGACCTGCTGATGCGCAGCGAGGACGACGGCGCCTTCGAGCGTCTCGCGCTGATTCCGCTGGAGAACGGGGACGGCGAGATCCAGCCGGGGGCCTTCGAGGTGCTGCTCTTCGATCTGGAGGAGCCCACCGAGTACTTCGTCGAGGCGGCCGGCGTCGAATCGGCCACGTTCACGCTCGACGTGGTCGACCTGCCGTACGTCGAGCGGCTGGAGCTGGAGTACGTCTTCCCCGCCTACACCGGGCTCGAGCCGCGGCTGGTGGAGAACGGCGGCGACATCGCCGTGCTGCGGGGCACGGAGGTGCGACTGCGCGCGGTTCCGACGATGGGCACGGCCGGCGGCCACCTGGTCTTCGACGAGGAGGACCGCAGCGACCTCGCGCTCGGCGAGGACGGCTCGCTGACCGCCAGCTTCCTGGTCGAGGAGGAGGGTTTCTACCGCATCGATCTCCGCGCCCCCGACGGGCAGCTCGTGACCGCCTCGCCGCAGTACACGATCGACGTGCTCACGGATCAGCCGCCGGCCGTCCTGTTCATCCGGCCGGGCCGCGACACCACGGCCAGCGCCATCGAGGAGCTGTTCGTCGAGGCGCGCGCCGACGACGACTTCGGCCTGCGCTCGCTCGACCTCGTCTACTCCGTCAACGGCGGTCCGGAAGAGTCCGTCCCGCTGTACGACGCCGGGGACGACACGCTGCGCGAGGTGTCGGCCGGCCACACGTTCTTCCTGGAGGAGCTCGAGCTCGAGCCGGGCGACTTCGTCTCCTACTACGGGCGCGCCACCGACCGGAACCTCGCCCAGCGGGGCGCGGACGTGAAGAGCGACCTCTACTTCATCCAGGTGCGGCGCTTCAGCCGCGACTACCGGGCCGGACCGTCGGGCGGCGGAGCGGGCGGCGGGGGCGGCGCCGCCGGCGGGGACGCACGCGCCCTCTCGGAGGCGCAGCGGCAGATCATCTCGGCCACCTTCAACGTCATCCGCGACCGGGCCACCTTCACGGAGGAGGAGTTCCGCGAGAACGTGGTGTTCCTCACGCTGGCCCAGGGCCGCCTGCGCGAGCAGGTGGAGACGCTGTTGCGGCGCATGAACAGCCGGGTCATGCCCGCGGATCGGGCATTCCGGAGTATCGCCGAGATGCTGCCGCTGGCCGCGGAAGCCATGCGCGAGGCCGAGTCGTCGCTCCAGGACCAGGACGTCGACGCGGCCCTGCCGCACGAGCAGCGGTCGCTCCAGCACCTGCAGCGCGCCGAGGAAGCCTACGAGGAAGTGCTGCTCACGATGGGCGGCGGCGGAGGCGGGGGCGGCGGGAGCCGCGCCAGCCAGGCGGCGGAAGACCTGGCCGACCTCTTCGAGCTGGAGCTCGACAAGCTCCGCAACCAGTACGAGACGCTGCAGCGCGGCGAGCAGCAGGCGGCCGACAACAGCATCGACGAGCTGATGGAGCGCCTGCGGGAGCTGGCCCGGCGGCAGGAGCGGGAAGCCGAGCGCCAGCGGCGGCGGGCGCGCGGCCAGCAGTCGACGCAGGGCGGCGGCGCGGGCCAGCGGGCCCTCGCCGAGGAGGCCGAGGAGGCCGCCCGGCGCCTGGAGCGGCTGGCCCGCGAGATGAACTCTCCGCAGATGATGGACGCCTCGCGGCGTCTCCAGGAGGCGGCCGACGCGATGCGGCGCGCCGCCGCCAACGACGACAGCCTGGGGTTCGCCGAGGCGGGCGCTGCGCTCGACCGCCTGCGCGAGGTGCAGGAGCGGCTGCAGGGTGAGCAGAGCGGCCGGCTCCAGCGGGACATCCAGGACCAGTTGCGGCGCGCGAACCGCCTCGCGGACGAGCAGCGCGAGGTGCGGGCCGACGTCGCGGCCCTGCCGGGGCTGGAGAACGAGCCCCGGATGACGCAGCTCCGCCGGCTCCTGGAGCGGAAGAACGAGATGGAGGCCGAGGTGGAGGATCTGGAGCGCCAGATCGACTCGACCTCGGCGGAGTTCCGCCGCGACGAGCGCGACGCCTCGCGCCGCCTGCAGGAGGCTGCGAGCTCCATCCGCGACAACCGCCTCAAGGAGAAGATCCGCTACTCGCGGGGCCTGATGCGCAGCCGGCCGGGCGATACCGCCAACGCCTTCGAGACCGAGATCGGCGGCGACTTGGGCGAGCTCGCCGAGAAACTGGCCGAGGCCGCGGCGGCCGTCGGGAGGTCCGAGGGCGACCGGATGGCGCAGGCCCTCGACCGCACCCGCGACCTGATGCGCAGTCTGGAATCCCTGGACCACCGCATCTGGCAGGAGGGCCGGCAGCCGGAGGACGGCGAGCCCGGCTCCGAGGCCGGCCAGGAGGGGCAGGAGGGCCAGCCGGGCGACGCGCAGCAGGGTGCCCAGGCCGGAGAGCAGGCCGGGAACCAGGCGGGGCCCACGGACGGGGACGGCGCCACCCTCGGCAGCCGCTGGGGCGGACCCTTCGGCGATCGCTACGGTTACGGCGACCGGCGCCCCGGATCCACGGCCTGGGAACCGCAGGACGTCCGCCAGTGGCAGCGGGAGTACCGCGAGCGGACGATGGAGGCCGAGGAGCTCGTGCGCATGCTGGAGCAGGAGGACTTCTCCGCCGCCGATCTGAGCGACGTCATCGAGCGCATGCGGCAGCTCGACGACCTCCGCAGCTACCAGGACCCGGAGGAGATCGCCCGGCTCCAGACCTTCGTGCTCGAAGAGCTGAAGCGCTTCGAGTACCGCCTGCGCCGCGAGATTTCCGAGGAGTCCGAGGACCTCTTCCTCGCCGGCAACGAGGAGATGCCCCCGCAGTTCCGCGAGCTCGTCGAGGAGTACTTCCGCGTCCTGTCCGAGGGCCAGTAGCGCTTGCACCGGGGGGGCGCGACATGCGCGGCAGGCTGACGGCGGCGTTGGTCCTCGTCGTGATCGCGGGCGGAACGGCGGCGCTGGCCCAGCGCGGCTGGCGGGGCGGCTGGTATCGCATGCCGCCCAAGTTCCCCGTCGAGACGCCCTCGCATCGCGCGTTCACCTTCTCCCGCATCCTCTACGACAGCGATCGCCGCGAGCCGGGGGGCCAGGGCTGGTACACGGACTACCCGACGGCCGACCAGAACCTGATGATCCGGCTCTCGGAGCTGACGACCACCCACGTCGGCTTCGACGAGCACGACGAGCCCGACCACGTCGTGGTGCGCCTGACGGACGAGGCCCTCTTCAACTACCCGTTCATCTTCATGTCCGACGTCGGCACGCTGTGGCTCGACGACGTCGAGGCGCACCGGCTTCGCCAGTACCTGCTGAAGGGCGGGTTCCTGTGGGTCGACGACTTCTGGGGCCCGTGGGCGTGGGAGCAGTGGACGGGCGAGATCGCGAAGGCGCTCCCCGCGGCCGAGTACCCCATCTTCGACATCCTGCCCGATCACCCGCTGCGGCAGGCGCTGTTCGAGGTGCCGGAGATTCCCCAGATCCCGTCGATCCAGCACTGGCGCCGCAGCGGGGGCGCCACCACGTCAGAGCGGGGCTCGCGCAGCGACGAGGTGCACTTCCGCGGCATCGCCGACCGGGCCGGCCGCCTGATGGTGCTCATGAGCCACAACACCGACATCGCCGACGGCTGGGAGCGCGAGGGCGAGGACTACGACTTCTTCTACCGGTTCTCGATCAACGCCTACGCGGTCGGCATCAACACCGTCGTGCACGCGATGACGCACTGACCCGGCCCGGGACGGCCTCGCCCGACGGACGGGCGCGGCCGGGTGGCCGCCGGGCGGGACGTGTTGACGGGGCCGGGGGCGACTGTCAGACTCTCGCGATGCGCGGGCGCCCGCGTGCGCTGGATCGGCGCACCTTTCTCTCCCTGGCCGGTGCCGCCTGCGGTGCGGCGCCGTTCCACGCGCTCGCCTGCGGCACCGCGCGGCACGACCTGCGGACGAACCCGGCCCGCCGGCCACCGTCGGCGCTCGGGTACGGACCGCTCGCCCCGGTCGCGGACGAGGCGACCGGGCTCCCGCTGCTCGAACTGCCGGCCGGCTTCCGCTATCGCTCGTTCGGCTGGATCGGCGAACCCATCGGGCGCCGCTGGGCGACGCCCGGCATGCACGACGGGATGGCCGCCTTCCCGGCGCGCGGCAGCCGCGTCCGCCTCGTGCGCAACCATGAGCTGCGCGCCGGCCCGGCGTTCGCCGACCACCCGATCTACGACCCGCACGGCTGCGGCGGCACGACGACCATCGAGTTCGACACGCGGACCGGCGAGGCCGGCGACGCCTGGGTGAGCCTGGCCGGCACCGCGGTCAACTGCGCGGGCGGTCCCACCCCGTGGGGGTCGTGGCTGAGCTGCGAGGAGACCGTGCTGGGCATCGGGGGCGGCAACGACTTCGAGAAGCCCCACGGGTACGTCTTCGAGGTCCCCGCGGACGGCACGGCCACGGCGGAGCCGTTGCGCGCGATGGGGCGCTTCGTGCACGAGGCGGTCGCCGTCGATCCCCGGACCGGCATCGTCTACGAGACCGAGGATCAGCAGACGGCCGGCCTCTACCGCTTCCTGCCGGCGGAGCCCGGCAACCTCGCGGCCGGGGGCGAGCTGGAGATGATGGCCGTCGCCGGCGCGCCCGGTGAGGACCTCCGCGCGGGGCAGACGACCGGCGACTGGCGGGCCGTGGAGTGGGTGCCGATCGACGATCCGGATCCTCCCGACGCCGGCCCGAACACCGTCTTCGCGCAGGGCCGGGCGGCGGGCGGCGCGACGTTCCGGCGGCTGGAGGGCATCTGGTACGGCGGCGGCCGGTTCTACGTCGCCTCCACCGAGGGCGGCGACGTCCGGATGGGGCAGGTCTGGGAGTACGAGCCGGGCCGCGAGCGCCTGCGCCTCCTGTTCGAGTCGCCGGGGAGCGAGGTGCTCGACCTGCCGGACAACCTGTGCGTCAGCCCGGGCGGCGGCATCGTGCTCTGCGAGGACGGCCTGGGCGGCAACTTCCTGCGGGGCTTGCGGACTGACGGCCGGATCTTCCCGTTCGCGCGGAACAACGTGGTCCTCGACGGCCGGCCGAACGGGATCGCCGGCGACTTCCGCGCCAGCGAGTTCGCGGGCGCCGTGTTCAGCCCCGACGGCCGCTGGCTCTTCGTCAACGTGCAGATCCCCGGTGTCACGCTCGCGATCACCGGCCCCTGGGCCGACGGGGCCCTCTGACCTCTCCACGCACCCAGGATGCGGAACCTCCTCTCTCGCCTGCTGAACTCCGTGGCGTCCGTCCGGAGCGAGGAAACGACGCCGGCACTGCTGATGTTCGCGTACTCGTTCCTGGCGATGACGTCCTACAACATCGTCAAGCCGATCACCCGCGCGCAGTTCATCGAGGAACTCGGGGCCGACAACCTGCCCTACGTGCTGTTCGCCGCCGGCATCTCCATCGGCGTCATCATGCACTTCTACACGAACGCGGTCCGCCGCGTCCCGCGCCAGCACGTGGTGCCGGTGACGCAGGCCGCGATCGCGGTGCTGCTCGTCGCCTTCTGGGCGCTGCTGCGCACCGGGGCGGCCTGGGTGACGGTCGCCTTCTACCTCTTCGGGCTGATCCTGGGCATCCTGCTGATCAGCCAGTTCTGGACGCTGGCGAACGACATCTTCGACGCGCGGCAGGCGAAGCGGATCTTCGGCTTCATCGGCGGCGGCGCCAGCCTCGGCGGAGCACTCGGCGCCGGGATCACCGCGACGGTCGTCGAGGCGGTCGGCCTGGAGCAGCTCCTCCTGGTGAGTGCGCTGGTCCTCGCGGGGTGCGCGGGCATCGTGCTGCTCGTGCTCCGGCGACACCACGTGGACGACGCCGCGTTCGACGCCTACGAGCGCGGGGTGGGGGGGCAGGAAGCGATCCGGCTCGTGACCGAGTCCCGCCCGCTGCGCGTCCTGGCCCTCGCGGTCGGATTCGCGGCGGCCGGCGCGGCCGTCGTCGACCAGCAGCTCAACATGGCGGCCGACGAGATGGGCGGCGGGAGCGGCGACGCCATCGCGGCGTTCCTGGCCGAGGTCACCGTCTACCTGTCGATCGCGGGGTTCGTGGTGCAGGTGGCTCTCATCAGCCGCATTCACCGGACGCTCGGCATCGGCTTCGCCCTGCTCCTCCTGCCGCTCGGCTTCAGCGCCAGCGCCGCGGTCATCCTGGGCACCGGCGCCCTCTGGGCGGTGGCCGGGGCGCGGGTCCTGGGCACGACCCTGCGCTACACGCTCGACAAGACGACGCGGGAGGTGCTGTTCCTCCCGCTGTCGGCCGAGTTGCGGCACCGCGTGAAGCCGTTCATCGACGTCACGATGGACCGCTTCGCCAAGGCGGTGACGGCGGTCGTGCTGCTCGTTCTCATTCAGCCGTGGGGCCTCGCGCTGGACTGGCGCCGGCTGAGCTACGCCACGCTCGCCATCACCGGGCTGTGGGTTGCGGTGGCGCTCCGGGCGCGGACGGAGTACCTCCGCTCGTTCCGGGAGAGCATCGACACGCAGGCCATCACGCCGGACGCGGTCATGACGCCGGCCGCCGAGGCGGCCACCGTCGAGACGCTGGTAGAGGAGCTGTCCAATCCCGACGCGACGCCGGTGCTCTACGCCATCGACATGCTCGAGGCGATGGACAAGCCGCATCTCGTCACGCCGCTGCTGCTGCGCCACGAGTCGGGTACGGTCCGGGTGCGGGCGCTGCACGCCCTGGCGTCGGGCCGCTCGCGCCTCGCCGAGCGCTGGAAGGGCACGGTCGAGCGGATGACGCGCGAGGACGACGTCGACGTGCGCGCCGCGGCCCTCCTGACCCTGGCCGCCCTCGATCACCGGGACGCCGCGGCCGTGATGCCCGACCACCTGGAGGGCCCGGAGCCCCGGGTGGTGGTGGCCGCGGCGGCGGCCTTGGCGCGCTCGGCCGAGGAGGCCGACGTCGAGCGCGCCGAGGCGACGCTCCGGCGGCTCGTCGACGACACGCGCGGCACCGCGGTGGACGGCCGGAAGGAGGCGGCGCGGGCGCTCTCCCGCATCGCCAACCCGCGCTTCCGCGTGCTGCTGGTGCCCCTGCTGCACGACCACGACGTCGAGGTGGCCCTCGAGGCGATCCGCAGCGCGCGCGAGCTCGGCGCCTCGGACGGGCTGTTCCTGCCGGCCCTGTTCTCGCGGCTCGGTCACCGCGTCCTGCGGCACGCGGCGCGCGAGACGCTCGTGGCCTGCGGCGAGGAGATCGTCCCCGCCCTGCGCTACGCGCTCGAGAACCCGCACGAGCACCACTGGGTGCGCCGCAACGTGCCCGGCATCCTGGCCCTGATGCCGAGCCAGGCCGCGGTGGACGCCCTCGTGGGCAGCCTCGGCACGGGCGACGGCTTCCTGCGCTACAAGATCATCGCCGCCCTCGAGCGCCTGCGGCGGGACCACGCCCACCTGCTGGTCCCGCGGACCGAGGTCGAGGAGCTGCTGATGCGGCAGGCGGCGGTCTACTGCAACGTGCTGACGCTCCGCCACAACCTGCTCTCGCAGACGGCGGCGCCGCACGACAGCGTCCTGGAGCGCGCTCTCGGCGAGCGCCTCGACCGCGTCCTCGACCGCGTCTACCGGCTGCTCGGCGTGCTCCACGAGGTCGATGACGTCACCGCGGCCCGGCATGCAATCGAGCGCGGCAGCGCCAAGCGCCGCGCCCGCGCCATCGAGTACCTCGACAACCTGCTGCGCGCGAACGCGCGGAAGCGCATCCTGCCGCTGATCGACGAGTCGCCGCCGGAGGAGAAGGTCGACCACGCGAACCACGTCCTCGGCACGCGGCCGCGCAGCCTCGAGGACACGCTGGCGCAGTTGATCCACGACGACAACCCGGTGGTCGCCGCGAGCGCCGTCCACTACGTGGCGGCCCGCGAGGCGCTGCTGCCGGGGCTGATCGACGACATCGAGTGGGTGAGCCGGCACCGGGCGGCCACCCACCCGCGCGTGAGCGCCGCGGCGGACTGGGCGCTCGCCACGCGCGACCCGGAGCGGGCGCCCGCGGGCTCGGAGCGCGAGGGGCTGCCGGTCGTGGAGCTGGCGGACCGGCTGGGGCGCATCCCCATCTTCGAGTTCGTGTCGTTGGACGAGCTGTTCCGCGTCATCGAGTCCGGTCAGGAAGTGCGCTACGCGGACGGGCACGCGGTCGGGGCGGAGGGCGCGACCGAGGCGGTCGAGCTCCTCATCGACGGCACGGTCCGGCAGGTCGTCGGCGGGGACGGGCACCGCGACGTGGCCGCCCCCGGCGTCATCGGCCTGGAGGAGGTCCTCCAGGGGACCCCCACCCTGTACCCGTCGCTGGCGCGGGGGCACTGCGTCTGCTTCCGCATCCGGGCGGACGACTTCATGGCGATGGTGGCCGACGACGTGCGCCTCGCGAAGGGACTGTTCCGGCTGCTGCTCGGCTCCACCGACGGCCGCGGCAACGGCAGTCCGGCGCACCTGCCGCCCTCCGCGCCGCCGAGCGCCGACCTGCAGCAGTTCGACAAGGCGATGCTGGTCCGGCAGCACCCGCTGCTCGCGCGCGCCGCGGTGGGCGACCTGCTGGCGCTGGTCGGGTCGGCGCGGGAGGTGACGCTCTGGGAGGGGGAGACGCTGTTCAGCGACGACGACGCGGCCTCGCTCTGCCTGGTCCTCGACGGCATCGTGCAGGTCGAGGCGAACGGCGGCGGGCCGCTGGTCGTCGGGCCGGGCGGGCTGATGCTGGTCGCCGAGACGCTGTCGGGCGCGCTCGCCGGCTGCCGCGGCACCGCGGTGCGGGCGTGCCGCGTCCTGCGCGCGGAGCGCGACGACGTGTTCACCGTGCTGTCCGAACGCACGACCCTGCTGCAGGACGTCTTCAGCGGCATCTTCGCCGCCGAGGGCTCGGCCGCGCCCGCGAAGACCGGGGCCGCGCAGGACGCGGCCGCGGGTGCGGCCGGAACGTAGGGGCGGGGCCCGGGGTGCTACCGGGGAAGCCGCTCGCCACGGTGCGGAGCGAGCAGGGTCGCCGCCTCGGGCCGGTGCGGACCGTGGTCGGTCGGTGCTCGCGAGAATGCGCCACGGCGTTCATCCGTCGGGGTGGCCGCGCCGTCGGCCGACGAACGGGGCGGGAGCTGCAACCGCAGGCGTTCTTCGCGACAGCGGAGCTGCCGACGCGACCGCAGGATCGCGCGGCCGCAGACGGCCGGTTCGAATTCGTTTCGCGTCGATACAGGGAGGCCGCTCATGCGGATGCCGCGTTACGCGCTCGCCGTCGCCCTCGCCGTCCTCTGCCTGGCCGCACCGCTCGCGCAGGAGGTGGCCGCCCCGGCGCTCTCGCCGGAGGAGATGGAGGCGTTCCTGCTCAACGCCGATCTGTCGGACCTCGACCGCCTCGACGTCGGCGTTACCGGCTCGCGGCGGGCGTCCGCGTCCGACGGCCGGATCACGCACGACGTCCACGTCCAGACTGTCGACATCGAACGCGATACGTTCGTCGCGGCCGGGGCGCGGGTGGAGCTCAACTTCCGCGACAGTTACCGGTACAACGTCGCCGCCTATCGGCTCGCCGTGCTCCTCGGCATGGACAACGTGCCGATGTCGGTCCTGCGGAGGGTGGGCGGCGAGCCGGCCGCCGTCACCTGGTGGGTCGACGACGTCGCGATGAGCGAGCGGGACCGGATCGAGCAGCGCGCGTTCCCGCCCGACCCGCAGGTGGCCTACTCGCAGTTCTACGCGATGTACGCCTTCGACGAGCTGATCCAGAACCGGGACCGGAACCCCGGCAACTCCCTCTGGACGACGGACTGGAAGCTCTGGCTCATCGACCACACGCGGGCGTTCCGGCCCGACGTCGAGATCTCGAAGCCGGAGCGCCTCACCCGCATCGGGCGCAGCCTGCTCGAAGGCATGCGCGCCCTGACCCCGGAGGCCCTGGCGGCGGCGATGGACGGCGACGTCCTCACGCGGCAGGAGCGGGAGCGGGTGCTGGCCCGCCGCGACCTCCTGGTGGAGCACTTCGACGCCCGCATCTCCCGCATCGGAGACGCCGTGCTCATCGACTAGGACTCGTGCAGCGCCACAGCCGGAGGTCGGGCATGCCGTGCTGGCAAATCGTTGACGATGCAGGCACAAGGTCAGGCCCCGTGCCCCGAAGACTGTGGCGTGACGCAGCACCGGGAGTCTGCGCCGTGGAACAGCGCGGACTCCCGGAGGGTTGGCTGGGTACCATGCGGAGCCGTCGGGCGACGGGTGGTGGGCTGGCGTGAAGACCCCGGACCAGGCCCGTTGACCGACAAGCCCCATCTGGAGACGCTCGAGGTCGAACCGGACGGCCCGGCCGATGCATCCGTGATCTGGATGCATGGGCTGGGCGCGGACGCCAACGACTTCTACGGCCTCCCGTCCCAGCTCGGCCTGCCGGCGGATCTCCGTGTCCGCTACGTCTTTCCCAACGCCCCGCGCATCCCGGTCACGATCAACAGCGGCCTGATCATGCGCGCCTGGTACGACGTGTACGGCTTCGACGCGCGCGATCGGGACGAGCGCCGCATCCGGCGGTCGGCAGGGTGGATCGACGAGCTCGTGGCGCGCGAGGCCGAGCGCGGCGTCCCGGCGCGTCGCGTCGCCCTCGCCGGCTTCTCGCAGGGCGGCGCGATGGCCCTCTTCGCCGGCCTGCGGCACCCGGAGGCGCTGGCCGGACTCCTGTGCCTCTCCGCCTACCTGCCGCTGCCCGACACGCTCGCCGCCGAGTCCTCGCCCGCGAACCGGACCGTCCCCGTCTTCCAGGCCCACGGCACCGCCGATCCCCTGGTGCCGGCGGACCTGGGCCGCCGCAGCCGGGACCTCCTGACCGCCGCCGGCCACCCGGTCGACTACCACGAGTACCCGATGGCGCACGAGGTCTGTCTCGACGAGGTGCGCGACATCGGCGACTGGCTGCGCGGCGTTCTCGCGTAGTCGACGCGGCGCCGGGCAGCGTCTTCCGCGCCGCGGAGGCCCCATTCCGGCGTGGCCCCGGGAGTCCTCCGAAGAACGTCTCGCACGCGGGTCACGGAGTCGCGTTCCGTCCCGGGGGAGCAGCAACGAGCGGCGCCGGCAGGGTGTTGCAGAATGAAACCCCTGTTGCGATCTGCAAGTCGGCCGGAAACCCCTGTGAAACGCGTGCGTCGTCCGGGTCGGCGTTGCAGGTCGCAACACCCGGCGACAGTCTTGGGCTCACCGCCGGATCTCTTCCAAGTTGCGCCGGCCCAACGAGTTACGGCAGGCGCGGGCCAGTTGGCACGCGTCGTGCTTACCTACAGGCCGATGAGCACGTCGCCAGCAACGGCGGTCCGACGAATCGCCACCACCGCCAACCGCCCGGAGAAGGGATCTCGGAGGGACTCTGCCATGAGACTGAACGCGTTCACCACCAGGAGATCGGAACACATCGCCGGGACGAGGTCGAGCGCCGCCTCCGGGATGGAGTCGGGAACGGTCGATGCACGCCGTCGCCGCGCGCGCCGGGAGCTGGCCACCACGGTCCTGGTCGCACTGGCTCTGGCATTCGCGGCCTGGCTGGTCGAGCCGGTCGAAGCCAGCGACGCCGTGGTCGAGGACCTGCACGGCCTGTCCACGGACCGCCACACCGAGGCGACCTTCGACACCACCACGTCGGTCGGATCGGTCCGCGAGGGTTCCCGTGCGCTGATCGATTCCCGGTCGATCGACCACGCCCTGTCCACGTTCGAGTTCGTCGACGGCCAGTTCGCTTTCGGCGCCGACGATGCTCCGAGCTACGGCGGAGAGCACCCGAGCTCCGCAACGGTCGGCCTGGGGCAGGAAGCGACCTCGCGCTTCCCGAAATGCAAGAACCTGCTGTGTTGCCTGAGTCCAAAGCTCTGCAGGTGACGGAGCCGATGCTGCGAACCGATGGACCTCCTGCCGCGCCAGTCGCATGCTCCATCTATCGGCGCGAGCACGTCCGACCTTACCCCCGGCGGCCCGGTTCATGGTCGTCGTCCGCGTAGCGCCGCTGGCTGACGACTGCGGCTGCCGGGTCTCCCCCCCGGCGGCCGTCGAACTCGGCCCTCTCCGACGCAACGTCACGTAGCCCCGACTCTGCCGGCCCCGACCGGCGATTGGAGCAGCCAAGGAAGCATGGTCACGATCTTCGGCGGCATAGCCGGCGGGCTCGGGCTCGTCTTCATGGGCATGAGGCTCCTGTCGGAGCGTCTCAAGCTCCTGACGAACCGCCGCCTGCGAATGAGCGCGGCCCGCTGGACCGGGAACCGTTGGGCGGGCTTCGCCTGGGGTGGAGTCGCCGGCGCGGTCATGCAGACCATGCCGGCCTTGACCTTCCTCCTCGTGGGGATGTTGAGGTCCGGAATCCTGACGGTTCGCCGGGCGTTGCCGATCGTTCTCGGCGGCAACGTCGGCGGCTCGCTGCTGCTGCTGGCCGTGATGATCGACATCAAGCTGGCGGTGCTCTACGCTCTGGGGGTCTCCCAGATCATCGTCCTGATAACGACCGAAGCCGGGAAAGCCAGGTACCGGTCCATGGCCGAAGCGGTGTTCGGCATGGGAATGATGATCCTTGGCTTCCTCATGCTTCGGGAGTCCGTTGCGCCGCTGGCGGAGTACGCGTGGTTCCAGGACGTCCTGGCATGGGCGAGCGGCTCGCTGCTCTTCTGCCTGGTCAGCGGCGCGCTGCTTTCGCTGCTGGTCCAGTCGTCCGTTGCGGTCATGGTCGCCGGAATCGGGATGGTGGCGGGCGGGGTGCTGAGCGTCGAGCAGGTGCTGATGCTCTGCTACGGCGTCTGTCTCGGGTCGAGCCTCAGCGTGTACCTGCTGACGATGAGTCTCACCGGCCGCGCGCGTCAGGTGGCGATGTACCAGGTGCTGCACAACTGCGTAGCCAACGCCATCTTCGTTCCCCTCCTCTACACCGAGCTCTATCTGGACGTCCCGCTCGTCCGCGCCGCGATCTTCTCCAGCGGCCTTCCCCTGCCGCAGGCTCTCGCGATCTGCGTGCATCCTCGTCGAGGTGACCACCGGCGCGGTCCAGCTTGCACTTCTCGGCCCGACTGCGCGACTGATCGAACGATGGTGGCCGACCACCGACGTGGAAGTGCTGTCGAAGTCGCGGTTCATTCACGACGGCGCGCTCCATGACCCTGCCGCCGCGTTGCGGCTGGTCGACCTCGAACAGCGCCGACTGTTCGAGATACACGCGCGCTACTTCGACACCGTTCGGCGGGGCGTCGGTCTGGGTCGGTTGCGTGACGCGGGCCGGGACGTGCTGGAGCGGATCACGGAGTTCCTCGACAGCATCGGGGCGCAGTACCCGGACCGGGGGGTGGACGTTCACGTTTCGCTCCTGACGCGTCAGCGGCTGCTCTTCTGGCTCGATGAACGCGTGCTGGAGTTCTGCGCGGCGGCCCAGGCACTGCCCCGGCACTCGCTGCTCGATCGTTGGCGGACGGGTCTGGTCGAGGGGATCGACGCCGCGCTGTTCGTCGTCCAGGACCTCGTGATGGCCGAGGGTCGGGGCTCCGAACCGTCCGCAGCCGAACTGCTCGGCGACCGTGGCGAGCTGATGCACGGGATACGGAACGCGTACCTGAGAAACGCCTCGTCGCTCAGCACGGAGGAACGCGCAAGCGTCCTGCGGCTCACCAGCATCGCGGAGCACATCTTCCTGCTGCTGTCGAAGCTGGCTTCCGAGTACGAACGATGTGCGGCGGGCGCGGCCCCCATCGCGGAGCCGCGACGCGCAGTCGGTCGCGGGGGAGCCGATCCGGTGACCGGGCGGGCCGCCGCGACGGACGTGGTTGCCCTCGAAGAACCCGACGTGCGCCAGCGCTTCGCGCCGGGACTGGCCGGTGGGTGAGCTCCGCGGCCTTGCCGCGGCCAACCAGGAGTCTGCGCCGTAGAGAACGGTGCAGACTCCTGGCTGGCGCGGCTGGGCGGGAATCGGAGCCGCAGGCGACGGTTTCCGGGCTACGCCCGAAAGTACGGACGGATGGCGTCGAGGCGATACTCGATCTCCGCGATCTGGTCGCGCGTGAACGAGTAGTCGCCGCGGCGCGACTTCGTGGTCCTGAAGATGCCGCGCGCTTTTCATCGCGCCATCTACCCCGACGGACGTCCCCTCGTCCGGTCCGGCCATCGCTCACGGTGCCGGGGTGTCAGGATAGAACAGGCGTCTCAGCCAGGAAGCAAGGACGCGGGCCTGGGCGACACTGGGGTCGAGGAAGCGCTCCGAGATGGCAGTCCCGTAGGGCTTCCCAGGCTCGCGCTGCCATGCGAGCCAGGTATGGATGACGGCCTTGGGTCCGTCTTCCTTCCGTCTGAAGCGCAGTTCGCCGTCCGGAATCCCGGCTACACACCTCTCGACCCGGTCAAGAAGGGGGCTCGGCTGTGGAATGAGGAAACGCAGGAAGTGCTCCAGGATGCCGTCAGTACGATTGTCCGGCATGATCCAAGAGCCCAGCCGCGGAAACAGGGTGCCCGCCGGAGGTTGAAGGATGGTGCCGCCCGTGGCAGGCGAAGCCGGTACGTTGTCGTATCCCATGGTGGTGATGCGGTCTCGAATGGACTGCCAGCGGCGACTCATGTTCGTATCCGCATCTATGACCACGCCGACCGCATCACCTTCTTCACTCGCCTTGATCCTGACCGGGACGCTCTCAAGAAGCTCGGAAGCGCTACCATGCCGCTTGATCTCGTCAAGAGGGGGAATGCCGTGATTTCCGCAGATGTGCTTCATGACATGCTCGTCGTCGACGCCTTCTACCAACAGAATCCTTCGGTTCGCCATTCTCAACGCATCTCGATCCTGTCGCGGGTGGCAATGGCGAGATCGTCTTCTGCGAACACCGTCGAGAGGATGTCGTCGTCGCGGCGAGCCAAGCGTACTAGCACTCCATCCGCAGGCGCCTCCGCCGCCGCCCGCTGGAACGTCTCTATCGTGTCCCAGCTATGGGAGGTTGCGAACACCTGAATGTCACGCAATTGAGCCAGACGGAACACTGTGCGCCACGCATCCAACTGCACGCTGTAGTGCAGACCGTTCTCGAATTCATCGATCAGGAGGACACCACCGCGCGCGTTGACCAGTGAGAGGATTATGCCGAACAATCGATTCAACCCGTCACCGAATGAGCGAAGCGGGACAGGCCGGGGCATGCCGTGGGCTCGCACTATCGCCGTACGTGCTCGGAAGACGCTCTTGCCGCGAACCATGGAGACCGCGGCGATCGTCGGATCGATGATATGCAGCGCGTCGACGACATCCCGCTCCTTGTCTGTCAGCGCGATCCGATCCCACAAGGGCTCCCACAACTCGGTACCCTCGCCGGCGTACGGACTCACGAACGTGCAAGACGTCGCTGCACGATCCGAGATCGCGGGGCGAACGCGGCGGGTTCTCTGGAGTTGGCGACGAAGGCGCTCGATCGGGTGAGTTCGCGTCTCGTCGTTCGTCCTGATCACCAGCGCGGCGATCCCGTCGGTTTCTCCGAACAAGTCGGGCGCCATGGGAACCAGTCGGTAGTCGCCGACCGCATCCCGTTCTTCCGAGAACCAGTCAAGCCGCAACGTCATCCTGGTGAAGCCGGATCGACCGCTCGATGAGATGGTTATTGGTTCGGGGTGTTTGGATAGTGCCGGGAATCCGTGGAACAGCCCCGAGACCTGAGACAAGCTCTCCGGGTCGGGCGAATGCCCCTCTTCGTCGGCGCCGACGGCATCCTCCTCGCGGTAGCGAAGTATGTCGGATATCACGTCGAGCGTGGCGTTCGTAGTGAGAATCCGTAGAGCTTCCAGAACGGAGGACTTTCCGCAGTTGTTTCTCCCGGTGATCAAGTTCACACGACCCAGCCCTTGAATGCTCAAGTCGCGGAACGCGCGGAAACCCTCGATCTTCACGCCGTCCATTCTGGGGGAGACTGCCTCCTCCACGGGACGGTCGGTGCCATCGTGCATCGGTCGATTGTACGTTGGCAACGGTCGGCCTGCCTACGCCCGGAAGTAGGGGCGGATTGCGTCGAGGCGGTACTCGATCTCCGCGACCTGGTCCGGCGTGAACGCATAGTCGCCGCGGCGCGACTTCGTGGTCCTGAAGATGCCGCGCGCCTTGAGGACGTAGAGCCGGATGCCGGGGATGGTGCGGTCGAGGTTCAGCATCAGGAGCAGGCGGCCGAACAGGTCGCGCAGTTCCTCGTGCCTGCCGGCCTCGTGCAGCTCCCAGAGGCGGGCGTAGACGTCGGCGTACATCCCGCCGCCGGTCATCACGCCGTCCATGCCGAGGCGCATCTCGTAGAGCCACTGCCGGCCGAAGGCGGCGCCGAAGATCGACTGGATGGGGTCGGGCCGGTGCTCCTTCAGGGCGAGCATCCGTTCGTGGACGGGCTCGCGCTCCTCCTTGACGTAGGCCAGGTTGGGGAACTCGCGGGCCATGCCGACCATGAAGTCGACGGTGGGGACCACGTCGGGCGCGCCGCCGCTGGTCTGGAAGAAGATCGGCCGGTCGGTAACGCCGCACAGGGCCGCGTAGTAGGCGCGGAACTCGGCGAGCGTCGTCGCCTCGGTCGGAGGGATGGCGATCATGCCGTCGGGCGCGAGCGCCTCGGCGTGGCGCGCGTACTCCAGCATGCCCGCCGTGTCGGCGCCCTGGACGCCGAGAACGAGCGCCGGGCGACGCCCCCTTGCGGCCTCCGCCAGGACTTCGAACCCGCGCAGCCGCTCCGCCTTCGTCAGATAGCGTTGCTCGCTGGAGTTCTGCGGCCAGACGAGCCCGTGGACGCCGCAGCGGTCGAGGAAGTCGACCTGGCCGGCGAGGTCCTCGTAGTCGACCTCGTTCGCCTCGGTGTAGGGCGTGCTCATGATCATGAACGCGCCGCGCATCGGCTTCGCCTCGGCGGCGCGCAGTCGCCCGGACGGGACGAACGCCGCAGCGGCTTGCGCTGCCGCGCCGGCGCCGGTCGCCGCGCCGACGGTGGCCAGCCATTGACGCCGGGTGAAGGTGGGGCTTGCCTGCATCGTCTCCTCCGATCGATGACGTAGCTTGACCGCCGCGCACGCCAGCGCAGGGACCTCGGCGCGCCGGCGTGTGCCGGCAACCCACGGCGCCCGCGCTTCGCGGTCGCCCGCTGCATCTGCCAGCGGGTGCCGGTGGGCCCTGCAACCGCTGCCGGCAGTGTAGGAGCTTGCGCCGCGGAAACGCAACGGAGTGAGCCCCGCAGCGCAGGCTCCTCGGCGGTGGGCTGGGGTCGGGCGTGGAGCCTGGCGAGGCTTGGCGGCGCCAACCCACCGATCGTCACCTGTCGGCCCGCTCGGTGCCCCCAACCCACAGCGCGGACTGACGCACAGGGACGCCCCACGCCGCAGAGGTCGTCGGGCGATATCGAGCTGGCCACGGGCAGCGGCGGAATGCGATACGCTGAGGACTCCACGCGAGGGGGGAGCTCATGGCCGTATCGCGGGCAATCGCCGGGATCGTCGGCGCGGCGCTGGTCGCCGCCACCGCCGCCGCCGGCGCGCAGCAGGGAGTCGCCGTGCCGCCGCCACCGCCGACTGAAGTCCGAGAAGTCGTCGACACGCTGCACGGCGTCGACGTGCCCGATCCGTACCGCTGGCTCGAGGACCAGGAGGCGCCGGAGACGCGGGCCTGGATCGACGCCCAGAACGCGTACACCGACACCGTCCTCGGCGCGCTTCCCGGCCGCGACCGGCTGCGAGGGGTCGCGGCGGCGGTCCTCGAGCGCGACGACGTCGGCCTGCCCAACGAGCGGGGCGGACGCTACTTCTACAGCCGGCGGGGCGCGGACCAGGACCTCGCCGTCCTCTACGTCCGCGAGGGGCTCGACGGCGAGGAACGGGTGCTGATCGACCCGCACCCGATGAGCCCGGACCACACGACCAGCGTCGAGCTGCGCGACATCTCGGACGACGGCGGGCAGGTGGCCTACGCGGTCCGCGAGGGAGGCGTCGACGAGGTCTCGATCCGCGTTCGCGGCGTCGACAGCGGCGACGACCTGGCCGACGTGCTGCCGGCGGCCCGCTACGGCGCGGTGACGCTCGCCCCGGACGGGGGCGGCCTCTACTACGAGCGCTACGGCGACGTGGCGCCGCGCGTGATGTACCACGCGTTCGGGACGCCGCTGGCCCAGGACGTCCAGCTCTTCGGCGCCGGGTACGAGCGGCACCAGATCCCGGTGACGGTCGTCTCCGACGACGGGCGCTGGATGGTCGTGCACGTCATCGAGGGCTCGTCCGGCCCGACCGAGATCCACGTGAAGGACCTGGCGCACGACACGCCGTTCGTCACCGCCGTCGCCGACGGCGTCTCCGAGTCGTGGGCCTCGTTCGCCGGGGGAGAGCTGGTCATCGTGACCAACCTCGACGCCCCGAACAAGCGCGTCGTGCTGGCCGATCCCGCCGACCCGGCCGCCGACCGGTGGCGGGAGGTCATCCCCGAGCGGGACGACGTCGTCATCGAGGGCGCGTCGGCGCTCGGCGGCCGGCTCGCCGTGTCGTACCTCGAGGACGTCCAGCCGCGCGTCGCCATCCACGAACTCGACGGGACGCACGTGCGCGACATCGCGTTCGACACCATCGGTTCGGTCGGGGGCGGCGCGGGACGCTGGACCAGCGACGAGGCGTTCTTCACCTTCGAGACCTTCCACGTCCCGCGCACGATCTACCGCTACGACCTGGCCACGGGCGAGCAGACGGTGTGGGCCGAGCCCGACCTGCCGGTGGATGCGCCGGCCTACCGGGTGACGCAGCGCTGGTTCGCGTCGCAGGACGGCACCCGCGTGCCGATGTTCGTCGTGCACCGGCCGGGGGTGGCGCTCGACGGCAGCAACCCGACCCTGCTGACCGGCTACGGCGGTTTCAACCTGAGCCAGACGCCGCGCTTCTCGGCCCTCGCCACGACCTGGCTGCGGTCCGGCGGCGTCTTCGCGCTGGCGAACATGCGCGGCGGCAGCGAGTTCGGCGAGGAGTGGCACCAGTCCGGGATGCTCGCCAACAAGCAGAACGTCTTCGACGACTTCATCGCCGCGGCCGAGCACCTGGTCGAGGCCGGCTACACGAGCCCCGAGCACCTCGCCATCCGCGGCGGCAGCAACGGCGGCCTCCTCGTCGGCGCGGTCTCGAACCAGCGGCCCGACCTGTTCGGGGCGGTGGTCTGCACGTATCCCCTGCTCGACATGGTGCGCTACCACCAGTTCCTCGTGGCCAGCTTCTGGGTGCCGGAGTACGGCTCGAGCGAGGATCCGGAGCAGTTCGCCTACATCCACGCCTACTCGCCGTACCACAACGTGATCGACGGCGGCGACTACCCGGCCACCCTGTATCTCTCGGGCGACGGCGACACCCGCGTGGCGCCCCTCCACGCCCGCAAGATGGCGGCGCTGATGCAGGCGAAGAACGGCTCGGACAACCCCATCCTGCTCCGCTACCACACGCAGGCCGGGCACTCCGGCGGCCAGCCGGTCAGCCAGCAGATCGACGAGATGGTCGACACCGTGAGCTTCCTGCTCTGGCAGGTGGGGCGGGAGTGAGGAGTGGCGCGCTCCGTCCCGGGCCGGCGGGTCGAGGGCCGGACGGCGTGACCGGCATCCGCCCGGCGCCGCCGCCGGGCGCGCCCGACCCGGCGTCCGACCGCGACGGACCGCGACGCACCACCAGGGCCATCGGGCTGCTGGCGCTGCCCGCGATGTTCGTAGCCGCCGGCGCTGCCGGGCCGATGGCCACGCCGGCGGCCTCGATCGCGCCGGCGGTGTCCACGCCGCCGTCGTCGCCCGCGCCCGCGGCGCGCGCCCGGCTCGAGCCCGCGCAGACGGTCGTTCCCGCGCCGGCGGTCGTTCCGGCGCCGCCGAAGCCGCCCCGCACGGCGGTCCGCACGGTCGTCGACACGCTTCACGGCGTCGAGGTCCGCGACCCCTACCGCTGGCTGGAGGACCAGGACGCGCCGGCGACCCGCGCCTGGATCGACGCCCAGAACGCCTACACGGACGCCGTGCTCCACGCCCTGCCCGGCCGGGACCGCTTGCGCGAGCTGGCCGCGGCCGTGCTCGCCCGCGGCTCGACGGGCGTGCCGGTGGAGCGCGGCGGACGCTACTTCTACCACCGGCGCCGCGCCGGAGACGAGCTGTCGGTCATTCGCGTGCGCGACGGGCTCGACGGAGACGACCGCGTACTGATCGATCCGCACCCCCTGAGCCCCGACCACACGACGAGCGTTGCCCTGCGGGACGTCTCCGACGACGGCGCGCTGGTGGCGTACGCGGTGCGCGCCGGCGGCGTCGACGAGGTGTCGATCCGCGTCCGGGACGTCGCGACCGGCGCCGATCTGCCGGACCTGCTGCCGCCGGCGCGGTACCACCGCGTGCACTTCGCGGCCGGGGGGCGCGGGCTCTACTACGACCGCTACGGCGACGTGGCCCCGCGCGTGCTGTACCACGCGTTCGGGACGCCGGTCGAGGAAGACCCGGTGGTGTTCGAGGGGCCCTACGGTCGCGGCCACATTCCCGACACCGTGGTGTCCGACGACGGCGCCTGGATGGCGGTGCAGATCTTCGAGGGCTCGTACGGGCCGATTGCCGTCCACGTCAAGGACCTGCGCCGCGACGGGCCGTTCGTGACAGCGATCGACGACCCGGCGTCGGAGTCGGCGGTGGCCTTCGCCGGCCACCGGCTGATCTTCGTCACCAGCCGCGACGCTCCCAATCGGCGGGTGATGCTGGCCGACCCCACCCGTCCCACGGTCGAGTCCTGGCACGAGCTGATCGCCGAACGGGACGACGTCGTGGTGCGCGCCGCGCGGGGCCGCGGCGGCCGGCTCGTCGTGTCCTACCTCCAGGACGGGCAGCCGCGGGCCGCGGTGTACGACCTCGACGGCGCGCACGTCCGCGACATCGCGCTCGACGCCGCCGGCTCGATCGCGGTCGGCGGCGGAACGTGGGCCGGCCCCGAGACGTTCGTCACCTTCCAGACGTTCCACGTGCCGCGCACCGTGTACCGCTACGACGTCGAGACCGGCGGCTACACGGCCTGGGCGCGCCCCGACCTGCCGGTCGCGCCCGGCGACTACGAGGTCACCCGCCGCTGGTTCCGGTCGAAGGACGGCACGCGGGTGCCGATGTGGGTCGCGCACCGGCCCGACGTCGTGCTCGACGGTCGCAACCCGACGCTGCTGACCGGCTACGGCGGCTTCGGCTACCTCCGGCCGGCGCGCTTCTCGTCGCTGGCCACGGCGTGGCTCGCCTCGGGCGGCGTCTACGCCCTGGCCAGCCTGCGGGGCGGCGGCGAGTTCGGGCAGGCGTGGCACGAGGCCGGGAGGCTCCAGAACAAGCAGAACGTCTTCGACGACTTCATCGCCGCGGCCGAGCACTTGATCGAAGCAGGCTTCACGAGCCCGCGGCACCTCGCCATCCGCGGGGCCAGCAACGGCGGACTGCTGGTGGCGGCCGTCTCGAACCAGCGGCCCGATCTCTTCGGCGCGGTGGTCAGCCGCAACCCGCTGCTCGACATGCTCCGGTATCACCGCTTCCTCGCCGGCCCCTTCTGGGTGCCGGAGTACGGCTCGAGCGACGACCCGGAGCAGTTCGCGTTCCTCCGCGCCTACTCGCCGTACCACAACGTGACCGACGGCGGCGGCTACCCGGCGACACTCTACGTCTCGGGCGACGGCGACACCCGCGTGGCGCCGCTCCACGCGCGCAAGATGACCGCGCTGATGCAGGCGCGGAGCGGCTCCGGCCGGCCCGTCCTGCTGCGCTACCACGCCGCGGCGGGCCACTCCGGCGGCCAGCCCGTCAGCCGGCGTGTCGACGAGCTGGTCGACACGCTCGGCTTCCTCCTCTGGCAGGTGGGGTGGGAGGGGCCGGACGCGGTGGGTGACCGGGCGGGGGGCGCGGGGGGCGCTGGGGGCGCGGCGCAGGCATGGCGCCAGCCGGGTCGTCTTGACAGCCCCTTGCACCCGCATCATGATGCTTCGCCATGCGGACCACGGTGACCCTCGACGCCGACACGGAGCGCCTGCTGCGCAGCGCGATGCGGGAGCGCAACGCCAGCTTCAAGACGGTGGTCAACGATGCGATCCGGCGGGGGCTCAGGAGTCGGGCATCCGGCGCCGAGGTGCGGTTCGAGGTCCGTGCGAAACCGATGCACCTGCGGGCGGGGATTGATCCGTCCCGGATGCACGAGATCGACGCCGCGCTCGAGCTGGCGGCCTTCCAGTCGGTATCGGCGCGTCTCGAACGGGAAGACGAGCCACGGTGATCATCCCCGACGCGAACCTTCTCTTGTACGCTCAGGATTCGTCGAGTCCGTTCCATTCCGCCGCCGCGGCATGGTGGTCGGACTGTCTGAGCGGCGACGAGACGGTGGGACTTCCACCGGTCGTCGCGCTGGCCTTCGTTCGCGTCAGCACGAGTCGGTCTGCCTTCGCCGTGCCGCTCGCACCCGCCGAGGCGGCGACGGAGGTCCGCCGGTGGCTCGACCGATCCGTGGTCACGGTCGTCAGCCCCGACGCCGCAGACCTGGACCAGGCACTCGTACTCATCGAGGGCGCAGGGGCGGGCGGCAGTCTGGCAACGGATGCCCTGATCGCAGCCCTCGGAATCCGCCACCGGGCCGTCGTTCACACGGCCGACGCGGACTTCGCGCGCTTTCCCCGCGTGAAGTGGTACAACCCGATCACCGGCCTGCGGAACTGACGGGAACTGCCGCATCCGGATGACGAGGTGGAGGCGAACCATGGATAGAAGCCGGTTGGCGGCGACTGCGGTCGCCGTGATCGTCGTGACGGCTGCGTGCAGCGGTGGAGCGGCGCAGGAAACGGCCGGCGGATCCGGGGGCGCGCCGCCGGCGGAGATTGCGCCCGGCATCAGCGCCGAGACGCTCCTGGCCGCCACCGAGACGCTCGCGTCGGACGAGTTCGAGGGCCGCGCTCCTGGATCCGAGGGCGAGACGAAGACGGTCGCCTTCCTGACGGAGCATTTCGCGGCGCTGGGGCTGACGCCGGGCAATCCGGACGGGACGTGGGTGCAGCAGGTGCCGCTGGTGGGCATCACGCCCCTGCCGGGCGACCGGCTGGTGGTGACGGCGGGCGGCGAGAGCCGGACGCTGGAACCGGCCGCCGACTACGTGGCGACGACGAAGCACGTCGTCGACGAGGTGTCGGTGTCGGACGCGGAGTTCGTCTTCGTCGGCTACGGCGCGCGGGCGCCGGAATACGACTGGGACGACTTCGGGGACGCCGACCTGCGCGGGAAGATCCTCCTCTCCCTGGTCAACGACCCGCCGCTGGTCGACGCCTTCGGCGGCCCGGCGATGACCTACTACGGGCGCTGGACGTACAAGCACGAGATCGCGGCCGAGCTCGGGGCGGCGGGGTCGTTCGTCATCCACGAGACGGGACCGGCCGGCTACCCGTGGGAGGTGGTCGGGAGCACGCCCTACGCGGAGTCGTTCGATCTCGTGGCGGCCGACGACAACCTGAGCCGCGCCACGGTCGAGGGCTGGGTGCAGCGCGCCACGGCCGAGATGCTCTTCGAGATGGCGGGGCTCGACTTCGAGACGGCGAAGCAGCAGGCCGCCGACCGCGCCTTCCAGCCGATCCCGCTCGGCGTGACCGGCTCGCTCCGCATTCGCAACGAGCTGCGGCGCATCGACTCGCAGAACGTCGTCGCGAAGATCGAGGGCCGCGGCGCGCCGGACGAGGTCGTCATGTACGTCGCCCACTGGGACCACATGGGCGTCGACCCGAGCCTCGAAGGCGACCAGATCTTCAACGGGGCGGCCGACAACGCCACCGGCACCGCGGGGCTCATCGAGATCGCGCGGGCGTTCATGGAGGCGCCCGCGCCGCCGCGGCGGTCGATCCTGTTCCTGGCCGTCACCGCGGAGGAGCAGGGGCTGCTCGGGTCGCGCCACTACGGGGAGAACCCGCTCTACCCGGCCGGGCAGACGGTGGCCGCGCTCAACATGGACGTCCTCAACCAGTGGGGGCGGACGCGGGACCTGACCATCGTCGGGATGGGGCAGTCCGGACTCGACGCGGTCGCCGCCGAGGTCGCGGCCGGCCTCGGCCGCACGCTGGCCCCCGACCCGGAACCGGAGAAGGGCTTCTACTACCGCTCCGATCACTTCTCGTTCGCCAGGGCGGGCATCCCCGCCTTCTACGCCGACCCCGGCGTCGAGTACATCGACAAGCCGGAGGGCTACGGGATCGAGAAGCGCACGGAGTACACCGCCAACGACTACCACGCGGTCTCCGACGAGGTGAAGCCGGACTGGGACCTGTCGGGCGCGATCGAGGACCTGACGTTCCTCTACCGGATGGGGGCGCGGCTGGCGGACGGCGACGACTGGCCGGCGTGGAGCCAGACCAGCGAGTTCCGCGCCATCCGGGAGGCGCAGCGGCCGCAGTAGGGCGTTGCGATGCGGGCGGGAGCCGGCGCTGGGGACCCGCTCCTTCGGCATGTCGCTCCACGGGTTGCGATGCGCGCGGGAGCCTGCTTGGAGGTCATGCTGCCCGGCGACGGGGCTTCGAGGTGGCGGCCCGCTACGGCAAAGGGACAGACCATGACCTCGCGAACGGTAGTCGGGTTCGCGGTCGACGTGGACCGCATCTTCTGAATCCGGATCGGTCTCACGGGTTTGGCGACGGTTTTCCGGGCCAGGCGTCTGCCGCCACGGAACGCGCCAGGCAGGATGTTGCGCCCGCGCAGGCTCCCGACGCGACCTCAGGGTCGCGCCAGCTCCAGGAAGCGGCAGAAGGGGTTGGCGAGGCGCATCTGCTCGGGGGTGCGGCAGTCCGGCGTGAGGAGCGCGGGGCTGGCGACGATCGCCGCGACGCAGCGCGCGCGGGAGGTGGCGACGTTCAGGCGGTGCAGGCTGTAGAGGAACTCCATTCCGCGCGGAGCCTCGTCGGCTGACGAGGTGGCCATCGAGTAGAGGACGATCGGCGCCTCCTGGCCCTGGAACTTGTCGACCGTCCCGACCCGCGCGCCGTCCGGAAGCGCCGCCCGGAGCGCGGCGACGTGCGCGTTGTAGGGCGCCACGACCAGAACGTCCGCGAGCGTCAGCCGGTGCTCGATGCTCTCCCGGTCCACCCAGGCCGCACGGGCGTCGAGCAGCTCGCGGACCAGCGCCGCGACCCGCGCGGCCTCTTCCACCGACGCGTTCGTGTTGCCGGCGTGCTCGACGGGGATGAAGCGCAGGCCGTGGCCGGCCAGCGGTCCCGGCCCGATTACCGTCTGCCAGGCCAGCTCGGGGCGCGTGCCGAGTCGCCCCTCGTAGAACTGCTCCGTCGTGAACGCGCACACGTCGGGGTGCATGCGCCACGTCCGGTCGAGGAAGACGCCGCGGGACGGATCGACCGTCGGCGACTCGCCGAGGAGGTGGCCGAGGGCCGAGACGTCGGCGCCGGGCGGATGCACCCCCTGGATCGGCTGGTCGAGCTGCCGCGGGTCGCCGAGGAGCACCAGGCTGCGCGCCGCCTGGCAGACGGCGAGCGTGTTGGCGAGGCTCATCTGGCCGGCCTCGTCGATGACGAGCACGTCGACCGCGTCCGCCATCTCCTCCCGCGCCCAGAGCCACGCCGTGCCGCCCGCGAGGTTCGCCTCGCCCGTGGCCAGCGCCTCCGCCACCGCCTCGTTCGAGCCGGCCTGGACGATGCGCTCGTCCGGGCAGCCGTCGCCGGCGTTCGCCTTCTGGATGCCCCGCACGGTGGCCCGTGCGTGCGCGGCGGCTGCGCCGTCCGGCCCCCGGGCCGCCCGGCTCTCCTCCGGCTGGCGGGCGGCCCGGCTCGGCGCGCTCGCCGCGTCCGCCGCGCGGCAGACGGCGCCGAGCAGGTTGGAGATCACCTTGTGGCTGTTGGCGGTCACGCCGACCCGCTTCCCGCCGGCCAGCAGATCGAGGATCATCCGCGCGCCGGTGTACGTCTTGCCGCTGCCGGGCGGCCCCTGCACCGGCAGCACCGAGCGGTCGAGCCGCGGGGCGATCCGCCGCACGGCGTCCAGCGGTGTCTCGCCCCAGGCGACGAGGCCCGGTTCTCGCGGCTGGCGGCGGCGCGGTCTCGCCAGCCGAAGCGACTCCGTGCCGGGGAGCTCCCGGCGGTCCCGACGCGCGGCGGCACGCGGCGCAGCAGGTCGAACGCGGCGCGGCGCGGGCTGGCGGGCAGGAAGCCGCCGCCGGCGACTTCCCGGCCGAGCCGCAGCAGGCTCTCCCGCAACACGCTGCTGTTGACCGTGTCGAGGGGCACGAGCGCCGCGGGATGCGGGACCGGCGACTTGCGGCCGCGCTTCAGGTCGATCGTGCGCCCCGCCTCATCGAGCGCCACCACGGTTCCGCAGAATCCGCGCTGGAGGTCGTCGGACTCGGCCGTGTCCGGGTTCTTCGGCGAATCCCCGACCTCGATCTCGTGGGTCTGTTCCGGGAAGCGGTAGCGGTGAATCACGGAACGCTTCACCTGTCCGGCCTCACCGGCGCAGGTCAGCCCTCCCAGCGTGGCCCGGTGCTCGACGAACTCCGCCGGTCCCATCTCGCAGCGGTCGAAGAACTCCCACCACGTCGACTTGTCCTCCCGCCGGTGGAACTCCAGCAGATGGGCCAGCAGCCGCCGGGCGCGCCGCTGCTCGTCGTCGAGGTCCTCCTCGCTGTTCCGGCAGCCCGGCGACGAGCGCATCGAAGACGGCCTGCACCTCGGCGGCCGACTCCCGTTCCCGCTCGCGTTCCTCGTCCCGGAGCGCCGGCCGCGGCACGGGTTCGCCCGTTCGGGCCTCCAACTCGCCGCGGCACGACTCCAGCCATTCGGCGAGGCGGAGCGTCGAGAGGCAGTCGTCGCGGTTGTAGCCCTCGACCTGCGCGCGCGACTCGTCCGGCACGCCGGCGCCGCTCCCGGACTCGAGCCGCGCCTCGAGCGCGATGAGCGAGCGCGTCGCCTCGCCGAGGTCCACGTCCCGCGCGAAGCCGTAGAACGGCTCCAGCTTCTTGATCGAGTAGCTCTCGACCGAGGCGCGCAGGCCCTGCCGCACCACGCGGTAGAGGTCGACGAACACCCGGCCGCGCAGCAGCTTGTCGACCTCCTCCTCGCGGGTGGCGTAGCGGCTCATCAGGCGCTTGACGGCCGTCGTCTCGTAGGAGGCGTAGTGGTAGACGTGGAACCCCGGATGCCGCTCCCAGCGCGCCATGACGGCGTCGATGAAGCCCTCGAACGCGCGCTTCTCGGCCTGCGGGTCGAGCGCCCAGCGCGCCTCGTAGCGCCCGTCCCGGTCCGCGAAGCCGAAGAGGTACTCCAGGCCGCCGCCGCCGGCGAAGGCGTCGCCCTCGAGGTCGAAGAAGAGGTCGCCGGCCGACGGCTCGGGGAGCGCCGCGAGGCCCTTGTCCGGCTCCACCGGGGCGATCAGCTCGTGGACGCGCGCTCCTTGCCGCCGCGCCGCGTCCTGCACGCGCGCCTGCTCCCGGATGCGCCCCAGGGCCGCGGGGCTCACGCCGTCGATCCCCGGGTCGACCGGGAGAGACAGCCCGCCCAAGGCGGCCACCGTCGGGACGCCCCGCGCGACCAGGCGCTGCCGCTGCCCGCGTGTGATGCCGGCCACCAGCGAGAGGTGGTCGTCGGTGCGGCGCCGGGCCGTGCAGTGGCCGTCCCAGTCGCAGAGCCGGCAGTGCTCGACCGGCTCCGGATAGGTCTCCGGCGGCGTGCCGGCGTGCGCCTCGAAGCCCCGGCGGACGGCGCGGTAGTACGCCGCGTACTCGACGACCCGGAAGCGGGCGTCGATGCGCCCGTCGCCGCCGCCGAGCGCCAGGTGCGTCCACTCGGGCTCGAGCCCCTGCACCGGGGCCAGCAGGTCGGAGTAGAGGAGGAGCTGCAGGAGCGCCGTGCCGCGGGCCGCGCGCGCGAGCTTCGCGTCCGCCACCTCGTACGACCAGGCGCCCAGGGCGCTCGGCGTCTCGACCCGGAGCAGGAAGTCGGGGTAGCCGCTCCACCGGCCGTCGCCGCCCTCCAGGCGCCCCTGGTAGACGACGTCGACCCCGCGCCGCATGGCGTCCACGGTGCGGGCCGCGGCCGTCGTCCCGTCCTGCTGCGCGAACGGAGCACCGGGCTCGGTGATGGTCGCCACGGTCCGGCCCTCGGCCGCGAGCCGCTCCCGGATCCGCTGCTCGTGCTCGATCCCGCGCTGCTTCAGCATCTCCGCGCGCGGGTCGTCGTAGCGCAGCGGCGGCGTGATCTCGCCGCTCGCCTCGGCGCGGCGAAGCGTCGTCAGGTGGGGGCAGGCGAGGTGGCGGCTGAGATCGGTGGCCGAGAACACGAGCCGGCCGTCGGCGATGCGCACCGGTCAGGCCCGCGCCACGTGCACGATGTGGTCAGACAGGTAGGGATGCTCGCGCACCCGATCGTGGAACCTCGCGTCGGCCGTGATGACGGTGTACTGCTCCTGCATCGCGAGCGCCAGATAGTAGCAGTCGTAGGCGGGATGACCGAGATCGACCGCCAGGCGCACGGCACTGGCGGCAAGCCGGCGCATCGAGACGGGAGGTCACGCCGCGTCGCGGTCGCGGCGCCCGGCCAGGAAGCCGTCGAGCGAGCCCTCCAGCTTCGCCATGCGTTCGCGGTTCTCCGCCAGCTCTTGGTGAACGCGGTCGAACCGCTGGTGCATCTCGCTCGCCAAGCTCTCCAGCCGGCTCTCGAACCGGCGGTTCGTCTCGTCGATCCGCCTGTTCGTCTCGTCGATCCGCCTGTTCGTCTCGTCGATCCGCCTGTTCGTCTCGTCGGTCCGCGCGTTCAGGTCGGCCTTGAGCTCGCTCAGCCCCGCCGCGATCGTCTCGAACTGCTTGTTGATGTTGGTGGTCAAGACGCGGATCATCAGCCCCATCACCCCGATGATGCCGATTCCGGTCCCGACGATCGACACGACGATCGGTGTTGTTTCGGCCATCGTGCCTCCACGATACCACGTGGCCCGTTGTCCTCCGCAGGCCTCTCAGGGGTGCAACGGCGCCCTGCGGCCTTCCGCGCTGGACGGTCGGGCTCGGCCGCCGAGCTTCCCGGGGCCCCGGTGTCATCGGCCTGCTCGACTCGGGGCTCGTCCCGCAGGCCGCGGACGCGGTGGCTTCGTCGGGGGCCGGCTGGCTCGGGTCGCGTGCCGTGGTCCGTCTTGACGCCCTCGTAAGTCTGACCGGCGAAGTGACGCACGAGGGCTTCGGAGGGGTTACCCCACTCGGCTGCCAGGAGTCGCAGGACCTCGCGTGTGCACTTCAGGTCCTTGGCTGTATCGGGAATCTTCTCAAGGTCGAACACGGGCTTCGTGAACCGCTTGATCTCGTCCGCATCGATGGATTCGGCGTCGAGCATGTTCAACTCGGCCCTCGCCGTCGAGCGCTTCCACTACCCGATCTACTCCAGCAGCCCGGCCAGGGCCGATGCCGCCTCCGGCGCGGCGTCGGACTCCGAGAGGCGCCGGCGCTGGCGGTCCGTGAGCCACTCGGCGCGGCTGCCGGCGGGGCCGCGGGTGACGGCGAGGACGTGGTCGATCTGCTCGGCGACGGCGCGGACGTGGGAGATGACGGCGACCATGCGGCCCCTGGCGGCCACCGAGGCCAGGGCCTGCACGGCCGAGTCGAGGTTGCTGCGGTCGAGGGAGCCGAAACCCTCGTCCAGGAAGAGGGATTCGAGACGGCCGCCGCTACGGGCCATCATCTCCACCATGCCGAGTGCGAGGGCGAGGGAGGCGATGAACTGCTCGCCGCCGGAGAGGCTGGCGGGGGTGCGCGGCTGGTTCGAGTCCCGGTCGAGGACCCGCCACTGCTCCTCCGTCTCCCCTGGGTCCACGAACGAGTAGCGGCGGGTCGTCATCTCCTCCAGCATCCGGGACGCGTGCACGAGCAGCCGACGCGATCGCCGCAGCGTCAGCCACTTCAGGAACGCGCCCGGTTTCAGGGCGTCTTCAAGGTCAGCCAGTGCACGCTCCTTCTCCTGAACATCCGGCAGCAGCGAGCGGAGGCGCTGCACGTCGTCGACGAGGGCGGCGAAGCGCTCCGCCTCCTCGCGGGCGCGGCGCTCCGCGAAGCGGGCGTCGTCGGCCGCAGCACGGGCGTCCTGCACCACGGCATCGAGGTCATCCGCGTCGATGGGGGCGCCGAGCCGCTCGCCGATCGCCGTGAGCCGGTCGCGGGCGGCGTCTGCCTGAACGGCGGCCTCGCGCGCACGATCGGCCGCCGCGCGCGCGATCTCCGCGGCGGCGGTTCGAATCGCCCCGATGTGCGGCTCCAGGGCCGCGGCGTCTCGCGCGGAGACGGCGGTGGGAACGCCGGCGTCGACCTCGAGACGCGTCGCGGCGTCGACCAGCACGTCGCGGTGGGCGTTGAGGTCGCCGATCAGCGCGTGGAGCGGCGCGTCCACTTCCTCCGCCCGGCGGCGCGTGACGCCGGCCAGGGCCGCCCCGGCGCTCGTTGATCTCGCGCCGCAGCCGGTCGCGCTCGGTCGTCCGCTCCGCCAGGATTCCCGCCCGCTTCCGCGCGGCCTTCGTCTGCTTGCGGACCGGGCGGACGTCCACCTGGCGTAGCGCCGTGGCGTCGTCGGGCAGGATCAGCTCCGGCCGGAAGGGCCTCGGGATCGAGCCGACCGCGCCCGCCAGGCGCTCGACGGACTGGGCGGCGAGGTGCTGCGACTGGCTGGCCAGCCTGTCGGCGCTGGCGGCCGCCTCGCGGGCAACGCCGGCCGCCGTCTCCCGCCCCGCCGCTTCGCTCCGCCGTTCGTCCGCGATGCGGTCGTGCTCCGCGAGCCCCTCCGAGGTCCGCCTGCGCGCGGCTTCCAGGGGGGCGAGCAGCACGTCCCGGGCGGGGAGCGGCGCGCCAGCGTCCAGGTCCAGGTCGACCTCCCGCGCGAGGTCCTGGCGCGCTTCCTGCAACGCGGCCTCCGCGGCGGCGGCCCGGGCCTCCGCGTCTGCGACCTGGCGCTCCAGGCCCGTACGCCTGGCGCCGAGCGCCGTGGCCGCCCGGTCGGCGTCGCGTGCCGCGTCGTGCGCAGCCGCCGCGACGTGCTCGGCCTCCTCCAGGCCGGCGGCGTCGGGTGCTTCCCAATCTGCGGGGAGATCACGCCGGCAGATGGGACAGGCGTCCCCCGCGTGCAGGCCGTGGGCGGCAGCCGCCGCCGACCCCGTGCGCCGGGCGGCGTCCAGGTGCTCTTCGGCGGTGCGGGCCGCTCGCGCCGCGTTGCGTTCCGCCCTCCCTGCCGCCGCCAGGCGCTTCGCGCAGTCCTCCTCCTCCGACCGGAGCGCCTCGAGCCGTTTCCGGGTCTCCTCCTCCGCGGCGGCACGCTCGGCGCACCGCGCGTGCTTCCGCTCCACCGTGACCCGAAGCTCCTGCGCGGCGCGGGCGGCCTCGTCGAGCGGGGGGCGCTTCGCCGCGTGGTCCTCCGCCTCCTTCCGCGCCGCCGCGGCATGCTCCGCGAGACGCTTCGCCTCGGTCTGCTTCGCGCCCGCCTCCTCCGCGCCCGTGCGCAGCGCCGCCGCGGCTTCCTCGCAAGACTTCGCAAGCGCCGGCAAGCCCTCCAGCGTCGTCAGCGCCGCCGCCACCTCCTCGCCGGAGGGGCCGTCGTCCGTCGGGATGCGGGCGAGCGCCTCCTCCCGCTCGGACTGCCGGCGCCGCAGGGCGGATTGCTCCTCGCCGAGCGCCCGGTCGAGGGCCGCGATCGGCGCCAGGCGGTCGGCGGCGCGATCCGCATCCACGGCCTCCAGCCGCTCGACGACACCCGCTGCCGTCCGCTCGACCTTCTGCGCGTCGTGCACGCTCGCGAGGGCCTGCTCCGCGGCCTGTTCGTCCGCGGTCGCCGTCGCCGCGCGCTCGGCGGCGGTGGCGAGGGCCGCCCGCAACTGCTCCAGATGCGCCGCCGGGTCGTCCGGGTACTCCGAGGCGGCCTGCTCCAGCCGGATCCGAAGCTCGGCGGCCTGCTGGCGCGCGCGGCCGGCCAGCATCCCCGCCGCCTCCAGCTCGTCCGTGCGCCAGACCTGCCGCAGGATCCGGCTCCGGTCACGCGGCTCGTCCTCCACCAGGAGGCGCGCGAAGCGCCCCTGCGGCAGGACCACGGTGCGCAGGAACGCGGCACTGTCGAGCCCCAGCAGCTTCTCGATGCGCTCGTTGACGTGGCGCACCTGCTCGACCTGCTCGGCCGCCCCGCCGTCGTCGCCGAGGCGGCGAAGCTGCGCGCGCGCCTGCCCGACGCCCTGGCCGCCGCGGCGCAGCGAACGGGCGACCTCCCACGTCTCGCCGGACACCCGGAAGCGCAGCACGACGCGCAGGTCGGTCGACGTGTCGTTCATCAGCTCCTGGTTGGCGCGCGCGGTGAACGTCGTCTGGCCGTACAGGGCGTACGTGATCGCCTCCAGGATCGACGACTTGCCCGCCCCGGTGTCACCGATGATGGCGACGTGATCGCGGCCGGTGAAGTCGATGGTCGGCGTGCGCGGGCCGGCGCCGCCCTCCCGCCGCGCCGGCGACCGGAACGAGCGCAGGCCTTCGATGGTGAGGTGGATGGGGCGCACGTCAGGGTCGAATCTCAGAGACGCTCGACGCCAGGAGCTCCGCCGAAGTCGGCCCCGGCGCCCTGACCTTGGTCCAGCGTACCAGATTCCACATACACTTCGCGACGGAACGCTATCAGGAACTCGGGGCGCGCGAAGACGCGTACGCTCGCCGGACGGATCGGTACGCGACGTTCGCGGCGCGCTCGACTGTCTCTTCGAGGACGCCAACGTCAGCGTTCCGCCGAAGCCGGAAGGCGGACTTCTCGACCGTGCGGTGGACTGAGATGACCCTGGAGTCGGTCGAGCGGAGTTTTCGCGACAGGGTATCGGCACAGGTCCGAATCGCCGCGGAAGGTGTGGATCGCTTCCGCGTCTTCACGCCGTTCCGGTTCGACGATGGCGACCACCTGGCGATCGTCCTCCGACGGGAGGGTACGGGGTGGGCGCTCTCGGACGAGGCCCATACGTACATGCACCTCTCGTACGACATCGAGGAAGGAGACCTGCACAAGGGAACGCGCCAGAAGATCATCGCGAACGCCTTGTTCGTGTTTCGGATCGAGGATCGTGACGGGGAACTGATACTTGACGTGCGGGATTCGGGCTACGGGGACGCGCTGTACTCGTTCATTCAGGGGTTGCTCCGGATAGGCGACGTGTCGTACCTGTCGCAGGAAGGGGTGAAGTCGACGTTCATGGACGACTTCCGGACCCTTCTGAGCGAGACGCTGCCGAGGGAGCGCATGAGCTTCGACTGGAGCGACCCGACGCACGACCCTCATGGCATGTACGCGGTCGACTGCCGGGTGAACGGCACGCCGCGGCCGCTGTTCGTGCACGCACTGGGGAGCGACGGCCGGACGAGAGACGCGACGATCGCCCTGCACCAGTTCGAGAAGTGGGGCCTTGCGTTCCGGTCGCTCGCCATCTTCGAAGACCAGGAGTCCATCAGCCGCCGAGTGCTGGCGCGCTTCAGCGACGTGTGCGAGAAGCAGTTCTCCAGCCTGACTGCGAATCGCGAACGTATCAGGCGCTTCCTTGACGACGCCATCTCGAGATGACGTAAAGGAAAACGAGCATCGGGAGGGGGCGGGCGCAGGTGGGCTGCCGGCCTGCGGCGGCGCGGGTGTCAGCTCCCGGCGCCGTTCGGTCCTGCGCTCCCCGGACCCGCGCTGCGCTTCGACGTCAGGCGGTCGAGCGTCTCCTGCACCGTTGCCGCCAGCGGCGTCAGTCCGAAGTCGGCACCCGCTTCCGGGCCGGTGCTGCCGAGGGCCTGTGCGAGGAGGGCGCCGACTGCCTCGTGGGGCGCCTTGATGCCGCGGGCGGCGGTCGCTCGCCACTCCTGGAAGAGGTCGTCGAGCGCGGGCTCCGCGTCGTCCTCGCGTGCGGGGTCGATGGGCTTCACCGGCTGGTTGGTGATGGTGTTGGTCAGCTCGAACACGGCGCACGCCGGCGACCGCTCCGCCAGCCGGTCGGCGAGGTCGGGGATGGGATCGTCGGAGACGACGCGCGCCTTCAGGATGCAGCCGTCGAGGCCGCCGTCCGCCGCGCGGCGCTCCAGCTCCTCCAGCGTGCCGGCGAACTCGGTGAGGGGGCGGCCGGCGGGCAGGTCGTGCGTCTCCGTCCGCACGTCGTCCCCGATCGTCACCAGAACGGTCTGCTTGGCCTGCTGCCGCTCGCCGAAGTCGAGGGGGATGAGCGATCCGGCGTAGCGCCCCCGCGCCGTCCCGCCGGGGAGGAGCTGCGGGTCGTGGATGTGCCCGAAGGCGCAGTAGAGGGCGCGCTGGAGTCCCTCGACGTGGGTGGCGAAGTCCTCGCCGACGGTGATGCGCCGCTCCGACCGCGCCGGCCGGGCGCCGTGCAGGTGCAGGTGCGCGGCGTAGAGGACGATGCCGCGCGCGCCGGCCGCCCGGTGCGCCTCGTCGAGCAGGCTCTGGTTGAGGTCCTTGATGCCGTCCGCGTAGTTGCCCTCGAAGCGGGAGGGATCGTCGGCGGCGTAGTCGGCGATGGCGCTCGGCGCGATGAACGGCACGCACGCCACCGCGACCGGCTCCCCTGCCACGCCGGGATGCGCGACCACCCGCGGCTCGGTCACCAGCCGCAGGCGGCGCGGCTCGGCGGCGCCGGCCAGCTCGTCGATCACGCGCAGCAGCAGGGGCGAGTCGTGGTTGCCGGAGAGGACGAGCGTCGGCGCGACGGCCGACAGGCGCCGGAGCGCCTGCACGCCGAGCTCCAGCGCCTCGTACGGCGGACGCGAGGCGTCGAAGAGATCGCCGGTGTGCAGGATCAGGTCGGGGCGCTCCCCTTCCGCCAGCGCCAGCAGACCGCGGAGCGCCTCCACGTGGTCGGGCGTGCGGTCGTGGCGGCCGAGGCGCGCGCCGAGGTGCCAGTCGGACGTGTGGAGCAGCTTCACAGCTTCACCTTCGGGCCGGCCAGGGCGCCGACGTTGCGGATGATGCCGGCCGCGCGCCTCGTCCGCCTTCGCTCGGACGTGTGGAGCAGCTTCACAGCTTCACCTTCGGGCCGGCCAGGGCGCCGACGTTGCGGATGATGCCGGCCGCGCGCGCCTCGTCCGCCTCCTCGTCGGCGGCCGCCTCGTCCGGGTTGGTCGCGAAGGGCGGGAACGGGAAGCGGACGGGGATCGGTTCCGGCACGATGGGCTGCGCGACGACCATCGTCCCCGGCATGAAGCGGGTGGCGCGCTCCCGCAGGGCCGGGGTCAGGAAGCGGTAGGCGTCGGACTCGCTGGCGTCGAGCCGTCCCGCCACCTTGAGCGACGCGTTGCGCGGCAGCGCCTGCGCCACGGCCGAGGCCGCCTGCTGCGCGCCGATCAGCAGCACGCCGAGCGACCGGCCGCGCTCGGCGATGTCGATCAGCAGGTCCTTGAGGGGCGAGAAGCCGTGGGCGGGGGCGTACTTGTTCAGCTCGTCGAGGACCACGAAGCGCAGCGGCGTCCGTCCCGTCCCCTGCTTCTCGCGCCACACGCGGTCGAGCAGCGCGCCGACGACGAAGCGCTGCGCGTCGTCGTGCAGGGTCGAGATGTCGACCACGTGGAGCTTCGCGTTCTCGGCCGAGACGGGCTCGAGGCCGCACCCGATCAGCGGCCCGACGTGGCGCCGCAGCCGCAGCAGCCGCCGGAGGAACGCCTGCCGGGTGCCGGACTGCGCGCGGCCGAACCACTCGTTCATCAGGCCTTCGTCGTCCGTCGACACGACGCCTTCGAGCAGATCGATGAGGTCGCCGAAGTCGCGCATCACGTGCCCCGCGCCGGGCGATGCCGCGGCCGGGTCGCGTTCGGCCAGGCGGTCGGGGTTGAAGCTCGTGTTCGGGGCGACGACGTCCGCGATCACCACCGCGCCGGAGAGATCGCCTTCCAGCCGCCGCAGGCGCCGCAGGAGCTGGATGCGGACCTGCTGCTCGACGAAGCCGACCTGCGTGGAGCGCTCGTCGTCCGACGAGAAGCAGAACTGCAGGAGCTGCTCGCGGACGAACTGCTCCGGCGTCCAGCCGTAGGCGTTCACGTCCGCCGTCTTGCGGGTCTTCACGTTGGCGACGGCGCCCGGCGCATCGGCGGACTGGCGCGGCGCGTAGAGCCGGACGGAGCGGAAGGGGCCCGGCCGCTCGATGCCGAGCGCGCGCCACTTCTCCTGCTCGTCCGGCCGGCGGGCGAACTCGGCGTTGGGGCGGTCGAGGTGCAGCAGGTCCTCGCCCTTCGTGTTGAAGACCAGCGCCCGCACGCTCTCGCGCCCCGCCCGGCCGCCCAGGAGGTCCATCCCCGACTCGGTCTCCAGGAGCTGGTAGAGGAGGAACAGGGCGTACGACGTCTTCGTGGCGACCCCGGAGATGCCGGAGACCGACACGTGCCCGCCGGAGCGGCCGTCCACGAAGCGCATGTCCGCGTAGACCGGCGCGCCGCCGAGGTCGAGGCCCACCGGCAGCTTGCCGCGCGTCATCTCGTCCTCGAACAGCGCGACCGTGCGGTGCTCGCCGGCGGCGCGTGTCGCGACCGCCCCGGCGTGCGGGGCGACGAACAGCTCCGGCACCACCCGCAGGACGCGGACTTCCGCCCGCCGCACGTGCTCGGCCGGCAGGGTGCGGTCGACCACCCGCCCGGTGTCCGACGGCAGGTCCGCCCCCTCGAACCGCGACCGGAGCTCGGTGACGATGCCGTAATGCGTCACCCGCGCGCCGCCGGGAAGCTCGGTGGTGACCGCGACCAGCTCGTCGAGCTGGATCAGCGTCGTCGGCTCCAGCACGACGTGGAACGTCCGCGAGTCGCTCTCGACCGACCCGTCGACAAGCCCGATGCGCCCGGCGTCGCCACCGTCGCTCATGCCGCCCGTCCCTCGCGGTTGTGCTGCAGCACCGACTCGCGCACCGCGCGCAGGGCCAGCCGCGAGTCGCCCTGCAGGTGGTGCAGGCGCCGTTCCAGCCCCGCGATCGGAGTCAGGTTCACCGGCGCCCGCGCGTCCCGGTGGAGGGCGGAGGCAAAGGCCGGCAGCCAGCCCGCCGCTTCGCCGGCTGCGTCCACCGCGGCGGCGAGTCCGATCCCGGCCGGCACCTCGATGCGCGCGATGCCCGCCCAGGGGCCGGCCCACGGGCCGGAATCGCCGACCCGCAGGTAGCACGCGTAGAGGTCGTCCGGCAGCGCGAACAGGCCCGACCGTTCGCCGACCGCCAGCCCCGGGACGCGCTGCCAGTGGTCCGCGGCCAGGATGCGCCGATGGTGCGACTTCACGTACCCGAGGACCGGCAGGTTGCGACGGTGCCGGATGCCGTGCAGCGGCCCGTCGAGCACGGTCAGCCACCCGTCGCCGCAGAGCCGCTCGGCGATGGCGGACTCCGCGTCACGCATCAGGCGCCGCAGGTGCTGCCGGGCCGCCTCGATGTCGCTTTCCTCGACGGCGTGCGGCTCCCAGCCCCACCCGCCCCGGTGATCGGGCAGGCGGATGGCTCGCCCGCCCGTGAAGATTGCCGTGCGCCCGACGGCGATGCGGTCGAAGCGCGCCGTCCCGTCGTCTGTCACCAGCACCGCGCCCGCGGCCCAGCTTCCGGCCAGCCCCGTGGTGAGGTCGCCCTCGCGGCCGGTGTGCGTCAGCCGGGCCTCGGTCCGCATCGTCCCGTCCACGAACGCCACCCGGCGGGGCCGGGCCGCGGCCTCCGGCCGGTGCGCGGCGAACGCGCCGCCGTCCTCGACCAGCTCGCAGTCGAGGGCGTGCGGCGACCCGTCGTCGACCTCGAATCCGGCCCCGTAGGGCGCGTCGAAGGCCTCGACGCCGATGGTGCCGGCCGCGCCCGCCGCGTCATGCGGTGTCTGCATCAGCCCTGGAGCCGCGAGCGCGATATCGATGCACGGGAGCATGCGACGCCAGCCTGACGCATCCTGTCACGTCGAGGGCGGAGCCGTCCGGGAGTCATTGGGCGCTGAGTTTGACGACGTGCTATCGATCCGGGCTTGCATGGGGGAAGGAGTATGGCCATACTACGGTATGGCCGCTACCACGATCAAGTCGACGTACGCGCTCGACGTCGAGTCCGTGCGCGCCCTCGAGGAACTGGCGCGTCGCTGGCAGGTATCGAAGTCGGAGGCGCTGCGGCGGGCCATCCGGAGCGAAGCCTCCCGCCAGCCATCCCGGGGCGGGGACGCGTTGGAGGCACTGGACCTGCTTCAGGCATCGTTCCGCACCCGCAATGTCGACCTGGAGCGGTGGGCGCGCGAGGTGGAGGCCGGGCGGCGCGCGGCCGGACGGCGGCTCGCTTCGGATACGCAGTGATTCACCTGGACACCAGCTTCCTCATTCGTGCGCTGATTCCGGGAACGCCGGAAGAGGCAAAGCTGCGAAGGTGGGTCGGCGAGGGACAGGCGGTGTCCATGAGCTCGGTCGCGTGGGCCGAGTTCCTGTGCGGCCCGGTCGGCAGCGCCGATCGAGAGCTGGCCGTCCGACTCGTCGCGCACCGGCTGGACTTCACGCCCGACCATGCGATGGTCGCTGCGCGCCTGTTCAACGAATCGGGGCGGCGGCGCTCCCTGATCGTCGATTGCATGATCGGGGCGACGGCTCTCGCGGACGGCGCCGCTGTCGCGACGTCGAACGAACGCCACTTCAGCCGGTTCGCCGCGGCCGGCCTGAAGATGGCGTAGACGGCGCGCCGGCGGTCCGGTCCCGGCCCCCCCGCGTCGCCGCGACGGGGGAGGGCGAGCCGGTGACATAATCGGGCGGAATCCTGGACCCAGAGGGGGAGTCATGCCCGCATCCGGCCGACCGCTGTTCCCGTTCCGCCCGGCGCTCCTCGTGCTCCTCGCGTGCCTCGCCGTCGCCTGCGGCACCGTCGGAGCGCCCGCCGCCCTCGCGCAGGAGCCGGACCGCATCCGGCCCGTCACCGATGCCGAGCTCGAGAACCCGAGCGACGACGAGTGGCTCATGTGGCGCCGGACCCACAACGGCTGGGGCTACAGCCCGCTCGACCAGATCGACCGCGGCAACGTCGGCGACCTGCGGATGGTGTGGAGCCGCGCCCTCGCGAACGATGGACGCCAGCAGGGGACGCCCCTGGTCCGCGACGGCGTGCTGTTCATGCCGAACCCGCGCGACACGATCCAGGCCCTCGACGCGGTGACCGGCGACCTCCTCTGGGAGTACCGCCGCGACCGGCCCGACGACCTGGGCGACTACATGATCGGCAGCCTCATCGACACCAACCGCAACATCGCCATCCACGGCGAGCGGATCTTCCACACCTCGATGGACGACCATCTCGTCGCGCTCGACGCGGAGACGGGCGAGGTGGTCTGGGACACCGAGATCCTCGACTACACGGTGAATCCGGCCAACCAGACCTCGGGGCCGATCGTCGCCAACGGCAAGGTCTACTCCGGCCGGAGTTGCGACCCGCGCGGCGGGCCGCACGCCTGCGTCATCACCGCCCACGACGCCGCCACCGGCGAGGAGCTCTGGCGCACGCGCCTGATTCCGGGGCCCGGCGAGCCGGGCGACGAGACCTGGGGCGACGTCCCGTTCGACGAGCGCGGGCACGTCGGCTCGTGGATGGTGCCGAGCTACGACCCGGCGCTGAACCTGGTCTACGTCGGCACGTCGGTCACCTCGCCGGCGCCGAAGTTCATGCTCGGCGGCGCCGACCTGACGCACCTCTACCACAACTCCACGCTGGCCCTCGACGGCGACACGGGCGCCATCGTCTGGCACTACCAGCACATGAACGACCACTGGGACCTCGACCACCCGTTCGAGCGCCTCCTGGTCGACACCCCCGTCCGCCCGGACCCGTCGGCAGTGAGCTGGATCAACCCGCGCATCACGCCCGGCGAGGAGCGCCGCGTGCTGACCGGCATCCCCGGCAAGACGGGCATCGTCTACACGCTGGACCGGGCCACCGGGGAGTTCCTGTGGGCGACGCCCACCATCACCCAGAACGTGGTGAGCGGCATCGACGGGGCCACCGGCGCGGTGACGGAGAACGCGGAGCTCATCTTCACCGCCAGCGGCCAGCAGGTGCTGGCGTGCCCCCACGCCACCGGCGGCAAGGACTGGGAAGCGGGCGCCTACTCGCCGCGGACCAACACGATGTACATGCCGCTCCGCAACGTCTGCGCCCGCATGATGGCCGAGGACCCGGACAACCGGACCAACCGCCTCTACGCCATCGCCTGGCGCTCCGAGCTGGCCCCCGGCTACGACGACGTAGGCAGCGTGCAGGCCATCTCGGCCGAGACCGGCGAGGTCGTCTGGAACCACCAGCAGCGCGCCGCCACCATGGCGCTGGCCGCCACCGGCGGCGGCCTCGTCTTCGGCGGCGACGTGAACGGCCGCTTCCGCGCCTTCGACGACCGGACGGGCGAGATCCTCTGGGAGATCAACCTCGGCTCGCCGGTCTCCGGCTTCCCCATCACCTACGCCGTCGACGGCCGGCAGTACGTGGCCGTCAGCGTCGGCACCGGCCGCTTCCTCGACCTGACCCCGGAGCTGCGCCCGAGCAGCGGCAACAACCTGTTCGTGTTCGCCCTGCCGTGACGGCAGCGGTTTCAGCAAGGAGATCCGACGGTGTCCGCCTGGGCGCAGGGGGCGCCGGTGCGTGCGCCGGCCGGCTCGCGGCGCGTGTAACATCCGCAGGCCAGCAGCGACCCGGAGGAGACTATGAAGCTGAAGAAGCGGATCTACTGCATCGAGGGCGTCTGGGACTACGGCGATCGAGAGGTCGAACCGTCGGTGGAACCGTTGCTCGAGATGCTACGCAGGCAGGGCTTGTGGGAGTACGCGAGACGAGACTGTGCCATGATCCCTGAATTGAAGCACTATCTGACCCATGAATGGCGTCGATGCAGGGCCGGATCCGTTCTCTACTACACCTCGCCACGCACGGCGACGAGGGCGAGATCTGCCTTTCCGAAGGCGAGCATCTCGGGCTGGACACGCTCGCGAGCTTGCTCGAAGAGGGGCAATGCACGGACTATCTCGTTCACTTCAGCGGTTGCAGCGTTCTGGGCGGCGATGAAGAGGCTGTCGAACAGAGAGTCAAGACGTTCCTGGGCAAGACGAGAGCGATGGGCGTCTCCGGCTATGCCACGGAAGCCGGCTGGACCGACACCTGGGCACCGGCGGGTGCCCTGGAGTTGATGCTGTTCAGCTCCATCAAGTCCAATGAAATCGATCTGAGAAACGGGAAGCACTTCAAGAAGCTGAGCAAGGTCGTGGAGTCGTTGCAGGACAAGTTCGCAGATTGCCAGTTCGACCTGTATACGCGCCTCGACGCTCGCATTCGCGAATGAGTGCGGCGAGGCGCTGACAGGCTGCATGGCCCTCTATCGTGCGGACGTGGGGTTGCGGCCGGTGGGACACCGGGGAGCCGACCCCGCCGGGGCTGAGTCCGAACGGCGCTACGCGTGCCTCGTCGTCGTCGTCGTCGCTGCTGCTACTGCTCTCGTGGTCACGACCGGGCCTCTCGTCCTTGCACGGGAAGCCCACCGCGTCCGCCCCGTTCCCGACCCTGGAGATCGAGAACCCGCCGGCACCGCCGGGCGCCCTACGGCGTCACGTCCCACGGCCGCTCCCAGGGCCGGAGCGGCCGCCGGCGGGCGATGAGCGGCAGATCCTGGCGTTGCAGCTCGAGGAGGACGCGCACCTTCTCCTGCAGCGGCGCCGCGGCCTGGGCGCGGTGCCAGGCCCGCTTTCGTTCCAGGAGGTCCTGCACCTCGTCCGGGAGGCGGTCCTCAGGCATCGTCGGGGAGCTCCGCCGCGACGGCGTGGGTGGTCAGGACGTGTCGTAGCCGCTCTGGGTCCACGGCGCCCGCCTCCAGGAGTTGCCACGCCCTCTCGCGCCGCCGTGCGCCGCCGGCCTGCAAGGCCAGGGCCACCAGGTGCTCGGGGTCCACGACGCGGACCGGGACACCGGCGTAGTCGTGAAACCGTGCGGTCGCGAGCGCGGCTTCCACGAGGGGATTGTAGGCGGGCAGGAGCTGTACGGGAACTCCCGCGATCAACAGGTGCTCGGCTTGCAGGCCGAACCCTTGCCCTCGCGCCCACTCGTAGACGCGCGACAGGGGCGCCAGCACGTCCTGGCCGGCCGCTTCGAGGGTGACGAACACGTCGAGGTCGTAGGTGCGCGTCGGCTCGGCGTAGAAGAGGACGGCGGTCGCGCCGCCGACGGCGTACTGCGCCACGACGCCCTCGTCGCGCATCCGGTTCAACACGCGGAAGACGTCGGCCAGGGAAGGCATCGGGGTTATCGGCTCGCGCGCCGGGCGCCGGCCGGCTGAAGGCTGGGACATCAAGGTCCGGTAACAGGGCGCAGTGGTCACACGAGGTCATCCAGCGGCACGTCGAGGGCGGCGGCCAGACTCTTGAGCGCCTTCACCGACCGTCCTCCCCGGTCATCGGTACGCCTCCCCGCGCGACAGAATCGCGGCCACGCGCAGGAAACGTAATCTCAGAACCCCGGCGGCATCTCGTCGGCCGACGGCCCGTAGAGCGGCGGGACGGGGACGTCGTTGATCCGCAGGTAGACCCCGAGCTGCGCCCGATGGTGGATCAGGTGGTTCATGACGAAGCTGCGGAAGCACACTACCTTCGGCAACGAGAACAGCACGGTTCCGTTGCTCAGCAGCGTCCACGGCTTCATCAGCTCGGCATCGCTCGCGCCGGCGAGGGCCGCGCGCGCCGCGGCGGAAGTCCGGTCGAACGTCGCCACCAGCTCCGCGGTGCTGGCGGGCGGGGGCGGCTGCTCCATCGGCTTGCCCCCCGGCGACGTGTCGAGCTCGTCGTGGTGAACGGTCAGCGTCCCCCAGGACGGCAGGTTGGCGATATGCCCGGCCAACACGATCATCGACAGGGACTTCGGGTGCGGCTTCCAGTCGAACCTGTCCTCCGGAACGCGCTCGAGCGTCGTCCGGACGCCGGCCATCTCCTGATCGAACTCGGGCAGCAGACTCTCGCCGATCGCCATCGCGTCATACCCCCATTGGTTCCCGGGATTCGGCCGCAGGAGGCCCGCTCCTCGGGCCGCGGCGCCGGCTCCGCTCAGCCAGTGTACCAGGCAGCGGACGAGCCGTCGGATGCCCGGCTCGCTCGTGTAGCCGCGGACGATCCGCCGGCAGGCGGCCGGCCGGCGTGAATCGCCCCGGCGTCGCCGTCAGGCAACAGGCGGCGGATCATGCGAGCGTTGTGCAGCAGCGCCTGCTGCGCGTGTACCTGCGGAAGGGAGTATCGTCGCGTCCGTGGACCGTCACCTGTCGCCGCCCTGGCGAATGAAGCTCCGTCGCGCACCCGGTCGACGGCATCGACGTGCGCTGGCCGCCGCCGCGTTCGTCCTTGCTCTCGCCGTAGCCGCGCCCTCCGCCGCCCAGTCGCTGGCGTCGGTGCAGGGCTTCGTGACCGACGACACCGGCGCGAGCCTGCCGGGAGTGACGATCTCCCTCGTGGACCTGGCGCGCGGCCAGCGCCGCACGGCGGTCACGAACCGGGAGGGCTTCTTCGCCGCTCGTCGGCGCCCCGCGCCAGGCGCAGCTCGGCCTGCGCGTGCTGTTCCGATCGGCCTCGACGTTCGACAAGGGGCCTTGCGCGCTCCGGGGTCCACGTTCATGATGTGGCTTGCTGGACGGACGACCGCGGCCGCGCGCCGGCCGCGAGATGGGGGCCGCCCGGCCGGCGACCGGTGGCGGACCGCACCCGTGGACGCTCCCGTCGGGCAGTCTCCGCCCGCCAACGGGAATGCAATCTCCTGTCCCCGTGGCGCCGCGCCCAGGGGACAGAGGAGGGGATCATGCTCGCAACCGACCGGACGTCGCGGATCCGAACGGCGCTCGTGGCCGGCGGCATCGTCGCTGCCGCTCTGGTGATCCTGGGCGGGCCTGCCGTCCTCGCGCAGAAGGCGGATCGCATCCGGCCCGTCACCGACGCGGAGCTCGAGAATCCGAGCGACGACGAGTGGCTCATGTGGCGCCGGACGCTCGACGGCTGGGGCTACAGCCCGCTCGATCAGATCGACCGCGGCAACGTGGGGGACCTCCGGCTGGTCTGGACGCGCGCGCTGGGCGCCGGCCGGCAGCAGGGGACGCCGCTGGTCCGCGACGGCGTGCTGTTCATGCCGAACCCGAGCGATGTCATCCAGGCCCTCGACGCGGTGACCGGCGACCTCATCTGGGAGCACCGGCGGGACCGCCCGGACGACCTGGGCAAGTACATGATCGGCACCCTGACCGAGACCAACCGCAACATCGCCATCCACGGCGAGCTGATCATCGACACCAGCATGGACGACCACATCTTCGCCCTCGACGCGGAGACGGGAGCGCTGGTCTGGGAGACGGAGATCCTCGACTACCGGGTGAACCCGGCCAACCAGACCTCGGGGCCCATCGTCGCCGGCGGGAAGGTCTACTCCGGCCGGAGCTGCGACCCGCGCGGCGGGCCGCTCGCCTGCGTCATCACCGCGCACGACGCGGCGACCGGCGAGGAGCTGTGGCGGACGCGTCTCATCCCCGCCCCCGGCGAGCCGGGCGACGAGACTTGGGGCGACGTGCCGTTCGAGGAGCGCACGCACGTCGGCTCGTGGATGGTGCCGAGCTACGACCCGGAGCTGAACCTGGTCTACGTCGGCACGTCGGTCACGTCGCCGGCCCCGAAGTACATGCTCGGCGGGACCGACCTGACGCACCTCTACCACAACTCGACGCTGGCCCTCGACGGCGACACCGGTGCCATCGTCTGGCACTACCAGCACATGAACGACCACTGGGACCTCGACCACCCGTTCGAGCGCCTGCTGGTCGATACCGCCGTGCGGCCCGACCCGTCCGCGGTGAGCTGGATCAACCCGCGGCTGAACCCCGGCGAGGTGCGCCGGGTGGTGACCGGCATCCCCGGCAAGACGGGCATCGTCTACACCCTCGACCGGGAGACCGGCGAGTTCCTGTGGGCCACGCCGACCATCGTGCAGAACGTGGTGAGCGGCATCGACGGGGCGACCGGCGCGGTGACCGAGAACGCGGAGCTGATCTTCACCGCGGCGGGGCAGACGGTGCTGGCCTGCCCGCACGCGAGCGGCGGCAAGGACTGGGAGGCGGGCGCCTACTCGCCGCGCACCAATACGATGTACATGCCGCTGCGCAACGTCTGCTCGCGGATGCGGGCCATGGCCGCGCCCGACGAGCAGGACGAGGCGCGCCGGCTCTACGCCATCGCGTGGCGCCCGGAGATCGCGCCGGGCTACGACGACGTGGGGAGCGTGCAGGCGATCTCGGCCGAGACGGGCGAAGTGGTCTGGAACCACCAGCAGCGGGCCGCCACCATGGCCCTCGCCGCCACCGGCGGCGGACTGGTCTTCGGCGGCGACGTGAACGGCCGCTTCCGCGCCTTCGACGACCGGACCGGCGAGATCCTCTGGGAGATCAACCTCGGCTCGCCGGTCTCCGGCTTCCCCATCACCTACGCAGTCGACGGCCGCCAGTACGTGGCCGTCAGCGTGGGCTACGGCCGCTTCCTGGACCTGACGCCGGAGCTGCGGCCGAGCAGCGGCAACAACCTGTTCGTCTTCGCCCTGCCGTGAGCGCCGACGACCGGGTGACTGAGCGCCCTTCGCGGTCCAGTCATGGAGGACGCCGCCTTCGACCTTGATGCGCTTGCGGCGCGGATGCTCCGCGACTACGACCGGCACATCCCGGGGACGCCGTTCGCCGAGGGGCTCCGCCTGTCGATTGGCGAGGCGTATCGGCTCCAGGCGCGCGTCGCCGAGCAGCGACAGGCGCGGGGGGAGCGCGTGGCCGGCTACAAGATTGGCTGCGTGGCGCCCGTCAACCAGGCCCGGCACGGGGTCGCCCATCCCGTGTGGGGCCGCCTGTGGTCCGGCGAACAGCATCGGAGCGGGACGACCCTGTCGCAAGGGGACTTCGCCAACGTCGCCGTCGAGGCCGAGGTGGGCGTCAGCTTGGGACGTGACGTGGACCGCGACGTGCGTGGGGTGGCCAGCGTCGCGGCCGCGGTTGCCCAAGTCGTGGTGGCCGTCGAGCTGCACAACCTGGTGCTCAGGGGCGGCGACCCGACCGGTCCGGAGCTGATCGCCAACAACGCGATCCATGCCGGCGTCGTGCGCTCGGCCGGCGTCGTGCCCCCGCCGGCCGGAACGGTGGTGGATCTCGCGCTGGAGGTCGACGGCGCGCGCGTCGATGCATGGTCGGATCGCCGCTGGCCCGACGACGTGCTCCCCGCCGTGCCCTAGCTGGCGCGCCACGGTCAGCGCCTCGAGGCCGGCCAGCTCGTGCTGGTGGGAGCGTGGGGACCGCCCCGGCCCTTGCGCCAGCCTGTCCGCGCGGGGGCAACGTCCGCGCCGTGCCGCGTGACCGCCCGCTCCGAGACGCTCGGCCTCGCCGAGGTCACCTTGACCGCGCCGGAGGCGCCTGCGTGATCTCGTCAACTCCGGACGACACCAAGCGGCCCGGGCTTGACGATCACCGTCCGGGCGCGGAGCCGTTGTCGGTGTCGATCTCGATCCCGTCAGGCGGAGCTCGCGCGAGGTCGTCGACGCCGGACCACGGGGAGCCACCTGGGAGCCCACCCGTCGCCGCACTACCCCGCCGTCCAGCGGACCTACTGCCGGTCGTAGACCCTCACTCCCTGCGTCGGGGACCCGTCCGGGCCGGTCCCGTTCTCCGTGATCGTCAGCACCATGCCGTCGTTCGATACCGAGAGCACCACCCGGTTCACCACGTCACCCAGCCTCTTCACGACGGCATGGACGGTCCGGGGATCGAAGAGGCTCCAGGAGACGGCGTCACCGCCGTTGCGGGTTCCGGTTCCCGGCATCGGATACTCGCGTCCATCGACTGCCGCGGTCGACCCGTAGGCGTACGAGGCGCCGTCGCCGTCCGTTCCTTCCACGCGGAAGACCATCCCGTCGTTCGGCGCGGCCCGGTAGGTCCGCCTCTCGTCTCGCGGCAAGGGCGCGTAGTCGATGCTGGACTTCTCGACGTTGAGCGTCCAGGTGCCGAGCAGCGGATTGGGGTCTGCCGGCGCAGTCTGGGCCGGCGCGCTCGCCGACGACAGCGAGACGATCACGAGGGCGATAATCATCGTGGTTCTCATTGGACCTCTCCGCGGACCCGCGCGAACACCATCCCTGATCGCGACGCTGCGTCCCTGGGAGCGGCATCGTCAGCCCGGGGCCCGGCTGGCACGGCGCTGCGACCAGTATCCCGCACCGTCCTACCACGGTATCGGTTCCCAGCCGTTCCCAGCCGACGTCATCGCCGGCGCCGCAGGAGAAGGGACGCGGCGTCGACGGCCCCTTCGCCAAGTGCCATGTCCGGACCTCACTGGCCTTCGTCCCCCTCTCCCCGGTTCGCCGCGCACCCTCTGTACACCGCGTCGAGCCGGCGGACGAGATCCTGGGGCTCGAACCCGCGAGGGCGATCGACTCCCTGCCCCGGCGCGCGGCGGAGGGCCCCGGCCAGCCCGTCGATGTCGCCCCAGGGCGCCAGCAGCTCGCCGCCCGGATGCCATTCGCGCACCCCGCCGCCGTCCCAGGCGGCCACCGGGGTACCCAGCGTGAGGGCTTCCAGCCCGACGATACCGAACGGCTCCTGCCAGCGCGAGGGCATCACGACCACGGCGGCGCGCCGGTAGGCGGCGGAGAGGCGCCGGCGGTCGAGCCAGCCCAGCACCTCGACGCCCTCGGTCTCGATCGCGGAGCGCAACGATCCCGTGCCGGCCACGACGAACGGCAGCGGGGACGCGGAGCGACGCCAGGCCTCCATCGCCTCGCGGATGCCCTTGGCCTCGACCACGCGGCCGGTGAAGAGGACGCAGGGCGGACCGTCGGCCTCCGCGTCCCGGTCGAGGCCGTAGGCAACCGGGGGTACGACCGAGATGCGGCCGGCCGGGATCCCGACCTGCATCAGCTCGCGCTTCATGTACGACGAGAGCACGGTGAGCCGCAGCCTCCGCACCGCTTCCAGCCGCTCGGCGGTAAGCTCGAGGACGGCCTCGAAGTAGCCGGGGTCGTCGAAGCACCCGGCGCACGTCTCGCGTCCCATCGCCTCGCCGCAGACACGCCCGTCCGCCGTCCACTTGCCCCGCCCCGGACAGAAGAAGCGGTGGTCCTGAATGGTCACCACCGCGTCCACGCCGGCCGCCCAGTCCAGCACCGCGGGATTGACCACGTTGTGGACGTGCACCCGATCCGGCCGCAGCCGCTCCAGCAGCGGGTCGAGATCGGCGCCCGCGCGCGTCCTGGCGTCGAGCCCCGGGACGACGGTCACCGGGCACGGCGGGCGCACGACGCCGTCGTCACGGCCCACGGCCAGGTGCTGCTCGTGACCGGCCGCGAGGGCGTCGACCAGGCCCAGAAGCGCCAGGTCGGCGCCTCCCCGGTCGCTCAGCCGGTCCGCAACGTGAAGGACTCGCATCGCCGTGGCAAGAGCCGCCGCCGCGCGGGCCAGCCACGTTGCGCTCTACTCGTAGTCCGCGGCGGCCAGCGACAGGCGCACGACCTCGGCGTCGTTGCGCGCGATGACGTGGCGGTTGGCGTACGCCGGGTGCGCCCACAGGACCGGGCGATCGACGTGTCTCCAGCGGCCGGAGCCGCCGCCCCGGGTGCGGGTGGTGGGCGTCAGCAGGTGCGTGCGGTCGATCTCCTCGTAGCCGGCCGGCGTGAAGCGGGCGATGACCAGGTCGCCGGTCTCGACGGAGATGAAGGCGCGGTCCCCGTGCTGCACGAGGTGCGAACTCGCCCAGCGGTCCTGCGGCACGAGCCGGTCGCTCGACCACAGCCGCTCGCCGGTCGTCGCGTCCACGCCGCGCAGCTCGCCGTAGCTGTTGAGGCCGTAGATCGCGTCGCCCACGACGATGGGCGTCGACGTCATCGATCGCTGTACCGGGCGGTCGGTGCGGTTGGGGTTGGCGCCGGTCCAGACCGGGCGGGCTGCCGGGCGGTCGGCGTTGAGGGCCAGCATCAGGCCGCCGTTCTCCACCTGCGTGATGAGCAGGTAGCGCCCGCTGCGGACCGGCGTGCCGATGGTCAGTCCGCTCGCCAGCGGGAAGTCGTGCTCCCACCAGGTGCGGCCGGTGGCCGGGTCGAGCGACGTGACCCCGGCCGGGTGCCAGACGATCAACTGCCGCACGCCCCCGGCGGTGGTCACGATCGGCGATGAGTAGCCGGCCTCCGAGTTCGTGTCGAGCGCGCGCCACGCCTCGGCGCCCGTCGCCTTGTCGAACGCCACGACCATGGCGTCGGGCTCGCCGCCGAGCAGCGTGATCAGGAGATCGCCCTCCACGAGCGGCGAGTGCGCGACGCCGTAGACCGGCACGGTGACGTCGTACTCGGCCACGGTGTCGATCTGCCAGAGGAGATCGCCCGTGGCGGCGTCGAAGCACGACAGCATGCCCGCCGCGCCGAGGACGTGGACGCGGTCGCCGTCGACGGTCGGCGTGGCCCGCGGCCCGGTGGCGAACACCGGCACGATGTTGCGGTAGGTGGCCGGCCATTCCCGCGTCCAGAGGACGGCGCCGGTCTCCTCGTCGAGCGCCACGAGCCGCTCGCGGCCGTCCATCGTGCGGGTGCCCGGCGTCTCCTGGTAGTCGAGGACGAAGACGCGTCCGCCGGCGACGGCCGGCCCCGCGAAGCCGGCGCGCACCGGGGTGCGCCACTTCACGAGGAGCCCGCCCTCGGCGAAGCGCTCGACGATGCCCGTCTCGCGCCACACGGCGGCCCGGTCGGCGCCGCGCCACTGGGGCCAGTCCTCGGCGTCGAGCACCGCGGTCAGGCAGCAGGCGGCGGCGCAGGCGAGCGCCGCGAGCATCCGGCGGCGCGTACGGCGGTCAGACATCAGCGACTCCAGATTCTCCCGGGCGACAGGGCCAACAAGCGGTCGACTCAACAGACACCCGTCGTGCCCCAGTTGCGACCCGTCGTCGCGGGTCGCCCATCGCGTTCCGGCCAGTGTACGGCACCGGATCGGCCGTGTCGATCTTCCCGTGCCCGGGCGCGAGCGTGTCGCAGCGGGACAACCGGCCGACCGGAGGACCGCAGCCGACTCACCGCCGAAACAGCCGGTTGATCTTGATGATGAGCGCGCGGTCCCGCAATTCGGGACGCCCCGGCCGCAGCGTGTCGCGCGCTTCGTTGTAGACGACGAAGAGCTCGCTGCCCGGGTGGTACTCCCAGCGCAGGCGCACGTTCGCACCGAGCGACGCACTGCTGGAGTTGTATTGCACGAGCGCGCTGACGAACATCAGGGGCGACAGCGTGTACGTCGTCCGAGTCGTCAACAGCTCGGTCGAGAAGCGACCCTGCGGAAGGTCGATCCAGTTGAACGAGACGCTCGGCTCCAGCGACAGCCGCGGCGTGATCTCCAACCTTCCGCGGGCCAGGTTGACGGTGGTCTTGTCCCCGCCGTAGAACGAGCCCCGCACGACCCCGAGCGAGCCGGCGAACGGCCGCTGCGCGCCGAACGCGAAGCTGACCTCCACCTGCTGGAAGTCGTAGCCGTCGACCGGCAGCACGACCTCCGGCGCGATCCGGAACGGCTGCTTCAGGAACTCGTAGCTGCGGGTATAGAGGACGTCGAACTGGTCGCTGTTCTCGAACTCGATGCCGAAGTTCGCGATCTGCTCGCGTGTCTCCAGCCGGCCGGCGCGATCCGCGATGTGGTCGACGCGGCCCTCCCAGGTCAGTTGCCGGATCGCCTCGATCCCCGCGGGCCGCGGGCTGAAGCGCAGCGCGCCGAAGCTGCCCTCGAAGTCGTCCCGCCGCAGGAACCCGATCTCCGGATTGAAGCCGCGTCCGACCACGAGCCGCTCGAGCTGCACGCCGTAGCGGTCGCCGGCGTAGTCGAGCTGCGCCCGGTAGCTGAGCTCGTCCTGCATCCCGGCGGTGGCGGTGCGCGCCCAGTAGGTGTTGACGTTCAGGTCGTCGTAGAACGAGAACGTCCCGTCCACGCCGTACGTGTCGTTCGCCCCCGGGCCCCGGCGCGAGACCGAGCGCCGTGCCGCCAGCGCCCCGATGCTGCTGCGGCGCAGCACGTCGCGCTTGACGCGCACCACCGAGAAGTCCGTGGCGACCGTGTCGGTCCGCGGCTGGTTCCCGGTCCGGATGTGCAGCGCGCCGACGCTGAACGGGCCGACCCGGCCGGTCAGCCGCCCGCCCGCCTCCATCGGCACCTCGGCCGCGACGCCGCCGCGCTCCTCCAGACCGATGCGGCGGCTGTAGAACAGAATCGGCACGTTGACGCCGGCGGCCCCGAACAGGTTGCCGGCCGCTCCGCCGAACGCGAACACCCCCTGGTTCTCCAGGAAGAACTCGCGCTTCTCGGGATAGAACAGGCCGAAGCGCGTGAGGTTGACCTGCTGCTCGTCCACTTCCACCTGCGCGAAGTCGGTGTTGACGGTGGCGTCCGCCACCAGGTTCTGCGTCAGCGCGTACTTCACGTCGAGCCCCGCCTCGGCGTGCAGCGCGTTCGAGAGCGCCGGCACCGCGCCGCGATCGGTCGTCAGGTCCCCGATGGCGTACGGCTTGATCTCGAGGACGCGCCCGCCGTCGTCGGGCGCCTCGATGCCGACCACGGTCGCGGCCTGCGATATCAGCATGATGCCGCGCGAGATGGGCAGCGGCACGAGCGACGACAGCTCGTTCTTCCAGCGGACCTGGCGGGTGAGGCTGAACCCCCACACCTGCGCGCGGCCCGGGCGGTAGCGCAACGACTGGAACGGAATCGCCGACTCGAACGTCCACCCGCCGGGGAACCGGCCCGCCCGCACCGACCAGACGGGATTCCAGTCGGCGGCGTAGTCGCGCTCGTCCGTGATCTGCCCGTCCATCCGGCCGCCGAGCGGATTGACCGTCAGATTGATGCCGTTGCGCCGGTCGTAGAAGGTGTCCAGCACGATGTCGATGTACTCGTTCTGGGCGATGTTGAAGCTGTCGCGGCGCAGCTCGTTGGCGATCCAGCGCGACTCCGGCGCCGAGTCCCAGCAACGACCGCTGATGTAGACGTTGTCGCCGTCGAACGCCAGCCACACCTCGGTCCGTTCGGTGGCCGGCGCGCCCTCGACCGGCTCGATCTGCACGAAGTCGGTCAGCCCGGGCACGTCTCGGTAGAGGGTCTCGTCCAGCGTTCCGTCGATGTTCAAGGGCTCGGCGAGGCGGATGGCCCGGATGGTCATGCGGCCGGCGGCGTCGCGCGTGAAGACGGCCGGCGGCTCCGGCGGCGGCGGGCCCTGGATGACCACCGGCCGCTCGGCGCCGTCGGCTGCGGCGGCGGTCGGCTGCGCGGCCGGCGCCTGCGCCGCCGCCCACGGCAACGCCAGCGCCAGCGCCGGCACCAGCCACGGGCGGGCCGGGTGCCGGCGACGCCGGTGCTGACCGCCACGCCCGGGAAGGAAGGGCAGCGTCAGTTGCCTCCGGGTCCCCGCGCCGCGCCGTGCGTCGGTTCGCATCCCGCCCACCCCAAGCGTCGTACTGGCCAGCACCGGGAAGAAACGGTGTCATCTGCGAATGCAGAGGTCAACCGCGCGGACCTGCTGGAGATCAGCTCAGGCGCTGCTTCGATCTCGAAAGCCGGTCGTTCCGATTCGGTCCGGCAGCCCTGCGGCGGCCCGCCCGGGGGTCGATCCGGGCCAACGTTCCGGCGGTGTTAGACTGGGCGAACCATGCATCTAGCAACCAGGGCGCTGATAGTGGTCGGTTGCCTCCTGCTGATCCCGGTCACCGCGGTCCTCACCGCCGCCGCGAAGCAACGCCTCTCGGACGGCTCGGACTTCCTGTTCTCGGGCGGACCCCTCGTGTCGGGCGAGCTCCACACCGGCCCGGAGCCGGACTGGAGCTTCACCAACGACGTCGCGACCATCGAGCTGCAGTTGGAGGACCCGCCGCGGTCCCGCACCATCTGGGTCGGCGAGCACGACGGCAAGCTGTACGTCTTCTCCGCCTACATGCGCAGCCCGGTCGGCCGGCTGTGGAAGAGCTGGCCCCGCCAGGCCGAGCGCGACGGCCGGGCCGTGCTGCGCATCGACGGCAAGCGCTACGAGCGCCAGCTCCGGCGCATCGACTCGGGTCCGATCCTCGAAGCCATCACCGCCTCGATCGCCGACAAGTACACCTACGACATCAGCCGGGAGCTCGTGCAGGCGGGCGACATCTGGCTGTTCGAGGCGGCGCCGCGCGGTCCATCCGGCCGCCGATGAACGCCGGCGTCAGGCCCTCGAACCGCACCGCTTTCGCGGTAAGCCCGGAACTCAGGTGGGCGCGGACTCCCACGAGGGCGCCCTGGCCAACGATGACGTCGGGCGCGAGCCGCGTGTCGTGTGCGATCAGGGCGCTGGGGTGGATCCGCGCGGCGTCGGGGTCGCTTCGGGAGCTGGCGGCCCGTGCGCGTGCGGCGTCGGAGACGGCTGGCGTTGGCATGGGCCAAGCTACCAGAATTGCGCCGACCAATCCCTCGTCAGCTCGGACAGGGATCGCGCCGGCGTCGTCGAACCACAAGCCCGCCGCGGTCTGCTAAACTGGTTAGTTGGGCGGTGCTCCGAGCAGCACTGCCTATGGTCCACCCACAAGGAAAGGAAACCAACCCATGCCGACACGACGACAGACACACGGGAGGCCCGTCGCCCGGAATGCCCACCCGCGGCTGCGGCTCTCCCCCGCGCCGCTTCGCCAGGAAGCCCCCCGTCGCGCGGTCCGACGGGTGACCACCGCCGGGCGTTCTCAACGGAACCGTCGGTCCACCTATCTGCAGTTCGTGCGACAGCTCTGGCTCATGCTCTCGTAGCGGAACCCACCTTGCCCGCCGACGCGCGGGCGCTGCTCCCTTCGCTGTCCGGGCGGTCCGTCGATCTCGGGGCGCTGAACATCGCGTCGTGAGGCATCCGCCGCCGAAGCACGCCTTCGACGGGCGCGGTGTGGCCGGCTCCCCGTCCGCACCCGCCGCCGGGCGACCCGACCGTGCCTCCGCCGCGCAAGCAACACGCGCGGACGGAGGCTACGGCCGACGTGTCGCGCGCAGGGTGGTCGCCTGCCGGTTCGCGTCTCGGCGCTGGAGCGCTCGCCCGCCGTTCGTCGCCGCGACCGCGAGGTCGCGCTGCGGCCTCCGCTCGGCGCCCAACCCAATCCTTCAGGAGTCCGCGCCGTTCACGGCGCAGACTCCTACTGCGGATCCTCGTCCGTTGCCGCGATGGCCGCGCGCCACGCGGCGGCGGCGGACTTCTTGAGCGTCTCGGCGTCGGCGGGCAGCAGGTACCGCTCGGCGACCAGCGCGTCCGCCGCTGCGCCGTACCGCCGCACGTACTCCGCCTCGCTGCCCGGATAGCGCTCCTCCAGCGAGAGCCGCGAGTCGCCCCGCGCCGTCCGCTCGTCCCTCGTCCGCGGGAACGGAATCAGGGAGCCGTTCACGCCGCACAGGTCGCCTTCGGCGAAGCCGGCCGCCCGAACGGCCTTGCCCATCGTGGAGAGCGGAGCGCCGGCATCCCGTCCACGAAGAGCGGGTTGGGCGTGCCTCGATCGTCGGCGGGAAGGTAGCGCGCGAAGGAGACCCAATCGCGCATGGCGCCGAAGCCCAGGCCGTGAACGATGGGATCCGTCAACGCATCGCTCACCTCCAGCCGCCCCGAGGACCACCGTCAACGAAGGCGCAGAGCGTGGGATGGTCCTGCCGGCGGCCACCCGGTCTTGCGCACTCCGGGGTTCACGTTCATGATGTGGCTTCCCCGGAGGGACGACCGCCAGCCGGGAGCGAAGGGAGGCAGGGATGACCCAGCGACATCTCGTGGCGGCGTTCGTCGCGGCGGCGCTCGTGGCGTTGGTGCCGGCGGATGCTCCGGCCCAGCCGCCGGCCGGCGCTCCAGCCCAGTCGCCAGCGGATGCTCCGACCCAGCCCTCCGCGGGCGGGGCGGGCGGTTCGGCGGCGCCCCGCACCGCGTGGGGCGACCCGGACCTGCAGGGTCGCTGGACGAACACCACGACGACCCCGCTGGAACGGCCCGCCGACCTCGCGGACCGGGAGTTCCTGACCGACGAGGAGCGCGCGGCCCGCGACGAGGCGGGAGACGTGGCGCGCGAGCAGCGGGGCATCGACCCGGGGACGGGGGAGACCGGCTCGTACAACAACTTCTGGGTGGAGCGCGGCGTCCGGATGGCGCGCACGTCGCTGATCGTCGACCCGCCGGACGGGCGACTGCCGCCGCTGACGCCGGCCGAGGCCGAGCGCCGCCCCGGGCGCGAGGCGTACCGCAGCCGGGAGCCGGCCGGACCGGAGGACCGCAACCTCTACGAGCGCTGCATCTCCCGCGGCATGCCCGGCGCGATGATGCCCGGCTTCTACAACCACAACTACCAGATCTTCCAGACGCCCGGCTACGTCGTGATCCTCGTCGAGATGGTCCACGACGCCCGCGTCATTCCCCTCGACGGCCGCCCGCACGCGGACGCGCGGATCCGCCAGTGGCTGGGCGACTCGCGCGGCCGCTGGGAAGGCGACACGCTGGTCGTCGAGACCACCAACTTCATTCCGGTGAACGGCCGCGCCCTGACCGTCTTCGGCGCCGGCGAGGCCACGCGCATCGAGGAGCGCTTCACGCGGACCGCCGACGGGACCCTCGACTACCGCTTCACGGTGAGCGATCCGACGGAGTACACGCGGTCCTGGACCGCATCGATCCCCATGACGCGCCTCGACGGCCTGCTCTACGAGTACGCGTGTCACGAGGGCAACTACGGCCTCGAGAACATCCTGGCGGGCGCGCGGGTGGCAGAGCGGACGGCCGATGCGGCCGCCGGTTCCCGGTAGGCGTGGGCAACCCGCGGCCCGACGACGAGCGACGATGAGCAACGGCGCACCGGACGCGGCCGATCGCTGGAGCCTGGAGGAGTACACGCTCGGCGTGCGGGAGGGGTGGCCCGAGGACGACAACTACCGCTGGATCGTGCACGACCTCCCGAGGCGGTTCCACGCACGAACGGCGGAGAGGCAGCGCGAGGCCCTCCGGACGCCCGTCCCGCTGACGCACACGAGGTGGGACGCGATGCTCGCCGCGACGATCGAGCACCTGGCGATCCTGCACGGGCACCCGGTCCCGCCGTGGCTCGACGAGCCGGAGCGGTTCCTGGACCGCACCTGGGTCGCGGCCACGCAGCCCGCGATCCGGATGAACGCCCTGATGTACGCCCCCGCCGCGTTCCTGCGCCACGGCGCGGTCCCCGACCCGCGAGACCTCGACCCGCGGGGAGGCGAGCAGGATGCGTGGGCCCCTTGACGCCGCCAGGCTGCGCCGGCTCTTCGAGGAACTGTCGGAAGAGCTCCGCTGGACCCGCACGCGCGTGCAGATCTACGTCGTGGGCGGCGCCGCGATGAGCCTCGCGTTCGCGCGCGACCGCACGACCCTGGATGTCGACGCCCGGATCGACAGTGGACACCAGCGCATGATCGAGGCGGTCCACCAGGTCGCCCGGAAGCACGGCCTCGACGACAACTGGCTCAACGAGCAGGCCACCACGGCGATTCCGCGGAAACCCGACGCGACGGCGCGGGTCCTGTTCCAGTCACCGTACCTGACGGTGACCGGCGCATCCGCCAGGCACCTGCTCGCGATGAAGCTGCTGGCCGCCCGCAGGGCGGACGAGCAGGACATCAGGACGCTCGTACGACACCTCGATCTCCGCCGCCCGGAGGACGCCGTCGCCATCTACGAGGAGCTGTTCCCCGACGAGGCCCTCAAGGAAGCAGCGGCACAGCTCCTGACGACGGCGTTCGAGTGAGACGGCGGCCGCCCGACGTCGCAGCCGGCGCCCCGGCCCCTGCTGCCGCCTGGGGGCCGGAATCGGGGCACGACCGAGAGTGCAGAACGTCGCGGCGGCGGCGCAGGATCCTTGGTCAGCGCCCATTCCGCAGTAGTCTGCGCTGCGTTGACTTCCTTGCTACCTGCCGGAACCACCCGTGTTTTCGGTACCGCCAACGTTGAACGCACGCCTTGATGCACACCTCTAACAGCTTTGCCGTCCGCATCTTCATCATCGTGCCGATCTGAATAAGAAAATAGTTGTCCCTTCTCCAACCTGTAAGCTTGAGAAGCTTCTCCAGGTCATCTCTTTCCGGGTTCCCCCTTCCGCATCTCGTCCCCTTCTTCGGGTTGGTATGTACCCGACCCGTTCTCGTCGCCGCCGCTTGTTCCGCTCGACTCCACGCTCGCGCCAAGGATCCGTTGCCCAGCCGCCCGCCTCGCCTTGTAACGTACAGGCTCAAGTACACGCTGTCTGGCATGGTCCGTTCGTCCATCATCTCCAGTATTGGGAGCATGTCCGCCCAGTGCTTGGTCCTTCCTTCCACCAGCTTCAGTAACTGTTCCCTGTTCGGCACCCATATCACCTCCACTCGCTTGAAAGGACTGCTCCCCCTCGCAAGTTCCGCGTCCCGTACGTCCGCCAAGCCAGCTTGCATGCGCTCATAGAACCTCCGTACTGTAACCCACTTCTCCCGGTTGTTCCGTGCTGGCACACTGTTCCACAGCGGCAATCCGACCACCAAGGTGCCCCGCCCCCACCGCTCTTGTAGACCCCTGTAGCTCCCTTTACATATCTTTCTCCGAATCTGGGACAGGACTTTGTCAGCCATCTTCGACTGCCGGTATGCGGTAGCAGCCCCCGCGGTAATGTAGTCCAACAACATCCGCTCCTGTGCATCCACACCCCTGCCTCGTATCACGCCCTGCATGTACCCATCCACGTTCTTTGCTATGGCCGTTGTCTCGAACACCTCCGTCACTTCAACCCACTCTATGCCGCTTTCCTCCTTCTCTTGCCCCAGTACTACAGTAAAGTAGTCGCCCGGGTTGCTCCTATTCCCCTGCATGGCCGTCCTTCCGGCTTGCCACGCTACTGCACTCCTATTGCCCCGTACGCGCGCTCCGCCTTTCGCAAGCTCTGCCCAGTACATTTCCCGTAGGTGCTTCGCTTGTTCTCTTCCCGGTTGCTCCTTCCATTCCGTCCTCTCTCTCTGTTTCTGCGCCGCTAGTGGATCGTGCTCCCACATTGCGGTGAATGACGCTGCGCCCTTGATATGTCGTTGCGGTGCGCCGGGACGGGAATTCACGGGTGTGTTGCCGTGGGAACCTGTCTGTTTCATGTCACTACTTCCTCGCTCCTAGCCGACCCGGCCGTCAGCGTCAGGCCGCCCGTCCTCGTGAGGAAAGCAAACCCGCGCGACAGTCGGCCGTCAAGACGGCGAGTTCGGCCGACGGCGCGGCAGCGCGCGGCCAAGCTACCGTCAGACCAGCATCATCTGGCCGTCCTTGCTCGGAAGACGTCGGCAAGAGAGCTTCAATCTTGGCGACCGACCCGAGCAATTTGGCGAGATCGTCGCCGAATCTGTCCATCCGGGTCTCGAGTCTGGTGATCGTCTCTGTTGTCGGTGACGATGTTCTTGATGACCATAGGGCCATGCCGAAGAGAGTGGCGATAGTCCATACGGCGATAGACATCGCGGTCGGCAATTCGATCGTGATTGGCTCTGCAACGGTCGCTACGATTGACATGTCGATCATGGCGTCCGGCCTCCTCGCCCTCGACTCGTCCTGCTCGCTGAGTCGGGTGCGCAACCGCCGTGCGCCGCCCACCGTTCTATTCTGTATCGTATCGTGAACAGCGTGGGGTCGCTCTTGAAGCGGCATCTCGATGCGTGAGGCGCGCGGTCTCCTGGATCGCCGGTGGCGCGAACGGAATCGTCTGCCTCGTGCGCCGAACCCTGGTTCGTCACCAGCCGCCGAACCGGCGTTCCGGCAACCGCGGGGGCCACAACCAAGCCGCGGCGCGAGACCGTCTACGGCGGCGCGTCGGATGCCTGCAAGGCGCCCGTGGCCCGACGCAACACCGCCGCCTCGTATCGTTGCGTGGACGATGGCGAGCGAGTCGCCGTGGCCGGTCTTCGCACCTGGAGTCGGTCGGCCGCTCGGCCACGGGCCTCGCCGACGATGTTGGCCCTGCCGGGCGGAGGCGAACCGCGTGCCGCACGCAGTGGCGGATCGGAACGCCTCGATCGCCGAGCCCGCGCGCCCGGAGTGATGCTGCCGTCGGCCGGCAGCAGTGACTCGGGGCGTTCGGCAACTGTCGTCTTGCGCGACCCGGTGTAGCCGTGTCAATCGCCTCGTCGAGCGACGGCGGCGGCCAGATGACGTCGGCGGCGGCCACGGCAGCCGGCTGCGTGGCGAGGCCGGCGGACAGAAGACGCCAGCCACCTCCGGCAGGTCGAAGGCCCATAGGAAGATGCGAGGTCCTCGATGACGCTGGAGCGCAGCTCCTGCCCAAGCGCCTGCCGGTCCTGGAGCAGAGCCCCGACGGAGAAGACGCGCGCCCGCCTCGGACTCGTTACGCATGTGCGCGTCTCCGTGAGCCGTGCTGGCGACGCCTTGCCAGCATGGCCCGGCCCCTGCCGGCGCGATCCGAGGGAGTACGCAGGGCCGTGGCCACGACATTGCAGCGCCGCTGGCTTGCGCATCGACGTGCGGAGTCGCATACGATGGGACTCGATCATGCAACGGAGGGGGGAACCACCGATGACGACCGAACGCCCCGTCGCTCCCGCCGGCGCCGGGCTCGCGCTCCTGACCGTGCTGGCGCTCGTGCTGCCGGGCGCGGTCGCGGCGCAGTCCGATCACCCGCCGCCCGAGCCGCCCGCCGCGTGGGGGCCGATCTCGATCAACCTGGAGGGGTTCGAGTATCCGCATCCGGTCGCGTTCATGAACTTCCGGGTCTTCGGCCAGGACGTGCGGATCGCCTACATGGACGTCGCGCCCGCGGGGCCGGCGAACGGCCGGGCGGTCGTCCTCCACCACGGAGGCAGCTACTACGGCTGGTACTGGAAGAGCCAGATCGAGGCGCTCACGGGGGCGGGCTACCGCGTCGTCGTGAAGGATCGCCTCGGGTGGGGCAAGTCGTCCAAGCCGATCCTGCCCTACAGCATGAGCCTGCACGCCTCCAACACGGCCCGGCTCCTGGAGCACCTCGGCATCGACGAGGCCGCCATCGTCGGGCACTCGATCGGCGGCCAGATGGCCACCCGGTTCGCCTTCCTCTACCCGGAGAAGACGACGCATCTGGTCACCATCAACCAGATCGGCCTGACGGACCGCCGGCCGGGGCGCGGGTTCCTCCCGTTCGACGGAGAGATCGACGCCGACCCGGATCTGCAGCAGGCCTATGAGGCCGACGTGCGGACCGACACGCGCCGCTACGTCGAGTGGAGGACGGAGTTCCTGGAGCACCTCCGCATCCGGCACGGCCAGCGGCTGAGCGGCGACTGGCCGCGGCTGGCGTACGTGCGCCGGCTCGGCGGCAACCTGCGGTCGATGGACACGGTGGTCAACGACTGGCCCCACATCCGGGCGCGGACGCTGATCCTCGGCGGCGAGATCGACGGACCGGACTTCCCCGCCAACGCGCGGCGGGCCGCCGGGATCCTGCCCCGCGGCGAGGTCTTTCTCATCCCCAACGTGGGCCACAACCCGCACGAAGAGGTACCGGAGATCGTCAACGCCGAGCTCATCCGCTTTCTCGGCACCGCCCCCTCGGAGCCGGCGCTCCGAAGAGAACGGCGATGATCCATGCTGCGATGGAGATCGCGGTCGGCAATTCGATCGTGATTGGCGCGGTGGCGGTCGCAACGATTGACATGTCGATCACGGATTCGGCCTCCTCTTCCTCGTCCTCCGCCCTGAATCGCGTGCGACCACGGTTGCTGCGTCCACCATTCCGTATCGTATCGCAGCGCGAGCAGCGTGAGTCCTGGAGCTGCTCACGGCGCGTGGCGCTCACACGAGATCGTCCAGCGGCACGTCGAGGGCGGGGGCGAGACTCTTGATCGCCTTCACCGACCCGGGCTTGACGCCGCGCTCGATGGCCGAGACGTAGGAGCTCGGGATGTGTTCCCCTGCGAGAATGCGGCGCACGAGATCTGCCGGCGCCCACGTTTCGTCGGGGTCGTCGAGGACGCGCTGGATGGCGGCGACGTCGGCGGCGTCTTCATCGGCGGCGGCGCGCAGGCGCTCGTACTCGTCGCGGGGGATCACGAGGTAATCCTCGCTGGCGAGGGGTAGGGTCTGCGGCGTGGTGGTCATCGCCACGCCTCCCGGGAAGCCGTGGACGGGTCGCTTTCCGGAGTGTCGTCCAGCGCTGCAAGGCCTGTCAGCGCCACGGGCGGTCGGTCGGGGAACTCCACCACGAGACTCAGTTTGCCGCCCATCGCCGCGACGTAGCCGCTGAGGGTGGAGATCAGCAAGTCGCTGCGCTGTTCGAGACGGGACACGTTCTCCTGGTTGATCCGGAGCTTTTCGGCGATGCGCACCTGGGTCTGCTTCCGCGCCCTGCGCAGTTCGCGTAGCGACATCTCCTCGGCAATCAGCGCCCGGGCGCGCTCGTCGACCCTCTTCCGGCGCGCCGGAGGCACCTGGTCCATTCTCTCCGTCAACGTGCTCATCTCGTCCTCCTCGCGGTCTTCAGGCGATCGAGGTGCCGATCGAAGCGTTCGTCGGCCTTGCCGATCAGCCGTCGGTAGAGCCGTCGCTCAGCGATCCCGACTTGTCGGCGGCGACCCGCAGGACGGCCTTGCGCTCGGGGTCGAAGGCGAAAGCGATCCGCCAGACCCCGCCGTCGGCGGTGAAGCGAAGCTCCTTCATGCTGGCGTGGCGCGACCCCTTGAGGGTGTCGGCTCGCGGGCGGCCCAGTGTCGGCCCGAAGGCTTCGAGGAGCTTCGCGTGCGCGAGCAATTCGTCCTGTACTTCGGGGACCAGGGCGTCGAACTCCGGGTCGAAGTCCGGATGAAGGACGACTTCCCAAGCCACGCCATCAATATGATGCCGAACACATATGCTGTCAAGGGCATGCAGGCCGACGGGCGGAAGAAGCCCTTGATGGGGACGACGCGGAACTGCTGGTCGCCGAAGCCCAGGATCTGCGGCGCGGTGCACCGAAGGATCACGGTCGGCGGCCCGCTTCACCGCAGGCCACGTTGCCTGCAGTCGCTGGCGTCGGCGCAGGGCTTCGTGACGGACGACACCGGCGTCGGGTCGGGTCCGCGTGCTACGCTGCCGCACGGTCGGGCCGCGGTGGCGCGATGGAGAAAGCGAATGACAAGGTTGAGCGGAGTCCTGTTCGTCGTCTGCGGGTTGGTCCTGGGCCTTGCGTCGGCGGCGGGCGCGCAGGCGGCGCGCGTCTCGGCGGCGGCGGAACGCGACAGGGCGGCGTCGACGGAAGCGGACGAGCGCGTTGCGCCCCGGGAACCGGACGGCTGGCGGCAACTGGGCGGTCCGCACCGCAACTTCCGCGTGGACGCCGGGGCGGTTGCCACCGCGTGGGGCGAGGGCGGGCCGACGCAGCTCTGGAGCCGGACGCTCGGCGAGGGGTATTCGTCGATACTCGCTGACGGCGACCGGCTCGTCACGATGTACCGCCGGGACGACACGGAGGTCATCATCGCGCTCGACGCCGCCACCGGCGCCACGCGCTGGGAGTACGCCTACCCGGCGCCGCTCGTGCACAACGGCTACTTCGACGTGTGGCTGAACTCCGCCGGCCCCGGCCCCTACTCCACGCCGCTGATCGCCGGCGATACCGTATTCGCGGTCGGCGTCGACGGCCGCTTCCATGCGCTCGACGCGCGGACGGGCGCGCTGCGGTGGGCGCAGGACCTCGCCGCGGCCTTCGAGGTCGCGGAGTACAACGCGTTCGCGTCGAGCCCCATCGCCTACGGCCGGACCGTCATCCTGCCGCTGGGCGGCAGCGGGCACGGGGTGGTGGCGTTCGATCGGGAGACCGGCGCGACCGTGTGGCGCAGCCCGGCCTTCGACCTCGCGCCCGGCTCGCCGGTGCTCATCGAGGTCGACGGCCAGGACCAGCTCGTGGTGGTCGGGCAGCAGGAGCTCGTGGGCCTCGACCCCCGCGACGGGCGCCGGCTGTGGAGCCATCCCCACGCGAACGACCTGGGCCTCAACCTCAGCATGCCGGTCCGCGTCGCCGACGACACCCTGTTCCTCTCGTCGGGCTACGACGGCGGCAGCCGCCTGATCCGGCTGTCGCGGACCGGCGGCCGGATGGCGACCGAGGAGGTCTGGTTCAACAACCGCATGCGGGTGCACTTCGGCAACGCCCTGCCCATCGACGGGCTCGTGGTGGCCAGCACGGGCGACTTCGGCCCGGCGTTCGTCGCCGCGCTCGACGTCGCGACCGGCGCGGAGGTGTGGCGGGAACGCGCCTTCGCCCGCGCGCAGATGCTGGACGCCGGCGGCCTGCTCGTCCTCCTCGACGAGGACGGGGAGCTGGCCGTGGCCTCGGTCACGCTGGACGGCATGCAGGTGCACGCGCGCGCGCCGGTCCTGACCGCGAACGCGTGGACCCCGCCCACCCTCGTGGGGAGCACGCTGTACGTGCGCGACCGGCACCGGATCGTCGCCCTCGCGCTCGACGACCGGAGCGCCGCCGCGACCGGCCCCCGATGAGCGGGCCGGCGCCAGCGGTCGCCGCCCGCGAGGCGCAGATCCACCACGCGGGCCGGCGCCCGCTTGCGTCCAAAGGTCGTTGGCCGGGAGCCGCCAGGAGGCGCCATTCCCGTGTTGGAAAATCCGCGCGTAGAGCGGATACTCGACCATGCTTCATGACCGACGATCCGGGCTGTCGAGCTACGTCAGCGGTCTCCTCGCCGCGGGCCGGTCGGTGTTCACCGCCGAGGAGGCCGAGCAGGCGCTCGACGCCGGGCGCGGTGCGTTCCTCGATGCCGCCGAGCGGCTGCAACGCCGCCAGGCGCTGCTCAGCCCGCGCCGGGGTCGACGCGAAGGACGCGCCGACCCCGGCGCCCCCCGGCCGGCGCGACAAACCATCGCGAATCCGGTCACGATGCCGGACGCCATGACGAGCCTTCTGAGACTCGCCAGGATGTCACCAGACGGGACTGAAGCGGGACAAGGTCCCGGCGGGCGCGATCAGCAGCAGGCGCGTCGTGGTGAGCCGTCGAAACGAACAGCGTTGCGTTTCCGTCCATCGGAAGACCTGGCGGTTTGTCGAGGCGGATCCCTTTGGCTGCTCGCGTCAAATGCGTGTGGAGTGTGGGCAGGGCCAGTTCGATACCTCCGCAGCAGAGGCAGAGCATCGGGATGAGTGCACCGGGCGAGTGGAAGCCGTAGGCGCGCCGGGCGATGACCCGGAGCTTGTTGTTGATGCCGTCGCCCGGCCTGTCGCCATCGCCAGCTTCACGAACCGCGCCAGGCGAGACCGCGAGGCCCAGGCGGGCTTCGTCTGCTCGGGAATCGCCGCCAGGTACTCCTTCAGCTCGTAGGCACGGTGGAGCGCGCGATTCGCTCGTCGCAGCTCCGACAGCCGCCGCTCCTCCGAAGGCTTCAGCCGGTCGGGGTGCTGCAGCCGGAGCGCAGCGAAGGAGCCGCGCTCGCACGGCTTGACGCGCCGTCCGTCGGCCGGGCACCGCACCTCCAGGGCATGCCTCTCACGTCCCAGAAGTACCCGCCCGAGCCTGTGAAGTCGAGCCCGACCCCGCTCACTCCCGTATCAGGAGAGCCCGGAAGTCGTCGGCCGGCGACCCGGGCGGATCGGCGCTTGGCCTGACAGAGCGGCGGCAGCGTCAGTCGATCAACGCGGCGTACACCGCCTCGGTGAAGTCCTCCCGGAAGCCGTTCCCGTGGGCGGGTGACGCGGGGGCCATGATGATGGTGATCATGTCCTCCACCGGGTCGATGAAGAAGCGGGTGCCGGCGGAGCCGTCCCACCAGAAGGTGCCTTCGCGGACGGGGAGGGGGGAGGCGTCGGCGTCGGTGACGACGCAGAAGCCGAGGGTCCAGCCGCGGCCGGGTTGGGGGGTGCCGAAGCCGATGGGCAGGAGGGCGTCGGGGATGCGGTTGGCGGTCATCAGGGTGACGGTATCGGGCTGCAGGACACGCACGCCGTCGAGCGCGCCGCCGTCGAGGAACATCTGGGCGAAGCGGAGGTAGTCGCGGACGGTGGAGACCAGGCCGACGCCGCCTTCGATCAGGGCGGGCGGGTCGGTGAAGGGCACGGCCTCTATGGCGTGCGGCCGCAGCGCGCCGTCGAGGCCGGGGCGGTAGGCGGGGCCGAAGCGGTCGGCGCGGCCGGCATCGACGCGGAACACGGTGTCGGTCATCCGCAGCGGTTCGAAGACGCGCTCCCGCAGGAACTCGTCGAACGGCCGGCCGGACCAGACTTCGACCAGCCGGCCGAGGATGGTGGTGGAGATGCCGTAGCGCCAGCGCGTCCCCGGGTCCTCGAAGAGGGGCACGCGGGCGGCGTTGCTCACCATCTGCGGCAGCGGGATGGAACGCAGGCGGACCTGCTCGGCGCGGTAGATGGGCGAGCCGCGGCTGCCGAGGCCGGACGTATGCAGCAGAAGGTGCTCGACGGTCATCTCGCCGCGCCGCGGGCGGGTGGCGGCCATGTCGGGGTTGGCCGCGTCGGCGAAGACCCGCTGGTCCGCGAACTCGGGCAGGTACCGGGAGACGGGGTCGTCGAGCGCGAAGCGGCCCTCCTCCCAGAGGATCATCGCGGCCAGGCTGGTGATGGGGCGCGTCATCGAGTAGAGGCGGAACAGCGCGTCGTCGCGCATGGCGAGGTCGCGTTCGCGGTCCAGCTCGCCGAGGGCTTCGAGGTAGACGAGCCGGCCGCGCCGGGCGACGGCGGCGACGACGCCGGCGATGTCTCCGGCGTCCACGTGGGCTTGCAGCCCGCGCGTCGCTTCGTCCAGCCCCTGCGGCGAGAGGCCGACCGATTCCGGGGTCGCCCGCGGCAGGTCCTGGGCGCGTCCGGGGGTGCTGCCGGCGGCGAGGCCGGCGCCGATGGCGACGAGAACGATGATGAGCCTGGCGTTCATGACGACGCTCCTTGTGCGGTTGCGCGGTGCGAGGGCCCTCGGACGCCCTCGGACCGGCGTCGCCGCCCGCTTGCTGTCGATGCCGGCCCCTCTGCGCGGCCGGATCGCCTGCTTCTCGGTGGCCCCGGCAAGCGGCGACGCCGTGTCACCGCATTGCGCGGCAGGCCCGCTCGGCCGCGGCTCGTGCCGGCCCGCTCGGCCGCTGCCCGTCGCCGGGCGGCCCAAGGGAGACCTGCTACTCGCGGTCGGCCGGGGTGTCCATCGTGAGGTGCCGGGAGGAGAACCGCCAGCCCTCGGAGGTCTCGACCAGCACGTCCCGGTACGTCCCGGTCCACATGAGGTCCCGGGTGCCCGAATTGAACGTCAGGGCGTAGCACCGGCCCTCGGCGCCGCCGGCGGTCGGCGTGAGGATGAGGGCGCTGTACCAGTGGCGCGGCTCGCTTCCGTTCTCCTCGTGGTAGCGCTCGGCGAACGCGACGAGCGCGTCGCGGCCGGTGACGGAATCGCCGAAGGAGCCGTTCGGCGTGAAGGTGTCGGCCCACGCGGTCGCGTCGCCGAAGTCGATGGCCTGCACGTACCGCGCGTAGAGCTGGCGTATCTCGGCGTGATCTTCCGCGCCCAGTTCCTCCTCCGCCGCGAGGGGCTGGACGGAGAGGCAGGAGGCGGCGAGCACGAGGGCGGCGAGGCGCTTCCAGGAATCGGACATGAGCGTCTCCTCTTTCGCGGTTCGGTCCGCACAACGTTGCCGCCGGAGGCGGACCCTCCGGTCAGGTCAGGGGCGTCTCGTCCCAGCCGGCCGGACCCGGCACGATGGGTACGGGCTCGGCGAACACCAGCGGCGCCGGCAGCTCCGCGCGGGTGGGCGGAAACTCGGCCAGCACCTGGCCTTCGCAGGCGATGCGGCCGTTGGCGGTGCATGCGCCGGCCGCGGCCTGCCAGATCTTGCCGTCCGTGATCGTGAGCGACGCCCCTTCCACCTGCAGCGTCACCGACACCGTGAGGTGGAGCTGCCCGTGCGGCTGGTCGTGGACGATCAGCTCGACGCCGGGGCGGTGCTCGGAGGTGACGACGTGGGACGTCAGCTCGACCTGCACGACCTCGCCGGGCGGGTAGCGCTGGTCGTCGGTGTAGCGCCCGAGCTCGCCTTCCCCCGCCCAGGCCCCCACCAGGAGCGTGCCGACCTCGATGTCGAGCAGGTGGGGAATCGCCCCGGCGACGCCGTACACCGCGTGGCGCCAGGCATCGGGACCCGCCGCGCCGGCGAGCCCTCCCGCGAGCGTCGCGAGCGCCGGGCTCGACTCCAGCGCGCCGGCGAGCGCGGCGGCGCCCGCGGCGTCGGACAGCGCGAAGAGGTCGCCGATCGTGGGCGTCGAATGCGTCACGTCTGCCGCCGTTCCCCGGCGACCAGCCGGCCCGGTTGCCCGCCGTTTCCGCCGACCGCGATCCGCTGCGTGCCGCCGTCGATCCGCAGTGCGAACAGGTCGCCGATCGTGGGCGTCGAGTGCGTCACGTCTGCCGCCGTTCCCCGGTGACCAGCCGGCCCCGGTTGTCCGCGGTTCCGCCGACCGCAGTTCGCTGCGTGCCGCCGTCGATCCGCGGTGCGAAAGATGTCGCCGATCGTGGGCGTCGAATGCGTCACGTCTGCCGCCGCTCGCCGGTGACCAGCCGGCCCCAGTTGTCCGCCGTGCCGCCGACCGCGATCCGCTGCGTGCCGCCGTCGATCCGCAGCCGGCAGCGCACGACGGCTCCGGATGCGGGCGGCGCTCCCGGGGCCACCCGCTGGGTGCCCGCGTCCGGCATCGCGCGAACGCTCACCCCCGGCTCCGTCATGTTCGCCCCCGTCGCGGCCGCGTGACCGGTCACGGCCGCCGGCTCGGTCGCGCCCCCTGGCGCCGCCGTCGGCCCGGTTGCAGCCTCCGCCGGCGCCGGTGCGGCCGTCGGTCCGGTCGCGCCCGCCGGCCAAGTTGCGGCCGCTGGCCCGGTTGCGCCCGCCGGCCCGGCTCCGGCCGCTGGCCCGGTTACGACCGCTGGCCCGGCCGCGGTCGCCGACCCTGCTGTCAGCAACGATCCCGCGGGGGCGGACGGCGCGCGGGGTGTGGGAGCCGGCGCGGGCGGGACGGTCCTGCGCCTCCGCCGCCTCCGCGCGCGCCCGGCGAGCAGGGCCACCAGCAGCAGCCCGGCCGCGAGCGGGCCCGCCCACGTCATGCGATCGCGGGCCACGCCCACGGCGACGGTCGTGCCGACCGGGACGACCGCACCGGCCGGCGGCGCCTGCGCCAGCACGGCGCCGCCCTGCGCCAGGGAGAAGCGCGGCTCGATGGGTCCGGCCGCGAGCCCGGCGCCGGCCAGCGCACCGTCCACGTCGTCGATCGCCAGGCCGACGATCTCCGGCACGCGGACCAGGGCCGGCTCCGCGACGACGAGGTCGACGGGCGAGCCGACCGCGAAGCGGACCGCGGCGGGCGGGTCCTGGTCGATGACCGTTCCCTCCGCGTCCGTGCGCGACGGCCGCCGGGTCTCGGATCCGACGGTCAGGCGCAGCGCGTCCAGCACCTGCCGGGCGCCGTCTACCGGCAGTCCCACGAGGTTGGGGATCTCGACCGTCTCGACGGCCGCGATCACGAGGTCGACGGCGGACCCGACGTCCACCGTCTGCCCCGCCGCCGGCCACTGCTCCAGCACGAGGCCGGCTTCCGCCGCCGACTCCCGGTACTCCAGCGCGCCGGCCGCCAGGTCGGCACCGGCGAGGGCGTCGAGGGCCTCCGCTTCCGGCAGGCCCGCCAGGTCCGGCAGGACCACCGGCGGCGGTATCGCCAGCACGAACGCGACCGCGGTGCCGAGGACGACGCGCGTTCCCGCCGCCGGCTCCTGGGCCAGGACCGTGCCCGGCGTCCGGTCCGACCGCTGCCGCTCCACGATGCCGGCGTCGAGCTCCCGACCGGCCAGCAGGGTCGCGACCGCCGTCTCGTCGAGTCCCAGCAGGTCGGGCACCAGCACCGTCACCGGCACGGCGACCACCAGGTCGACCGCCGAGCCGGCGGGGGCGCGCCCGCCCGCGCCCGGCGCCTGCCGGATCACCGTCCCCTCCGGCTCCCGGGACTCCTCCGTGCTGGTCTGCCCGCGCCGGAGCTCCGCCCGACCGAGGCGTGCGTCGGCGGCGCCCGCGCCGCGACCCAGGAGGTTCGGGACGCGGACCAGGACCGGCGCCGCCACGACGAAGTCGACCGCGGTGCCGGGGGCGACCTGCGTCTGCGCGGGCGGGGCCTGCGACAGGACGGTTCCGCTGCGCTGCCGCGACTCCTGCCGCCGCACGCGGCCCCGGCGCAGGTCGGCCGCGGAGAGCAGGCGCTCGGCGTTCGCGGCGTCGTGGCCCAGCAGGTCGGGCACGCGCGCGATCCGCGGCGCCGCCACCACCAGGTCGACGGCCGTGCCGATCCGCGCGCGGCGGTTCGCGGCGGGCGACTGCGAGACGACGGTGCCCTCCGGCTGGTCGGATTCCCGGCGGCGCACGCGGCCGAGCGTCAGCTCCGCCGCGGCGAGCCGGCGGATGGCGGCCTGCTCGTCGTGTCCGACGAGGTTCGGCATCGCGACCTGCGCCGGCGCCGCGACGTCGATGTCGACCGCCGCGCCCGGCTCCACGCGCGCGCCGGCCCGCGGCGCCTGCGCCAGCACCCGCCCCGCGGCGACCCGCGACTCCACCCGGGCCGCGGTTCCGACGCGCAGGCCGCGCGCCTCGAGGACGCGCCGCGCCTCCGCCTCGTCGCGCCCGATGAGGTTGGGCACCTCGGCCGACGCGAAGCGGATGTCGTCGACGTGGATGCGGCCCCCGGTGCGGGTCGATGCGTCGACGATCCGGATCCGGCCGCGGCGTCCCGCGAACGGCGTCAGGTCCCAGGTGACCCGTTGCATCGCGTCGGAGCCGCTGCCGGTCGCGTGCAGGACGCGCGTCTCGCGGCCGTCCGCGTCGATGGCGACCAGCTCCAGGCGCGTCGCGAAGGCGGAGGCGCCGCCGATCAGGAAGCTCAGGCGGCCCGGCGGGATGTCGAAGGCCAGCGACTCCAGGGCGCCCTGCGCGGCGTCGCCGACCAGGCTCGGCGCGGGCCGTGCGGCGTCGCGCGGGAGGGGCGGGTAGCTGCTGACCCAGTACTCTCCCTGGTGGCCGAACGTGGCGCCGGAACGGTCCTCCCGGGTGGGCTGGCCCGCGAACGCCGCCCCCGACACGCGCCAGCCTCGCAGGTCGCCCGTCTCGAAGTCCCACGTGACCGCGGGGCCCGCGCCCGGCGCCGATCCCGGCTGCCCCGCCGCCGCGGACGGCGCGCCCGGTGCGGCGGACGGTATGGCCGCGCCCGCGGACGGTACGCCCGTGCCCGCGGACGGTGCGTCCGCTACGGCGGCGATGAGCACGCCCGCTACGGCGGCCGCGGCGACGAACCGGATCCGTCGTCGGGCCATGCCCTGGTCGGGCGACGACGTGACCGGCCCGCCGCCGTCCCACGGCAGCGGGGACATCGGTCCTCGGGCGGCGCCCTGCTCGGGCGACGACCCGGGCCCGGCCGACAGTGCACCGGCTATCGCGGACCGCAGCATCCCGTGAGTTCTACCACGTCCGCGCCGCCACGGGGGTGGTTTCGGAATCGATCCGGTCTCCTGCTCGGGCCGCGTCCGCGCCGGATGGACTCCCTCGGCCCGGCTGGAGCCCTGACGAGCAACACATACCGTGCTGCGCGCCGATGCTAGACTGCTCCTAGAGGTGTAGCGTTGATTCACTCACCCGTAGCACCGTCGCACGTTTCCGAGCGCCTCTTGCGCCGAGCGTCCGAAGCCGGGGGCGTGCTGACCCCGATGCAGGTGCTGAAGCTCGTCTACATCGGCCACGGCTGGATGCTTGGATTGCTTGACCAACCGCTCATCACCGAGCCCGTCGAGGCGTGGCGGTACGGCCCCGTCGTGCGAAGCGTCTACCGGAAGTACCGGAAGTACCGAGGGAACCCCATCGACCTGCAGGGAGCTCTGCATGACGAGCGGCTGCACGGACAACAGAGCGACCTGATCGACCAGGTGTTCCAGGGCTATGGCGAGTACTCGGGGATCCAGTTGTCTCGGTTGACTCATCAGCCGAACACGCCCTGGGCCATTGCCTGGCGGTCGGGACTGAACATCATTCCGAACGAACTCATCAAGGACCACTATCGTCGTCGCGCACGGGAGTTGCGATCCGCACATGCCGGCTGAACTCTCGGTTCCGAAGGAGCCGATCCCCAGCGAGAAGGGGTTGGCCGACGCCACCGAGGAAGCGCGGCATTTTCAAGAAGGCGATCTGGAGGAGCAGGCCCGCCGGCACCGCTCCGCGCGGATGTGGCACTTGCACTGGATCGGGATCTGCGCCTTGTGGGCCGGTGTGGTGGCCGTTGTGGTCGTGAGCGGAGTCTGCCTGTGGCATCTGGTTACGCCACCAGCCGTTCACTTCCTCGAGGCCGATCAGTTGTCGCTGCTGAACACGATCGCCGTCACGTCGATCGTGTCGGTTCTTGCGACCTTCTTCGTTCAACAGGTGATTCGCTAGGAGTCGAGACGGTCCTGGCGCGCGTGCACGTGGACCAGCCGCGGGAGCGGCACGGGTCGCCAACTGCACCTTCGCCGCCGTCGTCGGTCCGGGCGCGACGGTCGCTCGCGGGAATCGACGCGAGCCCTCGCGCGTGTCGCTCCCGCTCGACGGCCGCATCAGACTGCACCGGCACGCCGCCTGCGGCCAGCGGCGACCGCTCGACGTCCTGCCGTCCGGGAGATTCCGAGACAGGGGATTGGCTCCTCAGGTTGGACTCGAACCAACAACCCTCCGGTTAACAGCCGGATGCTCTGCCAATTGAGCTACTGAGGATCGTCCGGGAGCCGGGCGGGACGTCGGCGTGCGAGATTCCGCCGCCGCGCGAACCGCTCCAGGGATCCTATCACTTCTCGGGGGAGGACGGGGGCGCGTCCCGACCGTCGGGCGCGCGGGCGGTGGCCAGGAACTGCACGGCCGCGGCCAGCACGGCCAGGGCGGCCCAGCCGAGGGCGAAGCCGACGTGGCCGGCGAGCGGCGCGATGGGGAAGAGGCCGGTGACGTCGCCGGTCGTAGCGGCCGCCGCCGCGCCGCTTCCCGCCAGGGCGAGGCCGCCGACGAGGGCCGTCCAGGCGCCGAGGAACGACGTCCCGACGATGATCACCTCGCGCCGGACCATCAGCGTCGCCAGGGCGCCGCCCGCGCACGCGGCCACCAGGAGCCAGACCGGCGGGTCGCCGTCGATGACGAGTCCGAGCACGAAGGCCGCGAGCGCCGCCCCGACCAGCCCGACGCTCGACAGGTACAGCAGCACGGCGACGAGTGCGCCGGCGACGCCGCTGCCGATCACGATCAGCACGGCCACCGGCGACTGGAGGTCCGCCACGCTGCCCGTCGCGATGACGACCCCCGTCACGAACCCGCCGGCGGCGAGCACGGCGCGCAGCAGCCGGTAGCCGAGAAAGCACGCCAGCAGGCCGCCTCCCAGTAGAATGCTGGCAACAGGCATGTGGACGGTCACCGGCGGCATGACTGCCTGCATTATGCCAGTCTCCCGGCCGCCCGTCGCCGCGCCCGCCCCGATGAGTCCCCGGATTCGACGGATCCCCGCCGCGCCCGCCCGATGAGTCCCCGGAGTCCCCTCGTGCGTCTTCGACTCCACCCGCGTCCACCCGGCCGTCGCCGCGCCCGCCGGATGCGTCGACGGATTCCCCGGACCCCGGCCGCGCTCGCGCGATGAGTCCCCGGACCCCGGCGGCGTCCGGCCGCCTGCGCATCGGCGGTCTGCTGGCCGCCGCCGGCGGGCTCGCCCTGTTCGTCTACTTCGTCCAGCGGGCGGGGGTGGCCGACGTCGCCGACGGCGTCCGGCGCATCGGCTGGGCGTTCGCGGCGATCGTCGCGCTGGGGGGCCTGCGGCTGCTGGCCCGCGCCGCCGCCTGGATGCGGTGCATGCCGGAGGGCCACGGCCTGCGGCTGCGCGACGTCTTCCCCGCCGTTCTGGCCGGCGACGCGCTCGGCAACCTGACGCCGCTCAGCGTGCTGATCGGGGAGCCGGCCAAGGTCCTCTACCTCCGGCGGCGCGCTTCGCTGGCCCGCGTCCTGCCGGCGCTGGCCGTGGAGACGCTCTTCTACGGGCTGACCGCCGTCGTCGTGGTGACCGCGGGCGGCGCGGCGCTGCTCCTGCGCCTGCGCCCGCCGCCGGCGGAGTGGCTGGCCACCGCGGTCCCGCTGGCGGCGGTCGTCCTGCTGGCGGCGGGCGCCCACGCCCTCCTCTGGACCCGGACGCCGCTGGTCGGCGCGGGCGCGGCGTGGCTGGCGCGGCGGGCGCCGGCCGGGAGCCTGCGGGCGCGCGCCGCGGCGCGCCTGCGGGACGCGGAGGCGCGCGTCCACCGCGACTACCCGCGGGCGTGGTCCCGGGTGCTGGGCGTGACCGCGCTCGAATGCGGCTTCCACGTGCTCGCCGTCGCCGAGATCGCCCTCATGCTGAACCTCCTGAGCGACCGGCCGGTGACGCTGGCCGACGCGCTCGTGTTCGAGGCGGCCAACCGGATCATCACCATCCTCTTCAAGTTCGTGCCCCTGCGCGTCGGCATCGACGAGGCGGGCACCGCGATGTTCGCCGGCGCGCTGGCGTTCGGGGCCGCGGCCGGGGTGACCATGGCCCTCGTCCGCAAGGGCCGCATGCTGGTCTGGATGGCGGTCGGGATGGCGGCGGTCGTGCGCCGGGGGCTGGCCGCCCCGGAGCCGGCGCGCGGCGCGGGACGGAGCGCCGTCGTCGTGATGGCGCGCTCGCCCGACGGCCCCCGCGCGCCCAAGACGCGCCTCGCGCCGGCGATCGGGCGGGAGGCCGACCGCCGGCGTCTCTACGCCGCGTTCCTGCGCGACACGCTGGCCTCCACCCGCGCGGTCCCCGGCGCCGCGCTGCACGTGGCCTACGCGGAGGACGGGGACCGCGCGGGGCTCCGGGCGCTGGGGCTCAGGGACGAGGAGCTGCTGCCGCAGCGGGGCGCCGACCTCGGGGAGCGCGAGCGGGGCGTGTTCGCGGCGCTGTTCGCGGCCGGCTACGACCGGGTGGCGATGATCGGGTCGGACCTGCCGACGCTGCCGGCGGCCCACGTCGAACAGGCCCTCGATCTCGCGGCGGCCCGCACGGTCGTCCTCGGGCGCGCCCGCGACGGCGGGTACTACCTGATGGCGCTGGCGGCCGGCGGGGACGGGGCCGTTCCGGACCTGTTCCGCGGCATCCGCTGGAGCACCGCGGCCGCGTTCGACGACACGGTGGCGGCGGCGCGCCGGGCCGGCCTGGCGGTCGCCCTCGTGCCTCCGTGGTACGACGTCGACGACGAAGACGGGCTCGCCGCCCTCCGCCGCGAGCTGGCCGCGCCGGGGGACGCGGGCAGGCGCGCGCCGGCGACGGCCGCGGTGCTGGGCGAGATCCTGGGCCGCGCCGCCGCTCCGGAGCGGGCGCGGGAGTCTGCGCCGTAGAACGGCGCGGGTCTCGTGCAGGGTTGGGTCGGCTACCGAGCCGGAGGCGTCCGTTGACGACTGGCGGGCCAGCGCCGCCAGCCCTTGGCAGGCTCCCCGTCTCGCCCCGGCCCCCAACCGCCCAGGAGCATGCCCGCGGACTCCACTACGTCGCGTTCTGCCGCGCCAGGGTCTGCGCCGTCGAACGGTGCAGACTCCTGGCCGGCCTGGCCGGGCACCACGCGGAGCCGTCAGGCGACGAATGGTGGCTACGTTGCGTTCGCGGCACGGGCTTCGGGCCGCTACACCTCGCGCCGGCCCTCCATGGCCTTGTGCACCGTCACGTCGTCCGCGTAGTCGAGGTCGCTCCCCACCGGCAGGCCCATCGCGATGCGCGTCACCCGGACGCCGAGCGGCTTGAGCAGTCGGGCGAGGTAGATGGCGGTCGCCTCGCCTTCGACGTTGGGGTTGGTCGCCAGGATGACCTCCTCGACCCCGCCGGCGCCGACGCGCTCGAGGAGGCTCCGGATCTTCAGGTCGTCCGGCCCCACCCCGGAGAGCGGCGACAGGGCCCCCATCAGCACGTGGTAGAGGCCGTTGAAGTCGTTGGTCTTCTCGATGGCGGCCACGTTGTGGGCGTCCTCGACGACGCAGAGGAGCCGGCGGTCGCGCCCTTCGTGCGTGCAGAAGTAGCAGGGGTCGACGTCGGTGATGTTGTGGCAGACGGAGCAGTACGTGATCCGCATCTTCACGTCGCGGATCGCCTGGAGGAGCGTCTCGACGTCGTCCCGCGGCTGCCGGAGCAGATGGAACGCCAGGCGCTGGGCGCTCTTGGCGCCGATGCCGGGCAGCCGCTGGAGCTGCTCGATCACGGCCGCGAGCGGGCCGAGCCGCGTCATCCCGTGATTCCGGGGAGCCGCAGGCCGCCCATCATCCCGCCGACCTTGCCGGCCACCGTCTCGTCCACCTTCCGCTGCGCGTCGTTCACGGCGGCGACGATCAGGTCCTGGAGCATCTCGACGTCGTCCCGGGACACGACCTCGGGATCGATGGTGATCTGCTGGATCTGCTTGGAGCCGTTCATCACGACCGTCACCATGCCGCCGCCGGCCGTGGCCTCCACCTGCGTGGCGGCGAGGTCGCGCTGCAGTTGCTCCTGCATCTGCTGCGCCTGCTTCATCATCTGCTGGATGTTCATGGGTCGCCCTGTCTGGTCGGCGCGGGTTCGCGGAGCGGCCGCCGGGCCGGGCGGGCCCGGGCGGCGGTCAGATCGTCTCGATGGTGTCGATCTCGGCCGGCAGCACCTCGAGCACGGCCTGGATCACGCTGTCCTTCAGCACGCGCTGGCGCAGCGGATCCGTCCCGGGGGCGGCGGTCCCGGCCGGTCCCGGCGGGTCGGGGGAGGGGCCGGCGGACGGCGCCGGCGCGCCGGGCGCCCCCGCGCCGGTCGTGACGGCCACCGCGATCCGCCGCCCGACCACCTGGGCCGCCAGCGTCTCGACCCACTCCCGGTGCTGCTCGACCTGCCGCGCCAGCGTCCGCTGCGCGGGTGTGAACGCGAACTCCAGGCGGTCGCCGCCCAGGGTGATCCGCTGCGCCTGGGCGACGACCGTGCCGTGGAAGAACCTCTTCCCCCGCTTGATCGCCGCCAGCACCGCCGCTTTCGCGTCCTCGTCCGCGCCGGGCGAAGCACCGGCGCGCGGCGGGTTCGGGGGCGCCGAGGCCTGCGCTGGCGCCGGGGGCTGCTCGGGGCAGCGCCGGGGCGGCGCGGGTGTCGGGGACTGCGCGGGTGCCGGGGGCTGCGCGGGTGCGGAGGCTCGCGCGGGCGCGGGAGGAGCCGCGGGCTCGGTAGACGCCGCGGGCGCGGGGGAGGCGACGGCCGGCGGGGGTTGCGCCGGTGCCGGAGTCTTCGCGCGTGCCGGGGCGCCCGGCGCGAGCCGCTTCGCCTGCGCCAGCAGCTCGGTCAGGGGCACGAGCTTCCGGAGGTGCATCCAGCGCAGCAGCGCCATCTCCAGGTGAAAGCGCGGCTGCGCGGCGGTGCGCATGTCGACCTCCGCGCGCACGACGACGTCGAACCCGCGCAGCAGGTCCTCCCGCGAGAAGCGGGCCGCCAGGGACGCCAGCCGGTCCCGCTCGCCGTCGGCGGCGATCTCGGGATCGCGCAGGCGCCCGGGGTCGATGGACACCGCCGTCAGATCGCGCACCGCGCGCAGGATCTCGCGGCAGACGGCGCGGAGGTCGTAGCCTGCCTCCACGAAGCGCCCGGCCAGGTCGAAGACGGGGCCGGGGTCCTCTTCGGCGACGGCCTCGATGACCTCGAGCACCGGCTCGCGCCCGATGAGGCCGAGGACGGCCGAGACGTCGTCCGCGGCGATCGTCTCGCCGGCGAACGCGATCACCTGGTCGAGCGCGCTCTGCGCGTCGCGCATGCTGCCGTCCGCGGCCCGCGCGACGACCCCGAGGGCTTCGGCGTCGATCTCGATGGACTCGGCGGCGGCGATCTTCGCGAGCTGGTCGGCGATCGCCTGCCGGCCGATGGTCCGGAACTCGTACACCTGCGACCGCGACAGGATCGTGTCCGGGATCCGGCCGAGCTCCGTCGTCGCCATCATGAAGACGGCGTGGGGCGGCGGCTCCTCGATAGACTTCAGCAGGGCGTTGAAGGAGTGGCCCGAAAGCTGGTGCACCTCGTCGATGATGTACACCTTGTACCGGTTCCGCACCGGCGCCACGGCCAGGCCGGCGATGATCACCTCGCGGACGTTCTCGACCTGGGTGTGGGTGGCCGCGTCGATCTCGAGCACGTCGATGTCGCGGCCCTCGGCGATCTCGCGGCAGGCGTCGCACGCCCCGCAGGGCTCCGCCGTCGGGCCGCCGGCGCAGTTCAGGGCGCGCGCGAGGATGCGGGCGGTCGTCGTCTTGCCGACGCCGCGGGGGCCGGCGAAGACGAACGCCTGCGCCAGGCGGTCGCGGGCGAGGGCGTTGCGCAGCGTCTGCGTCACCCCGCGCTGGCCCACGACGTCCTCGAACGTCTGCGGGCGGTACTTGCGGGCGAGCACCTGGTAGGTCATCGAGGCCTGGACGGGGCGCGCGCGGGCGGCGCTGCCGCGCGGCCGGCGGCGGGCCCCACCGCGGCCCGGAGGGACCTGCGGCACATGTCAGTGGCTGCTTAGCGCTGCTGCCTTCCGGCCCTGACGCGGTTCGCAGGCTGAGATTGCACAGGGTCCGAGCCGCGGTGCGGCCCGCTGCCGGCGCGCGAGCGATCAGTCTAGGAGCTTGCGCCGCAGAACGCAACGGAGTGCGTCCTGCGGCGCAAGCCCCTGGAGCGGTGGGGCCGGGCCGAACACGCAGCCTGGCGGGCACCACCGGCGGCGGGCCGCGCGGGTGGTAGGATCGATCCAGCGGCTCGCCCCGGAGCCGCCGCGCGGAGAGATGTCCGAGTGGTTGAAGGAGCACGCTTGGAAAGCGTGTGTAGGGGTGATCCTCCTACCGTGGGTTCGAATCCCACTCTCTCCGCCACAGCTCGCTTTCGCTCCGCTGATGGCGGAGGGAGTGGGCTTCGGTCGCTCCGCGGCTCGCGCCGCTTCGGGCTCGAATCCCCCTTGCTGGCTGGCTGGGGACTCTGGGCGGCGGGCGGATGGCGGAGAGAGTGAGATCTCCGTTGCTCCGCGGCTGGTGCTGCTTCGGGCTCGAATCCCACTCTCTCCGCCAACCGATGTCCTGCGCCAGCTCGACGGCGGCCGCCTCGACGACGAGAGCCCGCCGCCTTACCTGACGCACTTCCGCCGACGGTCGGCGCCGTCCGCCGGCAATCGCGCGAAGCCGGCCAGCGCGAACTCACGGGCAAGCTCACCCGCAGGATCCTCGCCGACTTCCGCCGGAAGGGGTCTGGACACTCCCCGGCGCCCCGGCCTCGCCGCCGACGAGTGCGCCGCCGTCCTCGGGGCCGTCCGTCGGGTGTTGCGGACGGCCGGTCGGCCGGACGCCCGCGGGCCGTCTACACGAATGGTATACGCTGGGGCGTGCCCGGCGGCGGGCGGTGGAGGAGGGTCACATGGGGCAAGTCAACTTCCGGATGAAGGACGAGCGCCTGTCGCTAATCGACCGGGCGGCGGCGATTCGAGGGGTCACCCGCACGGAGTTCGTGCTCCGGTCGAGCGAAGCGGCGGCGATTGAAGCGCTCGTCGAGCGCCCGATCATCGCGCTCGACGACGAGGCTTACGATGCGTTCGCGGCCGCACTCGATGCGCCGGTGGTGCCGAACGCCCGTCTGAAGAGACAGTTGGCGCGACGGCCGCCGTGGGAGCGATGACCGCGCCCGAGCCGATCAGCGAACGACATGACGTCTCGCGGTTCGAGTCGGGAGCAGAGAGCCTCGACGCGTGGTTGCGGCGCAAGGCCCGACTGAACGAGGCCAAGGGCGGCGCACGAACCTACGTCGTTTGCGACGGCGACCGGGTGATCGGGTTCTACAGCCTGGCCGCCAGTTCCGTGGAACGCCGGCGAGTTTCGTCCCGCGTCGGGCGAAGCATGCCCGAACCGATTCCCGTGATCCTGCTCGGGCAACTGGCGGTGGACGCCGGCTTCCGTGGAAGAGGCCTCGGCGCCGATCTCCTGGCCGATGCCGCCAAGAGAGCTCTCGGGGCTGCCGCCGTCATCGGTGCGCGCGCGCTGGTCGTCCAGGCGCTCGACGACGAGGCCAAGGAGTTCTACGAACGATTCGGCTTTCGGCCGTTCTCGGATCGCGAACCTCTCATGTTGATTCTCCGAATCTCCGAGTTGAGAGCGGCACTGTAGACCTCGTGGTAGCGGGCCGGAGACGATCATCAACAACACGTGCGACGTCGGCGCCGGTACCCTCCGACGGACCGACTCGCTCGATCAGCCACGGGCCCGCTGGGTCGCGGCAACCGTGCGGCGCCGCACGCAGCTCGACAGGTCCACGACGTGGCGGCGCCCGTTCCCAACCGCGTAGTGCTCCGGGTGGCACGTCATCACGACCACCTGTATGCGGGACGCCGCCGCTTCGAGCAGATCCCGCATCCACGTCATGCGCTCCGGGTCGGATTGCGTCAACTGATCGTCGAGGACGATGAAGGCCTCGAGGGCTTCGGCGATCGAGAGCCGCAGCAGCAGGGCGATCTGCTCCTGCGTGCCGACGGACAACACGTCGAACTTGCGTTCGCCCCCGGCCGCCTGAATACCGGCGGCATCGAGCTGGGGACCGATCGCGATCGAGCCGTACCGGCCGCGGGTCAGCGCCGCCACGCGTTCGCTGACGGGCTGCACCAGCGCATTGCCGAGATGCGTGGCTTCTTCCTTTTCCGCTGCGATGAGCGCTTCCTGCAGGAGCCGCCAGGCCCCGTAATCCAGGTCCAGCTCGCGCTCGCGTTCCTCCAGGGCGACGATGGCTTCCCGCGCCTGCCGGGCGCGTTCCTGGATGTACTGTCCGCCGACCTGCTCCAGCGCGCCCTCCGCGGTGCGGAGCTGCATCTCCAGTTGCCGAACGCCGGCGGCAGCGGCCGTCGCGGCATCCGTCGCGCCGGTCAGCCGCTCCGGATCGACCTCGTCGGTTGGGGCAGGCAGCGCGGTCAGGTCGGCACGACACCGATCGCGCTGAGCCCGGACGGCTTCGATGTCCTCGTCCCGGGTCGTGGCCCGAAGCTCGGCCGCCTCGCCTTCGAGCCTGGAGAGTTCGTCCCGGGCGGCGGTCCAGCGCTCGGTCGTCTCCCGCAGCGTCTCCAGCGCCCGATTCTCTTCACCGTCGAGCTCGGCGAGTGCCTGCCGGGCCTGCTCGACTTCGGTGGTCGCTTCGACCTTGATCTTCGCCAACTCGGCATCGACCGCTTCGAGCTCTCGCCGCAGGCGATCAGCTTCGGCGCTCGCCCCGGCGAGAACCCGGCGCCAGTCACCTGCATCCTGCACCCTGCGCTGCTCGGCCCGCTTCTCAGCGAGGTCTCGGCGGCGACCGGCGATTTCCCGCTCTTCATCGGCTACCGTGTGCTGCAACCGCCGGCGGTGCTCCTCGCGTTCTCGCACTTCGGCCTCGAGCCGGGCGATGCTCTGCTCGATGGACGTCTCGTCGCGGGGCTGCTCGTCAAGGCCGTCGATGTACTCTTCGACGGACCCGCCGGCATCGAGACGCTCCGCCAGGGCGGCTCGGCGTCGTTCCACCTCGGCCTTTGCGACGACGGCACGGCGTTCGAGCTCGTCGAGGCCTTCGGCGCGCGCACGTTCCTGCTCTGCCTGGCGCTCGATGCCTGACGCGGTCTCGATGAAGCCATCGGCGCGCGTCCGCAGGGCTTCCAGCGCGGGGAGCGTCGCGCAACCCGCGCGGGCGAAGACGGGGGGCGCCGCTCGGTTCCAGTCGTCCTCGGCGGCCGCGGCCTCGCGCAGGAGGTCACGTCCGCCGCCGCGCACGTGAACGACGCCGATACCGGCGAGGTCGAGCCGCAGTTCCCGCTCCGCCTCCAGTGCGGCCGGTTCGCCGCCATCGATCCGGATCTGCCGCGGCCGGCCGTCGATGCGGATCTCGGCCGTGGCGCCCCGTTCCAGGGCGACCTCCACGGCGAGGCCGACGGCGAGCTTCTCCCGCGCGACGTGCCAGGCCGTTTCCAGGGACCGGAGCCGGTCGAGCTCGGCGCGCGCCGGCGCGTTGAGGTCGGCGGCCTCTTCCCGCGTCGCGGCGGCCTTGCGTTCGAGCTCGGCCGCCTGCCGAGCGTGCTCGCGTGCGGCGTCGAGCGCCGCGGTGGATGCCCGTGCCGTGCTCAACGCCCCGAGGTAGCGGGCGCACCGGCGCTCCACCTCGAGTGCTCCGATTTCGTCGCGGTCCCGGGTGGCGGTGACCACCGCATCGCGCAGGAGTCCTTCCTTCTCCCTGAGCGCCGTCTCCCGCTTGTCGACGTCGGCCGCGAGCGCCGTCATCTCCTCTTCCCGCCTGGCCAGTGCTCTCGCGCCGGCGACCTTCTGTTCGTGGCCCTGGCGGCGGTGCTCCAGTTCCAGGCGCCGGTTCTTCGCCTCCTCCTCGCGCAGCCGCCGTTGCTGCTCGCCGGCCCCCGTCTCGAGACGGCGCACCTGTTCTCGCGCAGCTCCGACCTCGAGCTTCCGGCGCTCGGCGGCCGCCTCGGCGGCAGCCCGCGCCTTGTCGAGCTTGGAGACGCTTTCGGTGCCGTCGGCAATGGCGGTGACGTTCCTGTCGCGACGGTCGAACAGTCTCTGCACGCGGCCGCACTCGGCCTCGGCGGCAGCGAGGACGGCCTCGGCCTCGGTGCGCGCCTTGTGTCGTTCTTGAGCGGACTCGAGCTCGGCGAGCGCGCGATCCGCGCTTTGCCTCTGCGACTCCGCCGCGAGGAGTTGCTCCTGCAGCCTCTCCGTGCGCACGCGGGCGCTCTCGCTCTCCTCCAGTTGCTGGAGCACGACGCGTTCGTTGGCTTCGGCCGCGACACGTTGCCCGCGAATCCGGGCCCACGGAGAGGCCAGGCCTGCCCGCTTCTTCCCGCTCGCGGTGAACGCTTCGTCCACCTTCTCGTGCACTGCCGCCAGGATGCCCTTGAAGCGCGGGTCCTCGGCCATGGCCTGCAGGGCTTCGCCGAGGTTGTCGCGGCCGGAATCGTCGCCGTCGCCGGCGAGGCTGGTGCGGAGGATGGCGACGACGTCGCTCTGCTCGCCGAGGAGGGCCGTGGTGATGAACGACGCGGCCATGCCGCGCTTGCCGCCGGGCAGCCCGGGGTCCTTGAGGCCCCAGCGCAGAACGCGCCGCAGGGTACCGTCCACTTCGCGCCCCTTGCCTTCCTGCGTGAACTCGCTGCCGTCGCGGGAGGACTCGAGGTACGCGTGGCCGCCGCCGCCGAAGCTCTTGCGCACGCGCCATATGCGCTGCGCTTCCTGTTCGAAGGTGAGAGTCACGCGCGGCGGCGCGTCGGCGTGCCAGTCGCGCAGGGGAGCCGCGGCGGCTGACGTCGACTGCAGCAGCAGCGCGGCGCGGATCGCCTTCACCAGGCTCGACTTGCCGAGCTCGTTGGGGCCGTGCAGAACGTTCAGGCCGGGCTCGAGGTCGATGGCCGCGTCGGCGATACCCGCCCAATCGGTTACCTGAAGGCGCTTGATCCACATGGTCGCGGTCAATCCGATTGCCGAACCAACCGGTACAGGTGATGCAGGGCCCGCTCGGCAAGCTCCGGCTCGCTCCCGGCACGGTCCTGGAGGCGGTTCGCGGCCGACAGCAGCACGGGCGGCAGTTCCGTGCCGAACGCGGCCGGACTCGCGGCGGCCAGGCGCAAGGCGGTGCGGTCCACGAGGAGGACGCCGGCCCGCGGGGTCGCGGCCATTGAGCCGCCGAGCTCGCCCACGATGCGCTGCGCCTCGTCGTACTCGGCCATGGGCACGGCCATGTCGAGGCTCAGGCGCAACACGGTCTTGCGCAGGTTGGGTTCCGTGGAGAGCGCACGCAGTTCCGGCATGGAGTGGCAGGTCACGTCGCGCCAGACCCAGGAGCCGACGGCCTCGGACCGAACGATGGCGCGACGCCGGCGGTCGAGCGGGAAGAACACGATGGCCACGTTCCCGGTGTCCCGCTCGCCGAAGTTGGTGGCCTCCGGCGCGCCGGCGTACACCGTGGGCGCGGGCGCGTCCGGCTCGACCTCACGGAAGGCGTGCGTGTCCCCGATGGCGAAGTAGTCGAGGCCGCGCGCCGCGGCGCTGCCCCGGGCGATGGGGAAGTTCGTCTGGTGGCCGTCGATGTCGAAGGTCTGGCCGTGCACCAGCCCGATGCGGATGCGCCGGTCGTCCGCCGCGCGGGCCGGCAGCGTCTCCGCCAGCCGCGTCTGACCGGCATGGGACGTGCACGGACTCGCGTACAGCACGGCGTCCTCGCCGAGCGGCAGTTCCCACCCCGGTCGGTCCACGACGTGCACGTAGCCGGGCAGGCCGGAACGGAACGGGTGCTCCCGGTAGTAGACGGAACCCGGGTGGAGCGGGTCATGATTGCCGGGCAGCAGCACGACCGGGCGCTGCCAGTCGCGTCGGCGGAACTCCTTGAGCACGCCTTCCCACCACTGCGCGTCCGGCGCCGGCTGATCGAAGAGGTCGCCCGCGCAGAGGACGGCGTCGACGGCGCGGCTGTGGGCCAGGTCCAGAATGCGGCCCACGACCTCGAGGCGCGCCCGGGTCAGGCGCAGCTCCTGGTCCGGCCCGAACGCGGGGAAGCGGCGGCCCAGGTGCCAGTCGGCGGTGTGCAGCAACGTCAGCGCCACGTCGTTCTCCATGCCTGTCCCGCGCCGGGTCATTCGATGACGAATTCCGCCGTGAGCAGTCGCTCGGTCTCCGGGCGCTGGAAGCGACGGTGGTGCGCGTCGTCCCGCCAGCGTCGATAGGTGTCGTCCTCGCGGTCGGCCAGTTGCGCGATCCGTTCGTCGAGGCCTGCGACGTCGGCCTCGAGCGCGTCCACGCGGGCAAGGGCTCTTGCCCGCTTGTCCGCTCCGAGCGCCTGGTCGCGATCCCGTTCGGCGCCGGCGAGGCGCCTGGCGCGCTCGTCGCGGGCACGTCGCAACACGAGCGTCTGGTCCGCCAGAAACTGGTCGAGCTGGTCCAGGGCGCCTTCGAAGGCGGCTCGGTCGGCGTCCGCGGTTGCACTCTGGTCGAGGAACATCTCTTCGGCGACCACCTCGTCGAGGTGTTCGGGCGTCACCGCGAGGGGCGGATCGAAGCAGCCGACGTCCTCGCAGCGCTGTCGCAGGAGATCGAGCGCCGCCTCCGCCGGACGCAGGACTTCCTCGTCCTCGAAGACGGCCGTCACGCGCAGCCGGTCCTCCCGCTCGAACCCGCGGTGGGCGATCCGCGTCAGCGCCAGCCGGCCGCGCGCGCCGCGGTGTCGCCGCAGGACCGCGGGGACGACCCTGCCGAGACGGAAACGAACGCGGAAGAGCCCCGTCCCGGCCTGCCGCGCGTCGGCGACCGCCGCCTCGATCAGCGGGTGGGCGAGGTGCAGCGACTCGATGTCCGCGAGGTCGCGCGCGGGGCCGAGGGCCACGGTCAGGCCGCCGGCCGCGCTCGCCGGCAGGCGCGGCGAGGCGCCGATGTGGAACACCCGGCGGCCGTCGCGTTCCGCCGCGCCCCAGGGGATGCCGGCCGAATCGAGCCAGGTGGTCAGCACGCGCTCGAGATCTCCATCGAGTTCGGCCAGCGTCGCCGGCAGGTCGGCTTCGATACGGCGGAAGATGTCGCGGACGGACTCGTCGAGGCTCGTCTCGATGAGCCCGATCGTCCGCCCGCGTACGTGCTCGAGTTCCTGCCGGCGTTCCTCCAGGGTGTCGCGCAGCCGGCGCAGCTCGTCTTCGACCTCCTGCGCCGACCGCGCCCGGTCCCAGATGCGGCGCACCTCGGTCTCGAAGTCCGGACCCAGCGCCGAAGCCAGTTCTTCCGACGCCTCCGAGCGCGGGGTCTGCAACACCACGTCGGAGGCATCGAGCACCTGGCCGAACAGGTCCAGCTTGGTACTGAGTATGTCGAACGTGAGGCGTTGCGCCTCGTTGTCCTTGGCGAGGAAGTTGATGACCGTGACGTCGCGTTTCTGACCGTAGCGGTGACAGCGGCCGATGCGCTGTTCGATGCGCTGCGGGTTCCAGGGCAGGTCGTAGTTGACGACCGTGTCGCAGAACTGCAGGTTGAGGCCCTTCGCCCCCGCCTCCGACGAGATCAGCACCACGGACCGCGTGCGGAACTCGTGCACCAGGGCCAGGCGCACGGCGACGGTGGCGCTCGGCCGCAGGTGCGGAGCGATGTCGGGCTCCACCTCCTCCCGCCAGACGCCCAACGCGCCGAGCGCCCGGGCGGAGTCGTTGACTCCGCGGAAGAGCGTGACGTCGGCGTCCCCGAGTTCCGTCTGATCCAGCAGGAGCTTGCGCAGGTAGTCCTGTGTGGTGAGCGATTCGGTGAAGATCACGACCTTGCGGCGGTCTTCGGGCCGAGCCATGACGAGCCGCACCGCCTTGACCAGGCTGTCGGCCTTGCCGTCGTGGGGCAGGGCCCGGGCGCGCCGGGCGAAGTCCTCCACGAGCGCCAGCTCCTCCCGCGCGGCAGCGCCGTCCAGTTCCGACGCGCCCACGGTTTCGGTCGGAGAAGCGCTGTCGCCGGCCGCCGGCGCCACGTCCGGCGGATCGTCTTCGAGGTCCCCCGTGAATGCGGCGGCCGTCTCCGGATCGCTCTTGCCCGCCAACCGCGCCCGCAGACGGCTCGCGACCCGGTCGAGGCTGGCGGCCAGCGCCGCGGTCGATGACGCCATGCGGCGATGGAAGCCGAGCAGCAGCAACTGCCGCGAGCGGCCCTGGAACGCATGGAGCCGCGGCCGCAACAGGTAGTCGGTGACGTCGTCGTAGAGGGTCCGCTCGGCCGAGCTCATGCGGTACTCGAAGAGCCGGGCGCGGCGACCGACGAACGGCTTGTCGAGGAACTCCTGGGCCTGACGGCGCAGCGTGCGCTGAATGATGGTACGGAGGCGCCGCCTGAGTTCCCGGGCCTGTTCCGCGGCGACCCCGCGGCCGTCGCCGCCGGCGCAGAAGACGCGCTCGAACACCGGCTTCGTCCCGAGCAGCGTGCCCGTCGGATCGACGTACTGGACGAGTCCCCACAATTCGGCGAGCGAATTCTGGATCGGCGTCGCCGTCAGCAGCACGACCGGCGACGCCCCGATGACCTTGCGCATCCGATGGGCGGTCCGCGCGAACCGGCTGTTCTCGTCGTAAACGCCGGTGCCGTCGAATCGGCGGTGAATGCCGGCGAAGACCTCATGGGCTTCGTCGATCAGGCAGAGATCGAAGGGTGGCGACCCGCTCAGGCGTTCGAACCCCGTGTTGGCGCCGACGTACTCGCGCCCGGCGAGGAAGACGCCGGAGGCGCCGACGTCGACGCCGGCATCCGCCGCCTCGAAGGCCTCGATGCCGAACAGCGTGTAGAGCTCGTGCTGCCACTGTCCGAGCAGCGGGCGCGGCACGACGATGAGAATCCGCGTGGCCCCCTCCGCCAACAGTTGGGCGACGACGAGGCCGGCTTCGATGGTCTTGCCCAGGCCGACTTCGTCGGCGAGGATGCAGCCGCCCTCCGGGATGCGGCGCAGCGCGAACATGACCGCATCGACCTGGTGCGGGTTGGGATCGATTCGCCCGCGGCGTTGCGACGCCACCTGCCGCCGGCGTTCGCCGGCGGGCCGAAGTCGCACCAGTTCCTCCGCGTGATAGCGACGGTGAATGGGGTGCATCGCTGCGCGATCCGCTTCGACCAGCAGGGAGCTGACCGACGTGACCAAGGCGGTCTGCGAAGTCCAAGTGTACGATGAATGCACTCGCGGCGACGTTGGACACTGATCGGGCGTGTCGGCCACGGTGGGCGTCGCGGCTCCCGCTGCGGGGGGCAGCAACCTTCCGCGACCCGATCCGCCGGAGAGTCCGTGGACACTCTCTCCGCCACAATTCGCGGGATAGGGCTGTCGCAGCTCCGCCGACCCGTCCGTGAGCGCCGCGTGGACACTCTCTCCGCTACAATTCGCGGGATGGGGGGCAGCAGCCATGGCGTTGGAATTCGGGAAGCGGGAGCTCGAGGCGCAGGCGGTACTGGGGATTCGGACGACCACCACGATGGCGGAGATCGGGAAGGTCATGGGGTCGTTGTTCGGGGAGGTGCACGGGTACATCACGCGGAGCGGGCAGGCTCCGGCCGGGATGCCGCTGGCGATCTACCACTCCATGTCGGGGCCGGACGGGGCCGTCGAGCTCGAGTGCGCGATTCCCGTGGCCTCGGCGCTGCCCGGTGAGGGGCGCATCCGGGCCGGCGAGCTGCCCGCGGGGACGGCGGCCACGGTGACCCACGTCGGGCCGTACGACGGCCTCGGGCAGACCTGGGGGGCGCTGACGGAATGGATGAAGGCGGAGGGCCTCGAAGGCGCCGGCGCGCCCTGGGAGGTCTACGTCACGGACCCCGGCGCCGAGCCCGATCAGTCGAAGTGGCGCACGGACATCTTCTTCCCGATCCGCTGATCGCGCATCCCGTCTTCAAGGACGGGTCGCGTCTGCACGGACCCCGCCGCCGAGCCCGATCAGTCGAAGTGGCGCACGGACATCTTCTTCCCGATCCGCTGATCGCGCACCCATCTTCAGGGACGGGTCGCCACGGGTTGCCGTGCCTGAACGAGGTTGCGATCGGGAACCAGGCGTCCCGGCTCGTCGCCGGCGCGCCGCCCTCGGCCTGCGTCACTCGGGACGGGAGTCGATCGCGCCGTGCGCCGTGGTCCGGTGCAGGGCGCGCACGGTCTCGATGGTGTCGGCCTCGGCCGCCGGCTTGTCGTCGCGGTAGCGCTTGACCCGGGCGAACCGCAGGGCGACGCCGCCCGGATAGCGCCGGCTGGCCTGCACCTCGTTGAACGCCACCTCGACCACCAGCTCCGGCCGCACGTGGACGGTGTGGCGGTCGCGGCCGGTCTCCAGCTCCAGCAGCCGGCGGGTCTGCCAGGTGAGGGTGGCGTCGGTCAGGCCCTTGAAGGTCTTGCCGAGCATGACGAAACCGCCTGCGGTCTCGTCCCGGGCGCCGAGGTGGAGGTTGCTCAGCCAGCCGCGCCGGCGCCCGCTGCCCCACTCGGCCGCCAGCACGACCAGATCGAGCGTCACGGCCGGCTTGATCTTCAGCCAGGCCGCGCCCCGCATGCCCGCCGCGTAGCCGGCGGCCAGCGACTTGGCCATCACGCCCTCGTGCCCCAGGCGGCGCGCTGCGTCGACGAACGCGTCCGCCTCCGCCGCGCTCGGGGCGAGCACGCGGGGGACCAGCCAGCGGCCGGCGGTGGCCTCCCCGAGGGCGGCGGCGCGCGCCGCGAGCGGCTCGTCGATCATCTCGTCCGTGTCGACGGCCAGGCAGTCGAAGAAGAAGGGCGTGAGCGGCAGCTCGCGGCGCATCGCGGCGTCGTCGAGCGCGCGGCCGACGCGGCGCATGGTCACCTGGAACGGCATCGGCCGCCCGTCCGGCCGGAGCGCCAGCACCTCTCCGTCGAGCACGAGGCGCCGCGCCGGCATCGCCCGCAGCGCCTCGACCACCTCCGGCACCGCACTCGTCACCTCGCGCAGGTGCCGCGTGAACACCCGAACCTCCGGACCGTCCTTGTGCGCCTGGACGCGCGCTCCGTCGAGCTTGTAGTCGAGGGCCAAGTCCCCGAGGCGCGCCTGCGCCTCCGTCACGCTGTCCGCTGACTGGGCGAGCATCGGCTGCACGGGTCGGAAGACGCGCAGGGCGAACTGCTCCAGGTCGCGCGCGCCGCCGGTCAGCGCGGCGCACGCGACCGGGGCGAGCCCCCCGGCCATCATGACCGCTCGGCGGATGCAGGACGCCGGCAGCCGCGCGGCCGACGCCACCGCGTCGGTCATCACGCTCTCGAGCGCCCCCTGGCGGATCTCGCCGCACAGCAGGTGCGCCAGGAAGTCCTGCTCGTCGGCGGTCGCGCGTCCGAACAGGTCGCGCAGCTCGGCCGCCCGCCCGGCCGCCGAGCCGGGGCCGCCCAGGCTCGCGACGCGCGTGAGGGCCGCGTGCACGTCGGCGAGCAGCAGGCCGGGCGCCGGCGCCGGCGGGGCTGCGCAGGCCGCCCGGACCGTCGCGTAGCCGACCCCGATCCGTCCCTGCGGCAGCACGCCGCAGAGGTAGGCGACGGCGGTCTCGACGTCGGGCGGCGCCGTCCGCGCGAGGAAGCCGGAGAGGCGGTCGATCTTGTCCAGCCGCCGGCGGGCGTCGCGCACCCCGCGGTGCGCCGCCACGAGATCGGCCAGCGTCCCGCCGCTCATGGCAGGAGCGGCCATCGGGCCGGGACGCCGGATCCGCGGCCTGCCGCCGCAGCGCACTCCGCCCCGTCGGCTGCCGCGCCGGATGCGGATCCGTCCGCCGTGGCGCCCTTCGTGCCGAAGATCGAGATCGTCGTCGCCGATGGCCGGGAGGAGGAGGTCGTCGACGCGGTCACGTCCTCCGTGGCCGTTGCGCCGCCGCCCGCCGCTACGCCGCCGGTCCCCGCCGCGGCGGAGGCTGCCGGTAGAATGCCCGCGGAGGGTCCGACATGAAGTGGTTGTTCAAGGAAGAGCCGACCCACTACAACTTCGACGAGCTGGTCGCGGACGGGAAGACGATGTGGGACGGCGTACGGAACCCGCTGGCCCAGAAGCATCTGCGGTCGGTGAAGAAGGGCGACGACGTCTTCTTCTACCACACCGGCAAGGAGAAGGCGGTCGTCGGAGTGGCCGCGGCCGTGACGGACGCCTACCCCGATCCCGACGACGAGACCGGGCGCCGCTTCGTCGTCGACGTCGCACCCCGGGAGAAGCTGCCGCGCCCCGTCACGCTCAAGGAGATCAAGGCGGACCCCGCGTTCGAGACGTTCGTCCTCACGCGCGCGCCGCGCCTCTCCGTCATGCCGGTCAGCGACGCCGAGTGGACCAGGATCCGCAGCCTGTCCCGCGCAGCTCCGTAGTCGGCCGCCGTACAAGCGACTGGCGGTCCGCACCCCGTAGCAGGGATGCCGGACCGCCAGTCCAGGCGTGGGGCGCTAGTTCTCCACGGCGAGGATGGCCGCCGTGTCGCCCTTCTGCTCGAACGGCGACGTCACCTTGATCGCATGGCCCGGCTGCAGCGCCTGGTCGCCGAACGCCGCCGGCAGCTTCGTCTTGAAGGTGATGCGCCGCTGGTCGGGGTCGGCCGAGACGAACTCGACGGGCAGCACGTAGCCGTGGTCGAGGGCCGCGTCCGCGCCGCGGTGCTCCAGGTAGCGGACCGCCGCCACCTCGTCGTTCGCTCCCGGCGCCCAGATCAGGACGACGGCGTCGCCCTTCTCGAAGCGGTCGACGTAGCGGAAGACGTGGCTCTCGGCCGCAGCCGACACCGACATCGTCGATTCGGACCGGTGCAGCGAGACCAGCTCGCCCGACCAGACGTAGCGCCGCGCGCGCCGGGACCGGTCGTAGGCGTCCACCGCGACCACCGCGCCGGCGGCGTCGCTGGGCCAGTGCGGCGAGGTGACGGTGGCCCAGTCGCCCGCGGCCAGGGCGCGCACGGCGGCTACGCTCGCCTCCGGGATCGCGGCCCGGAACGTGAGGTGGCGGCTCTCCGCGTCGATCCCCACGAGATCGGCCCGCAACAGGTAGCCGTCGCTGCCCCAGAGTCCGGAGCCGTCCTCCGGAACGACGGCGCGGATGTCGTTCGCGAGGTCGTCGAACCCGGACCAGGTGATGACGATCGGGTCGCCGGCCGCGGCGCCGGCGACTTCGGCCAGCGCGGCGGGAGCGGTGACGCGCGCCCGGACGGTGAGCGTTCGGTCGGTCTCGTCGAGCGCGACGATCTCGCCGTGCCAGCGGTACGTTCCCTCGGCGACGGACCGCGGGTGCGCCCTGGCGGCGTCGTAGGCGACGACGCCGGTGACGGTTCCTTCGCTGGGCCAGTGGGGCGAGGTGACCGTCGCCCAGTCGCCGCGGGTCAGCGTGCGGACGGCGGCGACGTGCGGCTCGGGGATTGCGGCTTCGAAGGTGAGGTGCCGGCTCGCCGGGTCGGTGGCCACGAAGCGGGCCCGCAGCAGGAACCCGTCGTTGCCCCACAGGCCGGAGCCGTCCTCGAGGGTCACGGCGCGGATGGCGTTGGCGCGGTCTTCGAATCCGGACCAGGTGATGACGATCGGATCGCCGGCCGTCGCTCCCGCGACCGCCGCCAGCCCGCCGCGGGGGGCGACGCGCGCCCGGACGGTGAGCGTGTGCGCGCCGTCGTCGAGCGCCACGAGCTCGCCGTGCCAGCGGTACGTTCCCTCCGCCTTCGCGCGCAGGCCGGGCCGCGTGGCGTCGTACGCGGCCACCGCGGCGACGGCGCCCTCGGTGGGCCAGTGCGGCGAGGTGACGGTCGCCCAGTCGCCCCGCGTCAGCGTGCGGACGGCGGCGGCGCTCTCGGCCGGGATCGCGGTCCGGAAGGTGAGGCGCTGGCTCGCCGGGTCGGCAGCCACGAGATCGGCCCGCAGCAGGAACCCGTCGTTGCCCCAGAGGCCGGAGCCGTCCTCGGGGGTCACGGCGCGGATGGCGCTGGCGCGGTCCCCGAATCCGGACCAGGTGATGACGATCGGCGTCCCCGCCTCGGCGTCCGCGACCGTCGCCAGCCCGGCGGGGTCGGCTACGCGGGCGCGGACCGTCAGTGCGCGCGCGCCGTTGTCGAGCGCCAGGAGCTCGCCGTGCCAGCGGTACGTGCCGCCCGCGGCGGCGTGCAGCGGCCGGCGCGCGGCATCGTAGGCGGCGACGGCGGTGACGGCGCCGTCGGCGGGCCAGTGCGGCGAGGTGACGGTGGCCCAGTCGCCGCGCGTCATCGTCCGCACCGCCGCCGCGCTCGCGGCCGGAATCGGGGCCTCGAACGTGAGGTAGCGGCCGGCCGGGTCGGCGGCGACCAGCTTCGCCCGCAGGAGGAAGCCGTTGTTCCCCCAGAGTCCGGAACCGTCCTCGGAGGTGACCGCCCGTATCCCGTTGGCGCGGTCCTCGAATCCGGACCAGGTGATGACGATCGGCGCTCCGGCTTCCGCGTTCGCTACCGCGGCCAGCCCTGCCGGGTCGGCGACGCGCGCCCGGACGGTGAGCGAGCGGGCGCCCTCGTCCAGGGCCACGAGCTCGCCGTGCCAGCGGTACGTCCCCTCGGCGGCGGCCCGGAGCGCGGGCCGTGCGGCGGAGTAGGCGTCGACCGCCGCAACGGCGGCGCCGGCGGGCGAGTGCGGTGAGGTGACCGTGGCCCAGTCACCGCGCGTCATCGTCCGCACGGAAGCGACGCTCTCCTCCGCGAGCGCGGCCCGGAAGGTGAGGTACCGGGTCGCCGGGTCGACGGCCACGAACTCGGCCCGCGATACGAAGCGGCCCGCTTCGTCCTCCAGCTCGGTCCCGTCGTCCCGCGTTACCGCCCGGATGCCGTGGGCCCGATCCCCGAGCCCGGCCCAGGTGATGAGGATGGATTCGCCCGCGTCCAGGGCGGGCATCGCGGCAAGGGCGGCCGGCGAGGTCAGCCGCGCCTTCACCGACAGCTTTCGAGTCGCCTCGTCGAGCGCCACGAGCTCGCCGTTCCAGCGGAACGTCTCCTGCTGCGCGGGCGCCTCCGCGGCCGCCGCGCCCGAGGCGCAGGCCGCGCAGGCCAGGAGTCCGACCCACCGCGCGGCCGCTGGCGCCGGCCGGGTGGGGGTTGCCTGATGCAGTCCCAATGTCACCATGACTCACTCCTTTGCGAGCCGCAGCGCCGAAGCGCTGCCGGAGGCTGCTGGAAGCGCCCGGAGGCTGCCCCCCCGCGGGCCACTTCGCGGGGAGGAATCGCCGCCCGGCCGTTCGCTGGGTCCCCGGACGCCTTCGGCTTCCGCCGGGGCGCCGGCAACCGGCTCGCGAACCACCGGGTGCACGACTGTTGTGATCCGAACCACTCGCACACCGATCCCGGCCCGTCCAACGGGCCGCGGTGCCCGGCCGCTGGGAACGGCTGGGCTCTCTCGAACTGACCGGCTTGGGAGTAGCCGACTAGCGAGGAGGGACGTGTCGTGTGCGTTCTTCTGAACGCGGCTTCAATGGTAGATGCAATCGCTTGCGTGGTCAAGCGCCCTCGGCCGTCCGGGGCCGTCCGGGGGCCGTCCGGGGCCGTCCGGGGGCCGCTCTCCGCGGCGCCACGGGCTCCGGGCGACGCCGGGCGGGCGCCGGCTTGCGCAACGCGGCGGAGGTCCCTATAATTGCGCCTGGAGCGGAAGAGAACAGAGCCCCCTCCCGAAGCGGTCACTCCCAAGCCGCTTTACGAGTCGAAGCGTAGAGATTCGGGGTGTGGTGTGTCTCGGAGGCAGCAGCCCCGGCTTGGCAGCGTCGCTGGCCGGCGACAAGGGCGTTCGCCGGCGCAACGAAGCACCGTGTTCATGTACCGTCAGGAGGGCAGCGAATGACCACGAAGCCGACAACCGGTCAGGCCGTGCACGGCGGGGGCCAGCCGATGGGCCCCGGCGGCCAGCCGATCAATCCCGCCGGCCAGCCGATGAACGCCCCCGGCCAGCCGATGAATCCGGGCGGCATGCCGGCCTACCCGCGCAATCCGGCGCCGGGCGGCGCCGGAGGCCGCTTCAAGCGGTTCCTCTTCAACGTCTTCCTGGTGATCGTCGCCTTCGCCGCCGGCTACCTCTTCATGGAGCGCGAGTCGGAGGATGCCCGCTCGGCCATGGAGCGCGAGCAGCAGGCCGCCGAGGACCGCATCGCCGCCCTCGAGCAGCGGATCGACGAGCTCAGCCGCAATTCGGGGACGCGGGTCGAGCTGGACCTGACCGAGGTGTTCGAGCCGATCCGCGAAGCGTTGAGCCAGGTGACGCTCGTCAAGCTGAGCGAGATCTCGGAGCAGATCACTACGGAGCTCGTCCGGGTCGTGGAGTCGGATCTCGCCGTCGACCTCGCCGGCGTCGGCGCCGCGATGCGGGAGGAGGTCGCGGAGCTGGCGGCCGACGAACCGGCGGCGGGCGAGGGCGAGTCGGCCGCGGAGTCTCCGGCGCCGGAGCAGGCGCCGGCCGAGCGCGCCGAGGCGCCGGCCGCCGAGCCCTCGACGCAGCTCCCGCCCGAGCCGGGAGACGAAGGCGATCTGGCCGGCGCCGCACCCGCGGCGCCGGAGGGTCCCCCGGCGTCCGAGGTCTCGTGGAACCGCGCGCAGCCCGGGGCGGCGCCGGAGACGGACCTCGTTCTGCTGCTGGCCCAGTACGAGCAGGCCGAAGCGTCCGCGGCGCAGTAGCGGCCGCGCACGGCCTGAGCGGGAGCCGCGACCGGCAGGGGTCGCCCGGTGGCGTCGGGGCGTTGACCGCGCCGAAGCCGCCGGAGCGTCCCACCGCTCCTGCCGTCGGCCCGGGACCCGCGTCAGTCAGCGCGCCAGCCGACCCACGTAGCCCTGGAACGTCCGTTCCACGAAGTCGTCCACGCCCGGGACGAACAGGACCGCGAGGATCGTCACGACCAGGGCCGCCGCGATGCTCCAGTAGAAGTACTTCACAGAAATGACCCGCGGCGCCCGCCCGGCCGCCGCCTTCGGTTCTGCTTGGCGCTCAAGCGACCCTCCCGTGGCCTGCGCCGTCCCGGCCCATCGTTCGTCGCCTGCCGGCTACGTCTGGCGCCCCACCAGGCCGCCGGGAGTCCGCGCCCTTCTACGGCGCGATGCGCGAGTTCGCCCCGTAACGATGCCATCCCATACCAGGCCGACGGAGCCACAGGCGACGATTTCCGGGCTACGGCGCAGACCCCCCGCGCCCGGCCGCCCGTCGCGGCGCCGCCTCGAACACCCAGGAATCGCCGGCCTCCACCGCCGCCCGGGTCACCTGGGAAGGGTACTTGTCCCGAATGGCGCTGCTGATGCCGTCGAGGACGGCGCCCGACTCGACCCGCACGAGCTGCCGCTCGTAGCGCCTGCCGTCGATGCGGAGCACGGCGCGGCCGTCGCGTTCCGCCTGGATGGGCCAGCGCTTCCACAGCCGGCCCACCATCGTCCCCATGTAGCCGGACCAGACGTAGAGCCTGCCGTCGTGCTCCGCGGTCCAGATGCGGCGGGACCGCGGCGGGTCCAGCAACTGCAGCTCGATGGTGGGGATGTCGCGGACGAAGCTCCAGTCCGGCTCCGGGCCGGAATGGAGCGCGCCCGCTACCAGGGGGCCGCCCGAGAACAGCCGGTTCGGGCCGTCCACGAAACGCTGCTTCGCGGCCGCGGTGACGACGGCGGTCACCGGGATCAGCAGCAGGCATCCGACCACGATCAGCGCTCGGGTCAAGAGGGGCATGGTGCGCCCAGTCTACCATCGGCGCGCGAGCGCCCCGCCGGGAGGTCAAGGCCGTCGACAGCGTGGAGGAACACGCGAGGCGGAGCGCAGGCTGGGGGTCTGCAGGGTTCTACGGCGCGGACTCCCAGGAAGAAACCCGGCCCGCCCTTCATCCTTCAGGGTGTCCGCCGCAGGCGGGCATGGACGACTTGACAGCCGCACGGCGGCCTGCGAGCGAGCGGCCCGTGCCCCGCGCGGCCTCCATCGGCGAGCGCAACGAGCGGTCGCTGCCCGCCCCCTCGGCTGCGCGGGCCGGGATCCCGGCGCGGAGAGACCCCTGGTCACTCCGGCAGGGCGAACACGAAGAGGTTGTTGCCCAGGCTCGGGCGCAGCTCCGGCGTGAGCAGGAGGAGACCCTGCGACGTGCCGGCGACGCCGGTGCTCACGGCGACGTACTGCCGGCCGTCGACGGCGTAGGTGATCGGGAACCCGGTGACCGGCGATCCGAGGTTGACCTCCCAGAGGATCTCGCCGGTCTCGTGGTCGTGCGCCCGGAAGCGCCCGTTCGCGTCGCCGCCGAAGACGAGGCCGCCGCCGGTGGCGACGAGCGACATCGTCATGGCGCGCTGGTCGTACTGCCACACGGTCTCCCCGGTCTCGGCGGAGATCGCGCGGATCGTGCCCAGGTCCTCGATGCCGGGCGCGAGCTGGTTGCGGACGGCCAGCGAGTACAACTGGGCCCCGAGATCGTCCTCCCGCGCGGGCGTCGCCATCATCCGCGCACAGGCGTTGCGGAGCGGGAAGTACATGGTGTTGGTCAGCGGACTGTACGCGCCCGCCTCCCAGTCCTTGCCGCCGAGCCAGGTCGGGCAGGCGAGGACCTCCTGTCCGATGCCCGTGAAGACGAGCTCCGCGCTTTCCTGCACCTCGCCGGTGGCGCCGTCGATGTCGCTGATGACGTTCTGGGTGATGGTCGGCGTCGCCCACAGGAACTCGCCGGTCTCCCGGTCCAGGGTGTAGACAACGCCGGTCTTGCCGGGGATGCCGGTGACGACCCGGCGCACCTCGCCGGCCCGCAGCCGGGGGTTGATCCAGCTCACGGCGGCCGGATCCGGCGCCACGGCCGTGTCGACCAGCAGGCGCTCGAACGGGTGATCGAGGTCCCAGTGGTCGTTCAGGTGCTGGTAGTGCCAGCGGATCTCGCCGGTGGCGCCGTCGAGCGCCAGCGTGGAGTTGTGGTACAGGTGCGTGTTGTCCGTGCCGCCGAGCAGGAACTTCGGGGCGGGGGAGGTGACCGAAGTCCCGATGTAGACGAGGTCCAGCGCCGGGTCGTAGCTCGGCACCATCCAGGCGCCCACGTGGGAGCGCTGCTCGAACGGCACGCCGCCCCACGTCTCGTCGCCGGGCTCGCCGGGAGCGGGGATCATCCGCCGGCGCCACAGCTCCGCCCCCGTCGCCGCGTCGTGGGCCGTGATGACGCAGGCGTTCGGGCCGCCCTGCGGCATGCAACTGCGTCCCGACACCACCCTGCCGTCGGCGATGATCGGGCCCGACGTCTGGTTGGCCGGGTGGATCCGGTAGTCGAGGATCAGCGTCTCCCAGGCCGTTTCGCCGGTCACCGCGTCGACCGCGTAGACGTGGTCGTCGGCGCTGGTGTCGATGATCAGGTTGCCGTGGATGGCGAGGTTGCGGTTGGTGGCGGTGGCGAAGAGGTAGTCGTCCAGGTCGTCCGGGATCTCCCGGCGGTGCTCCCACAGCAGATCGCCGGTGACCGCATCGAGGGCCTGGATGATGTCGCTCGGGTTCGGCATGTACAGCACGCCGCCGTAGGCGAGCGGCGTGCCCTCCTGCGTGCCGGGCATCAGCGCCCGCGACCAGACCATCCGCAGGTCGCCGACGTTCTCCCGCGTGATCGAGTCCAGCGGGCTGTAGCCCCAGCCGTCGAGCGTCCGGCGCCACATCAGCCAGTCCGCCGGATCGGGCTCCTGCAGCATCGCGTCGGTGACGGGAACGAAGGCCCCGTCCTGCGCCCGGCCGGGCACGTCGGCCGCGACTACGAACGCCGCGCAGGCCAACACCGCGATGAGAGTCCGGAACGTTGCCGACCGCGCTGCACGCATGATGCCTCCTCCGGGAACCGCCCCGCTGGCCGCGATTATACGCGCGCGCCGCACCCGAATCCGCACCGGCAGGGAAGCAGGAATCGCCCGAAGCTCCGGGTCGACCGGCACAGCACGCTGAGCCCGCGTCTCATCCCGCGACCCGTCGCCCGGCCGCAGGGGTGCCACCTGCCGCGGCTGCCGTGGGTGAGTCGTGCCGCAGGTCGGACTCGTCCTCATGCCCGCACGCACCGCCAGCCGCACGCGATGATGACGGCGGCGGTCAGGAGCATCACGGCGAACTTGGCGCCGGTCAGCACGGGCAGGGCGGGGCTCAGCGCCGACGCCTCCGGATACAGGCGGGCCGCGCGTGCGAGCGCGAAGTCCTCCAGGACCTCGGCCAGCAGGAAGAGCAGGGGGACGTACGCCAGGCGGGCGGTCCAGCCGGCGGTGGCCCCGCCGCGCTTGAGCAGCCAGGCGATCACGAGGGCGGCGGCGCCGCCCAGCAGCAGGGGCGTCAGGATGTCGAGGCGCTGGAACAGGACGTAGTCGGCGCGCCCGGCCGGGCCGATCGCGCCGAGGAAGGCCATCAGCGCCTCCGGTGGGTAGCCGAGCTGCTCCTCGGGCAGCCTGCCGCCGGGCGCCAGCGCCCGCACCCGCGGGAACGGGCCCGTGCCGAACAGCAGACCGGTACCGGCCAGCGCCACGACGACCCCGATCAGCGCTCGTGGCCCGCTGGCGATGCGGAGGAGCCAGGGCATCGAACGTGCAGAGCGTAGCGCAAGCGGTCCGCGACCGCGCGCGAGCCGATGCACGTGCACCGGGGGATGATCAGCCGGTCCGTCGACAAGGGGTCCGCGCCCGCGCGCGAGCCGACGGTGCGCACGGGTCGCCTCCCACGGCGGCGCGCCCCGCGCGGGGTGACGGCGGGCACGCGGTCGCGCCGGAGGCCGCCGGCCATCCTCTGGCGGAGCGCCGCTGCGTCACCGCCTGCGCGGCGAGACGCGGACTTCGCCGCCGGTGCAATCAGCGGTACACGTCCTTCCGGTGGCCGATCTTGAGGACGAGGACGGTGAGGGCCGACGCGGCGACGCTGTACAGCACGCGATAGGGTCCGATGCGGATTCGAAAGACGTCGTCGTATCCGGTCAGCCTGCGGCTTCCCCTCGGCACCGGGTCATCCGCCAGCGCCCGAACCGCACGAACGACGCGGTCCCGCCCCTCGGACGGCAGCTTCTTCAACTGCCGTTCGGCCATCCGCGAGATGCGAACGTCAAGTCTGCCCATCGCGCGCGAGCTCGGCGAGCACGTCTTCGAGTGGCCGCGTCGGCTCGTGACGGAGGCGCTTCAGGTCCTCGATGTCTTCCAGTTCTTCCAGCCGATCGACGATGGCTTCCTGGATGAAGTGATTCATGACCACGCCATGCGTCCGACAATACGTGTCGAGCGCTTCCTTGATCGCGCGATCGATACGGGCGCTCACCTGAACGGTCGGCATGGGCGTCACCTTGACTGGCAGCAATGGGCGTTCGACTTCGAGACCGCCCACGCCGACCGCGGGCAGGCGCAGACGGCGCGATCAGCCTCAAACGATAGCAGCAGCTCCCAAATCCTATCACGACCGATACGGTAAGCTCTCGCGCCATGTCCGAAGCGAGCGGCGCAGCCGCGGAGGTCCTGAATTCCCCCCCGCCCGCCCCGGCAAGTGCCGAGCCCGCGGTACCGCGCGGAGCGCGCCAAGAAAAGGAAGGGATTCGCACCGAGAGCGGCGCAGCCGCGGAGGTCCTGAATTCCCCCCCGCCCGCCCCGGCAAGTGCCGAGCCCGCGGTACCGCGCGGAGCGCGCCAAGAAAAGGAAGGGATTCGCACCGAGAGCGGCGCAGCCGCGGAGGTCCTGAATTCCACCCTCTCCGCTACATGGAGCGAAGCGAGATGTGGCGGAGAGGGTGGGATTCGAACCCACGTGCCGGTTTCCCGACAAGACGCTTTCGAGGCGCCCCCGTTACGACCACTTCGGTACCTCTCCGCAAGCGGGTGTCCTTCAGTTTACGCCGGTTCGCCCGTCGCCGTCACCCGCCGGCCGGTCTCAGGGTTGCGGGATCTCGTCGATCCAGACGCGGATCCGCCGGTCGGCCTCGCGCACCCGCACGATGTCCCCGCGCAGCTCGCCCAGGCGCGCGAGGGCCGCGGGCAGGTTCAGCGAGTCGCCGTCGCCGGAGAGCAGGGCGTCGACGACCGCCACCGGCAGGCGCATCTCCGCCGTCTCGCCGCCGTCCCCGCCCCGCGCCATCCGCACCTCGATGTCGTTCCCGGTCCGCGCCACCCGCACCGTGTCGGTGTCGCTCCTGACCGTGATGAACTCGGCATCGCCGGCTTCCATGAGCTGTCTCCACGTCTTGCGGAGGGCGGGGATGCTGACCGAGACGCCCGTGTCGGTGAGCTGGATCTCCCCGCCCCCGATCCGCTCCGGCGGGATCATCGACGCGAGCACCTCGGCCGCCGCGAGGGGGAGATTGACGTTGGCGTTGCGCGCGTCGTCGCCGCCCTCGACGACCTCGACGTGGATCCAGGGCTGGGGCGCCGCGTCCTGGGCGTCCGCCGCGCCGGCGAGGCCCAGGACCGCCGCGGCGGCAACGAAGACGACGGTGCGAGTGGCAGCAAGCATGGGTTCCTCCCCGGGCCGCGCGGTCCGCTCGCCGGCGCGCCCCTTCCTGTGCACGGTAGACGGAGCGCCGCGCCGCGCGGTTCGCGCCCGGAGCGGGCGGCGTGATCGCCCTCCGCCCGCAGCCTCGCCGCCGCTTCGCCGCGTGGCTCGCGTGCGCGATCTTCGCATACGCCGGCCCGTGCGCGCCCGTCGCGGCCGACGAACGCGTGACGTTGCACACCGACGTCACCATCTACGGCGACAATACCGAGTTCCACAACCGCTTCCGGGACGGCGAGACGCTGCTCGGGACCGCCGGGACCTTCGCGGTGGACGTGGCGCTCGGCGACGCCGCCGTCTTCCGGGGCGGCGTCTTCCTGAACCACCGCATCGGCTCGGCGCGCTTCGCCGAGGAGTGGCGCCCGGTGTTCAGCCTGACCGTCGACAGCGGGCCGTCGCGGTTCATCTTCGGCACCCTCGACAGCGGTCCCGACGAGGGCGTCTTCGCCCCCGACCTCGGCGGTCCGCACGGACTCATCCCGCCCCTGCAGGTGGAGACGCTGGCCTTCACCCGCCCGCACGAGGGCGGGCTCCAGTGGCAGCTCGACGCGCCCCGCATCGAGCAGGACGCCTGGGTCAACTGGCAGCGGCTGAACACGCCGGAGCACCGGGAGCGCTTCGACGCCGGCCTGCGCGGCCGGGTGCCCCTCGGCACGCCGTTTCCGATCGCCGCCGCCTACCAGCTTCACCACGTGCACGAGGGCGGGCAGCTCTTCGACCCCGGACCCGTCGCCGACAGCTTCGCGGGGGGGGCGGGCCTGGTGGTCGAGCCGCCCATCGGCCTCTTCGACACGTCCTCCGTCGAGGCCTACCTGATGTGGTCGAAGCACGTGCCGGACCGCGCCTACCCGGAGGCCGGCTCGCGCGGCCACGGTCTCTTCGTGCGGGCGGCGGCGGAGAAGCAGGGCTGGCGCGGGCACTTCATCTTCTGGAGCGGCTGCCTCTGGCTGAAGGACGAGGGCGACCTCAATTATGGTTCGCGCTTCCCCGACGGCTCGGTCTTCCGGCCGACGCGGCACTACGGCGAGGTCGGGCTGGCGAAGGTCTTCTACGAGGCGGAGGGCGTGTCGCTGGAGGGATCGGCCCGCGCGCACCGCATCGAGAAGGACTACAACTACTCGTTCCGCGTGCTCGCCCGCGTCCATTTCGACTTCCCGCTCCGCGCCCGGTGACCGTCTCGACCGACCTGCAGGGCACGTCCGCCTCGCCTCCGACGGCAGCCGCGACCGCCTGCCGCGCGTTTTTCTGGTGCGGGCTGTCCGTGCGCAGCGTTTTGTGGCACACTGGGTGTACGGACATGCCGCGAGCGCACGCGGCGGCCGCGTCCGGTTTCCTGGGCGGCCGGACGGGCCGGGCGGGTTGGGACCCGCCGTGGCGGGTACGCCCAAGCAAGGAGGTGATCCAGTGGACGATTCCAGTACCAGTCCGAGGGAGGTGGCGTCCTCGTAGGGGCCTCCAGCGTAACGCTGTGGCGGAACGACGGGGGACCCCGTAGCGGGGTAACCCAACGCCACCGAGACGGACACGGAGGGCCCCGGTCCGCGGGATCGGGGCCCTTTTTCTTTACCTGGGAGTCTGCGCCGCAGAACGGGCGGAGACTTCCTGGCAGGCTTGGCTGGGCACCGGGCGGAGCCGTCAGGCAACGAATGGTGGGCCAGGGGTCTGCGCCGTAGAACGGTGCAGACTTCGGGCAGGCGCGGGCGGGCGGGAATCGGAACCGCAGGCGGCGGTTTCCGGGCGGGTGTCGCCCCGGGAGGAATGGCGCGCCCTGCAGGATTCGAACCTGCGGCCTCCTGGTTCGTAGCCAGACGCTCTATCCAGCTGAGCTAAGGGCGCGTTCGGCGGGCCGGTCCGGAGCCGGACACAACAGCATACCCCATCTCGGCCCCTTGAGACCCGTTCGCTCCTGGGTCGTCGCTATAATCCCCGGCGTGAGCCATGTCGCCCACCGGGCCGCCGGGCCGGCCACGACGCGCTGCTTCGTGATCACCGTCAGCGACACTCGCACCGCGGACACCGACCGGAGCGGCCGCGCCATCACGGAGCTCCTCGCCGCCGAGGGCCATGAGGTAGCGGGGAAGACCATCGTGCCGGACGACGCGGACCGCGTGCGGGGCGCCGTCGCCGGCGCGATCGACTCTCCCGACGTCGACGTCGTCATCACGACCGGCGGCACCGGCATCACCCGGCGCGACGGCACCTACGAGGTCATCGCCGCCCTTCTCGAGAAGCGCATCGACGGCTTCGGCGAGCTGTTCCGCGCCCTCAGCTTCGAGGAGATCGGACCCGCCGCCATGCTGAGCCGGGCCTGCGCCGGGCTCGCCGGAGGCACCATCATCCTCAGCCTGCCCGGGTCCGAGAATGCCGTGCGCCTCGCCATGACGCGCCTGATCCTCCCGGAGCTCGGCCACCTGGTCCGCGAGGCGCGGCGATGAGCACCGGGGCCGGCGGCAGCGGCACGGCGATGCGTCCCATCCGGAAGACCATCGCGCTCGAGGAGGCGTTGCGCATCGTCCGCGAGGCGGCGCGGCCGATCGAACGCACCGCGCAGGTCGGGCTGCCGGACGCCGCCGGCCGCGTGCTGGCCGCCGACATCGCGGCGGAGCGCGACGTGCCGCCCTTCGATCGGGCGGCGATGGACGGCTATGCGGTCGCGGCCGCCGACACCTTCGGCGCCGGCCGGCAGGAGCCGGCCCGCCTCCGCTGCATCGAGTCGGTCCACACCGGCATGGTCGCGGCCCGCCGCCTCGGGCCGGGCGAGTGCATCCAGATCGCGACGGGCGCCCCGATGCCCGGCGGGGCCGACGCCGTCGTCATGGTCGAGGAGACCGCGCGCCACGGGGACGAAGTGCGGGTCTTGGCGCCCGTGCACCCGCGGCAGCACGTCGGCCGGCGGGGGGCCGACATCGCGGCCGGCGCGACGCTGCTCCGCCGGGGCGACCTCCTGACCCCGGGCCGGGTCGGTTCGATCGCCGCCCTCGGCATCCCGGAGGTCGCCGTCTACGACCGGCCGCGCGTCGGGCTCGTCTCGACCGGCAACGAGATCGTCGAGCCCGGCCGGCCGCTGGCGCCGGGGCAGATCTACGACATCAACCGCTTCACGCTCGGCGCGGTGGTCGCCGAGCACGGCGGCGTTCCCGTTCCGTGCCCGATCACGGTCGATTCGCTGCCGGAGCTCGCGAGCGCGGTCGACGAGGTCATCGCCGCGGGCGCGGACATCCTGGTCTTCTCGGGCGGCAGCTCCGTGGGCGAGCGCGACCTGACCCTCGACGTCATGCGGGAGAAGGGGGCCGTCGCGTTCCACGGCATCGCGGTCAAGCCGGGCAAGCCGACCGCGTTCGGCCACGTCGGCCGGACGCCGGTGCTCGGCATGCCGGGCTACCCGACGTCGTGCCTCTCGAACGCCTACCTGCTGCTCGTGCCCTTCCTGCGGCTGGTGGCGCGCCTCCCGCCGCACCGCATGCGGACCATCCGCGTGCCGGCGGCGCACCGCTTCGTCTCCGCGCCGGGCCGCCACCAGTTCTACACGGTGCGCATCGTCGACGGCGCCGCGGTCGGGGCGTTCAAGGCGTCCGGGGACATCACGAGCATGTCGCAGGCCGACGGCTACGTGGAGATCCCGCTGCGGACGGACGTCATCGAGGAAGGCGAGCCAGTCGAGGTGGCCCTCTTCGGTCCGGGCGCTCCGGCCTGACGCGGCGGGCCGTGACCGCCGAACGCGGGCGGCAGCGGCCGGAATCGGGTGACGGCCAATCGGGCGACGGCGGGAGGTCCGCGGGGCTGGGAGTCTGCACCGCAGGAACGGCGCGGACTCGTGTAGGCACGGCTGGGCGCCAAGCGGGGCCGCAGGGCGACGATTCGCGGCTACCGCTTGCCCAGCCGGCGGGCCCACTCCAGCTCCAGCTCGTCCGCCGTGTGGAGGTCGAAGAAGGGGGCGGTCCGGCGGTAGGCGCCCCGGAACTCCGCGTGGCAGCGGTAGCAGACCGAGAGGTCCCGGAGGCGACCGTAGACGAAGAGGTCCAGCAGCGCCGCCGCGCCGAGCACCCCGTAGGCGATCAGGTCCATTCCGTACCAGTAGAACCCCGCGCTGACCAGGGCGCCGGCGACGATGACGGTCAGCCCCAGTTTCGGGTCGAAGTCCTTCCGCACGTAGAAGTCGCCGCCCTCGCAGACCGGGCAGCGGTCGACCTCGGCGTCGGCACGGAGCTTCTCGCTGACCGACAGCGTCATCGTCCGGCCGCAGCGGCCGCAGGCGACGGCCTCCGGCGCGTCGGCGGCGGCCACGGGTAGCCGGCCGCCGCAGTCGGGGCAGACGAGGGTCAGCCTCACAGCGGCACCCGTTGCAGCACCAGCAGGTACTTCGCCAGCACCTCGCCCACGATGACCGTGAAGAAGTCGACGTAGAGGATGCCGGTCGCCGACTGCGTCGACTGGATCTTCGCCGTCTCCCACGTCAGCCAGGCGAGGACGATCGGGCCGGCGAGCCCGAAGAGGACGCGCTGCCACAGGAAGACCGCCTCGATCGAGACGAGATAGCGGTCGAACCCGGCGCCGCTCGGCGACTGCCAACTCGCCAGCGCCGCCGCGATGACGGCGGCGACGACGACGATCCGCACCACCGCCGACCCGATGTGGAACTTCACCACCCGCTTGAGCAGCGACACGTCCATCGACGGCAGCACGAGGTACCAGTGGCCCAGGATCAGCAGGATGGCCGTGCACGCGCCGCCGAGCAGCGCCGCCGACGAGACGAAGCTGGCGACGGTGAGGCCGCCCGCCGCCGGTCCCATCTCGGCCGCCGCCCAGGTGACGGCCTGCGCGACCAGCGCCACTGCGCCGCCCCCGATGCCGATCCCCAGCCACACGGGCCGCAGCCGGGCCAGCACCCGCCCGATCGTCGCCCAGTAGACGAGCAGCCCCCCCGTGGCCACCACCAGCGCGGCCAGCGCCACGCGGTCGGCCGTCGTCGGGTCGGCCGCCTCGGGCCGGAACGCGAGCGCGATCAGCAAGAGGATCGCGGCGAGACCGGCGTTGAAGCGGAAGAACTTCACGCCCGCCGCCTGCCCCACGAGCGGCAGCGAGGCCGCGATCCCGATCCCCAGGTGCGTCAGGAACAGAAAGAGAACGGAAGACATGAACGCCCGCCGGAGCCTGCCGCCGGCCGGAGAATCACACCGCCGTCGGGGGCTGCCGTCCGCCTGCCCGCGCCGAAAGCGAGGGCGGCGGCAAGCGCCGGCCATCTCGAAGGGGATGTCGCCGGGGCAGCGTCTGGCGGGTCGACATCCCGGACGGTACCCGCGCCCGGCCCGCGCCCCGCTGCCGCGAGCGCGTCCTGCCGGGCGCGTCGGAAGCCTGCGCCGGCGAAGCACCCCGGCATCGGACGTACCGCGGCGCGGATCTCTACCCGAGCCGCCGGTTCACCTCGGTCCAGTTGATCGTGTTGAACCAGGCCGCGATGTAGTCCGGCCGCCGGTTCTGGTACTTCAGGTAGTAGGCGTGCTCCCAGACGTCGACGCCGAGGATCGGGGTCTGCCCCTCCATCAGCGGGCTGTCCTGGTTGGGCGTGCTCACGACGCGCAGCGAGCCGCCGTCCTTGATCACCCAGGCCCAGCCGCTCCCGAAGCGCGCCGCCCCGGCGGCGGAGATCTCCGCCTTGAGGGCATCGTACGATCCGAACGAGGCGTCGATGGCCGCCGCCACCGCGCCCGTGGGCTGCCCGCCGCCGGTCGGCCCCATCACCCGCCAGAACAGGCTGTGGTTCGAGTGCCCTCCGCCGTTGTTGCGGACCGCGGTGCGGATGTCCGCCGGCACGCTGTCGAGGTCGGCGATGAGATCGTCGACGCCCTTGCCCGCGAGCTCCGGGTGCTTCTCCAGCGCCGCGTTCAGCTTGGACACGTACGTCGCATGGTGCTTGCCGTGGTGGATCCGCATCGTCTGCTCGTCGATGTGCGGCTCCAGCGCATTGAAGTCGTAGGGCAACGCGGGCAACTCATGGGCCATCGGTCGGGTTCTCCTTGTGGATCCTCGGCGTCACGGGGTCGGTGCAACCCGTGATCCTAGTGGATCTCCGTCGCCCGGCGCACGTTCACGCCGGGCGGGAGACGACGTTGTAGAAGGTGTCGCGCTCGACGGGCCGCCGGCCGGCGGTGCGGATCAGGCGGGTGATCTCGGCGGGCGTCATCGCTTCGGGGGTCGGCGCGCCGGCCATGTGGTAGATGCGCTCCTCCTGCACGGTGCCGTCGAGGTCGTCGACGCCGAACCAGAGGGCGGTTTGCGCCACCTCGACGCCGGTCGCGATCCAGAACGCCTTGACGTGCGGCACGTTGTCGAGCATGAGGCGGGCGACGGCGTGCACGCGCAGGGTGTCCGCGGCGGTGGGCGCGGGCAGCTTCTCCATCCGGTTGTTGTCGGGGTGGAAGGCGAGCGGGATGAAGGCCTGGAAGCCCGCCGTCTCGTCCTGCAGCGCCCGGGCGCGCAGCATGTGGTCGACGCGCTCCTCCGGGGTCTCGATGTGGCCGTAGAGCATGGTGACGTTCGACCGCATGCCGAGGCGGTGGGCCAGGCCGTGGATCGCCAGGTAGCGGTCGGCGTCGGCCTTGTCGTGGCAGATCTTGCGCCGCACGCGCTCGGCGAACACCTCGGCCCCGCCGCCGGGCAGCGAGTCGAGCCCGGCGTCCATGAGCTCGCGCAGCACCCGCTCGTCGCTCATGCCGTAGAGCTCGGCGAAGAACGCGATCTCGACCGCCGTGAAGCACTTCAGGTGGATGTCCGGCCGGATCCGCTTGAAGCCGCGCAGCAGCTCCAGGTAGTAGTCCCACGGCAGGTCGGGGTGCAGCCCGTTGACGACGTGCACCTCGGTCAGCGACTGGTCCGCGCGCTCCCGCAGCTTGTTCCACGCCTGCTCGTGGCTCATCGTGTAGGCGCCGTCGTCGCCCGGCTTGAGGCGCGCGAAGGCGCAGAACAGGCAGCTCGCCACGCAGACGTTGGTCGCCTCCAGCCGGATGTTGTGGTTGAAGAAGGTGTCGTCGCGGTGCCGCCTCTCCCGCTCGCGGTTCGCCAGCCAGCCGACGGCCAGGAGGTCGGGGGCCTCGAACAGGCGTATCCCGTCGTCGAGATCCAGGCGGACGCCTTCGTCGAGCTTGGCGGCGACTTCGCCGAGCCCGCCCCTTCGCAGCCGTGTGTACATCGGTAGACGGTCCCTCGAGGCCGGGCGGCGAGTCGATTCGGGACGGACGCCAGCCTCCAGCCGCATCGTACGTCACGGCGCGCGAGCCGGGCAACTGACCCAGACCGGGGCCGGGAGTCCGGGCCGTGGAACGGGCGCACGCGTGGAGAACCGGTGGGCGGCATCGGAGCCGCTTCGGACCGCGCGACGAATGGTGGGCCAGGCGTCTGCGCGTGGAACGGCGCGGACTCCTGCAGGTGCAGGCAATGGCTGAGCGCCAAGCGGAGCCGCCAAGCGACGATTTCCGGGCTAATCGACGAACTCGACCGGCACCGGGCGGGGGATCAGCCCCTGCTCGCGGGCGTCGGCGAACAGGCGCTCCACCGCGGCGCGGCCGCGGTCTCCGTAGTCGAGCGTCAGGTCGTTCACGTACATGCCGACGAAGCGGTCCGTCCGCTCCGCGTCGAGGCCCCGGCCGAAGTCGAGCGCGTAGGCGACCGCCTCCGTCCGGTTGTCGAGCGCGTGGGCGATGCTGGCGCGCAGGAGGCGCGAGACTGCGCGCATGGTGTCCGGGCCGAGGTCGCGCCGGATGACGTTGCAGCCGAGCGGGAGCGGCAGGCCGCCGGTCCGGTCGGCCCACCAGATGCCGAGGTCCGCGATGCAGCGCAGCCCGTCGTCGCGGTACGTCAACTGTCCCTCGTGGATGAGGAGGCCCGCTTCCACCGTGCCGTCCACCACCGCCGGCTGGATCGCGTCGAACGGCATCACGCGGTAGGCGACGCCGGGGTGGTAGAGCTGCAGCGCCAGGTAGGCGGTCGTCATCTCGCCGGGAATCGCCACCGTGGCGCCGTCCAGCGACGGGGGTCCGCCGGGGCGGGCGACGACGATGGGTCCGTAGCGGTCGCCCATGCTGGCCCCGTGCGGCAGCAGCGCGTAGCGGTCGAAGAGGTGCGCGTAGGCGTGGAACGACACCGCCGTCACCTCGTACGTGCCCTCGAACGCGGCCCGGTTCAGGCTCTCGATGTCGGCCAGCACCTGGTCGATCTCGAAGCCCTCGGCCGCGACGGCCCCGCAGGCGAAGCCGTAGAACATGAAGGCGTCGTCCGAGTCGGGGCTGTGGGCGACGGTGATGCGCATCGGGCGTTGGCGCGGGATCCGGCGGCGGGGTCAGGCGTCGTCGTCGTCCGGCTCGGCGTAGGGCCGGGCGACCCGCTTGACGACGATCGTCAGCCCGAAGAGGGTGATGACCGAGGCCGCGCTCAGCCCGAGGTAGGCGCCCGGCGCCATGGTCGGATCGGGGCGCGGGACCGACGCCTGCCGGCCCGCGACGATCGCGCGCGCCTGGGACCGGGCCCACACCTGGTCCGCCACGGACCGCTCCGTGAGGCGCTCGGTGACCAGCACGATGGCGAAGGCCGTCAGTCCCACCAGCAGCAGCGGGTGCCGGGAGTTCTTGCGCGTCAGCACGCTCAGCCCGGCCAGCACGACCGCGAGGACGCCGAGCCCCAGCACCCACAGGCCGGGGACGTCGGGCACGCCGCCCAGCCGCTGGTTGCCGATGAGCGTCCACGGCATGAACGCGCTGGAGGCCAGCAGCACCCCGGCCGCGAGCGGCAGGTAGTACGCGCGCATGCTGTGCGACAGCAGCCGGCTCACGCCGCGCGGCCCCATGCCGGCAGTCTAGGAGCTTGCGCCGCGGAAAGCAACGACGTGGAGTTCGGCAGGGCGGAGGCCGCTGGCAAGCCGGCAACCGGGGCAGCCCGCGTCCGGGCTCAGGCCGGCTTGGCGCCGCTCGGCATTCGGGCGCGGGTCACGCTCTTGCGCTCGACCCCGCCCGGCGCCCGGCCGGGCACCGGCGGCAGCGCCCGCGGGTTCAGCCGCGCCAGCCCCTCGAGGATGTCGGACGCCCAGCCGAAGACGTTCCGTCCGGCAACGACGCGCCGCATGGCGTGCATCCGCCGGCGCCGCTCGTCGAGCGGCATGTCGATGGCCCGCTCGAGCGCGCTGGCGAAGCCCTCGACGTCGTACGGGTTGATGAGCAGCGCGTCGTGAAGCTGCTGCGCGGCGCCCGCCATCTCGCTGAGGACGAGCACGCCGCCCTCGTCCTCCCGCGCGGCGACGAACTCCTTGGCCACCAGATTCATTCCGTCGTGGAGCGAGCTCACGACACAGAAGCTGGCGAGCCGGTAGAGCGCGACTAGGCGCCGAATGCGAAGGGCCGACTTGCGGTAGCGGATGGTGCCCCGGCCCAATCCGCCCCGCGCGTTGATGTCCGCCACCTTGCGGTCGATCGCCTCGACGACGCCGACGTAGCTCGGCAGGGTCGACCGGGACGGGACGCCGATCTGGACGAACGTCATCCGGTCGCGCAGGTCGGGTCGCCGATCGAGCAGCAGGTCGAGAGCCTCGAGACGTTCGAGCACGCCCTTGGTGTAGTCCAGGCGGTCGACGCCGACCCCGACGATAGGCGTGTCGAGGCCCAGTTCCTGCCGGAGCCGCGCCATCTCCGCCTCGATGGCCGGCTCCCGCGCGATCTGCTGGATGCGGTCGTAGTCGACGCCGATGGGGACCGCCTTGACGGCGATGATCCGGTTCCCCATGCGGACCGTATTGCGGGTTACCTCGAGGTCGAGGGTCTCCCGCGCGGCGGCGAGGAAGTTGCGGCGGTCGCGGTCGATCTGGAACGCGATCAGGTCGTTCCCCAGCAGACCCGCGATCAGGTCCCGCCGCCAGGGGCAGATGCGCAGCCGGTCGGGGCTGGGCCAGGGAATGTGCCAGAAGAGCGCCGTCTTGATGCCCGGCTCGCGGTGGCGCAGCTCCGCGGCGACCAGCGCCAGGTGGTAGTCCTGGATGAAGACGGGCGCGGAGCGGTCGGGCAGCTCGGACTCGATGACCTCGGCGAAGCGGCGGTTGATCCGCTGGTAGGCGCCCCAGTCGGGGGTGCGGAAGATGGGCCGCACGTGCGCCTCGTGGCACAGGGGCCAGAGCCCCTCGTTGGCGAACCCCTCGTAGTACTGCGTTTCTTCCTTGCGGGTGAGCCAGATGCGGCGCAGGGTGTAGCCGGGATTGTCCGGCGGGACCGCCACGCGGTCGCCGGCATCGACGACCTCCCGGTCCGCGCTGCCCGACCCGTGGGCGATCCAGACGCCGCCCCGCTCCCGCATGAGCGCGTCGAGCGCCACCGCCACCCCGCCGGTCGTCGGCGCCCAGGCGATGCGCCCGTCCGGCGCCCGCGTGTGCTGGTACGGCTCGCGGTTCGATACGACCACGAGCGGCCGAGAGCCGGGCGCCGGGCTGGGGGAAGTATCGGGCATGCCGGGGCAGCACGGGTCGAGGAGCGGTCGCACCGAGCGCGCCGCCGCGACCGGACCTGGCCCGGAACCCGTCGCGAGCGGCTCCGCTTCCCGACGGCTGGGCCTCTATCCGTCGCCTGACGGCTCCGCCTGGTGCCCGGCCAAGCCTGCCGGAAGGCTGCGCCGTTCTAACGGCGCCGACTCCCGGGACAGGAAACTGCGGCCTGCGCCGCCGATTCCCGCCCAGCCGCGCCGGCCAGGAGCCCGCACCGTGCTACGGCGCCGACTTCCTGGCCCGGAACCGTCGTCTGCGGCTCGGATTCCCGCCCAGCCGCGCCGGCCAGGGTCTGCGCGGTTCTACGGTGCCGACTCCTGGACCTCGAACGACAATCCGCAGCCGCACGCGCTCGTGGCGTTGGGGTTGCGGAAGATCAGCGACTGTCCGAGCATGTTGGGGTCGCAGTCGAGCACGGTGCCGCGCAGGTACCGGTAGCTCTTCGGGTCCACGAAGATCTTCATGTCGGGCCCGGCGTCGAACACCTCGTCGCCGGCGCGGGCCTCCGCCTCCCACCTGAAGACGTAGCTGAGGCCGGAGCAGCCGCCCGCCTTGACGCCGACGCGAAGGCCCCCGCCGGGCTGCCCCTCGCTCGCCATCGCCTCTCGAATCCGCTTCGCCGCCGCGTCGGTTACTTCGATCATCGCTACGCCAACCCAGTCTATCCGATCGGTGCCGGCCCGTCAGACGCGGGGCGCCGCACGGCGGGGCGTCGGACGCCGCGGGGGCGCCGGACGCCGGCGTGTCAAGCGTGGCTCACGGCGGGGGAGAGGTCGCGCAGGCGCGCCACGAGGCTGCTCACCTTGTCGATGACGTAGTCGACCTCGGCCTCCGTCGTCGTCCGGCCGAGGCCGAACCGCAGCGACGCGCGGGCCAGGCGGTCGGGCGTGCCGATGGCGCGCAGCACGTAGGACGGCTCCGGGTTGGCCGACGTGCAGGCGGCGCCCGAGGAGACCGCGACGTCGTCGAGGCCGACGAGCAGCGACTCGCCCTCGATCCCGTCGAAGCTGACGTTGAGGTTGTGGGGAACGCGGGCCGCCAGCGATCCGTTGACGGCCACGCCGTCGAGCCTCGCCCGCAGCCCGCCGAGCAGGCGGTCGCGCAGGGCCGCCACGCGGCGGGCCTCGGCGGGCAGCTCGTCGCGGCAGAGGGCGGCCGCCGCGCCGAGACCGACGATGCCGGGCACGTTCAGGGTGCCCGGGCGCAGTCCCCGCTCGTGTCCGCCGCCGTCGAGGAGCGGCGCGATCGCCGGTCGCGGCCGGCGGCGCCGCACGTAGAGCGCCCCGATGCCCTTCGGCCCGCACATCTTGTGGGCGGTCAGCGACAGGAGGTCCACGCCGAGCGCGTCGACGTCGATGGGCACCTTCCCGACCGCCTGCGCGGCGTCGGTGTGGAGCAGGATGCCGCGGGGGCGCGTCAGCCCGGCGATCTCGGCGATCGGCTGCAGGACGCCGATCTCGTTGTTGGCGGCCATCACCGAGACGAGGCGCGTCTCCGGCCGCAGCGCGCTCTCGACGCCGCCGACGTCGCAGAGGCCGTCGGGCCGCGGCTCCACGTAGGTGACCTCGACCCCTTCCCGCTCGAGGCGGCGGCACGGGTCGAGCACGGCGTGATGCTCCGTCGTCATCGTCACGACGTGCACGGGGCGTTCCCGTTCCGCCGTCGCCACGCCCCGGACGGCCAGGTTGTCGGACTCGGTGGCGCCGCTCGTGAAGCAGACCTCGCGCGGGTCGGCCCCGATAAGGTCCGCCACCTGCCGGCGGGCCGCCGCCACCGCGTCGCGCGCCGCCCACCCGAACGAGTGGTGCCGGCTGGACGGATTGCCGAAGGTCTCCGCGAAGAACGGCAGCATCGCGGCGACGACCCGCGGGTCGACCGGCGTCGTCGCGTGGTGGTCCATGTAGATCGGCAGTGCGGGCATCGCACCTCCGGGGCCGTGGTTTCCAGGAGCGACGCGGCGCGGCGCGGCGAAGACGGAACCCGCCGGCAACCGCCGCGGCCCGGCGTCGTCGCTGCCCCGCGTCTCCGGCGCCCCGCGGCGGGGCCGCCGTGCCCACTGCCGCCCGGCCGCCCGCCGACGACCTGCGTTTCCCCGCCGGGAGTCCGGGCCTTCCTCCGGAAGACGCCCGCCGTCTACGGCGCAGACTCCTGGCCGGAAGCCGAAGTCGGAGCCGGGAACGCGGTCTCCGGGGGGCGCCGGAGGACGGCCACCGGCAGCGGATCCGCGGGGGCGTCGTCGCTCGCGAGTTCGTCGACCGTGAAGGAGGCGAGCGATTGCACAATGCGGTCCTTCAGGCGCCAGAGCGGATCACGCACGTTGCACTTGGCGTACTGATCGCAGCTTTCGTCCTCGTCCGAGCAGGCGGTCACCAGGACCGGCCCGTCGATCGCCTGGATGACCTCGGCGACGGAGATCCGGGCCGCGTCGCGCGCAAGGTGGTAGCCGCCGCGCGTCCCCTGGTGCGAGGCGACGAGGCCCATGCGGGCGAGCCGCTGCAGCACCTTCGCCATCAGCTCGACGGGGATGTCGTAGCGGCCCGCGATCTCCCTCGCGCTCCAGGCGCGCTCGCTCGACGCGCGGCCCTGGCGTGAGGCGAGGTCCTTGAGCGCGATGAGCGCGTAGTCCGCCTTCTTCGAGAATCGCAGCATCAGCCCCGCCGCGACGGAGATTCAAGCATTCTACCGCGCCCCGCCCCAGGCGCCAACCGGCCCTCGGGAGTCCTAGGGAGTCCTTCCCGGTCGCTCGGCCGGACCGGCTCAGAGAACGTCGTCGCTCCAGAGGCGTTCGAGGAATGCGCTCCACGGCAGCACCTCGACGTCGCCGGAACGCCGAGGCGCCGGATCGTTGCTGACGACGATGGCCCGGCGTGGGTGGTGCTCGTCCGAGAACGCGCGGATGCCCGTGAGGTCCGCAGGGCGTACGCGGCTCGTGGCCTTGACCTCGATGGCTACCTCCGGGTCGCGTCCGACGACGAAGTCGACCTCCAGGCCGGACTTGGTCCGCCAGTAGCGCACCGGGGCGTCGTGCTCGCGATAGCTCCGGTACGCAATCAGCTCCATCAGCACGAGGTGCTCCAGCGCCTGTCCGAACGCCGGCCCTGCGGCGCGGTCCACGCGACGACCATTCAGGTGGCCGGCTACCCCAACGTCGAACAGGTAGAACCTTGGGGCGCGGACGAGGATCGCGCGCGACCGGCGGCGGTTGAACGGCTCGACGAAGGTGCCGAGCAGCGTGTCGACAAGGATCTGGAAGTACTCGCGCACCGTCTTCGCGTCGACGCCGCAGTCCCGCGCGACGTTGCTGAAGTTCAGCACCTGGCCGTGGCAGAAGCCGAGGGCGTCGAAGAAGCGGGCGAACGCGGCCACGTTGCGGGTCAGACCCTCGTCGAATACCTCTTCCTTCAGGTAGTCGTCGACGTAGCCGGCCAGCGCGCGCCGGTGCCGGGGCTCATCGTAGTGCTGGGGAACCAGCCCGCGGTTCAGGGCGCGCAGCAGGTCGAAGTCCGGCACCTCCGGCCATGCCAGCGGATGCAGCGCGAAGCGCCACGCGCGGCCGCCGAGCAGGTTGGCGCCGCCCCGCTTCAGCTTCCTTGCGCTCGATCCGCAGAGGACGAACGACAGCCCGTGGCCTTCGATCAGTCGGTGCACTTCGTCGAGCAGGGCGGGCACCCGTTGCACCTCGTCCACGAGAATGGGCCTGCTGCGGCGTTCGGCATCGAGGGCCAGCACCTCTTCGGCGAACAGCCAGGGCTCGCGTGTGAACGAGACGAAGCGCCGTGTCTCCAGGAGGTCGAAGCGCGCCGATCCCGGGAAGCGCTCGCCGAGGAGCGTGGACTTGCCAGTCTTGCGGGGCCCCCAGAGGAACGCCGACTGCCGTGGCGGGAGGTCGAGGCCGAGCAGGCGCCTGTACCGTCCCATCCAGGATCCCATTCCAGTCTGGTCTGACCGATCAGGAGTATATTCCCCAATGAGCGGCCCGCCGAGTTCGTCCGCACGAACTCCGACGCTCATGACGCCTGCGACCGGGGCTTGGAGCGAGCCGTCCGGACCTGGGTGTCAGTACTTGGGCAGCGATGGGTCGACCACGTCGATCCAGCGCAGGATGCCGCCGCGGAGGTTCTTCGCCTGCGGGAAGCCGGCCTCGCGGAGCAGCTTCACCGCCTTGGCGCTGCGGACGCCCGACTTGCAGTGGACGATCATCTCGCCGCGGCCTTCGAGCTCGCCGAGGCGGTTGCGCAGATCGCCGAGCGGGATGAGGGTCGAGCCGGGGATGCGGCAGATCTGGAACTCCTGCGGCTCGCGCACGTCGAGGACGAACACGCCGTCCTCCCGGTCGAGGCGCGCCTTGAGCTGCTCCACGGTGGCCTCGTCGTCGGCCCCGGCGGGGCCGGCGACGCCGGCCGCGGTCCCGGCATCCGGGGCGGCCGGGGCGACGCCGCAGAACTGCTCGTAGTCGATGAGCTCGGTGACGGTCGGATGGTCGCCGCAGACCGGGCAGTCGGGGTCCCGCCGGAGCTTCAGCTCGCGGAAGCGCATGCGCAGCGCGTCGTAGACGAGGAAGCGGCCGACGAGCGGCTCCCCGTTGCCGATGACGAGCTTGACCGCCTCGGTGGCCTGGATGGTGCCGATCACGCCGGGCAGGATGCCCAGCACGCCGCCCTCGGCGCAGCTCGGGACGAGGCCCGGCGGCGGCGGCTCCGGGTAGAGGCAGCGGTAGCAGGGCCCGTCCTTGGCCGCGAACACCGAGGCCTGGCCCTCGAAGCGGAAGATGCTGCCGTAGGCGTTCGGCTTGCCGAGGAGCACGCAGGCGTCGTTGACGAGATAGCGTGTCGGGAAGTTGTCGGTGCCGTCGACGATGACGTCGTAGCCGCCGAGCAGGTCGAGCGCGTTGGCCGACGAGAGCGCCACCTCGTGGGTCTCGACGCGCACCTCGGGGTTGATGGCGTTGAGGGCGTCGCGGGCCGAGTCGAGCTTCGGGCGTCCCACGTCCGGCGTGCCGTGGATGATCTGCCGCTGCAGGTTGCTGTAGTCGACCACGTCGAAGTCGACGATGCCGATGCGGCCGACCCCCGCCGCGGCGAGGTACATCGCCACCGGCGAGCCGAGCCCGCCCGCGCCGATGCAGAGCACGCTCGCCGCCTTCAGCCTGAGCTGCCCCTCCATGCCCACCTCGGGCATGATCAGGTGGCGGCTGTAGCGGGCGACCTCCTGGTTGGACAGGGCCGGCGCCGGCGCGGCGACCGTCATGCCCGCCTCCCCGCCCCGCCGGCGACCGACGGGATGATGCTGACCGTGTCGCCGTCCTTGACCGGCGTGGCTTCCTTGTCGAGGAAACGGATGTCGTCGTCGTTGACGTAGATGGCCACGAAGTTCCGCAGCTTGCCGTCCTCGTTGTAGAGGTGCTTGCGCAGGTCGCCGTAGCGGGCCGTCATGTTCGCCAGCAGCTCGCCGACCGTGGCCCCTTCGGCCTCGACCACTTCCTGCTGGTCCGCGTACCCGCGCAGCGGCGTCGGAATCAGAATCCTGGTGGGCATGGTGTCTCGCCTGTCTGGTCCTCCGGGCCGCCGCTGGCGCTGCCGTCCGCGGCGACGGCGACGGCCTCCTCGTCGAACGCCGAGCGGTCCTCCCGCAGGCGCCACGCGGTCATCGCCGCCGGCTCGCCGCGCTCGACGGCCACGATCACGTACGCGAACCCCGGCCACGCGTGCTCCAGGTCGTAGCGCGACGGGCGCGCCGGGTGGTCCGGATGCGAGTGGTAGATGCCCAGCAGGCCGGCTCCGAGCTCGTCCGCCCGGCGCTCGGCCGCCAGGTAGTCGGCCGGCCGGATCCGGAAGCGCCGCCGGGCCTGCTGCTCGGCGGCGTTGGGCAGTGCGAGCGCCTCGACGACCCGTCCGCGGCCGCCGATGAGCGCGCCGCAGCACTCGTACGGATAGGTCTCGCGGCCGTGCCGCCGGATGGCGCGGTCGGCGCCGGGCATGAGCGTCAGCATCGGTCGTCGATCCGGAGCCCGCGCCGCTCCGGTCAGTCGGACGCGCCCTCCGACTCGGTGGCGAACCCCTTGTCGCGCCACGCGAGCGTGCCGCCGGTGATGCTCCGGACGTTGCGGTAGCCCAGCGACTTCAGGTAGAGGAGGCCGGAGAGCGAGGCGTTCCCGCGCTGGCAGACGCTGAGGATCGGCGCGTTGCGGTCGTCGGGCAGCACGGAGCGGTCGGCCGCGCCGGAGCCGAGCTCCGCGAGCGGCAGGTTGACGGCGCCGGGGACGTGCGCCTCCCGGAACTGCTCGCGCGGGCGGACGTCGAGGACGAAGGGCCGGCCGTTCTGAAGCTCGGCGTGCGCCGTCTCGACGTCGACGGTCAGGTCGCCGTTGCCGCGGACGTTCTCCACCATCGTGTCGAGCAGGGGGCTGCGCGGCGCCGCCGCCTTCCGCGCCTCCTGCGCCACGAGCCCCGGCAGGTGCTTGACGACCGACGACGCGTACTTGAACGCGCTGTCGCAGAAGATCACCACCGCGACGTTGCCCGGCTCGTCGGGCACGAGGCGGAACGCCCCGGCAAGCGCCATCGCCGAGCTCGGGCCGGCGGTGATGCTCTCCTCGCGGTTCAGCCGGAGGCAGAGGTCGAACGCCTCCCGATTGTTCACCTCGACCAGGCCGTCGTACTCGTCCGGGAAGAAGAGCTTCGTCTGCTGGAGCTGCCGGAGGCTCCGGACGCCGGGGATGTCGTGCCCCTCGCTCGGGTGGACGCCGAGCACCTGGACGCCGTCCCGCTGCTCCTTGAGATAGCGTCCCGTGCCGGTGATCGTGCCGCAGGTGCCGAGCCCGGAGACGAAGTGCGTCACCCGGCCCTCGGTCTGCCGCCAGATCTCCGGCCCGGTGGTCTTGTAGTGCGCCTCGGGGTTCGCCTCGTTGGCGTACTGGTTGAGCATGTGGAAGTCGGGCCGCTCGGCGATCTCCATCGCTTTCGCGATGGCGCCCTCGGGCGCGCCGGGCGCCGGGCACAGCGTATCGTCGAGCTCCATCACGTCCGCCCCGAAGAAGCGCAGCATGGTGCGCTTCTCGAGCGGGATCTCGCTCGACAGCGGCGTCGTCAGCGAGTAGCCCCGGGCGTTGGCGATCATCGCCAGCGCCATGCCCGTGTTCCCCGACGTCGGCTCCACCAGCTTCTGGTCGGCCTGCACCGTCCGCCGCGCCTCGCCGTCGGCGACGAGGTTGGCGGCCACGCGGTCCTTGACCGCGCCGAACGGGTTGTACCACTCCAGCTTGCCGTAGACGCGGGTGTGCTCGAACGGCGTCACCCGGTTCAGGCGGACGAGCGGCGTGGGGTTGTCGGGGCCGGACAGGAGACCGAGGATCGAGTCGTAGACGCGGCGCCCGTGATCATCCATGACCCTACGATCCTACCTCACCGCGGGGCCGGCGGGACGGGCCGCGCGCGGGCCGGGGCGCGGCGCCCGGGCAGGCCGGGGGGCGGGCCCGGAGCCGCCGGAGCGCCGCCCGGCCGGGCTGCCAGGCCGGGCCGGGCTGCTAAGATCGAGCATCGTGACCATCGAGCCCTTCGCCCTCGAACGACTCCAGTCCCTCTACGAGCACGAGGTCGAGATCAACCTGTCGGAGAGCGGCGTCGAGCCGTTGCGCCTCGAGGCGCTGCTCCCGGCGGACGAGCTCGGCCGCCTGCTGCGCGAGCCGCTCGGCTACCCCCAGACGAACGGCACGGCCGCGCTGCGCGAGCTCGTCGCCGCGGACCACCCCGGTGCCTCGCCCGACGACGTGCTGATCACCAGCGGCAGCGCGGAGGCCAACTTCCTGGCCTGCTGGCGCCTCGTCGAGCCCGGCGACGAGGTCGTGGTGCTGCACCCGAACTACCTGCAGACCCACCTGCTCGCGGCGTCCCTGGGCGCGCAGGTGCGCCGGTGGCCACTGCGCCTGGAGGGGGACGGCGACGGCGCGCGCTGGGCGCCCGCGCTCGATGCGCTCGACGATCTCCTGACCGACCGCACGCGCCTCGTCGTCCTCTGCAATCCGAACAACCCGACCGGGGCGCGCCTGACCGCGGCCGAGGTCGACGCGGTGTGCGCGGCGGCGGCGCGGCACGGCGCGTGGGTCCTCTCGGACGAGGTCTATCGCGGCGCGGAGCGCGACGGCCGCCTCACCGCCTCGGCCTGGGGCCGCTACGACCGGGCCGTCGTCACCGGCGGGTTGTCGAAGGCCTACGGCCTGCCGGGCCTGCGGATCGGCTGGGTCGTCGCCCCGCCCCCGCTCGGCGCGGATCTCTGGAGCCGGCGCGACTTCACGACCATCGCCCCGGCCGCCCTGAGCGACCGGCTCGCCCGCCTCGCGCTGGCCCCCGACCTGCGGGTCCGCCTGCTGGCGCGGGGCCAGCGGCGCATCGCCGAGCACTACGCCGTCGTCCGCGACTGGATCGCCGCCACCGGGGCGGGGCTGGCGCACGTCGCCCCGGAGGCCGGCGCCATCGTCTTCATCGGCTACCCCCAGGCCGTCGGCTCGGAGGCGATCGTCACGCGGCTCCGCGAGACCGCGAGCGTGCTCGTCGCGCCCGGCGCGCACTTCGGGCTCGACGGCTACCTCCGCATCGGCTTCGGCGGGGAGGCGCCGGCGCTCCGCGAGGGCCTCGACCGGCTGGGCCGCCTGCTCGCCCGCCTGCCGCAGCCCGCGTAGGCCCCGGAGATGCCGGCGACCGAGCGCATGGACCTGGTGCTGCTGGGTTTCGGCGGCGTGGCGCGACGGTTCGTCGAATTGCTGGAGGCGCGGCGCGACCAGCTTCCGTTCGCGACGCGCTTCATCGGCGTGGCCACGGCCCGGCACGGTTGTGCGCTGGCTCCCGGCGGCCTCGACGCGGCGGCTGCGGCGCGCGGGGACGCCCCGGCTGCGGCGCGCGGGGACGCCTTGGCCGCCGGGCACGATCCCGCCTGCGGGCCGCCGCCGTCCGGCGCCCTCGATCTGCTGGCCCGCGCCGTCGAGCAGGCGCGAAGGGAGAACGCCGCCGGCGCCCGCCGGCGGCTCGTCGTGGTCGAGAACACGCCGTACGGCCGGGCCGACGGCCAGCCCGGCGTCGATCACGTGCGGGCCGCCCTCGACGCCGGTGCGGACGTCATTACGGCGAACAAGGGTCCCGCGGCGTTCGCCTGGCGGGAGCTCCGCGACCGGGCCGCGGCCACCGGCGCCCGCTTCCGCTTCGAGGGCGCCGCCCTCGACGGGCTGCCCATCTTCAGCCTCGTGCGCGACACGCTGCCCGGCATTGCCGTCCGCGGGTTCCGCGGCATCGTCAACACGACGACCAACCACGTCCTGTCGGCGATCGAGCGCGGCCGGTCGCTGGCCGAGGCGGTGGCGGAGATGCAGGCGGCGGGCATCGCGGAGGCCGACGCGTCGCACGACGTCGACGGTTGGGACGCGGCGGCCAAGACCGCCATCCTGGCCAACGTGCTGCTCGACGCCGACGTCACGCCGCACGACGTCGCCCGCACGGGGCTGCGCGGCGTCGACCCGGCCTCCGCGCGCGCGGCGCGCGCCGCGGGACGCGCCGTCAAGCTGGTCGCCTCGGCCGAACGACGCAACGGCCGCGTCGCGGCGGCGGTGCGGCCGGTCGAGCTGCCCGCGGACGACCCGCTCGCGCGCCTCGACGACACCGCCAAGGGGCTCTCGCTCGACACCGACCTCCTGGGCACCATCCGGATCACCAAGTCCGCGTCGGAGCCGGCCCACACGGCCTACGCGCTGCTCGCGGACCTCGTGTCACTGCACCGACCATGACCGAAGCCGACGCGACGCACACCCGGCCCGACTCCTCCGCTCCTGCGCCCGGCGCCCTCGACGGGCTGACCGTGCTCGACCTGACCCGCGTCCTGTCGGGTCCCTACTGCACGATGATGCTGGCCGACATGGGCGCGCGCGTCATCAAGGTCGAGCAGCCCGGCAAGGGCGACGACACCCGCGCGTGGGGGCCGCCGTTCCAGGAAGGGGAGAGCGCCTACTTCCTCAGCATCAACCGCAACAAGGAGAGCGTGACGCTCAACCTCAAGCACCCGGAAGGCCGGCGCGTCCTCGACGCGCTGATCGCCCGCGCCGACGTCCTGGTGGAGAACTTCCGGCCCGGCACCCTCGACCGCATGGGCCTCGGCTACGCGGACCTCGCGGCGCGGCGCCCGGACCTCGTCTACTGCTCGATATCGGGGTTCGGGCAGACCGGGCCGCGGCGGCGCGAGCCGGGCTACGACGCCGTGCTGCAGGGCGAGGGCGGCCTGATGAGCATCACCGGCGCCGACGACGGCCCCGGGTACCGGCTCGGCGTGGCCATCGCGGACATCGCGTCGGGCATGTTCGCCGCCTACGGCGTCGCCGTGGCACTCCTCGCCCGCCACCGCACCGGCCGCGGGCAGCTCGTCGACGTCGGCATGCTCGACGCCGTCGCCGCGCTCCTCACCTACCAGGCCGGCATCTACTTCGCCACCGGCACGGCGCCGGAGCGCCTCGGCAACCGGCACCCGACGATCACGCCGTACGAGACGCTGGAGGCGGCCGACGGCGATCTGGTCGTCGCGGCCGGCAACGATCAGCTCTGGCGCACGTTCTGCGGCGTGATCGGCCTCGATGCCCTTGCCGACGACCCCCGCTTCCGGACCAACCGGGATCGCGTGGCGGCGCGCGCCGAGCTCCACGCCATCCTCGTCGAGCGGCTGCGGACGCGTCCGGCGGCGGAATGGCTGGCCGAGCTGAAGGCCGCCGGCGTGCCGTGCGGCGGCGTCCGCGACCTGGCCGAGGTCTTCTCGGACCCGCAGATCGTCGAACGGGCGATGGTCGTTGCCGCCGAGCACCCGGTGGCCGGCGCCATCCGGCAACTCGGGGTGCCGGCCAAGCTCGGCGCCACCCCCGGCGCCGTCCGCACGCCTCCGCCGCTGCTCGGGCAGCACACCCGCGCCGTGCTCCGCGAGCTGGGGTACGGAGAGACGGAGATCGAGCGCCTCGAGCGGGATCGTGCCATCTGAGCAGGACCATTGCCCGGAGGCCGCAATGGAGGCGGCGGATGACGCCAAGGACTTGGGAACCGTGCGCAGGGGGGTTCGAGTTTCGGCTCGGTGCCCTGGTCTTGGGCCGAGCTTCGTGAATCCATCGACGCACACCCTGGGTGGGCGACACCGGTTGACGCAACGACATGGAGGCACGCCTCTTGCACCCGATGGTGATGATGCTTCACCACCGTCTGCCCGCTCACGCCAGCCACCGCGGGCGCCGCCGCGGATCGGCACAGCGGGATCGGCGTGGGCAAGGCGTCGCGACTCGCCTGAGAAGACGTGCGTCTCCGAATCGACCGGATGGAGTTCACCGCCATGAGGATTGAACGAGATTTCGACGTTCCCCTGATCGCCGCGATGGCGCTCCGCGAGAAGCAGATTCAGCAGAATTATCGCCCCTTCATTGGTGTCCACAAGTGGTTTGCCCGGCGGCCCGGGACGTTGTTCCGGGGCCTCATCCTCGCCGAGTTCGGCGAAGGTGCCCTGCGAGACCTGTTCTTTCGTTCGAACGACTTCTCGGGCCGGCGTATCGCGGACCCATTCATGGGCGGCGGGACTCCACTCCTCGAGGCAGCCCGCGTCGGGTGCGACGTGATCGGTTTCGACGTGAATCCGATGTCGGCCTGGATCGTCCGAGAGGAGCTCGAACACCTTGACATAGCGGCCTACGAAGACGCTGCACGTGCGCTCGTGTCCGGGCTGCGCACCGAGGTCGATCCCTACTATCGCACGGCGTGTCCCGCCTACGGCGATCCGAGCGTGCCCGTCAAGGCGTTCCTGTGGGTAAAGACCCTCGAGTGCACGAGGTGCGGGAGGTGCTTCGACCTGTTTCCGGGCTACGTTCTCGCCGAGAACCAGCGACACCCCAAGAACGTGCTGGTTTGCTGGGCATGCGGTGACCTCCAGGAGGTCGCAGACCGCCGCGACCCCGGCGGCTGCCCCACCTGCGGCGCAGCACTGAAGAGTGCCGGGCCGGCGCGGCGGGGACGCTGCGATTGCCCGCATTGTGGACACGGCAACACCTACCCCGGATCGGTCCGCCGCCCGCCCGCGCACCGCCTCTTCGCCATCGAGTACTACAACCCGCACCGAAAGGCGGAGCACGACGGACGTTTCTTCAAGAAGCCTGACGCCATGGACTTGTCCCACGTAGCCGCTGCGGCTCGCCGCTGGGAGCAGCTTGCGCCCCGGTTCGTTCCCGATCAGGCCATCCCTCCCGGGGACGAGTCATCAAGGCTGCACCGCTGGGGGTACGCGCGCTACCGGGACATGTTCAATCCTCGCCAATTGCTCGGGCTGGAACTGAGCTGTCGGCTGATCGCGGGTACGGAGGACCCCCGCCATCGGCGAGCACTGGCAACGAATCTCTCGGACCTGCTGCGCTACCAGAACATGCTGTGCCGCTACGATGCGGCCGCCCTGAAGGCGCTGGACATTTTCTCCGTGCACGGTTTTCCCGTCGGACTTGTACAGTGCGAATCCAATCTGCTCGGGATCGTAAACGACAACGGAGCGAACGTCGGTTCGGGAGGCTGGTCGAACATCGTGGACAAGTACGTCAGGGCAAAGAGGTACTGCGAGATGCCCTTCGAAGTCCGTCGCGACGGACCACGCAACATCCGCGTTCCGATTCCGAACGAGCGGATCGGGCGACGGGGACGCCGTGGAGATCACGACTTCGACGTTCGTTGCGCGAGCGCCACGAAGCGCCAGCTTCCGCCCGGCAGTCTTGACGCGGTGTTCACCGACCCGCCGTACTTCGGCAACGTGCAGTACGGCGAGTTGATGGACTTCTGCTACGTCTGGCTGCGGAACCTCGTCGGGCAGGAGACCGAGGGCTTTGGCCACCCGTCCTCGCGGTCGTCCGACGAGCTCACGGGCAACGTGACGCAGAACCGCGGCCTCGAGCACTTCGCTGAGGGCTTGTCCCTGGTCTACTCCCGCATGGCCGAAGCCTTGCGGCCAGGCGCGCCGCTGGTCTTCACGTACCACCACAACGACATGGAAGCCTATTGCGCGGTCGGCATGGCGATTCTCGACGCGGGTATGGTGTGCTCGGCGGCCTTGCCATGCCCGGCGGAGATGGGTGGTTCGATCCACATTCACGGTACGAGTTCTTCAATCATAGACACGGTCTTCGTGTGCAGGATTCCTGACGGCGCCTCCGCAAGTCCGTTCGTCGATGTGGCCGAGGACGTCGTTGCCACGGTCGGCGAAGATCTGGCACAACTCGCGCTCGCGGGCCGGGCGTCGACTTCCGGAGACGTGCGGTGCATCGTGCTGGGTCATCTGACGCGGACGGCGATCCGGAAGCACCGCCCCACCTGGGATCGGAGCTGCCCGACGGCGGAGAAGCTCGCCGCCTTTCAAGCAACGATGTCCGCGTACGGCGACCTGGAAGGCCTGGTGCAACGCGCAGCGGCTCGCGAACCTGCCGTGCCGGAGCCGAACCGCCCGCAGCAATCGTTCGACTTCGGCGAGGAGGCGCCCGGTGCCGTTTCCGTTTGAAGTCGAGTTCGACGAGGTACGGGATGATCTCGACGCGTACGTCGATGCCGTGTTCGGTTGCCTGGAATCCGAGTTCCTGGTCATGCCGAAAGGAAGGGGGTTCGTAGAGTTCGCGGTATTCGAAGGCGGCTATGAGGCGCTGAAGCGCGCGACGGCGGGCTTCAGCGACGTAACGGTCGACACCGTTGCCCCCGTCGTGGCTGCCGTGCCGATCTCTCTGGTCGTCCTTCGGTGCATGCTCGGGTTCACGCCGCCCGAGTGGGCGTACTATGCGAGCCGGCACACGGGCTCTCACGTTTCACAAGGCGCGGCGCGTACCATTGACAGGAACATCCGCATGGAGCCGACCGTCGGTTCGGAGCTCAAGGGTGTAACCGGAGATCGTATTCGAGCGTTGATTGCCGCCGCCTGCCACCTTCTCCGGTCAGGCAGCCCGGACGAGGCCGCCGGTGAGCTCCATCGGCTGAGCAAGGCGGATACCGGTGCCGGGTTGGCCAGTGTACGGTCGTCCGCGAATCTGGGCGTTCCCTATTCGGTGCTGCTGTACGAACGCCTGCTCGGCCGACCGTTTGCCGGCCACCGTGATTCCATCAGTGAGCTGGTCGGCAACCTCGTCGAGAACGCTATCGAAGACGTGCTCGCGGGAGCCGGCGTCAGCTTTCGCAAGACGAAGCGCGCGGAGCGCGTGCCGGGCTTCGATCAGGCGCCGGACTTCATCGTTCCGAGCGAGCACAACCCGCACGTGGTCATCGAGGCCAAGCTCACAGAGGATGACGGCACGGCACGCGACAAGGTCACGCGCGTGCAGCATCTCGGTACGCTGAGCATGACGGGCGCCCTGGCGGGGCGACCGAGGTTCGAGGTCGTCGCCTGCATTGCGGGGAGAGGGTTCGGCGTGAGGCGTGAAGACATGAAGAAACTGCTTCTTGCGACCAGGGGCAAGGTGTTCACACTTCAGAACGTGCGGGAACTCGTGTCGCACACCCGTCTCGCCGAGTTCAGAACGCGGTAGGCGCCAGGACGGAGTGTCTGACAGCAGGCACCCTGGCACCGGCGAGTCGTCGGCGACCAGATCCTGCCCCCGGAACTTGCCCTCGCGAAGGCGGAGCCGTAGCGGTGCGAAGAGGACCTTGCCGCCGCGGCCCCGGAAGAAGGCCGACAGGACCTCGTACAGATGGGCCGCCAGGCTCTGGTGGTCGTCGGTCGGCACGGGCAGGACCTCGATGCGGCCGTCCGTGAACTCGATGCAGCGGCTGGTGCAACTCGCGAGCCAGAGGTAGTCCTGGCTCCACCGTCCCGGGCGGGGCGCGACCTCCTGCAGCAAGCGGGTCAGCGCCTCCTGCGTCAGGGCGAGGGCATCGCGGTGCGGCGCGGCCGTCGCTGTCTCCGCGGTTGCGGTGGTGTCGGTAACGGCGGATCCCCGATGGCTTCCGGCGCGGCCTGATCGGATCCGGATCCTACCCCCACCCGTCTCGCGGCCCGCGCCGGGGGAGGCCGCGTGGGCCGCGGGGCCGGCCTCCGCGGCCGCGGCGTGGCGTATGCTCGCCGGATGGCCCGGGTCGCCGTCGTCACCTCGCACCCGCCGTTCGCCGAGGGCGGGCACCTGGTCATCGCCCGCGCGCTGGTCGACGCGTTGCGCGCCCGCGGCCACGAGGCGACGACGATGCTGACGCCGCAGAACCGCTTCGGCCGGCAGGGGGCGGCGTACCTGGCGACGTGGCTGACCGACGTCGGCCGGGCCCACGACGGCGGGCGGATCGATCAGGTCATCAGCCTCCGCTTCCCGAGCTACGCCGTGCGGCACGAGCGGCACGTCTGCTGGATCAATCACCGCATGCGGGAGTACTACGACCAGTGGCCGCGCTTCAGCGGCTCGCTCTCCCGGCGCGGGCGCCTGAAGGAAGGCGTGCGCCGGCGGATCGTGCACGCGGCGGACCGCTATCTGCTGACCCGCAACGTCACCCGCGTCTACGCCCAGTCGCGGACCATCCAGGCGCGCCTCGCCCGCTGGGGCCGGATTCCGGCCGGCGTCGTCCACCCGCCGGCGCCGCCCCGCGCCTACCGCTGCGACGGCTACGGCGACTACGTGCTGGTGGTGTCGCGGCTGACGTTCCCTCAAGCGGGTGGACCTCGTGATCGAGGCCCTCCGCGAGCCGGCGGCGGCGTCCGTGCGCTGCGTCGTCCTCGGCGACGGCGAGGATCGCGCGGCGCTGGCGGCGCGCGTGGAGGCCTGGGGCCTCGGCGATCGCGTCGCGCTGCGCGGGCCGGTCAGCGAGACGGACCTGGTCGATCACCTGGCCCGCTGCCGCGCCGTGTGCTTCCCGGCCGCCGCGGAGGACTACGGGCTGGTGACGGTCGAGGCCTTCGCGTCGGCCAAGGCGGTGGTCACCTGCACCGACAGCGGCGGGCCGGCGGAGCTGGTCGCCGACGGCGTGAACGGCCGGGTCGTGGCGCCCGAGGCCCCCGCCCTGGCCGCCGCCCTCGGCCGCCTGATGGAGGACGCCCCGCTCGCCGAGCGCCTCGGCGCCGCCGCGCGGCGGCAGGCCGACGCCATGACCTGGGACGACGCGCTGGAGCGCCTCCTTCTCGTGTAGGGCCGGCGCCGCAGGCCGGCGCTCCCACCGGGTTGGCTGCCGTGAGAACGCGTCTCGGCACTTCGCTCGTCGGGGTGGCTGCGCGAACGCTGGCCATGAGGCTCTGGGGGAACCAGGCAGAGCCGCCGGGGCTGAGGACGTTGATCGATACTCACTCTCCTTCAGACTCCACGACCACGCCGGGCAGTGATTTCCGGCGTCAGGACCCGACGACGCGGCAAGGCAATTCCCGTCGGAGTTCTGCGGTCAGTGGTCCGGGACGCCCCAATCAACGCTCCACCAGGGGGGCCAGGGCCGGCAGCAGGTAGTCGAGGATCTCGTCCGCGGTCAGGAGGCCGATGCCCGGGTGCTCGGCGACGACGCGCTCTTCCTGCCGGACGCGACGGCCCCACGCCCACTCCGCGTGGCCGACGAGCGCCGGCGGCTCGCGCGAGGCGTCGAGCGCGATCTCCACGTAGTCCGTTCCCGCCGCGCCGCGCGAGAGGCGGACCGCGCCCACCGGCGTGGACACCGCGAACCGGTGACCTTCCGCGGCGAGTGCCGAGGCCACGGTCTTGCACAGGGGCGACACGAGGCCCTCGAGCACGGCGCGCGCCTCCCCCTCCGCCGCCGCCGCGTGCTCCCGCCGTCGGACGGCGGCCGCCCGGGCGCCGGCGACGGCGCGCCGTACGCGCCGCACGACGTCGGCGGTCTCCGGAAGCGCCTGCCCGGCCATCGGCGTCAGGCGGCCCGAGGCGCGCCGCCCGCCTCGTAGATGCGGACCAGCTCGACCAGCTTGTAGCCGCGCGTCTGGTAGGGGGGAATCACGCGCTCCGTGTGGAGATACTGGATCATGCCGTCGTCGGCGTAGTCCGGCGCGCCGAGGTCGGGGTCGGCTTCGAGCGCCGCCTCCAGGCCGGCGATCGTCATCACCGGCTCGGCCACCTCGCGCCGCACCGGAATGAACCCCCAGGCCCGCCGGCGCTCGACGCGCGTCCGGGTCGCGAAGCGGACGTAGATCTCGTTGCTGATGAAGTTGTACTCCACGTCGGAGCGCGACGCGGGCGCATCCTCGACGCGCAGCAGGCTGATCGCGGGCTGCCCGGCCAGCCAGTCGACGAGCTGCCGCGTGAAGTCGCCTTCGCCCGACCAGCCGTCGCTGTCGATCTCCATGGCGCGCGATCCTCGCCCGGAGACCTTCGCCTCCGCCTCCGATTCCCCCCTGGCGTCCCTGCCGGAGTCCGCGCCGCTCGACGGCGCAGACTCCCGGTCCGCCAATCGTCGCCGGACGGCTCCGCCTGACGCCCGGCCAAGCCTACAGGAGTCCGCGTCACTCTGCGGCGCAGGCTCCCGGCGGGGGCCTGGTGTGGCGCCTGACAAATGCGTTTACGCAATGCGGCCTGCGGGCCAACGTCCGAGAGAATGGCGCGGCAGCGGCAGATCGTGACGCCGAACGCGATCCGCGACGGTGTTGCGCCGTTCTGAACCACCCGGCGGGGGCCGCGGAAACTTCAACCCAATGGTCGGGCAGGACACTGGCACTAGCCCACCAATCGTCGCCTGACGGCTCCGCCTGGTGCCCGGGCAGTGCCTGCCAGGAGTCTGCACCGTTCTACGGCGCAGACTCCCAGGCGAACGGGAAGAGGCGCGCGGCAGGGAAGCTGAGGTCGGGGAGCAGCACGGAGCGCACGGTGTCTCCGCCGGTTGCCGTCTGCGCATGACGGTAGGCGCCGTCCTCCAGAGCGTGGACTTCGATCTCCAGGCGGACCGGATCGACGATCCAGTACTCGGGCACCCCGTACCGCGCGAACATCCGCATCTTCCGGCCGCGGTCGACGGCCGCGGTGGAGCGGGAGAGCACCTCGACCGCCACGTCCGGCGCCGCGCGGGTCACGACGTCGAGGGAAACCCGGTGCGTCCTTTCCGCGCGGAAGAAGATGACGTCCGGTTGCACCACGTCGTACTCGTCGAACACGATATCGCACGGCGCGGTCAGCGTGAGCCCGCCGGACCGACGCCCGTAATCGGCCAGCACGGTGGCCAGTTCGAGCACGACGATCTGGTGGCGGACCAGTGGGGCGGCGACCACGACGAGCTCCCCTCCGTGGATCTCGTAGCGGCGCCCGTCCTCCGGCAGGGCCAGAAGATCGGCATAGCCGAACCGGGACTGCACCTCCCGCATGGGCGCCATCTTATCACCGCGGATCGCATGCGAAGTGCGTGCCGACGCTTGGCGCGCCCTGACGGACGCGCTGCAAGTCGGGGCCGGCTGCGACCCGCGGAGCGTCGGTGTCGCGCGCTGCGGCGCGGACGCCGGGTACCGGAACCGGAAGCGCCCGCTCTCGCTTCAGGTCGCAGCCGCCAGCCGCCACACGAGGAAGCGGACCGTCACGCCGACTACGGAGTCAGGCCGCAGCCGCCAGCCGCCAGACCTGGGTGACGAGGAAGCAGACCGTGACGCCGATGACGAGCGGCAGCGCCGCGGCCAGCGTCGTCCACCCGGCGCTCCGCGTCTCCTTGTAGATCGTGTAGAGCGTCGTCGAGCAGGGGTTGTGGAGGAGGCTGAAGAGCATCAGGTTGACGCCCGTCAGCAGCGTCCAGCCGCCGGCGCGGAGGATCTCGCCGGTGGCCGCGATGCTCTCGAGCTCGAACATCACGCCGGCCCCCGATCCGGCGCCGGCCAGGTCCACGGTGAGCACGGTCAGCATCAGCACGGTGGGGACGACGATCTCGTTGGCCGGGATGGCGACGACGTAGGCGAGCAGGATGACGCCGTTCAGGCCGATCAGCAGCCCGATCGGGTCGAGCGACGAGACGGCGTGCGCCGCGACGCTGGCGTCGCCGAGCTGGACGTTGGAGACCAGCCAGATCACGGCTCCGGCCGGCACGGCGAAGACGACCGCGCGCCACAGCACGATGAGCGTGCGGTCGATGAGCGACGTGTACAGCGTCTGCAGGACCCGCGGCGGCCGGTAGGGCGGCAGTTCCAGGCTGAAGCTCGTCGCCTCGCCGCGCAGCATGGTGCGCGACAGGAACCACGACGCCGCGAACATCGTGACCATGCCGAGCACGGCGATGGCGATCACCGCGGCGGCCGACACGAGCCCCGAGAGCTGCGCCGGCGCGAGCGCGCCGATGAAGATGGTCGCGACGAGGATCTGGGTCGGCCAGCGGCCGTTGCAGAGCGAGAAGTTGTTCGTGAGGATGGCGATCAGGCGCTCCCGCGGGCTGTCGATCACCCGCGTCGACACGACCCCCGCCGCGTTGCACCCGAACCCCATGCACATGGTCAGCGCCTGCTTGCCGTGCGCGCCGGCCGAGCGGAAGAGCGCGTCGAGGTTGAAGGCCACCCGCGGCAGGTAGCCGAAGTCCTCCAGCAGGGTGAAGAGCGGGAAGAAGATGGCCATCGGCGGCAGCATGACGGCGATCACCCACGCCGTGGCCAGGTAGACGCCGTCGACGAGGAATCCGCTCAGCCACCAGGGGCTGCCCGCCGCGTCGAAGAGACCCTTCAGCCAGGGGTGGACGTCGTCGATCAGCAGCGCCGCGAGCATTCCGGACGGCACGTTGGCGCCCTCGATCGTGATCCAGAACACGGTGGCGAGGATGGCCAGCATGCACGGGAAGCCCAACCAGCGGCTCGTGAGCAGCCGGTCCAGCGTGCGATCGAGGTCGAAGCCGGCCTTCTTCAGCCCCCGCATCTGCGCGCCGTCGGCGATCCGCTGCGCCGCGGCGTAGAGCCGCTCGGTGAGCGCGTCGTGGAAGTCGGCCGGCAACTCCCACCGCAGCCGCCGCGCGGTCTGCAGCACCCTCTCGCGCTCGGCGGGCGCGGGCGGCGGCGAAGCCGGCGCGGCGCCGCCCGCGGCGGAGGCGTCGCCGAGCTGCCCGAGCTCGCCCGAGCGGACCACCTCGACCACCGCGTCGTCCGCGTTCAGCAGTCGGAGCGCCACCCACCGCGCGTTCGGGACGTTCGGGAACGCGCTGTCGATCTCCCGGGTGAGCCCGTCCACCGTCTCCTCGACGGCGGCCGGGAGTTGCGCCACGCGGTACGGCTGCGTGCGGGCCGCGCCGGTCGCGACGCGGAAGGAGGCGGCGAGCAGCTCGTCGATGCCCACCCCGGTGCGGGCCACGCCGCTGACGACCGGTACGCCGAGCTCCTTCTCCAGGCGCGCGGCGTCGACCGCGATGCCGTGCCTTCGGGCCTCGTCCACGAGGTTCAGGTAGACGACGACGCGGTCGGTGATGTCGAGGATCTGCAACGCGAGGTTCAGGTTCCGCTCGAGACGGGTGGCGTCGACCACGACGATGGTCACGTCCGGCCGCCCGAACAGGATGAAGTCGCGGGCCACCTCCTCGTCCGTGCTCCCCGCCTGCAGCGAGTAGGTGCCGGGCAGGTCGACGATCTTCACGCGCCTGCCCTCGTGGGCGAAGGCTCCCTCGGCGCGCGTGATCGTCTTGCCGGGCCAGTTGCCGGTGTGCTGCCGGAGGCCGGTCAGCGCGTTGAAGACCGTGCTCTTCCCGACGTTGGGGTTTCCGGCGAGCGCGACCAGGACGTCCCACTTGTCGGGATTGAGACCGAGCCGGAGCAGGTTGTCCGCGCGGTGCTGCGAGCACCCGCCGCGTGCGTCGGGGATCAGGGCGTTCATCGGGCGACCTCCGCGGGGAGTTCCGTGACGGGCTCGACCGCAATCCAGGATGCCTGCCGGCGGCGCAGGGCGATCAGGGCTCCCCGGATCGTGTAGGCCACCGGGTCGCCGGCGGCGCTCGCGAACCGGGCGGTGACTTCCGTACCCCGCACGAGTCCGAGGTCGAGGAGTCGGCGCCGCTCCGGCCCCTGACACGCGCGCGAGAGCTCCACCACCCGCACCGGCTCGCCGATGCGCGCGGCGTCGAGCGTCATCGACGCCGGGGCGGCGCGCGCCCCTTCGGGAAGCTCGCGCACGCTGACGTTGCGGCTGGCGACGAGGTCCACCGTCCACTCCCGTCCGCCGGCGCGTACCCGGATGCCCGCGTCCTCGCGCGCCACGACCTCGAGACGCCCGCCGAGGACGAGTCCGTCCTCGAGCAGGGCGTCGTACGTCTCCCGCGGCTCGTCTTCCAGGTGAACGACCTCCACCGTGCGCCCGGGTTCGATCGCCCCCAGGCCGACCCCGGGAGCCGGGGGCAGCTCCCCGGTCGCGTCGGGGATCGGATCGCCGTGCGGATCCCACGTCGGGTGTCCCAGCCGTACCTCGAGGGCGTCGGTCTGCTCCGGCGACAGCGCGTGCTCCATCCGTTCCGCCTGCTCGTGCCACTCCGCGGCCGGCACGCCGGTCCGGTCGGCGAGGTAGCGCTCCCAGAGGCGGTGCGTGCGCACCAGGCTCACCGCGGAGCGGGAGCCCTCGCGGGTCAGGTCGGGACCGTCCGCCTCCATGCGGATCAACCCCATTCGCGTCAGGCTCGACAGGAGGGCCGCCGCGCGCGCGGGGGAGAGCTGCAGGTGGCCGGCCACGCTGTCGACCGAGCACCCCTGCCCGGTCTGGCGGCACATGAACACGTGCTTGAGGGCATCCTCCAGCCGCACGCGCTCGCCGAGCCGCGCCATCCGCAGCCACCGCGGCACCAGGCCGCGGCCCGGCCAGAGGAACGCGGCCAGGACGATGCAGAGGCCGGCGAAGAGCAGCAGGGCCAGAGCTGGATCTACCATATGGGCGCCTCCGCCGCGCGAGTTTGAGGCTTGGGAACCATAAGTTTGATGACTCAAAACAAGCATCGCGCAGCCGCGCCGCGAAGTCAAGCGGCCGGGCGGGTCCAGGACCGATGGCGCTACCTTCGAGCACGGTCGAGAACTACCTGAAGGCGATCTACCAGGCCGAGGTCGCCGAGGAGGACGACACGCGGCTCGTGCCCATGGGCAGGCTGGCGAGCGCGCTCCGCGTCGTCCCCGGCACGGCCACCACGATGGTCAAGACGCTGGCCGAGTCCGGTCTCGTCCGCTACGAGCCGTACGCCGGCGTACGGCTCACCGCGGCGGGGCGGAAGCTGGCCGCGCTGGTGCTGCGGCGCCACCGGCTGATGGAGCTGTTCCTCGTCGAGGTGGTCGGCATGAGCTGGGCCGAGGTCCACGAGGAAGCCGAGCGCCTGGAGCACGCCGCGTCGGACCGCCTGATCGACCGCATCGACGAGATGCTCGGGCGGCCCGCGGTCGACCCGCACGGGGATCCGATCCCCGACCAGGACGGCGCGATGGCCAGGCCGCGCTACCAGACCCTGCTCACCTGCCCCCTCGACACCGCGGTGGTGCTCGCCCGCGTCGCCGACCAGGACACCGATTTCCTGCGCTTCCTCGAGCAGAGCGACCTCACGCCGGGGCGGGTCATCCGCGTGGAGACGCGCGACGCGGCGGCCGACCACGTCCTCGTGCGCGGCAGCGGCGACCGGTCGATCGTCATCGGCATGCGCGCCGCCGCGAAGCTGCTGGTGGCCCCGGCGCCGGCGCCGGGCTGAGCGGGCGCCGCCGGCCAGCGACCTGCGGTCGGAGCGGCGATCGACGGAGCGCCCGGACGAAGTCTCGCCGCTACCGTGACCAACCGATCGTCGGAGCGGCGATCGACGGAGCGCGCCGAGACTCGGGGCCTTGTTGGCCGGGGTGGAATCGCTTCCCGGTCGGCTGCCTCGCGATGGTTGCTCGCCGGCAGGCCTCGGCTCCGGCTGTCAAGGGACGGCATCGTCTACGATCCGCGGCGATGGGCAGCGAGCCATCGGGCGCGGCGTCCGATCCCCGCACCGCCGTCCTCTGCTCCGGCGGACTCGACAGCGTCGTCCTCCTCGCCAGCGAGATGGAGCGCGCGCTCGACGCTGGCGGCGGCGCGGCGTGCGTCCGGCCGGTCTACGTGCGCAGCGCCCTGGCCTGGGAGGCGGCCGAGCGCCGGCGCGCCGAGCAGTTGCTCGCGGCGCCCCCGTTCGCGGGCCGGCTCGGGCCGCCGGCGTGGCTGGAGTGCCCCGTCGGCGACACCTATCCGCCCGCGCACTGGGCCCTCGCGGGCACGCCGCCCGCCTACGCCACCGCGGACGAGGAGGTGTACCTGGTCGGGCGCAACCTGCTGCTGCTGGCCAAGGCCGCCACCTGGTGCGCGGTCCACGGCATCGGCCGGCTGGTTGTGGGTCTGCTGGCCGGCAATCCGTTCCCCGACGCCACGCCCACGTTCTTCGCCGCGATGGAGCGCGCGGTCTCGCTGGGCCTGGCGCACGAGGTCCGGATCGCGGCGCCCTTCCGCGATCTCGGCAAGGCGGAGGTCGTGGCGCGGGGCCGTGCGCTCGGCGTGCCGTTCGAGCTGACGCTCTCCTGCATGGACCCGGTGACGGACGGCGCCGAGCCCGTGCACTGCGGGCGCTGCAGCAAGTGCCGCGAGCGGCTCCAGGCGTTCGACGCGGCGGGACTGGCCGACCCGGCGGACTACGCGTTCCGCCCCCGCGACCTCCGGACCGGGAGGTAAGGAGGCTGACGGGAATTGCCTTGCCACGTGCCGAGCGCGTCGTTCCGCGGGGAAACGGGCTGGCGCTGGGCGAAGTTGGCAACTTTGTATCGATCACTGTCCTAAGCGGGGAGGTGCGCGCGGATGGCGCACCGCGGCGGCGGGCGAGGAGTCGTGGCCGCGACGGCGGTCGGGAGGCGCCGCCGCCGGGAGAGCGGTGGTCGGGATGTGGCGCCGCGGCCAGGCGGCCAGCGGTCAGGAGGTAGCCGGCCGCGGCCGGGCGGGGTCAGTCGCCGGTTCGCGCGGCGGCGGCGCGCGCCTGGCGCTCGAGCGCGGCCAGCAGCGCCTCCCGCTGGTGCACCAGCTCCTTCCGCTCGCGCCGGCCGGGCGCGGATCCGATCGCGTACTCCGTGAAGAGGGGCAGCGCGATGGTCGTGTCGCAGTAGGCGACGACGGTGTCCGGCAGGCTGCCCGGGTTCACCTTGCCCCAGCTCACGGCCTCGGCCGGCGTCGCCCCCGACAGGCCGCCCCACACGACCTGATCGGTCGTGAACTGGATGAAGTAGTCGTTGCCGCCCTTGGGTATGCCGTACACCTCCCAGAGCGTCGGCTGCCCCTGGAGGTAGAAGTTCTTGGGCGACCCGCCGCCCAGGATGACGGCGCCGTTCTTCTCCCCGGCCAGGACGATGGCGCACACCTCGTTGACGTCCCGGTTCGGGTCGATCATGAACCCGCTGCCGCCGAGCAGCTCGTGGTGGGCGAGGTTCATGCCGATGGAGCTGTCGCCGGGCGACGACGTGTAGATGGGCACGCCGGCGGCCGCGGCCCGGGCCACGACGGAGTACTCCTCGCATCCGGGCCTGCGCGCCAGCAGGTCGCGGCCGAGCCGGTAGTGGAGCTCCGCGCTCGACGCCGGGCCGTCGAGCCCGCTGCGGACCAGGAAGTCGCGCACGTAGGCGTCGGTCTCGAGCAGCACGTCCGCCGGGAACAGCACGTCGTAGATGCGGATGACGCCGGCGTCGTGGAGCGCGACGTCGTCGAGGAAGGGGGAGCCCCGGCGCAGCGTGAAGTTCAGCGCGAAGTGCAGGTCGTGATAGAGGTTCGCGCCGGTGCTGATGACGAAGTCGACCAGGCCCCGCTCCAGGAGCTCGATGACGCAGCCGCCGAGACCGGCGGGCGTCAGGGCCCCGGCCATGGTGAGGCCGATCGTGGTGTCGTGCGCCGGGTCGAGCATGCGCTCGCTGAACAGCCGGCACGCCTCCGACAGCCGCCCCGCATTGAACGCCTGGAATCCCTCGTCCACCAGGCGCCGGACCTCGGCGCTGCCGCGGGGCCGGTAGTAGCGGATCGGCTGCCCGCTCAGGAAGCCCGCGCCGTCGCGCTGCGGGATCCCGGGGCTGCGGTGCGGCATGGCGCGGCTACTGTAGCATTCACCCGCCGCGCGACCTGGCGGCGTGGGGTGCCGCTTCCTGCTCGTGCCCCACGGGCGGCGGGCGCCCGCGCCGGAGGGAGACGGTCGACCGGCGGGCCGCCGCGTGACCGCGGGCCGCCGAGCTGCCGCGACCGCGGGCCGCCGAGCGACCGCGGGCCGCCGCGCGGCCCGGTGCAGCCAAGCGGCTGCGGCGGAACCGGGACCGAATGGCCATGCAACAGAACGAGCGCCCGCCGGGAGCAGGTTCGGCCCGACTCTCGCCGGGCCGGTCGCGGGCGGCGTTGCGGCGCGCCCGCGGCGCCGTGCTGCGGCTCGCCTTCGACCGGCGCGTTGCCGCCGGCACGGGCGTGGCGCTCGTGGCGCCCGCCGTGTGGCTGCGGCTGACCGAACATCCCTGGGAAGGCTGGCTCTCGGACGGCCTGGCGCTGCTCTGCGGCGCGACCGGAGCGGCGTTCGTGGCCTTCGCCGCCGGCGGCCGGCGGCCGGACTGGATCGATCCGGACCGCTGAGCGCGCCGCTACATCCCCGTGACGTGGTAGCCGCCGTCGACGCGGATCACCTCGCCGGTGATCCCCCGGGCGCCCGGTCCGAGCAGGAACAGGGCCGCCGCGGCCACCTCGTCCGCGTCCACCGTGCGGCCGAGCGGCGCCCGCTCGCGGTAGTGGTCCAGGATGCGGCTGAACCCGCGGATCCCCGACGCGAGCGTCCCCGGCCAGGGTCTTTATCGGTCCGGCGGAGACGGCGTTGACCCGGATGTTGGCTGGGCCGAGGTCGGCGGCGAGGTAGCGCACGTTGGCCTCGAGGGCCGCCTTCGCCACGCCCATCACGTTGTAGTGCGGGAACACCCGCTGGCTGCCGAGGTAGCTCAGGGTGAGGATGCTGCCGCCGCCGCGGCGCTCCATGAGCGGGGCGGCCGCCCGCGCGAGCGCGACGAGGGAGTACGCGCTGATGTCGATCGACTGCGCGAAGTCGCCGCGGGTCGTCCGCACGAACGGCTCCGCGATGGCCTCGCGGGACGCGAACGCGACCGCGTGCACCAGGAAGTCCAGGCCGTCCAGGAAGGCGTCGGTCTCCGCCATCAGGGACGCGACCTCGTCGTCGCGGGTGACGTCGCAGCGCACGAGGCGGGCCGGCTGGCGCAGGGTCTCGGCCAGCGCGCGGGCGTTCTTCTCGAACCGCTCCGTGGCGAAGCTGAGGGTGAGGCGCGCGCCGGCGGCGTCGGCGGCCCGGGCGATCGCCCAAGCCAGCGACCGCTTGTTGGCCACCCCCACCACGAGGCCGCGGGCGCCGGCGAGGTCAGCCATGCGGGAGGTACTGGCGCGCCCGGACGGGCGCATGGGGAGCCTGCGCGGGTGCGGGTTCCTGCCCATCGGGCGTCGTGCGGCGCAGACTCCGAGCCCACCAATCGTCGCCTGACGGCTCCGCTGGGTGCCCAACCTACCTCCCAGGGAGTCCGCGCCGTTCCTGCGATGCAGACTCCCGGCGAACTCGGCTCAGCGCGAGCGTCCCCGGCCACGGCGCCCGGCCGCGGTCTCGCGGCCGCCCGCCGGGGCGGCCGTCCGGGCTGCCCTGCTCGCCCGGCCGCCAGGAGTTGCCGGGCTGGCCGCCGTTGGACTGCCCGTCCTTGGAGAACCGGCCCTGACCGTTGCGACGACCCTTCTTGCGGATGGTGTTCCCGTCCCGCTCCCGGCCGCGCACGTTGCCGGAGAAGTCCCGGGGCCCCTGCCTGGCGCGAGCCTGACCGGCGGCCTGCCGTTCGTGCATGGTGAAGACCGGCGGCTGGCGCGGGGTGGCGGGCGTACCCTCCGGGAGCTGCAGCGTCGCGCGGATCAGCGGGCGGCGCACGGGCCCGTCGTCCCGGTCCGCGGTCGCCGGCTCGGCCGCGGCGGTCGACGGCGTGTGCTCCGTGTCGCACGTCTGGCAGCGCGTCATGCTGGCGCGCTCGCCGTCGTCGTCGAGGGCCACGACGGTGTGCGCGGTCACTGCGGCTCGTCCTGCGGACAGTAATCGTCCACCGTGTCTCCCACGCCCATCCGGCGCTGCTGCATCAGAAACTCCCGAACGGTTGCGCTACTCGTAACCAGCCGATGCGGCCATGAGGCGGGAACGGGGCCGCGTGCGTGGAGCCCACAGCTTAGCAGAGCCCCCACGGCGGCGCAACCCGCGGGCGGCGCGTTCAGCCCGCGTTCGAAAAAGATGCCCCCTGCGCCGCGGCCCAGGCGCGGACCTCGGCGAGCGCCGCGCGCACCGCGTCGGGGTGCGTGGACTGCGGCGTCCGCCGTGCCTCGACCGAGGCCCGCCCGGTGATGCGGGTCCCCGCGTCGTCGCCGAAGCGCTCGTCGTAGCGCCGCCACTCCGCGGGCGTCAGGGCCGCGAAGTCGCGGCCGGCGGCCAGCAGGTCGCGCACCATCCCGCCGACCACCTCGTGCGCCCGGCGGAACGGCACGCCGCGCGCCACCAGGTAGTCGGCCACGTCGGTGGCCAGCAGCAGGCCGGTGGCCGCCGCCTCCGTGCGGGCCGGCTGCAGGGTCAGGCTCTCGATGACGGCCGCCGTCGCCCGCGCCGACCCCAGCAGCGTCGCCTCGGCGTCGAACAGCGCTTCCTTGTCTTCCTGGAGGTCCTTGTTGTACCCGCTCGGCAGGCCCTTCATCGCCGCGAGCCAGCCCGCGAGGCGGCCGATCGTCCGGCCGGTCTTGCCGCGCACGAGCTCCAGGGGGTCGGGGTTCTTCTTCTGCGGCATCAGGCTGCTGCCCGTCGCCACGCGGTCGGCGATCTCGAGGAAGCCGAACTCCTCGCTGCCGAAGACGATGACGTCCTCCGCGAGCCGGCTGAGGTGCACCATCGCGAGCGCGCAGGCGTGAAGGGCCGTCGACACGAAGTCGCGGTCCGCGGCCGCGTCGATGCTGTTGGCCACGACGCGGGAGAAACCGAGCCGGCGCGCGAGGGCGGTGGTGTCGATCGCGTAGCTCGTGCCGGCGATCGCGCCGGACCCGAGAGGCAGGGCGTCCGCCTCGTCGCGCGCCCCGGCGAGGCGCCCGTGGTCGCGCCGGAAGGCGGCCGCGTGGGCCAGGAAGAAGTGCGCCGCCAGCACCGGCTGGGCTCGGCGCAGGTGCGTATAGGACGGCATCAGCACCGCGCCGGCCCGCTCGGCCTGCGCCGCCAGCGCCGCCACCAGGTCCACGAGCGCACCCTGCAGCACCGGCAGGCGCCGGCCCAGGTAGAGCCGCAGGTCGAGCGAGACCTGCTCGTTCCGCGAGCGGCCGGTGTGCAGGCGCCGCGCGGCGTCGCCGAGGCGCGCCACGAGCTGCCGCTCGACGAACGCGTGCACGTCCTCGTCGGGCCCCGTCACGAACGCGGGGTCGCGCCGGCCGGCCTCGCGGATGTCGCTCAGGGCGGCGCGGATGGCCTCCGCCTCGCCGGCCGCGAGCACGCCGGCGGCCTCGAGCGCCTCGGACCACGCGATGCTCCCCTGGACGTCGTCCTCGAAGAGCTGCCGGTCGAAGGAGAGCGACGCCTGGAAGCGGAAGACCTCCTCGTCGGGAGCGCCGGCGAAGCGGCCGGACCAGAGATGCTGCGCGTCGGTCATGGCGGGACGGGGACGGCCGGGCCGTTCGGGGCGGCGCTCACCCTTCGCGGGAGGCGGAAGACCTCCTCGTCGGGAGCGCCGGCGAAGCGGCCGGACCAGAGATGCTGCGCGTCGGTCATGGCGGGAGGGGGATGGCCGGGCCGTTCGGGGGGGGCGTTCACCCTTCGCGGGAGGCGCCGGCCGCCGCCGGGGCGGTCGCGCCCGCGGCGGTCGCGCCTGCGGCGGACGCGGCGGACGAGGCCGGCCGGAGCGGCACCCGGCCGGCCGCCGTCTCGACGGGCAGTCCCCAGATCTTGATGAAGCCCTCGGCGGCGGCGTGGTCGAAGCGGTCGCCCTCGTCGTAGGTGGCGAGCGCCGGCTCGTAGAGCGCCAGCGGGGACCGGCGACCGGCGACGCGACAGTCGCCCCGCAAGAGCCTGAGCCGCACGGTGCCCGTGACCCGCTCCTGCACCTTCGCCGTGAAGGCGTCGAGCGCCTCGCGGAGCGGCGTGAACCAGAGGCCGTCGTAGACGAGGTCGGCGTACCGCCGGGCGAGATCGGCCTTCAGGCGATCGAGGTCGCGCGGCACGACGAACGACTCGAGCGCCCGGTGCGCGGCGTGCAGCACGACGGCGGCGGGCGCCTCGTAGATCTCCCGCGACTTGATCCCCACGAGCCGGTTCTCGACCATGTCGATGCGCCCCACGCCGTGCGCGCCGGCGATGGTCTCCAGCGAGTTGACGAGCTCCGTGAGCGGCATCGCCACGCCGTTGACCGCCTTCGGCACCCCGCGCTCGAAGTCGATCTCCACGTAGGCGGGGTCGCCGGGCGCCTCGGCCGGGGACCGGGTCAGGGTGTAGATGTCCTCGGGCGGTTCGGTCCAGGGGTCCTCGAGGACGCCGCACTCGATCGACCGGCCCCACAGGTTGGAGTCCGTGCTGTACGGGCTCTCCACCGAGGCGGGGACGGGGATGCCGTGCGTGCGGGCGTACTCGATCTCCTCGGGCCGGGTCATGCCCCACACCCGCGCGGGCGCGACCACCGCGATCGACGGGGTTGAGCGCGCGCGCGGAGACGTCCATGCGCACCTGGTCGTTGCCCTTGCCGGTGCAGCCGTGGGCGATCGTCCCGGCGTCCTCCATCTCGGCGATCTCGACCAGCTTGCGGGCGATCAGCGGACGGCCGAGCGCCGTGGCCAGCGGGTACTGCCCCTCGTAGATCGCCCCCGCCTGGAGCGCCGGCAGGATGTAGTCGCGCGCGAACTCCTCGCGCGCGTCGACCACGTGGGCGCGGACCGCCCCGACGGCCAGCGCGCGCTCGCGGACGTCGTCGAGCTCCTTGCCCTGCCCGAGGTCGATCGTGACCGCGACGATCTCCGCGTCGTAGCGGTCCGCGAGCCACTTGACGGCGACCGATGTGTCGAGGCCGCCGGAATACGCCAGTACGATCCGTTTCATGGCTGGTTGGCCTCCGCCTCCGCCCGCGCCGTCAGCCGCGGGCCCATCCTTCGAACAGCCGCGTCACCTCGCGGCCGGCGCGCGCGTGGCGCGTGATCAGCAGTATGGTGTCGTCGCCGGCGACCGTCCCCACGACCTCCGGCAGCTCGGCCCGATCGATGGCCAGCGCCAGCGGCTGCGCGCCCCCCGGATCGGTTCGCAGAACCAGCAGTTGCTGCACCTGGTCGAGCCGCCGCAGGTACTCGCCCACCGCCCGCCGGACGGCGGCCTCCGCGCCCGCTCCCGCCGCGGCCGTCGACTCCGAACGCTCGTACGCGCCGTCGGCGGCCCGCTTGACGAGCTGCAGCTCCTTGATGTCGCGCGAGATGGTCGCCTGCGTCGCGTGGAACCCCCGCGCCCGGAGGCGGCGGCTCAGGTCGTCCTGGCTGCAGATCGGCTCGCGCGAGACGATCTCGAGGATCACCGACTGGCGGTAGCGCTTCATACGAATGCAGGACCGCGAATGAGCATACAAGCCCGGCGCTGGTGTGCCGTCTCGCAAGTGCGTTTCAGAATTCCCGGGCCGTTCGGGACTGCGAAAACACCATGATCTCCCGCCAGCATGTAGAGCGAACTACGCTACGTGTCTCCGGTACGCACCACTAGTCCTCGAACAGCATGAGGAGCAGCGCTTTCTGCGTGTGCAGGCGGTTCTCCGCCTGGTCGAACACGACCGACGCCGTGCCGTCCATGACGCTGTCGGTGACCTCCTCGCCCCGGTGCGCGGGCAGGCAGTGCAGGAAGCAGGCGTCCGGCCGGGCGTGCGCCATCAGCGCGTCGTTCACCTGGTACGCCCCGAACAGGCGCCGGCGGAGCGCGACCTCGGCCTCCCGCCCCATCGAGGTCCAGACGTCCGTGTAGACGGCGTCTACCTCGCGCACGGCGGCGGCCGGATCGTGGAAGCGCCGGAGCTCCGCGCCGCCGCGGGCGACGCGCGCGACGTCGCGGTCGACGGACTCCGGAAGCTCGAAGCCCTCCGGCGACGCGATGTGCACCGTGATGCCGAGCATCGCGGCCGCCTGCGCGAACGACGTGGCGACGTTGCCGCCGTCGCCGACGAAGGCGACCCTCCGGCCCTGCGTATCGCCCCAGCGTTCCTTCAGGGTCAGGCAGTCGGCCAGCGCCTGGCAGGGGTGCTCCTCGTCGCTGAGGGCGTTGATCACGCGAAAGCCGGTCGTGGCCAGCGCGAGCTCCGTCAACCGGCTCTGCGCGTAGGTCCGCACGACGGCACCCGCCACCCACCGTTCGAGGCTGCGGCCGACGTCGGCGAGCGACTCCCGCTTGCCGAGCGCCACGTCCGCGTCGGGGTCGATGAAGTCCCCGCCGAGCTCGCGTATGGCGATCTCGAACGTGGACCGCGTGCGCAGCGACGGCTTCTCGAAGAGCAGGGCGAGGTACGTGCCTTCGAGCGCGGCCGCCGTGGCCGCCTCGCGCCCGAGGCGCCGGTCGCGCTTCAGGGACGCGGCGAGGGCCAGGTTGTGCTCGAGGTCGTCCGGCTGGAAGTCCAGCACGGAGAGGTAGCAGCGGCCCTCGAGGCTGCCCCGCGCGCGCGCCGTGTCCGGGCGGTCGGCGGCCGCGTCGCGGGCGCGCGGGGACGCGCCGCCGGCCGCCGCGCGCGCCGTGTCCGGCCGGTCGGCGGCCGCGTCGCGGGCGCGCGGGGACGCGCCACCGGCCGCCGCGCGCGCCGTGTCCGGCGGCGCGCGCGGCGCGCGGGGTGCGCGCGGCCGCGCCGCGGGCGCACGGTCTTCGTCCAGGGGCTTCGTCATGTCCGGTAATCGGCGTTTGATGCGCACGTACTCCGCGCTGAGGTCGCACGTCCAGACCGTTGCGGCCCCGCCTCCGCCGGTGCCCAGGTCGACCGCCACCTCGACCTCGGACGCCCGCAGGTGCGCGGCGGCCTCCGCCTCGCGCTCGTCGAAGACCGTCGCGTCCGCGAAGAGCTCCGCCGGACCGATGCGCACGCGCGCCCGCGCCTCGTCGAAGGCGACGCCGGCGCGGCCGGCGACCGCCAGCAGCCGGCCCCAGTTCGGGTCGCCGCCGTGGAGCGCCGTCTTCACGAGCAGCGAGTTGGCGATCAGGCGGGCCGTCCGGCGCGCGTCGGCGTCCGACTGCGCACCGGCCACCTGCACCTCCACCAGGCGGGTGGCGCCCTCCCCGCCGCGGACGATGTCCTTCGCCAGGGCCGCGCACAGCTCGCGGAGCGCCCGCACGAAGGCCGGATAGAGGGGCCGCGTCGACCGGCACCCCGCTCGCCCCGCCGGCCAGCAGGAAGACCGTGTCGTTGGTCGACGACTCGCCGTCGACGGTGATGGCGTTGAAGGTCGGGTCGGACGCCTCGACGAGGGCCCGGTGGAGCGTCGGCGGGTCGACGCGGGCGTCCGTCGTCAGGAACCCCAGCATCGTCGCCATGAGCGGCTCGATCATCCCGGCGCCCTTGACCATGCCGCCGATGGTGAAGGCGCCGGCGGCGTCGTCACCCGCACCGCCCGCTCCTTGGGACCGCGGTCGGTCGTCAGGATCGCCTCGGCGGCCGCCCGATGCCCGTCCCGCGCCAGGTGCTCCGCGGCCTCCTCGATGCCGCGCGTCACGCGCGGGACGTCGAGCCGCATGCCGATGACCCCCGTCGAGGCCACGAGGACGAGCGCGGGGTCGCATCCGACCGCCCGCGCGGTGGCGGCGACCATCTCCCGCGCAGCCGCCATGCCGGGCTCGCCGGTGCAGGCGTTCGCGCACTTGCTGTTGACGACGATTGCCCGCGCGCGCCCGCCGGAACGCGCGAGCTGCGCCTTCGACACGAGGACCGGCGCCGCCACCGCCCGGTTCGTCGTGAAGATTCCCGCCGCGCTCGCCGGCTCCCCGGCGACGAGCAGCGCCAGGTCGCGCCCGGACGCCTTCAGCCCGCAGGCGACGCCGGCCGCGACGAAGCCGCCGGGCGCGGTGACGCCGCCCTCGACCGGTGCGACGGAGATCCCTGCCTCGCTCATCGCCGCCCCCGCGCCGGCGACGTCGGCCCGAGGGACAGCACCACGGCGTACTGCCCGCACCGGCGGAACCACTCGCAGCGGTAACAGTCGGTGGCGATCTTCTCGGGGACCCAGGTGTGCGGGACGATCGAGAAGCCGGCCTTCACGAAGGGACGCGCCCGGTGCGTGAAGGCGCACACGGTGGGGAAGCCCTGGCCGCGCGCGGCGTCGAGCAGGGCCTCCAGCAGGCGCCGGCCGACGCCGCGCCGCGGTGGGACCCGGCGACCACCAGCGAGCGGACCTCGGCCACCGCCGGGCTCAGCCGGGCCAGCTCGCCGCAGCCGACGACCTCGTCGCCGGCCGCCGCCACCAGGAAGCGCGGCACGTGGAGCTCGATCTCGCCCCGCGGGCGCGGCAGCAGGTGTCCCGCCAGGAGGTTGTCCATGATGAGCCGATGCACGCCCTCCGCGTCGACGGCGGTCGCCGCCCGGATCTCGATCCCGCCCGCCGGCGGGTCGCCGGCCGTACGCCGCGGCGCGTCGAGCGTGCTCGTCATCGTCACTGCCAACCTCGCGCAGGAGGTGCGTTGCAACCTGGCCCGCCAATCGTCGCCCGGCGGCACCGCCTGGCGCCCGGCCCTGCCTGCCGGGTCCGCGCCGTTCCTGCGGCGCAGACTCCCAGCCCACCATTCGTCGCCTGACGGCTCCGCCTGCTACCCAGCCATGCCTGCAGGAGTCCGTAGCGCTCTACGGCGCAGACTCCCGGCCCGGAAACCGTCGCCTGACGGCTCCGATCCTCGCCCAGCGGCCGGCAGGAGTCCGCGGCGTTCTATGGCGCAGACTCCTGCGCCGCCGCGGCATCGGCGAAGGCCCCCCGCAGGCGGACGAGCGCCTCGTCGATGTCGGCGTCGCTGATCGTCAGCGGCGGCAGCAGGCGGATGACCGTGCCGGCGGTGCGGTTGACGAGCAGGCCGCGCCCGAGGGCGGCGGCGACCATGCGCTCCGCGATCTCCGGCGTCACGTCGATCCCCCACAGGAGGCCGGCGCCGCGAACCTCCCCGATCCCCGTGCCGGCTTCCGCGAGTGCCTCGAGGCCGCGCCGGAGCCGGTCCCCCGCGGCCGCCACCCGGTCGACCAGGCCGCCTTCGAGCGCGTCGAGGAAGACGGACGCCGCCCGGCACGCGAGCAGGTTGCCGCCGTACGTGCTCCCATGAACGCCGAACGCCACCGCCTCCGCCACCGCCTCGCTCACCAGCGCGGCGCCCACCGGCACGCCCGCCCCGAGCGCCTTGCCCAGGGCCATCAGGTCCGGCGCCAGTCCGAGCGCGCCGGAGTGGAAGGGACGGCCCGTGCGCCCGAGGCCGCACTGCACCTCGTCCGCGATGAGGAGGGCGCCCGTCGCCGCGCAGCGCTCGGCCAGCGCGGCGGCGGTGGCCGCCGGAATCGGCCGCACCCCGCCCTCCCCCTGTATCGGCTCGACGATGACCGCCGCCGTGCGATCCGTGATCGCGGAGGCGAGGGCCGCCGGTTCGCGGGGCGAGACGAACGTGACGCCGGGAACGAGCGGCTCGAAGGGCGTCCGGTAGGGGGCGCCCGAGGTCACCGAGAGCGAGCCGAACGTCCTCCCGTGGAACGACCCCTCGAAGGCCACGATGCCGGTCCGCGCCGTGTCGCCGCGCGTGTGCCAGTAGCGCCGGGCGAACTTGAGGCACGCTTCGACCGCCTCGGTGCCGCTGTTGCAGAAGAAGGTCCGCGCGAGCCCCGAGAGGCGCGCCAGCCGCCGGGCCACGCCGCCCTGCAGCGGGTGGAAGTAGAGGTTGGAGGTGTGCCCCAGCTCGCGCGCCTGTTCGGCAATCGCCCGCGCGAGTCCCTCGTGGGCGTGGCCGAGCGAGGCGACGCCGATGCCGGAGAGCAGGTCCAGGTACTCGCGGCCCTCGGCGTCGACGACGCGGGAACCGCGCCCCGGACCAGGACGACGGGGATCCGCCGGTACACCTGCAGGACGTGGCGGCCTCGACCGCGCGCACCTCGTCGCCGAAGCTGGTCATCGCTCCTCCGCCTCCGCCGCCCTGCTCGCTCGCCCGCGGGCGCGGCCGGGCGCGGGCCGCGTCGCGGACCTCGGACCGCCGACGGTGGTGCCGGCGCTCGTGTCGAATGCGCGGCGGCGGCGTCCACGATCACGACCTCGCCGGCGCCGCCCCGCCGCGCCGTGCGGCACGCGATCAGCTTCGCGACCATGCCGGCGCTCGCCTGCCCGCCGCCAATCAGATCGTCGATGGCCGCGTCGTCGACGCCGGAATGTCCGCCCGTCCGCGTCGAGGACGCCGCCGTCGCGCCGGCGATGACCAGGCGGGCGGCGCGGAGCCCCGCCGCCAGGTGTCCGGCGAGCGGTATCCGCATTCACGTTGAACAACTGCCCCGCGGCGCCCGCGCCGATGCTGGCGACGACGGGGACGTGCCGGCGGGCGGAACGCGCCCCGGCGGCGCGTCGTTCCCCGGCGCCCTCACCCCGTCCCTCTCCTGCAAGAGGGGACCCTTGAGGCGGAAGTCGGGCTAGACCGGGGGCAGGCGGGCGTGCCAGTCGGTCGCCCGCTGGTAGGCGCGGGCCGCGTCGATCAGCCGCTTCTCGCCGAAGGGCGGTCCGTGGAGCTGGAAGCCGTTGGGCAGGCCGTCCGGCGTGAACCCGCAGGGCACCGACAGCGCCGGCGTGCCGAGGTAGTTGGCGAAGCGGATGACCCGGAGATCGGCCCGGTAGCGGGCGGCGATGGCGGCGACGTCCGAACCGGACATCTCCTCGACCGTCGGCACCGGTCCGCCCAGGGCCGGCGTCAGCAGCACGTCGACCTGTCCGAACACGCCCCGGACGTGCTCCTCCAGGAGCGGCGCGCGCAGGGCCTTCGCCTCGAGATAGCGTGTGGCCGGCACCAGGTAGCCCTCGTCCGTGGTGCCCAGGACCTCGGGCGAGATGTCGGCCGCGCCCCCGCGCAGCAGGGCGCTCATCATCGTCGAGATCTCGGGCTTGATCAGGGTCTGCTGGAGGTCGTTGGCGAGCCCGGCGACCGGCGCCTCCAGCGGGACGGTCTCGGCGCCGAGATCCCGAAGGACCGCAACCGCGTCGGCGTGGAGCGCCGCCACGCCGGCATCGACGCCGTCGAAGGGCGCCCCCGCCCCGATGCCGATCCGCACGCCGCGGAGGTCCGCCGGCGGGTCCGCCGCGTAGTCGGGGACGGGGACGTCGAGGGCCGTGGGGTCGGCGGGGTCGCGGCCGGCGACGGCCCGCAGCATGAGGCCGCAGTCCTCCGCGGTCTGGGCGAGGGGGCCGGGATGGTCCGCCGACCAGCTCCGCCGGGCCGCGCCGCGCAGGCTGACGCGGCCCAGGGTCGGCTTGAGGCCGGTGACGCCGCACATGGCCGCGGGGATGCGGACCGAGCCCCCGGTGTCGCCGCCCAGTGCCCCGAGCGCCGTCCGCGAGGCCACCGCGACGGCGGAGCCGCCCGACGAGCCGCCGACGGCGTGGCCGGCGCTCCAGGGGTTGACGCAGAGGCCGAAGAACCGGTTCCGGCCGTACCCGTGCGCCGCCAGCTCGTCCATGTGGAGCGCGCCCAGGTCGACGGCGCCGGCCGCGTCGAGCCGCGCCACGGCGGTCGCCGTGAACGCCGCGGGTTCGGTGAAGATCCGGGTCCCGACGCCGGTCACCCGCCCTTCGCGGTCGAAGGCGTCCTTGTGGGCGAGCGGCACGCCGTGCAGCGGCCCGCGCCAGCGGCCGGCCGCGATCTCCGCGTCGGCGGCGTCGGCCGTCTCCAGGGCGCGTTCGCCCTCGACGGCGACGAAGCAGTTGAGCCTGGGCTGCAGGCGCTCGATGCGCTCCAGCAGGGCCTCTGTGAGCGCCCGCGACGTGAACTCCCGGTTCCTCAGGGCCGCGCCGGCGCGCGCCAGGGTGAGCTCGGCGACGGGAACCTTCACGGCATGCCCTCCGCGGCCATTATCGAAGCGGCGCGGACCCGCGGCAACCGGATTCTCCGAGACGCGCCGCCATGAACCGGGCGGACGTTTCATACGAACTTCGGAAACGGGACGGTAGCGGCCGCGCGTCACTTCCGGCGGGCGGAGCCTCCCCGGAGGGGGACGAGCAGGCTCGCGGCGAATATCGCGCTCGCCACCAGCACGATGGACGGTCCGGCCGGGACGTCCCACTCCAGGGACCCGAACAGGCCCGCGACGACGGACACGACGCCCACCGCCGTCGAGGCGGCCGCCATCTGCTCCGGCGTCGCCGCCACGCGGCGCGCGGCGGTCGCGGGAATGATCACGAGCGCCACCACCAGCAGCATGCCCACGATCTTCATGCCCACCGCGATCACGGCGGCCAGCAGGAACAGGAGCAGGAAACGCACCCGTTCGACGGGCACGCCCTCCACCGCGGCGAGATCCCGGTCGACGGTCAGGGCGAGAAGGTTGCGCCACTGCCAGGCGAGGGCGGCGGCGACCATGGCCGCGGTTCCATAGATGAGCCAGAGGTCGACGACGCCCACCGAGAGGATGTCGCCGAAGAGATAGCCGATCAGGTCGACCCGCAGCCGTTCCATGAACGAGATGACGACGAGGCCCGCCGCGAAGACCGCGTGGGCCAGCACGCCGAGCAGGGCGTCGACGGACAGGGTCCGCTCGCGTTCCAGAACGACCAGGCAGCCGGCGAGCATGAGGCATACGGCGAAGACCGCCAGGATGGGCGCGACGTCCAGCAGGAAGCCGAGGGCGATCCCGAGGAGCACCGCGTGCGCCAGCGTGGTGCCGAAATACGCCATGCGCCGCCACACCACGAAGCACCCCAGCGGTCCGGCCGCGAGCACGGCTCCGATACCGCCGCCGAGCGCGCGCAGGAAGAAGTCCTCCATTACGGACGCGAGTCCGCCGGCGCGCCCGCCTCGAGCGTCATCGGTGCGCCGGACGGGTCGTGGCGATGGTCGTGCAGGTGCTGGTAGACCGCCAGCGTCTCGGACAGATGCGGGCCGAACAGGGAGATGAACTCGGGGTGGCGCAGCACCGCCTCCGGCCGGCCCGTGCAGCACACGTGCCGGTTCAGGCACACCACGGTATCGGTCGCGGCCATGACCAGATGCAGGTCGTGCGAGACCAGGAGCACCCCGCAGCCGTAGCGGTCCCGGATCTTCGCGATCAGCCGGTAGAGATCTCCCTGACTGGTGACGTCGACGCCCGCCAGCGGTTCGTCGAGGACGAGCAGGCCGGGCTCGCGCAGCAGCGCCCGGGCGAGCAGCGCGCGCTGCATTTCCCCGCCCGAGACCTCGGCCAGCGGAAAGTCGAGGATCGCGCCGGCGCCGACCTCGTCGAGCGCCGCCTCGAGCCTCTCCCGCGGGGCCGGCGCCCCGAGGGTCAGAAAACGCCGCACCGTCATCGGCAGGATGGGGTCGCGGTGCACGTGCTGCGGCGAATAGCCGATGCGCAGGCCGGGGGCGCGCACGACCGTGCCGCGGTCCGGCCGGACGATGCCGAGCAGGACGCGGACGAGCGTCGATTTGCCCGCGCCGTTGAGCCCCACCAGGGTCACGATCTCTCCGGCGTGGACCGCGAGGTCCACCGCGTCGAGCGCGTTCCGCTGCCTGAAGCGCACGCTTACGCCCCGTGCCTCGACGAGCGGCACGGGACGCGAGGCATCGCCGGAAGGCACGGGGATCACGGAGGACTCCCCGGGCGCTCTCCGGCGGCGCCCGGCGGTCTCCCGTCGCCGCCGGTTTTCCCGGAGCGCAACGCATTGAGAACGAATTCCATATCGTATAGTGTTTCAAAAAGCGGACTTGCGGAACCCGGCGACACGCCGTGCATGCACGCTCGCCGCGCGTTCGATCGTCGCCAGGGAGCAGGATCATGCGCAAGGCATCCTTTTTCGCCGCTGTCGCCGTTCTCGCCGCCGCGCACGCGCCGGACGCGCGCGCGGCCGACGTCGTGGTGAGCCTCAAACCGATCCACTCCCTGGTCGCCGGCGTCATGGGAGACACCGGCGCGCCCCGGCTGCTGCTCGGGGGCGCCGCGTCGCCTCACACCTACCAGATGCGCCCGTCCGAGGCTCGTGCGTTGAGCGACGCGGATCTGATCGTCTGGATCGGCGAGGCGATGGAGACCTTCCTCGAACGCCCCATCGAGAATCTCGGATCCGAAGCCGAGGTCGTGACCCTGCACGAGGCCTCGGGGCTGAGGCTGCTGCCCAACCGCGAAGGCGGGCTGTGGGAAGATCACGAATCCGAGGTCCACGTCGACGAGCACGACGACCATGGCCACGACCACGGCGAGTACAACATGCATGTCTGGCTCGACCCCGGCAATGCCCGCCGCATGGCCGGCGTCGTCGCCGACGCGCTCGCCCGCGTGGATCCGGATCGCGCCGAGACCTACCGCGGCAACGCCGAGGCGGTGCGGAGCCGCATCGCCGGCCTGGAATCGTCTCTTCGGAAGCGGTTGGCGCCCGTGCGCCGGCATGCGTTCATCGTGTTCCACGACGCATATCAGTATTTCGAGTTCGCGTTCGGACTCGCCGGCAGGGGAGCCGTTGCCCTCGACCCGGCCCGCCCGCCGGGCGCCAAACGGCTCGCCGAACTGCGCGCCGCCCTCGACGAGCACGATATCCGCTGCATCTTCACCGAGCCGCAATTCGAGCCCGATCTGGTCTCGGTCGTGGCCGAGGGAACCGGTATCCGGACCGCGGTCCTGGACCCGCTCGGCGTCGACTTCGAACCCGGTCCGGACGCCTGGTTCGAGATCATGCGCGGCGTGGGCGACGCGATCGCGGACTGTCTCGCCGAGGGCTGACCCCTTCCGGAGCCGTCCCGTCCGCGGCGTTCCCGCGCCTCCGCCGCCGAAACGACGGACCGCGGCCGCGGCGGAACGTGCGGGTCAGGACAGCCATACGCTGCCGAGCACGAGCGCTCCCGGAACGCCGAAGAACACGCAGAGGATGTAGGCGACGGCCAACCCCCGCCGCTCGCTCCCGAGCCGCGCGATCCACTCGGCTCCCGATACCGGAAGTCCCCTCAGCCACGGGATGCCGAAAATGACGGCGACGCCCAGGAGATTGTAGAGAAAGTGCGCGATCGCGATCTGGTGCGCGACGGCGTGGGTGGCGCCCGTGACCGCCGTGGCCGCCAGAAGCGCGGTGATCGTCGTGCCGATGTTGGCGCCGAGAGTGAAGGGGTAGGCCTGGCGAAGCCCGATCACGCCGCTGCCCGCCAACGGCACGATGATGCTCGTGGTCGTCGAGGACGACTGCACCAACGCCGTGACCAGGGTGCCGGAAAATATGCCGGCCACCGGTCCCCTGCCGACGGCCGCCTGGAGGAATTTCCGGGCCCTGCCCACGAACACGGTCTTCAGCGTCATTCCGAGACAGACGACCGAGATCAGGATGAGCGCGACTCCCGCGACGATCAGAAGCGCGCCCGCCCACGGATCCGGGAGCGGGGACGCGAGCTGCTCCGCGAAGCGGGTGCCGGCGCCGACGGCGACCTTCACGACGCCCTTTCCCGAAGCGTCGACGGTCCCGATGCTCTCGACGACGTGGGTGGCCGCGCCGCTCAGTTTCTCGAGAACGCCGAACGCGAGTTCCAGCGGCAGGAATATCAATATGCTCAGGAGATTGAAGAAGTCGTGCACGGTGGCGGCCGCGAACGCGTTTCTGAATTCCCCCGGCTGCCTGACGTGACCGAAACTGACGAGGGTGTTGGTCACCGTCGTGCCGACGTTGGCGCCCATGACCATGGGTATCGCCACGGCGATCGGCATTCCCCCCGCCACGAGACCGACGACGATGGACGTGACGGTGCTGGAGGACTGGATCAGGGCGGTCGCCAGTATGCCGAGAACCAGCCCGATGAACGGGTTCGTCGCGAACGCGAACAGCGACTCGACGCCCTCCACCCCGCCGGATGCCTGGCGGAAGCCCTTGCCGACCACGCCGACGGCCACCAGCAGCACGTACAGGGCCGCGACGAGGACGCACCAGGAGACGACTCCGGACGGGACGGCCGTTCGTTTCATGGGCGTGGCGTCGGGGAGACGGGCGTCGCGAAGATGCCCCGCTTCACCCCTTCACCCCCCGTACGCGGTCGCCGCCGTTTGGGTCCCCTCCCCCGGTCTTGCGGGGGAGGGACAGGGTGGCGGTGGCCGCCGCAAGGGCATTTTCTCGACCCCCACCCCGCCCCTCTCCCTCTGCGGGGAGAGGGGACCCGGCGGCGCGGTCCGTCGTTGCGGCGACGAAAGCGTGCGGCCGTCGCGGACGCGACGCCCGCGCACGCGGATGCGATCGGGGACATGTCCGGCGGCGCTCAAAAGAACACGATCAGCAGCGCGATGCCGGCCAATCCGCCCAGGATGAAGGCGGCGGCGCTGACGATGCCGGTCAGGGTGGCCCAGTCGGCGAGGCGCCATGTCCGGCCTTCGATGTTGAACATGACCTCCGAGCGGTCGCTCTCGCCGTCGACGAAGCGCTTCAGGGCGGACTCGCTGCCGTGGGCTTCCCTGATGGACACCATGGTGACCAGGAACATGGTCAGCGCCGACAGCAGCGTGCCCAGGCCGAACACCAGCACGGTCGCCAGGGCGAACCAGTGGAAGACGCCCTCGTCCTGGCCGGCGGCGGCGCCCATGAAGCCGATGATGAGCGCGGTCCCGCCGGCGTTGCCGAACAGCAGGAACCGCGTCGATTCCAGGAGCATCCGGAACATGACGTTCCGGCGCATGGAGACGACCTTGTAGCCCTCCCGAAGCCATTCCTCGCCGGTCTCCTCCCGTTCGAAATCGTCGATTTTCTTCACCGGGCCGCCTCCTTTTTGGGAACGCCGCCGACCGAGTCTATGAGCCGCACGTAGCTCGATCCCGCGTTGCCGCCGGCACCGAAGGCGATCGTCCAGTCGTCGATGACGACGGGACCCGACGTGAGCGCGGTCGACAGGAACTCCGTCCGGTTCGGCTCGCCCGGCATCCGTTCCAGCACGTCGGCCACGAAGCGGCCCAGGATGTAGCCTTCGAGGCTCTTCGGATCCACTACGCGTTCGGCGGCCTCCGGTTCGGAGCTCTTGTAGTCGGCCAGAACCGAGCGGAACCGCACTACCAGCTTGACGCTCCGGTCCTCGAGGTCCGGCGTGACCCTCGTCAGGAGGATCGGGTCGATCCGGTAGTCCACCAAGGCCTTGAGGCGTTCGATGTCCACGATGGACAGAAGGCCCAGCAGGTACCGGTGACCGAGCGACCGCGCCGTGTTGATCGCGGCGGCGGCGACGTCGGTGTTCATCGCGAGCATCACGGCGTCGAGGTCCGCCTTCGCCATGACGAACACGCTTCCCTGCACGGCATGGGTATGCCGGGTGTAGGACGCCTTGGCGAGGACCGGCAACTTCAGGTCCGCCAGCGCGGCCTTGTAGCCGGTCAGCACGGAGCGGCCGAACGCGTCGTCCTGATAGATGATGCCGAACCGGCGGGCCCCCAGTTCGGCGAACATGTGGTTGACCAGTTTTCGCGTTTCCTCGTTATAACCGGTCCGCAGGTTCACCACGTTCGGAAACCGGTCGGCGTCGCGCAGGAAATCGGCCCCGGTGAGGACGCCGACGAAGGGCACCATCGCCTCGCGCAGAATTGGCGCCGCGCGTTTCGCCGTGGGCGTACCGAGTCCGCCGATGACGGCGAACACCTCGTCGGAGGCGGCGAGTTTCTTCGCGTTCGCGGCGGCGGCGTCCGGGTCGTAACCGTCGTCCATCGACCTGAGCTCGAGCTTCCTGCCCTTGACGCCGCCTTGGCGGTTGCGTTCGTGGAAAGCGGCGAGAATCCCGGCGCGATACTGGAGGCCGGAGCCCCGGCAGAAGCCGGAGAAGCAACTGCTTTGACCGAACGTGACGGCGTCGCCGGTCACGCCCGGCGTCTTCGCCTCGGAGACGGCGCTGCCGGCGGCGCATGCCGAGAACGCCAGGGCAAAAATCGCGAGAGACCTATTCGGCGGGGGCATCTTTCTCCATTGGCTTTGCCTCGGGCGTCTTCTCGTGTCCCGCTTGCGCCGTCTCCTGCGGTTTCGCTTTCGCCGTCCCCGCTTTTTCCGGCCGCGCCGGTTCCGCCGGGGCTTCTTCTCCCGTATCGACGGTCGTTCGGCTCACCATGGGCGGCTCGGTCCGTTCCACCGACGCGGCGACGCCGGTCGGCGCGACATGGCGGTGGCCGAAGATGGACAGGTCGTCGAAGATCAGGGACCGCAGCCTGGCCGTGCTCAGGTGGTGGCGTTCGCTGCCGGCCGCGTGGAAGCGTCCGTCCACGAGCGGGCGGTCCGCCTCCACGTTCTCGTACCCGTGGCCGCCCTCCTCGCTCCCCGTGGACAGGGGGCGTCGCCGCTCGCCCCCCGGCACGTCCCTGGACGAGGCGACCGACACGGCGGCCCCCGCCGGCGCGCCGCGGACACCGGGTACGAAGCCCTCGATCATGTTGATGTCTATCGCCGAGGCGTTGCCGGGGTTGACGGCCGAGAGCGTGGCTTCCCGGAATATGTTGCGCATGCGCTGCCAGTACCGCGTGACCGTTACCGAAGCGGGCTGGCTTCGATAGACCTCGAGCAGGTCGGCGAAGACCTTGGCGCTGCTCCCGGCCTGCAGCCGGCGCTCCTTGGCCTTCGCCTCGGCGTTCATGATCAGCGCCTCCGCCTGCCCCCTGCTGCGCGCCAGGAGTTTCTCCATCCTCCGGTTCGCGTCGCTGACCGCCTGAATGCCCTCGGCGATCGCGTCGCTCACGTCCCGAAACGCGGCGACGGTTTCCTCGATGGGGCGCAGGTCCACGATGTTGAGCGCCAGCAGCTCGATGCCGATGTCGTTGGCCTTCAAATAGTCCGACGTATCCGTGAACAGGCGGGCCTGGATGATGTCCCGATTGTTCGTGAAGATGAGATCGATGAAGTTCCTGCCCATGACCTCGATCAGGCGCTCGCGCACGACGGTCGTCAGGACGGTTTCGGGATCGACGGTCTCGTAGAGGTAGTTTCTCAGGTTTCCGATCCTGTATTGCAGCGCCACGTCCGCTTCGAACAGGTTCGCGTCTCCGGAGAGGATCGAGAACGAGACCTCGCCCTTTTCGCCCCGGGTCGCCACGTTCCGCCGCATGATGCGCATGACCTTGCGCACGTGCGCCCGTTCCGCGACCGGGAGCGCGTAGTGGATGCCGGGCGGAATCTCCGCGTCCACCACCTTGCCGAAGCGCGTGAGCACCGCCTGCTCTTCCTTCTTGACGATGTAGATGCCGCTCGCCAGCACCGCCGCCACGGCAATGAGCGCCAGGGACGCCAGGATGGCGGTCAGGCGTTCGTGGACGTAGTCGAAAACCGCGTAGATGACGCGCGTGCTGGGCGCGAGCGCCTCGGGAGCGTCGGGCATGGCCTCGACCTCCTACTCCTGCGCCGGCGCCGAGCCCGGCCTCGGTATGTGCTTCCCGTCGAGGTACTTGAACAGCTCGTTGTCGGCGGGCAGCATCAGCGTGGTGTTCCTGTCGATGATCGAATCGTAGCTGTCGAGCGCCCGGATGAAGTTGTAGAAGACCGGGTCTTCGCTGTATGCGGCGGCCAGCGTCCTCAGCGCGTCGGCCTCGGCGCGCCCGAGGATGGCCGTGGCCTCGGCGTGGGCGGACGCCATGATCTTCTCGTGTTCGTTGATGGCGAACGCCTCGATGGATATGGCGCGCTCTTCGCCCTCGCTGCGGTAGCGGGCGGCGATGCGGGCGCGCTCGGAGATCATCCGCTGGATGACGCTGGGACGGTTCGCCGCCGGCAGGGTGTATTCGACGAGGCCCGCCTTGACGACGTCGATGCCGTAGTCCGCCGCGGCGACGGGCTTGACATGATCGAGTATCTCCCGGGACGCCAGGGTCGCGTCCCGATGCTCCAGGCCGAGGCTCACGAAGGCGTCCCTGGACTTGTTGCTGACGACGATGCCGACGCTCGATCTGTAGAGGTCGCTCAGCCGGTTGACGGCGTTGGCCTCCGTGCGGATGGCTTCGACGTAGCGGATGGGGTCCGCGACGCGCCACAGCAGATACCCGTCCACCAGGACGTTTTTCTGGTCCTCGGTGATCAGCTCCTGCTTGAGGCCCGTCAGGGGCCTCAGGCGCCGGTCCACCTTGTAGACGACCGAAACGGGCCTGGGAAACTTGAAGTGCAGGCCCGGCTCCTTCACCGGCGGAACGATCTTGCCGAAATTGGTGAGGACGCCCTGTTCCGATTCGTCGATGACGTAGGGAATGTCGTAGAGGACGACGGCCGCGAACAGAATCGCGGCGGCGGACGCAAGCTGCTTGCCTTTGCTCATGGCCGGCCTCCAGCGGTTCAGGGCGCGGAGGCGCCTCTGGAACGGTTCGAGTGGTGGGATCGGGCGGCGGCCCCTCCGTTCGACGACTTCCACAGGGCCACCTTGTTCAGGGTGTCCTCGCTCGGAACGATGATCTTCCTCTTGCCGGCGAGAGACGTCTCGAGCTTCTCCCGCCACAGCATGTTGTGAAGCACGTCGGGCGCCGTCCGGACGGCGCCGCCGACCGTGCGGATGGCGTCGCTCTCGGCCGCGGACGTGGCGATTCTCCGCACCGCCTCGCCCTTGGCCTGCTCGACTTCATACGCCGCGTTGCCGTGCGCGCGGGGAATCAGCGACACCGTCAGGCGCTGGGCGTTGACGATGATGCGTTCCCGGTCGTCCTGGGAGCTCGACACCTCGCGGAACGCGTCCATCGCGCCTTCGACGGGATTCACGGACAGCAGGTTGACCTTCACGAGTTCGATGGCCTCGAGCAGCGCGTTGTCTCCGCCCGGAAGGCGGTCCCCGAATACCTCCGTGATGTGGTCCTGAAGCTGGGCGCGCTCCACGTTCAGCAGGTTGTCCAGCGTCCGCCCCGCCACGAACTTGCGCAGCTCCTTGCGGATGTTGTCGCGGATCATCTGTTCGGGGTCGGCCACGCGGTAGTGGTAGGTGTAGGGGTCGCGGATCCGGTACTGCACGTTCAGCGACATCGACATCAGGTTGACGTCGCCCGCCAGATACTCCTGCGCGTCGCCGCTGGCGACGGACTTGACCTGCCGCACCGGCCACCTGTCCGCCCGCGCGAAGGGCCAGGGCGCGAGATAGTGCAGGCCCGGCGGCAGGTCGCGCCACACCACCGCGCCGAAGAGGCGTCCGTAGCCGACCTCGCCAGGCCGCACGATCGTGAAGCCGCTCATCAGGAAGACGGCGATCAGGCCCAGCCAGACCGTGGCCCCGGCGGGCGCGCGGGGGTGGAGGACGCCCTTGAGGGGCGCGCCGCGGGTCGCGCGGTTCCACCAGGTCTTGACGGGCCCCGTCAGGGGGCGGAGGTTGGAAAACAGGTCCTCGTAGCCGCTCCGCCACGCTCCCGCCCGGAAGCGCCAGATCATGAGCGCGAAGAGGCCGAAGGCGCCGCCCCATTGGATCGCCGCCAGCGCCGGCGAGTCGGACGCCTCCAGGTTCACGGAAAGCGACAGGCCGAAGGCGATCATGAGCAGGTCGACGGCGATGCCCAGAGCCATGGTGACGACGATCACCGACCCCACGTAGACGGACGCGAATCTCGCGCCGAACTGGCTCGCGACGATGGCGATGGTGCCGGTGTTGGTGGCGGGGCCGGTCATCAGGAAGATGAGCGCCGCGCCCGGGCTGAACCCCTTGGCGACCAGGGCCGCGGCGATGGGCGTGCTGGCGGAGGCGCAGATGTACAGGGGGATTCCCACGAGCACCATGACGGGATAGGAGAGCCAGCGGGCGTATTCGTAGGCCATCAGGTCGCTTGGTATGGCGAGGTAGAGCAGGCCTCCCAGCAGCACACCCACCACCAGGGCGAAGAGGATGTCGTCGGCGACCTCGACGAAGCCGTACCGCAGGATGTGCCTGCAGACGACGCCGAACGAGAGGTCGCCGAGGGGCCGTCCTTCGGCGCTCGCCGGCGGGGGCGGACTCGCGGGAAGGGACAGGAACTCGCGGTAGAACTCGGGCTTGATCCAGGTCGTGGACCGGGCCTGTCCGATGCCCTCGTTCAGACGGCCGAGCCAGGTGATGAAGAACGCCTTGAGCGCGCCCGGGCTGATGTAGCAGTCGTCGTCGCCCGGTATGAGCGTCTTGTGGCTGTGGTCGTGATCATGGTCGTGGTCGTGGCCGTGATGGCGATGGTCGTGGCCGTGATGGTCGTGGCCGTCGTCGATGGGGTCGGGCTCCGCCTTGTCGCCGTCGCGGATCAGTCCGATGCAGAAGACGCCCGCCGCCACGCCCGTAATGAAGCTGACGACCGGCCGGACCACGGCGGCCACGGGGCCGAAGAACGCGTTGGTCACCAGGATCGAGTCCGCCCCCGTCTCCGGCGCGGTGATCAGGAACGACACGCAGGACGACCGCGACGCCCCCTTGCGCCGCATCTCCGCCACCACCGGCACCACGGAACAACTGCACAGGGGCATGGGAACGCCGACGGCCGCGCTGGAGGCGACGGATTTCAGGCTGTCCCGGCGCAGCCACCGCAAAACGGCGTCCCGCGAGATGAAGACGTGGATCAGTCCCGCCAGGAACAGGCCGAGGAGAAGCATCGGCCCCAGCAGCAGGAACGAAGACCAGAGGAAATCCAGAAACAGGCTCGCCTGATCCATGATATCGTCCCACAAAATCTTCACCGGCAAGACGTTCGCCGGCAAGATACTATGTACTGATCGTATGGAACCGGTCAATGTCGTAATAATGTCATGTTATAACGAAGTAATAATAACATTGTTCGACCATTCGACGCCGGACAATATTTAGATATATTATATTGTAACGTATTTATAATAATGTTATACTGTTACGGTATCGAGCGCCGCGTCGGTGCCGGCCCGGGATAGTTATGGCCGTCCTGCCTCCAACATGGTGCGAACTGTGCGAATTCGTCCCGGCCGTCCGGCCCGCATTTTTTACGTTTGTGATTCCCGCGGAGGCCGGAATCCATGTTCTTTCGTCGTGAAGCCGCCCCGGCGTCCGTATGGATTCCCGCTTTCGCGGGAATGACGATAAAGACATTCGGCTTCAGGCCCGCATGTGCGGGCGGGACGCCCGCGCACTCAGGAGGCCGGGGAGCCGGACGCGAAACCCGCGTACCCCCTCCCACTCCGTGCGAACTGTGCGAATTCGTCCCGGCCGCCAACCGGCTGACGCCCAATTGCTGTCCGGTCTGGATTTCCGCCTGTCCCCGCCCCCTCCGTCATGCCCGACCTGTGCCGGGCATCCACGTCCGTCCGCCCGGTTCATGGCGGCGGGTCGTTCGAAGCCGTGCCCCCCGCCGGACACCCTCACCCTGTCCCTCCCCCGCAGAGGGGGAGAAGGGACCCGAACGGCGGCGTGTCCCTGTACGCCGAACACGAATCCGCCCCCGGCTGGCATGGAGAGGCCTTGAACCGCGGCGGGCCGGCGGGGATGATCGGCGCATGGACGGCGGGCGGGCGATCATCGTCAGGGGCGGGCGGCTGCTCGACGGCGCCCGGCCCTGGGCGGAGCCCGCCGACCTGCTGATCCGGGGCGATACGATCCGGGAGGTCGGTCCTCCCGGCCTCCCGGCGCCGGACGGCGCCGTCGTCATGGACGCCGCCGGCAAGCTCCTGCACCCCGGACTGATCAACGCCCACACCCACGGCTACCACGCCGCGCACAAGGCGACGACGGACCGCTGGACCCTGGAGCGGTTCCTGGCCACGAGCCCCTGGGTCAACGCGGAGCTGAGCCTGGAAGGCAGCTATCTCTCCACCAGGATCGCCGCCACGGAGATGGTGCTGAAGGGGTGCACCGCCTGCTACGACCTGCCCCTGCCCCTGCCGCTGCCCACCCTCGACGCCCTGGACGGCGTGGCGCGGGCCTATGCGGACGTGGGCATGCGCGCCGTGGTCGCGCCGATGGTGGCCGACCTCTCCGTCTTCGAGGCCCTGCCGGGGTTCGCCGACGCCCTGCCCGCCGCCCTGCGCCGGGACCTCGAGGTCCGCGGGTCCGAGCCGGAGCGGGCGATCCTGGACCGCTACCGGACGCTGTTCCGCGACTGGCGGCCGGACGGCGGCCTGGTGCGCCTGGCCGTCTCCCCCGCCATCGCCCACCACTGCACGGCGCCCCTGCTCACGGGGCTCGCGGCGCTCGCCCGGGAGAACGGCGCCGGCCTGCACACCCATCTCGCCGAGTCCAAGGTCCAGGCGGTCGCCGGGCTCAAACGCTTCGGGGAGACCCTGACGGCCCGTCTCGACCGCCTCGGCGTGCTCGGGCCGAACGTCACGGTGGCGCACGGCGTCTGGCTCGACCGCGACGACATCCGGCGGCTGTCCGACCGCGGGGCCGCCCTCGCCCACAACCCGGGGAGCAACATGCGGCTCGGCAACGGCATCGCCGACGTGCGCACCATGCTGGATTGCGGCCTCGCCGTCGGGATCGGCACCGACGGCGCGCGCGCGTCGGACCACCAGAACATGTACGAGGCGATGCGCCTCGCCGGCCTCGTCTCGAAGGCCCGCCGTCCGGACGGCCGCGGCGGCCTGACCGCGGGCGAGGCCTTCGACGCGGCGACGCGGGGGGGCGCGCGGGCCCTCGGGCTGCCCGACGTGGGCCGGCTGGAGCCGGGATTCAAGGCGGACATCGTCTTCCTCGACCTCGGCTCCCTCAACTGGACACCGATGAACGCCCCCGTCCTTCAGGTCGTCCATGTCGAGGACGGCACCGCCGTCGACTCGGTGATGATCGGCGGGCGCATGGCGGTCGAGAACGGCCGGCCCGTCGGAACGGACCTGGCCGCCCTGGCGGCGCAGGCCGAGCGCCTGGAGCCGCGCTTCGCCGACCTGCTGGAGCGGAATGCGGACGTTCTCGCCGAGGTCGAGCGGGCCGCCGGCCGGTTCTGCGGCGCGCTGGCCGCCGAGCCCTATCGCGTGGACCGCCACGGCGTCCGTCCCGGCTGAGGGATCGGGGTGCGGGTCAGGGTGGGGGCGTGTTTCAGTGTTTCCGGCAAACGACAAATTCCGTCGATACCCCCCTCCGTTGTGCCCCGGTCCCCGGAACAAGTCCGGGATTTCGACGGCGGCGCCTGCGGATCGTGAATCGAGCCTGTGGTAGAGTGGGCGCCATGCACGACATCGGCAGGCCGCGCCCCGTCGTCCTTTGTATTCTGGACGGCTGGGGCCATCGAGAGGCCGAAGACGACAACGCGGTCGCCCAGGCGCCGACGCCGAACTACGACCGCCTGCTGGCGGAATGCCCCTGGAGCCTGCTGGACGCTTCGGAAGCCCACGTCGGACTGCCCGAAGGACAGATGGGCAACTCGGAAGTGGGGCACATGAACATCGGCGCCGGCCGCGTGGTCCTGCAGAACCTGCCGCGCATCGATGACGCGCTCCGCCGCGGCGCCCTGGCCGGCAACGGCGCCCTCCGGGACCTCGTCGGCGCGCTCCGGCGGAGCGGCGGAACCTGTCACATGCTGGGCCTGATGTCGCCCGGCGGCGTCCATTCCCATCAGGACCACATCGCGGCCCTCGCCCGGCTCGTCGCGTCGGCCGGCGTTCCCGTCGCGGTCCACGCCCTGCTGGACGGGCGGGACACCCCTCCCCGAAGCGCGGAGGCGTACCTGGCCCGCTTCCTGGAGTCCGTCGACGGGATCGGGGGGCTCCGCGTCGCGTCCCTGTGCGGACGCTACTACGCCATGGACCGGGACGAGCGCTGGGAACGGGTCGAGGCCGCCTACGACGCGCTGGTCGACGGGGCGGGAGAGCGCGCCCCGAACGCCGCGTCGGCCATCCGGTCCGCCTATGCCGCCGGCGAGACGGACGAGTTCGTCACGCCGCGACCCGTCGCGGACTACGCCGGCATGCGCGACGGCGACGGCGTCCTGATGGTCAATTTCCGCGCCGACCGCGGCCGCGAGATCATGACGGCGCTGCTCGACCCCGCGTTCGCGCAGTTCGAGCGGAAGCGGGTCGTCCGCTTCGCGGCAGCCGCCGGCATGGTGGAGTACTCCGCGCGGCTCAAGCCGTTCCTGCCCGCGCTGTTTCCGCCGGAACGCCCGCGCAACACCATGGGAGAGATCGTGTCCCGGGCCGGGCTGAAACAGCTCCGCATCGCCGAGACGGAGAAGTACGCGCACGTCACGTTCTTCTTCAACGGAGGAGAGGAGCGGACCTTCGACGGCGAGGAACGGATCCTGGTGGCGTCCCCGAAGGTGGCCACCTACGACCTCAAGCCCGAAATGTCGGCCTACGAGGTCACGGACAGGCTGACCGAGGCGATCGGCGGCGGGGCGTTCGATTTCATCCTCGTGAACTACGCGAACGGGGACATGGTCGGCCATACGGGAAATTTCGGCGCCGCGATGAAGGCCGTTGCGGCCGTGGACGCGTGCCTGGGCAGGCTCGCGGACGCCGTGAAACGGGCCGGCGGCGCCCTCCTGATCACCGCGGATCACGGCAACGCCGAGCGCATGGCCGACCGGGATACGGGGCAGCCGCACACGGCGCACACCATGGACAAGGTCCCGGCGATCCTGGTGAACGCGCCGGCCCGCGTCGGCCGCCTGCGCGGCGGGCGTCTCGCCGACGTCGCCCCGACGCTCCTGGAGCTCATGGGCCTCCCCATGCCCGCCGACGTCTCGGGAACCTCCCTCCTCGCGGCTGCCGGGGACCTGGAGCGCGGCCGCGGCCGGGCGGAGCGCCGTGCCCTGGGTTGACCCGCGGTCTCCCCCGCTCCTTGTCGGCCTGGCGGCGTGCGCCGCGCTGTGTCCCGGCGACCCCGGTCCGGCCGCCGCCCAGTCGGCGGAACAAAAGCTCCAGCGGATCGAGCGGGAGATCGAGTCGAGCCGCCGGCACGAACGACGCCTCGAATCGAAGGCCGAGCGCCTGGACCGGAACCTGGAGTCCATGCTCGGAGACCTGATCGATACGGCCGCGTCGGTCCAGACCCACGAACAGCGGGTCTCCGAGATCGAGGCCGAACTGAAGGCGCTGAACGCCGAGGAGCGCGCGGCGGCGCGCCGCCTCCGGGAACGGCACGGAGAGCTCGCCTCCGTCATCGGGAGCCTGGCGTTGCTGGAACGCCGCCCCCCCGAAACGCTCGTCTGGGCCGCGGCGGATCCCACCGATGCGGTCAGAAGCGCGATCGTGCTTGCCGGCGCGGCCGCCGGGTTGCAATCCCGGGCGGACGGGCTGCGGGCGGAGCTGGCCGCGCTCCGGACGCTTCGGCGCGGCATCGCGGACGAACGGGCGGCGCTGGCCTCCGCGTCCGGGACCCTGCTGCGCGAACGCCGGGCCCTCGACCGGCTGCTGACGCAGACGTCCCGGCTCCACAGGCAGACCCTCGGCGAACGGGACCGGTCGAGGAAGCGGACCGCGCGCCTGGCCGAGGAAGCCGAGGACCTTCGCGCGCTGCTGCGGGAACTGCGGAAGGAGGAAGAGCGTCTGGCCCGGGAGTCCCCCGGCGCCGCGCTCGTTCCGGAAGGCGGAAGGCCGTTCACCAGCGCGCGGGGCACGCTGCCCCTGCCGGCGCGCGGCCGGCTGGTGACGCGGTTCGGCGAACGGACCCGCTTCGGAACCCCCCATCGCGGCCTGAGCGTCGCCACCCGGGCGCTGGCGCAGGTGGTCGCGCCCTACGACGGCCGCCTGCTGTTCGCCGGGCCTTTCCGCGGCTACGGCCAACTCTTGATCATCTCTCACGGCGAGGGATATCATTCGCTCATAGCCGGAATGTCCCGCATCGACGGTATCGTGGGCCAGTGGCTGCTGGCCGGAGAGCCCATCGGGCGGATGGGCGGAGACGACGGCGCCGCGCCCGTCCTGTACGTGGAATTGCGCCGGGACGGCGTGCCGGTTAACCCGCTTCCCTGGCTGGCGGCCGACGAGAGAAAGGCGAGCGGATGAAGCGTTCAGCGTTGTATCTCGTCCTGACGGGGCTGGCCTGTTTCCCGATGCCGGCGGCGGCGCAGTCGGACGGCTCGGACACCTATCGCCAGCTACAGCTCTTCGGGGACGTCTTCGAGCGCGTGCGCTCGGACTACGTCGAGGAGGTCACGGACGAGACCCTGATCGAGAAGGCGATCAACGGCATGCTGACCTCGCTCGATCCCCACTCCGGCTACCTGAACGCCAAGAGCTACCGGGACATGCAGGTGCAGACCAAGGGCGAGTTCGGCGGCCTGGGAATCGAGGTCACCATGGAGAACGGCGTGGTCAAGGTCGTGTCTCCGATCGACGACACGCCCGCCTACCGCGCCGGGGTCAAGGCGGGCGACTTCATCACGCGGATCGACGGCCAGCGGGTCCTGGGGCTGACGCTCACCGAAGCGGTCGAGAAGATGCGGGGGCCGGTCGACACGAGCATCGCGCTAACCATCTCGAGACCCGGCCAGGAGCGGCCGTTCGACGTCTCGATCACCCGCGCCGTCATCAAGATTCGATCCGTGCGCTCCCGAGTCGAGGGGGATGCCGCCTACGTCCGCATCACCTCCTTCAACGAGCAGACCGAAACGGGGCTGAAGAAGGCGATGGCGTCGCTGAAGGAGCGGCAGGGGGACGGCCTGCGGGGCGTGGTGCTCGACCTGCGCAACAATCCCGGCGGCCTTCTGGAACAGGCCGTCGCGGTGGCCGACGCCTTCCTCGACAAGGGCGAGATCGTGTCCACCCGCGGGCGCGATTCCGAAGACGTCCAGCGCTTTTCGGCGCGCGACGGCGACATGTCGGACGGCAAGCCCATCGTCGTGCTCATCAACGGAGGCTCCGCGTCCGCCTCGGAGATCGTGGCGGGCGCCCTGCAGGACCACAGGCGCGCGCTGGTGCTGGGAACCAAGTCGTTCGGCAAGGGATCGGTCCAGACGATCATTCCCCTGGCCGGCCACGGGGCCATGCGCCTGACCACGTCGCGCTACTACACGCCGTCCGGGCGGTCGATCCAGGCCACCGGCATCGAACCCGACATCGAGATCGTGCAGTCCCGCGTGGAACCCCTCGAAGCGGAACCGCGGCGAAGCGAGGCGTCGCTCCGTAACGCGCTGGAGTCCGAAACCGACGGCGATGGCGCGCCGACGGCGGAAGAGGACCCGGAGGCGGGGACGGGTCCGGCCACGCCGACGGCCGAGGACTATCAGCTCTCGCGCGCGCTCGACCTCCTGCGGGGCATCACGCTTTACGGCCGGGAGACCGACTAGTGTCCCGTCATCCGTGACATGTCGTCATCGTTCGCGATTCCGCCCGTCTCGGCCGCGGCGTCCGCGCCGGGGTCCCCTCTCCCGCTCGCGGGGGAGGGACAGGGTGGGGGTGGACGGCGTGAAGGAGTCTTTACTCGACCCTCACCCTGACCCTCTCCCTGAGCAGGGAGAGGGGACCCCGGCGGCGCGGTTCGGCCGGTGCCCGACATTTGTCGCGTGACGAGCCACCAGGCGCGCGTTCGGCCACCGCCGCCGCGCGGGCGGGCGGACGCGGGCTCTACGCGGGCTCGGTCGTCTCGCTGGCGCTGGCTGGCGCGGTCCTCGGTCTCGCCGCCTGGGCCTGGCTGCTCTTCGATCGGGAGGCGTACGAAGCCGCGATGAAGCCGCCGGTCGCGGCCGCCGACGTGCCGCCTGCGCCCGAAAGCGGGACTCCCCGAACCGAGGCGGATACCGTGGCCATGGCCGGCGACAAGAACGTTCCCGGCGCGGAAAGGACGGCCGCAAAACCCGTAGAACGAAGCATGGACATTCGCCGGACCGCGGAGCCCGCCGCCCCGCCGCCTTCTCCGCCGGAAGAGGGAGAGCCCACGCCGGCGGCCCGCTCCGACCCGGTTCCGGCCGGACCGGAAGAACCCCCGCCCGCCGCCGCGCCGGGCGGGCGCGAGCCCTGGCGGCTCCACGCCAGGCCGTTCGAGACCGCCGACCCGAAGATTCCCATGGTCGCCCTCGTGATCGCCGGACTGGGCCTGAGCCAGGCCGCGACCGAGACCGCGATCCAGCAGCTCCCCGGCGCCGTGACGCTGGCCTTCGCCCCGTATGCCCGCAACCTGGAGGATTGGGTGGCGCAGGCCCGCGCCGCGGGACACGAAGTGCTCCTTGAAGTGCCCATGGAACCGTTGGACTACCCCGCGACAGACCCCGGTCCGCACACGCTGCTGACCGCACTCCGCCCGGACGAGAACCTGACGCGCCTCGACTGGCTGCTCGGCAGATCCGCCGGCTACGTCGGCGTCACGAACTTCATCGGAGCGAAGTTTACGGCGTCCGCGGACGCCATGGCGCCCGTCCTCGCCGAGCTCGGCGACCGCGGCCTCCTCTATCTCGATGGCGGGGCCTCCGGAAACGGCGTCGCGTCGGATCTCGCCGGGGAGCTGGCGCTGCCCAGCGTGGCCAGCGACGGGTTCATCGACGGGCAGGCCTCGCGGACGGCGATCGACGCGCGGCTGCTCGAGCTCGAGGGCATCGCCGGGTCGGCCGGCAGGGCTGTCGGCGTGGGGTTCCCGTACCCCGTCACCATCGAGCGCGTCTCCGCGTGGGCCAGGGCGCTCGGGACAAGGCGTCGCGCGCTGGCTCCGCTCTCGGCCGTGGTGACGGGGGCGTTGCGGAAATGACGGTGGGCAGGACCGGCGGCCTTCCCTACCGGGCCGGCGTCGGGATGATGCTGGCGAACCGGCGGGGGCAGGTTCTCGTCGCCCGGCGCGGCGACATGGAGTCGCCCGCCTGGCAAATGCCCCAGGGCGGCATCGACGAGGGCGAGACGCCGGCCGCGGCGGCCCGGCGCGAGCTCGAGGAGGAGCTCGGCACGAACGAGGCGGAAATCGTCGCCGAGAGCGCCGGCTGGCTGGCGTACGACTTCCCGGCCGGCCTGCGGAAGAAAGCCTGGGAGGGCCGCTACAGGGGCCAGCGCCAGAAATGGTTCCTGTTCAGGTTCACCGGCTCCGACGACGACATCCGGCTCGACGCCCACGACGCCGAATTCGACGCCTGGAAATGGATCGAGCCCGGCGAACTCCCCGCCTTGGTCGTGGCGTTCAAGCGCGGCGTTTACGCAGCCGTCCTCGCGGAATTCTCGGAGGCACTGGACCGGCTTCGCCGGGAGGGGATCAAGGGTTCGACATAGCGAGTCGTCCGTGATTGACTTGCGTGTCATGAGCACGACCCGCCGAGCCCGGATGTGGACCGGGAGCAGCCTTCGCAGCCTCCGGCGACTCTCTGCCGCCGGGCTGCTTCTGGCGGCTGGCCCATGGTGTCCGACTGCAAACGCCGGAAACGAGTTCCACGCCGCAGTCGCACTGGAACGGAGCTTCGTCGGCGTGGACTACGAAAAGTAGATCAGGTTTGAGTCGCCATCCTCCGGCACGGCGGTCCGCGACACTTCGCGGGAGCCGGTCGATGCGCTCAAGGCGGCCTTGGGAGTCCGCCGGCCGTTGTCCGGCCGGCTTTACCTTGCTGGCGAGATCGAAGGAGCGTTCTATCCGAACGGCGATGTCACGGGATTTCTGGCGGGTACTGGTGAGGGCGGCACCGATGTCTAGCCCGGCGCGTGGACCCTCGAAATGCGGCGCCTCGTCGGCGTCGGTGCGCGGCTGGGATACGTTCCTGAATCCCTGGAGTTCCTGAGCACGGAGCGGTCGTTCTACCTGTTCGTCGGAACGCGCTGGATCGACACCGAAATAGAGGCGGCGTACGTCAACCGGCGTTTAGGCATCGCCGGATCGAGAGACTTGGACCGCACCCTGACCCGTGGCTGATTGGGGCCGGCATCGAGTTCGGAAGCAGCGGGCGTCGCCTCGACCTGCGGCTGAACTACACGGCTCATGACGTCGACTTCAGCACCGGCGCAGCGAACCAACCAAGGCTCGGCTATACCTTCGAAGTCCGAGAGTGGAATGTGTCCGTGGATTACGTCGTTCCGTTTATCAAGACCGAAGCGGGCCTATTCACGATGTCGGGTATAACGATCCCAAAACGCCTTCTGTGCTTGCGAAATCTCCCTTCTATCTCCTTGTAGTAATTTTTGTCCAGCCTTTCGTAAGGATTCCAACACCGATGAAGGAATATCAATCCGGACAGTATACGAACCGGCAGCACCTCCTTTCTGTTGAGAGACTAAACCTACGGCAACTAAAACATTCAGAAGATCTTGATAACCCTCCATAGATCCTAGCCATCTCATTGTATAATCATCCGAATCGATTTCATGTCTATCATTCGTGTAAATATACCGAGGTTCGCGTATAATGATCAAATGAAGCAATTCGAAAACTTGTTTGATTTTCGACGGAATATTTTCAACATTTGGCACATCAATGTGGAGAGAATAAACACTCCATGGCGATATTCTACTGATCGATCCGGCAGAACTTAATCGTCCTTTATTTACTAAATTCAAACGCTGTTGTTGTTGTACAACGCCATCATTCTCTGTTTCGATCATTAGTAAATCATTATTGATGATTGTTTCCGTTTGAATATGCATCACGTTAAACCTGATTGAATTATTTCCATAGAATGAAAAGGATTGGTTTCTTTCCCCCTCCCCAGTAATCTGAAATTCTGACATCAAGTCGACATTACAATTGCGAATGTTTCCAAACAGACGTAGGGGAGGGATCACGTCGAATTTAAATTCCGAAATTTCATCCACACACTTCACTCGACCCTCTACTTCTACTCCTCCTTGAGAGTTTTCGGAAACATAGATAATACTTTCCTCATTGGTCAGCGGATCATTCCAGTATGATCGCAAAATAAATCCAACATACCTTCCTTCTACTGTCAGGACCTTCCTCATTTATATGACGCCGAAAACAACGCCAGAGAAAGGGATATTTTGACAAATCTTCGAGACGAGATTCTACAGAGCTATCTTGCAAAAGATGAGAATGTACCGCGTGAGTGAGTATGAAAGACTCAAAAATATCGTTGGCCGCGCCCTCCGGCGTCATAAATGCATGATCAGAACAGAAAATTCGTATATTTTCATTATATACTTGAGTATGCTGTGGAACTGGAAATCTAACTTGATTTGTTGGCTCAACATTCTCTGACCTTATACCTTGAAGGAGTTGTGCCAAATAAGCCAGTTGCTCAAAAGGATCATATGCCTTTTTTAGAACATCTGAATCAAGAGCATAACCAAAACGATCTTTCAGAGGTTGCGTAACTTTATCCTGCTCTCTCTCCAGTATATATTGCATCACGCGTTCAATCACAGACCACGCGTTCTCTCTCCCTTGTTGCTCCTTTTCTAAGTCGTTAATTGTAGATATTGGGTTTCTAATTTTCGAAAGCAATCTCCCTATTGCAGATAGGACGGGCGCATATCCTGAAAATGATTTCCCAATGAGGTCATCCCACAACCCATCCTTTTCTATCGATAATGCACCTTCAATACGTCTGAAATACCATTTAATAAGTTCATCGTATGGTGATTGTTTTTGTGCCAGTATCGTCAAAAGATTCTTGGAGCCTTCCATCGCCACTTCTGCATATGCCTTAATTAGCTTAGTAGCATCCTCTTGCGTAAAAAAATCTAACTCAATAATACAGATTTGGATACGATCATGTTCTAATACCTCTTGCTCTAGCTCTTCATACTGGACCGCTGTATCGGAAAATACAGTAGCTTCTGGACGACCAAAAAATACCACTTTCGGTTTATTTCGAACATCTCTATTGGCCAAGATCAACTTAGCGGTAGTCTCCAAAAAAGCCTCAAATGGTCCTATCGTAGACACCATTTGTCCTTCATCTAGAGCATCAACAATCACGGGAGATTTCCCATCATGGAAGTCATTGATTGATTGAGTGGGGTTTGGGATGCCATTATAAAGCGCTTCGCTTACAATTAGCCCTTCAAGTGAACTTGATGCTACTCTAGTGATAGCTAGGTCTAACACTGGTGCATTTGTTAGAGATGAAATATGCTTAGCCGTGATACTCTTGCCTACTGCGGCAGGTGCTTGAACAAATATCACCTCTACCGCCAACTTCTCCGCCACCGTCGTTCCCTGAGCGGTAGTGGATTTAATACGGAATTTAGGTGGAATATAAGGACTGGGAGATGTCGACACTTCCAAGCCACCGCCACCCTTCCATACGACGTGCTCATGACACGAGATAGCATTTATCAACTTGTCCAGATTTATTGGTCCCATATTATTTTGCCACTCCTTTGATTTATTTTTCGACCCAGCCTACTTCATCTCCAACATACTCTATTTTGACTTTTGGGGTATATCACCCCATATCGCATGTGTCGGTCCGGATAAATGGGCAACCCGCTCCTACGGAAGTGGGATTTGAGATCACTCCTTTTGTACAGAACCCTACTCCACGGCCTTCAGCATCTCCCGCAACAGCGCGATCGTGGCCTGCGCCTCGTGGACCGCCTCGTCCGTCCCGGCGTCCTCGAGATCCTCTTCGGCATTTTTCAGGCGCCGTTCCAGATCCTCGCGGTTCATCTCGGCCACGGAGACCGCCTCCTCCGCCAGCACCGTCAGGCGGTCGTCCGTCACCTCGGCGAAACCGCCGGTGACGAAGACGCGCTCCGGTTCCCCGGCTTCGCCGTGCACCTCGACGACGCCCGGCCGCACCGAGGAGATCACCGGCGCGTGACCCGCCAGCACGCCGAAATCACCCTCGCTGCCCGGAACGACGACCATGTCGGCCTCGGCCGAGACGAGGAGCCGTTCGGGCGAAACGAGTTCGAGGGCGAGCTTGCCGGCCATGTCTGCAGTCCCGACCCCGGCCTCACGCCGCCTCGGCCGCCATCTCCTGGGCCTTCTCCACGACGTCGTCGATGGTGCCCACCATGTAGAAGGCAGCCTCGGGAATGTCGTCGTGCCTGCCGTCGACGATCTCCCGGAATCCCCGGATCGTGTCCTCCAGGGGTACGAACACGCCGGCGTGCCCCGTGAAGACCTCGGCGACGTGGAACGGCTGGCTCAGGAACCGCTGGAGCTTGCGCGCCCGCGCCACCGTCAGCTTGTCCTCCTCCGACAGCTCGTCCATGCCGAGGATGGCGATGATGTCCTGCAGCGACTTGTAGGTCTGAAGGACGCGCTGGACCTCGCGCGCCACCGCGTAGTGCTCCTCTCCGATGACCCTCGGGTCCAGCATGCGCGACGTGGAGTCGAGGGGGTCGACCGCCGGATAAATCCCGAGCTCGGCGATCTGCCGGTTGAGCACGGTCGTCGCGTCGAGGTGCGAGAACGCGGTCGCCGGCGCCGGGTCGGTGAGGTCGTCCGCCGGCACGTAGATCGCCTGAACCGAAGTGATGGACCCCTTGTTGGTCGACGTGATGCGCTCCTGCAACGCGCCCATGTCCGTTCCCAGCGTCGGCTGATAGCCCACGGCCGAGGGAATGCGGCCCAGCAGGGCGGACACCTCGGAGCCCGCCTGGGTGAAGCGGAAGATGTTGTCGATGAACAGGAGCACGTCCTGGCCTTCCTCGTCCCGGAAGTACTCGGCGAGGGTGAGGCCGGTGAGGCCCACGCGCGCCCGGGCGCCGGGCGGCTCGTTCATCTGGCCGTACACGAGGGCGGCCTTGGAATCCCCGCCGTCGGGATCGATCACGCCCGACTCGAGCATCTCGTGGTAGAGGTCGTTGCCTTCGCGCGTGCGCTCGCCGACGCCCGCGAAGACGGAGAAGCCGCTGTGCGCCTTGGCGATGTTGTTGATCAGCTCCATGATGATGACGGTCTTGCCCACGCCCGCGCCGCCGAACAGGCCGACCTTGCCGCCCTTGGGATAGGGCTCGAGCAGATCGACGACCTTGATGCCGGTCACCAGGATCTCCGCCTCCGTCGACTGATCGACGAATTCCGGGGAGGGGCGGTGGATGGGCAGCCGCATTCCGGTCTCGACCGGGCCGCGCTCGTCGATCGGCTCGCCGACGACGTTCAGGATCCGCCCCAGGGTCTCCGGCCCCACGGGAACGCTGATCGGGCCGCCCGTGTCCTGGACCTCCTGGCCCCGGACCAGGCCTTCCGTGGAATCCATGGCGATGGCGCGCACCGTGGACTCGCCGAGATGCTGCGCCACTTCGAGCACCAGGGTCCGGTCCTGGTTCCGGGTGTGCAGGGAGTTGAGGATGGGCGGCAGGTGACGTTCGTCGAACCGCACGTCCACGACGGCTCCGATCACCTGGGAAATGCGTCCGACGACATTGGTCTGTTCGGTCATGAACTCGCTCCTCACAGGGCCTCCGCCCCCGAAATGATCTCGATCAGTTCCTTCGTGATCATGGCCTGGCGGGTGCGGTTGTAGACGAGGGTCAGCCTGTCGATCATCTCGCCCGCGTTGCGCGTGGCGTTGTCCATGGCCGTCATCCGCGCACCCTGCTCGCTCGCGGCGTTCTCCAGCAGGGCATGGTAGATCTGGACCGCCACGTTGCGCGGCAGCAGCCGTTCGAGGATCTCGTCCTCCTCGGGCTCGTACTCGTACATCGCGTCGCCGCCTTCGGGCCGGGCGCCGTCCGGCGACGCCTCGGGCACGCCCACCGGTATCAGTTGGCGCTCTGTCACCTCCTGGGAGAGCACGGACTTGAAGTGGCTGTAGAACAGGGTGCACACGTCGAACTCTTCGGCCTCGAACATCCCGGTGATGCGCTCGGCGATCGGCGCCGCGTCCCCGAAGCCCAGCGGCCGCGCGCCGGACATGTCGATGGTATCGACGATGCGGTCGCCGAAGTCCCGGCGCAGCATGTCTCGGCCCTTCCTGCCGATGCAGAGAATCCGGACCTCGCTGCCCGAGCGGAGGAGCGCCTCGGCGTGCCGCCGGGCGCGGCGCACGATGTTCGTGTTGAAGCTGCCGCACAAACCGCGCTCGGACGACGCCACCACCAGCAAGTGCGTCCCCCCCTCGCCGCGGCCCACCATGAGGACTGGCGCGTCCTCGGGGTTCGTCAACGCGGCGGCCAGCGACGCCATCATGCGGCGCATGTGGGCCGCGTAGGGCCGGCCGGCCTCCGCCTGCTCCTGCGCGCGGCGCAGCTTGGAGGCCGCGACCATGCGCATGGCGCGGGTGATCTTCTGGGTGGACCGGATGCTGTTGATCCGGACCCGGAGCTCCTTGAGGCCTGCCATGAACCGTCAACCCCCACCCTGACCCTCCCCCGCGAGCGGGGGAGGGAACCCGAATGCCCCGGCCGCGCCCCCAGGGTCCCCTCCCCCGCTCGCGGGGGAGGGACAGGGTGAGGGTGTCGGAGAACGACGCGGCGGGACGGGGCGGGGCATTTTCACGATGCCTGCTTCGGAGACGACGCGCTAGGCGTAGGTCCGGACGAAGCCGTCCAGGACGCTCTTCAGCTTCTCCTCGGTGGCGCCGGAGATCTCCCGTTCCGACCGGATGGCGTCCAGGACGCCGCCGTGGCGGGCCCGCACCTCGGCCAGGAACTTCTCCTCGAAGTCGGTGACCGACTCGACGGGGATGCCGTCCAGGTAGCCGTTGACGCCGGCGAAGATCGAAACGACCTGCTCCTCCACCGGCAACGGCCGGTACTGGGGTTGTTTCAGCAGCTCCGTGAGGCGCGCGCCCCGGTTCAGCAGCCGCTGGGTCGCCGCGTCGAGGTCCGATCCGAACTGGGCGAACGCCGCCATCTCGCGGTACTGGGCCAGCTCGAGCTTGATGCTGCCCGCGACCTGCTTCATGGCTTTGATCTGGGCCGCCGAGCCCACCCGGCTCACGCTGATCCCGACGTTGATGGCCGGGCGGATGCCCTGGTAGAACAGGTCCGTCTCGAGGAAGATCTGCCCGTCCGTGATGGAGATGACGTTGGTCGGGATGTAGGCCGACACGTCGTTGGCCTGGGTCTCGATCACGGGCAGCGCCGTCAGCGACCCCGCCCCCTCGTCGTCGTTGAGCTTGGCCGCGCGCTCCAGAAGCCGTGAGTGGAGGAAGAACACGTCGCCGGGGAACGCCTCGCGTCCCGGCGGGCGGCGCAGCAGCAGCGACATCTGCCGGTAGGCAGTCGCCTGCTTGGAGAGGTCGTCGTAGACGATGAGCGCGTGCATGCCGTTGTCGCGGAAGTACTCGCCCATGGCGCAGCCGGTGTAGGGCGCCAGGAACTGCAGCGGCGCGGGTTCGGAGGCGGTCGCCGCGACCACGGTCGTGTAGTCCATGGCGCCCGCGTCCTCCAGGGCCTTGACCACCTGCGCCACGGTCGAGCGTTTCTGGCCCACCGCGACGTAGATGCAGTACAGCTTGCGCGACTCGTCGTCGCCCTCGTTGACCGCCTTCTGGTTGATGATGGTGTCGATGGCGACCGCCGTCTTTCCGGTCTGGCGGTCGCCGATGACGAGCTCGCGCTGGCCGCGCCCGATGGGGACCAGACTGTCGAGGGCCTTCAGGCCGGTCTGCATCGGTTCGTGGACCGACTTGCGCGGGATGATGCCCGGTGCCTTCACCTCGACGCGGCGGCGTTCCGCCGCCTCCGCCGGCCCCTTGCCGTCGATCGGCGTGCCCAGCGCGTCGACGACGCGGCCCAGCAGGCTCTTGCCCACCGGAACGTCGACGATGGTCCGGGTGCGCTTGACGGTATCGCCTTCGCGGATGGTGCGGTCCTCGCCGAAGATGACGACGCCCACGTTGTCATCCTCGAGATTGAGCGCCATTCCCCGAATGCCCCCGGGGAACTCCACCATCTCTCCGGCCTGTACCCGGTCGAGCCCGTAGACGCGCGCGATGCCGTCGCCGACGGACAGGACCTGCCCGACCTCGAAGACCTCGGTTTCGGAGCCAAAGTTCTCGATTTGCGATTTCAGGATCGACGAGATCTCGGCGGCGCGAATATCCATCAGCCAACCTCTTTCATGGCGGTCCGCATTCCCTCGAGCCGGGTCCTGAGGGAGCTGTCGACCATGCGGGAGCCGACGCGGACGACGAGGCCGCCCAGCAGGCTCTCGTCGACGGCGGCGGTCAGCGACACGTCCCGGCCGAAGGCGCCCGCGAGCTGCGATTCGATCCGCGCGATCTGCCCGTCCGACAGCGGGCGCGCCGAGGTGACCTCCGCGGCGGTCCGGCCCCGGTGGTCGGCGAGCAGCGTCCGGTAGCCCGCGATCATGCCGCGGAGCGCGAACAGGCGCCGGTTCCGCGCCACGAGCCCGACGAAGCGGCGCGTGAGGTCCCCGATGCCGGCCGCCTCCAGCACCGCGCCGACGGCCCGGCCCTGATCCTCGCGCGAGACCACGGGGCTGCGCACAAGCCGGGCGAGGTCCGCGCTCCGGGCGATCATGTCATCGATGGAGTCGAGGTCGCCGGCGACGTCGTCGAGCGCCCCCTCCTCGCGGGCGAGGTCGAAGAGCGCCGAGGCGTAACGCCCCGCGATGCCGGACACGATGCTCGTTTGGCTGGCCAATTCGGACTGTCCACGTAGCCCGATCACACGGGCCAAGCTATTGATTCAATTGATCGTTTCCCGTGACGGCGCAGGCTCCGAAGGCACCGCCGGGGCGCGCGTGTCGTACCACACCGGTATTCCCCTTGCAACCGCCGCCCGGGTGCCCGCACACCGTAAAACGCACCCGGGAGCGCGGGCGTCACGTTCGCATGTGCGGACGTATCCACCACCCCGCGAAACCGTCTCCCCATCATGCCCGGACTCGTTCCAGACATCTCCATCAGCCGGGCGCCGGCATGATATCGTTTGTCGGAAAAATCGAAACACACCCCTGACCCTCCCTGTCAGGGGGAGGAAGAATGTAAGGGCCTCCTCCCCATGACAGGGAGGGGCGGCGCCCCACTCAGAGGAACGAGTACGGGTCGACGTCGACCTGAACGCGCACGCTGGACGGGCAGGGAACCCGGTCCAGCCAGGCGCGGACGTGCTCTTGGACCGGGACGTTGCGCGCCGCCTTGAGGAGCAGGCGGAAGCGGTGCATGCCCCGCAGCACGGACAGCGGCGCGGGAGCCGGACCGAACACGGAGACGCCGTCGCCCCGGGGCGCCGCGTCGCCGAGGCGGTGCGCCACGCCGGACGTGGCGCGCTCGTCCCGGCCGGACACGATCAGCGACGCCAGACGCCCGAAGGGCGGCATGCCCGCGCGCAGCCGCGCCTCCTTCTCGCGCTCTAGGAACGCCTCCCGGTCCCCGGACACGAGCGCGGCCATCACCGGGTGGTCGGGGAGATAGGTCTGAAGCAGGACGCGGCCCCGGCGGTCGGCCCGGCCGGCCCGGCCCGCCACCTGATAGTGGAGCTGGTAGGTGCGCTCCGCCGCGCGCAGGTCTCCGCCGTCGAGGCCGAGGTCGGCATCGACGACGCCGACCAGCGTCAGCATCGGAAAGTGATGGCCCTTGGCCAGGACCTGCGTGCCGATCAGAATATCGACCCGCCCGTCCTCGATCCGCACCATCAGCTCCCGCGCCGCGCCCGGCCCGGCGAGGGTGTCGCTGGCGACGATCTCGAGGCGCGCGTCCGGGAAACCCGCCTGGACTTCCTCCGCCAGGCGCTCGACGCCCGGTCCGCACGCGGCGAACCGCCCCTCCGCGCCGCAGTCGGGGCAGGACTCCGGAAAGCCGGGCGACAGGCCGCAGTGATGGCACATCAGGCGTCCCGCGCGGCGGTGCTCCACCAGCCAGGCCGAGCAGTTGGGGCACTCGAAGCGGAAGCCGCAGTTGCGGCATAGCGTCAGCGGAGCGTAGCCCCGGCGGTTCAGGAACAGCATCGCCTGCTCCCCCGCCGCCAGGGTCTCGCGCATCGCCCGGACCAGCTCCGGCGACAGCCACGAGCCGGCGGGCAGACCCACGTCCCGCATGTCGACCGCCGCGACGTGGGGCGGGCCGGCCGCGCCGTGCCGTTCCGGAAGGCGGACGCGCCCGTAGCGGCCGGTCTCGACGTTGACGACCGTCTCCAGGGAGAGCGTCGCCGAGACCAGCGCCACGGGAAAGCCGGACAGGTGCCCGCGGGCCACCGCCATGTCCCGGGCATTGTAGACGGTGCCGTCTTCCTGCTTGTAGGACGGGTCGTGCTCCTCGTCGACGACGATAAAGCCGAGCTCGGGATAGGGCAGGAACAGCGCCGACCGCGCGCCGACGACGACGCGCGCCGCGCCGCTGGCCACGGCGCGCCACGCGCGGCGGCGCGCCGCCTGGCTCAATTCCGAATGCCAGTGCGTGGGCCGCACGCCGAACCGCACCTCGAACCTCTCCAGCCAACGGGCCGTCAGCGCGATCTCGGGGAGCAGGACCAGGGCTTGGCGCCCCCGGCGCAGCGCCGACGCGACTCCCTCGAGATAGACTTCCGTCTTCCCGGATCCCGGCACGCCGTCGATCGCCGTGACGCTGAACCCGTCCGCGGCGAGACGCTCGTTCAACGCCGCGGCCGCGCCGGCCTGGCCGCCGCTGAGCCGGACGCCCGCGCGCGCGAGGTCCGGCGTCCCGAACCCCTCGTCCTCCGGCAGGCGGAGCCGTTCCAGCGTAGCGCCGTCCGCGAGGCCGCGCACCACGGAGGCGCCGACCCCGGCGGCCTCGCGGATGTCGGCCAGCGTGCGCGGGGGGCCGTCCCGCAGCAGGGCGACGACCCGCCGGCGGGCCCCGGTCATCCGGTCGGGCAGGGGGCCGGACAGCCGGTAGGCGATACGGGGGGCGGCGGGCTCGAAGACGGAGGGCACGCTCATGGCCATGCGGAGGACGGCGCCGGCGGGCGCCAGCGTGTAGGCCGCCACCCACTCGACGAAGGCGCGGACGTCCGGCGGGAGCGGGGGAAGGTCGTGACGCCCCGTCACCTCGCGGAGCTTCCCCGCACGGACACGCCCGCCGCCCGCCGCCCACACCACGCCGTTCACCTCCCTGGCGCCCAAGGGGACTGCCACGAAGTCGCCGGCGCCCAGTTCCAGGCCGGCGGGCACCGCGTACTCGTACGCGCCGCCCAGCGGCAGGGGCAGCAGAACGCCGACCCGGTCGCCTTCGCGGAACGGGCCGGCCTCCGGCGCCGCGCCCGCGCCGCCGGAGGCGGCGTTTCTGGTGCGGGGTGCCCCCATGGTCTACACTGTGCCTCCCGGGACCGGGGCCTCACAAGCGCCCCGGACCGACTGCGGCTTCCCGGCCGCCGGCATGCAGGGAACGAGGCGGATGAAGTTTTTCGCGGACACGGCGGATACCGACGAAATCCGCGACCTCGCGGCGACCGGGCTGCTCGACGGCGTGACCACCAACCCCTCCCTCGTCTCGCGGACCGGGAGGGATTTCTTCGACGTATTGCGCGAGATCTGCTCGGTCGTGGACGGGCCGGTGAGCGCCGAGGTGGCGGCGACCGGGTTCGAGGACATGCTGGGCGAGGGGCGCGCGCTCGCCGAAGTCGCCAAGAACGTCGTGGTCAAGGTGCCGCTGACGTGGGACGGCCTCAAGGCCTGCAAGGCGCTGTCGGCCGAAGGCGTCGGGGTCAACGTGACGCTCTGCTTCGCGCCGGTCCAGGCACTGCTGGCCGCCAAGGCGGGCGCCAAGTTCGTCTCGCCCTTCGTGGGCCGGCTCGACGACATCGGCCACGAAGGCATGGAACTGATCGACGACATCCGCACCATCTACGACCACTATCCCAACCTGACCACCGAGATTCTGGTCGCCTCCGTCCGCCATCCGGGACACGTGGCGGCGGCCGCGCGCATCGGGGCCGACGTCTGCACCTGCCCGCCCGACGTCATCAGGAAGCTCGCCGTCCATCCCCTGACGGACAAGGGCCTCGCGGCCTTCCTGGCCGACTGGCGGAAGACCGGCCAGAACATCCGCGGGGCGTGAGTCCCCGGCATGGCGTCACGGCCCGGCACGCTGACCTCCCGCGACTCCGGGCCGCGACCCGACGAGGTCCGGCGGTTCCTGTCAGACAACCCGGATTTCCTGACCGCGCATCCCGACCTGCTCTCCGAGCTGACGCCCCCAACCCACCGCCGGGGCGAAGGGGTGCTCGACATGCAGCACTACATGATCGACCGGCTGCGAAAGCAGGTCGCCGCGTTGCGTTCGGAGCAGCGGGACCTGATCGCCGCTTCGCGCGGCAACATGACGAGCCAGGCCCGGGTCCATTCGGCGGTGCTGGCGCTGCTGGAGGCCCGGTCTTTCGAGCACCTGATCGAGACCGCCACCACCGACCTCGCCGCCCTGCTCGGCGTCGACGCCGTCACGCTCTGCGTCGAGTCGGACTCGGCCGCGGCCAGGGTCTCGGGGACGGACGGGGTGTTCACCGTTCCGCGGGGGCGCGTGGACGAGCTTCTCGGCGACGGCCGCGACACCGTCCTCCACGAGGATGCCGCCGCCGGAGCGGACCTGTTCGGCGGCGCCGCGACCCTGGTGAAGTCCTGGGCGCTGGTGCGTCTGCCGCTCGACGAAGCGAGTCCGCAGGCCCTGCTCGCCCTGGGATCCCGCGAACGCGGACGCTTCCGCCCGGGCCAGGGGACGGAACCCCTGTGCTTCCTGAGCCGCGTCGCCGCCCGGTGCCTCGGGGGATGGCTCGACCTGCCGCCGCCATGAGCGACGTCCCCGCCGGCGCGGACCTTCGCGACGCCGTGGGGGACTGGCGCCGGTGGCTCGAATCGGAACGCCGGACGGCGCGGCTCACGACCGAGTCCTACGGCCGCGACGTCCGGGCGTTCATCCGCTTCCTCGCGGAGCACCTGGGAGGGCCGGCCGGCCTGGCCGATCTCGCGACCCTGAAGCCGGCCGACTTTCGCGGCTATCTGGCGCGGCGGCGCGGCGAAGGCTTGTCCGGCGCGTCGCTCGCCCGGGCGATGTCCGCCGTCCGCAGCCTCTTCAAGTTCCTCGAGCGGACCGGCCGGGTCCACAACCCGGCGGTCAACGCCGTGCGGACCCCGAAGCAGGGCCACGGCGTCCCGAAACCGCTCTCGGTCGCGCAGGCGACGGAGTCCGTGCACGACGTCGCGCGGCTGCAGGACGAGTCCTGGCTGGGAAAGCGGGACGCCGCCGTCCTGACCCTGCTTTACGGCTGCGGGCTGCGCATCTCCGAGGCCCTGTCCCTCGACCGGCGCGACCGGCCGGGGGGCGACGCCCTCGTCGTCGCCGGAAAGGGCGGCAAGGAACGGATGGTCCCAGTGCTGAAGGTCGTGCGCGACGCCATCGACGACTATCTCGACGCCTGCCCGTTCGAGCTGGACGGCGACGATCCCCTGTTCGTCGGAAAACGCGGACGCCGGCTTGATCCCGGCGTCGTCCAGCGGCAGGTCCGCCGCCTGCGCGGCCTGCTGGGCCTGCCCGAAACCGCTACCCCGCACGCGCTACGCCACAGCTTCGCCACCCACCTGCTGTCCGGCGGCGGGGACCTCCGCACGATCCAGGAGCTGCTCGGCCACGCGTCCCTCTCCACCACCCAGCGGTACACGGAGGTCGACGCGGAGCGCCTCCTCCAGGTCTACGACCGGGCCCACCCCGGCGCCAGGCGGCGGCGCGCCTGACCGGACCGCGGCTACGGGCGCCGCCGCCCCCCACGCGACAGGAGCGCCACGGCCACCGGCCCCATGGCGACGCCGAGGCCCATCGCCGCGAACGCCAGCCCCCAGGCGAGGGAACTCGAGGCGCCTCCCGCGGCGTCGAGGACGACGCCGAACGCGATGGGGCCGACGCTCGCCCCGGCGAACCCGACGCACGAATGCACGGCCATGGTCGCGCCGCGCCGGTCCGGGCGGGCGGCCCCGACGACGCCCGCGGTGATCGAGGCGGAGTCGCCGGTGACCGCCATGCCGTAGAGAAGCGAGAGGACGACGACCGCGACGAACGGCAGGGAGGCCGCGAACCCGAACATGCAGGCGAGGACGGCCGACGCGGTCATCGCCAGGATTACCACGCGCCGGCGTCCGAAGCGGACGGCGAGCTCGTTCCCCAGCACGCTGGCGGGCCAGCCGACGAGATTGACTGCCGCGGCGACCAGGGGCGGGCTCCACCAGGACACGTCGTCCGACTGGAGCGACTGCGCATAGACCAAGAACGCGACGATCCACGAGCGCAGGCCGAAGAGCTCCCAGTTGTGGGCCGCGTACGCCAGCACGTAGCCCATCGCGGGCCGGTTGCGGAGCACCGGCCGAAAGTCCAGCGGATGGCCGTCGGGCTCCGTCCGCCGCGGCGGCGCGGGGGCGAGAACGGCGGCGACGGCGGCCAGCGACAGGCCGGCGCAGACCCCGCCGACGGCGAAGGCGGCCCGCCAGTCGAACCACTGGGCGAGCTCTCCCGAAACGGCGAAGGAAACGCTGGTGCCGATGCCGAAGCTCGCCGTGTAGACGGCGACGGCGCGGCTCTGCGCGGTCCCCTCCAGCCGGTCGCTCAACGCCTTGAGTCCTGGCATGTAGGTGCCGGCCAGGCCGACGCCGGCCAGGGTCCGCAGGACCAGGGCCGACCAGAAGCCGTCCGCCAGGCAGGCGAAGCCGAGGGCCGACACGGCCGTCACCGCGGCGGACACGAGGTAGACCCGGCGCGGGTCCACCCGGTCCGTCATGCCGACCAGGATCGGGACCGCCACCGTGTATCCGGCGAGATACATCCCGTTGATCCAGCCGGCCTCGGTATTCGTGAGCGCCCACTCCGAGATGAAGCCCGGCATCAGGGCCGGAAACGTGGCCGAGCTCGCCATGCCGACGATCTCGGCAAGGCACATGGCGACGATCAGGGGCGAACCGCCGAGAGGGCGCATGACGCCGCCAGTCTACCGCGCCGGCCTGCCGGCGAACCGTGCGAATTCATCCCGTGCACCCATGCACCCCCTCCCGGCCTCCCCCTGTCAGGATTCCTCTGCGAAACGCAGTTGGGGCGGCGCATCGTCCGGCCGCGCCCCAAGAGTCCCCTCCCGTGGAAGAGGGACAGGGTGAGGGTGGGGGTGGACGGCGCGGCGGCCAGGCCACTTTCGCGGAGGAATCCTGTCAGGAGGAAGGAGAATGGGTTCCCCCTTGCAGGGTGAGGGCTGCGCGGGGGTGAGCGGTCGGGGTGTTTCGCTCCGTCCCGGTACGTCAAACGTCCGCGGCGCTACGTGTGGATGGCGCGCCCCCCCACGTCGAGGGCCGCTTCCTTGACGGCCTCCGCGAGGGTCGGGTGGGCGTGGCAGGTGCGGGCGATGTCCTCGGACGAGGCGCCGTAGACCATGGCGGTCGCCGCTTCGTGGATCAGCGTGCCCGCGTCGGCGCCGATGACGTGGACGCCGAGCACGCGGTCGGTCTTCTCGTCGGCCAGGACCTTGACCATGCCCTCGGCGTCGCCGGTCGTCCGGGCGCGGCTGTTGGCCGTGAAGGGGAACCTGCCGACGGCGTACGCGACCCCCTCCTCCTTCAGATCTTCCTCGGACTTGCCCACGGACGCCGCTTCGGGCCACGTGTAGATCACGCCGGGAACCAGGCCGTAGTCGACGTGGCTCGCGCCCCCCGCCATCGTCTCGACGCAGGCCACGCCATCCTCCTCGGCCTTGTGGGCCAGCATAGGGCCGGGCACCGCGTCGCCGATGGCGTAGATGCCGCCGACGCTCGTCCCGAAGCGCGCGTCCACCGCAACGAAGCCGCGTTCGTCGCGCTCCACGCCCACATCCTCGAGCCCGAGCCCCGCGGTGTTCGGGCGCCGTCCGATCGAAACCAGCACGACGTCGGCCTCCAGCGTCTCGCCCTGCCCGCCGGCCGCCGGCTCGACGCTCAGGGTCACCCCGCCGCGACCCGTCTCGGCCGCGGCGACCCTGGTGCCGAGCCTGAAGGACAGCCCCTGCCTGGCGAGGCTCCGTTGCAGATGTTTCGAGAGCTCGCCGTCCATGCCCGGCGTGATTCGGTCGAGGAACTCCACGACCGTGACCTCGGCACCCAGGCGCCGCCAGACCGACCCCAGCTCGAGACCGATGTAGCCCGCCCCGACCACCACCATGCGCTCCGGCACGGCGTCGAGCGCCAGCGCGCCGGTGGACGACACGATCCGCTCCTCGTCGATGTCGACGCCCGGCAGCGGCGTGACCTCGGAGCCCGTGGCGATGAGGATCCTGCCGGCGTTCAGCGTCTTCCGGGCGCCCTCGGCGGTCTCGACCTCCACCGTCCCGGGCGCGGCGATTCTGCCGAAGCCCCGGACGAAGTCGACCTTGTTCTTCCGGAACAGAAACTCGATGCCCTTGGTCAGGTCCTCCACGACCTTGCTCTTCCGGGCCATCATGGCCTCGAGGTCGAGCTCGACTGCGCCCGTCCTGACGCCGTGGCCGGAGAGCCCGTGCCGCGCCTGGGCGAACAGCTCGGAAGAGTGCAGGAGCGCCTTCGACGGAATGCAGCCCACGTTGAGGCAGGTCCCCCCCAGGGTCTTCCGGGCTTCCACGCAGGCCGTCTTCATCCCGAGCTGTGCCGCCCGGATCGCCGCCACGTAGCCGCCCGGGCCGCCTCCGATGACCACGAGATCGAAACTGTCGTCGCTCATGTCGGTTCCTCGCGCACGCGTCAGAGATCGAGCAGCATGCGCTGCGGATTCTCGAGGCATTCCTTCACGCGCACGAGGAACGTGACGGCCTCGCGTCCGTCGACGATGCGGTGATCGTAACTCAGCGCGAGATACATCATGGGCCGGACCTCGACCGCGCCGTCCACGGCCATGGGCCGCTCCTGAATCTTGTGCATGCCCAGGATGCCCGACTGCGGGGGGTTCAGGATCGGGGTCGAGAGCAGCGACCCGTAGACGCCTCCGTTGGTGACGGTGAACGTGCCGCCCGTCATCTCGTCGATTCCGAGCTTGCCGTCGCGCGCCCGGTGGCCCAGGTCGGCGACGGTCCGCTCGATCTCGGCGAACCCCAGCCGGTCCGCGTCGCGCACGATCGGCACCACGAGGCCCGCCGGCGTCCCGACCGCCACGCCGATATGGTAGTAGTCCTTGTACACGAGGTCGCCGTCCTCTATCTCCGCGTTGACCTCGGGGATCTCCTTGAGCGCGACGACGCAGGCCTTCACGAAGAACGACATGAAGCCGAGACGCGCGCCGTGCTTCTTCTCGAAGTCGTCCCGATGCGCCGCGCGCAGCGCCATGACGGCGCCCATGTCGGCCTCGTTGAACGTGGTGAGGATGGCCGCCGTGTTCTGAGCGTCCTTGAGACGCTCGGCAATGCGCCGGCGCAGCCGGGTCATGGGCACGCGCCGCTCGCGCTCGCCCGGATCGAACGCCGGCGCGGAGGCAACCCCTTCGGCGGCCGGCCCGGCCGGCGCCTGGACTTTCTCCATATGGGCCAGCACGTCGCCCTTCAGGATGCGGCCGTCCTTGCCCGTCCCCGCAATGTCTGCAGGATCCAGAGCGTGTTCCTCGACCAGACGCCGGACGGCGGGCGACAGAGGCGCGCCAGCGCCGGCAGGCGCCGAAACGGGTCCGGGTGCCGCCGGGGCTGCCGGACGGCCAGCCGGTTCCGCAGCCGGCGCGACAGTGCCTTCGGCGATCCGGCCCAGCAGAGCGCCGGCCTCGACCGTATCGCCCTCGTCCGCGCCGATGGCCTCGATCGTGCCGGCCGCCGGCGCCGGCACCTCGAGCGCGACCTTGTCGGTCTCGAGCTCGCAGACGATTTCGTCGCGGGCGACGGCGTCTCCGACCCCCTTCAGCCAACGCACCACCGTCGCCTCGGTCACCGATTCGCCGAGCGCCGGAACTCTGATCTCTATCGCCATTTTCCACTCCCGTCAGGAGATGCCTACAACGTCAAGGCCTCGTCCACGAGGGCCGCCTGCTGCTCGAGGTGCAGCTTCGCCGTGCCCGGCGCCGGTGCGGCCATCGCGGCCCGGCCGACGTAGCGCGGGCGCTTCGACTCATGGCCGATATCGGTCAGGACGTCCTCGATCCTGGGATCGACGAAGGTCCAGGCGCCCATGTTCTTGGGCTCTTCCTGGCACCAGAGCACGTCCGCCTTCGGGAAGCGCGACAGCTCCTTGCGCGCGGCCTGCTCCGGAAAGGGATAGAGCTGCTCGACGCGCAACAGGTAGATGTCCCGGATACCGCGCCTTTCCCGCTCCTCGAATAGGTCGTAGTAGACCTTTCCGGAACACATCACGACGCGCCGGATCTCCTCGTCGGCCGCGACGTCGCCGCGATCCCAGAGCAACCGGTGGAACGAATCGCCGTGCGCGAATTCGTGGAGGTCCGACACACACAGCCGGTGACGCAGCAACGACTTGGGGGTCATGCAGATCAGCGGCTTGCGGAAATCGCGATGGATCTGCCGGCGCAACGCGTGGAAGTAGTTGAACGGCGCGCTCGGCTGCACGACCTGGAGATTGTCCTCCGCGCAGAGCTGAAGATAACGCTCCAGCCGGGCCGAGCTGTGCTCCGGCCCCTGTCCTTCCTGGCCGTGGGGGAGAAGCAAGACGAGCCCGCTCATGCGCATCCACTTCATCTCGCCGGGCGCCAGGAACTGATCGACGATGACCTGTGCGCCATTGGCGAAGTCGCCGAACTGCGCCTCCCAGAGAACCAGGACATTCGGATCTGTGAGCGAATAGCCGTATTCGAACCCGAGCACCGCCGCCTCGGACAGCATGCTGTCGATGACCTCGAACCGGCCCTGGTCCTCGCAGATGTTATTGAGGGGGATGTGGCGCTCCTCGGTGCGCTGATCGACGAGAACGGCGTGGCGCTGGGAGAACGTCCCGCGGCCGCAGTCCTGCCCTGAAAGCCGGATGTGGTGGCCCTCCTGGAGCAGGGTTCCGAAGGCGAGCGCTTCCGCGGTGGCCCAGTCGATGCCCTTCCCCGACCGGAACAGCTCCTTCTTGGCGTCGAGTTGCCGCTGGATGGTGGGGTGGGGCGCGAGACCGTCGGGCACGGCGGTCAGCGCCTTGCCGACCTCGCGCAGCCTTCGCTGGCTGACCGCCGTCTTGCCGCGCCGGACCTCGCCATAGGCCTGACCGATGCCCTTCCACCGCCCTTCGAACCACATGGCGCGATTGGGCTTGTAACCCGCCGCGGCCCCGAACTGCCCGTCGAGGTAGTCGCGGAACCCGTCGGCAAGCTCGTCGACCTCCCGCCGGGTCATTTCCCCCTCGTCCACGAGCTTGCGCGCGTAAATCTCCCGCGTCGTCGGGTGTTCGGCGATCCTGCCGTACATGAGGGGTTGCGTGAACTTGGGCTCGTCGCCCTCGTTGTGACCCAGGCGGCGGTAGCAGAACATGTCGATGACGACGTCCCGACCGAAGTTCTGGCGGTACTCCGTCGCGATGCGGGCGACGGTGACCACCGCCTCGGGATCGTCGCCGTTGACGTGGAAGATCGGCGCTTCGACTCCTTTCGCGAAATCCGAGGGATAGGGCGACGACCGGGAAAACGAGGGGCTGGTCGTGAAGCCGATCTGGTTGTTGACGATGACGTGGACGGTCCCGCCCGTCTTGTAGCCGCGCAGGTCGGACAGCCCGAACGTCTCCGGCACCATGCCCTGGCCGGCGAAGGCGGCGTCGCCGTGCAGGAGAATGCCCATCACCTCCTTGCGGTCCTCGTCGCCGCGGAAGAACTGCTTGCCGCGAATGCGCCCCATGACCACCGGATCCACCGCCTCCAGGTGAGACGGGTTGGGGCTGAGGGACACGTAGATGGGCATGTCGTCCACGATGCGCTCGGTCGACGTGCCGAGGTGGTACTTGACGTCGCCGGACCCCTGCCAGTCGTCGGGACGCGCCTCGAAACCCTGGAATTCGCCAAATATCTGGGCGTAGGGCTTCTCCATGATATTGGCGAGCACGTTGAGGCGGCCCCGGTGGGGCATGCCGATGAGCACTTCCTGCACATCCATCTGAGCGGCCCGCTTGATGCACGCCTCCAGAAGCGGAATGGCCGACTCGGCGCCGTCGAGGCCAAAGCGTTTGGTGCCCGGATACTTGAGGTGGAGAAAGCGCTCGAACCCCTCGGCATGGGTGAGCTGGCGCATGATCTTGCGCTTCCGCGACGAGCTGATCTTCTCGTGATATTCCTCGCCTTCGATGCGGCGCTGAATCCACTGCTTCTCCTCGGCCCGGCTGATGTGCATGAACTCGTAGCCGATGGTGCCGCTGTAGGTCTGCCGCAGCACGCCAACGATTTCTCGAAGCGTCGCGGTCTCCAGACCCAGCACGTTGTCGATGAAAATCGGCCGATCCAGATCGTCGTCCGCGAAGCCGTACGACCTCCGATCGAGCTCGGGGTGGTATTCCGGGGGTTCGAGGCCCAGGGGATCGAGATCGGCCAGAAGGTGGCCGCGGACGCGATAGGCGCGGATCAGCATAAGGGCCCGCAGGGAATCCAGGGTGGCCCGCCGGCTGTCCGGCACCGCCGCTTCCCCGTCGCCGCGCCTGCCGTCCCCCGGATCCTCGAACAGGTCGCGGCGTTTCCAGGGCGCGCCCCGGGCCTCCGCGAGCACGTCCGAGGCCTCGTCGCCCAGATCGGCGAAAAACTCCCGCCATCCAGGGGCCAGCGATGCCGGATCGTCGAGAAAACGGGTGTGGAGCCGTTCCAGAAATCCGCCGGCGTCGCCCGTCAGAAAGTCTGTCTTGTGGAGTTCGCTGGACATGACCCTGCCTTCGCGTCGCGTGGCCCGATCTCGAAGCGCGCGAGGACCGACCGTATCCGTGAAGGGCGAATGCCGACCGCCTCTAGCCCTTGAGCACGTCCACCATCGTCGAACCCAGCGCCGCCGGCGAATCGGCCACCATGATCCCGGCGCCGCGCATCGCTTCGATCTTGTCCTCGGCGCTGCCCTTGCCGCCGGAAATAATGGCACCGGCGTGGCCCATCCGCCGGCCCGGAGGGGCCGTGCGGCCCGCGATGAAACCGACCACCGGCTTCTTGACCTTGCTGTTCCGGATGAAGTCCGCAGCGTCCTCCTCGGCCGTGCCGCCGATCTCGCCGATCATGACGATCGACTCGGTCTCGTCGTCGGCCAGGAACATGTCCAGGCAGTCGATGAAATCCGTGCCGTTCACCGGATCGCCGCCGATCCCGATGCACGTCGACTGCCCCAGCCCCGCGGCCGTGGTCTGGCCCACGGCCTCGTAGGTCAGCGTGCCGGAGCGGGAGACGATCCCGGTCGAGCCGCGCGCGTGGATGTGGCCCGGCATGATGCCGATCTTGCATTCGTCCGGCGTGATCACGCCGGGACAGTTGGGGCCCACCAGGCGGCTCGACGCGCCGTCGAGCGCGCGCTTGACCCGCACCATGTCGATGACGGGAATGCCTTCGGTGATGCAGACGATCAGCTCCACCCCGGCATCGACCGCCTCGAGAATGGCGTCGCCCGCAAACGGGGGCGGCACGTAGATCGCGGAGGCGTTCGCGCCCGTCGCGTCGACCGCTTCACGCACCGTGTCGAACACGGGTAGGCCGAGATGGGTGGCGCCGCCCTTTCCCGGCGTCACGCCACCGACCATCCGGGTGCCGTAGGCGATCGCCTGTTCGGTGTGGAACGTGCCCTGGGCGCCGGTGAGCCCCTGGCAGATGACCTTCGTGTCCCGGTCGACCAGTACGGACATCAGGCCGCCCGCTCCACCTCGGCGACGACCTTTTGCGCCGCGTCGGCAAGATCGTCGCCCGATATGATCGGAAGGCCCGATTCGGCGAGGATCCTCTTCCCCAGGTCCACGTTCGTCCCTTCCAGCCGGACGACCAGCGGCACGTCGAGGCGCACCTCTCTGGCCGCCGCGACCACGCCCTCCGCGATGGTATCGCAGCGCATGATGCCGCCGAAGATGTTCACGAGGACGCCTTCGACGTTCCCGTCGGAGAGGATGATCTTGAAGGCTTCGGTCACGCGCTCCCTGGTCGCGCCGCCGCCCACGTCGAGGAAGTTGGCCGGTTCCCCGCCGTAGAGCTTTATGATGTCCATGGTGGCCATGGCCAGGCCGGCGCCGTTCACCATGCAGCCGATGTTGCCGTCGAGCTTGATGTAGCTGAGCTCGTGCCCCTGGGCCTCGAGCTCGGTCGGATCCTCTTCCGATTCGTCGCGCATCTCGGCGATGTCCGCGTGGCGGTAGAGCGCGTTGTCGTCGAAGTTCATCTTGGCGTCCAGCGCCATGACGTCCCCGTCACCCGTGACGACCAGGGGATTGAGCTCGATCAGGCTCGCGTCGGTATCGTTGAACGCCCGGTAGAGCCCTGTCATGAACGTGACGGCGGACCGGATCTGCTTGCCTTCGAGCCCGAGTCCGAAGGCGATGCGGCGGGCGTGGTGGGGCTGAATCCCGGTTGCCGGATCGACCGGCACCATGAGGATCTTCTCCGGGCTCTCGGCCGCAACGTCCTCGATCTCCATGCCGCCTTCGGTCGACGCCATGACCGTCACCCGGCTCGTGGCCCGGTCGACGAGCATGCCGAGGTAGAGCTCGCGCGCGATATCGCAACCTTCCTCGACGTAGACCCTTCGGACCACCTTGCCTCCGGCGCCCGTCTGCGGCGTCACCAGGGTCATACCCAGGATGGCGCGCGCGGCCTCGACCGCTTCCCCGGCGGACTTGCACACCTTGACGCCGCCGCCCTTTCCCCGCCCGCCGGCATGGATCTGCGCCTTCACCACCCAGACCGGACCCTCGATTCCGTTCACGGCGTCCGAGATCTCGTCCTCGCGGGTGGCCACGAAACCCTTCGGGACCGCGACGCCGTACTTCGCGAGAACGCCCTTGGCCTGATGCTCGTGAATGTTCATGGCCTCCGCCCGCCGGTCGCCACCGTCCTGCAATCCTGGACCAGCTTTTCTCTCGATTTCAAGCAACGCCCCCTTCGACTTCCGCGTCCGGCATCATAGCAGGCGCCATGCCGACCGTCGCGCACGCGCGGCGCGGGCCGCGCCGCCGGGACAGGGCAGGGGCGTCGGAGAAAGGCGCCGCGGCCGCTTTTCAGCGCCGCCGCGCGGGGGAGCGGGACGATGTCCTGGCGCGGCGTCCGGTCGGGCGGCGGGGCGCGAGCTCGGGCGCCAGCCGCTTCACGGCGTTGACGAGGTTGCGGACCGACGCGACGGAGTTGTCGAAGGCCTTCCGTTCGGACTTGTTGAGGGCGATCTCGACCACCCGCTCCACCCCGCCGGCACCGATGACGACCGGAACACCGACGTAGAGGCCGCGGACGCCGTACTGGCCGTCCAGCCAGGCCGCGCAGGGGAGTACCCGCTTCTTGTCCTTGAGGTACGCCTCCGCCATGGCGATGGCCGAGCTCGCGGGCGCGTAGTAGGCCGACGCCGTCTTCAGCAGGCCCACGATCTCCCCGCCGCCGTCCCGCGTCCGCCGCACGATATCGGCCAGCCGTTCCTTCGTGGTCCAGCCCATCTTGACGAGATCGGGCAAAGGGATGCCCGCCACGGTGGAGTAGCGCGTCAGGGGGACCATGGAGTCGCCGTGCCCGCCCAGAACGAACGCCGTCACGTCCTCGACGGAGACGCCGAACTCCTCGGCGAGGAAGTAGCGGAACCTGGCGGAATCCAGCACCCCGGCCATGCCCACGACCTTGTTGTGGGGCAGGCCCGTCGCCTGACGCAGGGCCCAGACCATGGCGTCGAGGGGATTGGTGATGCAGATCACGAAGGCGTCCGGGGCGTAGCGCTTGATCCCGTCGCCCACCTGCATCATCACCTTGGTGTTGACTTCGACCAGATCGTCGCGGCTCATCCCGGGCCTTCGCGGCACGCCGGCAGTCACGATCACGACATCGGCGCCCCGAATCGCCGAGTAGCCCTGCGCGCCCGCCATTTTCGAGTCGAAGCCCTCGATGGGGGACGACTCGACGAGGTCGAGCGCCTTGCCCTGGGGCAACCCCTTCACGATGTCGAAAATGACGACGTCTCCGAGTTCCTTGAGGCCCGCCAGATGGGCGAGCGTGCCGCCGATGTTCCCGCCGCCGATCAGGGCGATCCGGTTCCGCGCCATGGCCAACCTCCTTGGGCGCGCGAGCGATCCGGGCCGCGCGCCATCTACCGGGTCCACGGCTACCTACTCCGATTCCCGTCCGCGCCGCAAGCTCGACCGGCGGGACGGCTTGAAATCCGGGTGGCGGGTTGCATATTTTCGGGAGAATTTCTCGATTCAGGCGCTCGCGGAGACAAGGAACCGATCGGCCATGGCGGAAGAGACCCTTTCCTTTCAGGCGGAGGTCAGCCGCCTGCTCCATATCGTCGCCAACTCGCTCTACAGCGAAAAGGAGGTCTTTCTCCGCGAGCTCGTCTCGAACGCCTCGGACGCCTGCGACCGGTTGCGCTACCTGACCCTCACGAACTCCAAGTTGACGGAGGACGATCCCGAGTTTCGCATCGTCCTGAGCATCGACAAGAAGGCGGGGAGCCTGACGGTCACGGACAACGGCATCGGGATGGACCGCGGCGACCTGATCGAGAACCTCGGCACGATCGCCCGTTCCGGTACACAGGCGTTCGTCGACCGGCTGACCGGCGATTCGTCCAAGGACGTGGCCCTGATCGGCCAGTTCGGCGTCGGGTTCTATTCCGCGTTCATCGTCGGGAACCGGATCGAGGTCACCAGCCGGAAGGCGGGAGAGGAGCAGGGCTGGATCTGGACGTCGGACGGCTCCGGCGAATTCTCGGTCGCGGAGGCGGAGCGCGAGGCCCGCGGAACGTCCGTGACCGTCCACCTCAAGAAGAACGAGAAGGAGTTCCTCGAACCGGAGCGGCTCCGTCACATCGTCAAGACCTACTCCGACCACATCCCGATCCCCATCCGGCTGGAGGGGGAAGACGGCAAGCTCAACGCGGCCGCTGCGTTGTGGACGTTGCCGCGCAAGGACGTTTCGAAGGACCAGTACAAGGAGTTCTACCACCACGTCGGCCATGCCTTCGACGATCCCTGGCTGACCGTCCATGCCCGCGCGGAGGGCAAGATCGAGTACACGCTCCTCCTGTTCGTGCCGTCCGTCAGACCGTTCGACCTGTTCGAGCCGGAGCGCCGCCACCGGGTTAAGCTCTACGTGAAGCGGGTCTTCATCACCGACGACCACGAAGGCCTGGTGCCGCCCTACCTGCGCTTCCTGCGGGGCGTGATCGACTCGGAGGACCTGCCCCTCAACGTCAGCCGCGAGCTCCTGCAAACGAGCCCGGTCATCGCCCGGATCAAGAGCGCCGTCGTCCGCCGCGTGATCTCCGAACTGAGGAAGAAGGCGGAGAAGGAACCCGAGGAGTTCGCCAAGTTCTGGGAGAACTTCGGCGCGGTCCTCAAGGAGGGCATCTACGAGGACCCCGACCGGCGGGACGACCTGCTCCGGATCGCCCGCTTCCGGTCGACCGTATCGGGAGACGAAGCGATATCCCTCGACGCCTACGTCGAGCGCATGAAGGACGGACAGGAGGCGATCTACTACATGAGCGGCGAGTCGCTGGAGGGCTTGCGCGGCAGCCCGCAGCTCGAGGGATTCGTCGCGCGCGGCGTGGAGGTCCTGCTGCTGACGGACCCGGTCGACGAGTTCTGGGTGCCGGCGGTACGGCAGTACGCCGACAAACCCTTCGCCTCGGTCACCCAGGGAGCGGCCGACCTCGACAAGCTCCCGCTCCAGGACGGGGACGGGGACGGGGACGCGGGAGACGACGACGGGCCGTCCGACAGCCAGACCGCGACGCTGATCGCGCTCCTCAAGCAGACCCTCGGCGACGCGGTCAAGGACGTCAGGACCTCGGAGCGCCTGACCGGCAGCGCCGTCTGCCTCGTCGCCGACGAGCACGACCTCGACATGCACCTGGCGAGGCTGCTCAAGCAGCAGGGGCGGCTCAACGAACTCGCGCCGCGCGTGTTGGAGATCAACCCCAGGCACGTCCTGATCAAGTCGTTGGCCCTGCGCGCGACGGAGAAGGGGGTGTCCGACTCGCTCGAGGATGCGGCCCATCTGCTGCTGGACCAGGCGCGGATCGCCGAGGGCGAGCCCCTGCCCGACCCTGCCGCGTTCGCGCGGCGGCTGGCCGACGCTATGACGAAGGGTATCGCCGGCGCGGCGTGACGCCGGCGGGGAACGCGGGCTACTCGGACGAGGCGAACCGGAGCGACGCCGCGCCGAACACCGGGCCGCCCCGTTCCTTCTGAACGATGACGACACAACCGTCCCGGCCGGCCTCGCGCATCGGGGCGAGGTCAACGGGAATCTCCACGGTGTCCCCCCGCCAGTGCCCGACCTTGCGGATGTTCCGAACGACGTTGTGGTAGGTGAGTTGCCGTCCCGAATTCTCGCCGCGCCGGACATCCACGGTGCGCCGGGAGTCGAACTCGATCAGCCAGATGTCGGCGGGAGGCATTCCCGGCTCGGCGCCGATCTTGATCGTCGCACGATCCCGCGCGGACGCGGCGAGACGGGTGGGCAGCACGTTCCGGGTCGAGAGACGCGCCTCGGCGATGGCCTTCTCGACCTCGTCGCTCCGCGATCCCACGGCGTCGGCGACTCCGTCGACGATCATTTGCGGCGTGTAGATATACCGCGCATCGAGGGACCTGCCGTACCGCCGTTGACGCGCGGTGGATTGCGGAAGGGCGAAGGTGTCTTTCCACCCGATGTAGTCCCAGTAATCGACGTGGAACGACAGCGCAACGATGCCGTCGCGCCGGGCCAGCTCCCCGAGATACCTGTCGGCGGGCGGGCAGGAGCTGCATCCCTGTGAGGTGAACAACTCGACGACGGTGGGGGACCCGCCGCCCGCCGCGGCCGTTCCCAACGCCGCGACCGGTCCCAGCGCCAGCGCCGCGGCGGCGAGACCCATTCGCCGGATTCCGTACATGGTTCGGCCCCCGCTTCCCGCTGCGGTCTCGGCCTACGCGGCAGCGGGCTCCATCAGATTCCTCAGCACGTACCGCAGGATGCCGCCGTGGCGGTAGTACTCGGCCTCGTCGAGGGTATCGACCCGACAAGTCAGCGGGATCTCCCCGCTCGAGCCGTCGCGCCGCGTAATCCGGCAGGTCACGTCCATTCGCGGCGTGATCCCGCCGGCGATCCCCTCGATGTCGAAGGTCTCGCTGCCGTCGAGTTCCAGCGACGCCCGGTTCACGCCGTCCTTGAATTGCAAAGGCAGGACGCCCATTCCGACGAGGTTGGAGCGGTGAATGCGCTCGAAGCTCTCGGCGATGACCGCCTCGATCCCGAGGAGGCGCGTTCCCTTCGCGGCCCAGTCGCGGGACGAGCCCGTCCCGTACTCCCTGCCCGCGACGATGACGAGCGGAACGCCGTCGTCCCGGTATCTCATGGCGGCGTCGTAGATCGACATCTCTTTGCCGCCCGGCATGTGCCGGGTCACGCCGCCCTCGGTGCCCGGGGCGACCTCGTTGCGCAGGCGAATGTTGGCGAAGGTCCCGCGCATCATGACCTCGTGGTTGCCGCGCCGGGCCCCGTAGGAGTTGAACGCGCTCGGCGGCACCTGGCGGCCCGTCAGATACGAACCGGCCGGCCCGTCCCCCCTGATGGCCCCGGCCGGCGAAATGTGGTCGGTGGTTATGCTGTCGCCGAGCAGCGCCAGCACCCGCGCGCCCAGGATGTCCGAGACGTCCCCGGGCTCGCGCGGCATATCCCGGAAGAACGGCGGATGCTGGACATAGGTGGACCCCATGTCCCACCGGTACGTCAGCCCCGTCGCGGCCTCGACCCCCCGCCAGGCGTCCGTTCCCGAGAAGACGTCGCCGTACCGCTGGCGGAACATACCGGGTGTCACGCAGGAGCGGACGGTCTCGACGATCTCCCGGTTCGAGGGCCAGACGTCCCTGAGGTAGACCGGCGTCCCGTCGCGTCCCTCGCCCAGCGGCTCCGTCGCGACGTCGATGCCGAGGTTGCCGGCGATGGCGTAGGCCACGACCAGAATGGGCGAGGCCAGATAGTTCACCCTGGTTTGCGGATTCACGCGGCCTTCGAAGTTGCGGTTCCCGGAGAGAACCGCGCCGACGACCAGATCGTCCCCGGAGATCGCCTCGGAAATCGAGTCCTCGAGGGGCCCGGAGTTGCCGATGCATGTGGTGCAGCCGTACCCCACCAGGTTGAAGCCGAGGGCGTCCAGGGCGTCCCGGAGGCCGGCCTTGTCGAGATAGTCGGTCACCACTTGCGATCCCGGTGCGAGCGAGGTCTTGACCCACGGCTTGACCTCGAGACCCCTGGCCACGGCGTTGCGCGCCAGCAGTCCGGCCCCCACCATGACGCTGGGATTGGAGGTGTTCGTGCAGCTCGTGATCGCCGCGATGACGACGTCGCCGTCGGTGAGAGAGAAATCCGTTCCCTCGACCGGCACGGAGACCCTGTCGCCGGCCCCGCCGCGCGCCTCGGCGAGGGCTTCCCCGAAGCCCTTCGCCGCCCCGCTCAGCGGGATCCGGTCCTGGGGACGCCTGGGTCCCGCCATACTCGACTCCACGCTCCCGATGTCGAGCTCGAGCGTTTCCGAGAACGCGGGCTCCGGTGTACCCGCCTCGCGCCACATGCCCTGCGCCTTGGCGTAGGCCTCCACGAGCGCGACCCGCCGCGGATCGCGGGCGCTGAGCTCGAGGTACGCGAGCGTCTCGCGGTCGATGGGGAAAAACCCACACGTCGCTCCGTACTCGGGAGCCATGTTGGAGATCGTCGCGCGGTCGGCGAGGGAGAGCTCGTCGAGACCCGATCCGAAGAATTCCACGAACTTCCCGACCACGCCCTTTCGCCGCAGCATCTGGGTCACGGTCAGCACCAGATCCGTCGCCGTCGCGCCCTCGCTGAGGGAGCCGGTCAGCTTGAATCCGACGACATCCGGCACCAGCATCGAGAGCGGCTGGCCGAGCATCGCGGCCTCGGCCTCGATTCCGCCGACGCCCCAGCCGAGCACCGCGAGGCCGTTGACCATCGTGGTGTGCGAATCCGTGCCCACGAGCGTGTCCGGGTAGGCGATCGTCCGGCCGTCCACGTCCGCCGTCCAGACCACCTGCGCGAGATATTCCAGGTTGACCTGATGGCAGATGCCGGTTCCTGGCGGGACCACGCGGAAATTGTCGAACGCGCCCTGCCCCCAGCGCAGGAACGCGTAACGCTCCCCGTTGCGCCGCATTTCCATGTCGACGTTGGCGCGAAACGCGTCCGCCGTGCCGTACCGGTCCACCATCACGGAGTGATCCACGACGAGGTCGACCGGAGAGAGCGGATTGATCTTCGCCGGATCGCCCCCCAAGTCCGACATCGCGGCCCGCATCGCCGCGAGATCCGCGACGGCGGGAACGCCCGTGAAGTCCTGCATCAGCACGCGGGCCGGCCGGAAGGCGATTTCCCGATCCGGGGAGCGGGCCGTGAGCCAGCCGGCCGCGCCCGCGACGTCGTCGACGGTCACGGTCCGCCCGTCCTCGTGCCGCAGGAGATTCTCAAGCAGCACCTTCAACGAGAAGGGAAGCCGCGAGACATCCCCGAGCCCGGCCTCCGCCGCCGCCTCCAGGCAGAAATAGTCGTACGGGTCGCCGTCCACGTCCAACGCGCGGCGCACGCCCAATGTGTCCTGGCCGACCGTGGTCACGGCGCGATCCTCCCCTCTTCGGTTCCCGGCGCGCGGGTTCCCGCACTATCAATCACAAACCCGGCGCGAGGGCCAGTCCCGACCCGGACCGGCGCACGGGGACCGCGCGCCGCGACGTTGCATGTTGCGCGGCCCGGCGATGTTGCTAATGTTCCGGCGACGAACAGGGTGGTCACGTCATGACGCCGGAAGCTGGTGACGCGCGGACGCGCCTCGATACCTTCCCCAAAGTGCTGCTCGATCTGGCGGAGACGCGGCCCGCCGGGGTCGCCATCCGGGAAAAGGACTACGGCATCTGGCAGTCGTGGACCTGGAAGGACGTCGCCGACGAGACCTGGGCCCTGGCCGGCGGGCTGGCGAGCCTCGGTTTCGAGCGCGGCGACAAGGTCGCCATCGTCGGCGACAACCGTCCGCCCCTCTATTGGACGATGCTCGCGACGCAGGCGCTGGGCGGCGTGCCGGTTCCCCTCTACCAGGACTCGATCGCCGAAGAGATGCAGTACGTCATCGAGCACGCCGAGGCGCGGTTCGCGGTCGTCGAGGACCAGGAGCAGGTCGACAAGGTCCTCTCCGTGAAGGACCGGTGCCCCGAGCTGGAGACGCTCGTCTACAGCGACCCGCGGGGCCTTCGCCGCTACCGGGAACCGTTCCTGTTCTCCATAGACGAGGTCCGGTCGCGCGGCCGGGCGTTTCACGGCGACAACCCGGACCACTACCTGCGGGAGATCTCGAAGGGACGGGGAGAGGACCTCTCCGTCATCCTGTACACCTCGGGCACCACCGGCCGGCCCAAGGGCGTGATGCTGAGCAACGACAACGTCATCGTGACGGCGCGAAACGCCAACGCGGCGGAGGGCATCCGGAGCGACGAGGAAATCCTCGCCTACCTGCCCATGGCCTGGGTGGGCGACCATTTCTACTCCTATGCCCAGGCGCTGCTGGCGGGATACACGGTGAACTGCCCCGAGAGCGCATCGACGGTGATGATCGACCTCCACGAGCTCGGCCCCACCAACTTCTTCGCGCCGCCGCGGATTTTCGAGAACCTGATCACCCACGTGACGATCCGCATGGAGGACGCGGCCTGGATCAAGCGCAAGATGTTCGCGTTCTTCCTCGACGTGGCCAGGCGGTCGGGCGCCAGGATCCTTGAAGGGAAGCCGGTGCCGGCGGCCGACCGGCTTCTCTACGCGCTGGGCAACGTGCTCGTGTACGGACCCCTGAAGGACAGCCTGGGCTTCACGCGCATCCGGACGGCCTACACGGCGGGCGAGGCGATCGGACCCGACATCTTCGATTTCTTCCGCTCGCTCGGCATCAACCTCAAGCAGCTCTACGGCCAGACCGAGGCCTCCGTCTACGTGACGGTGCAGGCGGACGGCGAAGTCGAGTCCGACACCGTGGGCAAGGCCGCGACGGACGTCGAGTTGAGCGTCTCCGATGGCGGCGAGGTCATGTACCGCAGCCCGGGCGTGTTCCTGGGCTACTACAAGAACCCGGAGGCGACGAAGGAGACGAAGACGGAGGACGGCTGGGTGCGCACGGGCGACGCCGGTGTCCTCGGCGACGACGGGCAACTCAAGATCATCGACCGCGCCAAGGACGTCGGGCGGCTCAACGACGGGACGATGTTCGCGCCCAAGTACATCGAGAACAAGCTCAAGTTCTTTCCCAACATCAAGGAGGCCGTCACGTTCGGCGACGGGCGCGACTACGTCGGAGCCTTCGTCAACATCGACCTGGAGGCCGTATCCAACTGGGCCGAGCGTCAGGGCCTGCCGTACACGAGCTACACCGACCTCGCGGCCAAGGACGAGGTTTATGCCATCGTCCAGGATCACATCGAGCGGGTGAACCGGGACCTGGCGGGCGACTCGGCGCTCAAGGGTTCGCAGATCCGCCGCTTCCTCATCCTGCACAAGGAACTGGACGCCGACGACGGCGAGCTGACGCGCACGCGGAAGGTCCGCCGGCGGACCGTCGGCGAGCGTTACGGCGAGCTCATCGAGGCGTTGTATTCGGACCGGGACAGCGTGTCGGTCGAGGCGAAGGTGACGTTCGAAGACGGCCGCGAAGGCTTCATCGACGCCGACCTCAAGATCCGGAACGCGGCGGTCGCCGGAGCTCCCGCCCCGTGACGGACGGCAAGGCCATCGGCGGCGCGCTCCTCCGGGTCGACGACGTCAGCGTCTCGTTCGGGGCCGTCGCCGCCCTGACGGACGTGAGCTTCGAGATCCGGGAGCACGAGATCCTGGCGATCATCGGCCCCAACGGCGCGGGCAAGACGACCATGCTCAACGTGCTCAACGGCTGGTACCCGCCGGACCGCGGGACGATCACGTTCCGGGGGGAACGCCACGCACGCCTGCGCCCCCACGACGCGGCCCGGCTGGGCATCGCGCGCACGTTTCAGAACGTCGCGCTCTTTCGCGGCATGTCGACGCTCGACAACATCATGACAGGGCGCAATCTCAAGATGAGGCGGAACTTCCTGTGGCAGGCGCTTTACTGGGGTCCGGGACAGCGGGAAGAGATCGCGCACCGTGAATTCGCCGAAAGGATCATCGATTTCCTGGAAATCGAGGACATCCGCAAGGTGCCGGTGGGCCGGTTGCCGTACGGGCTGCAAAAGCGCGTCGAGCTCGGCCGCGCCCTGGCGGCGGAACCGGAACTGCTGCTGCTGGACGAGCCCATGGCCGGCATGAACACCGAGGAGAAGGAGGACATGTGCCGCTTCGTCCTCGACGTGAACGAGGAGTTCGGGACGACCATCGCCTTGATCGAGCACGACATGGGCGTCGTGATGGACATCTCCGACCGGGTGGTGGTGCTCGATTACGGCCGCAAGATCGCCGACGGCGGGCCGGAGGCGGTGCGGAAGGACCGGGACGTGATCAACGCGTACCTGGGCGTGAGCCATGACTAGCGCGCGAAAACCGCACCCCCCTCCCGGCCTCCCCCCTAACAGGGGGGAGGAGAAAGGGGACGCCTGATGGTCGAGCTGCTCAGCGACCTGTTCGTCACTCCGTTCGTGGACATCGCCACCGCGCCGGTCTTCTTCATCGAGGTCGTGATCGGCGGCGTCCTCACCGGCGTCATGTACTCCCTGGTGGCGCTCGGCTTCGTGCTCATCTTCAAGGCCTCGGGCGTGTTCAACTTCGCGCAGGGGGTCATGGTGCTGTTCGCGGCGCTCACGCTGGTCGGACTCATGGAGCGCGGGGTCCCGGTGTGGCTCGCGTTGATCGCAACCGTGCTCGTCATGGTCGCCCTCGCCATGGCGATCGAGCGGCTGGTGCTGCGCCCCCTCGTCAACCAGGCCGACATCATCCTGTTCATGGCGACGATCGGCCTGACCTTCTTCCTCGAAGGCTTCGGCGAGCTGATTTGGGGCTCCAACGTGAAGGAGCTCGACGTGGGTTTGCCGGAGTCGTCGTTCGAGGTCGGCGGCGTGCTGCTCAACGAGTTCGACCTCAGCGCCGCGGTCATCGCCGCCGCGCTGGTCGCCGCTCTCGCGGTGACGTTCCAGCGCACCAGGATCGGGCGCGCCCTGCGCGCGGTCGCGGACGACCACCAGGCGGCCCTGTCGGTGGGGATCTCGCTGACCACCATCTGGGTGATCGTATGGTCCGTCGCCGGCATCGTCGCGCTGGTGGCCGGCATCATGTGGGGCGCCAAGAGCGGGGTGCAGTTCAGCCTGTCCCTGATCGCGCTGAAGGCGTTGCCGGTGCTGATTCTCGGCGGCCTCACCTCGGTTCCCGGAGCCATCGTCGGCGGCCTGATCATCGGCGTCGGCGAGAAGGTCGCCGAGGTCTACTGGGGCCCGGCGTTCGGCGGCGCGATCGAGAACTGGTTCGCCTACGTCATCGCCGTGCTCTTCCTCTGGTTCCGGCCCCAGGGCCTGTTCGGCGAACGCATCATCGAGAGGGTCTGAGGGATGCTCTACCGGGAAGCCGGCCAGTTCCGCACGAGCTACGCGGCCGACCAGGGGATATTCCCCATCGTCCAGGACCGCGTCGCCGTCGCCGCCGTGCTCGTGGCCGCGTTCGTCGCGGTCCCCGTGGTCGCCAACGAGTATTGGCTGCAGGCGATCCTGATCCCCTTCCTGATCATGGCCCTCGCGGCCATCGGGTTGAACATCCTGACCGGATACGCCGGGCAGTTGTCCCTCGGGACGGGCGGCTTCATGGCGATCGGCGCCTACGCCACCTACAAGATGACGACCGCGTTCCCCGAGGCGAACATCGTCCTCCTGATATTGACCTCGGGCCTGTTCGCCGCCGGCGTCGGCATCCTGTTCGGGATCCCGAGCCTGCGCATCAAGGGGTTCTACCTCGCGGTGGCGACCCTCGCCGCCCAGTTCTTCCTGATCTGGCTGTTCAACAGGGTCCCCTGGTTCTACAACTACGCGCCCTCGGGCACGATCACGGCGCCGCCGCGAACCTTCTTCGGCGTGATGGTGACCGGCCCGGAGGCGTCGCCCGAGGCACGCTATCTGGTGTGCCTCGCCCTGCTCGCCGTCCTCGGGCTGCTGGCCAAGAACATGGTGCGCAGCAACATCGGGCGCGCCTGGATGGCGGTCCGCGACATGGACGTGGCCGCCGAGATCATCGGCATCCGGCCCTTCCGCGTGAAGCTGCTGGCGTTCGCCATCAGCTCGTACTACTGCGGCGTCGCCGGGGCGCTCTACATGTTCGCCTACCTCGGCAGCGTGGAGACGATCGCCTACGACATCACCCTGTCGTTCCTGGTCCTGTTCATGATCATCATCGGCGGCCTCGGCAGCATCCTGGGCTCGATCCTCGGCGCCTTCTTCATCACCACCGTGCCGATCGTCCTGACCAACATCCCGCCGGCGTTCGATCTGCCCATCTCGGTGGAGACCTCGAAGCACATCGAACTGATGATCTTCGGCGGACTGATCGTCTTCTTCCTGATCGCCGAGCCGCTGGGCCTGGCGCGCCTGTGGCAGATCGGCAAGGAGAAGCTCAGGCTCTGGCCGTTCCCCCACTGAGGCGTTCGGAGACGCGTCCAGGACCGCCGTCGCGAATCGCGTTCCTCGTGCAGAACCTCGGCCGGCGAAGGCTCCAGCCGGGTTTCCGGCTATAAGCGCACAGCTTCGGGCGACTCCTGCCCGCTTGGACGATCGAGCGCATCCATAACCGATTGGGTGCCCCGCAGCTCAGGGTCGGGGCGTATTTTCCGCCGAGCCGGCCGTGGCCGCCAACAGGAGACGCGTGTCCGCCCGGCACACGACGGCAGCTGCCGCCAGGCCGACGCCGGGACAGATCAGCATCATCCACCACGCGGACGCCCAGTCGCCGAACGCGTCCGTCGCCGCGGCGAGCAAGGGCGGCCCGAGCACGCTGCCGAGAGCGGCCCCCTGCGCAACGAAGCCGCTCGCCATGGCGACCTGTGCCTGGCTCGGCGCATGCGCGGCACCGCCTTCCAGGCAGGCGGCGGGCAGCAAACCGCCAAACAGGGCGAAGCAGACGGCGAGCGGGATTTTGGCGGCGTCGGGCGTGAAGGACGCGAACAGCGATGCCCCGCACACGCCCAACGCCGTATAGGCGACAGCAATCAGCAGCCAGCGCGCGGCACCCCGGTGCATGAGCCCGGCACCGACAATCGCGCCCAGCGCGGTCATGGAGACGATCAGCGCCGTGAGCAAGGCGGCGTTGCCGAGCGAACGCCCCTGGGTCTCGATCAGGAAGGTCGGCAACCACGCCATCAGCGCGAGCCACTGGATCGAGAACAGCACGAAGCATGCACCGAACAGCCAGGGCCCCGGCCGGGCCAGCGTCGCGCGCACCCCCGCGACGTCCGAAGCCGCGCCGGTGACCGCCGACGCTTGCCAACGCCGCGGCGCCGTCCCCCAGGCAAAGGCGAGCAGGTAGAGCAGAATGAGGCCGGCATGGAGGAACCAGAGGCCGCGCCAGCCAAGCGGTTCCAGCAGTGCCGTCGCCATCAGCAGCGACAGCGCCATGCCGATCGGCATGTAAGTGCCCCAGGCGCCGAGGGCGAAGCGACGCACGTCTGCGCCCGTAGCGCCGACGATGACCTTGGGCGCGGCGACCGTGAGGGTGGCGAAGCCGAAGCCCTCGATGACGCGGGTCGCGAGAAGCAGCGTTCCGCTTCCGGCAAGCCCGCCGGCAAGGCTGGCAAGCGCCATCGTCACGCTTCCCGCGAGGATCATCCGCCTGGTTCCCAGCCGGTCGACGAGGAGCCCGCCCGCGACGCCGAACACGGCGCCGATACCGTAGAACGACGACGCGATAAGCCCGGCAACGACGCGGGACATGCCGAGCTCGGCCTGCAGGACCGGCAGCGTGGGCGGCACCTTGCCGAACTGCATGCCCACGACGTAGCCGGCCGCGAGCGCAAGGGCCACGATATCCCAGCGGGTACGCACGGGCGTCATCGGCGCACGGATCTACGGGGCGGGTTCGTGTGTCGGTCGAGGGGGCGGATCCTTCGGATGCGCCGCATCGTTCGTCATGACTCCTTCGACACGGCCTCTTTTCCGAAGCGCTCGACGGCTTCCAGGGTCTCGCGCACATCGTCCCCGGTCGTGGTGTGATTGAGGATGCAAAGCCTGAGCGCAAACGTTCCGTGAAGAAGCGTCGATGAGACGAACGCGGGGTCGTCCCAAAAGATATGGGCGAGCACGGTCCGGTTGATTTTGTCCAGAGTTTCCTCGTCGAGGCCGGCGTCCGCGGGATTGACCCGGAAACACACGATCCCCAGCGACACGGGGGTCAAGAGCTCCAGGACGGAACTCTCCCGGACGTACTCCCCGGCTCCCGCCGCCAACTCCATCCCTTGTGCGACGGCCCGCCGGAACTCGGCCATCCCGAAGGTCTGGACGGACATCCAGATCTTCAGGGCCCGAAACGAACGGCTCAACTGCAGGCCCCGGTCCGAGAAGTTCGGATGGTTCGCTCCCCATATCGTGTCCTGGAGGATGTCGTGCCGAACCGCGAACGCCTGTTCGAGCGTGTCCGCGTTCTTCACGAGAAGGCTGCCCGCCTCGTAGGGCTGGAAGAACCACTTGTGCGCGTCCAGACCGATCGAATCGGCGCGCTCGATCCCGCGCAGGAGCCCCTTGCCTTCCTCGGTCACGGCGGCGAAGCCGCCGTACGCGGCATCGACATGCAGCCAGATGCCTTCCGCCTCGCAATAGTCCGCCATCGCCTCGAGCGGGTCGATGGCCCCGGTGCTGGACGTTCCGGCGTTGGCGCACACCGCGACGGGACCGAACCCGGCGGCGCGGTCCTCGGCCACGGCCCGCGCGAGCGCATCCATGTCCAGGCGGAAACGGTCGTCGCTCGGAAGCAGCCGTATGCACTCGGGCCGAATGCCGATGATCCTGGCCGCGCGGATGTGCGCGCTGTGGCTCTGGTCGCTCATGTACACGGTCATCCGCTCGGGATGACCCGCGCTCTCCCGGGCTACGACAAAGGCGTCGAGGCTGGCCGCGGAGCCGCCGCTCGTCAGAAGCCCCCCGGCGCTCTCCGGATAGCCCAGCCACTGCCGCAACCAGTCGATGACGACCAACTCGACCTGGCTCGGACCGCTCGCGACCAGCCAGGTGCATTGGTTGATGTTGTATCCGGCGGCCATGAAGTCGGCCAGCACGCCCGGCCAAGTGGGCGACGATGGAACGAACGCGAAGGAACGGGGATGCTCGTGCCGGAAAGACAGCGGGAGAATATCGCGGGCGGCCCGCTCGAGGACCTCTTCCGCCGACCGGCCTTCTTCGGGCGGATCCTCCATCAACTGTTGTTCGAGCACCTGCCGGAACTCTCCATCCCAGGCCTCCCGGCCGGGCAGTCTCTCTTTCCACTCCACCACAAGCTCCGCCGCCCGGCGCGCGAGGTCGAGCATGAGAGCGGGAGCCATCTGAAGGCCGTCGCGCGCCTCGTTGTCCACTGTGGAGGTCGAGTCTTCATCGCTCCGCATGGAGGCGCGCGATGCGTTCTCTCGTTGGTCTGACACGTCTGTCTTCCTTGTCGGTCCCTTGTGTGAGGTGGCGCGAAGAAACGGCCCCGCCGATCGAACGGAGGCGTTGCGGCTCTCCCGACCGTACCGAGTCCCATAGGCTCAAGGAAGGCACGATCCGGCCGCTCATAGTCGGCAACGAGTGGTCCTTCTACTACGTGGGGAGCTCGGGTGCCCGCGCACCCGGCCGTTCGACAGGATCCCGGCCGCGAAGTTCGCACCGGAGAATCCCGGAAAACAGCCCCATCCCCGCTTTCGCGGGGACAGGCTCCAGCCCTCTCCCTGCGAGGGGGAGGGTACGGGCGCGGTTCCGGCAAGCCGGCGGCCGGGACGAATTCGCACAATTCGCACCATGTCGGGGCGGGGTTTCGCACGTCCGGCTCAGGCGCCGCGGGCGGATAGCGCCGCTCCGGACGTTCCGCGCCGCGGGATTGGCCGGTCCCGGCGGGCGTGGTAGGATTCGAGGCGTCCGCGCCGCGGACTTCCCGGCCCGGACGGTCAGTCGAAAGGGAGGGCATACGATGTACGCGAAGAACACCGGCATCGCGCTGGTCGCCGCGGCGGTCGCCGCGACCGCCGTCTGGGCGTCGCACGCCCAGGCGAAGGAGGTCTATATCCCGCTGCTGGTCTACCGGACCGGCCCCTACGCGCCGAACGGTATCCCGGTGGCCAACGGATATAGCGACTATCTCAAGCTCATCAACGCCCGCGACGGCGGCATCAACGGCGTCAAGGTCGCCTGGGAAGAGTGCGAGACGCAGTACAACACCGCCAAGGGCGTCGAGTGCTACGAACGCCACAAGGGCGGTGGCGCCATGGGGGCGGCGCTGGTGAACCCCTACAGCACCGGCATCACCTATCAGCTCATTCCCAAGGCGCGCGTCGACAAGGTGCCGATCCACTCGATGGGTTACGGCCGCACCGCCGCCGCCGATGGCCGGATCTTTCCCTGGACGTTCAATTTCCCGACCACCTACTGGAGTCAGGCGTCCGCCTTCGTCAAGTACGTCGGCGCCCAGGAAGGCGGGATGGAGAACCTCAAGGGCAAGAAGCTTACCCTGATCTACCACAACAGCCCCTACGGCAAGGAGCCGATCCCGACGCTGGAAAAGCTGGCCGAGAAGTTCGGCTACGAACTGACCCTCCTGCCGGTGGACCACCCGGGCCAGGAGCAGAAGGCGACGTGGCTGCAGGTGCGGCGCGGCAAGCCCGACTGGATCTTCCTCTGGGGCTGGGGCGTGATGAATCAGGTCGCCATCAAGGAGGCGGCCGCCATCAACTACCCCATGGACCGCTTCATCGGCGTCTGGTGGTCGGGCAGCGAGTCCGACACGGTCCCGGCCGGCGAGAGCGCCAAGGGCTACAAGGCCGGCACGTTCCACGCCGCGGGGCACGGCTTCGGGGTCCACGACGCGATCCTCGAGCATCTCTACGGCGGCGACATGGAAGCGGCGAAGGAGAACAATTTCGGCGAGGTGCTCTACAACCGCGGGCTGATCAACGCCGTGTACGACACCGAGGCCATCCGGACCGCCATGGGCAAGTACGGCGACACGGCGCTGTCGGGCGAGGAGGTGCGCTGGGGCTTCGAGAACCTCGACCTCACCGCCGAGCGCCTCGGCGAGCTCGGTCTCGACGGTTTCGCACAACCGATCAAGGTGACGTGCGAGGACCACGAGGGCAACGGCCCGGTCCTCATCCAGCAGTGGGACGGGTCGCAGTGGAACGTCGTCAGCGACTGGATCAGCCCGATGCGCGAGGTCGTGCGTCCGATGGTCGAGGAAGCCGCCGCGAAGTACGCGGAGGAGAACGACATCACGCCCCGTGACTGCGCCCAGGAGGGCTGATGGCGGAGAACGCCGCCCTCCTGCTCAGCGTCAGCAACATCGAGGTCATCTACGACCGCGTGATCCTGGTGTTGCGGGGCGTGTCCCTGGATGTCCCCGAGGGGGGCGTGGTCACCCTCCTCGGGGCCAACGGCGCCGGAAAGACGACGACGCTCAAGGCCATCTCCAACCTGCTGCGCTCGGAGCGCGGCGAGGTCACGAAGGGGTCGATCACCTATCGAGGCGTGGAGACCGACCGCCTGAGCGCCAACGACCTCGTCAAGCGCGGCGTCATCCAGGTCATGGAAGGCCGCCACTGCTTCGAGCATCTGACCGTGGAGGAGAACCTCCTGACGGGGGCCTACACCCGCCGCGACGGCCGCGCCGAGGTGCAGCGGGATCTCGACATGGTCTACAGCTACTTCCCGCGAATCGGGGAGCGGCGCGGGGCGCAGGCCGGCTACATCTCCGGCGGCGAGCAGCAGATGACGGCGATCGGCAGGGCGCTGATGGCCCGGCCCAAGCTGATCCTGCTCGACGAGCCGTCGATGGGACTGGCGCCGCAACTGGTCGAGGAGATCTTCGAGATCGTGAAGCGCCTCAACGAGAACGAAGGCGTGAGTTTCCTGCTCGCCGAACAGAACGCCAACATCGCGTTGCGCTATTCCAAGCACGGCTACATCCTTGAGAACGGGCGGGTCGTCATGGACGGCGAGGCGTCCACGCTGTCCCGGAACGAGGACGTGAAGGAGTTCTACCTGGGCCTCGGCGCGTCGGGCCGGAAGAGCTACCGGGACGTGAAGTTCTACCGGCGGCGCAAGCGCTGGCTGGCCTGAGCCTGCCGTCCGACCGCGTCCAGGGGGTGCCCGGCACCGGAGAGATGTCGGAGACGAGCGGATACTACGACGACCTCGAGACGCGCGACGCGGAAGCGCGCGAGGCCGATCTGATGAAGCGGCTGCCGGTTCAGCTCGCGGCCACGAAGGACTCCGCGCCGTACTTCGCGGAACTGTTCGCCGGCGTGGAGCCGGAGGAGGTGGCGAGCCGTGGGGCGCTGGCGGCGCTGCCGGTTACCCGCAAGTCGGACCTCGTCGAGCGGCAGGCCGAAGACCCTCCCCTGGGCGGCCTCTGCGGCGTGGCGCCCGGCGACCTCGCGTACCTGTTCCAGTCGCCGGGTCCGATCTACGAGCCGGGCGGCGACACGCCCGATTTCTGGCGCTTCGCCCGCGCCTTCTGGGCCTGCGGAGTCCGCCCCGGCGACATCGTCCACAACACGTTCTCCTACCATCTGACCCCCGCCGGGAAGATGATGGAAAGCGCCGCCCGCGCCATCGGATGCCCCGTGTTTCCGGGCGGCGTCGGCAACACGGAGGCGCAGCTCGCCGCCATCTCTCACATTCGCCCGACGGCCTACGCGGGCACGCCCTCGTTCCTGAAGATTCTCCTGGACCGGGCCGAGGAGAGCGGGGTCGACGCCTCGAGCATCGCCAGGGCCGGGGTGGGCGGCGAGGCGCTGCCGCCCGGTCTGCGCCGGGAATTGAACGAGCGTGGCGTGTTCGTCCTGCAGAGCTACGGCACCGCCGACCTCGGGCTCGTCGCCTACGAGTCCGAGGCCATGGAGGGCATGATCCTCGACGAGCGGATCGTGGTCGAGATCGTCCGGCCCGGGAGCGGCGATCCGGTCGCCGACGGCGAGGTCGGCGAGGTCGTCGTCACCCTGCTCGACCCCGTCTATCCGCTCGTCCGCTTCGCCACCGGGGACCTGTCCGCCGTGATGGCGGGGACGAGCCCGTGCGGACGGACCAACACGCGGATCGCGGGGTGGATGGGGCGCGCCGACCAGACCACCAAGGTGAAGGGCATGTTCGTCCACCCGAGCCAGGTCAACCAGGTCGCCGCACGCCACCCGGAGGTCGTCAAGGCGCGCCTCGTGGTCGGCCGGGAAGACGCGCAGGACATCATGACCCTGAACTGCGAGGTCGCGGGCGGCGGCGAGGGCCTCGGCCCGGCCATCGCCGAGACCCTGCGGTCGGTCTGCAACGTGCGCGGACGGGTCGCGCTCGTCGAGCCGGGCAGCCTCCCCAACGACGGCAAGGTGATCGAGGACGCCCGTGCCTACGAGTAGCGCCCCCGGGCGGTGGGGGGAACGAACGCCGCGCCCGGGCGATGCCCGTGGTGCGGGATACGGCACGGTGGCCTTCGAGGGGAACACGACGATCCGGACGCCGGCTCCGTCGACATTTTTCGCTATATATCATATATAGCAAACATGACGAATATTGACGATCTCCCGGCGGTGCTGCGTGCCGTCCGGGCCAGCCTGGATCTCACGCAGGAACGGCTCGCGGAACGGCTCGGGGTTTCGTTCGCGACCGTGAACCGGTGGGAGGGTGGCGGAGTCAGGCCGCAGAAGGCGGCGCGAAAGGCGATCGCGGCGCTCGCCGGCGAGGCCGGAGTCGATACGGCGGAGGCCGGGGCCGAACCGCTGGAGGCGGCGGCGCGGGCGACCCGCCGGCGAAGCCGGGGCCGGCGGTCCGCCGTCCCGTCCACCAAATCCATGGAGCAGATGTTGTGGGACGCGGCGTGCTCGATACGGGGCGTGAAGGACGCGCCCAAGTTCAAGGACTATCTGCTGCCGCTTCTGTTCCTGAAGCGACTGTCGGACGTGTTCGACGACGAGATCGCGCGCTTGGCCGACGACTACGGCGACCGCGCGACCGCGTTGGAGATTGCCGAGGCCGACCACGATCTCCTCCGCTTCTACCTGCCGCCCGAGGCGCGCTGGGCGGTCATCTCGGGCCGTGAGACCCACGATTGGCCGCCGGACGAGCGCGGCCGGAGCACCCGCCCGGCGGACATCGGCGAGCATCTGACCACGGCCGTCCGGGCGGTGGCGCGCCACAACCCTTCCCTCTCCGGCGTCGTCGACCTCGTGGACTTTGCCGCCGAGCGCAACGGCGAGCGCGACGTCAACCCGGCCAGACTCGCCGCCGTGGTCGAGACCTTCTCCGATTCGCGCCACCGGCTTGGCCTCGCCGACGTGCAGCCGGATTTCCTCGGCCGCGCCTACGAATACCTTTTGCGCAAGTTCGCCGAAGGCTCGGGCCAGAGCGCGGGGGAGTTCTTCACGCCCACAGAGGTCGGTTTCCTGATGGCGCACATCATGCGTCCGAAACCGGGCGAGGAGTGTCACGACTATGCCTGCGGTTCCGCCGGGCTGCTCGTCAAGCTGCAGCTCGTCGCGCGCGAGCGCGATCCGACCGGCAAGGTACCGCTCCGGCTGCGTGGGCAGGAACTTCAGGCGGAGAGCTACGCCATCGCCCACATGAACGCGATTATCCACGACATGGAGGCCGAGATCGCCCGCGGCGACAGCATCATCAACCCCAAATTCAGGCGCGCCGACGGGAGCCTCCACACCCATGACGTGGCCATGGCCAACCCGATGTGGAACCAGCCGTTCTCCCCGAACTTGTTCGCCGACGATCCGCTTGACCGGTTCCGCCCGCGCGGCGGTGCCACCACGGGCAAGGGGGATTGGGCCTGGCTCCAGCACACGCTGGCCTGCCTGAACGAACGCGGGCGGGCAGCGGTGGTGCTCGATACCGGCGCGGTGACGCGGGGCTCGGGCTCGAAGAACGAGGACAGGGAGCGGAATATCCGCAAGTGGTTCGTCGACAACGACCTGATCGACGGCGTGATCCTGCTGCCCGACAACCTGTTCTACAACACGAGCGCCGCCGGTGTGATCGTGGTGCTGGCGAAACACAAGCCCGCCGCGCGGCGAGGCCGGATCGTGCTGCTCAATGCCAGCCGGCGGGTGCGCAAAGGGCGGCCCAAGAACTTCATCCCCGAGGAGGACATCCGCCCGCTTGCCGAGACGTACCTGAAGGGTGAGCCGGTGGACGGTGAGATCGCCGTCATCACGAACGAGGAGGCGGGGAAGGCCGACTACAACCTGAGCCCGAGTCGATGGGTGGTACAGGCGGATGTGGCAACGCAACGTCCGATCGGGGAGATCTTCGCGGAACTGCGGCAACTGGATAGGCAGGCGCGCGCGATCGATGCGTCGCTCGAGAAGATGCTGGAGCGCCTATGCTGAACCCGGCCTGGAAATCGCGCCCACTTGGGGAATTGTTCGAGATCGGTGCCGGCAAGACCATGTCGGCCGCCGCCCGCAACGGTACGGACAAGACCCCCTTCCTTCGAACCTCGAATGTGCTGTGGGACGAGATCGACCTGTCCACGGTCGATGAAATGGCGATTCCCGAACGTGAATTGCCCGCCAAGCTCCTGCAACCGGGTGACCTGCTCGTCTGCGAGGGGGGCGAGATCGGGCGCGCGGCGATCTGGAACGGCGAGTCAGAGCCGATGTCGTTCCAGAACCATTTGCACCGGCTGCGCCCGATAGCCCCGAATGTCGAGCCGCGCTTTTACGTCTATTTTCTACAATCGGCCTTTACGCAACTCGGCCTCTTCGAAGGCATGGGCAACAAGACGACGATCCCGAACATTTCCGGCCGTCGGCTGGCCGCACTGGATGTTCCGTATCCGACGCTCGTCGAACAACGAGCGATAACCGCCACCCTCACTCATGTTCGAGAGGCGACCACGCTTCATGAGCAGCTCACCAAAACTGCCCAAGATCTGAAACGTGCGGCGATGCTGACGTTGTTCACGCGCGGACTAAGGGGCGAGGAGGTGAAGGGAACCAAAATCGGCCCGATGCCGGAGAGTTGGGACTCTCGAGAGATTCGCGACTTGTGCAACATTCATAGCGGTGGCACTCCACGAAAGTCAGTAGCGGAATACTGGGATGGCGACATCCCTTGGGTCTCTGGAAAAGATCTAAAGCAGCCCGCACTCAACGACACGATCAATCACCTTTCGTCGGAAGGTGTTGCGGCTGGTAGCCGGATCGCACCGGCTGACTCGGTGCTTATACTCGTACGCGGGATGGGTTTGGCGAAAGACCTACCTGTCGCCGTAATCAACTGCCCGATGGCGTTTAACCAGGATGTAAAAGCCTTGGTATCTCGCGGTGAATTCTCGGGCAGATTCCTGCGCTCGGCTATCTATTTTGGCAAGGAGCGGCTTCTTGGCCACATCGTAGCCTCGGCTCATGGTACCATGACGTTGAACCTAAACGATATCGAGACTTTCCAAGTTCCGTGTCCCTCCAATCGGGTAGAGATGAATGAGATCGTTGCTATTCTCGACGTCATCAATAGTAAGATCAACGTCCATCGCCGCAAGAGCGTCATATTCAATGACCTCTTCAAAGCTTTGCTGTACAGTCTGATGATCGGCGAAATTCGTGTCGCTGACCTTGGTCTCCCGAGTCGTCACGAATGGAATCCATATACCATCCCTCTACCGTAGAAAGTGCCCTTAACACCGAGATATAGATATGAAACTCAAGAGCGTTGTTATCAAGGATTTCAAGCGCTTCACGAATTTGGCTATCAATGGTATCCCAGAGGTAGCGCGTCTAATCGTACTTGTGGGTCCCAATGGGTGCGGAAAATCCTCCTTTCTCGACGCGCTCCATGCTTGGAAAATGGTGCCACTGTATGGAGTTTGGGAAATCGATTATCATGTTAAGACATCGATAAATAATGTTCCTCACTGGAGTGAGCAGGTCGATGTGTTGTTTTACGATAGTTTTCCAAAAGAATCATCAGAAAGAAAGAAACTAATATATTTGAGAACCGCATACAGGAACGATCCTCAGTTTCAAGTCTCTCGTCTGGAACGAGTTGGAGATCGTCTTGACGAGAGGAGAATTGATCGTACAATCGACAACGATATGGCCGTAACTCGAAATTACCAGAGGATGGTCGGGGAAGCGTTTGAGGAAGCCTTGGAGCGGGCGGACGAGTCGACGACTCTTCAGGAGTTTCGAGATAAAATCATTGGAGAGGTCGGGAAACCGCTTCGCCAGCTATTTCCCGACTTAGTACTCAACGGCCTTTCCAACCCTCTGAGGGACGGTACGTTCCGTTTCACGAAAGGAGTCAGTCGAGGATTCGCATTCAAGAATCTCTCGGGCGGAGAGAAGGCCGCGTTCGATCTGATCCTCGATCTCGTCATTGCCCGACGTTCCTATGATAATACCTTGTTTTGCATCGACGAACCTGAAGCGCATATGAATGCAAAACTTCAGGCCGGTCTTTTGTCTGTTCTCTATAGTCTTATTCCTAAAAACTGTCAATTGATGCTGGCAACCCATTCCGTTGGAATGATGCGCCAAGCGCGTGATATCGAAGCGAATCAGCCTGGTAGCGTCATATTTCTGGACTTCGGGGATTGCGACTTCGACCAGCCCCAAGTGATCAAACCGACGAAACCGGATCGCGCCTTCTGGAACAGGGCCTATGACGTCGCGCTTGACGACTTGGCGGCGCTGGTAGCCCCGGAGCGTGTAATCATCTGTGAAGGCGCACCGCCTACTAACCGACGGGTTCGTAACCACTCCCAGGACGCCCGATGCTATGAATGTATCTTCGAAGAGAAGTTTCCGGAGACGAAGTTCGTCTCGATGGGTAACGATCGGCAGATCGTCGGCGACCAGCGGGGGCTGGCTGAAGCGCTTCGGCTGGTGGTCGGCGGCTTGAAGGTCGTGCGTCTCGTGGACCGTGACGACCGGTCCGCCCAGGAGATTGCCGACGCGCAGAAAGATGATGTGCGTGTGCTGTCGCGGCGCAATCTGGAAGCCTACCTGTTCGACGACGAAGTGTTGCGAGCGCTCGCAACGTCGGTAGAAAGGGAAGACAAGGCCGATGATCTTGTCGCAAAAAAGCAGGATATCCTTGCCGCCCGGCCCGGCGATCCCGTAGACGACCTGAAACCCGCCAGTGGTGAGATTTATGTGGCGTGCAAGGATATCCTTGGCCTCACTCAAGTCGGCAACGACGCCAAGAGCTTCATGCGCGACACGCTGGCCCCGCTCGTCCAACCAGGGATGAGCGTGTACGAAGAACTAAAGCGCGATATCTTTGGAACCGCCGATCCGAGCGCATGACCGCGGAGAGAGCCATGACCGACACGCTGATCGACAGGAACCCGGACATCCTCGGGGGCACGCCGGTCTTCCCGGGAACCAGGGTGCCCGTGCGGGCCTTGATGGACTATCTGGAAGCCGGCGACCCGCTGGACGAATTCCTGGACGACTTCCCCACCGTATCGCGAGAGCAGGCCGTGGCGGTGCTCGAGCGCGCGGCGGCGCTTCTGTTGTCCGAGACGAATGAAGCTGTTGCTTGACGAAAACATACCGCGGCCGCTCGCCGCGGCGTTTCCCGGCTCGTTCGAGGCGCGCACCGTCCGGCGGATGGGCTGGGTGGGCGCCAAAAACGGCGATCTGCTACGGCTGGCGGCCCATCACGGGTTCCATGCCCTCGTCACGGTTGACCGGGGTTTCGAGTATCAGCACAACACAAACGCCTTGCCGATTCCAGTAATCATACTGGCCGCCGCAAGCAACCGCGCGCGAGATTTGAGGCCGCTCGTTCCCGGAGTCGTGGCCATTCTGTCCACGGACCCGCAAAAGCGCATCTACCGCGTACCGGGCTGAGGCGACACGAGGCGAACGACCTGGGACGCACACAAAGCGGACGGCAACCGATGTCATGCCGGGCGAACCATATCGAGCCCTTCAAGGGCGCTCCACAGCCGTCATGTCCCGTTTGGGCGCTGTAATGTCAACCTTTCGTCCGGTCGGAAGCGCCCATGCCGCGCCGCTCGATGGGGCGGGACGATGAGCGACCTCAAGATCACCGAGGCCGCTTCGGTCCAGTTTCCCATGGTGGCGCACGCCGCCGAAATCGGCTGGAAACCGGTCTCGCCCGCGGATGCCACGGCGAAACGGGGCGGTATAGCCGGGATGCTGTTCCGCGGCGAGCTCGAGGCGGCGCTCTACCGGTTCAACCCTTGGATGGGCGACGACGCGATCCGCCAGGTCGTCGAGCGGCTGGAGGCGCTGCCGCCGACCATCGAGGGCAACCGCGAGACGCTCGCCTGGCTGCGCGGCGAGCGGCAATGGTACGACGAGGGCGAGGGACGCCACCGGCGCGTCGGTCTCGTGGATTTCGAGAAACCGGACGCCAATGCCCTGCACGTCACCTGGGAATGGTCCCTCAAACCGCCAGCCCGCAAGGGCAACCGGGCGGACGTGATGTTCGTCGTCAACGGCGTGCCGGTCGCCATCGTCGAGCACAAGAACCCCAAGGACCGCGACGCGATCGAACGCGGCGTCACGCAACTGCGCCGCTACGAGATCGAGACGCCGGAGCTCGTCGCCGCGCCGCAACTCTTCAACGTCACCCATCTGATCGACTACTGGTACGGCGCCACCTGGAACACCTCGCGGCGCTACATGGCGCGCTGGAAAGAGAAGCCGGACGAGAGCTACCGCTTTGCGGTGCAGTCGTTCTTCGAGCCGGCCGGATTCCTGCGCACGCTTCGGGACTGGATACTGTTCCACGTCGAGGACGGCGAGACGCGGAAATCCGTGCTGCGCCAGCACCAGCGCCGCGCGGTGGAGCGTATCCTCGCCCGCTGCGCCGAGCCGGCGAAGCGGCGCGGGCTGATCTGGCATACCCAGGGCTCGGGGAAGACCTTCACGCTCCTGACCGCGGCACGTCTGATCCTCGAACGGAAGCAGCGTTTCGGCAACGCCACGGTGCTCGTCGTCGTCGACCGCGCCGAGCTCGAAGGCCAGCTCAAGACCTGGGTCGAGAGACTGCTCGGCGAGATGCAGCAGCAGGACATCCCGGTCTGGCGCGCGGGCTCCAGGGACGAACTGCGGGACTTTCTGAGAACCGACAAGCGCGGCCTGATCCTGTCGATGATCCACAAGTTCGAGGGGATCGAGAAGAACGCCAACACCCGCGCCGGCATCCACGTCTTCATTGACGAGGCGCACCGCTCCGTCGCCCGGGAGCTCGGCACCTACCTGATGGCGGCGGTGCCCAACGCGACCGTCATCGGTTTCACCGGCACGCCCATAGACCGGACGGCCCAGGGCGAGGGTACCTTCAAGATTTTCGGGGCGGAGGACGAGCGGGGCTATCTCGACAAGTATTCCATCGCCGAATCGATCGAGGACGAAACCACTCTGCCCATCCGCCACGCCATGGCGCCCAGCGACATGGCGATGCCGGCGGACCGGCTGGACAAGGATTTCTTCGCGCTGGCCGAGGCCGAGGGGGTCACCGACATCGACGAACTCAACAAGGTCCTCGACCGTGCCGTCGGCCTGCGCACCTTCCTGACCGCCGACGACCGGATCGAGAAGGTCGCGGCTTTTGTCGCCCGGCACTTCCGGGAGAACGTGGCGCCGCTCGGCTACAAGGCATTCCTGGTCGGCGTGAACCGCGAGGCCTGCGCCAAATACAAGCGCGCGCTCGACAAGCTGTTGCCGTCCGAATGGTCGGCGCCGGTCTATACGGAGAACGCCGCCGACATTGTCGACCGCCCGCTGGTCGCGGAGCTTCAACTCTCGTCCGAGCGCGAGTCGGACGCGCGCCTGACGTTCAAGAAAGCGGGCGAGGACCCGAAGATCCTGATCGTCACCGACAAGCTGCTGACGGGATACGACGCGCCGCTGCTCTACTGCATGTATCTCGACAAACCGATGCGCGATCACGTTCTGTTGCAGGCAATCGCCCGCGTGAACCGGCCTTACGTGGACGCGGACGGCGCCCGCAAGCGCATCGGCCTCGTGGTCGATTTCATCGGCGTGCTGCGCGAGTTGAAGAAGGCGCTGCGGTTCGATTCGCAGGACGTCAGCGGCGTGATCGAAGACTTCGATCTTCTGATGAAAGACTTTCTGGAGAAGATCGTAGCAGCGAAGGCGGCCTGGCTCGACGGTGGCGGCGAGGGCGGGCCGGACGAGCGACTTGAGAGCGTGGTTTACGGGCGCTTTCTGGACCCGGAGACGCGCGCCGCGTTCTTCGAGGCCTACAAGGAGATCGAGGCACTCTGGGAAATTCTGTCGCCATCGCCGGAACTGCGCGACCATATCGATACGTTCAAGCGGCTCGCGCAACTCTACGCGGCGGTCCGCAACGCCTACGCGGCGCAGGTCGGCTTCGTGGCCGACCTCGCCCACAAGACCAGCCGCTTGGTACAGGAGAGCGCGAGCCAGGAAGGACTCGGCCGGCTGACGAAGAGCGTCACCTTCGATCTGAAGACCCTGGACGCGCTCGCCGGCGAGCCGGGGCCGGACGAGGCCAAGGTCTTCAACCTAGTGCGCGGGCTGCGCGAGGAAGCTGCGGCATACGGGGACGCGCCATCGATGCTCCAGCCGCTCAAGGAGCGTGCCGAGCGTATTCTGGAAGACTTGGAAGACCGGAAGACGACCGGACTCGCCGCGATGGACCTGTTGAGCGCGCTCGCCGTGGAAAAGGAAGCGGCGGCGGCGGCGGCCGGGGAGAGCGGGCTTTCGCCGCGGGCTTTCGCCGTTCACTGGCTGCTGAAGGACGACGCGGACCTCGCGGCGGCCGGTATCGCGACGATGAACCTGGCGCGGGAAGCGGAGACGCTTCTCGCTCGCTTTCCCAACGCCGGCGTCAACGCCGACGAGCGGCGGCGCCTGCGCGCGGCCCTCTACCGGCCGCTTCTCGCCCTCGGCAAGGACGCGCGGAGCCGGGCGGTGGACAGCATCTCGGCCATACTGCTCGGAGAGGCGGACGACGCCGATGTCTGACGGGCCGCGCGAACGCCTGCGGCGAAGAGTCGGTTACTGGGCGCGCCGGCTGAACGTCGAACCCAGGATCGTCCGCGTCGGGCGCATGACGCGCAAATGGGGCTCGTGCTCGACCCTCGGCACCGTCACCCTGGCCGCCGACCTCGCGGACCGCGACCGCGGTTTCCAGGACTTCGTGATCGTCCACGAACTTCTCCATCTGCGCCTTCCCAACCACGGCAAGCTGTTCAAGGCGGCCATGACGGCCTACGTGCCCGGCTGGAGACGCCACGAAATCGCAAGACACGACCGGTAGGCGCCCCCACGTCACCCGATGCCGGCCATGGCGGCGAAGGCGCGGAGCTCGCGGGGGATGTCCGGCCCCGCGGGTTGAAAGGCGATCTCGGTCACGCCGATGTCCTCGAGTTCTTCGATCCGCCGCCGCAGCGCGTCCGCTTCGCCGGTGAAGGTGTACTTCATGATCAGGTCGCCCGTGATCACCTTGCGGTCGATCTCGTTGACGAACGTCAGATGGCCCTCGTGGGTGTGGAGATGGCGCACCTCGGGATCGAACGACTCGATCGTCTCCACCCACTCCGGGCCGCCTTCGAGCTCCTCCATCCTGGGCCGACCCGGCGCCGGGCGGTCGTAGGCCCGGTGAAAGACGACCGAGGCGCCTCCTCCGGCTGCCTCGACGACGCGCGGGGAATCGGGATCTTCGCCGGGATCGAGGACCGTGCCCTGGACCAGCAGAGACTGCCGTTCGAAACCCGAGCTGACGGGGATCACCGTGAAGATGCCGTCGGCGTGCTCGCGGGCGAGCGCTTCTCCCTTGGGACCGGCGGTGCCGAACAGCATGGGCACCCGGATGGGCCGTTCGGGGGCCTGGCCGGGGCCGTGCAGCATCCTGGTCATCCTGCCCTCGACCTCGACGGTCTCGCCGGCGAGCAGGCCTTGCACCTGCCGCGCGTATTCGGCGACGTAGTCCCACCTGTTGGGCTTCTGTCCCATGGCCAGCCGCCCGGAGAACCCGGTGCCCAGCGCCATGTTCACGCGGCCCGGCGCCAAGCCGACCAGCGTGGCGACGGCTGACGCCGTGGCCATGGGATGGCGCAGGCTCGGGATGATCACGCCGGGGCCGAGCTCGATGCGGCCGGTCTTCACCGCCGCCAGCGCCAGCGTGGCGTAGGTGTCGAGCTGAACCGCCGGCGTATCGAACGCCCAGGCGCGGCGGAACCCCAGTTCCTCGGCGAGCCGGATGTGCTCCGGCGTGTCCGTGACCGGCGCGAACGCGCAACTGATGTCCATGGTCCCCTCCGTCGAACGTTCGGCCCCGATGTCTACATGACCGGCGGACGATAGCGGGCGGCGGCGGCTTTTGCACCCGCCGCCGGTCCGAATATCGACGCGCCGCGCGGCGCCCGATAGGCTCGGGCCTCGCCGCCGCCCGCGCACGTGGACCGGGCCGAACGCCACGACAACCACTCTGGACGTCAGGGACCTTGTCGCTCACCGGCCGAAATCTCGCCTGCGCGCGCGGAGACGCCATCGTCTTCGCCGGACTCGGCTTCGACCTCGCGCCCGGCGGCATCGTCGTCGTGCGGGGCGCGAACGGCAGCGGTAAGACCTCGCTCCTCCGGTTGGCGGCGGGATACCTGGCGCCGGCCGCGGGCGAGCTCCGGCGCGACGGACTGCCGGTCTCGGACGATCCGCACCGCCACAGGACGAGCCTGCACTACGTGGGCCATCTGGACACTCTGAAGCCCGCGCTCTCCGTTGCCGAGAACCTGGCGTTCTGGAGCACCGTCCTGGCCGCAAAATCCGGCGCGCCGGCGCGCCTCGGCCGTGGTCCGGCCCTCGACAGGATGGGGCTCTCCAGCCTGGCCGGCGTGCCTGCGCGCGACCTGTCCGCCGGCGAGCGGCGGCGCCTGGCGTTGGCGCGGCTCGTCGCCAGCGCCAGGCCCCTCTGGCTGCTCGACGAACCGACGGCCGCCCTTGACGACGCGGGGACGGACACGGTGCTCGGCCTCATCGCCGAGCACCGCACCGGCGGAGGGATGGTGCTGGCGGCCGTCCACGGCCCTTTCGCGGTCGACGACGCGGTTACGATCCAGCTGGACGAGTTCCGGGCGGACGGACCCCGGTGACCGTGTTCCTCGCGATCGTCGCCCGCGACGTCCGGCTCGCGTTCCGGCAGGGAGGCGCGACGATGCCGGTCGTGGCCTTCTTCGTGCTGGCCGTCGCCCTGTTCCCTCTCGGGGTCGGACCCGAAGCCGCCGTCCTCCGGCGCATCGCGCCCGGCGTGATCTGGGTCGCGGCGCTGCTCGCGGCCATGCTCTCCCTCGACCGCCTGTTCCAGGCCGACCTCGAGGACGGTGGCCTCGATCAACTGGCTCTGGCGCCCCTGCCGCTGGAGCTCGTGGCGGCGGCGAAATGCCTCGCGCACTGGGCTTCCACGGGCCTGCCCCTTCTCGCCTTCTCGCCGCTCCTCGGTGTCCTGCTCGGTCTGGACGGCGAGGCGTACGGCGCGCTGCTGCTGGCCATGGCGGCGGGCACGCCGTCCCTCAGCCTGGTCGGCGGCGTCGGCGCGGCCCTGACCGCGGGCATCCGGCGGGGCGGCGTCCTGCTGTCCCTGCTCGTCCTCCCGCTCTACGTCCCCATCCTGATTTTCGGGATCGGCGCGGTCGACGCGGCGGTCGCGGGTTTGGGAGGCGGGGGCCACCTGCTGGCGCTGGCGGCGATGCTGGCCGCCGCGCTCGCGCTCGCGCCGTGGGCGATGGCCGCCGCGCTCCGCCTGAACCTGGAATGACCGCGGCCCCTGAAACGTTCGATTCGGCGGATGGTGCTATAACGCGGTCATGGTGAACTGGCATCGTCTCGCCAACCCGACGTCGTTCGTCGCGCGGAGCCGCCGCGTCCTCCCCTGGGCCGGTGCCGCAACCGCCGCCCTGCTCGCCGCCGGAGTCTATCTCGGCCTGTTCGTGGCGCCGCCGGACTACCAGCAGGGCGAGACGGTCCGCATCATGTTCGTGCACGTGCCGTCCGCCTGGATGGCGCTGTTCGCCTACGCCGTCATGGCGGCCGCCAGCGCCGCGGGGCTGATCTGGAAGAGCCCGCTCTCCCATCTGACGGCGAAGGCCGCGGCCCCCATCGGCGCGTCGTTCACCCTGCTCGCCCTCGTGACCGGGGCGCTGTGGGGGCAGCCCATGTGGGGCACGTGGTGGGTCTGGGACGCGCGCCTCACCTCGGTCCTGATCCTGCTCTTCCTGTACCTCGGCTACATCGCGCTCTGGCAGGCGATCGACGACCACGCGCGGGCCGCCAGGTCCGCCGCCATCCTGGCCTTGGCCGGGGCCGTCAACATCCCGATCGTCAAGTTCTCGGTGGACTGGTGGGCGACGCTGCATCAGCCCGCGAGCGTGCTCCGGCTGGACGGCCCGTCCATCCACCCGAGTCTGCTGATTCCCCTCCTGGTGATGGGAACGGCGTTCGCCGGCTACTTCGTGGTGGTCCTGCTGATCCGCCTGGAGCGCGAGATCCTCGCCCGCCAGGCCCGGACGTGGCGGCATGCGCGGCCGCGGGGCCGCGGGGCCGAAACGGACGCCGTCGAATGGAGCCGGTGAGGGAGTTCCTGGAGATGGGCGGCCACGGCGTGTTCGTGTGGTCGGCGTTCGGGGCCGCGGCGCTGGTGATGACGGCGCTCCTCGCGTGGAGCATCCGCGACCTCCGAAGGCAACGGGAGCTGCTGGACTCGCTCCCCAGGCGGCGGTCCGACACCCGGTCCGCCAAGGCCCGGGATGACCCGTAGACGGCGGCGTCTCTACTTCGTCGTGTCGAGCATGGCGCTGCTCGGCGTCGCGGCGGCCCTGATGCTCGACGCCTTCCGGGATAACCTCGTCTTTTTTCACGGCCCCAGCGAGGTCGCCGCCAAGGGGTTCCCCGCGGAGCGGCGCTTCCGGCTGGGCGGCCTGGTCGAGGAGAACAGCGTGGTCAGGGGGAACGACGGAGTCACGGTCTCGTTCCGCGTGACGGACCGGGCGGCGTCGGTCCCCGTCCGCTACCGCGGCCTGCTGCCCGACCTGTTCCGCGAGGGTCAGGGAGTCGTCGCGGACGGCGCACTGGACGGGGACGGAACGTTCGTGGCGACCGAGATCCTCGCCAAGCACGACGAAACCTACATGCCGCCGGAGGTCGCGGAGGCGTTGAAGAAGGCGGGCCGATGGCAGGGCCGGTAGCCGAACGGCCGCCGCGCTTGAGCGGCGCGCCGCCTGTGTCATCATTATCGCCGTCCCCAAGGTGTTCGATGAGTCGAAGAACGTTCCTTCCGAACATGGCTGCGGCGGTCCTGGCGGACGCGCCGTGGCACCGGTTCGCGCGGGGCGAGACGGCGCCGGTCACGCCGGGGCGGCGGCCATTGCCGTCCGGTTCATGGCGGCGGGTCGTTCGAAGCCGTACCCCCCTTCCCCGTCCAGGGGGAGGGTCAGGGTGGAGGTGGGCAGCGGGATGATCGTCGAGGCCGGACACTACGCGCTGATCCTGGCGCTGGCGCTGTCCCTGGTTCAGGGCACGCTTCCCCTGATCGGCGCCCGGCTTCGCTACGACTCGTGGATCGCAGCGGCGCGGCCCGTCGCCGTCGTCCAGTTCGGATTCGTGGCGCTCTCCTTCGCCGCCCTGACCCACGCCTACGTGGTATCCGATTTCTCGGTGCTCAACGTCGCCATGAACTCGCACTCGGCGAAGCCGCTCCTCTACAAGGTGTCGGGGGTCTGGGGGAACCACGAGGGCTCGCTCCTGCTCTGGGTCCTGATACTCACCCTGTTCGGCGCGGCCGTCGCCGTCTTCGGCGGCAACCTGCCGCCCGAGCTGCGGGCCCGCGTGCTGGCGGTCCAGGCCCTGATCGGCGCCGGCTTCCTCCTGTTCATGCTGCTCACGTCCAATCCCTTCGAACGGCTGATCCCCGCGCCCGCGGAGGGCCAGGGCCTGAATCCCCTGCTCCAGGATCCCGGCTTGGCCTTCCACCCGCCGTTCCTCTACCTCGGGTACGTGGGATTCTCGATGGCGTTCTCCTTCGCCGTGGCGGCGCTCGTCGAGGGCAGGGTGGACGCCGCGTGGGCGCGGTGGGTCCGGCCCTGGACGCTGGCCGCCTGGTGTTTCCTGACGGTGGGCATCGCGCTGGGGTCGTGGTGGGCCTACTACGAGCTCGGCTGGGGCGGGTTCTGGTTCTGGGACCCGGTCGAGAACGCGTCCTTCATGCCCTGGCTCGCCGGGACGGCGCTGCTGCACACGGCGATCGTGGCCGAGAAACGCGACGCGCTGAAGAGCTGGACCATCCTGCTGGCGATCCTGACGTTCTCGCTCAGCCTTCTGGGCACGTTCCTGGTGCGGTCGGGGGTCCTCACGTCCGTGCACGCCTTCGCGACGGACCCGGCGCGGGGGGTCTTCATCCTGGCCTTTCTCGTGGTCGTCGCGGGCGGCTCGCTGACCCTGTTCGCGGTCCGGGCGCCGGCCCTGAAGGGCGGCGGCCTGTTCGCGCCCATAAGCCGCGAAGGCGCCCTGGTGCTCAACAACCTGCTGCTGACGACCGCCTGCGCGACGGTCCTGCTGGGAACGCTGTACCCGCTGTTTCTCGACGCCCTGACCGGCGAGAAGGTCTCGGTGGGTCCGCCGTATTTCCACGCCACGTTCGTCCCGCTGATGGCGCCGGCCCTCGCAGCGGCCGGCATCGGCCCCCTGCTGGCCTGGAAGAGGGGCGACCTGGCCGGCGCCCTCTCCCGCCTGCGCCTGGCCCTGGCGGCCGCCTTCGCGGTCGCGCTGGCGACGCTGGCTTTCGCGGCGGAGGCCCCGGTGCCGGCGGTGCTGGGCGTCGCGCTCGGGTCCTGGCTGGTCGCGGCGTCGCTCTCCGAATTCGCGGAGCGCGTCCGCCTGTTCCGCGCGCCGTTCCGGGAGACCCGGCGGCGCGCCCGGCGCCTGCCGCGGGCGGCCTACGGCATGACCGTGGCGCACGCCGGCGCGGGCATCGCCGTCCTGGGGATCGTCGTCAGCGTGACCTGGGAGAGCGAACGCCTCCGGATCGTCAGGGCCGGCGACTCCGTCCCCGTGGGCGGATACGAGTTCACGTTCCGGGGCGTGGAGGACGCGAGGGGCCCCAACTACGACGCGGTCCGGGGGATTTTCGAGGTGACCCGCGGCGGCGACGCGATCGCCGTGATGACCCCGGAGTCGCGGGTCTACGACACGTCTCCGCAAGCCACGACGGAAGCCGCCATCCGCCCGACCCCGACGGCGGACCTCTACGCCGTCATCGGCGGCCCGGACGGTTCGGGAGGCTGGGCGGCGCGTCTCTACCACAAGCCCCTGGTGCACTGGATCTGGCTCGGAGCCCTCCTCATGGCCGTCGGCGCGATCGTCTCGCTGACGGACCGGCGGCACCGGGTGGGCGCGCCCAGGCGCAAGGCGGCCCGCGTCCGGGCGGACGCGGCGCGGGCCCCCGGAACGTGAGCGGCCCATGCGGCCGGGCCACATCCTGCCCCTGGCGCTGTTCGCCGTCGTCGCGCTCGCGCTCGGCGCCGGGCTGACCCTCGACCCCCGTCTCGTTCCGTCGGCCCTCATCGACAGGCCGGTCCCCGATTTCTCCTTGCCCCCGGTCGACGGGCGGGCGGACGGGCTGGCCGCGGCCGATCTCAGGACGGGAGAGGTCGCCCTCGTCAACGTCTTCGCGTCGTGGTGCGGCCCCTGCCGGATCGAGCATCCGCTGCTGATGGAGGTCGCGCGGAGCGGCGAAGTCCCGGTTCACGGAATCAACTACAAGGACCTGCCCCGAAACGCCGTGGCCTGGCTCGGACGGTACGGAGATCCCTACCGGCGCGTCGGCGCCGACCGGAACGGCCGGGTCAGCATCGACTGGGGCGTCTACGGCGTTCCCGAGACCTTCGTGATCGACCGGCGGGGACGCATCGCCTACAAGCACGTCGGACCGATGATGCCGGACGACATGCACCGGCGGATACTGCCGCTCGTCAGGGAGCTTCAGGGCAGGTGACGCGGGCCTTCCGCCGTTTTTCGCCGCCCCTCGCCGCCGTGTGCGCGGCATGGCTGGCGGCGGCCGCGCCGGCCGCCGCCATCGGCGTGGACCGGCCGCTCTCCGATCCGGCGCTCGAGGCGCGCGCGCGCGCCATCCACAAGCAGCTCCGCTGCCTCGTCTGCCAGAACCAGTCGATCGACGATTCCGGCGCCGACCTCGCGCGGGACCTGCGGGTCCTCGTCCGGGAACGCCTTTCGCTGGGGGCCTCCGACGCGGAGGTCCTCGATTTCGTCGTCGCGCGCTACGGCGACTGGGTGCTGCTCGATCCGCCGCTCGACGCGCGGACGCTCGCCCTCTGGCTGGGTCCCGGCGCGCTGCTGCTTCTGGGCGGGGGATTCGCCGCCGCGGTCTTCCGCCGGCGGCGCGACGGCCCCGAGCCCGAGGCCGCGGCCCTGACGCCCGAGGAACGGGCCCGCCTCGAGGCCCTGCTCGGGCGAGACGGGGACGCCTCCTGATGGCGCTCTGGACGGTCCTCGCCGTTCTGACCGCCGCCGCGGTTCTCGCCGCGGCGTGGCCTCTGCTGCGCGGTGCCCGCGGCGGGCACCCGCGCGCCGGTTACGACCTCCGGGTCTACCGCCACCAGCTCGACGAACTCCGGAACGACCTCGAGCGCGGGGTCGTCTCGGCCGAGGAGGAAGCGGCCGCCCGAGTGGAGATCGAACGGCGGATCCTGGAGGCCGGAACCGCGGACGGACGGCGGCTCCGCACGCCGTCCGCGGCGCCCCGGCTCGCCGGCGCCGCGGCGGCGGCCATCGGTATCCCGGCGCTGGCGGCGGGCCTCTACCTCCATCTGGGCTCGCCGCAATCGCCGGACCGGCCGCTCGCCGGCCGGCCTCCGGCGGCGCAGGCGGCCTCCGCCGCCGACCTGGAGACGGCCGTAAGCCGCCTCCGGGCACGTCTGGCGCGCGGTTCGGAAAACCTCTCGGACTGGCTGCTCCTCGGCCGGTCGTACACGGCCATGGAGCGCTTCGACGACGCCGCGGCGGCCTACAGGCGGGCGGACGGCCTGCGGCCCGACGACCCCGACATAATGACGGCGCTGGGCGAGGCGCTCGTCCTCGCGGCGGGCGGCACGGTGACGCCGGAGGCGCTGGCGGCGTTCCGCGGCGCCCATGCCCTGGACGAGAGGCGTCCCGGTCCGCGCTTCTACATGGGGCTGGCCCGCGCGCAGGCGGGAGACGCGCACGGAGCCTACGACATCTGGCTCGCGCTGGCGGGCGACTCGGAGCCCGAGGCGCCGTGGCGGCCGCGACTGGTCGCCGGCCTGGAGGAGATCGGCGCCGAACTGGGAGAGGACGTCGCCGCCGCGTTGCGGGATGCGGCAGCCGGACGGACGGGGTCCGGTCCCCGGACCCGAGGGACGCCCGGGCGCCGCCTGGACCCGGACCCGGCGGCCGAATAGGTTTGCGTCATGCCCTCCGAGACCGGCCCCGCCGAACCCGCGGGCAGCGCCGGGAATTTCACCCTCCGCATCCCCGACGGGGAGGACCGCCCCCGACTGGTGTGCGACGCCTGCGGGTTCGTCGACTACGTGAATCCGCGCGTCGTGGTGGGTGCCGTCTGCGCGTGGCGGGACCGCATTCTCATGTGCCGGCGCGCCATCGAGCCGCGAACCGGTTTCTGGACGATTCCGGCGGGATACCTCGAGGAGAGGGAAACGGTGATGGACGGGGCCAGACGGGAAACCTGGGAGGAAGCGCGCGCCGACGCGGACCTCGGCAGCGTCCTCGCCATCTACACCATTCCCCGCATCAGTCAGGTCCAGATCATCTTTCGCGGCGCGCTACGGTCGCCGGACGTGGCGCCGGGCCCGGAGTCCCAGGAGGTGGCCCTGCTGACCTGGGACGAGATTCCGTGGAACGACATCGCGTTTCCCAGCGTCCACTGGGCGCTCCATCACTTCCGCGAGGTCAGGGGAGTGCGGTCCTTCCCGCCGTTCACGAACCCGGACGGCGAAACCGGGGACCGGCTGCCGGACGGAACCGGGCGTCCCGGACGATAAGCGGTTCCCGGCGGGCGGGCGGGTCAGGCGGCGTCGCGCCGCTCGGCGTGGCGGCGCATCAACGGCGTCTGCGCCAGCGCGAACGCGAGGGTCAGGGGCAGGAATCCGAACACCTTGAAGGTGACCCACGTGTCGGTGGAGACGTTCCGCCACACGATCTCGTTCAGAACCGCCATCGCCACGAAGAACAGTCCCCAGCGGACGGCCAGGAGGCGCCACCCCCGGTCGGTCAGCGCGACCATGGCGCCGAGCACCGTCTTGACGAAGTTCCTGCCCAACGCCAGCCCCCCGAAGATCGCCGCCGCGAACAGCGCGTTGACGATGGTAGGCTTGAGCTTGATGAACGTCTCGTTCTGGAGATAGAGGGTCAGGCCGCCGAACACGAGCACGATCAGCCCCGACACGAGGGGCAGCATGGGGACGTGCCGGGCCGCGGCATAGGCGCCCCCCAGGGACACGGCGATCGCGGCCATGAAAGCGCCGGTCGCGGCGAAGATGCCGTAGCTCGCGTTCACGGCGAAGAAGACGAGCAGCGGCCCCAGCTCGATGCCGAGCCGGAGGATCGGATTCATCGCCTGATATCGATCGGTCTGAGAGGTCATGGGCGGCGCGTCCGGGGGTCGCGGCATAACGTGGGGGCGCGGTCCGAAACGGTCAAGGCGCGGCGGAGTCCGGCGCCGCCGGCAGCGCCGCCTTCTCCCGCCTCGCCGTCTCGGTTCCCGTGAACCAGTCGCAGATCTCCTCCCCCGGCATGAACGTCGTGTCCGGGCGCTCCAGGAGATAGTCCAGCATGCGCCCCACCCAATGGGCGCGGTGGGCCTGTCCCATGAGGTAGTGGTGATAGGACATGGACAGGACTCGCGGGGAGTCCGCGAGCTCCGGCTCGAGGCCCGCCACCATGTCGCGCATCCGCTTGTACTGCTCGTCGGGACCGTGCCCGCCGACGTGATAGACGTAGGTGTCGTTGAGTTCGGCCGTGTACGGCACCACGACGACGGGCCCGCGCCCGGTCGACATCCAGACCGGCAGATCGTCGATCACGCCCCAGTCGGAGATGTAGTCGATGCCCGCCGCCTTGAGCAGCTCGGGCGTGCGGCCGGACTCCTTCAGTCCGGGGCCGATCCAGCCGCGCACCGGCCGGCCCGTGAACGACCGGATCCGTTCCAGGGAGACGTTGATGATCTCCTCCTCCTCGTCCTCCGACATGGAGCGCTGGAACTTGCCGTGGCCCTGAAACTCCCAGCCGGCCTCGAGTACGGCCTCGGCCACGTCCGGATAGGCGTCGATCACGTCGGAGTTGATGCAGGCGACGGCCCGCACGCCCCGCTCCGTCAACGCGCGGACGAGACGGGGCATGCCGCAGCGCATGCCGTACTCCGTCCAGGCGTAGTTGACGAGGTCGGGGACCGGATCCATGCCGTGGGGATTGGCGAGTATCTTTCGCGGTACGGGCCGGTCGTAGCGGAAGATCTCGACCGCGACCACGATCTGCACGATCAGCGGCTTTCCGTCAGGGGGCGGAAGGCGGCCCCTCTTCGGGGCGTACTGAAACGGAATGCGCGGGTTCACCATCCGGCCCGCCCGCGCTCACAGGATCTCGTAGATCTCGTAGCCGGGGCCTTCCTCGGTCCTGTCCCCGATTCCCACCGCGAGGACGGTGTTCAGCCAGCCGTACTTGTCCGACGCCGTCTCGAAGAACGGGGCGATGCGGAAGTAGTATTCCGAGGCGCCGACGACCTCTCCGTCCAGATGGCGCTGGAGGACCTCCTCGGGACCGAGACGCAGCCCGCGGTAGCGCATGCCGATCAGGTGTCCGTCGCCGGTCTCCAGGGTCAGCCGGACGTCGAGCTCCGTCGCGTCGTCCGGCCGCCGGATCAGCCAGTCGGCGCCGAATACGATCCGGCCCCGCAGGCGGTCCCCCTCGAAGCGGCCGCCGGGGACCGGCATGACCCAGCGATGGCCCGACGGCGTGTCCCCGAACTCGAGCGGCCCGAGCGGCGGCTCGGGCGGCCGGATCCGGAACGTCATCAGGTGGCGCGTCTCGATCTCGGGCATCGTCTCTTCGCTCCGCGGTCGAACGCCAGCGTAGCGTATCATCCCGGCCGAAGCCATCCCGGGGCGGAGCGAGGCGCGTGCACTGTACCGTCTTTTGGAGCGCTTAGTGCTGACGCGGCACGGCCGGATATCGTCTGCATCGTCCAGTCGGGCGAACAGATAGTCCTGGTTCCGAGCAGATTTAGAACAATACAGGAGCACGGTCGCAGGGGTGCCCGTGGGATCCTCGGAGATCCCGTCACCCAAGGCCGCGTTGTGATCGAAAGGCATCGATCCGATGGAACATGAACTTATCAGGCGTCCAAGCCACGAGGAGATAGGTGTCTCCATCTCTGGACCCCTCGTGTCTGGCTATGTACTTCGCCAAGATACTGAAGATCCTGCGGTATCCCGGAGACCGTGCGCCATCAAATATTATCACGCGGACATCCGCACGTGCCAGAAGCAGCTTTTGGAAGTCGTCGTAAATGTCATTCTCTGTTCCCCACTCACTTTCGGCGACGAGAGGCACGTGCTTCAGGAAATCGTCGTAGTAGTAGCTTAAGCAGGTTACGTCGAAGAGCCACTCGCCACCGTCGGCGGAGGGCTGCCTCAACCCCGATGTATAAACGTAGTAATTTGAATCGATCGCCTTACAGCTCTCGCAGAGGGCCTTTTTCACTATAGTGGTGCCGATTTGATTCGGGTCCATACGTTCGAATAGAGCGACAAGGCATCGTTGTATTTCGTTTACTAGTCTGTCATTCATGCCAATTTTCCGGTCGGCGGGTTTTGGTGTCGAAGAAGATTGATTCCGGGCAGCACACCCGTTTCGTCGGGACGGCCTACGAACTGGAGTCTGACGAGAGCGAGGAGCGACTCAACGAGACGCTGAAACGGACTGCACTGAAGGGGCCGAAAGGGCACGCGGCAGAAGATTAACTTCCGCGCCCGTTATTCGACGCAGGCAAACAGATAGTGCATCACGCAGCTTGCCGGGCCACAAAAGGTAGAATACCCGGATGAAAAACATACCGTGCGGTTGCAATGTTGCCCCTCGCTCAAATAGCGTGGTGTGCGCCCGTGGACAGAACATCCTTCCCGAGCCTTTTCAACGACTTCTGTAGTGGCTTTATCTTCACCTGCTTGAATGACTACTTTGTCCGTTTGAAGGTCAACAATGGCAAGGGGGACGGGAGCAGTCTCACACCCTGCGAGCGAAATTGCTCCTATCACCAGAACGGTTGCCATACTCGACCTCATCTTTCCCTCCTAGCTTGGAGAGGCTACGCTAGGCTAGATGGTTTGGTGCGTCAAATGTAATAATGCTTCTTTAAGCGTTTAGCGCTGGCGCGGTCGGATATCGTCTATATATTCCTGCTGGGCAAGCGGATAGCCCTGGTTCCGAGTGGGTTTAGAATAATGCAGGAACATGATCGCAGTGGTGCCCGTGCGACCCCGTCTGGCGACCGTACGCGAAGCACGAGAGGAGCGCGGATCAGTGTCTGACCGGAACGTCGCCCTGGTGATCGGCGCCACCGGGATCGTCGGCGGCAACATGATCCGGCATCTCGACGCGAAGGACGACTGGGAGGTCGTCGGCCTGTCCCGGCGCCGGCCCTACTACGAGTCGACGGCGACCTTCATATCCGTGGACCTCGGCGACGCCGCCGAATGCCGGGCCAGGCTCTCCGGACTCGACCGGGTGACCCACGTGTTCTTCGCCGGCTACACGGACCGGCCGACCTGGGCGGCGCAGGACGCCCCCAACCTCGCCCTCCTCGCCAACCCCCTGGACGTCGTGGAACCGGCCGCGGCCGGGCTCCGGCACGTCTGCTCGCTCCAGGGGACCAAGGCCTACGGGTCGCACCTCGGCGCCTTCAAGTCGCCGGCCAGGGAAAGCGACCCCCGCCACATGCCGCCCAATTTCTACTACAGCCAGCAGGACTACCTGATCGAGAAGTCCAGGGGAAAGAGCTGGTCGTGGTCGTGCGTGCGGCCCCACGCGGTATGCGGATACGCGGTCGGGATTCCCATGAACCTGGTCTCGTGCATCGCGGTCTACGCCGCCGTCTCGAAGGAGCTGGGACTGCCGCTTCGCTTCCCGGGCAGCCCGGTCACCTACCGCTCCATGTACATGGCCACGGAGGCGGGGCTGCTGGCGCGCGCCATGGAATGGGCCGCGACGACGCCCGCGTGCGCCGGGCAGGTCTTCAACGTCGTCAACGGCGACTACGTGCGCTTCGAGCACATGTGGCCGAAGTTCGCCGAGTTCTTCGGCATGGAAACGGGACCGCTTCAGCGCATCGACCTGCCGCTCATGATGGCCGACAAGGCGCCGGTCTGGGACGAGATCGTGCGCCGGCACGGCCTCGTCCCCAACGCCTACGAGGACATGGCCCACTGGCCGTTCGCCCAGTACATCTTCAACAACGAGTGGGACATGATGTCGGACGCGACGAAGTGCCGGAAATTCGGGTTCCTGGACGTCGTCGACACCGAGCGGATGTTCCTGGACCAGTTCGCGCGGCTCCGGGCCGAGCGGGTCATCCCGTGACCGACCGCAAGACCGCGCTCGTATTCGGCGCCGGCGGCATCGTCGGGCGGGGCGTCCTCCGGCACCTCGACGGTCTCAACGACTGGGACGTCGTCGCCGCCGCGCGCAACCCTCCCGGGTTCGAGACGCGGGCCGAACACCTGCCCATTGACCTGACGGACCGGGGCACCTGCCTGACGGCCCTGAAGGACGTGCCGGACGTCACGCACGCGTTCTACGCCGCCTACAGGCACTTCCCCACGTGGGAGGAGGCCGCGGAACCCAATACCCGAATGTTCGTGAACGCCATGGACGGCTTGCTGCGGAACGCGCCCGGCCTGCAGCACGTGCAGATCGTGCAGGGCGCGAAGTACTACGGCCGCCATCTGGGTCCCTACAAGACCCCGTCCAGGGAGGACGACCCCCGGCACATGCCGCCGAGCCTCTATCACGGCCAGGAGGATTATCTGCGCGCGGTCCAGAAAGGCCGGCCCTGGACCTGGTCGGCGCTGCGCCCGCAGGCCGTGTGCGGCCTCTCGATCGGGAATCCCCTGAACCTCACGTCGGTACTGGCCGTCTACGCCGTCATCTCCAGGGAACTCGGCCTGCCGTTGCGCTGGCCCGGCAAGCCGACGGCCTACCGCACCGTCTACCAGGTCACCGACAGCGGGCTCCTGGGGAGGGCGATGGTCTGGGCGGCGACGACGCCGGACTGCGCCAACCGGGCTTTCAACATCGCCAACGGCGACGTGTTCCGCTGGGAGAACGTGTGGGAGCGCATCGCCGAATACTTCGGCATGGAGGCGGGTCCGCCGCAGCCGATCGGCCTCGCCGAGACGATGGCGGACAAGGAGCCGCTCTGGAACCGCATCGTCGAGAGGCACGGCCTGACGCCCACGCCGTTCGGAAAGGCCGCGAACTGGGCCTTCGGGGACTACGCCTTCGGCTCGGACTGGGACGTCTGCATGGACACCACCAGGTGCCGCCGGGCCGGGTTCCTGGACTTCGTGGACACCGAAGAGATGTTCGTCCGCCAGTTCGACGAGCTGCGCGCCGCGCGGATCATCCCGTAGCGCGGTCCCGGTTCAACCGGGACCGCCGGGACCGAGTCCGACGAGGGCCTCGGCGAACCTGTCGGCCTCGAACGGCCGGAGGTCTTCGATTCCCTCGCCGACGCCGACGGCGTGCACCGGCAGCCCGAACCTCTCGGCGACGGCCACCAGCACGCCGCCCCGCGCCGTCCCGTCGAGCTTGGTCATCACGAGTCCCGTGACGTCGCAGATATCCCGGAAGACCTCGACCTGTCGCAGGGCGTTCTGTCCGGTGGTCGCGTCGAGGACGAGCAGGACGCTGTGGGGCGCGGAGGCGTCCAGCTTGCCCAGCACGCGGACGATCTTTCCCAGCTCCGCCATGAGGTCCGACTTGTTGTGCAGGCGCCCGGCCGTATCGATCAGGAGCGCGTCGGCGCGCCGGGACCGGGCCTGCCGGAACGCGTCGTAGGCGAGACCCGCGGCATCCGCGCCCGGCTCCCGCGCGACGACCTCGGCGCCGGACCGTTCGCCCCAGATGCGGACCTGCTCGATCGCCGCGGCGCGGAAGGTATCTCCCGCCGCGATGACGGTGGAGCGACCCTGGCCCCGGAGACCGTGGGCAAGCTTGCCGATGGTCGTGGTCTTGCCCGTTCCGTTGACGCCGGCGACCAGCACGGCGTGGGGCTTGCGCGAGGCGTCCACCTTGAAGGGAACCGCCACGGGCCGGAGGATGCGGACGATCTCCCGCGCGAGGATCCGCCGCACCTCTTCCGGCGCGACGTCCTTGCCGAGACGGGACCGTCCGAGTTCCGCGGTCAGGCGCGCCGCGAGCGGCACGCCGAGATCCGAGGCGATGAGGAGCTCCTCGAGGGCCTCCAGGGACTCGCCGTCGAGGCGGCGCCCGCCCAGGACCCCGGCGATGCCTCCGCTCAGCGCGCCGGCGGACTTTCCGAGGCCCCGCCTGAGGCGCGAGAGCCAGCCGGACCGCTCTCCGTCCCCCCCGGTCACGCCGCGACGCGGCCCACGAGCCGGTTCCCCGAGACACCGGCGATCCGGACGGGCACGACGGCGCCGGGATCGGGACCGCCGCCGGCCATGCGGACCCGCGCGTACCCCTCCGTCCGGCCTTCTCCGCACCGTTCGATCAGCACGGACTCGGCGGTCCCGACGCGGCTTGCGAGGTAGGCCGCGAGCGCCTTCCCGCCGGCGGCGCGCAACCGCGCCGAACGCTCCTTCCGCTCCCCTCCCGCCACCTGGGGCATGCGCGCCGCCGGCGTGCCGGGACGCGGCGAATAGGGAAAGACGTGGAGGTGCGTCAGGCCGCAGTCGTCGATCAGGCGCAGGGAGTTCTCGAACATCCCGCGGGTTTCGGTGGGAAAACCGGCGATGAGGTCGGCGCCGAACACGATGCCGGGCCGGCTCCGCCGAAGGTCCCGGCACAGCGCCACCGCGTCGCCGCGCGCGTGACGGCGCTTCATGCGCTTGAGGATCAGGTCGTCTCCGGACTGCAGGCTCAAGTGGAGATGCGGCATGAGCCGGGGCTCGCCGGCGACCGCCGCCTTGAGCTCGTCGTCGACGCGGGCGGGGTCCAGCGACGACAGCCTGAGCCGCGGCAGGTCCGGCACCGCGCGCAGCACTGCGCGGACCAGGCCGCCGAGCCCGGGACGGTCCGGCCTGTCGGCGCCGTAGGACGCGATGTCGACGCCGGTCAGGACGATCTCGCGGTAGCCCGCCGCAGCCAGCCTCTCCGCCCCGGCGATCACGCGGCCGGCGGGCACGCTGCGGTTGGGGCCCCGCGCGAACGGGATGACGCAAAAGGTGCAGCGGTGATCGCAGCCCTGCTGGATTTCGAGAAAGGCGCGGGTCCGGCCGTCGAAGCCCTCGACCAGATGACCCGCGGTCTCCGTCACCCTCATGATGTCGGCGGCGGCGACGGGACTCTCGGGCCCGGGGGCGTAGTGCTCCCGCGCGAGCTTCTCCCGGTTGCCGAGCACGCGGTCGACCTCCGGCATGTCCGCATAGGCGCCGGGGCGCAACTGGGCGGCGCAGCCCGTCACGACGATCTCCCGGTCGGGCGCCTCCCGCCGCAGCCGCCGGATGGCCTGCCGCGCCTGCCGCTCGGCCTCGGCGGTCACGGCGCAGGTGTTGACGACCGCCGCGTCGGTCAGGCCCGCTGCCCGGGCCTCGCGCCGGATGATCTCCGATTCGTACGCATTGAGGCGGCAGCCGAAGGTCACGACGTCCGGCCCGTGCCGAAGTCCGGCGGTCACGGTCCCGCTCCGTTCCACAGCGCGTCGTCGAGAACGCCGGAGAAGCTGGTCGCGACGGGTCCCGTCATCAGCACGTGCCCGTCCTCCCGCCACCGCACCCGAAGGACCCCGCCGTCCAGGCGGATACGGACCGAGCGGTTCGTCAGGCCGCGGCGGACGCCCGCCACCGCCACCGCGCACGCCGCGGTTCCGCAGGCAGAGGTGATGCCGACGCCGCGCTCCCAGACCCGGACCCGGATCGAGTCGCGGGCGCGTACCTGGGCGATGCTGATGTTGGCGCGCTCGGGGAACAGCGCGTGGCGTTCGAGGCCGGGGCCGGCCGACGCCAGATCGACGGCGTCCGCGTCGTCGACGAAGAACACGGCGTGGGGGTTCCCCACGTTCACGCCGACGGCGTCGTCCAGCGCCGGAACCGCCCGTCCGCCGGCCGACAGGTCCATGTGGAGGGTGTCCGTCTCGCGCGCCAGCGGGATGTCCCGCCACCCGGTCCGCGCCGGTCCCTGGTCGACGGTGACCAGCCCGGAGCCGTCCCTGGAGGCCTCCAGAACGCCCGCCGCGGTGTCGAGCGCGACCGCGTCCGCGCCGAGTTCGTCCATCAGCGTGTTGGCCACGCAGCGCGCCGCGTTCCCGCAGGCCGGCACCTCGCCGCCGTCGGCGTTGTGGACCCGCATGAAGGCGGCGGCGCGGTCCGACGGCTCGATGGTGACGAGCTGGTCGCAGCCGACGCCGCGCCTGCGGTCGGCGATGCGCCGCACGTCGCCGGCCGCGAGGGAGACGGGACGCGCGCGCCCGTCTAGCACGACGAAGTCGTTGCCGAGGCCATGCATCTTGGTGAACGGGAGCTCGCTCATCGCCGCGTTATATGGCCTTGCGGCCGCGCAAGTCCACCGCGTCCGATCGCTCCCCGACGTGTTCCGGGCATCTCCATCGGCCGGGAGCCGGCATATTGAAACACACCCCACCCGGCCCTCCACGAAGGGTCTCCTTCCCCCTGTCAGGATTCCTCTGCGAAACGCGGTTGGGGCGGCGCATCGTTCCCCGACACCCTCACCCTGTCCCTCTCCCGCACGCGGGAGAGGGGACCATTGGGGCGCGGCCGGGCCACTCGGGTCCCCTCTCCCTGGAAGGGGGAGGGACAGGGTGGGGGTGGACGGCGTCTCGACACCCCTGCCGTGTTCCCGTGGCGCGGCCGGACCACTTTCGCAGAGGAATCCTGTCGGGGGGGAGGCCGGGAGGGGGGTGCGGATTTCGATGGACGGGGGCCGCGGGCTTCGACCGCCACGCCGCAACCTGTCGCCGCTGTCGCGCTCAAGTGTTCCGGGTCGGGGATGGAGATTCGCTCGACCTCTTTCGGCTCGAACTTGGTGAGGCCGCCGGCGTAGGCGCGGCCCGCGTCGAGGCGGACGTTGGTCCCGAGCCAGGCGACGAGCGCCGTGGTCGCCTCCTCCGTCAGAGGCTCCCTGGGATACAGGCCGTGGGCGATGTTCAACAGCCGCGCACCGCATACGTTGCGGACGAAGGCCGGCGGCCGGCGCGCCATGTAAGTGCAGACGATCGGGGCAGGCTCGCGGAGCCCGACCGACCACCAGGACCTGCGATTTCGAGCGACGTAGCTCGAATCGGCGTGCCGGTCTCTGGCCCAGCACAGAAAACGTTCGACGGCGGGTCGCGCGTCGAGCGGCAGCTCGTCGAGATCGGCGGGCAGATCGATGACTTGCCGGAGGACCCCGGCGTCGGCGAGAACGCCGCCTGCGTCGAGCAGTTCGCGCGCCCTGGTGACGGTGGGCAGCAGATACGTCTCGGGCAGGTCCCTGGCATGGCCGCCGGCGATCCAGACGCGATTGGCGCCCGTGACCTGACCGCGATGCACCCGGAAAAGTTCGCCGAGTTCGATCTGTCCGGCGGACGGCCTCTGGGACGGGCGGACGACGACCGACCACCGGGGCGCCGTCTCGACCTCGGTCCAGGGCACGTCGCGGCCCTCGGCCAGGCCGTTCAGGGACTCGCGTGTCTTGACGGCCCGGACCCGGAAATTCGGGGGGCGCCGGCCGACCCGAAAACAGGTGATCGCGGCCGTCGCGGCGGCGTCCGGAAAGGCGGCGGCGGCCGGGTCCAGGACGTGCAGCGCCGTGCCGCCCAGACCGTCCGCGAGCAGCCGGCAGAGAGCGCGGCCGTAGTTCGCGTCCAACCATTCGGCGGCCGTGACGAAGGCGCCGTAGTCGCCGTCCCGGGCGATTGCCATGGTCTTGAAGAAGAAATGCAGATGCAGCCCGGCAAGCTTGCTGGCCTTGATGCCCCACTGCGCCGCCACGCGGGCGTACCAGTCCTTCCATCGCTTTTCGATGTCGTGATGGCGGACGTAGGGCGGGTTGCCGATGAAGAGCGTGGCGCCCTCGATTCGGGGCAGACGGATGCCGCGGTAGTCGGTCACCTCGAGGGTCAGGCGGGCGGCGAAGCCTTTGGTCTCCGCCGTCGCCCGCAGTACAAGGGCGGCGACGGGGTCGATCTCGACGGCGATCAGCCGTGACGAGGGAAAGCGGTCGGCGGCGGCGGCGAGGAACCGGCCGGAACCGGCGCCGGGATCGACGATCCGGGCCGGCCGAACGCGCTCCCCGGCCGACCATGAAACCATGGCGTCGACGACGTCCCCGGGCGTGTAGACGGCGCCGCGGAGGCGACGGGTCAGAGGCGATCGGATCCGGCAGAACGCCTCGCCGAGCGGGTCGCCGCCTTCGGCGAGCTCCTCCCGCACCGCGAGAACCGTCGACTCGGGTGCTTCGGGAAGGTCGCGGACGAGCCGGCGCTCGGCCGCCGTCCAACCCTCGCGACAGCCCGCGAGGGTCGCGGCCGCCGCGATCAGGTCCGCTTCGGTCGCGAGTGCGTTTGAACGGTTCCGGCCTCCCGCCGTCATGCCGCCCCCCCGGATCAAGGCCTGGATTTAAGCGGGTTTTGGAAGATCGAGTCGAATCGGGGCTCGCAATGGCGCCCAGGCCATGAACTCCGCCCCCTCCCGGCCTCCCCCCCGCCAGGGGGGAGGAGAAAAAAGACTCCCCCCTGCAAGGATTCCTCTGCAAAAGCGGTCCGGCCGCGCCCCGGGAACAGGGCAGGGGTGCCGAGACGCCGTCCACCCCCACCCTGTCCCTCCCCCTTCCAGGGAGAGGGAACCCGAGTGGCCCGGCCGCGCCCCAATGGTCCCTCTCCCGCGTGCGGGAGAGGGACAGGGTGAGGGTGTCGGAGAACGACGCGCCGCCCCGACCGCGTTTCACAGAGGAATCCTGCAAGGGGAAGGGCTGGGTGGGTGAGTTTTTATTTTCCGGCAAACGACGCCATGCCGGCTGGACACCGCCTTGACGGAAAAGGCCTGCCGGAGCTATTTTTCGCGCGTTCAAAAAGGGTTGACCATCGGGAGCGCCTGCGGGTGTCCGCCGGTCCGCGAGGTTTCGCGCACTGGCGCCGTCGGTGCTGGCCGAACGCGGGGAACGGGCCGAACCATGTTCGACAGTCTGACCGAACGCCTCGGCGGGGTCTTCGAGAACCTGAAGCGGCGGGGCGCTCTCTCCGAGGCCGACGTGGACGCGGCCCTCCGGGACGTGCGGATCGCGCTGCTGGAGGCGGACGTCGCCCTGCCGGTCGTGAAGGGTTTCATCGACGACCTGCGCGGCCGGGCCGTCGGCGCGGAGGTGCTGCGTTCGGTCTCGCCGGCCCAGATGGTCGTCAAGATCGTCCACGACCGCCTGGTCGAGGTTCTCGGGCCCGAGACCGCCGAGCTGGACCTCCACGCGGCTCCGCCGGCCGCCGTCCTGATCGTCGGCCTCCAGGGCTCCGGCAAGACGACGACCACCGCCAAGATCGGACACTGGCTCGCGGCGCGGGAGAAGAAGACGGTCCTGATGGCCTCTCTCGACACCCGGCGGCCCGCCGCCCAGGAACAGCTCAGGGTGCTGGGAGAGCAGGCCGGCGTGGCGACGCTGCCCGTCCTTCCGGGCCAGATGCCCGAGGACATCGCCAAACGGGCGATGACCGCGGGCCGCCTGCGGGGGTGCGACGCGGTCCTGCTGGACACCGCCGGACGCCTGCACGTTGACGAGGCGCTGATGGCGGAGGTGGCGGGCATCCGCGACGCCACCGGCCCTGCGGAGGTGCTGCTGGTCGCCGATTCGCTGACCGGCCAGGACGCGGTCAACGTCGCCGAACGGTTCAAGGACCGGGTCGGCGTGACCGGGATCGTCCTGACCCGCGTGGACGGCGACGCCCGCGGCGGCGCGGCGCTCAGCATGCGCGCGGCGACGGGCTGCCCCATCAAGCTCCTGGGAACCGGCGAGGCCGTCGACGCCCTGGAGGTCTTTCACCCCGACCGGATCGCCGCCCGCATCCTCGGCATGGGCGACGTGGTCGGCCTCGTCGAGCGGGCCGCCGAGACGGTCGAGCAGGAGGACGCCGCGCGGCTCGAGGAGAAGATGCGCAAGGGCGCCTTCGACCTCGACGACCTCGCCCAGCAGCTTCGCCAGATTCGCCGCATGGGCGGGATGGACGGGATCATGGGCCTGCTGCCCGGCGTCGGAAAGGTGAAACGGCAGTTGGCCGACGCGCGGCTCGACGAAGGCCTGCTCAAGCGGCAGGAGGCCATCATTCAGTCCATGACACCGGGGGAACGCCGCAACGTGAAGCTTCTCAACGCCTCGCGGAAACGGCGGGTGGCCGAGGGCTCCGGCACCAGGGTCCAGGACGTGAACCGCCTTCTCAAGCAGTTCAAGCAGATGTCTTCGATGATGAAGAAGGTCAACAAGCTGGGGAAACGCGGCTTGATGCGGCACGGGCTCCCCGGCCTGCCCATGAGATGAGTCGGCGGGCATCCCGTCCGGCTTCCCCGGAACATCCCAACCAGGAGCGAACACAGGCATGGCACTCAGGATCCGACTGGCCCGGGCGGGCGCCAAGAAGCGGCCCTTCTATCGAATCGTCGTCGCCGACTCGCGGAGTCCGCGGGACGGCCGTTTCATTGAGAAGCTGGGGACGTACAACCCGCTGCTCAAGCGCGACGATCCCGACCGGGTCACGCTGAACGAGGACCGCATCCGTCACTGGCTGGGGCACGGGGCGCGGCCGACCGACCGTGTCGCGCGGTTTCTGGGCAACGCCGAGATCGTCCCCATGCCGGCGCCGAAGAACAATCCCATCAAGGGCCGCCCCGGCAAGAAGGCGACGGAACGCCTGAAGGCCGCCGAGGAGGCGGCCGCCGCGGCCGCGAAAGAAGGAGGGAGGGACGGGACCTAGTCTCCCCGCCGCCGGGGAGGGACCGCCGTGGGCACGCCGCGGCGGCTGTGCCTGGGCGTCGTCACGGGCGCCAGGGGGATCCGGGGCGCGGTGCGCGTCCGCGCCTTCACCGGGCGGGCGGAAGACGTCGCGGCATACGGGCCGCTGACGGACGAGACCGGGGGACGGTCGTTCACCCTGACGGATCTCAAGCCGATCCGGGGCGGCGTCGCGGCCCGCGTCGAAGGCGTCGAGGACCGGACGGCCGCCGAGGCGCTGAAAGGCACGCGGCTGTACGTGGCCCGGGACGCGCTGCCCGACCTGGAGGGAGACGAGTTCTATCACGCGGACCTTTTGGGGATGCGTGCGGTGTCGGCGGACGGCGGAGAACTGGGCCGTGTCCTGGCGCTGCACGATTTCGGCGCCGGCGACGTGCTGGAGGTCGAGCGCGCGCACGGGCCGCCGCTCGTCGTGCCGTTCACGCGCGAGACCGTTCCGGAGATCGATCCGGACGCGGGCCGTCTCGTCCTGATCCCGCCGCCGGGGCTGCTGGACGACGGCGCCGGCGGGGAGGGTTGAGAGAACCGATGGCGGAGACGGACGGAGTCGGGCGGACGTCGCCGGAACGGGCCGGGGCCGCGCCGTGGACGGCATGGGTGCTGACGCTGTTCCCCGCCATGCTGCCCGGCCCCCTCGGCGAGTCCCTGGCGGGCGCGGCGCTGAAAAAGGGGATCTGGCGCCTCGAAACAGTGGACATCCGGAGGTTTGCGAGCGATAAACACCGCTCGGTCGACGACACCCCGTTCGGCGGCGGTCCGGGAATGGTTCTTCGGGCCGACGTCCTCGCCAGATCGGTCGACGAAGCCGCCGCGGCCGCGGGACCCGAGGTGCCGGTATTCTATCTCGGTCCGCGCGGCCGGCCGTTCGATCAGCCGCTGGCGAGGTCCCTGGCGGACGGCCCGGGCGTGGTGTTGCTGTGCGGCCGGTTCGAGGGGATCGACGAAAGGCTGATCGAAGCCCGGCCGATCGAGGAGGTGAGTCTCGGCGATTTCGTGCTGTCCGGCGGCGAGCCTGCGGCGGTGGCGGTGCTCGACGCGGTCGTCCGTCTGCTGCCCGGCGTGGCGGGAGACCCGCGTTCGGCGGCCGACGAGAGCTTTGAGAGAGGACTGTTGGAGTACCCGCAATACACGCGGCCACGGGAATGGGAAGGCCGCGCCGTCCCGGACGTCCTGCTCTCGGGCCATCACGAGCGGATTTCCCAGTGGCGCCGCGAGCAGGCGGAGCGGACGACCCGGACACGCCGGCCCGATCTGTGGAAACGCTACGCGGGAGCGCGGGAAAAAGCGAGGTGAGGACGATGGATACCCTGCGGAAGTTCGAGGAGGCCCAGACCGGGAAGGTCCGGGCCGAGCGCCCCGTTCCCGAATTCGGGCCCGGCGACACGGTCCGCGTGATGGTCAAGGTGGTCGAGGGCGCGCGCGAGCGTCTGCAGGCGTTCGAGGGCGTCTGCATCGCGCGCCGGAACCGCGGCCTCAATTCGTCCTTCACGGTGCGGAAGATCTCTTACGGCGAGGGCGTGGAACGCATCTTCCAGCTCTACTCGCCGCAGATCGCCGACATCCAGGTCGTGCGCCGCGGCGACGTGCGCCGCGCCAAGCTCTATTACCTCCGCGGACTGCGGGGCAAGAAGGCCCGTATCGCGGAACGGCGCGACGACCGGCGCCCCGCGGGGACGGCGGGGGCGAAGACGTCCGCCGCGCCCCCGGAGGACGGGGCGTCCGGCGGCGAGAAATGACGGCGTCTCCCGCACGGGCGGACGACACGATTCGGCGGAACGGCAGATGACGGCCCCTCGGACGCTTTTCGACAAGATCTGGGACAGCCACGTCGTCCACGAGGGCGAGGACGGCGCCGTCCTCCTGTACATCGACCGGCATCTCGTGCACGAGGTCACCAGCCCGCAGGCGTTCGAGGGCCTCCGCGCCGCGGGCCGCACCGTCCGCCGGCCGGACGCGACGCTGGCCGTCGCGGACCACAACGTGCCGACCCTGGACCGGTCCGGGGGCATCGCCGAGGAAGAGTCGCGGCTCCAGGTCGAAACCCTCGAGGCGAACTGCCGCGACTTCGGTATCGACTATTACGGCATGGACGACATCCGGCAGGGCATCGTTCACATCATCGGACCCGAGCAGGGCATGACCCAGCCGGGAATGACCATCGTCTGCGGCGATTCCCATACGGCGACCCACGGGGCGTTCGGGGCCTTCGCCTTCGGAATCGGCACCTCCGAGGTCGAACACGTCCTGGCCACGCAGACCCTGATCCAGCAGCGCCCGAAGAACATGCGCCTCACCCTGACGGGCGAGCCGGGGTTCGGCGTCGAGGCCAAGGACGTCATCCTCGCCGTGATCGGCAGGGTCGGGATCGCGGGCGCCAACGGCCACGTCATCGAGTACACGGGCGACGCCATCGGAAACCTCTCCATGGAAGGCCGCATGACGGTGTGCAACATGTCCATCGAGGCCGGCGCCCGCGCGGGCCTCGTGGCGCCGGACGAGACGACCTTCGAGTATCTCAAGGGACGGCCGATGGCGCCGAAGGGGGGGGCCTGGGAGCAGGCGGTCGCGGCCTGGAGCACCCTGCCGTCGGACGACGGCGCCGCGTACGACACGGAACTCTCCCTCGACGCGGCGGACATCGCGCCGCAGGTGACCTGGGGCACCAATCCTGAGGAAGTGCTGCCCGTCACCGGCCGGGTTCCGGATCCCGACGACGCCGCGGACGAAGACCGGCGGAGGAAGTGGTCCCGCTCCCTCGAATACATGGACATCCGGCCCGGAACGCCGTTGACGGACGTCCGGATCGACCGCGTCTTCATCGGCTCGTGCACCAACGGGCGGATCGAAGATCTGCGGGCCGCCGCCGCCGTCGCCAGGGGACGCAGGGTCGCGGACCATGTCGGCGCCATGGTGGTGCCCGGCTCGGGACTCGTGAAGTACCAAGCCGAGGACGAGGGCCTGGACAGGATCTTCGTCGAGGCCGGATTCGAGTGGCGCGAACCGGGCTGCTCGATGTGCCTGGCGATGAACGCGGACCGCCTGGAGCCGGGCGAACGTTGCGCCTCGACGTCCAACCGCAATTTCGAGGGACGGCAGGGACGCGGCGGGCGGACCCATCTGATGAGCGCGGCCATGGCCGCCGCCGCCGCGGTCACCGGACGCCTGGCCGACGTCCGCGACCTGACCTGAAGGACCCGATCATGGACGCATTCACGACGCTGACCGGTGTCGCGGCGCCTCTCCCGATGGTCAATGTCGACACCGACGCGATCATCCCCAAGCAGTTTCTCAAGACCGTCAAGCGGACCGGACTCGGGGTTCACCTGTTCAACGACCTGCGCTTCGACGAGACCGGCGCGGAGCGTCCGGACTTCGTGCTCAACAAGGCGCCGTACCGCGAGGCGAAGATCCTGATCGCCTTCGACAACTTCGGCTGCGGCTCGAGCCGCGAGCACGCGCCGTGGGCGCTCATGGACTTCGGAATCCGCAGCGTCGTCGCGCCGAGCTTCGCGGACATCTTCTACAACAACTGCTTCAAGAACGGCCTGCTTCCCGTCACGCTGCCCAAGGATGTCGTCGTCCGGCTGGCGGAGGCCGCCGGGCGCGGCGCCAACGCGACTTTCTCGATCGATCTGGAGGCGCAGGAGATCACGGACCCGGACGGCAACGCCGTCCCGTTCGAGGTGGACCCGTTCCGCAGGCAGTGCCTGCTGAACGGGCTCGACGACATCGGCCTGACCCTGCGGAAGGCCGGGTCCATCGACGCCTTCGAGCAGGCCCAGCGCGCCGGCCGGCCGTGGCTCTACGCCGCGGCGGGGTCCTAGAGGAACGCCCATGGCTTCGAACAAGAGCCTCCTGTTCCTGCCGGGGGACGGAATCGGCCCCGAGGTCATGGCGGAGGCCCGCCGCGTCCTGGCATGGCTGGAGTCGGACCGGGCACTGGGATTCGACATCGCCGAAGGCTTGGTGGGCGGCGCGTCGTACGACGCGTTCGGCACGCCCCTGACGGACGACACGATGGACGCGGCCAGGAACGCCGACGCCGTGCTGTTCGGCTCGGTGGGCGGGCCGAAGTGGGACGAACTGGAGTTCTCCCTGAAGCCGGAGCGCGGCATCCTGCGGCTGCGCAAGGAGCTGGACCTGTTCGCCAACCTGCGCCCGGCCATCGTCTTCGACGTCCTCGCGGAGGCCTCCACCCTCAAGCCGGAGGTCGTGTCGGGCCTCGACATCATGATCGTCCGGGAACTGACGGGCGGCATCTACTTCGGCGAGCCCCGGGGCATCGAAACGCTGGAGGACGGCACCCGGCGGGGCGTCAACACCCAGGTCTACACGACGCCCGAGATCGAGCGCGTGGCGCGCGTGGGCTTCGAACTCGCCCGCAGGCGGCAAGGGCGCGTCTGCTCGGCCGAGAAGGCCAACGTGATGGAGTCCGGCATTCTCTGGCGCGAGGACGTGCAACGCGTCCGCGACGAGGAATACCCGGACGTCGCGCTCACGCACATGTACGCCGACAACGCGGCGATGCAACTGGTCCGCGACCCCGGACAGTTCGACGTCATCCTCACGGACAACCTCTTCGGCGACATCCTCTCGGACGAGGCGGCCATGCTCACGGGGTCGCTCGGCATGCTGCCGAGTGCGTCCCTGGGCGCCCCCGGCGACACCGGGCGGCGGCCCGCCCTCTATGAGCCGGTCCACGGCAGCGCGCCCGACATCGCGGGCCGGGGACTGGCGAATCCGCTGGCCTGCGTCCTCAGCCTCGGCATGATGCTGCGCCACTCGTTCGATCTGGCGGGCGAGGCCGACCTCATCGAAACCGCGGTGTCGAACGTCCTGTCGCGGGGCCTGCGGACGGCCGACATCATGCAGCCGGGCAAGACCAGGGTCTCGACCGGCGCCATCGGCGACGCACTGATCCGGGAGCTGGACGGGATCGGCGCCTGACGGTGGAGCTTACCTGACGGTGGAGCTTGTCCGTCGCGGCGCCGCCGCGACCGCGTGGGAAGAGCTGGGACATGGGATACAGAGTCGCTGTCGTGGGCGCGACCGGGAACGTCGGCCGCGAGATGCTGCGCATCCTCTTCGAGCGGGAGTTCCCGGCGGACGAGGTGGCCGCGGTCGCCTCGGAGCGCTCGGCGGGGCGCGAGGTGTCTTTCGGGGACGACGACGTCCTGAAGGTCCGGGACCTGGAACGCTTCGACTTCGCGGGCTTCGACATCGCCCTGTTCTCGCCCGGCGCGGCGGTCTCGGCGGTCCACGCGCCACGCGCCGCCAAGGCCGGCTGCGTCGTCATCGACAACACGTCGCGGTTCCGGATGGACCCGGACGTTCCCCTCGTCGTCCCGGAGGTGAACGCGGAGGCCGTCGCGGACCACGGCCGGCGGAACATCGTCGCCAATCCCAACTGCTCGACGATCCAGCTCGTCGTCGCGCTCAAGCCCCTGCACGACGAGGCGGCGATCAGGCGGATCTCGGTGGCGACCTACCAGTCGGTCTCGGGCGCCGGCAACGCCGCGATGGACGAGCTGTTCGAGCAGACCAAGGCGATCTACGTCAACGACCCGCTCGAGCCGAGGGAGTTCACCAAGCAGATCGCCTTCAACGTCATTCCCCACATCGACGAGTTCATGGACGACGGTTCCACGAAGGAAGAATGGAAGATGGTCGCCGAGGTCAAGAAGATCCTCGATCCGGGCATCAAGGTCTCCGCGACCTGCGTGCGCGTCCCCGTCTTCGTCGGCCACTCGGAGGCCGTGAACATCGAGTTCGAGAAGCCGATCACGGCGCGGCGGGCCCGCGAGATCCTGCGCGAGTCGCCGGGCCTCATGGTCGTCGACCGGCGGGAGGACGGCGGCTACGTCACGCCCGTGGAGGCGACCGGCGAATACGCGACCTACGTGAGCCGCATCCGCGAGGACCCGACGCTGGAGAACGGCCTCAGCATCTGGGTGGTCGCCGACAACCTGCGCAAGGGCGCGGCGCTCAATTCGGTGCAGATCGCGGAAGTCCTGATCAACCGGCACCTGTCCCGGACGGCGCCAAAGGCGGCGGCCGGTGCCTGATTGAGGCGGTCCCGGCCCGTCACCCGATCCGCTCCACGGCGAAATACCGGGACGGCGCGACGATCTCGTCCTGCGCCTTCAGGAGCTCGAGCTCCCGGGACCCGGCGTCGGCGGTGGCGCGAAGAACGCCGTGCACGGCCGCCGCGGACGTCTTCAAGGCGTCCTCGACGTCCCGGGACTCCAGGTAGTTGCCGAGGAACACGGCGGCGAACAGGTCGCCCGCGCCGAACAGGTCCCCTTCGAGGCGCGGCGCCGCCACGAGCCAGCTCCCCGCCGGGGCGACGGCGACGGTCCCGATTCGCGATTTCGGAATCTCCTCGACGTCCACCGACGTCACGACCACGACGCCGGGTCCCCGGCGGCGCAGCCGGGCGCACGCCCCGGTGACGTCGGCGAGCGAGGACAGGGGACCGCCGTCCAGGAATTCAAGCTCGAACTGGTTGGGCGTGACGATATCGGCGGCCGGAACGATCCGTTCCCGGAACTCCTCCTGGAGATCCGCGGGGACAAAGAACCCGTCCCCCTCGCGGCCCATGACCGGATCGCACACGTACAGGACGCCGGGGTTCCGGGACCTGACCAGGCGGACCGTGTCCAGCACCTCCCGTCCCACCCGGATGTTGCCGAGGTAGCCGGTGACGACGGCGTCGCAGCGCTTCGCCATGCCGAGATCGTCCAGTCCGGCGACCAACTGGGCAACCAGCTCCGCGTCCGTCGCGCGGCCGCGGAACCGGCCGTGGCCGGGATGATTCGAATAGGCCACGGTGCCGACGGCCCACACCTCGTGGCCCATCCGCTGAAGCGGAAAGACCGCCGCCGAGTTGCCCACGTGCCCGTAGACCACGTGGGACTGAAGGGAGAGCACGTTCATCGGGAGTCCGTCTCTTCGGCCGCAGGCCGCCGGGCCGGGCCGCGGCGCCCGGACGCCATCCTACTTGCCTCGTCGCCCGCCTCCAGCACACTGAAAAATCCGAAGACTCCCGACCGTACGGAGAGCACCCTTGCACCTCCCCGCCGGCTACAATAGCGACTCCGGTCCCACACAACGAGAAACGACGTATCATGCCGGACCCTGCGGGCCGAAGACATGTACTGCACAAGCAAGTTATACATTCTCCTTCGCTACTCTCATCTCTTTGCGGAAGATCACGTCGAGCGTAGCGTTGGGCCAAACAACGCAACGGGATTCGCCCCCAGTGTCAGCGGTGTGCCGATACGCTCTGTCCGGCCTCCTCCGTCCCCGGTACCGCTTCGGCACGCAGCCTCAGGCCCAGAGCGCCGACGACCCTGAGAACCGTGTCCAGACTGGGATTTCGATCTCCTGAAAGTGCTTTGTAGAGGCTCTCGCGGGACAGGCCCGCATCGCACGCAACTTGCGACATGCCCTTGGCGCGGGCGATGTCGCCGAGCGCCTTGGCGATGAACGCGGCGTCACCATCGGCCTCCTCCATGGAAGCTTCCAAATACGCCGCCATTTCCTTCGGTGTGCGCAGGTGCTCCGCGACGTCATAGGTTGAAGTGACGGTCTTGGTCATGATGTCCACTTACAGGTTTCGTGCGAGGCGGAGAGCCGTCTCGATGTCCTTGGTCTGAGTACGCTTGTCCCCTCCGACCAGTAGAATGACGACCGTGCGGCCCTGCATCTTGAAGTACACCCGGTAGCTTGGTCCGTAGTCGATCCGCAGTTCCGAGACTCCTTCACCGACGGGCCGGACATCTCCCGGATTTCCGGCTGCCAGACGCTCGACCCGAACGAGAACGCCTGCCCGGACGCGCTGGTCCCGCAAGTTGTCCAGCCACCTTGCGTAGACCTCCGTCTTGCGAAGCTCGATCAAAGACCGATTGTAGCCATTCGGCTACAGGAAATCAACCCGGCGCCTCTTCCGTTACACCGCAACCACCGCCCGTTCGGCCTGGTTGGGGGTGGCGTTATCCCTCTCCAAGGTCATGTCCCTGTTCCTGAAAGTCCCGCTCGAACCAGCGGACATTGCACCGGAAGCCACCGCCTCCACCGCGACATTCGCGCACACGGCCCCGACCGTGTGCGAACTGTGCGAATTCGTCCCGGGCGCGCGGGCGTCCCGTACGCAGTTTCGGACATGTTCCATTCCAGCCGGGCATCCGGAGAGGGAGACGACATGGTCGCCCCGAGAGGAGCGTGGCCGCCCGGAACACGTTCCGGCCGCGGCATTCGCACGCACCGTCCCGACTCCGTGCGAACTGTGCGAATTCGTCCCGGCCGCCCGCGCGCCCGGGTTCGTCGTCACGGCACGGGCCGTATTCCGCACGACTCGACAGGGCGCCCGTTTGACTTGCGTCCGGCCCAGGTCTTAAATCTGCCCCGCCGAGAGGCGGCGGCGCACCCCCGGAGCACGCGGAGACGCAGGATCATGGCCCAGGTCGAACGGCCGCTTTCCCCGCATCTGCAAGTCTACAAACCGCAGCTCACGTCGGTCCTTTCCATTCTGCATCGCGTCACGGGCGTGGCGCTGGCGGCCGGCACGCTGCTGCTCGCCTGGTGGCTCGTCGCGGCCGCCTACGGACCCGGCCAGTTCGAGGCGGTCCGGGCCTTCGCCGCGTCGTGGTTCGGCCGCCTCCTGCTGCTGGGGTTCACGTTTGCCCTGTTCTACCACCTCTGCAACGGCATCCGGCACCTGTTCTGGGACGCCGGCCGGGGGTTCGAGTTGAAGACCGCGTACGCCTCCGGCTGGCTGGTGGTCGCCGCGTCCCTGGGGCTCACGGCCGTCGCCTGGATCGCGGGCGCCGCGGGCGGAGGCGCCCCGTGAGCCGGCGCACGCCGACGGGCCGGGTGCGTGGCCTGGGGAGCGCCCAGCACGGCGTCGAGCACTGGTGGGCCCAGCGCCTGACGGCCCTCGCCCTCGTTCCGCTGGCCGTCTGGTTCTGCGTCGAGGTCGTCGGCCTGATCGGGGCCGACCACGCCGCGTTCGCCGCCTGGCTGTCGACGCCGGGACGGGCGGTCGCCATGCTGCTGCTCGTCGGCGCGACCTTCTATCACATGAAGCTGGGCCTCCAGATGGTGATCGAGGACTACGTCCACTCCCGCGGCTGGAACGTGGCGCTGCTGGTCCTCAACACCTTCGCGTGCGTGCTGCTCGGCACGGCCTGCGCGTTCTCCGTCGTCAAGGTCGCGCTGGGAGGGTAGGGGCGTGACCGCGGCCTACGACGTCCAGCACCACGCCTACGACGCCGTGATCGTGGGCGCCGGCGGAGCGGGCCTGCGCTCGACCCTCGGCATGGCGGAAGCGGGCCTGAAGACGGCCTGCATCACCAAGGTGTTCCCCACCCGCAGCCACACCGTCGCCGCGCAGGGCGGCATGTCGGCCGCGCTCGGCAACATGGGGAACGACGACTGGCGCTGGCACATGTACGACACCGTCAAGGGATCGGACTGGCTCGGCGACCAGGACGCGATCGAGTACATGTGCCGCGAAGGTCCCGCGGCGGTCGTCGAGCTGGAGCACTTCGGCGTGCCCTTCTCGCGCACGCCGGAGGGACGGATCTACCAGCGGGCCTTCGGCGGCATGACGACCCACTACGGAGAGGGCATCGCGCAGCGCACCTGCGCGGCGGCCGACCGGACCGGCCACGCCATCCTCCATACCCTGTACCAGCAGTCCCTGCGGCACGACGCGGAGTTCTTCGTCGAGTATTTCGCCATCGACCTGATCATGGACGACGAGGGCGCGTGCCGCGGCGTCGTGTGCTGGAACCTGGACGACGGCTCCATCCACGTCTTCCGCGCCCACGTCGTGGTGCTGGCGACCGGCGGCTACGGCCGCGCCTATTTCTCGTGCACGTCGGCGCACACCTGCACGGGGGACGGCAACGCCATGGTCCTGCGGGCCGGGCTGCCGTTGCAGGACATGGAGTTCGTCCAGTTCCACCCGACCGGCATCTACGGCGCCGGCTGCCTGATCACGGAAGGGTCCCGCGGCGAGGGCGGCTACCTCGTGAATTCGGAGAACGAGCGCTTCATGGAGCGCTACGCGCCGTCCGCGAAGGATCTGGCCTCCCGCGACGTGGTGAGCCGCGCCATGACCATCGAGGTCCGCGAGGGCCGCGGCGTCGGCGCGGACCGGGACCACATCTTCCTGCACCTCGACCATCTCGACCCGGGCATACTGGAGGAGCGCCTGCCCGGCATCTCCGAGAGCGCCCGCATCTTCGCCGGCGTCGACGTCACCAGAGAACCGATTCCCGTCCTGCCCACGGTCCATTACAACATGGGGGGCATTCCGACCGACTTCCACGGCCAGGTCGTGACCCTGAAGGACGGCGATCCCGACTCCGTGGTTCCTGGACTGATGGCCATCGGGGAGGCGGCCTGCGTGTCGGTCCACGGGGCCAACCGGCTGGGCTCCAACTCGCTGCTCGACATCGTCGTGTTCGGCCGCGCCGCGGCGCTCAAGGCGGCGGAGAACATCGAGCCCGGCTCGCCGCACAAGACATTGGCCGACGGCGCGGCCGACCGCGCGCTCGAGCGGCTGGACGGATACCGGCACGCGAAGGGCGGCACGCCCACAGCGCAAATCCGCCTGAACATGCAGCGCGTGATGCAGAGCAACTGCGCCGTGTTCCGCACCGGCGAGATCCTCGAGGAAGGCAAGGAGCTCATTGCCGGCGCCGCGGCCTCCATGGACGACGCGGGCGTGAGCGACCGTTCCATGGTCTGGAACTCCGACCTTGTCGAGACGCTGGAACTGGAGAACCTGATGCAGCAGGCAGTGGTCACGCTCCACTCCGCGGCGAACCGCCGGGAAAGCCGGGGCGCCCACGCGCGGGAGGACCATCCCGAGCGCGACGACGAGGAGTGGATGAAGCACACCCTGAGCTGGCTCGACGACTCCTACGGCGTGACGCTCCGCTACCGGCCCGTGCACGCCTACACCCTGAGCGACGACGTGCAGTCCTTCCCGCCCCAGGCCCGGGTCTACTGAGCGGGCGGCGGGCGGGCGAAACGAGCAACGAACGGCGACCGGAGGAGGCCATGGTCGAGTTCACCCTGCCCGCCAACTCCAAGGTCGGCACGGGCAAGACCGTCGATGCCGCGGACGGCGCGTCCCGGCCCGGGACCTTCAGGGTCTATCGCTGGAACCCGGACGACGGCGGCAACCCGGCGGTCGACACCTTCGTCATCGACCTCGACCGCTGCGGCCCGATGATCCTCGACGCCATCATCATGATCAAGAACGAGGTCGACCCGACGCTGACGTTCCGCCGCTCCTGCCGGGAAGGGGTGTGCGGAAGCTGCGCCATGAACATCGACGGCACCAACACGCTTGCGTGCACCAAGGCGATCGCGGACGTGACCGGGGACGTCCGCGTCTACCCGCTGCCGCACCTGCCCGTGGTCAAGGACCTCGTGGGCGACATGTCCGTGTTCTATGCCCAGTACGCGTCGGTCACGCCGTGGCTGCGGGCCGACAGCCCGCCTCCCGAGGGCCGGGAACGCCTTCAGTCCAGGGAAGACCGCGCCGCGCTGGACGGGTTGTGGGAGTGCATACTCTGCGCCTGCTGTTCCACCAGTTGCCCGAGCTACTGGTGGAACGGCGAACGCTACCTCGGCCCCGCCGCGCTCCTCCAGGCCTACAGATGGATCGCCGACTCGCGCGACGAAGCCGCCGGCGAACGTCTCGACGCACTGGAGGACCCCTTCCGGCTCTACCGCTGCCACACCATCATGAACTGCACGAAGACGTGTCCCAAGAGCCTCAATCCGGCCAAGGCCATCGCCGAGATCAAGAAGAAGATGCTGGAGCGCCGCTAGGCTCCCGCGGACGCCCCCCTCCCGGCGTCATGGCGTCCTATCGGGCGCTCATCCGCGACGGGGCGTGGACGCGCGACCCCGCGCAGGAGCCGGCCATCGAGACGCTCCAGGGCCTGAGCGACCGCCTCGCCCGCCGCGTGCCGCCGAAGCGGAGGACCTGGGCGGAACGGCTGGGGTTCCGCCGGCGGGAGGACGCGCGGCGGGGGCTCTACATGTTCGGCGGGGTGGGGCGGGGGAAATCCGCGCTCATGGACCTGTTCTTCGACGGCGCGCCGGTGGACCGGAAGCGCCGGGTCCATTTCCACGCCTTCATGCTCGACGTGCATGCGCGCATCCACGCCCAGCGCCGGCGGATCAGGGAGGGCGGGGCCAGGGCGGACCCGATCCCGCCGGTCGCCGCGGACATCGCCGACGAAGCCGGCCTCCTGTGTTTCGACGAATTCCAGGTCCACGATCCCGCCGACGCGATGATCCTGAGCCGGCTGTTCTCCGGGCTCCTCGACCGCGGCGTGACGGTCGTGGCGACGTCCAACCGCGCGCCCGACGACCTCTACGAGGGAGGTCTCAACCGCGAACTCTTCCTGCCCTTCATCGACCTGCTCAAGTCCCGGGTCGAGGTACTCGCCCTGGACGGCGCTCGGGACTACCGTCTCGCGCGATTGAAGACCATGCCCGTGTATTTCTCGCCGCTCGACGGCGACACGGAAGCGAAGCTCGGCAAGGCGTTCGCCACCCTCGCGGACGGCGCGGCCGCGGCGCCGCAGACCCTGGAGGTGCAGGGACGGACCGTGACCGTTCCCCTGGCGGTAGCGGGAATCGCGCGCTTCACGTTCGACGGCCTGTGCCGCCGGCCCTTGGGTGCCGCGGACTACATCGAGATCGCCCGCCAGTTCCACACGGTGTTCCTGTCGGACATTCCCGTGATGGAGGCGGAACACCGGAACGAGGCGAGACGGTTCGTCAACCTGATCGACGTGCTCTACGACCACGGAGTCAACCTGATCTGCAGCGCGGGCGGTGCGCCCGACCGGCTGTACCCCGAGGGTGACGGCACCTTCGAATTCGCGCGCGCGGCGTCCCGCCTCATGGAGATGCAGTCCGAGGCGTATCTCTCCTCGGAACATCGGGCCTGACAGCCGTCCGCGCCGCTACCAGGCGAAACGGCGCACCGCCCCGATCGGACGGTGCCCCGATTCGTCCACCATCCGTCGCAGCCGGCCGGCGGGATCGTCCCTCCCGGCCCCCAGGAGCTCGCCGGCGTGGAGGCCGCCCATGACGAACAGGCCGTCGATTCCGGCGGCGTTCGCTCCGGCGATGTCGGTGCGGAGCGAATCACCCGCGGCCAGGATGCGGTGTCTGGGAACCCCGTCCAGGACCTCGAAGCAGAACGCGTACGGTCCCGGGTGCGGCTTGCCGTGGTAACGCACGTCACCCCCCAGCTCCTCGTAGGCTTTGGCAAGGGAGCCGGCGCAGAGCACCGTCCTGTCGCCGCGCACGACGGACAGGTCCGGATTGGCGCACACCATGGGAAGGGACCGCGCCGCGACCGCCTCCAGCCGGCCGGCGTAGTCCCCCAGCCCTTCGGCCTCGTCGTCGAAAAGCCCCGTGGCGAGCACGAAATCCGCGCTCTCCGGGCCGTCCACCAGCTCGAGCGCCAGTGCCTCGACAAGGCCCCGGTCCCGTTCCGGCCCGATCATCCAGCAGCGGTCGCCGAGGGCGGCGTGCCAGCGGTCGGGGCGTCTCGTCAGCGCGTCGCGGGTCAGGTCACCCGACGTGATCACGCGCTCGTACCGGTCGTCCCGGATCCCCATCTCACGAAGCCGACCGACGACCGTGGCGCTGGGCCGGGGCGCGTTGGACAGCAGGAGAACCCGCGTCCCGCCGTCGCGCAGACGGGCCAGGCAGTCGGGAACGCCGGGATACGGCGACACGCCGTCGTGGACGAGGCCCCACAGGTCGAGAATCATCGCGTCGTACCGCGACGCGACGGATGACACGCCGTCGAGGATGGGAACCGTCATCGGTGCTCCATGCGCGTTCTACCGCGTCCCGGCATCGGCGCCCACCGCCCGCGAGACGCCGTCGTAGCCGTCGGCCGACAGGAGTTCGGCCAGTTCGCGCTTGATCCTGCCGACCAGACGGGGGCCTTCGAATACCAGGGCCGTATACAACTGCACCAGGCTCGCGCCAGCCCTGATCTTCGTGTAGGCGTCCCGTCCGGACGCGACACCCCCCGTGCCGACGAGAACGAGCCGCCCCTCCGTCAGCCGGTACAGTTCGGACAGGAGGCGCGTCGACAGTTCGAAGAGGGGCGCCCCGCTGAGACCGCCGCCTTCGTCCCGGTGGACGCTCCGCAACGGCGGGCGGGCCGTGGTCGTGTTGCCGACGATCAGACCGTCGACCCCGCGGGACAGGGCGACGTCCGCGATACCGCGACAGTCCCCGGGGGACAAGTCCGGCGCGACCTTCACGAGCAGCGGAGGCCGGCGACCTTCCCCGTCCCGGATCCGCGCGATGCGTCCGAGCAGCGCGTCGAGGGAGTCGCGCGCCTGCAAAGACCGCAGTCCCGGCGTATTGGGAGACGACACGTTGACCACGAAATAGGCGGCGAGCCCCTCCAGCTCCTCGATGCCCCGGGCGTAGTCGGCGGCGGGGTCACCGCTGTCCCCGTTCGCCCCCACGTTGACGCCGACGAGTCCGGGCCGGCCGGCGCGCGCCCGCAGGCGGTCCGCGACGGCGGCCAAGCCGTCGCTGTTGAATCCGTAGCGGTTGACGACCGCCCGGTCCTCCTCCAGGCGGAACACGCGGGGACGGGCGTTTCCGGTCTGGGGCCGGGGCGTCACGCTGCCGACCTCGACGAAGCCGAACCCCAGCGCCAGCATCGCGTCGGGCACCTCCCCGTGCTTGTCGAACCCGGCCGCCAGACCCACGGGGTTGGGGAAGTCCAGGCCGAGGACGCGCGTCCCGAGAGACGGCGGATCGAGGGGGACGGTCCGCGGCGCGGGCGCCGCGCGCAGGCCCAGGATGGCCAGGCGGTGCGCTACCTCGGGGTCGAGGCGGCGCAGAAGCGGTGCTGCGATGTCGAAGAGTCCGGCCACGGGACGGGCACTGTACCGCAAGCGGCGTAACCGCGGGGACTTCTGGACAATCCCCGGTTCGCGGATATGCTGCGGTCGAGACACGGCGCCGGCCTCCCCGGCGCCATCCAGGACGGAAACGGAGCCATGGCCGGCATCTATTACGCGGACGGCGACTGGACGGACGAGAACCCCAGGCTCACGGGTCCCATGGATCACGCGTTCTGGATGTCGTCGGTCGCGTTCGACGGCGCCCGGGCGTTCGGGGGCTTGGTGCCCGACCTCGAACCCCACTGCGTCCGCCTCGTGAATTCGGCCGTCGCCATGGGCCTGGAGCCAAAGCTGGACGCCAGCGAGGTAGCGGACCTGTGCCGGCAGGCGGTGCGCAAGTGCCCGAGGGACGCGGAGCTTTACATCCGGCCCATGTTCTACGCCACGGAGGGGTTCGTCCTTCCCGAGCCCGACAGCACGAAATTCGTGCTCGCCGTCTACGACAGTCCGCTGCCGGGCTTCATGGGCTTCTCGGCCTGCCTGTCGAGCTACAGACGCCCCGCCAGGGACATGGCGCCGACGGACGCCAAGGCGTCGTGCCTCTACCCGAACTCGCAACGCGCGCTGCGCGAAGCGGAGGAGCGCGGATTCGACAACGCGGTCATCCGGGACCCGAACGGCAACGTCGCCGAATTCGCCACGGCGAACATCTGGATCGCCAAGGACGGCGTGGCCTCGACGCCGGTCGACAACGGGACGTTCCTCGCCGGGGTGACGCGAAGGCGCGTGATGGACCTCCTCGCCGACGACGGCGTGCCGGTCGAGGAGCGCACGATGACCTGGGACGACGTCATGGCCGCCGACGAGGTGTTCAGCACGGGGAACTACGGCAAGGTCATGCCGGTCACGAGACTGGAGGACCGCGACCTGCAGCCCGGCCCCGTCGCCACCAGGGCCCACGACCTCTATTTCGAGTTCGCCAAATCCACCAGCGTGTTCTAGCGGCGGAAGGCCCGGCCGGTCCTATCCGTCCGCCCCGCCGGGGCCGGACCCCGAAAGGTCCTCACCGGCCAGAGCTCGGCGCACGAGGGATACCGTTTCGTCGATGCCGTAAAGCGCGATGAACGATCCCATTCGCGGACCTCGGGACTGGCCGAGCAGAATCTCGTAGAGGGCCCGGAACCAGTCCCGGAGAGTCCCGAAGCCGTGGCGCTTGCCGACTTCGTACACCTCGTGCTGGATGGCGTCCGGGTCGGCGCCCTCCGGGAACGCCACCAGCGCCGCCGCGAGGTCTTCCAGGGCCGCCCGCTCCCGGTCGCCAGGCGGGCGGTAGCGCTTGGCCGGCTTCACGAAACCCTCGTAATAGGCGAGCGCGAAGCCAACGAGCGAGTCGAGGATCGGGTGTGTTTCGGGACTCGCGTCCTCCGCGTAGTTGCCGATGAACCCCCACAGCACCGACTTGTCTTCGGCGTTGCAGGCACTTGCCAAGTTGAGAAGCATGGCGAAGGTGACGGGAACGTCCTCTCCGGGCGGGCGGCCGTCGTGGACGTGCCATACGGGGTTCGCGTACCGCTCCTCGGGGGTCTGGTCCGGAAACTTCCGCAGCGCGTCGAGATAGTCGTCGACGGCCCTGGGGATCACGTCGAAGTAGAGCCGCTTCGCCTTGCGGGGCGAGCGATACATATAGAGCGAGAGGCTTTCCGGCGCCGCATAGCGTAACCATTCCTCGATGGCCAGCCCGTTTCCCCGGGACTTGGAGATCTTCTCCCCGTTCTCGTCCAGGAAGAGTTCGTAGGTGAAGCCTTCTGGCGGCGTCCCCCCCAGGATTCGGCAAATCCGGCTCGACAGCCTGACCGAATCGATCAGGTCCTTGCCCGACATCTCGTAGTCGACGCCGAGCGCTGCCCAGCGCATCGCCCAGTCCACCCGCCATTGAAGCTTGCAGCGGCCGCCCGTCACGGGGACCTCGACGAGGCGCCCCGCCTCGTTCCGGTAGGCCACCGTCCCGGCGCCGGCGTCGCGGTGCTCGATCGGAACCTGCAGCACCCGGCCGGTATCCGGACACACCGGCAGGAAGGGGCTGTATGTGGCGCGGCGCTCGGAACCGAGCTCGGGCAGGACGATGCCGACGATCTCATCGTAGCGCTCGAGAACGCGCGTCAGTACGCGGTCGAACCTGCCGGTGCGGTAGCATTCGGTCGCCGAGACGAATTCGTAGTCGAACCCGAAGTCGTCCAGGAACGCGCGCAAGCGCGCGTTGTTGTGATGACCGAAGCTGTCGTGGGTTCCGAAGGGGTCCGGCACGCCGGTGAGCGGCTTCCCCAGGTGCCGGGCGACCATGTCCCGGTTCGGGATGTTGTCCGGCACCTTGCGCAAGCCGTCCATGTCGTCGGAGAACGCGAACAGGCGGGAGGGCGCGCCACCGAGCAGGGAGAACGCGTTCCGCACCATCGCGGTCCGCGCCACCTCGCCGAAGGTACCGATGTGGGGCAGTCCCGACGGACCGTAGCCGGTCTCGAACAGGACGTGGCCCTTGGGGTTGGGACCCGAGTCGAGGCGGTCGAGGAGCTTGCCCGCCTCCACGAACGGCCATGCCTTGCTGTCGAGCGCCGGATGACGATCGGAACCCATCGACCGCGTATCCCAAACCCCAAACGCCTTGCGGAGGGGCGAACCTAGGCGGAAGCGGAAATACGGTCAACGGCGCCGCGTGGTGGCCCGGCGGACCGGCCGATATACTGCCGCCATGGCGCTCGAGGCCGACACGTCCCGCCCGCCGGTCCCCAGCCGCTCGAGCGCGGTCCCCCAGTCCCCCGTCGCGGTCGCGGGCCTGAGCCGCACGGTCTGGCTGACCGCCGACGGCGAGATCTCGGAGCTCGGCGTCGAGGCCGCAGCGCGGCGGATCGCCGAGGAGCCCACTATCGTCTGCTACCGGCCGGGCGTCGCACGCCGCCTCTCGGTCCGGCGTTTCGAAGCCTTGGACGTGCTCGAGTTGTTCGCGTTCGTCCGCCCCGCCCGGTTCTGCCTGCCCACGCCGGCCGGCGTCGCCAGGGCGCTGAACCTCCCCGCGCCCGGCCTGCTGGAGGACGCGGCCGTGACGCTGCACCGGGCGACGGGCCGTCTCCTCGCCGAGCTCGCGGACCGGGGACACGATGCCCGGCTGGTTTCGTCCGCCCGGAGCCTCGCGGCCTCGGGCTGGATCTGGGCGCCGTACGTGCTCGCGGCCCTGGGGATCGACGAGGCGGACGCCGGCCCGAACGCCGTGCGCAAGGGTCTCGCGATCTGGGAACACCTGCCGGAGTGGGACGAGCGCGCGCCGCCGCCACCGCCCGGCCATGCTCCCGTCCCGCCCGGCGAGGCGGAGACCCAGCTCGAACGTCTTCTGGGAGAGGGAGCCGAGGCGCGTCCGCAGCAGCGGGCCTACACGCAGGCGGTCACGCCGGCTTTCGCCCCGCCGGAGTCGGTCGGCGAACCCAACGTCGTGCTCGCCGAAGCGGGGACCGGAGTCGGCAAAACCCTCGGGTACGTGTCCCCGGCGGGCCTCTGGGCCGACCGCAACGGCGGCACGGTCTGGCTTTCGACCTACACCAGGAACCTCCAGCGGCAGATCGACCAGGAACTGGACCGCCTGTTTCCGGATCGCGCGGAGAAGACGGCGAAGGCCGTCGTCCGCAAGGGACGGGAGAACTACCTCTGTCTTCTCAACTTCGAGGAGAACGCGGGCCGCGCGGTCCTCGGGGGCGGCGGCGTCGCTCTCGGCCTGATGGCGCGCTGGGCCCTGGCCACGCGCGACGGCGACATGACGGGGGGCGACTTCCCCGCGTGGCTGGCCCATCTGCTGGGTGCCGAGCACACGGTCGGGCTGACCGACCGCCGGGGCGAATGCGTTTATTCCGCGTGTCCCCATTACCGCCGCTGCTTCATCGAGATCGCGCAGCGGAAGTCGCGGTACGCCGACCTCGTGATTGCCAATCATGCCCTGGTGATGGTCCAAGCGGCGACGGCGGGGGACGATCGCGAGGTCCCCACCCGCTACGTGTTCGACGAGGGACATCACCTGTTCGACGCGGCGGACAGCGCCTTCTCCACCCACCTGAGCGGACAGGAAGCAGTGGAACTAAGGCACTGGATCCGGGGAGCCGAAGGGCGACGGCGACGTGCCCGGGGCCTCGAGCGCCGCGTGGCCGACCTCGTGGCGGAGCACGAGGCGGGTCGGAAGATGCTGTCGGCAGCCGTGCGCGCCGCGGCCGTACTGCCGGACCCCGGATGGCTCGCCCGAATCGAGGGGGACCGGCCCCGCGGACCCCTGGAAGCGTTTCTCGCCGGCGTCTGCGAGCACGTGCGGGCGCGGCAGCCGAAGACCGGGCGTGGATACAGCCTCGAGTCCGACACGTCCCGTCCCGCGGAAACGCTGACCGCCGCGGCGCGGGGCGCGGGCGTGGCCCTGCGGACGCTCATCGAGCCGCTGACGTCCCTCGGCCGCTTTCTCGCCGAGCGTCTCGACGCCGACGCCTCCGAACTGGATCCGCCCATGCGCGTGCGCATCGAAGCCGCCCGCAACGGCCTGAACCGGCGGGCCGACACGGTGCGAACGTGGGCGGCCATGCTCGACGATATCGGCAGAACCCCACCCGACGCCTTCGTCGACCGGTTCGAGGTCGGTCGAACGGACGGCAGGACGGTCGATATCGGCATGCGCCGGAACTGGGTGGATCCCACGATCCCCTTCGCCGAGTCGGTGTTGAGCCGGACCCATGGCGCCGTCGTCACGTCGGCCAGCCTGCGGGACCGGAACGCCGATGATAGCGAAGACTGGATGGCCGCGGAGATCCGGACGGGCGTCCAGCACCTCGCCCTTCCGGCACGGCGCAGCAGCGTGTCGTCACCGTTCGACTACCGCCGGCAGACGCGCGTCCTGATCGTCTCCGACGTGCGGCGGGACGACCCCGATCAGGTCGCAGCCGCCTATCGCGAGCTGTTCCGGGCGGCCGGCGGAGGCGCACTCGGCCTGTTCACAGCCATCGCGCGGCTGCGCCGGGTTCATCGGAGGATCGCCGAGCCTCTGGAGACGGCGGGCCTGCCGCTCTACGCCCAGCATGTGGACGCGATCGACACATCGACTCTGGTGGACATCTTCCGCGCCGAAACCGATTCCTGCCTGCTCGGAACCGACGCGGTGCGCGACGGGGTGGATGTCCCGGGAGATAGCCTGCGGCTCATCGTCTTCGACCGCGTTCCCTGGCCGCGCCCGGACATCCTCCACAAGGCCCGACGTTCGGTTTTCGGCGGAAACCGCTACGACGACATGATCACGCGCCTGCGATTGAAACAGGCCTACGGCCGGTTGATCCGGCGCGCCACGGACCGCGGGGTGTTCGTCCTGCTCGACCGGTCGACCCCCTCGCGCCTTCTCGACGCGTTTCCGGACGGCGTCGAGGCCGAACGCGCCGGCCTCGCGGAAGCGGTCGAAATCACCCGAACGTTTCTCCGGCCGCGCCTATAGGCCTCGTCCTTGCCGTCGCCGCGCCGGGTCCCCTATGGTGCGTACGCGATCTCACGGAGGATGGCCGGTCCGCGATCGAACGGTGCGTTCGCGCGCGTTATCGGAGGGCGTAGCACGGGACACCGATGATGGCTCGAACGGCAGCGCTGGACGGACGGACGATCGGGTTCATCGGGCTCGGGCTGATGGGACGGCCGATGGCGGAGAACCTCCTCGCGGCCGGCGCGTCCGTGGTCGGCCACAATCGGAGCCGGGCGGTGGTCGAGGATCTGTCCGCCAAGGGACTCCGCCCCGCCCGCGACCCCAGGGACGTCGCGGAGACCGCCGATACGCTGATCTTCATGCTGCCGGATACGGACGCGGTGGAGATTGTCCTGCTGGGCGGGCGCGGCGTCGTCGAAGGCCTCCGGCCGGACGCTCTCGTCATCGACATGGGGACGACGGCAGTCATGGCCACGCGGAGGTTCGCAGCGGCGGTGGCCGGTGCCGACGGCCGTTACGTGGACGCCCCCGTCTCGGGCGGCGCCGTCGGCGCGCGGGACGGCGCGCTGTCGATCATGGCGGGCGGCAACTCCGACGCCTTCGGCCGCGCCAAGCCCGTCTTCGAGGTTCTCGGCCGGAACGTCAGCCACGTCGGCGACGTCGGCGCGGGTCAGGTGACGAAAACGGTGAACCAGGTCATCGTCGGTCTGACCATCGGCGCCGTGGCGGAAGCCCTGGTCCTGGCGGCGGCGGCCGGCGTCGATCCGGCCAGGGTCCGCGACGCACTGATGGGAGGGTTCGCCACATCCCGGATTCTGGAATTGCACGGGAAGCGCATGATCGACGGCGACTTCGACCCCGGAGGCCGCGCCAGGACCCAGCGCAAGGACATGTTCGAGGCTGTGGAGTTCGCGTCCGCCCTCGGGATCGATCTGCCTGCCCTTAACCTCAACCTGGAGCTTTACGACAAGCTGCTGGCGCGCGGGTGGGGCGATCTCGACCATTCCGCCCTCCACAAGCTGATCGAGGACATTCAAACGTCCTGAGCGACGAACTCCGCCACGGCCCGGATCCCCTCCTCCCAATTTTGCGCTTCCGTCCGGCCGGAAGCCTTGCGTGGCCTGAAGCCGTGGTCGCCATCGGCAAGCCAATGCAGGCGAATCGCGGACGACAAAGTGTAACCGGCCACGTCCTCGCGCGTCCCCAGCTTATCCCGCTCGCCCTGGACGATGAGGGTGGGGGTCCGGAGCGACCCGAGATGATCGACCCGGGCGCGCCCGGGCCGGCCCGGGGGATGGAAGGGATACCCCAGGCAGACCAGACCCGAGACCCCCGCCCCGTCGGCGATCAGGCTGGCGATCCGCCCGCCCATCGACTTCCCCCCGATGACCAGCCGCCCGCGCAGGATCCCGGTCCGATGCAGGGCGTCCACGGCGGCGCACCAACACTCTATCAGCACGGGCGCCCGGTCCGGCGGCCTCCGCCTGCCGTCGTCGCGGCGCCGGGCCATGTACGGGAACTCGAACCGCGCGACGCGGAGACCGGCCATGCCGAGTCCCCCGGCGAACGCGGCCATGAAGGGGCTGTCCATCGGCGCGCCGGCGCCGTGCGCGAGGATCACTCCACGGCGGGCATCCGGCGGGCCGTCGAACAGGAATTCGGTCATCGGTCCGTACCGAGGTAAAAAGAAGAACTTCTTTCACTGACTTGGCGCGCGTCGACCGAAGAGTCTCCGAAGACCACCTTTGGAATTTGGACTATGGAGTACTTGCCACCGATGCCGAAGAAGTCGAGACAAGCCAATACCCCACGACGCGGCGGCCTAGTCGCGGCAGTAACGATGAGGAAGAATCGCAATGGATTCCCACTTACGCGGGAATCCATGTTCCTCGGGGACCAGTCAACACCCCCGTGACCCCACGTCTTGAGTGTAACGTACTTGAGAGGGGAAGCTGACACAAACCGCCCCCGGGACAGCTCGTCTCACCGACCTCCCGGCCAGGTGGCCGGACAGGGGGGAACCGTATGAAGTTGAGAACCGGAGAACCGTGGATGCCGGCGCCGGACTATGGCCGGTCCCTGTCGGGCCTCACCGTGAACCTGCTGGTCCGCCACATCGAAACCGCGCTGGCGTTCCAGCGCGAAGTGCTGGGCGCGGAGGTCGTCTACGCCGACCCGGACTTCGCGGTCCTGCGGTTTCGCGGCGCGGAATGGATGCTGCACGCGGACCACACCTACCGGGACCATCCGCTCCACGGCAGCCTGGACGGCGGACTCATCCGGGGGATCGGAACCGAACTGCGCCTGCACGGCCGCGATCCCGACGAAGCGGAGCGGGCCGCCCGCGAGCGCGGGTACACCGTCCTCGACGGAGCCGGCGACAAGCCGCACGGGCTTCGCGAAGCCCATATCGTGGACCCCGACGGCTACCTGTGGGTTCCGGACATCCCGGTGCCGGACCGGGACGGCTCACGCCGGGCCTGAACCGCCGCGCAACGGGATCGGACCTCCGTCCCAGCGCCGCGCCAGGAGCGCCGCACAGCCGGCGCCGGCCAAGGTCATCATGCTCATGAACAGGAAGGCACCGCCGCCGAAGTTAGCATACAGGTATCCCGCCAAGGGCATGGTCAGACCGAAGCCGACTCCCGTGCCGAGCGCCGAATAGATCGACTGCGCCGAGGCGGACAGGCTGGGTGGCGCCGCCCGGGCGATAAAGTGGACGGCGCCCAGATGGGTGGCCGCGAACGTGAAGGCGTGCAGGGCCTGAACCGCGAACAGGGGCACGAAATCGGCGGTCAGTCCGGTAACGCCCCATCTCAGGGTGCCCGCCAGTCCGGCGGCGGCTACCAGCCACACCGGCCCGAGACGGGCGAGGAGCGTTCCGCCGAAGACGAACAGCACCACCTCTGCGACGACGCCCTCCGCCCACAACCATCCGATCGTCGCGTCGGAGTGGCCCGTCGAACGCCAGTAGAGGGTGGCGAACCCGTAATAGACCGCGTGGCTCGACTGTATGAGGCTGGCGGCGGCGAGGAAGAGAAGGAACACGGGATTGCGCAGCAGCGGCAGCGACGACGGCGTCCTCCCCCGCTGAGCCGGCCAGCGGGCATCGGGGAGGAGGAACGTCGACAGCCAAGTGGCGGCCACCGCCGCCAGCACCATGGCGAGAACCCATCCCTCGGGGCGGCCTTCGAGAACGCGGCCGCCCAGAATCGCGGCCACGATGAAACTGATGGACCCCCACAGCCGAATGCGTCCGTACTGCAGCTCCCGTTCGCCGGCAACACGCACGGTCAGATTGTCGGAAAGCGGGAACAGCGACGAGAGCGCGAAGCCGAACAGGCCGGAGATCAGGAACAGCGTCCAGAACCCGGACGCTGTCGCGAACAGCAGGGCGAACGCCAGGCTGGCGCCCGCCAGGGCGATCATTGGACGGCGCCTGTCGCCCCGTCGATCCACCACGTGCCCGACGAGCGGATTGGCGAACACCTTCACCCATATGCCCACTGCGAGCAGGAGGCCAATCTCCGCCGTCGTCATGCCCCGGCTTTCCAGCCACACCGGCCAGAAGGGCACATAGACCCCGATGACCAGGAACAGGCACCAGTAGAACAGCGACAAGCGCGCGCCGGGGCCCGGGCGGAACCCGTCCCGTGGACGCAACGTGAATCCCGCCGGGTACACGCGGCGCGCCTGTCACGGGCCGGCGGGTCCCGTCCCCGCGGCTAATCTCCCGGAACGGGTTCGGGGACGAACCTCTCTCCGTAGGCAGGCGTCTTCTCAGGCAGCGGCGGATACTGGGACGCCCCCGTAGGCACCGGCCTGATATCGCCGTCGACGTGGGCATCGATGAGACAGGGCTTGCCGAGGCCGAGCGCGTGTTCCAGCGCGCCGGCGAAGTCCTTATTGTGGGTCACGGTGAGCCCCTCGCACCCGGCAGCGCGCGCCATCATGGCGAAGTCGGGGTTGTAGCGCTCCCCGTCCCTGTAGAATAGCGTGCCGAGCTCCCGGCCCTGGAACATCCCCAGCTGAATATCCCGGATGGATGTCCAGCCGAAGTTGTTCCAGACCACCCAGACCGCCGCGATGCCGTACTCGACCGCCGTCGCCACGGCGTGGGGCGTCATCATGAAACTCCCGTCCCCCACCACAGCGACGCACGCCCGTTCAGGCGCCGCGAGCTTGGCGCCCAGCACGCCGCTGGTTCCGAACCCCATGGCCCCGAACCCGAACGCGTTGAGCATCGAGCGGGGACGGCGGGCCTCCCACAACTGGACGAACCAGTTGTGGTGCGCTCCGACGTCAAGCACCAGAATGCCGTCATCCGGGAGGACGCGCCGGACGTCTCGGACGATGCCCTCGGGCGTGGCCGGAGACGCGCTCCCCTCGAACTTCGGCGCCAGGAAGCGTTCCCACTCATTCTTCCAGGACCGGATCTCGGCGCGCCAGGCGGCGGTCCGCGCCGGGTCCGGGGCGCCCCGCCGGCCCACCTCTTCGAGAAGCTGGCGGAGGAAGGTCCGCGCGTCGGCGACGATGCCCACCTCCGGGGGATAGGCCCGGCCGAGTTCTCCCGGATCAATGTCGACATGAATGAGCTTGGCCGGGGGAATGTTCCAGGAGTAGCCGGGCAGCCAACTGGACGACGACCGGTCGTCGAAGTGCACGCCGACGGCGAGGAGTACATCGCAGTGCCGACCGGCCTGGTTAGCCTGATAGGCGCCGTTGCGGCCGTTGTAGCCGACATAGAGGGGGTCGCGGGCATCGACGGTTCCCATGCCGTTGGGCATGGACCCCACGGGGAACCGAAGCGTTTTGACGAGCTCGGTCAGCTCTGCGCCCGCCCCGGATGATGCGACCCCGTGACCAACGTAAATCAGCGGCCTTTCCGCCGCGTACAGGAGGTCCGCGATGCGGCGGACGTCCTCCGGCGACGCGCCCGGACGCCCGGCCAGAACGCGCCGGTTGGACGGTTCGTACGTGACGTCGCCCTCCTCCTGGAACACGTTGTAGGGCACGTCGACGCAGACCGGTCCCGGCCGGCCGCCGGTCGCCACCGCCATAGCTTGGCGCATGGCGAGAGGCAGCATGTCCACCCGCGTCGGCTGCAGGCACCTCTTCACGTACGGCCGGACGCTCGACGGGAAGTCCGCGGGCTGATGGCGGTAGATCTCCTGGAACGCCCCCAACCCGAAGTGTTGTGTGGGAACGTTCGCCGTGATGGCCAGATAGGCGGACGAGTCGAGAAATGCGTTGGCGAGCGGCAGCATCATGTTAACGGAACCCGGACCGCAGGACGTAAGTGTCGCGACCGGCTCGTGCCGGACTCGCCACCAGGCGTCAGCCATGTGGCCCGCAGTCTGCTCGTGGCGCGGAGAGACCAGTGTGATCTCGCTCCGCCGCTCGTACATGGCGTCGAGGATGCCGACGGTTCCGTGTCCGCAGACTCCGAAGGTATACGGCACTCCCTCGCGGATAAGGAAGTCGACGATGTATTCGCCGCCTTTCATGTTGGGCATCGATACCTGCCTTTCCTGCTTGCGTTTCGCGGAGCGGTCCCGGTTGGGCCGGAACCGGTCAGGACTCCGGAAACTCCTCCCAGAACCACCACTCCCGCCGGGCGACCCACCCGTCGATCTCGGCTCTCAACTCCTTGAAATGTGCGGAGTCGCGGTGCGCCTCGTCCGCCGCCTCGTCGGCGTACACCTCGAACATCATGAAGCGCGTGGGATCGTTGCGGTCCTGAAGCGTGCGAAACACCAAGCAACCGTCCTCAACCTCGAGGCACACCGCCGCGTGGCGCCGTATCCGTTCCTTGAACCGGTCGACGTGTTCCGGCTTCAGCACCAGATGCGCCGTATGCACGTAGGACATCGTCACTCCCTTAAAAAATCGGCTCCGACGGCGCCTACCAGCCCATCGCGCCCAATTTCTCGATTCCCTCCGGGAAATCCACGTCGGGTTCGGACGATACGATCTCCAGCACAACCGGCCCCCCGTACCCGGCGCGCCGCAACGCCGCGGCCACCTCCCGGAACGGAACGTCGCCGGTCCCGATGGGACCGTGGCGAAACTCCTCCGTCGTCGTATCCGAGATGTGCACCAGCTTCATTCGCGACTCCACAAGCGCGATGTCGGCGACGGGGTCGTCCTTGGCGAACACGCCGTTGGCCACGTCGTAGACGATCGCCAGGGAGTCGCCGTATCCCAGCTCGTCGAGAACCGTCATCAGATCCGCGGCCTTGGGAAGCCACGTGTAGGGAATGTTCTCGAACAGCAGGTCCGTTCCCGCGCGCTCGGCCTCGGGCACGAGGCGGTCGAGGCTCTCCCTGAGCCAATCCATCATGCGCGCCCGGGGCGCCGCCAGCAGCGGCCGCGCGAGGCCCGGCGAAACGACCACCGCCGGGACCCCCCACTCCCCCGCCAGATCGACGACGCCGCCGAGATAGTGGTGGCTGTGATCGCGCATCTCTCGCGAAGGGCTCACCATGTTGTTGTCCCAGCCGCCCGGATTGAAGGACGTGAACGCGAGCCCCCGGCTGTCGAGCAGCCTGCCGACGGCCTTGCGCGCCGGTGCGTCGAGCTCCGCCGCCCACAGGTGCCCCGGTGTCATGATCGCCTCGAAGCGCGTATGTCCCCGATCCGCGAGGTGATTGAGGCAGTCTTCGATGGCGTGGGTCCAGATCCAGGAGAAGGTGTTTATCGAAAAGCTCGTGTTCGCCATTCCGCTCTCCCGCTCGGTCTCGCCGCCTTCGACACCCTCAACCTTAACGATCCCATCCTGCGCCGCGCGGCCGAGGCCCGGTCCCAGTATAGCGGCCCGTTCTACCCAGCCGCATACGAAGCCGCAGCCGGTCTTGTCGCGGCTCGTGCCCAGGCGTTAGAACCCGGGCGGCACAGACGATCTTCGGTCGAATGCTTAAATCACTGCTTCTCATGCGCCACGCCAAGTCGAGCTGGGACGATCCCGGCCTCGACGACTTCGACCGGCCGCTCGGCGCACGGGGTCGAACGGCGGCCTCGCGGATGGGCGCCTACATCGCGGACAAGGGCCCCATCCCGGAACTCGTCGTGTGCTCTGCGGCACGCCGCGCGCGCGAAACGTGGAAACTTATGGGGAAATCGATCGGCGGCGAGGTTCGATCCACGTCGACCGAGGGCCTGTACATGGCGTCTTCCGGAGAACTCCTGCGGACGATTCACCGCATATCCGACGGAATCGGGCGCCTCCTCGTCATTGCCCACAATCCAGGAATACAGGAGTTGGCGATTCGGCTCGAAACAGGCGGCGGGCACGCCCGGTCCGGCGAGATGCGCGCGAAATTTCCGACGGCGGCGCTTGCCGTCCTGTCCGTCGACACGCGGTCCTGGTCCGACGTCGCGTACGGACGGGCGCGGCTCGTGGACTTCGTTCGCCCTCGGTAACTACGGTAACGCCATGCCTCATCCCGCCGAAACGTTTCCCGCCCGTTCATGAAACTCCGCAGGGCCGCCGAGCTGCCGTCGTGTCGGAACGTGGATTCCTGCTTACGCGGGAACGACGGAGAAGGCGGTGCTGTTTCGTCATTTCCGCCCAAACGGGAAACGGTCCTGTTCCCCCCCCTTGCGCGGTGGCGGGAGACCCTCACGGCATCGGCGCGTCCAGCGGCGGGCGGGCCGGGGCGCTGACCGTGCGCACGCTCTCCCATGACCGGGCCAAGAGGTTCTACGACCGCTTCGGAGCCAGGCAGGATCGCGGCATGCTCTTCGAAGAGCGCCCCCTCGAGCTGCTGATCGAGAACGCCGAGTTCGGCGAGGCGACCGCCGTGTTCGAGTTTGGATGCGGCACCGGCCGCCTGGCCGAACGCCTGCTGCGCGACCATTTGCCGAAACAGGCGACCTACACGGCGGTGGACGTGAGCGACACCATGTTCGGGTTGACCCGCGAGCGGCTGGCGCGGTGGCCGTCGCGGACCGAGGTACGTCTCACGACCGGAGACATGGCTCTCGAAGCTACCGACTCCGGCTACGACAGGTTCATCTGCACCTACGTATGCGATCTCCTGAGCACCGACGACATCCGCAGGCTGCTCGGGGAGGCGCACCGGATTCTGCGGCCGGGCGGCCTGCTGTGCTTAGCGTCGCTGACCGCGGCCCACGGCTTCGGCGCCAAGCTGGCGACCGGGCTGTGGCGGCTCGCCTACCTGATCAGCCCCGTCCTCGTCGGCGGTTGCCGGCCCATGAGGCTGTGGCGGTACATCTACGCGGACGATTGGGAGGCCCGTTTCCGCCGCGTCGTGTGCCCAGGCGGCCTGTGCAGCGAAGTCCTCGTCGCCAGCTGCATCAAGGACGCGCAGGGAACCATTGGCCCGGAAGCGCCGATCCCGTAGGATGGCGACTCCGGCTCTACCGGAGGCATGGCCGAGCATGAATATCCAGATCGCCTACTGCTCCGTTTGAAACTACGAGCCCCAGGCCCTCCGTGCGAGGGAACGGATCCTGGCCGAAGCGCCGGACGCCGACGTCCGGCTCGTCAAGGGAAACACGGGCGACTTCGAGGTCACCGTGGACGGCGCGTTGAGGTTCTCCAAGCAGGAGCTCGGGCGGTTCCCTACAGACGATGAAACCGTCGGCCTGATCGCGAACCGGTCCGGCTCCGGCGAGGCGTTGGAGCGGGCGAGGGGAATCGAACCCCCGTCGTAAGCTTGGGAAGCTTCTGCTCTGCCATTGAGCTACGCCCGCCCGCCAGCGACCGGCCCAACGTTCGGATACCATACTTTCGGGTTCCGTTGAACACACCGGGACAGGACGGTCCCGCGGCTACTGGACATTGCCGGGCCTTGGATCGATAGTCCGACCGGGATACGAATGGCCGGATCGGCACTCGCCTCGGAGCAGATCATGTATAGCCACACGACGCGGTCGATCGAGGTCACGGTCAAGCCCACGTACCTCGATGACCAGTCCTCGCCGTCGGATGATCACTACGTGTGGGCCTATCGGGTCCGCATCGAGAACCAGGGATCGGAGACCGTCCAGCTGCGGTCGCGGTACTGGCATATCACGGACGCGACGGGCCGCATCCAGGAGGTCCGGGGCGCGGGAGTGGTCGGCGAGCAGCCCATCCTGCAACCGGGCCAGTCCTTCGAATATACGAGTGGAACGCCTCTGCCCACGCCGTCCGGCATCATGCTCGGCCACTACGAAATGGAATCGGAGCGGGGCGAGAGGTTCGAGATCGATATTCCCGCATTCTCTCTGGACAGCCCCTACCAGCGGAAGTCGATCAACTAGCGTGGCGGCTCCGGAGTTCGCACCGGTGGCCCGGAACGTCGCTGGCGGACCGACGGACCACGCGGCGGCATGACAAGAGACAGGACATCAGCCAGCCGAGGAGACGCCCGTTGACCGCGCGAATGACCGCCGAAGCGGATGAGAACGACGATGCGAACGCCACCCCGCGAGCGCGGCCCACCCGGGCGCAGGCGGAGGACGCGGTCCGGACCCTCATCGCGTGGCTCGGCGACGATCCGGGCCGCGAAGGCTTGGCCGGTACACCCAGACGGGTCATCCGCGCCTACGAGGAATTCTTCGGCGGCTACGCGGACGACCCGGTCGGATACCTGAAACAGACGTTCGAGGAGGTGGGCGGGTACGACGAGATGGTCGTCTTGCGGGACATCCGCTTCGAGTCCCATTGCGAACACCACATGCTCCCGATCATCGGCCGCGCGCACGTCGCCTACCTGCCGACGAGCCGGGTCGTCGGGATCAGTAAACTCGCCCGGGTCGTCGAGGCCTACGCCAAGCGACTGCAAATACAGGAAAAGCTCACCGCGCAGATCGCGAACACGGTGAACAACGTGCTGGAGCCCCAGGGGGTCGGTGTCGTGGTGGAGGCCGCGCACCAGTGCATGACGATGCGCGGCGTCCACAAGCCCGGCGTCACCATGGTGACCAGTCAGATGCTCGGTAGGTTCAGAAGCGACTCCCGGACCCGGCGCGAGTTCATGTCCCTGATCGACCACCGGAGCGGCTCGGTGAACCTCTGACCGGCGCCGATGGACTATCGCCCCATCTTCTTCATCGTCGGGCTCCTGCTGATCCTGCTCGGCACCGCGATGCTGATTCCGGCCACCGTGGACGCGGCCGCCCTCAATCCGGACTGGCCCGTGTTCCTGGCGTCGGCCTTTCTGACGCTGTTCGCGGGCGGCATCTTCGTGCTGATGAACCGTTCACGGTTCGGGCTTCTCGGCATCCGGCAGGCGTTCGTCCTGACGACCATGAGCTGGATCGTCGTCGCGGCGTTCGGCGCCCTGCCGTTCACGTTCTCCGAACTGGAGCTCACGTACACGGACGCGTTCTTCGAGGCGATGTCGGGCATCACGACCACGGGATCGACCGTGGTGACGGGGCTGGATTCGGCACCGCCGGGAATTCTGCTGTGGCGCTCGCTCCTGCAATGGCTCGGGGGAATCGGCATCGTCGTGATGGCGATCGCCGTGCTGCCCATGCTGGGCGTCGGCGGCATGCAGTTGTTCCGCATGGAGTCGTCCGACCGATCCGGCAAGATGCTGCCGCGGGCGGCCCAGATCTCCACGACCATCGCCGCGATCTACTTCCTTCTGACCACCGTGTGCTTCGTCGCGTACTGGGCAGCGGGAATGCCGCCGTTCGACGCGGCCGCTCACTCGATGACGACCATCGCCACGGGCGGCTTCTCCACGTCGGACTCCTCGCTCGGCCATTTCCGGTCCCCAGCGGTGCACTGGATCGCCGTATGTTTCATGATCCTGGGGAGCCTGCCGTTCCTGCTCTACTTCGAGGCGGTGCGCGGGCGGACGTCCGCCCTCTGGCGGGACACCCAGGTGCGCTGGTTCTGCGGTATCACGGTCCTGGGCGTCGCCGCCATGTTCTGCTGGCGCTGGCGCGACGCCCGTGGGCCGTTCCGCGACACGCTTCGGGACTGCGCCTTCAACGTGACGTCGATCGTCACGGGGACCGGATACTCGACCGCCGACTACACGACGTGGGGAACGTTCGCCGTCTCGGCGTTCTTCCTGTTCATGTTCGTCGGAGGATGCGCGGGGTCCACGTCGTGCAGCATCAAGGTCTTCCGGTTCCAGATCCTGTTCGCGGTGCTGCGCGCCCAGCTTCTCCGGTTGCGGCAGCCGCACGGTGTGTTCGTCCCCACCTACAACCGGAAGCCTCTCGACCCCTCGGTCACCGAGGCGGTGATGGTGTTCTTCTTCCTGTTCGTCTCGGCGTTCGGTGCGCTGGCGCTGGCGCTGGCCGCCGTCGGCCTCGACTTCACGACGAGCGTCTCGGGCGCGGCGACCGCCATCGCCAACGTGGGACCGGCGCTCGGCGACGTCATCGGGCCGTCAGGTACCTTCGCGACGCTGCCGGATTCGGCCAAGTGGGTGCTGAGCGCTGGCATGCTGCTCGGGCGACTCGAGCTGCTCACCGTGCTGGTGCTGTTCACGCCGGGCTTCTGGCGGGCCTGAGACCGCGGGCGCCACGGCCCGCGCGGGTGGACGCCGTAGCGGCGGCGGCGCTATCGTAGTTTCCGGCCGCGCTTCGAGGGAGTCCCATGTCAGAACCTGCGTCCGCGGCTGCGGAGCTTCTCGGGAAACTCGTCGCGTTCGACACCACGAGCTGCAATTCGAACCTGGAGTTGATCCGGTTCGTCGCGGACCATCTCACGGGATACGGCGTTGAGGCGGCGATCATTCACGACGATACCAAAACGAAGGCTAACCTGTACGCGACGTTCGGCCCCGAGCGGGACGGCGGCATCGTGCTGTCGGGCCACACCGACGTCGTGCCGGTGGACGGCCAGGACTGGCGCACGGATCCCTTCACCCTCGTGGAGTCCGGCGGCAGGCTGTTCGGCCGCGGCACCGCCGACATGAAGGGCTTCTGCGCCACCGTGCTGGCGATGGTTCCCGAATTCCTGTCGCGACCGCTTGAGGTCCCGATTCACATCGCCTTCTCCTACGACGAGGAAGTCGGCTGCACTGGCGTCCACGGCCTGATTCCCCATGTCGCCGTGCCCGGTGCCACGCCGAAGGCCGTCATCGTCGGCGAACCGACCAACATGCGGGTCGTCAACGCGCACAAGGGCATCCGCGCCTTCCGGACCACCGTGACCGGGCTGGAGGCGCACTCCAGCGCCACGCACAAGGGCGTCAATGCCGTCATGGCCGCCGCCGAGCTGATCGCCTTCCTGTCGCGGGTGGCCGAGGACGAACGGGCCGCCGCCGACCCGCGGTCCCGCTTCGATCCGCCCTTCACGAGCGTCAGTGTGGGGCCGATCTCCGGAGGAACGGCGCTCAACATCATTCCGCGACGTTGCAGCTTCGTATGGGAATACAGACCCCTTCCCGACGCCGACGAGAACGGCATCCTCAAGCGCTTCGCGCGATACGCCGAGGACGACGTGCTGCCCCGCCTGCGCCGGGTCTCCGGCGAGGCGTCGATCGAGACGAACGCGCTGGCGCGGGTCCCACCGCTGATCCCCGAACGGGATTCGTCCGTCGAAGCGCTGATCATGGCCCTCGCGGGTACGAACCGAACCTTCGCGGTGTCCTACGGGACCGAGGCCGGCGTGTTCCGTGAGGCTGGCATCCCTGCCGTCGTCTGCGGCCCCGGCGACATCATGCAGGCGCATCGGCCGAACGAGTTCATCGCCGTCGAGCAAATCGAGACCTGCGCCGAGTTCCTGCGCCGGGTTCTTGATCACGCCGCCGGATCCCGATGACGCGGCTCTGCGGCGATCCGGGGCCTGCCTACAGGAGGTCCTTCTGCATATGCTCGCGGACGTTGGCCTCCAACACGGTGTTCAGCTCCCGGATCATCTCCTCGACCATGTCGGAGAAGATTTGGTCCCGTTCCGCCAGCGTGACGTCCTCGGACACCGTGCGCGAGCGGACCACGCGGGCGGTGGCGAACGACTCGCGGTACCCGCGGTCCGTTCTGACTTCGACGCGCACCTCAAGCGCCGCGTCGTAGCGAACTTCCTGCTCCTTGTAGAAAAGGCCCCGCACTCCCTTGCGGACCTTCAGGGGAACGGCGACGACGCCGGCGTCCTCGACGACGACGCGGCCGAGACGCGTCTCTCCCCCTGCCCGGATGCGCTCGACCGCCCACAGGCGCACCGCTGTCAGGGGCGTGACGGGGAACAGGTGCTCCACGTGCGGCGCGCGCAGGGTCGGCATGTAAGTCTCGACGATCTTCACCTCGGCGACGTCTAGGCGGATCGGGGGCAGGTGGTCGAACGCCGCCCCGGGGCGGGCCGCGGGCGGGACGGGAACGGCGCACGACGCGGCCCAGAAACACAGCGGCAGCACCGCCGTCAGGATCAGGACACCGGTTGAGACGTTCGTCATTCCAGGGCGATCAAGGCAGGCACCAGGCCAAGATGCCCTTCTGGACGTGCAGGCGGTTTTCCACCTCGTCCCAGACCACCGACCGGGGGCCGTCGATAACCGCATCTGTCACCTCCTCGCCGCGATGCGCCGGCAGGCAGTGCATGAACACCGCGTCCGGGCGCGCGCGGCTCATGAGGCGTTCGTCCACGCGGTAGGGCGCGAGCAGATCGTGCCGGCGTTCCCGTTCCAGTTCGTTGTCGCCCATGGACATCCAGGCGTCGGTGACGACGCAGTCCGCGCCCTCGACGGCCTCCTCCGGGTCCCGCACGACCCGGACCTGTATGCGCCCGCCCTTCTCCGGCGCCGATTCGAGCTCCGACGGCGGCGGTGCCAACTCCGGCGGACATGCCACCCTGAGCTCGAACCCGAACTTCGCCGAGGCGTGCATCCATGTCCTCGCCATGTTGTTCCCATCCCCGCACCAGGCGACGGCCCTACCGGCCAACGGCCCGCGATGCTCCTCGAACGTCATGACGTCGGCCATCACCTGGCAGGGATGGGTACGGTCGGTGAGTCCGTTGATGACGGGCACGGTCGCATGGGCCGCCATCTCCAGCAGGTTTTCGTGCGTCGACGTGCGGATCATGATGGCGTCGACGTACCTCGACAGCACGCAGGCGGTGTCGCCGATCGTCTCGCCGCGGCCGAGCTGCATGTCCTCCCCGCGCAGAATGAGGCTTTGGCCCCCGAGCTGCCGCATCGCCACGTCGAACGACACGCGCGTCCGTGTCGAGGCCTTTTCGAAGATCATGGCGAGCAGGCGCCCGGCGCGGGGCGCGCCATCGTCCGGCTCGGCTTGGCCGCGCCCTTGCCGCGCGGCCTTCATGCACAGCGAGTCGTCGAGAATCGCCCTCAGGTCCGGCGTGTCGACAGCATCGATGTCAAGGAAATGCCGTGGCGTGTCCATGGCGTGCTCCGGGCCCGGCTACCCTCCGAGGCGTTCGCATACGCCTTCGAGAATTCGCACGGCGTCCTCGACCTGACGTTCGTCGACGATCAGGGGCGGCAGAAAACGAACCACGTTGTCGCCAGCGGCCACGGTCAGCAGGCCGTCTTCGCGGAGTGCATCGACCACGCCGCCGGCCGGGACGACGCACTTCAGTCCGATCAGCAGGCCCAGGCCGCGCACCTCCTCCACGATCCCGGGCCAGGCGTCCGCGACGGACCCCAGCTTCTGGGTCAGGAGGCCGGCGATGCGCCGCACGTCGTCGAGGAAGCCGTCCTCCAGAATGACATCCAGCACGGCGTCCGCCGCCGCCATGGCCAGCGGATTTCCCCCGAAGGTCGATCCGTGGCTACCGGGCGTCATGGCGCCGGCGACCTTGGCGGAGGCGAGGCAGGCACCGATGGGGAACCCACCCGCCAGGGCCTTTGCGACGGCCATGACGTCGGGGGCGTCGTCGTCCCACTGGTGCGCGAACAACTGACCGGTGCGCCCCATTCCCGTCTGGACTTCGTCGTAGAACAGGAGGAGTCCCTCCGCGTCGGCGAGTCTGCGGAGCGCCTTGAGGTAGCCCGGAGGCATCGGACGGACGCCGCCCTCCCCCTGGACGGGTTCGACGAGTATCGCCGCCGTCTCGCCCGTGACGGCCCGCTTCACCGCCTCCGGATCCCCGAACGGAACCTGGTCGAAGCCGTCGACCGGCGGACCGAACCCGGCGAGGTGCTTCTCCTGGCGGCCGGCGGCGAGCTCGGCCAGCGTACGTCCGTGGAACGCGCCATCCACCGTGACGACCCGCCAGCGCCCCGGATCGCCGTTCTCGTGATGGAACCTGCGCACCGTCTTGAGGCCCGCTTCCACGGCCTCGGCACCTGAATTGCAAAAGAACACGGCGTCCGCGAACGAATGCGCCGTCAGCTTCGCGGCCACCTGTTCCTGTTCCGGAATACGGTAGAGGTTCGACACGTGCCAAAGCCGTCCAGCTTGACGGGTCACGGCCTCCACCATTTTCGGATGGCAGTGGCCCAAGGCGTTGACGGCGATTCCCGTGGCGAAATCGAGATAGCGCCGCCCGTCGGCGCCGAACAGGTACGCCCCTTCGCCCCGTTCGAAGGCGACATCGTAGCGGGCGTAGGTCGGGTAGAGCGGCGTGTTCATGATTCCAAGCCTGACCACCAGACGCACGAAGCCGTCCCGGCGCCAAGCGGAGAAAGGCCGGGAGTATGGTAATGGCGCCGCACGGTGTCAACGCGCGGGCCGCGCGGGCCGCGAGCGACTTACCGGTCCAGATTCCCAGAGTCTGGGCCCGCCTACTCCTCGCCGTCCTTGGGAATGCCGGCGGCGCGGCGGCGCGAAGGGTCCGGCGCGGCGCGGCTCGACGGCCTCGCGCCGTCCGCCCGATGATGCCGGGCCACGCGCAACGGCGGCGCCTGCCCTTCCTTGTCTTCCCCGAGGTAGACGGTCTGGTGGGGGAAGGGGATCTCTATTTTATGGTCGTCGAACTTGCGCTTGATCCGCCGGTTGAACTCGCGCGAGACGGCCCATTGCAGGCCCGGGCTGGTCTTGAGGCGCACGCGGATGACGACCGCGGAGTCCGCAAGCTCCTGCACGCCCATCACCTCAAGAGGCTCCGGCAGATCGTCGGCGAACTCCGGATCCTCCCTGAGCTCCGCGCCGACCTCCTCGAGCAGCTGCGTGACCTCGTCCGTATCCTCCCGATAGGCAACGCCGACGTCGATGACCGCATACGAGAACTCCTTCGTGAAGTTCGTGACGTCGGTGACCGCGCCGAAGGGCACGACGTGAACGCGGCCGTGCAGATCCCGCAGACTGATCGTGCGGACCGTCAACCCCTCGACGACCCCCGTGTACCCGCCGACGCTCACGACGTCGCCCACCGCGATCTGATCCTCGAACAGAATGAAGGCGCCCGTGATGACATCCTTGACCAGGGTCTGTGCGCCGAATCCGATGGCGAGTCCCGCAACGCCGGCGCCGGCGAGAAGCGGGCCGATATCGACACCCAGTTCCGAGAGCACGGTCAGCGTCACCACGGACAGCGTGACGATCAGCAGGGCGTTCCTCGCCAGCGGCAGCAGCGTCCTGACCCGCGCGCTGGCCGTGACCGGCGAGTCCTCCGCATCAGCCCGCTCCAGGTAAATCGATATGAACAGGCTGACCGCCTCCCAGACGGCCAGCGCCACCAGAAGGACCAGCACGATGGCAAAGGCCCGGGCCACGAGGACCCGCCCCGCCTCGCCCAGGAGCCAAGCGAAGACGTCGAGATGCCAGGCCTGCAGGACCAGGAGCGCCGCGACCGTGTAGATCGCGACGGCAAGGAACCGGGAGGCCAGCGGAACGTAACGGTTGGCCCGCCGCTCGACTTGGGGATAGCGCCGATGGATGTCTTCGGATACCCGGAACAGCCTGCGCACCCCCCGGCGGGCGACGCTGTCCGCCAGCCGCGCGGTGACCAGGATGGCGACGGTCACGGCCGTCGCCCTGGCGACGAAAACGAACCCTCCGGGAACGTCCAGCGCCCAGATCGCATACACGCCCGCGACGTAGAGGGCGCACAAGATATGCCAGACCTCGGCGAGGCGGCTCCGCAACCCGTCCCATGCGCGCGCGGCGGGCGACGGGGATGTCCGATCAGGCCTCATCGCGCCGGCGACCGCCCCGCGTGTCTGCAGGATCAGCAGGACCACCAGGACCGCTTCCAGGAGACCGACCAGCTTCAACAGACCCGCATAGCCCGCCGGAGGCAGTCCCACGGCGAGTGCGGCCTGAAGCAGGAAGAACCCCCACACCGGCACGTTCACGAGGCGCTTCAGCCACACGTACGCATACGCCGCGGTCTGGTCGCCGATGTCGATGAGCCGGAGCGAGGGGACCAGCGGCGCGAACAGCATCCGCAGGACGACGACGATGCCGCGCGAGACCGCGAACGCATTCACCGCGGCGACGACGGCGATCCGCGTCGCCGGACCGGGATCGGACGCCGCGACCGCCACGTACGCGGCGGCGGCGAACGCGGCGACGGGCAGAACGTCCAGGACGGTCCGGGCAGCCAGCGATATCGCCCGGACGGCCAGCGAAGACGCCTCGCGCCGCTCGACCGCGTCCCTGGGACGCACCAGAATCCTGTGTACGAACCACCCGGCCAGCACGCCCGCCAGCGCGACGGCGGCCAAATGCAGCAGGAGGTCGACCCAGACCTCGCGCCGTTCGGGAGTCCGGACCTGATCCGCGATCCACCCGCCCGTCCGGCGCGGGTCTCCGACCAGTTCGGCGAGCGCCCCGATCTGAGCGCCTAGGGCGGCCGCCTTCTCGGCGACGACGGACAGCGCGGGACTCGCCTCCGGCACGGGCGGCGGGGCCTCGGACTCGAATCCCGGATGCGTGGCGATCAGGGTCTTCAGGTGCTCCAGGAACCGCCGCCGCGCGGTGTCGTCCTCGAGCGTGTCCACGACGGCCGCGAGTTCCTCGGCGGGGACGCCGCCCGTCGCGGCGTCGGCGGACGCGGTCGTCCCCGGCTGGAACACGCAGAGCCACAGCAGTCCGGCCGCGACGGCGGCGACCCACGACAACCGCGGGGGCCGGCCGACCACCCAGCGCGCGCATATCGTTCGACCGTGGATCATCGACCCACAGTACACGAACCGGCCCGAGCCGGCATGGGTCCGCGTGCCTCCCCGGAACTGTCAACGATACGTTTTTTGCCCGACTTCGGTCACGGCTGGAGTCGGATCCACCGCCACAAGGGTGTTCGCATTTGCGGTGGGGTACGCTATGGTCCCTCTCCTCCGGAGGGTTATCCCGCACGTCTCCTCTCACTCACCGATGAATCAGATCGACGCACGATCCCCCGGATCGGCGGCCGGTATGTTTGCAACGGGCAGCTCATGGATCATGTCTTTCGCGACCTCCTGATTCTGCTGGTGGTGATCTGGTCGGTCGCCGTCGTCTTCCGGCGCATCGGCCTGCCGACCATCATGGGCGAGCTCATCATGGGGGTTTTGCTGGGTCCCGCCGTTCTTGGCTGGGTCGAACCTAACGAGATCATCGAGATTCTCGCCAACCTCGGGATTTTCTTCCTGCTCCTTCATACGGGCGTCGAAACGTCTCCACGGGAGTTTTTCGCGGCGCTGAAAAAGTCGATCGGAGTCGCGACGGTCGGCGCCATCGTTCCCTTCAGCGTCAGTTTCGGGGCTGCGCTCGCGTTCGGCCTCGACATCGTGCCGGCCGTGTTCGTCGGCCTGACGATGACCGCCACGGCCGTCGTCATCACTCTCAAGATTCTCCATGACCTCGGACTGCAGAACACGCGCGTGGCCCGGGTCGTCGTCGCCTCCTGCGTCATCGACGACCTCATGGCGCTGGTCGCCTTCAGTCTCGCCCTCGGCATCATCCAGCACGGCGACGTCGACGCTATGGCGCTAGGCTGGATCACAATCAAGGTCGCGCTGTTCTTCGGCGGGGGCCTGGCCATCGGCTACTGGGGGTTCCCTCTACTCAAGCATCCGTTCCGCAACCGGGACGGACACGGGTTCACGTTCGTGCTGGTGCTAGGGCTCGCCTACGGGCTGGTCGCGGAAGCCATCGGCCTCCATATCATCCTCGGCGCCTATCTCGCGGGCCTGTTCTTCGAGGAAAAGGTCGCAAGCCCCGAACTCGTGCAGAAGGTGACTGACCGTCTCGAGGGGATCGCCTATTCGTTCCTGGGTCCGATCTTCTTCATCTCCCTCGGCTTTCACATCACGTTCGACGCGCTCAAGGGCGAGAGCCTGGCGTTCGTGCTGGTGCTGACCACCGTGCTCCTGGTCGGTCAGATCGTCAGCGCCGGCAGCATGGCGCGGCTGCTGAAATTCAGCTGGCTAGAGTCGTTCTCGGTCGGCACCGGCATGTGCGGGCGCGCGGAGATGGCCTACGTCATCGCGGCCCTGGGATTCCAGCTCGGCGCATTCGACGCCAGGGTTCTCTCTGTGATGATTTTCGTGACGTTCCTGGTCAACATCTTCACGTCCGCGGGCCTCAAGCTCTGCGCGCCGGGACTGCACAAGCTGGGGGATACCGCGCACCTGCTGCTGGACGAAGAGCCAGAGAGCGGAGCCGGCGCGGCGACCACCAAGGCGCCGCCGCCCTCGCATGGAGTAGCGGTCTCGGGCAAGACCTGAGCCCGGCGGCCCGCGGGGAAATGGCGCGCCCGGGAGGACTCGAACCCCCGACCCCCAGATTCGTAGTCTGGTGCTCTGATCCAACTGAGCTACGGGCGCCGCGTCGGCCACGGCAAGACGGACCGCCGTGGTGAACGCGAAGCGACACTAGTTAAAACGTTTTCCCGCCGCAAGGGGAAGAAAACCGCTGTCGCTGGCAAGTAGAATTGGCCGATGTTCTCGCTCGCCGCCCGCCGACGCGGAGGCCGGCGCTCCGGTATCGGAACAGGCCGAACCGTTTCGGCCGCCCTGCCTTTCGCTCGACCTTGAGGTCTGCAAGGCGGACGGCCGTATCCGCGCCTACGGCGCGGTTCGCGGGGATACCGGCCGGGGCCGGTCCGGCGGTAGATCGGCGTCGGCGCTCGCGCGGCTCGACGAGTTCGCCGACGGCGCGTCCTTCGTTCTCGGCCACAATCTGATCGCCTTCGACCTGCCGCATCTCGCGGCGGCGAATCCGGGGCTGAGGCTGCTGAGTCTGCCGATGGTGGACACGTTGCGACTCGGTCCGCTGGCCTTTCCACGCAATCCCTATCACAATCTCGTCAAGCACTATCAGGACGGCGGGCTCAAGCGCGGACGAATCAACGACCCGGAGCTCGACTCTCGTCTCGCGCTGGAGGTCTTCGCCGACCAGCAAGAGGCGTTGCGGAACGCCGCGCCCGATCTGCTGACCGCGTGGCATTGGCTGACCGCGCCCGGCTTCGAAGCCGCCGACAGCGCTCTCGACGATTTCTTCTCCGCGCTTCGCGGCGTGCGCCGCCCCACGGACGCGAACGCCCGTGCGGCGATCGGCCGCCTGCTTAACGGCGAGGCCTGCGCGACCTACGGACGCGACGTCGTGACCAACGCGGCCGGAGCCGGCTGGGCGCTGGCCTACGCGCTGGCCTGGCTGTCGGTGGCCGGCGGCAATTCGGTCATGCCGCCCTGGGTGCGCCACCAGTTCCCCGAGGCCGGCCATCTGGTGCACCGACTCAGGGACACCGCCTGCGCCGACACCGCCTGCGCCTGGTGCCGGGAGCGGCACGACGCCCGCAAGGAGCTCCGGCGCTGGTTCGGCTTCGACGACTTCCGGCCGGAACCGGCGGACGCGGACGGGCGACCCATGCAGCAGGCCATCGCCGAGGCGGCGATGGCGGGCAAGCATGCACTCGGCATCCTGCCCACCGGCACCGGCAAATCGCTCTGCTATCAGATCCCGGCGCTCTCGCGCTACGACAAGACCGGCGCGCTGACGGTGGTGATCTCGCCCCTGGTCGCGCTGATGGCGGACCAGGTAGCGGGGCTGGAGGCGCGGGGGATCGGCTCGTGCGTGACCGTCAACGGCCTGCTGTCGATGCCCGAACGGGCTGACGCGCTCGACCGGGTGCGCCTCGGGGACGCGGGCATTCTTCTCATCTCGCCGGAGCAGCTCCGCGCCCGCTCCCTGCGCCGGGTCCTCGACCAGCGGGAGATCGGCGGCTGGGTGCTCGACGAGGCTCACTGCCTGTCCCGCTGGGGGCACGATTTCCGTCCTGACTACCGCTACGTCGGCCGCTTCATCCGGGAGAAGACCGGCGATGGGCCGGCGCCGCCGGTGCTGTGCCTGACCGCGACCACCAAGCCGGATGTGGTGGAGGACATCGCGCGCCACTTCCGGGAGGGAGTTGGGATCGAGCTGACCGTCTTCGACGGCGGCGCGGAGCGCAGCAATCTGTCCTTCGAGGTGATGCCGACGACAGGCGGCGAGAAATTCGGCCATATCCATCAAGTCTTGATATCGCATCTGCCGCCGGATACGCCCGGCGGCGCGATCGTCTATTGCGCTACACGGCAGCAGAGCGAGGAGGTCGCCGAATACCTGCAACTAAAGGACGTGGCGGCGGAGCACTTTCACGCGGGGCGGCCGCCCGAGACCAGGAAGGACGTGCAGCGGCGCTTCGTCGGCGGCGAGCTTCGCGCCATCGCAGCGACCAACGCCTTTGGTATGGGCATCGACAAATCGGACGTGCGGCTGGTCGTCCACGCGGATATTCCGGGGTCTCTTGAGAACTACCTCCAGGAGGCCGGCCGAGCCGGACGGGACCAGGCACCGGCGCGCTGCGTGCTGCTCTACGCGGCGGACGACGTGGAACGTCAGTTCGGCATGTCGGCGCGCTCCAGGCTCGCCAGGGCGGAGATCCACGGCGTCCTTCGGGCGCTGCGCAACCTGGACCGGAAGAAGCGGTACGGCGGGCAGGTGGTGGCAACGGCGGGCGAAATCCTCGGCGAGGACGACGAACGGGCCTTCCAGCGCGATACGGCCACCGACGATACCCGCGTGCGTACCGCGGTCGCCTGGCTGGAAGAGGCCGGCCTCGCAACCCGCGAGGAGAACATCGTCGAGGTGTTCCCGTCCTCGCTTCGCGTGGATTCAGCCGAGAAGGCCGCGAGACGGCTTGCAAGGGCGGACATCACGGACGCCTGGCGCGGGCAGTTGCTGCGGATCGCCGAGAGGCTGATCGAGTCGGATGCGGACGAAGGCGTCACCACGGACGAACTGATGGAGGTGTCCAGACTCGGTCCGGAGGGCGTGCGCGCCGCGCTGTACGACCTCGAGCGGCTGGGCATCGCAAGCAACGACACGACGCTGACCGCGTTCGTCCACGTCGGCGTGGAGCGCTCCTCTTCCAGGCGCCTCGAGCAGGCGGCAGAACTGGAAACCGCCCTGATCGCGCACATGCACGAGGCGGCCCCCGATCTGGGCAAAAGGGACACGTCGAGCCTGCACCTGCGCATCGCCGCCCAAGTCCTGAGGGACCGGGGCCTGGCCGATCCCCTGCCGGAACGGCTATGGCGCATCCTCCGCGGCATCGCCTACGACGGGCGCGGCGAGGACGGCGGCGCCGGCAGCCTAACGGTGCGGAAGCGGGACGCCGAGACGGCCTCGGTAAGGCTCGAGCGGGAATGGGGAGCGCTGGAGGAAACGGCGCGGCTCCGGCGCGAGGCGGCCGGGCGCCTGCTGAAACATCTCGTCGGTCGCCTGCCGCCGGGGAGCCGGGGCACGGACCTCTTGGCCGAGACCACCCTCGGCAAGCTATTGGAAGCGATCGAGTCCGACATCGTCCTGAAGGGCAAGGTCAGGCACCCCGCGAAGCTTCTGGATCGCGCTCTGCTGTGGCTGCACGAACTGGACGTCATCCGCCTCAACAAGGGCCTCGCCGTGTTCCGCCCCGCCATGACCATCCGCCTGCGGCAGCAGGAGCGGCGCGGCTTCGCCAGGGCCGACTTCGAGCCCCTGGCCCTCCATTACCAGGGGCAGGTCTTGCAAATCCATGTGATGGTGGCGTTCGCCCAGCGCGGGCTCGCCGCCATGAGGGACGGGCTGCGCTTGGCGAAGGACTATTTCACGCTGAAAGAAGAGGCGTTCCTGCGCCGTTGGCTTCCTGGCCGCGACCGGGAGATCGGCCGCGAGACCACCCCGGACTCCTGGCGGGCCATCGTCGAAAGCCTGAAGAACCCGGTCCAGCAGCGTATTGTTGCCGACGACCGGGAACGGACCAACGTGCTGGTGCTTGCCGGACCGGGCTCGGGCAAGACACGAGTGCTGGTCCATCGCATCGCCTATCTGGTCCGCGCGCGGCGCGAGAACGCCCGCGGCATCCTGGCGCTCGCTTACAACCGCCATGCAGCCGTCGATATCCGCGGCCGTCTCCACGAGCTGATCGGCGACGACGCGCGGGGCGTGACCGTGCTGACCTGCCACGCCCTCGCCATGCGGCTCGCCGGAGCGAGCTTCACGGGCTGGGCGGAGCAGCCTGACGACGAGACGTTCCGGGAGGTGATGCGCCGCGCGGTCGGGCTGCTGCGCGGCGAGGGCCTGCCGCCCGAAGAGGCGGACGAGCGGAGGGAACGCCTCTTGGCCGGGTTCCGCTGGATCCTGGTGGACGAGTATCAGGACATCGGCCCCGAGCAGTACGAGCTGATCTCGGCCCTGGCCGGGCGAACGCTGGGGGACGAGGCCGGCAAGCTCACCCTGTTCGCGGTCGGCGACGACGACCAGAACGTCTACGCCTTCAATCGCGCCTCGGTGGAGTTCATCCGCCGCTTCGAGAGGGACTACGGACCGGTACCCTCCTGTCTCGTCGACAACTACCGCTCGACCGGTCACATCGTCGCGGCGGCCAACGCGGCGATCGAGCCGGCGCGAGACCGAATGAAGGCGGGGCATCTCATCCGCGTCGACAGGGCGCGGGCGAAGGAGCCGCCGGGCGGGGCGTGGGAAACGCACGACCCCGTCGCGCGGGGGCGGGTGCAGATCCTGCCGGCCGGCGGCGATCCGGTCTCACAAGCGCAGGCGGTGATGGCGGAGTTTCGGCGCCTCGTAGCGGCCGCGCCGGAGTGGGACTGGTCGCGCTGCGCCGTGATCGCGCGGGAATGGAAATTCCTGGAGCCGGTGCGCGCGTTCTGCGAGGCTCACGGCATCCCGGTGGAGATGGGAAACGAGGAGATTCCGAGCTTCTGGCGCCTGCGGGAGACCCGCGCCTTTGTTGACTGGCTGCGCGCGAGAGAATCGCGCATCGTAGACGGCCCCGCGCTCATCGGCTGGACGGGGAAACGCCCGTTCGGCCCCTGGTACGACCTGCTGCGGCAGGCCGTCGAGGAGCACCGACTGGAGACCGGCGGCGGGGATGCGCCAGTGGGCCACGTGATCGAATGGCTGGCCGAGTGGGGCCGGGATATACGCAGGCGCCAGCGAGGGCTTCTGCTGCTGACCGGACACCGGGCCAAGGGTCTGGAGTTCGACCATGTGGCGGTGCTGGACGGCGGCTGGAACCGGATCGGACGCGGGGAGGACCGGGACGCTCCCCGCCGCCTCTACTACGTGGCCATGACCCGCGCCCGGCAAACACTGACTCTTGCGCGGCTCGACGGACCTCACGAACTGCAGGACGCCCTGCTCGATCATCCCTCCGTCCTCCTCCGCGCGGCGGCCGAACGTCCTGCCCCGTCCGAGGCGCTGCTGCGCCGCCATGTCCGGCCCGGTCTCGGGGACGTGGACCTGGGCTTCGCCGGACGCCGGGACAATCGCCATCCGATCCACCGCGCCATCGCCGCGCTGTCGCCCGGCGATCCTCTAAAGACGCGGACCGTCGGTGGCGGGAGCTGGGAACTTCTGGACCGCAGGGGCGCCGTGGTGGGATGCCTCGCCCAAAGCTTCCAGCCGCCGGACGGCATGTGGTGCCGCTCCGCTGAGGTGTCAGCCGTCGTGGGCTGGAGCCGCAAGGACACCAAGCCTCCATTCCTGGACGCCGTGAAGAGCGAGGTCTGGGAAGTCGTGGTGCCGGAGCTCGTGTTCGAGCCACAGTGAACGTCCGATAATGGCCCACGGTGCTTGAAGAAAACGCGCTTGTGGCGATTCGGGGCATTGGCTAAGATCACCGCCGACTGGGAGGCTGGCCTTGGGGTTTTCGGCCGGTTTGTGTGTGCCTTTCCAGTACAACGGTTTGCTGCCCCGGTTGAGCCGACACGAAATCGAAGCAAGTGGTATTCGCAGGCATGGCATTAGACAGATCGCGTGTCGCTGCGGTCGGCGCGGCATTGCTCCTCTCGAGTTGTTCGTTCGCGACCGATGCGCTGTGGCCGTCGCTTACGGGCGAAGAACCATCCAAGGCGCCGAAGGCCGAGGCGCCCCAGCCTGCTCAAGAGCCGACGTCCGTTCCTGCGCTGGGAACCGGGACGGGAGCGTCCGCGGCACCGCCCGCACTCGGGACGACGAGTTTCGTTCCGCCGCCGGTGACGGCCGCCCCGCCCACGGGAACGTTCGTGGGCCAGAAGCTCGCGCAGCTGCGAAACGAACTCGGGGCCTTGCAGGACAACGTCCGGCAGCGTAACGGCGGCCTGCAGGACATCCGCCGGACGACGACCCGCAACGCCCAGCGCTACCACGGTATGATCGCCGCCGTGAACGCGCGGCTGCAGCTCGGCACCACGCCGGGCAATCCGGTGCTGGTCAGCCAATGGAACACCGCCCAGTCGGAACTGGACCGGATCGGGCTCGATATCGCGGCGATGAACAGTCTGGCCAATTCGGTCGCGGCCGATTCGGCGATGGTGTCCTACCTGCTCGAGACGACCCGCGCGACGTATGGCCTGCAGGGAGCCATTGACGAAGATCACCGCCAGCTCGCCGTCCTGGAGGACGAAACCAACCAAACGCTGGTTCTCATAGACCGGCTGCTCAACGAGCTGAGCGAGGACATCAGCCGGCAGACCGCCTATGTCGGCAACGAACGCCGGAACCTGACAGCGATCTCGCTCGCCATCAAGAACGGCGAGTACTACGGACAGAGCCTGTCGAGCCGCGCCTATCTCTCCGCCGCGCCGCTGGCCAGCGCCGCGCCGTCGGGCGGCGGAGGCTTCGCCACCGCCAATCGCCGTCCTCTCGTCGTGATCCGGTTCGACCGCCCCGACGTCCCCTACCAGCAGGCTTTGTACAACGCGGTTTCACGCGCTCTCGAGCGCCGCCCGCAGGCGACCTTCGAGCTCGTGGCCGTCACGCCCTCTAGGGGCACGTCGGCCGACAACGCCCTGAATGCGTCCAAGGTCAAGCGGCATGCCGACGACGTTCTGAGAACGTTGACGGAAATGGGGCTCCCGGCGAACCGGGTCAATCTGTCGGCGACGACCAACGCGGAAACGACCGCCAACGAAGTGCACATCTACGTGCGATAGGCCGCGTAGCGCGCGGTCTCCGAGTCTCCGAACGGCCGCGCCGCGGGCGTTACTCTTCCCAGTAGACCGCGGCCATGTCGTTCACGAACATCGGCCAGTTGCGCCACAGGCCCTTGAGCTCGCGGCGCGCGACCCCGGCCTTGGCGAGCTGGAACAGAAAACCGTTCACGCAATCCGTGGCAAGCTTGCGCTGCGCCTCCCGGAGATGCGCATGGCGCTCCTCGGCATCGAGGACCGTATCCGCCTTCGCGATGATGTCGCGGAACTCCTTGTCGTCGTATTGAAAGTAGTAGTCCGGGTTCGCATAGATGCCGATGTCGTTCGGCTCGACGTGGCTCACGATGCTCAGGTCGTAGTTCTTCTGTTTGTAGACCACGTCCAGCCAGCGCGCCATCGGTACGTTCTCGATGTTCACCTCGATGCCCGCCTTGGCGAGTTGAGCGGCGACGATCTCTCCGCTGCGCCGGGCGTATTCCGGCGGCGGCAGATGGAGCATCAGCTCGAGACCGCCGTCGTGTCCGGCCTCCTTCAGCAGGGCGCGGGCCGTGTCCAGGTCGTGGGCCCTGAGATCGGTGAGGTCGACGTAGGCCGGATGGTGGGGCGGAAAATGACTTCCGATCGGCGTCGCGTAGCCGAATTCGGACCCGTCGATGATTTCCTCGCGGTCGATGGCATGGGCGATGGCGCAACGGACCCGGACGTCGTCGAGCGGCGGCCGTTTGTTGTTGGTCGCAAGAACGGTCTCGCCTTCGGTCGTTCCCTGGAGGATCTGGAACCGCGGATCGTCTTCGAACCGCTTCAGGGTCTCAAGGGCGCCGATGCGGGGAAACACGTCGACGTCCCCCGCCATCATCGCCGCCACCTGGGCGTTCGCGTCTCCGACGAACTTGAACGTGACCCTGCTCAGCCTGATGTCGTCCGGGCTTCGGTACAGAGGGTTCCTCTCGAGAACCACCGAATCGCCCTTGGTCCATTTCACGAATCTGAACGGCCCTGTTCCCACGGGATGGGTCGCGTTCGCCTCGGCGGTTTCCGGGGCGACGATGACGGCCGTGCTTTCCCCGAGATTGAACAACAGGAGCGGGTTGGGTTCCTTCAGGTGGACGACCAGGGTCCACGGGTCGGGAGTCCCCAGGCTCTCCATGTTTTCAAACCGGCTCTTGCGCTTGTTCGTGCTCCGCTCCGACGCGTTGCGCTCGAACGTGAACCTGGCGTCGGCGGAATCGAAAGCGCTGCCGTCCGAAAACCTGACATCTCGCCGAAGCTCGAACGTAAAGGTCTTCAGATCGTCCGAAACGGTCCAACCAGTCGCTAGGCCGGGTCCCACCTCGCCGCGCTCGTCGATGCGCGTCAATCCCTCGAAGATGTTGTATAGCGTTATCTGGCTGATCGCCGCGGCCGCGCCCATGGTCGGATCCAGGCCCGGCGGTTCGAGCCGCATGCCGACGACGACGTCGTCCTTGGCCGCCAAGGCGAACTGGGACGCCGTCAGGGCGACGGCGGCGGCAAGACTGCCCAGAATTCTGTTCATGGGACCCTCCTCTCACGTTTCCCCGGTCCGCGCGTGGCGCCGCGACCGGTACCCTGGACTTTCCCCCAGAGTTTCCGCCGCATAAACCCCCCGGGCAATAGCGCGGGACAAACAATCGGCGGCCATCGTTCCGATCTCCGCCACTTGCGCGGCGCCGCCGCGCGGTCCGTCTCCCATCGCCAGCGCGAACACCGTATCGCCGTCGAAGGGCGTGTGCGCCGGCCAGACCGCGCGGGCGATGCCGTCATGGGCCATGGTGGCGACGCGACGCGCCTGCGCGGGGTCCAGAGCTGCATTCGTCGCCACGACGGCGACGGTCGTGTTCGCGCCCGCTTCCGGGCGGTCGGAGACTTTGAAGTCCCCGCCCGCGCCCGATCCATCCGGCCGTTCGCCCCCGAACTCTCCGTCCCGCTCGAGCGGCCAGGCCCAAAAGGCGCCGCTCCCCGGCATCACCACCGAGCCATACGGATTGGCGGCCACGAGAGCGCCGACCCGCAGACCGCTCGCCGACACGGACGACGCGCTTCCCAGGCCTCCCTTGAGGTCGCCGGCCGTGGCGCCGAGGCCGGCGCCGACATTGCCCAGCGGGAACCGCACGGAAGCGTTTTCGCACGCCGCCCGGGCGAGTTCCCGGTATGGGGGCGCGGATCCCCAGTCCTTGTCGCCTCCGTTCAGCAAATCAAACAGGATGGCCGCGGGCACGATCGGCACGCGCGCGCCGCCGACGGCGAATCCCCGTCCGCGCTCCTCAAGCCACGCCACCGCACCGGACGCGGCATCGAGCCCGAATGCCGACCCCCCGGACAGGACGACGGCATCGACCCGCTCGACGAGGCATGCCGGATCCAACAGGTCCGTCTCGCGCGTGCCGGGCGCGCCGCCCCGTACATCCACGGCGGCCGTCGCCGGCGGATCGGGAAGAACCACGGTGACGCCCGTCCTCGCCTCGCGGTCTTCGGCGTTGCCCACGCGGAGTCCGTCCACGTCCGAGATCAGATTTCTCGGACCTGGGTGATGAAGAGGCGCTCGACCGGCGTTTCCCGCCACGGTCATGGTCCGGACGGCCCCGTCAAGCCGGAAGACGCATCAGAAACCGCACCAGCCGCCGCGTCCGCCCGCCGAACAACGCGGGGGCGTAGTAGCTCCCCGCCGCTCGTTTGTTGATTTCGGAGAGCGTGGGATACGCCACCACCATTTCCGCGAGCGCTCCGATCTTGAGACGCCGCGAGATCGCCAGCACCCAAGGCTGGATGAGGTCGCCGGCGCGCTCCGCGACGATGGAGGCGCCGAGCACGCGGCCGCGCCCGGTGACGATCGCCTTCACCAGACCGTCATGCCGCCGTTCCGTGTGGGCTCGGTCGTTTTCGGCCACCGGCCAGCGCAGGACGCGTATGTCCCCATGCCGCCGCCTGGCCTCCTCCTCGTTCAGGCCGACGTGCGCCAATTCCGGATCCGTATAGGTCGCCCGCGGAACACTCGAATAATCGACCTTCGCCGGCAGGCGGAACAGGGCGTTTCTGATCACGATCCCGGCATGATAGTTCGCCACATGCGTGAACTGCAGTCCGCCCGCCGCGTCGCCGATGGCGTAGACCCGACGATTCGCCGTTCGCAGCCTAGCGTCGACTTCTATCCCCCGTGGCGAATACCGGATGCCCGCTTCGTCCAGTCCGAGTCCGGACACGTTCGGCTTGCGGCCCGCCGCCACGATGAGGTGCGTGCCGTCGACCTTGCGGGTCTGCCCGTCGCTCTCGATGTCGATGGCGATTCCCTCGCCGTCCCTGGCGACCGAAACCACCCTGCTCCGATCGTGGATGACGACGCCGGCCCGCCGTAGCGCCGACGTAACGACGCTGGCGAGTTCCGGATCTTCCCTGGCCAGAGGCTCGAACATCTCCACCACGCTGACGGCGCATCCCAGTTTGCGGAACGCTTGGGCCAGTTCCAGGCCGATCGGGCCGCCGCCGATCACGACCAGATGCCCCGGTCTTTCGCGGTTGTCGAATACGGTCTCGTTGGTCCAGTACGGCACCGTGTCCAGTCCAGGGATCGGCGGCACGAGCGGGCCGGAGCCGGGAGCGAGCACGAACCGTTTGGCAACGACGCGCGTGCCGTCAGCGTCGACCTCGCGCGGGGACACGAACCGGCCGGAGGCCTGGATGACGGCCACGCCCAAGGCACGGAAGCGCTCGACGGAATCGAGCGGTGCGATCGATTCGATGACACCGCGGACATGATCATGCACGCGCGCGAAGTCCACGACCGGCTCCCCGCCCTCGAGTCCGAACCGCCGGGCGTGGCGGATGTCGTCCCCGACACGTCCCGCGGAGATCAGCGACTTCGACGGCACACACCCGTAGTTCAGGCAGTCGCCGCCCATCCGTCCCCTCTCGATGAGCACCGTCCTCGCGCCCATCTGACTGGCGGCGGCGGCAACCGAAAGCCCACCGGACCCGGCGCCGATGATGCAGATGTCCGTATCGAGCGTCCTTGCCATGGACTCCTCCGAAGGGAGGGCTTGCGAGCGCGTTCGTTTATCGGCCCGCGCCCGGCACAATACAAGTGAAGACGGGCACACGCGAACGACGCGGCTCCGTCGTCCGATTGACTTGAACGGGACGAAACCTTATACAGCGCGCACGTTCAGAGTCGCCCCCGGAAGGGCTTCATCCTGCGGAGAAGATCGAGTGAAGCGCACCTTTCAGCCGAGCAATCTCGTGCGCAAGCGGCGGCACGGATTCCGCAAGCGCATGTCGTCGGTGGGCGGCCGCGCTGTCCTGGCGCGGCGACGGTCGAGAAAACGCAAACGTCTGTCCGCGTAAGGTTCATGGCGGCCGGCCTCACACGGCTGAAACGACGGACGGATTTCCTCAGAGTCGCGGGAAGAGGGCGCAAGAGGGTGACGCCCGGTTTCGTATTGCAGGTCGAGCCGACGCCAGCGGGGGTGACCGCGAGCCACGATAACCCGGGGATGCGCGTCGGCTTCACCGTAACCCGGAAAGTGGGAAAGGCCGTGGTCAGAAACAGAGCCAAACGGCGCCTCAGGGCGGCGGCCCAAGAGGTGCTCGCGCGGTACGGCAGGCAGGGCTACGACTACGTGCTGATCGGCCGCCGAACCACGATGTCCCGGCCCTACAGCGATCTCGTGGCCGATTTGCAGTTCGCGCTGTCCCGGGTGCATGCGGACGATCCCGCACCAAGGACCTCGCGCTAGGTTCGCGCCCATGCGGGGCCCGGCATTCAATCCGCTGCTGCCGATCCTGGCAGGGCTGATCCACGCCTACCGCTGGGGAGTCTCGCCGTTCCTCATGCACAGTTGCCGGTTCGCGCCGAGTTGTTCCGAGTACGCCCTGGAATCGCTGCATCGATTCGGAGTCCTGCGCGGCGGATACATGGCGGCGCGGAGAATCCTGCGATGCCACCCGTGGGGAGGCGCCGGATACGATCCGGTTCCCGAAACCTCCCTCCCCGATGCTCCCGTGCCGGACGGGAGCGGCCGTCCCTGAATGTCGGACCAGAAAAACCTCATTCTGGCGATCGTGCTCTCCGTCGTCATTCTGATGTTGTGGGACATGATGTACCGGCAACCGGCGGTGGACGATCTCGCGCCGCCGACCGCGGAGCAACCGGCCGCCCCCCCGGTGCCCGGCGCGTCTCCCACCGCACCGATGACCGGCCAGACGGCCGAGGCCGCCGGCGAGTCGCCGCACGTACGCCTGGAAGCGAGCCGCATCGAGGGATCCATCCGCCTGGAAGGCGCGCGCATCGACACGCTCCAGCTCCTCGGCTACCGGGAGACGATCGAGCCGGACAGCGAAAACATCATGCTCTTGTCGCCCGCCGGCACGCCCGACTCGTACTACGTGGAATTCGGCTGGGGGGTCGGGGCCGGAACGAACGTGTCCGTGCCCGACACGACCACGCCCTGGCGGGCCAACGGCGACGTCCTGGTACCGGGGGCGCCCATCACCCTCGAGTGGGATAACGGCGAGGGCCTGCTGTTTAAGCGAACCATATCCGTCGACGACAACTACTTGATCTCGGTTTCACAGCGCGTCTCGAACAGCGGCGCCGCGCCGGTCACGCTGCACCCGTACGGCCTGATCTCGCGCACGAACCCTCCGGACACCCTGGGGTTCTTCATCCTTCACGAGGGTCCCGTCGGGGTGCTCAACGACGAACTGAAGGAGATCGACTACGACGATCTCCAGGACGACGGCCGGCAGACGTTCCGAAGCACGGGGGGGTGGCTGGGAATCACGGACAAGTATTGGCTCACCGCGCTCATTCCCGACCAGTCCGAACCCGTCGGCACCAGCTTCAACCACACGGCGGCGGACGGTACGGACCGGTACCAGGTCGATTTCCTCGGCGCCCCCCGGGTGATTCCCGCCGGGGGCGCCGTCGAGGTGTCCAGCCAGCTCTTCGCCGGCGCCAAGGAGGTGCACCTGCTGGACAGGTACGCCGAAACCCAGGGCATTCCGCGGTTCGATCTGGCGGTGGACTTCGGCTGGTTCTACTTCCTGACCAAGCCGATCTTTTTCGTGCTCGACTACCTCAATCGGGGATTGGAGAACTTCGGTCTGGCCATTCTGGTGTTCACCGTTTTCATCCGCATCCTGTTCTACCCGCTCGCGAACAAGTCGTTCCGGTCGATGCACGCCATGCGCAAGTTGCAGCCCGAAATGACGAAGATGCGGGAACAGTACGCCGACGACCGTCAGAAACTCCACAAGGCGATGATGGACCTGTACCGCCGGGAGAAGGTCAATCCCATGGCGGGCTGCTTGCCGATCGCCATGCAGATCCCCGTGTTCTTCGCCTTGTACAAGGTCCTGTTCGTCACCATCGAGATGCGCCACGCGCCCTTCTACGGCTGGATCCAGGACCTGTCCGCGGCCGACCCCACCACCCTGTTCAACCTGTTCGGCCTCGTTCCCTGGGACCCGCCCCTGTTCCTGCAGATCGGCATCTGGCCGCTCCTCATGGGCATCTCCATGTTCCTGCAGCAGAAGATCAATCCGCAGCCGGTCGACCCCATGCAGGCGAAGATCTTCCTCGCGCTCCCCGTCGTGTTCACGTTCGTCCTGGCCCAGTTCCCGGCGGGCCTCGTCATCTACTGGACGTGGAACAACGTGCTGTCGATGGCGCAGCAATGGATGATCTACAAGCGCGCCGGAATTACCAAGCAACCGGCGCAACCTGCGAAACCCACGTAGCGCAATGACGGCGGCGGAACTTCCGCCGGAGGAGGCCTGGCGCGGCACGGACGCTCTGGAGCGCGGTCGGCGGCTGTTCGCCGGACCTTGCGAGTTCGTCGCCGGCGCCGCGGAGCTCGGCGGGTTGCCCGAATCGGATCTGCCCGAGATCGCATTCGCCGGACGATCCAACGTCGGGAAATCGAGTCTCATCAACGGCCTGACGAACCGAAAGGCCCTCGCCCGCACGTCCTCGGCGCCCGGCCGGACGCGCCAGATCAACTTTTTCGTGCTCAACCGGCGGCTGATGCTCGTCGATCTCCCGGGATACGGATACGCCAAGGCGCCGAGGCGCGAGGTCCGGGTCTGGACCCGGCTCGTCGATTCGTATCTCGCCGGACGGCCGACGCTGCTCCGCGCCGTCCTGCTCATCGACGCCCGCCATGGCGTGAAGCCCGCGGACGATCGGGTGATGGAGCTGCTTGACTCCGCCGCCGTATCGTATCAGGCCGTGATGACCAAATCGGACAAACTCAAGCCGCCGGCGCGGCCCAAGGTTCGAGGGACCGCCCTGTCGCGGCTGTCCGGTCATGCGGCGGCCCACCCGAGCCTCCTGTTCACCAGCGCCTCCACCGGCGAGGGCCTGCCTGAACTCCGGTCTGCGGTCGCGGCGCTGGTGGACGGTTCCTGATTGCTCTATAACCCGCGGCCCATGAGCCGAAAGCGCGACGACACGCCCGCGTACGACCTGCGGACCGCCCGGACGCTGACCGAGGCGCTTCCGTACATGCACCGCTTCGCCCGTCAGACCTTTGTCATCAAGTACGGTGGCGCGGCCATGGGCGACGACGCGCTTCGGAGCGCATTCGCGTCGGACATCGTGCTGCTCAAGCAGGTCGGCATCAATCCCGTCGTGGTCCATGGGGGCGGGCCCCAGATCGGTGCGATGCTCGACCGCCTCGAGATCAAGAGCTCGTTCGTCGACGGCCTGCGCGTCACCGACGGCGCGGCCGTCGAGATCGTCGAGATGGTTCTGTCGGGCTCCATCAACAAGCAGATCGTGGCCGCCGTCAACGAAGCCGGCGGTACGGCCGTGGGACTGTCCGGGAAGGACGGCCGGCTGATCACGGCCGAGCGGCTGAGGCGGCGGAAACGGGACCCCGATTCGAACATCGAGCGCGTTCTCGATCTGGGGTTCGTGGGGGAACCCGCCGAGATCAACGGCGCCGTGCTCGAGTCCCTGGCCGCCAGCTCCGTCATTCCCGTCATCGCCCCCATTGCCGCGGGGCGGGAGGGCGAGACCCTCAACGTCAATGCCGACACGGCAGCCGGCGCCATCGCGGGTGCCCTCGGCGCGAGCAAGCTGGTCATGCTGACGGACGTCCCCGGTGTCCTGAACGAACGGGGCGGCCTGATCAGCGAGCTGACGCCCGCCCGCGCCAAACGGCTCGTCTCGGGCAGGACAGTGTCCGGCGGCATGATCCCCAAGGTGGAGACGTGTCTTGCCGCGCTCGAAGCCGGATGCGGCGCCGCCCATATCCTGGACGGCCGGATCCCGCATACGCTCCTGCTCGAAGTCTTCACGGAGCAGGGAATCGGCACCAAGATCCACGGCGCGGAGGGCACCCCGTGACGGATTCGGCGGCTCCTCCCCGGGGACGGTCCAGGTTCGCCGACCCGCAGGACCTGCAGCACATCGAAACCTGGGTCTTCGACCTGGACAACACGCTCTATCCCGCGCGGTGCAGGCTCTTCGACCAGGTCGACCGGAAGATCGGCGAGTACGTGGCCTCGTTCTTCGAGATCGACTTCGAAGCCGCGCGCCATCGGCAGAAGGAGTTCTATCGCGGCCACGGCAGCACCCTGCGGGGCATGATGCGCCTCCACGGCATGGAACCCGACGGCTACCTGGACTACGTGCACGACATCGACCTCTCGCCCGTCGATCCGGATCCCCTGTTGAACGAGGTTCTGGACCGGCTTCCGGGACGCAAGCTCATCTTCACGAGCGCAACGTCGGCGCACGCGGAGCGCGTGACCCGGCGGCTGGGCGTCGACCGTCATTTCGAGGAGATATTCGATGTCGTCGCCGCCGGCTACACGCCGAAGCCGCACGCCGAGACCTACCGCCGGTTTCTGGAGCGGCACGCGGTCGACCCGACGACATCGGTGTTCTTCGACGACATCCCGCGCAACCTCGAGCCGGCGGCGGACATCGGCATGACCACTGTGTGGATTCCCGGGCACCACGAGTGGGCACAGATCGAGGGCGGCGGCGGGTACATCCATTACGTGGCGGAACATCTCGCTCACTGGCTCGACGTCGCCGTGCCGGCGTAGTCCGCGCTCCCGCGCCCGGTTGACAGGGGGCGCGCCCCCACTATGTTCGGGCCTCGCCCGGGACGCGGGACCAGGGAACGGCGATGACGGCATCCGACCTCCAGAAGACGATCGAGACGGCCTACGGGAACCGGGATTCGATTTCGCCCGAGACCTCGGGACCGGTTCGGGAGGCCATCGAGGCGGCGTTGGACGGACTCGATTCCGGAACCCTGCGCGTCGCCCAGAAATCGGGCGGCGGGTGGGCCGTCAACCAGTGGCTGAAGATGGCCGTCCTGCTGTCGTTCCGCCTCTACGACACGGCGCCCATCGCGGGCGGCCCGGGCGGCAACGCCCCCTGGTTCGACAAGGTGCCCTCGAAGTTCGCCGACTGGGACGAAGCACGGTTTCGCGCCGCCGGCTTTCGCGCCGTTCCGAATTGCGTGGTGCGGAGATCGGCGTACATCGCCCCCGGCGTGATCCTCATGCCCTCGTTCGTCAACCTCGGCGCCTATGTCGATTCGGGGACGATGGTGGATACCTGGGCGACCGTCGGGAGCTGCGCCCAGATCGGCAGGAACTGCCATATTTCCGGGGGCGCCGGTATCGGCGGCGTGCTGGAACCGTTGCAGGCCGACCCCGTGATCGTCGAGGACAACTGCTTCATCGGGGCGCGCTCGGAGGTCGCCGAAGGCGTGGTCGTCGAAGAGGGCGCCGTCCTGTCCATGGGCGTCTATATCGGCGCGTCGACCCGTATCGTGGACCGGAACAGCGGCGAGGTGGTCTACGGCAGGGTGCCCGCGTATTCGGTCGTCGTGCCGGGCTCGATGCCCGGCCGGGGTCCCGCCGGCGAATCTCCGGGCCCCGCGCTCTATTGCGCCGTTATCGTCAAGCGCGTCGACGCCGGAACGCGCGCGAAGACGTCGATCAACGAGCTCCTGCGCGACTGACCGCAGTTCGCCGACCCGGGACAGCGTACCCGTGCCCTCCCCTTCCGACATCGACGCAGCCGAGCTCGCCGCCCGCATGATCCGGTGTCCGAGCGTGACACCCGCGGACGCGGGGGCGCTGGACGTCCTGCAAGCGGAGCTGGAAGGTCTCGGGTTCACGTGCTGGCGGCTGCCGTTCTCCGAGGCCGGAACCGCCGACGTCGACAACCTCTACGCGCGGCTCGGAGATGGAGCGCCCGCCTTCTGCTTCGCCGGACATACGGATGTCGTGCCGGTCGGAGACGCGGACCGGTGGCAGTCCGATCCGTTCTCCGGTGAAATTCGCGACGGCGTCCTGCACGGCCGCGGGGCCGCCGACATGAAGGGCGCGATCGCCTGTTTCGTCTCCGCGGTGGCGCGGTTCCTGAAGGGCGGCGAACGCGACTGGCGGGGCTCGATCTGCATGCTGATCACCGGGGACGAGGAGGGTCCGGCCGTCAACGGCACCCGGAAGGTGCTCCAGTGGATGGCCGACAACGGCGAGTCCATCGACGTCTGCCTCGTGGGAGAGCCCACGAATCCCGAAAACGTCGGCGACATGATCAAGATCGGGCGGCGGGGGTCGATGGTCGGCCGCCTGAGCGTTGAGGGCGTCCAGGGACACACCGCCTATCCCCATCGCGCGAACAACCCCATACCGCGGCTGGTGGCGATGCTCCGGGTGCTTACCGAGACGACCCTCGACGAGGGTACCGGGCATTTCCAGCCATCGACGATCGCGGTGACGTCCGTGGATGTCGGAAACCCCGCCGCCAACGTGATCCCGGCGCGCGCGCGTGCGACGTTCAACGTCCGGTTCAACGACGCGCATACGGGCGCGTCCCTGGAGGCCTGGCTGCGGGACCGGTTCGACGAGGTGGGCGGAGCCTACACGTTGGAGGTTTCGGTCAGCGGCGAGGCGTTCCTGACCGCGCCGGGCACGTTCTCCGCGACCGTCTCGGGCGCCGTCGAGCGCGTGCTCGGTGTGAAGCCCGAACTCGGTACCAGCGGTGGAACGTCCGACGCCCGATTCATCAAGGACCATGCGGAGATCGCGGAGTTCGGTCTCGTCGGACGCACGATGCACAAAGTGGACGAGCGCGTTGCCGTCTCCGACCTCGCGAAGCTCACCAGGATCTACAACGCCGTCCTCGACGACTTTTTCGCCGCCTAGGGCGGCCATCCCCTATGCCGGTCGGCCAGGAAATCCTCAACTCGGTCTTCGGCGCCTTTCGTCTCGCGCTGCTCGACGCCTCGGCCTTGCGATGGTTCTCGTTGTCCTTGCCCGGGTTCTGGCGCTCGTTCGCGGCGGCCATCGTGGTCGCCCCGCCGTTCGCGCTCATCGTCGCGCTACGGTTCGATCCGCAAGGCATGCCCGCCGAAAGCTACTGGCTCATCGAGTCCGTGACCTACGTCCTGGGTTGGGCCGTGTTTCCGCTCGTCATGGTCCCGGTATGCTGGGCGCTGTCCCTCGGCGGCCATTACGTCAGCTACATCGTCGTCTACAACTGGTCGGCGGTCGTGCAGGTCGCCGCGATCCTGCCGGTTGTCGTCGTCGATGCGTCCGGGATCCTGCCAACGCTGCTTAGCACCCTGCTGGGCCTGCTGGTCACCGGCGCCCTGCTCTTCTATCAGTGGTTCATCGCACGCACCGCCCTGCAGGCGGCCCCGCTGGTGGCGATGATCGTGGTGACGGTCGACCTCCTGCTGGCGCTGGTCGTCACCCTCGGAGTCGAGCGACTCCTGTAGCCCAGCCGGGGGACCGGGCCGTCAGTCGTAATCGACCTCGACGAGGTAGAGTCCCCGTGCCGGCGCCGTGGGTCCCGCGCGCGAACGGTCCCGCGCCGCCAGGGCATCGGCGACATCGGCGGCACGCCACCTGCCTTCTCCCACGAGCTTCAGGACGCCCGTCATCGCCCGGACCTGGCGGTGCAGGAACGACCGCGCCGACGCGTTCACCTCGATCTCTTCCCCGCGCCGGTCGACCCGCAGGCGGTCGAGGGTCTTGACGGGCGACTTCGACTGGCAGCGCGCGGCCCGGAAGGTCGTGAAATCGTGCCGGCCGACGAGCGTCTGGGCCGCCTCGTGCATGGCCCCCGCGTCCAGCGCGGCAGGGACATGCCAGACCCGGTGCCGCGAGACCGCCGGGGGCGCCGCGCGATTCAATATGCGGTAGCGGTAGTGGCGGGCCGTCGCCGAAAAGCGGGCATGGAACCGCTCGTCCACCTCGTCAACGCCGAGCACCGCGACGGGAGCCGGCCGGAGGTGAAAATTGACGGCGTTCCGCACCGTGTGGACCGGATGCCCGCGCGACAGGTCCGCGTGAACCGCCTGCCCGAGGGCGTGGACACCGGCGTCGGTCCGGCCGGCGGCGTACAAGGTGACGCGGTCGCCGCAGAACCGCTCGATGGCCCGTTCCAGGCATTCCTGGACCGAGGGGCCGTTGGCTTGGCGCTGCCAGCCGTGAAAGGGCGTCCCGTCGTATTCGACGATCAATCTGTAGCGGGGCATGGGGTCAGCCCAGCCGGACACCCGCCGGTAGCAGCCGTCCGCGCAGGAATGCCCGGGCGTCCATCGCCTTGCGGCCCGCGCGCTGGAGCCGGTCGAGGCGGAGCGCACCGTCCCCGCAGGCGACGGTGAGCGAGTCGTCCAGGACTTCGCCCGGCGCGCCCGAAGACCCCTTCACCCTCGTGCAGGCGAATACCTTGATGCGTTCTCCGCCGTGGAGAAACCAGGCGCCGGGAGCCGGAGCCAGCGCCCTGATCCGGCGATCGGTCTCCACCGCAGAGCGCCGCCAGTCGATCTCCTCTTCCGAAGGCGCGACCTTCCGCGCGTACGTCGCGTCCGCCTCGGACTGGGCCGTCGGCTCCAAGGTTCCCGCCGACAACCCGGCCAGGGTCTCCACGATCGCTTCGGCACCCGACCCGGCCAGGCCGTCGTGCAGGGAGCCCGCGGTGTCCTTCTCCCGGACCGGGACGCGGCGCCGGAGATATACCGGACCGGTGTCCAGCCCTTCGTCCATCGACATGATGCTGACCCCCGTCTCCGTGTCGCCGGCCATCAGCGCGCGCTGAACCGGTGCCGCCCCGCGCCAGCGCGGCAGGAGGGACGCGTGAACGTTGAGGCAGCCGAGCCGAGGGAGGTCCAGCACGGGCCGTGGCAGCAGAAGCCCGTAGGCGACGACGACGACGGCGTCGGGGCGGAGCGACGCCAGGACGCAGTGCTCTTCCTTCGCGCGCAGGGTCTCGGGGGTCCGCACCCCGATGCCGAGCGCGGCCGCGGCCTCGTGCACCGGTGCCGGCCGGGCCCGCCGCCCCCGGCCCGCCGGACGCGGAGGCCGCGTGTACACCTGCGCCACGTCGTGACCGGCATCGACCAGCGCCGACAGGGACGGTACCGCAAACTCGGGCGTGCCCATGAAGACCAGCCGAAGCGCCATGTCAGGCCGTGGCGTACCGAGCCTGCTTGCGTGCCTTCGCGAGCTTGCGGACGATCATGTTCCGCTTCACGACGGAAAGACGGTCCACGAACAGAATGCCGTCGAGATGGTCCATCTCGTGCTGGATGCACGTCGAAAGCATGCCGCCGGCATCGACCTCGTGCCGCTCGTTGTCGTAGCCGAGATAACCGACCTTCACTTCGGAGGGACGAACGACGTCCGCGTATTGGTCGGGCAGGGAGAGGCAGCCTTCCTCCCGCTCCAGGAGATCTTCCGACGACCACACGATCTCGGGATTGACGAGAAAGAGAGGCCCCGCAGGCTGCGTCTCCCGGCCGAGGTCAATGACGATGGCACGCCGGGGTACCCCCACCTGGATGGCGGCCAATCCGATCCCCGGAGCCGCGTACATGGTCTCCAGCATGTCGTCGAGCAGGCGGCGAATCTCGCCGTCGACGCTCTCGACCTTCTCCGAGACCGCTTTCAGCTTCGCGCTCGGCGCCGTGATGATGGGCAATATCGCCATGACTCGTCGTATCCGCCAGCCGGTGGCGACTTCCTTACCCCAGGTCGCGTCTCCGGTGAAAGGGGCAAACGCCCTCCCGGCTGGAGGTCGGGGCCGGGTATGGTAGGGTGCGACATTGCCTCCGAGAAGGGTAATCGCGCCGCCGGGTCCCCTCCCCCTGGAAGGAGAGTCAGGGGGGAGGTGGACTGCGGTGCCGCGGCATTCGTTGCCCCCGCCCTGTCCCTCTCCCGAAAACGGGAGAGGGACAGGGCGGGGCGGTCCGTCGGTCCGGCAACGGCGCGCGGGCGGACCACGGTCGGAATATCCATGTCCCGGGACGAAGCGATGCCGGAGAAAGCGATACAGACCGTTCTTCCGATCGACGAGGCATCCGACGCGCGTGCGGCCGGCGTGTTCTCGGGCGAGCGCGCCCTGGAGGCACCGCCGCTGCCGCTGCCGCCGCGGCTGAAGCCGAACACGCGGCTCGTCATGGACGGGCTCGAGTTCCTGTCCCTTCTGCCCGACCGAGCCGTGCCTGTGGCGTTCTTCGACCCGCAGTACCGCGGGATTCTCGACAAGCTGTCCTACGGCAACGAGGGTGTGAGCCGCGGACGGGGGCGCAACGCGCTCCGGCAAATGCCGGAGGCGACGATCACGCGGTTCCTCCTCGATATCGACCGCGTTTTGATGCCGTCGGGTCACCTGTTTCTCTGGGTCGACAAGTTCCATCTGTGCGAAGGGATCAAGGCCTGGCTGGAGGGGACGGAACTCGATGTCGTCGACCTCGTAACCTGGAACAAGGGCAGGATGGGAATGGGGTACCGCACGCGCCGGACCGCGGAATACTGCGCCGTCCTGCAAAAGCGGCCGCGTAAGGCGAAGGGCGTGTGGAAGACACATAACATCGCCGACGTGTGGCCCGAGAAGGTGCCGCGGTCGGGCCATCCGCACGGCAAGCCGGTCGGCCTGCAAGGGGAATTGATGGCCGCCGTGTCCAACGAAGGGGATTTCGTAATCGACCCGGCGGCCGGGTCGTTCTCGGTTCTGGAAGCAGCCATGAACCGCCGCCGCACGTTCCTCGGCTGCGACCTGGAGGGATGACCCGATGGACGCGGCGGGTCTCGTCATCGTCGCCGTCGTGGCCGCCGTTTCGCTGGCCGGCGTCGTTTCCCTCGCCGTGTTCCTGATCGGCACCCAACGGGAGATGGGAGGCCGCATCGCCCAGATCGCGGAGAGCGCGGCGGCCGACCGGGCCGAACTCCGCCGCGCGCTCGACGAACGCCTCGACGGCGTCGCCCGCAGGCTGGGCGAAGGACTGGAGCAGTCGACCGCCCGCACCGCGGAAACGCTGGGCGATCTCAAGAAGCACCTCAACGTCCTCGACGAAGCGCAGAAGAACATCGCGGAGCTGAGCGGGCAGGTCGTCGGACTGCAGGATATCCTCGCCGACAAGCAGGCGCGGGGCGCCTTCGGAGAGATCCAGCTCCACGATCTCGTACAGTCCGCGCTGCCGCCGTCGGCCTACGAGTTCCAGGCCACGTTGTCGAACAACCGGCGGGCGGACTGCCTGATCAGGCTTCCCAACCCGCCGGGGCCGATCGTCGTGGATGCGAAGTTTCCGCTTGAGAGCTACCGCGCCCTGCGGTCGGCGGAGAACGACGCGGCCCGGACCGCGGCGGCCCGGTCGTTCACGCGGGACATTCTGAAACACGTCGGTGACATCGCGGATCGCTACATCGTGCCCGGCGAGACGGCCGAGTCGGCGCTGATGTTCCTTCCCGCCGAGGCCGTCTACGCGGAGCTTCACGCCAACTTTCCGGGTGCGCTCGAACAGTCGTTCCGCCGCCGCGTATGGATCGTCTCGCCGACCACGCTGATGGCCACCCTCAACACGGTCCGCGCGGTCCTTCAGGATGCGCGAATGCGGGAACAGGCCGGCGTCGTGCAGCGGGAAGTCCAGACCCTGCTGAAGGATGTCCTCCGGCTCGACGACCGCGTCTCCAGGCTGCACCGGCATTTCGGCCAGGCGGAAGAGGACATGCGCCAGATCCGCATCTCCACGGAGAAGGTGGTCAAGCGGGGCGAGAACATCGAGAACATTCAGATCGGCGAGGCGGACGCTGGCGAAGACGGCCCGGACGCCCGGATCCACGAGTTGCCGCCCCCGGAACGCGGCGTGGGGTGACCTACATCCGCCGCCGGGATTTCAGCGCCGCCCCGATGGTCCCGTCGTCGAGATAGTCGAGCTCGCCGCCCACGGGAACGCCGTGGGCCAGCCGCGACACGCCGACGTCGCACCCGGCGAGGCAGTCGTGAATGTAGTGGGCCGTGGTCTGGCCGTCGACGGTGGCGTTGAAGGCGAGGATGACTTCCTCGACCTCCGGCGCCCTCGCGCGGGTGATCAGGCTGGCGATGTTGAGATCCTCCGGTCCCACGCCGTCGAGCGCGGACAGCGTGCCGCCCAGCACCTGATACCGGCCGTGGAAAACGCCGGCGCGTTCCAGAGCCCAAAGGTCGGCGACGTCCTCGACCACGCAGATCTGGGACGGATCCCGGCGCGCATCCAGGCACACCCGGCAAGGATCCTGGGCATCCAGGTTTCCGCACACGGAGCAGGGACGAACGGCGTCCGCGACGGCGTCCAGGGCCCGGGCGAGCGGTTCCAGGAGCGTGTCCTTCCGCTTGACGAGGTACAGGGCGGCGCGGCGCGCCGAACGCGGACCCAGGCCGGGAATCCGGGCCAGCAGCCCGATCAGGCGTTCGATGTGACCGTCGCGCATGCCTGGAGGGCGGGTGCGGTCAAAACGGCAGCTTGAAGCCCGGCGGCAGCTTGAGCGCGCCCGTCACCTTGGCCATCTCCTGCTGCACCAGATCTTCGGCCTTGGCCTTCGCATCGTTGTGGGCGGCAACGACGAGGTCCTCGAGCACCTCTCTGTCGCCGCCTCCGAGCAGGGACGGATCGATTCGGATCCGCCGCATGTCCCCCTTGCCGGACATCGTCACCTCGACCATGCCGCCGCCGGACACGCCGGTAACCTGCATGGCTCCGATGCGCTCCTGGGCTTCGCCCATCCTGGCCTGCATCTCCTGCGCCTGCTTCATCATGTCGCCCAGGTTGGGCATGACGGTTCCTCCCGATTCCTAGGTTCCGTCCCCTTCCCCGGGGACCTCGGAGTTTTCGCGGGCGCCGGCGGACGGCGCCGGCTCCACGTTTCGGATCTCCCGGACCTCGGCGCCCGGGAAGGTGTCCAGCGCCTTTCGCACCAAGGGGTGCCGCTCGATCCGGGCGCGACGGTCCCGTTCCGCCGCCGCCGCCTGCCGGTTCAACGTCGGAGCGCCCTCGGCCTGCGAAACCGAAACCACCCACCGGCGTCCCGTACCCTCGCTCAACAGCGTGCCGAGACGGCTGGGCAGGTCGCGTTCGACCTTGTCGTCCAATCGGAGTTCGATCCGGCCGGGCTCGAAACCCACGAGACGGACGTTGTTCCGCAGATTCGCCTCGAGGATCGGCTCCTTCATCTCGCGAACGAAGGCGACCACGGACTCGAAATCGGGCAGCGTCCGTCCGTGGGCCGGCTCCGACGCCTTCCGCCCGGCCGGCGCAGTCCCGGCCTCCGGGGATCGGGAAGGCGCCGCCATGACGGCCGCCCGGCCGGCCGCGGCGGGAAGCGCGGCGCGCCCCGCGCCCGACGACGCCGGCTGGCCCACGATGCCCGACGCATGGCCCGGTTGGGCGGCTCCCGCGCCGCCGTCCGCCTCTCCCAACCGGCGAACGATCTCTGCCGGCGCGGGCAGATTCGCCGCGTAGCCGAGACGCACGATGACCATCTCGGCCGCCGCGTGCGGAGAGGGTGCGGATCTCACCTCGCCCAATCCCTTGAGCAATATCTGCCAGGCCCGGGCCAGCGCCGGCATGGAAAGGCCGGCCGCCATGCGTTCGCCGCGCGTGCGGTCCGTCTCGGCCACGGTCGGGTCTTCGAGCGACTCCGGAACCACCTTCACCCGGGTCAGCCAGTGGGTCAGCGCGAGCAGGTCCTCCACGACGAGGCCGGGCTCGGCCCCCGCGTCCACGAGCCCGCCGAACGTGCCCAGCGCCGCGACGACGTCGCCGTGCAGCACCTGGTCGAGCAGCTCGTACATGCGGCCGCGGTCGGCCAGGCCCAGCATGTCCCGGACGCGGTCGACGGAGACGCTCCCGCCCGCCAGCGTCGCGGCCTGGTCGAGAAGAGACAGGGCGTCGCGCACCGATCCCTCGGCAGCCCGGGCGACGATCTCCAGCGCGCCTTTCTCGGTCTCGATGGCTTCCTGCCCGCAAATCCGGGCCAGATGGTCCACGAGCGCCTCGGCCTCGATGCGCCGAAGGTCGAAGCGCATGCAGCGCGACAGCACGGTAACGGGTATGCGGCGGACCTCGGTCGTCGCGAACACGAACATCGCATGCGGCGGCGGTTCCTCCAACGTCTTCAGCAACGCGTTGAAGGCGTTGCGCGACAGCATGTGAACCTCGTCGATGACGTACACCTTGTACCGGCCCGCGACCGGCGCGTAGCGAACGCCGTCGATGAGGTCGCGAATGTCTTCGACGCCCGTGTGGCTGGCGGCGTCCATTTCGAGGACGTCCACGTGCCGGTCTTCCGAAACGGCCACGCAGTGCTCGCACGCGCCGCAGGGATCCTCCGTCGGCCCGTCGCCGCGCCCCGTGCAATTCACCGCCTTGGCGATGATGCGCGCCGTCGACGTCTTGCCCACTCCGCGGACGCCCGTCAGCACGAACGCGTGCGGCAGCCGCCCGGCCCGAATCGCGTTGGTGAGCGTGCGCACCAGGATCTCCTGTCCCACGAGGTCGGTGAAGGTCCGGGGCCGATACTTGCGCGCAAGAACGCGGTAAGGGGACGGCGCTGAAGTATCGGTCATGGTGTCCTGGCGGGCAGTGTCCCCCGCGCGGCGGTATCGCGGATCCGGGTCACCCGGCGGGGCCGAGGCGGGAGATTGGACAGACGACCCGGACCGGCATCGTTACGGCTGCTTCCTTCCGGACCTGACCGGGTTGGCGAAGAGGCCCGTCCACCAGCCAACCTCCCGCCCGCACTATCGGCGTTTCACGGCGCGAAGACAAGCACGCCGCCCTCCCCTCGAGGGCCGCGCCGGCGTGCCGGCGCGCCGGGTTGTCGCCGACAACCCTCTGTGCCAATTTGGCTCCCGTCGACTCCATCCAGCGCTCCGGCAACCCTCGATGACGCGCACGGCGCCGCACACGTTCGCGGGAAATCCCCTGGACCGCGCCGCGAATACCCGGCGCCGGCCCGAGGAGCTCGATCGCCTGATCTCGTTGCCGGATAGCCGCTTCCTCCCCCTCTGGAATCTCCGGGCGCTGGCGACGGCGGAACCGGAGTCTCGTCTCGCATGGCAGCCGCTGGCGGACCTGCCCGCCTTCGCGGGAGACGGCGCCGAGCTCATCTTTCTCGGCCTTGAGAACGGCGCGGCGCGCTTTGCCGCCGGCACGAAAGGCGGAGAGGATCCGGCAACCGCGGGCGTGCTCGCGGGACGAGGCCGCTTCGAGGAGACGCGGCCGCTGGCGTCCGACGTCCCGGCCGGCGAGGCGGCCATTCTGGCCCAGTCCCGGGCCCTCGTGGACTGGCACGACCGGCACGGTTTCTGCGCCGTCTGCGGCGCGCCCACGAAGCTCGCCGAGGCCGGATACATGCGGGTCTGCCGGAACGGGACCTGCCAGGCGCAACATTTCCCGCGCACGGATCCCGTCGTCATCATGCTGGCCGTGCGGGACGGCCGCTGTCTGCTCGGACGCAACAAGCGGTTTCCGACGCGCAGGCGGTATTCCGCGCTGGCCGGTTTCGTGGAACCCGGCGAATCCATCGAAGAGGCGGTGCGGCGGGAGGTCCTGGAGGAGGCCGGGATCGTCGTCGGTCCCGTGACCTATCATTCCTCCCAGCCCTGGCCCTTTCCGGCCTCGCTGATGATCGGCTGCATCGGCGCGGCCGAAAGCGAAGAGATCGTCGTCGATCCCGACGAGCTCCAGGACGCCCGGTGGCTGACCCGCGAGGAGGTGTGTGCCTGCCTCGAAAGTCCCGACTGCGCGGCGCCGGACGGCAGCCTGGAAATTCCGCCCCCGGACGCCATCGCCCACCACCTGATCAAGGCCTGGGCCGACGCGGACGCGGCCTCGTGATCCGGACGGCGCCTCACATATTCGCGGGCAGTCCGCTGAGCCGCGCGGCGCATCTCCGGCGGGACCCGGCGGCCTTGCGGGAACTGCTGGCGCGGCCCGACAGCAGGATGCTGCCGCTCTGGCAGCTCAAGCCCCTGGTCACGACGGGCGCGGCGACAGAGCTCGCCTGGCGGACCGTCGATGGCCTGATGGACGATCCCCACTCCCGCGAGGTGGTCTTTCTCGGTCTCGACGGAGAAGCCGGCCGGTTCGCGACGGGCCTCGATGGCGAAGCCGATCCCACGGAAACCGAATCGCCCCTGAGGGGCGCGGGCACGTTCGAGGAGGTACGGGGTCTCGCGTCCCGGCTCCCCGCCGACGAGACCTCCATCGCGGCGCAGGCGCGCGCGCTGATCGCCTGGCATGAACGGCACCGGTATTGCGGGCAGTGCGGGACCGCCACGAAGCTTTCGGATGGGGGATACCGGCGCGACTGCCCGGACGAGGCCTGCGGCGCGCGGCACTTCCCGCGCACCGACCCGGTGGTGATCATGATGGTGGTCAAGGGCGATATGGCTCTCCTGGGCCGCCAGTCGTTCTGGGTGCCCGGCATGTTTTCGACCCTGGCGGGCTTCATGGATCCCGGAGAAACGATCGAGGAGGCCGTGCGGCGCGAGGTTTTCGAAGAGGCGGGCGTGTGGGTGGGAGACGTGATGTACCACTCATCCCAGCCCTGGCCGTTCCCGTCCTCCCTGATGATCGGCTGCATCGGCCAGGCCGTCAGCGAAGACCTGGACGTGGACACGCGGGAGGTCGAGGACGCCGCGTGGTTCACGCGCGGCCAGGTCCGGGAGGGGATCGAGCTCATCAAATCCGGTCAGCCGGAAGACGGCGCCTTCCATCTGCCCTTCCCCGCCTCGATCGCCCACCAGCTCGCCGCGTGGTGGGTCGACAACGGCTGACCGCGTGCCCTCGCCGCGGCAGGACTGGGCCGCCCGCGCCCCCTTCTGGGACAGGCACGCGCCCGAAGGGGCGCCGGCCGCCGAAGAGCTCAACCGGATTCTCATGGAACGCGCCGGCATCGAGCCTGGGGACGACGTGCTCGACCTGGCCTCCGGCGGCGGCGAGCCCGCCATCGGCATCGCCCTGAAGGTGGGAGCCGAAGGCTCGGTCACGGCCCTGGACGCGCACCGTGAAATGCTCGCGGTCGCGCGCCGCCGGGCGGCGAAGCTGGAACTGGGCAACATGTCGTTCGAGGTCGCGCGGATGGAGGACCTGCCGTTCGCCGACGATGCGTTCGACGCGGTGACATGCCGGTTCGGGCTCCAGTCTTCCGACGACCCGGCGCGGACCCTGCGCGAGGCGCGGCGGATTCTGAAGCCGGGCGGCCGGGCTGGTTTCATGACCCACGGGGCCGAGGAGCGGAATACCCTTTCGGCCGTGCTGGCGGACACGGTCCGCCACGCGCTTCCGGACGCGCCGCCGCCGCGGCGTCTCCGGTTCCGCCGGGCCGGTTCGCTACGGGCGGCGTTCGAGGCCGCCGGGTTCGAAGAGGCCGCAGAACGGGAAATCCGGCGGACCGTGGTTCGGGAACGCGGCTCGCGGTTCTGGCAAAGCCTGCTGGACAGGCGGTACGGGCCGCGGCTGCGGGCGCTCGACGCGGGAGCACGGTCCCGGCTGGAAGCGGCCATCGAAGACGCGTTCGCCGCCTGCCTCGTCGGCGGCCGTTACGAGCTCCAGTCCACCGACCTTGTCGCTTGGGGCACGAAATAGGGTGGGAGCCTCCTCCCCTCTGACGGGGGGAGACCGGGAGGGGAGTCGGCGGAGTTGCACCGTTGCGAGCCTCGATTCGCCTCGATCTGCCGAAATCCGCTTGAATCCAGGCCACGCAACCTGTCCGCCGAAATTGAACCGGACAGCAATGGAACAAGTCCGGGCACCGTCCGGGACGAATTCGCACAGTTCGCACGGAGTCGGGGGGGCGGGTTTCTCGTCCGGCGAGCCGGCCCCCCGGGTACGCGGGATGAATTCGCACAGTTCGCACCATGTTGGAGACAGGGCGGCCACGCCCGTCTCGGGCCGGCGCCGGCGCGGCGCTCTCGTGACGAAGGGCCGTAATATGTTGATTCATATGCAAAAAATATTGCCGCACCCGCCGATGTTGTGCGAAGTGTGCGAATTCAACGGGCCGTTTTCGTGGACGGCGGGCGGGCGGCGCGGTCCGTCGGTCCGGACTGTCAGGACAGATGGGGGGTGTTCGCTCTAGCCGGAGGCCGCGGCCTCCTCCGCGGGGAGATCGGCGCCGTTCCGGTCGAGGTCGGACATCGGCCGGCCTCCTTCCTCGCGGTACTCGTGGGCCGGGTAGATGCCGAGCAGCTTCACCTCGGACGAGAACAGGCTGAGCTCGTCGAAGGCGCCCCGGACGTCGGCGTCGTAGCGGTGCGCCTCGATCTCCGCGTAGAAGCGCGCCACCTCGAAGCGGCTGCCGATCACGTAGCTCTCGAGCTTGGTGAGGTTCACCCGGCGCGTGGCGAACCCGCCCAGCGCCTTGTAGAGCGCCGCCGGCACGTTGCCGACGCGGAACATGAACGACGTGACCACCCGCGAGGCGCCCTGTTCGGGCACCACGGACTCCCGCGACAGCACGATGAACCGCGTGATGTTGTGCTCGGCGTCCTCGATATTCGTGCGCAGGCACTCGAGACCGTAGATCCGGCCCGCCAGCGACGACGCGATCACGGCGGCGCGCGGGTCGTTCCGCTCGGAGATCTGCCGCGCGGCGCCCGCCGTATCGACGGTGCTGATCGGCTCCAGCCCGAGGTCGCCGATCGTGCGGCGGCACTGCGCCAGGGCCTGCGGGTGGCTGCTGACGGTCTCGAGACCGGACAGACTGGCGCCCTTCGGCGCCAGAAGGCAGTGGTTCACGCGCAGGAACGCCTCGTCGACGATGTGAAGGTGCGTGTTCGGCAGCATGTAGTAGATGTCGGCGACACGGCTGGCGATGGAGTTCTCGATGGGGATCATGGCCAGCGTCGCCCGCCCGTTCTCCACCGCCTCGAACGCGTCCTCGAAGGACGGGCAGGGATGGGGGGTCATGCCGGGGAACTTCAGGCTGCAGGCGAGATCGGAATACGCGCCCCGCTCGCCCTGGAAGGCGACGGGTCCCCCGGAGTAGAGATGCTGAGTCATGCCGTCCCGCAACACGCTCGGGCACCGCGCCGTCACGGCGCGAGAAGCGCGCGGGCCCGCTCAAGATCGCGCGGAGTATCGACACCGGCCGGCGGGGTGTCAACGACGGCCACGCCGATGCGCATGCCGGCTTCGAGCACCCGCAACTGCTCCAGCTTCTCGCGGGTTTCCAGCGGCGCCGGCGGCAGGCCCACGAACCGTTCGAGGGCCGGACGGCGGAAGGCGTAGACCCCGATGTGGCGGAGCAGCGGGCCGTCTCCGGACGGCGCCGCCGCGCGCGTGAAGTAGAGCGCCCGCCCGATGGAGGCCGGCGGGACGAGCGAGACCACGGCCTTGACGACGTTGGGGTCGCCGCGTTCGCCGTCCTCCGCGATGGGACAGGCCACCGTTCCGACATCGACCTCGGGCTCCCGGAGCGGGTCGAGCGCGGCGCGTATCGCCGGCGGGGCGATCGTCGGCAGGTCGCCCTGCACGTTGATCACCGCGTCGTGGGCGCCTTCCGGGTCCACGGACCGCACGGCCTCGAACACGCGGTCGGAACCCGACGGGTGGCCGGGCCGCGTCATCGCCGCTTCGCCGCCGGCGGCCGCCACCGCCGCCGCGATCTCCGCGTCGGCGCAGGCGACCATCACGCGGCCGGCGCCGCTTTCCACGGCGCGCCGCCAGACATGCACGATCATGGGCTCGCCGTGGATGTCGGCGAGGGGCTTGCCCGGCAGGCGCCGCGCGGCCATGCGCGCCGGAATGACGATGATCGGATTGGCCGGGAGCGCCATCGGTAACCGTCGATCGGGGGCGGCGGCGGACTCCGGGCGGATCCCGCGCCGGCGGAGCCTCGGGGCCGACTTATACGGCTTGCGCCGGCCCTCGGGAAGTCGGTAATCTTCGCCCGCATCGCGGTTCGGGCACGGGTTCCCCCCATGGATACCTTCGAGGTCAACAAGATCGCCGGCGGCGTTCTCGCCACCTTGCTCGTGCTCTACGTCGTCAACGGCGTCGGAAACGTCGCGGTCAGTCCGCGCGCTCTTGAAACGGTCGCCTATCCCGTTCCCGAAATGGAAGACGCCGCCGAGGAGGCGGCGGGCCCGGCCGAGGAGGAAGGCCCCTCGTTGGCGGCCCTGCTGGCCGGTGCGGACGTGGAGCGGGGCATGAAGGTGGCCAAGAAATGCGCGACCTGCCACACCTTCGAGCAAGGCGGGAAGAACAAGGTCGGACCGAATCTCTGGAACGTCGTCGGCCGCGACATGGCGACGATGGGAGGGTTCTCCTATTCGTCCTCGATGGAGGAGGCCGAGGGCGCCTGGAGCTTCGCGAGCCTCGACGAGTTCCTGACCAGGCCGAAGAAGTTTCTGCCCGGCAACAAGATGACGTTCGTCGGACTCAAGAAGGCGACGGACCGTGCCAACGTGATCGCCTACCTGCGCACCCTCAGCGATTCGCCGCAGCCCCTGCCCGGCGAATAAGCCGCTCCCGGCGGCGATCCGGATGCGCGGCGCGGCGGCCGCGGGGTGCCGATCCGGAGGCGTGGTGACCGAGCGCTGTCCCGATGCGTACGTGGAACTGGCCGGCAGGCTGGCGGACGCCGCCGGGGAAATCGCGCGCGGGTACTTTCGCCGCTCCTACGACATCTCCACCAAACCGGACTCGACGCCCGTCACGGAGGCGGACCGCGCCGCCGAACGGGCCATGCGGACCATTCTGGAAGCGGCGGCGCCCGCGCACGGCATTTCCGGCGAGGAGTTCGGCACCGTCCGCGGCGACGCCGAATACGTCTGGTACCTCGACCCCATCGACGGTACGAAGGCCTTCATCGCGGGCGTTCCCGTCTTTGGCACCCTGGTCGGCCTCGCCCGCGGGGGCATTCCCCTGTTCGGCGTGATCGACCAGCCGGTGAGCGGAGAGCGCTGGGCCGGCGGCGCCGGGCATCCCTGCACGCTGAACGGCCGCCCGGCGGCTTGCCGCGGCGGGGTCGGCCTCGCGGACGCCGTGCTCTTCACCACGTCGCCGGACGCCTACGAGAACGACGACCTCGACGCCCTCGACCGGCTGCGCGGCGACGCCGGCCTCGTCCGCTACGGCGCGGACTGCTACGCCTTCGGGCTGGTCGCCGCCGGACACGCCGATATCGCCATCGAGTGCGGCGTGAACGACTACGACTACTGCGCCCTGGTGCCCGTCGTGGAGAGCGCCGGCGGCGTGATGACGAACTGGCAGGGCGCGCCGGTGACGCTCGGCGCGGACACGCGCGTCATCGCCGCCGGCGGCCCGGAACTGCACCGGGCGGCGGTCTCCCGGCTTGCGGGGTGAGGCGGCCATGCGGAACCGGTTGGCCGCGGTCCTGCTCGCGGCGGCGCTGCTCCCCCCGGCCACCGCCGGCAACGCCGAAACCAGGGTCGTGCACGGAACGTCGCTGCTCGGCGAGCCGAAGTATCCGCCCGGCTTCGCGCACTTCGACTACGCCGACCCCGATGCGCCGAAGGGCGGCGACGTCCGTCTCTCCGCCATCGGCTCGTTCGACAGCCTCAATCCCTTCATCCTCAAGGGCCGCGCGGCGTCGGGCCTCGGACTGACGTTCGAGTCGCTGATGGCGCCGTCGCGCGACGAGCCGTCGTCCTACTACGGACTCGTCGCGGAGAGCGTGGAGATCCCCGACGACTTGTCGTGGGTGGCCTACACGTTGCGTCCCGAGGCCCGCTGGCACGACGGATCGCCCGTCACCGTGGACGACGTCATCTTCTCCTTCGAGACCCTGAAGTCCAAGGGCCACCCGTTCTATCGGGCCTACTACGCCAGCGTCGCCAACGCCGAGGCGACCGGGCCGCGGACCGTGACGTTCACCTTCGCCGGCGGGCTCAACCGGGAGCTGCCCCAGATCGTGGGTCAACTGACGGTGCTGCCCAAGGCGGCGTTCGAGAACCGGAGCTTCGAGGAGACGACCCTCGACCCCATCATGGGCAGCGGGCCCTACCGGGTCGCGGACGTGGATTCGGGACGGTCGATCGCGTACGAGCGCGTCGGGGACTATTGGGGCGCCGGCCTCCCGGTGAATCGCGGCCGCTACAATTTCGACCGCATCCGCTACGACTACTACCGTGACCGGACGGTTTCCTTCGAGGCGTTCAAGTCCAACGAGTACGACTTCCGCCAGGAGACCACGGCCAAGGTCTGGGCGACCGGATACGACGTCCCGCCGGTCCGCGACGGCTTGATCGTGAAGGAGGAGATCCCGCACGAGAACCCGACCGGGATGCAGGCCTTCGTCTTCAACATCCGGCGGGCGCCGTTCCGCGACCGGCGGGTACGGGAGGCGCTGTCCTACGCCTTCGATTTCGAATGGGCCAACAGGAACCTCTTCCACGGACAGTACACGCGCACCAGGAGCTTCTTCTCCAACTCGGAGCTCGCCGCGTCCGGTTTGCCCGGCGAGGCGGAGCTTCGCTACCTGGAGCCCCTTCGCGGCCAGGTTCCCGAAGAGGTGTTCACGCGCGCCTACGAGCCGCCGAAGACCGACGGTTCGGGCAACGCGCGCGCGAACCTGAGGACGGCGCGGGAGCTGCTGAGGACGGCGGGCTGGAAAGTCCGGGACGGCAGGTTGACCAACGGCGCGACCGGTCGGGCGATGGAATTCGAGATCCTGCTCGTCGACCCGGCGTTCGAGCGGGTGGTGCTGCCGTTCGTCCGGAACCTGGAACGGCTCGGCATCGCGGCGCGCGTGCGAACGGTCGACACGGCCCAGTACCAGAACAGGATGGACGGGTTCGATTTCGACATGTCCGTGCAGTCGTTTCCCCAGTCCCTGTCGCCGGGCAACGAGCAGCGGGACTGGTGGGCCTCGGCGAACGCCGACATTCCCGGGAGCCGCAACGTCGTCGGCATCGGGAACCCGGCGGTCGACGCCCTCATCGACGACATCATCGAGGCGCCCGACCGCGAGTCCCTGATCGCCGCGACGCGCGCCCTGGACCGGGTGCTGTCGTGGAACCATTACGTGATCCCCCAATGGCACACGCGGGTGTTCCGGATCGCCTACTGGAACCGGTTCTCGCGCCCCGAGGTCACGCCCAAGTACGGCCTCGGCCTGTTCACCTGGTGGATCGACGCCCGCAAGGACGCCGACCTGAAACGCCGCATCGCCGCCCAATCCCGGTGACGGCGGGCGCGGTTCCAGTTCGGCCGGAACCGCTCTATCATCGGAAGGCGATGGGGTTGCGGTCGATATCGAAGGCGTCCGGGGCTGTCGTCGCCATCCACTTGGCCGCGGCGGCCGGCGCGGGCGCCGAGCCTCGCCACGGACTGTCGTCGTTCGGCGACCTGAAGTATCCGCGGGATTTTCCGCATTTCGACTACGTGAACCCCGATGCCCCGAAGGGAGGCGAGGTCCGGCTGCGCGACCTGGGCTCTTTCGACAACCTCAACCCGTTCATCCTCAAGGGCATCCGGCTCCGGGGAACCGGGGCCGTAGCGGTCGCGGGGCTGCCCTTCGACACGCTGATGACGCCCGCGGGAGACGAGGCGGACGCCGTGTACGGCCTCGTCGCCGAAAGTGCCGAAGTGGCGCCCGACCGGTCCTGGGTCCTGTTCCGTCTGCGGCCCGAGGCGCGATTCAACGACGGCTCGCCGCTGACGGCCGGGGACGTCGTCTTCTCCTTCGAGACCCTGAAGGCCAGGGGGGCGCCGAGCTTCCGGATCGTTCTGCGGGACGTCGAGTCGGCGGTCGCCGAGGATCCGCGCACGGTCCGGTTCACGTTCCGCGATGGCGCGGTGACCCGCGACCTGCCGCTGACGGTCGCCGGCCTTCCCATCCTGTCCAGGGCCTACTACGAGACGCGGGAGTTCGACAGGACCACCCTCGACCCGCCGCTGGGCAGCGGGCCCTATCGCATCGTCCGCGCGGACCAGGGCCGGACCATCGTCTACGAGCGGGTGGCCGACTACTGGGCCAGGGACCTGCCGGTGAACCGCGGGCGCTTCAACTACGGCGCGATCCGGTTCGACTTCTACCGCGACCGCAACATCGCCATGGAGGCCTTCAAGGCCGGCGAATACGACTTCCGCCAGGAGTTCACCTCGAAAATGTGGGCCACGGCCTATGACTTTCCTGCCGTTCGGGAGGGGCTGGTGAAGCGGGAGTCGATCCCCGACGAGTCGCCCGCCAACCGGCAGTTCTTCGTCCTCAACCAGCGCCGCGACGTCTTCAGGGACCGCCGCGTCCGCGCGGCCTTCGACCTGGCCTTCGATTTCGAGTGGACGAACAGGAACATCTTCTACGGGCTCTATTCCCGGACCTCGAGCCTCTTCCAGAACACGCCGATGGCCGCGCGCGGCCTTCCCTCCCCCGGCGAGACCGCGCTGCTGGAACCGTACCGCGACCGGGTGCCGGCCGAGGTCTTCACCCGGGTGTTCGAGCCTCCGGCGACCGACGGCTCGGGAAACGACCGGCGCAACCTTCGCGCGGCGCAAAGGCTGCTCCGCGAGGCCGGATACGCGGTGACGGACGGGACGCTGCGGAGCCCGTCGGGGCAGCCCGTCCGCATCGAGTTCCTGACGTTCTCGCCCACCTTCGAGCGGGTATACGCGCCGCACGTCCGCAACCTCGAACGCCTGGGCATCGAGGCCACGATCCGCATCGTCGACTCCGCGCAATACGCCAACCGCATGCAGGAGTTCGATTTCGACGTCACCACGGCGGCGTTCGGCACCTCGCCGACCCCCGGCGTGGGGGAGCGGAACTTCTGGGGCTCCGAGGCGGCCCGGAGTCCGGGCAGCATCAACTACGCCGGCATCGCCGACCCCGTCGTCGACGCGCTGATCGAGAAGATCGCCGACGCGGCGGACCGCGAGTCCCTGGAAACGGCCGCCCGGGCGCTCGACCGCGTGCTGCTGTGGAACCGCCACGTCATTCCCCAGTGGTTCAACGCCAGCCACAACGTCGCCTACTGGGACAAGTTCGCGCGCCCCGCGACCGCCCCCAGGTACGACGGCAATTTCGGCTTCCTCGACACCTGGTGGATCGATCCCGGCAAGGCCGCCGACCTCGAGGCGCGCCGCGCCGCGGGGCAGTAGGGCGCGCCGGGATGCTCGCCTACGTCATCCGGCGGGTCCTGCTCATGATCCCGACCCTGTTCGGGATCATGGTCGTCAACTTCGTCATCGTGCAGGCGGCGCCCGGCGGGCCGGTGGAGCAACTGATCGCCCAGATCAGCGGCACGGCGGTCGACGCGACGGCGCGCATCGGCGGCGCCGACCTCGGGGAAACCCGCCAGGCGCAGGCGGGGCAGGCCGGCGACGCGTCCGTCTCCGTCAAGTACCGGGGCGCCCGCGGCCTCGACCCGGAGTTCATCGCGGAGATCGAGAGGCTCTACGGCTTCGACAAGCCGGCGCACGCGCGGTTCTTCCAGATGATCGGCAACTATCTGCGCTTCGACTTCGGCGATTCGTTCTTCCGCGACCGCTCCGTCGTGGACCTCGTCGTCGAGAAGATGCCGGTGTCCATCTCGCTCGGCATCTGGACCACGCTGCTCGTCTACGTCATCTCCATCCCCCTCGGCGTCGCCAAGGCCGTGCGCGACGGCGCCCGCTTCGACGTCTGGACCAGCGCGACCATCGTCGTGGGCTACGCCATCCCGAACTTCCTGTTCGCGGTCCTGCTCGTGGTGCTGTTCGCGGGCGGCAGCTTCTGGGACATCTTCCCCCTGCGCGGCCTCGTTTCGGAGAACTGGTCGGACCTGAGCTGGCCCGGCCGCGTGGCCGACTACTTCTGGCACCTCGCGCTGCCGGTCGTCTCCATGGTGATCGGCGGCTTCGCCACGCTCACCATGCTGACCAAGAACTCCTTCATCGAGGAGGTCAACAAGCAGTACGTGCTCACGGCGCGGGCCAAGGGCCTGACCGAGCGCCGCGTGCTCTACGGCCACGTGTTCCGCAACGCCATGCTGATCGTCGTGGCAGGCTTTCCATCGGCCTTCGTCGGCATCCTGTTCACCGGGAACCTGCTCATCGAGATCATCTTCTCCCTCGACGGTCTCGGGCTGCTGGGCTTCGAGGCGGTCATCAACCGCGACTATCCGGTGATGTTCGGCACGCTCTACGTCTTCACCCTGCTCGGCCTCGTCCTCAACCTGCTGGGCGACCTCATGTACGTCGTCATCGATCCGCGCATCGATTTCGAGCGGCGGGACGTGGCGTGACGCGCCCGCGGACTCCGGACCGGGACCGTTTCCTCGGGCTCCGCGTCACGCCGCTGACGCGGCGGCGCCTGCGGAACTTCCGGGCTAACGGGCGCGGCTACTGGTCGTTCTGGATCTTCTCGGCGCTCTTCGTCCTGAGCCTCTTCGCCGAGTTCATCGCCAACGACAAGCCCATCCTCGTCTCCTACAGGGGCGAGCTCCTGATGCCCGTCTTCGCGGCCTATCCGGAAACGAAGTTCGGCGGCGACTTCGAGACCGAGGCCGACTACCGGGATCCTTTCGTGGCGGAGCTCATCGAAGCGGAGGGATGGATCGCGTGGCCGCCGATCCGCTACGGCGTCAACACCATCAACTACGACCTGCCCGTTCCCGCGCCCGCGCCGCCCTCCGCGGAGAACTGGCTCGGCACCGACGACCAGGGCCGCGACGTGGCCGCCCGCGTGATCTACGGGTTCCGCATCTCCGTTCTGTTCGGTCTGGCGCTGACCGCCCTCAGCTCCGTCGTCGGCGTCGTGGCGGGGGCGGCGCAGGGGTACTTCGGCGGCTGGCTCGACCTGCTGTTCCAGCGCTTCATGGAGGTCTGGGGCGGCATGCCGGTGCTGTTCCTGCTGATCATCCTGGCCTCCGTCATCGAGCCGGGTTTCTGGACCCTGCTCACCCTGATGCTGCTGTTCAGCTGGATGGCGCTCGTCGGAGTCGTGCGCGCCGAGTTCCTGCGCGCGCGCAATTTCGAGTACGTGCAGGCGGCGCGGGCGCTCGGGGTCGGCAACGTCACCATCATGTTCAAGCACCTGTTGCCCAACGCCATGGTCGCCACGGTCACGTTCCTGCCGTTCATCCTCAACGGCTCCATCACCACGCTCACGTCCCTCGACTTCCTGGGGTTCGGGCTGCCGCCGGGCTCGGCGTCCCTCGGCGAGCTCCTGGCCCAGGGCAAGGCCAACCTCCAGGCCCCGTGGCTCGGCATTTCGGGGTTCGTCGTCATCGCCTGCACGCTGACCCTGCTGGTGTTCGTCGGCGAGGCGATCCGCGACGCCTTCGACCCGAGGAAGACCGTGGGATGAACGGCCGCGCGGCGCCCTTCCTCGAGGTCGAGGACCTGTCCGTCACCTTCCGGGTGGAGGGCCGGGACATTCCCGCGGTCCGCAACGTCTCGTTCGCCGTGGACCGGGGCGAGACCGTGGCGCTCGTCGGCGAGTCCGGCTCCGGCAAGTCGGTCACCGCGCTCTCGGTGCTCCAGCTCCTGCCCTACCCGAAGGCCTTCCATCCCACGGGGTCGATCAGGGTCGCGGGCGCGGAGGTCGTCGGCGCGGCGGAGCCCGCGCTGCGGAACATCCGCGGCGACCGGATCTCCATGATCTTCCAGGAGCCGATGACGTCCCTCAATCCGCTGCAGACGATCGAGCGCCAGGTCGCGGAGACCCTGTTCGTCCACCGGGGAATGGAGGCCGGAGCGGCGCGCGCGCGCACCCTGGAGCTGCTCCGCCTCGTCGGCCTGCAGAACGCGGAGCAGCGCCTCGACGCCTATCCCCACCAGCTCTCCGGCGGCCAGCGCCAGCGCGTCATGATCGCCATGGCCCTGGCCAACGAGCCGGACCTGCTGATCGCAGACGAGCCCACCACGGCCCTCGACGTGACCGTGCAGGCGCAGGTCCTGGCCCTGCTGCGGACCCTCCAGGACCGCTTCGGCATGGCGATCCTCCTGATCACCCACGACCTCGGCATCGTCGCGCACATGGCCGGCCGGGTCTGCGTCATGTCGGACGGGGAACTGGTGGAGACGGGCGGCACGGAAGAGGTGTTCGGACGGCCGCGGCACCCGTACACGCGGATGCTGATCTCGGCGGAGCCGGGCGGCCGCACGGGCAAGCCGCCGCCCGGCGCGCCCGACGTCGTGACCGGAGACGGCGTCAAGGTCCACTTCCCCATCAAGGCCGGCGTCTTGCGGCGCACCGTCGACCACGTCCGCGCGGTCGACGGCGTCTCCCTCGCCGTGCGCGCGCGGCACACGGTGGGCGTCGTCGGCGAGTCGGGCTCCGGCAAGACCACCCTGGGGCTCGCGCTGCTGCGGCTGATCAGGAGCGGCGGCGCCATCCGCTTCGACGGCCGCGAGATCCAGGGCCGGCGGTTCAAGGACCTGCGGCCCCTGCGCCGGCAGATGCAGATCGTCTTCCAGGATCCCTTCGCCAGCCTCAGCCCCCGGCTCTCCGCCGGGCAGATCGTCGAGGAGGGCCTTCTGGTGCACGGCCTCGGCGGCACGCGCGAGGAGCGGCGCCGGATCATCGGCGGCGCGCTCCGGGAGGTCGGGCTCGACCCCGACATGCAGGACCGCTATCCGCACGAGTTCTCGGGCGGCCAGCGCCAGCGCATCGCCATCGCCCGTGCCATGGTGCTGAAGCCCCGTTTCGTGGTGCTGGACGAGCCCACGTCGGCCCTCGACCGCTCGGTGCAGGCCCAGATCGTGGACCTGCTGCGCGACCTGCAGGAGCGCCACGACCTGGCCTACCTGTTCATCAGCCACGACCTGAAGGTGGTCCGCGCGCTGGCCGACGAGATCCTCGTGATGCGCGACGGCAAGGTGGTCGAGCAGGGACCGGCGGACCGGGTGTTCGAGGCCCCCCGGACCGCCTACACGAAGGCGCTGATGGCCGCCGCCTTCGACCTCGCCGCGGACGAATCGGGCGCGGTAAGCGTGTAGCGGGGCGGCGGGCGCCGACGGGCACCCATGCGGCGGGACCGGCGATCAGGGCATGGTGGATTCACAGCCCTGCAAGAGGCACCGAAACGGCGAAGCGGCGTATCGAGCAGGCGGCCTCCGTCGCAGGTAAGACCGTCAGCGCATTTGTCGTGTCCTGCGCGCTGGAGAACGCGGAGAAGACCGTTCGCCGTCACGAGACCATCGCACTCGCCCGGGAGGACCCGCCTCTTCGCCGTGTCGGATGCCGTGACGCAAGGAAGCCGCGCTCCCGGACGCGGGGCCGGGCCGTTCACGGCCCTCCCGGCTCCGGCATCCGGTAGCCGATCCCGCGTTCGTTCAGGATATAGACCGGCTGCGCCGCGGGGTCGCCCAGCTTGCCCCGCAGCTTCCGCACGAAGTTGCGCACCGGCTCCGGATCGCTCCCGTCCTTGCCGTCCCACAGCCGGTTCAGCAGGGTCTCGTAGGTCACCACCCGTCCCGCGTTGACCGACAGCAGGCGCAGCAGCTCGTACTCCGTGACCGTCAGCCGCACCGGCCCGCCGGCGACGCTCACCCGCCGCCGCCCGTAGTCGATGACCAGCTCGCCCAGTACGAACGGCTCCGGTCCCTTGCGCTTGCGCAGCGCCGCGCGCACCCGCGCCGTCAGCTCCGTCGGCGAGAAGGGCTTGACGATGTAGTCCGCCGCGCCGGCCTCCAGCGCCCGCGCGACGGTCTCGTCCCGGCCGTAGGCGGAGATGAAGATCACCGGCAGGTCGGCCAGCGCCGGCACGCTCTCCATCAACTCGATGCCGTCGGTCCCGGGCAGCATCAGGTCGAGCAGGACCAGTTCGGGCTTCTTCGTCCGGACGAGGTTCGCCACGTCCTTCGGCTCGCCCGTGACCGCGGGCGCGTAGCCCGCCGCCGCGAGCGCGTCGCGCACGTAGCGAAGCGCCCGCGGGTCGTCGTCCACCACCAGGACGCGCGTCCGCTCCGGCCCCGCAAGCGGCCGGGGAGCGGCGGCCTCGGCGGCGGCCGGCGCGGCGTCGCCCTCTCCCTCGCCCGCCACCGGCAGCGTGAACGTCACCCGCGTGCCCCGGCCCGGACCCGCGCTCTCCGCCCGGATGCGGCCCCCGTGCGCCTCCACCAGACCCTTGCAGATGACCAGCCCCAGGCCGGACTCTCCTCCCTCCCCCTCGCCGGCCCCGGCGTGCCGGCGGAACAGGCGCGTCAGGCGCTCCGGCGTCATGCCCTCCCCCTCGTCGGTCACCGAGACCGCGACGTGGTCGCCGTCGCGCGCCGCCGCCACCCGGATCGCCGACGCCGGCGGAGAGTGGCGCGCGGCGTTGGCCAGGAGGTTGCCCAGAACCTGCACGATGCGCCGCCCGTCGGCCATCGCCCGGGGCAGGTCCGGCGGAAGGTCGATGAGAACCGGTTGCCCCTCGCCCCCGCTCAGGAACGTCGTCCGCGCCCGGTCCGCGAGAAGGGCGACCTCCAACGGCTCGGGCGCCACCGGCATCGTCCCCGTGGCGATGCGGCCCGCGTCCAGCAGCTCCCCCACCAGGCCGTCCATGCGGTCGGCGTGCTCGTCCACGATGCGGAAGAACTGGCGCAGCTCGGCCATGTCGAACTCCCGCGCCGCGCCCAGCACCGTCGCGGCCGAGCCCTTGATGGCCGCCAGCGGCGCCCGCAGCTCGTGGCTCACCATGCCCATAAACTCCGCACGCGACCGCTCCAGCGCCTCGAACGGCGCAAGGTCCTGCATCGTCACCACCACCGTTTCCACCGCACCCCCGGCGGACCGCACGGGGGTCAGGTGGAGCAGCGTCCGCACGCTGCGGCCGTCGGGAAGACGGAGCTCGATCTCCTCGCCGTCCACCCCCTCGGAGCCTCTCATCTCCCCCAGCGTGGCCTCGCGGCCGTCGGCGAACCGCAAGGTCAGGCTGTCCGTCATCTCCGCCATCGACAGCCCCGGCATCTTGACCGCCGAGACGATGCGCCGCGCCTCCCGGTTGAACGACAGCGGACGCGCGCTCGCCGCGTCGAACACCATCACCCCCACCGGGCAGGTCTCCACCAGCGCCTCCAGGTCCGCCCGCGCGCGCCGCTCCGCCCGGTGCGCCCGCGCGTTGGCGAGCGCCGTCGCCGCCTGCGAGGCGAACAGCACCAGGATTTCCTCGTCCGCGTCCGTGAACGCCCCCTCCTTCTCGCCCAGGAAGAAGACCCCCACGCCCGCGTCCCCGTGACGCATCGGCATCGCCAGGAACGTCCCGTAGGGGGTGGGGAACGGCGAATAACCCAGCGAGCGGACGTAGCCGCCCAGGTCCGGCAGGCGCAGCGGCGCCGCGAGGCCGTGGAGATGTTCGAAGAACCGCGGCCCGTCGGGCCATTCCATCGTCGCCCGCTGCCGCTCGGGATCGACGCCGGAGGTGACGAAGTCCTGGACCTCCCCCCGCTCGTCCGTCGTCGCGATGAGGCCGTGCCGCGCGCCGGTGAGCGCGCGGGCGCCGTCGATGACCTCGCGCAGGACGGCATCGACCTCGAGGCTCGCGTTGATCCGCAGGATGGCCGCGCTGAGCGCCGAGACGCGCCCGCGCAGGGCTTCCGTCTCCTGCACCGGTTCGTCGCGTTCCATCGGTAGCCCATCCCTTCCCGGCGCCGGAACCGCGCTTCCGCGGCCCGGCGGCGGACGGTTCCCAGGGGCGGGAGTCTAGGGCAAGAGCCGCGATAAAGACATCGTAGGATCCCGAACACGCACATGATGAACACGTGGTTCGGCGGAACTCCCCGCATCGCCGTGTATGGTCTGTGCACGGTCGACGGGGCCGGGCGCGAACATCGCCGGGGCCGGCCCGACAACCTCGCCGGTGCGGCCGCGGCAGGTCGGCTCCGGCTCTCCCCGAGAATCGTCTGCCCGCCGGGCCGATGGCGCCGAGCCACGCCCCACGTGAGCGGAACGACGAGATCGTGCGTTATGCGCCAGCCACCACCACACGGCCCAAACGGGCAGGCTCAACACCCCCGCGCAGACGGCAATCGCTTCCGCCCCGAGCGGCCCGGCGACCGCCGATGCCGACACGGCAACCACGCCCAGCGCGGTCCCGATCCACCAGGCGCCGTGCCGGTAGCCGAGCCGCCAGAGGCGACGGCAGCCAGAGCGATGCCAGCAGCCAGAACCCGTGACGCCGGATCCAACTCCGCTCTTCCATGACATGGCGATAAAGGATGGTCGAAAGCCTCGTTGTCGCGGATACCGGGAATGTCGCCCCGGGCCTATGCGGGAACCCGGTACCGCCAACCCGACGCCCGGGGCGTCACCAGTGCACCACGCCGCGCAGCGTCAGGCCGTGCTCGGGGTCGGGGTAGCCGGCGGCCTCGCGCCAGGTGCCGGCAAAGCTCAGCCTCGCCCCCGGCGGGTGTAACAGGAGTCCCTCCAGCGGGAAGCGGGCAGGCTTCCTGGGTCTGCGCCCGGACGGGTGGCTGTCTGAAAAGACACCGGCCAGTGCCAGCATGCGAACCACAAGAAACGGGGACCCCCCTGATCTTCCGTCTCGCCGCTTTCATCGTGGGGTCTTCCGGATGGGGAAGGGCAGGAGAGTCATGTGGTTTGCTCTGCGCGGCGCGCCGGGTTACCGGTGTCAGGCTCCGTCGAAACATTCTCTATCCCATAGCGTGCAAGGTCCGTAATCCGGGCGTCAGCCGTCGAGGGACGCGAGCGCCTCGGCTTTGGTCGGGTGGATGGGCAGGACCTTGTCGAAGCCGCTGATCTCGAAGACCTCGCGGATCGGGTCCGCCAGAGAGCACAGCACCAGCTTGGCGTTCCGGCTCTGAAGGGACTTGGCCGTCAGCAGGATGGCGCGCAGGCCCGCGCTGCTGATGTAGAAGAGATTCTCGAAGTCCATGATCACGGCGCGGTCGCTGTCTTCGATCGCGGCCCTGAAGGCCTCCTCGAACTGGACGACGCTTGAGCCGTCGATACGCCCGCTCACATCGGCCGACAGGACGTCGTCCTGCCGTTCGATCGTCACATCCGCCATCGTCCAAGTCTCCCTCTCCAAACTTCACGAACTCCACCGCATCCTGCCCGGGTTCCACTGTGATCAATTCGTGTTTATCTATCCCTTCTGTTCTTCAATCATCGCCAATTATATCCATTTTATCGTAATCTTATGGTCAAATTACTGGAAATAATGGAGTTAGTCCAGCCATACAGCAGTAACAGAGTCTCGGAACAGGCACGAACATCCACCCGCCGAGCACGGCGAAGGTTGCGCGTTCAGGGGAGACGGTCAGGATTGCGGGGGTCGCGGCGAACGGCAGCGTTGGTCGGAAACCCCGCGACTGTGGGCCCCGACCTTCCACGGGCGCCAGACGATTCCACGGCTTGGCCGAACACATACCCGGGACCCGAACGGTTACGCGGATTCCGTCGACAACGCCGCGCCGGAACGCGCGGACATTCACCCCAATCCGCTTCCGAATTGCTTACGGGAAAAATGAGAGAAACGAAAATTTCAGCAATTACAGTAAGTTGATACAATGAGAAAGGCTCGATTCGTGAGTCGCAGGCATCGGCGTCAAACGAGCCATTTGTCCCGTCATTCCCGCGAAAGAATCCTTACGGACGCAGGGCGGGCTTCATGGCGAAAAACATGGATTCCCGTTTATATGGAACTTCCGACAACGTGTTGATTCACATGCAAAGTTTTGCACGGCCCCGGTGGCCCGGGATGTCGTTGCCGAAGCGCTGTACCGCGCCGCCGGGTTCCCTCTCCCGTCTTCGGGAGAGGGACAGGGTGAGGGCAACGAATCCCACGGCAACGCCGTCAACCCCCACCCTGACCCTCCCCCTGCCAGGGGGGAGGGGACCCCGATGGCACGATTGCTCTGCCGGCCACCCTTCCCTCCGCGACAGCGGGGGCGGGGTCTCCGACCATGGAAGGCTTTCGCGGGAATGACGACAAAAAGAAGCGTATCCTGTGCCGTCGGCAATCCGGGATGCCCACGCTTGACGCATTGAGCCATGAAAAATCCTGTACTGCGTTTGCGTCGAGGAGAGCCGGTCTCCCTGGCGCCGGGGGCCTCGGCCCAGGTCTCGATATCGTTGAAGTCCGCGGCGCCAGCCAGAGTCGTCGGATCGAGGCCGATTCGCGCGGCTCCCACGGCGGTGCGGTATTGCCCTAGGGAGAAAATCGTGGCTGTTCGCCGGCTCGGACCGTGGCGGTGCGCGCGCGGCGGCGATGTATACCCTGATCGGCACCGCCAAGCTGAACGACGTCTATGCCCAAGCCTGGCTCGCCGATGTGCTCGGCAATAGAGCGGGTCAAAGACGCTCACCGTCAGTCCGTCTTCAGTTTTCCGCCGCTGTTCTGAAACTTGTCGTCAAGTACGAGGCTCGTGCTTGACCCTCCACTGCAAGTCGCCGACACAGCATATGCTGTCCCTGTCGACCCTGTTCCAACGGACAGACCTGTCGCATCATCCGAGAGGTCCTTCTTTCCCCACTCAAGCGCTCCGTCGCCGTTGCACCCGGCGTAGTCATCGATGTCGATCGACGTCGCCGAGTAGCTCACTGTCCCGTACTCCGTTTCATAGTTGCACTTCATCGCGATGACGCTTGTGCTCATCAAAAGCGCGTCCTTGCAGCTCACGTCCGGGTCGGCCGAAGTCGATCCCGAGTCGTAGTTGTTCGTCGTCGCGGCCGTCGCCGTGCCCGCCACTGCAAAGCACAGCAGTGCGACCGCTATCCACATCGTCACGTGGCATGCCCTCATCTTCGTTTTCCTTTCAGGATTCGATTGGCCCACCAATCGAGTACCGTCCCCAGTTCCAATGGTATGCCTGATCACGCCCCACACGCTACGTGTAGCCGAAAGTTAATAACAAGCATAATGTGACGGTGCGAGCGATCAAGCGATATTGCAGCTTGGGATGTACGCCAGGATTGTGAGGTTTTGAGGTCTTTGCTGTTTTTGCGTAACTGCCCAGGTACCCCAACGCTGACGGCGTCCTGAAGTTTTTCGCTGGCGTTGCCGTCTCGTCGTCGGTTCGGTGCGTTATTGATCGGGGCTTGACTGCATAGGCGCGGCTATGGGTTGCCCTCTCGCATGAGGGGAGCAGCCGGTGGGGTATTTCGGATCGAAGGCGACGACCGGCTTGAGCCAGGCGCTGATCGCGCTGATGCCCCCGCACTCCGTCTATATCGAGAGCCACCTGGGGGGCGGGGCGCTGATGAAGCGCAAGCCTGCGGCCGTGCGCTCGGTCGGGATCGACCGGGACGAGCGGGCGCTTGAGGCCTTTAGCTGCGACTACCCGGTGGAGTTGGTGCACGGCTGCGCCCATTCCTTCCTGGCGTCGTTCCCGTTCCTGGGTCCGGAACTGGTCTACAGCGATCCGCCCTATCTGCACGCGACCCGGCGCTCGTCGCAGCGCTACCGCTTCGAGTACGAGGAGGCCGACCATGTCGCGCTCCTCGAACTGCTCAAGGGTCTGCCCTGCCAGGTGTCGGCTTCTTCGCCGTCCGAACGAAGAACGCCGGCGATCGCATTGACGAGGGGCGCGTCCCGGGAGGGAACCGTCACTTCGACACGTTCGGCGCTGCCGGTCGCGACTCTCTTCCGGTGACGGGAAACGCGCGATACCCTTCGGAGCTTCGATCCCGCGGGTTCCAGGGCGCTGCCTTTCATCCGGTTGCGTTACCGGATGTTGGAAGGCAGGCCGCCGGCACGCCAGGGACACTCGCGATTCCGTGTCGCCGTGGGCCCGTGTCGTGCCGGCCACGCCCCGTGCAGGCTTGCCGGAAAGGAGGGCGGCATGACGGAAGGCGACGGAGCGGCCCTCACGCGACGCGGTTTCGCCGTCGGGTGCGCTTCGATCCTGGCGCTCGGACTGGCCGGCGGGCCGGCCGGGAGCGCCGACCGCCTGGCGCGGTTCCGGTCGCTCTCGGCCCGGCTGACGGGCTTCCCGGAGGAGGCGGTCGACCGCGAGCTCGCGCTCGGCCTGATGGAGGGACTGGCGGCGGCCGGAGACCGCGCGGGGCTCGACCGCCTGTTGTCGGGGACGGGCGGGGACGCCGAGGGCGAGCTCGCTCGGCGCATCGCCGTCGCCTGGTATTCCGGCATTCATCCGGCGGCCGGAGGGCCGGCGGTCCGGACTTTCCACGACGCGCTCGTCTGGCGCGCGCTGGACTTCACCAAACCGCCGGGCGTCTGCAGCGCGGCGCCGGGCGACTGGAGCGTTCCGCCCGCCCGCGCGGAGACGAGGCCGTGACCGCCATCGGGGCGGACGCGGTCATCGTCGGCTCGGGCTTCGCCGGCGCCCTGACGGCCGACCGGCTCGCACGCGCGGGACTCCGCGTCGCCGTTCTCGAGGCCGGCCCCCGGGTGGACCGCGGCGCCGCCTTCCGGACGTTCCTGGACGCGGCGGTCAAGACGCCCGAGAGCCCCTACGAGCGCCCGCCCGATGCCGAATTCCCGATCAGCCTGGACAGCGGCCACTGGTACCGGCAGGCCGGGCCGGACCCGTTCAAGAGCACCTACCTGAAGGCGGTCGGCGGCACCTCGTGGCACTGGCTCGGCACCTGCCTGCGCTATCTGCCGAGCGATTTCCGGATGCGCAGCCTCTATGGCCGCGCCGTGGACTGGCCCCTGAGCTACGACGAACTCGAGCCGTTCTACGCCGAGGCCGAGCGGGAGCTCGGCGTCGCCGGAGACTCGGCGGAAGACCTGGGCTCGCCGCGCTCGGCGCCGTTTCCGATGCCTCCGGTGCCTCCCACATGGCTCGACCGGGTCTACGAACGCGCGCTCGCCGGGACGCCCTACCGGGTGCGGGTCACGCCCCAGGCGCGCAACTCGGTGGACCGGGAGGGCCGGCCCGCCTGCTGCGGCAGCGCCACCTGCATCCCGATCTGCCCGGTCGCCGCCAAGTACGACGCCACCGTTCACCTGGACCGGGCGGAGGCGAAGGGCGCCGCCGTCCACGAGCGCACCACGGCCACCTTCGTCGAGACCGGGGACGACGGCCGGGTGTCGGGAATCCGCTTCCGCCGGCCGGACGGCGCGGCCGGCCTCGCCCGCGGGCGGGTCTACGTTCTGGCGGCTCACGCGGTCGAAACCCCGCGCCTGCTGCTCCACTCCCGTTCCGAGCGCCTGCCTGCCGGCGTCGCCAACCGGTCAGGTCAGGTGGGCCGCAACCTGATGGACCATCCGGTCCAGCTCAGCTGGGCGCTGGCCGGCGAGCCGGTCTGGCCCTACCGCGGCCCGATCTCGACGTCGGGCATCGAAAACCTGCGCGACGGGGCCGTCCGGCGGGACCGGTCGAGCCTGCGCATCCAGATCAGCAACGACGGCTGGAACTGGCCGACCGGCGGCGCGGTGACGCTCGCGGACATGCTGTCGCGCAGGGGTCTGCGGGGCGAGGCGCTGCGGCGGGCGGTGGCCGACCACGCCTCCCGCCACGTACAGCTCGCGGCGATGACCGAGCAGCTTCCCGAGCCGGAGAACCGGGTGACGCTGGACCGGACGGAGACGGACGTTCACGGCGTCCCGCTGCCCCGGATGCACTACCGGGTGGGCGCCTACTCGCGCGGCGGGCTCGAGGCCGCGCGGGACGCCCACGACGAGATTTTCGCGCGCCTGAACGCCACGGAAGTCCACCACGCGGACGACTTTCAAGGCGCGGGGCACGTCATCGGCACGACCCGCATGGGAGACGACCCGCGCCGGTCCGTGGTGGACCGCGACCTGCGCTGCCACGACCATCCCAACCTGTTCCTCGTGGGCTCCGGGGCGTTCCCCACCTCGTCGACGGCCAACCCGACGCTGACCGTCGCCGCGCTCGCGCTGCGGGCCGCCGGCGCCGTGGCGGAGACGCTGGCCGCGATGTCCGCACCCTCCGGCGGGGGCTGAACGCCGGCGCGGACCGACGGGACCGTCCGCGGCGGACACGGCGGGCGCGCCTGTTCCAGCCGGTCGGCGACGGGGACGAATTCGCACAGTCCGCACGGAGTCGGAGGTCAAGACAGGTTGATTCTCGTATATCGATATGCGACACACGGTGGGGAACGATTCGGAGCTTTCGCTGCAAGGACACCGAGCGACTCGCCATCGGCCACCGGGTGCGGCGTTTCGCCGGTTTCGAGCGGGTCGCACGGCGCAAGCTCGCCCAACTGGACGCGGCCGCGACACTCGATTTTCTGCGGGCGCCGCCGGGGAACCGACTTGAGGCGTTGCGAGGTGACCGTGGAGGCTCCTACAGCATCCGGATCAACGACCAATGGCGGCTTTGTTTCCGCTTCGTCGACGGAGACGCCTATGACGCCGAGATTGTGGACTACCACCGATGTCGCTTGAGGAGGCACCGACCGTGACCCGACTGGAACCGGTTCACCCGGGCGAGGTCCTGAAGCACGACTTCATGGACCCCTTCGCGCTGTCCGCCACGGCGCTGGCCAAGGAGATCGGCGTGACGCCGGCGCGGATCAACGAGATCGTCCGCGGTCGCCGAGGGATCACGGCGGACACCGCGCTGCGCCTGGCGCGGTACTTCAACACCGACGCCCGGAGCTGGATGAACCTCCAGGACCGCTACGAGCTCGAGCTCGCGGCGCGGAACAACGCCGGCGCCTTGCGCGCGATCCGCCCGCGCGAAACGGCGTGAGTCCGCCGTTTCGGCCGCCGGGCTGGAATCAGGCCGCCGGGTAACGGCTGGCGAGCAGGGCGTACACGGCGCGCATGGCGCTGGCTTCGCCGCCCTCGGGGCGGCCGGGGCGGGCGCTCCTGTTCCAGCCGAAGATGTCGAGGTGCGCCCAGGCGCCCGCGTGCTCGACGAACCGGTCCAGGAACAGCGCCGCGGTGATCGACCCCGCCATGCGGTCCTCGCCGGCGTTGGCGATGTCGGCGACCCGCCCCCGGATCATGCACGCGTAGGGCCGCCAGAGCGGCATGCGCCACACCGGATCGGACACCGCCTCGCCGAAGCGGACGAGATCTCCGGCGAGCCCGTCGTCGTGGGTGTAGAGCGCGGCGAGGTCGGGTCCGAGCGCGATCCGGGCGGCGCCCGTGAGCGTGGCGAAGTCGAACAGCAGATCGGGTTTCTCGCCGTCGGCCTCGGCGAGGGCGTCCGCCAGGATCAGTCGCCCCTCGGCGTCCGTGTTGCCGATCTCCACGGTCAGGCCCTTGCGGCTCACGAGCACATCGCCGGGGCGGAAGCTGTCCCCCGAGACGCTGTTCTCGACCGCCGGGATCATGACGCGCAGACGAACGGGGAGCCCGGCGTCCATGATCATCCGGGCGAGCCCCAGCGCCACGGCGGCGCCTCCCATGTCCTTCTTCATCAGGGCCATGGCGGACGCCGGCTTCAGGTCGAGGCCGCCCGAATCGAAGCAGACGCCCTTTCCCACGAGCGTCACCTTCGGGTGTCCCGGCGCGCCCCATCGCATGTCGATCAGCCGGGGCGCCCGGCCGCTCGCCCGGCCCACGGCGTGGATCATGGGATAGTTCCGCGCGAGCAGCGCGTCGCCGACGACGACCCGGCATCTCGCGCCGCCCTCCCGCGCCACGCGCCTGGCCTCCGCCGCCAGCTCCGCGGGCCCGAGATCGGCGGCGGGCGTGTTGATCAGGTCGCGCGCGAGCGCGACCGCCCCGTACGTCCGCGAGACGTCGGACCGGTCCGCGCCCCGCGGCCACACCAGCCGGGCGCGCGCCGCGTCCTTCTCTCCGCCGTACCGCGTGAAGGCGTAGCCTCCCAGCGCCCATCCGAGCGCCGCCCCGGCCGCGAGGTCGGCGTCGACCGACCCTTCCAGCCGGTACGTCCCGCGCGGCAGGGACGACGGGAGGCCCGCGAAATCCCAGAAGGCCGGCGGGGACGCCATGCCGCACAAGGCGAGCGACGGCTTGCCGTCTTCGCCGGGGACCAGCAGGTGCTGCCCGGGCTTGCCCTCGAAGCCGTTGGCCTTCGCCCAGGCCCCCGCCGCCGCGGGTCCGGACTTCAGCCAGGACGGCAGGGCGTCCTCGCTCAGCGGACACAGGGGGACCGCGTCCCGTGCCCTGGAGACGAGGGTCGGCGGCCGGGTCACGGCATTCCTCCGGCGCGCCGGTCAGAGGGTGACGACGACATTGCCCATCACCGCGCCGCTTTCCACGGCCTCGTGCGCCCTGACGATATCGGCCAGCGGATAGCTCTCCGCGACGGTGTGCCGGAGCGACCCGGCCTCGAGCATCTCGTTGATCGCCGCCGCGCAGGCGCCGCGCACCTCGTCCGTGAGCTGGTACATGATGAAGAAACGGAAGGCGATGTCGTTGCGCACGCACCACATGGCGGGAATCTCGGCGGTCGGCGGCGTCGAGCCGTAGACGACGACCGTTCCTCCGGGCCGCAGAACCTCCGGAATCAGGCCGGCGTTGCCGCCGAGATCGACCTCGACGATGCGGTCGACGCCGCGCCCCCCGGTCATCTCCCGGACCCGTTCGCCCACGTTTTCGGTCTTGTAGTCGATGGTGTGGTCGGCCCCGCCGGCCCTGGCGTGCGCCGCCTTTTCCGCCGAGCTCACCGTGGCGATCACCGTCGCGCCGCGGGACTTGGCGATCTGCACGACGTAGTGGCCCACGGCGCCGGCGCCGCCCGGCACGAGAAGCGTCTGCCCCGCGACGTCCCCGTCCAGGGTCAGCGCCCGGTAGGCCGTGACCACGGGAATGCCGAGACAGGCGCCGGCGGCCTCGTCCGTGCCGTCGGGGAGGGGGACGGCACGGTCCGACCCGATGGCGATGTACTCGGCCGCCGTGCCGTAGGGCCGGCGCCATTGACCGTTGATCGTCCAGACGCGCTCTCCGACGCGGGACTCGGGCACCCCTTCGCCCACCATGTCGATCTCCCCCGCGCCGTCGCTGTGGGGAACGACGGTCGGGAACTCCGGGTCCATCCCCCGGCGCTTCTTCACGTCGGACGGATTGACGCCCGACACCGCGACGCGGACCCGCACTTCGCCGGGACCCGGCGCCGGCGTGTCCAGTTCCCCGACTTCCAGCACGTCGGCGGCGGCGCCCTTCCGGCGGTAGTAGGCGGCTCTCATGTCGTCTCCCCTCGTTCGGCGAAGTCCCTAGTCGTAGCCCGGCGGCGGCACGAAGCCCCCGATCTCTTCGGCCAGCAGGCGCGCGAACTCGATGGTCGTGTGGTCCTCCAGGTGGGGACCGACGATCTGCACGCCGACCGGCAGGCCGTCCGGCGTCAGGCCGGCCGGCGCCGACGTTCCGGGCAGGTAGACGTTGCAGCTGATGCCCGCCCAGAAGAGCTGGTCGTTGTAGTTCTCCCGCCGGCCGTTGACCGTGACGGTCCGGAAGAACCGCTCCACGTCCTGCTGATGGGGCATGGCGGCCGTCGCCGCCACGGGACAGAGGAGCACGTCCCACTCCCGGAAAAAGGCGTCCCACGCGGCCCGGTCCTTCGTGCGCCGCTGATCGGCGATGGACCAGTCCCGGTGGGACTGGATGGCGGCGCGCAGCGCGCGGGCCCGGAAGCTCCCGTCGCCGTCCGCCAGGGCCGCGGCCTGCTCCGCCGCGTCGTCGATGAAGGACTGCGGCAGGATGCCCGCCGAGGCGCCCCGCAGGAGTTGAATGTAGTTGGCGTGCGCCTCCGCCATGTCGACCGCGGGACGGGCCGAGTCCGAGACCGAGGCGCCCGCCCGGGCGCAGGCGTCGGCGACCGCCTGGATGCGGTCGGCGACGTCGCCGTCGACGGCGCAAACCGGAGACTCCAGCATGACCGCGACGCGGTAGCCGGTGAGCCCGGTGTGGCGCGGGCGCGGCAGCTCGAGCTTCCAGGCCTTGGCGTCGAGGCCGTCGGCGCCGGCCATCGCGTCCAGGGCGATCGCCAGGTCCTCTGCGCTGCGCGCCATGGGACCGACCACGAGGATGTCGAGGGGCTTGGGATGGCCCGGAAAATCGTGGCCCGTCGTCGGCAGGACGCCGAAGGTCGGCTTGTGTCCGTAGACCCCGCAGTAGTGCGCCGGATTGCGGATCGACGAACCGATGTCGCTCCCCGCCTCGAGGGCGGAGAGGCCCGCGGCGAGGGCGGCCGCCGCCCCGCCGGACGAGCCGCCGGGCGCGCGGGAAAGGTCCCAGGGATTGTTCGTCGTGCCGTACATGACGTTGAAGGTCTGCCAGTCCATCAGCCAGAGCGGCACGTTGGTCGTGCCGAACAGGACGGCGCCCGCGTCGAGGAGGCGGTCGACCGCCGTGGCGTTCTTCTCCGGGACGTGCGACGCGAGGGCGGGGTCGCCCCAGGTCATATGCAGGCCGGCGACGCCGAAGGCCTCCTTGACCGTCATGGGCACGCCGTGGAACGGCCCCCAGACCTCGCCCCGCGCCAGCGCGGCGTCCGCCTCGCGGGCGCGGGCACGGGCGCGCTCCGCGTCGAGCTCGACGATGGCGTTGAGGCCGGGATTGTAGCGGTCGACCCGGTCCAGGAAGTGGTCGAGGAGCTCGAGGCATCCCACGTCCCCGGCCTGTACGCGGCGCGCGAGCTCGAACGCGGGAAGATAGGCGATGTCGCTCATGTCCGCGCCAATAACAAGGCAAGCGCCCGCGATCAAGCCCACGCGGAACGCGGGATCGAAGGGAGTCTTTGCGGGTGTGTGGGTGGGACGCCCGCGCACCCGGGGTGTTTTCACGGTGCGCGGGTCTCCAGGCCCGCATTTTTTACGTCCGTCATTCCCGCGAAGGCGGGAACGACGATAATGACACCGGGCGTCCGGCCCCCACCGTGCAGGATTCCTCTGCGAAAGCGGTCCGGCCGCGCCACGGGAACAAGGCAGGAGTGCCGAGACGCCGTCCACCCCCACCCTGTCCCTCCCCCTTCCAGGGAGAGGGAACCCTTGGGGCGCGGCCGGATCCCTTGAGGCGTGCGGGACTCCAGGGGTATGTTCGACGGACATCGCCGACGGGGATTGGCGGACCATGACCGAAACCGAACGCGACGTTCCTCGGGCCGACCTGTCGACGCCCGCGGCGACGGTATACGGGAACGCCGGCCTCGAGGTGGTTCCGGTCACGGACGCCATCGGCGCCGAGATCCGCGGACTCGACCTGAGGAACGCGTTCACCCCGCCGGCGCGCGCGGCGGTGCATCGCGCCTGGCTCGAGCACTGCGTCATCCTGCTGCGGGACCAGCGGCTGAGCGACGCGGACCTGATCCGGTTCAGCCGCAGCTTCGGCGAACTGGACCGGGGTCCGCCCATGGCGCGCCCGGCGGACCGCGACGCCCGCCCGGAGATCTTCGTCGTCTCGAACGTGGTGGAGGACGGGCGCCCCATCGGGTTTCTCGACGACCGCCCGCTGCCCTGGCACACCGACATGTCCTATACCGAGGTGCCTCCGAAGGCCAGCACGCTCCACGCCCGGGAAGTGCCGGAAGACGGCAGCGGGGCCACGGGCTTCATCAGCATGTACGGCGTGCTGGACTCCCTGCCCGCGGACCTGAGGAGCCGCATCGTCCCGCTGCGGCTGAAGCACGATCCCGCCCACGCCCTGCAGGGGGAGGTCCGGCACGGCTTCGACGCCGGGGAGTACGAACATATCGAGTCCGCGCCCGGACCCGTGCACCCCCTCGTGCGCACCCATCCCGAGACCGGCCGCCGGGCCCTGTATCTCGGACGCCACTGGAACGGCGACAAGCGCGCGACGTTCGTTCCCGGCCTCTCGCGCGCCCGGTCGGACGCGCTTCTCGACGAGCTCTGGCGGTTCGTCGCCGAGGCGCGGCACGCCTGGCACCACGACTGGCGCGTGGGCGACACCATCATGTGGGACAACCGCTGCGTCATGCACCGGCGCGGCCGCCTGGATCCGGCCACGCGCCGCGTCATGCACCGCACGCAAATCAGGGACACCGAGCGGCCGGCGTAGCCTTCCCGATTGCCCCTGCCGCGGGGAGGGACTTTCCTCCTCCTCCCTGGCAGGATTCCTCTGCGAAACGCGGTTGGGACGGCGCATCGTCCTCCAACACCCTCACCCTGTCTCTCTCCCGCAGAGCGGGAGAGGGGACCCTTTGGGCGCGGCCGGACCGCTTTCGCTGAGGAATCCTGCCAGGGGGAGACCGCGAGGGGACGGGCGGTTCCGACCGATCCGGACCCGTCCCTACGCCGCGACGAATCCGAAGACGATGCCGTGAGACGCGGCCGGGTCGAGGAAGAAGGCCGGGTCCCGCTCGCCCTGGCGGGCCTCGTTGTCGACCACCGCGGCGCCGCGCTCCTTCAAACCCTCGCGCGCCTCGTGGAGGTCCTTGCAGCGCAGCACGACGTCGTGGACGCCCTTGCCCCGGACGGGACGGAACCGGGCCAGCGGATGCCCGTCCCCGAAACGGTGGGCGATTTCGCGGAACTGCAGGTCCGCGCCGCCGATGCGGACGCGCGACCGGGGCAGGCCCGATCCGTTCTCCGTGCCGCGCTCCCGGACGGTCATTCCGATGACCCTCTCGCAGACATCGGTGGCCGCGTCGACGCCGTGGACCAGAATGCCCACATGGTCGATGCCGTCGAAATGGGGCGACACCGGCGTCTCCCCGCCGGCGAGCGCATCGCGCCAGCCGCCGTCCTCGTCGTTCCACACCAGTCCGTCGGCTTCGCTCCGTTCGGTGAACTGCAGGAGCACGCCGAAGGTGTGCCGGGGGTCGGGGAAGAAGAGCTGGCTGCCCCGGATGCCGGGCCGCTCGCCGCCTTCCAGGTCGTCGAACAGGGGGATGCCCCGGTCCTTCAGCGTCCGCCAGGCGGCCTTGAGGTCCGGCACTTTCACGCCGATGTGGTGGACCCCTTCGCCCCACCGTTCCAGGTAGCGGACGAACACGGCCGTATCCAGGTGCAGGTTTCCCTCCGTCCCTACCTGGCGCAGCGGCGACGGGTCCCGGGGCGGGACGTAGCCGGGCTCCGCCTCGGGGTCCGCACCGGGCTTCGGCGGCTGCTGAATGACGAAGTCTCCCTCGCCGAAACGGACGAGGCCGTTCTTCAGGCCGCTGGTCGGGTCCGTGGCGATGCCGTAGACCGGCGCGCCGAGAACGTTCTCGAAGAAGTCGATGGCCTTCCGCCGGTCGCGGATGGCAAGGCCGAGATGGTCGATGTTGGTGATCATGGTTTCCGTTCCCCCGCGAGCGGCGCTGCCCCGTACATCTCCGCCAGACGGCGGCGGAGCAGCTTTCCGGTCGGACCCTTGGGCATCGTCTCGATGAGCTGGACCGTCTTCGGACACTTGTACGCGGCCAGACGGCGGCGGCAGAATTCGACGATCTCCTCCGCGGCCGGCGCCGCCCCGTCGGCCGGCACCACGAACGCCTTGACCTCTTCTCCGTACTTGGCGTCGCCGACGCCGACGACCGCCGCCTCCTCGATTTGCGGATGCTGCAGCAGGACTGCGTCGACCTCGCGCGGATAGACGTTCTGGCCGCCGCGAATGATCAGGTCCTTCTTCCGGTCGACGATGTAGAGATAGCCGTCGGTGTCGAGAGTGCCGATGTCGCCGGTCAGAAACCATCCGTCCCGGAACGCCGCCTCCGTCGCCTCCGGATCGCCGAAGTACCCCCGCGTGACGGCGCTGCCCCGAAGGACGACCTCGCCCCGCGTTCCGGGCGCGACCGCACGGCCGTCGTCGTCCACGACGGCGATGCGCGAATCGCCGATCGCCCGGCCGACGGAGCCGAAGCGGCGGTAGCCGTCCTCCCGGCCGGGCTGGAACGCCTCCGGCGGCGGCACGGGGTTGAACGTGACACGGCAGACCGTCTCGGTCAGGCCGTAGCCCTCGATGACGACGGCGCCGAACGCGCGCTCGAACGCCTCCAGCAGGGACACCGGCAGCGGACTGGAACCGCAGATGAACAACCGGAGCTTGTGGGCCGGCGGCGCCGGCGCGTCCGACGCCCGGTGCGCCTGGAGCAGGATGTAGAGCACGGTGGGCGCGGCGCTGCAGTAGGTCGCTCCGGTCTCCGCGGCCAGGGTCCAGAACGCGGACGCGCTGAACCGCCGCGGCACGACGGCGGCGGCGCCCGCGACGAGGGCCGCGATCACGGAGTGCATCTGGGCGTTGGTGTGGTAGAGCGGCAGGATGCAGAGGGAACGGTCCTCGGGGCCGAAGCCCATCCAGTCGGCGATGTAGTAGCAGTCCGACAGGATGTTCCGATGGCTCAGCATGACCCCCTTGGGGCGGCCGGTGGAACCCGAGGTGTGGACGATCTGGGCGACGGAGTCCGGGTCCACGCGCGGCAGGGGCGGGTCGTCCCGGCCGGCGCCCCCGCATGACTCCCACAGGGACCTGGGGTCGCCGCAGACGCGCCGGGCCGGACATCCCTCCCGCCGCGCCAGGCCGGCAAAATCCGCATCGGCGCAGACGACGCCGATCTCCGCGTTGGCGAGGATGAAGTCGACCTCGCCTTCCCGCAAGGCCGTGTTGATCGGGCAGGCGACGGCGCCCAGCGACATGACGCCGAAATAGACGACGACGAAGTCGAGGCCGTTCGCCATCGCCAGGCCGACGTTGTCGCCGGGCTTCACGCCCCACTCGTCGCGCAAGCCTCGCGCGGCGGCGCGGACCGCGGCGCGCAACTCGGCCCAGGTCAGCTCCGCGCCGTCGTCCGGGGCGATCAGAACGGGGCGGTCCGGCGCCGCCGCCGCCCGCGCCTCGATGAGCGCCGGCAGGCTTTCGAATATCCTGGGTGCGAGGTCCGCCATGGCGGCGGAGTGTAGACCGCATTTCCCGCCACGGTCACGGTGCGCGTCGCGGTCGTCCCGGCCGTTCCCCAAGCCGTCATGCCCCTGCCCGGGTCGAGTCCGGGGGTGTTTCGGGGCATCGACAGGTTGCGGCATGGCGGTCGAAGCCGGCGGTCCCCGTCCATCGACAACCGGACCCCCTCCCGGCCTCCCCCCTGTCAGGATTCCTCTGCGAAAGTCGAAAGTGGTTCGGCCGCGCCACGGGAACAGGGCAGGGGGTGCCGAAACACCGTCCACCCCCACCCTGTCCCTCCCCCTTCCAGGGAGAGGGAACCCGAGCGGCCCGGCCGCGCCCCGAGGGTCCCCTCTCCCGCGTGCAGGAGAGGGACAGGGTGAGGGTGTCGGAGAACGATGCGCCGCCCCAACCGCGTTTCGCAGAGGAATCCTGTCAGGGGGGCTGGGTGTGTTTCAGTGTTTCCGGCAAACGACGCCATGTCGGCGCCCGGCCGACGGAGATGTCCGGAACGCCCCCGGGACTCGATCCGGGGGCCGAGCATGACGCGAGTAGGGGGACTGGGGCATGATGGAGGGAGTGTTGGCGGGGGTCGGGTTGTCGTGTGAAGTTGTTCTACCCGTGGCTGCCGACGCCGGACGACGAAAGGGCGGCGGTGATCGAACGCGTCCGCAGCCGTGTTCGAGGACGGCAGAGTCGTTTGAGCGAGGACGGGCAAGCGCCCTCGTGAGGGGACATTCGTCATGACGCGGATCGACGACGCGCTTCTGCGGCGCATAGCGGCCGTCATCGTCGACGAGGTGGACCCCGAACAGGTGATCCTGTTCGGCTCCCGCGCGCGGGGCGACGCCGGGACGGACTCGGACGTCGATCTGATCGTCGTCGAGGCCGAGCCGTTCGGCGAGGGCCGGGACCGGCGCGCCGAGGCGGTGCGGCTGTGGCGGGCGCTCGCCGGCTTCCGCGTCGCCAAGGACATCCTGGTTTACAGCAGCGACGAGAGGTCGAGTACTGGCGCGACTCCCTCAACCACGTGCTCGCGCGCGCCCTGCGCGAGGGCAAGGTGCTCTATGAGCGACCTTAAGCAGGCCCGGGCGCTCCTCGCGGCGGCGGAGCGGGACGTGTCCGCCCTTGGCGGCATGGGCGACGCGGCCGTCTTCGCCGACGAGATTTTCGGCTTTCACGTGCAGCAGGCGGCCGAGAAGCTGTTCAAGGCGTGGATCGCGCTGTCCGGCGGGATCTATCCGACGATCCACGATCTGGCCGAGCTATTGGAGATGTTGACGGCCCGCGAGCCGGACGCGGCGCGTTTCGGCGCGCTGATCGACTACACGCCCTACGCCGTTCAGTTGCGTTACGCCGACGCCGACGCCGCGCCGCTGGACCGCGCCAACGCTCTCGGGCAGGTCGAAATGTTGCTCGACGACGTCCGGCGGCGGCTTCGCTCGCCTGGCGACAGCGGTGAAACGGTACGGGCCGAACGCGACGGCACGCCATGATTACCTCGATCCAGCTGGTCGACTTCAAGAATTTCGCCGACGAGACGCTGCGCGTCGGTCCGTTCACCGTGGTCGTCGGCGCCAACGCCAGCGGCAAGAGCAACATCCGCGATGCCATTCGTTTTCTACACGGTGTCGGCCGCCGCTCGCGGCCGCCACGGTCCTTGAGGATCACAGATTTCCCCCGGGAAACCGGCGCGAGGAATTGAAGGGCGGAAGGGCCGGCCAGCACTCGGTCCGCATCGACGACCAGTGGCGCATCTGCTTCGTGTGGACCGATCAGGGACCGGCGAACGTCGAGATCGTGGATTACCACTGAAGGATCGGAAGATGACGTTGATGAAGAACCCGGCCCATCCTGGCGAGGTGCTTGCGGAGCTGTATCTCGAGCCCCTCGGCCTGAGCGCGCCCGCGCTCGCGCGGCGCCTGGACGTACCGAGGACCCGAATCGAACGGCTCGTGAAGGGCGAAAGCTCCCTCACGGTGAACACCGCGATGCGGCTCTCCAAGTTCTTCGGCAACGCCCCGGAATTCTGGATGAACCTGCAGCGGGCGCATGACCTCGCCCGAGCCCGCGAGACCGTCGATCTCTCGGCCATTACGCCGTTGGAGGCCGCCTGAATCGCCCGCCCCCTTGCTCAGCGGTCCGGCCGTGGCGCCGCGGCGCGGCGGAGGCGGTCGTTGACGGCGCGGCCCAGGCCGGCCTCCGGGACGGGCATCACGGCGATGCGCCGGAAGCCGGGCGCGTCGAGCTCCCGCAGCATGCGGAACAGGTTGGCCGCCGCCTCGGCCACGTCGCCGGCGGCGCTGAGGTTGAGGGTCCTCGCCGCGCCGGCGGGGACAGCCGGGCCGAACGCGAGCAGCGCCTCGTCGGCGTCCGCGCGGGCCGCGTCCAGCCGCACGGGCAGGTCCGGCGCGTAGTGGCTCTCCGCCCGCCCGGGAGAGGCCGGGGCGGCCTCTCCGGAGGCCGGGGGGCGGCCGACGGGGCCGGCGACGGTCTCGAGGGCCTCGACGGGAACGCCGCCCGGACGCAGCAGCAGCGGCTCGGCGCCGGTCAGGCCCACCACCGTGGACTCGACGCCCACGGCGCACGGGCCGCCGTCCAGGATCAAGGGGACCGCGCCGCCGAGGCCGTCGCGGACGTGCCCGGCCGTGGTCGGGCTCGGCCGTCCCGAGAGGTTGGCGCTGGGGCCGGCGACCGGGCGTCCGGCGGCGCGGATCAGGGCCAGCGCGACCCCGTTGCCGGGCACCCGCAGGGCGACGGTCTCCCGCCCGGCGCAGGCGCGCGCGGCGACCAGGCACCCCGCCGCCCTCGGCAGGACGAGGGTGAGGGGGCCGGGCCAGAACGCCGCGGCCAGCGCCTCGGCCCGCTCGTCGAACCGCGCCAGCTCCCGGGCCGTGCCGGTCTCCGCGACGTGGACGATCAGCGGGTTGGACGCGGGCCGGCCCTTGGCCGCGTAGACGGCGGCGACCGCCCCGTCGTTCGTGGCGTCCGCCCCCAGGCCGTACACGGTCTCGGTGGGGAACGCGACGAGCTCCCCGTCCCGCAGGCGCCGGCCCGCCCGCGCGACGGCCTCCGGCGTCGCCGCGACGACGCCGCTCCCGTCCGCCCGCTTCGGCCCCGTGCCCTTCATCGCCCGGACCCCGTCTCCGTCCCTTTGCCCCCGGCGGGCTCCCGTGCCATATGTATCTAGCCCGAAGCGGACGGTCTTGCACGCCCGAGGCTTGCCATGAGCGACTACGCCGCCCCCATCCGCGAGATGCGGTTCGCCCTCGACGCGGTGGCGGACGTCCGGGCGCTGTCCGCGCTGTCGGGATTCGAGGACCTCTCCCCCGACCTCGTCGACGCCGTCCTGAACGAGGCGGGGCGCTTCGCCGCCGGCGAGCTCGCGCCCCTCGACCGGCCGGGGGACAGGGCGGGCAGCCGCCTGGAGAACGGCGCGGTCCGCACGCCGGACGGGTTCCGGGAGGCCTACGCGAAGTTCGTCGCGGGCGGCTGGGGCGGGGTCACGTGCGATCCCGACCACGGCGGCCAGGGCCTGCCGCGCGCCGTCGGCACCGCGGTGAGCGAGATGGTCGCGGCGGCGAACCTGTCCTTCAGCCTGTGTCCCATGCTCACCGCCGGCGCCGTCGACATGCTCGTCCACCACGGCAGCGAGGAGCAGAAGCGGACCTACCTGGCGAAGCTGGTCAGCGGCGAATGGTCGGGCACCATGAACCTGACCGAGCCCCACGCCGGGTCCGACGTGGGCGCCCTCCGGTGCCGCGCCGTGCCCGAGGGCGGCCGCTACCGCATCAGGGGCACCAAGATCTTCATCACCTGGGGCGAGCACGACATGGCAGGCAACATCGTCCACATGGTGCTGGCCCGCACGCCCGGCGCGCCGCCGGGCACGAAGGGGATCTCGTGCTTCCTCGTGCCGAAGTTCCTCGTCGGTCCCGACGGCGGCCTCGGCGAGCGCAACGACCTCAGGTGCGTCTCCCTCGAGCACAAGCTCGGGATCAACGCGAGTCCCACGGCCGTCATGTCCTACGGCGAGTCGGAGGGCGCCGTCGGATACCTCGTCGGCGAGGAGAACGACGGCATGCGCTGCATGTTCACGATGATGAACGTGGCGCGCCTCGACGTGGGTCTCCAGGGGGTCGCCGTCGCCGAGCGCGCCTTCCAGCGGGCGCTCGCCTACGCGCGCGAACGGGTGCAGGGGCGCCCCGTGGACGGGTCGGGCGCGGAGGCCGTGCCCATCGTGCGGCACCCCGACGTCCGCCGCATGCTGATGGCCATGAAGGCCCAGACGGAGGCGATCCGGGCGCTCGCCTACTTCACGTCCGTCCACGTCGACATCGCCGAGCGCCACCCGGACGGGGAGCGCCGCCGGCGCAGCCGGGGCCTCGTCGCCCTCCTCACCCCGGTGGTCAAGTCCTGGCCGACCGACGTGGGCGTCGACGTGGCGTCCACGGGCATCCAGGTCCACGGCGGGATGGGCTTCATCGAGGAGACCGGGGCCGCGCAGCACTACCGCGACGCGCGCATCGCGCCCATCTACGAGGGGACGAACGGCATCCAGGCCCTCGACCTCGTGGGCCGGAAGCTGACCTACGACGGCGGCGCCCCCGTTCGCGGGCTGCTGGACGACATGCGCGCCGCCGCCGGCCGCCTCTCCGCCGCCTCCGGCGGTCTCGCGGCGCTGGGCGAGCGCCTGACGGCGGCGGTCGGCGCTCTCGCGGCGGCGACGGACTGGATGACGGAGGCGCGGACCTCGGGGAGCGCCAACGCGTGGGCCGCCGGGGCCACGGACTACCAGCGCATGCTGGGCCTCACCGTGGGGGGGTACCTGATGGCGCGCGGGGCGCTGGCCGCGGAGCGGGAGCTGGCGGACGGCGGCGGGGACGGCGCCTTCCTCGCCGCCAGGGTCGCCACGGCCCGGTTCTACGGCGACCACATCCTGCCGGGCGCCGCCGCCCTGCTCGGACCCGCGACCGGGGGGGCGGACCTGCTGTTCGCCGTCGATCCCGAGCACATGACCCACTGACCGACCCCCCGGAGGAGCCCATGCCCGACGCGGTGACACAGGACCTGTCCGACGGCGTCCTGACGATCACGATGAACCGGCCCGACCGCCTGAACGTCCTGGGCGGCGAGGTGGTCGCCGGGCTGGCGGAGGCCTTCGGCCGCGCCGGGCGGGACGCGGCCGTCCGCTGCGTCGTCCTCCAGGGCGCGGGCCGGAATTTCTGCGCGGGCGGCGACATCCGGCTGATGCGGGAGTGGGCGGCTCTGGACGCCGACGCCCGGCGGGAGCGGTTCCGCTCCTTCATCTCCGGGTTCCACGCGGCGGTGAACGGCATGCACGCGCTGCCCAAGCCGGTCGTCGCCAGCGTCCACGGGGCCGTGGCGGGCGCCGGGCTGTCCATCGCCATGGGCAGCGACCTCGCGGTCGCGGCGGCGGACGCGGTGTTCACCCTGGCCTACGTCGGGATCGGCGCCAGCCCCGACGGCGGCGGCACCTACAGCCTGCCGCGCATCGTCGGCCTGAAGAAGGCGATGGAGATCGCCATGCTGGGGGACCGGTTCGACGCGGACGCGGCGCTGTCGCTGGGGCTCGTCAACAGGGTCGTCCCCCCGGAGGACCGGGAGCGGGAGACCCGCGCGCTCGCGGCGCGGCTGGCGGCCGGCCCCACGGCCGCCCTCGGCCGGACCAAGGCGCTGCTCCGCGCGTCGCTCGGGTCGGATCTCGCCGCCCAGCTCGAGCGGGAGAAGGAGAGCTTCGCCCGGTGCGCCGCCGCGGACGATTTCCCCGAGGGCCTGAACGCGTTCCTGGAGAAGCGGCCGCCGGTCTTCACGGGACGGTAGGTCCGCGCTACTTCGCACGGCGATCCTCCGGCGGCCAGTTGGGCGGGGGCGGGGCGCGGGGCACTTCGTCCGGTCTGAGCCACCCCTCCCCGGCCGCGGCCGCCTGCTCGGCCTCGGCCTTCGCCCAGATGCGCTCCATCATCTCCCGATAGGCCCGGACCTTGCTTTCATGCTCCTTCTCCTCCTCCGTCTTGGCCTCCTCTTCCACGCTGGCCGCAGGCTTGGCCTTGGGCGCGTCCCGGTACTTCTCCGGCCGGTGCGCCCTGAGCAGGAACGTCGCCAGGGCGTCCGAGTAGTGCCGCCACTCCCCCACGCGCTCGCCCTTGTAGTAGACCGGCCTCTCCACGCCCTCGAAGGCCCGCCGGTGCACCTCCGCCTCCAGCAGGTCGATCCCCTCCTCCAGGGCCTCGTCCCAGCGGTCGGCGAAGGCCGCGTCCGCCTCGCGCCAGTCGTAGACCGTGCGCCGGGGGACGCCGGCCTTGCGGCAGGACAGGGTGACGTTCACCGTCTCCGTGAGGGCCTTGAGGAACAGGGCCTGTTTCCGCGGCTTCCGCGCCGCCGCCGCCTTGGAGTTCCCGCGCATGTGCGTCCCCGGACGATCCAAACCGATGACATTTTACCCACCACAATGGAGAAATCAACAAGTTATTTCCCGGCGTCGTCATGCCGAAATCCGCCCCGTATATAACGTATTGATTTCCGGGCAAGAAAGATTCTTGCCAGGACATATTGATTCACAAGGATCTCTCCACCGGGGTCCCCTCTCCCTGCTCAGGGAGAGGGACAGGGTGAGGGTCGAATCAGAGACTCCCTCATGCCGTCCGCCCCCACCCTGTCCCTCCCCCGCAGAGCGGGAGAGGGGACCCTCTCACGGAGGTTTGCGGACGCGGGACGCGGGGCGGCCCGGAACGACGGACCGCGCCACCAGGGTCCCCCCTCACGGACGTATGCCCCCCCCGCCCGACTCCGTGCGAACTGTGCGAATTCGTCCCGGCGGGCGGGGCGGCCCGAGTTGAATTGGGGCGGACGGCATGGTCTAGTCGGCGGGGGCGGCGGCCCGACCGACGCGAGGGACCGGAGACGGCCATGTTCAGGACGCGCGTAACCGAGCTGTTCGGCATCGAGCATCCCCTCGTCCAGGGCGGCCTGCAGGGCGTGGGCAAGGCCGAGCTCGTGTCGGCGGTGGCGAACGCCGGGGCGCTCGGGTTCCTCACGGCGCTGACGCAGCCGACGCCGGAGGACCTGGTCCGGGAGATCCGGCGCACGCGCGACATGACGGACAAGCCGTTCGGCGTCAACCTGACGATCCTGCCGACCCTGACGCCCGTTCCCTACGAGGAGTACGCGCGGGCCGCCGTCGAGTCCGGCGTGACGATCATCGAGACGGCGGGCCGCAATCCGGAGCCCTTCATGCCCATCTTCAAGGAGGCCGGCGCCAGGACGCTGCACAAGTGCACGTCGGTCCGGCACGGCCTGAAGGCGCAGAGCATCGGCTGCGACGCCGTCGGGATCGACGGCCTCGAATGCGCGGGCCATCCGGGCGAGGACGACGTCCCCGGCCTGATCCTGCTGCCGGCCTCGGCCGACCGGATCGACATTCCGATCGTCGCCTCCGGGGGGTTCGCGGACGCGCGGGGCCTGGTCGCGGCGCTGGCCCTCGGGGCCGACGGGATCAACATGGGGTCGCGGATGGTGGCGACCCGGGAGGCGCCGGTGCACGACAACGTGAAGCGGTTCATGGTGCGGTGCTCCGAGCGCGACACGGCGCTGATCTTCCGCAAGCTGCGCAACACCGCCCGCATCCTCAAGAACAGCGTGGCGGAGAAGATCCGGGAGGTGGAGACGAACCCGGACCACACCATCGAGGACCTGATCGAATACGTCTCCGGCGAGAAGAGCCGGGAGGTGCTGGAGACGGGCGACCTCGACCACGGGATCATCTGGGGAGGGCAGACGGTCGGCCTCATCCGGGACGTGCCCACGGTCAAGGAGCTCGTCGACCGCATCGTGTCGGAGGCGGCGGACATCGTGAACGGCCGCCTGGCGGCCCTCGCGCCGCCCGCGGAGCCCCGGCGCGCGACGGCGTAGCCGTTCCGGGAGGGAATTCGTCATGACGGACCGCAGGCGGCCGAAGACCTATCCGGCGGGCGTGGACTGGGACATGCCGTTCTCCGCCAGGCCGCTGTTCGCGCTGCTGGACGACGCGGCCGCCCGGTTCCCGCAACGGCCCTGCATCGACTTCCTGGGCCGGGTCTACACCTACGGCGAGGTCGAGGGACTGGTCGACCGGGCGGCGGCCGGGTTCCGGCGGCTGGGCGTGGACAAGGGGACGAAGGTCGGACTGTTCCTGCCCAACTGTCCGCAGTTCGTGATCTGCTACTACGCCGTCCTCAAGGCGGGCGGCGCCGTGGTGAACTACAGCCCGCTCTACTCCGAGCCGGAGCTCCTCCACCAGATCGAGGACTCCGAGACCGAGATCATGGTGACGCTCAACCTGGCGGCGCTCTATCCCAAGGCGCAGGCCATGCTGGAGCGGAGCCGCCTCAGGCTGCTGGTCGTCGGCACCATGAGCGAGGCGCTGCCCTTCCCCAAGAACTGGCTCTTCCCGCTGGTGAAGCGCCGCGACGTGGTCCGGGCGCCCAACGACGAGAGCCACGTCCCGTTCGGGGAGCTGCTCAACAACGACGGCGGACACGGGCCCGCGGCGGTGGATCCCGAGACCGACGTCGCGGTGCTCCAGTACACGGGCGGCACGACGGGCGAGCCGAAGGGCGCCATGCTGACCCACGCGAACCTCTACATCAACGCCGTGCAGTGCGGAGCCTGGTTCCCCGCCCTGGAGCCGGGCGCCGAGCGCGTGATGGGCGTCCTGCCCTTCTTCCACGTGTTCGCCATGACCGCCGTGATGAACATGAGCATCCACCTCGGCGCCGTCATCGTCATGCACCCGCGCTTCGAGCTCGACGCGGTGCTCCGCGACATCGACAGGAAGAAGCCCACGCTGTTCGACGGCGTGCCGACCATGTTCGGCGCCATCAACGCGCACCCCGGGCTGAAGGACTTCGACCTCACGTCCGTCAAGGCCTGCATCTCCGGCGGGGCGCCGCTGCCGGTCGAGGTCAAGCGGCGGTTCGAGGAGCTGTCCGGCTGCGTGCTGGTGGAGGGCTACGGACTGACCGAGTGTTCGCCGGTCGCCACGTGCAATCCGTTCTCGGACGACGCCAAGGCGGGATCGATCGGCCTGCCCATGCCCGGGACCGCGATCGAGATCGTCGACCGCGACGACCCCGGCAAGGTGCTGCCCCAGGGCGAGACCGGCGAGATCTGCGTCTCGGGTCCCCAGGTCATGGCCGGCTACTGGCGGAACGAGGCGGCGACGCGGGACGTCCTCGTCGACGGCCGGCTGCGCACGGGCGACGTGGGATACATGGACGAGGACGGCTACACGTTCATCATCGACCGCATCAAGGACCTCATCCTGGTCAGCGGCTTCAACGTCTATCCGCGCAACGTCGAGGACGGGATCTACGGGCATCCCGCGGTCGAGGAGGTGACGGTGATCGGCGTGCCCGACGAACGCCAGGGCCAGAGCGTGAAGGCGTTCGTCAAGCTGGCGGAAGGCGCGGCGCTGACGGAGGAGGAGCTGAGGACGTTCCTCCGGGACAGGCTCGGCCGGCACGAGATGCCCAGGGACATCGAGTTCCGGGACGCCCTGCCCAAGACCATGATCGGCAAGCTGTCCAAGAAGGAGCTCGTGGCCGAGGAGGAGGCGAAGCGGAACGCCTCTCCCTGAACCCGGTCCCCTCACCCTTCCAGGGAGAGGGGACCCGAGTGCCCCGGCCGCGCCCCGAGGGTCCCTCTCCCGCGTGCGGGAGAGGGACAGGGTGAGGGTGTCGCAGACGCTCCGTCGCCCCAACCGCGTTTCGCAGAGGAATCCGGCCGGCGCTATTCCGCGGCCTGGACGCCGGTGTCGCGGTGCGCGCTTTCGAGCGCCGTCAGGCGGCGCGCGATATGGCCCACGGGCCGGGTGTAGCGGGCGAGCAGCAGGTAGAGCACGGGGATGACGAAGAGGCTCAGCAGGGTCGAGACTCCGACGCCGCCGATGATCGTCGTGCCGAGCGCCCGTCTCGCTTCCGCCCCCGCGCCGCTGCCCACGGCCAGGGGAACGGCGCTGAACGCCGTGGCGATGCTGGTCATCAGGATCGGCCGCAGCCGGGTGACGGCGGCCTCGAGGACGGCGTCCCGGAGTTCGCGGCCCCGGTCCCGCATCTGGTTGGCGAACTCCACGATCAGGATGCCGTTCTTGGCCGTGAGCCCGACGAGCATGACCATGCCGATCTGGCTGTAGATGTTCAGGGAGAGCCCCAGCAGGATGATGGACCCCAAGGCGCCCGCGATCGCCAGCGGCACCGGCAGCATGACGACGACCGGGTGGACGAAGCTCTCGAACTGGGCGGCCAGGGCCAGGAACACGATCAGCAGCGCGAGTCCGAACGTCAGGTAGAGCGAGCTGGACGACTCGTTGAACTCCCGCGAGGCGCCGTCCCAGCTCACCCGTGCGGTCGCCGGCAGCTCCTCGGCGGCGATGCGCTCGAGGTAGGCGACCGCCTCGCCCATCGTGGTGTCCGGCGCGAGCGACGCCGTGACCGTGACGGCGCGCATGCGGTCGACGCGCTTGAGCTCCCGGGCTCCCGCCGTCTGGCGCAGGGACACGAGGTTGGCCAACGGGATCAGGTCCCCGGTGTCCGCCGTTCGCACGTAGAGGGCGCTCAGGTCGCCGGGGCGGGCGCGGTCTTCCGGGCGCGCCTGGAGCACGACGTTGTACAGCTTGCCGTCGACCTCGACCGTCGTGACGAACCTTCCTCCCAGCATCGTCTCGAGCGTGCGGCCGATATCGTCGATGGGCACGCCGAGGTCGGCGGCGCGGTCCCGGTCGATGTCGACGACCAGTTGCGGCCGGTTGCGCCGGAAATCGGACTGGATGCCGAGCAGGCCCGGGTTTTCGCGGGCGCGCGCCATGACCCGGTCGCGCCACTCCACGAGCTCCTCGTAGTCCTGGCCGCCGAGCACCATCTGGATCGGGGCGCCGAACCGCCGCCGCCCCAGGCTCGACGGGTTGACGGCGAAGGCGCGCACGCCCGGAATGCCCAGGAGCTTCGGGAAGATCTCCCTGGTGACCTGCTGCTGCTTGACGTCCCGCTCGTCCCAGGGCTTCAGGCGCAGGATGGCGAAGGCCCGGTTGACGGCGCCGGGACGCCCGAAGCTCGGCGCCACGATGGCGAGGAAGTTGTTCGCGTCGCCCCGGTCGATGACGGGCTGGAGGCGCCGCTCCACGTCGCGGACGTAGCGGCGCGTGTACTCGATGCTCGCGCTCTCCGGCGCGGAGATGGGGATGAAGATCACGCCCCGGTCCTCGGCCGGGGCGAACTCCTTGGGCGCCGCCTGGAACATGAGGACGGCGGCCGCGGACACGCCCATGGCCAGGGCGAGGACGACGACGGGCATGGCCAGGGCCCCGGCGAGGGCCCGGCGGTAGGCCCGGTGCAGGCGCTCGAAGCCGCGTTCCGTCCAGCGGAAGAACCGTCCTTCCTCCTCGGGCTTCTCGAGGAGCCTGGTGCACATCATCGGAGTCAGGGTGAGCGCGACGAAGCTCGAGAAGACCACGGCCGCGGCGACCGCGATGCCGAATTCCCGGAACAGGCGCCCGGTCTCCCCCTCCATGAAGGAGATCGGCACGAACACGGCCGCCAGCACCACCGTCGTGGCGACGACCGCGAAGGCGATCTGCCGCGCGCCGCGCAGGCCCGCCAGCAGCGGCGGCTCGCCGGCCTCCATCCGGCGGTGGATGTTCTCGAGGACGACGATGGCGTCGTCGACGACGAGGCCGATGGCGAGCACGAGGGCCAGCAGGGTGAGGATGTTGATCGAGAAACCGAGCGCGGCGAGCACCATGAACGACGCGATCACGGACACCGGGATCGCCACCGCCGGGATGAGCGTCGCCCGCACGGACCGCAGGAAGACGAAGTTCACGGCGACGACCATGAACAGGGCGATGGCGATGGCGATGGCGACCTCCTCGATCGCGCGGCCGATGAAGCGCGACCGGTCGTAGGCCACTTCGAGGTCGACCCCGTCCGGCAGCCCGTCCCGCAGGCGCTCCGCCTCGTCGGCGACCCCCTTCGCCACGTCGAGGGTGTTGGCGTTGGACTGCTTGACGATTCCCAGGCCCACGGCCGGCACGCCGTCGATCCTCAGTTCGCTCCGGTCGTCCTCGGCGCCGAATTCGACCCGGGCGATCTCTCCCAGCCGGACGAAGTACCCGCCGCCCTCGCGGACGACGATGTCGCGGAACTGCTCCTCCGTCCGCAGGTCGGAGTCGGTCCTGACCGCCAGCTCGCGCTGGACCGACTCGATGCGCCCCGACGGGAGCTCCACGTTCTGCCGGCGCAGCGCCTCTTCCACGTCCTGGACGGCGATCCCCCGCGCCGCCATGGCGCGCTTGTCCAGCCACAGCCGCATGGCGTAGCGCCGTTGCCCGCCGATGCGCACCGAGGCCACGCCCGGCACGATCGAGAACCGGTCGGTCAGGAAGCGGTCGGCGTAGTCGGTGAGCTCGAGATGGTCGAGGCGGTCGCTGGTCAGGGTCAGCCACATGATGGCCTGGGCGTCGGCGTCGCTCTTGGCGATCCGCGGCGGGTCCGCCTCGCTGGGCAGGTTGCGGACGGCGCGGCTCACCCGGGCGCGCACGTCGCTGGCCGCGGCGTCGATGTCGCGGTCGATGCCGAACTCGATGGAAACGGCGGAGGACTCCTCGCGGCTCGTCGAGGTGATGATGTTGATCCCCTCGATCCCCGCCACGGCGTCCTCGACGATCTGCGTGACCTGGGACTCGATGATCTCCGCCGAGGCGCCCCGGTAGGTGGTCGTGACCGAGATGACCGGCCGGTCGATGTCCGGCACTTCCCGCACGGTCAGGCGGTCGAAGGCGAACGCGCCGCCGATCATCAGCGCGAGGTTGACGACCGTCGCGAACACCGGCCGCTTGATGGAGGTGTCGGACAGGATCATCGGCGCGGCCCGCTTCCGCCGGACCCGGCGCCGTCCGGCGGCGGCGCGGCCACCTTGACGGGCGCGCCGTCGCGGATCTTCTGGACGCCGGCGGTGACCACGACGTCGCCGGGCGACAGCCCCTCGAGCACCTCGATGTCGCCGTCGACGTGCTCGCCCGTGGCGACGTCCCGCCGCGCCGCCGCGCCGTCGACGACGACGAAGACGTACTGCCGGTTCCCGCCGGCGACGACGGCCTGCTCGGGGATCAGGACGCTGTCCTTGCGGACGACGGCCACGAACCGGGCGGTGAGGAACATGCCGGGCCGGATGAGCTCGTCCGGGTTGTCGAAGACGGTTCTCACCTCGACGGACCGGGTCGCGGGGTCCACCCGCGTGTCGATCGTGGCGACCTTGCCGGCGAACGCGCGGCCGGCATGGACGGCGCCGACGGCCACGACCTCCTGACCCGCCGCGATGTGCGCCAGGGCCGTTTCGGGAACGCGGAAGTCCGCCTTGATCCGGGAGGTGTCGTCGAGCGTCGTGATCTCCGTGCCGGGCTCGACGAGCGCGCCGACGCTCACGCGGCGCAGACCCAGCCGGCCGCCGAAGGGCGCCCGGACGGTGTAGTCCCGGATGCGCGCCTCCTCGGCCTTGACCCGGGCGTCCGCGCTCAGCAGCGCGCCGTGGAGGTCGTCGACCCTGGCGCGCGGCGTGTTCCGCTTCTCGTAGAGCCTGCGCGCCCGCTCGTGCAGCCTGGCGACGTTGTCCCGGTCCACCTTGCGCTCTTCCAGCTCCGCCCGGATTTCCCCGGACTCGAGCTCGACGAGGACGTCGCCGGCCTCGGCCCGTCCGCCTTCCCGGAAGCGGATGGCGGACACGAGTCCGGCGACCTTCGACGTGACGGTCACGGCCTCGTTGGCGCGCGCCGTGCCCACGGCGTCGATGGCGACGGTCACGTCGCTCCGGCGCGCCGGCGCGGCCTCGACCAGGGTCGGCCGGGGACCGGCCCCCTTGCCCGGAGCGCCCTGGGCGGGCGCCTCGCCCCAGGGCAGGCGGTCCCAGGCGTACCACGCCCCCGCGGCCAGCCCCGCCAGGACGGCGACGACGACGATCTGTGTCGAGATCCGCATTCCGCTCCGCGCCCGCTCCGCCTTCCGTTGCCAGGGCGTCATTTAACCGCGAAAATCCCCGGAGGGACAGCATCTGCCGGCGAACGATGGCGACACTCCTATACACCCACCGGGCCTGCGTCGACCACGACACGGGCGTTCGTCACCCCGAGAGCCCGGACCGCCTGCGCTCGGTGCAGGCGGCGCTGGCCGGGGCGGGGTTCGACGGCCTCGTGCGCCGTGAGGCGCCCGAGGCGGCGCGGGAGCGGCTCGCGCTGGCTCACGAACCCGGTTATGTGGACGCCGTGCTGGCCGCGGTCCCGGAAACGGGACACCGGCACCTCGATCCGGACACCGTCGTGTCTCCCGCGTCCGGCGCCGCGGCGCTGCGCGGCGCCGGCGCCGTCGTGGCCGCCGTCGACGCGGTCGTCACCGAGCCGGAGGCGCGCAACGCGTTCTGCGCCGTGCGCCCGCCGGGACACCACGCCGAACGGGCGCGTTCCATGGGCTTCTGCCTGTTCAACAACGCCGCCGTCGGCGCCCTGCACGCCCGCGCCGGGCACGGGTTGCGGCGGGCGGCCGTCGTCGATTTCGACGTCCATCACGGCAACGGCACCCAGCACATGTTCGAGAACGACGAGGACCTGTTCTACGCCTCCTCGCACCAGGCGCCGTTCTATCCGGGAACCGGCGCGGCGAGCGAGACGGGCGTCGGAAACGTCGTCAACGCGCCCCTCGCGGCGGGCTCCGGGTCCGCCGAGTTCCGGGCCGCCTGGGAGGACGGGATCCTTCCCGGACTGCGGGGGTTCGATCCCGACATCCTGCTCGTCTCGGCGGGCTTCGACGCGCACGCGGACGATCCCCTGGCGCAGTTGCGGCTGACCGAGGACGACTACCGGTGGATCACCCGCGAACTGCTCGCCGTCGCCGGGGAGTGCTGCGGCGGCCGCGTCGTCTCCGTCCTCGAGGGAGGCTACGACCTCGGCGCGCTGGCCCGCTCGACGGAGGCGCACGTCCTGGAGCTGATGGACGCCTGACGGTTCCGGAGCGGCGGCCCGCGCCGCCGCGGCCGTGCAGATCCTGTCCCGAGCCGTGGTGCAAGAGCCTGGCGGCGATCGCGCCATCGGGGTCCCCTCTCCCTGCTCAGGGAGAGGGACAGGGTGAGGGTTCGACCCCCACCCTGTCCCTCCCCCGCAAGCGGGAGAGGGGACCAGGCGGCACGGGCCGTCGTTCCGGCAGCGACATCACCGGGCCGCCGGGGCCGCGCAGATCGTGTCCCGAGCCGTGGTGCAAGAGCCTGGCGGCGATCGCGCCATCGGGGTCCCCTCTCCCGCAGAGCGGATTCCTCTGCGAAACGCGGTTGGGGCGGTGCATCGTTCTCCGACACCCTCACCCTGTCCCTCTCCCGCACGCGGGAGAGGGGACCCTTGGGGCGCGGCCGGGCCACTCGGGTTCCCTCTCCCTGGAAGGGGGAGGGACAGGGTGGGGGTGGACGGCGTCTCGGCACCCCTGCCCTGTTCCCGCGGTGGGCCGGACCACTTTCGCAGAGGAATCCAGAGCGGGGGAGGGGACCCAGGCGGCGGGGACGGGCGGGAAATCCGGACCGGACGGCAATGGGGGAATCCCCGCCGTGACCGCGGCGGGGCATGTGGGCTAGACTGCCGGGAAACCGGGAGGCTGCATGGCGAACGTGAACTCGGACGACGACGCGCCCGTCCCCGCGGAGATCGCGGAGCTCAGCTTCGAGGAAGCGCTGGCGGCGCTCGAGGAGATCGTCGGGCGGCTCGAGGCGGGCGAAGCGACGCTCGAGGAGTCCATCGAAATCTATACGCGCGGCGCCCTGCTCAAGCGTCATTGCGGGGCCAAGCTCCGCGCGGCCGAGGAGAAGATCGAAAAGGTCGTGCTGGGCCCGGACGGTGGCGTGGGCTCGGAGCCCGTGGACTTGTCCTGACCGCCGCCGCCGGACGGCATCCCGACCATGGCCGGTCTCGCGACAGCATTGGACTCCGCCGCGGAGGCGGTCAACTCCGAGCTGGCGGCCCTGCTCCCGTCCGCCGAGGGGCCGGAGCGCCGTCTGCTGTCGGCGATGAGATATTCGACCCTGGCGGGCGGAAAACGCCTGCGCGCCTTCCTCGTCCTGTCGACCGCCGACCTGTTCGAGGTCGATCGCCGGTGCGCGCTGCGGGTGGCCGCCGCGGTCGAGTTCGTGCACACCTATTCGCTGGTCCACGACGACCTTCCCGCCATGGACGACGACGATTTGCGGAGGGGGCTGCCCACCGCGCACGTGGAATTCGACGAAGCCACGGCCATTCTGTCGGGCGACGCGCTGCTCACCCTGGCGTTCGAGGTCCTCGCCGAGGAGGCGACGCACGTCCGTGCGTCCGTGCGCTGCGAGCTCGTTCGCGCGCTCGCCGCCGCCGCCGGGTGCCGCGGAATGGTCGCCGGCCAGATGATCGACCTCGATTTCGAGAACGCCGAGGTCGACGTCGCCGCGATCACCCGGCTGCAACGGCTCAAGACCGGCGCGCTGATCGCGTTTTCCTGCGAGTCGGGCGCCATCCTCGGACAGGCCCGCGGTTCCCTGCGCCGCGCGCTTCAGGCGTACGCGCGCGATCTGGGGCTCGCGTTTCAGATCGCCGACGACCTTCTGGACGCGGAGGGCGACGCGGCCGAGCTGGGAAAGGCCGCCGGCAAGGACGAGGAGGCGGGCAAGGCCACGTTCGTGTCGCTCCTGGGCGCCGACCGCGCGCGCGGGCAGGCCCGGATGCTGGCCGACCGGGCCCGCTCCCACCTCGGTCCGTTCGGAGACCGCGTCGACGGTTTGCGCGACATCGCCGATTTCGTCGTGGAGCGGCGCTCCTGAGTGACGAGGCGCCGCGTTTCGCGTATAGTGGCGTGGATACGAGGGGGTGGCGGGCGTGACCGAAGACAGCAGGACACCATTGCTCGATTCCGTATCGGTCCCGGCGGACATCCGGGACTTTTCGCCGGAACGGTTGCGCCGGCTCGCAGACGAGCTTCGGACGGAACTGATCGACGCCGTGTCGGTCACCGGCGGCCACCTCGGCGCCGGGCTGGGCGTCGTGGAGCTGACCGTCGCCCTCCATCACGTTTTCGACACGCCGGACGACCGGCTGATCTGGGACGTGGGGCACCAGTCCTATCCCCACAAGATCCTCACGGGCCGCCGCGACCGCATCCGCACCCTGCGGCAGGGCGGCGGCCTCTACGGCTTCACCAAGCGGAGCGAGAGCGCGTACGACCCGTTCGGCGCCGCGCACAGCTCGACCTCGGTCTCGGCGGGTCTCGGCATGGCCGTGGCGCGGGATCTCGCGGGCAAGGACAACAACGTCATCGCCGTGATCGGCGACGGCGCCATGACCGCCGGCATGGCCTACGAGGCGATGAACAACGCCGGTTCGATGCCGAACAGGCTCATCGTCGTTCTCAACGACAACGACATGTCGATCGCTCCCAACGTCGGGGCGCTCAAGGCCTATCTCTCCCGCCTGATCTCGTCGCGGCCCTACCGCGGCCTGCGGCACCGCGCCCTGGCGGCGGCGCAGCGCCTGCCCCAGCCGGTCGAGCGGACCGCCCGGCTCGCCGAGGAGTACGCCAAGGGCCTCGTGACCGGCGGAACGCTGTTCGAGGAGCTCGGTTTCTACTACGTGGGTCCCATCGACGGGCACAACATCGACCACCTCCTGCCCGTGCTCAGGAACGTGCGGGATTCCGAGGTGCCCGGCCCCGTCCTCGTCCACGTCGTGACGCGCAAGGGGCACGGCTATGCGCCGGCGGAAAGCTCGGACGACAAGTACCACGGCGTCTCGAAGTTCGATGTCGTCACCGGGACGCAGGTCAAGGCCAAGTCCAACGCCCCGTCGTACACCAAGGTGTTCGCCGGGTCCCTGATCAAGGAGGCGGAGCGCGACGACAGGATCGTGGCGGTCACCGCGGCCATGCCGTCGGGGACCGGGCTCAATCTGTTCCAGGAGCGGTTCCCGGAGCGGTGTTTCGACGTCGGCATCGCGGAGCAGCACGCGGTGACCTTCTCCGCCGGCCTCGCCACCGAGGGCTTCAAGCCGTTCGCGGCGATCTACTCGACGTTCCTGCAGCGGGCCTACGACCAGATCGTGCACGACGTGGCGATCCAGTCGCTGCCGGTGCGCTTCGCCATCGACCGCGCGGGGCTCGTGGGGGCGGACGGCCAGACCCACGCGGGCTCCTACGACGTCACCTACCTGTCCTGCCTGCCCGGCTTCGTCGTCATGGCCGCCGCCGACGAGGCGGAGCTCGTCCACATGGTGGCCACGGCGGTCTCGATCGACGACCGGCCGTGCGCCTTCCGCTACCCCCGGGGCGACGGCGTGGGCGTCGACATGCCGGACGCGGGAGAGGTTCTCGAGATCGGCAAGGGGCGCGTCGTCCGCGAGGGGACCAAGGTCGCGCTCCTGTCGTTCGGCGCCCGCCTCCAGGAGTGCCTGGACGCCGCGGAGCGGCTGGCGGCCCGCGGCCTTTCCGCCACGGTGGCGGACGCCCGCTTCGCCAAGCCGCTGGACCGGGATCTCGTACGCCGCCTCGCCGCCGGGCACGAGGTGCTGATCACCATCGAGGAGGGGGCGGTCGGGGGATTCGGGTCGCACGTTCTCCAGTTCCTCGCCTGGGACGGGCTTCTGGACCGGGGCCTGAAGGTCAGGGCGATGACGCTGCCCGACGTCTTCGTCAACCACGACTCGCCGGGCAGGCAGTACGAAGCGGCGGCCCTGACGGCGTCCGATATCGTGTCCACGGCCCTCGCGGCCCTCGGCCTCGACGACGTGACGGAGGCGCGGACCTCCGCCTGAACGCCGGGCGGGGCCGTCCGTCTCTCCCGCGTCCGTCCGCGGCGTGGAACCGCGCAGATGGCGAAATCCTCCAAGGTCCGGGTCGACCGGCTTCTCGTGGAGCGGGGGCTGGCGGAGTCCCGCGAACGGGCCCGGGCGCTGGTCATGGCCGGCGCCGTGTTCGCGGCGGAGCGGCGGGTCGACAAGCCGGGCGCCGCGCTGCCGCGGGACGCGCCGCTGACCGTCAGGGGCGCGCCGCATCCCTGGGTCAGCCGGGGCGGCCTCAAGCTGGCGCACGCCATGGAGCGCTTCGGCCTCTCGGCGTCGGGCGCCGTCGCGGTCGATATCGGCGCCTCGACGGGCGGCTTCACCGACGTGCTGCTGCACGGGGGCGCCCGCAGGGTCTACGCCGTCGACGTGGGCCGCGGCCAGCTCGCCTGGAAGCTGCGCCGGGACGGCCGGGTGGTGGTCCTGGAGCGCACCAACGCCCGCTACCTGTCGCGGCGGCACGTCCCCGAACCCGCCGACCTGATCGTCTGCGACGTGAGCTTCATCGGCCTCGAGCTCGTGCTGCCGCCGGCGATGGAGCTGGCGGCGTCTCCCGCCGCCCTCGTCGCCCTGATCAAGCCGCAGTTCGAGGTCGCCCGGGACCGGGTCGGGAAGAAGGGGGTCGTGCGCGATCCCGTTCTGCACGACGAGGTGTGCGCGCGGATCCGGGACTTCATCGAAGGCCGGCCCGGCTGGCGGGTGCTGGGAGTTTCGGAGAGTCCCGTCCGGGGACCCGAGGGAAACCGCGAGTTCCTGATCGCGGCGGAACGCGCGCCCGGACCGTGACGTCCGCGCCGGGGGTCCCCTCTCCCGCGTGCGGGAGAGGGACGGGGTGAGGGTGTCGGAGAACGAAGCGCCGCCCCGACCGCGTTTCGCGGAGGAATCCTTCCAGGGGGAGGTCGGGAGGGGGGTGGACGGCCCGGCCCTCACCGCCCGCTTTCGCGGGGGCAGGCTCCGTTCCTCTCCCGAAGACGGGAGAGGACGCTACCCGCACTGCGCCCGGTGCCGGAGCAGGTGGTCGGCGAGGACGCAGGCCATCATGGCTTCGCCCACCGGGACGGCGCGGATGCCGACGCAGGGATCGTGGCGGCCCCTGGTGGCCACGTCCACGTCCCGTCCCTCCTCGTCCACGGTGCGGACGGGAACCGAGATGCTCGACGTCGGCTTGACGGCGAACCGCACCACCACGTCCTGGCCCGTCGAGATGCCGCCGAGCACGCCGCCCGCGTTGTTGGACAGGAAGACCGGTTCGCCCTCCCGCATCCGCATCTCGTCGGCGTTCTCCTCCCCGCCGAGGGCGGCGGCGCGGAACCCGGCGCCGACCTCCACGCCCTTGACCGCGTTGATGCTCATCATGGCGGCCGCCAGGTCCGCGTCGAGCTTGCCGTAGAGGGGGGCGCCCAGTCCCGGCGGCACCCCGGCCGCGACGACCTCGACCACGGCGCCGACGGACGATCCCCGCTTGCGCACGGAGTCGAGAAACCCGGCCCACTCCGCCGCGGCGTCCGCGTCCGGGCACCAGAAGGGGTTGTCTTCCGCGGCCTCCCAGTCCCAGCGCTCCCGGTCGATCGCGTGGGGTCCCATCTGCACCAGGGCGCCCCGCACGACGATCCCGTCCCCGAGCACCTTGCGCGCGATCCCGCCGGCGGCGACGCGGGAGGCCGTCTCGCGCGCGGACGCGCGGCCGCTGCCGCGCCAGTCCCGGATGCCGTACTTCCGTCCGTAGGTGAAATCCGCGTGTCCCGGCCGGTACCTGTCCCTGATGTCGCCGTAGTCCTTGGAACGGGCGTCGACGTTGTCGATCGTCAGGTTGACCGGCGTTCCGGTCGTGCGGCCCTCGAACACGCCGGACACGATCCGCACGGTATCGGGTTCCCGCCGCTGGCTCACGTAGCGGCTTCGGCCCGGGCGGCGGCGGTCCAGCCAGCGCTGGATGTCGGGCTCGGCCAGGGGAATCCGGGGCGGGACCCCGTCGACCACGCAGCCGATGGCCGTCCCGTGGCTCTCGCCCCACGTGGTGACGCGGAACAGATGGCCGAAGGTGTTGTGGGACATGGGGTCGAGGTGTGCCGTGCGAGGCCCGGGCTCGCGGGCGTGCGGACGCGGGCTATCGCGCCCGGCCGCCGTCCCCGGTTCCCTGGACGACGGCGATGTCGGGCGCGTCCACGGCCTTCATGCCGACGACGTGGTATCCGCTGTCCACGTGGTGGACCTCTCCCGTCACGCCGCGGCCCAGATCGCTCACGAGGTAGACGGCGGCGCCGCCGACTTCGTCCGTCGTGGTGTTGCGCTTGAGCGGGGAGTTCAACTCGTTCCACTTCAGGATGTACCGGAAGTCTCCGATGCCCGACGCCGCCAGCGTCCTGATCGGCCCCGCGGAGATCGCGTTCACCCGGATGTTGCTGCCGCCGAGGTCGACGGCGAGGTAGCGGACGCTCGCTTCGAGAGCGGCCTTGGCGACGCCCATCACGTTGTAGTGGGGCGTGACCTTCTCCGCGCCGTAGTAGGTCATGGTCAGGATGCTTCCGCCGCCGCGCATCAGGGGTTCGGCCCGCTGGCAGACGGCGGTCAGCGAATAGCAGCTCACGTTCATCGTCGTGGCGAAGTTGCCGGGGCTGGTGTCGACGTAGCGCCCGCTCAGTTCCGTCCGGTCCGAGAAGGCGATCGCGTGCACCAGAAAGTCGAGCCCGCCCCACGCCTTGCCCACCGCGTCGAACGCCCCGTCGATACTGGCCGGATCGGCGACGTCACAGTTCTCGACGATCGAGGAGCCGAGGGAGGCCGCCAGGGGTTTGACGCGCTTCGCCATGGTGTCGCCCTGGTACGTGAAGGCGAGCTCCGCCCCGTGTTCCGACAGGGCGCGCGCGACGCCCCAGGCGATCGACCGCTCGTTCGCCACGCCCATGACCAGACCCCGCTTCCCGGCCAGCAGCGGCACGGATTCGCCCATACGCTCCTCTCGACGCGGATATTCCCGGAAGGCGGCCGTATCCTACATGAAAGCCGAAACCCGTCAAAAATCGCCGCGGGCCGGGGGTCTGTCCCGTTCGTCCGGCCGTTGCGCCGCGGCGACCTCCCCGGGCGGCATTTCGGACTCGAGTCCGGCCGGAAGCCTCTCCGCCCGCCGGCGGCAGGTTCGGACCGGGTCCACGGGGGCGCCCGCTCCGTCCCGGCAGAGACCGCCGATGAAGAACCGGGGATTCGCGTCCCCGCCCTCGGCGCGCGGCAGCCGGCGCCGGGGCGCCGCCGCGCGGTCCCGCGCCCGGCGGGCGGACAACCCCGCGCCGGCGTGGATGCCGGCGCTCAGCTGCTGACGATCTTCCAGGTGCCGTCGGGCTGGCGGCAGGCCGTGCCGTACGCCGACTCGGTGTTGCCGCCGACCGTCACCGTCTGCTGGAACTCCCGGCAGTAGGCGCCACTCGCGTTCTGGTAGGCGGGTTGCGGCGTGATCTCGCCGGAGTTCCCCGAATCCGGGTTCGTCCAGGCGGCCGAGGTTCCCGACGGCGCGGTCTCGAGCGCCCTCTGCTGCGTCTGCTGCAGGTAGGCCATGTCCGCCCGGTCGAGCGACTTGCCGATCTCGCTGCCGGCGAGCGCGCCGATCAGGGTGCCCACGGCGGTCGCCGCGAGCTGGCCTTTCCCTCTGCCAACCTGCGCGCCGGCGGCGGCGCCGGCCGCCGCGCCCAGCAAGGTCCCGATCTGCTGCTTGGGGCCGGTCGACTCCGTGCATGCCGCCAGCGGCAGCGCCACGGCCCCGGCCAACAGGAATTTGAACGTCTTCATGATGTCATTCGCCTTTCGTTTCGCCCGCCGGACGCGATTGGCGGCGCCGGTCCGTCCTTCCCGGCGAAATTGCCCGGTTCCCGATCAAGGCCCACTATAGCAGCATTCGGCCGGAATCGACCCGGCCTGCGGCGCCCGGCGCCGAAAAAAGCCGCCTCGCCGATTTCGCGAAGCCGTCTCCCCGAATGCCGGCCGTTCTCGCGCCCGGATTGGCTCCCGTGCCGCCGGCAATGTAGGATCGGTCCGTGACCGATTCTCCGGGGACCGCGCCGAGCCGATGCCGTGGGCCGCGACCGGCCGCGACCGGGAGGGCGTAGTGGCGCCGTTCGACCTCGAGGAGCCGCGGGACCTGGAACTCGCGTCCCAGGATCCGCTGGAGAAGTTCGCCCGGTGGATGAGGGACGCCGAGGCCGGCGAGCCGTCGCTGCCCAACGCCGCGTCCCTGGCCACCGCCACGCCGGACGGGCGGCCCTCCCTGCGCATGGTGCTGCTCAAGGAGCACGACGCCGACGGCTTCGTGTTCTACACCAACCTCGAGAGCCGCAAGGGCGAGGAGCTGGCGGCCAACCCCTGGGCGGCGATGTGCTTTCACTGGAAGAGCCTGACGCGGCAGGTCCGCGTGGAAGGCCCGGTCGAGACCGTCGACGACGGCGAAGCCGACGCCTACTTCGCCACCCGGGACCGCGAGAGCAAGATCGGCGCCTGGGCGTCGCGGCAGTCGCGGCCCATGCGCCGCCGCTTCGAGCTCGAGCGGGAGGTCGCCAGATACGCCGCCAGGTACGCCGTCGGCGGCATCCCGAGACCCGCCTTCTGGTCGGGATACCGGTTGCGGCCGGTCCGTATCGAGTTCTGGAGCCAGCGCCCGTTCCGGCTCCACGACCGCTTGAGGTTCGACCGGGCGGAGGGCGGCTGGCTGTTGACGAGACTCTACCCGTGACCGGCGCGCGTCCGACGCGGCGCGCGCCGGACGGCGAGGGGGCCGCCGGGTCCGCGCGCCTCATGCGCCGCGCCGGCTATGCGGCCGTCGCGGTGGCGTCCGTCCTGGTCGCCGCGAAGACGGTCGCGTGGCTGATGACCGGCTCGGTCGCCATGCTGAGCTCGCTCGTCGATTCCCTGCTCGACGTGGCGGCGTCGGGCGTCAACCTGTTCGCCATCCGGCATGCGACGATGCCGGCCGATGCCGAGCACCGGTTCGGCCACGGCAAGGCCGAGGCCCTGGCGGGCCTGGGGCAGGCCGTGTTCATCGGCGGCTCGGCGGTGTTTCTCCTGTTCGAGGCGGCGAACCGGCTGCTGCATCCGCAGCCGGTGGAGAACGGGATGGTCGGCGTGTCCGTCATGGCGTTTTCGGTCGTGCTGACGCTGATGCTGGTCACCTACCAGCGCCACGTCGTGCGCCGCAGCGGGTCGGTCGCGGTCTCCGCCGATTCCGTCCACTACAGGGCCGACCTGCTGGTCAATCTCGGCGTCATCGGCGGACTGCTGGCCGCGACCCTGCTGGACTGGCATTTCGTCGACCCCCTCGCCGCCGTGGCCGTGGCCGCGTACATCTCCTTCTGCGCCCGGAAGATCTTCCGCACCTCCTTCGACATGCTGATGGATCACGAGCTTCCCGAGGAGGACCGGCGGCGCATCAGGGACATCGTGCACGCTCATCCCGACGTCCGCAGCATGCACGACCTGCGGACGCGGTCCTCCGGAGTCGACACCTTCATCCAGTTCCACCTCGAGCTGGACGGCGGCATGACGCTGCTGGAAGCGCACCGCATCTCCGACGAAATCGAGGAACGGATCGTCGCGGCCTTCCCCGGCGCCGAGGTGATCATCCACGAGGACCCGGAAGGCGTGGAGGAGATCCCGCCGCACCTCGCCTGAACCCGTCCGGTTGATGACGGCGGGCCGTTCGAAGCCGTGCCCCCCGGCGGACACCCTCACCCTGTCCCTCTCCCGCACGCGGGAGAGGGGACCATTGGGGCGCGGCCGGGCCACTCGGGTCCCCTCTCCCTGGAAGGGGGAGGGACAGGGTGGGGGTGGACGGCGTCTCGGCACCCGTCGATTGGCCGGGTATCCGCGCCGTGGTAGATTCGCGCGGCAGAGGAAGCGAGGGAGGGTGAGTTGGCGATCAAGACCATACTCGTGCCGCTCAGCGGCCTGCCCGGCCGCGGCCAGTGGGTGGACGCCGTGATCCGCCTGTCGCGCGAGTGGGGCGCCCACCTCGAGGCGCTTCACGTCGCCATGGACCCGCGCGATTCCGTGGCCTACGTGGGCGAAGGCATGACCAGCGCCATGATCGGAGACGTCATGGCCGTCGCCGAACGGGAGTCCGACGAACGCCGGCAGGAAGCCCGGAAGGTGTTCGAGGACGCCTGCCGGAGAAACGGCGTGACCGTCGGCGACCGGCCGGAGTCGGGTCCCGGGACCGCGCATTTCACCATCGTCACCGGGCGCGAGGAGGACGTGATGGCGTCGCGCGGCCGGCTGGCCGACCTGATCTTCGCGCGCCGGCCCGAAGGCGGCGGCGAGGAGGTCACCTTCTCGGTGACCCTCGAGGCGGCCCTGCTGGACACCGGGCGTCCGGTCCTGATCCTGCCGCCGAGCGATCCGGTGGAGTTCGGCTCCTCCATCGCCATCTACTGGAACGGAAGCCCGGAGGCCGGCAAGGCGATCGCCTACGCCATGCCGTTCCTGGAAAAGGCGGACAGGGTCTGCGTGCTCGAGGTCGACGCCCAGAGCCACAGGGGACCGGGCACGAACGAGGTGACCGACTATCTCGGCTGGCACGGCGTCAAGGCCGAGGGCCGCGATCTCGAGCGGAAGGGTTCGGACAGCGAAAGCCTCCTCGCCGCCACGAGCGCGGCGGGCGCCGACATGCTGGTCATGGGGGCCTACACGCGAAGCCGGTTGCGCCGCCTGGTGTTCGGCGGCGTCACGCGCGACGTCCTGACCCGCAGCGCCGTGCCCGTGCTCATGGCGCACTGATGCCGCCCGGCATGGCGGACGATCGGCGGACGCTCATCCTGACCGGCGCCAGCCGGGGCATCGGCCACGCGACGGTCAAGAGGTTCAGCGCCGCCGGCTGGCGGGTGATCACCTGCTCGCGTCACGCCTTCCCCGAGGACTGTCCGTGGGAGGCGGGGCCCGAGGACCACGTGGTCGTCGATCTGGCGGACATTCGCAATCTGGACGGCGCCGTCGCGGACATGAGGTCGCGGCTGAACGGCGCGCCGTTGAACGCCCTGGTGAACAACGCGGCCATCTCGCCGAAGAGCGGCGACGGCGGGCGCATGGACACGCTGAGCACGGGGATCGATCTCTGGCAGACCGTCTTCAACGTGAACTTCTACGCGCCCGTCATGCTGGCCCGCGGCCTGGTCGAGGAGCTCAAGGCGGGTCACGGCTGCGTCATCAACGTGACCTCGATCGCCGGCGGACGCGTTCATCCCTTCGCCGGGTCCGCATACGCCACGTCGAAGGCGGCCCTGGCGGCGCTCACGCGGGAGATGGCGGCGGATTTCGGGCCCCACGGCGTGCGCGTCAACGCCATCTCCCCCGGCGAGATCGAGACGGCCATGATCGGCCCGGAGTACCGGGCCCTGGCCGACGACATTCCCATGGGCCGCCTGGGGCGGCCCGAGGAGGTCGCGTCCCTCATCCATTTCCTCTGTTCCGAGCCCGCGGCCTACGTGAACGGCGCCGAGATCCACGTGAACGGCGGGCAGCACGTCTAGCCGGCGGGGCGGGGCGCCCGGAACCGTCGGCGTAACCGAGGGAGGTTGCCGTTGCGCGGATTGATCATGGACCGGGGGTTGCTGATCTCCACCGTCATGGATTTCGCGGCGGACTATCACGGCGAGCGCGAGGTCGTGAGCCGCACGGTGGAGGGACCCGTCCATCGGTACACCTATCGCGACGCCAGGGACCGCGCCAGGAAGCTCGCCAACGCGCTGCTCCGCCTCGGCATCCGGGAGGGGGACCGGATCGGCACCCTGGCCTGGAACACCTACCGGCATTTCGAGGCCTACTACGGAATCTCGGGCATCGGCGCCATCTGCCACACCATCAATCCGCGCCTGTTCCCCGAGCAGATCTCCTACATCGCCAACCATGCCGGGGATTCCTACCTCTTCCTCGATCTCTCGTTCGTGGACCTCGCCGCGGACCTGGCCGGTTCGCTCCCCGGCGTGAAGGGATACGTCGTTCTCACGGACGAGGCGCACATGCCGGACGCGCCGCTCCCCAACGCGATCTGTTACGAGACTCTGGTCGGGGCCGAGGACGCGGACTACGAGTGGCCGGAGCTCGACGAATGGACGGCCTCGTCCCTCTGCTACACCTCCGGGACGACGGGCAATCCCAAGGGCGTGCTCTACACCCACCGCTCGACGGTGCTGCACACCATGATGGTGTGCATGAGCGACACCCTGGGCCTGCGCTCGGTCGACGTGGTCATGCCGGTCGTGCCCATGTTCCACGCGAACGCCTGGGGTCTCGTGTACGGCGCCCCCGCGGCGGGCTCGAAGCTCGTCCTGCCGGGGCGCCGGCTCGACGGAGAGAGCGTCCACGAGCTGATGGAGTCGGAGAAGGTGACGTTCACGGCGGGCGTGCCGACGGTCTGGCTGGCGCTGGCCCAGTACCTCCGCGAGTCGGGGAACACGCTGACGACCCTGGAACGTCTGGTCTCCGGCGGGTCGGCGATGCCGCGCGCGCTGACGCGGGAGTACGAGGAAGATCACGACACCCGCGTCGTCCACGCCTGGGGGATGACGGAGATGAGCCCCATCGGGACGACCGGGAATTTCAAGCCGGGCATGGCGGAGCTGCCCTCCGCCCGCCGCTACGACATCCAGGCCAAGCAGGGCCGCGGCATCTTCGGCGTGGAGATGAAGATCGTCGACGACGACGGCAACGAGCTGCCCCGCGACGGCGTGGCCTACGGCGACCTCATGGTCCGGGGCGGCACGGTCTGCAGCGGCTACTACAAGGGCGAGGGCGGCGAGAGCTTCGTCGACGGCTGGTTCAGGACCGGCGACGTGGCGACGCTGGACCCCGACGGGTTCATGCAGATCGTCGACCGCTCCAAGGACGTGATCAAGTCCGGCGGCGAATGGATCAGCTCGATCGACCTGGAGAACGCCGCCGTGGGCCACGCGGACGTCGTCGAGGCCTGCGTCATCGCCGTGCCCCACCGCAAATGGGACGAGCGTCCGCTCCTGCTGATCGTCAAGGCCGAGGGCAGCGCCCTCGACCGCGGCGCGATGATCGAATACCTGACCGGCAAGGTCGCCAGGTGGTGGCTGCCCGACGACGTCGTCTTCGTTTCCGAGCTGCCCCACACCGCGACGGGGAAGCTGTTGAAGTCCCGGCTTCGGGAGGACTACCGGGACCACCCGCTCCCGACCGCCGGCGCCGCGGAATAGACCGCGTCGGGACCGGGAGGGCCGTCGCAGCGGGCGCGGCCGGTTTCCGTCATGTGGATCAGGTGGGAGAGGACGGAGCGGGCCGCCGCCGCGTGCAGATGGCGGCCGACTCCCGCGTACATGGCCTCGACCATGGGCGGGATCGTCGACGGGCCGCCGGCCAGGCACGCCAGGATCTGGTCCTCGCGCGCGTGGCGGTGCGCGAGCAGCGCGCGCACGAACGTCCGCGGTTCCCGGATGGGCGGCCCGTGGGTCGGCCAGAACACCTCTTCACCGCGGGCCTGCAGGCGCTCGAGGCTCCGCATGTAGGCCCGCATGTCCCCGTCGGGGGGCGAGACGACGGTGGTGGACCAGCCCATGACGTGGTCGCCCGGGAAAAGGGCGTTCTCCTCGAGGAGCGCGTAGCACAGGTGGTTCGACGTGTGGCCGGGCGTGTGCACCGCTTCCAGCGTCCAGCCGCTCCCCTCGATGCGGTCGCCGTCGCGGACGCGGACGTCCGGAACGAAGTCCCGGTCGGCGCCTTCCTCGACCTCCCCGCCCCCGCCCGGGCGGCCCGAGCCGTGAGGGCCGAACCCGTAGGTGGGCGCGCCGGTCGCCTCCTTCAGGGGCCGTGCCGCCGGGGAGTGGTCGCGATGGGTGTGGGTGACGACGATGTGGGTGACGCGCTCCGGCTCCAGGGCCCGCGCCAGGGCGTCGAGGTGCGAGTCGAGGAGGGGCCCCGGATCGATCACGGCGACCTCGCCCCGGCCGACGACGTAGGTCCCCGTGCCGTGAAACGTGAACGCGCTCGGGTTCTCCGCGACGACGCGGCGGATCAGGGGGGAGACCCGGTCGGCCCTCCCGTACTCGAAGGCCATGTCGCGGACGTAGGGGATGGGTTCGCTTGTCATGGCGCCGCCGTCGTATCATGAATCCGGCGCGGCGTCCTTCCCTCCGGCCGGGAAGGCCGCGGCCGCCGGAACCTCGACGGAGAAGAGAGAGCGACATGGGACGCATGGACGGAAAGGCGGCCGCCGTCACGGGCGGGGCGGGGGGCATCGGCGGCGCCACGGTGCGCCGCTTCCTCGAGGAAGGCGGCCGGGTCGCCTTCTGCGACGTGAACGCGGAGAAGGGAACGGCCTTCGAACGGGAGCTCGGCACCGGCGACGCGTTCTTCACGGCCGCCGACGTTTCGAAGGAAGACGACTGCGCGCGCTTCGTCGGCGAGACCGTGTCGCGTTTCGGGCGCCTGGACGTGCTGGTGAACAACGCCGCGATCCGCAACTACGAGGACGTCACCGAGGCCTCCGCCGAGAGCTGGGACAAGGTGCTCGGCGTGAACCTGAGGAGCTACATCTACTGCGCCAGGGCGGGCATCGCCGCCATGAGGAAGACGGGCGGCGGCGTGGTGGTGAACGTCGCCTCCGTGCGTTCGCTGCGCGCCGGCTCCAAATGCGTGCAGTACGACACGACGAAGGCCGCCATCCTCGGCCTCAACCGCAGCATGGCCCGCGACCACGCCGCCGACGGCGTGCGGGTCATGGCCGTCGGGCCGGGACCGATCTTCACCGACTTCCACGAGGCGCGCGCCGAGGGCATGGGCAAGACCCATGAGGAATACCAACGGGACTTCGGGAACGGCACCATGCTGCGGCGCCCGGGTAAGCCGGTGGAGGTGGCCAACGCCATCCTCTTCCTCGCCTCCGACGAGGCCTCCTTCATGACCGGCACCGTCGTCTACGTCGACGGCGGCGAGACCGGCATGGGCATGTCGTAGGGGACGCCGGAGTCCGACCCCGTCACTCCCGCGCCGCGGGCCGGTTGGCCCGGCGGAACGCGACCATGTGGAACCGTGCGTGGGCGGGCGCGTAGCGGTAGGCGCGTCCGACGGGACAGGCCCGGCGCGCGAGGCAGCCCCCGGCCATGCAGTCCGCGCCGTCGCCGGAGCCGATGTGGCCGACGCAGCGCGCGAGGTCGAAGCCGCGTCCGTCGTGGGCGCCCACCGGACAGCCCGCGAGGCAGGGCTTGTCCTCGCAGCTCTCGCAGGGGCTCCGCCGGTCGGGGCGCGGCGGCAGCTCCATCGCGTGCGGGAAGGCCAGCGCGCCGCGGTAGGCGTGCCAGAGGCCGTACTCGGGGTGGATCAGCGGCCCGACGGGCGAGGGGAACACGGGCTCCGCACGTTGCGCCCAGCGGACGAAGGGGAGGAAGGGCGGTCCCCCGAAGGGAAACAGCGGCCGGCACCGCGCCGGCCCGCCCAGGGCGCCGGCGATGCGGGTCAGGGTCTTCCGGGACCAGTCGTCGAGCAGGCTCGGGCGGCGCTCGTTGTCGGCGCTCCCGGCGGGATGGTCGGCGGAGAAGGCCCGCCACAGGCCGCCGCCGGCGTTTCCCGCGAGAACCACCGTCGCCGCGCGCGCGCCGCCGGCCATCGCCGGCACGCCGTCGGCCTCCTCGGCGAGGAAGCCGCCGCGCGGGGTCAGCCCGGCCTCCAGCAGGGCCGACGCGACGGTCCGGTAATCGGGGACGGCGGTCATTCGGGTCCTCCCGCGGGGCGTGGCGCCGATGCCGCCATTATGGCCGGGAAACCGTTCCGAGGCGGCGGCGATGGACGACCGCCGCCCCGGCGTAGAGTCCGCAGGCGGTCAGGACGACGGCATCGAACCCCCAGTCCATGGCGATCAGGACGGCGAGCACCGCGCCGACGACCGAGGCGCAGCCGTTGATTCCCCAGGCCCACGGCACCAGGCCCGGCGACGCCTGCCCCAGGCGGTGGAGGGCGAGGGGGAACGGCATCCCCATGGCGCAGGCGAGCGGCGCGACGAGGGCCAGGGACGCGGCGATCCTGGCCGCTTCCGGCAGCGGCCGCAGGGCCTCGAACACGCCGGGCAGGACGGCGAGGTAGAGGAGGGCCAGTCCGACGATCCCGGCGACGGCCCACGAAACGGCGCCCTCGGGCGCGCGGCGGCGCAGTTCGGCGGACCAGCCGCTGCCCAGGCCCGCGAACAGCAGAAAGCCCGTGAGGATCACGACGACCGCGTAGAGGGGATGGCCGAGCAGCAGCACGAAGCGCTGCATGAACGAGATCTCGATGAGCAGGAAGGCGAGACCGATGGCGCCGAAGTAGGCCGCCGTCGCCGGGAACAGGCCCCTGGAGCCCGCCGGCGCGGCGCCCCGGAGCGCCGTCAGCGGCAGCAGGATCAGGAGCGCGCTCGCCAGCAGCGCCTGGACGAGGGTCGCCAGGAGGATGACGTATCCCCACTCGACGAGCGGGATGCCGCCCGCCGCCCGCATCTTCAGGAGCTCGGGCAGGATGCGCCACTTGAAGAAATGGAAGAAATAGGGGCGGTCGTCCGTGGCGGGCGCGATGTCGAAGGGGTAGGACTCGACGAACCCGGCGGCCCCGCTCCCCGCCAGCGCCTCGATCCCCCGATAGACCGTGGGGGCGGCCATCGCGTTGAAGCGGTTGGTCTCGCCGGGCCGGATCCCGGGGAGGTAGGCGAGGTCGAAGGACCGGACGTCCGCGAACCTTCGGACGTTCGCGATCCGGGCCGGCGTCAACGGCCGCTTCGCCACCGCGAGCGTGACGGCGTTCCAGCTCCGCACGGCCGCGATGTGGTCCCGGGGGCGGGACGCGCCCCTTCGCTCGAGGGCCGCGAGCGCCGTGGCGGCGAGCTTGAGGCTCCCCCGCGGCGGCAGGCGCATCCAGCGGGTGACGGCCAGCACGCCGTCCGGCTTCAGGCGGTCGAGGAAGGTCTCGAACGCCTCCACCGTGTAGAGCGCGCTCTCGTTGAGGGCGTGCAGCCCCGCGGCGGCGGCCGAGTGGGGGTCGAGCAGCGAGATCTGGATGAGGTCGTAGGTCTCGTCCGCCGTCGCGGCGAAGCTGCGTCCCTCGCCGACGTGAAGGGAGACGTGGGGCCGTTCGAAGGGCCGTCCGGCGAAGTCGGCGTGGTCGCGGCCGACGAGGCGGGCCATCCGGGGATCGAGCTCCACCGCGTCGACGGAGCGCGCCCCGTGGTAAAGGGCCGTCAGAACCTCGTCGCCGCCTCCCGCGCCGAGGACGAGGACGCGCGGCTCCGTCACGAGGTGGTAGGGCAGGGCCGCCGTCCGCCAGTCGAGATAGGCCAGCGACGCCGGATCGCCGTCGTGGCGGGTCACCGCGGTCGGGGCGTCGCCGTCCGTGTAGACGGCGAGCTGCGGGGGAATGTCCGCGTCCGCGTTCAGGCTGAGGCCCGGCGCGAGGCGCAGGGGCACCTCGTCGTTCCGCACGACGGTGAGCAGGCCCAGGGGACCCGACGTCTCCGACACGATCCTGGCGCCGGGCGCCGTCAGCGCCTGTCCGAGGGCCTTGTAGGGATTGAGACGGGGCTTCAGCGGCTCGCCCGGCAGGAAGACCGCCGCGGCCACGGCGCCGGCGGCGCACAGGGCCGCGGGCGTCCGGGTCCGCCGCTCCCCGGCGAGGGCCAGTGCCGCCGCGGCCAGCCCCGCCCCGCCCAGCGCCGCCAGGCACCGGTCGATGGGCAGGAGGAACATCCCCCCGACGATCGCCGCGGCGCCGAGGCCGGCGCCCACGAGGTCGGCGCGGTAGACCCGCGCGGCGTTCGGCCGGAGCGCGTGGAGGGCGAGGCCGATGCCCGTGCCCGCGCAGAAGAACGGCACGGCCAGCAGCAGGTAGACGGCGAGGAGCCAAGCCGGTTGACGCGCGTCCCACACGACCTCCAGCGCGTTGAAGGGCACGATCTGGGCGGCCGAGGCCGCGCCCACGCTCGTGACGCCGAAGAGGCCCGCGAACGTGGCGAAGGCCGGGACGAAACGCGCCGACAGGCGCTCCCGCGCGAAGACCAGGAACGTCCCGCCGGCGCCGAACCCGAGCAGCGCCAGCCCGATGACCATGTAGGCGAAGTGGTGCCACTGCGCGATGGAGAAGAACCGCATCAGCAGGATCTCGTAGCCGACGACGGCGCCCGAGAGGAGGGCGACGGCCAGGGCGAGCGTCGGGGTCACCGGAGGCGGGTCACGGTTCGCGGGTCAGCGGCACGAAGCGGACGGGCAGGAGCTGGCGCGTCGTGACCCGGCCGTCGCGCGCCTTCTCGATCAGCACGAGCTGCTGGACGAGGAAACGCGGACCGACCGGGATGACCATGCGCCCGCCGGGCTTGAGCTGCCGCACGAGCGGGGGCGGGACGTGGTCGGCGGCGGCCGTCACGATGACGGCGTCGAACGGCGCATGCTCGGGCCAGCCGTGATAGCCGTCCGCCTGGCGCACGGTCACGTTGGCGGCGTCGAGGTCCTTCAGCCGCTCGCGCGCCCGGTCCGCCAGCGCCCCGACGATCTCGACCGTGTAGACGTGCCCGGCGACCTCCGCGGCCACGGCCGCCTGATAGCCCGACCCGGTGCCGACCTCCAGCACCCGGTGGCCGCGCGAGAGGTCGAGCAGGTCGGTCATCAGGGCGACGATGTAGGGTTGGGAGATCGTCTGCCCGTAGCCGATCGGCAGGGGACGGTTGGCGTAGGCGAGCGGCAGGTGCTCCGGGAGCACGAACTCGTGGCGCGGGACCCGGCGCAGCGCCGCCACGGTCTCCGGCGAGAAGCCCCGCCGTCCGGTCCACGCGCCGGTCTCCGCCGCGTCCCGCTGGATCTCCCGCAGCAGGCCGTCGCGCGCGGCGTCGTAGGCGTCGGCCCCGGCGCCGCCCGCCGCGAGCGCAAGGGCCAGGGCGGCGGCGGCCGCCGCCGGCGCGGCCGCGCGCGCGCCGCGCCGGGTTGCGGTACACTCGGGGCGGTGTCCGGGAATGGGCGCGCGGCGCGGGTCGATGGAGTCGTGAGTCGGCACGGTTCTTCCAGTATGGCACGGGTTGGGCCGCGGTCGGGGGCCTGGATCGCGGCACCGGTCGCCGCCGCCGTCTGCCTGTCCGCCCTCGCGGTTCCGCCCCTGGCGGCGGTCGGCCATGACCCGGAGGGCGCGCCCGGCACCGGGTTCCTGACCGGCCGGCTGCTGATCGCGGCGCCGGACATGTCGGACCCGCGCTTCAGGGAGTCGGTGATCTACATGGTCGCCCACGACGAGCAGGGGGCCTTCGGCCTGATCGTCAACAAGGTGCTCGGCACGGAATCCCTGAGCAGCCTGCGGTTCGAGGGAGAGCCGCCGATCGAGTCCGACGGACGGGCCGTCCGCATCCATTTCGGCGGACCCGTGGAGTTCGGGCGCGGCTTCGTCCTGCACACCCCGGACTACGTGGGAGAACGCACGGTCGTCGTCGGCCGCGCGTTCGCCATGACGCCGGGCGAGGACGCCGACCTCGTGCGCGCCCTGGCGAGGGGCGAGGGGCCGCGGGCGAGCATCCTGGCGCTCGGCTATGCCGGCTGGGCGCCGGGGCAGCTCGAATCCGAGCTCGACCGGGAGGCCTGGGTGACGGCGGCCGCCGACGAGGCGTTCGTCTTCGACGAGGATTTCAAGGGCAAGTGGCGGCGCGCCTACGACCGCCGCGAACTCACGCTCTGAGGCGGGAACCGGCCGGGTCCCGGGCGGCGTCCGCTCGAGGATCAGGCCGCCTCGAACCTCTCGACCTCGATTTCGCCGGCCCGGCCGCGCGCCTGCCAGAGATCGTAGGCCATCTGCATGCCGAGCCGCTCCAGGCATTGCCGCTTTACGATCCCGCCCGGATGCGGGGGATTCTGCATCGTCATCGCGTTTCCCTCGTCAATGGTAATGGCTCAATTCGTCAAACGTGGGCATCCCGGATTGCCGACGGCCGGGAGCAGGAGGTCCAGGAAATCCGCAACTTCATCGCGACCGTCGTGCCCGATCCGGACGCCTGATCATCAGAGCCAGCCCATTCAGGACACCACACCTGTCCCGCCCAGGGCTCCTGGCTGCGCTCCACGCGCATCGTCGCGATGGCCGATACACCACTCGAAAACGAAGTTCCAAGCGTTGTAATGCGACAGCATTGTCATTAGATTTCTGACAAAATTGCAGGAGATATCCACCGATGCGAGGCCTGCCCAAGGGCATCATGGACTACGCCCAAGCTTGTCCTGAGGCGACGCCGCTGTGTCCAGGCGCCCTGCTTCACCTCGGTCACCGGGCGGCGATCGACCAGGCATTGTCGCGCTTGGCCCGCTCGGGAGAGCTGATGCGGATCTGCCAGGGCGTATACATGCGTCCCGTCGAGACCCGATTCGGACTTCGGGCGCCCCGTCTCGGCAAGGCCCTCGCCGCGCTGTCCGCACTCTGGGGCGAAACCATCGTGCCCTGCGGCGGCGCGGCGGCCAACCGCCTCGGGCTGACCACGCAGAATCCGGTCCGCGCGGTCTACCTGACCTCCGGCCCCAACCGCCGTCTTCACTTCGGATCGTCCGTCGTGGAGCTGCGGCACGCGCCGCGCTGGCAACTCACGGCCCCGCACCGCAAGGCCGGAGATGTCATCCGCGCACTGGCATGGCTCGGTCCGGAAGAGGTCGAGGACGGGCTGGAAGCGGTCCTGCCGACGCTTCGCGACGAGGACCGCGCCGAACTGTCGGCCGCGCGAGCGACAATGCCGAACTGGATGGCGCAACCGGTGAGCGCCCGCCTCTCGCATGGTTGAGGCGCGGTATCAGGACCTTTCGACCGACGACCGGCGTGACGCTTTGCGGGTGGCGGAGCGCGGCAGCAACCGCAAGGCGCACCTTCGGGACAGGTCGAGTGTGCAGGCAAGCTCCGCCTGGGTCATCCTCGTTGTCGGCCGAGGTCGTCGACGCGGCTGACGAGTCCCGCCTTCGGCAGATGTGAATCGGCGTCGGGAAGATCGAGATCCGCAAAGACGTTGCTGCTGCCGCGTTGGACGGACGACTCTGATGTGTTCACGTTTATCGTCTCCGCCGTGCGTGTCGGCGCCCGCTCAATCATCCGTCTCCCGCTTCCACGGCTCGCCCGGGAGAAGCGAAATCAGCTGCTCGGACACCGTCCCGGCAGTCTCTGTCGGCCGCCACTCGAACCCCGGTCTGAGCAAGGCGCTCATGTCGGCATTGAACTGCGCATCGCCGATCTTCCCGGCAAGGTTCCGTTCGAACATTGCGCGGGTGACCGGATCGCCCTCGCGAACCATGTACTCCCGGAACGCGGCAGCAATCCGTCCCGGATCGCTCCGCGCGTCCCCTAGCCCCATCGCCAGATCGAACAGATCCCGGCCCTTGCGGCGCTGGTAGAGCGCTCGCATCTTGGTCGCCAGGAGTTCGTCCAGCTCGAACGTCGTGATATCGGCCCGCCCGGAATACCACCGCGACTCGACCGAGAACGGGCGGTCGGTGAAATCCAGCACCGCAAAATGCTCGCGGGTATTGATCTCGACCTTGAGGCGCAGCCGGATCGCCGGTACGTCCTCGGACAGGAACCGGTAGCCGAACGTCACCCGGCCTTGCGACTGCTTCCACCGCGCTTCGCCGAGCCAGGGGTCGAGCGCGTTTCGCAAGGCGTCCATCATCGGGCCGGCCGGCCCAGGTTCTAGCTGAACCAGGTCGATATCCTCGGAGTACCGCGCGGGCGGCGTCAGGTAGAGCTTGTAGAGCGCCGTGCCGCCCCGGAATGCGAGCGCCCCGGCGAGAACAGGATCCGAGAAAATCTCGACCAGGGCCCGGCTGATGACGAGGTCCTGCTCGACCTGGAAGTCCTCGTTCCAAGGTGCCTGCGCCCGCCACTGGGTGATGTAGTCCCGCGGGATCACGCTTCCGCCTCGATGCTTGCGTTCACGAACAGCCGCCAGTCCTTCGACCGCGGCGCATCCGCGGCGTCCGCGCCGGGCAGGAGCTTCGTGTAGTTCCGCGCGCGCCGCCGCACATGCTCCTTGAGCAGCACCGCCCTGTCTCCGGCCCCGACATGCTCCAGGAGGTAGCCCAGACGCTGCGCCCAGAGGACCGACGCTGAATTCGAAGCCTCGACGAGACGCTCCGGGTCCATGTCCTCGCCGAGTTCGGAAAGCACTCCCGCCACCCGGTCCACGCCACCGGCGCGGTGCATGTACCCGACGAGATCGACCGCCGTCGCCTCCACGGTCGAGACCACGACCGTGCCGCGCGGATTGTTGACCCTCTCGACCGGCACGGCCGAGAGATTGCGGCGCGCGACGAATGCGACGTGCACGACCCCGCAAACGATTGCCGGCCGGTTCCGCTCCACGACCACCTGGAATTCCTGTGGGCGATGATGGGCTGCGCCGTGAAATTGTGCTGCCGAAAGGAGCCCAACATAGTAGCGGACGTTCCGGTGCTCCATGAGCGCCGGTATGAACTGATCCGCCGGCAGGCAGCCGAGCCGCCTGTACTCGGGCGGCACGATGACGTAGAAGCCGCGCGCAGGGCTTGCGATCTCCCCCTTGGCCGCGAGGCGGCTCAGTGCTTGGCGCGCCGCCGCCTCGGAGACCCCGAGGGCCGAGCGAAGCTCGGACGAGGTAAAGTGATACCGACCGTGGGCGGCCAGATCGGCGATGACGTTGCGAGCGCGCGGCGCCGTATTTTCATACATAACAATCACAAAGTAGCATTATTCGTCATGATATGAAAGAAATATCGTAATTTGTGCGGCTCTCCCGTCGACTGATGTTCCCCCTTGGCAGCTCGAAATCGTGGTCGTCAGTCTTCGGTTTGGGTCCTCCTCCGCTGCCTTTGCCCCTTCCATGCACGCCTGCGGAGCCTCCGGAGGGCTGTCCATCTCTCGACCCGACTAGCCTGTGCCGACTACTCTCATGGCCCCGAAGCAAGTTTGTGTCGAATGACAAGACATGCGCGCGAATGTGCGGCCACGGTCCGCCATGGCCGCACCGACGTGGTGTCGGCTCCCGGAATTCGATCTTGATCGTTCGGCGCGTCTCACTATGAGTAGCCGCGGGCAGCTACACTTCGAACACTTCATTAACGAACCACATCTCAATTTCACTTTGGCGAATAGAGGCGCATGGCCGCGACGCTGACTTGGCTCGACCTGACGGCGAGCGACCGGGACAGAATGCGGCAGGTCCTGGACCTGTTCAAAGAGCAGGGAACCGTCGACGAGATGGGTCTCGGCCGCCTGCGCGATGCGCTTTCCGAAGCCCTGTTTCCCGGAACCTCGACGATTCAGACCCGATTGCGCTACGTGCTGTTCGTGCCCTGGATATACCGGCAGCTCGAAGCCAGGCGCGTCGCCTCTTCCAGCGTTTCCGCGCAATTGCGGAAGGCAGAACTCGAGCTTATCGGCCCCCTTCTCAAGCACGGCACGTCCCAAGGCGTAATTGGTGAGCGCTCGCGTGGCTCTCTCGCTCGACGGCCCAGCTCGGTCTACTGGACCGCGCTCGTGCGCTGGGGCCTGTTCCTGCATGAGCGACCCCAGGGCTGGTACCACGACCACTTCACCGGGCTCCTGCGCGGTCCCGTCGCAGAAGAGGCGGCAGACGACCCGGGCATCGAGCTGGCGCATCAACCGAATTGGCATCCTCGTCTGCCCGGTCCTCCGCGGGCATTCCCCGATGAGGCGTCCTTTGACTTGACCCGAGAGGAGGCGGTGTTTCTCCAGGGGCGCATCGAGGAGCGCTGCGCCGGCACGCTGCTGGCCTGGCTTGCCCGAGAAGGATCGGACGCTCCGACGGACGGCTGCTTCTGGGACGACAGTGCCGCAACGCACGCTCCAGCCAAGCTCAGGGACACGGTAGAACTCGCCCGCCGGTTTTCTCTGCACGTGGAGGGCATGCCGCTCCTCTACAACCTGCTGCTCGCCGAGCGCCGCCACTTGGAACATGGCGGCGATGACGCGCCCATCGACCGGTACGAGCAGGACATCGCCGAATGGGCTGCCAGGGAAGCCGTAGAACAATTCTTCGACCCGGCCGAACTATGGACCTTTGCCGCCTCCCGCCGGGTCAATGTTCCCCGCTTGCAGCGCAATTTCGTCGAAGCCTGGACATCACGACTCTCGGAGATCGGCCCCGCAGCGATCGCCGACGACCGCACTTTGCGTAGGTTGATCGAAAGTCGCGAACGACAGCTCAAGGGGCCGCGAGCGCGCCTGCACAACCCGGGCCGTCTCCTGGACTGGAGCGGAGAGGTCGGTGTCGGCCGGATGAACTTCCGCTGGCACCGGGTTCATCGGATGCTGCTCGACCTCCATGAAGGACTCGGGGCCTGATGCTTTCACCCGACGCCAGGACCGTCGCCTTCGACCTGCTACGCCCGCCGGCTGGCCATGAGCTCGACTTCGCGCTGCTGACAACCTACACGCTCGATCTGGAGGCGCTGCTCGCGCTGCCCTTGAGTCTCGTCGCCCGGTCGGACAACGGGCTGGAGGACCTGCTCGCCGATCCGCTTCTCCTACTCGAGGCGCTGCGCCGCGCCGGCGAACGAATTCATGTCTTCGTGGATCGGGCCGGCATCGCCATTCCCCGCGCGCGACGTGAGCTCTATGCGCTGCTCGAACCGAGCATTCATCCCGTGCGCGCACCGGGCGGTGGGGCATTCCATCCCAAGGTCTGGGTGCTGCGCTTCGTGTCGGAAAACGGTGCGTCTCTGATACGCGTCGCTGTCCTGTCGCGGAACCTCACTTTCGACCGTTCCTGGGATATCGCGCTCGCTACCGAAGCTTCGCCCAGGCCCAGGCAACGGAGTGCCGGAAGCCGCCCTCTCGCCGAGTTCGTCCGACGCCTTCCCAAACTCTGCGCTGAACCACCGGACCCTTCCTTACTTGACAAGGTACGGGCGCTGGCCGACGAGGTCTCTCGCACCCGTTTCCCGGCCCCCGACGGGTTCTTCGACGATCCGATCGCGTTCCACGTCCTCGGCATGGGTAGGGGACGAGCCACGACCAAGCCCTGGCAGCCGATGTCCGGTGGATACGACATTCTGGCCGTGGCTCCGTTCATCGGGAGCACAGCCTTGAATACGGTCGCCGGGATGGGCGTCGGCGAGCGAACGCTTGTCAGCACCCGGGAGCAGCTGGACAGGATGCCGGGCAACGCGTTGGCCGAATGGAGCCAAGTCTTCATGCTGTCGGACGCCGCTCTCGACGAGTCCGAGGACGATGATGCCGGCAGGCCCTCCGGGCTGCACGCCAAGTTCATCGCGGTCGAACACGGCTGGGACGTCACCTGGTTCGTCGGGTCTGCAAACCTGACGTACTCGGCATTCACCGGCAGAAACGTCGAGGTCATGGCCGCCTTGAGCGCCCGCAAGGGTCGCCGCGACGGCAATAGCGGATACGGCATCGGGCGCTTCCTGGAGTCCGGATTCGAGACGCTCTGCCAGCCATATCAACGCGGCGAGACCGAGACCGAGACGCCGGAGGTGGAAGCAGCGGTGGAACGGCTGGAGACTGCCCGGGACGCGCTTCTCGGCGCAGACCTCAAGGTCGTCTGCTCTCCATCCGGAGAGAATTGGAAGTGGAAGCTGGAAGGCTCCGTCGCCCTCCTGAACACCGACGTGGAGATCAAGGCGTGGCCGATTTCTCTCGGAGAAGAACGGGCGGTCCTGCTCAAGCTTCCCCTGACCTGGACCCTCCCGATCCAATGGCTCACCAAGCTGGTTGCCTTCCGTCTGCATGTTCCCGTGCCGGGCGTCGACGACATCGGCCTGACGCTCTGCCTGCCCGTCGAAGGCATGCCGGAGGATCGCATGCACCACGTCCTCAGGAGTCTGATCGGCGACTCCGCGCGCTTCATGGCCTTCATCCGCGCTCTGCTGGGCGGCCTCGATGGCATGGTCGAGTGGGCGCGCGGCGGTGACGCCAACGGGGATGCCGCGTCCTGGGCGGCCGTGCCGGGCGAAGAGACCCTTCTCGAGGGGCTTGTCCGCGCCGCCTCACGCGATCCCGGCCGCCTGGAGCCGGTGCGGCGCCTGATAGAGGACTTCCGTAGCACCGAGGAAGGCCGACGCATCGTCCCGGATGATTTCCTTGAGCTCTGGAGCGCGGTGGAAGAGGCGTTGCGCGAGGAGGACAGCTCATGATCCGGCCTCTCCCCGAAGAGATCCTGAAACCGCTGAAGCCATTCCAGCGCCGTACCGTCGACCATGCCTTCCGGCGCCTGTTTCTGGATGCGGACAGTACGTCCCGCTTCCTCGTCGCCGATGAGGTGGGACTGGGGAAGACGCTGGTCGCGCGCGGCATCATCGCTCGAGCCATCGATCACCTTTGGGAAGATGTGGACCGGATCGACGTCGTCTACATTTGCAGCAACGCCGGCATCGCCCGCGCCAACCTGCCGAAGCTCCAGATCGGGGGCGCCAACGAGCACTCGTTCGCGCTGGCGACCCGTCTCACCATGCTGGCGACCGAGCTTGCGCCCGGAGACGACGGGCCGGGCTTCATGGAGAACAAGCTGAACTTCGTCAGCTTCACGCCGCGCACGTCGTTCGATATGGGACATTCCGGCGGCCAACGCCGTGAACGGGAGCTTCTGTTTCATCTGCTGGCCCCGCACGTTGAGCGCCTGACACCTTTGATGAACCTCCTGCAAGGCTGGGTGTCGAGCAAGGATGGCTGGCGTAGAGGGCTCGACGCGGAACCTCCCATCGAGCCCACAATTCGACGGGATTTCGATGAGGAATTCGAGAAGCGGGACGACCTGCAGAGCAAGTTGCGCAATCTCCTCGATAACTGGTTTCATCGCTACAGGCGCCGCTGGCCGGACGAGGCCAGATGGGGGCGCGACGAGCTGATCGGCGAATTGCGGAGACTGCTCGCCGAGGTCTGCATCCGCGCCCTGGAGCCGGATCTGGTCATTCTGGACGAGTTCCAGCGGTTCAAGCCCTTGATCGAGACCCGGAAAGACTGTCGCAGTCCGGCCGCCGAGCTCGCCCAATCCTTGTTCGAGACGAAGGCGCATGACGGCCGCCCCGTTCCCACGCTCCTTCTCTCCGCGACGCCGTACAAGCTCTACACGACCGACGCCGAGATCGAGCAGGAAGACCACTACGAGGACTTCCTGGCCACGACACGGTTCCTGTTCGGCGGCCAAGAAAGTCATGTCGAGGCCCTGGCCGGCGGTCTCGCCCGGTTTGCCAATGCCCTCAAGCGGGCGACACCGGACGACAAGGATTCGCTCAAGGCGGCCGCCAACGCGAAGACCGGCGTCGAGAACGCACTTCGAGCGGTGATGGCGAGGACCGAGAGGGTTGGGGCCAGCGACGAGCGGGACGCCATGTTGAAGGAGCCCGGAGTCAGGCTGTCGCTCAAGCCCGCTGACGTGCGCCAGTATCTCGCGGCCGACGCGCTGTTCGAAGCCGTCGGCGACCGGGACCCGATGCCGTTCTGGAAGTCGGCGCCCTACCTGGCCCATTTCATGCGGGGCTACAAATTCAACGACCGGCTCGAGGAGGCCCGTAAACTGTCTCCTTCCAAGGTTGCCGCGGTGCTGCGATCGCATCGAAAGTCTTTCCTGTCGGCCGAGGCCCTGCACCAGTGGTCCGAGCTCGATCCCGCGCACCCCAAGATGCGCGAGATGGTGAGCGATCAACTCGACCGCGGTGTCTGGCGTTTGCTGTGGGTGCCGCCCACTCTGCCCTACTGGCCGCTCGAAGGCCCTTTCCGCGACAAGGCCAGGGTCACCAAGACACTGCTGTTTTCGGCCTGGAACGTCGTGCCCGACGTCGTCAGCGCCGTCCTCAGCTACGAGGCTGAGCGCCGCATGACGGGAGGCCGGATTCGCAACTACATGGACCCGGCACGGCAGCAGGTTCCCTTGCTGCGTCTGACCCAGTCCGCGGCCCGCGTCCGGTCTCGCCACCGTCTTCTGCTCCTCATTCTGCCTTGCCTGCCACTCGCCGACCGAACTCATCCGCTGAACGCCCCGCCCGGGCACGACCGCCGCAAATGGGTTCGCGAGGCTGTCGAGACCCTGCTGTCCGATCCCGACCTCCCGGACCCGCAGGACGGCCCGGTCGACGACCGCTGGGAATGGGCGGCGCCGCTCCTTCTCGATCCCGAATTGCGGACATTCCTGGAGGCATGGCGGGACGGAGACATTCCGGCGATCGAAGGCGACGAGTCCCTGCCGCGACCGAATCCGGAATTGTTCGGCGCCTATATCGACGACCTCCTCGACCTGCCGCTTGACCAACTCGGGCGTCGTCCGCCGGGCCTCGTCGATCTCCTGACCGAGGTCGCTCTGGGCGCCCCCGCGATCCTCGCCCTGCGCAGCCTTAGCGCGGCGCCCGCGCTGGCGGCCGACACCCGCCGCCGGCTGGCCGTCACCATCGCCGACGCCTTCTGGAGCCTGTTCAACCAGCCCGCGGTCATCTCACTTCTGCGCCAGCTCTCCGCCGGGAAGAAGGCCGCGCGCGACGACACGGCCTATTGGCGGCTGGTCCTGGAATATTGCCGCTACGGAAATCTCCAGGCCGTGCTCGACGAACAATGGCACCTGCTGCGGGAGCAGCATGCCTGGTCGGAATCCGCCGACGCTGACGAGGTCGCAACCGAATGCGTCAAGACGCTTGTCAACGCGGTGCAACCCGTGAGGTCGCGGGTGCACGGCCGCTTTCTCAAGGCCCACGACACGGATCTGATCGACCCGGAGGAAATCCGTATCCGCACCGTGTTCGCCCTTCGCTTCGGCCACCTGCGCGCGGAGAACGACGAGAACATCAGCGAGGACATGGTTCGCGCGGCGTTCAACAGCCCCTTTCGGCCCCTGGTGCTCACCAGTACCTCGATCGGACAGGAGGGGCTGGATTTTCATCCCTGGTGCCATCGCCTGGCGCACTGGAACCTGCCTGGCAATCCGGTCGATCTCGAACAGCGCGAGGGCCGGGTGCACCGCTACAAGGGCCATGCGGTCCGGCGCAACGTCGCCGCGGTGCACGGCGAGGCTGCGCTTGCATCCTGGCGGCCGGGCGATGACCTATGGGCACTGATATTCAAAGGCGCGGATCGGACAGCTCGCGACGCAGGAGACTCCGATCTGGTTCCCCACTGGATCGCTTCCGGAGAATGCCGGGTAGAGCGCCACGTGCCGCTGTTGCCCTATGCGAGGGAGGTGGAGGCCTTCGGACGCCTGAAGCGCCAGCTTGCCGCTTATCGCGTTGTCTTCGGCCAGCCGCGACAGCAGGAGCTGATAGCGCTTCTCGATCGGGCGGATTTCTCGGTCGGTCAACTTCGAGCGTTGACAATCGACCTGTCTCCACCGCGCGCGGCAACCGAGAGTTTGCCCTCATCATGATCAGTACTCTTGATCCGCGCCGCTTCCCCGCCGAATCAAGTGTCTATTCCACCTTGACCGCGTTGAAACAAAGAATCGAACCTCATGAACGAGTCAGCGGCCCACAAGGCAACTGGAAGCCCTGATGCGAAAGGAGTATCTGGTTCGCCTCAAGGAGGCGGCGGAGGACTTCGAGATTCTCGGGGCGAAGGGCGAGGAGTTCGCGGGGGCCTTGTGCATGACGCGCGGAGCGACGAGGGGGAGAGTATGAAACCCGGATCGATCATCCGGTGCCGAAATCGCGAGTGGGTGCTGTTACCCGGTGATTCGGACGAGACCCATCTGCTGCGGCCGCTGACCGGCGCCCTCGACGATGTCGTGGCGATCCACAAGCGCCTCTCCGACCTGATCGGTTACACCTTGGCCGAAGAGCGGATCAGGCCCGCCGCCTTCCCGCTACCCACTGTCGACGACCTGTCGGACGCCGCCGGCGCGCACCTGCTTTGACAGGCCGCACGACTGACGCTGCGCGACGGCGCGACCCCTTTCCGCTCGCTTGGCCGCGTCTCGATTCGGCCCCGAATCTACCAGTTCGTTCTTCCCGGAATTCATAGGGTTGCAGCGGATCAGACCGGAATCTCAATCGAATGTCGGTCTCGGTGGTTGCGGGCCCCCGCGTCCGTATGGATTCCCGCTTTCGCGGGAATGACGGAACAAATGGCTCATTCGACACCGATGCCTATGACTCACGAATTGAGCCATGGCAGTCGACCTAGTCCACGTCGACCGCGTCCCCGTCTTCGAACCGGGAGGTCGCCCGGGCCGGGTCCCGGGCGTCTGCCCCGGCGTCCGGTCGCACGGGCGCGTCGGTGACGTTCCGCGCGCCGGTGAAGGAATCGGCGCCGAGCCCGGCGCGGAAGTCCTCCGTCATCTCGACCTTGACCGCCTCCGTGGGGATGCCGGTGGCGTCGGCGATGCGGGTGAAGCCCTCGAACGCGCCCGCGACGCCCGCGGCATCGACCAGCGCGCCCGGCCCCATGGTCTCTGCGATCTCTTCCCGGGCCGCGTCCAGCGCCGCGTCGCCGCCGACGACCAGGGCCTCGGTGAAGCGGACGAGCAGGGCCGCGTGGGGCACCGTCCCGTCGTCCGACGCCACGTCCACGAGGACCCGGAGGTCGCTGTCCCGGCCGTCGCGCCTCAGGCTCTCACGGAGCCTCGCCGAATGGCCCGCGGTTCAGTAGAAGCATCCGTTGAGGACCGAGACCTTGGAGGCGACGAGCTCGATCTGCCGGTAGTCGATCTCGCGGACCCGGCTCCCGAAGTCCCAGCTCGCGCCCGCCGGCACGTACTGCTCGCGGCCGATGGCGTTGTAGGCCCGGGTCTCGTCCGGCACCAGGCTCAGCGCCCGCATCACGTAGGTGACGACGGGCGCGTTCCGGTAGAGGTCGGCCTCCGCCTCGGCGGCGTCCTCCGGCGCCAGCAGGGGCACCCAGGCGCCGTCGGGCCTGGCGCCCCGGGGCCGGGCCCGCGTGGGCTCGCCGGGCAGGGGCTCGGGCAGCGGCGCGGGCGCCATGCCGATGCCGCGCCGGAACCGGTCGATGGCCATGACGTTGACGATGACGCCGACGGTCTCGACGTACTCGGCGTCGCTCAGGCCGTTCGCCAGGACGCCGTCCAGCCAGGTCTTGCCGAGCCGCCCCGGGTCCGTGACGATCCGGTGGATCGCGTCCACGTGGCTCTCGGGCAGCGCCCCCAGGCTGTCGTGGACGCCGCCCAACGTGTAGGGCGAGAGAGCTTTCTTGCGCCGCCGGCACAGCCCGCAGGCCGCGGCGTTGCGCGCCTCGGCCGCGATCGCCGCCCGCGTCGGCCCGCTCCACCACGTGCCCGGCGCGGCCAGCCGCCGCCAGGCGCGCCGGTGAACATCGGCCAGCCCCTCCCGGACCGGGACCGGCGCGTCGTCGTACGCGAGTTCGGTCATCCGCGGCTCTTCCGTGACGTTCTGCGCCGTTCGTGCCGCGAGAGGCTCCCCCGCACAGGAGCTGGTCGGGGAGAGAGGATTTGAACCTCCGGCCCCCACGTCCCGAACGTGGTGCTCTGCCAGGCTGAGCTACTCCCCGAGAAGGGCGACCTTATAGCGCCGGGCGGGTCGGGCCGCAAGGCGGCCGGCCGCCGGGCGACTTCTCTCAGTGCGCCCGGTCGACGCAGAAGTCGACGACGGCGAGCAGGGTCCTCCTGATCTCGCCCTCGGGGAAGATGCCGAGCGCGTCGCGGGCCATGGCCCCGTAGTGGCGCGCGCGCGCGATGGTGCCGGCCAGCGCGTCGTGCGCGTCCAGGTAGGCGATCGCCTGCTCCAGGTCGGCGTCGGTCTGCTCGCCGTCCTCCAGGGTCCGCCTCCAGAACGCCCGCTCCCGGTCGTCGCCGCGGCGGAAGGCGAGCACGATGGGCAGGGTGATCTTGCCCTCGCGGAAATCGTCTCCCACGGTCTTGCCCAGGGTCTCCTCGCGGGCGGAATAGTCGAGCACGTCGTCCGTGAGCTGGAAGGCGATGCCGAGGTTGCGCCCGAAGGACTCCAGCGCTTCCTCCTCCGCCCGCGGCCGGTCGGCCACCACGGCGCCGGTCCGCGCCGCGGCGGCGAAGAGGGCCGCGGTCTTGGCCGACACCACCTCGAGGTAGGCGTCCTCGGCGGTCGCCGTGTCGTTGTTGGTGAGCAGTTGCAGCACCTCTCCCTCGGCGATCACGGCGGAGGCCGAGGCCAGGATGTCGAGCACCCGGAGAGATCCGTCCTCGACCATGAGCTGGAAGGCGCGGCTGAACAGGAAATCCCCGACCAGGACGCTGGCCTGGTTGCCCCACACGGCGTTGGCGGTGGCGCTGCCGCGGCGCAGGTCGCTCTCGTCGACCACGTCGTCGTGCAGGAGCGTCGCGGTGTGGATGAACTCGACGCAGGCCGCGAGCTTCACGTGGCGCCGGCCGGCGTAACCGCACATGCGGGCGCAGGCCAGCGTGATCAGCGGCCGGAGGCGCTTGCCCCCCGACGCGATGATGTGGCCGGCGAGCTCGGGGATCAGCGGCACGCGGCTGTGCAGGCGCGCGAGGACGACCTCGTTGACCGCGGCGAGATCTTCGCCCATGAGAGTCTTCAGGTCGTCGAACGCCCGCCGCGACGGCGGGGCGGGCTGTTGCCTCAGAGAGACGACTGTAGCCACGGCCGGCTCCACGCTTGACCTCGTTCGGAATCGCGGGCGAGCATAGTGACGGGCCCTCCCAACGGCAACCCTGCCCCCATGATCGAGCTGCTGCGAACCAACGACCCGGTGCTGATCTCGTGGCTGCGCGCCCTGCTGGCGGACGACGGAATCGAGGTCATTGTCCTCGACTCCCACATGTCGGTGATGGAAGGCAGCATCTCCGCCATTCCGCGCCGGATCGTGGTGCGCGACGAGCACGCCGTCCGCGCCCGCCGTCTGCTCGATGCCGCCGGCATAGACCATGACCGCCCGGGCGTCGCCTGAGCCCACCGGGGACGGCATCACGGAAGACGCGCTGCTCGGGGGGCGCATCCGTCTCCGCCAGCCGGCCCGCGGCTACCGCGTGGCCGTCGATCCGGTTCTGCTCGCGGCGGCCGTGCCCGCGGCGGCGGGCGAGACGGTGCTCGACGCCGGCGCGGGAACCGGCGCGGCGGCCCTGTGCCTCGCCCGCCGGGTCGCCGCGTGCCGGGTCACGGGCCTCGAGGTTCAGCCGGACCTCGCCGTCCTCGCGGCCGGAAACGCGGCGCTGAACGGACTGTCGGACGCCGTCCGGATCCGCGAGGGCCACGTCGCGGCGCTTCGGTCCGGCCCGGAGCCGGGCGGGTTCGACCACGCGATGACCAATCCGCCCTACCTCCGGGCGCGGGAGTCCCGCGTCCCGCCGTCGGCGGCGAAGGCCGCCGCCACCGTCGAGGGGGACACGGGCCTCGCGTCCTGGCTGCGCATCTGCGCGGGCGCAGTCCGGCCGCGGGGAACCGTCACGGTCATCCACCGGGCCGACCGTCTGGACGAGATCGTGCCGGTGCTGAGCGAGTCGTGCGGGGAGCTGGTCGTGTTCCCTCTCTGGCCCAGGAGGGGCGCGGACGCCCGGCGCGCGATCGTGCGCGGCGCCGTCGGCCGCGGCACGCCGCTGCGCCTGGCGCCGGGCCTCGTCCTGCACGAGGACGGCGGCGGCTACACGCCGGCGGCCGAAGCCGTTCTGCGCCACGGCGCCGCGCTGGCGCTTTAGTGCGCGGCGCGCATTCCCATTGCGCGGAGATCGCACTACATTCGAGGCCCGATGTCCGACACGCCCTTCGCATCGATGCCGAAGCGACTGATCGGCCGCGCCAGGCGGCGCGCGCCCGTGGTCGCCGTGCTGCGCCTTTCGGGCGTGATCGCCGCGTCGTCGCGCGTTCATTCCGGCCTCAATCTGGACGGGCTCGCCCCGCACATCGAGGCCGCCTTCCGCACGCGCCGCTTGCGGGCCGTGGCGCTGGCGGTCAATTCGCCCGGCGGCGCGCCGGCGCAATGCAGCCTCATCGCCGGGCGGATACGCGCCCTCGCCGCGGAGAAGGAGGTCCCCGTCGTCGCCTTCGTCGAGGACGTCGCCGCGTCGGGCGGCTACTGGCTCGCGTGCGCGGCGGACGAGATCTACGCCGACGAGAACTCGATCGTCGGCTCGATCGGCGTGGTCGCCTCGAGCTTCGGGTTCGTCGAGATGATCGGCAAGCTCGGCATCGAACGGCGCCTGCACGTCCAGGGCGACAAGAAGGCGCTGCTCGATCCCTTCAGTCCGGAGAAGCCGGCGGACGTGCGGCGCCTGACCGCGTTGCAGAAGGACATCTTCGAGTCCTTCAAGGACATGGTGCGCGCGCGCCGCGGCGACCGGCTCACCCTCGCCGAGCGCCAGGCCTTCTCGGGCGACATCTGGACCGGGCGCAAGGCCCTCGAGCACGGACTGATCGACGGCATCGGCGACCTCCGCTCGGTGATGCGCGAGCGGTACGGCGAGAACGTGCGGTTCAAGACGCTGGGGCGGGAGCCGGGCCTGCTGGGCCGCGTCCTGCGCCGGCGTTTCGCGGCCGCCGCGGCGGCGGAGCCGCCCCCGGCGCCCGGCAACTGGGCCGACCAGCTCGTCTCCGCGGTGGAGGCGCGCGCGCTCTGGTCCCGGTTCGGACTGTGACGGCGGAAGGGCGGCAATTCCGTGTTCGGCCTGAGCCTCTCCAAGATCCTTCTCACCGCGGCCGTGATCCTCGCCGTCTGGTACGGGTTCAAGTACGTGGGACGCCTCGGCCGGCCGTCTTCCCGGTCCGCCGCCTCCGCCACGGTGGAGGACCTGCGGAAGTGCGAGGTCTGCGGCACCTTCGTGGCGGCCGGCGCGGCGCCCGCCTGCAACCGCGACGACTGCCTCCACCGCTGATCCCGCCACCGGGGATCGCCGCTACTTCGCATGGCGGTCCTCCGGCGGCCAGTTGGGCGGGGGCGGGAGGGGCGGATCCTCGTCCGGTCCGAGCCACGCCCCGCCCGCCGCGGCCGCCTGCTCGGCCTCGGCCTCCGCCCAGATTTCCTCCATCATCTCCCGGTAGGCCCGGACCTTGCTTTCGTGCTCCAACTCCTCCTCCGTCTTCTCCTCCGCTTCCTCCTCCGCGGCGGCCCTGGCCCCGGGCGCGTCCCGGTACTTCTCCGGCCGGTGCGCCCTGAGCAGGAACGTCGCCAGGGCGTCCGAGTAGTGCCGCCACTCCCCCACGCGCTCGCCCTTGTAGTAGACCGGCCTCTCCACGCCCTCGAAGGCCCGCCGGTGCACCTCCGCCTCCAGCAGGTCGATCCCCTCCTCCAGGGCCTCGTCCCAGCGGTCGGCGAAGGCCGCGTCCGCCTCGCGCCAGTCGTAGACCGTGCGCCGGGGGACGCCGGCCTTGCGGCAGGACAGGGTGACGTTCACCGTCTCCGTGAGGGCCTTGAGGAACAGGGCCTGTTTCCGCGGCTTCCGCGCCGCCGCCGCCTTGGAGTTCCCGCGCATGTGCGTCCCCGGACGATCCAAACCGATGACATTTTACCCACCACAATGGAGAAATCAACAATTATTTCCTATCTCTGTCAAATTCCTTATAACGTATTGATTCACAAGAAAGATTCTTGCCAGGACCGGCGGATCTCTCCACCGGGGTCCCCTCTCCCTGCACAGGGAGAGGGACAGGGTGAGGGTTCGAGACAAAGACTCCCTCATGCCGTCCACACCCCCACCCTGTCCCTCCCCCGCAGAGCGGGAGAGGGGACCCTCTCACGGGCGTTTGCGGACGCGGGACGCGGGGCGGCCCGGAACGACGGACCGTGCCACCGGGGTCCCCTCTCCCTGCACAGGGAGAGGGACAGGGTGAGGGTTCGAGACAAAGACTCCCTCATGCCGCCCACCCCCACCCTGTCCCTCCCCCGCAAGCGGGAGAGGGGACCCTCTCACGGAGGTTTGCGGACGCGGGGCGCGGGGTGGCCCCACCCACTCCGTGCGAACTGTGCGAATTCGTCCCCTTGTTCTCCCTTCCCCTGGCGGGGGAGGGCCGGGCGGCGGCCCGCCCGCGCGCCGGAGACCCCCCTCCCGACCGGACCGAAAGCTTCCTTGACCGTTCCGGGGGCCGCGGCTACCTTCCGCCGCCAGCCGGCCCCCCTGCCAGAGACCCGAATCCACACCGGCGAGGAACCGTTCGATGTCGGCTTCCGGCGCTCGCGCGCATTCCTTTCAGGACCTGATTCTCGAGCTCCAGAGGTTCTGGGCGGACCAGGGGTGCGTGATCCTTCAGCCCTACGACATGGAGGTGGGCGCCGGCACGTTCCATCCCGCGACGACCCTGCGCTCGCTCGGGCCGGAGCCCTGGAGGGCGGCCTACGTGCAGCCCTCGCGGCGCCCCGCGGACGGCCGATACGGCGAGAATCCGAACCGGGTGCAGCGCTTCTACCAGTACCAGGTGATCCTCAAGCCGTCGCCCGACGACATCCTGGACGTCTATCTGGCGAGTCTCGCCCACATCGGCATCGACGCCGCCGGCCACGACATCCGCTTCGTCGAGGACGACTGGGAGAGCCCGACCCTCGGTGCCTGGGGCCTCGGCTGGGAGGTCTGGTGCGACGGCATGGAGATCTCGCAGTTCACCTACTTCCAGCAGGTCGGCGGTTTCGACTGCGAGCCCGTTCCTGGGGAGATCACCTACGGGCTCGAGCGTCTGGCCATGTACATCCAGGGCGTCGACAACATCTTCGACCTCGACTGGAACGGCGTCGAAGGGGAGGGGCGCTTCACCTACGGGGACGTCTACCGGCGCGGCGAGCGGGAGTTCTCCGCCTACAATTTCGAGCGCGCCGACACCGTCGTCCTGGAGCGGCAGTTCGCGGACGCCGAGGCCGCCTGCCGGGAGCTGGCGGAAGCCGGGCTGGCGCTGCCGGCCTACGACCAGTGCATGAAGGCCTCCCATCTGTTCAACCTCCTGGACGCGCGCGGCGTCGTCAGCGTCACCGAGCGCGCGGCCTACATCGCCCGCGTGCGGGCGCTCGCCCGGGCGAGCTGCGAGCGCTGGCTCGGCCGGCCGGCGGGAGAGGCCTGAGCCGTGCCCGAACTGCTGCTCGAGCTCCTGTCCGAGGAGATCCCGGCGCGCATGCAGGCGCGGGCCGCCGCCGATCTCGGGAAGCTGGTCGGCGCGGCCCTCGAGGGGGCGAACCTCCCGTTCGGGTCCATCGACACCTACGTCACGCCGCGCCGGCTGACGCTGGTCGCCGACGGCCTGCCGGCGCGGCAGCCCGACGTGCGCGAGGAGCGCAAGGGACCCCGCGCCGACGCGCCCGATGCGGCGGTCGCCGGGTTCCTGAAGTCCGTGGGCCTCGCCCGCGACCGGGTGGAGGAACGGGAGACCGGCAAGGGCGCCGTCCTGTTCGCCGTGATCGAGCGTCCCGGACGGGAGACCCCCGAGGTGCTCGCCGGCATCCTGCCCGACGCCCTGAGACGGCTACCCTGGCCCAAATCCATGCGCTGGGGCCGCCGGTCCCTGCGCTGGGTCAGGCCGCTGCACGGGATCCTGTGCCTGTTCGACGGCGCCGTCGTCGAGTTCGCCCTGGAAGACGTCGTGTCCGGGAACACGACCGCCGGCCACCGCTTCCTCGCGCCGCGGCCCTTCGCCGTCGCGGGCTTCGCCGACTACGCGGACAAGCTGCGGCGGGCGCGCGTCGTGCTCGACCCCGCCGAGCGGCGCCGGGTGATCGCGGAAGGCGCCGGAAGGCTCGCGGCGGCCGAGGGCCTGAGCGTCGTCGCCGACGACGCGCTTCTCGACGAGGTGGCGGGCCTCGTCGAATGGCCCGTGCCGCTGATGGGGCGGATCGACGCGGAGTTCATGGACCTGCCGCCCGAGGCGATGACCGCCACGATGCGCGCGAACCAGAAGTATTTCGCGCTGGAGGACGCCGGCGGGGCGTTCGCGCCCCGCTTCGTCGTCGTCGCCAATACCGAGGCGGCGGACGGCGGCAAGGCCATCGTGGCGGGCAACGAGCGGGTGCTGCGGGCGCGTCTCGCCGACGCCAAGTTCTTCTGGGACCAGGACCGCGAGCGCACGCTGGCCAGCCGGGCGCCGGAGCTCGCCAGGATCGTCTTCCACGCCAGGCTCGGCTCCCTGGACGAAAAGGCCGACCGCATGCAGGCGCTCGTCGCGTCGATCTCGAGGCACGTTCCCGGCGCCGACATGGACCGGGTGCGCTCGGCGTCGCGGCTGGCCAAGGCCGATCTCGTCACCGGCATGGTGGGGGAGTTCCCCGAGCTGCAGGGCACGATGGGGCGGTACTACGCCCTCGGCGACGGCGAGAACGCCGAGGTTGCGGACGCCGTCGCCGAGCACTACGCGCCGCAAGGGCCGCGGGACCCCTGCCCGACGGCGCCGGTCAGCGTCGCCGTCGCCCTCGCCGACAAGATCGACACCCTGGCGGGGTTCTTCGCCATCGGCGAGAAGCCGACCGGCTCCAAGGATCCGTTCGCCCTGCGGCGCGCGGCCCTGGGCGTCGTCCGCCTGATCCTCCAGAACTCGCTGAGCCTCGGGCTCCGCGGCGTGTTCGCGGACGCCTGCGGGCTTTACGGGGAGCGGGCGGCCGCGGGCGCGCGCGCCGGCGAGGTCGCGGACGAGCTCGTGGCATTCGTTGCCGACCGCCTCAAGGTGCATCTGCGCGACCGGGGGGTCCGTCACGACCGGATCACGGCCGTCTTCTCGCGGACCGGGGAGGACGACCTGCTGCGGCTCGTGGCGCGGGTCGGCGCCCTCGACGAGTTCCTCGCCGGCGAGGACGGCGGCAACCTGTTGACGGCTTATCGGCGGGCCGCCAACATCGTGCGCATCGAGGAGAAGAAGGACGGCGCCGCCTATCGGGGGCGGGCCGACGGCGCGCTGCTGCGGGAGGGGCGGGAGCGCGAGCTGTTCGAGGCCCTGGCGGCTTCCGAGCGGGAGGTCGCGGCGCGCCTGCCGGCGGAGCGCTACGTGGACGCGATGGCGGCGCTCAGCCGGCTGCGGCGCCCGGTGGACGCGTTCTTCGACGGCGTCACCGTGAATTGCGAAGAGCCGGACCTTCGCCGCAACCGTTTGTTCCTGCTCTCCCAGATCGGCTCCGCCCTGGAGAGCGTCGCCGATTTTTCCAAGATCGAGGGATAGCGCGGCATGGCGGACTGGGTCTACACCTTCGGCGGCGGAAAGGCGGAAGGCCGCGCCGACCTGCTCGACCTGCTGGGCGGCAAGGGGGCCAACCTGGCGGAGATGGCGAGGCTGGGGCTGCCGGTTCCGCCCGGCTTCACCATCACGACGGAGGTGTGCGCCGCCTACTACGCGCAGGACCGGACCTATCCCGGGGCGCTCGCCGCCGAAGTCGAGGCCGGCATGCGTCACATCGAAGCGGCCGTGGGGTCCCGGTTCGGGGATCCCGGGGACCCGCTGCTCGTGTCCGTGCGCTCGGGCGCCCGCGCCTCCATGCCCGGCATGATGGATACCGTGCTCAACCTGGGGCTGAACGACGAGACCGTCGAGGGCATGGCGCGCAAGAGCGGCGATGCGCGCTTCGCCCTGGATTCCTACCGCCGCTTCATCCAGATGTACTCCGACGTCGTGCTGGGCGTGGACCACGGAGACTTCGAGGACCTGCTGGACGTCCACAAGGACCGCAAGGGATACACCCTCGACCTCGACCTCGACGCCGACGACTGGCGCCGGGTCGTCGATGCCTTCAAGGCGAAGGTCGAGGAGCGTCTCGGGGCGCCCTTTCCCCAGGACGTCCAGGAACAGCTCTGGGGCGCCGTCGGCGCGGTGTTCGGATCGTGGATGAACCGCCGCGCCATCACCTACCGCCGCCTGCACGACATTCCCGACGACTGGGGCACGGCCGTGACCGTGCAGGCCATGGTCTTCGGCAACATGGGGGACGACTGCGCCACCGGCGTGGCGTTCACCCGCGATCCCTCGACGGGCGAGAAGCGCTTCTACGGGGAATACCTGGTGAACGCGCAGGGCGAGGACGTCGTCGCGGGCATCCGGACGCCCCAGCATCTGACGGTCGCGGCGCGCGAGGCCAACGGGTCCAGGCTGCCGGCCATGGAAGAGACCATGCCCGAGGTCTTCGCGCAGCTCACGGAGGTGTTCCGGAAACTGGAGACCCACTACCGCGACATGCAGGACATCGAGTTCACGGTCCAGCGGAACAGGCTCTGGATGCTGCAAACCCGGTCCGGCAAGCGGACGGCGGGGGCCGCCCTCAAGATCGCCGTCGACATGACGGAGGAGGGCCTGATCGTGCCTCGGGACGCGCTGGCGCGGATCGACCCCGCGTCCCTCGACCAGTTGCTGCACCCGACGCTGGACCCCGACGCCGAGCGCGACGTGCTGGCCAGGGGCCTCCCGGCCTCGCCGGGGGCGGCCTCGGGCGCCGTGGTGTTCACGGCCGACGACGCGGAGCGCCTGGCGGCGGAGGGGGACAAGGTCATCCTCGTGCGCGTGGAGACCAGTCCCGAAGACGTCCACGGCATGCACGCCGCGCAGGGCATCCTGACGAGCCGGGGCGGCATGACCAGCCATGCCGCGGTCGTGGCCCGCGGCATGGGCCGGCCCTGCGTGTCGGGCGCCGGCGCGCTCCATATCGATTGCGCCGGCCAGCGCCTGACCGTGGACGGCCGGACGGTCTCCAGGGGCGACGTCCTGACCATCGACGGATCGACCGGCGAGATCATGGCCGGCGAGGTCGCGATGGTGCAGCCCGAACTGTCGGAGGACTTCGCCAAGGTCATGGCCTGGGCCGACCGGACCCGGCGCCTCGAGGTCAGGACCAACGCGGAGACGCCGGTCGACGCGCGGACGGCGCGGGATTTCGGGGCCGAGGGCATCGGACTCTGCCGGACCGAGCACATGTTCTTCGACGCCGGCCGGATCGTGGCGGTCCGCGAGATGATCGTCGCCGACGACGAGAAGGGCCGGCGGACGGCCCTCGACAAGATCCTGCCCATGCAGCGCGACGACTTCGCCGAGATCTTCCGCATCATGGCGGGGCTGCCGGTCACGGTCCGCCTGCTGGATCCTCCGCTGCACGAATTCCTGCCGCACACCGACGAGGAGGTCGGCGACGTGGCGGCGGCGGCCGGCGTGGACCCCGCCGTGCTTCGCCTCCGCGTCAGGCAACTGCGGGAATCCAACCCCATGCTCGGCCACCGGGGATGCCGCCTGGGCATCACCTACCCCGAGATCTACGAGATGCAGGCGCGGGCGATCTTCGAGGCCGCACTCGACGTGGGCGCCGAGCTCGGCGCGGCCGTCGAGCCCGAGATCATGCTGCCGCTGGTCGCCACGCGGGGGGAGTTCGACCTGCTGCGCGCCAGGATCGACGGCGTGGCGGACCGGCTGGCGGCGGAGCGGGACGAGCGTCCGGCCTACCTCGTCGGCACGATGATCGAGCTGCCGCGCGCGGCGCTGCGGGCCGGCGAGATCGCGGAGGGGGCCGAGTTCTTCAGTTTCGGCACCAACGACCTGACCCAGACGACCTTCGGGATCAGCCGCGACGACGCGGCGGCGTTCCTCGACGACTATATCCGGCATGGGATCTTCGCCGGCGACCCCTTCGTCAGCCTGGACGTGGACGGCGTGGGCGAGCTGGTCGAGATCGCCGCCGAACGGGGCCGCGAATCCCGGCCCGATCTCAAGCTCGGAATCTGCGGCGAGCACGGCGGCGACCCGGCCTCGGTCGCGTTCTGCCACCGCGTCGGCCTGGACTACGTCTCGTGCTCCCCGTACCGGGTGCCCATCGCCCGCCTCGCCGCCGCCCAGGCCGCGCTGGAGGACGAACCACGCGATTGAGCCGCCATGACTCCTTGTTCCCTGTCAGGGGGCAGGAGTCCTTTCCATGCAAAGGATTGGAGTCGGACCGCGCGCCGGTGGTTTACTGACGGCGGCACCGCGGTTCCCGAAAGTCGCCATGGCGCGGAGCGAACTTGACGATGTGCTGGCGCGGGTCCGGGCCTGCCGGATCTGCGAGGGGCACCTGCCGCTCGGTCCCCGCCCGGTTCTCCGCGCCCGGCGGTCGGCCCGCCTGCTTGTCGTGGGCCAGGCGCCGGGCACCAGGGTCCACGAGAGCGGCATACCCTGGAACGATCGCTCGGGCGACCGCCTTCGCGGCTGGCTCGCCATGGATCGGGAGACCTTCTACGACGATCGCCGGGTCGCCATCGTGCCGATGGGCTTCTGCTATCCGGGGCGCGACGCGAAGGGGGGCGACAAGCCGCCCCGTCCCGAGTGCGCGCCGGAATGGCACCCGAGGATCCTGCCCGCCCTCGACAGGGTGGAGCTGACCCTGCTGGTCGGCGGTTACGCCCAGGCGCACTATCTCGGGCCGCGCCGCGGCCGTACCGTGACCGAAACCGTCCGCCGCTGGCGGGACTTCCTGCCGCGATACCTGCCGACGCCCCACCCGAGCTGGCGCACGACGGCCTGGGTGCGCGGGAACCCCTGGTTCGAGACCGACCTCCTGCCGGAACTCCGCCGCCGCGCCGCCGCCGTCCTGGCCCCGGATTAGGCCGTTGGGCAAGGGGGAGTCGAGGTGCGGGCGCGACGCCAACCCGTGGACAGGACATATCCTGCGTTTCCGACGCGGTCGTCCGTCGGAGTTGTACACGGTCGCGATGCGAAATACGGTAGACCCCGCGTGACATCATCCATGGCGATTGCTTCGCCTGCGCGCTCGCCGACATGACGGGCGAGCCACTGTCGTTGAAGGGCGGAGACTTCGCTCGTACCGATGCCGATGCGGCGTGACCGAACCTCACAGCGATGGCAATACCAACTGCGCGTGGGTCTGGCGGACGACGCGGCCGAGGCGGCGCGGCGCGGCGGCGGCCATCCGGCCCTGGCGCCGCTCCGCGACCTTCTCCGCCAACACGACGCGGCGCTGCACTGCCAGTACGACGCCTTCGCCGGCTATTGCGCGGAAGCGGAGCGGGAGGGCATCGACGGATACCCGCTCTACGCCTGGACCAGGGCCACGATCGAGGACCCCGCCAAGAAGGCGAAGTACCTCAAGTCCTTCACGGTCCGCGTCGCCGGCGAGGACGTCTACGACCGGGAGACGGCGGATGCGCTCGAGGCGGAGCTGCGGCCCATGGTCGGCGGCGCGGTCGTGACGTCTTTGGCGAGGCACGACACCGATCCCGCGAACAACCCGCAGCCGCCGAGACGGTACCGCCCCTGATCCGCGTTCCGCGCCGCGCCGCCCATCGGCGCACGGCGTCTCACCCGCGGGCGACGGCGACCGGCGGAGGGTTTCTCAGGGTCTGGTAGATGACGCAGTAACGTTCCGTCAGCTTGAACAGCGTCGCCAGGCGGTCCGCGTCGGCGTCGGTATCGAGGTCGAACGCCAGCCGGATATCCCTGAATCCGACCGGTGCGTCCCTGTCCACTCCGAGGGTGCCCCGGAAATCGAGATCGCCTTCGGCGCTGATCCGTCCGCCCCGGACCTCGATATCGAGGGCCGTGGCCACCGCCCGCAGCGTGACGCCGGCGCAGGCGACGAGCGCTTCGAGCAGCATGTCGCCGGAACAGAGCCGGGTGCCGTCGCCGCCCGAGGCGGGATGGAGGCCCGCCCGCGCCAGTGCCCCGCCGGTCCGCACCGAGCAGGAGACGCCCTCCCCGTCCACCGTTCCGTCCGCGGAGAGCGTGACCAGGGCCGCCTCCGGCGTCTTCCGGTAGGTGTCCTTGAGGGGCGCCTGGAGGGCGCGCAGGTCTTCGGAATTCACGGTTGTCTCCCCGTCGCGTTCGAACGCACGGTAGCCGTCCGCCGCGGGCCTGTCCACGTGCCGGCTTCCGTCTCGACGAGCCGGAGGCCGGCTCTTCTTGTCCGCGCCGCCGCCGCCCGCGAAGATGCACCGTCGGCGCGCGGCCGCGGCCGGGCGTCCCTTCAGGAGGGGGAGTCGTGCAAATCGGGTCTCTTCACTTCGACGTCTTCGGGACCGTCGTGGACTGGCGCGAGGGCGTCGCGCGGGAGGCGGCCGGCGTGCTGGGCGGACGGGGCGCCGCATGCGACTGGCACGCCTTCGCCGACGCCTGGAGGTCCAGATACCAGCCGGCGATGGAGGAGGTGCGCAGCGGCCGCCGCGGATGGGTGAAGCTCGACGACCTGCATCGCGAGAACCTGGAGGCGGTCCTCGAGGAGTTCGGGATCTCCGGCCTCGGGGCCGGCGACCTCGATCGTCTCAACCTGGCCTGGCACCGGCTCGACCCGTGGCCGGACGCCCCGCCCGGCCTCGCCCGCCTCAAGCGCCGCTACGTCCTGGCGACCCTGTCGAACGGGAACGTGTCCCTGATGGTCGATCTGGCCCGGCATGGAAACCTGCCGTGGGACGCGGTACTGGGCGCCGAGGCCTCCCGCGCCTACAAGCCCCGGCCCGAGGCCTACCTGCGGAACGCGGCGTTCCTGGGAATGGAGCCCCGCCGGTGTCTGATGGTCGCCGCCCACGACGACGATCTCGCCGCGGCGCGCGCGGCCGGGTTCCGCACCGCCTTCGTCCACAGGCGTTTCGAATACGGGCCCGGCCGGGGCGGCGATGCCGAACCGGAGCGCGACTACGACGTGATCGCCGAGGACTTCCTGGACCTCGCGGACAAGCTCGGATGCTGAGGGCCGCGGGGTGTCCGCTCACGTCTCCAGGAGCCGCGACAGTTCGTCCCGTTCGTAGCGGACCAGCGCGCCGCCGCCGGCCAGCCGGACGCCGCCGCCGGTCTCCGCGCGGGCGATGCGCGCCGCCGCATGGCCGTCGGCTGCGAGCTGCCGGCAGGCGTCTCCGGCGGTGTCCGGCGGGAAGCCCGCGAGCAGGGTCCCCGAGGCCAGAACGCCCCAGGGATCGAGGCCGAGCGCCCGGCAGACGCGGCGGCCGGGTTCGAACCACCGCACCTCCGCCGCGTCCACGACGAGCCCGACGCCCGACGCCTCGGCGAGTTCGTGGAGACCCGCCGAAAGCCCTCCCTCCGTCGGGTCGTGCATGGCCGTCGCGCCCAGCTCGGCGGCCCGCAGCGCCGTCGTCACGACCGAAATGCCCGGATCCTCGATGGCGCGTCCGGCGGCGCGGAGCGTCTCGTCCGGCACCTCCCGGAGGGAGCCGGCCCACTCCGCGGCGAGCACGGCGGCCCCCTCGACCGGTGCGGGACCGACCTGCACGACGGCGTCCCCCGGGGACAGGCCGCCCGTCCGGACGAACTTGCCGTCCTCGCGCAGGCCCATCATCTGCCCCACGACCAGGGGTTGCGTGACCGCGCCGGTGATCTCCGTGTGCCCCCCGACGAGGGCCACGTCCATGGCGTCGAGCGCCTCGTGCATGGCCGCGAACAGCGCGCGCACCTCCGACGCCTCCGTACCGGGCGGCAGGAGGACGACGGCCAGGAACCACCGCGGCCGGGCGCCCATGACGGCGACGTCGTTGGCGTTGACGAGGACGGCGTGGGCGCCGGCGCCCTTGCCCGTGAGCGTGATCGGGTCCGCGGCCGCGATCAGGGCGCCGCCGGGCACGTCGATGACGCCGGCGTCCTCGCCCACCATCGGCGGCAGGCGGATCTCCGCCGGCGTCCGGGCGGCGCCGGACAGGAGCTCGCGCAGCAGGGAGGCCGGCAGCTTGCCGGGGCGGAGTTTCTCCTCGGACACGGACGATCCATAGCCGCCCCGGCCGCGCGGGCGCAACCGGGACGACCGGGACGGGCGTCGACACACGTCTTGCGGGCGGGACACCGGCTGCCTACCCTTCGGTCCCTGACCGCGATACAGGGAGGTTCCGGCATGACTCACCCCGCCATGGCACCCGGCCGCGTGGCCGTCGTCACCGGCGCGGCCAACGGCATCGGCCTCGCGTCCGTCAAGCGCTACGCCTCGTTCGGCATGAAGGTCTGCATGGCGGACGCGGACGGGGAGGCGCTGGCCGCCGCCGCCGGGGACGTCGCGGAGATCGCCGCGGGCGGCGCCGGCGACGTGGCGGCGGTCAGGACGGACGTCGGCCGCCGCGAGGACGTCCTGGCGCTGAAGGAGGCCGCCTACGACCGGTTCGGCGAGGTCGCGGTGCTGATGAACAACGCGGCGACCCGGGCGCGGGCCGGCGCCCTCGACGGACACGAGGCGTGGGTGGAGTCCGTGAACGTGAACCTCTGGGGCGCGGTCAACGGGACCCAGGCGTTCGTGCCGGCCATGATCGCGCAGGACACGCCGTGCATCGTCGTCAACACGAGCTCCAAGCAGGGCATCACCCTGCCGCCCGGCAACACGCCCTACAACGTCACCAAGGCCGGGGTGAAGGCCTACACCGAGCTGCTGCAGCACGAGCTCCGCAACGTCGAGGGATGCCGGGTGACGGCCCACATGCTGGTGCCCGGCTGGACGACCCGCGGCGGCTTCGAGTACCGGAAGGGCCAGTGGTCGCCGGACCAGGTGGTGGACAGGATGATCCCCGCGCTGGAGCGCGGCGACTTCTACATCATCTGTCCCGACGACGACGTGACGCCGGAGATGGACCGCAAGCGCATCCTCTGGGGAGCCGGGGACCTCGCCCACAACCGCCCGCCCCTCTCCCGCTGGCACGGGGACTACGACGAGGAGTTCGAACGCTTCGACGGCTGACGCAAGGGCGCCGGAGAACGACGCGCCGGCCGCCCCGGCAAGCGTCCACGACCTCCGACGGGTCTGTCTGCCCGCCCCGGTCGCGTTTTCGCGGAGCAATCCTCGCAGGGAGAGTATCTGGGCGTTCGTTCGGCGGACCGGAACCGCGTCAGTTCAGCAGCGGCGCGTACTCGTCGAGCGTCCTCAGCGCGTCGTCGCGCGCGACGGACGGCATCTCCAGCAGGACGCGGGCCGCGCCCGCCGCCTCGTAGGCGTCGACCGTCTCCCGGTCGGGCGGGGCGCGGAACACCGTGACGGAGAGGGTCGCCATGTCGCGGCCGGCCTCGTCGGCCACGGCCTTGAGCTTGGCCATCGTCTCCTCCGGCGAACCCGCGGCGGCGGCCCGCGGCAGCCAGCCGTCGCAGAACTCCACGACGCGGCGCAGGGTGTGGACGCTCTCGCCGCCGAGAATGATCGGCGGATGCGGCTTCTGCACGGGCTTCGGGTAGCACCATGACGGCGCGATGTTGACGTAGTCGCCGCGGAACGAGGCTTCCTCCTCGGTCCACATGGCCTTCATGGCGAGCAGGCGCTCGCGCAGCAGCTTGAACCGCGTATTCGGATCGGTGCCGTGGTTCTCCATCTCCTCCAGGTTCCAGCCGCCGCCGGCCCCCAGGATGAACCGGCCGCCGGACAGCATGTCGAGGCTGGCGATGGTGTTCGCCGTGACGATGGGGTCGCGCTGGATGACGAGGCAGATCCCCGTGCCGAGCTTGAGGCTGCTGGTGGCGGAGGCCGCGAAGGAGAGCGCCACGAAGGGGTCGTGGGTGCGGATGTAGTGCCGGGGCAGCTCGCCGCCGCCGGGAAAGGGGGACTTGCGGCTGGTCGGAATGTGCGTGTGCTCGCACAGGAACAGCGACTCGAAGCCGCGGTCCTCGAGCTCCCTGGCGAGCTCCGGGACCTCGATCGCGTAGTCGGTGGGAAAGAAGAAGACGCCTTTGTGCATGCCTGATCCTCCAAGCGTTCGAGAAGCCGGCCCGCCGGGCCGGAACGCGCGTCTAGTCCGGACCGAAGAACGCGAAGGCCCGCACTTCGATGCTGACCCGGCCGGGGGCGCCGGGCGCGGACGCCGGGTCGTCGAACGACGCATGGGCGGTGAAGCGGGAACGGCTCTCCCGGTCCGAATCGTAGGTCTTGAAGACCAGAACCTCGTCGTCCGTCATGAAGGGGAAATAGACCCAGCGCTGCTCCGGGTTGTAGACCAGTTGATAGGTCTCTCCGACGCGGTCCGGGCGCCGGCGCTCCATCTTCACGAGGTCGCCGCTCTCGATGGTCCTGGCGTCGCAGATCGCCAGCGGCTGCGCTTCCACCGGGCTGCGGACGGGCCGCCAGACCTGGATGACGGCGAAGCGACGGCGCAGCAGCTCGTCCGCCTCGTCGGGCAGAAGCTCGCGGACGCGCTTGGGACCCGACCAGTCCGTGTAGTCGTTGTGCGCGTTCCTGACCGTCTCGCGCATCCATTTGGCGTCGTCCGAGTCGTCGTCGCCGGCGCGGAGCGTATGATCGAACAGGTGCACGCGCGCCGCGCCGCTGACCGCCGTCATCAGCCGCTCCATCTCGGGATAGTAGACGGCGCGGATCTCGTCGCGGTCGCGGAAGTTCGCGACCGCGGTGGCGTGAGTCATGAACTGGAAGCCGTGCCGTTCGAGGGAGAAGGGTTCGGCGGACAGACGCCCGTTGTGGATGGCCGTTTCGCGGCGCACGAAGTCTCCCCCGCGGTATTCGATGCGGCCGTCCACGACGCTCGAGGCGGCCACCGGCACCTGGTCTGCATGGGCGAGATAGGTCAGCTCGGCGGACACGGCGTCCGCCGGCTCCGGTGCGTGCTCGACCTGCGCCATGGCATCTCTCCATTCGTTGACGGCGCGGCACCTTAAGCCGGGAATCGGCCACTCCGCAACCGGCGGGAACGGGCCGGCGGGGGCGGTCCGGGGTTGCCGCCCGCGGGCCGCCGCGCCATGCTGGAGGGACCGGCGCCCCTCCACCGCGGGACCGATCATGGAAGCCGTTCTGCAGAGTTTCGTGGCGGGAGTCCCCGTTCTCCTGCTGCATTTCTTCGTCACCCTCGTCATGCTCGCCGCGGGCGTGGCGGTCTACGTCTGGATCACCCCGCACAAGGACCTGGCGCTCGTGAAGGAGGGGAACGTGGCGGCTGCGGTCTCGCTGTCGGGCGCCGTTCTGGGCCTCGCCATCCCCCTCGCCGCGTCGATGTCCGTGAGCGTGAACGTGGCCGACATCGTGATCTGGGGTCTCCTGGCCCTCGTGATGCAACTCGTCGTCTTCCGCCTCGCCGATCTGATCCTGCGGGATCTCCCGGCGCGCATCGAGTCGGGCGAAGTGGCCGCCGCCCTGGCGCTGTCGGCGATCAAGCTGGCCGTCGCCGCGATCGCGGCCGCCGCTATCTCCGGCTGACCGGGGTTCGCCCTTTTCGTGAACCGTTTCCTGGACCGGCTCGCCTACCTGGCCGCGGCCCTCGCGCTCCTGTACGCGGGCGCGTCCCACCTCCAGGTCCCCCACGGGGAGGATGCGCGGCGGCCCCCGGTGCGCTTCGCGGCGCCCCCGCCCGGGCTCCGCGCTCCCGCCGCGGCGCCGGATGCGCGGGTGGTCACCATCGAGGTTCCGGAGAAGCAGCCGTCGACGGGCACGGCCTTCGCCGTCGGCGGCGGCTGGTGGCTGACGGCGCGCCACGTCGCGGACGGTTGCGATGCCGTCGGCCTGGTCACCGCGCCCCGGCGGGCCGCGAAGGCCCGGCAGGTCGTCCTCCATCCCGGCGCCGACCTCGCCCTCCTGTCGGTAAACCTCGACCCGGAGCCCTTTCCCTTCGTGGACGCGCCGCCGCGGCGCGGTCAGGACGGCTTCGCCGTCGGCTATCCCCAGGGCGCGCCGGGAGACGTCCACGCCCAGCTCATGGGGCGGGCGCGCCTGAGATCGGTGGGGCGGTACCGCACGGACGAGCCCATCCTCGCCTGGGCCGAACGCCGCCGCGTTCCGGACCGCCTGCCCGCCCTCGGCGGGCTCTCGGGGGGTCCCATGTTCAACGGGAGGGGCGAGGTGATCGGAGCCCTGGTCGCGGCGTCGGAGCGCCGGGGGCGGGTGATGACGTCGGATCCCTCGTCCGTCCGCTGGTTGCTGGCGCAGGCGGGCCTCGCGCCCGATCCCGAGGCGCGGACCGTCGACCTCGCCGCCGGCAATTTCGTGGGGCAGGGCGACGATCTTCGCGGGGACCTGCGCGTGGCCAAGGTCGTCTGCGACGTCCGAAGTCCGTCCCGCCGCCAGCGTCTCTGAGGCCGGCCCCGGACCGGCCGGCCGGGGAATAAAGGCGCTCTCCCGGGGTGCGAACGGTCGGCGTCCCGGTGGTTTTGCAAGAGGCTCCCGTGATAAAGTCATTGGAGTAGTTACGATGTGGGAACCATGACGACCACGGCGACACTCGAGGGAGTGCTTGAAAGTCTGCCGGATCTTCCCGCTCCGGTAAGTTCGTGGCATGTCGAGACGGGACCGGACTCGACGGAAGAACCTGCCGTCTGGGTGTGGGTGACGTTGGCGCGCGATAACGTCGATTTCGAAACACGGGCGCTGTTGAGGAACATCGTACGCCATGCCGTTCGTCGAGAAACCGGCGACGCGCCGTGGGTATATGTTCGTTTCCGTGCGGCTTCGGAGTCTTTGTGACGTTATGAAGCTGTCCACGCAGTTGCTTGGACAAGCCCGGCGTCTGGCGACTCAGGAACCACGCCGCCCCTTGCAGGCAAGCCTGCGCCGTGGTGTCTCGGCTTCGTATTACGCCCTCTTTCGGTTGCTGGTCGACGACGCGGCGAGACGCTTGGTCACCGGGACGGACCGGGACGCGCTACGACATTGCCTGGCGCGGGCATTCGGTCACGGCGCCATGAGGACGGTGGCCAGGCAATTCGCGGGGAACGGCCTCTCTCCAAAGCTGGCCCCCGGTCTGAAGGGTCGGCCTCTTCAGGCGGAGATCGTTCGGGTCGCCGAGACGTTCGTCGATCTTCAGGAGGCGCGCCATCAAGCCGACTACGACACGGCGCGAAGTTTCACGCGCCAGGAGGTCCTCGATCTGGTGGATCGAGCGGAGCGGGCGTTTGCCGACTGGGGCAACGTGAGACGCAGTTTACAGGCCGACACCTTTCTGGTGGGACTGCTCGCATTCGAGGGCATGCGCAACTGACTTGCCACGTGGGGAGCTTGGCGCGACCGGGCGCGCGCTGGGTACTCGCGACGGCCAATGGTCCGTCGCCATCGCTGCTATTTGGTTGCTATCCCTCACCGGACGCCGCTGGAGCGAATTGCTCCATCGTCGCTGGCGTGGCTTCGGCGGCGATGCAATCAAGCTGTCCGACGCCAAGACCGGGCCGCGCCACAGGACGGGAAACGCCATGACCGACACGAGAACCGGCGCGGGAATGATTTTCCGTTTTCTCTGCGATAACCGTCTCCACCCCGACGATATTCCCAACCGGCCCGAGCCCGGCGTCTACGCTATCTTGGCCGAAACGTCCGACTGTCTCCTCGGTATCGTGCTGCCGCAAAGCGGACTCGTTTACATAGGTCAGTCCGGCAATCTTGCTGAGCGCAATCACTTCGAGATCGCAAACAGCGGCTTCAGTTCTCCAAGGCGAAGCCTCGGCGCGCTGCTCAAGTCGACATTGCGCCTGACCGCCGAACCGCGGTCGCCGGGCCTCTCTCCGACAAATTATAGGAACTACCGCTTCGTCAGCGATGGTGAAGCGCGCTTGAGCGTCTGGATGCGACGCAGTCTCGTGTGCGCGATTTACCCCTTCAAAGGTGACTCGAAAGTCCTTGAGAAGCGACTCATCCAGGACAACGAACCGCCCCTTAACCTTACTCATTGGCGCAACCCCCAGAAGGCACGGATTCAGGAGCTAAGAAAAGTTTGCAAGGACGAGGCAAAGCTCGTCTGGAGCGCTTCCACTTAGAGCTTTCGTGAAATCTGCCGCCTCGTCCTTCCGTCGCGGGGCGTACTTGCATTGCCGGAAGCGTTTCCCATAGTGATCCCCGGACCCCGCACAGCTCCGCATGGCACAAGCGAAGCTGCCCATCTTGCCGATCGGCACAGCGGTACCCGGTCGCCGAGAGCCGGAGGCAGGCGGCCACCCCGCCCATCGGAACGCCGCGGGCCTCGAATCTCCCGAGGGGCCGGTCCGTCCCGCTACGCGCCGAAGAAGTCCCGCAGGTGGCGCGTCACGGCCCGCGGCTTCTCGAAGGCGATCCAGTGCCAAGCGTCGGGGAAGTAGAAGACCTCCAGGGCGTCGATCCACTGCGCCGCGAGGTCGTTGACCACCGGATCGAGGGCGATGTCCCGCCGGCCCCAGAGCACCCGGACGGGACAGGTTATGCGGCTCGGCGTCACGTGGCGGCGGCGGGGAATCTCCTTCACGATCTCGCGGTAGTAGTTGATCGCCGCGGTGGCGGCCCCGGGCTTCTCGAAGGCGTCGCGGTACACGGCCACGTCTTCCGGCGGCATCACGCGGGCGAGGCGTATGGTGCCGTCGCGGAACTGCGCCTTGTAGTTCTCCTCGGGAAAGTCCGGCAGCAGGTTGAGGAACACGTACCAGCTCTTGCGCTGCTGTTCGGGGTGGGCCAGCCAGGACCGGATCCAGGCGTCCGGGTGGGGCGCGTTGAGGATGGCGAGCTTGCTCACCCGGTCCGGCCAGTCCATGGCCAGTTGATAGGCCACGATGCCGCCCCAGTCGTGTCCGGCGACGAGGGCCGGGCCGCCGAGACGGTCGATGAGGTCCCGCATGTCGGCGGCCAGGGTGGCGGTGTCGTACCCGGAGGCCGGCTTTTCCGAGTCGTTGAAGCCCCGCATGTCCACCGCGGCGACCCTGAACCGCCGCGACAGGGGGCCGATCTGTTTGCGCCACGACCACCAGAACTCGGGAAAGCCGTGCATGAGGAGCACGAGGGGGCCGTCTCCCTTCTCCACCCAGTGGAGTTCGACGCCGTTCACCCGCGCCTTGCGGTGCGATACCCCTTCGAGCGTGACCGTCACGGCGGGCTGCCCCGGGCGCCGTCAGCGATGGTCGACGGGCGGCGCGTGGTAGTAGGCGTCCACGACGGCGCGCGCCAGGGTGACGTTGTCGGGGGCCGGACCCGCGAGCAGCCCGCGGTCCATCAGGTCCGCCGTCAGGCGTCCGGCGATGAACTCGATCGTCAGGTCGTCGGCGTGTTCGGACCAGGCCCGCCGCTCCGCCTCGTCGCGGAAGCAGTAGGCCTTCCAGGAAACGGTGAACCGCACCTCGTCCCAGTCGTACGTCCCGGCGACGGCGCCGTCGGACCCGACCACGCGCCACTTGCGGTCGTCGCCGAAGCGCAGGATCTGGCCGCGCTCCAGCGGCGCCGGCGGACGGTCGGGGTCGGACACCGGCCGGACCTCGTGATAGATGCTGTCGGTGTCCATGAGCAGCGCGGTGTTGGGCCGCTTCGGCGCGGAGACGGGCGCTCCCCCCGGTCCGTCCGGGTAGAACCGGAAGTCCCCTCCCTCGCAGACGTTGAAGAAGTTGACCGCCGTGGCGATGGGCAGGCGCCATTCGTCGAACAGCCGCGAGTGGTGCATGCAGATGAGCAGCCACTGCGGCGTCGCGCTCCGGCTCGCGCCCCGGAATTCCGTGATGTCCGTATGCGGGCCGAGCCACTGGCCGGCGACGTACAGGTTCGCCAGCACCGCGGCGGGCACGATCACGGGGCGGTCGAGGAGTTCCCGGGCGCCGGAGACGAACGCTTCGTGGTACAGCAGCGGGTCGGTTTCGGGGTGGCGGGAGGCGTGGCGCGCCACGAAACCGAGGTCGGCGTAGGTTTCCCGGAACTGGCAGGTGAACGCCTGCTCGAAGTCGCGCCAGTCCGCGTGGGACGGGTCGTAGGGGCGTTCGTTCTCGTTCCCGCGCTGACGGGCCAGGTCGTAGAAGCACTCGAACCGTTCGGGCAGGCCGGCGCCGATCTCGGTGGACGACATCTCGGCGCTGGCCATGCGGTAGGTGCCGACCCGTTCGCACAGGGCCATGACCGCGTCCAGGTCGCGCCGGTCGAGAACGGGCTCGACGAGGCGGCAGGTTCCGGTCCCGGCGACCGGATCGTCGCGTGGATCGTGCATTGCCGCTGCTGCTTGCGCCGGCACCCCTGGCCTCCTTGCCCGTTCCGCCGCATCTTGCGCCAACCCGCCCGGCCGGGCAACAGGCCGCGCGTTTCCGCGGCCGGCGCGGCGCCCGGCCGTGCTATGCTGGCCCGGCCCCTCGAACACCGCTCGGAATGGGACTGGCGATGCGGGCGCTCATCGGCCGGCTGCTGTGTCTGATCGGGAGTCACGACGACCGGGTGATCGACGCCACGTTCGGGTTCGGTCCGGACAGCGGCGTGACGCGCGTGGAATGCCGGCGCTGCGGACGCCTGGGCATCCGCCGGGCGTGAAACGCCCTCCCGCGCCTCGCCCGGCCGTCCGTCGAGCGGCCGGCGGAGACGCAAGACTCGCGGGGACGAGAGGCGGTAGACTGGCCGCGGCCCGCGGCGGGGGAACGCGCCCCCGATGCCCGCGGTCCCGTTCCTTCGGCGGTCGCCGCCGCGCGAAGGGACCGGGTCAACCCCCTGCTTCAAGAGGAGCGACGATGTCATCCGCGGACGTACGCGCGAAACTCAACCATCCGGTCGTCGATGCCGACGGCCACATGCTGGAGTTCACCCCGATCTTCCTGGACCATCTCGACGCGGTCGGCGGTCCCGGCCTCGTCGAGCGGTTCATCGCCCGGTCGAAGCGGAACAAGGAAGCGATGTGGTACGCGCTGACGCCCGAGCAACGGGCGGACCACCGTCTCGCGCGCCCCCCGTGGTGGGCGGTCGCGGCGCGCAACACCCTGGACCGGGCGACGTCCATGCTGCCGGACCTGCTCAAGGACCGGCTCGACGAGTTCGGCTTCGACTACTGCATCTCGTACCCGACCCTCGGCTTCTTCCTGTTCGACGAGCCGGACGACGAACTCCGCCAGGCGACCTGCCGGGCCCAGAACAACATGGTGGCCGACATCTTCTCGGGCGTGAAGGACCGCATCACTCCGGCCGCGACGGTGCCCTCGTTCACCCCCGAGGAGGCGATCTCGGAGCTCGAGCACGCGGTGCGCGGGCTGGGACTCAAGGCGGTCATGCTGTCCAACCTCGTGCGCCGCGTCGTGCCCGAGGCGGCCGGCGCGGACGGGGAGGGCGAGCAGGCCGAGTGGCTCGATCCGCTGGCGCTCGACTCGCTCCACGACTACGACCCCGTCTGGGCCAAGTGCATGGAGCTCGGCGTCGCCCCCACCGCGCACTCCTTCATGCAGGGGCACGGGTGGCGGCGGTCGCATTCCTGCTACGCCTACAACCAGACGGGCCACTTCGCCGACGCCGGCGAGGCGTTCTCCAAGGCCCTGTTCTTCGGCGGCGTCACCCGGCGGTTCCCGAACCTCAACTTCGGGGTGCTGGAGGGCGGCGTGGGCTACGGGATCACGGTCTTCTCGACGTTGCTCGAGGTCTGGCACAAGCGCGGCGCGCCGGGAATCGCCGACCTGGATCCGTCGTCCCTGGACTACGACCTGCTGCGCGACCTGTTCTCGCGCTACGGCGGGGAGCGGTTCGCCGGCCGCCTCGGGGAGGACGAGCGGATCGGCTACTCCATCCTGCGTTCGGACCGCGTGGTCCGCGAGGCCGACCGGCAACTCCTGGACGAGTTCGCGCCCGCCGGGATCGCCTGCGACGAGGACGTCCGCGCCCGTTTCGTCGATCGCATCTGGTTCGGCTGCGAGGCCGACGACGTCATGGCGCCGATGGCGTTGAGCGGCCGGGGCGTGCCCCTGGGCGCGAAGGTGAAGGCGACCTTCGGGTCGGACATCGGCCACTGGGACGTCAAGGTCATGAACCACGTCCTCGAGGAGGCCTACGAGATGGTCGAGGACGGGCTCGCCACCGAGGACGAATTCCGCGATTTCACCTTCACCAATCCCGTGACCCTGCACGCCGGCATGAACCCCGGCTTCTTCAAGGGGACCGCCGTCGAGGACGATGTCGACAGGCTGCTTCGGGACCTCGGACTGCCGACGTCGGCGGACGCGGACCGGGAGGCCGCCGCGCCGGCGGCGGCGCAGTGACCCGTCCCGCCGGAGAGGACGTGGTGGGCGCACCTGGGTTCGAACCAGGGACCTTCCGCATGTGAAACGGACGCTCTACCGCTGAGCTATGCGCCCTCCCGCGCGGCGGTGCCGCTTCGCCCTATTATGCGCGGCGCAGGGGACTGTCAAGAATCGCGCCGGGACGCCGGGACGGGCCCGTCACGCGAACCGGGCGAGCGTCTCGGGGAGGTCGGACAGGGCGTGGATGACGGCGTCCGCGCCGAGCTCGCCCGCCGGGACCATCGTGTAGCCGTAGCTCACCGCCACGACGGCGACGCCGGCGGCGCGGGCGGCGTCGATGTCGGCCTGACTGTCCCCGACCATGACGGCCTCGTCCGCTCGCGCGTTCATGCGCTCCAGCGTGGCCAGCAGGTGCCCCGCGTCGGGTTTCTTCACGGCCAGGCTGTCGCCGCCGAGGATCGCGGCGAAGTATCCGGCGAGACCGAGTTCCGACAGCAGCCTCCCGGAGAGGGCGGCGGGTTTGTTGGTACAGACCCCGAGCGTCACGCCGGCCTCCGCGAGGCGGTCCAGCACGTCGGTCGCGGCGGGAAACGGGACGCTCCGGTCGGTCAGATGCGCGCCGTAGTACTCGAAGGCGCCCTCGAACATGGCCTCGACGTCCGCGCCGTCGGGGATTCCGCCCGTCGCCGTCAGGGCGCGCTCGATCAGCCGCCGCAGACCCTGTCCGACCATGGCGCGGACGTCGGCCACGGCGACCGGGCCCCGGCCGGCGCGCGGCAGGACGTGGTTCAGCGCCGCCGTCAGGTCGGGCGCCGTGTCGACGAGCGTTCCGTCGAGGTCGAACACGACGGCCCGGGGCAGCGAACTCATTGAAAAAACTCGCAAGAAATCGTGACTTGGGCTAAGAGGGGGCGTGTGGCAAGGTCCCCCGCCGAAGAACCGGCCGAACCGCGTTGTAGACGCCTTGCCGGTGCGACCCAAGCAAAAACGTGACTCCGCGCGCGCATGACTGATTCCGACGTGGCCGTCGTCGTCCTGGCCGCCGGCAGGGGCACGCGAATGGACTCGGACATCCCGAAGGTGCTTCACGGCGTCGCCGGGCAGCCCATGCTCTCCCACGTGCTCCGCGCCGCGTCGGCCGTCGGGCCCCGGCGGCTCGTGGTGGTCGTGGGCCGCGGGATGGAAGACGCGGGCCGGACGGCCGGCGGCGCCGCGACGGTCGTCCAGGAGCCTCCGCTCGGCACCGGCCACGCGGTGTCGCGGGCGCGGCCGGCGCTCGACGGATTCGAAGGCGACGTGCTGGTGCTGTTCGGGGACAGCCCGCTGATCGAGCCGGTCACCATGCGCCGGCTGGTCGACGCGCGCCGGGACGCGGCGGATCCCGCCGTCGTCGTCCTGGGATTCCGGCCTGCCGACGCGGGGGCCTACGGCAGGCTGGTGACCGACGGCGGCGGCGCCCTGGAGGCCATCGTCGAGGCGCGCGACGCCGACGACGCGCAGCGGACGATCGGGCTCTGCAACGGCGGCGCCATGGCGGTCGACGGCGCCGTCCTGTTCGAGTACCTGTCGGAAGTCGGGAACGACAACGCGAAGGGGGAGTACTACCTGACCGGTCTGGTCGAGGTGGCCCGCGCCCACGGGCGCCGGTGCGCGGTCGTCGAATGCCCCGAGGAAGAGACCTTGGGAGTCAACTCGCGGGCCGACTTGGCGGCCGTCGAGGCCGTCCTCCAGCGGCGTCTGCGCGCCGCCGCGATGGCGGCCGGCGTCACGATGGTCGATCCCGGCACCGTGTACCTCAGCGCGGACACGGCGTTCGGACGCGACGTGGCGGTGGAACCCCACGTGTTCTTCGGTCCCGGCGTCGCCGTCGGCGACGGGGTCCGGATCAGGGCGTTCAGCCACATCGAGGGCGCCACGATCGCGGCCGGCGCCGATATCGGCCCCCACGCCCGGCTGCGTCCGGGTGCCGACATCGGCGAGTCGGCGCGCATCGGCAACTTCGTCGAAATCAAGGCCGCCACGGTGGAGGCGGGAGCCAAGGTGAACCACCTGACGTACATCGGCGACGCCCGCGTGGGCGAAGGCGCGAACGTCGGCGCCGGCACGATCACCTGCAACTACGACGGGGTCGGCAAGCATCGGACGGAGATCGGCGCGGGCGCCTTCATCGGCTCCAACAGCGCGCTGATCGCGCCGCTGAAGATCGGCGACGGGGCCATCGTCGGCGCCGGGAGCGCCGTGAGCCGCGACGTTCCCGCCGGCGCCCTCGCCCTCGCCCGCGCCGAGCAGTCGGAGAAGCCGGGCTGGGCGGCGCGGTTCCTGGGCCGCGCCGCGGGACGGCGGAAGCGGGCGGCGCCTCCGAAGCGGCGGGGCGGGGTCTGAGAGATGTGCGGCATCGTCGGCGCCGTCGGCCGGAAACCGGTGGCCTCCGTCCTCATGGAAGGTCTGAGACGGCTCGAATACCGGGGCTACGACTCCGCCGGCGTGGCCACCCTGGCGGACGGCGGCATCGAACGGCGGCGGGCCGAGGGAAAGCTCCTCAATCTCCAGGCGCGGCTCGACAAGGCACCGCTTCCCGGAGACATCGGCATCGGCCACACCCGCTGGGCGACCCACGGCGTGCCGAACGAGACCAACGCCCACCCGCACGTCACGGGAAAGGTGGCTCTCGTCCACAACGGGATTATCGAGAACTACCGGGAACTGCGCGAGGAGCTGATCGCGCTGGGCTACGAGTTCGAGACGGAGACCGATACGGAGGCCGTCGCCCAGCTCATCACCCGCCACATGGACGGCGGCGACCCGCCGGTCGAGGCGACGGCCAGGGCGCTGCCGCGTCTCGAGGGCGCCTTCGCCCTGGCGATCATCTTCGCCGGCGAGCACGACCTGATGATCGGCGCCTGCCGGGGCAGCCCGCTCGTCGTCGGCTGGGGAGAGGACGCCATGTACCTCGGATCGGACGCCCTCGCGCTGGCGTCCGCGACCGACAGGGTGAGCTACCTGGACGAGGGGGACTGGGCGGTCCTGAGCCACGACGGCGCCAGTGTCCGCAACGCGGACGGGGAGGCGGTCGAGCCCGAGATCAGGCGGACCGCCCTGACGGGCGCGCTGGTGGGCAAGGGAAACCACCGGCACTTCATGCTCAAGGAGATCTACGAGCAGCCGACGGTCATCGGGGACACGCTCAACGCCTACTTCAATCCGGCGAGCCGGACCATTCAGCTCCCCGACCTGCCGTTCGATCTCGCGGACATCGCCAAGGTGACGGTGGTCGCGTGCGGAACCTCCTATTTCGCCGGCATGGTGGCCCGGTACTGGTTCGAACGGGTGGCCGGAATCGGCGTCCAGGTCGACATCGCCTCCGAGTTCCGGTACCGCGGCGCTGCGCTGCCGGAGAACGGGCTCGCCGTGTTCATCTCGCAGTCGGGCGAAACCGCGGACACGCTCGCCGCCCTGCGCCATGCCCGCGAGCAGGGCAACCGCACGCTGGTCGTCGTCAACGCCGCCGAGAGCACCATGGAGCGCGAGGCCGACGCGCTCCTGCCGACCCGCGCGGGACCGGAGATCGGCGTCGCAGCCACCAAGACGTTCACCTGCCAGCTCGTCGCCCTGGCGTGCCTGGTCATTGCCATGGCCCGGGCGCGAGGCGCCATCGACCACGGGATCGAGGCGCGCCTCTCCGCGGCGATCGCGGAGGTGCCCGCGCGCGCGGCCGAGGTCCTGAACCACGACGGGCGGCTGCGGGAGCTCGCGCACGAGCTCGCCGAGGCGCGGGACATCCTCTACATCGGCCGCGCCGCGGCCTTCCCCATCGCGCTCGAGGGCGCGCTCAAGCTCAAGGAGACCTCCTACATCCATGCCGAGGGATTCGCGGCGGGCGAGCTCAAGCACGGCCCCATCGCCCTGATCGACGAAGACATGCCGGTCATCGTCATCGCGCCCTCCGACGACGTGTTCGAGAAGACCGCGTCCAACATGGAGGAGGTGATCGCCCGCGGCGCCCGCGTCGTCTTTCTCAGCGACGAGGCGGGCGTCCGGCGCCTCGGCGGCATGGCGGCGGCGGCCGTTCAACTGCCGGCCGTCGATCCCGTCGTCGCGCCGATTCTCTACGCCATCCCTGTGCAGCTCCTGGCCTACCACGTGGCCGTCATCAAGGGCACCGACGTCGATCAGCCGCGGAACCTCGCCAAGTCCGTGACGGTGGAGTAGCGTCCGGCGCCGCAACGCGAAGCTGTTCCTGTGCCGACGGCACGCGCGATAGCGAACCGTGACGATTCGGCGGCGTCATGTCGATGAACCCCGCCTCGCATCCCCCAACGACGTCATGCCCGGCCTTGTTCCGGGCATGACGAGATTGCGGGGCGGGAGTTCCTTTTGTCATGCCCCGGCCCCCGGACTCGATCCGGGGGCCGGGGCATGACAAGGTTGTGGGGCCATCACGCTGGCGGCGGCGGAGTGGAGCGGTTTCGGAGGATACCCTATCGCCATGTCTGAACCGGGGGAGGCCGTCGCGGCCGGGCCGCGGCGGCGCGGGGCGGCCCGTGTGCCCGTCGTGGTCGCCTGCGCCGGCCTGATCCTGTTCATCTCGGTCGGCTTCCGGCAGACCTTCGGCCTGTTCCTGTCGCCCATGGAGGCGGACCTTGGCTGGGGGCGGGAGTCCTTCGGCTTCGCCATCGCCATGCAGAACCTGGTGTGGGGCGTCTCCCAGCCCTTCGTCGGGGCGCTCGCCGACCGCTTCGGTGCGGGCCGCGTCGTCGTCGTCGGGGCCGTCGTCTACATCGTGGGCCTCGCCGGGATGGCGTCCTCGGAGTCCGCCGCGGCGTTCGCCCTGAGCAGTGGCCTCCTCATCGGCCTCGGGCTCAGCGGCACGGGGTTCGCCGTCGTCCTCGGCGCCGTGGCGCGCGCCGCGCGGCCGGACCGGCGCGGCTTCATGATGAGCGTCGCCGGGACCATCGGCGGGTTCGGCCAGCTCCTGATGATTCCTTACGCGCAGGGCTTCATCGCCGGGTACGGCTGGATCGCCGCGTTCCTGGCGCTGGCCGCCACCGCGGCGTTGATCGTGCCCCTCGCCGCGGCGATCGCGGACCGGGGGGCGGCCGGGGAACCCGACTGCGCCGCGGACGGGTCGTTGCGGGAAACGCTGGCGGAAGCCGGCCGGAACGGCGGCTACTGGTTCCTGAACCTGGGCTTCTTCGTCTGCGGATTCCACATCGCGTTCATCCTCACGCACCTGCCCGCCTACATCATGGACGAGGGTCTCTCCGCCGAGATGGGCGCCGCGGCGCTCGTCGCCATCGGGCTGTTCAACATCCCCGGGGCCCTCGTTCTGGGGCGGCTCGCCGACGTCTACCGGAAGCGTTCCGTCCTCTGCGTCCTGTACCTCGCCCGCGCGGGCTTTCTCGCCATGTTCATCCTCGTGCCGACGACGCCCACGACCGTCATCCTGTTCGGCGCGGGCTTCGGCCTGACCTGGCTTGCCACGATCCCCCTCACGAACGCCGTGGTCGCGCAGTTGTTCGGGGTCCGTTACGTGGCCACGCTGTTCGGCATGGTCTGGTTCGTCCACCAGTTGGGATCGTTCTTCGGCGCCTGGATGGGCGGCCTCGTCTTCGACCTCCTCGGCGGCTACGACCTGGTCTGGTGGTTCACGGTCTGGCTCGGGGTGACGTCCGCACTGCTCCACTGGCCGATCGACGAACCCCGGGCCGCCCGGACGGCCGCCGCCGGGTAGCTCCCCGCGGCCCGGCCTCTATAATGCGGCGCAGGGCGCGGGCGGCCGCCCGGCGCGACTCCCATACGAGAGGGCTTTTCATGAATCTCAAGGATCATTCGCTTTTCCGCCAGCAGTGCTACATCGACGGCGCCTGGACGGACGCCGACGACGGCGGCACCATCGACGTCGACAACCCGGCGGACAACTCCGTCATCGGCACCATTCCGAGGATGGGCGCCGAAGAGACCCGGCGGGCCATCGAAGCCGCCGACGCCGCCTATCCCGATTGGCGGGCGCGCACGGGCAAGGAGCGCGCCGCGATCCTTCGCCGCTGGTACGACCTGGTCATGGAGAATCAGGAGGACCTCGCCGTCCTGATGACCACCGAGCAAGGCAAGCCCCTCGCCGAATCGATGGGCGAGGTCGTCTACGGCGCCTCGTTCATCGAGTGGTTCGCGGAAGAAGCGAAGCGTATCTACGGCGATACGATTCCCCAGCACCAGCACGACAAGCGCATCGTCGTGATCAAGGAGCCGGTGGGGGTCGTGGCCTCCATCACGCCGTGGAACTTCCCCATCGCCATGATCACGCGCAAGTGCGCGCCGGCGCTGGCGGCCGGCTGCACCGTCGTGGCCAAGCCCGCCACCCAGACCCCCTACTCGGCGTTCGCGCTCGCCGAGCTCGCCGAACGGGCGGGCGTTCCGAAGGGCGTGCTGAACGTCGTCAGCGGCGCGAGCTCCGAGATCGGCGCCGAGATGACGTCGAATCCCGTCGTCCGCAAGCTGAGCTTCACCGGCTCGACGGAGGTCGGCAAGCTGCTGATGGAACAGTGCGCGGGCACCGTCAAGAAGATGTCCATGGAACTGGGCGGCAACGCGCCGTTCATCGTCTTCGACGATGCGGACATCGATTCGGCCGTCGCCGGCGCCATGCAGTCGAAGTACCGGAACGCGGGCCAGACGTGCGTCTGCGCCAACCGGATCTTCGCTCAGGACGGCGTGTACGACCGGTTCACCGGGAAGCTGGCCGAGGCCTCGGCGGAACTGAAGGTCGGCGACGGCCTGGAACAGGGCACCAGCACCGGTCCGCTGATCGACATCAAGGCCGTCGAGAAGGTCGAAAGCCACATCCAGGACGCCGTCGCCAAGGGCGCGCGGGTCGTCGTCGGCGGCGGCCGGCACGCCAATGGCGGGAACTTCTTCGAGCCGACCGTGCTCGCCGACGTCACGCCGGAGATGATCGTCAGCAAGGAGGAGACCTTCGGACCGCTCGCGCCGGTCTACCGGTTCGAGTCCGACGAGGACGTGGTGAAGATGGCGAACGACACCGAGTTCGGCCTGGCCGCCTACTTCTACACGCGCGACATCGGCCGCGTGTGGAAGGTCGCCGAGCAGCTCGAGTACGGCATCGTCGGCATCAATTCCGGCCTCATCTCCACGGAGACCGCCCCCTTCGGCGGCATGAAGGAGTCGGGCATCGGCCGCGAAGGCTCGAAGTACGGCATCGACGAGTTCGTCGAGGTCAAGTACCTGTGCATGGGCGATATCGCGTGACGTCCCGCGAATGCGACGGCACCGCCGTCAACCCCCGCCCCGACCCTTCCGGGGGGAGGGAGCGACTTTTCCTCCTCCCCCCTGACAGGGGGGAAGCCGGGAGGGGGATCCGGAACGCCGTCGCCGGAACGACGGACCGTGCCGTCGCGCCAGGGCAGAGGATGGAAGTTCCGCCGGATCGGGAGGCTCGTCCGTGGCGAGGTTCGACTACGATCTGTTCGTGATAGGGGCGGGCTCGGGAGGCGTCTCCGCGAGCCGCCGCGCGGCCGCGTTCGGCGCCAGGGCCGCCGTCTGCGAGGAGTATCGGGTCGGCGGCACCTGCGTCATCCGGGGCTGCGTTCCGAAGAAGCTGTTCACCTACGCCGCGCACTTCTCCGAGGACTTCGAGGACGCCGCCGGGTTCGGCTGGGAGCGGACCCGTCCCGGCTTCGACTGGCGGACCCTGATCGCCAACAAGGATGCGGAAATCGACCGGCTCAACGGCATCTACATCCGCATGCTCGAAGACGCCGGCGTCGACCTGATCGAGGACCGCGGAGTCCTGACCGATCCCCACACCGTGGAGATCGGGGGACGGACCGTCACCGCGGAGACGATCCTGGTCGCCACCGGAGCCAGGCCCGTCCGCCCCCGCATCCCGGGATCGAGCACACCGTCACCTCGAACGAGGCGTTCCATCTGAAGGAATTCCCGCGCCGCGCCGTGGTCGTGGGCGGCGGCTACATCGCCGTCGAATTCGCCGGCATCTTCAACGGCCTGGGCTCCCGGGTGACGCAGCTCTACCGGGGCGAGCAGATCCTCCGGGGATTCGACGACGACGTGCGTGCGGCGCTGGCGCGGGAGATTTCCGCGAAGGGCGTCGACCTGCGGGTCGGGAGCCGGGTCGCACGCATCGACAGGTCCGGCCGGCATCTGGAAGTGACCCTGGAAGGCGGGGACACCGTCGCGGCCGACCTCGTGATGTACGCGACGGGCCGCGACCCCGCCACGTCCGGCATGGGGCTGGAGGAGGCCGGCGTCGCGCTGGACGGCAAGGGGGCCGCCAAGGTCGACCGGTACTCGAAAACCAGCGTTCCCAACATCTACGCCATCGGCGACGCGACGAACCGCATGAACCTGACGCCCGTGGCGATCAACGAAGGCCGGGCCTTCGCGGAGACCGTCTACGCGGGCCGGCCGCGCTTCCTCGACTACACCAGCGTGCCCCACGCCGTATTCTCGAACCCGACGGTGGGCGTCGCGGGCCTCACCGAGGCGCGGGCCCGCGAGCGGTACGAAGCCGTGGACGTCTACAAGTCCACGTTCCGGCCCATGAAGCACACGCTGACGGGCCGGGACGAGCGGACCCTGATGAAGCTCGTGGTCGACGCGGCGACGGACAGGGTGGTCGGGGTGCACATGGTGGGTCCCGACGCCGCCGAGATCGTGCAGGGCATGGGGGTCGCCCTGACCTGCGGCGCCACCAAGGCCCAGTTCGACGCGACGGTCGGCATCCACCCCTCGGCGGCGGAGGAGTTCGTGACGATGCGCGAGAGGTTCGTGGAGCTCGAGGCCGAGGCGGCGGAATAACGTATCCGCCCGGCCGCGCCCGGGGCCGGGCGGCAAGCGTTCCAAAGAGTTGGCAATCGGAAGCGAACCGGCGTATACGCATATCCCTCTTTGGCAACGAGGAGTGGCGCCATGCCCGAGACGTGGACGCCGGACGGCTGGCGCGGCCTGCCGATCCGGCAGCAGCCGGACTACCCGGACGTCGCCGCGCGGGACGCGGCCCTGGACCGGATACGGGAGCTCCCGCCGCTCGTCTTCGCCGGCGAGGCGCGCCGGCTGCGCTCGGCCCTGGCGGACGTGGCGGATGGGCGGGCGTTCCTGCTTCAGGGCGGCGATTGCGCCGAGAGCTTCGCCGAGTTCGGCGCGGACAACATCCGCGACATGTTCCGGCTGCTGATGCAAATGGCGGCCGTCATGACCTTCGCGGCGGCCTGCCCGGTCGTCAAGGTCGGCCGTCTCGCCGGACAGTTCGCCAAGCCGCGCAGCGCGCCGACGGAGGTCCGGGAGGGCGTCGAGCTTCCGAGCTATCGCGGCGACATCGTGAACGGCATGGAGTTCACCGCCGAGGCCCGGACGGCGGATCCCGCCAGGCTTCTCCGGGGCTACCACCAGTCGTCCGCGACCCTCAATCTGCTGCGGGCCTTCGCGCGAGGGGGGTACGCCGATCTCCGCCGCGTTCACGGCTGGAACCTGGGTTTCGTGTCCCGCACCGCCCAGGGCGAGCGCTACGCCGACCTCGCCGACCGCATTTCCGAGGCCCTCGGCTTCATGGAGGCCTGCGGCATCACCGGGGAGTCCGTGCCGGCCCTGCGCGAGGTGGACTTCTACACCTCGCACGAGGCCCTGCTGCTCGGGTTCGAGGAGGCCATGACCCGCGTCGATTCGACCACGGGCGACTGGTACGACACGTCGGCGCACATGCTCTGGATCGGCGACCGCACCCGCCAGGAAGACGGGGCGCACGTGGAGTTCATGCGGGGCATCTGCAATCCCGTCGGCATCAAGGCAGGACCGACGACCGAACCCGACGGCCTGTTGAGGCTGATCGACGCGCTCGACCCCGAGGGCGATCCCGGCCGCCTCACGGTCATCGTGCGCATGGGCGCCGACAAGGTCGGCAAGCACCTGCCGCCGCTCGTCCGCGCGGTCCGGCGGGAGGGCCGCAAGGTCGTATGGTCCTGCGATCCCATGCACGGCAACACCGTGAAGTCCGCCAACGGCTACAAGACCAGGATTTTCAACGGAGTCCTGTCGGAGGTCCGGCGGTTCTTCGACGTCCACGCCGCCGAGGGGACGTACGCCGGCGGCGTGCACCTGGAGATGACCGGGCAGGACGTCACGGAATGTCTGGGCGGCGCCCAGGACATCACGGAACGCTCGCTGGCGGACCGCTACCACACCCACTGCGACCCGCGGCTCAACGCGTCGCAGGCGCTGGAGCTGGCGTTCCTGATCGCCGACTCGCTGAAGCGGCAGCGCGCCGCCGCCCGCCCCCGGATCGCCGCCGAGGCGTCCTGAGTGTCGTCTCCGACGCGAGGCGGCGGGCCGCGGGCGCTCCCGGGCGACGCGGACATCGCCCGGCATACCGACCGGTATTTCCGCAAGTCGCGGCGCACCATCGCGCGGTTCGGAGACGCGCGCGTCACCTATGCCGTCTTCATGCGCCGGCCGGTCGTGTTCACGCCCAGGTTCATGGTCGAGTGGCTGGAGGACGTGGCCGCCGCCCGCGGCACCGAGTTCGACATCGATCTCCGCTTCGAGGAGGGAGAGCGCGCCGGCGCCGGCGAGCCGCTGGCCTACCTGTCCGGTTCCATGCACGATCTCGTGGACCTCGAGACGCTCTACCTCCAGAAGCTCGGGGCGCCGTGCGTTGCGGCGTACAACGCCTACGTCATGTGTTGCGATCTTCCCGAGGTCGCCTTCATGGCCTTCGATGCCCGCCACTGCGCGGGGAGCGAGATGGCCGACATGATGGCCTACGCGGCCAGCGTCGGCTCCCGCGCCGCCCGGCGGGACGCCGGCGCCGTCGGTTTCGTCGGCTGTGCCACGGACTCCACGGCCCACTACTTCGGCCGCGAGCGGGGCCTGGGCACGATGCCCCACGCCCTGATCGGCTACGCGGGATCGACGCTGCGGGCAGCGAGGATGTTTCACGAGGCCTATCCCGACGAGCCGCTCTACGTGCTGGTCGACTATTTCGGCCGGGAGATCACCGATACCCTGGAGATCTGCGAGCACTTCTCCGGCCTCGCGGCCGACGGCAGGCTCGGCGTCCGCCTCGACACCCACGGAAGCCGTTTCGTGGAGGGACTGGACCCGGAACGGTCCTACGAGGTCCTGCAGCGCCACGACCCCGACGCCGTGAAGCGGTACCGGAGCGAGCAGGAGCTGCGGTGGCTGCTCGGCACGGGGGTCTCGGCGGCCGCCATCTGCCACGTGCGGCAGACCCTGGACGACGCGGGATACGCCGGGGTGAAGATCATCGCGAGCTCGGGCTTCAGTCCCGCCAAGTGCCGGGTCATGGCGAGTGTCAGGGCGCCGATCGACACGATCGGCACCGGCTCGTACCTGCCGGAGAACTGGCCGGAGACGTACGCCACCGCGGACATCGTGGAGTACGACGGCAAGCCCCAGGTCAAGGTCGGCCGCGAGTTCCTGTTGCGGCAATCGCGGACGAGGCGGGACGGCGCGGTATGCTGACGGCGCCCGCCGTTCGCCCGCGATTTCCCGTTTCGGGCAGCCCCCGTATCACGGTGGCGCCGCAAGTCCGCCGGATGTCCGGCATGGAGGGCCCGAGTCGATGGCGCTGATCAATTACCTGACCAGGATCCAGTTCGATCACGGCGCCGTCGCCCTGCTCGAGGCGGAACTGGACTCCCTCGGCATCGTCCGGCCGATGGTCGTGACCGATCCGGGCATCCGGGCGGCGGGCCTGCTCGATCCGGTGCTCCCGGCCGCCGCCGGGGGTGCCGCGCCCGCCGTCTTCGACGAAACGCCGCCGAACCCGACCGAAGACGCGGTGGAGGCGGCGCTGGCGCTCTACCGGGAAACGGGTGGCGACGGCCTCGTCGCCGTGGGCGGGGGGTCGCCGATCGATCTCGCCAAGGCCGTCGCGCTCCGGGCGGCGCACGAGCCGCCGCTCGGCCAGTACGCCATGATCCTGGGCGGGGCGGCCAGGATTACTGGCGACGTCGCGCCCGTGATCGCCGTTCCCACGACGGCCGGCACGGGCGCCGAGGTGGGTTCCGCCGCGCTGATCACGCTTCGCGACGGCCGCAAGCTCGCGCTCCGCGCGCCGTGCATGATTCCCGATGTCGCCATCTGCGATCCCGACATGACGCTGGGCCTCCCGCCGGTCCTCACGGCGGCCACGGGGATGGACGCCCTGACCCACTGCATCGAGACGTTCCTGTCGCCGCGCGAGAACCCGCCCGCGGACGCGATCGCCCTGGACGGCGCGGGCCGGGCCATGCGGTACATCGAACGGGCCGTGTCCGACGGTTCGGACCGCGAGGCCCGCCGGAACATGATGATGGCTTCGCTCCAGGGCGGCCTGAGCTTCCAGAAGGGTCTCGGCGCGGTGCACGCCATGTCCCATCCCCTCGGCGGCCTGGCCGACCCGGTCCTGCATCACGGGACTCTCAACGCGGTCATTCTCCCGGCGGTTCTGCGGTTCAACGCCGGGCACGCCGGCTCCAAGTACGACGACCTGCGCCGCGTCCTCGGCCTCGCGGCGGGAGCGGACGTGGCGGCGGCCATCGAAGACCTCAACCGGCGCCTCGGGCTGCCCGCCGGTTTGCGCGAGATGGGGGTGACGGACGACGTGCTGCCCCGCATGGTGGAGGGCGCGGTCGCCGACCACAGCACGCCGTCCAATCCGCGCCCCACCGATGCGGCCGAGTACGAACGCCTGTTCGCCGAGGCCATGGGCTGACGTTCGGTTCGTGTTTCTCCGCACGTTGGATGAGCCGCGGGAGAAGGGCGTCGTTCCCCGAAACGGGTCACTGCCACGGAACGCGCTCCCGTCCGGACCGCCGCCCGTGTCAGGCCGCTTGCAATCTCTCCATTTCCGCCTCGAACGCGAAGCGCAGTTGGACGGCTTCTTCCTCGGGCAGCCAGAGCGTCATCTGCGGGAATATCGTCCTGTAAAGGGAAACCTGGGCCGGGTCCCAGGGCATCGCCGTTTCAAGACGATCTCGATGGGAATCTGCTGTCGACCGCAGAGGTCGACGACCCAACGCCCAGCATCAGCTTCGCTCGGATAGGTCGAAGACAACTTTCAATCTTCCCACCGCGCCTTCTTGGCCTGGGCGGCAATCTCCGACCGGCGCTCGGGGTTCGGTGCCTCGGCGCGCGCCCATCCTCCGGCCCTTGAGGCGTTTGAGTGCCTAGACCGCGTCTCGTCGAGCTCCTCCTCGAGGTCGCCGGTGGCGATCTTGCAGACTTTGACGGTACAGCCGATCGCATCGCGGTTCACTTCTGGCCTTGGGGTCCGGTTAGCATGTTCGATCTCCGATACCCCAAGCATATTTGTAAAAAAATTGACAAGCGGAACCTGCCTGCCTGCTACACTCGTTCCCGCAAACCGACATGGACTCGGCCTCTAGGCCGGGTCGCCCGCTGAATAGAACAGCCCTAGACCCGGTGCGGGGTAGCTCCCCGCGCTTGGCGAATATGCGGGGACTGCATGACTCCCATGTCGGTTTGCAACGGCCCGGCACCCGCCGGCGCTGGAATTCCGGCAGGGGCGGTCGATGTCCGACGAACAACCAGTCAACGTGGTTTGCATGAAATGGGGAACGCTCTACGGCCCCGAGTACGTCAACCGCCTCTACGGCTCCGTCGCTAGGAACCTGACGCGGTCGCACCGCTTTGTCTGCCTGACCGACGACCCGAGCGGCGTACGAGAAGAGGTCGAGTGCGCCCCCATCCCGGCTCTCCGGGTGGATCCGCCTTACGGCGACCTCGCGTGGCGGAAGCTCGTCCTCCATCGCCCGGGCCTCGCCGGGCTCTCGGGGACGGCGCTCTACTTGGACCTGGATGTCGTGATCGTCGGCGGGCTGGACCCGTTCTTTGAGCACAGCGGGCACTTCTGCATCATCCACAATTGGACCCACCCCGACCGGATCGTGGGGAACTCAAGCGTGTTTCGCTTCGAGATCGGCGGACAGGAGGACGTGCTGGGCCTCTACAAGAGCCGCCCGACGCGGTACTGGGTGGACGCCCACAGGAACGAGCAGACCTTCCTGTCGCACGCGCTCGGGCCGTCCCGAATGACATACTGGCCGCCTGAGTGGTGCGTCAGCTTCAAGCGCCACTGTCTACCGCGTTTCCCGCTCAACTTTGTGCGGGACGCGCGCGTGCCCGTGGGGGCGCGCATCGTCGTGTTCCACGGGCACCCCAACCCGCATGAGGCGCTACAGGGCGAATGGTCCGCACCCCTGCACAAGCGCCTGTACAAGCACATGCGGCCCGTTCGGTGGCTCCACGACTATTGGCGGGAATAGAGAGAGAATGAGCCCCGGCGGCCGCCACCGTCGGGGATTCAAACCGAGTCACTACCCTATGATGCTTGCTTCCGGAACGCGGCCTTCCTCCGCTTTGCGGGCCGCCGCTCCCTGTTCTATCCTGAGTCCGGGACATCGCTGAAGAGGGCGAGGGCGCTGTATGGCGAACGGATCGGAGCACCGCACTGGGACCTGTCCTTCGGGAGACGTGACCATCCACTACCGGCGTTTCGGCGCCCCCGGCGCCACGCCGATACTGATCGTCCACGGCCTGTCCTATTTCTCGTACGACTGGATCGGCATCGCGGCCGCGCTCTGCGGCGACCGCGAGGTCGTGGCCATGGACATGCGCGGCTTCGGCGACTCCACGTGGAGCCCCGCCGGAAAGTACGGCCTCGACGATTTCGCCGGCGACATGCGCGCTCTCCTGGATCACCTCGGGTGGCCGGCGGCCGTCGTCATGGGCCACTCCATGGGCGGGCGCAACTCCACGTACTTCGCGGCCGGCCATCCGGAGCGCGTCGAGAAGCTGGTGCTCGTCGATTCCTCGCCGGTCAACGCCCCGGCGGGCGGCAGACGGGTCATGAACGTCGTGGCCGACGTGCCCGACGCCTTCGCGGACGTCGACGCGGCCCTCGAATACTTCGGCCAGGACCCCCACTCGCCCCGGGATTCCTCGGTCCGCGCCCGCATGGAGAACTACCTCAGGCCCGTGGAGGGCGGGTTCGCCATCAAGCGCGACCCCGTGTTCCGCGAGAAGTTCCGCAGGCAGCGCGAGACGGGGGAGCGGGAGCCGCTGGGGGCCAACATGTGGGAGCGCCTCGGCGCCGTCCGCTGCCCCATCCTCGTCGTCCGCGGGACCCGCTCGGACATGTTCGCCGAGGAGACCGTGCCCAGGGTGAAGGACGCGAACGCCAACGTGACGCTCGTGGAGCTCGATACCGCGCACAACGTCGGCGGCGAGGATCCCGACGGGCTGGTCCGCGAAGTGAAGAAAGTCCTTTGAAGCGAGGGAGCGAGAGCGATGGCCGTCACCGACGCCGACCCCGAAGCCAGGCCCGCAGCCAAGCCCAGGACGGCGAGGTTCACCGGCGCCGGACTGACGACGCCGACCACGCGCGGCGTGGACCATCTGGCGCTGGTCACCGACGACATGGCCGCGACCATGGAGTTCTACACCGGCGTCATGGGCATGCAGCTCCTCCACGTCCGCCGCGTTCCCTACGCCCCGGACCGGGGCCAGCCGCCCTACGACGACCTGCGCCACTACTTCTTCGGCATGGGCAACGATTCCCTGCTGGCCTTCTTCGAGTACCCGAAGGGGCTGGACCGGTCCGACCGGGACCTGCCGGGCGGCATGCAGCACCTCGCCTTCCATGTGCCGCCGGACAAGCTGGACGGGATGGTCGCGCACGTGAAGAGCCGCGGCGTCGACGTGATCGGCCCCGTGTCCCTCGGCGGCCGGTTCTGGTCGGCCTACTTCTACGACAACAACGGCATCCGCCTGGAGCTGGCCACGAGCCTCGCCGGCAAGGACATCAGCAACGTCGAGTCGGTGCTGCAGACGGAGCGGGAGGCCCGCGAGGAGCTGGAGACGCTGTTCGACGACGGGGAAGACGTGGAACGCTGGCTGAAGGCGATGCCCCTCGTCGAGGAGCCGCTCGCGTAGCGCGGCGGAGTCCCGTCCGGGCCGCGGCGGGGCGGCGGCCGGACCCGAGACCTAGAACGGAGAGAGCGTGACCGGCACCGATGGCGGGGAAGTCCTGATCGCCGGCGGCGGGCTGGGGGGACTCGCCGCCGCGCTGGCGCTGTCCCGGAAGGGCATTCCGAGCCGCGTGCTGGAGCAGTCGTCCGAGTTCCGGGAGATCGGCGCCGGCATCCATCTGGCGCCCAACGTGTTCCGCGCCTGCGACCGTCTCGGGGTCCTGGAGCGCATGAAGGCGAAGGCGGTGTTCGTCGACCACCTGTCGATGATGGACGGCCTCACGGGCGAGGAGATCACGCGGGTGCGGGTCGGGGGCACCTGCGAGGAGCGCTACGGCTATCCCTATGCCATCCACCACCGCGCCGACATGCTCGACGTGCTGGTCGAGGCCTGCCGGGCCTCGGAACACGTCGCGCTCGAGACCTCGCGCCGGGTCGCGGGAGTCCACGACGACGGCCGGCGCGTGACCGTCGAGACGGAAGACGGCGGCGCGTACACGGGACGCGCGCTGATCGGCGCCGACGGCCTCTGGTCCGTCGTCCGGGCCTGTCTCTTCGGCGAGGAGATGCCGCGGGTCTCCGGCCACGTCGCCTACCGGGCCGTGCTGCCCATGGACGAGGTCCCCGAGGAGCTCAAGCGGAACGCCGCCCTCCTGTGGGCCGCTCCCGGCAACCACCTCATCCACTACCCGATCCGCGACTGGGAGCTGTTCAACGTCGTCGCCGTCTTCCACGGCGACCGGTACGTCGAGGGGTGGAACGAGCCCGGAGACCGGGCCGAGCTGATGCGGCAGTTCGCCGGCGTCGCGCCGCTGCCGGCGTCGCTCGTCGAGAAGGTGGCCGACTGGCGCATGTGGGTGCTGTGCGACCGGGAACCCACGGACGTGTGGTCCCGAGGCCGGGTCGCCCTGATCGGCGACGCCGCCCATCCGATGCTGCAGTACTTCGCGCAGGGCGCCGCCATGGCCGTCGAGGACGGCCTCTGCGTCGCGGACAAGCTCGCGGAGGCCGGCGGCGACGCGGAAGCGGCCTTCGAGGCCTATCAGAAGGAGCGCTACCTGAGGACCGGGCGGGTGCAGCTCATGGCGCGGTTCCTCGGCGACGTCTATCACGCGGACGGGGTCCGGCGGGACCTCCGCAACGCGCTCCTCGGCGCCCGGACCCAGGAGGAGGCCCTGAAGGGACTGGACTGGCTCTACGGCGGGCCATAGCGATCAGCCCGCCGCGAAGTCGATGACCTGGCGCGCCGTCCTGCCGTCCGCCAGGCGGTCGAAACCGACGTTGATGTCGTCGAGGGCGATCCTCGCGCCCATGAGCTTCCCGACCGGCAGCCGGCCGCGCTCGTACAGGCGGAGAAAGCGGGGGATGTCGCGCCGGGGCACGCAGCTTCCCATGTAGCACCCGTGCACCGTCTTTTCGCCCGCGACGAGGTCGTAGGCGTTGACGGCGAACTCCTCGACGGTCGCCGGCAGGCTCGCGGTCACCATGACGCCGCCGCGGCGCACGAGGCCGTAGGCCGTCCTCATGCCCCGCGTGGAGCCGGACATCTCGAAGGCGAAGTCGACTCCGCCGCCGGTCAGGTCCCGGACGGCGTCCGCGCAGCCTCCGTCGGAGGCCGGGAAGGCGTGGGTCGCGCCGATGTCCCGGGCCAGCGACAGCTTCTCCTCGTGGACGTCGACGGCGACGATCTTGTCGGCGCCCGCCAGTACGCCGCCGAGAACCGCCGAAAGACCGACGCCGCCGAGACCCACGACCGCGATGGCGGCGCCGGCCGGCACCCGCGCCGTGTTCACCACGGCCCCCACGCCCGTCATCACCGCGCAGCCGAAGAGGGCCGCTTCCGCCAGGGGCAGCCCGGGATCGATCGCCACCAGGGAAAAGCGGGACGCGACGGCGTATTCGGCGAAGCAGGAGACGCCGCTGGTATGGAAGATCTCCCGCCCGTCCCAGCGCAGCCGGGACGTCCCGTCCGGCATCGTTCCCCGCGACTTGGCGGCCTGGGAGGCCGTGCACAGCGCCGGGCGGCCGGAGAGGCAGTCCCGGCACTCGCCGCAGGCGAGCACGGGTCCCAGCACCACGTGGTCCCCGACTCCGATGTCGCCGACGCCCGGACCGACCTCGCGGACGATCCCGCCGCCTTCGTGGCCGAGCACCGTCGGCAGCCTGCGGGGGCGGTGGCCTTCCAGGGTGGAGAGGTCCGAATGGCACAGTCCCGCCGCCGCCATCTCGACCAGCACCTCCCCCGCACGCGGCCCCTCGATGTCGAGCTCCTCGACGGTCATGGGCGCGCTCTCGGCGAACGGGCGCGGCCGGCCCTGCTCGTGCAAAACGGCGGCGCGCATTCTCATCGCGGGCTCCCTCCCTTCGTCCCGATTTGCAATTTAGCCGATCCCGTGAACAATCGAAGCCCCCGGAAACGCCAGCGCGAGCCGCCCGCCAGCCATGGACCCGAGTTTCACGCCGGAACAGAACGACATCCGCGCCGCGGTGGCCAGGCTGTGCGCGAAGTACGACGACGAGTACTGGCTGACGCTGGACCGGGACGGCGGGTTCCCGGAGGCTTTCGCCAGGGACGTGGCGGAGGGCGGATGGCTCGGGATTTCCCTGCCCGAAGAGTACGGCGGGTCCGGCCTCGGCGTCGTCGAGGCGGCGATCATGATGCAGGCCATCGCCGAGTCGGGCGCCTGCTTTTCGGGCGCGTCCGCCATCCACATGAACATCTTCAGCCCGAAGCCCATCGCCAGGCACGGTACCGCCGAGCAGAAGGAGCGCATGCTGACGCCCCTGATCAAGGGGGAGGACCGGATCTGCTTCGCGGTCACCGAACCCAACGCGGGCCTCGACACCACCAGGATCGAAACGCGCGCCGAACGCTCCGGCAACCAGTACATCGTGAACGGCCGCAAGATCTGGACGTCCGTCGCCCAGACGGCGACCAAGATCATGCTGCTGGCCCGCACGACGCCCATCGAACAGTGCGCCAGGCCCACCGACGGCATGTCGCTGTTCTACACCGGCTTCGACCGCGACCACATCGAGGCCCGGGTCATCGACAAGATGGGCCGCAAGGCCGTCGACTCCAATTCGGTGTTCATCGACGGGTTGCCGGTGCCCGGCGAGGACCTGATCGGCGAGGAGGGCAAGGGTTTCCGGTATCTCCTCGACGGCCTCAATCCGGAGCGCATCCTGGTGGCGGCGGAGGCCGTCGGCATCGGGCGCGCCGCCGTTCGCCGGGCCGCGGAGTACGCCCGCGACCGCGTCGTCTTCGACCGGCCCATCGGCCAGAACCAGGCCATCCAGCATCCCCTGGCCATGAGTTGGTGCGAGCTCGAGGCCGCGAACCTGATGGCCTTCAAGGCGGCCCGGCTCTACGACGAGGCGCAGCCCTGCGGTAGCGAGGCCAACGCCGCCAAGTACCTCTGCGCGGAGTCCGCGTTCCGGGCCTGCGAGCGGGCCGTGATGACCCACGGCGGCATGGGATACGCCAGGGAGTTCCATGTCGAGCGCTACCTGCGCGAGATCTTCGTCGCCCGGATCGCCCCGGTGAGCCGCGAGATGATCCTCAACTACATCGGCGAACGGGAACTGGGACTGCCCAGGTCGTACTGACCCGTCCCGGGCGGTCCGCGCGCCGGCCGTGGCGAAGGAGGGCGCGCCTGGTCTATAGTGGGGCGGAAATCACGACGCCCCCCGAGGCAGTGGAGGAACAGCGGATGAAGTTCGGCACCTTTCACCTGATGGAGCAGCCGTTCACCAAGTCGGAGGCGCAGGTCTACGCGGAGCACATCGAGCAGTTCAAGCTGGCGGACAGGCTCGGTTTCGACTCCGTATGGCTGACCGAGCACCACTTCTCCTCGGTTCCCTACGTGCCGGGCGTCGACGGCGAGTATTGCGTCTGTGCCTCGCCCTACGCCATGGCCTGCGCGGTCGCCATGATCACGGAGAAGGTCCGCATCGCCACGGCGGTCAAGATCCTGCCGCTGGAGCATCCGTTGCTCACGGCGGAAGAGGCGGCGATGGCGGACATCCTGTCGGGCGGGCGCCTCGATTTCGGGGTCGGGCTCGGATACAGGAAGTACGAGTTCGAGGGATTGAGGATTCCCATCGAGGAGAAGCTCGAGCGCTTCAACGAGGCCCTGGAGATCATCCTCGGCGTCTGGACGACGGACGAGTTCACCTACGAGGGGAAGTACTGGAGCGTGCCGCGGCTGAGCCTCGTGCCCCGGCCGATCCAGAAGCCCCACCCGCCGGTCTGGGTCGCGACGCGGCTGGGCACCCACGAAGTGATCGACTACGTCGCCAGGCACGGCTACCACATGCTGTCCGCGTGGGCGCCGCCGGATCAACTGGGACAGGGTACAACCTCATGCGGGAGGCGCGGGCGAACCAGGGTCTCGACGACCTCGACTTCCCGTTCACGTGCGTGCGCCACGTCTTCGTCGCGGAGTCGGACGCCGAGGCCGAGCGCAAGGGCACCGAGTACGTCGACTACTACATGAAGTCCACGGCCCAGTTCCGCCCCATCGGCGATCACGAACGGGGCCAGATGATCTTCGGCGGCCCTGGAACCTGCATCGAAAAGATCCAGGAGCTCAACGAGGTCGCCGGCATCAACAACCTCATCTGCTGGATGAATTTCGGCGGCCTGCCCCTCGACATGGTCAAGGCGTCCATGAACCTGTTCGTCGAGGAGGTCATGCCCGCCTGCCGCGATTTCGGAGCGATCCGCAAGGCTGCCGAGTAGGCCGCGGCAAGGTTTTTCACGGTACGCGGGCCTCTGGCTCGTCCCCCCTCCCGACCTCCCCCCTGACAGGGGGGAGGAGACCCTTCATTCTCCCTCCCCCTTGCAGGGGGAGGGCTGGGTGAGGTGTGTTTCGATTTTTCCGGCATACGATCTCGTGCCGGGCGCCCGGCCGACGGAGATGCCCGGAACAAGTCCGGTACGCGGGCCTCCGGCCCACATTTTTCGATGTTTCCCGCACATCCCCGAAATTTCTCCGGTAGGGCGATGGTTTCGAAACCTTGTGCGAAATTCACAAAAAAATCACTTTTTTCAACGTGTTAAGGTTCAATCCGGTGCATCCGGCGGGGATTTTAGTGGAAACCGGACGCCAGCCGTGGTATGGTCCGTGCCAATGTCGCCGATCAGGGCCACCGGTCCGGCGCGCCGGGCTTGGTGGCGGAGTTCATAACCTTGGCATGCGGCCGTGGTTCCGGGCGGGATGGGACGGTCCGGAACCGTGTACAGGGCACGGACTGAGTAATGGATCAAAGCACAGACTCTGCGAATCCTTCGGATCTCGTCGCGCAATCGGCGGACGATTCCGGAGACGCGTGGGCCGAAGACGAGGCGTCCACGCCGGTTTACGAGAGCCGGGTGCGCCGCTGCCTGGCGTGCGGCGAGCAGTTCGAAAGCGCGTGGTCCGGCGAGCGCATCTGCCGGAGCTGCAAGGCCAAGGCGTCCTGGCGCTCGGGCTGGCTCTAGCCTGAATTCCCCGGTGCTCGCGCCGCGTCCTGCCGCCGGCTATTCGGCCGCCTCGGCCTTCGTGCCCCCGCGGATGCGGAAACGGTCCACGAGCCCCGTCACCGTTTCGCGGAACCCTCCGTACTCGAGTTCGGTATACGGCAGCATGGCGGGCCCCGACCAGCCCTGAAGGCGCATCTCGTTGCCCTTGTTCTGGGCGCGCCGGCGGACCTCATCCCAGGCCACGTTGCCGAAGAAATCGACCACGGCATCGGAGAAGTGTCCGTCGCGGTTCAGCGAGAAGCCCAGGCAGCTCACGATGGGCAGGCAGTAGACGCCGGCCACGGCGGTGTTGATCGCCACCGGCATGAGCGGCATGTTGTGGGACCCCCGTGCGTCGCCGCCCACGTAGTGCGCCTTGGCGAACGGCGAGACGAGTTCCTCGGGCGCCGGGAAGATGCCCTGGTTGCGAACGATGGCGATGGGGTCGTCCTTGCCCGTGTAGGTGCCCGCGATGGAGTGCAGGCGCTGCGCTGAGACCGCCGCGGCCTTGGTGCCGTAGGTCCGCGAATAGATCGAGTCGATGCCGAAGCGCTCGTTGTCCCGCAGCAGCGCCGCGAGCCGGTAGTAGTCTTCCGGCGCGTCGAGCTCGATGATCGAATCGCCGGCCGTGTTGTCCATGTCGATCACGTGGAACGTGAACCCCTTGATCATCTGGGGCAGCATCAATCCGCCGCAGAACATGGGGTCGGCGAAGCCCAGGAACAGCGGCAGGTTGTAGGCGCCGGGACCGCACTTGTCGGCCGCGAGCACCAGGAACGACTCGGCGGGCCGCGGTTTCTCCAGCGCGTGCTCGAATTCGATCTCGGCGACCGCCGGCCCGGCGCCGCGGACGTTCCCCGAGGGCGCGTCGACGAGCAGGTCCTGTCCGGCCCCGTAAAGGCCGTAGTCCCGGGCGATGCCGGTCGCCTTCAGGAAGGCGTTCCAGGCGAATTGATGGATCTCCGTGTCGTTCTCGCCGCGGGTGTGGCTCATGACGAGGGCGATGTCGTCTCCCGTGTGGGAGACGTATCCATCGATGATCAGGCCCCGGCCGGCCGCCCCGGCGACTTCCTCGCGGGCCGCCTCCATCATCCGGTCCGAGGGCTGCGTGTGGCCGCCTATGGAACCCACGTCAGCCTTGATCACGGATAGCGTTACACGCATCGCGTCCTCCTTGTCGTATCGCCGCCGATTGGCGCGGTTGTCCTTGTTTTTCAAGCAGTTGCGAACAATCCACGCCACGCCCGGCCGGGCCCGGCGAATTCGTCCCTCGCGTCTCGCGGCTTCATAGCACACCACCGGGGGCCGGGTCTTGCCCCGAGACCGGTTTTTTGGGGCGCGCCCCCGGGCGCCTCGAGGCCGCGGGCCGGCGTGCGCCGTCAGGGCTCGACCGGTCCCCCGGCCTCCCGCCAGGCGGCGAATCCGCCGGCGACGTGTGCGACCTTTTCGACTCCCATGTCCGTCAGGGTCTTGGCGGCCAGCGCCGAGCGGCCACCCGAGGCGCAGTAGAGCAGCAGCCGGGCGCCGCTCGCCAGTTCCGGTTTGTGCAGGGGGCTTTCCGGGTCCGCCATGAACTCCAGAAATCCGCGCGGCGCGTGCGTCGCGCCCGGGACGGAGCCCGCCTGTCGAAGCTCGACCGTCTCGCGAACGTCCACGAAGACGACGCCGGACTCCCCGTGCATCGCCATCGCGTCCGCCGCGGACACCGTGTCCACCGCCGCGTCCGCGTCCGCGACCAGTTGCCTGAACCCCCGTGTCACCATTGTTCTTCTCCATCCCGCGCAAGGCCGTCCCGGCCGCTGTGGACAGTATCGGTGGAATCCGCCGCTTCGGGCAATTCGGATACGTCGCGGCCGTATCGCTCCTTGAGCCGTTCGGGCGACAGTTTTCCGCTGGCCACGTCCGCGGCCAAGCGGCGCTCGCTACGTCCCTCGGGCGGGCCGTAGCCGCCGGCGCCCGGCGTCGTGATCCAGAGGGCGGCGTCGGGCGGTATGTCCACCGTATGCGGTTTGACGGCGAGGGTCTCGTGGCGTCCGTCGTCGCGGACCAGGTCGAACGACCCGGCCGCTCCCTCTCCGCCGCCGAAGAGGCCCCAGGGCCTGTTCCGAATGCGCTCACCCTGTCCGCTGAAGACCGTCGTGTGCCCGATCGGGCGGTAGACCCGGCGCAGCGCGAGGCCGCCCTGCCACGTGCCGGCGCCGCCGCTGTCCGGCACCAGCTCGTAGCGTTCGATCAGGATGGGGTATTCCCGCTCCAGCGACTCGATGGGCAGGTTCGAGGTGTTGGTAGAGTGGACCTGGACTCCGTCGGTCCCGTCCTTGTAGGAGCGGGCGCCCGCCCCGCCGCCCATCGCCTCCATGTAGACGTAGAAGTTTCCGTCGGCGTCGTCGCCCGAGAACGTGGCCAAGGTATTCGCCCCGTTGCCCGCGGCGATCACCCGGTCGGGCAGCGCCGGCGCCAGCGCCCCCAGGATGACGTCGATCAGGCGCTGGCTGACCTGGGACCGCGCCGCCGTCGCGGCCGGAAAGACGGCGTTGACCACGGAGCCCTCGGGAGCCTCGATACGGACGGGATCGAGCATGCCGTGGTTCGTCGGACCCTCCGGATCGACGAGAACCTTGACGGCGTAAAGCACGCTTGCCTCGAGCGCGGAGCGGCTGACGTTGATGTTGCCGCGCACCTGGGGCGCCGATCCCGAGAAATCGAAACGGATCTCGTCGCCCGCGATGTCGATGCGCACGGCGATGGGGATGTCCCGCGTACCGAGACCGTCGTCGTCCATGACGTCGTCGAAGGCATAGGTACCGTCGGGCACTTCGGCGAGGGCGGCGCGGGTCCGCCGAGCGACGGCGTCGATGATGGCGTCCGTTCCGGCCCGGAACCGTTCCGGGGGCCAGCGCTCGAGCAGCTCGCGGCAGCGCCGCTCGCCCAGCCGGTTGGCGGCGACCTGTGCCAGATAGTCGCCGCGGCGCTCCGCCGGCACCCGGACGTTCAGCAGGATGAGGTCGAACAGGTCGTCGACGACCTCGCCGCCGCGGACCAGCCGCACGGGCGGGATCCGCAGCCCCTCCTGGTAAACCTCGGTCATGCCGCCCGCCATGCTGCCCGGAACCATGCCGCCGATGTCCGCGTGATGGGCGATGTTGGCGACGAAGCACGCGAGCCGTCCGCCGGAGAACACCGGCGCCACGAAGGCCACGTCCGGCAGGTGCGAGCCCCGGCCGACGAAGGGGTCGTTGGAGACGACCATATCGCCCGGCCGCAGGGGATCGCCGCGACTCCGCTCGAGGACGACCTCGACGAGACCGAGCATCGAGGCCAGGTGGAGCGGCAGGCTTTCGCCCTGGACCACGACACGCCCGTCCGGGTCGAAGATCGCCGTCGAGTGGTCGCGCCGCTCCTTGATGTTGGTGGAGTAGGCGCTTTTCATCAGCGCCACGTACATCTCGTCGACGATGCCGCCAAGCGCGTTGCGCAGCAGCTCGACCTGGATGGCGGTCAACTCCACGGCTCGCCCCCCTCGGCGAGCGCGATTATAATGTTCCCCCAGCCGTCTACGCGGCCGCGGTCACCCGGGAAGACGAGCAGGGTCGAGTCGAGCTGCTCGACGACCGCCGGCCCCTCGAGGACCTGGCCGCGTCCCAGATCGCCGCGCCGGTACACCGGGGCCGCGATGCGGTCCGCGCCCCCGAAGACGACGCCCCGCCACGCGTGCGGCAGGCCCGCGGCCGGCTTGTCCCAGACCGCGAGCGGCGGCCGGTCGAGGGTCGCCGCCCCCTTGAGCTTCAGGTTGACGAATTCCACTGGCTCGTCGGCCGAGGCGAACCCGTAGGCGGCCTCGTGCGCGGCGTGGAAGCTCCGGACGAGGCGTTCGCAGACCGCCGCGTCGAACGGAGCCCCGTCGTACTCGACTCCGATCTCGAAGTTCTGGCCGCGATAGCGCATGTCGGCGGACCACGACAGCGACCTTTCGCGCGCGGGCACGCCTTCTCCGTCGAACCAGCCAGTGGAACGCGCCAGGAGCTCCCCGCGCGCCGCGTTCAGGACGGCCGGCGCGTCCGGACCCACAGCCACCAGCGTGGATTTCACGAAATCGCCTCTCATGTCGCAGTGGAGCAGGCCCTCGGCGCAAAGGATGCCGGGATGGGGCGGGACGACGATCCGGGCGATGCCGAGCTCGCGGGCGACATCGGCGGCGAACAGCGGACCCGCGCCGCCGAAGGGGTAGAGAGCGAAGCCGGCCGGATCGAGGCCCCGTTCCACGGAGATCGCGCGAATGGCCTTGACCACCGTCGCCGCCGCCACCCGGACGATCCCGAGGGCCGTTTCCTCGACATCCAGATCCAGGCGCGCCGCCAGCCGCCGGACGGCCTCGACGGCAAGGGGCTCGACGATGGGCATGCGCCCGCCCAGTAGCGCGGCCCCGTTGAGGCGTCCCAGCACCACGTTGGCGTCCGTCATCGTGGCCCGTTCGCCGCCACGCGCATAGCAGGCGGGTCCCGGGTCCGCCCCGGCGCTCGCGGGACCTACCTTCAGCAGACCGTCCGAGTCGATCCAGGCGATGGAGCCGCCGCCCGCGCCGACCGCGTTCACGTCGATCGCCGGCAGCCTCAGCGGAAAACCGGCGATCTCGTGCTCGTACACCTCGCCGGGACTCCCGCCGGTTATCAGGCTGACGTCGGTGCTCGTCCCGCCGGCGTCCAGCGTGACGATGTCCGCGAAGCCCGCGGCGGAGGCCCGGACCGCGGCGCCGACCACTCCGGCGGCCGGTCCCGACAGCGACGCGCGGATGGGCAGCCGCCGCGCCATTGCGAGCGACATCAATCCCCCCGCGCTCTGGCTGACCTTCGGGTCGACCGGCACACCGATGCCGCCCAGACCCACCGCCAGCCGGTCCAGGTAGGCGCTCATCACGGTGAGCAGGGCGCCGTTGAGGACCGCGGTGGAGAACCGCTCGTACTCCCGGAATTCAGGGTAGACGGACGTCGAGGAGAGAACCCGGACGGCGGGCGGCAGCGTGGTCCGCAGGAGCGCCACGGCCCGTTCCTCGTGCTCCGGCCAGGCGTACGAGTTGAGAAAGCACACCACGACGCAATCCACCCCCGCGCCGGCCAGCCGGCGGGCCAACTCCTTCAGCCCGGACTCGTCGAGGGGGAGGTGGACCGTCCCGTCGGCGCGCCGCCGCTCGCGCACCTCGAAACGGAGCTCGCGGGGCACGATGGGCGGCGGATGGTCGAGATGGATGTCGTACATGCGGGGCCGGACCTGCCGCCCGATCTCGATCAGGTCGCGGAATCCCTCCGTGGTCACCACGGCGACCCGGCCGCAGCGGCGCTGGATCAGGGCGTTGGTGCCCACCGTGGTGCCGTGGGAGAGCCGTGCCACGTCCCCGGCCTCCAGGCCGTTCTCCGCCAGGGCCCGGCCCACGCCCTCGACGATCGCGCGGTCGGGCTCGCCCGGCGTGCTGGGCAGCTTGAAATGAAGGAACCGGTTTGCCGCCGGCACGTTGACGGCGATGTCCGTGAACGTGCCCCCGACGTCGATACCGACGTGAACGTCCATGCGGCGGCCCCGCCGCCCTACGCGCCCGGCACCAGGGCGCTGCAGGTCCCGACGATCGCCTTTTCGCCGTCGGTGCGCTCCACCCAGACGTCGCAGACCACGCGCACCTTGCTGCCTTCCGCCTCCTTTTCCCGGATCGTGCCGCGCGCCGTGGCGAAGTCGTGGGACCAGACGGGCCTGCGGAAGGTCAGCGCGGCCCTGCCGCCGACGATCCAGCCCTCCTCGAAGCAGGATCGCATCATGCGGAAGATCAGCGCGGCGACCTGCGGGCCGACGGCGACGGCGCGGGGCAGGCCCTCCCGCCGCGCCGCCGCGTCGTCGTTGTGGATGGTCCGGGCGCCGCCCGCGGCGAACATCTCGGGGCGGAAGCGGCGGGCGAAGACCGGCAGCTCGGTGCCGACGGGCGTGTCCCTGCGCACGATGGCCATGGCTCAGATCTTCTCCCGCTTGACGCCGCTGTCCTGGCCCGCGCCGCGGCGCGGCGCCGTGCGCTCGATGACGTCGAGCGCGTGCACGCGCGTGGTCCGGAACACGAGCTTGCCCGCGGAGTCGCGGCCTTCGGCCTCGTAGCTCATGAATTCGCGGTCGCGGTCGGTCCACTTGTCGAGGATGCGGCCGGTCACCGTGATCGTCTCTCCGAGCCGGATGGGCTTCACGTTCTCGAAGTTCCAGCGGTGGAACACACCGCGGATGTTGTAGGTGCGCGACAGCAGCCAGCGCGGCGGCCGGTACTGGATCTGCGGCGGCGCGACGACGCCGTCCCATGGGGAGTCCAGAGCGAACCACGGGTGGAAGTCCTCGTCGAGCGCGCACTGCGTCCCGATGTCCTCCTCGCCGACCGTCCACTCCAGCGATCCGAGGTCCTTGCCGACCTCGATCTCGTCGTACGTCGTCCTCCTGCCGTGCCCGTCGAACTCGACGCGCGTCCGCGCTTCTTCCGACATCGGCCTCCCCTGTCCGCACACCGGAGCCTTGTCTCGGACCCGAGCCGTCATTTACACAAAGGGTAGCACGCGCGAGACGGCGACACCGAGGCAGGAGGGAGGACGCACCCGATGACCGATCTGTCGGACCAGGTCGTATTCGTCACCGGCGCCACGTCGGGCATCGGCCGCGCCGTCGGGCGGCGGTTCGCCGCCGCAGGCGCGCGCGTCGTTCTCAACGGCCGCCGGAAGGAGCGGCTGGAGGAAATCCGGGCGGAGATCGGCGACCGCTGCCACATCGCGCCCTTCGACGTTTCCGACCGGGCCGCGGTGGAGTCGGCGTTCGCCGGCCTGCCGGCGGAATTCTCCGGGATCACCGTGCTCGTCAACAACGCCGGCAACGCCCTCGGCGCCGACCCGGCCCAGCGGGCGTCCCTCGACGACTGGGATCGTATGGTCGACATCAACTGCAAGGGTGTCATGTATTGCACGCACGCGGCGCTCCCCGGGATGCTCGCCCGCGACCGCGGCCATATCGTCAACGTCGGCTCCTCGACCGCCAACCACAAGGGGCCGGCGGGGTCGTCCGTGTACGCGGGAACCAAGTCCTTCGTCCACTACTTCACCTACAACCTGCGCTCCGACCTGCTTGGCAGCCGCGTCCACGCCACGTTGCTGGTTCCCGGAAACGTGGAGACCGAATTCGCCTACGTGCAGATGAGGGACGAGGAAAAGGGCCGGGCCCACTACACGGGCTTCGAGACCGTGAAGCCCGAGGACATGGCGGAGGTGGTCCATGCCGTGGTCACCCTGCCGCCGAACCTGAACGTCAACGAGATCGAGGTCATGCCTCTCATGCAGGCGTTCGGACCGCGCCTCTTTCACAGGGACGCGTCCTGAGGGCACGGACCGCCGACGGCGGCGCCGGGAGGACACCATGAAGCCGAACCTCACGCACCAGGACAAGGTGATCGTCACCATCGCCGCCACGGGCGGCCTGCACGGACGGGAAGCCAACCCGGCCCTGCCTGAACAGCCCGACGAGATCGTGAACGACTTCCGCGAGTGCTACGACGCCGGTGCCTCGGTGGCGCACATCCACGTGCGGGACAGGGAAGGGCGGACGTCCGCAGATCTCGGCATCTACAACGAGGTGGTCGACGGCGTCATGGGCCGCTGCTCCGGCATGATCACCCAAGTCGGCAGCGGCATCGGCATCTGGTTCGACGAAAAGGGGACCGGCCGCAACTTCTCGCTGGAAGAGCGGATGAACCTCCTCGAACTGGCGCCCCAGCCGGACATGCTGACGGTGAACTGCGGGACCTTCCACTTCGACCACAAGGGCGACGAATTCCTGTTCTCCAACTCCAAGGCGTGGAACACGGAGTTCATCGACGGCTGCAAGTACCGGGGAATCCACAACGAGCTCGAGGTCTACGATCTCTCGCACATCGCCAACATGCTCGATCTCCGGAAGAAGGGCGTCCTGGAGGATACCATGCACTTCAGCTTCGTGATGGGCATCCAGGGCGGCATCCCGGCTTCTCCGGCAAACCTGCTGGCTATGCTCGACGCCATTCCCGAGGGATCGAGCTGGCAGATCGTCTCGATCGGCCGGCACCAGCTTCCGTTGTCGACCATGGCGGTCGCCATGGGCGGCAACATCCGCGTGGGCATGGAGGACAACGTCTACTACGGCCCCGGCGAACTGGCGAAGTCGAACGCCCAGCTCGTGGAACGCGCCGCGCGCATCTGCCGCGAGCTCGGCCGCGAGGTGGCGACGCCGGAGGAAGCGCGCGAGATGCTGGGCATCCCGCGACAGACGCAGGCGCCCCCGGCCTCCGCCTGAACGGCGGCCGGGGCGGGCGGAGCGCCCCCAGCCGGGAGAGGAGGTCTCGCGGCGCGAACGTCCTTCCCCATGTCGTCATGCCCGGACCTGTTCCGTTGCGCTATCGGATGAATTCGCACAGTTCGCACGGAGTCGGGCCCATCGCCCCGCCCGCATGATGCGGGCGGGAGGCTCGTGTCCGTAGACTTCCGATAACGTGTTGATTCATATACCGAATATTCCCGCACTCACCCTCTCCGGTCATGTCGGCGGCTACCCGGGGACGTGTCTCGAACGCCGGACGCTCTTTCTCCTGGCTGGCACAAACCGCACGCACCCCCTTGATGTCGTGCGAAGTGTGCGAATTCAAAACGAACCCGGGTGCGCGGGCCTCCGGCCCGTATCGTTCGGGCGGGACGCCCGCGTACTCAGGGGAGCCGGGCGCGAGGCGCCCCCCCGACTCCGTGCGAACTGTGCGAATTCATCCGATGGCGCATGGATCGGGCTCGCAAAGGGGCGCGGCCCCGAGTCAATTCCGCTTCCGCCCGCCGGTTTCGCCGGAGCGCCGCGGCGCGTAGTCTGTGACGGGCGGGACGGGGAGGACGCGCATGGCGGAATTCGATCTCGTGGTCCGGGGCGGCACGGTGGTGACGGCCTCCGACACCTGGGTCTGCGACGTGGGTGTCCGGGACGGCAGGATCGCCGCCCTGGGCGACCGCCTGTCCGGCGCCGCGCGGACCATCGACGCGGCCGGGAGGTACGTCCTGCCGGGCGGGGTCGACGCGCACGTCCACATCGAGCAGGACTCCCCGGAGACGGGCGCGCGGCCCGGCACGGACTTCTACACGACCACGGTCTCGGCGGCCTGCGGCGGGACCACGACCCTCATCCCCTTCGCGCGGCAGATCAAGGGACGGTCCCTGCGCGCCGCCGTCGAGGAGTATCGCCGGAAGCCCGTCGGCAAGGCGGTCATCGACTATGCCATCCACCTGATCGTCGCCGACCCCACGGCCCAGGTACTCGGCCAGGAGGTGCCATCGCTGATCGAGGAGGGCTACACCTCGATCAAGGTTTACATGACCTACAAGGCCCTGATGCTGAGCGACTACGAGATCCTGGAGGTCATGTCGGTCGCGCGCCGTCACGGCGCCATGATGATGATCCACGCCGAGAACGCCGACTGCATCGTCTGGCTGACCGAGAAGCTTCTGGAGAGCGGGCGCGTAGCGCCCAGGTTCAAGGGCGTCGCGCACCAGCCGCCGGTGGAACGCGAGGCGGCGCACCGGGCGATCACCTTGGGCGAGATCGCCGACGTGCCGATCCTGATCGTCCACGTCGCCAGCGGCGAGGCGGCGGAGACGATCCGCCGGGCGCGGAGTCGCGGCCTCCGGGTCTACGGCGAAACCTGTCCCCAATACCTGTTCCTGAACGAGACCGACCTCGACAAGGACGGCATGGAGGGCGCCAAGTGCATCTGCGCGCCGCCGCCGGGGACGCCGGAGAACCAGGCGGCCCTGTGGCGTGCCATGGAGACGGGGGTCTTCCACGTCTATTCGTCGGATCACGCGGCGTTCCGGTACGACGATCCCCAGGGCAAGCTGGTGCACGGGCCCAAGGCGCCGTTCAACCGGATCACCAACGGCGTGCCCGGGGTGGAGACGCGCTTGCCGCTGCTGTTCTCGCGCGCCCTGACGACGGGCGGCATCGACCTCAACCGGGTCGTCGCCGTCTCCGCCACCAATCCCGCTAGAATCTACGGCCTCTACCCGCGCAAGGGCACGATCGGTGTCGGCGCGGACGCGGATTTCGCGGTGTGGGATCCTGACCGCCGGACGACGGTCTCCGTCGACGGCCTGCACGACGGCATGGACTACACGCCCTACGACGGACTCGAGATCCAGGGCTGGCCCGAGGTGACCGTGTCGCGCGGCGAGATCATCTGGCGCGACGGAGAGTTCGTCGGCGAGGCGGGCCGGGGCGAGTTCCTGCCCCGCGGCCGCCCCAATCCGGTCAACGACCGGAGCTTCCTCGACGACGCGGGCGTGCCGCGGGGCTAGCCGGTGACGGCGACCGCCATCGTCAATGCGCGCCTCGTCGACGGGACGGGCGTCGACGCCCGCGACGGCTGGGGCCTGATCGTCGAGGACGGGCGGATCGGCCGGTCCGCGGCGTCCGCCTCCCTTGAGATCGCCCCGGACATGGAGGTCATCGACGCGGCGGGCCGCACGGTCATGCCCGGCCTGATCGACGCCCATACCCACCTGACGTACCACGCCGGGGAATACGCGCTCATCCTCCAGCAGATGAACGAGAGCCTGGAGTTCAACACCCTCAAGGCGGCGGAGAACGCGGCCCGGATCCTGGAGACGGGCTGCACCGCGGTGGGCGATGGCGCCTGCCGGGGCCGTATCGGCACGGCGGTCCGGGATGCGGTCGCCAGGGGCGTGATCCGGGGGCCGAAGGTGGTCGCGGCGGGCCAGATGCTGTCCGGGTCGGGCGGCATCGGAGACCACTCGGCCGCCTGGGGCCGCCACGAGAACGAGACCTACCTCGGCGTCACGGTGAACGGCGTGGAGGAGGTGCGGGCCGCCGTGCGCCGGCAGGTCCGCGCCGGCGTCGACTGGGTCAAGGTCACCGCTAGCGGGACGCCGGGCAACACCTGGATCGACGGGGACACGCAGGACCTTTCCTTCGAGGAAATCGACGCGGCGGTGAGGGAAGCGGCGAAGTTCGGCAAGCCGGTTCACGCGCACGCGCACGACCCGAACGGCATCAAGGACGCGGTGCGCGCCGGCGTCATCTCCCTCCACTCTGGGGAGTTCGCCGATGACGAGGGCCTCGCCCTGATGGCCGAGGCGGGCTGCGTGCTTGTGCCGACCGCGGCCTGGCTGCGCTTCCGTCTCGACGAGGACTATGCGCGGGTGTTCACGCGCTCCGCCGGCGCGGATCCGAAGGACGTGCGGGTGTTCATCGACCGCTGCCGGGAGGCCAGCGACGCCTGCGCCGACACTGTCCGGCGCGCCCGGAGCGCGGGAACGCCGATCGGAGTCGGCTCGGACGCGGCGCATGTCTTCCCGCCCTACGACCTCGTCGCCGAAATGGCGCACCTGCAGGATCTGGGATTGCCGGCCATGGAGGTCATCCGCGCGGCAACGCAGGTGGCGGCCCGCGCCGTCGGGCGGTCGGAGGCGTGGGGGACGCTGGAGGAGGGAAAGGCGGCGGACCTGCTGATCGTCGACGGCGACCCCTGCCGGGACGTGCGCGCGCTCCGGGACAAGGAAAAGATCGTCCTGATCATGCAGGACGGCATCGTGCGCAAGGACACGTTGAAGGCCGGCCCGCCGGCGGAGAGCGCGGGGGCGGCATGGGCGTGATGCTGGTCACGGGCGCGGGCCGGGGCATCGGGGCCGCCGTGGCGCGGCTGGCGGGGCGCAAGGGCTGGGACGTCGCCGTGAACTACAGCCGGTCCGCCGACGAGGCGGCGGCCGTCGCGGCGGACATCCGGGCCGCGGGCCGGTGCGCGATGACCGTGCGGGCCGACGTCGGCGTCGAGGACGACGTCCTGCGCATGTTCCGCGAGGTCGACGAGGAGCTCGGACCGCCGGGGGCCGTGATCAACAACGCGGGCATCGATTACGACACGCTGATCGCGGAGTTCGAGCTGGACCGGTTCCGCCGGACCTTCGACGTGAACGTGTTCGGACCCGCGCTGATCGCCAGGGAGGCCGTCAAGCGCATGTCGACGCGCCTCGGCGGTGCGGGTGGCGTCATCGTCAACGTCTCGTCCATCTCGTCCCGGACCGGGGGCTGGCCCCGCGACGTGCCCTATGCCGCCACGAAGGGCGCGCTCGACTCGTTCACCCTGGGCCTTGCCAAGGAGGTCGGTCCGGAGGGCATCCGCGTGGTGTCTGTGCGGCCGGGCGCCACCCGGACCGGGATCTGGGACGGCAACCAAGTGGATCTCGCGGTCGCGGCGGAGGCGGTGAACCGGGACGCGCCCCTGCGCCGCATGGGCGAGCCCGAGGAGGTGGCGAATCTCGTGGTGTGGGCCTGCTCGGGCGAGGCGAGCTACGTCACCGCCACGTGCCTGGAGGTCGCCGGCGGACGGTAGGTCCGTCCGGGAGCGTTTCGTGTAGACTCGGGGAAACGGACGGGAGGATCCCATGGCGGATGTCGGCACCAGGGTCGTTTTCGAGGACGACGAGATCAAGGTCTGGAACCTGATCATCGACCCGGGCGAGGCTTCGGGCATGCACACCCACGGTCACGACTATTTCTACTATGTGGTCGAGGGCGCCGAGCTTGAGATCCACCGGGCGGACGGCACGGTGAACGCGGTGACGATGACACCCGGGGACGTCGTGGGCGGCAAGGAGGGCTCCACGCACGATGCCCGCAACGTCGGCGGCACCCGGTTCCGCAACGTCCTCGTCGAGGTCAAGGAGACGTGACCGGCGCGGGACGCCTTCGCTCCTATTTGTAGGCGAAGGCGTCGACCTCGATCCGCCACTCCGGCGCCGCCAGTCCGGCGACGATCAGCAGCGTGCCCGCCGGTTTGACCTCCCCGAGCACACGGTCGCGCGCGGCCCGGAATCCGGGAATGTCGTCCCGACTCAACAGGTAGGTCCGCATCGACACGATGTGCTCGACGTCCAGGTCGGCGGCGCGCAGGACGCCCCGGACGTTGCGAAAGGCCTGCTCGGCCTGCTGCTCGAAGTCTCTCGGTACCGTTCCGTCGGGCGCCGCGCCGACCTGCCCCGCGACGTAGACGACCCGCGCGGCCTCCGTGATTTCGACACCCTGGCTGTAGTTCCCGAACGGCGGCGCCAGGTCCGCCGGATTGAAATAGCGGTTCATGACCTGTCTCCCTTGTGCGGCGTTCTCGAAGCGGCCGGGTTCGCGGGCGGCGGGAACAGTAGCAGCACCCGGACTGCCGCGCCCGCCCGAAACGGGGAACGTCAGACGACGAACGCCGAATCGCGGTTGGCAAGCGCCCGGACGACGCTGAACGCCGCCAGCATGGAGGTCCTGGGATTGTCCGGAAACGGCTTGGCCGCGATCTCGAACCGGAAGCTCCCGGCGGCGCCCTCGACCGTCACGTCGTGGACGTTGGACGAGAGGCCCGGATCCGCACAGAGCTCGACCTCGGTCCCCTCGAAGCCGATCCCGGCCAGCGCCACCGTCGCTGCGACGTTGGCGTTCTTGGCGTAGTCCCGCGCCGCATCGCGCGCCGATCCCCTGTAGAACACGACCGGCGCGGCGACGCCGTCGAGGTCGCAGACCTCCTCGGCGGGAGATCCGCGCCAGGCCGTCGGCGGCTTGCGCGAGCGGTAGCGCACCCGGGAGAGCCCGCCCGTCTTCGCCGCCGACAGGGCATCCATGCCGCCGACAGCGCCGGCGGGGACGAATATCCGCGCGCCGTTCGCCGATGCCGCAACGCGCAGGCGGTCCGCCAGCCCGGCGTCGGCCAGCGCTCCCACCGACGCGATCATGAAGTCGCGCCCGCGCGCCAGCACGGCCTCGCCGAATTCGCCGGCCGCCGCCTGGCTCGCGCATTCCGCGACGACGTCGGGATCGTGCTCGAGAAGCGCGCCGATGGTGTCCACGACAGTGATCGAGCCGTCGACGGCCGCGCGCGCCGCCTCGACGTAGGCCGGACGCACCAGGACCGCGCGGACCCGCGACTCGGGCGCGAGTCCGGGCAGATGCCGGATCACCGTGCGGGCGATGCCGCCGTGGCCGATCAGGGCGACGTTCGTTCCGGTCATGGCGTCCAGGGCGCGGGTGCGCGCGGCTCACGGTCGGTCACGGCGTCGACCAGCACCGGCGCGTCGAGGGAAAGGGCGCGTTCGAGGGCCGGCCGGACCTCGTGGGGCCGCTCGACCCGGATGCCTTCGACGCCCAACGCCCGGGCGACCTCGGCGAAGTTCGTGTCGCTGAAGCGGTTGAGGTCGTTCGGGTTGCCGGGCGTGTCGCCGTAGATGTCCCGAACCTTGTCGACCCCCTGGCCGAAGCCCGAGTTGTTGTTGACGACGACCACAACCGGGAGGCCGCGCCGCCGCGCGGTTTCCAGTTCCGCCACGTGGTAGTAGAGGCCGCCGTCGCCGGTGAAGCAGACGACGGGCCGGCCGGGCGCCCCGGCGCTGGCCCCGAGCGCGGCCGGCAGGGACCAGCCCAGCGACCCGGCGGCGCGGAGGTAGGTTTGGCCCGGGTGCTGCAGTTCCAGCACCGTGCCCGTCCAGATGCCCGAATAGCCGGTGTCGGCCACCAGAATCGCATCCTCGGGCAGAACCTCGCTCAACTCGTTGCAGAGACGCTCCACGCGCATCGGGACGGCATCCGAGACGCGATGCTCCGACATGGAGGCACGCCACGCGTCGAAGCGCGCGCCCGCGTCCCTGGCCCAGTCGCCGCGTGCCTTCGCGCCGTCGGCGGCCGCTGCGAGATCGTCCAGCGCGATCCCCGGATCGCCGACGATCCCGCCGGCGCCGGGATAGCCGCGCCCCACCTCGCGGCCGTCGACATCGATCTGGATCACCGCGATGCCCGGGGCCGGAACGGTCCAGTCGCTGGTCGCCTGATCGCCGGTGTGGCAGCCCACGTAGATGACGAGATCGGCCTCGTGGACGAGCCGGTTGGTGACCGGCGCGGAATAGGCGCCGACCACGCCGATATGCAGCGGGTGGGTCGTGGGCACGATTCCGCGTCCGCCCAGGGACGTGGCGACGGGGATCGACAACGATTCCGCCAGCGAGCGCAGCGAAGCCCCCGCGCCGGCTTGCGCGGCCCCGGCTCCCGCCACCAGGACGGGCTTCCTCGCCCTGGCGAGTCGCGCCGCGGCGGCCTCGATCTCCGCGGGATCTGGCCGGAGGCGCCGGACGGGATACGACCCGTACGCGGCGTTCGGCATGCCGCCGCTCGGCAGCGCCGCGTTCTCGATCTCCTGGCCGCCGAGACCGTTCAGGTCGAGGTGCACGGGACGGGGCGTGCCGTCCGTCGCCTCGCGGAAGGCCTGCTCGAGATGGCGCGGCAGCTCGGCGGCCGTTTCGACGTCGGCGTGCATCTTGGTCACGGGCGCGTAGAGGGGCGCGTGATCGATCTCCTGGTATGCGTTGCGGTCCCGCGCGAAGGGCGGCTTGCGTCCCGTGATCGCCAGCACCGGCGCCCGGTGCAGCCAGGCGTCCTGGAGGCCCGCGGCGAGGTTGGCCGCGCCGACCGACTGCGCCATGCAGACGCCGACGCGGCCGGTGACTCGCGCGTAGCCGTCTGCCATGTAGGCCGCGGCCTTTTCCGAGTGCGCCAGCACACGGACGATCCCGACCTGTTCCATCTCGACGAGAGCGCGCCGCAGGATGGCGTCCATGAAGAAGACGTGGGTCACGCCGAGGTGCGCGAAAGCCTCCGCGATGTAGCGCGCGCCGGTGGTCTCGCCGCGGGTCACGGGACCTACACGTTCTTCCAGTTGAAGTCGTCCGGTCCGGCGAGGTCGAAACCGATGTGCTTCGCCGAGCGTCCGGTCCAGTCCCAATTGCGTCCGAAGAGGCCCGTGACGACATTGCGCAAGGCGTGGCCGACGGTGACGATCCCGGGGACGACTTCCGGCCGCGGGGCGTTGTGGATGCGGCAGGTCTCGCCCTCTGGCACGAGGAACTTGCGGAAGGGACCTCCAAGCCCCTCGATCAGGCCCGCGACCTCCACCCGCCATTCCTCCGCGTCCTGACGGGCGTCGATCGGCACGTACTCGATTCCGTCGAGGCTTTTCGTCAGGTCGCGCATCGCGCCGAACACGCTGCCCGAGCGGCCGGTGAAGATGATCTCCAGCGCCTCCCGCTGCGCGGCATCGGCGCGCTCGTCGATGAGAATGCCGATCTCGCGATTCCTGTCGAAGAGCTCCCCCTCAAAATGGACGATCAGGATGACGGTGAGTCCGCCGAGGTCGACGTCTCCGCGGCGCCCCTCCCGGATGATGTAGGTCAGCACCCCCTGGCAGTAGCCGAGGGTGGGATTCTCCCCGAACAGGCAGGGACAGCCGATGGCGCAATTGCAGAGGTCCCACCAGTCGCCCTTGATCCGCCAGGATGCCGCGCTGTAGCCGGGCCACGTCGCCATGGTGCCTCTCCCCTTCCACCATCCGCAGTCCCTCGGACTCTAGTGCGGTCTTGGGAATAAGCATCATAAAAATGTTCGGGTTTACGAAACGTCACGGCACTGTCCGACATGGATTCCCCCTTTCGCGGGAATGACGGAGGAGGCCTGCGTTTTGTGTTCGTCATTCCCGCGAAAGCGGGGACCCATTTCAGCCAATACGGTGACGTTTCGAGAATCCTCATGACGAAGGTCCTTGGGTTTGGAACTTCCGGCGCACTTGAGCGTGGCCGTCCCGAGAACCTAGACTCGGTCCATGCCGATGCTGGAAGACGCGGGCGCGCTGAACGCCGTCGGGGGCATGACGATAGTTCCGACCGGAGCGGCGCTCGGCGCCGAAGTCCGGGGGCTCGACCTGTCCAGGCCGCTTCCCGAGGAGACGGCCGCCGCGGTCCGCCGGGCGCTGCTGGACCGCTGCGTGATCTTCTTCCGGGGGCAGGATCTCCGTGACGAGGACCAGGTCCGGTTCACCAATTGCTTCGGAAAGGCCGAGGTCCACGTGCGCGACATGCCGGCCAGGCCGGTGCAGGAAATCCTCCTCGTCTCCAACATCAGGGAGAATGGCAAGGCGATCGGCGCCCTCGGCCACGAAGAGGTTGGTTTTCACTCGGATCTCGCCTACATGCCGAAGCCCGGCACCATCTCGGTCCTCCATGCCGTGGAAGTCCCCGAAAACGGCGGCGAGACGCGCTGGGGCAGCGGCTACGCCGCCTACGACGCGCTCGACGCCAGGACCAGGGAGCGGCTGAACGGTCTCAGGGCGACCCACCGCCATCCCGACGCCCCGCTCAACCCGCCCGAGACCGTCGACCATCCCATCGTGTGCACCCACCCCGAGACCGGGCGGAAGACGCTCTACGTGACGCCGCTGTTCACCCGTTCCGTGGTCGGGCTCGGCGACGGCGAGAGCCGGGACCTGATCGCCTTCCTCACCCGCCACGTCGCGCGTCCGGAGTTCGTCTGGACGCACCGCTGGAGGGTGGGCGACCTCGTGATGTGGGACAACAGGGCGACCATGCACGGCCGTGGACGCTTTCCGCCGGATCAGCGGCGGCTCATGAAACGCACCCAGGTCTTCAACGACGCCGCGCCGGTGGAGTGAGGCGCCGCGCCGGGGTGGTCACGAGACGGCGTCCGCGGCGCCGACGGAGATCCAGATGGTTTTGGTCTGGACGTACTGGTCCAGGGCTTCGACGCCGTTCTCGCGCGCCAGGGACCCCGATCGCTTGTAACCGCCGAAGGGGGTTTTGACGTCGCCTTCGGTGAACCCGTTCACCGCGACCGTGCCGCACGGCAGGCGGCGGGCCATGTGAATGGCGCGGTCGATGTCCCGGGTAAACACCGTGGCGTGCAGGCCGTAGTCGGTATCGTTGGCGACGGCAAGGGCCTCATCGAAATTCCGGACCGGCAGGACGCCGAGGACGGGTCCGAAGATCTCCTCCCGCGAGATGGTCATGCCGGGGGTCAGGCCGTCGAACACCGTGGGCCGCACGAAATAGCCCGGCGCATCCAGGGTCGAGCCTCCGGCGACCAGACGCGCGCCCTCGGTCCGGCCCTTTTCGATATAGCTCATGACGACGTCCCGGTGCTCGGACGTGATCATGGCGCCGATCTCGGTTCCGGGATCCAGGGGATCGCCGACCCTATAGGCGTTGGCTCGGGCCGTCACGCGCTCGACGTACTCGTCGGCCCGCTTGGCGTCGACGATCTGCCGCATGTTCGCCGAACAGTTCTGACCCGCGTTCCAGAAGGCCGAGAGCGCCGCGTGCTCTATGAGATCGTCGTCGATGTCGGCGTCGTCCAGCACAATGAACGGACTCTTTCCGCCCATCTCGAGGCCCACGGACTTGAGATTGCTCTCGCCCGCGTAGCGCATGAAATATCCGCCCACCTCGGTCGATCCGGTGAAGGATATGACGTCGATATCGCCGTGCCGGCCCAACGCTTGGCCCGTGGTCTCGCCCAGGCCGGGCAAGGTGGCGATCACGCCGGGAGGCACGCCGGCCTCCGTCGCCAACTCGGCGAGGTAGATCGTCGTGAGCGGTGTCTGCTCGGCCGGCTTGAGGATGAGGGAGCAGCCGGACGCCAGCGCCGCCGCCACCTTCCACACGGCCATCAGGAACGGGAAGTTCCAGGGTAGCACCGCCGCGGCGACGCCGGCGGGCTCCTTGACGATGAGAGCCAGGGCGTCCTCCCCCGTCGTCGCCACTTTGCCGAAGGTCTTGTCGGCGAGTTCCGCGTACCACTGGAAGTAGCTCACGGCCTCGCCGCCGATCTCGTCCATCGCGTCGCTAATCGTCTTGCCGACGTCGGTGCTTTCCAGTACCGCGATTTCGGCGGCATGGATGCGCACGAGGCTGGCGAGCTTCAGCAGGACGTCCTTGCGGTGCTCGGGCGCTGCGCGCGACCATGCGCCGCCGGCGAAGGCGCGGCGAGCCGCCCGGACGGCCCGGTCGACATCCTCGGCGCCGCAATGGGCGACGTCCGCGATATGCTCCCCCGTCGCCGGATTGACGGTTGCGAAGGTCTCGCCCGAGGCGGCCGGACGGTATTCGCCGTCGATGAAGGCCTGGGTGCGGATGGGCAGCTTCCCGGCGATCTCGGCGATCTCCGATTTGGACAGCGCGGTCATCGGCGCCTCCTCTCCCTTGACATGGTGCGGGCGGCTGGACTCGAACCAGCACGGGCCTTCGCCCAACGGATTTTAAGTCCGTTGCGTCTACCGTTTCGCCACGCCCGCCGGGCTGCGATTGTCGCAACGGGACAAGGTGGCGTCCAGCGGGTCCCGCGGGCCTTCAGTATTCTTCCAGTGTCTCGAGGCGGCGAAGGTCGGGCCAGAGGTAGCGGATCTCCTCGAGCCGCCGGCCGCCGACGCCGATATCGCGCGCCGACAGCTCGACCCCGCCCAGGTGCTCGTAGAAGTCCCGCGCCGGGTTGCGGGCCAGCACCCAGACGCACATCGAAGTGAAGCCCGCCGCGGCCATATCGTCGGCGCTCGCCGACAGCAGGCGCCGGCCAATCCCGCGGCGCTGGTAGGCGTCGAGCAGGTAGAGAGTGTAGATCTCGCCGCGCCGCGAAAACCCTTCCTCGCGCGCCGGTCCGAAGGCGGAGAAGCCGATGACGCGGGACCTGCCCTCCGCCACCACGGCGCCGTAGCCTCCCTTCGACTCGCAGAGCACGTTCCACCAGTAGCTCGTCTGCTTGAGCTCGTCGAGGGCCGCCAGCACCTGTCCCGGGATGAGGCCCTTGTAAGTCGTGCGCCAGGAGCTGACGTACACGTGGGCGATGGCCGAGGCGTCGGCCGGACTGGCACGGCGCAACGCGGCGGCGACCATCAGACCGCCTCCAGTTCCTCTTCGGGCTCGGCACCCAGACCACGAACCATCGCCTTGATCTCTTCGACGGCGGCCTCGACGCGGCTGGCGTCCGTCGAGCGGACCACCAGCGTGGTGCCGAATCGACCTGAGCGATAGAACGGGTAGCTGCCGATGTCTGTGTCGGGAAACCGCTGCTGGATGCCGGCCAGTGCCGCCGCCACGGTTCCCTCGGACAGATGCACCACGATTCCCCGCGAACGCATGGGCGCGCCGCCGGCGATCCGCGACTCCAGCGCGTCGACCATGGCGTGGGCTACCGAGGGCACGCCCGCCATGACGAAGACGTTCTCCATCCGGAAGCCGGGGGCCGCGGAGACGGCATTCTTGATCAGTTCGCCGCCGACCGGCACGCGCGCCATGCGCAACCGCGCCTCGTTGACCTTGCCGCCCGCCCGGGCCCCCATGGCCTCGGCGGCTTCCTCGTTGACCTGGAGTGGGACGTCGAACGCCTTGGCCACGCACTCGACCGTGATGTCGTCGTGCGTCGGCCCGATGCCGCCGGTCGTGAGCACGTAGTCGAATTTCCGCCGGCATTCGTTGACGGCGGCGATTATGGCGTCCTCGTCGTCCGCGACGACCCGGGCCTCGCGCAGCCGGACACCGAAGTCGTTCAGCCGTTGGGCGATATAGGCGAGGTTCCGGTCCTGGACACGGCCCGACAGGATCTCGTTGCCGATGATGACGGCGCAGGCGGTTCTCTCGATCCCGGTTCCGGCCACGGCGTGCTTTCCCCGATCGCACGGCACGAAGCGCAATCCTCAACCCTGAAGGTCGCCCGTGCAAGGGGGCCGGCGTACTCCGTTTGAAGTCCGTCGCCGGTGCGACTACCCTTGCGCCATGCGGTTTCCCAAACCCCTCGTCAAGGGCACCCTGGTCAAGCGCTACAAGCGGTTCCTGGCGGACGTGGAGCTCGAGTCGGGCGACGTGGTTACGGCCCACTGCGCCAACACGGGCTCGATGCGCGGGCTCACGGAGCCGGGTTTCGAGGTGTGGCTGTTGCCGGCCGCCAACCCGGAACGCAAGCTCCGCTATACCTGGGAGATGGTGCACGACGGCCGGACGCTCGTCGGAATCAACACGGCGCGCCCGAACGCGCTCGTTGCCGAGGCCATCGACGCGGCGACCATCGCCGAGTTGCAAGGCTACGAATCGCGGCGCCGCGAGGTCAGGTACGGCGGGAACTCGCGCATCGACATTCTCCTGGAGGGAAACGGACCCGCCTGCTACGTCGAGGTCAAGAACGTCCACCTGAGCCGCGAGTCCGGGACCGCCGAGTTTCCCGATTCGGTGACGTCCCGGGGCGCCAAGCACTTGGCGGAGATGGCTGGCATGGTCGCCCAGGGCCATCGCGCCGTCATGGTGTACCTGATCCAGCGGGACGACTGCGACCGTCTCTCGATTGCCGCCGACATCGATCCCGGCTATGACGAAGGGCTGACCCGGGCACTGGCGGGCGGCGTTGAGGCGATCGCCTATTCCTGTAAGCTCACGTCGGAAGCGATCGTCGTCGGGAACGCCGTGCCGCTGGCGCGGCCATAGCCCGGGAGAGGTGCAGACCTCATGACCGGCACCATTACCCGGACACGGGTGCCCGCGCGCCGGACGGCGGAGGTGAAGCGCCACGGTCCCGCGGCATTCCAGGCCATGCGCGAGGCCGGCCGCCTGGCGGCGGAGACCCTCGACTACATCACGCCGTTCGTGGTTCCGGGGGTCGCCACCGGAAGGCTCGACCGGCTGTGCGGCAAATTCGTGCTCGACCGCGGCGCCGTGCCGGCCCCGCTCCACTACCGCGGGTTCCCCAAGTCCATTTGCACGTCGCTCAACCACGTCGTCTGTCACGGCATCCCCGGCGACCGGCTCCTCAAGGACGGCGACATCGTGAACCTCGACGTGACCGTGATCGTCGACGGCTGGCACGGCGACTCGAGCCGGATGTTTACGGTTGGCAAGGTCGGCCGGAAGGCCCGGCGCCTGTGCGACGTCACCTACGAATCCATGATGCGCGGCATCGAGGCCGTCCGCCCCGGCGCGACCACGGGGGACATCGGCCACGCCATCCAGACCTACGCGGAGTCTCGCCGGTGCTCGGTGGTGCGGGACTTCTGCGGCCACGGCATCGGCCAGGTCTTCCATGACTCGCCGAACATCCTGCATTTCGGCGAGCCCCGCACGGGCGTCGAGCTGAAGGCCGGCATGTTCTTCACCGTCGAGCCGATGATCAACCTCGGGAAATGGCATGTGAAGCTGCTCTCCGACGGCTGGACGGCGGTGACGAAGGACCGCTCGCTTTCGGCCCAGTTCGAACACACCGTCGGTGTGACGGAGACCGGGTGCGAGATCTTCACGCGGTCGCCCAACGGTTTCCACCATCCGCCTTACGGCACGGACGGTGGCGGATAATCCGCACTTCCACGAGCACCGCAAGCGCTTGCGCGCGCGGTTCATGGACGCGGGCGCGGACGCCCTCGCGGACTACGAGCTTTTGGAGCTCGTCCTGTTCCTGGCGATCCCGCGCCGGGACGTGAAGCCCATCGCCAAGCGGCTGATCGACACCTTCGGCAGTTTCGCCGAGGTGATCTCCGCGGCGCCGGCGCGCCTCCGCGAAGTCGACGGAATCGGCGAGACGGCGGCGGTCGCCCTGAAGACGGTCCAGGCTTCGGCCCAGCGCCTGGCGCGGGGGCCGGTCGGGGATCGCCCCACCATCGGGTCCTGGGACAGGCTCGTCGAGTACTGCCGGACGGTCATGGCGTTCGAGACGACGGAGCAGTTCCGTGTTCTCTATCTCGACCGCAAGAACGGGCTGATCGTGGACGAGGTCCAGGGGCACGGAACGGTGGACCACACGCCGGTCTACGCCCGCGAGGTGGTGAAGCGGGCCCTCGAAGTCGCGGCCTCGGCGGTAATCCTGGTCCACAACCACCCGAGCGGAGATCCCACGCCGTCCCCGGCGGACATCGAGGTCACCCGCCGCGTGGCGGACGCGGCGGACAAGCTCGGCATCGCCGTCCACGACCACGTCATCGTCGCCAAGAAGGGCCACGCCAGCTTCCGCGAGCTGGGGCTTCTGTAGGGGATCGGAACGCGCATGACACGGGATGACCGAACCCACGGTCCCGATGTCCGCCGCCGAGGAGCATTCGATGCCGGCCGCGCTGTTCGCCGGCGCGGGTTTTCACATGTCGCCTGGTAGCGCCATGCGGTAGCCGACCCGGCGCTCGGTATGGATGTAGGTCGGCTGGCTCGCGCGATCGCCGAGCTTGCGGCGCAGGTTCTTGACGAAGGTTCGCACCAGCGCGGAGCCGCTGGATCCTTGTTCCCCCCATATCTGGCGGTAGAGGGCGTCGTAGGTCAACACCCGTCCCGCATTGATGGAGAGAAGGCGCAGCAGCTTGAATTCCGTGGCCGTCAGCACGACCGGACGGCCGGCTACGCTCACCCGGCGTTGCTCGAAGTCGATGGCCAGGTCCTTCAGGCGGAAGCGTTCGGGCCCCGAATGCCTGCGCAGCGCCGCCGCGATCCTCGCCGTCAGTTCCGTCGGCGAGAAGGGCTTGACGATGTAATCGGCGGCTCCCGTCTCCAGGGCCCTCGCGACCGTCTCGTCCCTTCCGTAGCCGGAGACGAAGATGACCGGCAGACTGGCGAGCCCGGGGACGGATTCCATCAGCTTGATCCCGTCGGTTCCGGGCAGGATCAGGTCCAGCAGAACCAACTGCGGCTTCCACGTCTCGACGAGACCGGACAACTCTCCGGGGTCGCTCGTCACGCGCGCGGCGTAGCCGGCCGCCTTGAGCGCGTTCCGCACGTATCTCAGCGTCTGCGGGTCGTCGTCCACGACGAGGATGCGGGTTCGCTCCTCCCCTTCCCAAGAGGAGCGCGAACCGTTTGGCAGGAAGGCTCCCGCGGCGCCGTGGACGCCCGCTTCGATCACCGGGATCGTGAAGGTGAACGTCGTGCCCCGGCCCGTCGCACCGCTCTCGGCCCGGATCCGCCCTCCGTGGGCTTCGACCAGCCCCTTGCAGATGGCGAGGCCGAGGCCGGACCCGCCGACGCTGCGTTGCCGACCGTCGGCGTACTTCCGAAACAGATGCGGCAGCCGGTCCGGCGGAATGCCCCGGCCTTCGTCCGAGACCGAGACCGAGACGTGGACGCCGTCCCGCGCCGCGGTGATCCGGATAGGGGAAGACTCCGGAGAGTGCCTGGAGGCGTTGGACAACAGGTTGTTCAGCACCTGGACGATACGCCGCCCGTCGGCCATCACGCGGGGAAGGTCCGCCGGCAGGTCTGTCACCACCGCGTGCTTGCCGCCGCCGCTCAGGAACGTGTTCCGGGCCTGTTCGACGAATTCGGCCACCTCCGCAGACTCGGGCGCCACCGAGAGCGTCCCCGTGGTGATGTGTCCCACATCCATGAGGTCGCCGATCAGGCCCCGCATGTGATCGGCCTGCTCGTCGATGATGCGGAAGAACTGAAGCATCTCGGCGGGATCCAGGGGCGCGGCGCCCAGCACGGTGGCGGCCGAGCCCTTGATCGACGTCAGCGGGGCGCGCAGTTCGTGGCTGACCATGCCCAGGAACTCGGCTCCCAGCCGTTCCATCTCCTCCAGCGACGCGAGATCCTGCATGGTGACGACAACCGAAACCGTCTCGTCGTCGGAAGTGCGGACCGGCGTTGCGTTGATGAGCGTCGAGACGCTCCGGCCGTCCGGGACCGAGAGGACGACCTCCTCGGCGCGCAGGATCTCGGTGTTTTTGAGTTCGTCGACGGTGACCTCCTGCCCGTCGGCAAGCCGGCAGGTCAGCACTTCCAGAACCTGCTCCGGGGAATGGCCCGGAATGCTCAGCTCCTCGACAATGCGCCTCGCCTCCCGGTTCAGGGATTGGGGATTGCCGGTCTTGGCATCGAAGACCGCGACGCCGACGGGCGAGGTGTCCACCAGGGCCTCCAGGTGGGCCCGGGTCTGCCGCTCGTTGTGATAGGCGCGCGCGTTGGCGATCGCGGTTGCCGCCTGCGAGGCGAACAACAGCAGCACCTCTTCGTCCTCGCTCGTGAACTCCTGTCCGCCCTCCTTCTCTCCGAGGAAGAAGGTGCCGACATACACGTCCCGATGACGCATCGGCGTCGCCTGCATGGTCTTCGACGGTAGTGCATCCGGGGAATACCCGAGCGAACGGGCATAGCTGGCAACGTCCGCCAGTCTCAGCACGGACGGAAGGTCCCGCAGGTGTTCGAAGAGACGGGAAGCGCCGGGCCAGTCCAGCAGCCGCTGCCACTCCTCCTCGGTGAAGCCGGAGGTGACGGACTCCGACAGCTGCCCGCGGTCGTCGACGGTTGCGATGATGCCGTACTTGGCGCCGGTCAGTGCGCGGGCGCCCGCCAGAACCTCGTGAAGGACGGTGTCGAAGTCGAGACTCTCGCTGACGTGCAGCATCGCCGCGCTGAGCGCACGGATGCGCTCGCGCAACACGTCGGTCTCCGGCCTCGACTCGTCTGGCTGGTCCAACGGCCCTCCCGCGTCGGCGCCGGTGACGGGATCCTGCTCTTCGAGACTTATAGCGAATTTGGACGGGAACACAACTTTGGCCCATGAATCGCGTCCGGTTCACGGCCGGCGGGTGTCGTCTCGATGGAAGACCGTCCATGCGCCATCGGATGAATTCGCACAGTTCGCACGGAGTCGGGGGGGCGCCCCGCGCCCGGCTCCCCTGAGTACGCGGGCGTCCCGCCCGAACGATACGGGCCGGAGGCCCGCGCACCCGGGTTCGTTTTGAATTCGCACACTTCGCACGACATCGGGGGTGGGTGTGTTTGGTTTGTGCTAAATAAGAAAAATCAATCAAAAAATTACCTACATGAAAATTTTTTCTCATGAGCCGCACGCTTCCGCTATAATGGCGTGCCAGACTGGAGAAGGAGCGTCCGGGGCCCGAGACACGTTTCCGGGGAGCCGCCGACATGACCGGAGGGAATGGATGTGGAAGTATTTATTATATGAATCAATGTGTTACAGGAAGTTTCACGGATGTGGTCCTCCGGCCCGCACATGCGGCCATGACGGCTTGAGGAACGGCCGGGACGGGGAGCAGCGCCGATCCAACGGCACGAAGATTCTTGAAACGGGACATCGCGATCGGTCTGCCGCCGCCACCCGCCGCTCCCGCGACTTGACAGGTTCCCGCCGCTGACCTACTGCGACAGGGCGAGTCCCGCGAACCGCCAGGGGGCCGCCGGCCCATGACCGACCAGTCACCGACCTTCACCCCGCTGTCGCCGGCCATCGGCATGGAAGTCCATGGCATCGACATGTCGCTGCCCGCGCCACCCGAGACCGTCGGCCGCCTCGAAGAGGCGCTGAGCCACAACTCGATCCTCCTGTTCCGCGACCAGCGTCTGACGCCGGAGCGGCACATCGCGTTCAGCCGGTACTTCGGGGAGCTCGAGCCGCACGTCGCGGGCCAGTACAACATGCCGGGACACCCGGAGATCTTCATCGTGTCGAACGTCGTGGAGAACGGACGCGAGATCGGCGCGCGTGGCGGGGCCAGGCACTGGCACTCCGACTATTCCTACCGTGAGCGTCCCTCCCTCGGGTCCCTGTTCCACTGCCTCGAATGCCCGCCCGAGGGGGGGCAGACCCAGTTCGCCAGTATGTACGCGGCCTGGGAGGCGCTGCCGGACGACAGGAGGGAGTTTCTCTCGGGCGTGCGCGCGGTCCACGACTACAACTACTACTGGACCAACCACACGCCCCACCGCGCGCCCCTGACCGACGAGCAGAGGCGGCAGGTGCCGCCCGTGGCGCACCCGGCGCTGCGGACGCATCCCGTGAGCGGCCGCCGCGCCCTCTACCTCGCCCACCAGGTGGTTTCCCACTTCGAGGGCATGGACCCCGGGGAGAGCCGGGAGATCATCGAGGATGTCGTCTCCTTCGCGACCGCGCCGCGGTTCGTCTACACCCACGAGTGGCGGCCCGGCGACGTGATCTTCTGGGATAACCGCTCCTCCATGCATCGCGTCCTGCCCTTCGACGAGGAGAAGTACCGCCGCCGCATGCACCGGACCACCATCAAGGGCGACCGCCCCTATCTGACGCCGTTGCCCGGCACGGCGGACATGGCGGCATGAGCGAAGGACGCCTCACGGTCGTCACCGGCGCGGCGCGCGGGATCGGCGAGACGACGGCTCGGCGGTTCTCCCAAGGCGGCGACAGGATCGTCATCGGCGACGTCCTGGACGGCGCCGGGACCGCGGCCTCGATCGAAACGGCCGGCGGCGCTGCGGCCTGTTACCCGCTCGACGTGACCGACGCGGACTCGGTCAACGGTTTCGTCGAGCGGGTCGAGCGGGACCACGGCCCCATCGACGTGTTCATCAACAACGCCGGCATCATGCAGGACGGCCTGACCATCGAAGAACTGCCGATGGAGGAGCACGACCGCATTTGGGACGTCGATTACCGGGGGGTCTATCTCTGCTGCCGGGCCGTCGTGCCCCGCATGAAGGAGCGCAAACGCGGCGTCATCGGCAACGTCGCCTCCATGTTCGGCGTCGCGCCCTACATGGTCACCGCGTACTCTCCCGCCAAGACTGCGGTGATCTCTCTTACGGAGATCCTGGCGGCCGAGTGCGGGCCGTACGACGTGCGGGTGAATTCGGTCTCGCCGGGCTACGTGCACACGCCCACGATGCAGGGCCGCTTCGACGCGGGTATCCGCAGCAAGGAACGGATGGAGCGGGATTCCGCGCTCGGCGCCATGACCGAGATGCGGGACGTGGCGGAGGCGTTCTGGTTCCTGTGCTCGGACAGGGCCAAGGCGATCACCGGCGTCAACCTGCCGGTCGACTGCGGCGTCCTCGTGGCGAATTCCTACAACGCCTTTCCCCGTTAGCGGGGCCGGGCGGGCGGCAAGGCGCCCGGAGAGGACGCTCCACGATGGCCGACGGCAGGATCACGGTTGTCACCGGCGGGGCCAGCGGCATCGGCCTTGCGACGGCAAAGCGCTTCGCGCGTGGGGGCGATGTCGTGGTCGTCGCCGACCTCCAGCGGGAAACCGGTGCCGCGGCGGCCGGGGAGATCGAACGTGCGGGCGGCACGGCTGCGTTCGTGGAGCTCGACGTCACCAGCGAGGACTCGGTGACCGCCATGGCGGACGCGGTGGAGCGCCACCACGGCCGGATCGGCGCGCTGATCAACTCGGCCGGCATCCTCCACAACCCGGAAACCGTCGCCGAATTCACCATGGAGCAGTTCGACGCCGTGCACGCGGTGAACTACCGGGGCACCTTTCTGTGCTGCCGCGAGATCGGCAGGCGCATGCAGGCGCGGGGCGGCGGCGCCATCGCCAACATCGCCTCGATCGTCTCCTTCGTGCCCTACCAGGTCACGGCCTACACCGCGGGCAAGGCCGCCGTGAAGGCGCTCACCGAAATCCTGGCCGCCGAGATGGGCGCGCGCGGCGTGCGCGTCAACGCGGTTGCGCCGGGATACGTGCTCACGCCCGCGATGCAGGCCCGCATCGAGACCGGCCACCGCGACCCCGGCATCATGGTGGGCCAGAACGCCCTGCCGAAACTGGTGACGCCCGAAAACGTGGCGGACGCCCTGTGGTTCCTGTGCTCGGAAGAGGCGGACGCCATCACCGGAGTCACCCTGCCGGTCGATTGCGGCATCCTCTGTGCGCTCCCCTACAAGTCCTACCCGAAACGGAACGGGACGGCGGAGCCGCGGGACCGGCCGGAACCGGCGGCGCGCGGGGGGACGAGACATGCCTGAGGGGCGGATCGCGGTCGTGACGGGCGGCGCCCGGGGCATCGGCTTCGCCGCCGCCAGGCGGTTCGCGGAGGCCGGCGATTTCGTTGTGCTGGCCGATATCGAGGGCGGTCCGGTCCGGCGGTCGGCCCGGGAGATCGGAGACTCCGGCGGCGGGGCCGCGGCGTACGAATTCGACGTATCCCGGCGGGACGACGTCGAGGGACTCGTGGACGCGGTAGAGCGGGATCACGGACCGATCGACGTCTGGGTCAACAACGCCGGGATCCTCGACAACGCTGATACGTCCGCCGGCAAGGACATGGCGCGGCACGACCGGGTCTGGGACGTGAACTACCGGGGCCTCTACCTGTGCTGCCGGACCGTCGGCCCGCGCATGACCGGGCGGGGGCGGGGCTGCATCCTCAACCTCGCCTCAAGCACGAGCTTCAAGGCCATGCCGCTTGTCGCCTACGGCCCCGGCAAGGCCGCCGTCAAATCCCTCACCGAAGTGCTGGCGGCCGAGTTCGGCCCCCATGGCGTGCGCGTCAACGCCGTGGCGCCCCACGCGACGCTGTCGGACGAGATGAAGGCCCGGATCGCGGCGGGCGAACGCGACCCGGAGAAGCTCAAGGCCCACAACGCGATCCCGGAAACCGTCATGCCCGAGGACGTGGCGGAAGGGATCTTCTTCCTCTGCTCGGACGCGGCGCGTGCCATCACCGGGGTCACCCTCCCGGTCGACTACGGATACCTCGTCGGCGTCACCTGGAAGGCCTATCCCAGATAGGAAGGAGTCGTCCGCTCGATGATCCCCCGCTATTCCCGCCCGGAGATGGCCGCTATCTGGGAGCCCGAGTCCCGGTTCCGCATCTGGCTCGACATCGAAGTCCTGGCCTGCGAAGCGCAGGCCGACCTCGGCGTCATCCCGCGGCGGGCGGCCCGGGAGGTGCGGGAGCGCGGCGCCTTCGAGATCGAGCGCATTGCCGAGATCGAGAAGGAGACGCGCCACGACGTGATCGCCTTCCTGACCAACGTCGCGGAGCACGTCGGCGAGCCGTCCCGGTTCGTGCACCGGGGGATGACGTCCTCGGACGTGCTGGACACCTGTCTCTCCGTCCAGCTTACACGGGCCGCCGACATTCTCGTCGCCGGCGTCGACGGACTGCTCGAGGCCCTGGAGCGCCGGGCCCGCGAGCACAAGGACACGGTGTGCATCGGCCGCAGCCACGGCATCCACGCCGAACCGACCACTTTCGGCCTCAAGCTCGCCGGTTTCCACGCCGAGTTCCGGCGCAACCGGGAGCGGCTGGAGACGGCGCGGCGCGAGGTGGCGACGTGCAAGCTCTCGGGGGCGGTGGGCACGTTCGCCAGTATCGACCCCCGGGTGGAGGCCCACGTCGCGGAACGCCTCGGACTGGAGCCGGAGACGGTGTCCACCCAGATCGTCCCGCGCGACCGCCACGCGGCGTTCTTCGCGGCGCTCGGTGTCGTCGCCAGCTCCGTGGAGCGGCTGGCCACGGAGATCCGGCATCTCCAGCGGACCGAGGTGCGCGAGGCCCAGGAGTTCTTCTCGGCGGGCCAGAAGGGCTCCTCGGCGATGCCCCACAAGAAGAATCCCATCCTGACCGAGAACCTGACCGGCCTCGCGCGCGTGGTCCGGGGCGCCGTGATCCCGGCGCTCGAGAACGTGGCCCTGTGGCACGAGCGCGACATCTCGCACTCGTCCGTGGAGCGGATGATCGCTCCCGACGCCACCGTGACGCTGGATTTCGCCCTGGCGCGGCTGACCTCCGTCGTCGACCGGCTGGTCGTCTATCCGGAGAACATGCGGCGCAACCTCGACGCGCTCGGCGGGGTGATCCATTCGCAGCGCGTCCTGCTGGCACTCACGCAGGCCGGCGTCAGCCGCGAGGACGCCTACGCTGCGGTCCAGGACAACGCGATGAGGACCGTCGAGACCGGCGCCGGGTTTCTGGAAGTGCTGAAGCGGGACGAACGGGTGAACGGCGCGCTCGGAAACGCCGAGCTCGAGGCATTGTTCGACGTCGGCTATCACACCAGGCACGTGGACACGATCTTCGAGCGTGTGTTCGGGGAGTAGCCCGGACAGGCGGGCCGCTTCCGCTCGACCTCCTCCCCGCCTTCCCCTGTCGCCGGGAGGGCTGGGAGGAGTGCGTGGTCGGGTTGTTCCGGTCGAACCGGGAGCGGGCTACGACGCCTCCTCGACGATCTGGCGCTCTGCCTCCTTCATGAGGTCGGCCATCTGGCGCCGGACGCGGTGCTCGGAGAGGTCGACGTTATTGTCCTGGATGTCCTCCCAGACCTTCTCGAACACGTCCTCCTCGCCCGGGCGATCGAAGTCCGCCTTGACCACCTCGCGCGCGTAAGCTTGCGCCTCGCCGCCGTCGAGCCCCAAATGCTCGGCCACCCACAGCCCGAGCAGCTTGTTGCGCCGCGCCGCGACCTTGAAGGCAATCTCCTGGTCGCGGCCGAACTTGGCCTCGGCGGCCATTTCGCGATCGTTGAATGTCGTCATGATCTTCCCGTCTTCCCCTGCGCCACAATGACATAGCGGCCGGACAAGGGCGAATCAACCTTTCCCCCGCGTCCGTTGTTTGCGCGCGGCAATTCGTTTATACCACCGGTATCCCTCCGAAGCCCCGCGCGGGCGACCCGGGATTCGAGCCCGAGGGCACCCGGTCACGTCTCCCGCCTCACGCGAGATCCGAGAATGAGCCGTCGCAGACAGATCTACGAAGGCAAGGCGAAGGTCCTGTTCGAAGGGCCGGAGCCGGGCACCATCGTCCAGTATTTCAAGGACGATGCCACGGCGTACAACAGGAAGAAGACCGGTACGATCACGGGGAAGGGGGTGCTGAACAACCGCATCTCCGAGTACCTGATGACCGGCCTCGCCGACATGGGCATCCCGACCCATTTCGTGCGCCGCCTGAACATGCGCGAGCAGCTCGTCAAGGAGGTGGAGATCATCCCCCTCGAGGTGATCGTGCGGAACGTCGCCGCGGGCTCCATGGCCAAGCGGCTCGGCATCAATGAGGGCTCGCAGCTCCCCCGGTCGATCGTCGAGTGGTGCTACAAGTCGGACGAACTGGACGACCCCATCGTCTCCGAGGAGCACATCACCGCGTTCGGGTGGGCGACGCCCCAGGAACTGGACGAGATGATGTCCATGACGCTGCGGATCAACGACTTCCTTAGCGGCCTGTTCCGCGGCATCGGCATCCGCCTGGTCGACTTCAAGGTCGAGTTCGGCCGCCATTTCTTCAACGACGAAGAGCGGATCATCCTCGCCGACGAGATCAGCCCGGACAGCTGCCGGCTCTGGGATCTGAAGACGGGCAAGAAGCTCGACAAGGACCGCTTCCGCCGCGACATGGGCGACGTGGCCGAGGCGTACCAAGAGGTTGCCCAGAGGCTCGGAATCCTGCCGGAGAGCGGCCCGCGCGATCTGCAGGGCCCGAAGGCGATGCAGTAACGGCGCGTGAAGGCGCGGGTCCATATCGTCCTGAAGCCCGGCGTTCTCGACCCGCAGGGCAAGGCTGTCCACAACGCCCTGGCATCGCTGGGGTTCGACGGCATCGAGGGCGTCCGGCAGGGCAAGTACCTGGAGCTGGATCTCGCGGAAGCGGACGCTGGCCGGGCGCGCGCCGCCGTGGAGTCCATGTGTGCGCGGCTCCTGGCCAACACCGTCATCGAGGACTATCGGGTCGACGTGGAGGAGGGGCGGCCGGACCCCCCGCGGGGATGAGAGCGGCCGTCGTCACGTTTCCGGGCTCCAACCGCGAGGTCGACGTGATCGACGCGCTGGCTGCCGTCGGCGGGCGGCAGCCAGCGGTCGTCTGGCACCGCGACGCCGAGTTCCCCGACGCCGACCTCATCGTCCTGCCCGGCGGGTTCTCCTACGGTGACTATCTCCGCTCCGGCGCCATGGCGGCGCGGTCGCCGGTCCTGCGTGAGGTGTCGGCGCGCGCGGCGTCCGGCGTCGCGGTGCTGGGAATCTGCAACGGCTTCCAGATCCTGTCCGAGGCCGGGCTCTTGCCCGGCGTGCTGATGGCCAACCGGGACCTCAGGTTCGTGTGCCGGGACGTCCATCTGAGGGTGGAGCGCGCCGACACGCCGTTCACCGGCCGCTACGCGGCGGGCCAGGCGATCCGGGTGCCGGTCGCGCACCACGACGGCAACTTCTTCGCGGACGCGGACACTCTGGCGCGAATCGAGGGCGAGGGGCAGGTCGCCTTCCGCTACTGCACGCCGGAGGGCGACGTCGCGGACGAGGCCAATCCGAACGGATCGGTCAACGGCATCGCCGGCGTCTACAACGAGGGCCGCAACGTCCTCGGCCTCATGCCGCACCCCGAGGATCACGTCGACGGCATGCAGGGCTGTTCGGACGGAAGGCCGATGTTCGAATCCCTGGTCGAACGCCTGGCATGAGCGGCGCGGCCGCGGTCGCGGAGCACGGCCTGAGCGAGGCGGAATACCGGCGGGCCCGGGAGATCCTGGGCCGGGAGCCGAACCTCACGGAGCTCGGCATCTTCTCGGTGATGTGGAGCGAGCACTGCTCGTACAAGTCCTCCCGGAAGTGGCTCAGGACGCTGCCGACGGAGGCGCCCTGGGTCATTTGCGGGCCGGGCGAGAACGCGGGCGTGGTCGACATCGGCGACGGACAGGCCGCCGTCTTCAAGATGGAAAGCCACAACCACCCGTCGTTCATCGAGCCCTACCAGGGCGCGGCCACGGGCGTCGGCGGGATTCTGCGCGACGTCTTCACCATGGGCGCCCGCCCGGTCGCCAGCCTCGACTGTCTCCGCTTCGGCCGTCCGGATCATCCCAGGACCCGCCATCTCGTGGCTGGCGTGGTCGCGGGGATCGGCGGCTACGGCAACTGCGTCGGCGTGCCCACGGTGGGCGGCGAATGCACTTTCCACGAGAGCTGCGACGGCAACGTCCTGGTCAACGCGATGACGGTCGGCCTCGCGGATGCGGACCGCATCTTCTATTCGACTGCCGCGGGCGTCGGAAACCCGGTGGTCTACGCGGGCTCCAGGACCGGACGCGACGGCATCCACGGCGCGACCATGGCCTCCGCCGGGTTCGACGCCGCCGCCGAGGAGAAGCGGCCGACGGTGCAGGTGGGCGATCCGTTCACCGGGAAGCTGCTGCTGGAAGCCTGCCTGGAGCTCATGGCGACCGACGCCATCGTCGCCATCCAGGACATGGGGGCGGCGGGGCTGACCTCCTCGTCCTTCGAGATGGCGGGCAAGGGCGGCATGGGCGTGGACCTCGACCTCGACCGGGTGCCGCGGCGCGAGGCCGGCATGACGCCCTACGAGGTCATGCTGTCCGAAAGCCAGGAGCGCATGCTGATGGTCCTGCGGCGCGGCCGCGAGGAGGACGCCCGCCGCATCTTCGAGAAGTGGGAGCTCGAGTGCGCGGCGATCGGACGGCTGACGAACACCGGCCGCATGGTTGTCCGCATGAACGGCGAGGTAGCCGCAGACTTGCCGATCGCGCCGCTCGCTGGCGCCGCGCCCGAATACGACCGGCCCTGGACCAGGGCGTCGCTTCCCGAGGACGTCCCGGCCGACAGCGCGGCGGCCCCGGAGGCCAGGGGCTTCGAGGGCGTCGCGGATGCCCTGCGGCGGCTTCTGGCGAGTCCCGACCTCGCCAGCAAGCGCTGGATCTGGGATCAGTACGATCACCTTGTGATGGGCCGCACCGTCCAGCGCCCCGGCGGCGACGCGGCGGTCGTCCGGATGCCGGGGAGCCGCAAGGCCCTGGCGCTCAGCGCCGACTGCACGCCGCGGTACTGCGCCGCCCATCCACGGACGGGGGGCGCCCAGGCCGTCGCCGAGTCCTGGCGCAACCTCACGGCCGCCGGCGCCCGGCCCCTCGCCGTCACCGACTGCCTGAACTTCGGCAATCCCGAGCGGCCGGAGATCATGGGCCAGTTCGTCGAGTGCATCGAGGGCATGCGGGAGGCCTGCCTGGCGCTCGATTTCCCCGTGGTCTCCGGCAACGTGAGCTTCTACAACGAGACCGACGGCGCGGCGGTCCAGCCGACCCCCGCGATCGGTGCCGTCGGCGTCATCGACGACATCGGCACCATGGCGACCGTCGCCCTCAAGGGGGAGGGGAACGCCCTCGTCGTCGTCGGCGCGTGCCGCGGCCACCTCGGCGCCTCGCTCTACCTGCGGGAGATCGCCGGGCGGACGGACGGCGCGCCGCCTCCGGTCGACCTCGAGGCGGAACGCCGGAACGGCGACTTCGTCCGCGGGCGGATCTCCGCGGGACGCGTCGTCTCCTGTCACGACGTCTCGGACGGCGGGCTGCTCGTTGCGGTCGCCGAGATGGCCCTGGCGTCCGCCACCCCGGCGGGGGACATGCTCGGCGCCCTGCTTCACCTCGGGGACGATCCGCCCTTGCACGCGCTGGCCTTCGGCGAGGATCAGGGCCGCTACGTCCTCGAGGTCGGCCAGGGCGAGGCGGAGGCGCTGATCGCGGACGCGGACGCCGCCGGCGTCCCCGCGCGGCGCATCGGGCGCTGCGGGGGCTCGGCGCTGACGGTCAACGGCGAGCAGACCGTGTCGCTGACCGCGCTACGGCGGGATCACGAGGGGTGGCTTCCCAGCTACATGGCGGGGTAGACTCGCCCGCCGCCACGGAAGCCGGACCGGGACGGGAGGAGCGACCATGCCGATGCGGGCGGGCGACATCGAGCGCCTGATCAAGGACGCGATGCCGGACGCGCGGGTCACGATCGAGGATCTGCGGGGGGACGGCGACCACTACGCCGCGATGGTCGTTTCAAGGGAGTTCGAGGGGAAGAGCCGTGTCCAGCAGCACCAGATGGTGTACAAGGCGCTCCGGGGGCGCATGGGGGACGCGTTGCACGCCCTGGCGTTGCAGACCGGCGTTCCCGACGGCCCGGACTAACCGCGCCGCGGGGCCCGCGTGATCGGGCCGGGGCGGCACCAACGGAAGGAAGACGACATGAGCGACAATCCGGTCTTCGACCGCATTCGGCAGGAAATCGACGATCAGCCCGTCGTCCTGTTCATGAAGGGCACGCCCGTGTTCCCGCAATGCGGATTCTCCGCCGCCGTGGTGCAGGCCCTGACCCTGCTGGGCGTCCAGTTCAAGGGCATCGACGTGCTGGCGGACCCGCGCATCCGCGAAGGGATCAAGGCGTTCTCCGACTGGCCGACCATCCCGCAGCTCTACGTCAAGGGCGAGTTCGTCGGCGGCTGCGACATCATCCGCGAGATGTACGAGAACGGCGAACTCAAGCAGGTCTTCGCCGACAAGGGCGTTCCGACGCAGGAGCCGGCCACCGCCTGAAGCCGTCAATGGGCGACCTCCCGGACATTCGGAGCTACCACGCGCACGTCTACTTCGACGCGGACACCCGCGAGGAGGCGCGGCGCGTCCGTGAGGCCGTGGAAGCGCGCTTCGACGTGGAGATGGGGCGATGGCACGAGAAGCCGGTGGGCCCCCATCCCCGCTGGAGCTACCAGATCGCGTTCCGGCCGGCGGCGCTGGGGGAGCTCGTCCCGTGGCTCATGGTCAACCGGGAGGGACTGACCGTCTTCCTTCATCCGAACACCGGAGACGACCTCGCCGACCACAGGGATCACGCAGTCTGGCTCGGCCCCAGCGCGAAGCTCGACATCGGCTTCCTCGAGAAACGCGCCGGGGACGACGGCCCGTAACCGCGCGTCCCGGTGCGCCGCCCGCGTGCCCGAGGATCCGCCGAGCCGCGACATCTTCGACAAGCTCGTCGATTCCCCCTACCCCGCGTTCGCGTTCGTGGCCGGGGTCAAGCTCGACGTCTTCACGCCGCTCGGCGGCGGCACCATGACCGCCGAGGCGCTTGCCGCCGTCCTCGGCGTCGATCCGCGAAAGCTGGCTCCCCTGCTCTACGCGCTCGTCGTGGCCGGCGTGCTGACCGTGGAGGACGGGGCGTTCGCCAACACCCCCGAGTCGGACCATTACCTGGTGAAGGGCCGCGAGGGGTATATCGGCAACCTGTGCGAAGCCTTCGAGGAACGCTGGCTCTGGGCGTTGCGGACGGCCGACTCGATCCGCGTGGGCAAGCCCCAGGCGGCGCACGACTATGCCGCGATGTCGGGTGCGGAACGGGACTCGTTCTTCCGCGACCTGCACCCCAACGCGCTCGAGACCGGCCGCATGCTGGCCGGCCGGCTGAGCCTCGCCGAACGCCGCCACCTGGTCGACGTCGGCGGCGGCTCCGGCGGCCTCGCCATCGCGGCCTGCGAAGCGTGCCCGGAGCTCCGCGCGACGGTGATCGAGCTCCCGTCCATCGCCCCCGTCGCGGAAACCTTCGTTGCCGAGGCCGGGCTGTCGGACCGCATCGCGGTGGCGGCGCACGACGTGGTGGCGGGTCCGCCCCCGGTGCGCTGCGACGTCGCCGTATTCCGCGCCGTTCTCCAGGTGCTGGCTCCCGACGACGCCCGCGACGCCGTGATCAACGTGGGACGGACCGTCGAAGCGGGCGGAACGATGTGCATCCTGAGCCGCGTGCTGCACGATTCGCGCCTGGAGCCGGCGCAGACGGTGGCCCAGAACCTGGTGTTCCTCAACATCTACGACGGCGGACAGGCCCACACGGTGGGCGAACACCGGGCTTGGCTGCGGGACGCCGGCTTTCCCGAATTCGAGATGTTCACCCGCGCGGACGGGCGTAGCGTCATCACGGCGACGAAGACCCCCGAAGGGCCGCGCCCGTAAGGCGGAACGTCCGGCGCGACGGCCGGGAGGAGGAAGCGAGAATGGCGAATACGGCCTGGTTCGACACCCGCGTGGCGCTGGCGCGGACGCCCCTGCCGGTGGCGTCGCTGCTCTACGCGGGGCGGCGCCTGCGCGAGGACGGCCTCGTCCTCGACGCGAACGCGCAGCTCGTCTGCGACACGGTCAACGCGCTGCGGACGGGGTCGATCTGGGACACCCCTCCGGAGCTCGCGCGCGCCCAGTTCGAGCGGGTGATCGAACTCTTCGGGCAGTCGCCGCGGCCCGTTGCGAACGTCGAGGACCGGACGATCGCGGGACCCGCGGGCGACCTGACCGTGCGGCTCTACACGCCGGTGCGCCCGGACGCTCCGCTGCCGGTCTTCGTCTACTGCCACGGCGGGGGCTTCGTTCAGGGCAGCCTGCGCGCCTACGACGCCACCTGCCGGCACCTCGCGGCGGCCTCGGGCGCCGTCGTCGCCGTCCCCGACTACCGGCTGGCGCCGGAAGGCAGGTTCCCGGCCGCCGTGGAGGACTGCCTGGCGGCGACGAGGTGGGCCGCCGGGAACGCGCCGGATTTCGGCGGCGACCCCGGCCGGCTGGTCGTCGGCGGAGACTCGGCGGGGGGCAACCTGACGGCCGTCGTCACGCAGGAATGCCGGGACGCCGGAGGTCCGGACATCTCCTTCCAGGTGCTCCTCTATCCCATGCTGGACTGGAGCTGCGCGACAAGGTCCTTCGAGCTGTTCGGCGCCGCCGGACTGTTCCTCACGCGGGAGCGGATCGAGTGGTACGCCCGGCACCTGTTCGCCGACCCGTCGGAGGCGGAGACCGTGCGCGCCTCGCCCGGCAGGTGCGAAGACCTCGCCGGCCTGCCGCCGGCTCTCGTCGTCACCGCGGGCTTCGACCCGTTGCGGGACGAGGGCCGGGACTACGCGCGATGCCTGAAGGAGGCCGGGGTCCCGGCGGAACTCGCCGAGTACGGCGGCATGGTCCACGGCTTCGCCTTCATGGCGGGCGCCTTCCCCGAGGGCGCGGAGCTGCTGGACCGGATCGGGCGGGCGGTGCGGAACCGCTGGGAAGCGTGAACCCGAGTTCGTAAATTTCCGCGGGAAGGGCGATCCCGCCGCCGGCCCCCCGGCGAAAAGGGCCGGCGGGTTCGAAGCCGTTCGGTGGCCCGGCGCCTTTGCGCGCCTCGCGCGTCGGGACCGTTGAAGAGTCCTGGAACCGTCACCATACTTGCCCGAACGAACGGCAAGTCGAACCGACGGGGAGGCCGGGATGGCGAAGGTATCGATGAGTCTGAACCTGTCCGCGCCGGCGGCCGTCGTGTGGGAGGCGGTCGGCGGGTTCAGCACGATCGGCTCCTGGCTGCCGCCCATCGCGTCGTGCGAAGCCGACGGCGACGCCGTGGGCGCCATGCGCAAGCTGACCACGGGAGACGGCGCGGTCGTCTACGAACGCTTGGACGCCATCGACGACGGCGCGCGGACGTATTCCTATTCGATCACCGACAGTCCCCTGCCCCTGTCGGACTACCGGGCCGTCATCTCCATCGCAGAGGGGGACGGTGGATCCTCCACGGTCTGCTGGTCGAGCGAGTTCGAGCCCATGGGCGCGCCGGAAGCCGACGCCGTCGCCGTCGTGGAAGGAATCTACCAAGCCGGTTTCGACGCGCTCGAGGAGCGCTTCGGCGCGGCCGCGCCGGGATGAACGAAACCCGCTACACCATCTCCAGGCGCGGAAGCGGTGTCCTCCGCGCCGGCGGCAGGTTGTCGTAGAGGTCGGCGACCAGATCCGACCTCAGCGACCTGTATTTCTTCACGTCCCAGAGATTCCGCCACTGCCGGGGGTCCTCGTTCACGTCGTAGAGCTCCCCTTCCGTGCCCTCATAGTAGCTCGTCTTCTCGTAGGCGGTACAGATGTAGCCGTCGCGGTAGACGGTGGCGAACTTGAGGTGATTGCCCTTGTACTCGTCCTCCCATTCGGTGATCACGCGCTCGCGGCGGTCGGACCTGGTGGTCGGCAGGGGCTTCTCCTGCATCCATTCGGGCACCGGGACGCCCGCGATCCGGCAGAAGGTGGGCGCCAGGTTGACGTGGCCGACCGGCGTCTCCAGCTCCTTGGCCCGGATGTTGGCGCCGGGCGCCGGCCGCCAGACCAGGGGTACGCGCATCAGAGAATCGACGTGGGCCGGCCCCTTGAACAGCATCCCATAGTCGCCCTGAAGCTCGCCGTGGTCGGTGGTGAAGATGACGTCGGTGTTCCCGCTCCAGCCGCGCCTGTCGATGTAGTCGAGCACCCGCCCCATGGCCTCGTCGACGATCTCGTTCTCGATGTGGCACATGGCGTCGATCTCGCGCACCTGGTCGTTGGTCATGGCGGCGGGAACGAAGGTCTTGGGCAATTCGAAGTTGAACTGCTTCCTTCCTTCGAACCAGTCCAGCCAGTGGCGCGGCTTCCGCGCGAGGATCCGGCGGTTCCTCTCGACGCTGCCGCCGTGCGCGGCGGGCAGCTTCAGGTCGCGCCAGTCGCAACGGTGGAGCTCCGAGACCGGCGGATCCCAAGGGTGGTGCGGGTCGGGAAAGCTCATCCAGACGAACCAGTTCTCCCGCGCCTTGACCGTGTCGAGATAGGCGATCGTCCGGTCGGCCACCCAGTCGGTGTGGTACAGCTCCCGGGGGATGGGGTTGTGCTTCACCTGCACGGCGCCGGTCTCGCCGCCCCGGTAGGTCGAGACCGTGACCCGCTTCGTGGCGTAGTTGCCGAACAGGAAATAGCCGTCGACCTGCCCGGGATGGTTGTCCCGGAGCCACTTCGGGTAGTGCATGAGGTTCCGTCCGGCGCGGCCGGAATGGAACAGGCACTCGATGCGCTCGAAGCCCCGATGCGGACCGGTGGTCCCCTTCGCCGCCGCCGTGTTCTCCCAGTATTCGGTGGTCAGGATGGGGTCGAAATGGGCCTTGCCGAGCAGCGCCGTGCGGTAGCGGGCCTCCTTCTTCAGGTAGCCGGCGACCGTGGGATTCCGGTGCGGGTAGCGCCGGCCGTTGGTGGTCACGCCGTGGGTGCGGGGATACATGCCGGTAAGCATCGTGGTTCGCGCCGGCATGCACACCGTGCTCTGGTTGTGGGCCCGCCGGTAGACGATGCCCTTCTTCGCCAGCCCGTCGATGACGGGCGTTCGCGCGATCTTCCCGCCGTTGCAGCCGAGCGCGTCGTAGCGCTGCTGGTCCGTCGTGACGAACAGAATGTTGCGGCCCATCGGTCCTCTCCCCGTCGGTCGGTCGGCGGGAGTATTCCGCATCGCTCCCGGCGCGGGCAACACCTCGCCGGTCCGCGCCCCCGCCGGCGGGGAATTTGCCGAACGGAAAGCCTGCCCGGTATCGTGGGGCGGTGTTTCTAAAGCTCGCACGAAACCGCCGCCGCCGCGGGCCGGGACGTGGCGCCGCCGCCGCGCCCGCGATGTCGCTCGCCTGTCTGGCCGTGGCCGTCCTCGCGGCCCTGCCGGCGGGCGGCGGGCGGTCCGCGGGGGCGCACGGCCACGGCATCGCCATGCACGGGGCGCCCAAGTACGGCGCCGGGTTCGACCGTCTCGAGTACGCCGATCCCGACGCCCCGAAGGGCGGCGAGCTCCGGCGTGCCGCGACGGGCACCTTCGACAGCCTCAACCCGTTCATCGTCAAGGGTGTGCCGGCGCACGGGCGGCACCTGGTTTTCGAGAGCCTTCTCAAACGGACGCGGGACGAGCCGTTCTCGCTCTACGGCCTGATCGCCGAGTCGATCGAGGTGCCGGACGACCGCTCTTCCGTGACCTTCGTGCTGAGGCCCGAAGCGCGTTTCCACGACGGCAGTCCGATCACCGTGGACGACGTCGTCTTTTCGTGGGAGACCCTGAAGGACCGGGGCCGGCCCAACCACCGGCTCTACTACCGTCAGGTCCGCGCCGTCGAGCGGCCCGGCCCGCGCTCGGTGCGGTTCGTGTTCGACGCCGCCTCGCCGGACCGGGAACTGCCGCTGATCCTGGGCTTGATGCCGATCCTGTCCAGGTCCTACTACGCCGTGGCGACGTTCGAGGAAACGACGCTCGTTCCGCCGCTCGGCAGCGGTCCGTACCGCGTCGAGAGCGTCGATCCGGGCCGCGGGATCGTCTACCGCCGCGACCCCGGCTATTGGGGACGCGACCTGGCCATCAACCGCGGGCAGCACAACTTCGACCGTATCCGGTACGACTACTACCGCGACGGCGCGGTGATGATGGAGGCCTTCAAGGCGGGCGAATACGACGTTCGCCGGGAACCCTCCGCGAAGCGCTGGGCGACCGCGTACGACTTCCCCGCCGCGGCGGACGGCCGGGTCCGGCTCGAGCGCCTGCCCCACGGCCGTCCGTCCGGCATGTTCGCCTTCGTCTTCAACACCCGGCGGGAGATCTTCGCCGACCGCGCGGTCCGCCGCGCCCTGGCGCACGCCTTCGACTTCGCCTGGGTCAACAGGACGCTGCTGCACGGGGCGTATGTCCGCACGCACAGCATCTTCGACAACTCCGACCTCGCCTCGCGCGGCGTTCCCCGGGGCCGCGAGCGCGAGCTGCTGGAGCCTTTCCGCGACCGTCTGCCTCCCGAGGTGTTCCAGTCCCCCTACCGCCCGCCGGGCGTCGACGGCGGCATTCGGGCCAACCTCAAGGCGGCGCGGCGCCTGCTGGCCGAGGCGGGCTGGACGGTGCGCGAAGGGGCGCTGCGGCGGGCGGAAGACGGACTGCCGATGGCGTTCGAGATCCTGTTGCTGGATCCGGCGCATGAGAAGATCGCCCTCGCCTTCGGCCGCAACCTCAAGCGGCTGGGCGTCGATGCGCGGGTCCGGACCGTCGACACGTCGCAGTACCACTACAGGCTCGACGCCTACGACTTCGACATGATCGTCTACCATTGGGGCATGTCGCTCTCGCCGGGGAACGAGCAGGCGTTCTACTGGAGCGCCGGAGCGGCCGCGCAGGAGGGGACGCGCAACTATCCGGGCGTGCGCGACCCGGCCGTCGACGCGCTCATCGACCGCATGACCGAGGCGCGCGGCCGTGACGCCTTCGCCGCCGCCGTCCGGGCCATGGACCGGGTGCTGCTGTGGGGGCACTACTTCATCCCCCTCTACCACCTGAACGACGACCGGATCGCCTACTGGAACAGGCTGGGCCGGCCCGAGGTCGTGCCGCTCTACGGAGTCGTCCTGGACACATGGTGGGCGCGGTGAACGCCCGTCCGGCGCCGGGTGCGCGGGCGCCTCGCGCGCACGTGGGGGCCGGAGGCCGGCACCCGGGCGGTGCGCTACGAATTCCCCCAGTTCCGGATCCTGCCGCCGACCGCCGGGACCAGCATCCACTTGGGACCGTGACCGGGGTCACCGCCGTCCCGTGCACAACAGCGGTTGGGCTTGCCGCGTCTGCGGCAGCGTGCCCGCAGCGAACCCGGCCGCATATCCCCGATCACGGCAAGCCTCGCTTTTTTGACGTACACACGTCCGCGAAGTCGCCGTGAAGTTGCCATGAAGTCGACATTGCTTCGGGGATTTTCGTCACGTATCCTATATCCTGATCCGGTACGTAAGGTGAGGTTCGGTATGAGATCCGGTACCCGTACCGTCAGGAACTGCGAGCGCCTCGGCGGCTTCGGCCCATGCGAAGACCTTGGCATCTGCAAAGATAATCGCGTCGCCCCCCGCCCTCGGCAGCGCCTGCGAACCGTTGCCTCCCCGTCCCCCAACCGTGAGGGCACCCTTATGCCGACTCGCCTCCCGACTCTTGCGAGCGGCCAAGCGAAGGGCGTCGAGACCGGGTCCACCGGCAAGTCCTACTACCTGAAGGCCAATTGCGGCAGCACCGACATGGAGTTGCCGCTCAGTCGCAGGATCACGAACAGCGGCGGCAGCTTCGCGTTCTCCTCGACCAACGTCCGGTAGAGCCGATTGCGCGAGAGGAACCGCGATCCAGGTCACGCGAGGGAGGGTTCTTGAAGCAATGGGCATGAACCCCGATCGGGTCGATCGGGGTCCCTGTCAAAGCGACACGGCTCGACTTCGAGCCCCGACGCATGAAGCGGGAGGCCATTCCATGCAGCATCTCACGAAAGCATTCGCACTCATCGGCCTGATCCTCGTCTCGGCGGCCGCCGTCGCGACGACGACCGGCTCCACGGCGGTCACCACCACCGGATACGACACCGGCAGCACGGCCTCGAGCATCAACAGTTCCTGCAAAGCTCTCTCCCTGACGAGCACGGGCACGCTCAACGGCACCTGCAATTACGACGACAAGGGCACGGTGAAGACGAAGTCCGCCTCGATCGACCTGGACTCCTACGTGAAGTGCGACAACCCGAACGGAAACCTCGTGTGGGGAACGGGCGGCTTCATGGGCTCGACCAGCGGCGAGGAGATTGCCCTCAACTCGACCGGGTCGAAATACCAACTCAGCGCAACCGCCGAGGGCAACTGCCGGGGAGGCAGCCAAGGCGACCCGGTGATCCAGATTGTCAGCACCCTGCAGCTCGACGAAAGGATCGGCAACTCGGGCGGTGACTTCAAGTACTCCTCCTCGCGATAAGCATGGACGGGATCGAAACAGGACCGGCGACGGCGATTTCGAGCACGCGCCCACCGGTCTGATCCGGCCGCAAGCCGATTCCGTGAGACCCAGGCCGGCGTTCTTCCTCCGGACCGGCCGCGCGAACCGCTTGATCGTGACAGTACGCGCCCGGAGGCGGACCGTTCGCGGTGTCCTGCCTCCCCGCGGCCGACGCATCGCATGACGCGCCGAATCGATCCTGAAAGATGGCATGATCGGACCGCGTTTGCTAGGATTCGGGGCGATCTCGGGAACCTCTTTATTCATGATGGAGCGGCCGAGGAGACTGGCGCGGAGAATTCGGCCGAGAATGTCGCTGAAGGAGTCCGGCACGATCCGCCGGATTGCCGTCACGGCCCTCTTGCTGGCGACCGCGGGCGCTCCGGTCTCGGCATTTGCCGGCAACGGACCCGCCGAGGTCGCCCTTACGCTCCGCGAAGCGATCGAACGGGCCCTTCGCGGCAACCCGTCCCTGGTCGACGCGCGTCTCGACCGGATCCTCCAGCGGACCGACGCCGAGGAGGCCGGGCGTCGCTTCCAGCCGCAGTGGCGCGTGCGGACGACGGGCGGCTACGCGTACCGGCAGGAAGAGAGGGAGCGTACCGCGAACGCCGCGGCGGCGACCTCCGTCGAGATGAATCTCCGGACCGGGGGGCGGCTCCAGGCCGGCCCGCGGTGGGAGCGGCGCCTGAAGGGCGGCGGTGCCGACGCCGACAGTTCGGCGCTCGTCGTCAGCCTCGTCCAGCCGCTCGGGCGCGGGGCGGGTCCGGACCTCGCCCGCATGCCCATCGACCGCGCCCGGCTGGCCGAAGAATCGAACCTCCTCAGGTTCCGGGGCGTCCTCATGGACGTCGTGACCGAGGTCGTCACCGCCTACCGCGCCCTTGTCAGCGCAAGCCTCGCGGAAGAGATCGAACGCCGGTCGCTGGAAGAGGCCCGCCGGACCCGCGAGGTCGTCAGGGTTCTCATCGAGACCGGGCGCGTCGCCCGGAGCGACCTGACGCAGAGCGACGCGGACGTCGCCGACCGGGAGATCCAGTCGGTCCGGAGCCGGGTCGCGCTGGAGGACGCTCAGGCTGCGCTTGCCGTGCTCCTGGGCCTGGACGCCGGCATACGCGTACGGCCCGCCGACCCCCTTCCCGCCGCGCCGGGTCTGCCCGACCTTGACGGCAGCCTGGACAGGGCGCTCGCGGGCAATACCGGCTACCGGGATGCGCTGCTCGCCCTTCGCGTGTCCGAGCTGGATCGCAAGGCCGCGGAGGACACCCGGCGTTGGGACGTCGCCGCCGAGGCGCATGCCCGCTTCGAGGGCGACGGTCGGTCGGCCGGATCGTCGCTCGAAGATCTCGCCGGGGGGCTCGACAGCCGGGGGGAGTATTCCGTCATGCTTTCCCTGGCCGTGCCGCTCGGCGGAGCGGAGGAGCGGAAGGACCGGCGCGCGCGGCTCGCCGCCCGCATCGGCCGCGTCAAGGCCGCCTATGCGGCCGCGGACGCCCGGCGCGAACTCGATATCGCGGTGCGCCGGACGGCGGAGCGGGTTCGCGCCGGCCACCGGCGGATGCGCCTTGCGGCGGACGCGCTGGCCCTCGCGCGCGAGAAGGTCCGGATAGAAGAGGGAAAACTCCGCCTGGGGCTCACCTCGACCTATCACATGGGCCGGGTGCGGAGCGAACTCGTGGCGGCCGAGACCCGGGAGGTGGGCGCCAGGATCGACTACCTGAACGCGCTGTCCGAACTCGACCGGATCGAGGGTTCGGTGCTCGGGACCTGGAACGTCGAATTCGATGACGGCGCCGATGCGATTCCGGTTCTCCCGGAAGGCCGCCCGGAGGGACGGCGGCGCTGATGGCGCGCGTCACCGAATTCCCGAAGGCGGCCCCGGAACCGGTCGTCGCGCGGATCCTGGACAGCATGGAGGACGGCGTGCTGGTCGTGGAGCCGGGCGGCGGGATCGTCACCTGCAACGCGGCCGCGATACGGATGCTGGGGCTTGCCGGACCGCCGGCGCCGGGGGCCGGGTTCGGCGAGACCTTCGTCGCCGTCGAAGGACTGGATGCCTTCAGCGAGGCGATGCTGGACACGGTCGGCGGCGGCAGGAATATCGGGCGCGAGGCGATCCGGATCGAGGTCGACGGCGAGCCCCGGACGCTGGCCCTCGCGACCACTTATCTGCGCGCCGAGACGGACGGTGTCAGGCATGGCGCCGGCATCGTCGCCGTGTTCAGGGACGTCACCGAGGTCGAGACGCTGCGCAACGCGGAAGCGGAACTGGGAAGGAAGGTCGAGGCGCAGTTCGCCGAGCTTCGAGACGCCTACCGCACGGTCGAGGAGCGGAACGAGGCGCTGGCCGCGACGCTGCGCAAGGCGCGCATCGCGCGGGCCGTCGCCGCCGGCGCGGTTCTGGCCGTCCTGACGGCGGCCGGGGCCTGGCTGTGGGAGACCGATATCGGCGTCTCGGACCTTGTGGGTACGGACTCCGCGGCCCTGTCGCCGGCAGGCCGCGAACCCGTACTCCTGACAGTCGAACCCACGGCCCTGCGCCAGACGACGTCCGTCGTCGGACATATCGGTCCGGGGCGGGTCACGCGCATGCTCAGCCCGGCTTCCGGCACCGTCCGCGCGATTTACTTTCGTTACGGGCAGGAGGTGGAGGAGGGCGCACGGCTCGTCGATATCGACACGGCGGAAACCTTGCGGGAATACCGTTCCTTGCGCGCCCGCCACATCGAGGCGGCGCAGCGGGTCGAAACCCTTGCCGCGTGGGAGGACGGCCGCGAGATGGCGGCCGCGAGACGCCGGCTCGCCCGCGCGAACGACGCGATGGAGAAGCAGCGGCGGCGGGTGGAGCAGACGGCCTACCTCCTCGGCGAGGGCGTCATTCCGGCGGCGGAGCATGAAGCCGCAACCGAGGAATTCGGTCGCCTGCGCGAGGACCGCGCCGCCGCGGCGCGCGAACTGGAGGCAGTCCGGGAGCGGGCCGGGCCCGACGCCCGTGAAATGGCCGATCTCGAATTCCAGAACGTGAACGACCAGCTGAATGCCCTCGAATCCGTCATGGAAGCCGCGACGGTGCGCGCGCCGGCCGGCGGCATCGTCATGCCGCCCGTATCCGGCGCCCGCGTGTCCGGACCGGGACGGGACGGGCGGCTCAGGGAGGGCATGGCGGTCTCGAGCGGCCAGGCGCTCGTCAACATCGCCGACGTCGGGACGCTTTCCGTCGACGGCGCCGTCGAGGAGGTGGAGGTGGCGAAGTTGCGGTCCGGGCAGGCGGTCCGGGTGACCGGCGACGCCTTTCCGGGGATCGAGCTCGCGGGCGAGCTCGTGGAAGTCGCCTCCCATGCGGACGGGGCGGCCTCGGGGGCCGGCGCGAAATTCGCGATCCGGGCGCAGTTGCGCGCGCCGACGCTAGAGCAGCGCCGGCTGCTCCGGATCGGCATGTCGGTAGACCTCCACATCGTCATCCGCGACGACCCGGCCGTGCTCACCGTGCCTCTCGAGGCCGTCGAACGCACCCCGGCGGGGCTTGTCGTCCGGGTATCGGATCCCGAAACCGGCGACATCCGCGCCGTCGAGGTCCAGGCGGGAGCGACGACCCCCGGTGCGGTCGAAATCGTGAAAGGCCTGGCGGCCGGCGACCGGGTGGTCCTCCCGGCCCGATGATCCGGCTGGAGGACATCCGCAAGTCCTACGCGGTCGGGCCGGTCGAGGTCGAGGTTCTCCGGGGGGTCTCGCTCGAAGTACGGGGCGGCGACCTGCTGTCGATCATGGGCCCTTCCGGCTGCGGCAAGTCGACGCTCATGAACATACTGGGCCTTCTCGACCGCCCGACCGGCGGCAGACGGTTCGTCGAGGGGCGGGAGATCGTCACGATGGACGACGACGAGATCTCCGCGGCGCGCAACGCCAAGATCGGGTTCGTGTTCCAGTCCTTCCACCTGCTGCCGCGCCTGAGCGCGGCGGAGAATGCGGGCCTGCCGCTCGTCTACCGGGGGCTGCCGGAGTCGCGGATCCGCGGGCGAGCCATGGAGGCGCTCGACCGGGTCGGCATGGCGGACCGGGCCGGACACCGCCCGGGCCAGCTCTCCGGGGGCCAGCAGCAGCGGGTCGCGCTTGCCCGCGCGCTGGTCGGCGAACCGCTCGTCATCCTCGCGGACGAGCCGACCGGGGCGCTCGATCCCGACACGGCCGGGGAGGTCATGGACACCTTCGAGGCCCTTTGCGCGGACTCCCGGATGGCCATCGTCATCGTCACCCACAGCCCGGAAGTCTCGCTGCGGTGCGGACGGCGGACGCGCCTCGACGCCGGGATGCTGCACGAGGAGGCGGCGTGATCCGGCTTGGCTCCGCCACGATCGGTCCGCTCGCGATCTTCCGGGAGGCGGCGGCCGGGCTCACGGCGGTGCGAAGCCGGAGCGTCCTCGCGCTCTTCGGGATCGTGATGGGGATCGGTTCGGTCATCGCCATGATCTCCGTCGGCGAGGTGGTGAAGGAAGAGTCGCTGAAGCAGTTCCGCGCCCTGGGGACGGACATCGTGACCGCGCGCACCTACTACTCGCGGAAGCGCGGCCGGGTGGTGACCATGCCCCTCGATGTCGTGCTGGACGTGGCGGCGGACCTTCCGGAAATCGCCGCGGCGGCGGCGTGGTCCGACGTGAGCGGGAAGGCGTCCTACCGGGGCAGGCCGCTCGACGGCACGGCCGTGGCCGGCGTCACCGGCTCGTTCCCGAAGGTCACCGGCGTCGAACTGGCCGCCGGGCGCTTCGTCTCCGATCTCGACTTCCGCCAGTATTTCTGCGTCGTCGGCGCCGCGGTCGCGCGGGCCATGCGCGGACGCGGCGGCCGGGAACCGCTCGGTGAGCGGCTTCGCATTCAGGGGCGGCTCTGGACCGTGATCGGGGTGCTGGCGCCGGTCGCCGCGACGCGGCTTCCCGCATCGCCCAACGACTCGGTGTATGTGCCGGTGACGACCGCGATGCTGTTCAACGGCAAGGACAGCATCGGCGACCTGCGCGCCCGGACCGCGCCGGGCGTGGCGCCCGAACGCGCAGCCCGCGCGCTCGTCGGCTGGTTCAAGCGGCGCGTGCCCGGGATCGAGTTCGGGGCGAAGACGGCCGAGCAACTCGTGCGCGGGATGCGCCGGCAGAGCCGGCTGTTCACCCTGCTGCTCGCCGCGGTCGGGGCGATCTCGCTCATCGTCGGGGCGGTCGGGATCATGAACGTGATGCTGCTCTCGGTGAGCGAGCGCCGCGGCGAGATCGGACTCCGGCGCGCCGTCGGCGCGCGCAGGCGCGACATCCGCCGGCAGTTCCTCCTGGAGTCGGTGTTGCTCTGCGGCGCGGGCGGCATCCTGGGGATCGGCGCCGGGACCGGGGTCGCCTGGGGGATTTGCGCCTTCGCGGGCTGGCCGTTCTTCGTGTCGCTGTCGGCAGCGCTGTCCGGCCTCGCCGTCGCGACGGGAGTGGGGGTCTTCTGCGGGCTCTATCCCGCGCACCGCGCCGCGACGCTCGATCCCATCGAAGCCTTGCGCAAATAGACGCGCGCCCCCAATACCTTCGGAAGACTCCCGTTCGGCCTCGCCCGTCGGCTGAACGGGACGGCAATGGGCTCTGGCTCTATCCGGGAATGGAAGTGACGTTGCTGGACCGGGCCACCGTCGTCGTCCTGGGCCTGCCTCCACCGACCGTCCCGGCGCGTTCGTGACGCATGGGCATGGTTCGGCGACCGTCGCCGGGAGACACGCTCTCGGGGACGGCGGATCCCCGAGTTCGACGAGATGGAATCGGCGGAGAGAAGGCCGAAATCAGAAGGCCAGACTCCCGTTGCTGTTGTCGAGCCCGCTGGAAGCGCCCATCTCGATGGACGACGGGTCGGCGTAGGCGCCGTAGTTGGACGTGCACTCGCCGGTGATGAGGTACGTCTTGCCTGTCGAATCGAGTTCGACCTTGAAGGCGCTCCACTTGGGCTTCCAGTAGTTGTTCCCGGTGGTGCCCCACTTGATGGCGGTGTTGTTGGCCGCAGAGGCGCCGCAGACGATCGAGCCGGTGACGTCCTTGCTGTTGTCGACGTACTCCATGGGCTGGCCGTCCGTGTACTTGTTGCACGTGGCCTCGAGCTTGTTGGTGGAACTCCACTCGGCGTTCTTGCAGGCCTTGTCGACGTCGGTGCTGTTGAGGGTGGAGTCGTACCCGTTCGTGGTGACGGAGGCGGCCTGAACGGGCGCGCCGGCGACCGCGAGAGCCAGGGCCAGCGCGAGGGCGGCGAAACGGACGGTGACGGGCATGGACCGAGCCTCCTTTGCGCTTCACATTTGCTTCATACGACGAACCGTAACCCGAACGGACAGTGAATACAAGCGGCAAGGCATGTGCGCCGTGGGGTCTATATGAGGGTTCGTGGCCGTCCCGCGGGCGCAAGGGGTCATGACCGGCGGCCCGCGCGCGGGGACCGGAGGCCAGCGCAACCCTCCCCCGTCGTCATTCCCGCGTAAAAAACGACGTACGGACCGTTCATCTTCATCGGCGGTTTGTGGATAGTCATACAACCTTTTGGATTTCTGAAGGAAATTCGTCTTGCTCAGACACCAGCGGCGCGCTACGAATTCCCCCGGTCGCGAGGCTTGGCCAGCGTGCCGACGATGCCGCGCAGGGTGCGCACCTCCTGCTCCATGAGGCCGGCCCGGGAGAAGATGTTGCGGATGTTGCGCACCATGGCGGGGCGCTTCTCGGGCGGATACAGGAACCCGCCCGCGTCCAGCTCCCGTTCCAGGTGGTGGAACAGGCCCATCAGCTCGCCGTGGCTCGCCGGGCGGGTGGCGCTCCGGGGGAACTCGCGGTCCGGCGTGTCGTCGCCGGCGAGAAACCATTCGTAGCCCAGGACCAGCACGGCCTGGGCGAGGTTGAGCGAGGCGAAGGCGGGATTGACCGGCACCGCGACGATGGCCTCGGAGACGGCGACGTCCTCGTTGTGCAGGCCGGACTTCTCCCGTCCGAAGAGGAGTCCGCAGGTCTCTCCCGCCGCCGCGTGCCGGCGCGCGGCCCGCATGGCGGCGCGCGGCGTCAGCACCGGCTTCAGCATGTCGCGGCGGCGGGTCGTGGTGGCGTAGACGTGGTGGAGCTCCGCCACCGCGTCCCCCGTCCGGCGGTAGACGCGCGCGCCGTCGATGACGGCGTCGGCTCCGGACGCCGGCGCCCGGGCCTTCTCGTTGGGCCAGGGATCCCGGGGCCGCACCAGGCGCAGGTCCGTCAGGCCGAAGTTCAGCATGGCCCGGGCGGCGGTGCCGACGTTCTCGCCCAGTTGCGGCTCGACGAGGACGACAGCCGGACCGCCCGGCGCCTCAGCCCGCCCTGCGCCAGCCGGTGGTCCCATCGGGACGGTCCTCCAGTTCGATGCCCCGCTCCCTGAGTTCGTCCCTGATCCGGTCGGCTGCCGTGAAGTCCCGGCGGCGGCGGGCCACCGACCGCTCGGCGATGCGGGCCTCGACCGAGGCGCCGCCGCCGTCGCCCTCCGCGCCCCGGAACCAGGACCCGGCGTCGCCCTCGAGCAGGCCCATGAGGTTCCCCGCCGCGCGGAGAGCCCCGGCCGCGCCCCCGTCGCCGGCCAGGGCCCGGTCGGCCAGCGCGTGCATCTCGGAGACGGCGAGCGCCGCGTTGAGGTCGTCGTCGAGGGCCTCCGTCACCCCGGCCGGCGCGTCGCCGGCGGGCGGCGCGTCGCCGGCCGCCCGGTACCAGCGGTCGAGCGCCGCCCTGGCCCGGCGCACTCCGTCGTCGGTCCAGTCGAACGGCTGGCGGTAGTGCGTGGACAGCAGGGCGAGGCGAACGGCTTCGCCGGGATGGTCCGCCAGGACCTCGCGCGCGGTCCTGAAGTTGCCCAGCGACTTCGACATCTTCCGGCCTCCGACGGTGACGAAGCCGCTGTGCACCCAGGTCTTCACGAACTCGCCCCCGTCGTGGGCGCAGGCGCTCTGGGCGAGTTCGTTCTCGTGATGAGGGAAGACGAGGTCGAGACCGCCGCCGTGGATGTCGAAGGGGACGTCCAGGTACTTCTCGCTCATGGCGGAGCATTCGATGTGCCAGCCCGGACGCCCCCGCCCCCAGGGCCCGTCCCAGCCGGGCTGCTCCGGCGTCGAGGGCTTCCACAGCACGAAGTCGCACGGGTCCCGCTTGTAGGGCGCCACCTCGACGCGGGCGCCGGCGATCATGTCCTCCCGGTCGCGCCGCGACAGGGAACCGTAGGACCCGTCCGACGACACCGCGAACAGGACGTGGCCTTCCGCCTCGTAGGCGTGGCCCTTGCCGATCAGCGTTTCGATCATGGCGATCATCTCGGGGACATGATCGGTCGCCCGGGGCTCGACGTCGGGCGGAAGCAGGCCCAGGGCCTCCATGTCCTCGTGGAAGGCGCGCCCGGTCCGCTCCGTCACCTGCTCGATGGTCTCCCCGGTCTCCCTCGCGGCGGCGATGATCTTGTCCTCGACGTCGGTGATGTTGCGGACGCATGTGACCCGTTCGAACCGGCGGCGCAGCACGCGGTTGAGCAGATCGAAGGCGACGAAGGTCCGGGCGTTGCCGATGTGGGCGTAGTCGTAGACCGTCGGCCCGCACACGTACATGCGCACGTGCCGCGGGTCGAGCGGCCGGAACGGCTCCTTGCGCCGCGTCGCCGTGTTATACAGCGCGAGTCCCAAGAGTTCGGACCTGACCTGTGGAGATGACGGCGAATTCAACCGCACGGGCCGGGGCTGTTCAAGCGGGGCCCGATCCCGCGCCCCGGCGGGCGTCCCGGTAGCGGTTCGTGACCGGGTAGCGGCGGTCGCGCCCGAAGTTCCTGCGCGTGATCTTGACGCCCGGCGGCGCCTGCCGGCGCTTGTACTCCGCGACGTAGAGAAGGTTCTCGACGCGGGCCACCACGTCCGCGGGATGGCCCCGGGCCACGATCTCCTCGAAGGCCATCTCCTCCTCCACGAGACAGCGCAGGATGCCGTCCAGCACGTCGTAGGGAGGCAGCGAGTCCTCGTCCTTCTGGCCGGGCCGCAGCTCGGCCGTCGGCGGCTTGACGATGACGTTTTCCGGCACGACGCGGCCCGAAGGCCCGAGCGCGCCCTCGGGCAGGTGCCGGTTGCGCCAGCGCGAGAGCGCGAAGACCGTGGTCTTGTAGACGTCCTTGAGCACCGAATAGCCGCCGCACATGTCGCCGTAGAGCGTGGCGTAGCCCACGGACATCTCGGACTTGTTGCCCGTCGTCAGCACCATGTGCCCGAACCGGTTGGAGACCGCCATCAGGAGCATGCCCCGGAGGCGCGCCTGGATGTTCTCCTCCGCGATGCCGGGCTCCGTCCCCTCGAACAGCGGCGCGAGCATGCCGCCGCAGGCGTCCACGGCGGGAACGATCGGCACGTCGTCGAGGCGGGCGCCGAGGAGCGCCACGCACTCGGCGGCGTCGTCGAGGCTCTCGCGCGAGGTGTAGGCGGACGGCATCATCACGCAGCGCACGCGTTCCGCGCCCAGCGCATCGACGGCCACCGCCGCCGACAGTGCCGAGTCGATCCCGCCGGACAGGCCCAGGACCACGCCGGGGAACCGATTTTTCCGCACGTAGTCCCGGAGGCCCGTGACCATCGCCCGGTACACGCCTTCCAGGCCGTCGACCGCGCCGCAAACCTCTCCCGCGGCGCAGGTCCATGCGCCCGACGCGCCGACCTCCCATTCGGTGACGGCGACCTCCTCGCGCCACGACGGCAGCCGGGCGGCGACGGCGCCGTCCGCGTTGACGACGAACGAGGCGCCGTCGAAGACGACCTCGTCCTGGCCGCCGACCTGGTTGGCGTAGATCAGGGGCAGGCCGGTCTCCCCCACCCGCTCCCGCGCCAGGGCCAGCCGTTCGCCGGACTTGTCGTGCTCGTAGGGCGACCCGTTGACGACGACGAGCAGCGCCGCTCCGGCGGACGCCAGGGCCTTCGCGGGGGCCGGCGTCCACATGTCCTCGCAGACCATGACTCCGAGCCGGTGCCCCCGCCACTCGACCGGAGCGGCGGCCGCGCCCGGCGCGAACACGCGCTTCTCGTCGAACACGCCGTAGTTGGGCAGATCGACCTTGCTCGCCCGCGCGGCGACCTCCCCGCCGGCCAGAAGCAGGGCGGCGTTGTGGGGCCGTCCCTCCGCCCGCCAGGGCGCACCGACGATCATCGCGGGTCCGCCGTCCCCGGTGTCCGACGCCAACTCCTTCGCCGCTTCGGCCGCGGCGTCCTGAAACGCCCGCTTGAGGACAAGGTCCTCCGGCGGGTATCCGGTCACCGCCAGTTCCGTCGCCACGACGAGGTCGGCGTTCCGGGCGGCGGCCTCGGCGCGCGCCTTCCTGAGCAGCGCCACGTTTCCGGCGAGGTCTCCCATGGTGGGGTTCAACTGGGCGACGGCGATGCGCGGACGCTCGATCATGGCCGATGTTTAGCGCGGGGGACGGGGGCACACAACACGCGGGCCGACGCTTGCGGGACGCTGCGGCAACGGTCATAAACGGGCGCGACTCCGGCATCGAACAGGGGAGACCGACATGCGGAACGTCAACCGGCGCATCGTGCTCAAGAGGCGGCCCAGGGGGTATCCCGAGCTTTCCGACTTCGAGCTCGTCGAGGCTCCCATCGAGGATCCGGGTCCCGGCGAGGCCCTGGTGCGGGCGCGCTACCTGTCCCTCGACCCGTACATGCGCGGCCGGATGAACGACGCGCGGTCCTACGTGCCGCCGCTGGCGATCGGCGAGGTCATCGTCGGGGGCATCGTGGGCGAGGTGGTCCGCACCGACACCGACGCCTTCGCCGTCGGCGACATGGTCGAGGGACGGCTGGGATGGCAGGAGTACGGGCTGGCGCGGCCCGGCACGGCGCGGAAGGTCCCGTTCCCCGACATCCCCGAGTCGACGGCACTCGGCGTCCTCGGCATGCCCGGCCTGACGGCCTATTTCGGCTTTCTCGAGATCGGCAGGCCCCTTCCCGGCGACACGGTCGTGGTATCGGCCGCGTCGGGGGCCGTGGGCGCCGTCGTGGGGCAGATCGCCAGGCTCAACGGCTGCCGGGTCGTCGGCATCGCCGGGTCGGACGAAAAGGTCGCGTACGTCACGGACGAGCTCGGCTTCGACGCGGGCATCAACCACCGCGCGGCGGAGGACATGGGCGCGGCCCTCGACGAGGCCTGTCCGGACCGGATCGACGTCTACTTCGACAACGTGGGCGGCCCCATCACCGACGCCGTGGTCCCCCGGCTCGCGCTCCGGGCCCGCGTGGTGATCTGCGGCCAGATCTCCCAGTACAACCTCGAGGAGCAGCCGGCGGCCCCCAGCGTGCTGCGGCACCTGCTGATCAACCAGGCGCGCATGGAGGGCTTCATCGTCACCTCGTTCCAGGCCAGGTTCGAGGAGGGCCGCGCGCGGCTCGCCCAATGGGTCCGGGACGGCAAGCTGAGGTACAGGGAAGACGTCACCGACGGCCTCGAGAACGCGCCCGAGCAGTTCATCGAGCTCATGCGGGGGCACAACTTCGGCAAGAAGCTCATCCGGCTGTACGAACCGGAGTGAGGCCGCCTTCCCGCCCGTGCCGCCGCATTCATTCCTGCCCCTCTCCCTGTGCAGGGAGAGGGGACCCGGCGGCATGGTCCGTCGTCGCGGCGACGAAAGCGTGTGGCCGTCACGGACGCGACACGATACTGGCCCGAAGGCCTTGCGGGCTCTCATGGACGGGCAAGATGCGGCCTGCCCGCGTGTTCCGTCAGCGGACGATCCCGCGCTCGCGCAGCCGCTGCTTCCGGTTCTCGGGGCCGACGTGGGCGGCGAGGTAGTCGAGGACCAGCCTCGCGTCCTCGCCCTCGAGGGGCTCCATTTCGTGCTCCTCGTACATCGACGCCAGGACCTCGGCCCACTGGGCGCGGGTCAGGCCCTGCTGTGTCACCAGCTTCATGGAGTGGCAGGCGCCGCAATAGGCTACGGCCTCCTCCCGGCCCGCGTCGTCGGGAAGTCCGAAATATTCGTCGGCGCCGTCCGAGGCCGCGCCCGCCGCCCAGCCGAGGACGAGCGCCGCGCCGGCCGCGACCCCGAGCCGCCGGGAACGCATGCGCGCCGCCCCGGAGCCGGCCGTCCGGACCCGTCTAACCGACGGTCACCGCCACCCGGTGCATCGCGTTGTTGAGGTAGCCCTTCGGGTTCCAGGCGATGGCGTGCGGCTGGCCGACGCCCTCCGAATCGACCGCCCGGGCCCAGATCTCGTAGTACCCGGGCCGGGGAAACGCCACCTCGGCGCGCCAGTTCTGCCAGGCGTAGGGGTTCACCGGGTCGTCGAGCGCGGTCTCGATCCAGGTCGCGCCGAAGTCGATCGACAGGCGGACGGCGTCGACCGTCCGGTCTCCGGCCCAGGCGTGCCCGCGCACCTCCAGCGTCCCGCCGGCCGTCCCGTGGCCGGAGGCCGGATGCGTGATCAGCGATTTCACCGGCATTTCCTCGATGATGACGAAGTCCTTCCTGTCTACCTTCTCGCCGGGCGCCACCGTCCGGTTGGGGACCCGATAGGAGGTGCCGGTCATTTTCGGGCCGTCGTGAACCCGGTCCCGCAGCCAGACGCGGGTCAGCCACTTCTGCGAGCACGATCCCGGCCAGCCGGGGACGACCAGGCGCAGGGGCGCGCCGTTCATGGGGTGGATCGGCCGGCCGTTCTGGGCGAAGGCGACGAGGGTGTGCCTGTTCATGGCCTTCGCCAGGGGCACGCCGCGCGAGATGGGGAGCTTGCCTTCCTTTCCCGACAGGTGGGTGTCGGCGCCCACGTGCGCGGTGTAGACCGCGGCGTCCCCGACCCCCGCGGCCTCGAGCACGTCGGCGAGGCGGACGCCGGTCCATTCCGAGCAGGCGACGGCGCCGTAGGTCCACTGGTTGCCCTTCGCCGGCGGGTCGAAGAAGGCGCGGCCGTTGCCGCCGCATTCCAGCGTCAGGGCCTCTGTCACGACCTCGAAGCGCTGTCCGAGCTCCTTGATGCCGAGCGTCATCGGGGTGTCGACCAGTCCGTCGACGGTCAGCGTCCAGGCGTCCGCGTCCACGTCGTCCGGCGGATTGCCGTTGTTGCGGACGAAGTGCCGCGCCGTCGGCGTGATCGGGTCGTCGAGCAGGTGCGGCGGCGTCTCGGCGTTCAGCGGCCGGTCGTTCAGCACCGTCAGGCCGTCCTTCCCCCGAATGACGTCATCCGCGGCGAGGGCCACCGGGAGGAAGTGGGCCGGGACGTTTCGATGGAACGGGATCGCCGCGCCGACCAGCGCCCCCATGGCCGCCAGCCCGGCCTTGCCGAGGAACCCCCGCCTGTCGGGATACGTCTCGCGGCCGAACAGCAGGCGGTCGGCCTCATCCGCGTCGCGCCGATAGAGCTCGAACAACCCCCGTTCCGCCGTGTTCCCGCCCATCGTCGCCTCCCGCGCCCCTTGTCCTGGCCCGTCCCTGCGGCCTCCCGCGCCCCGATTATGGCAGCATCGTCCCCGCGCCGTCAGCCGTGAGACGCCGCCGGGACGGCGGAACGGGCGCGGGGCGGCCGGCGCTCAGGCCGAGTTCTGCGCCAGCCGTCCGGCTTCCATGAACAGCGTCGTCCCGGTGACGAACCCCGATACGTCAGACGCGAGATAGAGGACGCCGTTCACCACGTCCTCCGGGGTGCCGAGCCGGCCGAGCGGCGTCCGCCGGAGGCGGGCGGCGAGGAGCTCGGGGTGCGCCTCCAGATGGTCGCGGTTGAGGTCGGTGACGATCGTCCCGGGACCCACGGCGTTGACGCGGATGCCGTGGGGCGCCAGGGCGATGGACATGCCCTTGGTCAGGCTTCGCACGCCGCCCTTTGTCGCGCCGTAGATGACCTGGTCCGCGTCGACCAGTTCGGACACGATGGAGCCGAAGTTCACGATCACGCCGGCGATGCCCGCCCCGATCATGCGCCGCGCCGCGAGCTGGGAGCAGAGCCAGGTGCCCTTGAGGTTCGTGTCCACGACCCGGTCCCACGCCTCGTCGGTCTCGTCGAGGAAGCCGACCCGGTTCACGACGCCGGCAGCGTTGACGAGGACGTCCGGAACGCTCCACTCGGCCTCGATGCCGTCGAGGGCCGCCGTCACGGCGGGCCGGGACCTCACGTCCGTCGTGAAGGCCATCGCCCGCCCGCCGCCGGCGATCTCCCGGGCCGCCTGCCGGACCTTGGTCTCGTTCGTGTCCAGCAGGGCGACGCGGGAGCCGTGATCCGCGAACCCCTTCGCCACCGCGCTCCCCAGACTCCCGCCGGCGCCGGTGACCGCCACGACCTTGCCGGCCAGATTCAATTCCATCGCGCCGTCCTCCCGGGCTCCGTTCGCCGTCAGGATACCGGGTTCGCGCGGCCGCGTCCCCGGCACGGCATCCGCCGCCTTTCGTCCTGCGCCCCGGTTCCGTTATCATCCGGCCGGACGCGGCGTCGACCGGGGACCGCCGGCATGATCGTCGATACGCACATCCACTTCTGGGAGGACGCGTTTCCGGAGAAGGTCTGGATTCGAGGGAAAATCGCGGCCCTGGGGCGGAGCTTCGCGCCGGACGACCTGAGACCCCTGACGCGGGCCGCGGGAGTGGACGGCGTGGTGCTGGTTCAGGCGGCGCCGGAAGAGGCGGAGACGCGCTATTTCCTCGAGATCGCCGACGAGGAGGACTTCGCGCTCGGCGTCGTCGGCTGGGTCGATCTGGAGGACGACGCGGACCGCCTCGGGGCCAGTCTCGACGCCTTCTCGCGACACCCGAAGTTCAAGGGCGTGCGCAACCACCCGCCGCGGGAATTCGACGGATCGTGGCTGCGGGACCCCAGGGTGAAGCGGGCCTACGCGCAACTGGCCGGGCGGGGCCTCTCGTGCGACTTCATGGTGACGAGCCGTCAGCTCGCCGAAACGCGCGAGCTCCTGCTCGAGGTGCCCGGCCTGACCGCGGTGATCAACCACGGCGGGCGGCCCTCCGTCATGACCGGGGAGCTGGAGCCGTGGGCCTCGGACATGCGCGCCATCGCCGGCGACACGAACGCCTTCGTCAAGGTCTCGGGCCTGATAGAGCGCGCCGGCCAGGAATGGACGGCGGAGTCGGTGCGGCCGTGGGTGGAGTGCCTGCTCGAGGCGTTCGGGGGAGAACGGCTGATGTTCGGCAGCAACTGGCCGGTCATGACCATCATGGGCACTTACGGCGGCTGGTGGGAGGCCCTGGGGGACATTCTGGACGCCATCGGCGCGCCGGCCGCCGACCGGGAGGCGTTGCTCGGCGGCACGGCGGCGAAAGTGTATCGCCTGGGCCGGGCCGGATAGAACGGCTCACGTTCGACCGGAACCGCTTTCCCCGCGCCCCCCGGCGTCACCCCGGACCTTCCCGGTCGCGGCGTTCCTCGCGGAGAAGCCGCCGGACCAGTCGGGCGGCAGGGGGCAGGGGCGGGGGTCGTGCCGGGCATGGGTGGCGGGCGCGCCGCGGACGATCGTTCCGGTGTTGGCGCTGCGTTGGGGCAGGACGGTGTAGGGCAGGGCGTCCGCCGCCGTGTAGGCGTTGACCAGGAGCGGCCGTCCGCGCCCGGAGCGGTTGGCGTCGGACCCGTGGACCGTGCGGCAGTTGTGCACCGTGATCGTGCCCGCCGGCCCCGTGAGCGCGGGCGCCTCGGCGGTCCGCAGGTCCGCGAGGTCCCGCTCCTGGATGCAGGCCGCCCAGACGCCGTCGTCCGTGTAATGGCGGTACACGCCGCCCCTGTGGCTGCCGGGCACGGCGCGGACGGGGCCCTGGTCCGGCCCCACGTCCTCCAGGAACGTCCCGATCGAGAGCGGCGAGTAGTTGGTGTGAGGATAGAACTGGATGTCCTGGTGCCACTTCACCTCCTGGCCCACGCGGGCCCATTTGAAGTTCAGCAGCGAATGGCTGAACCGGACGTCGGGGCCGACGAGGTCGGCGGCGACGTCGGGCAGGATCGACTCCGTCGCGTAGGCCCGGAAATCGGGGTGATGCGCGTCGGGACAGTTGAGCCGCAGGAGGCGCGGGTCGTCCGGGGCGTGGCCGTCTTCGAGCCAGATCGCCGCGTCCGACTCCGTCATCGCCCGGGACCGCTCGACGGTCTCGTCCACTGCGGCGCGCAGCCGGGACAGCCAGCCGTCCCCGATCAGGCCGTCGACCACGAGGTACCCTGTCTCGAAATAGGATTCGCGCTGGGCCTGGCCGAGCACGCGCGGAGGAAGCGCCAGGATGTCGTCGTCGTCCATCGGATCGCGTTCCGGGGTTCACGCGGTCCCGCGAGACTACCACGCGGCCGGACCGGGAAACACGCGGCCCCTCTCTTGATCGAGCGGGTTCCGCCCGCATAATCGGGACGTATCGACATGAACGCCCGCCGCTGCCTCCGGCGGGCGCGATACCGGCAGGGAGGAACGCGCATGACGCTCGACGGCGAGCTCGCCAGGAAGATGTACCGGGACATGTGGCGCATCCGCCTGTTCGAGGAGGAGGCGAACCGCCAGACCGGCCTCGGGAACGTGGTCGGCACGCTTCACCTCTATTGCGGCGAGGAGGCGGTGGGCGTGGGCGTCTGCGCCCACCTTCGGGACGACGACTACATCCTGGGCACGCACCGCAGCCACGGGCACTGCCTGGCCAAGGGCGCCCCGATGAACGACATGATGGCGGAGCTGTTCGGCCGGGAGACGGGGACCTGCTCGGGCAAGGGCGGATCCATGCACGTGGCCGACCTCTCCAAGAACATCCTGGGCGCCAACGGCATCGTCGCCGGGGGCATCGGCCCGGCGACGGGGACGGCCATGGCGACGAAAATCCGCGGCACGGACCAGGTGTCGGTCTGCTTCTTCGGCGACGGCGCCGCCGCGCGGGGGCCGTTCCACGAAAGCATCCTCATGGGGTCCCTGTGGGATCTGCCGGTCGTCTACGTCTGCGAGAACAACGGGTTCCAGCAGTGGGTGCGGCGCGAGAACGTCGCGGTCGTGGACTCGGTGGCCACGATGGCGGCGTCCTACGACATCCCCGGCGTGTCCGTGGACGGCCAGGACATCGTCGAGGTGTACGAGGCGGCCGGGGACGCCATAGGCCGGGCCCGCCGCGGCGAGGGACCCACGCTCATCGAGGCCCGGACCTACCGCTATTACGGGCACAGCTTGGGCGACCGCGAGGAGTACCGGACCCGGGAGGAGGTCGACGAGTGGCGGGCCAACCGGGACCCGATCGACATCTTCCGCGCGTACATGTCGGAGCGCCAGTGGCTGACCGGGCGGGAGGACGAGGAAATCCAGGCCGCGGCGAAGGAGGCCGTGGCGGCTTCCGTCGCGTTCGCCGACGAGAGCGCCTATCCGCCCCTCGAGGCGGCCCACACCGACGTGCTGGACACGGAATGGAGGGTGGACGCATGAGCACGCTGACGATTCGCGACGCCCTCCACGACGCCCTCCACGAGGAGATGGAGCGCGACGAGAGCGTCTTCGTGATCGGCGAGGACGTCGTGGCCCACGGCGGCCCCTACACGGTGACGGAGGGCATCGCCGAGCGCTTCCCCGGCCGCATCTTCGAGACGCCCATCGCCGAGGCCGGAATCGTCGGCCTGGGCGTCGGCGCCGCCATGGCGGGCATGCGTCCCGTGGTCGAGATCATGTATCTCGACTTCATCACCTGCGCCATGGACGAGGTCGTCAACCAGGCCGCCAAGATGCGCTACATGACGGGGGGCCAGGCCAGCGTCCCCATCGTGATACGGCTGCCCTGCGGGCTGGGCCGCTACATCGCGGCGCAGCACTCCCAGATCATGGAGTCCTGGTTCATGCACGTGCCCGGCCTCCAGGTCGTCGTGCCGTCGACGCCGAGGGACGCCAAGGGCCTGCTCAAGACGGCGGTGCGCAGCCCCGACCCGGTGCTGTTCTTCGAGTACAAGCGCATCTACACGGCCGAGGGCGACGTGCCGGAGGGGGAGTACCTGATCCCCTTCGGCGAGGCCGAGACGAAGCGCGAGGGCGAGGACGCGACGGTGGTGGCGGTCGGCCCCATGGTGGGCAAGGCGCTGCAGGCCGGCGTGATCCTGGAGGACGACGGATACGACATCGAGGTCATCGACCCGCGCACCCTCTCGCCGCTCGACACCGAGACGATCTGCGCCTCGGTGCGCAAGACCGGCCGCGCGGTCGTCTGCGAGGAGGACTCGTCGTTCGCCGGGACCGGGGCGGAGATTGCCGCGACGATCGCGGAGAACTGCTTCGGGGACCTGCAGGCGCCCGTCACCCGCGTCGGCATGCCCCACGTGCCGATGCCCTTCGCGCCGCCGCTGGCGGACAGCGTGGTGCCCCAGGTGGACAGCGTCGTCGACGCCGTCCGCCGCGTCATGGCCTGAGCGGAGGGCGGGCGGCATGGCGACGCGGTTTCGCTTGGCGGCGTTCGGTCACACCATGGAGACCGGACGCGTCGTCGAATGGAAGGTCTCGGAGGGCGACGTGATCGCGGAGGGCGACGAGATTCTCGCCGTCGAGACGGACAAGGCCGTCGTGGACGTGGAGGCGCCCATCGGCGGCGTCCTGCTGAAGATCGTCGGAAAGGCCGACCGGGAGCTTCCGGTGGGCGCGACCCTGGCGTGGATCGGCGAGGCCGGCGAGGAGGTCCCCGACGAGCCCGAGCAGGCGCCCGCTCCCGCGGCCGCCGACGCGCCGCCGAAGGAGCGGGTGACCCCCGTGGCCCGGCGCCTCGCCGACCGCCACGGCATCGACGCCGACGCGCTCGAGGGCACCGGTCCGGGCGGCCGCGTGACCAAGGAGGACGTGCAGACGGCGGTGGCGTCCGGCACGGCGCCCCGGAAGAAGGACGAGGCGCCCGAAGGGGTGGAGGTCGTGCCGCTCGCGGGGATCCGCAAGGTCGCGGCGGAGCGCCTGTCGGCGAACTGGGCGCGGGCGCCCCAGGTCACCGAAGGCGTCGAGGTCGATTTCACGGCCTGCCTGGAGGTCCGGCGGAACAGGCGGGACGCCTGGAAGGAGGCGTTCGGGGTCGAGCCTACGATCAACGACATCGTCCTTCTGGCGACGGCGGCGGCGCTCGGGGACAACCCCGCGCTCAACGCGGCGCTGGTCGACGGCGCCGTCCACCGGTACGCCCGGATCAATCTCAACGTCGCCGTGGACACCGAGGACGGCCTGACCGTCCCCGTCGTCCGGAACGCGGGCGAGGCGGGGCTCGGGGACATCGCCCGGGCGGTGGCGGACCTCGCGGAAAGGGCGCGCGCCCGGCGGTTGAGCCCCGAGGACCTGGAAGGGGGGACCTTCACGGTCACCAACCTGGGCGGCATGGGCGTGGACTGGTTCACGCCGGTGCTCAATCCGCCCCAGGCGGCGATCCTGGGCGTCGGGCGCGTGCGCCGCGTGCCGGTCGTCGAGGGGGACGGCGTGGCGGCGCGCGACCGCGCAACCTTCGTGCTGTCCTTCGACCACCGGGTCGTCGACGGCGCGCCGTGCGCGCGCTTCCTGGCCCGCCTCAAGGAGCTGATCGAGGACCCGTCCTCCTGGCTCGCCTGAGTCCGCTCCGGGCATCGTCTCCCGGCGATGCCTGAGCTACCATGAACTCGCGGCCGAACCCGCGGGCGATGTCGATGAATCCCGCCGTCAGGGCCGAGTCGTCGTCCGACCGGCAGGAAACGCCGCATTCGATGTTCAGTTCCGACGCCGGATCCTCGAGCGGGACGTAGACCGCGCCGGGCGGCGAGAACCGTCCCACGGAGGCGGGGCACAGGGTCACGCCCAGGCCCGCCGAGACCTGACTCACGGCGTTGTGGATGCGGTCCACCTGCCGTATGTCCTTGGGAATGAACCCGGCCCGCTGACAGGCGTAGAGGATGCGCGCCCGATTGCCGGTCTCCTGGCGCGAGGGAAGCAGCAGGAACGTTTCGTCCCTCAGGTCCCGAAGGTCGATTTCAGTCTGCCCGGCCAGCGGGTGGTCGCCGGGCAGAACGGCGACCAGGCGCTCCCGCAGGATCGCCTCCCGGCGGATGCCCGGCCTCGCGACCGTGGGCACGTGAAACAGGGCCACGTCGATGCGCCTCTGCAACAACGCGCCCTCGCGCTCCGACGTGCTCAATTCCTCGAGCCCGAGGCTCACGCCGGGAAAGCGGGCCCGGAACCGGCGCACGATCCGGGGAAGTATCTCGTAGCTCGCGGCGGGATTGAAGCCCACGGAGACGTGGCCGTGCATGCCGCGGGCGATCCCTTGCGTGACGTCCATCGCTTCGGCGAGCTGGGACAGGACCAGACGCGCGCGGTCGAGAAAGACCGCGCCCGCTTCGGTCAACGCGACGGACCGCCGCGACCGTTTCAGCAGCTGCGTGCCGAGCTCGTCCTCCAGTTGGCGAATCGAATCGCTCAGCGGCGGCTGCGACATGTTGAGCCTGGCGGCGGCCTTCCGGAAACTGAGCTCTTCCGCGACGGCGACGAACCGTTCGAGGTGCGGGATATTCGGCACGGTCCTCTCCCCATGGATGAATTCGCACAGTTCGCGCACAGTCCGGGGCCGGAACGAGCCGTGACGGGAACGCCGTGCGGGATCGCACGAACTTCGGAACCGCCGCACGAACCTCCTGCCGTGGCCCGGATTTTGACGGCTGTGCCCGCGGATCGCGAATTGAGCCAAAGCATACCGTTTTGTGATAGGAAAATCATATCAGTGATTTCCGATAATTGGAATGTCCTATCACCCTTCCTTGCGATAGTGTGCGCGGAAAGAGTTCCCGGCCGCGCGACTTCCCCATCGCGCGCGTGGAGCCGACCGTGTCGCGGCGGAAGGCCGGATCGAGCCCGGCATCCGGGACGGCATTTCCCGAAAATCTTCAAGGAGGCGAATATGAAACGCTTAGCGAGGAGAAACCTGCTCGCGGCCGGCGCGGCCGGCGTCATGATGGCGGCCGTCTCGGCGGCGCCCGCCAACGCCGAGGTCGGCGTGGTCAACCTCAGCCAGCAGTTCGGACTGCTCTACGTGCCGCTGCACGTCGTGCTCGAGCACAAGCTCATCGAAAAGAACGCCAAGGCGCTCGGCCTGACGCCGCCCGAAGTCAAGCTGTTCAAGATCAGCGGCGCCGCCAACAACACCAAGGCGCTCCTCTCCAAGACGGTCGATTTCGCCTCGATCGGCATCGGCGGGGTGATCAAGCTCTGGGCCAAATCGGACGGCGCGTTCAAGGTGGCGCGGGGCATCGCGGACATGCCCTTGAAGCTCATCACCAACGATCCCAGGATCCAGAAGATCGAGGATTATCTGACGATCGAGGACCACAAGATCGCGACGCCGGCCGCGAAGGTGTCCGTCCAGGCCGTGGTTCTGCAGATCTATGCCGAGAAGCTGTGGGGCGATCCGGTCAGGCTCGACAACCTCGTCGTGTCGATGAAGCATCCCACCGCATATGCCGCGATCGTCTCGGGCGGGCAGTCGGTGAAGAGCCACTTCGCCACGCTGCCCTATTCCTACCAGGAACTGCAGAGCGGCAAGGCGCGCACGGTCGTCACGTCCTACGACATCATGGGCGGCCAGCACTCGGTTCTGCTGATGATGGCGGGCCAGGAGTTCAAGGACAAGAACCCGAAGACGTACAAGGCGGTCACCGGGGCGTTCGACGAAGCGCTGGCCTGGGTGAACGCCAATCCGCTGGAAGCGGCCGAGCTCTACATCAAGTACACCAAGACCAAGCTCGACCCGGAACTGGTGAAGGCGATGTTGACGGACAAGAACGAGGTCGCGTTCGACGCCACGCCGAAGCACACGATGGTGTTCGCGAACTTCCTGCACAAGATCGGCGATCTTCCCAAGAAGCCGGACGGCTGGAAGGACTTCTATTTCGAGGACAACCACCACCTGGACGGCAGCTGACGGCACCGGGAACGGCGGGAGGCCCTCCCGCCGTTCCCCTCCTTTCGGTTTTGCGAGGAGACCGTCGATGAACGAGATGACGGGCTACGGCCGGATCGCGCGCCGCCCCCGGGAGAACGCCGAACTGACCCACGTCGAGTTCGGCACCCCCATGGGCGAGCTGTTGCGGCGCTACTGGCAGCCGTTCTGCCTGTCCGAGGAGCTGGGGGACCTGCCCAAAAGCGTCCGTATCCTCGGCGAGGACCTCGTGGGGTTTCGGGACGGCAACGGCCGCACGGGCCTGATCGACAGGCATTGCGCCCATCGCGGCACGTCGATGGAGTACGCCAGGATCGAGCCCGAGGGGATCCGCTGCTGCTATCACGGCTGGCTCTTCGACGTCGAGGGCCGCTGCCTCGAACAGCCTGCCGAGCCGCCGGAAAGCAGGAGCAGGGAAAACGTGCGGCAGGACTGGTATCCGACGCACGAATACGGCGGCCTGGTCTTCGCGTACATGGGGCCGCCCGAACTGCAGCCCCAGTTTCCCGAGTACGACAACCTCGCCCGCGACGACGCGGTGCTGGTCGCGTACCGGAACATAAGCCGCGGCGCCGTCGCCGAATGCAACTGGCTGCAGATCCAGGAGAACGCCATGGATCCGATCCACACCGCGTTCCTCCACCAGACCATCAGCGGGTCGCAGTTCACCGACCTGTTCGGGGACCACGGCTCGCGGCGACTGGACTTCGAGGAGACGCCGACGGGCATGATCTATATCCGGAAGTCGACGCTTTCCAACGGCGCCCAGTACACCCGCATCGCGGAGAACTTCGTGCCCAACGCGCGTTCGATTCCGGACCCCTACTATTCCGAGGAAAGCCCCGACAGCGAGCAATCCCGTCTCATCGGCTGGTGGGTGCCCGTGGACAATACCCACACCATGGGGTTCCACATCGAACGTCTCCGCGTGGTCGACGGCAAACCCGTGCCGTCCGTGCTCGCCCAGGCCCGGGAGGGGCGCGCCAGCGGCACCCAGGCCGCGCGCCGAAGCTACGAAGAGACCCAGCGCGAGCCGGACGACCGCGAGGCGCAGGTCAGCCAGGGGCCCATCGCCGTGCATGCCATGGAAAACCTGGCGTCGTCGGACAGGGGCGTCGCCATGTTCCGGCGGCGGCTGAAGGAGGGCCTCGAGTCCCTTCGAAAGGGCGAAGACCCCATGGGCATCAGCCGGGACCCGTCCGACCGCACGGTCCACGTGACCGCCAGCAACTCGATGGCGAGGAATTAGCGTCCCGTCCCCCTCCCGACCTCCCCTGTCAGGGGGGAGGAGACTTCATGGCGCGGCCGCGCCCCAAGGGTCCCCTCTCCCGCGTGCGGGAGAGGGACAGGGTGAGGGTGGCGACAGGGGGACGCACGGACGACCAGCGCATGGCACGGCGACTTGACGGAATTTGTTTCCGGGATCCGACCCTGGACTAAGCGAAAGAGGTTTTCGCGATCAGTGTCAGGGAAAAGGCCGGATTCAGGCCAAGCATCCACTTCAGAGGCGTGAGGTCGGCCTCGATCTTCGCGAGGCGATTGTCGTACCCGGCGATTTCCTCCGCCGTGTCCCGAGCCTTTTCGTCCGGCGATCCGGCTGCCTTGAGGGCCTCGTAGGTCTTCGAGAGCATCATCGCCATGGAGCGGATATTAGCGCGCTCGCCACCCTCGGGCCAGAGTCGGGCCGCCGCGCCGTCGTCGAGGATCGGGGCGATGACGTCCCGGAGGTCGGCGTTGAGCTCGTCAAGCGTCTGGCCCTGGCTGTGGGCGCCGGGGAAGCCGGGGACATAGCCCACGTAGAGGCCGGTCTCCGAGCAACGCTCGACGACCGCGGTATAGGTGGATATCGTTGCAGCCCTCCCATCCGGTCAAGTGGTTACTGTGGCCGCTGACGCCGGAAGCGCCAATGCGCACGGCGGAGACCGGGTGCGGGAGTGCCGGGGAGGGGCGATGATGTCGACAATCAGCACCATCGGGTGCTAGGAAATCTCCGTCTATGCGCCCGAACGAAACGCGAATTGTGCGGGGCGCGCCCGTCCCCAGCAAGGGGAACGGAACGTCCGTTTGCCGGCCCAGGTTCAGTCGTCGCCTAGTGTTCTGTCCGATTAATTAATTGAAGTACACTGTTCACCGATTCGATGATCTCGTCGGCGGATTTGGTCCAGCGGAATGGCGTCGGCTGCTCGTTGTGCATCTCCAGGTAGCCACGGATTGCCCGCTCCAGGGCGACGACGGAACGATGGCTGCCACGTCGCAACTGGTGTTCCGTCAAGCTGGCGAAGAAACGCTCGACCAGGTTGATCCAGGAACTGTAGGTCGGCGTGAAATGGCAATGGAACCGCGGGTGACGGAGCAGCCACTGTTTGACCTTCGCGGTCTTGTGGGCGCCGTAGTTGTCGAGGATCAGGTGGACCGCGAGATCGGCGGGAACGACCCGGTCGATATGCCGCAGGAAGCCGATGAAGTCGATGCTGCGGTGGCGGCGCTTGAGCTGGCCGATGACCTTGCCCGTCGCGATGTCCAAGGCCGCGAACAGCGTCGTCGTGCCGTAGCGCCGGTAGTCGTGGGTGCGCGTCTCCGGCGTGCCGTAGTTCAGGGGCAACGACCGTTGGGTCCGGTCCAGCGCCTGAATCCGGCTCTTCTCGTCCACGCACAGCACCAACGCCTTGTCCGGCGGATCCAGGTAGAGGCCGACGACGTCGCGCACCTTCTCCACGAAGTGCGGATCGGTCGACAGCTTGAAGCTGTGCGACAGATGGGGCTTCAGGCCAAACGCTCGCCAAACCCGATGCACGAAGTCCCGCGGGACGCCGAGTTCCGCCGACAGGCTGCGCACGCTCCAGTGCGTCGCGTTCCTCGGGCGCCGGTTCAGCGTCGCGTCCAGAACCTCCTGCACCTTCTCGTCGCCGTGGCGGCGCGGCTGGCCGGTCCGGGGCGCATCCGACAGTCCGGCCAAGCGCTTGCCGGCGAACCGCCGCCGCCACTTGGTCACGGTCTGCTGGCTGGTCCGGTTCCGTTCGGCGACCTCCGCGCCGGAATGCCCCGCCGCGCAGTCCAGCACGATCCCCGCACGGACGTACAGCCCCGAACTCCCCGTGCGCCGTCGGCGCCACCGCTGAAGCTCCGCCCGCTCCTCGTCGCTCAGCACAATCTTCGTTGCCCGTCGTCCCATGGCACACACCCTCGTAATCGTCAGGGCGCCATTGCACAACAGACAACCACATTACTCAACTAATTAATCAGACAGAACACTAGCCCATCGGCGAGATTCAGATTCCTGACGCGGTCAGAAAAAACGCTGTGCATGGCGTTCAGTTGCTCGGCGAGCCATAGATGCTGTCGCGACCATCCCGCTTCATTCATCGGATCGACGCCGTCGAGAAAGTACGCGATCCGACAGTCCTGCCCTTCCGGCAATTCCTGCCAGTCCAGAGAATCGCCAAATTCCTTCTCGATCTCTTCCTTTTGTTGCGACAAAAGACTGAAAAATGTCTTCGCGTCGCTTCCGGAAATGTAAAGTTCCGTCCGAATGCGGCCCTCCCGTGGTACCATTACCGCGTTCAGGCTGAATCCGGTGCGACCGATGGCATGGCCCAAATATAATGGCCGTGGCCTACGGTTGCTGGAAACCGGCCCAGGCGTGGCTTTGAGCACCTCTTGAAGCGCACGCCAGTATGCTATCTGTAACAATTGCGTCTCCGACACTTCGCCGCCGGCCGCCGCTCGCGACACTGATCGGGACCAGTCGTTCGGTTTCGAGACGACATTGAACTTGGGTGCCGCTGGCGAGGTGCCGATTCGCCACAGTTCGACCTCTAGCCCGAAGAAGCGGAAATGTTCGTCGGTGATCCCGTTCAGCCAGTCGAGTGCTGCACGGTGTTCTTCGGTGAAGGATTTTGCAATCCAGACGATAGTCACGGCCTCGAGACCGGCCGCATAGGTCAGCAACTGTCCGAGATGGCTGTGGTCGGTCCGCTCCAACTGGTTTTCGATCAGCACCCAGGAATCGGAGCCAATTTCCTTGCATAAGATATCGGCGCGAAACGGGCCGACAGATTTCTCCCGAGCCTCGGATTTCAGTTCCATTCCGAGCGTTTCCGCCAGCACGTCGAGGTTCTTCACGAGCCAGGGCGTGAAGTCCTGGTCCTCCGTAGTCCAGGCTTTCCGGAGGTCGACGCGCCTCAGACGTGCCAGTGACGCGGCACCGTCGGAGATGACGGTCGATTGCTCTTCGGCTCGGTCGGCAGTGGGTGTCGTTGTGGTCATATTTCCTCCCAGACTTCCACCACGTGCCATATGCGCTTGACGTAACCCAAATGCAAGAGTCGCCAATCACTTCCGACGTCGACTCAGAGCGGGATGGGCTGGGCGATCAGGTTCCGCAGCTATGAGCATTCCCGCCCGTTCACCGGGCGGCGGATGCCGCCGTTGCGTGGGCCATGAGGAGGTGGGCGACGCAGACGGTGAGCTTCTTGCCCGTGGGGATGTGCAGGAACTCGTTGGGGCCGTGCGCGTTGGAGCCGTGGCCCAGCAGTCCGGTGATCAGGAACTGCGCGCCGGGGAACTTCTCGCCGAGCATTCCCATGAAGGGGACCTTGCTGCCACGGGCTCGGGGGCTACCGGGTGCTCAGGAAATGGCTTTCGTACAGGGAACGGAACGTCCTCGGCCGGGCGTTGCGTCCCGAAGAGGTCCGGTATTTCGCCGCCGCCGCCCGGCGGGTCGCGGCGATCCTCGATATCGTGTCATCCGGACCCGCCGGTTCCGGGACCGGATGCCCGACCGGATGAAGTCCGCCGCTCGCTGGTGACGATGGCGCGAAACAGCGCGTTGGCGGCGTCTTGCAGGGCGGGAGGCGGGTCGCCCGACACGCCCGCCATGTCCCCGGCGGCGGCGAATTCCGCCTCGATGAACCGGTCGAGCATGCCGATGCGCGGGCCGGTGCCCATCTCGCTGCCCTCGGCCTTGCGCGCCGTCAGCTCGTCGATGGCCCGGTCGAGCGCGCGATCCAGGTCGAGACCGGCGCGCAGGGCCGGCAGGTCCATCGGCGGCGCGTCGGCCCGCGTGCGCAGCCAGAGCAGGGCGAGCGCCGGGCGCAAGGCGTAGAAATATCGTTTCAGCCGCACCGTCCCGCGTCCCGCGATCTCCCTTTCGTATTGCGCGCGGCCGAGGCGGAGGTAGTGATACCGCGCCGGGCGGCGGAATCCGGTGCGCGCGGCGAGGTCGCGGAACGCCGCCACGGCCGTCGCGTCCTCCCGATAGCGGATCGGCGAGGACAGCCACTCGGCGAGGACCGGATTGGCCTTGAGCAGCAGTTGCAGCGCCTTCCTGACGTCCCAGCCGTTGACGTCCAGGACGTCCTCGAGCGGGCATTCGATCACGTCTCTGCGCGCGTCGATGGAAAGATACCAGTCGCGCGGCCGTGCATAGAGGAAGCGCACGTCGTAGTCGCTGTCGGGCGAGGGGAAGCCCCACGCGCGGCTGCCGGACTCGACCGCGAGGAAAATCCGCACGGACTCGCGCCGTTCGATTTCCGCGAGCTTGCGGTCGATGCGACGGCGGAGTCGCGGATCGATCTCCGGGCGGTCCGAGCTCACGTGTTCCGCTCATACATTGCCGATGGAACCGGGCGGCAACACATAACACGGGGTGCGTCCCGGGGGGCTACCCGTGTATTCCGGCGAGCACGCGGGCGTGCCGGTCCACGCGGCGCGTATCGCTGCAATCGTTCGAGAGTTCGGGCGCTACCCTGAGGCTCGTGCACCGGCCCGCAACGACGCCGGCTGCCGTCGTGCTAAGGTAACGCGGTCCGGCCGCCAGGGACGGGAGCGTAGGGACATGAGCGGCTCACCCCCGCAAGATACTCTTGAAATCGAGGTGACCGATTTCGGGCCGATCGCCGAGGCCAAGCTGGACCTGCGCCCGCTGACGGTGTTCGTCGGACCTAGCAACACGGGCAAATCCTATCTGGCCATCCTGATCTACGCCCTGTACCGCTGTTTCGGCGGCGGTTTCCTGCACGGTCAGCGGCTTTCTTCGCTGGGACGCGGGGTATTTCGGGACGTTCGGATGGAGAATCCGCCCAAGGGAATAACGAACGAGCTCGCAGGATTGGCGACGGAGTTTCTCGGCATAACGGGCTCGACCGAAGAGACGGGACATGCGCTTCCCGCGTCGATATCCCGCGCGATCTTCGAGGAACTCTCCCGGCACGGTGGAGCGGTCGGGGACGAAATATGCCGCTGTTTCGGTGTCGCCGATTTCCACGCATTGACCCGCAAGGAAAGCCGAAGAGGCGCACGCATTGTACTGAGGCCGTCCATCTCGGAAGGCTTCGGACCCTTGGAACACGTGCTGGTTCGGAAGGGTGGCGGGCTGAAACTCGAGACGGGGATCCCGGAGGGCATGGCCGTGCCGTTCGACAAGCGGGATGTCGGCGGTACGATCGAAAGTTTGTTTAGAAAGTTGGCGGGAGTCGTTCTCGCGCCGGATTCGGAAGAGTATGAAGGCGGCCTCGTTTGGTACGCCCTGGAGTCCCTGGCGGAACGTGTTCTGCCCCGTATCGTCGGACTCCCCCACGCCGCGCATTATCTTCCCGCCGACCGGACCGGCGTGATGCACGCGCACGGCGTGGTGGTGAGCGCCCTGATCGGAGGTGCGGCGAGGGCGGGCCTTCGTCCCGAGGCGGGCATGCCCCTGCTTTCGGGAGTGTCGGCCGATTTCCTCGAACAACTCATCGCGATCGACGACCATCCACCGCGAAAGCCCGAGCGCGATCTCGGCGCGGAGATCGAAAAGGCCATCCTCGCCGGGTCGGTGCGCGTCGAAAGGTCGGAGGGGACCGGCTACCCGCGCTTCGTCTACCGGCCGGACGGATGGGCGTACGACCTTCCCTTGATGAACGCCTCCTCCATGGTCTCCGAGCTTGCGCCGGTTGTGCTGTATCTCCGTCACCTGGTCGAACCCGGCGACGTTCTGATCGTCGAAGAGCCTGAAGCGCATCTCCACCCCGCCATGCAGGTCGAGTTCACCCGCCAGCTCGCGGAGCTCGTCTGCGCGGGCGTCCGGGTGATCGTCACGACGCACAGCGAGTGGCTGCTCGAGGAGCTCGCCAACATCGTGCGGCGCTCCCAACTGCCCAAGTCCCGAAGGCGGGACGGCGGGGTCGCGCTCCGTCCCGGTCAGGTCGGCGCGTGGCTGTTCCGGTCCAAGCGCCGGCCCAAGGGGTCGGTCGTCGAGGAAGTCGAGCTCGATGTGGAAAGCGGCCTTTATCCGACCGACTACGACGTCGTCAGCGAACGGCTCTACAACGAGAGCGTGAAGATTTCCAACGGCATGCAGGGAAGCGTGGCGCGGTGACCGGTCCGGTCGCGGAGGTGGCCGGGAGCACGCATGCCCGCTGCCACGCCACGCGTTGCGAAAAGGACGGGTGCTCGCTTCGCATGAACGGGGCGCCGAAGAGTCGCGTCATCGTCGACCTGGATTGCGAAGCGTCGCAGGTCCAGGATTCCGGGAAACGGTGTGACTATCTGTTCGTCGGCAAAGAAGACGATGGAGGACACGACAGGGTCTGGGTCGCGCCCATCGAGTTGAAAAGCGGCGCGTTCAGGCCCCGGGCGGCGTTGGAGCAGCTCGAGGGCGGTGCCGACATGGCGGATGGATGGCTGCCGCACGATCTCGTGTTCGAGTTCGTTCCGGTGCTCGCTCATGGAAAGGGTCTTCACAGGAACGACTTGAAAAGACTCCGCTCCGGCAGCATCGCCTTGCGCGGTCAACGGAAGAAGGCCGTGCTGGTCCGCTGCGGCGCCCGGCTGGCCGACGCGCTCGGTCCTTGACCCGCCGGGGAGGCGTAGGGGTCGGACCCCGCAGGGTCTCCGCAACCCGCGGACATGTGGTGCGGTTCCGGTTCGACGGGGTCACCCTCACCCCCCGCTTGTGGAACTTCCAATGACGATCCTGCTCATCCCCGAACCCTCCCGGCTTCCCCCCTGTCGGGGGACAGGGTGAGGGTGTCGGAGAACGACGCGCCGGTCGCAGCGGCAGGCGTCTGCACCCTCCGGCGAGCCAGCCGGCCGGCCCCGATCCCGGCTCCTTCGCATGGGCGCTTGCATGTCGCGGCGCGCTCGGCGACAAGGTAGGCGATGACGGGAACCAGCGCGAACCTCGTGGCGGCGGCCGAGGCGTACTTCGCCGACCTCGCCCGCGTGCGCGCCTCCGGCGGCGCGACGGGGGAGCGGTCGAGCTATCCCGCGCTCGCCGGGTTGCTGAACGCGGTGGGCGCGGCGCTCAAGCCCAAGGTGTTTTGCGTCGCCGAACTCGCCGACCAGGGCGCGGGCCATCCCGACTTTGGCCTCTACGCGGCAAGGCAGGTTCAGAAGGGCCGCCCGCGGGAGGGACGGACGCCCGAGCGCGGCGTCGTGGAGGTGAAACCCGCGGACGACGACGCCTGGCTGACCGCGAAGGGCGATCAGGTGAGCCGCTACTGGAACCGCTACCGGCTGGTGCTGGTGACGAACACGCGGGACTTCGTGCTCGTGGGCGAGGACGCTGCGGGGCGCCCGGCGAAGCTGGAGACCTTCCGGCTTGCCAACGACGCGGAGGACTTCCACCGCAAGTTGGGGAAGCCCCGCGCCTTCGCCCGCGACGCGGGCGCGGGGCTCGGGGAATACCTCGCCCGCGCGCTGTCGCACCGCGCGGTGCTCGCGGAGCCGAAGGACCTGGCGTGGCTGCTCGCGTCCTACGCGCGCGACGGGCTGGCGCGCGTGGAGGCGGCGGGCGACGCGCCAACCCTCGCGGCGGTGCGCGCGGCGCTGGAGGAGGCGCTGGGCGTCCGCTTCGAGGGCGAGAGGGGCGCGCGCTTCTTCCATTCGACGCTTGTGCAGACGCTGTTCTACGGCGTCTTCTCGGCCTGGGTGCTGTGGGCGCGGCAGACGCCGCCGCCGACGGGCGCATTCCGTTGGCGCGAAGCGGTCTGGCACCTGCGCGCGCCGGTGCTGCGGGCGCTGTTCCAGCAACTGTCGGACCCCGGCCGTCTGCAGCCGCTCGGCCTCGTGGAAGTGCTGGACTGGACCGCCGCCGCGCTGGACCGGGTGGACCGCGCCGCCTTCTTCGCCCGCTTCAACGAGGGCGAGGCGGTGCCCTACTTCTACGAGCCGTTCCTGGAGGCGTTCGACCCCGAGCTCCGCAGGCAGCTCGGCGTCTGGTACACGCCGAACGAAGTGGTGCGCTACATGGTCGCGCGCGTGGACAACGCGCTGAAGGACGACCTCGGCATCGCCGACGGGCTGGCGGCGGAGAACGTCTACGTACTCGACCCGTGCTGCGGCACCGGGGCCTATCTGGCGGAAGTGCTGCGCCGCATCGCCGCCGACCTGGAGGGCCGGGGCCTCGGCGCGCTGGCGGGCGCTCGGGTGCGGCAGGCGGCCCTGGGCCGGGTGTTCGGCTTCGAGATCATGCCGGCACCCTTCGTGGTCGCCCATCTCCAGGTCGGGCTGACCCTGCGGGACCTCGACGCGCCGCTGGCGGACGACGGGACGGAGCGCGCCGGGGTGTTCCTCACCAACGCACTCACCGGCTGGGAGCCGCGCGCGGCGAAGCCTCTGCCCTTCCCCGAGCTGGAGGAGGAGCGTGAACGGGCGGAACGGGTGAAGCGGGACGCGCCAATCCTCGTCATCCTCGGCAACCCACCCTACAACGGTCATCCCGGCGTGGCGATGGATGAAGAGCGGGAGTTGACGGACGCCTACCGCACGACCAAGCGCGCGCGAAGGCCGGAAGGGCGAGGCTTGAACGACCTCTACGTCCGCTTCTTCCGCATGGCTGATCGGCGGATCGCGGAGAAGACGGGCCGGGGCGTGGTCTGCTTCATCTCCAACTACTCGTGGCTCGACGGGCTGTCCTTCACGGGGATGCGGGAACGCTACCTTGAAGCGTTCGATGAGATCCGTATCGACTGCCTGAACGGGGACAAGTACAAGACGGGTAAGGTGGCGCCGGACGGCACGCCGGACCCGAGCATCTTCTCGACCGAAGGCGATCCGGTGGGCATTCAGGTTGGCACCGCCATCGCCACGCTGGTGCGCAAGGCCGATCACGCCCCCGCGCGGGAGATCGGCTTCCGGCATCTCTGGGGGAGGGGCAAGCCCGCGTCATTGCTGGAGTCCATGGACGCGGAACCGGGCGCGCTCTACCAAGGCATCGAGCCTGTCCTGCCGCTCGGTCTGCCTTTCGCGCATACTGCGGTGAGCGAAGACTGGTTCGACTGGCCCGCGCTGCCCGATCTGTTCCCGGTCAAGTTTCATGGGGTTCTGACCAACCGCGACGCATTTCTCGTCGATACCGACCTCGACCGGCTCAAGGCACGAATCGGCGACTATTTCGATCCGATGTTGAGCCACGCGGACATGGAGCGGCGATGTCCGGCCGCTATCAAGTCTACGGGGCGGTTCGATGCCCGATCAGGACGCGATGCGCTGCTTATGCGTGGGGGGCCGGATGAAGCCGGCTTCATCCGCGTCACCTATCGGCCGTTCGATAACCGGTGGCTCTATTGGGAGGCCGAAACAAAGCTTCTGGATGAGAAGCGTGCCGACTACAAGCCGCATGTGTTCAAGGGGAACCTATGGCTGTCTGCCGCTCAGCACTTGCGGCAAGGAGCAACGGAACCGCAGGCTGTGTTTACGGAACTCATGGGCTCGCATCACCTGATCGAACGTGGCGCCAACATGTTTCCCGCATGGCTTCGCGACGACGGTATGGGAAAGGGTGATAGTAGCGCACATCGCGCCAATCTCTCGGCCACGGCGCAACGTTATCTCGACCGCCTCGACGCGAGCGTCGAAGACCTGTTCCATCACGCCCTCGCCACGCTCCACGATCCGGCCTACCGCGAGGCCAACGCCGGGGCGCTGCGCATGGAATGGCCGCGCATCCCGCTGCCCGGCTGGCCGGACGGCGGGGCCGGGGGCGCGGCGGACGAGCTCGCCCGGTCGGCGGCGCGCGGGCGCGAGCTCGCGGCGCTGCTCGACCCCGACACGCCCGTTCCCGGCGTCACCCGGGCGCCCCTCCGGCCGGAAATAGCCGCCGTCGCCGTCCCCGCCACCGTGGACGGGCGCAACATGGCGGGCGAGGACTTCGCGGTAACGGCCGGATGGGGCCGTTACGGCCAAGGCGGCGCCGTGATGCCCGGCCAGGGCCGTGTCGTCGAACGCGCCTACACGCCCGAAGAACGCGACGCCCTCGGCGACGCCCTGCCCATGTTCGGCGAAACGACGTTCGATGTGTATCTGAACGCCAACGCTTTCTGGCGTAACGTTCCCGCTGCCGTCTGGAATTACAAGCTCGGCGGCTACCAAGTACTCAAGAAATGGTTATCCTATCGCGAGCGTGCTATTCTCACCCGTCCTCTCAATCCTGAGGAGGTTCAGTATTTTGTCGATACCGCACGACGAGTAGTCGGGGTATTGATTATGCCAACAACATGGACAAGTACATGAATGAACACTCAACGTGCGCGATCTGGGGTACACCCGTCATCACGTCGAATTCAAATGAGCGTGATGGACGCTTGATCGATTCACCCCGTACTGGCGGTAAATATTTCGTCACCGGAACCGCTGAAGTTAATTTGAGAAATTACGATGATCACAAAAAAGTGAAGCTTACAACGTGGCTTGTTGAGCAGAGATTTCTAGGAAATTTGTGTCCAGAAATCACTTCAGATACACTTAAATATACTGAAAAATACGGAAATAAAAAAATTTCGGACCGTACAGATGGAATTCTCAAATACTTGGAGAAACATTCAGAATTACTAGGAACTGGTGTGACCTATAGTACCTTCGCTAACTTATATAACCATATGAATTTAAGCGATTCTGAAAAAATCTATCTTGAGCTTCTTTCTCATTCCGGATGCATCGGTCGAAGTGATTTTTCATTCCTGATGGATTATCTGAAAAATCGTAACTTGATCGATTGCAGTTCAATGAATCATGGACAGAAAACATGTATCTTAACTATGGAAGGTTATGCAAGATTATCCGAATTGGAAAATACTTATAAGGCTTCTTCAAGAGCCTTTGTCGCGATGTGGTTTGACGAATCCATGAGCGCGGCTTGGAAACATGGATTTGACCCAGCCATTCGAGAAGCAGGATATGAACCGGTGCGAATCGATCAACAGGAGCATGTGAACAAGATTGACGACGAGATCATTTCTGAGATACGCAGATCCCGATTTGTTGTGGCAGATTTCACACATGGTACTACGGGGGTGCGTGGCGGCGTATACTATGAGGCGGGGTTTGCACACGGTCTCAATATTCCGGTTATATTTACATGTCGAGAAGATTTTTTGGATAAGATTCATTTTGATACACGTCAATATAACCACCTTGTGTGGACCGAACCAAACGAACTGCGGAAAAACCTGACAAGACGTATCTCCGCTGTAGTTGGGGATGGACCAAGTAAATCGTTAGATTCATGAGAAAACAAACTTTGACTCCGTTGGCTTCGTCGATTTCGCAGACCGTCTGTGCGTAAAGACAGGGTAATTGCCCGATAGTTTTCGCATGCTGGCAATTAAACTGTCAGGTAGTTGTCGTCTCAGAACATCTGTCCGACGCCGTGGCGGGAAATCGAATTGGCACCGGGACGCGGGAGAGGTGGAGCGATGACCAAACTGTCCGAACTGCACGAGGCGTGGAGCGAGGATCCGGAGTATCGCGCGGAGTACGAGCGTCTCGGTCCGCAGTTCGCCTTGGCGCACGAGCCCATCGACCCGGACGCCGGAGAAGGTGGCGCGCGCGACCGGAACCCGGCTTCGGATCCGATCGACCCGACATGAGCTCGCGGTCGGCGCGCCGCTTCGGCGTGTGACGATTCGGCGCCCGAAGTATCCCGCTGGGTCTCCGCAATGTGCTGACACGTGGTGCGGTTCCGGTTGGACGGGAACCGCTCCGGTCACCCTCGCCCCCGCTCTTGCGGAACTTCCAATGACGATCCTGCTCATCCCCGAAACTCCGCCGACCCCCTCCCGGCCTCCCCCCTGACAGGGGGGAGGCCGGGAGGGCGACTGTCTGTCGGAACCATGAGGCTCCCTGGCGACGAAAGAGTCCGCCCGGTCACCCGGCGGCGGACGCCGCCATCGCATGCGCCATGAGGAGGTGGGCGACGCAGGCGGTGAGCTTCTTGCCCGTGGGGATATGCAGGAACTCGTTGGGGCCGTGCGCGTTGGAGCCGGGGCCCAGCAGTCCGGTGATCAGGAACTGCGCACCGGGAAACTTCTCGCCGAGCATCCCCATGAAGGGGATCGTGCCGCCCTCGCCCATGTAGACGGCCGGCTTGCCGAAGTAGGTCCTGGACGCCTCGTCCGTCGCGGCCTCGAGCCAGCCCGCCAGGGGCGGGGCGTCCCAGCCGCCGGCCGCGGTGTCGAACCCGGCGGCGATCCGGGCGCCGTAGGGCGGGTCTTCCGTCAGCGTCCTCTCGAGGTCGGCCGCGACGCGCGCGGCGTCCGCGGTCGGCGGGAGGCGCAGGGACAGCGCCAGGGACGTCCCCGGCCGGAGCACGTTGCCGGCGTCCGCGAGGTCCGGCAGCCCCGCCTGTCCGGTGACGGAGAGCGCCGGCCGCCACGTCCGGTCGAGGATCAGTTCGGCGAGGTCGGACCCGGTCGCCCGCGCGCCGTCGACGAAGGGGAACTTGCGCCAGACCGTGTCGCCGAGGGTCTGCGCGGCGACCGCCGCCTGGGTCGCCCGCCCGGGCGGGATGTCCACGTTGGCGGACGCCACCCGGACGGCCCCCGACTCCTCGTCGTCGATCCGCGACAGAAGCCGGCGCGCGATCCGGAAGCTGGAGGCGACGATGCCGCTGGCGTCGCCGCTGTGCACGCCCTCCTCGAGGATGTCCACCCTCAGCGTCCCGGAGACCAGCCCCCTGAGGGAGGTCGTGCCCCAGAGCCGGTCGTAGTCGCCGCAGCCGGAATCGAGGCAGACGACGAGGTTCGGGGCCCCGATCCGTGCCGCGAGCGCGTCGATGTGGAAGGGCAGGTCGGGGCTGCCGCTCTCCTCGGACGCCTCGATGAGGATCACGCAGCGGGCGTGTCCGCCGCCGAACCGGTGCAGGGCCTCGATCGCGGCCAGGGACGCGTAGGCGGCGTAGCCGTCGTCCGCGCCGCCGCGGCCGTAGAGCCGGTCGCCCTCGCGCGCCGGGGTCCAGGGCCCGAGGCCGTCGCGCCAGCCCGACATCTCGGGCTGCTTGTCCAGGTGGCCGTAGAGCAGCACCGTCTCGCCGCCGGCATGGGGCGCGGTGCCCGGGTGCTCCATGTAGATCAGGGGCGTGCGGCCCTCGAGCCGGACGGTCTCGACGTGGAGGTCCGCGATCCCGCGCGCCCGGCACCAGCCCTCGACGTGCGCGGCCGCCTCGTCGATGTGGCCGTTGGCCCGCCAGTCGGCGTCGAACGCGGGGGACTTGGCGGGGATCCGGATGTAGGTCTCGAGCTCGGGGACGATCTCCCGTTCCCACACCTCGTCGACGAACGCGGAGACCCGCGCGGCGTCGAGGCGGGCCCCCGGGGAATCCGATGTCACGCGGAGTCCTCCATGGCGTTTCTGCGGGGACCCCCACGATACCGCGGACGGGCGCGAATGGCACGATAGTCCGGGTCCCTGGAAGTATCGCGGCGGGCTTCCCGGCCCGAACGGCCGCATGCGGCCGCGCCGTTCCACGCCGGCGCCGGGGCGGGCGGCTCAGACGACCAGGACCGCCAGGCCGACGGCGAAGACGAACCAGAGCGCGGCCCGCCGGTACAGACGGTCCGAGGCGGTCCGAAAAATCCGGGCGCCGGCCCAGATTCCCAGCGCATATGGGAGCGTGATCAGGGCGAACCTGATCAGCGTCTGGCGTTCGATGGCGCCCTGGGCCGCCATGGAGACGATCGTGCTGATGGGGAATATCGTCGAGACGAACAGGATGTTGGCCCGCGTCACCGCGGCTTCGACGGGCGCGGACAGAAGGTAGAGGGAGTAGATCGGGCCGGACGTCGCGCTCGATCCGGCGACGAGTCCGGAGAGCAGGCCCGTCAGGCCGCCGGCGACGGACCCGCGCGGCCCCCGGTACGTCCATCCCGTCAGCATGACCGCGGCGAAGAGCAGCACGAATCCGCCGATGCAGCGGCGCATGAGATCCGCGTCGACCGCGAGCAGGACGTACGTCCCGAACGGAATGGTCGCGGCGCCGCAAACGGCGACGGGCAACGCTTCCCGAACCTGCACGCGCCGCCTGATCTGCGGCCACAACAGGACGACGGCCGTGGTGCTGGTCATGGTCACGATGGCGATGGCGTCCGTCGGACTGAAGATGACCGCGAACAGTGGCGACATGATCAGGCCCGCTCCGAATCCGGCGAAACCGAAAAGGACGCCCGACAGGATCGAGGCGGCGATCGCGTAGAGAAGCCCGGCGTTCAGCGAGTCCGCGAGGATCTCCATGCCGAAGGGCGGCGGGCCGTTCAGGCGACGTGGCTGAGCCGGGTGTTGCCCTTCTCCACGAAGACGTAGGAGACCTCGGGCCGGTGGGTCAGCTCCTGGACCAGGGTGGCCACCGGCGTCCGCGCCGTGGGCCGCCCCGCGCGGACCTTGCGGGCCTCGCGCCAGTCGTCGAGGAGCTTGGGCTTGAAGTGCATGGCCAGGATCAGCTCCTCGTCCGAGTCGAACGGGCCGTGCTTCGCCCGGAAGCTCTCCACCATGGGATCGAGCAGGGCGCCCGGACGCTCCGAGATCGGTTCCTCGCCGTCGGAGATCCGGTCGAGGACGTTGGGGTCGACGGGCGCGGCCAGCTCGCCGTACCAGCCCAGGACGTAGCGCTTGATCTCGGTCTGGACGGTCGTGTACCGCTCGGCCTCGACGACGTTCAGCAGCGCCTGGACCCCGATGAACTGGGACATCGGGCTCACCATGATGGGCCAGCCCAGCTCCTCGCGCATGCGGACGATCTCCTCGAGCACGGCGGGGAGCTTGTCGCGCAGTCCGATCTCCTCCATCTGCTTCTCCAGGTTGCTCCGCATGCCGCCCGGAACCTGGTGCCGGAACAGCCCCGGGTCGTAGGCGACGGGCGCGCCGATGGGCTTGCCGTGCCTGATCGCCTGTTGCCGGAAATGCTCCGCGATCTCGTCCACCTTGTCGAAGTCCAGGTCGAGGTCCATGCCCCGGTCGCGCGCCTCGCCGGCGATCAGCTCGGTCGGCGGGTTCGACGTCGCGTGGGCCAGCGGCGAGATCGCCGTGTGCACCACGTCGACGCCCAGGGGGAGGGCCTCGAGGGCGACGAGGGGTCCGAGCCCCGAGGTGCAGTGCGTGTGCAGGTGGAGGTCGACGCGATCGCCGATCGCCGCCCGCATCGCCGGCACGAGGGTGCGGACGCGGTCCGGCGTCAGCAGGGCGCCGGAGTCCTTGATCTGGACCGCGTCCACGCCGAGGGCGACGAGTTCCTTCCCCTTCTCCACGAAGTGCTCGTCGGTGTGGACCGGGCTCTCGCTGAACACGATGGAGGCCACGGCGTGCAGGCCCGCGGCCTTCGTCGCCTCGATGGACACGGTCATGTTGCGCGTGTCGTTGAGCGCGTCGAACGTGTTGATGCAGCCGATGCCGTGCCGCGCCAGCGCATCGATGGTCAGCGGGAACACGTCGTCGGCGAACAGGTCCCAGCCGAGGACGTTGAGGCTCCGGATATAGACGTTCTTGAGCGTGCGCGGGGCGAGCCGCTGGATCATGCGGAGGCGTTCCCAGGGATCCTCGGCCAGGTAGTAGATGCAGGACTCGAACACCGCCGAACCCGCGATCCCCAGGAAGCCGTAGCCCGCCCGGTCCATGGTGGGCAGGATGGGCTCCATCATCTCGCTCGTCATGCGGGTCGCCCAGAGGCTCTGATGGGCGTCCCGCAGCGCCGTTTCCCAGATCCGAAGCTGTCCGCTCATGCCGCCATGCTCTCCTGTGGCATCACCCGCTCGATGTTTTCTTCCAGCCACCGCGTGTTGAACGCGCTCGTGCGGAAGGCGTCCATATCGATCAGGGACAGGTGGAAGGGGATGGTCGACGGAATGCCGTCGATGACGTAGCCCGCCAGGGCCGCCCGCATCTTCTCGATGGCTTCGGCCCGGTCGGGGGCCCAGACGATGACCTTGGCGATCATGGAATCGTAGTAGGGCGGCACGGTGTAGCCGGCGTAGCAATGGGAATCGACCCGCACGCCGGGGCCGCCGGGCGCGGCGTACGCGGCGAGCGTTCCGGGGGACGGCATGAAGTTGCGGGCGCCGTCTTCCGCGTTGACGCGGCATTCGATGGCGTGGCCGCGCAGCGTCACGTCCGTCTGCGCCAGCCCCAGGCCTTCGCCGCCCGCGATCAGGAGCTGCTCGCGCACGAGGTCGACGCCGGTCAGCATCTCGGTCACCGGGTGCTCCACCTGGATGCGCGTGTTCATCTCGATGAAGTAGACGGCGTTCCCGTCCAGGTCCAGGAGGAATTCGACGGTGCCGGCGCCCTCGTAGTCCACGCTCGCGGCCAGGGCGGCGGCGGCCTCGTGGAGTTCCGTCCGCAGGCCGGGCTCGAGGACCGGGCAGGGGCCTTCCTCCACCAGCTTCTGGTGGCGCCGCTGCATGGAGCAGTCGCGCTCGCCCACGTGGACGACGCTGCCCCGCCCGTCGCCCAGCACCTGGACCTCCACGTGGCGCGCGTTGCCGATGTACTTCTCCAGGTAGATCGACGAGTCGCCGAACGCCGCCTGCGCCTCGGCCTGGGCCGACAGGGCGTTCCGGGACAGCTCGGCCGGCGTCCCGGCGAGCATCATGCCCCGCCCGCCGCCGCCCGCCGCCGCCTTGATCAGGACCGGATAGCCGATCCTCTCGGCGACCTCGGCCAGCGCGCCCGCGTCGATGGCCTTGCCGTCGGAGCCCGGAACCGTCGGCACGCCGGCGTCCGCCGCCGCGGTGCGCGCCGCGGCCTTGTCCGCCATCCGCCGGATGGACTCTCCCGTGGGACCGACGAACTTGATGCCGGCCTCGACGCAGGCGTCGGAGAACGCGGCGTTCTCGGCGAGGAAACCGTAGCCCGGGTGAATGCCGTCGGCCTTCACGTACATGGCGGCGCCGATCAGCGACCCGGCGTTGAGGTAGCTCCGCGCCGCCTGCGCCGGGCCGATGCAGACCGCCTTGTCGGCGAGGCGGACATGGAGCGAGTCGCGGTCGGCCTCGGAGTAGACGGCCACCGTCTCGATGCCCAGCTCCCGGCAGGCGCGGATGACCCGCACGGCGATCTCGCCGCGGTTGGCGATCAGGACCCGGCGGAGCATTGGACCCTCGCCAGCGCCGGCTAGCGGGGCTCGAACCACATGACGGGCTGCCCCGCCCCCACCGCTTCCGCGTTCTCGACCGGGATGCGCGCCACCGTGCCGTCGCAGGGCGCCTTCAGGGTGTTCATCACCTTCATCACGTCGAGAATGCAGACGGTGTCGCCGCTCCCGACCTCGTCGCCTTCCTCGACGAAGGGGTCGGCGCCCGGCGCCGGCGCCCGGTAGAACGTTCCGGACAGCGGGGACGTGAGCGCCACGGCGGTCTCGCTCGGCGCGGCGGAGGCGGCGGCTTCGGCCGCGGGCTCCGCCTCGGGCGGCGAGGCGGAATCCGCCGCCGCCGGTTCGGGCGCCGCGGGGGGAGGCGCGGACGGAACGGGAGGAGCGTCGGCGGCCGGGGGGGCGTCGGCGTCGTGCTTGCGGACGATCAGCTTGAAGTCGTCGACCTCGATGTGGATCTCCCGGGTCGACGACTGGTCGATGATCTTGAGGATTTCCTGAACGTCTTCGTAGGTCAGCGACACCGCGCGGTCCTCCGTCGGCGCCTGGGCCGGTTCGGGGTGGTCCGTTTCGCGGGCTTGTGAAACATATGCGGAAACGCGAGTCAACTTGACCGCGGCCCCGGCGCGGGACGGAAGCTCAGCCGTCCGAGCCCTCCAGAAGCCGGGGCCAGTTCCTGTCCGCCTCTTCGATGTAGTGGGAGCGGCGGACCGACCACAGCGCCCGCACGGCCCGGTTGTAGTTCAGGTAGAGCTTGCCGTCGACGATGCTCCAGGCGTCGGGCTCGATCTTGGCGGTGTACCCGTTGCCCACCGCGTAGGCGCAGTACCCGCCGTACCGGGGCGCGTACCGTTCGGGCTCGGCCGCGAACGCGTCGCGGTTCTCCGCGTTCGCGAACAGCCAGGTCGCCCCGTTCCAGTCGTGGCTGAACGACCCGTCGCCGATGCGCGGCGTTCCCTCGGCGAAGTACGCCACGGGGTCGGCTCCCTTGATGGCGATTCCGCCGGGCGCGAACACGGGCTCGACGGCCAGGGCCGGGCGCCACGGCATGACGGCCAGCACGACGGCGAACAGCAAGGGCGCGGCCCTCCGGGGCCCGCGAAATCCATGGGACGGCATGACGGTCTCCCCGATCATCAGAACCGGCGCGGCCGCATGATCGGGACGCAGCCCCGGCGAATCAAGGTCCGCGGACGACTCGGGACGGCCGGAAGCCCGATTTGCGCCGCGCCGCCGCTTCCGGTTGAATGCGGCCACGACGGACGCAGCACGGATCGAATCGACATGAACACTCCACCGGCCGCGGCATCGGGCAGTCCCGCGGGGCAGTTGTACCGGCGTGTGCGCGGCCACGGCATCGACTTCTTCGTCTCCGTGCCGTGCAGCCTTCTCGGCGAGGTCATCGAGATACTCGAGGGCGACGCCGAGGTGACCTACACGCCGGTCACGCGGGAGGAAGAGGGCATCGGCATTCTCGCGGGCGCCTGGCTGGCGGGCCGCCGCCCGGCCATCGTCATGCAGAACTCAGGCTACGGCAACATCGTCAACGCGGTGTGCTCCCTCGTGAACTACTACAGCATCCCGATCGTCATGCTGGTCAGCCACCGCGGCAGCGCGGGCGAGCGGATCGAGGCCCAGGTGCCCATGGGAGACGCCGTCGAGGGCGTCATGGAAGCCTCGGGAGTCAGGTGCGTGCCCGTCGCGCATCCCTCGGACCTCGACGGCGTGGACGAGGGGATCGCGTGGGCCCTGGCCAACGAGAAGCCGGTTGCGTTCCTGTTCCCGTTCAGCTTCTGGCAGGACGCGGACTCCTACGTGCCCGAACACCGGTAGGGGGACCCCATGCGCCGCTACGAAGCCACCCGCGAGATCATGAGCGCGATCGGCGACGAGCTCGTCGTCTGCAACATCGGCCACCCGAGCCAGGAGATCTTCGAGCTGCGGGACCGGCCGGAGAACTTCTACATGTTCGGGTCGATGGGGCTCTCCTCCTCCATCGGCCTGGGGCTGGCGATGGCGCAGGACCGCACGGTCGTCGCCCTGGACGGCGACGGATCGGTGACCATGAACATGGGAACGCTGGCCACCGTCGGACTCGTGCGCCCGCGCAACTACATGCTCGTCATCGTCGACAACCGGTCGTACGGCTCCACCGGGTTCCAGCGCTCGTTCACGGCCGGCAACCTCCGGCTGGAAGAGGTCGCCAGGGGCGCGGGGGTGGAGAGCGTCACGGTCGTCGACCGGGAGGCCGAGGTCGCGCCGGCCGTGACCCGCCTCCTCGGGGAGCCCGGCCCCCACGTCCTGGTCGTCAAGTGCGCGCCCGGAATGCCCGAGGGCATCGGGGTCATTCCCATCGACGGGATGGGCGTGCGCGACCGCTTCATGGCGGCCGCGAAACCGGGGTAGGGGGGCCCGGACTCAGGGCGCGAACTGTTCGTTCAGGATGCGCTCCTCGAGGTCGTGCTCCGGGTCGAACAGGAGCCGCAGGCGCCGCCCGCCGTCCTCGCGCACGTCGACGGAGACCACGTCCCGGACCTCCGTGTGATCCGCCACCGCGCTGACCGGCCGCTTGGCGCTGTCGAGCACGTCGAACCGGACCTTGGCGCCCCGTGGCAGGATCGCGCCGCGCCAGCGCCGGGGGCGGAAGGCGCTGATCGGCGTGAGGGCGAGCACCTCGGCGGAGAGCGGCAGGATCGGCCCGTGGGCGGACAGGTTGTAGGCCGTGCTGCCGGCCGGCGTCGAGATCAGGACGCCGTCGCAGATGAGCTCGTCGAGCCGGACGACCTTATCCACCGTGATGCGGAGCTTCGCCGCCTGGTGGGTCTCGCGGAGCAGGGAGACTTCGTTGACCGCGACGGCGCGCCGTCTGTTCCCGCCCGCCGTCCTGACCGTCATGCGCAGCGGATGCAGCGTCACGGTCTCCGCCTTCGCCACCCGGTCCGTCAGGTCCCCGTCGCCGAACTCGTTCATCAGGAACCCGACCGATCCCCGGTTGAGGCCGTAGATCGGCATGCCCCGGTTCATGAACCGGTGCAGCGTCTCCAGCATGAAGCCGTCGCCGCCGATGGCCACGACGACGTCGGCCCTGGCGGGCGGCACGTGGGCGTACCGCGCCTGGAGCGCCGCGCGCGTCTCCCGCGCCGGCGCCGTGTCCGCCGCTACGAAGGCGATCCTGGCGTTCGGCATGAGAGGCCCGGCCGCGCCCCGAGGGTCCCCTCTCCCGCGTGCGGGAGAGGGACAGGGTGAGGGCGTCGGAGAACGACGCGCCGCCCCAACCGCGTTTCGCAGAGGAATCCTGGAAGGGGGAGCGGCGGGGTGGACGGCGGCGCGGTCCGTCGTTCGGGCAACGGCGCTCCGGACCGCCGGGGCCGCGCAAGACCCGGCATGGCTAGCCGCCGGTGACGCTCATGTGCCGGGGGACGGCCGGGTCCCCGTGGCGGCGGTCGATGACGAAGTCGTGGCCCTTGGGTTTGCGGCCGATGGCCTCGTCGATGCTGGCGCGGAGCAGCGCGTCGTCGCCCGGCGCGAGGCGGAGCGGCGCGCGCAGGTCCGCCGCGTCCTGCTGTCCGAGGCACATGTACAGGGTGCCCGTGCAGGTGAGGCGGACGCGGTTGCAGGACTCGCAGAAGTTGTGGGACAGCGGGGTGATGAACCCGAGGCGGCGGCCGGTCTCGCGGACGCGCGCGTAGCGGGACGGGCCGCCGGTGCGGTAGTCCGTCTCCTCCAGCGTCCAGCGCTTCTCCAGGTCGGCGCGGACCATCGACAGCGGCAGGTACCGGTCGGTGCGGTCCTCGTCGATCTCGCCCATGGGCATCGTCTCGATCAGCGTCAGGTCGAATCCCTCGTCGCCGCACCAGCGGACGAGGGTGTCGAATTCGCCGTCGTTCACGCCCCGGAGCGCGACGGTGTTGATCTTGATCTCGTGGCCCGCCGCCCGCGCGGCGCGGATGCCCTCCAGCACCCGGGAGAGGTCTCCCCGCCGCGTGATGGCGCGGAACTTCTCCGGGTCCAGGGTGTCGAGGGACACGTTGATCCGCCGGACGCCCGCCGCGTACAGGCCGGCGGCGTGCCTGGCGAGCTGGCTGCCGTTGGTGGTCAGCGTGAGCTCGTCCAGGAGGCCCGAGTCCAGGTGCCGGCCGAGCCGGCGGAACAGCCGCATGACGTCCCGCCGGACCAGCGGTTCCCCGCCGGTGATCCGAAGCTTGCGGACGCCGCGCTCCACGAACGCGCCGCAAATCCGGTCCAGCTCCTCCAGGGTGAGGACCTCGGCCTTGGGCAGGAAGCTCATGTCTTCCGCCATGCAGTAGACGCAACGGAAGTCGCAGCGGTCCGTGACCGAGACCCGCAGGTACGTCACGCGCCGTCCGAACGGATCGACGAGGCCGCCGTCCGCCGGCCGACCCTGCGCCGCCAGCCAGAGACGCTCGCTCTCGACCGTTTCCGCCTCGCGCGGGATGGCACCGTTTCCCATGGGCGTTATATTCCGGAAAATATAACACTTTGCAAGGGGCTCGATGCGCCGGAACCGGGGTTTTCGAAGTTGTGCCCCCCTGGTAGACACCCTCACCCTGTCCCTCTCCCGCAAGACGGGAGAGGGGACCCTCGGGGCGCGGCCGGTCCACCCGGTCTCCCTCTCGCTGACGGCCGTCGCGCGTCCTCGCCGGGAGTCTCTTGGCGGAAGCGCGCCGGCGGCGCATAGTGGTGCCATGTCCAGATTCGTCGTGACTCCGGACCCGGGGGATCCGCGCCTCGTGGAGACCGTCCGCGCCGTCGACCACACGGGTGCGGACACGGAGGCGGCGGTGCCGGTGGAGCGGCCGCTCACGCTCTTCCTCAACTCCCGGGAAGTGGTCACCATGATGACCATCGGGGACTACCCCGAATGCCTGGCGGTCGGCTACCTGCTGAACCAGAACATGCTCCGGCCGGAGGACGAGATCGTCGGCATCGACGTCGACGAGGAGATCGACGTCGTCGTGGTCCGGACGGAGCGCGAAACCGACTTCGAGGAGAAGCTGAAGCGCAAGACGCTGACCTCCGGGTGCGCCCAGGGCACGGTGTTCGGCGACGTGATGGAGAAGTTCGACGAGGTCGTCCTGCCGCCGGACGCGGTCGTGCGGACCTCGTGGATCTACGGGCTGTCGCGGGCGATCAACACCCAGCCGAGCATCTATCTGCGCGCGGGCGCCATCCACGGGTGCGTGCTGTGCGAGGCCGACCGGCCCCTGATCTACATGGAGGACGTGGGGCGGCACAACGCCATCGACAAGATCGCCGGCTACATGCTCCTCAACGGCATGGGGCCGGAGGACAAGCTCTTCTACACCACGGGCCGCCTGACCAGCGAGATGGTCATCAAGTGCGTCCAGATGCGGATCCCGATCCTCATCTCCCGGTCGGGGTTCACGGCCTGGGGGGTCGAGCTCGCCCGCCGGGCGAACCTGACGCTGATCGGGCGGGCCAGGGGCAAGCGGTTCCTCTGCGTCTCGGGCGGCGGCCGCATCGCCTTCGACGCCGACCCCGACCGGGTGCCGGAGGAGAGTCCCCGCGTCCAGCGCAAGGCGAGCCTGGCCGAAGATGCCGTCTGACGTCGTCGGCGTCCTCCTCGCCGGCGGGCGGTCGCGCCGCATGGGCGGCGGCGACAAGTGCCTCGAGACCCTCGGCGGGGAAACGCTCCTCTCCCGCGCGCTCGCGCGGGCGCGCCCGCAGGTCGGGCCGCTCCTGCTCAACGCCAACGGCGACCCCGCCCGGTTCGCGGACTTCGGCCTGACGGTGGCGGCCGACGTGGTGGAGGGGTTTCACGGTCCGCTCGCCGGCGTCCTCACCGGCATGGACTGGGCGGCCCGGCACGCGCCCGCGGCCCGCCGGATCGCGACCTTCGCCACCGACGCCCCCTTCTTTCCCCTCGACCTCGTGGACCGGCTCCTGGCGGCCGCGGAAGAGGCGGCGGCGGACCTCGCGTGCGCCCGGTCGGGGGAGCGGAGCCATCCGGTCTTCGGGCTCTGGCCCGTGGCCCTCGCGGGCGATCTGCGTGCGGCGCTGGTGGGGGAACGGCTGCGCAAGATCGACGCGTGGACGGCCCGCCACCGCCTCGTGGAGGTGCCGTTCCCGACCGAGCCGTTCGACCCGTTCTTCAACATCAACCGCCCCGAGAACCTCGCCGAGGCGGAGCGCCTCTGCCGGGCTGAGCGGCGATGAGTCCCCGTCCATTGCAAACCGGACCCTCCCGACCTCCCTGTCGGTGGGGAGGGGTGTCGATATTCACGGACCGTTTGTGGATAAGCGGATAACTCCTTGGCTTGCAGTCGGGAACCCCGCGCCGCAGGGTCCCCTCTCCCTGGAAGGGGGAGGGTCAGGGTGGGGGTCGTCCATGTTGACGAGTCGTTTGTGGATAGGCGTTCAATATATTGCAATCAGGGGGAATTTCAGGAGCCGCGGTCGCCGGTTGATCCGACATGGCGCGGCAGGTCCATCGAATCGTGCAGCAGGCGAAGCACGTCGATGGTGGGTGGCTTCGACCGACTGGCGATTCGGTACAGCACGAAGTGTCGACCTCTTCGCCCGGCGCGCGCCACGTGAAGCGTCATGAGGCCCTCCGCGATATCGTCGCGTCGTCGCGACCCGGCGACGTGGGGTCCGTTGGCGAGAGCCTGGACGGCGCGCGTCAAGGTCTCGCCATAGATGCGCGCCTGGGCACGTCCGAACCGATCCGCGGTCCAGCGGAGAATATTCCGAAAATCGCTTTCGGCCGCGGCGGCGAGCCGGACGTGCCAGCCCTGGTTGCCGGTCACCGCCCGGGGCCGGCTTTCGACGACAGGTCGGCAAGCGTCTCCGCGGAAAGGGCCGAAAGACGATCTTCCAGCATATCGGCCGTGTCGAACGTGCGGAACCGTCCCGCCGCGATGTCGGCGATGCCGGCGTCGGCCGCCTCGCGCATCGCCTCGAGTCGGGCCTCGTCCTCGGACTCCCGGCGTTCGACCAGTCTCAGGCCTTCGCGCAGGACCTCGCTGGCGCTCTGGTAACGGCCGGACGCTACCAGCCTGGCAACCAGGTCCGCCTGATGGTCGGTGAGCAGGACGTTACGCGTGGGCATGATCCGTACTCGCGGCCGAATTCCCTGATGGCATGTTATGCCAATGCCGATCCGTGGGCAAAGGTCGCATGCTGGAGTGCGGGAGCCTGGCTCCCGTCGGTGCGTCCTCCCGGCCGCCGGCTTGACACGCCCCACGTTCCTTCCTCTCATCCCGCGGTGAGGAGGGCGCCATGGCGCGGTCCCGAAAGTCCAGGACGCCGCGGCCCCAGGTCCGCATCCTGTTCGGTTCCGTCTATCCGCTGGGGCCGGGCAAGGCGTCGCTGATCGAGGCGGTGGGGCGGACCGGGTCGATCTCCGCGGCGGCGCGCGAGCTGGGCATGTCCTACCGGCGCGCCTGGCAACTGATCGACGCCACGAACAGGTGCTTCCGGCGGCCGCTCGTGGAGACGGCCGCGGGCGGGCGCGGCGGCGGCGGCGCCACGGTGACGCCGTTCGGCCGGGAGGTGCTGGACCGCTTCCGGGCGATCGAGGCCAAGGCGGTCGCCAGCGTCGACCGCGACGTTACGGACTTCCGGCGCTACCTTGCCGACGAGCCCGGCGCCTGAGAGGGGTGCGCAGGCGCTACTCGGCCGCGGCCCGCGCCTCGAGCGTCTCCACCTTCGCCGCGCAGTACTTGAACTCCGGGATCTTGCCGAAGGGGTCGAGCGCCGGATTGGTCAGCAGGTTCGCCGCGGCTTCCGTGAAGGCGAAGGGGACGAAGACGGTCCCCGCCGGCACCCCCGAATCGACGCGGGCCGCGAGCTCGATCGCGCCCCTCCGGGTCGAGACGCGCACCCGGTCGCCCGCCGCGGCGCCCAGGTCCCGCAGGTCTCCCGGCGCCATGTGGCAGACGGCCTCGGGCTCGATCGCGTCGAGCACGCCGGCGCGCCGGGTTATGGCGCCGGTGTGCCAGTGCTCGAGGACGCGCCCCGTGGTCAGGATCATCGGATAGTCCTCGTCGGGCAGCTCGTCCGGCGGAACGATCCCGGCGGGCACGAACTTGCCGCGCCCGGTCGGGGTCGGGTAGCCGTCGCCGAAGATGATCGGCTCGCCGGGGTCGTCCTCCGAGGCGCAGGGATAGGTGACGGCGCTCTCCCGCGACAGCCGCTCCCACGAGATTCCCGCGATGCTGTCCATGCACGCCCGCATCTCCTCGTAGACGTCCGCGGGGCCGCCGTAGTTCCAGTCCAGGCCGATGCGGCGGGCGATCTCCTGGACGATCCACCAGTCCGGCCGCGCCTCGCCGGGCATGGGCAGGGCCAGGCGCCCCATCTGGACCTGCCGGTTCGTGTTCGTGACCGTCCCGTCCTTCTCCGGCCACGCCGAGGCGGGCAGGACCACGTCGGCGAACATCGCCGTCTCCGTCATGAAGATGTCCTGGACGACGAGATGCTCGAGCCGGGCCAGGGCCTCGCGGGCGTGGCTCGCGTCGGGATCCGACATGGCCGGGTTCTCGCCCATGACGTAGAGGGCCTTGATGTCCCCGTCGTGGGCGGCGTTGGCGATCTCGACCACCGTGAGGCCGCGGTTCGGATCGAGCTCCGCGTTCCAGAACGCCTCGAACTTCTCCCTGGCCTCCGGGCTGTCGACGGCCTGGTAGTCGGGGTAGACGATCGGGATGAGGCCCGCGTCCGAGGCGCCCTGGACGTTGTTCTGGCCGCGCAGCGGATGAAGGCCGGTGCCCGGCCTGCCGACCTGCCCCGTCATCAGGGCGAGGGATATCAGGCACCGCGCGTTGTCCGTCCCGTGGACGTGCTGCGAGATTCCCATGCCCCAGAAGATCATCGCCGAGCGGGCGGAGCCGATGACCTCGGCGACCTCCCGGATAGTGCCTGCGTCGACGCCGCAGACCGGAGCCATCGCCTCGGGCGGGAAGGCCTTCAGGTGTTCCTTGAGCTCGTCGAACCCGTCGGTGAAGCCCGCGATGTAGTTCTCGTCGTAGAGGCCGCGTTCCACGATGACGTGCATGACGGCGTTGAGCAGCGCCACGTCCGAGCCGCTCTTGAACTGGAGCATGTGGGTCGCGTGCCGCGACAGGGCCTGGCCGCGGGGGTCCATGACGATCAGCTTCACGCCGTTTTGGGCCGCGTTCTTGAAGAACGTGGCCGCCACGGGATGATTGACGGCGGGATTGGCGCCGGTGACGACGATCACGTCCGCGTTGGTCGCCTCGGTGAAGGGCGCCGTGACCGCGCCGGAGCCGACGCACTCCAGCAGCGCCGCCACGGAGGAGGCGTGGCAGAGGCGCGTGCAGTGGTCGACGTTGTTGGTGCCGAACCCCACGCGGACCAGCTTCTGGACGAGGTAGGCCTCCTCGTTCGATCCCTTGGCCGAGCCGAAGCCCGCCATGGCCCCGCCGCCGTGGGCGTCGCGGACCCGTTTCAGGCCCGCGGCGGCGCGGTCGAGCGCCTCCTCCCAGGTCGCTTCCCGGAAGTGGGTCGACGGATCCATCGGGTCGATGTCCAGGGACGTGTCCTTGCCGGCCCCCTCCTTGCGGACGAGCGGCACGGTCAGGCGGCCGGGGTGGGCCACGTAGTCGAACCCGTAGCGGCCCTTGACGCAGAGCCGCCCGCGGTTGGCGGGTCCGTCGCGGCCGTCCACGGACAGGATCCTGTCGTCCTTGATGTTGTAGGTGATCTGGCAGCCGACGCCGCAATAGGGGCAGACGCTGTCGACCCGGCGGTCGACGTCCTCCCTTCCGGCCCCGGCGGCGGGCATCAGGGCGCCCGTGGGGCAGGCCTGCACGCATTCGCCGCAGCCCACGCAGGTGCTCTCCCCCATGGGGTCGTCGAAGTCGAAGACGATCTTGGCGTGATGCCCCCGGTGGGCCATGCCGATCACGTCGTTGACCTGCGTCTCGCGGCAGGCCCGGACGCACAGGTTGCAGTGGATGCAGGCGTCGAGGTTGACGGCCATCGCCGGATGGCTCGAATCGGGCGCCGGGCTGATGCGGGCGGGAAAGCGGCTGTCCCGCACGTCCATGTCGTCGGCCCACTGCCACAGCCGCGAATTCGGATCGTGGGCCGACTCCCGCGGCGGCTGGTCGGCCAGCAGCAGTTCCATGACCATGGCGCGGGCCGTCTCCGCCCGCTCGCCCGCGGTGTTCACCGTCATGCCCTCGGCCGGTTCGCGGATGCACGACGCCGCCAGCACGCGTTCGCCCTCGATCTCGACCATGCAGGCGCGGCAGTTGCCGTCCGCCCGGTAGAGGGGAGCCGTCGACCAGCAGAGATGGGGGATGTCCGTGCCGTGCCGCGCCGCCGCCTGCCAGATGCTCTCGCCGGAGCGTGCCGCGACCTCCCGGCCGTCGAGGGTGAAGGTGACGGTGCCGGTCATGTGACTTCCTCCGGGAAATACTCGAGGACGTGCCTGAGCGGGTTGGGGGCCGCCTGGCCCAGCCCGCAGATGGAGGCGTCCGCCATGCAGCGCCCCAGCTCCCCGAGCAGCGGGGCGTCCCACGCGGGCTGCTGCATGAGCCGGACGGCCTTCTCCGTGCCGACCCGGCAGGGCGTGCACTGGCCGCAGCTCTCGTCCTCGAAGAACCGCATGAGGTTGAGGGCGCTGGCCCGTACGCTGTCGGCCTGGGAGAGCACGACGACGGCCGCGGACCCGATCAGGCCCCCGTGCTCCTCGAGGGTGCCGAAATCGAGCGGCACGTCGGCGAGGGACGCGGGCAAGATGCCGCCGGACGCCCCGCCCGGCAGGTAGGCCTTGAACTCGTGGCCGTCCGCCATGCCACCGCAGTACTCGTCGATCAGCTCGCGCGCCGTGATGCCCGCCGGCGCGAACTTGACGCCCGGGTCCTTGACCCGGCCCGAGACGGAGAACGACCTCGGTCCGGTGCGGCCCCGGCGGCCCTGGTCGGCGTGCCACTCCGGCCCGCGCTCGAGGATGTCGCGCACCCAGTAGAGGGTCTCGACGTTGTTGATCAGCGTGGGGCGGCCGAACAGCCCCACCTGGGAGGGGAACGGCGGCTTGTGGCGGGGCAGGCCGCGTTTCCCCTCGATACTCTCCAGCATCGCCGATTCCTCGCCGCAGATGTAGGCGCCCGCGCCCCGGCGGACGTGGATCGTCACGCCGTCGGCCAGCCCCTCGGCGCGCACGCGGTCGAGCTCGGCCGTCAGCATCTTGCGGACGGCGGGATACTCGTCGCGGAGGTAGACGTAGACGTCCCCGGCCTCGACGGCCCAGGCGGCGATCAGCATGCCCTCGACGAACCGGTGGGGGTCCGTCTCTAGGTAGTGCCGGTCCTTGAAGGTTCCGGGCTCCCCCTCGTCGGCGTTGACCGCCATGAGCCGCGGCCCGGGTTCCCGGCGGACGAACCGCCACTTGCGGGCCGCGGGAAATCCGGCGCCGCCGAGACCCCGGAGGCCGCTGCGTTCGATCCGGTCGAGGACGTCCTCGACCGGGGTCTCGCCGCCGAGGCACGCCCTCAGGGCCGCGTAGCCGCCGCGCACGGCGTAGTCGTCGAACCCGACGTACGCGGCCGCGGCCTCGTCCGTCTCGCCGCCGGCGGCCACGCGGCGGACGGTGTCGACGGTCGCGTGCTTCAGGTAGTTGTGCCCCACGCAGGCGACGGGCGCGCCCTCGCACCGTCCCATGCACGGGCCGGGCACGACCCGCACGTCCCCGCCCAGACCCTGCCTGAGCTCCTCCAGGAGCCGCGGCGCCCCGAACATCTCGCAGGTCAGGCTGTCGCAGACGCGGACCGTGAGTCCGGGCGGGGCGCCGTCGTCGTCCGTTACGTCCCAGTGCGCGTAGAAGGTCGCCGTCTCGAAGACCTCCGCCATGGGCAGCCGCAGGTCGTGGGCGAGCGCCGCCAGATGACGGTGGGAGAGGCGGCCGTAGCGGTCCTGGACGAGGTGCAGGTATTCGATCAGGAGGTCGCGCCGCCGGGGCGCGCCGCCGAGCAGCGCCTGGATCTCCCGCAGGGCCTCGGAGTCGACCTGCCGGCCCTTGAGGAAGGGGCGGGCCCTGCCGCGCCGGGCGCCCGGGTTCGGCATCGCGCCGCTGAACTTCTCCGATCCCGGCATCTCTCCTCACGGGGCTCCGGCGCGAACGGGGACGGCCGTCCGCGGGCGCCCATGCTAGTGTGGTGTTCCCGAAGTTTGCAGCAGAAAAAACCGGAACGCGCCCCCTCCCGCGGGAATGACGGAGGCGGGCGGGGACCTCTCTTCGTTCGTTACGACGTTCATTTCAGTGTCGGGACGCCGGCCCATCTGTCCCGGCGCCGTCCGCGGCCCGGGGGCCGAACCGGACGACCCTCAGCGAAACCGTGTCCGTATTGATCAGCTTCTTGCCGGCGTGCTCGAAGTTCGCCGTCACGCGATTGCGGATGGCGGACTGGACCTGTCCGATCCCCCATTCCGGATGCCGGGGATGGCGCACGAAGGTGCCGGGCGTGAGGTCGATGTACATGGACGGAACCCGCCGCCGGTTTCGGATGCCGGTCCTTTTACCGCGTTCCGCGCGCGTTTGACAGGCACCGCGCGTTCCGGCCCTGAATCGCCGCTCAAGTCGGGCTGGGCCGGTACTCGCCGGCACGGCCGGGAAGCGTATTGTACAAGGACTCGCCAGAGGGTTAGGCTCCGGAAAGAGAGGACTCCTCGTGGCCGTCCCCAGCGACATAGATGCCCAGATCACGCTCGAACTAAGCGGCGAGTCCCTTACGTCCGGCGAACTGCGCAAGAGTATCGACGCCTTCGACGGGTTGCTCGGGGCAATGACCCGTTCCGTTTGCCGCGACGATACGTCGGTCGAATGGTTCGTGCGCGTAAAGCACGGAAGCCTGCTGTTCTGCGCCGACCCCGAGGAGACTGCGGATCCCGATGTCATCGACGAAATCAAATTGGTGGCGCGCCGGAGTTTGGAGGGCCGTCCGCCGGCCGTTCACTCCGACGACGTGGTCAAGCACGTCGAGGCCTTGTCCGGCATCCCGAAAACCCGTCTTTGGGTGGGCAGGGAAGGACATGACATTACGGACGATGTCTGCCGGACGATGAAAGCGGCGCTTCGCCCGGCCTATGCGATTCCGGGAAGCGTCGAGGGCCGCCTTTCCACATTGAGCGAACATCGCGATCTGGCGATCTACGAACCGGTCTGGGGCAAGCGGATCGGATGCGCCGTGCCCGACGAGCTGCTCGACGGCATGAGGCATCTCTGGCGTAGACGGGTGACCGCCCGCGGCGTCGTCCACTACCGCTCGGACGGGGTTCCGGCCCGGATCGACGCCGAATCGGTAGAGCCTTTTCCCGACGACGATGAATTGCCGTCCCATATGGATGTATTGGGCATCCTGCGTGCGGAGCAATGCCCGAACGACCCGCGCGACGTTATTGGGATTCGGACTGTTTCCTTGTCTGGCTCGAGCAGGAAGCCGACAAGGTCGAAGCGTGCCGGCAGGTCTTGAGCGCTGCCGGCAGGGGCAAGATCGAGATCGTCACGAGCGCTCTGACGATATCCGAGGTCCTGCTCATGCGCGGCCGGCCGGCTATCCCGTCGTCAAGAAGGTCGACGGTCAGGGAGTTCTTCGGGCGCGGCTACATCATCGTGGTTCCGATCGTCCGAGAGATTGCGGAGAAAAGCCAAGACCTTGTATGGGATCGCGGCGTCAAGCCCAAGGACGCTTTGCATGTCGCAACCGCGATATCGGCTGGCCTGAGGCTGTTCAACACCTTCGACAACGAATTGATCGGGAAGAGCGGCGCCGCGGGATTGTCGAGCCTGACCATCGAGAGACCGAACCTTGATCAGGGGGAGATGGCGGTATGAGCACGAATTCCTTACAAGCCGGGATCGCCGGCCTCCGGCAAGCCTTGCGGGAGTCCGACCTTCGTCGCCGCGTTTCGCGGCCCGGATAGCGCGGGGAGGAACGGATGAGCCGGTTGTTCGGAAAGATCCGCCAGAACGGCTACGTGGTTCGCGACATCGAGGCGGCGATGACGCACTGGATCGACGTCATCGGCGTCGGGCCGTGGTTCTACACCGAGCGGTTCCCGTTCCGCGACTTCCGCTACCGGGGGCGGGCCTCCGACCCGCACGTCTCCATCGCCCTGGCGAATTCCGGCCCTCTCCAGATCGAGCTGATCCAGCAGCGCAACGACGCGCCGTCCATGTTCAAGGACTTCATCGACGCGGGGCGCGAGGGGCTCCAGCATCTGGCCTGGTGGCCGGAGGACATCGACACGCTCGTCGATCCCCTGCTGAAGCGGGGATACACCGTCGGGCAGACGGCGCAGGTCGGGCGGCTCGGGCGGTTCGTCTACCTGGAGACGGAGACGCACCCCGGCACCGTCGTGGAGGTGTCCCATCTGACGCCGGCGCGCCGGGCGGCGTTCGACCGGGTGCGCGAGGCGTCCCGGAACTGGGACGGTGCGGACCCGGTCCGGGAGATCGCTCTCTGACTCTTCCGCTATCCCGCGAAGAACGCCTCGCGGATGCCGGTGGCGCCCGTCCCCCGGATGGCGAACAGGCCGCCGGCGAGCGGGGAGGCCGCGCCGTCGCCCGGCTCGATCTCCCACGACAGCGACGTCACGTAGAGGGTGTCGAGGCCGGGCCCGCCGAACGTGCACATGGTGGGGTAGCGGACCGGCATGGCGACGGTCCGCATCAGCCTGCCCTCGGGATCGTACTGGGCGACTTCCCAGCCGTCGATGTGCGCGGCCCAGTAGCAGCCGTCGGTATCCACCGTGGCGCCGTCGACGCGGCCGTCCTCGCCCTCCCGCGAGATGAACGCGCGCCGGTTGGCGATGTCGCCGGTGGCGATGTCGAAGTCGTAGGCGTAGACCGTGCGCCCCCGGGAGTCGGAGTAGTACATGGTCTTGTCGTCGGGGCTCCAGGCGATCCCGTTGGTGACGTAGAAGCCCTCGTCCATCACCGCGCACGTGAGGTCCGTGTCGAGCCGGACCAGCTTTCCCAGCCGGTCCTTGAACGTCGTGTCCATGGTCCCGCTCCAGTAGCGCCCGGCCCGGTCGCACTTGCCGTCGTTGAGGCGGGTGATCGGGTTGCCGGGGTCGGGGTCGGCGATCGGCGTGACGCCGCCGCTCTCCAGGTCGATGAAGCTGAACCCGCTCTCCTGCAATCCGGCGACGACCCCGCCCTTCTCGCGGAACACCATGGAGCCGATCGTCTCCGGCACGTCCCAGGCCGTCGCGGCGCCGGTCGCCGGATCGATGCGGTGCACGGCCGGCTTGTCGCTGTCGACCCAATAGAGCGCGTTCTCCTTCCAGTTCCAGATCGGCCCCTCGCCGAGGATGTTGGGGCCCTTCCAGACGCATTCGACTTCGGTGCCGGCCACGGTATCCCTCCCTGTGCGGCGGTCCTTCGCCCGTATGCTACAAGCAGTCCACGCTTCCGCCAAAGGAGGACGACGCCATGCGGCTCGCCGGATCGTGCCATTGCCGGGCCGTGACCTTCACCGTCGAGTCCCACACGCCGCAGCCCTACATGCGCTGCTACTGCTCCATCTGCCGCAAGACGGCGGGCTCGGGCGGCTTCGCCATCAACCTCGGCGCCGACCACCGGACGCTCGAAGTGACGGGACGGCAGTCCGTCGGCGTCTACCGCGCCAGGGGCGACGGCGGCGAGAGCCCGCTGCGGCGCCATTTCTGCCGGACGTGCGGGTCGCCGCTGTGGTGCCACGACCCGCGATGGCCGGACCTCGTCCATCCCCACGCCTCGGCCATCGACACGCCGCTTCCCCGGCCCGAGGGCTTCGTGGACCTGATGCTGGGATCCGCGGCGTCGTGGGCGGCGCTGCACGAAGGCGGCGACATCGACCGCTTCGACGGCTACCCCGCCGAGTCGATCGAGGACTGGCACAAGGCCCGAGGGCTCTGGGTCGATTGAACGCCGCGCCGTTGCGCGCCGGCCACCGGCGCCTGTGCCAGCCTGAGTGTCACCCGTGACATGCCGTCATTGTTCGCGATTCCGTCTGTTCTTGTCTGTGGCATTCGTGCCAGGGTCCCCTCTCCCTGAGCAGGATTCCCCTGCGAAAGCGGTCCGGCCGCGCCACGGGAACAGGGCAGGAGTGCCGAGACGCCGTCCACCCCCACCCTGTCCCTCCCCCTTCCAGGGAGAGGGACAGGGTGGGGGTGTCGGAGAACGATGCGCCGCCCCAGCCGCGTTTCGCAGGGGAATCCTGCTCAGGGAGAGGAAACCCTGGCGGCGCGGTTCCGCCGGTGTCCGATATTCGTCGTGTGATACGACACTAAGATGAACGCCCCTTGTCCTGGAGACTTCGGCGTCCCATGAGCGTCTTTGCACACGTCGTATCCCGCAGCCTCCCGCCGGAGCCGGCAGCCACTCAGGCGCTGGAGTACGTACTCGGGAAGCCCGATGCACTCCGGACGTTCGTGGAGATGCTTGCGCCGATCGGCGTGTCCTTCGAGCCACGCAGCGTCGCAAGCGAGGAAGCGCACGGCGATGCCCGGCCGGATCTGACGATCTACGACCGGGCGGGCAAGCGTCGGTTGTTCGTGGAGAACAAGTTCTGGGCGGGGCTCACGCCCGCGCAACCGGTGACATACCTCGATCATCTGCCCCAGGACGGCGAGCTCTCGGCCCTTGTGTTCCTCGTGCCGGAAGAGCGGGTACGGAGCGTTTGGGCGGAGTTGGGGCGGCGATGCGCGGAAGCGGAACTGCGCGTCGCGGAAGAAGGGCGCCCCGGGGGGCTGTTTGCCGGGCGGTTGTCGGGCAACCGCGTGATGGCGGTGGCGGACTGGCGGCGTGTTCTGGACGGCCTGGCGGCGGTCGGGCCGGTTCGCTCCGACGTCGAGCAGCTTCGGGCCCTGACCGAACGGATGGACGCGGAGGCATTCCTTCCGATCCGTGCCGACGAGTTGACCGATGCGGACGTGGCCCGGCGGATGATCAACTACGCGGATCTCGTGGAGCCGATCGTCGAAGAGCTCGTAAGCCGCGGCGTCGCCGATACCAGGAGACTGAATCCGGCCCACGGCTACCACACTGCCGGCCGGTACCTGCGGGTGTACGACCGCTTCGGTATCTGGCTGGGCGTGGATTTCGACGCCTGGCGAGACGGTGGGACGACCCCTCTGTGGTGCAAGATAACCGCCAGCGGGTTCGGTGGGGTAGCCACGATCTGGGATGAGATAGATGAATCGAAATCGTTCGACGGCGTGCGGACATACGGGTCAGAGAAGTACATCCCGGTCCGTCTCATGACGGGGGTTGAACGGGACGAGGTCGTCAGGGCGGCGGCCGACGAGGTGGAATCGATCGGGCAGCGATTGCAGAATCGTTTGCCGTGAGGTGACGCGATTCTGCCGCCGGCGCCGAAACCCGCGTCCGCCGTTGTTGCGCGCCGGCCGCCCGCGCCTATATTTCCCGCCATGACCGCCATCGACCGGAACCCAGCACCGGCGCCCGCGTCGGCGTTCGACGCCCTGCCGGAGCTCGACGCCGCCCCGGGCGCGCGCGTGGTCGTGGCGATGTCGGGAGGGGTCGACTCCTCGGTGGCGGCCGCCGTCTGCAAGGCCCGGGGCTACGAGGTCGTCGGGATCACCCTGCAGCTCTACGACCAGGGGGCGGCCGCGGGCCGCAAGGGCGCCTGCTGCGCGGGACAGGACATCCACGACGCCCGCGCCGTGGCCGAGTCCCTCGGCATCCCCCACTACGTGCTCGACTACGAGGCCCGCTTCCGCGAAAGCGTCATCGACGATTTCGCCGACACCTACCTCGCGGGCGAGACGCCGATCCCCTGCGTCCGCTGCAACCAGACGGTGAAGTTCCGCGACCTGCTCGCCGTGGCGCGGGACCTCGGCGCCGCGGCCCTGGCCACCGGGCACTACGCGCGGCGCGCCCTCGGGCCGGCCGGTCCCGAGCTGCGCCGGCCGGCCGATCTCGCGCGCGACCAGAGCTATTTCCTGTTCGCCACCACGCGGGAGCAGCTCGCGTACCTGCGCTTCCCCCTCGGCGGGCTCGACAAGGAGCGGACCCGCGAACTGGCCGCCCTGTTCGACCTGCCCGTCGCGGCGAAGCCCGACAGCCAGGACATCTGCTTCGTGCCCCGCGGCTCCTACGCGGACGCGGTCGCCAGGCTCCGCCCGGGCGCGGTCGAGCCCGGCGACATCGTCCACGTCGACGGCCGCGTGGTGGGCCGGCACGACGGCGTGATCGGCTTCACCGTCGGCCAGCGCCGCGGCCTGCGCGTGGGCGGCGGGGCCGAGCCGCTGTACGTGGTCCGTCTCGAGGCGGAGGCGCGCCGGGTCGTCGTGGGCCCCCGCGAGGCGCTGCTGGAGCGGGAGTTCGGAGTCCGAGACGTCAACTGGCTCCGGGACGCGCCGGAGGCGGGCGACGGGATCCGGGCCGCGGTCAAGGTGCGGTCCGCGCATGCGCCTGTTCCGGCGGCGGTGTCCGCCTGCGGGGACGGCGGCGCGCGCGTCACGCTGGACCGTCCGGAAGCCGGGATCGCGCCGGGGCAGGCCGCCGTCTTCTACGACGGGGACCGCGTTCTGGGAGGCGGCTGGATCTCCCGTTCCCCCGGCCGCTGAGGCCGGCCGTCCCGCCGATGAGCGCCGAGACGCCCCCGGCGGCGGCGCGTCCGCGCCCGCCGCCGATCGCCATCCTCGTCGTCATCGCCGGCCTGGGGCCCACGTCGCTGAACATCTTTCTGCCGTCCATGCCGGGGCTGATGCGCGCGTACGGCACCGGCTACGACACGGCGCAGCTCACGCTGTCGCTCTATCTCGTCGGCCTCGCCGTGGCGCAGCTCGCCTACGGGCCGCTCTCGGACCGCTTCGGCCGCCGTCCCGCGCTGCTCGGGGGCCTCGTCGTCTATCTCGCGGGAAGCCTCGCCTGCGTTGCCGCGCCGACCATCGAGGCGCTCATCGCGGGCCGGGTCCTTCAGGCCGTGGGCGGATGCTCCGGCATCGTCATCAGCCGGGCCGTCATCCGCGACGTCTACGAACGCGGCCGCGCGGCCAGCGTCCTCGCCTACGTCACCATGGCCATGGTGGTCGCGCCGCTGACGGCGCCGACCGTCGGCGGGTTTCTCGACGACTGGTTCGGATGGCGCGCAGGCTTCGTGCTCATGGTCGCCGTCGGCGCCGCCACCCTCGCGGCCTGCGTCCTGCTGCTGCACGAAACGCATGCGCCGCGCAAGGGGGGCGCGCCCCGGCGGGACGTCCGCAAGGGCGTGGCGGCTCTCCTCGGCCGCCGGCGCTTTCACGGCTACGCCTTCCAGGTCGCGTTCAACTCGGGCGTGTTCTACGCGTTCATCGCGGGCGCCCCCTACGTCATGATCGAGCTGCTGCACCGGTCCGCCGGCGAGTACGGCCTGTGGTTCGCCGTGGCCTCCGCGGTCTACATGCTGGGGAACCTCGCCGCGGCGCGCATGTCCGAGCGCGTCGGTCCGGACCGCATGATCGCCGTCGGCACGACCGTCTCGTTGATCGGGGTGTTCGCCCTGGGCGCCTTCTACCTCTGCGACCTCATGCTGCCGGCGACCCTGTTCGGCGGCATGTCCATCGTCGCGTTCGGGAACGGCATGAGCCTTCCCAACGGCATCTCGGGCGCGGTCGGCGTCGACCCCCTCCGGGTGGGGACCGCGTCCGGACTCTCGGGCTTCTCGCAGATGGCGGTCGGCGCGGGGACGTCCTGGGCCGTCGGCGCCCTACTCGCGGACACGGCGGGTCCGCTCGTCGCCGTCATGATCCTCAGCGCGGCCGCGGCGCGCCTCTTCTTCGAGTGGGGCGTGCGCCGGGGGTAGGCGGGCGGAGCGGCCCCGCCTCCTGCTTGACAGGCGGCGGAGCCCCGACTATACGCCGAAACCTTCCCGATGGCGGAGTAGCTCAGTTGGTCAGAGCAGCGGAATCATAATCCGCGTGTCGGGGGTTCGAGTCCCTCCTCCGCTACCATCCGTTCGTCCGGCCGTCGCCGGACTTGTCCATGACGCGGAGCTGCACCGTGACGGATTCGACGAGAACGACCCTCATCACCGGCGCCAGCCGCGGCATCGGGCGATGCTGCGCCGACCGGCTCGCCGCGTCCGGCCACCGCGTCGTCAACCTGGACCTGGAGGCGCCTGACGACGCGTTTCCGGGAGACCACTTCGCCTGCGATTTCGCCGACAGGGCCGCGACCCGGGAGCTCCTGGCCGAACTGGCCGGGTGCTACGAGTTCAACGGGCTGCTCAACAACGTCGGGACCACCGGGGAGCAGAGTCTCGAGGAGGTCACGCTCGAGGTGTTCGACCGGGTGATGGAGGTCAACGTCATCACCTCGATCCAGTGCGCCCAGGCGTGCCTTCCGTCCATGAAGAGGCAGAGATTCGGGCGGATCGTCAACATCGCGAGCGATCTGGTGCTCGGCATTCCGAAGCGGACGGCGTACTCGGGTACGAAGACCATGCTCGTCAGCTTCACGCGTACCTGGGCGCTCGAGCTGGCAGCCCACGGCATCACCGTCAACGCCGTCGCGCCGGGTCCGACGAACACCGAGTTCTTCCTCGGGAACAACCCGATCGGGAGCCCGCAGCGGGAGAGCAAGCTGCGCCGCATCGCCGTCGGGCGCTTCGGGGAGCCGGCCGACATCGCCAACGCCGTCGGGTTCCTGATGCAGGAGTCGTCCGAGTTCATCACCGGACAGACGCTGTTCGTGGACGGCGGCAGCGGCATCGGCAACGCCCTCCTGCCCTGAGTCGCGGGGCCCACTCCCGACCTTCCCTCTGTCAGGGGGGAGGAGGCCTCTCATTCCTGACCCTCTCCCTGCACAGGGAGAGGGTCAGGAATGAATGCGGCCGCGCCCCTGACCCTTCCCCTTCCAGGGGGAGGGAACCCGAACGTCCGCCGTTCCCTGGCCGTCGAAGGCTTTCGCGGGAACGACCGGAATACAAGCCCGTGCCGGGTCCGTTCAGTCCCATGGCTCCAGCCGGGCGGCCTGGCGGCCCGCCGTCCAGCCGCCGACGAAGCACTCCGCCATGTTGCCGCCGCTCAGGTACAGGTGACCGAACACCCCTCCGAGCTCTCCCGCCGCGTAGAGGCGGGGAATCGGCTCGTCGAACGCGTTCAGGACTTGCTGGCGGGCGTTGTGGACGGGCCCGCCGTGGGTGTTCGAGCAGACGGGCCAGACCTCGGCGCAATAGAACGGCGGCGTCCCGATCTTCATCATCGACGGGGGCGGCCGCCCGAAATCGCCGTCGTGTCCGGCCTCGCACATCGCGTTCCAGCGTTCGACGGTTCCGGACAGGACCCGTTCCTCGACGCCCATGCGCGCGGCGAGGTCCTCGAGGCTGTCGGCCCTGGAGACGATACGGTCCTCCAGCGCGCGCAGGGATTCCTCGCTGTAGTCGAACGAGAACCCGCGGTCGTTGAAGGTCGGCGAGCACAGGGGCCAGGTCCGGCGCCCCGGATCGTCGAGCACGACGTACGACGGAATGCGCGGGTAGCTCTGGGTGTGGGTGTCGTAAAGGGACATCGGACGCGCCGACGTGTCCTGCATGTACGGCGGATACTCGTTCATGTACCGCCGTCCCGTCCGGTCGACGACGATCCAGGGCATCTTCACGTCGTCTCGCGGCGGCTTCCCCGGCACCCAGTCGGGCAGGCGTTTCGGGCGGAGGCCGTAGGGGTAGTCCGGGTCGGGATGCCGGAAGCCGTAAACCCCGTGGTAGTGCCACATGTGCCACAGGGCGGCGCCGGCGGCCTGGGCCATGCGGATGCCGTCCCCGGTGCTGCCACGGAACGCGGCGAGCAGCACGGGTTGCTCCGGCCAGTGCTGCAACTGGAGGTCCGGGCTCGCCTCGAACCCGCCGCAGGCCAGGATCACCCCCCGTCTGGCCTTGACGTCCCTGTCGCCGTCCCCGGTCTCGACGGTGAGTCCCAGCACCTCGCCGGACGGACCGGCGATCAGCCGCTTGGCGGCCGACTCGAGCCACACCGTCACGTCGCGCCGTTCGACGTTGTCCTCGATCACCTTGAACAGGCGCGCGCCCGCGGCGCGGTGGATGGGGACGTAGCTGTTCACGTGGGGATAGCGGGCCGCCGCATCGTAGTCCGGAACGCTGGCGATGCTGGCGAAGCCGAACGTCCCGGCGCCCGGGAGGGGGTAGTTCCCGGGGGTCTCCCGGTATCGGACCTCGGCGCCGTCGGCCTTCGCCAGCCATTCGAAATAGTCGACGATCTCCGTCATCCCGGAGGCCAGCGCCATGAGGACGTCGTCGGGCGTCGTGCCGGCACAGGTCTCCTTGAGGTACGCGAACGCGTCGTCGGCGTTGCCGGCGACCCGCACGTTGCCGCCGGAACAGATCGAGATGCCGCCCGGATCGGGCATCTTCTCCAGCAGGAGGACGGACCTGCCCGCTTCGCTCGCCTCGATCGCCGCGACGCCGCCGGCATACCCGTACCCCACGACGACGACGTCGAACTCCCCGTCCCAGTGCCGGGCGTCTGCGTTGTCTCCCGCCATGCCGTCTTTCGCGTTCCGGTCCGTTGCGCCGCCGCCCGCCGATAATGGTGCCGCCCCGGCCGTTGTCAAGGTGACCGCCTTGACGCGGGCCGGCGGCGGACGCACGGTTGCGGGGCGCGCAACGGCATCCCGGAAAGGGCGGACGAGCCATGGTCGAGTCGTCATCGGCGTTCACCCCCGCCTCCGAGCTCGCCGCCATGATCGGGAGCAAGGCGGTCTCGCCGGTAGAGGCGGTCGAGCGCCTGCTGCGGCGCATCGAGCGCCTGAACCCTCTGTTGAACGCCTATCTCACGGTCGCCGGGGAGCGGGCCATGGCGGCCGCCCGGGCGGCGGAGAAGGCGGTCGCGGACGGCGCGGAACTGGGACCTCTTCATGGCGTCCCCGTGGCCGTCAAGGACCTGGAGTTCACCGAGGGCCTCCGGAGCACGGGCGGGTCGCTGGCCTACGGCGACTTCGTGCCCGGCGAGGACGCCGCCCTGGTCGAACGGTTGAAGCGCGCCGGCGCCATCGTTCTGGGCAAGACGAATACGCCCGAGTTCGGCTCGCACAGCGAGGTCCGGAATCGGCTGGGCGACGACTGCCGCAACCCCTGGGACACGTCGCGCACGTCGGGCGGGTCCAGCGGCGGGAGCGCCGCCGCCATGGCCGCCGGCATGGCGCCGCTGGCGACCGGCAGCGACGGCGCCGGATCGATTCGCGTTCCCGCCTCCTTCTGCGGCGTGTACGGCCTGAAGCCGACCTTCGGGCTGGTGCCCCAGCACGGCGGCTTTCTGGGCATTCCGATGTTCGGCACCTCGGGCCCGCTGTCGCGCACGGTCCGGGACGCGGCCCTGTGGCTCACCGCCGCCGCCGGGCACGACGTTCGGGATCCCAACTCGTCGAGGCGGCCGCCGCCGGACTTCGTCGCGTGCCTCGGCGGCGGTCCGGTCGCCGGACTGCGCATCGCGTGGGCCGCGGAACTCGGCGGCGCCAGGGTGGCGCCGGAGGTGCGCGCGGCCGCAGAATCGGCGGCACGGATCTTCGAGTCCCTCGGGTGCCGCGTCGAGGAGGCGGCCCCCGAGGTCGAGCACGATTATTTCCTGCTGTCCGAGCCCATTCGCAACGCCGACAAGTACGCGGCCTTCGGCGACCTGCTGGACTCGAACGCCGACGCGCTGACGCCCTACATTCGTTCGATTCTGGAGCTCGGCGCGGGCGTCACCGGCCGGCAATACTCCAGGTGCCTGCGTTACCTGGAGCGTCTCAAGGCGCGATGCGCGGCGTTCTTCGAGCGTTACGATCTGCTGCTGACGCCGGCGACCCCGTTTCCGGCGTTCCCGGTGCGCAAGCCCCCTCGCCAGACGATCCACGACCGGGCCGTGCCCGCCGACGCGAGCGCCATCCTCCTGACCCTCGTCTGGAATCTCACCGGGCAGCCGGCCGCGAGCCTGCCCTGCGGCCTGACGGCCGAGGGTCTGCCCGTGGGCCTGCAGATGATCGGCGCCCGCTGGCGCGACGCCACGGTGCTGCGCGCCTCCGCCGCCTTCGAGCAGGCCCGGCCATGGGCCGCCATGGTCCCGCCGGACTTCGCGGAAGACGACGGCTGACCGGGTTCCGGCCGGACCGGCGCGTCGTTCTCCGACACCCCCACCCTGTCCCCGCGCTCAGATCGCGACCTCGTCGGTGTGCTTGTAGCGGAGAAACACGTTCCGGGTGATGAAGATCAGCAACCTGTCGAGGGACATCCCGAGAAAACCGAGCACGATGATGCCTACGATTACGCGGTCGGTTCGGTAGAAGAGCGCCGAGTTCAGGATCAGGAACCCGATCCCCATCTGGGCCGCGATCATTTCCGCCGACACGATGATTCGGAACGCGGTCGCGACCGCCTGGCGCATGCCCTCCAGGACGAACGGCACGATGCCCGGAAGAAGCACGTAGAGAAACATCTGCGCCTGGTTGGCGTTGAGGTTCTTCGCCACGCGCAGGTAGACCGCGTCGAAGTCGTAGACGCCCTCGATGACGCTCACGATGATGACGAAGAACGTGCCGAACCACATGATGAACAGCTTGTTGGCCTCGCCCACGCCGAACCACAGGATCGCCAGGGGCAGGAAGGCGAGCGCCGGGATCGGGCGGATCAGCTCCAGGATCGGCTCCAGGAACGCTCTCACCAACCGGATCCGCGCGATCATCAGCCCCAGCGGAATCGCGGTCACAAGGCCCAGCGCGAAGCCCGAGGCGATGCGGTACATGCTGATGGCGACGTGCTCGGTGAGTTCGCCGGACACCGCCATGTCGACGAAGGCGGTCCACACCTCTCCCGGAGACGGCAGCAGCGTCCGGTTGATCATGTCCAGCTCGGCCGCGACGTACCAGACGGCGATGAACAGGAGAATGGTGGACGTGCCGTACAGGTAGTGGGCGAGGCGGCTCTCGGACTTCTTTCCCTGAGCCGCTTCGTCCTCTCCGGAGGCCAGCAGGACATATTGCGGCCCTTGGGTGCTGTCGGCGGGCGCTGCGGGGCTCATAGCAGTTGCTCCAGTTCGAATACCCAGTCGTAGACCGCGCGGTTGCGCTCGCGCGGGTGCTCGAGGTCGACGGAAACGATTTTCTTGATCCGGCCGGGGGCGGAGGTGAGCACCACGATCCGGTCGGCGAGCAGCACGCTCTCGACGATGTCGTGGGTCACGAAGATGATGGTCTTGCCGGTGACGGCCCGGATCTGGACCAGCTCGGCCTGCATGCGCCGCCGCAGTTGGGCGTCAAGGGCGCCGAAGGGCTCGTCCATGAGCAGAATGCTCGGATCCGGCGCCAGGGCGCGGGCGATGGCCACCCGCTGCTGCATGCCGCCCGACAACTGCACCGGAAACTTCCTCTCGACTCCGGACAGGCCCACCAGGCTCAGGAGTTCCCTCACACGGGCATCCCGCGTCTCCTTCGCGTCGCCGCGCATGCGCAGGCCGAATTCCACGTTCCGCTGCACCGTCAGCCAGGGGAACAGGTGGGCGTTCTGCATGACCACCTTGATGTCGTGGCCCACGACGTCGTCCCTGGCCCACAGGAGGACCTGCCCGCTGGTGGGGGACAGGAATCCCGCCAGGATGTTCAGCAGGGTGGATTTGCCGCAGCCGCTCGGTCCGAGGATGCAGACGAACTCCCCGTCGGCGACGCTGAAATCGATGTCCTGGAGCGTGCGCTGGCCGCCGTAATGGTGGCTTACGCTCTCCAGGCGAATCAGGTCAGACACCGTTCAGACGACTCTGTCCCCGCGTAGCGGTACGGGCCGGGTTTTCCGGGAGGGGACGAGGAAACGGGGAGCGGCGCGCCGCTCCCCGTCAGACCCCGGCACGACCCATGTACTCAGAACGTCACGAGGTCCGGTGCGACGGACCGCATCGGCTCTCCGTTGACGAAATCCTTGGCGTCCGCGCGATTCTCGGTGAACCCGTGGTCGGCCAGAAAGTCGGCGCCGGCCTGGTTTTCGTCAAGAAACGCCTTGTCCAGGGCCATTCCGTAGTCCGGCTTCGCCCCGGCGTTGATCTTCATGGCCGTCTCCATGTCGATCTTCCCCTGCTCGGCGAAGTACTCGAGGGTACGTTCCGGATTCTCCTTGATGAACGTGTCGGCCCGCAACAGCGCCCGCAGCAGCTTGCCGGCGCTTTCGGGATTGGAGTCCACGAAATCCTTGCGCATGATCACCACGCCGTAGACCGCCGATACGCCCTGGGACGTCGTTAGGAGCTTGGCGCCCTCCGTCGCGTCCATCGCCTTCGTGGAGTGCGGCGGCCATACGGCGACCGCGTCCACGTCGCCGCGGGACAATGCCGGGGGCAGCGCCTGGGCCGGAATGTTCATCAGGGTCACGTCGTCCGCCGACAGCCCGTTCTGCTGCAGGTAGAGAAGCACGAAACGGTGCCCCTCGGTCCCGAACTGGAACGCGATCTTCTTTCCCTTGAGGTCCGCCGCCGTCTCGATTCCCGGAAGGGTCACCATCTCCATCAGATGCTCGCTTCGCGCGAGGGGGGCGACGACGTAAATCGGCGCCCGCGTCGCCGCGGTCACCGACACCAGCGACCCGCTGATTCCCAGGACGCCGGCGCCGGCGACGACGCCGTCCACCGCGACCTTGCCGGAGACCGAGTACTTCACGGTGACGTCCAGACCTTCCTCCTTGAACATCCCTTCCTTGTCGGCGATGTAGCCGTGCATGAACAGGAGGTCATAGCCGGACAAGATCGTCAGCTTCTCCTGGGCGACCGCGCCGGCGCCCCAGGTTCCCACCGCGAGGGCGGCGGCGCCCAGCAGCGTTGCGCGCAGCCGTTCGGCCGTGCGTCCTGTCTTGTTCGCGAATCCCATCTTTTCCTCCCTCAGGTCGGGCCAGTGTTGCGCATTCTCGGACAAAGCCCGCGTCCCTCGGCCCGTCGGCGGACGCGCCGAGCCGCCGGACCGGGGCGTTCCGGCACGCGGAACGGCGCGCCCGCGACTCGCCGTCAGCTTATCCCCTGAGGCGGCCCGAGCGCAAACTTCGGTTCGCGCGGAAGGTCCCGGCGGGGACGGTCGCCGCGGATGGTGGTCCGGTGCATCAGGCGAAACTTTCCGGGGTAGTCGTTCACCGGATAGTGCATGGTGCAACGGTTGTCCCAGAAGGCGAGGGACCCGCGCCGCCACCGGAAGCGGCAGGTGAACTCGGGCCTGGTCGCGTGACGGTAGAGAAACTCCAGCAGCGGCGCGCTTTCGTCGTCGGTCATGCCCTCGAAACCGACCGTGAACATGCCGTTGACGTAGAGCGCCTTGCGGCCGGTTTCCGGGTGCGTGCGCACCACCGGGTGGGTGACGGCCTCGTGGATCGAGGGGTCGTCCTTCAGCCCGCTCGGAGCGTAGTCCAAATCCCGCTCGCGGCCGCGTCCTTCGACTCCCTGGCTTCCCGAGAAGCTGTGCCGTGCCTTCAACGGTTCGAGAAGCGCCCGCATTCCCTCCGACAGCGACTCGTAGGCGAGGTACATGTTGGTGAACAGGGTGTCGCCGCCCGTCTCCGGCACCTCTATCGCATACAGCATCGAGCCCAGGGACGGCATGGCCTGGTAGCTTGAGTCCGTGTGCCAGGCGTTGGCGAAGTTGTGGAGCTCGTGCTTCTCCTTCTTGACGAGCATGATCTCGGGATGCCCGTCCACGCCTTCCAGGTACGGATGCGCGATCAACGGGCCGAAGCGCCTGCTGAACGCCTTGTGCCGTTCCGGCGTGAGGTCCTGAGCGCGAAAGAAGATCGCCTGGTATTCGAGGAACGCGCGACGGATCTCTTCGAAGGTGTCGTCGGACAGGTCGCGCGACAGGTCGACGCCGGAAATTTCCGCGCCCAATGCGCCCGAGCAGGGGATCGCTTCCAACGTTCGGTACTTCGGCATGGCCCTGCGTATCCGCGGCGGCGCCGGGCCATCTTACCGCCGCCGCCCGGAAAATGAAGCGCCGGCCCCGACATCGTGCGTGCGAATTGGTGCGCGGACCTCCGGCCTGCATCGTGCGGGCGGGACGACCGCGTACCCGAAGGGCCGGGGAGCCGGCCGCGAAACGCGCGCCCGGCCGAGACTCCGTGCGACTGTGCGAATTGGTGCGCGGCCTCCGGGCCGCATCGTGCGGGCGGGACGCCCACGTACCCGGAGGGCCGGGGCGCCGGCCGTGAAACGCGCGCCCGGCCCCGATTCCGTGCGAACTGTGCGAATTGGTGCGGAGGCCATCGGTCCGCATCGTGCGGGCGGGAAGCCCGCGTACCGTTTTGTATGGTCTCCCCAAACCGAATACCATCGCGGCCGGCCGGGGGGAGGCATGACGTGAGCACGACGACGGGCGAGTCCGGGCGCTGGCAGTTCTGGATCGACAGGGGCGGCACCTTCACGGACGTCGTGGCCCGCCGGCCCGACGGCGCGCTGGAGTCGCACAAGCTGCTGTCCGAAAACCCGGAGCGCTACGAGGACGCGGCGCTGCAGGGCATCCGCGACATGCTGGGTCTCGGCGCCGATGCGGCGCTTCCCGGCGACTCCATCGAGGCGATCAAGATGGGGACGACCGTCGCCACCAATGCGCTGCTCGAACGCAAGGGCGACCGCACGGTTCTGCTCGTCACCAGGGGGTTCGGCGACGCGTTGAGGATCGGCTACCAGAACCGGCCGCACCTCTTCGCGCGCCGGATCGTGCTCCCCGAACTGCTCTACGAGCGGGTCGTGGAGGTCGACGAACGCTGCACGGCGGAGGGCGAGATACTCGTCGCGATCGACCTCGACGGCACCCGTTCGGCGCTCGAGGAGGCCTACGCGGACGGTATCCGCTCCGTGGCCGTCGTGTTTCTGCACGGCTACCGCTATCACGATCACGAGGCGGCGGCGGCCGCGGTCGCCCGCGAGATCGGTTTCACCCAGGTTTCGCTCTCGCACGAGGCGAGCCCGCTGATGAAGCTCGTCGGGCGCGGCGACACCACGGTCGTCGATGCCTACGTCACGCCGATTCTGCGCCGTTACATGGAGCGGGTCGCCGGCGAGCTGGGCGGCGCGCGGCTGATGTTCATGCAGTCGAACGGCGGACTGACCGACGCCCGTTTCTTCCAGGGCAAGGACAGCATTCTGTCGGGACCCGCCGGGGGCATCGTGGGCGCGGCGCGTACCGCCGAATCGGCCGGATTCGACAAGATCATCAGCTTCGACATGGGCGGCACCTCGACCGACGTCGCCCATTTCGCCGGCGAATACGAACGCGCCTTCGAAACGCTGGTCGCCGGCGTGCGCATGCGCGCGCCGATGATGCGCATTCACACGGTCGCGGCGGGCGGCGGCTCGATCCTGCATTTCGACGGCGCGCGCTACCGGGTCGGGCCGGACTCCGCGGGCGCCGATCCCGGGCCCGCCTGCTACCGCCGCGGCGGACCTCTGACGGTGACCGACGCCAACGTGATGGTGGGGAAGATCCAGCACGGGTTCTTTCCCAGGCTGTTCGGCCCGAACGGCGACGAGGCGCTGGATGTCGACACCGTGCGCGCGAAGTTCGCGGCGCTGGCTGCCGAGATCGAGACCGCCACTGGCGACCGGCGCACGCCCGTGCAGGTGGCTGACGGCTTCCTGCGGATCGCCGTCGAGAACATGGCCCGCGCCATCAAGCAGATCTCGATCCAGCGCGGCTACGACGTCACCGAATACACCCTCAACTGCTTCGGCGGCGCGGGCGGCCAGCACGCCTGTCTGGTCGCCGACGCGCTCGGCATGACCCGGGTGTTCGTCCATCCCTTCGCCGGCGTGTTGTCGGCCTACGGCATGGGCCTGGCGGACCTCCGGGTGATGCGGGAGCAGGCGGTGGAGGCGCTGCTGGACGACGAACTGGTCGGAGAGCTCCACGAAACCCTGGATTCGCTCGAGGCGCAGAGCCGCGCGGAGCTGGTCCGCCAGGGGGGCGGGGTCTCGCGCATCGACGCGCTTCGCAAGGCGCATCTGCGCTACGAAGGCACCGACTCGCCCCTCGTGGTGGACCTGACCGACCGGGGCCGCATGATCGCCGAATTCGAAGACGCCCACCGGCAGCAGTACGGCTTCGTCGCGCCGGAAAAGCGGCACATCGTCGAAGCGGTCACGGTGGAGGTCATCGGCGGCGCGCCCGACGTGGCCGAACCGGAACTCGAGCCGGAGGCCGGCGGCGGCGCGCCCGAGGCCTTGGCCGAGGTCGAGACCCACATGGCCGGAGGTCCGCGGCGCACGGCGGTCCACGACCGGGCGCTGCTGAAGCCCGGTGCACGGGTCCCCGGCCCGGCCATCGTCATCGAGGCCAACGCGACCACCGTCGTCGAGCCGGGCTGGGCCGCCGAGGTCACCCCGCGCGACCACCTGGTGCTGACCCGCGTCGAGCCGCGCCCCGGCCAGTCCACGCTCGGCACGGACGCGGATCCCGTCATGCTCGAGGTGTTCAACAACCTGTTCATGTCGATCGCCGAGCAGACCGGTGTCGTGCTGCGCAACACGTCCTATTCGGTCAACATCAAGGAACGGCTCGACTTCTCCTGTGCCGTGTTCGACGCGGACGGCAATCTGGTGGCCAACGCGCCCCACATCCCGGTGCACCTCGGCTCCATGAGCGAGAGCGTCAAGACCGTCAGCGAACAGCGCCGGGGCACGATCCGACCCGGTGACGTGTTCGTGCTCAACACGCCCTACAACGGCGGCACGCATCTGCCCGACGTCACGGTCGTCACGCCGGTGTTCGACCGGGCCGACGAGGACATTCTCTTCTACGTCGCCTCGCGGGGGCACCACGCCGAGATCGGCGGCATCACGCCGGGCTCGGTCCCGCCCGACAGCAGGCACATCGACGAGGAAGGGGTCCTGATCGACAACTTCCTTCTGGTGTCCGGCGGCAGGCTCCTGGAGGCCGAAACGGAAGAGCTCTTCACCACCGCGCCCTATCCGACGCGCAACTTCCACCACAATCTGGCGGACCTCAAGGCCCAGATCGCGGCCAACGAGAAGGGCGTGCGGGAGCTGCGCAAGATGGTCGACCACTTCGGGCTGGACGTGGTGCACGCCTATATGAAGCACGTGCAGGACAACGCGGAGGAGTCGGTGCGCCGGGTCCTGGGGGTGCTCAAGGACGGCAGCTTCGTCTACGAGATGGATTCCGGTGCTGAGATCCGCGTTGCCATAAAGGTGGACCGGCGCGCGCGAGAGGCGGTCGTCGATTTCACCGGAACCGCGGGCCAGCAGGACAGCAACTTCAACGCGCCGTCGGCGGTTTGCATGGCGGCGGTGCTCTACGTGTTCCGCCTCATGGTGGACAGCGACATCCCGCTGAACCACGGCTGCCTCAAGCCGCTCAGGATCGTCATTCCCGAGCGCTCGATGCTGAGCCCCGAGTATCCGGCGGCGGTCGTCGCCGGCAACGTCGAGACGTCTCAGGCCATCACCAACGCGCTGCTGGGCGCGTTGGGAATCATGGGAGCCGGCCAGGGCACGATGAACAACTTCACCTTCGGCGACGACGCCGGATACCAGAACTACGAGACCATCTGCGGCGGCGCCGGGGCGGGACCGGATTTCGACGGCGCCGACGCGGTGCATACCCACATGACCAACACTCTGGCGACCGATCCGGAGATTCTCGAGTGGCGCTTCCCGGTGATCCTGGAGTCCTTCTCGATTCGCCACGGCTCCGGCGGGTCGGGGCGCCACCGGGGCGGCAACGGAATAATCCGCCGGGTCCGCTTCCGCGAGGCCATGACCGCCGCCATCGTCTCCGGTCACCGCCGGGTCGCGCCCTACGGCATGGCCGGCGGCGGCCCCGGCAAGACCGGGCGCAACTACGTGGTGCGCGCGGACGGGACGGTCGACGAGCTGTCGGGCACCGACAAGGCCGACATGAACCCGGGCGACGTCTTCGTCATCGAGACACCGGGGGGCGGAGGCTACGGCAGGGCGTGACGGGCGATCCGCCGATGCGGGACCGCGGACGGCGGTCCGGCCGCTTCAGGATGCCTTCAGCCGCGGGACGATTTCCCGGGCGATGATCTCGACCTGCTCCATCTCGTACCGGTAGGGCACGAAGATGATCCTCTGCACGCCGGCGTCGATGTGGGCCTGGAGCTGCTCGACGCACTCGTCGACCGAACCCACGATCGCGCTTTCCGGGGTCGACTCGCTCCAGGAGGCGAAGTCCCACTCGCTGTGCAGCCACTCGTCCATCGGTCCGGCCACCGCGTCGCGCTTGCCGACCGCGATCGGCAACTGGTTGCAGTTCTCGAGCGAATCCGGGTCCTTGCCGGCCTCCTCGGCGAAGGCGCGGACCTTGTTCCAGGATCTGGCGAAGCCGTCCGGCGTATAGAAGTAGGTGAGCCAGCCGTCTCCGGCGACGGCGGCGCGCCTGAGGACACGGTCGACGTAGCCGCCGATCAGGATGGTCGGCCGGGGGTTTTGCACCGGTTTGGGAAACATCACGGAATTGCGCAGGTTATGCGGCGGGTATTCCCCCTTGACCATGTCCTCCTGCCATAGCCGGGTCATGATCTCGAGGTTACGGTCCATGATCCTGCCGCGCTGTGTGAAATCGATGCCGACGGCGTCGAACTCCCGTTTGTACCAGCCGGAGGCCATGCCCAGGATCAGGCGGCCGTTCGAGATGTGGTCGATGCTCGAGAGCTGCTTGGCGAGCACGAGAGGATTGCGCAGCGGCAGCACCAGGATACCCGTGCCGAGCTTGATGGTCCCGGTACGCGCGGCGACGGCGGTCAGCAGGGACAGGGACTCGATGATCGGGAAGTGAGGATCGACGCCCAGCAGGATGTGGTCCCAGACCCAGACCGACTCGTAACCCAGCTCCTCCATGCGGACGCCGTACTCGATCAACGCCCCGGCGTCGGGAAGCTGGGGGTAGGCCTGAAAGTTCCGCATGGCGATGCCGAAGGTCGTGGCACGTTCCGCCATCTGCGCCTCCTGTCGGTTTGGAAACCTCGAATCGATATCGGAACTCCGCCGGGGCCGTTCAGGCGGTATAGAGGCGGTCGGGATCGAGCTCGTTCAGGACCGCCAGCTCGGCCGCGCTCGGAGGCTCGGTGGTTTTCGCCTCGGGATCGATCCGGATATCGAAACCGGTGTTGTCCCGCACCTGCTCGGCCGTCACCCCCGGATGCAGCGCCTCGACCTTCATGTCCTTGGTTTCGCTGTCGAATGCCAACAAAGCCAGATCCGTGACGACGCGGTACATGCCGCCGCTCACCAGGCCCGAGTCGCGACGATGGGCCGCGCCGTCAAGGTAGCCCGGGCTGGTCACGAAATCGACCTTTTCCACGAAGCGGCGCTTTTCGTGCTTCATGGCGACGATCATCTGCGTCAGGCTGGAGATGTCGTTGCCGCCGCCGGTTCCGGGCAGCCGGGTCGCCGGCGCGTCCGCGTCGCCGATGAACGAGCTGTTGAGGTTGCCGTACCGGTCGATCTGCGCGCCGCCCATGAAGCCCACGTCGACGTATCCACGCTGCAGCAGCAAGAGCACGTCGGTGATGCTGAGCAGCATGTTGGCGCGCCTGGTGCAGCGCTGCTCGTTGGTCGAGGGGGGCAGCTCTCCGGGAACCACGAAGGGGCCCAGGACGCCGCCTTCGAAGAGGATCGTCAGTCCGGGCCCGTGCAGCCGCTGGGCCAGGGTCGAGGCCAGGAGCGGGATGCCGACACCGGCGAAGACGCACTGCCCGTCCTTCAACAGCCGGGCGCTCATGACCGCGAGCAGCTCCGAGGCCGTATAATCGTTCCGTTCAGTCATCGTAGATGCTCCTGCCCCGTCGCGTGGCGTCGAGTACGTCGGAGATGCCCAGCAGCCCGAGATACTCGGACCAGTTTTCGGGGCCGTAATGGTAGCGCTCCAGGTATTCCTTGGCGCCAGCCACCGGGTCCTCGCGAATGGACTCCGCGTACCGGTCCAGATGCGCGAAGAACGGCTCGTACATGCCGTAGCATTCGTGCGGCGCGCAGCCGTAGGGGACCTCGACGACGGCCTCCACGGTGAAGAAGGGGATCTTCGTCAGATCGGGCGCCCGGCGGATCCGATCGTTCGAGACGATCCGCTCGGTGGTCAGGATGACCCGGTTCGCCGCCATGGCGATGTCGGCGTCCATGAACTGCAGGCCGTCGATCTGGGCGTTGCCGTAAGCGTCGCAGCGCTGAACGTGGATCAGGGCGACGTCCGGATTGAGCGCCGGAAGCAGCATCAGGCGCTCGCCCGTGTAGGGACAGTCCAGCTCCTTGACGTCCGGGAGCCGGCCCGCGACGCCCGAGCCCAGCATGGAGCGGGTCGGCATGAAGGGCACGCCCATGGCTCCGGCGCGGAAGCGCAGGCCCATCGACATGTGGCTCCACTCTTCGAAACGGGCCTGTTTCGTTTCGGTGTAGTGGCGCATGACCTTCGAGATGCCCCAGACGATGCCCTGGCTGAACCAGCTCGTCATGACGTGCCGGCTGACGCCCGAGACATACAGCAGGTCGCCTTCGGTGGACACGATGCTGCGGGAGATTTTGAGGTTCTTCCTGTTCTCCCGGATCAGGGCGCGGATCATCGCCATGGGCGTGCGCGACATGGTGCAGCCGCCGAGCGCCACGTGATCGCCGTCACCGACCAGAGATGCCGCTTCCTCCAGGGACATGACCTTCTCGCGCAGGCTGCGGTCCCGCGCGGCGGTTTCGCTTCTGAGGTCGAGGTAGGGTTGTGCCATCTGCGTCGCTCCGGCTTGATGGACCAGGCTCAAGTGGGCAGGCCGGCTCCGGCCCTGCCGTTGAAGTCGTCGATCAGCCTGTCCCACGCCGGAAGCGCCGCGCGGAGGCCCCGCCAGGTCCGCTGATCCTTGCGCTTGTCGAAGTCCTCGAGCGGGACGCCCTGCTGTTCGACCCAGGTGTAATAGCCGAGGTTGAAGATACGGCCGCGCTCCCGGTGGTCGAGCTCCCGGACATGGTCGCCGCCGATGCCGGCGAGGTGGCGGCCGTAAACCTCGGCGGCGGCGATCTGGTCGAAACCGTCGGGAAAGCGACGCTGGACCCATTTGTCCCGTTCCGACGCGTAGAGCACGGCGCTGTCCGTGGCGACCGTGACGACGACGTCCCTTTCTGAGAGCTCCAGGCGTCGCGACAGCTTTATGGCCGCCAGCACGTTGGCGATCCCCGAAAGGCCGAGGCCGCTCAGGCCGGCGACGATTCCCGGGTCGAAACCCTTCCGCCGTATCAGGAATTCGCGTCCCTCCGCGCCGTTGAACAGAACGTTCAGGGAATCGCAGCTCTCCTCCAGGACGCCGACCACGATGTCGCAGTTCATGACGTTCTGGATCAGCGGGACGTGCTTGTCGCCGATCCCCTGGATGTTGTGCTCGCCGTAACCGTTGTAGAGCATGGTCGGGCACTCGACCGGCTCGACCGCCGCGATCCGCGCGCCGTGGCGTTCCTTCAGGTAGTCCCCGGCGCCCAGGGTCCCGGCGGAGCCGGTGCCGGCGACGAAGGCCGCCAGGTCCAGATCCGCGTCCGTTTCGCGGAGGTCCTCGAAGATCCGCTCGAGCGCCCGTCCGGTGCACAAGTAATGGACCAGATAGTTGCCGAACTCCGAGAACTGGTTGAGGACGACGTTCGTTTCGTCGCGCGCCAGTTCCCGGCACGTGTCGTAGATCTCCTTAACGTTGCTCTCGGAGCCGGGCGTGCGCACGATGTCGTCCGGGTGCGCGACCCAGCGTCGAAGCCAGTCGAAACGCTCCCGGCTCATGCCTTCGGGCAGCACCGCGATCCCGCGACAGCCCAGGATGCGCGAGACGGCGATGCCTCCCCTGCAATAGTTGCCGGTGGAGGGCCAGACCGCGCGATGGGCCGCGGGATCGAACCGTCCGGTGACGATGCGCGGCGCCAGGACGCCGTAAGCGGCAAGTACCTTGTGCGCGCCGATCATGGGGAAGCGCGCGCCCAGCGCCACCGCGATCCGCGCCTTCACGCCGGTCAGCGACTCGGGAAGCAGCAGAAAGCCCGGCACTTCCGTCCGCCCCCGGCCGTCCGCGTCGTTGAACCAGTGAACCCGAAACAGGTTTGCCGCGCCGGGTGCCAGCGGGTCGACCGTCTCCAGCCGATCCCCGACGGCGCCGGGGATCGTCGCGGGGGCGGCCAGTTCGGAGAACCGGGGCAGCACGACGCCCCGTTCGCGGAGGTGCTCGACGGCCCGGTCGCGAACCGCCGCGTCGACAACCTCCGTCGGAAGGTCCAATGCGGTCATCTGCGTCAGCCCCCGAGACCGGGGACGATGAAGACCTGCGCCGTCGCTCCCCGGGAAACACGATCCGTTCGTCGTGCCGTCCTTAGTATCAGATGCGCCTTGACGTGAGTAACACAATCGGTGCCGATTGAACCGTCGAAGCCATGCGGCCTAACATGGCGGACATGCTGACTCCTGCCCGGATAGCGGAATACCGCGAACGGGGGTTCACGCTCGTCGAGGGCGCGGTTCCCTCCGATCTGCTCGACGAGCTGCGCGCCGGCACCGACGAGATCGTCGAGGCCGCCCGCGGCCTGACCGCGAGCGACGAACGCTACGACCTGGAGGCGCTGCACACGCCGGACGCTCCGAAGGTCCGCCGGCTCAAGTCGCCCTACCGGTTCTGGCCGCTGTTCGCGCGGCTCGTCCGGCACGCCTGCATCCTGGATACCGTGGAAGATCTGCTCGGGCCCGATCTCCGGCTCCACAACCACAAGGTGAACATCAAGGCGCCGCGGCACGGGGCCGCCGTCGAATGGCATCAGGACTGGGCCTTCTATCCCCATACCAACGACGATGGCCTCGCGGTCGGGATCTATCTTGACGACGTTACGGCGGAGAACGGCCCGATGATGGTGGTGCCAGGCTCGCACAGGGGAGAGGTCCACGACCATCACGCCGACGGCGCCTTTTGCGGCGCCATCGACCCGACGGCCGGCGGCCTGGATTTCGCCGGCGCGGTGCCGCTCACGGGTCCGGCCGGCACCATGACTCTCCACCACGTCAGGACCGTGCACGGGTCGGACCTCAACCGGTCTCCGCGTCCGCGCCGGTTCGTGATCCAGGGCTACTTCGCGGCCGACGCCTGGCCCCTGCAAGGGTACCTGAAGGACTTCGACCTCAAGACGTTCGACGCCAGGATCGTGCGGGGCCGGCCGACGGGCACGCCCCGGCTGGCCGACGTGCCGGTGCGCATGCCGCTCCCCGAGGCGCTCCGCCAGGGATCCATCTACGAGAATCAGAACGCCCTGGAGCACCGCTACTTCGCCACCTGCAGGAAGGTCGCGTAGTCCGCCCAGCGGGGGGGGTCCGGAGCGGAACTCGGGCGGGAGGCGGGAGCATGGAGAAGATCGTCAGGGAAGTGCCCGGTTACGAGCTGCACGACGAGGTCAAGGCGCCGGGCTGGCATCACTTGAAGACGGGCTGGCGGTCCGACGCCGCCCGTTGCGGCCCCTTCATCTTCTGCGGGGCCATCGGTTGCCGGCCCGTGACCCACGAACTCGGCGAAACCGTCGAGGAACAGGTCCGCCTTATCTTCCGGCACTTCGAAGCCGCGTTCGGTGTCCATGGCGCGACGCTGCAGGACGTCGTCCACATGACGATGTACTTCACCGACCGCAAGACCCAGTGGCCGGTGTTTGACAAGGTCCGGCGCGAGATCTACCCGAAGGATCCGCCCGTGACCGTCGGTGTGGGCACGACCGAACTGGCGTCGGGCGCGGCGCTCGAGATCGACGCCCTCGCCGCCGCGCCGGACTGACGCGCGCGTGGACGTTTCGCCCGGCGGTCGGCGAGTCCCTCCCCCGCTACCGCTCGTCCCGCGTGCCGCACGGTTCGCGCTGCCGTTCGCGGGCGCGGCCCCACCCGTTCCAGTATGTCCGCTCGCGGGCGGGGAGGCGCGGCGCGGGCCGGAAGTCGCCGCCGGTGAAGTAGGCGACCGGCAGCAAGGCGCCCTGCGTCACGTCGTCGGGAATCTCCAGAAGCGCGGCGGCTTCGCGCTCGTAGGTCAGGTGGAGCGAAGTCCACGCCGATCCCACCCCCCGGGCGCGAAGCGCCAGCATCAACGACCACGCGGCCGGCAGAATCGATCCGTAGACGGTGGCCTGAGCCATGGGCGACTCGTTCTCCATCCGGCCTTCGACGCACGGGACGACGTGTACGGGCACCTCATGCAGGCGTTCGGCGAGGTAGGCGGACGACTCGAACACGCCCGGGCTGTAGATCCCGCGCATGCGCTCCAGATGCGCGGCGGATGCCTCCCGGTAGAGGTCGGCCAGCCCCGCGCGTTTCGCGGCGTCCGTCACTACGACGAAGTGGTATCGCCCCCGGTTGCCGCCGTTGGGCGCCTGGAGTGCGACCTCGATGCACCGCTCGATGACTTCGGGTTCGACGGGACGCGTCAGATCGAGGCGCCTGCGAACCGAACGGGTGGTGGTCAGAAGGCGGTCGACGGAGGCGATGTCCATGCTGCTTCTCCCATGGTCCGCCCGGCGGGCGGTGTTCAGGATGTTCCCCCTTCGCGGAGGGCGCGGGCGGTTGCGCGCGCTGCCCGTTCGGCATCGAAGGCTCCGTCGTCGTCGCCGAAGAGGCCGGGCGGGTCCGCCCGGTCCGCGCCAACCAGATTGCTCGCGCCGATCCCGATGAGGCGGAACCGCTGGCCGCCGGCGAGGTGCGCGAGGGGTTGAAGGGCGGTCTCGTAAAGGATTCGCGCGCGCTGCGTGGGCTCGGGCATGGTGCGGCTTCGCGTAAGGCTCCTGAAGTCCGATGTCTTCAGCTTCAGGACGACCGTGCCCGCCGCGACGCCGGAGGACCCGAGCCGTCCGGCCACGCGCTCCGCCAGCGGCCACAGGGCCGAGGCGAGCATTCCCGGATCGGACGTATCGCGATCGAAGGTGGTCTCGGACGAAATGCTTCTGGTCCGGCGGACCGGCGACACCTCGCGGCCGTCCTCGCCCCGGGCGAACCGCGCCAGCCGGCGGCCGACCGCTCCGTACCTGTCCGACAGGACGGGCTCCGGGACGGCCCGCAGATCGGCGATCGTCTCGATGCCGTCGCTCGCCAGACGCTTCTCGAGCGCCGGGCCGACTCCCGGCAGCAGCCGGACCGGCTTGCCGGACAGGAAGTTTCCCGCCTCCCGCCGGCCGATCGCCGCGAAGCCGCGGGGCTTGTCCAGGTCGGAGGCGATTTTGGCGAGGAACTTGTTGTAGCTCAGGCCGACCGACGCCGTGATCTTGACCTCCCGTTCGATTCTTCGGACCAGCCGCGCAGCGCGCTGCGCGGGCGACGCCGCGCCGGACGATGCGCCTTCGCCCAGATCCAGGAATGCCTCGTCGATGGAGAGGGGTTCCACCAGGGGCGTCACGCCGCGCATGAGTTCTCGGACCTCTTGTCCGACGGCAGAATATCTGGCCCGGTTCGGCGGCAGCACGACGGCGTCCGGACACCGCTCCAGCGCCCGGAACATGGGCATCGCGGAACGGACGCCGAAGCGCCGCGCGACGTAGCACGCCGCCATGACGACGCCCCGGTGCCGGCCGCCGACGATGACGGGCCGGTCGCGCAGACTTGGATCGTCGCGCTTCTCGATCGTGGCGTAGAAGGCGTCGCAGTCGACGTGAACGATGGAGAGCTCGTGCAGTTCGGGGTGGGCGATCGTGCGCCCGGAACCGCAGGACGGGCACCGATGCGCCCGTTCGGAATCGAAGACCTCGGTGCAGTCGCGGCACAACCCGGACATGTTCCCAACCGTCGCTGAACCTCGCAGGCGCCCGCCCCGCCGAGTCCCGAAGTCCATCGTAACGCCGGAAACGCCGGGCGTGGACCCTATGGCGGCGCGACCCCCGGCTCGGCCGTCTTCATTGGGGCATGTGCCAGCGCGGCCGTGACGGGTGCTCCAGGCCGTGCGCCTGGAGGACCGCGCGCGGGACGAGGGCGTGCTCCGCCAACGATTTCAGGCCGGCGTGGTCGCCTTCGAGAAACCGCCGGCGCAAGGCCAGGAGAACGCGACCCAGCGCGGTCTCATTCCACAGCCAACGCTGGACGTCCCTTGCCGCCGCGGGACCCGGCCGGGCCGTCGCCGCCTCGCAGTACAGGGCCTCGAGGTCTTCCGCGCACTGCTTGAAGACCTCTTCGATCGGCAGGTCCCGGACCGGGTTGTCTGGACGGCCGCTCAGGAAGCTCCCGACGAACGCGGCGGCGGACTCGGGGTCGAGGCCGGCGGCGCCCACCGTGGTCCGGTTGCGCCGCTCCCCGGACAGCTCGTACCACGGCAACAGGGACCGGAGTTCGCGGGTCAGAGCCGTGGCGAGGCCGTGTTCGTCCGTCGGGGGCGGCGCGAGGGTCACCGGGCAGGCCCACCCGTTCCCGCCGGACCCGGCCTCGTCCGGCAGGTCCAGGTCGTAGTCCGCGAGTACCGGCCCGTCCGCCGCGTCGAACAGGTCGAGCGCCGCCCGCAGGACACGGCGTTGAAACTGCGCGTCGCCGGGGAGTCCGAAGGGGCGTCCCAACGGGAAGCTCACCCAGAGCGCGCGCGGCGGCGAGATCGCCTCGGTATGCTCCCGCACCAAGCTGATCTGCGTCGTCGGAATCCCCGAGCCTTCCAGGATGTGAGCGAGCGCGCCGACGGCGCGCGTGCAGCTCGGTCACACCGGAACCAGGAGCGCGGCATTCACGCGGTCCTGGCGAAGAAGTCCCGCCACGGCTGCGGCGTTCTCCCGCATCCACGCGGGATGGGTGCCGCCGCCCATGAACGAGTAGTGATAGTCGGCGATCGAGCCGATCAGGCCGTCGCGGGCCAGCTCCCGCAGCCGGTCGATGGGAAAGACGGCGTTGAGGTCTTCCTGGAACGCCGTTCGATCGAAGTTGACCGATACGTGGCTCATCACGAGATCGCCGCCTGTGCTCGCGCCCGGAACGATCCGATAATCGCCGGCCCCCGGCGAAAAGGGGCGGTCACCGCGCCGGTGCAATCCGGCCGTCGTGACGATGGCGACGCGCCGTTCCGCGGGCGCCGCCGCCGCCGCCCACGGCCGGCCCTCGAAGGAGGGTACGTCGGCGTTCAGGATGTGCTGGCGATCCCAGTCCGTGAGATCGCCCAGTCGCGCCATCGGATTAGTCCACGGGAGACCAGTGCTGCTGCAGGCGCGGGATCAGGTATTGCCTGCCGATCAGCCGCAGCGTCTCGTCCTCGTGCTTCAGCAGGATCTTCTGTAGATCGAAGAACACGGAGCCCGCCGTCGTTTCGCCGAAGAACCAGGCGTCCAGGTCGCCGCTGGTGGGCGAGCCGGGCTGGGCGAGCATCGCCTCGTAGTAGTAGGCCTTGATGTCGTCGCACGCCCATTTCAGGGCGCGGTCCGGGCGAGCTCCGTCGATAGGGCTTTCCGGAACCTCGCCGGTCAGGAAGGAAAGCACGAAGCCGGCCGCATCCGTCATCCCGAGGCCGCTCGATCCGACGGTCGATCGTTCCGTCTTCCGGACGGCCAAGTCGTACCACGGCGCGAGCTCCGACATTTCCCTCGACAGCCGGGCGTCCACCGGCTCGTCGTCGGAAGCGCCCGGCGGGGCGGCAAGGCCGATGGGGCAGACCCACGGCTCCTCGTCGGCGCCGCGGTCTCGGCCGACGGGCACGTCTTCGGGGTAGTCCGCGAGTATGGGGCCATCCGTCGACTCCAGCAGCTCCAACGCCGCTTCGACGACGCGCCGCTGGAAATCCGGGTCGTTCGGTACGCCGAGCGGCCGGCCGAGCTCGAACGTCACCCAGAGCGTCCGGGGCGTGCGGTTTTTCTCGCTATGTTCCCGAATCAGGCTGATATGTGTCGTCGGAATGCCTGCGCGTTCGAGATACTTGGCGAGCGCGCCGCCGGCGCGCGTGCAGGCCGGTCACACGGGGGTCAGGAGGACGGCGTCCACGGCGTCCTTCTCGAGAAGTCCCGCGAGCCGGGCCGCGGCCGGCTCCAGTGCGACCGCGTCGATGGCGCCCATGAACGAGTAGTGGTAGTCCGCGACCGATCCGATGACTCCGTCGCGGGCGAGCTCGCGCAGCCGGTCGATGGGAAAGACCACGTTGACGTCCTGCTGGAAACCGCTCCGGTCGTAGTTGATGGACGCGTGGCTCATGACCAGCCGAGCGGCATCGGCGTCGCCCGGGATCACGCGATAGTCGCTCGATCCCATGGCGAACCGGAAGTCGTCGCGCGCCGTCAGCCCCGCGGTCGTCACGATCGCCACCCGGCGCTGGTTCAGGGGAGGGCCCGCGACGCAGGGCGCGTCCTCGATCTCCGGGATGGGCACGTTCGCGAGGAAGCCGCGGTCCGGCATGGGGACGTCGGCTAGTCGTACCATGGTCGCCCCTTTCGGAGTTCCGGTGGCGGCACGCGTGAATCCAGACGGCGTAGTTATGCCGGGGGGCATGGCGTGTCAACCCGGCGCGCCCCGCGAACCGTCGCGGATGCGCGGCCGCCGATACGATGCGCGCCGACGCCCGAAAACCGGGCTTGATCGGGACACACGGCGACCCCAACATGAGACGCATCGTATGCGGGTGCGTTCGGCGTTCGGTCCGGGGGGTGCGACGGGCCGGCGGCCGAAGCGGCGGCTTCGGCCGCGCCGATCCACCGCGCCGGGGAGGCTGAGGGTGTGATTTCGAGGTTGCTCGGGCTTTTCTCTTCCGACATGGCGATCGATCTCGGCACCGCCAACACTCTCGTCTACGTCCGGGGCCAGGGCATCGTCGTGAACGAACCGTCGGTGGTCGCCGTCGCCGACGAAAAGGGCAGGTCCAGAATCCTCGCCGTCGGCGAACATGCCAAACGCATGATCGGACGCACGCCTGCGAATATCCGCACGATCCGGCCCATGCGGAGCGGCGTCATCGCGGACTTCCAGGTAGCCGGGGAACTGATCAAGCGCCTGATCCGTGAGATCCACCAAAGACGCCTGTTCACCAGTCCGCGGGTCGTCGTCACGGTGCCGTCCGGCGCGACGGCCGTGGAACGCCGCTCGGTCCGAGAGGCGGCCGAGGCGGCCGGCGCGCGGCGCGTCTACCTGATCGAGGAAGCGATGGCCTCGGCGATCGGCGCCGGTTTGCCGGTCACGGAGGCGCGGGGCTCGATGATCGTGGATATCGGGGGCGGCACCACGGAAGTCGCCATCCTGTCGCTGGGCAGCATCGTCTACGCGCGCTCGGTCGGCGTCGGCGGCCACTTCATGGACGAGGCGATCGTGGCGAGCGTTCGCCGGGCGCACAACGTGCTGATCGGTGACGCCAGCGCCGAGCAGATCAAGCACGAGATCGGCACGGCGAAGGCGCCGAGTCAGGGCGACGGACGTTCGCACGAGGTGCGTGGCCGGGACCTGATGAGCGGCGTGCCGCGCGCTCTGGCGATCAGCGAGAGGCAGATCTCGTCGAGTCTGGCGGAGCCCGTCGGGACCATCGTCGAAACCGTGAAGACGGTGCTCGAACACACGGCTCCGGAGCTTGCCGCGGATATCGTGGATACGGGTATCGCGCTCGCCGGGGGCGGCGCGCTCCTCGCCAAGATGGGCGACGTTCTGGAAGAGACGACCGGTCTGCCGGTCTCGGTGGCCGAAGAGCCTCTTCTGTGCGGGGTCAGGGGTGCGGGTCGGGTTCTCGACGAGATGAAACGATTGAATACGGTGGTGACGGGGTCCTGACGGCCGACCCCGGGCAACCGGACCGGGCGCGGGACGGCGCGGATGAATCTGTTCGGCATGCTGGAAGACCGTGGGAAGGCGGGCCGCCCCGTTCGCGTGGGCCTCGTCGGCGCGGGAAAGTTCGGGACGATGTTCCTCGCGCAGTCGCGGCGCATGTCCGGCGTTCACGTCGTGGGCGTCGCGGACCTGGCGGTGGACCGCGCACGGAGTTCGCTGCGGCGGGCAGGGTGGACGGAATCCCAATACTGCGCGGCCGGCGCGGGCGATGCCTGTCGAAACAGCACGACCTGGTTGACCGGGGACGCGGAAGAACTGATCGCGTCGGACGGGATCGAGGTCGTCGTCGAGGCCACGGGCAGCCCGGTGGCCGGTGTGCGCCACGCGCGGTCCTGCTTTCGTAACGGCCGTCATGTCGTGATGGCCAACGTGGAGGCGGATGCGCTGGTCGGCGCCGCACTGGCGCGGGAGGCGGAACGATCGGGGGTCGTGTATTCGCTCGCTTACGGCGATCAACCCGCGCTGATATGCGAGATGGTCGACTGGGCGCGCGCCAGCGGGTTCGAGGTCGTCGCCGCCGGCAAGGGAACCAAGTATCTCCCCGCCTATCACGACTCCACGCCGCAGACCGTCTGGGAGCACTACGGGCTTTCGCCGGAACAGGTTCGAACCGGCGACTTCAACCCGCGGATGTTCAATTCGTTCCTCGACGGCACCAAGTCGGCCATCGAAATGGCGGCCGTGGCCAACGCGACGGGTCTTGCCCCGCCACCGGACGGGCTGGGCTTCCCGCCGGCCGGCGTCGACAACCTCGCCAACGTCTGCCGGCCGGCGCGGGACGGCGGGGCGCTGCACGGCCGCGGCGTCGTGGAGGTCGTGTCCTGCCTGAACCGCGACGGTGGACCGGTGGCGCGGGACATCAGGATGGGGGTCTACGTGACCATCGCGGCGGCGTCGGACTATGTCCGGTCCTGTTTCGCCGAGTACGGCTTGGCAGTGGACGATTCGGGTGTGTTCGCAGCCATGTACAAGCCGTTTCACCTCATCGGCCTGGAGTTGGGGATCTCGATCGCCTCCGTCGCGTTGCGCAACGAGCCCACGGGCCGGCCGTCGTCCTGGCGCGGGGATGTGGTGGCGGTGGCCAAGCGCGACCTCGCGCCGGGCGAGGTCCTCGACGCCGAAGGCGGGTACACCGTATGGGGCAAGCTCGTACCGGCCCGCGCGTCCCTGGCCGCCGGGGCGCTCCCCATCGGGCTTGCCGACGGCGCCCGGCTCGTGTCTCCGGTCTCGCGGGGCGAGATCGTACGCTGGTGGGACGTCTCTCTGAACTCCGGCTCTGAAGCCTTGACGCTGCGGCGCGAGATGGAGGCGGCTTTTACGCCCCGTGGCTGAGACCCATCTCCCAGAAGTCCGCCTCGAGCCGCGTGGCCAGACGGAAGGTCGCGGCCAGTTTCGGAAACCGCGCGTCGGTCAGCCGCTCCCGTCCCAGCTTGTCGAGGTGGTCGCGGGCGTCGCGCGCGACGTTCTGGTAGGCCTCTCCGGCGTATTCCTCGATCCACGGCCTGTACGGGTTTCCCTCCAGGATCGTTTCCGGATCGGTCATGATCCATTGGGCGATCTCGGCGTACCCGATGACGCACGGCGACAGCGCCGTGTGCAGATCGAGGACATCGCCAGCCGCCCCCGCCTCGAGAACGAACCGGGTGTAGGCCAGGTTGGCCGGGGATTCCGGCGTGTTCTCGAGGTCCCGCGGCGAGAGGCCCCACCCTTCGCAGAACCTCACGTGCAGATCCAGTTCCGTGTCGAGGACCGCCGCGAGGGCCGCCGATGCGTGCCGCATGTCCTCCAGGGTATCCGCCTTGTACACGCCGAGGGCGTAAGCCCGCGCGAAATGGATCAGGAACAGGTAGTCCTGAGCGAGGTAGTGGCGAAACGATGTTTCGGGCAGCGAGCCGGCGGCCAGCCGGCGAACGAACCGGTGCCGCGTATAGGCTTCCCATTCGTCCCGCGCGGACTGCTTCAGCCGCTGAAACAGTGGGATCTGCGATTGGGGCATCTCGCGTTCTCTCGGCCTCCCTTCCTGTCCCCCACCGCGCTCTGGCCGGACGGACCGGGCCGCGCCGACGGTGCGTCGCGGCCTCGCCGGTCAGTGTCTCTCAATCCGGGGGACTCGCCAACCCGCGAACAATATGCTTTAGGCTCTTGTCTGGATTTGGAGCGGCGGGTTGAGAGAGAGGGAACGATGTCGTATCGAATCGGAGTCCTGTGGGTTGCCGCGTTGTTTCTTTGTTTCGGGAACGCGAACGGCGCCTCGGCCGAGGCGGGGGGGCTCGCCATCGAGTTGAACAAGGTCGAGGCCGCGCCGTCGGGGTGCCGCCTCCATTTCGACGTGCACAACGCCACGGCCCTGAAATTCAGCGTGGTAAGTGCCGATCTCGTGTTCTTCGACTCGGACGGAGTCATGTCGTCGCGGTCTCTGGTCAGCTTCGGCCGGCTGCACCCGGACAAGCATCATTTCTACAGTCTGGAGTTCCCCGACATGGACTGCGGCGAGGTGAGCCGGATCCTCGTGAACGGCCTTCGGCAGTGCCAGCACGACGGGGGCGAGTCGTTCGACTGTCTTGCGGCCCTCTCCACGTCGCACAAGGGCTCGATCGAGCTCGTCAAGTAGGTTCGCGGCGCCGGTCCCGGGCAGCCCGGGCGAGGAGCCGGCTGTTGAGCGCGATCTTTTCCGGTTCCGCCATCAGGACGCTTTCGAGCGCCTCCCGCGGGTCCTTGAAAGAGAGCTCCAGCGGCTCGTGGGCGGGAACCTCGACCTTTCCCGAACCGGAGACCTGATAGTAGACGGGGGTATAGTGGCCGCCCGTCCAGGGACTGAGCAGGGTGCCGGGCGAATACAGAAGGCGCTCCACCCGCACGTCGAGCGTCGTTTCCTCCCTGAATTCCCTGATCACGGCCTCCTCCGCCGACTCGCCATCCTCGACGCGTCCTCCCGGAAACTTCCAGCAGAAGACGTCGCCGACGTATTCGGCCGCGACGAGCACGCGGCCGTCCCGCATGAGAATTCCGTAGGCGCGGAAATTCTCGGGTGTCGGCTGCCCGGCCATGCCCGGGCGGGCCCGCTCCGAGGAAGCCGGACGGCGGCCTCTACTCCAGCCCCTCGACGATGCAGAGGTTGCGGACCGAGGACTTCGCCGAATGCGTGAGTGCCTCCCGGTATTCCGGCGAGTTGTAGCAGGCGACGGCCTCGTCCAGGCTGTCGAACCGGATGACGACGTTGCGCTCGTATTCCTCTCCCTCCAGGGAGACCGTCTTGCCTCCGCGGGCCAGGAACCGGCCCCCGTATTTCTCGATGGCCGGGCCCGCCAGCGCCGCGTACTTGCCGTATTCGTCCGGGTCCGTGACATTGACGCGGGTCATCCAATAGGCCCTCATGTGACTGTTCTCCCTTTTCCAGACGCGGGCTCCGGGCGCCCGCGAAATGCAGCGGCACCCCGCCGACGCTCGGGCAAGAATACGCCTCGAGACCGGCCGAACGCCAACCGTCCGTCGAGAACGGGCGCGCCGGGGCGGGCTCACGGCCATTTCACTTCGGGCGGCAGGGACATCAATATCGCCTCGACGTCGCCGCCCGTTCTCAGCCCGAACCGGGTGCCCCGGTCGTACAGCAGGTTGAATTCGACATAGCGGCCGCGGCGGACGAGCTGACGCTCGCGTTCCTCCTCGGTCCAGGTCTTGTTCATGTGGCGGCGCACGATACGCGGATAGACCTCGGCGAAGGCGAGGCCCACGTCCCGGGTGAAGGCGAAATCGGCCATCCAGTCCCCGGTGTCGTGGTCGTCGAAGAAGATGCCGCCCACCCCGCGGGGCTCGCCGCGATGGGCGAGATGGAAGTATTCGTCGCAGGCCCGCTTGAACCTCCGATAGTAGGCCGGATCGTGGAAATCGCAGGCCTTCTTCAACTCGGCATGGAATTCCCGCGTGTCCGTGTCGTCGGGGACCGTCGGCGTGAGGTCGGCGCCGCCGCCGAACCAGGCCTTCCGAGTCACGATGTGCCGGGTGTTCATGTGGACGGCCGGCACGTGGGGGGACCGCGGGTGCGCCACAAGGGAGATCCCGGTCGCCCAGAATCGCGGGTCTTCCTCCGCCCCCGGGACGCTGCCGCGGAATTCCTCCGAGAATTCGCCGTGGACGGTCGAGATGTTGACGCCGACCTTTTCGAAGACCCGGCCGCGCATGATCGACGCCACGCCGCCGCCACCGTCCTCGCCGCGCGACCACTCCCGCCGTTCGAACCGGCCGGGCGGCCGGTCGGACAACGGCCCGCGGCAGGCGTCCTCCAGTCTCTCGAACTCCGCGAGGCAGTCGTCCCGCAGCTGCCGGAACCAGTTGGCGGCGTGATTCCGCCGCGCTTCGGTGGGGAGCGTCATGGCGTCGGCGTCGTCCTTCCTGGTGTCCTGTCGCCCGTGACGTGTCGTCGTTCGCGCTTCCGCCTGTCTCGTCCGCGGCGTTCGTGCCAGGGTTCCCTCCCCCGCTTGCGGGAGAGGGAACCCTGGCGGCGCGGTTCGGCCGGTGCCCGAATATGTCGTGTGACAGGACACTATGTACGCGCGGAGTCCGGCATACGCCGTATCACCCGGCGCGGCCGGGGGCAACACTCCCGCCGGATTCCGGCGATCGAGGACCCTGGCCGCGCGCTCTGGACAAGGCTGGGGATTTTTGACACAAAGAGCGCGCCTTTCGCACTAGCGGGTTTGGTCATATGTCGACGACAACGTCCGGCGGCGGACACGGGGACGCCGCGAGCCGCCGCGATTTCCTTTACATCGCAACGGGGGCCTTCGGCGGTGTCGGAGCCGCGCTGGCGGTGTGGCCGCTCATCGACCAGATGAACCCGTCCTCGGACGTGCTGGCCCTGGCCTCCACGGAGGTGGATCTGTCTCCCGTCGAGGAGGGGCAGGCCATTACGGTCGTGTGGCGGGGCAAGCCCGTTTTCGTCCGTCATCGGACGGCCGCCGAGATCGAGGCGGCGCGCGGCGTGAACGAGGAGGACCTGCGGGATCCGCAGGCCGACGAGGATCGGGTCCAGAAGGACCAGTGGCTGATCATGGTCGGCGTCTGCACCCATCTCGGGTGCGTGCCGCTGGGCCAGAAGGCGACCGACCCTCACGGCGAGTTCGGCGGCTGGTTCTGCCCGTGTCACGGCTCGCACTACGATACGTCGGGCCGGATCAGGAAGGGGCCGGCTCCCGAGAATCTCGCGGTTCCGCCCTACGAGTTCCTCTCCGACACCACCATCAGAATCGGCTAGGGAGCCCCACATGAGTTCTCCCGGTTCCGGCAACCGGATCGTGCAGTGGATCGAGTATCGGCTGCCGATTTTCAGTTGGCTCGACCATTCCGTCGGTTCGGGCTACCCCGCTCCCAGGAACCTGAATTACCTGTGGAACATGGGTTCTCTGGCGGGGGCCGCCCTCGTCATTCAGATCGTGACCGGCATCGTGCTTGCCATGCACTACGTGCCTCACGGGGACATGGCGTTCGATTCCGTCGAGCACATCATGCGCAACGTCAATTACGGCTGGCTGATCCGCTACGTCCACGCCAACGGCGCCTCGATGTTCTTCCTCGTGGTCTACATCCACATCTTCCGCGGCCTGTACTACGGCTCCTACAAGTATCCGCGCGAGCTCCTGTGGTGGATCGGGCTCGGAATCCTGCTGCTCATGATGGGGACCGCCTTCATGGGCTACGTCCTGCCCTGGGGTCAGATGAGCTTCTGGGCCGCCACCGTGATCACCAACCTGTTCTCGGCCATTCCCGTGGTCGGCGAGCCCATCGTGACGTGGCTGTGGGGCGGTTTCGCGGTCGACAGCCCGACGCTGCAACGTTTCTTCAGCCTGCACTACCTGCTGCCCTTCGTCATTGCCGGCGTGGTCGTCCTCCACATATGGGCCCTGCACACGCACGGGTCCAACAACCCCACCGGTATCGACGTGAAGGGTCCGCAGGACACCGTCCCCTTCCATCCGTACTACACGGTGAAGGACTTGCTCGGCCTCGGCGTGTTCCTGATCGTTTTCGCCTACTGGGTGTTCTACAACCCGAACTACCTGGGACATCCCGACAACTACATTCCCGCCAATCCGCTGCAAACGCCGCCGCACATCGTGCCCGAATGGTACCTGTTGCCGTTCTACGCGATCTTGCGGGCCATCCCGGACAAGCTCGGAGGCGTCATCGTGATGGGGGCGGCCATCGGCGTGCTGTTCCTGATCCCTTGGCTCGACACGTCCCGGGTGCGGTCGGCGACCTTCCGTCCCATCTACAAGCAGTTCTACTGGATCCTGGTGGCCGACATCCTGGTTCTCGGGTGGGTCGGCGCCAATCCGCCCGAGGGTTACTTCATCCTGATCGGCCAGCTCGCGACGGCGTACTACTTCCTGCACTTCATCGTCGTCATGCCGTTCGTCGGCTGGTTGGAGACGCCGCGGCAGCCGCCCGATTCCATCGCCGCGTCGGTCCTCGACAAGGGAGGCGGGGCGGACGCGGCGAAGGAGGGCGCGCGATGACCGGCCGGCGCTCGACCACGTTCGCCGCGCTCGCCGCCTGCGCGGCGCTCCTGGCGGCCGGCCCGGCGGCGGCGGCCGGAGGCGGCAAGGCGCCGGAGTCGCCCGGCTTCTCGTTCCAGGGCCCGTTCGGCACCTATGACCGGGGCGAGCTCCAGCGCGGCTTCCAAGTCTATCAGGAAGTCTGCGCGACGTGCCATTCGCTCAAGTACTTCGCCTTCCGCGATCTGCGGTCCATCGGCTTCGACGAGGCGCAGGCCAAGGCCGTCGCCGCCCAGCACGAGGTCACGGACGGTCCCGACGAGGAAGGCGAAATGTTCGAGCGGCCGGCCGTTCTCGCCGACCGCATGCCGGCGCCATTCGCCAACGACAACGCGGCGAGGGCGGCCAACAACGGCGCGCTGCCGCCGGACCTGTCTCTGATCGTCAAGGCCCGCGCCGGCGGCGAGGACTACCTCTATTCGCTGCTGACCGGTTATGAGGATCCGCCCGAGGGCGTCGAGTTGGGCGAGGGAATGAGCTACAACCCCTACTTCGGGGGCGGTCAGATCGCAATGCCGCCGCCCCTGTTCGAGGACGGCGTCGAATACGCGGACGGTACCACGGCGTCCGTCGACCGGATGGCGCGGGACGTCACGGCGTTCCTGGCCTGGGCGGCCGAGCCCGACATGGAGGCGCGCAAGCGGATGGGCATCAAGGTGATGATCTTCCTGGTGCTGATGACCGCGCTCCTCTACATGGTCAAGCGCAAGGTCTGGAGCCGCCTCCACTAGAGTCCCGGCCGCGGGGTTTCGTACCGGAAAACACTCTCACCCTTCCAGGTGGAGAGAACCCGAGCGGCTCCGCCGCGCGGCGATTGCTCGCCCGCGCCTCGTTGGCTAACGTTCGGCGGCGGAGGGCGAAGGGCCTTCCGCGTTCGGCGGGGGAGGCGTCGGCGGCATGGCTGGAACCGGCGGCAAGGCGGTGATCGGCGTCATCGGCGGAAGCGGCGTCTACGACATCGACGGGCTGGAGGACGTCCGCTGGGAGGCGGTCGAGTCGCCGTTCGGGACGCCGTCGGACGAGCTGATGTTCGGCCGGCTCGAGGGCCACGACCTGGTGTTCCTGCCGCGGCACGGCCGCGGCCATCCCCTGTCGCCGACCGACATCGATTTTCGCGCCAACATCGACGCGCTGAAGCGGGCCGGGGTGACCGACATCGTTTCCGTGAGCGCCGCGGGCTCCTTCCGGGAGGAGCTGGCGCCGGGCACGTTCGTCATCGTCGATCAGTTCATCGACCGCACGTTCGAGCGGCGCAAGACGTTCTTCGGCAAGGGCATGGTGGCGCACGTGTCCATGGCCCACCCGGTGTGCGCCCGTCTCGGCGACCGTCTGGAGGCCGCGGCCAAATCCGTGGACATCCCCGTGGCGCGCGGCGGCACCTATCTCGCCATGGAGGGTCCCCAGTTCTCGAGCTTGGCCGAGTCGGAACTCTACCGCGGCTGGGGCTGCTCCGTAATCGGCATGACCAACATGCCCGAGGCCAAGCTCGCGAGGGAGGCGGAGATGTGCTACGCCACCGTGGCTATGGTCACCGACTACGACTGCTGGCACCCGGACCACGACGACGTCGAGGTCGGCGACATCGTCCGTGTATTGATGAGCAACGCGGACAGGGCGCGAGATCTCGTGCGGGCCGCGATTCCCGGGCTCGGCGACCGGCCGGAGACCTGCCCGCACGGGTGCGACCGGGCCCTTGAGACCGCGTTGATCACGGCTCCCGAGGCGCGCGACCCGGCCATGCTCGCCAAGCTGGACGCCGTCGCCGGCCGCCTGCTCGACGCGCCGTAGCCGCGCTCGACGCGACGGGAGCGTCCGGATGCCCTACAAGTCGCTGATCCGTGCCATTCCGGACTATCCGAGGGGAGGCGTGATGTTCCGGGACATCACGACCCTGCTGCGGGATCCGTCCGGCTTCCATATGGCCGTCGACGAACTGGTCCGGCCCCACGCGGGCGTTCGCCTCGACGCCGTCGTCGGCATCGAGGCGCGCGGATTCATCCTCGGCGGCGCGGTGGCCCATCGGCTCTCGGTCGGCTTCGTTCCCGTGCGCAAGAAGGGCAAGCTCCCCTGGGAGACCGTCGGCGAGGACTACGAGCTGGAATACGGCATGGACCGGGTGGAGATCCACCGGGACGCCCTCGAACCGAAGTCCCGCGTGCTGATCGTGGACGACCTCATCGCGACCGGCGGGACCGCGGCGGCGGCGGTCAAGCTCGTTCGGCGGGCCGGCGCCGAGATCGTCGGCTGCTCGTTCGTCATCGACCTGCCGGACCTGGGCGGCCGAAAACGAATCGAGGACATGGGCCTTGAGGTCCTTGCGCTCTGCGCGTTCGAGGGAGAATGAGGGGCAGGGGACCCGCCGCGTGAACATCGATGGCACGCCATACCGCACGATCTGGGTCGAGGACGACGGGCACGGCGTCGGCATCATCGACCAGACCCGTCTGCCCCACGAATTCGCTGTGCGCACGCTGCGCACCGTCGCGGACGCCGCCGAGGCCATAAAGGTCATGCGCGTGCGGGGGGCGCCCCTGATCGGCGCCACGGCCGCCTACGGCGTCTGCTTGGCGCTGGCCGAGGACCCGTCCGACGCGTTCCTGGCCCACGCCTGCCGGATGCTGTCGGCCACGCGCCCGACCGCCGTCAATCTCCGCTGGGCGCTCGACGAGATGAAGGCGGCGGTGAGCGCGCTTCCCGCCGGGAGCAGGTTGGAGGCCGCCTACGCCACGGCCGCCGGGATCTGCGACGACGACGTGGCCACCTGCGCGGCGATCGGGGACCGTGGGCTCTCTCTCGTTCGCGAGGCCTGGGATGCGGCCGGCCGGTCCCGGCCCGTCGAGATTCTCACGCATTGCAACGCCGGCTGGCTTGCCACCGTCGATTGGGGGACCGCCACGGCGCCCATCTACAAGGCGCACGACGTCGGGATTCCGGTCCATGTCTGGGTCGGAGAGACCCGTCCCCGCAACCAGGGCGCCAGCCTCACGGCGTGGGAGCTGGTCCATCACGGCGTACCCCATACGGTCGTCGTCGACAACGCCGGCGGTCACCTCATGCAGCACGGCCGCGTCGATCTGTGCCTGACCGGGACGGACCGCGCGACCGCCTCGGGCGACGTGTGCAACAAGATCGGGACCTATCAGAAGGCCCTGGCCGCGCGTGACAACGGCGTGCCGTTCTACGTCGGTCTTCCGCATTCGACCATCGACTGGACCATCCGCGACGGCGTCCGCGACATCCCCATCGAGGAGCGGGACGGCGCCGAGGTCACGAGTATCTCGGGCCGGACCCGGTCGGGCGAGGTGGCGACCGTACAGCTCACGCCCGACGGCAGCGCCGCCGCGAACTTCGCCTTCGACGTCACGCCCGCGCGGCTCGTGACCGCGCTCGTCACCGAACGGGGTATCTGCGACGCGTCGGCCGAGGGCCTGGCGTCCCTGTACCCCGAACGGGCCAAGCCCGCCGCCTGAGGATCGCGCGCGTGAAGAGCCGGTGGCGCTCCCCGGAAGCCGAACGCCTGGTCCGGGCCTACGCGCGCCGGGGCGTGAGCCGGGACTTGGCGTTGCGCGTCTACACGACGCGCCTGCTCGGGCGGGACCCCAGACTCGTGTTGCACGGCGGGGGCAACACCTCGGTCAAGACGACCATGCGGGATTCCCTCGGCGAGCGTGTCGACGTGCTGTGCGTCAAGGGCAGCGGCTGGGACATGGGAGACATCGAGCCCCGCGGCCTTCCCGCGTTGCGGATCGCCGAACTGCTCAGGTTGCGGCGGCTCGACTCGCTTTCCGACGAGGACATGGTGGGCTTCCAGCGCGGGTGCCTCCTCGACCCGGCGTCCCCCAACCCGTCGGTGGAGACGCTGCTGCATGCGTTCCTGCCGTACAAATACGTCGATCACACCCATTCGACCGCGGTGCTCGCAGTGACCGACCAGCCCGACGGCGCCGCGCTCTGCCGCGAGGTGTTCGGCGGCCGCGCCGCGCTCGTGCCCTACGTGATGCCCGGCTTCGCCCTGGCCAAGACGGCGGCCGGGATCCACGACGCCAACCTCGGCGTCGAAGGTCTGATCCTGCTCAAGCACGGGATATTCACGTTCGGCAATACCGCGCGCGAAGCCTACGAACGGATGATCGATCTGGTATCGCTGGCGGAGGCTCGCCTGCGGCGGGGCCGGCGCGACCCGTTCAAGCCGTCCCGTGCGCCGTCCCGCGTCGCGCGGGCCTCCGAAGTCGGTCCCATCGTCCGCGGTCTCCTCGCGGAGCCGGCGGACGGCGCGTGCGCGGGGTGGCGCCGCGCCATCCTCGATTTCCGCTCGGACAAGCGCATTCGGAACTACGTGGACGGCGAGGATCTCGGCCGTTACAGCCAGGTCGGGGTGGCGACGCCCGATCACGCGATCCGCACCAGGAATTGGCCCCTGGTCGCGCCGGCGCCCGCGGCGGGCGGCCTCGCGGCCTTCAGGCGGGAAGCGGAGAGACGGGTCGCCCGGTACCTGCGGCGCTACCGCGCCTACTTCGCGCGCCACAACGGCAAGCGGGGGCCCGCCAAGGTCGCGCTCGACCCGTATCCGCGCGTGGTTCTCGTCCCCGGGCTCGGCCTCTTCGGCGCCGGCAAGTCGGCGAGGGACGCGGGTATCGCGGCCGACATCGCCGAAAACACCATCGGGGTCGTCACCGACGCCGAGGCGATCGGCCGCTATCGGCCGGTCGGCGAGGCCGACGTGTTCGACATCGAGTACTGGTCCCTGGAGCAGGCGAAGCTCGGGAAGGGGGCGGAACTGCCCTTCTCGCGGCAGGTCGCGCTGGTCACCGGGGGCGGTTCCGGGATCGGGGCGGCCACCGCCCGCGCGTTCGCCGCGCACGGTGCCGCCGTCGCGGTCCTCGACCGGGACGGGCCGTCCGCGGACGCCGTCGCCGCGGCGGCCGGCGGAGGCGCCGTCGGGATCGCGTGCGACGTCACCGACCGCCGCTCGGTGCGCCGCGCCTTCGACCGGGTCTGTCGGCTGTTCGGCGGTGTCGACATCGTGGTGTCCAATGCGGGCGCCGCGTGGCGGGGGAGGATGGGGACCGTCTCTGATCGCGTCCTGCGGCAAAGCTTCGAGCTCAACTTTTTCGCTCACCAGACGGTGGCCCGGAACGCCGTTCGCGTGATGGCCGCCCAGGGAACGGGAGGCGTGCTGCTGTTCAATGCCTCCAAGCAGGCGGTGAACCCGGGACGGGACTTCGGGCCCTACGGCCTCCCCAAGGCGGCGACGCTGGCGCTGGCCCGCCAATACGCCCTCGAGTACGGCGAGCAGGGAATCCGCTCCAACGTCGTGAACGCGGACCGTGTCCGCACCCGGCTCTTCAAGGGCGGACTGCTCCGGGAACGGGCGGCGGCGCGCGGACTGACGGTGGAGCAGTACCTCGGGGGCGGGAACCTCCTGAAACGCGAGGTCAAGGCGCAGGACGTCGCCAAGGCCTTCGTCGACCTTGCGCTCTCCCCCAAGACGACCGCCGCGGTGCTGACGGTGGACGGCGGCAACATCGAGGCCGCGTTGCGCTGACGGTGCCGCTACGCGGACAGGTGGTGTTCGAGGAACGCCGTCGTGCGGGTCCAGGCGAGCGTGGCGCTCGCCTCGTGGTAGTGGGCGCGCCGGTCGCAATGAAAGCCGTGCCCGGCGTTCGGGTAGACGTGCACCGTGATGTTGGGGTGGCAGGCGACGATCTCGTTGACGTCGTCCATGGGAATCGTCGGATCCAGCTCGCCGAAGTGGCACATCGTGGGGCAGGCGGGCTGTTCCGCGACGAAGTCGATGATCCGTCCCCCGTAGTACGGAACGGCACAGGCAAAGTCGAGGCGGCACGCGGCGAGCCACGCCACCGATCCGCCCCAGCAGAACCCCGTTATGCCGACGGGACCCTTGTCCGCCAGGCGGCCGTGCGCGGCCTGGACGTCGAGCATGGCCGCTTCCCAGGGGATGCGCGCCATGATCGCGCGGGCCTCCTGGATCTCTTCGTCCGAATAGCCCAGTTCGATCCCGCGCGCCTCGCGGTCGTACATCGCCGGCGCGACCGCGGCATAGCCCTCGCCGGCCAGCCGGTCGCACACGTCGCGGATGTGGCCGTTGAGCCCGAACGCCTCCTGGACGACGACGAGACGTCCCTTGGCCGGACCGTCCGGCACCGCCTCGTAGGCGGCGAATTCATGGCCGTCCTCGGCGGCCAGCGTCATCGTCGATCCCATCGATCCTTCTCTCCCCGCGGGCGCGGCGGACAACTCCGGCGCCGGTCCGATTTCTATAGCACGGCCGGCGTCGGGATCGTCAATTCGAGGTCGGGGACCCGGCGGGCGCCTCGGGCCGCCTGAGAAAATACTGAAGCGGCACCATGACGGCCACTTCCTCGCCGTCCTGGTTTAGGGCGGCGAAGCGCACGCGCCAGAATCCGCGGTCCGGTTTGCTTCTGGACGGGATCTTCTCGAGTATTTCCGCCCGCAGCCTGAGGGTGTCGCCCGGACGCACCGGTTTCGGCCAGCTCACCTCGCTCAGGCCGGGAGAGCCGATGCTGCCCGAATCGGGCCCCATCATGTTGTCCACGATGAGGCGCATGCAGACGGATACCGTGTGCCAGCCGCTGGCGATGATGCCGCCGTACACGCTGGCGGCCGCGGCGTTCTCGTCCATGTGGAAGGGTTGCGGGTCGTATTTCCGGGCGAACGCGACGATCTCCTCCTTGACCATCGTGACTTCGCCGAACTCGAACGTGTGACCGACGTCGTGGTCGTCGTACCAGACACCTGGCATATCGCCTCCGGGGGTTCTGCACCTCCACGAGAGGAAGGGGCACTCCGCCCCGCCCTCTCCTTGCGAGGGAGGGGAGCCTATCTTTTCTCCTCCCCGCTGTCAGGGGGAGGCCGGGAGGGGGTCCATCCGCCTGCGGCCCGGTTTCAGGGCCGCCGAAGCCGCGCATGACCGCTACGGGGCCTCGGGTTTCGGGGGCGGCGCGAGCATCGCCACCTTGTTCTGGAACCCGGCGTCGTCGCCCTCGGCCAGCATCGGCGCGGCCTCCACGACGGCTTTCAGCAACGGACCGCGCCATGCGGCGTCCGACTTGGCGAAATCTCCCAGGACGTAACGGTGGACGAGGCTTTTGCTCCCCGGGTGTCCGATGCCGAGGCGCACCCGGCGGTAGTCCCTGCCGATATGGGCGTCCGTGCTGACCAGTCCCCGGTGTCCTGCGTTGCCGCCGCCCTGCTTGACCCGCACCTTGCCGGGGATCAGGTCGAGCTCGTCGTGGAACACGACCACGTCCCCGGGCGCCAGCCGGTAGTAGCGCATGGCCGCGGCGACCGCCTGCCCCGAGAGGTTCATGGATGTCGTCGGCTTGAGCGTCGTGGCCCGGCGCCCCGCCAGACGGCCTTCCGACGCCAGGCCGTGGAAGCGCCGGCGTTCCGGTCCGAAGCCGTGGCCCGCGACGATGGCGTCCACGGCCATCCAGCCGATGTTGTGCCGGTTCTTTCTGTACCGCGCTCCGGGATTGCCCAGACCGACGACGAGCAGCATGGCGGGGGGTTACGCCTCCTCGGACTCCCCGGACGCCTCCGCGTCGTCTGGGGCCTTGTCCTCCGCCGTCTCCGCAGCCGCGCCTTCGACGTCCGCCACGTCCTCCTCGCCTTCCGCCAGGGCGGCCTCCTCGATGGCGGCGCTCGACGCGGCGATGGTCGCGATCGTGAAGTCGCGATCCGTGATCACGGGCTCGACGCCCTCGGGCAACCGGATGTCGCTGATGCGCACCGCGTCGCCGATATCGAGGCCGGTAAGGTCGGCGGTAAAGCTCTCGGGGATCGCGTCCGCCCGGCAGTTGACCTCGACTTCGTGGCGGACCACGTTTAGCACCCCGCCCCGCTTGAGGCCCGGCGCCTCCTCCTCGTTCCCGAAGAGCACGGGAATCTGGAGTCGAATCGTGGAGTCCCGGGACAGACGGAGGAAATCCACGTGCAGCGGCGCGTCCGTGACCGGGTGGAACTGGACCTCGCGCGCCAGCACCTGTTCGGAGCGCTCGTCGAGCCGGAGGCTGTACAGGCGCGTGTAGAAGCCGCCGCGTCCCATTTCGCGGTCGAGCTCGCGGCGGTCGACCGATATGGAGACCGTGTCCCGTCCGGCGCCGTAGACCACGCCGGGGACCCGCCCGGACCTGCGTGCCGCCCGCGAGGCGCCGCGGCCCAGGTCGGCGCGGCTTTGCGCCGCAATCACGTCGGCATCGGACATGTCGTACTCCTTAATCCAGGCGCCCGGTTCGCGGCCCGGCGAACCCGTCAATCGAACAACGACGAGACGGAACGTTCCTCGCTGATTCGCGACATGGCTTCCGCCATCAGCGGCGCGATCGAAATGCGCCGAATGTTCCGCGCCACGCGCACCGCTTCCGTCGCCAGTATGCTGTCGGTCGTGACCAGCGCCTCCAGGGAGGAACCCGTGACCCGCGCCACGGCGCCGCCGGACAGCACGCCGTGGGTCACGTACGCCGTCACCGACTTGGCCCCCGCTTCGATCAACGCGTCGGCCGCGTTGCACAGGGTGCCGGCCGAATCCACGATGTCGTCGACGATCACGCACCGGCAGCCGGACACGTCGCCGATGATGTTCATCACTTCGGAAACGCCCGCCCGCTCGCGCCGCTTATCTATGATGGCAAGTCCCGCGTCAAGCCGCCTGGCCAACGCGCGCGCGCGCAGCACGCCGCCCACGTCGGGCGACACGAACATCAGGTCGTTGCCGTCGTAGTGCTCCTTGATGTCCTGCGAGAACACCGGGGCGGAGAACAGGTTGTCCAGCGGAATATCGAAGAACCCTTGAATCTGGCCGGCGTGAAGGTCGAGCGTGACGACCCGGTCGGCGCCGGCGGTGGTGATCAGATTGGCCACGAGCTTCGCCGAAATGGGCGTGCGGGGCCCCGATTTCCTGTCCTGCCTGGCATAGCCGTAGTACGGCACGACGGCCGTGATTCGGCGCGCCGACGCCCGCTTGAAGGCGTCGAGGCAGACCAGCAGTTCCATCAGGTTGTCGTTTGCCGGATAGGAGGTCGGCTGGATTAGGAAAACGTCCTCGCCGCGGATGTTTTCCTCGATCTCGACGAACACCTCCATGTCGGAGAACCGGCGGATGACGGCTCTGGTCAGCGGCTGATTCAAACAGGCCGCCATCGCCTCGGCGAGGGGACGGTTGGCGTTGCCGGCGACGATCTTCATGGCGTCGTCCCCATCGGCTCCACTTCCGGGACGGTCCGTTGTTCCGCCGCGTGAACTCGGGCGCGGGGCGCGGCGGAACCTATCAGGGAGGCCCCGGTGTGTAAACGCCGAGGCCGTCAGCGTTTGCCCGGTGTCTTTCTCCGGTCCGTCCCGACCGACTCCAGGAGCGACGCCACGCCCTCGGCGGCGCCTGACGCGGCGGCGGCCGCGACCGTCCCCCAGGCGCCGTCGAGGCGCCCGGCCTCCACGGTGTTCCGTTGGAATATCGAACCGACGCGGCGGCCGTCCGGACGAATGACGGTCCAATCGATCCGTACCGTCTGCTGTCCCGGCGCCGGCCCCTCGTCCATATCGACGGCCCCCAGGACGACGTAGGCGTCGTCGACGAGGTTCTCGACCACGGGCACGCGCCGCATGCGCAGGGCGTTCTGCATCTCGCGCCGCAACGTCGCGCCGCCGTTGCCGGGCGCGCCGTCGACGCGGTAGACCACGACGGCATCGAGGGGCCGGGTCGGAGGCGGCGAGTCGCCGATAGCGTCGAGCAGCCGGTCGATTCGCGGCGCGGCGCGGGCGGCGATCGCGGCCAGCTCGGTCTCGGAGAGGTCCCCCGCCGCCGCCGCCGCGGTCTCGTTCTGGACCGCGGTTCCGACGACATCGCCGTCGGGATCGACGAGGCTCCAGCGCAGGACGGTGCCCGGCCCGTGCCCGGACGCGGCGGAGGGACTTCCCTCCCCACCGATGCGCCCGTGCAGCCGGTAGCGCCGCCGCTCCGAGGCCGCCGCCGTCGCCGCGACGCCCCGGTCGCGGAGGTTCGCGGCGACCAGTGCCGCGAGGCGCTCCGCGGACCGTTCGGAGAGGCCGTCCGGGCGCGTCACGACGAGACCGGCGCGCGGGCCGGGCTCCAGATGCCCCTCGAGGGCCGCGGCCTTGCCTTCGGGCTGGAACGGGTGCGGCAGGGGCTGACACGCGCCGACGGCCGCGGTCCAGACGAGCAGGGCGGCCAGATGGGCGGAGCGGCCGGAAATGCGGGCCGGTCTCAAGGGCGGAGCGCGATCGCCGAGAGCTGCCGGCCGTAGTCGCGTTCCCCCCGGCGGCGGGCGCGCCGGTAGCTGAAGAAACGGTCCTCTTCGCTCGCCGTGTCGCCGCCGATGCGTTCGACGGTTCCGATGCCGGCGGCGTTCAGCGCCGCCTCGACGAAGCCGGGGAGGTCGAACAGAAAACGACCCGGCCGCGCAGCCGCCCGGAAATGGCGCCGGTGCTCGGGATCCCGTCCGACGAACGGCTCCGGAAATTCCGGACCCACCTCGTATGTCCGCGGACCGATGCACGGCCCGATACCGGCGACGGTCGCCGACGGGCGCGCTCCCAGGCCGATCATCGCCGCGACGGTCGATCCGACGACGCCGCCGAGCGCGCCGCGCCAGCCGGCGTGGGCCGCGGCGATCACGCGGGCCGTCGGATCGGCCAGGAGAACGGGGGCGCAGTCGGCCGTCAGGATTCCCAACGCGATCCCCGGGAGGCTGGTCGCCAGCGCGTCCGCCGGGGCGGGCTCTCCCGGGCCGTCCCGGTCGTCGAGGATGCGCACGTCGATACCGTGGACCTGGCGGACGGTTCTCAGGCCCGCCGGGTCCACGCCGATCGTCCGCGACGCCCGGGCCCTGTTCTCCGCGACGTCCCGGCGATCGTCGGAAGACCCGAACCCGCAGTTCAGCGACGCATACAGTCCGTTCGAGACGCCGCCCCGGCGCGTGAAGAAGCCATGGGAGATCCCGGCCTCGCCGGCCAGGCGTTCGGATCGCAGCACCGTGGGGGCGTCTCGCGGCATGCCGGCCTACCGGTCGTTCGAGTCGAACCCGCCGGGAACGGGCAGTCCGGGCGGGCCGATCGCCAGCACCTTGAACAAGGTGCCCATCCCGCCCGGCCCGGTCAACCGCTCCAGCGCGCCGTCGATGTCGGAGGACTGTTCCGGCGTCGCCCCTTCCTTGAGCCGCGCCGCCCGGACCCGAATCCCCATGGCCTCGAGAAAATCGCCTTGCGGAACCGGCCCCCAGACGCCCGCTCCGCATTCGGCCGCGACGCGCCGGAGAACGGCGAAGTCGACGTGGGCGCAGAGGTCGGCGCCGCCGGGCGTCTCGAGCACCTCGTGACGGCGATGGGCGACGACGGCTTGCAGCGTGTCCCGGGGCCGGGTCTCGAGGCTACCGTAGTCGACGACGAGGGCCGCCCCCGGGCCGCGGACCACGCGCTCGGCGATGTCCCGCATCAGGTCGACGCGGGCGGGGCTGACTTCGACCACGCTGCCGAGCGGCGCGTCCCGGAGGTCCTGGGGCACCAGGGAGAAGGCCGCCGTGGCCGGTCCGAGCACGAGGCGGAACCCCGCGCCGTCTTCGTTGGGAGCCACTAGGCGCTCGCGCCAGCCGTGCACGGTCCGCTCGAACTGGTGGATGGGCAGCGCGTCGAAGAGTTCGTTGGCCACCGCGACGACCGGCCCGCCGGGCACGTGGGAAAAGCGGTCGTGCCATGTCACGCGGGCGTCTCGAAGCGCCTCTCCCTGGCACGCGCGGAGGGCCGGGCTGGTCTCGACGAGGTGGATGTCCGCGCTGTCGCGGAACGCCGGCAAGGCCCCCGTCGCCCGGAGGGCGTCGCGCATCAGCGTGCCGCGGCCGGGTCCGATCTCCACCCAGCGCACCGGACTCGGGGCGCCCAGCTTCCGCCACGCGTCGGCGCACCACAATCCGATCAGCTCGCCGAACATCTGGCTGACCTCCGGGGCGGTGATGAAGTCGCCCGCCGCGCCGATCGGGTTTCGGACCGTGTAGTAGCCGTGCGCCGGGTTCCCGAGCGCCTCGGCCATGTACTCCGCCACGGTCAGGGGCCCGGAGGCCCGGATCCGGCGCCGCAGATGCGCCGCCAGACCGCCGTCAGGGCCGGGCCGGCGTCCGGGCACGGAGGAGCAGGTAGAGGCCGCAGAGGAAGACGGGCACGGACAGCAGTTGACCCATCGTCAGGCCCGATACCAGGAAGCCGAGATGAGCGTCGGGTTCGCGGTAGAGCTCGGCGATGGCGCGGGTCACGCCGTATCCCGCGAGGAAGACGCCGAACAGGGCGCCGCGCCTGAGCCGGACCGAATCCTTGCGAACCAGCACCGCCAGGACGGCGAACAGAAGGACGCCCTCGAGCAGGGCCTCGTATAGCTGGCTGGGATGCCGCGCCGCCGCGCCGCCGCCGGGAAACACCATCGCCCACGCCACGTCGCTGGGCCGTCCGAACAGTTCCCCGTTGATGAAGTTCGCGATCCGGCCGAAGAACAGTCCGATCGGCGCCGCGCAGGCGACGTGGTCGCCGACGCCCAGGGCGTCCAGCCCGCGCCGCCGGGAGAACCACCACACCGCCACGGCGACGCCGGCGAGGCCGCCGTGAAACGACATCCCACCCCGCCAGATGAAGGCTATCTCGACGGGATGCGCCAGGTAGTAGTCGGGGCGATAGATCAGGGCGTAGCCGAGCCGCCCCCCGAGAATCACGCCGAGCGTGGCCCAGACGAGGAAGTCGTCCACGTCCCGCTTTCCGAGCGGCGCATCGGGCAGGCGCGTGAGGACGGCCATGTAGCGCCAGCCGAGCAGCAGGCCGGCGACATAGGCCAGCGCGTACCAGCGTATGGCGAACGGCCCGACCTGAACGAGAACCGGATCGATGGCGGGAAACGAGAGGACGGCCGGAAGCAGCGCTCGTGACTCCGAGGATTCCAGTCTTTCGACGTTGGCGGGCGCCGAACCGGGCGTTCGGATCCCGTGCCCTTATAGAAAGCGGCCGCACGGGCCGCAAGGCGCGGGCTTGCCCGCCGCCGCCCGCCTGCTCCATAGTGACGCCGCCGCCGGAGACGCTGGACATGCAGACCGACAACAAGCTCCTCGACGATCTGGCCCGCGTGGCCGCGAGCGCCCTCGGGACCCTTCAGGGCGTGAAAAGCGAGGCCGAGGCCCGCCTCCGGGACCAGTTCGAGCGTATATTGAGCGGTATGGACCTCGTCACCCGCGAGGAGTTCGACGCCGTCAAGGCGATGGCCGTCGAGGCGCGCCGCGAGAACGAGGCCCTGGGGAAGCGGATCGAGGCCCTCGAGAAATCGGCCGCTCCGGCGCGGCGCCGGGCCGCCGCCGGGAAGCGCGCGAAACGGGACGCCGACGCCGCCCGGTCTTGACCGGCCCGGAGCGGTCGGGCCACTCGGGCTCCCTCCTCCGCGTGCGGGGGAGGGGTGGGGTGCGTCCGCCTGGTTCGTGGCGGCGGGTTGGGCGAAGCCGTGCCCCTTGGCGGACACCCTCACCCTGTCCCTCTCCCGCAGAGCGGGAGAGGGGACCCTCGGGGCGCGGCCGGGCCGCTCGGGTCCTGGAAGGGGGTTGCGGGGGTGAAACCGCTCCGGAGCCCGATTCGGCGCTTGCGCGGGACTCCGGGATTTGGCAGGCTACATCCTGTTGTAACCTCGACGCACTCCACAAGATATTGATATGCCGTCGCGGAGTTCCGGTTGTGGCCGTTCTGATTGATCCGGCGGAGATCGCGTCGGCGAACCCGCTCGACGTCGTCGAGCAGTTCGTGGCGGCCAACGAATGGCCCGCCGACCGTTCGGGAGACGAAGAGCTCGCGGCCTGCGTCGACGGACACTGGAACCGCTACCACCTCTGGTTCACGTGGCGGGAAGACCACGGCGTGATGCAGTTCTGCTGCGCGTTCGACCTGCGGGTTCCCGCCCACCGGCTTTCGGATGCCCGCGCGCTGCTCGCCCTGGTCAACGAGCGCATGTGGCTCGGGCATTTCGACTATTCGGCCGAGGGCGGAATCCTGATGTTCCGGCACGCGCTCCTGCTCGGGGCCGGGGCCCGGGCCACCCCCCGGCAGGTCGAGGACCTGATCGAGGTGGCGTTGAACGAGAGCGAACGCTATTTCCCCGCCTTCATGTTCATGCTGTGGGGCGGCAAGACCGTGGACGACGCCCTGGCCTCGGCCATGCTGGACACGGTCGGCGAGGCCTGAACCGGTCCGGCCAGGCTCCGCCCGATCGGGTTCCGCCCATGAACGAAACCGTCCTTCTTGTCGGCTGCGGAAAGATGGGGGGCGCGCTGCTGCGCGGGTGGCTGGAGCGGGGCGTCGATGCGGATCGCGTTCATGTCGTCGATCCGGCGGAAGACTCCCGTTCCCTGGCGCGCGATCTCGGCGTGTCCCACGGCGAGACGCCGGACGCGCCGCCGCGCCGCGCCGCGCCGGGTGTCGTCGTCTTCGCGGTCAAGCCGCAGGCCGCCGCCGGCGTGGTGCCCGGCTACGCGGAATTCGCCGGTCCCGGCACGGTCTTCCTGTCGATCGCCGCGGGACTGCCCATCGCCTATTTCGAGGAGCGGCTGGGCAGCGACGCCGCCGTCGTCCGCGCCATGCCGAACACGCCGGCCGCCATCGGCCGCGGCATCAGCGTCGCCTGCGCCAACGGGCATGTCGGCGGCGGCGGCCGGTCGGCCTGCGACGGGCTGCTGGCGGCGGTGGGGGAGGTCGCCTGGGTGGAGGACGAGGGCCTGCTCGACGCCGTGACGGCCACGTCGGGGAGCGGGCCGGCCTACGTGTTTCTTCTTATCGAGTGCCTGGCCGCGGCGGGCGCGGCGGCGGGCCTGCCGTCCGGCCTCGCCATGCGCCTCGCCCGGGCGACGGTGGCGGGCGCGGGCGAGCTCGCGCGCCGGTCGGAGGAGGCGCCCTCCGAGCTGCGGCGGAACGTCACCAGTCCCGGCGGGACGACGGCGGCGGCCCTGGGGGTGCTGATGGCGGACGACGGAATGGGACGGTTGCTGACCCGGGCGGTGGCGGAGGCCACGCGCCGCTCGCGGGAGCTCGCCGGTTGACGTTCGCGCATCGTGCCGGGGCGGGTCTTGTGCCATGATCGGCGGGAACGCGGGCTGAAAGGAGGGCGGGACATGGCGAAAGGGGCGCGCGCGAAACGCATCGATCCGCTCGACCGGGTCGTCGAGGCGGCGCTGGAGCTCGCCGGGCGGCAGGGCTGGCGGGACACCCGCATGTCCGACATCGCGGAGGCGGCGGGCCTCTCCCTCGCGGAGGTCTACGGGGTCGCGCCGTCGAAGCTGCATGTCGTGTCGGCGTTCCTGCGCAAGATCGACGGCCGGATGATCGCCGGAGACGATCCCGCATTGGCCGCCGAGCCGGCGCGCGACCGCCTCTTCGACGTGATCATGAGACGGTTCGATCTGCTCAATCCCTACAAGGACGGCGTCGTCGCCATCTTCGGCGACATGCGGTGCCGGCCGCTCGAATGGGCCTGTGCCTGGCCCATGCATGCGCGTTCCCTGGCCTGGATGCTGGAGGCGGCCCGGATCGACCGCGGCGGGCTCGCGGGCCTGCTCCGCGTCGAGGGCCTCGGCCTGATCATGTTGGGAGCCCTTCGGGTCTGGCGGTCGGACGACAGCGAAGACATGGCCAGGACCATGACGTTCGTGGATCGTCAACTGACGAGAGCGGACGGCATCGTGTCCGGACTCTGCGGAATCGCGCGGCCGCGGCGGGCGGACGGGCCGGCCGCCGAGGCGCCGGGTCAGGCGCCGTGAGCGGGATTTCCTTCGACGATTTTCTGCGTGTCGACGTGCGCGTGGGCACCGTCGTGGCGGTCGAGGACTTTCCCGAGGCCCGAAAGCCGGCGTACAGGCTGCGCATCGATTTCGGACCGGAAATCGGCGAACGGAAGTCGTCCGCGCAATTGACGGCGAACTACGGCAAGGACGCGCTGACCGGCCTCCAGGTCGCGGCGGTCGTCAATTTCCCGCCGCGGCAAATCGGGCCGTTCATGTCCGAGGTCCTGGTTCTCGGCTTCCCCGACGAGAACGGCGAGGTCACCCTGGTCTCTCCCGACAAGGCGGTGCCGAACGGCGGCCGGCTCTACTGAGCGGGGTGGGGGTGACGACAGAGGGGGCGCACGGATGACGAGCGCAGCCTTCCGCTATTCGTGCCTTCCGTCGGCGATCATCACCATCGCCGGCAGAAGGAACAGGACGAACATGCCCGCCAGCACGAGCCCGCCCAGCATGCTGGCCACGAACGGCACCAGGAAGAGCAGCGCGTCGCTCCGCTCGTAGAGCAGCGGTGAGAGGCCGAGCACCGTCGTCAGGCTGGTCAGCAGCACCGCGCGAAAGCGGTGGCGCGTGGCGGCCGCCGCGGCGGCGATCGCCGGCAGGGCCGCGTTGTCTCGGCGGATGATGTTGTAGCGGTCGAGCAGCACCAGCGCATCGTTCACGACGACGCCCGAGACGGCGACGATCCCGAATATCGACATGAAGGTGAAGTCCCAGCCGAGTATCCAGTGCATCAGCACCGCGCCGGCGAAGGCGGCCGGGATCCCCGCCGAGGCGACCAGCGGCTTCCAGTAGCTGCGCAGGAACGCCGCCATGAGCGCATATATGGCGAGCAGCGCGAGCGGCACCAGAGTGGCCAGCGTTTTCAGCACCCGCTGCTCGTTTCGCGCGCCGCCGTCCCGCTCCACCGCAATGCCGGGATGCGAGGCGCGCAACTCCCGCACGACGCCTTCCTCTATCGATCGGCGGGCCTGCCTCGGCGTGATCACCGCCGCGTCCGCCTTGGCCTCGACGAAGACGGCCGGCTTGCCGTCGATTCGCGTCAGTCCGGCCAGTTCCTGCGTTTCGGTGAGCGTTGCGACCAGAGAGAGCGGCACCTCGCCCCCGCCGGGCCGGTCTATGCGCATCCCGGCCAGTTCCTTCAGGCTCCGGCGGCGTTCGGCGGGATATCTGACCACGACCTCGATTTCCTCGCGGCCCCGCTGGATCCGCTGTGCTTCCGCGCCGTGAAGCCGGTTGCGCAGTTGCGCGCCCAACAGCGCCGGCGAGAGCCCGGCCGCCTTGCCGGCCGGCGTCAGCTCTGCCTCGAGCTGCCGCTTGCCCGGCGAAAGGTTGTCGTAAACCCCGTAAACGCCGTGTATCGCGGCGAGGGCGGAACGCAGTTTCCGCGCGGCGTCCTGCAGCACCTCCGGGTCGTCGTGCCGGATCGAATAGGCGAGATTCGGCCTGAGCTTGCTCCTGCTGGACACATATTCCACATGTTCGAGGCTCGAAACATCGCCGACGCGGGCCCGCAAGGCGCGTTCCACCTCGCTTGGCTGCGCTGTGCGGACCGGGCGGCGATAAAGATGCACCCTTACTGTCGCCAGGTGGTCGCCCGATAGTTCGGCGTCACCGGGCCGGGTGGACAGGATCTTTCCGACCACGACACTGACTGACTTGACCGATGCGCCTTCCAGGTCCTCGTTCACACCCTCAGCGGCATCCCTGAAGCGCTCGGCGGCGGCAAGCGTCGCCTCGAAGGGCGAGCCGGCCGGCAGGCGCAACTCCACCTGCACCATGTTGGAAACGCTCGCCCTTGCCTCCGCGAACAGGACCCGTACCTCGTGGTAGCGCAGAAGCAGCACCGCGCAGGCTATAACGAGGATGCCGATGGCGAGCGTCGTCCAGACATGGCGCACCGACCAGTAAACGGTTGCAGCCACCACGCTGTCGCGCACGCCATCGAGCCAGCCGCGCACCGCCCCCTGCCAGCCGCTCAGCGGCGGCGCGCTCCAGGGCCTGTCATGCGAGAGATGCGCCGGCAGGATGAAGAACGCCTCCACCAGGGAGACCGCCAGCACGAACAGCACCACCCAGGGGATGACCCGGATGATCTGCCAGGTGCCTTCGTTGATGAACAGCAGGGGGACCAGTGCGATCATCGTGGTTGCCGCGCCGACGACCAGCGGCCCCGCCACGGCTCGCGCGCCGGAAATCGCCGCGTCGAGCGCCGTCCCGCCGCGGCTCCTTTCCGTCGCGATGCTCTCCCCGACGACGACGGCGTCGTCCACCACGATGCCGATCATCAGGAAAAACGCGAACAGGGTGCCCAGGTTCAGCGTCAGGTCCGCCGGCGTGAAGAAGATCAGCGATCCGACAAAGGCCAGGGGAATGCCGAAGGCGGTCCAGAAAGCCACCCGAAGGTCGAACACTGCGACCAGGCAGATGAACACCAGGACCGCGCCGATCACGGCGTTCCCCAGAATCAGCGTCAGCCGCTCGACCGTCAGATCGACCTTGTCGTCCCAGACTTCGACCGAAACATGCCCGGGCGGGCTGTAGCTCTCGAGAAACCCGACGACGATGTTCCGGACCTCCTTGGCCGATTGCCTGCCCGTGGCGCTGATCCGCAGAAATACGGCCGGTTTGCCGTCGAGCTCGGTCAGGACGTTCTCGTCGACGAAGCCGTCGCGAATCCTGGCGACGTCGCCCAGCGTCACCACGGTGCCGTCGAGCCGCGTGATGAGCGGTATGTCCCTGAATTCCGGGCCGTATTTTCGCTTTGTCGCCACCTGCAGGACGACGCCGCCCGCATCGGTCCGCAGCTCTCCAAAGGTCAGATTGAGCGAAGCGCGCCGGATCGCCTGCCCGATATCGGATATCTTGAGGCGGTTTCGCCGCAGCTCCTCCTCGCTCAGTTCTACGGTGATCTCCCGGTTGCGCGCGCCCTGGAACTCGATATGGGAGACTTTGGGCAGGGCCAGCAGCGAGTCGCGCAAATTCTCCGCCGCGAGCCGAAGGCCGGCTTCCGTCGCCGAGGCGGACGAAACCGCAATCGTCACGACATCGTTCCGCCATCTGAGAAGGGAGACCTTCGGCCGTTCCGCGGTCGGAGGCGGAAAGTTCTTTATGGTGTCGATGGCGCTTTCGACGTCGGTCAGGACCGCCTCGTCATCGGCGAAGGTGTCGAGTTCCACGTCGATCAGGCCGATGCCTTCCTTCGCCGTGCTGACCACCCGGCTGACGCCGGATATGCCGACAATCGCCTCCTCGACCCGGCGAACGACATCCTCCTGCACTTCCCTCGGCGATGCGCCGGGAGACGGGATCTTGACGGCGATACGGCGCGCATCGAATTCCGGGTAGTTCTGGACCACGAGCTGCGAGCCGGCGATCGCGCCGGCGGCAATCAGGAAGACCATCAGAAGATTGGCGGCGACGGGGTTCGCCGCAAACCAGGCAATCGGCCCCCGGGGCGCGGACGCGCCGGTCCCGCCTCCCGCGTCGGTATTGCTCATGCGCCGCCCCCTATGCCCGTGGTTTCGCGGTCGTTACGGCAAGGCCCTCGCGGGCGCCCGGCAATGTGCCGAGAACGACGCCGTCGCCCGCGTCGAAAGCCTCCACCACCCATCCGCCGTCGGTCCTGCCCAGGGTCCGGGGCTCGACCGGGGCAAGCGCGCCGTCCCTGACGATCCAGACGCGGTCGCTGGCCTGCGCGGCCGCGTCCGGCAACACATAGACGCCGCTGTGTTCCGGCCCGGCAATGACGATTTCGGCGAAGGTGCGGGGCAGCGGCAGCGAGTCGGCGGGCAGGTCGTCCGCGAAGTTCAGGAAGAGCGAGGCGAGCCGGCTCTTGGCCGCCACGACGGAGGAGACCGCCGCGACTTTCGCCCTGAAGACCCCCGTCCTGGTGCGGACTTCGGCCGTCCGCCCGACTACCGGGGCGAGATGCCTGAGGTCCCACTGCTCGATCGGGGCCGCCACGCGGATGGACCCGGGCCGATAGACGCGACCCAATATTGCGGTCTTGCCGACCTTCTCCGCCGGGCCGGCAAGCTCGCCGACCTCAACGCTCGAAGAGATCACGCGGGCATCGAAGGGAAAGGAAATGTTTGTCCTGCGAAGCTGCAACTCCGCCAGCCGAAGCGCCACGCGCGCCTTTTCCAGCTTCAGGGCCAAGCCCGCCGCGTCTTCGTTGCGGGTTTCCTTCCCGCTTATGGCATGTTCGAGTTCCGCTACTTCCAGCCTCGCTTCTTCAACCCTGAGTTCGTATTCCTCGGGATCGATCCGGATGAACACCTCATTGGCCTCTATAGACCCGCCGGGCTCGAATTTCGGCGAGACCCAGACAACGCGCCCGACGACTTCCGATACCACCGTCGCCTTTTCCTTCAGCACGACAGAGCCGGTCAGGCGAAGCGTCAGCGCCTGCTCCGTGGGCGTCGGCTGAACGACGCTGACGACAGGCCGCCTTTCCCCGGTTTCCAGCGCCGACCTGTCGATGCGCTCGACGCGCTCCGGGGCCCGGGCGAGATAGAGCGCAACGGCGACCGCGCCGAGAATGACGGCAAGTTGCAGATAACCGAACCATTTCGGCCTGTCAGGGCCTGCTGTGTCCTGCGGCATCGTCCTCTCCGGCCTGGGATCGAATGTGCATCACGATAACGGATAACGGGTGCATTGGAGAACAACAATTGTCGGCGAGGAGACATAGACCTCGACGAATCCCCCGAACGCCCCGACGGTCTCGCGCAACTCGCGGCGGTCGTTTGCATAGGGCGCGATTGGGGCGCAGATGGCGATGCCGCCGTGGTGGGTGCGGGAAAGCCGAATGGCTGAACCACTCGATCACGATTCGTTCGCGCGCCAGGCAAACGCAACTGAGGCGGCGGTCCGGCGCAGCAGGCGTTGACACGGAGCGTTGTATGGGAAAGCTCAATGGTGTCGGCAGTTGCGTCCGGTATTGCGCTTGACGCGTCACGGGCAAGGGCACACCGACCGGGACCGTAGTCAACCGGACCGCCTTGACGAGGGTATTCGATGAGGTTGCCCGATGTTACCTGGAGCCATCCCCCACGGGCTGCTGTGGGCGGCATCGACGTGGTTTATCTCGACCTCAACGCGGGAGCGCGGGAGGAGAGGGCCGCCTTGACGTGGCTCGACGCGACGGAGCGGGCGCGTCGGAACCGGCTTCGCGGTCCTTCGACTCGGCGGGAATTCGCCCTGTGTCGCGCCGCGCTTCGACACCATCTTTGCAAACGCCTTGCATGTTCGAATGATCGGCTTGCCTTTGGCGCAACCCAGTACGGCAAGCCCTTCGCGATGTTGAACGAAAGGCCGAGCCCATATGCCTTCAGCGTAAGCCATAGCGGCGCACACGGGCTGATCGCCTTGTCGCCGGGCGGGGCGGTCGGGATCGATGTCGAGGAACGGTTGGTTCGCGCCGACCTTGACGGTATGGCGGCCCAGGTATTTGGGCCGAACGAACGCGCGGCCTTGGCCAAAGTCGGCAGCCAGCGGAAGCTGTATATGTTCTACAGGCTCTGGACGATCAAGGAGGCATTGTTCAAAGCTCTTGGAACCGGATTCTCGCATGGCCGGACACGACCTGAAATACCATCCGCCATGCTCGTCGGCGCGCGCTCCGGGCTTGTTTGGACAGAGCTCGATCATGCCACCCGCTGGTTCTTGCAAGACCTCGGTGAGGCGCGGTTTGCCGCCGCGCTGGCGCATGAAGGTAAACTTGCCGGATTGCATGTTGGCCAATGAGGTCTGCACACGCGGCCCTATCGGCCAGAAGGCCCCGATTGAACCGGCCGAGACCTCAGGTCCGGCATGCCGGCCCTGAATCAGGAGAGCCGGGGTTTTCTCGGGACCGATGGTCCTACATCAGAGGCAAGTTCATCCTCCTCGTTCCATAACCTGACGATGGACCGGTTCCGTAGGGGAAGATCGGCCACGCGCCGCGCGCGCCATGCCCCCCGGCGCTTGCGACAGACCGCGCGCCGGGATATCGCCGTGCAATACGGCGAAGGGAGGATTCCAAACCGACGGTCAGGCCTCGCTACGCTCAGAGCGGCTGCTCCGGCCCAGCTTCGGCGGCTGCTTCGGATGCGATTGGCCGGCTACGTCGCTGGGACTCGGCAGTGGATAACACAATCCTGCCCGAGACGGGCGGAATGAACGCGCGGTCGCCCTGGGCAGACGTTCATGTCCATATCGCGCCCGGACCCGGAGAGGCGGGGGCCATTCACGCCAATCGATACGCCATGGGCTACGCGATCTTCCGCGAAACAACGAATTCCCGATAGGGCGCAAATGCAGCTGCGACTTGCTCGGCGGTGAGGCCGAAGTCCTCCAGGCTGTATCGATGAGGCGGCTCCCGGCGACGTTGTTCCGCCTGCCGTTCGAGCCAGCTCTCCATTTCGGCCGCGGCTGCCGGCTCGAGCCGCCAGCCGAGCCGTTCATAGATGGCGTTGACCACGGCCATCGGGTTCTCGACCAGATCGCTGTAGCTCACGTCGACCCAGCGCGACTCGAGTTCGGGGCGCGACGCCCGGAACCGTATCGCCTCGTTGAGCATGCCGCTCATCAGGTCCAGTTGCTCGACACCGGTGTCGTGCCGCGGGCGCGGCTCGATGGAGACGGAGCGTATCCGATCTACCAGGCTGTTCCACGATCCCATCAACCGCACGGGCTCGCGATGGGTCTGGACGAAAATCGCATCCGGGTAGTTGGCGAGCAGCGTCTCGAGCTCCATGAGATGGAAGGGCATCTTGAACAGCCAAGCCTTCCGGGCGTCGCGCTCGCGTTGCCGGCGCTGCCAGGTGAAGTGGCGCATGACGCGTTGGTGATAAGCGTAGGCATCGCGCGAACCGGTAGCGGCAAGCCAGCGCCGGTAGTCCGGCACGTAGTACGCGACCGCGTTGACCCAGGATGCGAAGCACTGCCTGAGGATCGGGAAGTCCTCCTCGGGCTCGTCGATATCGATGCGGTGCATTTCGGCGAACTGATCCACGACCCGGATAGAGTCCAGCACCTCCTGCATGTGAGCCCGGCGCGGGTCGCCGATGGTGCGCGCCAGGGTTCTGTACTCCCCGCTTGCCAGGACCGGCTCCGCCAGCTCGTAGCGTCGCAGCGTCCAGAATCTTCCGTCGCACGCCATCAGGCGGTGCAGAAACGTGGTGCCGGTTCGATTGATTCCCACGATGAACACCGGACGCACCATCTCCTCGCGCTCGATCTCGGGGTGCTGCTGCCACTCGCGGGCGAGCGCCGCATTGTTGCGAAGCTGGCGGTTCAGCTCGTAGACGAGGTGCGGGCGTCTCTCCTCCAGCAATCCGGCCTGCGGCGCGTTCAGTGCCTCGACGAGGCGCTCGAATCCCGCGCGCATCCAGGCGGGAAACGTGCGCTCGAAGAGGACGCCGGCGCGTTCGGCGTAGCCCTCGGCCTGCGCTATCAGGCGGTCGAAGTCCAGGCGGGCTCTCGGCACCGGATGGGGCCACCCGTCGCGCTGGCGCCGTATCCAGTCGTAGGAGCGCGCATGCCGGAGGAGCAACGCCGGCCACCGGACAGGAAAGGGACAGTCCTCGCGAATGGCGCGATCATCGACGGGAGCAACGCCGCGGGGCTCGCCGCCCGCGAACCAGTACGGTGCGAAGTAGTCAACCAGAGTCCACAGCCCGTGCAGCGGAGAGCGCTCTCCAAGCGCCTGGCAGGCACGCCTGAACGTCTCGTAGGGAACTTCGCGTAAGTAAAGTCCGAAATCGGCCGGCCCGAAATCGTCATGCGGAGGTTGCGGATCGCAGCAGTGGTAGATCGTGAACTGCCGCTCGGGATTCATCGAGATTGCGGCGCATATCTCGGTGAGCGTGTCCACGGGCTCGGCATAGCTCTGTATGGAGTAGCCAGCGGGAGCCAGCTCGACCTGCATTGCCGCGAGATAAACGGACAGCGCGACGGAGCTCCCCTGCGTGAATCCCGTGCTGGACATCCCTGTCTGTGGCAGGCGAAAAATCGCCATCGGCAGTCCGGCCGCGTTCGCGAAGAGCAGGACCTGCTCGGAGACGAGCTTGCTCCACGGGTATCCGACGAAGCCGGGCGGCAACCGCCTCTTCATGTCCGCGAGGTCGGGTTGCATGTGATGCTCGATGCGTCGGCGACCGAATTCGTTCGAGAAGTTGCAGAAGTACTCGGGGAAGACGGCCATCGTGGAAGCGTAGAAGACGTGCTTGAAACGTGTTCGCAGGCACAACGCGAGCACATTGCGAAGGCTTGACGCATTCACGTTACGTATCGCGGAGTAGGACGACACGAGGGAGAGGTCCGCGGCGAGGTGGTAGATCGCGTCGATGCGCCGGCACAGGTCGTCGAATTCCGCATCGCTCAAGCCGAATCGAGCCGCGCAGATGTCCCCGACCGCGACCCGGATGCGCGACCCGAATGCGTCGTCCCAGATCTCGGCGTGCTCCAGGGCGGCGCGTATCCGCGCGAAGCCATGCTCGACGCCGTCCGCGCGGACCAGGCAATGCACGATGAGGCTGTCGTCCTGCCGCAGGAGCTCGCGCAGCAGAAAGCGGCCCACGAACCCGGTGGCGCCGGTCAGCAGCACCTCCCGAAAGTCGTTCGCCGATACCGGCTCGGCCGGCAATTCCTCCGCGATGGTGGAATGAACGAAACTGCGCAAGCTGTCGAGATCGCGTTGGCACTGCGGCGGCATTCGCCCTGTAAGGGACGGCACCTTGCGGGAAGCGGGGAGTGTTTCCGCCATATCGTCCCTCGCTCGCTACCGCGGATACCGAACCCGAGCCCGCTCCGTGGCCGCCGGTTACGGCTGGTGAATGGTCAGGGCTTCGGCGTCGGTTCGTGTTGCACCGAACGACGGCGGGAAGTGATCTTCCCGGACGCTTGCGAATTCCGACGGCCTGCGGCGTCCGCGGAGCCGCCCGGAGAGAGGCGCGTCCGCGCTCTCCACCGCATCGGTCTCGCCTTCCGCCTCCTCGGGCTGTTCGGCTCTGTGGATGATCGCATGCGCCAGGGACTGGCAGGTGGCGGTGGTCATCAGCTCCAGAGCGCTGACCTGGAAGTTGAACCGATTCTGGAGAAACGCCACGAGTTCGGCAACCGAGATCGAATTGAATCCGAAACTCGCCAACGGTTCGTCCACGTCGCCTTCATCGTGGCCGCACAGCTCGGCGACCTTCTCGGCAATCTGCGTCATTGCGGTTTCGAGGGTAAGCCGGTCGTCAGAATGACCCCGGTAGGCATCGTGGTTGCTCATCAGGCGACCGATGCGCATGTAGTCCGCGGAGTCGACGGCCAACGGAACCTGCTTGAACAGCGCGGTCACCAAGTGGTCGCTGTCAGACGGCCTGCGCAGAGCGTAGTCGAGGTTGGTGATTGCGAAGTGAATGCTCACCGGGGGCATGCCGGCCATCCTCAGCATGCGCAGCACATGGTGGTTTCGCGAGGCCATGCCAACTTCGGCGACCGCCGCAATGTTGTAGGACAGCGCCGGCAAACCCTGCCTGCGGCGCCACACTGCGAGTCCATCGAGGTAAGCGCTGGTGGCGCTGTAGTTGATCTGCCCGGGATTGCCGAAGGTCGAGGCAGTGGACGAGGCCATGACGAAGAGGTCGAGCGGATGCCCGGCGGTCGCCCGGTGGAGATTTAGCGCACCGGCAGCCTTGGGAGCGAACACCATCTGCACGGATTCCCGCGACATGGTGTCGAGCAGACGATCATCAAGCACCCCGGCGAGGTGAAAGACGCCCTTCAGCGGCCGACTGAGGCCGGCGACGCAGCGTTCGACGTCCGCCGCTACCGCGACATCGCCCGCGACGATGTCGATCTCACATTCCAGGGCCATGTCGTATTGCAGCGCGCTTGATTCGCGCACCCAGTCGGCGCTGCGGCGACGCTCGGGGTCCCGATCCATCAAGGTGAGATGGCGGGCTCCGGCGGATATGAGATAGGGCAGCAGGCACAGGCCGAATCCGCCGAGCCCGCCGCTCACGAGGTAGGTCGCATCGGGGTCGAGCAGCGGGCGCCGGTCGACGATCGGAAACCGCGGATGAACGCCGTCTGGAGGGGCCTTGAGCACCAGCTTCCCCTGATGCCTGCCGCTGGTCATCAGGCGCAGGGCCTTCGCGTAGTCCTCGTAGTCGTAGACGGTGATCGGCAACGGCGGCAGTTCGCCCCGCTCGAGCAGGTCGAGACAGGTTTGGGAGAGTCGGCGCAGGAGCCAAGGGTCATCGACCATCAGACGATCCACGTCGATCGCCGCGAAGCGCAGGTTTTTGCGGAAGACGTACAGGCCGAGCGGGTTGTCGGAGTAGATGTCGACCTTTCCGATCTCGCAGTGCCAACCGCCCGGGCGCAAGGCCTCCAGACACAGAGCGAGATGACGGCCGGCGAGGGAATTCAGCACCACGTCGACGCCTTCGCCGCGTGTCGCTTCCATCAACCGGTCGTACCAGTTCTCGCTGTGCGAATCGAATGCTGCGCTTGCACCGAGCTCGACAAGCCGATCGCGTTTGGCATCGCTTCCCGCCGTTGCGTAGATCGTCGCCCCAGCGCGCTTGGCAAGCGCGATGGCGGCCTGTCCCACTCCGCCCATGGCCGAGTGGATGAGGACGCTCTGACCTTCTGAGAGCTGGGCGAGGTGAACGAGCGCGTAGTATGCGGTGAGGTAGACCGAGAGCGAGGCTGCGGCCTCCTCCATGTCGAGGCCGGCGGGCTTGGAAAACACGAGCGGGGCGGGAACCACGGCCCGATTGGCGATGCAGCCGCCCTGGGTGAAGATCACCTCCTCATCGACTTGGCAATGGTCGACACCGGCACCGACCCGGCGCACGACGCCGCTCGCTTCCATGCCGACCTCGAGCCCGAGCGCCGAGCGTTCGTAGGCGGCCGCGGGCAGGAGTCCAAGGGTCGCCATGACGTCTCGGAAGTTAAGGGCCGCCGCCTTCACGTCGATCTCGACCATGCCCGGCCCGAACGGAGGAGGCTCGTACGTCTTCATTTGCAATCCGCCGATCTGCCCCGGGTTGTCGAGGCAAAGGCGGTAGGCGGGATCATCGGCCGGGGGGACGTACGGGGCGGCTTCGCGGATGCTCTCGATGCGCGGCGCCCATATGCTCCCGCCGCGCACCGCGAGCTCGCGATTGCGCAGATCGCAGCGGGCGAGGGAGGCCAGCATCTTCAGGTCGTCGGCGGCGCCGAGATCCACGAGACGGAAATCGATTCCGGCGTCCTCGCCCACCTCGACCGCCATACTGCGAACCGCGCCCCACAACCCGCTCCCGCGCGGGTCCTGCACGTCGAAGGCGGCCCCGCGGGTCACGACGGTGACGCGGCACCGGGAATGCGCATGCCCGGTCCGGTACGACACCAGTGCCCGGACGAGGCCGACAAGGGCCGACACCACTCCCTCACCGGTGAGGTCCTGCGGGTCCCGACCGCAGAAGAAGTCGACGGCCTGCACGTCCGCCGCCCGTGGCCATTCGTCGATGCCGTGGACGTCACCGCAGACGAGGGGCTGAAAGTCGATCGGGTACACCTCCGCATCATCGAGCAGGGACACCCAGTCCGGTGCCGGACTTTGTGATTCACCCACCACCCAGCGGGGCGTCGGAACGGCCGTTGTATCCTGGGATTCCGACCACGCCTGCGCGGCCTGAAGCAGGGTGCTGCACGCGGCGGCGCGTACGACGGCCCAGCTGGTGCCCGGTTCGATCACGTCGCCTTCGGGGTGGGAGACCAGCGCCAGGCCTCCGGCCACCAGCAAGCGCCTCCAGAACTCCCAGTCCGCGGGCGCAAATGCAGCCGCATCGCGATGCAGAAGAAGCACCTCCACCGCACCCGGACGCAGCAGACCCGTATCGAGTCCCGTCGCCCGTCGCTCGGTCGGGTCGATGCATTCGAATCGCAGGGCGGCGTCGACTGCGTGAAACGCCTCGTAGTTCTTTCCGGCGGACTCTTCATCGTCGCTGACGAGCCAGAACTCGCCCTGCCATCCGGCGCTCGACAGGTCCCCGGCGCACTGCTTGAGCATGGTCCGCTCCGGCTCCCTGCGCCCGGCGAACTCCAGGATGCGGCACGCGCGGCCCACGCCGTCGACGGGCCGTTCGAGAGCGGCGATCAACGCCGCGGGATCGATGTCGCCGGCGGGCAGCCGGTCGGCGAACGCCCGTCCGTCCGGCAGGAACTTGGGTTGCCAGACGATCCGGTGCTTGCTGTGGGGCAGGTCGCCCCTTTTCAGGTTCGAGTCGAAATGGATGTATTTCTCGATATGGGCGACGAGGGCTCCGGTGGAGCGGTCGTAGAAGCTGATGCTGCCCGACAGCCGCTCGCCCTCGGGAGGGTTGAACTGGCCCTTGTCGTCGATATCCAGAATTCGATCCGGAGGATCCTTCAGGAGACAGGTCAGCCGCGGCCCCGACGCCGCACCCAGAAACGTCATGTGCTCGATTCGCCGCGGAATGCACAGGTGATCGGAGGTACGCAACATGTTGTAGAGAAACGCTTGGAATGCGCCGTCGATCAGCGGCGGGTAACAGAGGAAGCCCTCCTCGCGGCCGTCTGCCCACAGGGTTTCGTCGACCTCCAGATCGACCAGAAAGGACTGGGTGGCGGGGTCGCGCCGGATGAGCCGGATGTTCCTGCAGTGGGGACCGTAGCGGTAGGTGTCGCCGAGGACCGCCTCGAAGCATTCGTAGAGCCCGTCCCCGGTGCCATGATCGACGGGCGCGTAGCGCGAGTCGTCGATGTCTCCGAGCCGGCCGGGCGTGTCCGGCGCGGGCGGGTCGTTCAATACGCGCACCTTGCCCCGACAGTGCGACTCGCCCCGGGTGTCCTCCCCGCCATAGGGCCGGGTGGAGATGACGAAGGTGAACTCGGACGCGGAGTGGGCGACGGGATGCAGTTCGGTCTGCAGGCGTACGGGCGTTCGCGGGACCGGGCAGGGCTGCAGGAACTCGATGACGTCGAAGTGCACCGGGACGCCGCCGAGCGCCTCGAGCACCATCTCGATATAGCCCGTCGCCGGCATGATCGCCGCGTGATGGACCACGTGGTCCGCCGCCCACGGAAAGGCCCGGTCCGAGAAACGCGCCTCGAACATCGGGTGGTGAGCGGGGATGCGGTGACCGACGAGCGGACCGTGAGAGTACTCGGCGCCCTGGTTGTGAAACTCGTCGTCAGCCAAATTGTCCGCCTTCTTCTCCTCGTCCCTCGGATGCCCTGGCAGGAGATGCGGGATCGGCTCGGGGCGAGGGTAGCGGGAAGCGAAGTCGAGCGGTATCCCGGCTCGGAAGAGCGCGCCGAGGGATTCGAGAAAGGCGCGCCGCGTGTCGCAGTCGCGCATCAGCGTCGAAATTGATGCCGGGGAGGAGACGCCGTCGTGCAGGCACTGCGCGATGAGGGGCTGCAGGGCGCCGTGCGGCGCGAGTTCGAGCACGACGTCCGGGGGGTGCTCGCGCCGGACCGTCTCCAGCGCCGCCGCGAAGCGCACGGGCTGACGGATGTTCGACCACCAGTAGGCGCTGTCGAGGCGCTCGACGGAGGCACCGGTCACCGAGGAGACGAAGGGGACGTCAAGGTCGAAGGCGTGTTCGTCCAGGAACGACAGCGCCGCCTTCGCGTCGTGCTCGATGGCGTCCATCGCCCGGGAGTGAAAGGCGATGTTCCCCGGGAGCAGCACATGCTGGAGGTCGCGCCGGCCGGCCTCCTCGATCACGGGCTGCAGCGCAGCCTCGGGGCCGCAGACGACGGTGTTGGCCGGTGCGTTCTCGCAGGCGATCTCGACCTCGACGGGCCGGTTCGCATCAAGCCGGAAGGGAACGTCCAAAGCGTCGAGCAACTGTTCCACGCCGGGACGGTCGAGACCGATCGCCAGCATCCGGCCGGACCCGGCCACGCGCTGCTGCAGCGTGGCCCGGTGGAAGACGAGGCGCGTCGCGTCGGCGAGGGTGAGGGCGCCGCAAGCATAGGCCGCGGCCACCTCGCCGGAGCTGTGGCCGACCACGCAGTCCGGGTAGACCCCCCACGTCTTGAACAGCTCGGCAAGCGCGCATTGGATCATGAAGATGGCCGGCTGCGCGAGCTGGACCTCGTCGAGCTCTTCCTGCGCGGCCGAGAAGCACGCCTCGCGCAGGGAGACGCCGGAATGCTCGCGCCAGTGCGCCTCGATCGCGTCGACGGTGCGCCGGAAGACGGGCTCGGCTTCGTAGAGCGCGCGCCCGCAGCCCGCCCACTGCGTGCCCTGCCCGGAGAACACCATCGCGAGGCGCCGCTCGCCCTCCTCTGCAGTGGCGACCGGGGCGCGCTCCTGCGCAACGGCATCGAGCCCCTCTTCGAGGTCGTGCAGGTCGAGCACCGCGAGCGCGGCGCGCGTGGAGAAATGGGTGCGACGGCGGCTGAGATTGCCCGCCAGCGTGTAGAGGTCCATCGGCCGTTCGGCGAGCATCTCGCGAAGCTGGCCCGCGGCGCGGGCGAGCGACTTCGCGTTGCGCGCCGACAGGGGAACGACGTGGCCGGCGAGTGGAGCGAGGGGGACGGACCAGACGCGCGGACGCGCCGGGCGGTACTCGCGCAGCACGCAGTGCCCGTTGGCGCCTCCGAAGCCGAAGGAGTTGATGCCGACGACGACGGGATGCTCGGGGAAGGGCTCGACTTCCGTCTGCACCCGCATCGGGCAGCGGTCGAAGTCGATCTCGGGATTCGGCACCAGGTGGTTCTTCGACGTCGGCGCGAAGGTGCGCCGCTGCATCATCAGGACGACTTTCAGCATCGCGCAATGGAAGGCGGCCGCTTCCATGTGCCCGACATTGCTCTTGACGCTCGAGACCCGGAGCGGTGCCTCGCGGTCGGACCCGGAGAACGCTTCCGCGATGGCGTTGCCTTCGATCCGGTCTCCCACCGCGGTGCCTGTCGCGTGGGCTTCGAGGTAGTCGAACTCCCGGGCAGTGCGCCCGGCACGGGCCGATGCGGTGCGCATCAGCTCGACCTGCGCGTGACGGGTCGGCGCGACGATATTGCGACCGGGGGGCAGGCCGACGGCGTCATCCGCCGCGCCGGCCGCGTTGACCGCGCTCGCCTCGATCACGGCATGAATGGGGTCCCCGTCGCGCTCGGCCGCGGCCAGAGGCTTCAGCGCGAAGATGAAGGCGCCTTCGGAACGCATGTAGCCGTTGGCCTGGGCGTCGAAGGAGTGGCACTTGCCATCCGGACTGATGACCCCCATGAGGTTGAAGCTGCTGCTCAGCCTGGCGCTACCCAGATAGGTGACAGACCCCACGAGCGCCTGATCGCAGTCACCGCACTGGAGGGCGTTCATGGCCGAGTGCAGGGCGCTCAGCCCGGCGGAACAAGCCGTGCAGTACGCGATCGAGGATCCCATGAGGTTGAAGTGGTACGAAATCCGGTTGGCCAGCATGGCTACGCTGATGCCGATGACGGAGTATTCGCTGATGCCATGCTGGGGCCGCCAGCTGGACACGGCCGGAACCTGCGCCCCGATGAAGACTCCGGTGGAGCTGTTGCGCAGTGCATGGAAGTCCCAGCCGGCGTGCTCGATGGCTTCCCATGAGCAGTTCAGCAGCATCCGTACCTGCGGTTCGGTCTTCATCATCTCGTTGTGGGACATGCCGAACAGGGTACGGTCGAACAGCAGCTCGTCGTCGTCGCGGATCAGTCCTTCCCAAGGGCTCGCCAGGCGGCCCGGGCCCGAGAGGTCGCCGATGGGCCGGTGGCCCTTTCCGTAGCGATCGACGATCGGCTCGCGCACGATCTCCCGTTCGCAAAGCAGGCGCCAGAAGTCCGCATCCGACCGGATGCCGCCCGGCATGCGGTAGCCGTAGCCCGTGATGGCGACGGCGTCCGGGAATTTCGATGGCTTCGGTGCGTTCATGTTCAGACCTCCTGCCAGAGCCCGGTCGCCAACCAGTCCGCCTCGTCCTGCACACCGCGGCCTACTGGCCGATGCTCGCGCTCCGCGATGCCGTACCCCGCGGGACGTCGCTCGCCCGAGCCGAGTTCGCCACCCTCCGCCAGAGCCTGCTCAAGATCGGCGCCCGCGTCGTCGAGAAGGCCGCCCGCATCCGCATCCACTTCGCTTCGGCCTGCCCCGACGCCGCCCTGTTCCGGATGCTAGCCGGGCGGCTCGCGACCTCGGGACCCTGATAGACGGGGCACTGTGCCCCGCCAGACCGAGACCCTTCAACCCCCAGCCCCGGCACCCAAAAGGTGCCGAACGACAACGCGCGTGCGCAAAATCAGATGACAAAACTCCCAATGCCATGAATAGATCGGGATAGTCGAGCTACCCGACCTGCCCCTCGAAGGCGGCAACCGAGGCGTTGGTCGCGATGCAGCCGCGCTCGTTGTCAGCCACCGGTTCCAGGGCGGCCATGTCGGCGGCGGCCAGCCGGCAGGAGTTGATGGTGCCGATCAGGTTGACGCGGACCGCGCGGGCGAGTTTTTCGAGCGAACTCGGCTCGCCGTCCCGTCCCGTCGCCTCGCCCAGTCCCGATGCGCCGCCGGTGACGACCGCCGTTTGCCCGCTGACATCCATGTCCGAACTCGTTCGCCGGTGACGCGCCTGCATAGCAAGGCGTTGCCCGTGAATGCAAAGGGAACGGTCTTCGAGGGAATCGTGGTTCCTTCGTCGGGGTCCCCTCCCCCGCAGGCGGGGGAGGGAGACCGAGAGGCCCGGCCGCGCCCCCGCGGTCCCCTCTCCCGCGTGCGGGAGAGGGACAGGGTGAGGGTGTCGGAGAACGATGCGCCGCCCCGACCGCGTTTCGCAGAGGAATCCTGGAAGGGGGAGGGGCAGGGTGGGGGTGGACGGTGTGAAGGAGTCTTTGAACTCGACCCTCACCCTGACCCTCTCCCCGAGCAGGGAGAGGGGACCCCGACGGCGCGGTTCGGCCGGTGCCGGGCATTTGTCCTGTGACGGCCGGCTCTATTGGGCGGGGGCCGTCCCGTTCGCTACGCGGGAAGGCGGACGGACGCCCGCAGCCCGCCCATCGGCGACGTCGACAACTCGATGTCGCCGCCGTGGTTGTGGGCGATGTCCCGGGCGATGGCCAGACCGAGTCCCATGCCGCCGGTCTCCGGATTGCGGGACTTTTCGAGCCTGTGGAAGGGGCGAAAGACCTCCTCGCGCCGGTTCTCCGGGATGCCCGGGCCGTCGTCGTCGACGGAGATCTCGACCCGTTCGTCCCCCACGTCCAGGGAGATTTCCACGCGCCGCCCATAGCGGGCCGCGTTGTCGACGAGGTTCGTCACGCAGCGCCGAACGGCGTTGGGACGCAACGGAATGACGCAGCCGTCCGCGGGTTTGCCGTCCTCGCCGCCGCCGGCCGCCTCCCCGGCGGGCGCGACCGTGACCTCGACGCCCTGGCGGCCCGCGTCGTCGGCCACGAGCCCGAGCAGGCCGGCGACGTCGGTGTCCACGACGGCTTCGGCGTCCTGCCCCCGCACGAAGGCCAGGTAGCCGTCGACCATGCGTTCCATCTCCGACACGTCCGCCTTCAGGCGCTCGACGCCGTCGCCGGCGCCGCCGTTCAACATGGCGAGCTGGAGCTTCATGCGCGTCAGCGGCGTCCTCAGGTCGTGGCTGACGCCGGCCAGCATCTCGGTTCTCTGGGCGATGTGGCGCCGGATGCGGTCGCGCATGCTGATGAAGGCGGCGGCCGCCTGACGCACCTCCGTGGCCCCCGACGGGCGAAAGTCGTCGACGTCCCGGCCCTTGCCGAATTCCTCCGCCGCTTGGGCCAGACGGCGGACCGGCCGGATCTGGTTGCGCAGGAACAGGATGGCGACGGCCAGCAGGACCAGGGACGTGCCGACCATCCACATGATGAAGATGTAGGTGGTCGAGCTCGTGACGCGCTTGCGCGTCGTGAGGACGCGGAGGACGCCGTCCGGAAGCTGTATCCGGATTTCGACATCGTCCTCGAAACCGGTCGTGTCGATGCGGAACGGACGATGGATGTACGCGGCGAAGGCCCTGTTCAGCATCCGGTCCACGATCCGGTTGGCGACGCTGATCCTCGGCGGCCGGTTGGGAAGGATCTCGCCGGGCAGGTACGTCAGCCGGAGCGACAGGTAGCGTTCCGCCGAGTCGAATATCGGCGCGAACTCGTCGGGCGCCGCCGCGCCGCGCATCGCCTCGATGACGAGGGCCGTGTCGCCGGCGAGCCCGAGAGCCAGGCGCCGCGTGACGGTATCCCAATGCCGTTCGTAGAAGATCAGGGTGGCGACGAGTTGCAGCGCCACGACGGGCGTCACGATGATCAGCAGGGCGCGGCCGAAGAGGGCGCCGGGCAGGTATCGCTTGACGAGCCGCGCCGGGATCCGGCGCGTTCCCGGCACGGTCGCGCTCGGTCGCGTCATGTCAGTCGGGCCAAAGAACGTACCCTTCCCCCCGCACGGTCCGCAGATACCGGGGATGCCGGGGGTCGGGCTCGATCTTACGCCGCAGCCGGGCGATTTGCACGTCGATGGCGCGCTCGCTGCTCACGCCGGCCCGCTGCGCCAGACCGGACCTCGACAGGGTCGTTCCGGCGTTTGCCGCGAAGACCGCCAGCAGCGCGGTTTCGCTCGCCGTCAGGCGGATGGCGCGGTCGCCGGAACGCAGCTCCCCGCGGTCGGCGTCGAAGGCGTGGCCGTCGATGGCGAGCGGTTCGGGCCCCGCGCGGTCCGGTCCGCCCCGGCGCAGGATGCTCTCGATGCGCAGGATGAGCTCGCGGGGCTCGAACGGCTTGGGCAGATAGTCGTCGGCGCCGCGTTCCAGGCCGGCGATCCGGTCGCCGGCCTCGCCGCGGGCCGTCAACAGGAGAATGGGCACTTGGGAGGTCGACCGCAGATGCGCGGTGAGGTCGAGCCCGGACTCGCCGGGCATCATCACGTCGAGGACGATCAGGTCGAATTCGAGGCCGGCGAGCTTTCGCCTGGCCGCGGCGGCGTGCTCCGCCGTGGTGACGGTGAACCCGTTGGCGCCGAGATAGTCCCGGAGCAGGTCGCGCAGCCGGGTATCGTCGTCGACGACCAGGATATGGGGCGGGAACCCGGACACCTTGCCCCGGGGCCGTCAGCGGCGCCGGAACGAGCGGAGCACGGCTTCCCGGTCGCCCTCGCCGATCAGGCCGGCCAGGACCTTCCGGTAGCCTTCGACGGCGTCGGCGCCCGCTTCCCGGTACGCCCGCGCCACCCGGCGTTTCTGGGGCTCCGCGAGGCGCTCCGCGAGATCCTGTCCCGTTTCCGTGAGATAGAGCAGCCGCTGCCGCCGGTCGCGCGTCCCCTTCTGCTGGACGACGAAGCCGCGCTCGACCAGCTGGTTGAGGACCCGCGAGAGCGACTGCTTGGTGATGCGCAGGATCTCGAGGAGCTGGGCGACGGACATCCCCGGATTGCGCGCCACGAAATGCACCACCCGGTGGTGGGCCCGTCCGAAACCGTAGTCGGCGAGAACCGTGTCGGGGTCTTCGGTGAAGTCGCGGTAGGCGTAGAACAGCAGCTCGATTCCCTGGACGAGCTCCTCGTCGCGCAGGAACAGGGGATTGGAGCCGGTCTTTACGTCAGTCACGTTGACATATATCGCCTCTGGTGTACCCTGACGCAACAACTAATGTATCGTTCGATTGTTGCGGAACGGCAACCGATTCGGACATTTTCGAACCCGGTCACCCCCCAGCCGCGAGGACCCCCCGCATGTCTTCGGCTTCGTTCGACGATCGCGACGGCTTCATCTGGTACAACGGCGAGATGGTGCCCTGGCGGGACGCTACGCTGCACGTGCTGAACCACGGGCTGCATTACGCGTCCGCGGTGTTCGAGGGGGAGCGGTCCTACGAGGGAGAGATCTTCAAGCTCCGCGAGCACACCGAGCGGCTGTTCTATTCCGCCGAGGTGATGGGCTTCCGGATCCCCTATGCGGTGGAGGACATCGACCGTGCGTGCCGCGACGTGTTGACCGCCAATCGCATCCGGGACGGCTACGTTCGTCCCGTCGCCTGGCGCGGCGCCGAGATGATGGGCGTGTCGGCGCAGAAGAACAGGATCCACGTGGCCATCGCGGCCTGGCCGTGGCCGGCATATTTCTCGCCCGAGGCGCGCATGAAGGGGATCCGGCTGCGGACCGCGGGGTGGCGGCGGCCGCCTCCCGAATGCGCGCCGGTCCGGGCCAAGGCGGCGGGTCTCTACATGATCTGCACTCTGGCCAAGCACGAAGCGGAGAACCAGGGCTACGACGACGCGCTGATGCTGGACTGGCGCGGGCAGGTCTCCGAGTCCACCGGGGCGAACATCTTCCTCAATTTCGACGGCGCCCTGCACACGCCGACCGCCGACTGCTTCCTGTTGGGCATCACGCGCCAGACGGTCATGGACCTCGCGCGCCGGCGGGGGATCGAGGTGGTCGAGCGCGCCATCATGCCGGACGAGCTCGACAAGGCGACCGAGATCTTCGTGACGGGAACCGCCGCGGAAGTCACCCCCGTGGGCGAGATCGACGGCCGTGAATTCACGGTCGGGGAAATCACCAGGCGGCTGATGGAAGACTACGACGCCATCGTCCGGCGCAAGGCCGCCGCCTGACCCCGGTTCCTCTCCCTCACCCCGAGCGGCCCGGCCGCGCCCCCAGGGTCCCCTCTCCCGCGTGCGGGAGAGGGACAGGGTGAGGGTGCCGGAAACTGACGCGGCTTGCACCCCGGCCCTCCCACTGTGCAGCGAGAGGGAACCCGGCGGCGTTTTCATGTCGCGGCGTCCGCAGGGGTCCCGTCTTCCGAGACCACGAACTCCATTCGGGCGAACGCCCGTCTGAGGGCCCGCTCCACCGCGCCGGGCGTCTCGCCGCGGGCGAAGACGAAGCCCAGGTACCTGTCGCCCTCCGGCAGCGGGACGACCCGTTCTCCGACGGGAACGGTCAGCGAGATCTCCACGATGCCCGGCACCAGGCGTGCCGCCTCGACGCCGTCGACGCGCCGCAGCCGGCCGGGCCGCTCCCCCGGAACGGGCAGCATCATGACGCCGGCGGGCCGCGCCTCGCGCTCGAACGAGACGATCGGAAGGTCCAGGGCATGGCGCAGGATCAGGTCCTCGAGGGACACGCCGGCGCCGAACCTGAGGACCCGGGAGCAGAGTCCCCCGATCGACCTGGCGGCCACTTCGATGACGACGGGTCCGGCCCCGCTCAGGCGCAGCTCCGCGTGGACCGGTCCGTCGCGGAGTCCCAGGGCGGACACGGCGTCCTGGGCCGTCTCCGCGATCTCCGCCCGCTCGTCCGCGGCGAGACGCGACGGGGTCACGTAGATCGTCTCCGGAAAGAAAGGCCCTTCCAGGGGGTCGGGCTTGTCGAAGAGCGCGAGGACCCGGAGCGTCCCGTCCGTCACCAGGCCTTCCAGCGCGACTTCTCCGCCGGGGACGTACCGCTCGACGAGGACGGTGCGCGCGGACTCGCCATGCCGGTCCAGCCCGGACAGCAGGTCGCGGACGCGCTGGAAGGCGACGACGAACGAGTTGTGCCCGTCCGCGCGTATGACGCCCCGGCTGGCGGAGAGCGCGAGCGGTTTGAGCACGCACGGGTAGGGCACGGCGCGGGCGGCGGCGGACGCGTCCGCGTCGATGTCGAACGGCGCGAAGTCCGGCACCGGGACGCGGGCGTCGCGGAGGCGCTCCCGCGACCGTAGCTTGTTGCCCGCATTCAGGACCGACTCGGGCGGGTTGTGACGCAGGCCGAGGGCGTCGGCGGCCGTCGCGGCGACTGCGGTCGTCGCCTCGTCGACGGGAACGATGGCGTCGACGGGGGTACGGCGGGCGAATTCCACGATCTGCGCGCCGCCGCGGTCCGGGCGGCGAAAATCGACCGTCAGCGCCGTCCCGGCGGCCCGCGCCAGCACCGCGGGTTCGTCGGATCCCACCACGACGTCGACGCCGAGCCGGCCGGCGGCCGCGAGGAAATCCGCCGTCCGGTACGAGGTCGTGGGTATCAGCAGGAGGACGCGGGGCATTGCGGTCCCGCCGGCGGTCCCTACGGCGCTCCGCCGTCCGGGGCCGGCGCCGGGCCGTCGTGGAGGCGCGCCCGTTGAAGGTCGGTCGGTTCCGCGCAGCAATACCATGCCTCGCTCATGCGGACCGGCGGCGGACGGCCGTCCGGGGCGGCCAGGGGCGGCGCCCGGCGTCCGAGCGCATCGTGCGCGGCGCGCCAGACGGCGGAGAAGACCGCCCGCGGTCCGGCACCGGCTTCCTCTTCCTTCGCCACGATGTCGCGAACGGCGGCGTACAGGCCTTCGACCGTCGGGTCCGGGTGGACCCAGCCATAGCTCAGCGCCGCCTCGTCGAAGGGGCCTTCGTGCTCCCGCCACGCCTCGAGTCCGCGCAGGCGCGACCCGCGCGGCACCAGAAGGCGAATGGCGAGCTGGATCGGGGACAGGGCCTCGACGAGTCCGAGCCCGTCGACGGTGGCGAGCAGATCGACGTAGCCGCGAATCGTGGTCCAGGGCGTGAACGGTATGAACGTGGGAGAGAGGCCGATCCCGTGCTCCCGGCACAGCGCGGCCGCGCGGACGAAATCGGCCTGCGTATGGCCCTTGTCCAGCAGCGCCAGGATCCGGTCCTCGACCGACTCCGCCGCCGTCGTCACGAACAGGCATCCCGTCTCCTTCAGAACGGAGAGGCGGTCCGCGTGAGCCAGCAGGTGCTCGATCTTGATGGTGACGTCGTACGTGAGTTCGGGAAATTCGGCGTGCAGCGCCCGGACGGTCGCCACCGCGTGTCCCGGTCCGTTGAAGAAATCGGGATCGCCGAAGGTGATGTGCTCCGCGCCCCGCGCCGCGAGCTGCCGGACGTCCGCCATGACGACCTGCCTCTGGACGACGCGGAACCGGCCGTCGTAGACGGGCACGACGGGACAGTGCCGGCACCGGTGCTTGCATCCGCGGCTCGCCTCCGTGTAGCCGACCACGCCCCGGCGGCCGTCCGGCCGGATCAGCCGCGCGTAGCGGTCGAGCGGAGGCAGGCCGCCGCGGTCCGGCCGCCGGAACGCCTGTTTGTCGAAGGACGTATGGACGGCGCCGCGCCGGGGCGCCGCGCCGTCCCGGAGACGGCGGTAAAGCCCGGTGAGGGGGCCTTCGAATTCTCCGCCGACGATGGAGTCGGCGCCGAGCCGTCGCAGCCAGTCCGCGTTGGCCGGCGCGTACAGGCCGAAACAGCAGATGTGGACGCCCGGGTTCGACTCGCGGGCGCGGCGGATGACCGTCTCCGCCAGGCGGGTCGCCGTGTGCATGGGCACGTGGATCGCCACCAGCCGCGCGTCGGAGACGGCGTCCTCGCGGAACGCCTCGACCGCGAGGTCGAGGCACCCGACCTCCGCGCCCGCCTGCCGGAGCCAGGCGGCCGGCGACGCCAGCCCGAACGGCTGGCGGCCCAGGTCGTAGGTGGAAACCAGGAGCACCTTCATGGGCGGACGGCCGCGCGCGGCGGCCCGCAGGCCGGCCCGAAGGGTCGGCTATGCATGGAGGGCGCTAATACGGGCTCATCCCGTCCTTGCCGGGCTGATAGTACGGGTTCGTCCCGCCGGCGTGGTCGGTCGTGTCGAGCACATGGGCGATGGACGGGGCGGCCTGCATGATCGCCCCTTCCACCCCCTGCTTGAGGGTCAGCGACGCCATCCCGCAACCCTGGCAGCCGCCTTCGAGCCTGACGTACGCCGTGTCGTCGACCACGTCGACCAGCGAGATGTGTCCGCCGTGCATGGCGATCTGCGGATTGATCTCTTCGTCGAGCACGCGCTTGACGGCCTGGCCCTCGGGCGTGTCGAGGCCGGGCTTGGGGATGGCGTCCAGATGGTTGACGACTTCCTCCACCTCGGGGATGTAATGCCGCAGCATGGTCTGGATCCCGCCTTGCAGCGCGTAGGCGGCGCCGTGGAACTCGAGGATGACGCGGCCGGCCTCGAACCCGTGAAAGACGATGTCGCCCCCCTGGTCCTGGGCGACGGGCCGGATCCGCGTCTCCAGCAGCTCCTCGATCTGTCCGACCACTTCGCCGCCGCCGCCGGCGGACGGCGCCGGGTCCGGCCCCGCGGCCCCGTCGAGGAGGACCGGACGTTCCGCCATGAAGTGGTCCATGATGACGCCCAGTATCGCCGGTTTCAGCAGGCTCCAGTCCTTGCCGTCGTCCTTCGACAGCGTGATCGAGTCCGTGCCGAGGTCGGCCCGGCGCAACTCGCCGATCTCGAACAGCCGCTCGACGAGGGGCGACCGCCCCAGGTCGTCGCCGCGCTCGAACGACGCGGTTCCCGATTCGAGGACCGGGACTCCCGGAATGAAGCGGAGCTCCGATGCGTCCCGGGTTTCTTCAGTCTGTATGAACATGCCGATGGCCTCGCGTCGTCGCCGTCCGGGGGAGCATAACGCATCCGGAGCGGACGGGCTCGGGAATTCGCCAAGGATAACCTCGAATTCGGCCAATGCCCATGGCGCGGGACACCGCGGCCGCTTCCGTCATTCCCGCGCAAGCCTTCCATGGTCAGGGACCCTGCCCCTGCTGTCGCATGGGCAACGGTGGGCATCTCATAACGCGGTCGCCGCCACTTGGGTCCTGGACGGGGGAGGACAGGGTGGGGGTCGACCGCGTATTCATGCTTGACACTTACCCTGACCCTCTCCCGCAAGCGGGAGAGGGGACCGGCGGCACGGTCCGTCGTCGCGGCGGCTTGGCCGCGACAGTGACGAGGGTGACTCCAGCTCGACAACCTTGCGGGGTTTCAGGGATAAACCAGGCAAAATCAACGGGTTGTAATGTAAGTTACTCAAACGCAATGGGGCACCCGAAGGCGCCCCTAAATAAGTGCCGGGCGGCGTCCTATATCCGCCTTCCGACAGTGGATGTTTAGCTCACCAATTCCCGCCGGTCAACTCGCGGTCTCCGTTCTGTCGTGGCCTCCTTTCAGGCTCCGGCGGCGTGTCCGGATCGCCGTCCCAGGACGACACCCATTCGTCCATGGCGTCGCGGGAAATAAACGCCCCCCGATCGGCCTCCTCGACGGCCGCGCGGCCGTGCGGCAGTGCCTCGATCGCCTCGACGGCGAGCGAGGATGCGGAATGCCGCTCGCGTTTGGCCTCTTCCTCGAGGCTCCTCTTCAATTCCGCATCGATACGAACACTTGGTTGTACGGTGGCCACTCCGGCTCTTCTCCACCTTGGTCTGACGATGTCCGACAAGATATGACATCGGGATGCGTCGGTCCGTCGTCATGTGCACGCGCGCGCCGCCGCGGCGCGCGGAAACCCGGCGACGGGCGTTGAAGGATCCGCGCAGATCGTGTGTAAAGGAAGGGGCCGGTGCGCGGAGCGCGGCCAGGGAGGGCTCGGGATGCCGATCGTGCGCGTGGACATTCCCCGGGGGTACACGGACGCCCACAAGGAGCGGCTTCGTCGGGGCGTCGGGCGGGCGGTCGAGGACGCGCTGGGTCCCGCGCCGGAGGAGGGGGGCCCGGAAACCGGGACCCCGGCCTACGTCTCCGTCCGCGAGGCCTTCGGCGCCATCGGGGACGGCCTGCCCACGGTGACCGTCGACGCCGTTCCCGGACCGTCCCGGGAGCGGAAGGACCGGTGCGCCGGGCTGATCCGCGACGTGTTCGAAACCTACATGAACACCCGGGACGTCTACGTCCTGATCCGGACGACGGACGCCGCCGACCATCTGACCGGAGGGTAGCCATGTCCGACCTCGAGATCGTCGACGCGCACCATCACTTCTGGGACCTCGACGCCCTCTACTATCCGTGGCTGACGGACCGGCCGCTGGCGAGCTTCCCGTTCGGCGATTACGGCGTCCTGCGGCGCAACTACCTGCCGGAGGACTACTGGCGGGACGCGGACGGGCACCGCGTCGTCAAGACGGTCCACGTCGAGGCGGAGCGGCACGTCGGCGACCCCCTGGACGAGACGAACTGGCTCACGCGCCTCCACGGGGAGGCCGGCGTGCCGAACGCGATCGTCGCGTGGGCGCCCCTGGCGCATCCGGAGACGGAGGAGACTCTCGCCCGGCAGGCCGAAAACCCGCTGGTCAAGGGTATCCGGACCAAGCCCAGGGTCTCCGAATCGCCGGACCAGTCCATCGCCGGGGAGCCGGGCACCATGCAGGACGACGCCTGGCTCGGAGATCTGGCCCTGTTCGAGAAATACGGGCTGTCGTGGGACATGCGGGTGCCGTACTGGCATCTCGAGGAAGCCGCCGCGGTCGCCCGCGCGCTGCCCGGCGTCCGCATCGTCCTCAATCACGCGGGCCTCCCCTGGGACCGCGGCGAAGAGGGCCTGGCGCGCTGGCGGCGGGGGATGGAGGCCGTCGCCGCGTGTCCGAACGTCGCGGCCAAGATCTCCTTCCTGCTGGTGCCGGGACGGGCCTGGGACGACGCCGGGAACGCGCGCGTCATCCGCGAAACCATCGACGTCTTCGGCGTCGACCGCTGCATGTTCGCCAGCAACTACCCCGTCGACCGGATGGCGGCGTCGTTCGACACCATCTACTCCCTGTTCAAGCGGACGGTGGCCGGCTTCGCCGCCGAGGACCGGCGCAAGCTGTTCTTCGGGAACGCGGCGCGCTTCTACAGGATCGACGCCTGAGACCGCGCCGCCTCCGTGCGAACTGTGCGAACTGTGCGAATTGGCGCGCGAGCCTCCGGCCCGCACCGTGCGGGCGGGATGCCCACGTACCCAGGGGGCCGGGAAGCGGGTCCGCCGAACCCGCGCGCGCCTCCGCCTCCGTGCGAACTGTGCGAATTGGCACGCGGACCTCCGGCCCGCATCGTGCGGGCGGGTTGTCCGCGTACCCGGGGAGCCGGAGAGCCGACGCGAAACTCGCGCGACTCCCTCGACTCGGTGCGAACTGTGCGAATTCGGCCCCACCGCCGGCCGGCGAATTTCCGGTCCTCGACGCTGGACACGCCCCTCCGGCCCCGGTATATACCTGATGAATTCGGTCAAGATTATCGCCCGGACGGGGCGCCCGCCATGTTGAAACTCGGACGGATGACGGACTACGCCGTGATGGTGATGGGCCACATGGCCCACCGCCACGGCGAGCTGCGGACCACGTCGGACGTCGTCCTGTCCACGGGCCTCCCCGTGCCCACCGTCGGCAAGCTGCTGCATCGCCTGGCGGAGCTGGACCTGCTCACGGCCGTTCGCGGCCGGAACGGCGGCTACCGGATGGACCGTCCCACCGTGGACATCTCCGTCGCCGAGATCGTCGCCGGGTTCGAGGGCCCCGTCGCCTTGACCGACTGCCTGCCCGCGGGGGGCGGGCTCTGCGATTTCGAGGATCGCTGCCGGGTCGGCGGCCGCTGGACCGCCGTGGCGGAGGCCGTCCAGCGGGTTCTCGACGACATGACACTGGCGGACATGCTGGACCGCGCGCCGCGCGGCATCGGCGGGGGGATGGAGCGTCCTCCGGCTCCGGCGCCGGAGGCCGTCGGGTTGGGACCATGAGCGCGGTCGAGGACACCGCCGGGACCGTCGAGGCCCTCGCCGGGTCGGGCTACAAGTACGGCTTCGTCACGGACGTCGAGGCCGATACGGCGCCCAAGGGGCTCAACGAGGACATCGTCCGCTTCATCTCGGCCAGGAAGGGCGAGCCCGAATGGCTTCTGGAGTGGCGGCTGAAGGCGTACCGCCTGTGGGAGCGCCAGCGGGACGAGGAGCCCGGCTGGGCCCGGGTGTCCTATCCGCCCATCGACTACCAGGACGCCTACTACTACTCGGCGCCGAAATCGGTGGACCGCCCGAAGAGCCTCGACGAGGTCGATCCCGAGCTCCTCGCCACCTACGAAAAGCTCGGCATCCCCCTGCACGAGCAGGAGATGCTCGCGGGCGTCGCGGTGGACGCGGTCTTCGACAGCGTGTCGGTCGCCACCACGTTCAAGGGCGAGCTGGAGAAAGCGGGCGTGCTCTTCTGCTCCATCTCGGAGGCCGTCGGGAAATACCCGGAGCTGGTGCGCCGCTACCTGGGCAGCGTCGTTCCGTACTCGGACAACTTCTACGCCACCCTCAACTCCGCCGTGTTCACCGACGGGTCCTTCGTCTACGTGCCCGAAGGCGTGCGTTGCCCGATGGAGCTGTCGACCTACTTCCGCATCAACGCCGCCAACACCGGCCAGTTCGAGCGCACCCTGATCGTCGCCGACCGGGGCAGCTACGTCAGCTACCTGGAGGGCTGCACCGCGCCCATGCGGGACGAGCACCAGCTTCACGCCGCGGTGGTCGAGCTCGTCGCCCTGGACGGCGCCGAGATCAAGTATTCGACCGTCCAGAACTGGTATCCCGGCGACGAGGAGGGCCGCGGCGGCATCTACAACTTCGTCACCAAGCGGGGCGCCTGTCGCGGGGTCCGTTCCAAGATCTCCTGGACCCAGGTGGAGACAGGGTCCGCCATCACCTGGAAGTACCCGAGCTGCATCCTCCAGGGCGACCACTCGGTGGGCGAGTTCTATTCCATCGCCATCACCAACAATCGCCAGCAGGCGGATACCGGCACCAAGATGCTGCACGTCGGCCGCGACACCCGCAGCACCATCGTGTCCAAGGGCATCTCCGCGGGGCGGGCGCAGAGCACGTACCGCGGCCTCGTCCGCATGCAGGGCAAGGCCGAGAACGCGCGCAACCACACGCAATGCGATTCGCTGCTGATCGGCGACACGTGCGGCGCCCACACGGTGCCGTACATCGAGGTCGGGAACCGGTCCGCCAGGGTGGAGCACGAGGCGACGACATCGAAGATCAGCGACGCCCAGTTGATGTACTGCCGGCAGCGCGGCATGTCCGCGGAGGAGGCGGTCGCCCTCATCGTCAACGGTTTCTGCAAGGAAGTCCTTCAGGAGCTGCCCATGGAATTCGCCGTCGAGGCCCAGAAGCTCGTCGGCATCAGCCTCGAGGGGAGCGTCGGGTAGGCGCCGCGGTCCCCTGTCCGGAACGGAAGAAGGAATGCTGGAGATCCGAAACCTGCACGCCCGCGTGGACGGGCGCGAGGTTCTCAGGGGGATCGACCTGACGATCGCCCGGGGCGAGGTCCACGCCGTCATGGGGCCGAACGGTTCCGGCAAGAGCACGCTCGCGTACGTGCTGGCCGGACGGGACGGCTACGAGGTGACCGAGGGGACGGTCCGCTACCGGGGCGCCGACCTGCTGGGCCTCTCCGTCGAGGAGCGCGCGCGGGAGGGCTTCTTCCTCGCTTTCCAGTATCCGGTCGAGCTTCCGGGGGTCGCGGGCACGACGTTCCTGCGCGCGGCCGTGAACGCGCTGCGCAAGCATCGGGGCGAGGCCGAGCTCGACGCCATGCAGTTCGTGAGGTTCGTGCGGGACAAGCAGGCCGGCCTCAACATCCCGGACGACCTGCTGAGGCGCCCGGTGAACGTCGGCTTCTCGGGCGGCGAGAAGAAGCGCAACGAGATCCTCCAGATGGCCCTGCTGGAGCCCGCGTTCGCGGTGCTCGACGAGACGGACTCGGGCCTCGACATCGACGCCCTGAAGACGGTCGCCGACGGCGTCAACGCCCTGCGCGGCCCGTCCCGGTCGATGCTGGTGATCACGCACTACCAGCGCCTCCTCGACCACATCGTGCCGGACCGCGTCCACGTTCTCGCCCACGGCCGGATCGTCAAGTCCGGGGGCCGGGAGCTGGGCCCGGAGCTGGAGAAGGAAGGCTACGGTGCGCTGGCGGGCGCCGGGGCCGCCTGAGGCCATGACGGCGGAAGTCCGGGACATGTCGCGCCGGATCGCGCCCGGGTTCCCGTTCGTCGGGCGCTTCGACGAGGTGGCCGCGGGGCTGCCCGGCGCCGGGCTCGACTGGCTCGACGCGTTGCGCCGCGACTCCCTGGACGCGTTCAACCGGGCCGCCTTGCCGTCGCCGCGGGTCGAAGCCTGGAAGTACACCAACCTCAGGGAGTTCGCGAAGACTCCGTTCGACATCGCGGTCCCGCCGGACGGGGACCGGCGGGTCGATCTCGCCGCGCGCGCCGCGGGGGGAGCGGACGCGGCGCACCGGCTGGTGTTCGTCAACGGCCGGCTCGACGCCGGCCGGTCCCGCGTCGGGCCGTTGCCCGAGGGCCTCGCGGTGCTGAGCCTGGACGAGGGGCTGAGGCGGCGGCCGCAGGCCGCGCGGCCCCTTGTCGAGCGCCTTTCCGCGCCGGAGGACGGAGCGCTGCTGGCCCTCAACACGGCCTTCATGACGGACGGCTGCGTGGTGGTCGTCGACGACGGCGTGACGGTCGACCGGCCGATCGAGCTGGTTTTCGTGAGCGACGCGCGGTCGCCGGCCGGCGTCCATCCGCGGAACCTCGTCGCCGCCGGGGCCGGCAGCCGCGTCGTCCTGACCGAGACGTACCTCGGCGCCGGGCCCTCGGCGTACTGGTCCAACCCGGTGACGGAGGTCGCCGCGGCCGCGGGCGCATCCGTGGTCCACCGGAAGATCCAGCGCGAATCCCCGAGCGCCTATCACTTGGCGAACACGCGCGTGACGCTGGCGGCGGGAGCGGCGTACCGCGCGTTTCTGTTGTCGGTGGGGGCACGCCTCTCCCGGTGCGAGATCGAGGCCAGGCTCGAGGGCGAAGGCGCCGACTGCCGGCTGGACGGGATCTACCTGGCGCGGGACCGCCAGCACACGGACATCACGACCCGCGTCGTCCACGCCGAGCCCGGCGGCGGCAGCCGGCAGGCGTTCAAGGGCGTGCTCGACGGGCGGAGCCGCGGGGTCTTCCAGGGACGGATATCGGTCGCCCCGGACGCCCAGCGCAGCGACGGCCACCAGCTCAACAAGACCCTCCTCCTCTCCGACGAAGCGGAAATCGACGCGAAGCCGGAGCTGGAGATCTACGCCGACGACGTGAAGTGCAGCCACGGCGCCGCGGCCGGACAACTGGACGAGCTCGAGCTGTTCTACCTGCGCTCGCGCGGCCTCGACGCCGAGGAGGCGCGCCGGGTGCTGATCCGGGCCTTCGTCGCCGAAGTCTTGGAGGCGGTCGAGGAGGGGCCGTTCCGGGACCGTCTCCACGAATCGGTCGACGCCTGGCTGTCGGACGGGGCGGCGGCGGACCGGGAGGCGGCCGCATGAGCCGGGCGGCCGCCGAAGCGGTTTCGGGCGGCGCGGACCGCACGAACCTTCCGGCGTACGACGTCGGCAAGGCGCGGGCCGACTTCCCCATCCTGTCGCGGGAGGTGCACGGCAAGCCGCTGGTCTTCCTCGACAGCGCCGCCAGTGCCCAGAAGCCGCGCGCCGTGATCGACGCCGTCTCCTCCGTCTACGAGGGGGAGTACGCCAATATCCACCGGGGCGTCCACTATCTGAGCGCGCGGGCGACGGAGCTCTACGACGAGGCCCGCGAGAAGGTCCGCGCGTACCTCAACGCGGCGGAAACCCGCGAGATCGTCTTTACCAGGAACGCGACCGAGGCGATCAATCTGGTGGCCAGCAGCTTCGCGGGGCCACGCTTGCGGGAGGGGGACGAGATCCTGCTGACCGAGCTCGAGCACCACGCCAACATCGTGCCCTGGCAGCTCGCGGCCGGCCGCGCCGGCGCGTCGGTCCGGGCCGCGCCGGTGGACGACGACGGCCTCGTCGATCTCGAGCGCTTCGAGTCGATGCTCACCGCGCGCACCAGGATGGTGGCGTTCACCCACACCTCCAACGTGCTGGGGGTCGTCACGCCGGCCCGGGAGATGATCCGGCTCGCCCACGAAAAAGGCATTCCCGTTCTCATCGACGGGGCGCAGAGCGCGGTTCACCTCGGCGTCGATGTCCGGGAACTGGACTGCGATTTCTTCACCTTCACCGGCCACAAGCTCTACGGGCCGTCGGGCATCGGCGTGCTCTACGGCAAGGCGGACCGTCTTGAGGCCATGCCGCCCTACCAGGGCGGCGGCGACATGATCGAGTACGTCACCTTCGAGAAGACGACGTTCGCCGCGCCGCCGGAACGGTTCGAGGCGGGGACGCCGCATATCTCGGGCGCGATCGGGCTCGGGGCCGCCATCGACTACGTCACCGCGCTGGGGCGCGACGCGGTGGCGGCCCACGAGCACGACCTGCTCGAGTACGCCACGGCGCGGCTCGCGGACGTGCCCGGCGTCAGGCTCTTCGGCGCCAGGGGCGGGAAGGCCAGCATCGTCTCTTTCCTGCAGGACGACGTGCACCCGCACGACGTGGGCACGATCCTGGACCGGGACGGCGTCGCGGTCCGCGTCGGCCACCACTGCGCGCAGCCGCTGATGGACCGGTTCGGCATATCGGGTACCGTGCGCGCCTCGATGGGCCTCTACAACACGCGCGGGGACATCGACGCCCTCGTGGACTCGCTCCGCCACGTGAAGAGGATATTCGGCTGATGCTGGACGATCTTCGGGAACTCTATCAGGAAGTCATTCTCGACCACGGCAAGAACCCGCGGAACTACGGGAAGCCGGACACGGCGAGCCACCGCGCGGACGGGCACAACCCGCTGTGCGGCGACCGCATCTCCGTCTATCTCGACGTGGACGCGGCGGGCACGGTGCGCCGCGCGGCGTTCGACGGACGCGGCTGCGCGATCTCGCAGGCCTCCGCGTCGCTCATGACGGAAATCGTCCCGGGCAAGACGCTGGAGCAGGTCGACAGGCTGTTCCGGAACTTCCACGGAATGTGCACGTCCGACGCCGAGGCGGAGACGGACGAGAGCCTCGCCGACGAAATGGACCGCCTCCGGGTGCTGTCCGGGGTGCGCCGGTACCCCGTCCGGGTGAAGTGCGCAACCCTCGCCTGGCACGCGATGACCGCCGCGCTCCGGGGCGACGGCGAAGCGACGACCGAGTAGGCCCGCGATGCAGGGAGAGCCGGAACGGAAAGGCCTTGGCGACGGCCCGTCTCTCATGGACTTCATGCCGGAGCGGCCGGCGCCGGAGCCCTTCGTCGCGCGGTCGGGGTCCCCGAGGCCCGGCGGCGCGGGGCCGCTTCCGGACGAGGGCGTCCTGGTCGAGGCGGTGCGGACGGTCTACGACCCGGAGATCCCGGTCAACGTCTACGACCTCGGCCTCGTCTACGATCTGGCGCTGGCGGAGAACGGCGACGTCGGCATCGAGATGACGTTGACGGCGCCCGGCTGTCCCGTGGCCGGCGTGCTGCCGGGCTGGGTCGCCGACGCGGTCGCCGCGGTCGACGGGGTGGGGGAGGTCGCGGTGACGCTGGTGTGGAATCCGCCGTGGTCCCCGGACCGCATGTCGGACGACGCGAAACTCGCGCTGGGTTTCTGAGGACTTGCCGGAATGGAGTCGAAAGCGATGGCCGGTCGGGAATTGTTCGGGCTGACGGATGCCGCGGCGGACCGAGTGAGGCATCTCATGGACGCGGAGGACAACGCCGGCGCTGTGCTGCGCATCAGCGTGAAGACCCAGGGATGCTCCGGCCTCGCCTACGCCATGGAGTATGCCGACGCGCCGCTTCCCATGGACGAGATCGTCGAGGACAAGGGCGTGAGGATCTGCGTCGATCCCCTGGCCACGATGTATCTCGCCGGCACCGAGATGGACTACGTGGAAGAGAAGATGAGTTCGGGCTTCGTCTTCAACAACCCGAACGAAAAGGGCCGTTGCGGCTGCGGCGAGTCGTTCCGCGTGTAGAGCGGCTTGACCGGAACCGCTCCCACCGTCCCCGCCCCGGTCTTCTCCGGAATACGGGAGGAAAACGGGAAGGGGGCGGTTGACCGCGTGACCGGGTTCCGGTTCGGGAAGCCGCCGCGGCGGGTCGAGGACAAGCGGTTTCTCACCGGGACGGGGACCTATGTCGACGACATCGGCCTTCCCGGCATGGCGCACGGCGCCGTGCTGCGGTCGCCCCACGCCCACGCGCGGATCCTCTCCATCGACGCGGCGCCGGCGCGCGCGGCGCCCGGGGTTCTGGCGGTGTATACCGCCGCCGACCTCGCCGCGGCCGGCCTCGGCGCCATCGAGACGCGGACGGCGCTGCGCAACCGGGACGGGACGCCGCTCGCCCGGCCGGCGCGTCCGGTCCTGGCCGCCGGCCGCGCGCGGTTCGCCGGCGACGCCGTCGCGTTCGTCGTGGCCGGGAGCGCGGCCGCCGCCCGGGACGCCGTGGAGCTGATCGCGGTCGACTACGAGCCGCTCGCCGCGGTCGCCGGGCCGCGCGCCGCGCTGGAACCCGGGGCGCCCCTCGTCTGGGACGGCGTGGCGGGGAACCTGTGCCTCGACTTCGAGGCGGGTGACGGCGACGCGGTGGATGCGGCGTTCGCCGCCGCCGCGCATGTCACCCGGATCGAGATCCTAAACCAGCGCGTCACCGCCGTTCCCCTGGAGCCGCGCGGCGCCGTCGGCGAATACGACCCCGCGGCGGGATCCTTCACGCTGACGGCGTCCACCCAGAACGTGCACGTCCTCCGCGACCAGCTCGCCGCGGAGATATTCGGCGTTCCCGCCGAGGACGTGCGCGTGCGGGCGGTGGACGTGGGCGGCGGGTTCGGCGTCAAGAACTCCCTCTATCCGGAATACCCGCTGGTGCTGTTCGCGGCGCGGGAACTGGGGCGGCCGGTCAAATGGATCGCGGACCGCTCGGAGAGCTTCCTGAGCGACAACGACGGCAGGGACCAGTGGAGCGAGGTCTCGCTCGCCCTCGACGAACGGCACCGCTTCCTGGCCTTGCGCGTGCTCTCCGTCGGAGATGCCGGCGCCTACCTCGCCTCCAACGGCGCGGCCGTCCCCACCGCCGGGACGGTGCGGACCGTCGGCGGCCACTACCGGATCGGCGCGCGCCATTTCCGCTCGAAGGTCGCGTTCACCCACACCTCGCCGACCGACCCCTATCGCGGCGCGGGCCGTCCCGAGGCCACGTACCAGATCGAGCGCGTCATCGACGCGGCCGCGGGCGAGCTCGGCCTCGATCGCGTCGAGCTCCGGCGCCTGAACGTCGTCCGGCCCCGCGACCTGCCTTACGACAACGGCCTCGGCCATACGTTCGATGCCGGCGACTTTCCCGAGGTCCTTGATCGCGCGCTGAAACTGACGGCGTGGCCGGAGACGGGGCGCGGCGCGGCGCCCGGCGGGCCGGAGCCGCTCCGCGGCATCGGCATGAGCTTCTGGCTGGCGCCCACCGGGGGGCCGTCCAGGGAATACGCGGCGCTTCGCTTCGCCGAGGACGGGTCCGCCGTGCTGACGGTGGGGAGCCAGTCCACCGGCATGGGGCACGAGACCGCGCTGCCCCAGCTCGCCGCGGTCTGGCTCGGCATTCCCCACGGGGCCGTCGCCTATCGCCAGGGCGATACCGCTCTCGCGCCCTTCGGCGGCGGGCATTCGGGCTCGCGCACCCTCGGCATGGCCGGCTCGGCCCTCAGGGTGGTCGCCGACCGGGTCATCGGGAAGGTCCTGCCCGTCGCCGCCCACCTGCTGGAGGCGGCGCCCGCCGACGTGCGCTTCGCCGGCGGCGGGTTCGTCGTCGCGGGGACCGACCGCCGCGTCGCCATGACGGACGCGATCCGGGCCGCGTTCGATCCCGCGCGGCGCCCGGACGGGTTCGAGGGTCCGCTGGACGACGAGGAGATCTACGAACGGCCCTGGATCTCCTATCCCAACGGCTGCCACGTGGCCGAGGTCGAGGTGGACCCGGGCACCGGCGCGGTGGCGGTCGTCGGCTACGCCGCGGTCGAGGACGCGGGCCCGCTCGTCAACCCGCCGGCGGCGGAAGGCCAGATCATGGGCGGTGTCGCCCAGGGGATCGGGCAGGCGGTCGCGGAGAGCGTCGCCCACGAACCCGGCGGCGGGCAGCTCCTGACAGGCTCCCTGATGGACTACGGCCTGCCCCGCGCAGGCGACCTGCCGGACATGCGGATCCGTTTCTTCGAGGACGCGCCCTCGACGAACAACCTGCTCGGCGTCAAGGGCGTGGGGGAGGCGGGCTGCGTCGGCGCGCCGCCGGCCGTGGTCAACGCCGTCCTGGACGCGCTGCGCCCCCTCGGCGTGCGCGGCCTCGACATGCCCCTGACGCCCGAGCGCGTCTGGCGCGCCATCCGCGCGGCGGGCGCGGGACCGGGCCGGTGAAACTCGTCGTTCTTCCCGGTGACGCCGTCGGTCCCGAGATCGTCGGTGCGACGCTGGAGGTCCTGGAGACCGCGGACGGCGCGTTCGGCCTCGGCCTCGAGATCGAGCACGCCCCGTCCGGTCTCGACGCCCTGGAGCGGCTGGGCACGACGTTGCCCGGCGGCACCCTCGACCGCGTTCTCGCCGGCGACGGCGTCATCCTGGGGCCGCAGCACAACGCGGCCTACCCACCGCCCGCCGCAGGCGGACGGAACGTTTCGGCGACGATCCGCAAGCGTCTCGATCTCTTCGCCAACATCCGGCCGAGTCGCGGGCGTCCCGGCGTCCCGGCGGCGGCTCCGGGCATCGACGTGGTCATCGTCCGCGAGAACACCGAGGGCTTCTACGCCGACCGCTCCATGGCCCTGGGATCGGGCGAGTTCATGCCTACGGAGGACCTGGCGCTGGCGGTCCGCAAGATCACCCGCGAAGGCTCGCGCCGGATCGCCGAGGAGGCCTGCCGCATCGCCGCGTCGCGCGGCGGCCGGCTCGCGGTCGTACACAAGGCGAACGTCCTGAGCCTGACCGACGGGCTGTTCCGGGACACGGCGCTCTCCGTGGCGGAGCGGCACGGCGGCCTGGAGGTCCGGGAATATTTCGTCGACGCCATGGCGGCCCTCCTGGTCCGCGAACCCGAGGCGTTCGACGTGGTCGTGACGACCAACATGTTCGGGGACATCCTGTCCGATCTGGCCGCCGAGTTGTCGGGCGGCCTGGGGCTGGGGCCGTCGCTCAACGCGGGCCGGGACCATGCCGTCGCCCAGGCGGCCCACGGCGCGGCGCCGGACATCGCCGGGCGGGACATCGCCAATCCGACGGCCATGATCCTCTCCGCCGCCATGCTGCTGGACTGGCTGGGATCGAGGCACGACCGGGACGATCTGCGGCGGGCGGGCGGCGGAGTGGAGCGCGCGGTCGACGCGCAGCTCGCCGACCCGGAGGGCCGCACGGCGGATCTCGGCGGCCCGCTGGGCACCGCGGCCTTCGGATCCGCCGTCGCCTCGCGGATCACCGCCGGACGACCGGTGCCGGGTTCCCCTCGATCATCACGTTGACGCAGGCGGGCTTGCCGCTGGCCCGGGCCCGGGCCAGCGCCGCGGGCAGCTCCCCGGGCCGGGTCACGAGCTCTCCGTGCGCGCCCAGCGCCTCCGCGACGAGGTCGTATCGCGTCGGCAGCAGGCCGCAGCCGTGCACCCGGTTTTCGCCGTAGTCGCGGATTTGGATCTGGTGTTCGGCGTTCCAGCGGGCATCGTTGCCGACGACCGCGATCAGCGGGAGGCCGTAGCGGACCGCGGTGTCGAGTTCGGCGAGGTGGTACCCGAAGGCCCCGTCTCCCGAGATGGCGACGACCGGCGCGTCCTTTTCGACCGCGCAGGCCGCGAGTCCGAAGGGGATGGCGGAGCCGATCGAGCCCGCGACGCCATTGATGACGCGCCGTTCCGAATCGAGCATGCCCTGCGACCACTGGCCGATCTCGCCGCCGTCGCACACGAGCACGGCGTCCGGGTTGTCCGCCATGAATTCCCGGATGCCGCGGCAGAAATCGAGGGCGTGGAGCGCTCCGTCTCCGCTCGCCGTCACGGTCTCCCAGCCCGGGGGACGGTAGTCCACGGCGGCGCGGACCTCGGCTCGCCAGGCATCGGCGCCGCACGCCGAGCCCAGGGCCGCGAGCTTCGCGGCGGACGCCAGGGGGGCCGCCACGCCGCTCAGGATCAGGCGTTCGCCCTTGTCCCGGGCCACGCGGCGGATCGTCTCGACGTCGGGGTCGAACACGATGAACCGGCAGGCCGGATCGAAGGCGGGCACCTCGCCGAAGCGAAGGGTGAAGTCGAGGGGCTTTCCCAGCAGCACCACGAGGTCGGCTCGCCGTATGGCCTCCGCGACCGCGCCCAGCGCCGGATCGTTGAGCCCGCGCGGGCTCTCCATGCCGATCACGGGGACGTTCAGGGTGTCCTCCAGCGCCCGCGCGGCGGTCCGGCCCGGCGCGGCGCAGAGCGTCGGGCCGCCGACGATCACGGGGCGTTCCGCCGCGGCGACGGCGGAGAGCGCCGCGGATGCCGCCGCCTCGCCCAACGGGGAGGCCGCGGGCGCGAAGGCCTCGTCCTCCGGCCAGAGCGACGGGCCGTCCGCGAGCTCGGTATCGAGGACGTCCGACGGCAGGCTGAGGTGGACCGGTCCCGGACGCCCCGACGCGGCGGTCCGGGCGGCGCGCGCGAGGTCGTGGCCCAGGTCCGCGGCCCGCGCGACCGTCCAGGAGTCCTTGGCGACGGTCGCGGCCATCGCCGCCTGCGGCAGTTCCTGGAACCCGCCCCGGCCGATCTCGTGGGTGGCGGCGTGCCCGGACAGCAGGATCATGGGCGTTTCCGAAGCCAGGGGCGTGCAGAGGGCCGCCGCCGCGTTGGCGTGGCCCGGCCCGCCCGTGACGAGGGCGACCCCGACGTTGCCGGTCAGGCGGGCCCAGGCGCTCGCCATGAACACCGCGGCCGCCTCCTGCCGGACGTGAAGGAGTTCCAGCCCCGTGCCGACCGTGGCGTCGTAGATCGACATGATGTGGTTTCCCGACAGCGCGAAGATCGTGCGCAGGCCCGCCCCGTCGAGCGTCCGGGCCACGATGTCGGCTCCCCGCAGGGTCTTTGTCATGATCGCTCCATCGAACGGTCCGCCGGCGTTTCCGGGCGCCGCCGCCGCCGTCCGCGGCCCCTTATATCCCATCCCCGGCCCATTCGTGCCATCCTTCGGCCTTTCGACGGATCGTTCGGCAGCGGGAAGGAGACGCGGGCATGGCGAAACTGGACGGCAAGGTGGCCCTCGTCAGCGGGGCCTCGCGGGGCATCGGCAAGGCCATCGCGCTCAAGCTGGCGGAGGAGGGCGCGTCGCTCTACCTGGTCGCGGACGGGACGGAGGCCGAACTGCGGGCGGTCTGCTCGGAATGCGGCGGCCTGCACGGCCGCGCGGACGCGCGCTACGGCCTCATGGAGCTCTCGGAGGCGGACGCCGGCGGGCGCATGGTGGCGGCCTGCCTCGAGGCGTTCGGCCGCATCGACGTGCTCGTCAACAACGCCGGCGTGCGCCGGCGCGGACGGTTCGGGGAGTTCACCCTCGACGACTACGAATTCGTCCAGGCGGTCAACGTCCGGACGCCCTTCTTCGCCAGCCAGGCCGCGCTGCCGGCCATGCGGAAACAGGGCGGCGGGCGCATCGTCAACATCACCAGCCAGATGGGGTCGGTGGCCTTCGACGGCCTCGCCCTCTACGGCATGAGCAAGGCGGCGCTGATCTACCTGACGCGCGCGGTCTCCTTCGACTGGGCGCGGGACGGCATTCGGGCGAACTGCGTCAGTCCCGGCCCCATCGCCACCCAGTACAACGTCGACCGGCTCAAGGACGATCCGGCGATGCGGGACAAGCTCGAACGCGGCACGACGGTGGGCCGCTTCGGCAGACCCGAGGAGGTTGCCGAGGCGGTCTGCTTCCTGGCCGCGTGCGAGACCGATTTCATTCAGGGCCACGACCTGATCGTCGACGGCGGCTGGACGAGTCACTGATGCCGGGCGGCGTTTTGCGGCCGCCCCGCGGCCGGTGTACATAGCGTCGGCGTGCCGGTGTCGTGGGGAGGGACGGGCATTTCCGCCGGGAGCCGCAACAGTTTCGACGCGATCCGGCCCCTCGAGGCCGGCGGGGGCCGCTACCGCTGCTTCAGCCTCGACGCGGCGGCGGAGTCGGGAGCCGGCCCGGTCTCCGGTCTTCCGCGGTCGCTGAGGGTCCTGCTGGAGAACCTGCTCCGGCACGAGGACGGCGAGACCGTCACGGAGGACGACATCCGCGCCGTGGCGCGGGCGGGCGCGGAGCCCGTGGACCGGGAAATCTCCTTCCGGCCGGCGCGGCTGATGATGCCGGACTCCTCCGGCGTCCAGCTCATCGCGGATCTGGCGGCGATGCGCGACGCGATGGTCGAGCTCGGCGGCGACCCCGAGGACATCAACCCGGTCGCCCCGGTCGACGTGATCGTCGACCACTCCGTGATGGTGGACGTGGCCGGCGTTCCCGGCGCCGCGGAGCGGAACATGGAGATCGAGTTCGCCCGTAACGAGGAGCGCTACGAGTTCATCAAGTGGGGACAGCAGGCGTTCGGGAACCTGCGCGTCATTCCGCCCGGAACGGGCATCTGCCATCAGGTGAACCTGGAGTATCTCGCGCGGGTGGTGTGGCGGGACGACGGCGGCGATCCGCCCCTGGTCTACCCGGACACCCTGCTCGGCATGGACAGCCACACGCCCATGGTCAATTCCCTGGGCGTTCTCGGCTGGGGCGTCGGCGGCATCGAGGCGGCGTCGGCCATGCTGGGCCAGCCCGTGGCGATGCGCCTGCCCGAGGTGGTCGGCTGCCGCCTGACCGGGCGCCCGCGCGCCGGCGTCACGACCACGGACGTGGTGCTGGCCGTCACGCAGACCCTCAGGACGCGGGATCTCGTCGGCAGGTTCGTGGAATTCTTCGGCGAGGGCGCCGCGGCGCTCCCCGCGGCGGAACGGGCGACGCTTTCCAACATGGCGCCGGAATACGGCTCGACCGTCGGCTTTTTCGCGGTGGACGAGGAGACGCTGCGCTACCTCCGCCTGACCGGGCGCGAGGACTCGCACGTCGCGCTGGTGGAGGCCCATGCCAGGGCGCAGGGCCTGTGGGGCATGGACGGAGAGGGGATACGCTTTTCGGACGTGGTGGACATCGATCTCGGTGCCGTCGGGCCCGGCGTGGCCGGCCCGAAGCTCCCCCACGCGCGCCTGCCCCTGTCCGGAACGCGGGAGGCGCTGGCCGGGGAATTCCCCGGCCGGGCGGCGGACCCGGAGGCCGCCTTCGACGTGGCGGGCCGCGACTACCGCCTGCGCCACGGCGACGTAGTGCTCGCGGCGATCACGAGCTGCACCAACACCTCGAACCCGTCGGTCATGGTGGCCGCCGGCCTGCTGGCGCGGAACGCGGCCGCGCGGGGGCTGAAGCCGAAGCCCTGGGTCAAGACGTCGCTGGCGCCCGGATCCCGGGTGGTGGCCGACTACCTCGGGAAATCGGGCCTCCAGGCCTCTCTCGACCGGTTCGGCTTCCACGTTGTCGGGTTCGGCTGCACGACCTGCATGGGAAACTCGGGGCCGCTCGCTCCGGAGATATCCGACGCCATCGCCGCCAACGACATCACCGCCTGCGCCGTCCTTTCGGGGAACCGCAACTTCGAGGGCCGGGTGCATGCCCTCGTCAAGGCCAGCTTCCTCGCTTCGCCGCCCCTGGTCGTGGCCTTCGCCATCGCCGGCACGACGAATATCGACCTCGCCAGCGACCCCCTCGGCGAGGATGCCGCGGGCAGGCCCGTCACGCTCGCGGACATATGGCCCGCCGCGGACGAGATCGGCGCGGTCATGGACGGCGTCCTGACCCCGGAACTCTACGCCGCCCGCTACGCCGAGGCCGAGGACGGGCCGCCGGCCTGGCGCGAGCTGTCGGCGGCGGGCGGCGCGACCTTCGCCTGGAACGAGGACAGCGGCTACTTCCGCCGCCCGCCCACGTTCCGGGGCATGACGCGCGAGGCGCCCGGGACCTGCGACATCCTGGGTGCCCGGGTGCTGGCGCTCGCCGGCGACTCCGTCACCACCGACCACATCTCCCCGGTGGGGAGCATCCCCGAGGACTCGCCCGCCGGCCGCTATCTCGTGGCGCGGGGCGTCCGGCCGGCGGACTTCAACAACTACGCCTCGCGGCGCACCAACGCCGACGTGGGTATCCGGGGCACCTTCGCGAACGTCCGCTTCCGCAACGACATGGCGCCCGGCCGGCCGGGCGGCTTCACGCGCCACATGCCGGACGGCGAGGAGATGACCATCTTCGACGCCGCCGCGCGCTACCGGTCGGACGGCGTGCCGTCGGTGGTGGTGGCGGGATACGGGTACGGCGCGGGGTCGTCCCGCGACTGGGCGGCCCGTGGTCCGCGGTTCCTCGGCGTCCGGGCCATTCTCGCCAGCGGATTCGAACGCATCCACCGCTCCAATCTCGTGGGCATGGGCGTACTGCCGCTTCAGTTCCCCGACGGCGTCGACCGGTACACCCTTGGCATCGACGGGACGGAGACCATCGACGTGACCGGACTCTCCGGCGCGGTCGTGCCCCGGATGGAAGTGGAGTGCCGGATCGCCCGCGCCGGCGGACGCGGCGAGACCGTGCCGCTGATCTGCCGGCTCGACACGTCTTTCGAGGTCGCGTGCTTCCTGAACGGAGGCATCCTGCACCACGTTCTGCGCGACAGGCTGCGGCGGGCGGCGTGAGGGCCGGGGCCGGGAGTGTCCCCCGGCGCGCCTTCATCGAATCCGGTGCCAGTCGGCGATGTTCCAGAGCTCGCTGTCCCAGGTATTCAGCAGGACGCCTCCGAGCGAGCGCGCATGAGCGGATACGCGCCCGCGGTGGACCAGCGGGATCAGCGCGTAGTCCTGAACCAGCATGTCGTTCATCGCTCTCGCGAGGCGGGCCCGTTCGCCGAGATCTCCGGTCCGCGCCATTTCCCCGAGCAATCCGTCGTATTCCTCGCTGCAGTAGCGCGGGATGTTCTTGCCCTGCCATTGCGAGTCCGGCCGGGGTTCGTTGCCGCACCGCCAGCGGGCGAGGTACGGTTCCGGGTCGGTACCCTCGAAGTGGTTCGCATACATTTCGATATCGGCGAAGAACTTCTGGTAGATGTCCGGACTGCCTGGATCGCTGCCGAAAAACACCGCCCCGTCGATGTTGCGGAGTTCCGTCTCCACGCCGATCTCGGACCACCACTGCTTGATCAGCGCCTGGAAGTCCTGCCGGACCGCGTTGGTCGAGGTCTGGTACAGGATGGAAAGCCGCATGCCGTCTTTCCGCCGTATGCCGTCCGGCCCCGGCCGCCAGCCGGCCTCGTCGAGCACGCGTTTCGCGCCTTCGACGTCCTGAACCAGGCAGTCCTCGTTCCCGGCCGAGGCGTAGATCGCCGGCGCCGGAACGACATTGCAGACCGGCCGGCCGGCCTGGCCGTAGCCGACCTCGACGAGAAGCTCGCGGTCGATGGCCATCGACAGGGCCCTGCGGACGGCCCGGTCCGACAGAATCGGGTGGGGGTGGGCGCGGGTGGAGCGTCCCCCGCCCAACTCCGGGGCCGGATCGGTCAGATTGACCACGAGCCGCTCCACCAGGGTCCCGAAGCTCGAAACCACCGTTCCCTTGCCCGCGGCCAGCATGTTCCGCAGAACTTCCGGAGCGAGCTGCAGGTTCCAGGCATAGTCGAACTCGCCGGTCTCCAGGACCGCCCGCGCTGCTGCCGCGGTATCGCCGCCGCCCTTGAACGTGACGGTGGCGAAGGCCGGTTTGTCCGCATCGCGGAAATGGGGATTGGCCTCGAGGGAGATCGCGTCGTTGGACCGGAACTCGGTCACGCGGAACGGGCCGGTGCCGGTCGGGTTGAAGTTGGCCTGGGTACATTCCCGAGCCCGGGCACCGGTGCACTCCGCGAACTGCGCTTTTTGAAGGATCGGCGACGTGGCGCCGACAAAGGGGCCGTAGGGATAGGGCTTGGGAGCGGCGAAGACGACCTTTACGGTCAGGTCGTCGATCGCCTCGAGCGCGGTCACGCCGTCGAATCTGGCGAGTTGCGAGCAGCCGCCGGCGGGGTCGCGGCAGTATTCGGCCGTGAACACGACGTCGGCGGCCGTCACCAGACTTCCGTCGGACCACAGGAGGCCCTCGCGCAGCCTCCAGGTGATGGTCTTCAGGTCGGCGGACACCCCGCCGTTGGCCACCGTCGGCACGGACGCCGCCAGCCACGGAACGAGGTTTCCCGAATCGTCGAACCGGGCGAGCGGCTCCAGGATCATCGACGCCGCCTCGACGTCCTTGGTCCCGCCCGAGAGATACGGGTTGAGGGTCGACGGCGCCTGCCAGTACGCGATGCCGACATGACCGTCGCGTCCCCGCTCGGCCGCCGCCGCGCCGAACGCGAGCAGGGCGCCCGCCGCCGCGATCGCCAGCGATGCCGGTCTCATGTCGTATCCTCCCGTCGCGGTTCGTTCGGCGGCGGACGCGCCGGAACCAGAGCCTATCAGCCGCGGTCCCGGCGATGAAGGCCGGGCGCGTCCGAGAGGCGCGCCCTGATATACTGACGGGGCCGGTCGCCGCGGGCCGGGCCGCACCCGGGGGCGTCGAGACATGCAGAGCCTACCCCGCCTGCCGTCGTGGCTGATCGCGGCGCTGGCCGCGGTCGCCGCCCTCGCGGTCCTGTTCGAGGCCGTCGATTGGATCGCCGCGTACCTGTGGTTCGACGCGCTCGGCCTGTCCGGTGTTTTCTGGACCGTCCGGCTCCTCGAGACGAGCCTGTTCGCCGCGGCGTTCCCGCCGCTCCTCGCCTATTTCTGGATCAATCTCCGCCATCTGGCGTTGCGGCTCGACGCGGCGGTCGTCGTCGGGTCGCTGGTCAACCGGCTCATGGGGCGGTCCCTGCCCGCTGACGCCTACCGGCCTCCCGGCACCGCCGGCTCCGGAGAGCGGACGCCGGGCGTGTTCATCCTCGTGGCCGCCGTCCTCGCGCTGCTGTTCGCGTTCGCACTCTCCGGGCAGTGGGACGCCTTGCTGCGCTACGTCTGGTCGCTGCCGGTCGGCGAAACCGATCCCGTGTTCGGGAACGACATCGGGTTCTATCTGTTCGAGCTGCCGTTCCTGGAAGCGGTCCAGGATGTCCTCGTCACGGCCGCCTTCGCCGGCGCGGCGTTCGTGCTGGCGGCCTACGCCTACGCGGGCGTCCTGAGGTTCTCGGTCCGCGACGGGATCGCCGCGCCGCCCGAGATCCTGAGGCACATCGTGGTCAACGCGATCCTGTTCCTGCTGCTCCTGGCCTGGGGTTTCTACCTCGACCGCTTCGGCCTGCTCCAGTCGGACCGCGGCGCCGTCCACGGGGCGGGATACACGGATTTCCACGTCGTGCGCCCCACGCTGGTGGTGGTCATCGCGGTCACCGTCGCCCTTGCGGGAGCCTTGGCGTTTCCCCGCCAACTGGGGCGCGCGGCCGTCGCGCTGGTCGTCGTGGCCGGATATCCGGCCATCCTGCTGCTCGGGCTGGCGGTCCTGCCCTGGGGCGTTCAGAGCTTCGTCGTGGAGCCCAACGAACTCGAGCTCGAGGAGCCGTACCTCCGGCACAACATCGCGTTCACGCGCCGCGCCTACCAGCTCGACCGGGTGACGGAACGCACGTACGAGGCGGTGACCGGCCTGGAGCTCCCGGCGCTCCTGCGCAACGGCGAGACCATCGGCAACCTCCGGCTCTGGGACTGGCGGCCCATCGCCCAGACGTTCCGGCAGCTCCAGCAGATCCGGACCTACTACGAGTTCGGCGACGCCGACGCGGACCGCTACCTGATCGACGGCGCGTACCGCCAAGTGCTGCTGTCGGCCCGCGAGCTCTCCGAGGAGCTTCCCGCGGACACCTGGCTGAACCGCCACCTCCAGTACACCCACGGCTACGGTCTGGCGATGAGCCTGACCTCGACCATGAGCGGGCAGGGCGCGCCCGAGCTCGTCGTCAAGGACCTGCCGCCCGTGACGGAGAGCGGCCTGGAGATCTCGAACCCGGCCATCTACTACGGCGAGGGGACCCGCGACTACGCCGTGGTGGCGACGGACGTGCCGGAGTTCGACTACCCGCGGGGAGACGAGAACGTCTATACGTCGTACGACGGGCGGGGCGGCGTCGGCCTCGGCTCCTTCTGGAGACGTCTGGTCTTCGCCTGGCAGCAGCTGGACGTCAACATCCTGCTCACCGCCTACACCCGGGAAGACAGCCGCATTCTGCTATGGCGCGGGATCGAGGAGCGCGTCGGCCTGATCGCGCCCTTCCTGCGCCAGGACGGGGACCGCTACATCGCGGTCAGCGACGGACGGCTGTTCTGGATCCAGGACGCCTACACGGTCGCGCCCGGCTATCCCTATTCCGAGCCGTTCGAGGACGACCTCAACTACATCCGCAATTCCGTCAAGGTGGTGGTCGACGCCTATCACGGCGACGTCAGGTTCTATGCGGTCGATCCCGGGGATCCGGTCCTGCGCGTGTACCGGGAGGCGCTGCCGTCGTTGTTCGCCGACGCCGGAGACGTCCCCGACGGTTTGCGCCGGCACTTCCGCTACCCCATCGACCTCTTCGACGTCCAGGCGGAGAAGTACAACACCTATCACATGACCGTGCCGCAGGTGTTCTACAACGGCGAGGACATCTGGGAGGGGCCGTGGGAGACCTACGGCGGCAAGCGCATCCGCATGCAGCCGTACTACGTCCTCGTGCGGCTGCCGGACGAGGACCGGCTCCAGTTCCTGCTGATGACTCCGCTGACGCCGCGAAACCGCGACAACATGATCGGCTGGATGGCCGCCCGCAGCGATTCCCCCGGCTACGGCGAAGTGCTGGTCTACAAGCTGCCCAAGGACCACCTTGTGATAGGGCCGATCCAGATCGAGGCCCTGATCAACCAGGACACGGACATCTCGCAGCGGCTTTCGCTGTGGGACCAGCGCGGCTCCCGGGTCATTCGCGGCAATCTGCTGGTGATCCCCATCGAGAACTCGTTCATCTACGTGGAGCCCGTCTATCTCATCTCGGAGGGGACGGACATTCCGCAGCTCAAGCGCATCATCGTCAGCGACGGCGAGAAGCTGGCGATGGAGCCGACGCTGGAGGAGGCGCTGGCGGCGGTCTTCGGGGTGGGGCGGCCGCCGATCGGAGACGCCGCGGCCGGCGCGCGCGCCGCCGGTTCCGACGGCCTGGCGCCGGCCCGCGCGGCCTATGCGGAGGCGGAGGCCGCGTTGCGCGCCGGCGACTGGGACGCCTTCGGCCGGGCGATGGAGGCGCTCAAGCGCCGCCTCGGCGCGGACGGGCCATGACGCCCGCCGAGATTTTGTCCTGGCGTCGCGAGGGACACGCGCGCTGACAGTGTTGGCGCTCGCGATCCGCGAAGGCTGTGCGCTGGCGAGCCTCGACCGGCACCTGAACTCGGCCGCGGCCGCCGAAGGCGTGGCGCTGGTCACCTGAGCCGGCGCTCCGCGGCCCGCCCGGTCAGCGATGTCCGTCAAGGCGCCGGCCCACCGTTGGACCGGGACCGCGCCGGCGGAGAGGCCGTCGGCGTCTTCGCGGCGGGGGGTGTCGCAATCGGAAGGGCGGGGGTCGCACGCGGGGCAGCATGGAAGCGGCCCCGGACTATCTTGTCGCCGCTTCGGGCGGCGACGGCCCGGAGCCGTCCGTCACCGTCGATGAGGTGCGCCATGGCGGCTCTGCTTGCGCTGGACCCGGTCCGGGAACGGGACGGGGAGGACTGGACGCCGGAGCCGGACGCGCTGCGCGCGCTACTCCGGAACCGCTCCGTCGAAGTGACGCCCACGGTGGCCTCCGGCGCCGCCGCCGCCCGGTCCCTCGCGCCGGGGACGCGCGTCTTCGTGCCCTGGCTGCCGGGCGCGACGGCGGACGAGACGGCCGCCGCCGCGGCCGGACTGCGGGAGCGGGGCATGGTTCCGGTCCCCCACGTCGCGGCGCGGCACCTGCCGGACACGGCCTCGCTGGACCGGCTGTTGCGGCGCTTGAGGTCGGAGGCGGCGGTCGACCGGATTCTCCTCGTCGGCGGCGACGTCCCGGCGCCGAAGGGTCCCTTCGAGTCCGCCCTGCGGGTTCTCGAGACGGACCTGCTGCCCGAGCACGGCATCGCGCGGGCCGGGATCGGCGGGTATCCCGAGGGTCATCCCCGCATCTCGGGCGGCGAACTGCTGGACGCGCTGCTGCGCAAGCAGGACCGCGCGGCGCAGGCGGGGCTCGACCTGTTCGTGGTCACCCAGTTCGTCTTCGGCGCCGCGCCCGTGATCGGCTGGCTGCGGCGCATGCGGCCGGCCGGCCTGCGCCTGCCCGTTCACGTGGGCGTGCCGGGTCCGGCCCGGATCGGCACCCTGTTGCGCTACGGGAAGATGTGCGGCATCGGCCCGTCCGTGAGACTGCTGCTGCGCCACGGCAGGGGACTGGCCGGCGCCGCGCGCGTGGCGGACTCCAGCCGCATGGTCCTCGACCTCGCGGCCTACGCCGCCGCGCACCCGGAGGCCGGGCTCGGCGCCCTGCACATCTATCCGTTCGGCGGGCTGGAGCGCGCCGCCCGCTGGATCGGGAGCCTCAGCCCTGGAGACCGCTGATCCGCGCCTGACGCGGCGTCATGCCGTAGAACTGCCTGTAGCACTTGGCGAAATGCGAGGCGGAGACGAACCCGCAGGCCATCGCCACGCCGACGATGGCCATGTCGGTTTGCAGCAGGAGCTTGCGCGCCCGGTCGAGGCGGAGCTGCATGTAGTAGCGGTTGGGAGGGCGCCCCACGTGCCGCCGGAACAGGCGCTCCAGTTGGCGGCGGGAAATGCCGACGGCCGCGGCGAGTTCTTCCTGGGAGAGGGGCTCCTCGAGATGGGTTTCCATCAGGTGGATGGAGTCGATCAGCTTGCGGTTGTCGACGCCGAGGCGGACGGCCAGGGGCATGCGCTGGCGGTCCCGTTCGCCGCGCACGCGGTCGAGGATGCATTCCTCGGAGATCCGGGTCGCGAGGTCCTCGCCGTGCTCCGCCCGGATGAGGTGGAGCATCAGGTCGAGGGCCGCCGTGCCGCCGGAACAGGTGAAGCGGTTGCCGTCGATCTCGAACAGGTCGTCGGTGACTTCGATGTCCGGGTAGGTCTCCCGGAAGCTCGGAATGTTTTCCCAATGCAGGGTGCAGACCCTGCCCTCGAGCAGGCCGGCGCGGGCCAGCACCTGCGCGCCCGTGCACAGCGCCCCGATGTCGGTGCCCTGGCGGTCGAGGCGCCGCAGCCAGGCGAACGTTTCCGGGTCGTGGTACACCTCGGCGCCGACTCCGCTGACCAGGACGAGGGTCGGGATGCGCCGCTTCGCCGTCCCGTTGTCGATCTCGGACATGGCGAAATGGGGATTGACCGAAATCCCGTTGCTGGCGGTGACGGGACCTCCGTCGCCGGAAACCAGCACCCACTCGTAGAGCGCCTTCTCGCCGAGGCGGTTCGCCAGGCGCAACGGCTCGATCGCCGATGCGAAGGCGATCATCGAGAAGCTCGGGACCATGAAGAACCCGATGACCTCGGGCGTTTTTCCGGACGGTACCCCGAACATCGCTCCGCCGGCCTGTGGATTTCACCGTCTGACCCTCGGGTCCGTGGAAAACGTAGGGCAAAACCGGGCGGGTGCGTAGCGAAATGTTCTCCGGCGGCACGCCCGGCTCGGCGGGGAGTCGCGGGCGAACGGGATCCTTCGAGATGTTTCTGAGCGTCTTCGACATCTTCAAGGTCGGGATCGGTCCCTCCTCGTCCCACACGATGGGCCCGATGGCCGCGGCCGCCGCGTTTCGCGAGCTGCTCTCCCGGAAATTGCGGGAAGATCCGCCCGCCGGGGCCTGGCTGCGCGTGCGCGTCTCGCTTCACGGCTCCCTGGCCTTCACCGGAAAGGGCCACGCGACGGACCGGGCGGTCATGCTCGGACTGCTCGGCCACGGGGCCGCCGACCTCGACATGGACAGGGCCGGGAAGGACCTCGCCGGCCTCCGGGCCAGCCGGCGCCTGCCGACGGACGGGAGGCTGGTCCTCGTATTCGATCCGGACGACGACATCGTGTTCGATTACGGCCCGCCCCTGCCGGGGCATCCCAACGGGCTGCGGTTCGAGGCGCTCGACCGGCGCGGCGCGCCCTGTCTCGGTCAAACCTACTATTCGACGGGCGGCGGCTTCATCGCCACGGCGGAGCAAATCGCCGGCGCGGCGGAAGGGACGGACGGCGACCGGAGCGCAGGGGTCCCCTACCCGTTCGATACCGCGGCGGCCATGCTGCGGATGGCGGGCGAAAGCGGCATGTCCGTCGCCGGGATGAAGCGCGCGAACGAATGCGTCGACAGATCCGGCGGCGAGATCGATGCCGGGCTGGCGGCGATCTGGTCCGCGATGGCCGCGTGCATCGACCGCGGTCTGTCCCGGCACGGCGAGCTCCCCGGCGGGCTTCGCGTCAGGCGGCGCGCGGGGAAGCTCTTCGAGCAGCTCCGCCGCGAGCAGGGCTCCAACAGCCTTCAGCCGCACGTCTTTTCGGATTGGCTCAACGTCTATGCGATGGCGGTCAACGAAGAGAACGCCGACGGCGGCAAGGTCGTCACGGCGCCGACCAACGGCGCCGCCGGCGTCGTTCCGGCCGTCCTGCGCTACTATCTCGACCATTGCGTCGGCGCGGACGAGGGCCGTATTCCGGAATTCCTGCTCACCGCCGCGGCCATCGGCGGCCTGATCAAGTACAACGCCTCGATCTCCGGCGCCGACGCGGGCTGTCAGGCGGAAGTCGGCTCCGCGGCCGCCATGGCCGCCGCCGGCCTGTGCGCGGTCCTGGGCGGGACGCCCGCGCAGGTCGAGAACGCGGCCGAGATCGCCCTGGAGCACCACCTCGGCATGACCTGCGACCCGGTCGCCGGCCTCGTCCAGGTGCCGTGCATCGAGCGCAACGGCATCGGCGCGACGAAGGCCGTGGCCGCCGCGTCGCTCGCGCTGCGCGGCGACGGCACGCATTTCATGCCGTTGGACAACTGCATCGCGGCGATGCGGGAAACCGGCCGGGAAATGAGTTCCAAGTTCAAGGAAACGAGCCTCGGGGGCCTCGCCGTGAACCTTCCGGAGTGCTAGGAACCGGCCGCGCCCCGAGGGTCCCCTCTCCCGCGTGCGGGAGAGGGACAGGGTGAGGGTGCCCGCCGGGGGGCACGGCCTCGCCCGGCCGGCCGCTATCGGCCTCCGGGCGTCCAGCCGGGCGGCGCGAGCTCGAAGCCGGCGAATTCGAACGCCGGCGCCACCGTGCAGCCGGCCAGCGTCCAGGCGCCTTCGGAGCGGGCGCTCTGCCAGGTCCCGGCGGGAACCGCGACCTGGGGCTCGGCGCCGGCGCCCGCGCCCAGACGCCGGCTCACGCTTCCCGCGCCGTCGGGCGACAGGTCGAGCCGCAGCGGGTCGCCCGCGTGGTAGTGCCAGATCTCCACCGCGTCGATCCGGTGCCAGGCGGAGAGCTCGCCCGACTTCAGAAGGTAGTAGATGGCGGTCACCGCGCCGCGGCCGCCGTCCCCTGCGGGCGCGCGGAACGTCTCGCGGTAGTGCCCGCCTTCCGGGTGCGGTTTCAGGCCGTACCGGGCGATGACGTCGTCGGCGTCCATCGGCGGCCTCCTTTCGTCATGCCCCATGATAGCATCGGGCCGCGAGGCGGCGCGGCGTCTCCGGACCGGCGCGATCGGGACAGGGAAGGTCGCGCGGGGACAAGTCCGGGGCGGCGTCGGGTTCGAGGATGCCGCGCGAGGCGGGGCGTTCCGCGCGGCATCGGGGGCAGGGGAGGACGGCGATGGAGTCGCAGGCGCGAGTCGTGGTGATCGGCGGCGGCGTGAACGGGGTCAGCGTCCTCTATCATCTGGCGAAAAAGGGCTGGACGGACGCCGTCCTGCTGGAGCGGACCGAGCTGACGGCGGGCTCGACCTGGCATGCGGCCGGTCTCCTGCCCCTCTTCAACATGAGCTATTCGGTCGGCCAGCTGCACCAGTATTCGGTGGAGCTCTACAAGACCCTGGAGGAAGAGACCGGCCAGGACGTGGGATTCCACGTCAACGGCAATCTCCGCCTGGCGACCGATCGCGACCGCATGGACGAGTACCGCAGCTACCAGTGCACGGCCGAGACCATCGGCGTCGAATGCCACCTCGTCGGGGTCGACGAGATCCGGAGGCTCTGGCCGCTCTGCGACACGGAAGGCCTGGTCGGCGCGCTCTGGCACCCGACCGACGGACACATCGCCCCGGCCGACGTCACCATGGCCATGGCGCGCGGCGCCCGGAGCATGGGCGCCCGGATCCGTCAGCGGACCGAGGTGACGGGACTCGAGCGTTCCGATTCCCTCGAATGGATCGTCAAGACGGCGGAGGGGGACATCCGCTGCGAGCACGTCGTGTGCGCGACCGGCAACTACGCCCGCCGGACCGCGGGCTGGGTGGGTCTCGAGATCCCCGCGGTGCCCGTCGAGCACCAGTACATCGTCACCGACGAGGTGCCCGAGCTGAAGGCGTACCGCGAGGCGGGGAACGGCGAGCTCCCGGTGCTGCGCGAATCGGACGCCTCCTACTATTTCCGCGAGGAGCGCATGGGCTGGCTGCTCGGCCCCTACGAGCGCGGCGCGCCGGCCTGCTTCGTCGACGGGGTGCCGGCGACCTTCGAGAAGGACCTGTTCCCCGGCGATCTCGACCGCCTCCTGCCGCACGTGGAGGCCGCCGCCCGCCGCGTGCCGTCCTTCGAGAACGCGGGCATCAAGCAGATCATCAACGGGCCGATCTCCTACACGCCCGACGGCAATCCGATGGTCGGGCCGGCCTTCGGGCTTCCCAACTTCTGGCTCTCCGAAGGCCACAGCTTCGGGATCACCGCGGCGGGCGGCGCCGGCTGGCAGCTCGCCGAGTGGATGGTCGAGGGCGAACCCGGCGTCGACATGATCGGCGTGGACCCGCGGCGCTTCGGGGTCGTTTCCAAGAGGTTCGCCAGGCTCAAGAACGCGGAGGCCTACGAGCACGTCTTCGTCATCCACTACCCGATGGAGGAGCGCCCCGCGTGCCGTCCGGCGAAGGCGCCGCCCAGCTACGAGCGGATGGACCGCATGGGGGCGGTGTGGGGCCAGCGCTTCGGCTGGGAGCGGCCCAACTGGTTCGCGCCCGAGGGCGTCGAGCGCAGGGACGTGTATTCCTTCCGCCGCTCCAACTGGTTCGAGCACGTCGGCGGCGAGGTGCGCGCGACCCGCGAGCGCGCCGGCCTCATCGAGCTGTCGTCGTTCTCCAAGTTCGAGGCCGAAGGCCCCGGGGCGCGGGCGTGGCTGGACCGCATCGTCGCCAACGGCATCCCCAACGGCGTCGGCCGCATGTCGCTCGCCCATGCCCTCAACCCTTCGGGCTCGGTCCGGTCCGAGTTCACCGTCACCCGCCTCTCCGACGGCCCCTGGGGCGAGCGGTTCTTCCTCGTGAGCTCGGGCGCCGCCCACGACTACGACCTCGACTTTCTCACCCGGCTGCTCCCCGGCGACGGCTCGGTCTACCTCAAGGACGTGACGGCGCAGTACGGGGTGTTCGTTCTCGCCGGCCCGGAGGCGCGCGGCATCCTGCAGGAGCTGGCGGACGCCGATGTCTCGAACGAGGCGTTCCCCTGGCTCACGGCCCGGGAGATTCCCGTCGGGTTCTGCCCCGGCGTGCGCGCCCTGCGGGTCAACTTCGTGGGCTCCCTGGGCTGGGAGCTCCATCACCCGATCGAGTACCACAACCACCTGTTCGACGCGCTGATGGAGGCGGGGCGGGCGCACGGCATCGCCCTCGTCGGCATGCGGGCCATGGACTCCATGCGCCTCGAGAAGTCGTACCGGCTGTGGGGAACCGACCTCAACCAGGAGAACACCGTCTTCGAGGCCGGCCTCCAGCGGTTCGTCCGGCTGAACAAGCCGGCCTTCACGGGCCGGGACGCCCTGATCGCGCAGCAGCGGACCGGCGTGCCCAACGCCTTCCGCACGATCGAGATCGACGCCGACGACGCGGACTCGTTCGGCAACGAGCCCGTGTTCATGGACGGAGAGGTCGTCGGACGGGGAACGGCGGGCGGCTACGGCCACTACGTCGGGAAGTCCCTCATGCTCGGATACGTCCGCTCCGACGCGGCGGAGATCGGCCGCGAATGCCAGGTCCGGGTGCTCGACCGGTTGCGCCCGGCGCGGATCATTCCCGACAGCCCCTACGATCCGGAGAACGCAGCCCTGCGGGCGTAGGGCGGATCGCGCGCGGGAGCCGGACCGCGGTTGCGGCCCGCGCGCCGCCGCCGTAACCTTTCCGGCGGGAAGAGGGGCCGGCCGCCCGACCGGGGCCGGCGGACCGAACCGGGGGAGGCGCCGATGAGCGACGGGAACCAGAACGGCGGCGAGGGCGGCGGAGAAGGCCCGGACTCCCGCGATCAGTCCTTCCTGGGCCGGCACGGGTGCCTCATCGCCATCGTCGCCATCCTGCTCGTCGGCTCGGCGGCGGGTCTCTGGGGGTTCGTCTCGTGGCTCGAGCGCGGGAGTTGATCCCGGCCGTGACGCCTCCGTTGCCGGCGTGAGGATATCGCTGCGTACGCGCGGCGGGTCGTTCGAGTTCGACTGCGCCGAGGGGGAGAAGATCCTCCACGCCGGCCTGCGCGCCGGCATCGCCCTCCCCTACGAGTGCGGCAGCGGCACCTGCGGGACCTGCAAGGCGGAGGTCGGCGAGGGCCGCATCGACGAGGGCTGGCCCGAGGCGCCGGGCCGGGCCTACGTCAAGCCGGAGAAGTCGGAGTTCCTCATGTGCCAGGCCACGGCGCTCGGCGACTGCGCCGTCGGCGTGCGCGCCAGGGTCGGACGGCTGGCCGGCGATGTCCCGGTGCCCGGCGCGTTCGCGGGGCGCATCGCCGAGGTCGAGGAACTCACCCACGACGTCCGCCGCGTCGCGGTCGCGGCCGACCGTCCGGTGTCCTTCGACGCGGGGCAGTTCATGCTCGTCGGCGCCCCGGCCGTGGACGGCCGGCGCGCCTATTCGATGGCCGACTACGGAGCCGCGGCGGACCGCCTCTCGTTCGTCGTCAAGCAGGTCCCGGAGGGCGGGTTCACCGGCTGGCTGTTCGGCGGGGACCGGACCGGAGCCGAGCTCGACCTGTTCGGGCCGCTCGGCGCCGCGACCTACGCGCCGCCGCTGCCCAACGACCTCGTCTGCATCGCCGGGGGCTCCGGCCTCGCGCCGATGCTGTCCATCCTCGACCGCGCGGTCGGGGCGGGGCACTTCGAGGCCCGCCGGGGGGACCTGTTCTTCGGCGTCCGCACGGAACGCGACATCTACCTGCTCGACCGGCTCGAGGCCTACGCGGACCGGGGACCGGAGCGGCTGGGGGTCACCGTCGTCCTGTCGGACGCCGCGCCGGGGGCGGGACTCGCGGCGGCCCACCCGCGGCTCCGGTTCGACGAGGGCTTCGTGCACGAGGCCGCGATGCGCGGCATGGCCGGACGCTGGGACGACGCGATGGCCTACCTCGCGGGGCCGCCGCCGATGGTCGACGCGGCGCTGCGCTCCCTGGTCCTGGAGGCGAAGTTGACACCGGCGGCGATCCGGTACGACAAGTTCAGTTGAGCCGGGCCGGGGGCCCGGGCGAAACGGAGCGTGGAGGTGCGCGCCATGGGCTGGCAAAGGGTCTGCGCCGTCGGCGACGTCGACGAGGACGAGCTGAGGGAGTTCGAGGTCGGCGGCGTCGCCGTCCTCGTCGCCAACGCGGGAGGCGAGTTCTTCGCCTATCCCCCGTTCTGTCCGCACCAGGAGACGCCGCTCTCCCTCGGCATGATCGACGGCGACACGCTCACCTGCATCAAGCACCTCTGGCAGTGGAACCTGAAGACCGGCGAGATGCGGGAGAACGCCGAGAGTCCGCTGCTCCTCTACGAGGTCGCGGTGGAGGACGGCGCCGTGCTCGTCAACCTGGAGAAGGAGCTCGTCTACGGCTACCAGTGAACGCCGTTCGCCGCGATTGCGGCATCCTCCGAAATGTCGTAACCTTCGGGACTAGGTCAGGGTTATTGACCTAGGGATCGGGAAACGCCTCACACTCCGGGGATCGAGCAATGCCGCGCACCGCCGAAGAACACCTCTCTCCGCCCAAGGTCCGGGGCGATGCCTACATCCACTCGTCCGTCTACACCGACCCGGACATCTTCGCCGAGGAGGAGGAGAAAGTCCTGCGCCGCACGTGGAAGTTCGTCTGCCACGTCAGCGAGGTCGCCGGGGTCGGCGACTTCCGCGCCCACCAGTGGACCGGCGTGCCGCTGGTCACGGTGCGCGGCAACGACGACAGGATCCGCACCTTCGTGAACACCTGCTCCCACCGCGGCGCCAAGATCGTGCGCGAGCCCGCCGGCAACATGAAGCACATGACCTGCTTCTTCCACATGTGGGAATACGACCTGTTCGGCAACTGCACCTACCAGCCGCGCGCGGAGGGCTACGAGGAGCTGGGCCCCGCCAGGGAGGACCTCTCGCTCCGCGAGATCCGCACCGACGTCTTCGCCGGCCTCGTGTTCATGAACTTCGACGGCAACGCGGAGTCGCTGCGCGACTACATCGGCGAGGCGGGAGAGCCCTTCGAGAAGATCTTCGACAGCCACGAGCTGGAGGTCTTCCACTACAACCAGACCCACGTGCGCGGGAACTGGAAGGCTTGGTACCTCACCAACTGCGACCTCTATCACGAGTGGTCCCACCTGGTGAACCGGACCACCAGCGTGCTGACGCCGGGCTACCACGACCGCCCCTGGCGGATGCAGCGGAACGGTCACGGCTACAACGCGCAGCGGATCGACGGCAGCCCGTTCCAGGTCGAGTACAGGAAGTACAAGAGCTGGAAGAACCGCGACGACCTCGTCTTCGAGGGCCTCGCGCCGGGCGAGTTCCGGGTCACCGACATTTTCCCGAACCTGTCGGTCTTCTTCCGCGCCACCTGCATCCGGCTCAACCATTCGACGCCGATCGGGCCGGGCCACACGCTCATGGAAGAGCGCGGGCTCGGCATCAAGGGCGAGTCGAAGGAGGACCGCAGGGCCCGCTCGAAGCAGTTCGTGCAGATCTGGGGGCCGTTCAGCCGCAACGCGTCGGAGGACTGCGCCTACGTCGAGGCGACCCACGCCTGCCAGGAGAACGGGGCGAACCCCTACGACCTGATGTCCCGCGTCGAGTATTTCGACGACGGGAAGCACGAGCGCATCCACAGCGACGCCTACCTGCGCCACTTCTATGCGGAGTGGGGCAGGCTCATGGGACGGCCCGCCAGCAATCCCCGGAACTTCATGGCGGCGGCCGAGTAGCGCCGCGGCCTCGGGAGCGGACTCCGACGGCCCGCTCGGCGGGGGCCGGGCAGCCGCCATGGCGGTCACCGACGACCAGATCAGGAACCTGATCTACGCGTCGTGCCGGCTCCTCGACGCCGAGGACTTCGACGCCTACCTGGACCTCTACACGGAGGAGTTCGCCTACAGGGTCACCAACTACTCCCGCGAGATCCGCAAGGAGCAGGAGTGGATGGACGTCGACCGGGCCGAGATGAAGGGGCTGCTCGCCAACGTGCCCCTGCATTTCCGCCTGCTCGGCAGCTTCATGCGCCACGCCACGGTCTACGACATCGAGCGCGACGGCGCCGACACCGCCAGGGCGGTCACGTACGTGACCGTCCACTACACCACGCCCGAGGGCGCGACGAGCGTCTGGGCGGTCGGCCGCTACCACGACGTGATCGACATCTCCGGCGACAGGCCGCTGATCGCGGACCGGAACATGAAGCTCGAGACCCGCGAGGTCGGTATCGGCACCCACCTGCCGATGTAGCCGCGCGGCCCGAATGAAGGCCGGTGAGCGACCGGAAGCCGGTGTCCTGTCACCCGTGAGATGTCGTCATCGTTCGCGATCCCGCCTGTTTCGTCCGCGGCATTCACGCCAGGGTCCCCTCTCCCGTCTTCGGGAGAGGGACGGGGTGAGGCCAACGAACGCCGCGGCACCGCCGTCCACCCCCACCCTGTCCCTCCCCCTTCCAGGGAGAGGGAACCCGAGTGGCCCGGCCGCGCTCCAAGGGTCCCCTCTCCCGGTCTTGCGGGAGAGGGACAGGGCGAGGGCGTCGGAGAACGATGCGCCGCCGCGGCCGCGCTACCGCACGGCCTGCTTCGGGATCTCCTTGTTCGGGTCCTTGAAGGGCACGGGGACGACCTCCGCGTCCACGGGCGCGTCCTCGGCCGGCAGCACGGCCTTCAGCCGGGTGCCGACCTTGGCGTGGGCGACCGGCAGGGTCGCCAGGGCGATGTTGGTGCCGTGGGTCGGCGACCAGAAGGCGCTGGTGACGTAGCCGACCTCCCGGCCGGAGCGGGTGGTCACGTACCAGAAGTCCTCGTTGTACCAGACGATGGGGCTGCCCCCCATCTTCAGGCCGACGAGCTTCTGCTTCACGCCCGCCTTCTCGATCTTCCGGAGCGCCGCCTTGCCGATGAAGTCGTCCTTGGAGAAGTCGACCTGCCAGCCGAGGCCGACCTCGAACGGGTTGGTCTCGATGTCCATGTCCTGGCCGTAGGACAGGATGCCGGCCTCGAGGCGGCGGATGTGGCTCGGCGCGATGACCCGCAGGTTGTAGGGCTCGCCCGCCGTCTTGACCGCGTGCCACAGCTCGTCGGCGTGGCGCGTGGCGTCGCGCAGGTAGATCTCGTAGCCGACCTCGCCGGAGAACCCCGTGCGCGAGATCACCACGCGCAGGCGCCCGAGCTCGGCGTGCATCAGGCCGTAGTAGGGGATGTTGTGGACCCTGCGCCCGAACAGCTTCGTCATCAGCTTGACGGACTTCGGGCCCTGGATCTGCACCGGCGCCACGTCGATCTCCGCGATCGTCACGTCGTGGCCGGAGAAGGCGTTGACGCCCTGCGCCCACAGGAGGACGTCCGAGTCCGAGATGCTGAACCAGAACTCGTCGTCGGCCACCCGCAGCAGCACCGGGTCGTTGACGATGCCGCCCGCCTGGTTGCACAGGATGACGTAGCGGCACATGTTCGTCGGCAGCTTCTTGTGGACGTCGCGGGTGATCAGCAGGTTCACGAACTCCGCGGCGTCCGGACCCTTGACCTGGATCTGCCGCTCCACCGCGACGTTCCACATCGTCACGTGCCTGGTGAGGTACTCGTACTCCTTCATCAGGCCGCCCTGCGTCATGCTGACGTAGGCCCGCGGGTGGTACATGCGGTTGTAGACGGTGTAGGCCCAGCAGCCCTCCCGTTGGGACAGGTGCCAGTAGGGGCTCTTGCGGACCCGGGTCGAGATCAGCATGCGGGCTTCGCTGTCGCCGCTCTGGCGCACGTTGACGGGAACGTCCCGCGCCTTGGTGTCGATGACCGGCGGGCGCTGGGTCCCGGGCTTGCGGGCGGCCTTCGGCGAACGGACGGTCCTGGCGGCGGACGACTTGAGAGGCGCGGACTTCGATGCCATGGCGACGACCCCCATGAACGGCAGACGGCGGAGACTCCGAAAGGCCGCGCGGCCGCGCGTCCCCTTCGCGTCGCTCGAAATATCTTCCCCCCCGTTTCCGGGGTCTGTTCCAGACGCGACACGCCGGGCGCCCGGAACGGCGCAAACGCGACGAATCCGGCGGGTACGAGTCGTTCTCCGCATATCCCCGAAACGCGGTCGGGGCGGCGCGTCGTTCTCCGATACCCTCACCCTGTCCCTCTCCCGCACGCGGGAGAGGGGACCATTGGGGCGCGGCCGTGCCGCTCGGGTCCCCTCTCCCTGGAAGGGGGAGGGACAGGGTGGGGGTTGACGGCGCGCCGGAGGAGTTCCGGGGACACGCGGAACCCGTTTCGCCGTTCCCGCCGCCGCGCTATTCTGGAGACTTGCAGGGAGGCCGAACATGACCGATTCCGGCTTCGTCGTGGACCGTCCCGCCGTCGGGGGCCTCGGGGCGCCGGTGGCCGACTACAGCTCCGTCGTCGGCGTGCGCGGGGGCCGCGTGCTCTTCGTCGCCGGCAAGGGGCCCGTCGACGAGAACGGCGCCACCGTCGGCGACGACGTGGAGGCCCAGATCCGGCAGGCCATGACCAACATGACGGCGGCCCTCGAGGCCGCGGGCGCCGGGCTCGAACACGTCGTCAAGGTCAACGCCTACTTCACCACCAGGGACGCCATCCCGCCCTGGAAGCGGGTCCGGATGGAGTGTTTCCCGAGGGAGTTCCCGGCGGCCACCGCCGTGATCGTCGCCGGCCTCGCCATCGACGACTGGAAGGTGGAGATCGAGGCCTACGCCGCGGTCCCCTGAGGGCGCCGTGACGCCGTTCCCGGCGCTTGCCTGTGCGCCGCGTCTGTAGGATAACGTGCGGTGGAAAGTCAGTCATGTTGACGTAAATTTTCGTGGACCGGGATCGAAGACGCGGAGGGCGCGACCGATGAGCATGGACAGCCGGAACAGCCGGCCGGATTTCAGCCGCGGCGGGGGCCAGGCCTACAGGGGTCACGAGAAGACCGGGGTCCTGCCCGAGGACGCCGAGCTGACGCATACCGATCCGGGAACGCCCATGGGCGCCCTCATGCGCCGCTTCTGGCAGCCGGTGTGCCTGTCCGAGGAGTTGACCGACGTGCCGCGCGCGATCCGCATCCTGGGCGAGGACCTCGTGGCGTTCCGCGACAAGTCGGGGCGCGTCGGCGTTCTCCACCGGCACTGCGCCCATCGCGGCGCCTCGCTGGAGTACGGGATCATTCAGGAGACCGGCATCCGGTGCTGCTACCACGGCTTTCACTGGAACGTGGACGGGACTCTCCTCGACGTGCCCGGCGAGCCGGACGGCGGCGAGCGCATGTCCGGGGTCGTCGGCCAGGGCGCCTATCCCGCGTTCGAGCGCTACGGCATGGTGTTCGCCTACATGGGCGACTACGAGGAGATGCCGAGGTTCCCGGACTGGGAGTTCTTCCACACCTACGGGGACCTGGAGTTCGCCTCCTACTCCAACATCTACCCGTGCAACTGGCTTCAGGTGTTCGACAACATCCCCGACCAGATGCACACCTCCCAGCTCCACAGCCCGCACATGCGCGTGATCGGCGACGACGACGACGGGAGCTATCCGGCGACCGCCTTCAATCCGGTCTTCGCGCAGATTCCGGTCATGGAATACGCCTCGGTCCGCGACGACACGGCGATGATCTTCAGCGCCGGGCGCCGGGTGGGCCGGGACCGGGTCTGGGTGCGTCTCAACGACGTCATCCTGCCGAACCTCACCCTCCATCCCTATACCGCCGAGGACGGCCGCGAGGCCCGCTACTTCCATCGCGTCTACATGGCGCGCTGGTACGTCCCCGTCGACGACGAGAACAGCATCGTCTTCGGCCTCCGCATGTTCGGCGAGTCGGTCGACCCCTTCGGCGTGGGCGACAGGTCCAGGTGCGGATACGACACGGCCGACTTCCTCGACGGGCAGACCGGCGCGCGGCCCCGCGAGCTGGCGCAGCGCCTGCCCGGCGACTGGGACGCCGTGACCAGCCAGCGGCGGATCGCCCGGCACGCGATGGAGAACCCGACCAAGGAGGACGTCGGGGTCTACATGAACCGGAAGAACCTGCGCCAGGCCGTTCGCGGCGAGAACCCGCACATGGCGCAGGAGGCCGTCCACGCGCGCGCCAACGCCGGCCGGCGGAGCTACGTCTACACCAACAACACGGTGCTCGACATCCCGGTGCAGGACGGCCGGGACGATGACGAGCTCGTTCGCGAGGCCTGCCGGAAGGTGCTGGAGGTCGCGGTCGCGGGCGACGCCCACGAGGGCGCCGAGCGCGACGCCTTCATCGAAGGCGCGCTGAGGGACTACGAGCGGTCCTTCGCCGTCGCCGCGGCGGCGGAGTAAGGGCCGTCGGCTTGTCCTTCGGCCCCGCGAGGACGCGCTCCTCGATGACGGGACGCCGGATGCCCCCGCCGTTGGCGCACGAGCCCGGCATGACGCGGTTGGAGCAGCGGTAGCGGTCCCGGCCGCGCGTGGAACAGGGGCCGCCGCGGACGCCGCGTTCGAGCGGCCCCGAGAGCGGGCGACGGGGCCGGTGGGCGGCGTTCACTTCGCGTATTCGGCCAGCGTCAGGACGGATCCGCCGTGCTCGGTCGTGGCCGCGGCGTTCGCGAATCGACCGTCCGCCGTCAGCATGACCGCGCCGACGCGATGGGCGAGCGCGAGATAGACGCAATCGTAGACCGGACGGTCGAACGCCAGCGCCAGACGCACCGCATCGGCGGCGGCGAGCTCGTCGCCGCCCCAGCGCACCGGCATGTCCGGCACGTCCGCCAGAAGGATGCCCGCGGTGCGGCGCTCTATCTCGCCCGTCCGGGCCTTGCGCCGGATCGCGTTGGCGACCTCGGAAGCCATCAGGCGCGGCGCGTGCAGGTCGTGGCCGCTCGTCGCCGGTTCCTCCGCAATATCCGCATCTTCCTCGGCGACCAGCCACTTGACCGCCACGCTCGCATCGACCACGAAGCGCATCAGAAGTCGTCGCGGTGGCCGCGGTCGCGGTCCTCGCGGATCAGCACTTCCGCCGGCGTGTGCCTGCGCCCTTCGGTCAGGGGACGCAGCCGCTTGATGGTCTCCCCGAACGCGGCGCGCTTCGCCGCCATGTCGTCGTCTGCGGCGCATTCCAGGATGTGGCGCGCCTCGCCCTCCAGGGAGCGGTTGTTGCGCGAGGCACGCTGCTTGAGGCGGTCCACCACGTCGTCGTCGAGCCTCCGCACATTGATCGTCGCCATGGGTTCGCCGCCGGACTTCGGTTGTCAAATTGTTGTCAGTCTGTCATGGCCCGTGCAAGCCCCGGCCGAGGGGACATTCGGCGTCAATTGCGGCCATGCGGCGGCTCGGGTGCCGGGAGACCGGCGGGGAGATCGTTCATCGCCCCGGCCGCGACGTGACGCCGAGGTCCTGTCGGTGGCGGACGGCCGGGTGACGTTCCAGCTGGAGGACGGGAAAAGCCGGAGCTGGGCCGTGGTGGTCCGCGGCTGCGTCACCCCGACGATGCCTGGGCCTCGACCGTGCACGCCTTTCAGGGCCGCACCGTGGATAACGTGATCGCAGCCATGGAGGCCAGGCATCCCCATCTCACCGCGCAAAAGAGCTTCTACGGCGAGATCAGCCGGGCGCGCGGCCGCGCCGAACTGGTCACTGACGACGCGAACGAGCTCCGGGCCCGGCTTCAGGCCGTCACGGGCGAGCGCATCGCGGCGCTCGATGCCATCGACGGGGAGAAAGCGAAGACGGTCGCAGGGATTGGCGACGGACGGAAACAGGGCGGAGGAAGAACGCGCGACGGCGGGCCGGGTCCGGAAATCGGAAAGGCTCGCGCACCGGGAGTCGCCGATCGCGACTCGGGACTGCAGGCCCGGACATGGCGCGCGGAGATGGGCCGGTTCGCATCGTCCCGAGGCGTCTTGATGTTCCGCCGGCAGGAGCCTACATTGTCCGCAACACCCCTTGCGGTTTCGACCGCAGGGCGCGGGGCCTCTTCGGAGGCCCTTGCTTTTTCGGCGGGCGGCAATGCGCACCTTCGTCTATGTGGACGGCTTCAATCTCTACTACGGGGCCCTCAAGGGAACGCCCTGGAAGTGGCTCGACCCGCCCACCCTGTTCGCACGCGTCCTGCAACCGCATCACGACATCCTGAAGGTCAAGTACTATACCGCGAGGGTGTCGGGTACGCCGGCCGATCAATCCAAGCCGCAGCGCCAGGACGTCTACCTCCGGGCCCTCCGGCACTACCGGTCCGAGGTCGAGGTGTATTTCGGACACTTCCTGAGCCACCCGGTGACGGCGCCGCTCGCGCGGCCCGTGGACAGGGAGCGCACCGCGAGGGTGATCCGGACCGAAGAGAAGGGTTCCGACGTGAACCTCGCCGTGCACCTCTTGAATGACGGTTGGCTGGACAGCTACGACTGCGCCGTCGTGGTCAGCAACGACAGCGACATCGCCGAGGCGATGCGGCTCGTCAGGCAGCAGCATGGCAAGCGGATCGGACTCGTGACGCCGGGGAACAGGGGGGCGTCACGCCAGCTGCTGGCGCATGCAGACTTCGCCCGCCGCATCCGGTCCGGCGGCCTGCGCCAGGCCCAACTGCCGGACCCGATTCCCGGGACGGGGATACGGAAACCTGCGGGGTGGTAGGACGCTGCCTGGGCATGGCGACGGAGGCGAACCGTCGAGAGGGATGAAGGCTGGCCGGATGCCATGAACGACCTGTCGACGATGAGCCTGCGGCGGCTCTTGGGATTGCATTCGGAGATAATGGACGAGCTCCGGCGCCGCGGCGTTGCCCGGAACGAGAACAATCCGACGGCGAACCTCTCCGAGTTCCTGTTCTGCCGCGCCTACGATTGGCAAAGGGTGCCGAATTCGAAAAAGGGGTTCTCGGCGAGGGACCGTGATGGCCGGCGACGACCATGTGCAAGGCAGAGTTTATACCGGGACTTTGATCGAATGTCGGTCTCGGTGGTTGCGAGCCCCCGCGTCCGTATGGATCCCGCCTATATGGAACTTCCGACAACGTGTTGCTTCGTATGCGAAGTTTTGCACGGCCCCCCGGTGGCCCGGGATGCCGTTGCCGCATCGACGGACCGTGCCACAGGGTCCCCTCTCCCGTCTTCGGGAGAGGGACAGAGCCTGCCCCCGCGAAGGCGGGGGGTGAGGGCAACGCATCCCACGGCAACGCCGTCAACCCCCACCCTGACCCTCCCCCTGCCAGGGCATAGGCGTTAACTTGGTCGTTTGCGGCATGTTTCGAGACGCTTCAAATGGCTTGAAACAGCGGCCGACAAGCCAGTCCGGTCACCGATTCTAGGGATTTTGTCCTCTTCATCGGGTCTCCGGGCCAGTAACGTAAAGGATTCGGTACCACTCGACCTCCATCCGGGGAACAAGTTAACGCCTATGCCCTGCCAGGGGGAGGGGACCCCTATGGCACGATTGCCCTGCGGGCCACCGTTCCCCCCGCGACGGCGGGGCCGGGGGCGGAGTCCCCGGCTATGGAAGGCTTTCGCCGGCGTGACAATAAAACACGATTTTTCCGTTACGGACTCCGGAAGCGCCGCCCTACCCGCCGTCCAGCTCGCGGACGAGGCCGGCGACCGCCCGGCCGATCTCTTCGGGGCTGTCCTCCTGGATGTAGTGGATTCGATGTTCCCGGGACGACGATCTCCCGCGTGTTCGGCAGGTTGCGGCAGAAGTCGATGCGCGGCCCCTGGATCAGGCCGCCCGGCCGGCCCCGGATGAAGACCTTGGGGATCCGCGTCTCCCGGAGCCACGCGGCGTTGGCCTCCACCGTGGCGACCACGTCGGCCGGCTCGCCCGAGATCGGCAGGTTGCGCGCCCAGGTCAGCGTCGGGCGCCGGCCTTCCCCCGGCTCGGCGAAGGGCCGGCGGTAGGCGTCCATCTCCTCTTCGGTGACCTCGCGCAGGGTGCGCGTGGGGATGCGGGTCTCCACGAACATGTTGTCCTCGAGGATCATCCGCTCGCCCTCCGGGGAGCGCAGGCGTTCGAACCAGCGGCGCGCGGAGTCCGCGTCCTCCGGGTTCTCGGGGAACTCCTCCCAGGCGAAGGGGGTCACGATGGCCTCGAAGTGGACGATCCCGCCCACGCGGCCGGCGTGGCGGCGCGCCCAGTCGAAGGCCAGCACCGAGCCCCAGTCCTGGCCCACCATGACCGCCCCGTCCCCGAGGTCCAGCCCGTCGAGCAGCGCGTCGAGGTAGTCCCGGTGGACGGCGTACCGGTAGGCCTCGTCGTCGGACGACGAAAGCTTGTCCGAGTCCCCCATGCCGATCAGGTCGGGCGCGATGCAGCGCGCCGCGGGCGCCACGTGGGGGATGACGTTCCGCCACAGGTAGGACGACGTCGGGTTCCCGTGCAGGAACACCACGGGCCTCCCGGCCCCGGCCTCGACGTAGGCCATGGAGCGGCCGAGGACGGAGGCGCGGCGGCGCGGGTAGGGGTCGGCGGCGGTCACTCCCGCACGAACTCCGCGGCGCGCGGCTGGATCTCGTCCCAGGCCTTCGAGTCGTCGCCCGCGAAGCGGTCGTCGTCGGGGGTCTTGTACTCGAAGATGTCCTCGGGCTCGACGATGGTGTAGTCGTAGTAGCCGAGGCGCCCCACCGGGCGCAGCTTCCTCATGTCGATCAGACCCTCGCCGGTGATCACCTCGTCGGCGACGTGGATCTGGACGACGTGGCCGATGACCATCGTCGCCCGGCTGCCGTCCTGCGGCGTGGGCAGGTCGACGGTCTGCATGTACTTGCACTCCATGGCGATCGGGGAGTCCTTCAGGCGCGGCGGCGCGACCTTCTCGCACCGGACGCCCTCCAGCCCGGCCTCCCGCATCTCGTCGAAGTTCCGGGGCGAGTGCTTGGACGTGACGACCATCTGGTCGAGGAGGTCGGCCGTGCACATGTTGTAGACGAACTCGCCCGTGTCCTCGGCGTTGGTGAGCGAGTCCTTGGCCTCGCGGGTCCCCGGCTTGAAGTAGTTGGGGCAGTAGACGACGCAGGGCGGGGACCCGCTGACTTGGCAGAAGAAGCTGAAGGGCGCCAGGTTGAAGTCGCCGTCCGGGCTCACCGTGCTGATCCAGCCGATCGGCCGCGGCACCACGAGGGCGTTGTAGACCGTGTGCTTGAACGGCGGCGGCCGCATGCCGACTTCGTTGGGATCGAAATGTACCATGAGATGTTCCCGGAGTTCGCGCGTCCGCGGCGCTTATAGGACAGCGGCGGCGAGGAGTCACCCGCCGTCGGATTCCTCCGCGAAAGCGGTCCGGCCGCGCCACGGGAACAGGGCAGGAGTGCCGAGACGCCGTCCACCCCCACCCTGTCCCTCCCCCTTCCAGGGAGAGGGGACCCGAGAGGCGCGGCCGCACCCCAATGGTCCCCTCTCCCGCGTGCGGGAGAGGGACAGGGTGAGGGTGTCGGAGAACGATGCGCCGCCCCAACCGCGTTTCGCGGAGGAGTCCGGTCGGGGGACGGGGCTTGCCGCGTCCGCGTCCGGATGGCAAGAGTCGGCGTCGGGAAATCCGCTCGACGCCACTGTAACGAGGTCGTCCGTCATGGTTCCCACCTACAGGCACGCCCTGATCGTCGGGGCCGGCCCCGGTCTCTCCGCCTCTCTCGCCCGCCTGCTGTCGTCCGAGGGCCTGGCCGTGTCGCTGGCCGCCCGGAGCGTCGACGACCTCTCGGACCTCTGCTCCGAGACCGGCGCCACGGCCCACGCGTGCGACGCGACCTCCCCGGAGGACGTGGACGCGCTGTTCGGGGCGCTGGCGGGGAACGATCCGGACGTCGTGATCTACAACCCGAGCGCCCGCGTCCGCGGCCCCTTCGTCGAGATCGACCGCGAAGCCACGAGGAACGCGATCCTCGTCACGGCCTACGGCGGCTTCCTCGTCGCCCAGACGGCCGCGCGGCGCATGGTGCCCGAGGGCCACGGCGCCATCCTGTTCACCGCGGCGTCCGCCAGCGTCAAGGGCTACGTGCAGTCGGCCTCGTTCGCCATGGGCAAGTTCGCCCTGCGGGGCCTCGCCCAGAGCATGGCGCGGGAGCTCCACCCCAAGGGCGTCCACATCGGGCACTTCATCATCGACGGCGGCATCCGCAATCCGCTCCGGCCCGAGCGCATGGACCCGCCCGACAACCCGGACAGCATGCTCGACCCGGACGCCATCGCCCGGAGCTACCTGCACTTCCTCCGCCAGGACCGCAGCTCCTGGGCCTGGGAGATCGAGCTCCGCCCCTGGGTGGAGAATTTCTAGCGCGCCGGGTCCACCCCCCTTCCAGGGGAGGGAGACCGAGAGGCCCGGCCGCGCCCCGAGGGTCCCCTCTCCCGCGTGCGGGAGAGGGACAGGGTGAGGGTGTCGAAAAAGACGCGCGGAGAGTCGTCAGTCCGGCGTCCACACCGGCAGGGCGGTGCCGCCGGCGAGGTGGTCGGCCGTCTCCGTGGTGCGCAGCAGGACGTAGACGTCGCGCGTCCCCATGACCTCCTCGAAGAGGTCGCAGATCAGCCTGGCGCAGAGGTCCTTCTGCTCCTGCGGCCGTCCCGGGCGCGTGTCGATGGTCACCGTCGGCAGGCCCTTGCCCAGTTCGCCGTAGGCCTCCGTGATCGCCGGGTAGATCCACTTGCGCGTCTCGGGAAAGCGGTCGTTCTGGCCGGGGTCGATGGAGGCGTCGATGGCGTCGCGAAGCCCGTTCGCGAGCCGGTCCTTGACCTCGTTCGAATATCCCTCGGGAATCTGCACTCTCACGATGGGCATGCCTCGGGCCTCCCCTCCCGTCACTCCGCCGCGACCGCCGGGGGGTTGTTCCCGTACTCGGCGTTCCGGCGGCCGTCCGACCCGTCGCCGACGGACCCCGTGACGTAGCGGGGCAGGAGCAGGAACCCGCCGAGGGCCTGCATGACGTCGTCGTCGCTCTCCCGGCACACCTCGTCCAGCCTCTTGAGCACGGCGCCGGCGGCCGTCTCGTGCCAGAACCAGTCGATGACCTGCCCGGAGGTCCCGGTGTTCCGCCCCGGCTGCGCGGCGACCGCCTCGAAGTACCAGGCGCGCATGTCCTCGAAGGCGTGCTTGAGGGCCATGGTGGGGCTCAGGTCCTCCGACGGGGACTCGGGCCACCTGTCGCCGAGGAACGCCGCGACGTACCGGCGTTGCCCTCGATGTCGAGGGGGCTGACGCCGACGGTGGTGCGCCCGCGCCGCTCGACCGACAGCTCGTACCAGGGACGGAGCTGGCCGATCTCGCGCAGCAGCGCCTGCTCCAGGGCGGCGGCGTCGCCGTCCGTCCACGGCGGCGGCGCCTGGATCTCGATGGGGCAGGCCCAGGCCTCCGCCTCGTCGCCGGCGTCGGCCGGGGACGGCGGCGCGTCCTCGTCGAAGTCCGCCAGGACCGGGCCGCCCTCCGCCTCCAGCGTCGACAGCAGCGCCTTCAGCACCCTGGTCTGGAACGCCGGGTCGTTCGGCGTGCCGAAGGGCCGTCCCAGCTCGAACGGCACCCACAGCGCCCGCGGCGGCTTCATCTCCTCCGTCTGGAACCGCACCAGGCTGATGCTGGCGGTGGCGAACCCCTCACGCTCCAGGTAGTGGCCGAGCGCGCCGACGGCGCGCGTGCAGCGGGGTCAGACGGGACACATCAGCACCGTGTCCACCTCGTCGCCGCGCAGCAGCCGGGCGAGCTCCGGCACGTGGGGCTCCATGTCCTGGGGCCGGCTTCCGCCCATGAAGGCGTAGTGGTGCTTCGCCACCGACCCGACGGCGCCCTCGGCCTCGAGCTCGCGCATGCGCTCGAGGGGAATGACCACGTTGATGTCCTGCTGGAACCCCGTGCGGTCGAAGTTCGGCGACAGGTGGCTCATCACCAGTTCGCCCGGATCGACGTCTGTCGGGATCAGGCGGAACTCGCCGGAGAAAAACGGATAGGGCTTGTCGCCGCGGCGCTCGATGCCGGCGGTCGAGATCAACGCGACCCGGCTCTCCCGCACGGGCTTGGCGGGGGTCCAGGGCGTGCCGTCGAACTCGGGCAGCCGCAGTCCCGAGAGATAGTCCCGTTCGTACTCCGGAAGGTCTTCCCACCGCGCCATCGTCGTCTCCTGTATCCGGCCGTGTCGGCGGCCCGCACTATAACGGCCTCCGCATGTCCCCGAAACCCCGCCGGGCGCCGGCATGGCGGCGTTCGCCGGAAAAACCGATTCCAGGGGGAGGGGACCCGAGTGGCCCGGTCGTGCCCCGAGGGTCCCCTCTCCCGCAAGCGGGAGAGGGACAGGGTGAGGGTGTCGGAGAACGACGCGCCGCCCCGACCGCGTTTCGCGGAGGAATCCTTCCAGGGGAGGGCCGGGAGGGGGCCGCCCCCGCATTCATTCCCGACCCTCACCCTGTCCCTCTCCCTGGGCAGGGAGAGGGGACCCGGGTGGCACGGCCGCGCCCCGAGGGTCCCCTCTCCCTAGAAGGGGGAGGGACAGGGTGGGGGTGGACGGCGTCTTGGCACCCCTGCCCTGTTCCCGTGGCGCGGTCGAACCACTTTCGACTTTCACGGAGGAATCCCGAACCGGGGGGGAGGTCGGGAGGAGGGCGGCCGGGACGCCCGCGCGCCGGGGCGTCACGCGGGCGTCCGCCGGATCAGGTCGGCGGCGCGCTCGCCGATCATGATCGTCGGGATGTTGGTGTTGCTCGACACCTGGTGCGGCATGACCGAGGCGTCGGCGACGCGGAGCCCGCCGAGGCCGCGGACGCGGAGCTCGGGGTCGACGACCGACGCCGGGTCCGCCCCCATGCGGCAGGTGCCGATGGGATGCCAGGAGGTGTCGCCGGTCCGCATGATGTAGTCGAGGATCTCGTCGTCGGTCACGACGTCCGGCCCCGGGCGGATCTCCCGCACGATGACCTTCCGCAGGGCGGGCCGGTCCGCGAGCTCCCGCGACTTCCTGAAGGCGCGCACGTTGACGTCCCGGTCGCGGGGATGCGCCAGGTAGTTGACCCGGATCTCCGGCCGCTCCCCCGGGTCGGCGGACCGCAGGTGGACGGAGCCCCGGGACTCCGGCCACAGGTAGTAGGACCCGATGTGGAAGCCGGGGAAGCGGTCGAGGTCCCGGGAGTACCGGCTCGTGCCGCTCGACAGGGCGCACTGGATGCGCGCGTCCGGGAACCGCGCCTCCGGGTGGCAGCGCACGAAGGCCTGCACCTTGAAGGTCGGGGTCGAGAAGATGCCGTCGCGGTGCAGGACGTAGCGGAGCAGGTGCCGCGCCGCGTGCCACGGGCTGCGCACGATGTCGTTGGCCGTGACCGGGTGCGTGGTCTCGAAGTTGAGCCGGTTGTGCAGGTGGTCCGAGAGGTTCTCGCCCACGGCCGGCAGGTCGTGCACCACGGGGATGCCGTGGGACCGGAGGAGGTCCGCGGCGCCGACGCCCGACAGCTCGAGCAGGTGCGGCGACCCGACCGCGCCCGCGGACAGCACGATCTCCTTCCCCGCCCTGGCTTCGCGGTCCCCGCCGTCCGCGCGCCAGGCCACGCCCACCGCCCGGCGGCCCTCGAACAGGACGCGGCGCGCGGCGGCGCCGGTGACGACGTTCAGGTTCGGCCGGCGCCGGGCGTCCTCGAGGTAGCCGGCCGCGGTGCCGCACCGGAGGCCCTTGCGCGTGCTGAGCTGATGGCGGGTGACGCCTTCGGTCGAGCCGGCGTTGTAGTCCTCGTTCTCCGGCAGCCCCGCCTCCCTGCAGGCGTCGAGGAAGGCCTGCGAGACCGGGTCGTCCGTCACGACCCGCGTCGCGTGGATGGGGCCGTCCCGTCCCCGCCACTGGGGGTTGCCGAAGGCCGCCGTCTCCAGGCGCTTGAAGTAGGGCAGGACCTCGGGATAGCCCCATCCCACGCAGCCCGCGTCGCGCCATTCGTCGTAGCGCCCCGGCTCCCCGCGCACGTGGATCATGCCGTTGACCGAGCTCGAGCCGCCGAGCAGGCGTCCGTGCGGCCAGTAGACGGAGCGGCCCGTCATCTCGGGCCCGGTCCGGTCCTTCCAGACGTACCGGTCGCTGTCGAGGATCCGGCCGACGCCGAGGGGGATCCGCACCCAGAGGTCCCTGTCGTTCCGGCCGCCGGCCTCGAGCAGCAGGACCCGCGCGCGGCCGTCCTCGCTCAGGCGCGCGGCCAGCGCCCCGCCGGCCGAGCCGGCGCCGACGACGATGTAGTCGTACGCGTCGGACATGGATCGACGGAGGACGGCGGAGCCGGAGACGGAGGCGCGGAACGCGCGGGGGCCGGCGGCCTCGTTCCCCTCAGGCGTCGATGGCGGGGTCCGGCGTGCCCTGGTTGATGATGACCGTGCGGCTCCGGGTGAAGTGCTCCAGCATGCTCTCCAGGGACAGCTCCTTGCCGAGGCCGCTCTGGTTGAGCCCTCCGTAGGCGACGTTGGCGATCGGCGTCCCGTACTGGTTGACCTGGACCAGGCCGGCCTCGACCTCGTCGACGAACCGCATGGCGTGGTTGAGGTCCCGGGTCCACAGCGTCGCGGCCAGGCCGTATTCCGTGTCGTTCGCCCTGTCGAGCACGGACGCGAAGTCCTCCCATTCGAAGACGACCGCGACGGGTCCGAAGATCTCCTCCTGGGCGCACGGCGAGTCGTGGGGCACGTCCTTGATCAGCGTCGGCGCGAAGAAGAGGCCCTTCTGCAGCGCCGGGTCCTCGGGCCGTCCGCCGCCGCAGAGGATCTCCGCGCCGGGCGTGTTGCGCGCCATCTCCACGTACCGGGCGACCCGGTCGAACTGCTCCTGGGAGACGATGGTGCCGATCTCGCTCTCCGGGTCCAGCGGATCGCCGATCTTCAGGTTCTTCATGGCCGCGATGGCGCGTCCGATGACCTCGTCCGCGACCTCCCGGTGCAGGAAGAGGCGCGAGCCCGCGGTGCAGGACTGCCCCTGGCGCGAGAACCGCATGCCCTGGATGACGCCCGGGATCGCCAGGTCGAGGTCGGCGTCGGGCATGACGATGTTGGGGCTCTTGCCGCCGAGCTCCAGCGTCACCGGGCAGATCTTGTCCGCCGCGTAGTGCATGATCCGGCGCCCCACCGGACACGAGCCGGTGAAGGTGATCTTGCGCACGTCCCGGTGCTCCGCGAGCGGCCGGCCGCACTCCTCGCCCATGCCCGAGATGGTGTTGACCACGCCGGCCGGAAGCACCCGCTGGGCGAGCTCGGTGCACTTCAGCACGGCGAGGGGCGCCTGCTCGGCGGTCTTCAGGACGACCGTGTTGCCGGCCACGATGGCCGGGGCGACCTTGCAGGCCCAGAGCAGGATCGGCGCGTTCCACGGGATGATCGCGCCGACCACCCCGATCGGGTCGCGCGTCGTGTAGTGCAGCGTGCCGTCGATCCAGGGCACGGTGTTGCCCTTCAGCTCCGTCGCCAGCCCCGCGAACATGCGCAGCACCTCGACGGCCATGCCGAGCTCGGGCCGCGCCTGCGTCCGGTAGGCGTTGCCGGTCTCCAGGGCCTCGAGCCGGGCGATGTCGTCGGCGTGCTCCTCGATGACGCCGGCGAGCCGGTGGGCGAGCGCGCCGCGCTCCTTCGCGCTCGTGCGGGACCACGGCCGGAAGGCCGCCTTGGCCACGCCGACGGCGCGGTCGACGTCCGCCTCGCGGCAGCGCGGCGAAGACCCGACGACGTTCAGCCAAGCCGGGTTGACGACGTCGAAGGTCTCGTCCGCGAGGGCGGGGCCGAGCCCGCCGTCGACGACGACCCGGCCGGAGAGCCGCGCCGCCTCGTCGTAGGTCGCCTGGACCTCCGGCGCGGGACGGCCGATTTCCTCGGGAATTTCCTGGACTGACATGGCAGGGCCTCCGCTGTTCCGTGCGCCGGATCCGCCTCCGACGGCGGCCGGCGCGGCTTCAATGGCCGGTCGGGGACTCGGCCGCGCCGGATTGTGGCACGGCGGCCGCCCGGCTGGCCATGGCCTCGCGCACCGTCTCGCCCAGCCGCGACGGCATGTCGAGCACCGCGGCCCCGGCCTTCTCCAGCGCGTCCCGTTTCGACCGGTAGGTGCCCTTGTCGCCGGTCACGATGGCGCCGGCGTGGCCCATCTTCCGTCCCGCCGGGGACGCGCGCCCGGCGATGAAGGCGACGACGGGTTTCGACATGGCCGCGACGAACTCCGCGGCGTCCTCCTCGGCGGTGCCGCCGATCTCGCCCACCACCACGACGGCGTCGGTTCCCGGGTCCTCTTCCAGGGCCTGGAGCGCCTCGACCGTCGTGGTTCCGAGGATCGGGTCGCCGCCGAGCCCCAGCACCGCGGACTGTCCCAGCCCCGCCTGGACGAGGTTGAGGCAGGCCAGGGTTCCGAGGCTGCCGCTGCGGCTCACGACGCCCACCCGGCCGGGACGGCAGATGTCCTCCTCCCAGGCCGGCATGATGCCGGCGAAGGTCTCGCCCGGCGTCACCAGGCCGGCCGTGTTCGGCCCCATGATCCGCGTGCCGGAGTCCTTCGCCGCCGCCATGAAGTACATCACGTCCTGGGTCGGGATGTGCTCCGTCAGCACGACGAGCAGGCGCACGCCCGCCTCGATGGCGTCGAGCGCCGCGGCCCTGGCCGCCATCGGCGGAATGAACATGACCGCGACGTCGATCCCGGTCTCCCGCGCCGCCGCCGCGGCGCTCTCGTAGACGGGGACGCCGAGGAACTCCTCGCCGGCGCGCTTCGGGTTGACGCCGCCCACGACCCGGGCGCCGTACTCCTGCATGCGCTCCGCCCAGAAGCTGCCCTGGCGTCCGGTGATGCCCTGCACCAGCATCCGGTCGGGCGCCCGGACGATCATGCCGGCGAGGCCGCTCACGCCGCCGCCGCGATGGCCGCCCGCACGGCCTCGTCCATGGTCGGGAAGGGCTCCAGTCCCAGGCGCTCGCGGACGATGGGCACCGCGTCCCGCGAGCCCGTGCCGTGGATGGAGAAGAACACCGGGACGTCGGGCTGGAGCCGTTCCCAGGCGTCGACGACGCCTTCGGTCATCACGTCGGTGCGGGCGAAGGCGCCGCAGAAGTTGACGACCAGGCTCCGGACCCGGGGATTGGAGAGGACGAGGTCGAGCGCCGGCACGGCCCTGGTGTAGGACTGCCCGCCGATCTCCAGGAAGTTGGCCGGGGCGCCGCCGTAGTGGCGCACGGCGTCCATCGTCGTCATCGTGAGGCCCGCGCCGTTGGCGAGGATGCCGACCTCCCCGTCGAGCTCGATGTAGGTGAGGCCCAGGTCCCGGCCGCGCGCCTCGAGGTCGGTGAGGGTGTCGGGGACGCCGGCGCCGACGATGTCTTCGTGCCGGGCCTTCGAGAGGTCGTCCAGGGTGAACTTGCAGTCGAGCGCGACGACCCGCCCGTCGCCGGTGACGGCGAGGGGTTGATCTCCACCAGCTCCGCGTCCCGCGACCGCCAGACGCCGTAGAGCCGCGCGAGGACGTCGGCGACGGCCCCCCCGGCCCCGCCGAGGTCCAGGCCCTCGAGGAGCGCCTCCGCCCCCGCGGCGTCGAGGCCATGGCGGATGTCGGGCGCGTGGCGCCGGACGGCGTTCGCGTCCCGCGCCGCCGCCTCCTCGATGTCCATGCCGCCGAGGGTGGAGAACAGCACCAGGGGACCCTTGCTCGCGGTGTCGTTGAGGACGGCGGCGTAGAGCTCGCGGGCGATGTCCGCGCGCTCCTCGACCAGGAGCCGCTCGACCGTGTGCCCGCCGATCGTCATGCCGAGGATCTCTTCCGCCGCGGACCGGGCGGCGGCCGCGTCGTCCGCCGCCCTGATGCCGCCCGCCTTGCCGCGCTTGCCCGCCGGCACCTGGGCCTTGACGACGACGGGTCCCAGGGACTCCGCCGCCGCCGCCGCCTCGCCGGGCGTCGCGGCGGTCTCTCCACGCGGGACGGCGATGCCGGCGGCCGCGAGCAGCGGCTTCGCCGCGTGTTCCTCGAAGTCCATGGGCGTCCGTGGGGGCGCGGTCAGCGGCCGTGGCGCGCGTGGTAGGCGCCGAACAGCTCCTCTTCCGCGGGCGTCTCGTCCGGGATCACGGTGGACAGGTGGGTGACGTTGATGAAGTTGCGGTAGTTGAGGTTCTCGGTGATGGAGTTGCCGCCCCAGGTCCCGCAGCCCATGCTCAGGGTGAAGTTCAGGCCGTTGTCGAAGGCGCCGCCGTTGCCGATGGCGTGAGCCTGGTTGACGAGGACGCGGACGACGTCGAGCTCCTCGGCGAGCCTCCGCATGTTCTCCCCGCTCGTCGTGTGCAGGCCGCACGAGTGCCCGGCGCCCTGGTAGGCGAGGATGTTCCGCACGGTCTCGATGGCGTGGCCGAAGTCCCGGGCGCGGTAGACGGCGAGGGCGAGGGACAGCTTCTCGCCCGAGAACGGGTGGTCCGCGCCGACGCCCGTCTCCTCCACGAGGAAGAACCGCGCCGTGCGGGCCTCCTCCGGGAGGTCCGCCATCGCGGCGAAGACCTCCGGGTCCTTGGCGATCATGTGCCGGTTCAGCTTGCCGCCGACCCACAGGCTGTCCCGGATCTTCCGCTTCTCCTCGGGGCCGGCGCGGTAGGCGCCCTCGGCCTCCAGCGCGGCGACGGCGGCGTCGTAGACCGAATCGACGATGACGACGGCGTTCTCCGACGAGCACGACGTGGCGTTGTCGAAGGTCTTGGAGAGGCGGATCTTGGCCGCCGCGTCGGCGAGGTCGGCGGTCTCGTCGACGATCGCGGGGGCGTTGCCGAGGCCGACGCCGATCGCCGGCCTGCCGCTGCTGTAGGCCCGGCGCACGTTGTCCTGGGAGCCCGTCACCACCACGAGGTCCGCGGCGTTCATCAGCTTCTGGGTGAGCGACTTGGACACCCGCGGCAGGACCTGCACGAGGTCCTCCGGGTGGCCCGCGCGGGCCAGCTCGTCCCGCATCATCCCGGCCACCCGGGAGGTCGCGGACAGGCCGGCCGGGGAGGGGGCGAGGACGATCGCGTTCCGCCCCTTGACCGCCAGCATCGCCTTGTTGACCGGCGTCGCCGCCGGGTTCGTCGAGGGACAGACGGCGGCGACCACGCCGACGGGCTTGGCGTACTTCACCAGCCCGCGGCCGGGAAGCTCCTCGATGACGCCGACGGTCCTGGCGCTCTCCCGCAGGAGGTCGCGCAGGGTGCCGAAGGTCTTGCGGCGGTTCTTGACGACCTTGTCCGCGACGTTGCCGAGCCCGGTGTCCCGGACCGCGACCTCCGCCAGCTCGCGGGCGCGCTCGGGCTCGTAGATCGCCCAGGCGAGGGCGGTGACGGCGTCGTCGACGGCGTCCTGGCCGGCGTCGGCGAACGCCGCCATGGCGGCGCGGGCGCGGGCGACCAGTCCGGCGATCGCCGCGTCCTCCTCGGCGTCGCGGTCGACGGCGTCGACGGCTTCCTTCAGCGCCATGGTCTCTTCCCTGCTCTGCCGGTCCCGGGGCGGCCTAGAAATATCGCCTGAAACCGCCCGCCGCAAGCCGGGGCGGAGCGGGCCGCGCCCCGAGGGTCCCCTCTCCCGCGTGCGGGAGAGGGACAGGGTGAGGGTGCCGGAGAACGACGCGCCGGTGGCTTCCCTGCTCTGCCGGTCCCGGGGCGGCCTGGAAATATCCTCTGAAACCGCCCGCCGCAAGCCGGGGCGGAGCGGGCCGCGCCCCGAGGGTCCCCTCTCCCGCGTGCGGGAGAGGGACAGGGTGAGGGTGCCGGAGACCGCCGCGCCGGTGGCTTCCCTGCTCCGCCGGTCCCGGGGCGGCCTGGAAATGTCGCGTGACACCGACCGCCGCAAGCGGGGGCGGGGCGGGGCCGTGCCCCGAGGGTCCCCTCTCCCGCGTGCGGGAGAGGGACAGGGTGAGGGTGCCGGAGACCGCCGCGCCGGCGGCTTCCCTGCTCTGCCGGTTCCGGGGCGGCCTGGAAATGCCGCGTGACACCGACCGCCGCAAGCCGGGGCGAGGCCGCCGTCAGCGGTTGGGCAAAACGTCGATATCGGGGCACCGCAGGAGCCGCTCGTCGGCCGTCACCAATGTGAGGCCGAACGCCTTGGCGCTCGCGGCGATGAACCGGTCGGCCGGATCCCGATGCTCGAGGGCGATGCTCCGGCTGGCGATCGCCACGTCGAAGGTGACCGGAACCTCGACGGCCGGTGTGAGCGACATCGCCTTGTTCAGCCAACTCCGGGCGTCGGGTTCGAGCGTGACCCGGCCCCGTTCCGCCAGAAGCAGGGCTTCCCACACGCTGACGGCGGAAAGCCGCAGCTCGTCCGTTCGCGATGAGAGCGCGTGCCTGACCCCGCCGGAAAGCCTGTCCGGATCGAGCAGACTCCACAGCCAGATGTGCGTGTCGAGCAGGAGCGGCACCTAATCGAGCGCCTCCCAATGCGAGGGCGGTATCGCGGGAGCGACAAGGTCGCCGTGAATCGTACCCGAATCCTTCATGGCGCCGAGCCACTCGCCGGCCGGACCCGGGGGCGGAAGTATTTGGGCGACCGGCTTCCCGAAGCGGGTCACCAGAACGGGGTTCCCAGTCTTCGCCACCCGGTCGAGAACCGACAGGCAGGTCGCCTTGAACTTGGATATCTGAATCTCCTGCATGATCCAACCGATCATACCATGGTCATGGATCATGGTCAAAGACGAGGAACTCACTCTCTGCAAGGCACGGGATGCCGGCCCGCGGCCTCGCCACCATCTGCGCCGGTCCTCGGGTCCGCTCCCCGTGCTCCGCACCGGGAATTTCTCGTGACGGCGGCGCCAACCGCAACCAGCCGTGGGCCGGCCTCATCGCCCGCCGGAGCTTAGCGGTCTGGTGATCGAGGGCCAACCGCAACCACCGCGCTCAAGGACACGCCGTCGATCCAGCTCGCGCCGCGTCCGGCGCCTCTTCAAATCGTGTTCCAACTCCGCGAAGGTCGACTGTTCCATCGCTCACCCACCGTGTCGTGAACGGTTCGCTGATCGTGACAGAAGCGACTTGTTCAGACATTCCCTGACGGGCGGGCTCTCGCTCTCGTCGGCGCCATGCGTGTCGGCGCCGAGCCGGCCTGCAGGCGCCGAGCCCGCGGTTCGCGGGCATGTCCGATGGAGAATGGTCAAGGCCGTGAGAAACGGGCGGGATAAGGGGAGTGAGGCAGGCCGGCCGCGGGTGGAGCGCATTCGCCTCCGGGGATTGAGTCGTATGACACTCGGTGCTATATGCCCCGGCATGATGGCAAAGGCGCGCGGGGCTCGGATTGCGCACGTTCAGGACCAAGCCGTTCGGGCGCTTTGCCGCTCGCGAGGGCATCGAGAATGTCACACTGTGCGAGGCCGTAAAGCGCGCGGCGAAGGGCCTGATCGGCGCCGATCTTGGCGGTGGCGTCATCGAGCAGCGTGTCGCGCGGCAGGGACAGGGGCGGTCCGGCGGGTTTCGCGTTATCGTGGCGTTTCGTCGTGGGCACCGTGCCTTCTTCGTCCACGGGTTCGCAAAGAGCGAGCGGGAGAATTTGCGTCCCAGGGAACTCACGGCGTTGCGGTCTCTGGCGGACGAGATGTTGGGACTGGACGATCCCGGCCTGGAAGCGATGCTGGCGAACGGGACGATCGGCGAAGTGGACTGCGATGACCAAGCGGTATGAGAGCGAGGTGCTGGCGTCGGTGCACGAGACGGCTTTGGGCATGACGGAGGCGGGCGTCATGTCGAAGCGGACGATGAAGGCGTTCGACGAGCTGTGCCTCACGCCGGTCGAGGACATGCCGCCGGAGCGGATCCGGGAGATCCGGCTTCGCGAGAACGCGAGCCAGGCGGTGTTCGCCCGCTATCTCAACGTGACGACGGGCCTGGTGAGCCAATGGGAGCGCGGCGAGAAGCGCCCGCGCGGCGCGTCGCTGAAGCTTCTCACGCTGGTGGCGAAGAACGGCCTCGGGGCGGTTGCCTGAAGCGCTGGTGTTCAATCGGTCCAGTACTGGACAACTCTGATCTAGCGGTCGTGCTGCTGTGTCTGGCGTACGTGGAACGCGAGCTGGCGGCGCAACTCTATGCGACCGGATGGGAGCCGGCAAAGGAAGCTCCCTTATGCGCGGTGCTCGAGAAAGCGCATGAGGACGGGTGGCTATCCGGGGAGGAGTGGCGCACATATAGAGAACTTGCGGAGTTAAGGAATTCGCACGCGCACTTTCGAGCGCCCCTGAGCGGGACAACGTTGGTGGCACGTAGCGTGGGCGAGAGCGCGCCGCCGGAAGAGGTACTAGAGACGGATGCCAGACAAGCAGTTATGGCGATGGCTCGGATCGTCAGGTGAGGTGGCGGCAGTCCGGCCAGCGTGTCACGCTGGGACCTCCCGGTACGTAGGTGTGAGAACAAAACGCCGCAGGGCGTCGTCAACCCGCTTCCTGACCAACCAAGCGACCGCACACTGCAAACCGTTGCAGGCCGGGCATTTAGCCCGAGCGGCGCTTGAGCGGCAGCGCCCGCCGCGCACTTGCGGGAACACGTCCCGAACCGCTGCGCGGCTTCCGGGCGTCAGTATAGGAAGCACGAGGTAACAAGACAATGCGGGAACGTGGAGACGCGACCGCGACACTAGCGGGGTTGGCGGTGCCGTCGGAACCGCAGGCGGTTGTGCCAATTGCACTGTCGGCGGCCGCGGCGGAACGGCCAGCACTTGTGCAGGCACCGGTGAACGGCGCGGTGCGGAGTCCACTGTCGGCGGTCTTGACGGCTGGGCCGGCAATGATGCCGACACAAGCGGCGGCGGTCGTGCAGGCGGCAGTGAGCGGAGGCGCGAGGGATACCCGCCCGGAGGGCCGAGGCCGCGCAGCGGGCTCGGCAGGGTAGCCCGGTCGCGAAGCGACGCGCCCAGAATTACCGTACCGGGAACCGAGTCGACATCCATGGTCGGTACCATTGCCACCATCGGTGGAATCGTTGCGACGGGTGTTGCCCGGCTGCGCGGTCCGCAGACCATTCGCTTGGAAAGCTACTTCAGCTTAAATTCGAACTGCGCATTAGCACCGTTTGCGGGTCCCGAGCGCCCGACCCGTTGTACGCGAGCCAAGTCCAAGAACAGGTCGGTGCCCAATGCACCGCAGACTGCGGGCATTTGGTTTGCAAGACCCATCGCATCGTGCACATCTCCGGCGCGGATCGTGACGTTTGGTTGGCCGGCCTCGCGGGCCGGCTCGATGTATTGCTCCAATGCATGCTCGCGGATTCTGTCGGCAAGTCTTGCGCGCATTTCTGTATCGCCCCTCTGGTCAACTGCACGCGGCGGAGAATAACGTGCCTCCGCGCCAAGCGGTCAGGATGATTGGGTCGCTCATCAGTTCACCGGTCGGACGGTTGCCTTGAACGCACGCAGTTTCGGTCCTGCGTCGGGTATGTCCACTCCCCGAAACAAACCGGTCTTGCACTCGTGCCCCCACCCCGCAAAGCGGGCAACGTCCGCCATGCTTACTCCGCGGCCGTTGCGCACGGCCGCGAGCAAGCGCGACTCCGGGTCTCTGGGATTGTCGCACCGGTATGGCACACATTCGCAGAAGAGCGTCGCGAGCTTGGCCGTGTCGGCGGGCGATATGAAGCGGTCCGGAGTAAACCACGGGTCCACCGGCGGGGTGTATCCGCAACCGGCGACGACGGCGGCGAAGGCAACGGAGGCGAGCGTTCGGTGCATGGCGACTCTCCCGAGCGATAGCGGGTAGCTATGATTTCATGGGTTAGAAACCAACTCTAGAGTGAACACTGATTTTGCCAATTTTCATTGTTTCGGCGATAAAGCTGCCAACCGTCTCTGCGGCCTCGACAAGGTGCGCATCAGCAAGGTGGGCGTAGCCTGCCGTTGTGCGGTGTCGGCTATGCACGAGGAGCCGGCCGACGAGCGGCAGACCTTCTCCCGCCATGACTGCCTGACTTGCGGCGGTATGGCGCAGGTCGTGCAGGCGCAGGCTGCCGAGCTTCGCATCCGCGCAGACCGCGCGCCAGCAGGTCGCGAGGCTGTACGCGCCCCGGCCTTCGGCGTGGCGCGGAAACAGGAACGCATTGGGGTCGCCCGCACCGGGCAGCGCGGCACCGCGCGCGGGCCAGTCTTCGAGTCTTCCAGGTTCAGCGCATCGGCTCCGATGTTCCGCCAGCGCAGATTGAGCACTTCGCTGCGGCGGCATCCGGTGAGCGCCAGCAGCCGGATCGCGGCGACGGCCTCGGGCCATTCCACCTCGCGGGCGTCGAGCGCGCGTCCGAGCCGGGCCAGCTCGTCCGCGTCGAGGAACCGCGCGACGTGGTTGCGCGGGTTCTTCGCGATGCCGAGGCAAGGGGTTGGAGCCGCGTTCACGCAATCCCCATTCCTCGGCCCGGAACATCATCGCGCGCAAAATCTCCAAGGCGCGGTTGGCCGCGCCGGGCTTGTCCCTGCTCGCCGCGTCGAACCACGCGGCCACGTCCTCGGGGCCGATGCGGTCGAGCGGCATCCTGCCGAACGCAGGCAGGATGCGGGCGTTCAGGTAGATGCAGACGGTCTTGCGCCCCGATGGCTTCCAATACGGTTCGTAGCGCCGCAGATACTCGTTCGCGAACTCCCGTAGCGTCGGGGTCTTCCTCTCGCGCTGGATGTCGTCGGCGGGGTTATCTCCCGCGCGGATGCGCGCGAGCATGTCACGGGCGCGGCGTCGGGCCTCGGCAAGCTCCATCTCGCCATACCGGGCGATGGCGATACGGCGGCTCCGTCCCTCGATGCGGGCCTGCACGATGTAGACCTTCCGGCCCGACGGGTGAACGCGAAGCCCGAAGCCGGTAAGCGACTTGTCGAACAGGATGGTGTCCTTGCCGTTGGACTTGCTCTCGCGGACGAGGCGCGGGGTGAGGTCAAATGCGGACATAGCGGAACTCTCCCTTGGGCTGGGTCTCGAGTCCGGCCTGGGCAGGACGGGCAGCGCGGGACTCGCGCTCAGCGCCTTCCTCCCTTCCGGCCAGGGCCGCATGGATGCGGTTCGATACCCGGTCGGCGGCGTCGGCAACGGACCGGTCGGACAGGTGGACGTATCGCTCGGTCGTCTCGACCAGGGCGTGACCGAGCAGCTTTGCGATGGTCACCATGTCCAAGCCGTTCATCGCGGCGGTGGACGCCCAACTGTGCCGAAGGTCATGAATCCGCAATCCGGGCAATCCGGCCTCGTTGCGGATGCGGTGCCATTGGTACTCGAAGTTGTCGATGTGCCGCGTCGGCGGACGCGCCGGAAACAGGAACGGACAATCGGGGCTGTATCGCGGAATGGCGTCAATGACCGCGCGCGCGGCGCTCGACAGCCACACCGTGAGCGGCCCGGACTTCGTGTCGGGAAGGTGGATGCGTTTGCCGCGAATCCAGTCCCATTCGAGCGAGACGACTTCGCCGAAGCGGCATCCGGTCAGCATCAGCAGGCGGATGACGGCGACGGCCTGGGGGCAATAGAACTCGTCGCGGGTGAGCACCGCGTTGAGCCGGGCCATCTCTTCCGCCGTCAGGAATCGCGCCCTCGGCTCCATCCGGTATCGCTTGGCGTTCTTGCACGGATTGGAGTTATGTCGGCGGTATCCCCATAGCTCGGCCATGCGCATCATGGTGGACAGGACCGGCATGGCGCGGTTGGCGCTGCCGGGCTGTTCGGCCATGGACGCGAACCAGTCCTTGACGTGCTCGACGGCGATGGCGTCCACGGTCATATGACCGAAGGCGGGGAGGATGTACTTGCGGACCATGTAGGCGTTGGACTCCAACGTCGAGGGCTTCCAATGCCGGGCCTGGCGGTCGAGAAACTCGGCGGCGAAGGCGTCCATGGGATGCCCCGGCATCCTCGGCCCGCCGTCCTTCTTCGCGGTGTCGGCGAAGGTGGCGATGAGCCTGCGGGCCTCGGCGCGCGCCTCCGGGATGGTGATGGCGTCGGTGCTGCCGAGGGTGGCGAATCGCCTGCGCCCGCGTGTCATGCGGTCGAGGGCGAAGCTGCGCGCGCCGGTAGGGAAGACGCGCAGAAACAGGCCGGGGATTACGTCGTCGCGGATGTCGTAGCGCTTCTCGCGCGGCTTGGCGGCGCGGACGCGCCGGGCGAAGGTAGACTTCGGATTGTCGCTCATGGCTCGCGGCTCCTCGTTTGGGCCGCACGACCGGGCGGTAATGCAGGAAGCGGTCACGGCGGCGTTTCTCCGAGGAAGCCGCGCGCCGGGGAGGGATGGGGCGAGCCGTAAGGCTCTGCAAGTACGGCTGTTTCCGCCAGTTCACGCGATGGCGGGCGCCGGCAGGAAGTGCATCAACGATGCGTTAGGTGTTGTATCGGGGTTCCTGCGATTAAGGCTAGAACGTGGGGATTTGCTGGGCCGTGGTCGGTGGTCTCGCGAGTGGCGAGTATGGGATCGTTGGCGGGAGGCTGAGATTGGTCGGCGGTCTGGCGTGGGTCTTTAGCCGTTGTCCCCCTCGCGGCTACCTGCTGACCGGATCCGAACCCGCGTCCCGGTCACAACAATAATGGCACCTTCGCGCATGGCATCCTCGTGACGCTCGATCAAGTCCAGCATCGCTCCCACCTTTTCAGCTACGCGCAACTCGACCAGGCGTACGATGCATGGATGCGGTCGGCGACGCAAGAAGACCAGCTCGCCGAAATCTTTGTCTTCGGTGACGAGCACCCGGCCTTCCTCATAGGCCAGGGCAAGCAGCGCTTCATCGGACGTGTGAGCGTATCCCTCCCAGGCGGACAGGACATCGTGTCCGAGATCGACCAATGCCTCGTGCAGTGTCCGTGAAGCCACGCACGCGTCGAGAAGAAATCTCACGAAGCGTCCAGTACTGCGACACGGTCATGCACATGCTCGCCTGCCATTGATCGATGGGCGAAGAGCAGACAGGCCCGGATATCCTCTGAGTCAAGGTCCGGATACTCCCGCAGGATGGTCTCCGCCGTATCTCCCGCCGCCAACATGCCGAGGACATGCTCGACAGCGATCCGCACATCGCGAATGATGGGCTTGCCTCCGAAGACGTCGGCGCGCACGGTGATGCGATCAAGCAAGTCAGCTTCGCTAGTCGGCTCTCTTTCCACGGATCGAGTCTGTGTTCGATTTCTTGTGCTCTCATGCGACTGACCCTTCGCAACAGAATCCTTGAACCCGGCCACCGTGTGAACGAACAGTCCCAGCATCTCGAATAGTTGCCCGTTCTCCAGCGGGCCGATGGCGACGATCTCTCGTGCCCCGTTTGGAGTCCCGATCTTTTGCCACGGAAGGTTATCGGCGTATCTTCGGAATGCCTTTAGACCGACCCCGGGACGGCCCCCGCCGACTCTCCCCGAGTGACCGATGTGATACCGGCCCTCCCCGTCACGGAGAAAGACACCAGCGGTGTGGCGGTTCTCTCCTCGATGGGGTGGATTGATCTCGACAGTTATGCCGAGGGTTGCGTCCAATCGAGGTTCGGAAACCCCGAAACAGTTCCAGAACCGATTCCCGCCCTTATGGCGAGGCTGAGGTGGTGTCTTCCGGAATACGCCCCATATACCCGCTGCTTCCTGCCAATACACATCGGCTTGGACGTTTCCACCGGACCAGCCCAAGCGGCAGTTCGGAATCGCATTCGCACGTGCCGAAAAGGCGGACTCGAACGCCTCGAACGCGCGCAAGCTTTCGTCGCGCCTCGTGATCAGCTCGAAGGTCATCTCGGCACCCCCAACAGCATGGCATCCAACGTCCGGACTTCCTGACCGCCCCGCGGAAAGAGAGCGGAGAGTGCGTGAGCCAGCCGAATGAAATCCGGGCCTCGATCTTGCTCGGACGGGATCAGCGTGCGTAGCGCGTTGGTGTGACTGCCCTCCTCGTTCTTCGGGTCGGCTCTTCCCATCGCCTGCCTCCGTCGATGACGGTGCAGCCTATCACGGGTTGACCGAGGCCGGCAGCCGTCCATGCAAAGACCCGATGGCTTGGCGTGACCGTCATCTTCTGCCGGGACGGGGAAAGGCACGAAGGGCGGATAGCGGCGTTCCGTCGCCCGCCGTATCGGGCGCGGCGAGGCCCGTTTCGTCATCGCGGACTGTCCAGCCCCGCCGGGCCGGCGGCCCGCTTACGTCTCCGGGTAGAGACGCGGGAAAAGCCCTTCCAGCGCATCGGCCGGAAACCGCAGGGAGACGGGGCCCTTCGGTGTCGCGGACGCGAGCAGACCCGCGTCGACGACGTCGCCGAGGACGCGCCGGGCGGTACGCTCGGGCAAGCCCGTGACGCGGGACGCCTCGCCGCGCTCGATCCGGCTGCGGACCAGGGCTTCCCGCAGCAGGCGCGCGGCCTCGGGCTTCAGCCTGTCGCTACGCTCGACGTGGCGCGTCAGGCGGGCATCCAGGGTGTCGAGGTCGAAGAGTCCCGCCATGAAATTCACCTGGTCGAGGCATACCTTCAGGAACCAGAGCGTGAAGTCGGCAAGCGCCCTCCGCGAGAGGTTGCCGCGCCCGTCCAGGTCGCCCTGACGCGGCGTATCGGCGCGATCCATCCGCATCTTGTATTCCCGGCGGCTCTCGAGACCCCGGGCGAGACCGCGCGAAACCGACCAGAGGCCGTGAGCGCCGATGCCGGCCCTCGTCGCCATGGCGTGGCTCATGAGACGGCTCACCCTGCCGTTCCCGTCCGGGAAGGGGTGGATGTAGTTCAGCCGGCGATGGGCGGCCGCCAGGGCCAGGATGCGCGCCGCCGGTCCCATCCCCTCGAAGCGATAGCGCCGTTCGAAATGCGCCATGAACGGCTCTATCGAGCGGCTCGACGGCGGGATATGGCGGCCGACGGCGACATCGTGCTCGGGCGCCCGGCGCCATTCCCCCGGGACCATGCGGAATTCGGCATGGTCGGACTTGACGAGCAGTATCGCCTCCGGCGCGTCGCGGTAGAACTCGGCGTGCAGCCAGCGGATGAGTGCGCTCCCGCTCGTAGGCCTTCGCCTTCTCCGGATCCCGCCGCGGCTTGCCGGCGGCCCGGAGCTTGGCGTCGCGGGCGCGGCTCACCTGGTTCCGCTTCTCGGCGCAGGGCGCGCATACGGTACGGCCGGGCTCGGGCGGGCGCTTGCCGCAGCGCACACACAAACCCTTGCCGCGGCGCTCGGCGACGCGCCGGCGGAAGCGTTCGCGCCCGAGCGCGCGTTCGGTCTCGGGGTCTCGATAGGCCATGGACGATCTCCTGTCGGGGATGGAATCCGGACGGAGGACGCCCGGCCGGCGGCGGGCCGGCGGGACGCCCCTGGAGAACGCCGCTCAGCCGCGCTGGCGGCGGTTCACGAACAGGCCCGTCGCGCGCGAACCCCATAGCTGCACCCCGCAGTCGCGCAGCTTGACCCCCGTCGCGATGATGATCTCGTCGCGGGCCGGGCGCATCTTCTCGACCGCCTTCAGCGGCACGATCGTCCGCCGCACCTTGCGCCGGCTCTTCGGCTTCGTCCCGTCGGCGGGAACGGGAACGATGTTGCCGTTCGCGAGCGAGCGGAATTTCTCGACGACGTAGCGATCGTCATCGAGACCGCTTCCGACGAAATGGGTGAGGAATGTGCGCGCGTCGCCGCGCGGTGCGATTACCGCCTGCATCGTGCCGTGCTCCTTCGACAGGTGAACGGGGACGGCGGCGGCGCCCCGCCCTCCGGAGCCCCGACCGCCGCCCCGCTCCCGGGCAGGCTCGTTCTCTCCGTGACGAGTGGGGCTGCGCGGGTGCCAGCACACACACTTGTGTGAGACTGATAAACGGCACCTCACCGCCCCGGCGGTCAAATCGCCAGGATTCGCGGTCAAATTAAACAGGAATCCGCACCCTGCTCAAGCACCTGACCCGCCGCATCCGCCAGCACTGGCCGCGCACCCGGCTGACCTTCCGCGGCGACAGCCATTACGGCCGCCGCGAGGCGATGGACTGGTGCGAGGACAACGGCGCCGACTACATCTTCAGCTTGGCCGGCAATGCCGCGCTGCACGGTCTCGCCTACGAGGTCGCCGACGATCTCAAGGTGCGCCGCGCCGAAGCCGGCGCGGAGCGGGTGCGCGGCTTCGCCGACTTCGCCTACGCCGCCGGCTCGTGGAACCGCCAGCGCCGCATCGTCGCCCGGCTCGAGGCGACACCGCGCGGCTTCGACGCGCACACTATCGTCACCTCGCTCAAGGGCGAGCCCCGCCATCTCTACGAAGGGGTGTACTGCGCCCGCGGACAGGCCGAGAACCCGATCAAGCAGCACAAGGGCCAGCTCGCCTCCGACCGGACCTCCTGCCAGAGCTTGCTCGCCAACCAGGTCCGCCTCGTCCTGCACACCGCGGCCTACTGGCCGATGCTCGTGCTCCGCGATGCCGTACCCCGCGGGATGTCGCTCGCCCGGTGCGAGTTCGCCACCCTCCGCCAGAACCTGCTCAAGATCGGCGCCCGCGTCGTCGAGAAGGCCGCCCGCATCCGCATCCACTTCGCCTCGGCCTGCCCCGACGCCGCCCTGTTCCGGATGCTGGCCGGGCGGCTCGCGACCTCGGGACCCTGACAGGCGGGGCGCCGTGCCCCGCCAGACCCAGACCCTTCAACTCCCAACCCCCGACACCGAAAACCTCAAATCACGGCACCCCAAAGGCGCCGAACACAACCCTCTGCGAGCTCGAAACCAGCCGATAATATCGATCTCTCGTGAATAGAGCGGGCTAGCGCCGCTCGGCGAGGGTTCGGGCAACGATGTCCGGATCGTGATCGATAACAGATAGCAGCACCATGGCAGCGCGATCCGGAGAACGGCGTTGCTGTTCCCAATCTCGAACGGTGCCAAGCGGCAGGCCATACCGCTTTGCGAATGCCGACTGCGACAGTTTCAGCTTCTTGCGGATTGCCGCGACATCCACGACCTCGGGAACGAACGCTCCGGCGGGTTCTGTCTCTCCCTTCACGATGGCGAGCGCCTCGTTCGCGCTCTCGATCAACTCCTTGCTGAAGCTCATGCCCGTCTCCCTCCCTGCTTTCTTCGCCCAAGTCTGGCCGTTGTTTCCTTGATGTTGGCTCTATAGGCATCCGCCAGATCGAGTAGAACCGTCGCCAGTTCGTTGCGCTCGGCCTTGCTCAGGTTCGCCTTCGTTCCCTTGCCATACACGGACAGAAGGAACACGGGCACGTCGTCACCGCCGAAATAGTGGATGGTGCGATGGCCTCCACGCTTTCCCCTGCCGCGACCCGCGTGACGGAGCTTCCGGGCGCCTCCCGTGCCCACCATGCTGTCGCCTGCCCTCGGGTCTTCGGACAGTGTGTTCACAATGGCGTCCATTTCCTCCTGGGAAAGCCCGAGACGTTTCGCTTGCGCCAGAAACGTCGGTGTCCAGACGACGGTGTGCATATCCATTTATACGGCATTGCCGTATGAATGGGAAGTGTCGAGTCCGGCGCGACCGGGCCTGACGGTTAATTATGATTCGGGTACAATCCGCCTGTCGCGGCGGCGCTCGATATCTCTCACGAGAGCATCAACGTCTCGGCTGGCGAGCGGGTCCGGGGCGCGGTGCACATCCAGACGGTCAATAGCCGCCACCACAGCCAGATCAAGGGCTTCTTTCGCGGCTTCCGAGGCATCGCCACCAAGTACCTGGACAGCTATCTGCGGTGGTTCCAATCTCATCGAACTCGGCCATCAACCGTCGCCAAGGACCTGCCCTGCAACCGGATTGCTCACCATGAACCGGTATTCGCGCGGGATCTCGTTGGAGACCATGATCGGATTCTGAAGGTCGCCGGGTGGATCTCGTCGGCAACCCAGGCATGGATCGAACACCACAGCCGTGTCCCCACCGTTCTCGAAAACGCGGGAGGCGCTGGCGATATTCGGTTCTGACCGGTTGCTGCGATTATGCGTCGGTGAAGAGATGATCGGATCGAGCCCCGGCGGCTGTCCTGTCTGTCGGCTCTGGAGGCCTCATATGACCTCTCGCAACTCGAAGTTGACGCGATTGCCGTTGGACGGGAGATAGCTCGTCACGCGGAACTTGGTCCCAGCTTCGAACAGCACCTCCTGACCGTTACTCACCGCGGAGTAGTGCGAGATCCGCTTGCCAGTCCTCGAACAAATCGAAAACTGGTGATCGCCGCGCCACGACAGGAACGGGTCTCGGTGCCAGCAAGCGAATCTGGTTGCGGATGCACAGGTGAATCCCGCGTGGGTCACGACCGCGCCTAACCGGTACTGATTCAGCACGGTCTGCGGCAGTGTGGTGCGGCGAAACACCCACCGCGGACCGGCGGGCAGCTTGGCGAGCGCGTCGGTCAGGGTGTCGCGATAGGACTGTATTGCAGCGCAAGGGTTGCCCGAGCGTAGCGCGGCGTTGAGCGCGGAGCCATTCCAATTGTTTATATCCCGGGGCCGGGTGTCGTGGCCCCTGATGAGATTGCCGCGATCGCTGCAATGGCCGATCCCAACGAGGCGGGAGTCAATGGAAAAACAATGCCTTGCACGGCACGTGCCGGTCCATCGGCCGATTTCCCGGCCGATCCCGCCGGGTTGTCCGTCCGGCTTCTGGCCGCGGGTCGTTCGAGGCCGTGCCCCTGGCGGACACCCTCACCCTGTCCCTCTCCCGCGTGCGGGAGAGGGGACCCTCGGGGCGCGGCCGGGCCACAGGTCTCCTACATGTAGTCCTCCGGGCCGTCGTAGGGGCTCTTCATCATGATCGCCTGCCACTGCTCGGGGGGCGCGGCGCGGCCGGACCGCCGGCGGGCCGGGGGGCCGAGCGCGCCGCCCCGTCCGGGCCGGTAGCCCTCCGCGAAGCAGCGGAACGCGTCCGCCCCGTGGCTCGACCAGTCGTGCAGGGGGCGGTCCCGGAACGTCCCACGCCGCTCGTCCCACGCCTTCCGGTAGCCCTCCAGCGCCTTGAGCCCCCGTCCGCACCGGACCTCGTCGAACCGGCACGCGGAGAGCACGCTGCGCACCGCCTCGATCCCGTCGCCCACGCTCTCCGTCCGCGGCACCACCCGCACCGGCGTCACCCCCAGACCCTTCAGGGTGTCCAGGCGGCTCCGACCCGTCGACAGCGACCGCACCTCCACGTCGTGGGGCAGGTAGTGCTCGCCGTAGAAGTAGTCCCTCTCCCGCAGGACCCGCGCGTAGTGCGCCAGACCCTCGCCAGACTCCGCGTGGTAGTCGATGAAGCGGTGCTCCAGGCCCGCCTGCTGGTGGAACCAGATCGCCGTCTCGTCGTCCACCCCGAGGTCCCAGAACGTGTTCACCGGAAGCCCCGGGTCGCAGGGCACGGCGGAAATACGCCCCTCGGTGCGCGCCCGGGCCAGCTCGCGGGCGTAGTACGCCCCCTCCACCGCCGCCCGGAACGCCTCCTCCGGCGTCGCCGGGTACTCCTTCGGCATGTCGTCGCGCTGGATGCTCCGCTTGCGCGCGTACCACGCCCGCTGCTCGGCGTCGAGGACGATCCCGTGCTCCGCCTCCAGGCCCTCGAAGTACGCCGCGTCCTCCGCCCCGACGACCACGCCGTCCGGATCGATGCGGTAGCCGGGGTCTTGCCACCAGGGGAAGAAGAAGTACTTGAAGTCCAGGTCCGAGGGCCGCCGGCCCTGGCGCGCCAGGTTCCGGGCCTGCTCGCAGATCTCGAAGAAGTCCCCCTCCCGGCCCTCGGCCGTGGATTCGATGAACACCGTCTGGCCGGTCCGCACGGCGTTGAGCGCGCCGGTGCGGATCTCCCGCGCCTTGTCCGGCGTGCGCGCGGCGATGCGGCCGAACTCGGAGACATGCAGGTACTGGTAGGTGCCCGAGCGCAGGCTCGTGTCCACCCGCAGCATGGAGTTGTTGGCGAAGCGCAGCGTGCGCGCCGAATCCGCCACCGCCGGGTTGGCCCGCCGGATCGCCGGGTCGAGGTTCTCCAGAGGGAACTTCACCTTGTCGCGGAAGATCGCCTCCGCCGCCCCCAGGGTGTGGGCGATGGTTCCCGCGCGCACGTCCGGCGTGAACAGGCAGGCGTCGAGCATGAGGAGCTGGATGAGGGTGGTGAAGCCGAGCTGGCGGGCCTTGAGGACGACGTTGAGGGTGTGGCGCTCGTCGAAGAGCTCGGCCTGGGCCGCGTTCATGCGGAAGGGCACGCGCCGCCCCTCCGCGTCTGTGATCCGGTAGAGGTTGTCGAGCCGCCAGCGGGGGTCCTCCCACCGCGTGTCGCCGCTACCTTGCATGGCGATCCTCCGGCGGCCAGTTGGGCGGCGGCGGGGCGCGGGGCGGCTCGTCCCCGAGCCACTCCTCCCCGGCCGCGGCCGCACGCTCCGCCCTGGCCTTCGCCCAGATGCGCTCCATCATCTCCCGGTAGGCCTCAACCCGGCGTTCTTCCTCCATCTCTTCCTCCGTCTTGGCCTCCTCTTCCACGCTGGCCGCAGGCTTGGCCTTGGGCGCGTCCCGGTACTTCTCCGGCCGGTGCGCCCTGAGCAGGAACGTCGCCAGGGCGTCCGAGTAGTGCCGCCACTCCCCCACGCGCTCGCCCTTGTAGTAGACCGGCCTCTCCACGCCCTCGAAGGCCCGCCGGTGCACCTCCGCCTCCAGCAGGTCGATCCCCTCCTCCAGGGCCTCGTCCCAGCGGTCGGCGAAGGCCGCGTCCGCCTCGCGCCAGTCGTAGACCGTGCGCCGGGGGACGCCGGCCTTGCGGCACGACAGGGTGACGTTCACCGTCTCCGTGAGGGCCTTGAGGAACAGGGCCTGTTTCCGCGGCTTCCGCGCCGCCGCCGCCTTGGAGTTCCCGCGCATGTGCGTCCCCGGACGATCCAAACCGATGACATTTTACCCACCACAATGGAGAAATCAACAATTATTTCCCATCTCTGTCAAATTCCTTATAACGTATTGATTTGCAAGAAAGATTCTTGCCCGGACCGACGGATCTTGCCCCGGGGGTCCCCTCTCCCTGCTCAGGGAGAGGGACAGGGTGAGGGTCGGACCGAAGACTCCTTCACCCCGTCCACCCCCACCCTGTCCCTCCCCCGCAAGAGCGGGAGAGGGGACCCTCTCACGGGCGTTTGCGGACGCGGGACGCGGGGGCGGCCCGGAACGACGGACCGTGCCACCAGGGTCCCCTCTCCCTGCATAGGGAGAGGGACAGGGTGAGGGTTCGAGTCAGAGATTCCCTCACGCCGTCCACCCCCACCCTGTCCCTCCCCCGCGGAGCGGGAGAGGGGACCCTCTCACGGGCGTTTGCGGACGCGGGACGCGGGGCGGCCCCACCGACTCCGTGCGAACTGTGCGAATTCATCCGATTCCGGCCCGATTTTCCGGGACCCCCCTTGAATCCGGGCCGTGCGCCCTGTCCACTAGGATCGAACGGGCCGGTCGGGGAGGACGGTCATGAAGGTCACGGTCACCGGGGGCGGAGGGCTGATCGGCCGGCGCGTCTGCGAGGAGCTGCGCGGGTCCCACGACGTCACGGCCCTGGACCTCGCGGAGTCTCCGTGGGGCGGCCGCACGGCGGTCGCCGACGTCACGTCCTACGACGCGGTCGACGCCGCCTTCCGGGGCCAGGAGGCCGTGGTCCACCTGGCCGGGATTCCGTCGCTCCTCCCCGATCACCTGGGCATCATGGACGCCAACGTGCGGGGGACCTACACGGTGCTCCTCGCCGCCGCGGCGCGGGGGGTCCGGCGCATCGTCTTCGCCAGCAGCAACTGCGCCTACGGGATGTTGTTCTCCAGGGGCTGGAAACCCGATTTCCTGCCCCTCGACGAGACGCATCCGTGCACGCCGGACGAGCCCTACGGCCTGAGCAAGCTCCTCGGGGAACAGATGTGCGCCGCGTTCGCGCGGCGCCACGGGGCCGACACCACGTGCCTGCGGTTCGCGACGGTCCTGTTTCCCGGTTCCGAGAAGAACCGCGGCTTCTTCAGGGCGGCCGGCGAGCCGGGCGGCATGGCGGCCCAGTCGTCCCTCAACCAGACCGGCGAGACGACCGTGACCAACGCCGCCAGGCTCTGGGGCTACGTCGACGTGCGCGACGCCGCCCGGGCGGTCCGGCTGGCGCTCGAAGCCGGCGGCGGCGGTCACCGGGTCTACAACGTCGGCGCCGCGGACGTCTGCTCCGAAGTGCCCGCGCTCGACCTCGTGCGCGAATACTATCCCGGCCTGCCCGAACTGCGCCGCGCCGAGCGGTTCGCGGAACGGCCGTTCGATCCGCTCTACGCCATCGACCGGGCGGTCGAGGACCTCGGCTTCTCGCCCCGCCACGCCTGGCGGGAGCTGGCCGCCGAGGCGGCGTGAACGTCCGGCTTCGGCCCGCCCCTCACCACCATCTGCGCCGGTCCTCGCGCTGCGCGGCGAGGCCGTCGGCGACGCCGTACTTCGGCGCGAAGCCCAGGTCCTCCCGGATGCGGGTCGTGTCGACGGGGCCGGCCTCGCGCCCGCGGCCCGTGAACGTGACGGGTCCGCACTCCGGCGCGACCTCGCGCATGATCGCGGCGAGCTCGCGCAGGGCGATGTAGTTCCCGTCGGGGCCGGCGACGTTGTAGACGCGGTGCGACGGGTCCGGGTGCGTCAGGGCCAGGACCGTCGCCGCCGCCGAGTCGCGCACGTAGGTCAGGTGCCGGCGCAGCCCGCCGCCGACCTCGCTCACGGTCACCGCCGCGCCGTCCATGGCGCCGGTGATGTCCTGGACGACCTTCGCCATCCCCGGGCTGGCGACGTCGCCCGCCCCGAAGGTCATGTTGTAGCGCAGGGCGACGAACCCGAAACCGTGCCGGTCCGCGTAGCGGCTCCCCACGGTCTCGCAGAGCAGCTTGCTCGATCCGTAGATCGTCATGTCCGGCCCCGCCGGCATGTCCTCGCGCATGGGGTCGGCGCGGACCCCGTAGACGGCGCCGCTGCTGGCGAAGACGACGCGCTCGACGCCGCGGTCGCGGGCCGCGTCGAGGACGTTGAGGGTGCCGTCCACGTTGACCCGCAGCGCCGCGCCGGGGGTCCGCTCGCAGTCGAACTGCAAGGCCGCCGCCAGGTGGACGATCCGCCGGGCGCCGGTTTCCCGGACGGCGCCGGCGACCTGCGCGGCGTCGCGCACGTCGCCGCGGATCCAGCGGACGCGGTCCCCGCAGGAGCGCAGGATGCCTTTCGGCGCGCCGCGGCCGAACACGGCCACGTCCATCCCGAGGTCGCACAGGGCGGCCGCGGTGTAGGAGCCGATCAGTCCGCCGCCGCCGAACAGTATCGCGTCCAAGGCTCCGCCCCGTTCCCGCCGCCGGCCCCGCCGCCGGCCGTTTGCCCTAATATCAGCACGCGGGACCGGAGTCAGGCACTTCGACGGAATCGACGCATGAACGACCCCGAACGCGACGCGCTGGACATGCTGTTCTCGGCCCGCTCGATCGCGGTGGTGGGCGCGTCACGGTCGGAGGAGGCGGTCGGCGGCCGCCCGCTCAAGTACCTGCGCCGCTACGGCTTCGGCGGACCGGTCTACCCCGTCACGCCCCGGCACGAGTCCATCGGCGGACTCCGGTGCTACCCGTCGGTCCGCGACATCCCCGGTCCGGTCGACCTGGCCCTTCTGGCGGTGTCGGCCGCGCGGGTCCCGGACGTGCTGGAGGACTGCGCGGCCAAGGGCGTCCCGGCCGTCATCGTGCTCAGCGCCGGCTTCGCGGAGCTGGGCGGCGACGGCGGGGAGGCGCAGGCGCGGCTCGCGGCGCGCGCGGCTCGGCTCGGCGTGCGCGTCTGCGGACCCAACTCCATGGGCACGATCAACCTGCGGTCGGGCCTGACGGCGACCTTCAGCTCCGTCCTGGAACGCCCGCACCGGCCCGGCCCGCTCTCCCTCGTCTCCCAGAGCGGGATGTACGGCGCCTACATCCTGGCCCAGGCGACCGCCCTCGACCTCGGCCTCGGCCTCTTCGCCACCACCGGCAACGAGGCCGACATCGGGCTGCCCGAGGTGCTGGACCGCCTCGTCCGCGATCCCGGCACGCGCGCCGTGCTGGCCTACGTGGAGCAGGTCCGGGACGGCGGCGCGTTCGTCCGCGCCGCCGAGGCCGCCCTGGAAACGGGCCGGCCCGTCGTCGTCCTCAAGGTCGGCCGCAGCGACGTGGGGGCGCGGACGGCCCGGTCCCATACCGGCGCCATCGTCGGCTCCCGCGAGACCTACGAGGCCGTCTTCCGCCAGTACGGACTCGTCTCCGTCGACACCGTCGACGAGATGCTCGACGTGGCCCGGCTCGTCGACTACAGCGTCTTTCCCGCGGGCAACAGGGTCGGGATCGTGAGCCTGTCCGGCGGCGCCGCGGTCATGCTGGCCGACGCCTGCGCCGAGCACGGGCTGGAGGTGCCGGCGCTGCCGGCGGAGGTCCAGGCCCGCCTCAAGCGGCGGGTCCCGTTCGCCGGGGTCGCCAACCCCATCGACGCCACCGGGCAGCTCCTCAACGAGCCCGGCATCTACGCGGAGTTCCTCGAGGCGCTGGTCGCCCGGGAGGACATCGACGCGATCGTCCTCTTCTTCGGCCAGATGATCGGCTACGCGGAGGAGCTGGGCGCCATCGTGGCCGGCGAGTCCGCGAAGGCGGCGCGGGAGAGCGGCAAGCCGTTCGTGATGGTCGCCCTGCCGGGCGACGGCCGGGCGGCGCGGATGCTGAAGGACGGCGGCATCCCGCACCTGACCGATCCCCACCGCGCCGTCCGGGCGGTCGCGGCGCTCGCCCGCTACGCCGAACGGCGGGAGACCCTTCTGCGGCGCCGGCGCGCGGCGCCGGCGGCAGGCCTCTCCCCCATTCCCCGCGCCGAGGCCGATACGGAGTTCGGCGCCAAGGCGTTCCTCGCCGGGCACGGCATCCGGGTGACGCGGGAGCGCCTCGCGCGGTCCCCCGAGGAGGCGGCGCGCCACGCCCGGGCGCTCGGCTACCCGGTCGCCCTCAAGGTGAACTCCCCCGACATCGCGCACAAGACGGACGCGGGCGGGGTCAGGCTCGGCCTCGGCGACGCCGCGTCGGTGGCGCGCGCCTTCGGCGAGATCGCGCGCGCCGTGGAGGAGCGGGCCCCCGGCGCCGACGTGCGGGGCGTGCTGGTCCAGGAGATGGTTCCGCCCGGCGTCGAGCTCATCCTCGGCATCGAGCGCGACCCGGTGTTCGGGCCCATGATCCTGTGCGGCTCGGGCGGCGTCCACGCGGAGCTCCTGCGGGACTTCGCGCTGCGCCGCGCGCCGGTGGACCGCGAGACCGCCGGCGAGATGCTGCGGGAACTGCGCGGCTACGCGCTGCTGGAGGGCGCGCGCGGCGGCGCGGCCGCGGACGTCGACGCCGCGGCCGGCGCGGTCGTCCGCCTGTCCCGGATCGCCGTCCGCGCGCGGGCCTGGCTCGCGGAGCTCGACATCAACCCCCTGATCGTCCTGCCGCGGGGCGGCGGCTGCGTCGCCGCCGACGCCCTGATCCGGAGCCTGCCGGCGGAGGGGGCGTAGCGCGGCGTTTCCGGCGCCCTACGCCCCGACGGCCGCCGCCAGCCGCTCGTAGGCGCGGAGGAAGTCCTCCTTGAAGTCCTGGACGACGTGGCGCGCCGGACGGGCGGCGTTCATCAGGCCGACGCCCTGTCCGACCCAGTAGGTGGCGAGCTCGCGCGCGCCTGCGTGGCCGCCCTCCGACAGCTTCTCGACCTTCCCGAGGGCGGGTTCCGAGATCAGCCCCTGGAGCGGCATGCCCAGCGGCTCGGGGGCGTCGGGCCGCTCCCAGGCGTCGGTCCAGGACGAGCGGAGCTGGCGCGAGTGCTTGCCGGTGCGGCTGCGAGAGCGGACGGTGTCGCCCGAACCCGCCGCCAGCAGCTTCTCCTTGATCACGGGGGATGTCTCCGCTTCCGCCGTGGTCAGCCAGACCGAGCCGGTCCAGGCCCCCGCGGCGCCCATGGCCATGCAGGCGGCCATCTGGCGGCCCGTGGCGATCCCGCCTGCCGCCAGGACCGGCGTGTCGCCGTGCTCCCGGACGGCGTCGAGGATCTCGGGGACCAGCACCAGCGTCGAGACGCCGCCGCAGTGGCCGCCGGCCTCGGTCCCGCTGGCGACGAGGATGTCGACGCCGGCCCGCACCTGGCGGACGGCGTGGGACTTCGCGCCGACCAGCGCGGCCACGGCGACGCCGTGCCGCTTTCCCAGTTCCAGCATCGGCGGGGGCGGCACGCCGAGGGCGTTGGCGATCAGCGCGATGGGGTGCGCGAAGGCCGCCTCGAGCAACGCCGCGGCGCCGTCCGGGCGGAGGTTGTCGCCCCAGCCCATCCGCGCGAGGCGGGCTGCGTCGTCGATCCCGCCGGCATCGACGCCGTGGGCCTCGAGCACCCCGGCGGCGAACGCCTTGTGCCCCTCGGGGAGCATGGCGAGGAGCTCCTCCGGCGACGGATTCGCGTCCTTGCCGACGAACGCGCCGGGGACGATCAGGTCGACGCCGTAGGGCCTGCCGCCGATGTGCTCGTCGATCCAGCCGAGCTCCCGGTCGAGCTCGCCGGGCGTCATCCGCGCCGCGCCCAGGACCCCGAAGCCGCCCGCCTTGCCGACCTCGACGACGACGTCGCGGCAATGGGTGAAGGCGAAGAGCGGGAACTCGATCCCCAGCATCTCGCAAACGCGGTTGTCCACGGCGCGCCCTCCCCGTCGCGGGCGCCGGGCGCGGGCCCGGCGGAACGGTCATTCAATCGGCCCCCGCAACGGTCCGTCAAGGAGGCGCGCGGGCCGCGCGGGGCCGCCCGCCCGGCTTGCCCGGGCGCGGCGTTCGGCTATCATCGGCCGGCATCATGGCGACACTCCGCGAAACCTGCTGCGTCACCGGCATCGGCGAGACCGCCTACACGCGGGGTTCCGACAAGAGCCCCGTCGCGCTCCAGATGGAGGCCTCGCTCGCGGCGATCGCCGACGCCGGCCTGTCGCCCCGGGACATCGACGGGGTGATCCCGTTCTCCACGGGAGCGGCGGTGGCCGAGGACTTCGTCACCAATTTCGGCATCGAGGACCTGCGCTATTCGGTGACGGCGCCCATGGGCGGCGCGAGCTGCGTCGCCGCCATCCAGTCGGCGGCCGCCGCCATCTCCGCCGGGATCGCCGCCCACGTCCTGCTTCCCATGGGGCGCCGGGGGTATTCGGGACCGCGCGCCGCCGCGCGCGTCGCCGCGTTCCCCCAGTTCCGCGTCGTCGGCGAGTTCGAGATGCCCTACGGGGCCGTCGCGCCGGTCCAGCTCTACGCCCCCATGGCGCGCCGCCACATGGCGCTCTACGGCACCACCAGCCGCCAGTTCGCCGAGATCGCGGTGACCACGCGCGGGCACGCGATCCTCAACGGCAACGCGGTGATGACCGGGCCCATCACCGTCGAGGACCACCAGAAGTCCCGCATGATCTCCGATCCGTTCCGCCTGTTCGATTGCAGCGTGGAGAGCGACGGGGGCGCGGCCGTGGTGATCAGCGGCGCCGAGCGCGCCCGGGACATGCGCCGGCCGCCGGTCTACGTCATGGGCGTCGCCGAGGGGCATCCCGATTCGCCGAGCGCCATCACCCAGCGTCCCGACCTGACCGTCCTCGGCCTCGCCAAGGCGGCGCCCCGGGCGTTCGCGATGGCGGGCGTCGACCGCGGCGACATCGACGTGGCCCAGATCTACGACTGCTTCACCTACACGGTGCTGTGCCAGATCGAGGACATGGGGTTCTGCGCCAAGGGCGAGGGCGGCGCCTTCGTCGAGGACGGCGCCCTGGGCCTCGGCGGCCGGCTGCCGACCAACACCCACGGCGGCCTCCTGTCCCAGTCCCACATGGCCGGGATGAACCACGTCGTCGAGCTGGCCCGCCAGCTTCGCGGCGACGCCGGCGCCGCCCAGGTGCCCGGCGCGGAGATCGGCCTCGTCACGGGCTACGGCGACATGGGCGACGGCTCCATCGCCATCATGCGCCGGTAGCGCCGATGACCGAGTCGACCGCGGCCCGGCTCCTGCCCAGCCCGACCGAGGACTCCCGGCCCTTCTGGGACGCGCTCAGGTGCCATCGCCTCGACCTCCAGACCTGCGCCGCGTGCGGGACCGTGCGCCACTATCCGCGCCCGGTCTGCTCCGCCTGCCACTCCATGGCCGTCGTCTGGACGACGGCGAGCGGCCGGGGCACGGTGCACAGCTGGACGGTCTCGCACCAGGCCTTTCACCCGGCCTTCCGGGACCGCCTGCCCATCGTCCTGGCGACGGTCGACCTGGAGGAGGGCGTGCGCATGAACTGCCGTCTCGACGGCGTCGCGCCCGGGGAGATCGAGATCGGCCTTCCCGTGGAGGTCGCCTTCGAGGACGCGGGCGACGGGGTGACCCTGCCCTACGTCCGCCCCCGCGCCGCGCCATGCCGCTGCTGACGCCCGAGATCGCGTCCTGGATCGGCCGCCGCGAGCCGCCGGTCGCCGTGGAGGTCGGCCGGCGCGACATCGTCAAGTACGCGGTCGCCACCGAACAGCGGCGGCGGGCCTATCTCGACGGCGACGAGGCGCCGCCGATGTTCGTCTTCGGCCTGTTCCGGCCGGTGGCGCCGCTGGACGCGCTGGGGCCCGACGGGCTGCCCCCGGCGGCCGCCATGCCGGAGCTTCCGCTCAAGCGGATCATGGCGGGAGGCACCAGGCTCACCGTCCACCGCCCGGTCCGTCCCGGGGACGTCCTGGTCGGCACCCGCACGCTCCGGGACATCTTCGAGAAGGAGGGGAGGCGGGGGCCCCTGATATTCGTGGTGACGGAACTCGCCGTCGCCGACGCGGCCGGCGAGCCGGTGATGGAAGAGACCCAGACCCGCATCGCGAGGTGACGCCCATGCCCAGGCTGAGCGAGGTCCGCGCCGGCCAGGCCCTCCCCGGCCGCGCCCATACCCCGACCAGCGTGTCGCTGTTCCTCTACAACGCGGCGATCTGGAACCCCCACCGCATCCACTACGACGAGCGCTACGCGACCGAGGTCGAGGGCCATGCCGGGGTGGTCGTCGACGGGCCGCTTCAGGGGGACTGGCTGGCCCAGGCGGTCACCGACTGGCTCGGCGACGACGGCGCGCTCCTCGAGTTCGAGTACTCGAACCGCAAGGCCTGCCACCTCGGCCAGACCCTGGTCTCCGGCGGCGAGGTCGAGTCCGTCGACCGGGAGAGCGGGCGCGTCCGGCTCCGGCTCTTCGTCAAGGACGAGGCCGGCGACGTGACGTCCCCCGGCTCCGCGGTGGTCCGCCTCGATCGATAGAGGGCTCGATCGGCGGAAATGGAGTGCCGGAGCGGTTCCGGCCGGTCGGGGACGGCGCATTGACATGGCGAAGGGGATAGAGTTTTGATGCCCCCGCCGATGAGCATCTATGCCGTCATCCTCAACGACCCCAGCGCGCCCGCGTGGCAGGCTGTCCAGGCGGCATGGCCGGGACGTCATTTCCTGCTTACCGATCGGGTGGCCTTTGTCGCGCCAGAGGGCATCACGCTGGTCGAGGATATCGCCGGAGCGGTCGGGATCGATGAGTCCGGGGATGTCCTGGGGCTCGTCGTCGAACTCGACAGCTATACCGGCTTCAACAGAAGCGCGCTGTGGGAGTGGATGAGGAAGGTCCGGCCGTCAACACCGGCGCGGACAACGTAACTCCCTTCAACCGAACATCCGCTGCGAGCGGCAGTGGCGGGGGTGGCGGAAACGGCGGCCTCGTCAGTTCCGATTGAGCGACCTGGAGCGTCGAGTGGGAGTGCTGGAGCGGAAGACCGACGAACTGAAGGAAATTTGCATCCGAATCGAGACGAAGATGGATGGGCTCGCTCCCAAATCGTATGTGCTGTGGTTCAACGGCGGCGTGGTCGCGCTGGCGCTGCTCACGATCCTCGCTCACCTGCTGATTCGATTCATGTAGCGGACGCCCCGCCATGTCCCGCTTCCGGCACCCGGCGGTGGGACCGACTCCGTCTACCCGGCCGGCCTGGAACCGCTTGGGCCTCCGCGCTTTTCCCGGCAGGCGTCCAGCCAGTTCGCGGTCGCGGCGAAGGCGCGGCGGGCGACCTCCCGGTCGCCAACCTCCCGGCGCAGGGCCGTTCTCGGCGCTTCCACCGATATCGGTATCCCGCCGGGCAGCGCCGCCATCAGCCCGAACAGGTCGAGCCCGCCGTCGCCCGGGAACAGCCGTTCGAAGCGGCCCTGTCGAAGGATGCCCTCCGCCGTGCCGGGCCGCTCCCTCGGGGCGTCGCACAACTGGACGTAGCGGAACCGGCTCTCCGGCAGGGACGCCAATCGGTCCAGCCGGGCGTCCGTGCGGTCGAAGTGGATCGCGTCGATCATCAGGTGGGCGTTCGGAGCGCCCGCCGCGGCCACGATCCGCTCCGCCTGCGCGAGGGTGGCGACTCCGGGCGTCCAGGGCATGAACTCCAGATGGAAGTCCAGGCCGTACGTCCGGCCGCGCTCGCACAACCCGGACAGGCGCTCCGCGTTCAGGGACTCGTCGGCGGAGTCCGACGTGACCAGGACGTGCGCGGCGCCGAGCTCCCCCATGGCGTCGAACACCGGCGCGAGTTCGGCGGGATCGGCGAACCTGTCGAGCTTGACGTTCTCCACGTCGAGCACGGAGAGCCCGGTATCGCGCAGCCGCGACAGCGTCTCCCTCAGCATCTCCGAGCCCGGGTCCATGGGAAACGGCCGCTCCCCCGGCAGGCCCGGCACCAGCCGCAGGCCCACCGCGTCGAAGCCGGCGTCGGCGGCAACGGCGACGTGGTCCGGCGGGGCGAGGCCGACGACGGTCAGGTAGGCGAGCGAGATTCGTTGCGTCATCCGGCGGCCCGTCGGCTGTCCTCAATCCTGCTCCGGCGACGTCGGCACGGACTCGATGCCGTACACCCAGGGCATCGCCGAATTGCACCAGATCTGGCGCCTGGGCGGAAGCTGGGCGCGCTGGTTGACCGTGCCCAGGCGGACGCTGATCGACTTGGGTCCCGGGCCGACCCGCACGCCGTACATCTGGGTCCCGCATTCCGGACAGAACACGAGAGCCCGGAGAACGCCGCTCGCGGCGACCTTCGTGTACGTCTTGACCTCCCCCGTCATCCGGAAGCCGGACTCCGGCACCCGGAGATTGGTGCGGTAGGCGCTGCCGGAAATGGCCTGGCAGTCGGTGCAGTGGCAGACGGTGACGTTCTCGGGATCGGCCGTCGCGACGTAGCGGACCCGGCCGCAGTGGCATTGACCGTCGATTTTCATCGCAACCCTCCAACGACGCGCGATCGGGCTTCGCGCGGTGCCGCGCGGGGGCAGGATAGCCCGCGATGCCCGGAGCGGAACAGGGCCGCGCGCCGCGCGGAACCCGGGCCGTGTATCCTGAGGACATGAAACCTGCCGTCTGGCGACGCCCCGGGTTCGTGCTTCTCTGCGGGACCCTGATCGTCTTCGTCTCCCTGGGAATCCGCAACAGCTTCGGCATTTTCCTGCGGCCCGTCAGCGTCGACCTGGGCTGGGGCCGGGAGGCCCTGTCGCTCGCGCTCGCGACGCAGGCCCTGCTGGTCGGGGCCGCCGCGCCCTTCGCCGGGATGCTCGCCGAGCGCTGGGGCGCGCCCCGGGTCATCATGGCCGGCGGCCTGCTGTTCTCGTCGGGCGTGTTCCTGATGGCGCGCTCCACCACTCCCGAAGGCATGCTGGCCAGCGGCGGCGTGCTCGCCGGTCTCGGCCTCGGCGCCTGCGGTTTCCCCCTGGTCCTCGCCGTGGTCGGCCGGATCGCGCCGGAAGCCAGGCGGAGCCTGTGGCTGGGGATCGTTGCGGCGGGCGGGGTCGCGGGTCAGCTCGTCCTCATCCCGCTCAGCCAGTTCCTGGTGTCCGGCTACGACTGGTTCGTCGGCCTGACCGCGCTGGCCCTGATCGCCGGCCTCGTGGTGCCGCTCGCGTGGTCGGCCTCGGGCGCCGTTTCCGCGACGGCGGGCAGGGACACGGCCACGAGCCTCGCCGCGGCGCTCCGGGAGGCGGCGCGCCATCGCGGCTTCCTGCTGCTGACCCTCGGGTTCTACGTGTGCGGGTTCCAGGTCCAGTTCCTGAGCGCGCATCTGCCGGCCTATCTGGTCGACATGGGGCTCGGCGCCTATTTCGGCGCGTCGATGCTGGTGGTGATCGCCGTCGCCAACATGGTCGGCGGCGTGGGGTTCGGCTATCTGGGGGGACGCCACTCCAAGAAGAACCTGCTGAGCGCGATCTACATGGCGCGGGCCGCCGTGATCTGCGTCTTCGTCTCGCTGCCCGTCGGCCACGTGTCGACCGTCGCGTTCGCCGTGGCGATCGGGCTTCTCTGGCTCTCCACCATCCCGCTGACGGTGGGCCTCGTCGGGCAGATATTCGGCGTCCGCCACGTGGCCGTGCTGTACGGCATCACGTTCTTCAGCCATCAACTGGGCAGCTTCACCGGCGTCTGGCTGGGCGGCCGGCTGTTCGACTCCACCGGAAGCTACGGCACGGTCTGGTGGCTTCTCGTCGGCCTGGGCGTCGTCGCGTCCGTGCTGCACATGCCGATCGACGACCGGCCCCTGCCGCGCCCGGCCGGCGCCGGAACGGCGTGAACGGTCCGCCCGGCGCGGACGGCGCGGCTCAGTCCGCCACGTCCTCGACGCCGCCGATCGGCGGGCAGTCCACCTCCGGCAGCGTGGGCACGGACTTGAGCCCGGAACCGGTGTCCACGAGGACGACCCGTTCGTCCCGGCGCACCAGCCCGGACCGGAGCGCCTTCTTGAGGCCGGCGAGGGTCGTCGCCGCCTCGGGACACGCGAAGATGCCCTCCAGGGCCGAGAGCTCCGCCACCGCCTCCAGGGTCTCGTCCACGGAGACGGCCACCCCGCCGCCGCCGGTCTCCCGCATCAGGCGCAGGACCTGCCGGCCCGCCGGAGGCGCCGGCGACTTCAGGCCGCCCGGCGGGATGTCGATCTCGCCCCAGGGTTCGCACTCCTCGCGGCCGTCCTCGAACGCCCTCACGATGGGCGCGCAGCCCTCGTACTGGGTGACGACCATGCGCGGCGGCGCGCCCTCGACCCAGCCGAGCGCGGCGAGCTCCTCGAGGCCCTTCCAGATGGCGACGGCGCCCGTGCCGCCGCCCGCCGGATAGACGATGACGTCCGGCATCTCCCAGCCGAGCTGCTCCGCGATCTCGTATCCCATGGTCTTCTTGCCCTCGGTGCGGAACGGCTCCTTCATCGTGCCGACGTCGAACCAGCCGTGGCGCCGGGCGAGCTCGGCGACCATGCCGCCGGCCTCGTGCCAGCGGTCCGCCGCCAGCGCGTAGACGCCGGCGCCCGCGAGGCCGCACTGCCGGACGCTGCCCGGCTGCGCGTCGGCGGGCAGGATCGAGACGCAGCGCATGCCCGCGCGCGCCGCGTAGAGGCTGAACGCGGCGCCCGCGTTCCCCGAGCTGTTGAGGACGACCGCGCTCACGCCGAGCTCCCGGTAGCGGCTGAGGGCCACGGCGGCGCCGCGGTCCTTGAACGACCCCGTGGGAGATACGCCCTCGTTCTTCACCCGGAGCTCGCCGCAGCCGACCGCCCGGGCGAGCCGGTCCGCGCGGTGGAGCGGCGTCCAGCCTTCGCCCAGCGTCACCGCCCGGTCCGCGTCGGCGAGGGGGAGGAGGGGGCCGTAGCGCCACAGGGACGCGGGGCCCCGCGCGACGTCGTCCCGGGAGAACTCCGCGCGGGCGCGGTCGAGGTCGTAGCGGGCGTAGAGCAGCCCGCCGTCCTTGCACCTGTTGGATTGCGGGACGTCGACGGGGAGCCGCTCGCGGCACTCCGAGCATTCGAGATGGTCCAGATACGTCATGGCGCTTCCTTGCGGGCCGGTCGGCGGGTCGGTACAGGTGTACGCGTCGAGGGAGTTTAGCCCGTCCCGCGCGCGGGCGGCGGCACGGCATGAACCCGATGCGAAACGAATGGCTTGAACGCCTCGCCGCCGTGCGGACTCCGGCCCGCGGTCCCGCCATTCTGGCCGCCGTCGCGGTCTCGACTCTGACCGGGACGACCGCGATGGCCGAGGCGGAGATGGATCGGGAGCGGCTGATCGAGGACTTGCGGCGCCACGTGCGCGTCCTCGCCGGCGACATCGGCGAGCGGTCGGTGGTGCGCGGCGACGGGCTCGAGCGGGCGCGGGCCTACGTGACGCGCGCGTTCGAGGCGGCGGGGCTCACGGTCGGCGTCCAGTCCTACGCCTACGAGGAGGGCCGGGTGGCGAACCTGATCGCCGACCCGCCGGACGCGGACCTCGGGCCGGCGCCCCTGCTCGTCGGCGCGCACTACGACACCGCGCCGGGGACGCCGGGCGCGGACGACAACGCGAGCGCCGTCGCCGTCATGCTGGAGCTCGCCCGCTGGACGGCGGCCAACCGGCCGGGCGCGCCGGTGCGCTTCGTCGCGTTCACCCTGGAGGAGCCGCCGAACCACGGCTCGGACGTTCAGGGCAGCCGGGTCTTCGTCCGCCGGCTCGTGGACGGCGGCCGGTCGGTCCGGGGCGCCCTCGTCCTGGAGATGGTCGGATACACGACGCCCAGGCAGGACTACCCGTTCTTCCTGCGGGCCGCGGGCTACCCGGAGCGCGGCGACTTCATCGGCATCGTCGGCAACCGCGCGTCGCGGGAGTTCGGTCTCCGCGTGCGCGGGGCGATGCGCCGGAACCCGAACCTCCCCGTCGAATCCCTGTTCGTGTGGTTCGACGGCTGGATCCTGCCGGACACGCGGTTGAGCGACCACGCCCCGTTCTGGGACGCGGGCCTTCCCGCGCTGATGATCACGGACACCGCCTACTTCCGGAATCCCAACTACCACACGCCGGCCGACCGGCCGGAGACGCTGAACTACGCCTTCATGGCAGAACTGGTCCGCAGCCTGACCCTGGTCCTGGACGAGCTGGCGCCGTAGAGGCGCGCGGGAGACTCCGGCCGTGACCGGGGCATACCGCGGCGGGACGCCTTTGGATATGATGGACGAGCCGCCCCGCGCCTTGCCCACGGGCGCGACGGCGGCGACGGGAAGATCGGGGGCTTCCGGATGAAACCGGAAGCCTTTCGCTTTCGCGCGCGGCGGCGGAAGCGGGCGGGGCGCAGACGTCGGCGACGGAAGGAGACGCCATGAGCGAGGTGTCGGAGCGCGGAAAGGAACCGGCCGGGGCCGTTCTCCCGGAGGCGTCCCCCCGGCTCCGTCGCGCGGGTTTCGGGCCGTCGCCCCGCCGGAGTTCCGAGCTCGGCCTGTTCCTCCGGCGATGGCTCGCGCATCCGATTCGCACGGGCGCGATCGCGCCCAGCGCGCCGTCCCTCGCGCGCGCCATGGCCCGCGCGGCGCGCGCCGGCGGCGGGCCGGAACGCCCGGTCGTCGAGCTGGGTCCCGGTACGGGTTCGGTGACCCGCGCCCTCCTCGCGGCCGGCGTCCCGGAGGAGCGGCTGATCCTCGTCGAGCGCGACCGGCAGTTCCATGCGTGGCTCGAGGGGCATTTCCCGAGGGCGACCGTGCTCCACTCCGACGCCCGGAAGCTGGGCGAGATCCTTCCGGACGGACTGCCCGGCTCCGTGGCGACGGTCGTCTCGTCCCTGCCCCTCAACGGCCTGCCGAAGAGCGAGCGGGACGAGATCGTGCGCGCCGCGCTTCGCGTTCTGGCCGACGACGGCCGTCTGGTGCAGTACTCCTACGGCGTGCCGTCTCCCCTTCCGTGCGACGCGTTCGGACTGACGGGCAAGCGCGTGGCGTTCGCCGCCGCGAACCTGCTGCCGGCCACCGTCTGGAGGTTCACGCGCGCCCGCCGCCGGCCGTAGCCGACCCCGCCGGCCCGCCCGGCGGCCGCCGCGAGACCGGTCGGCAGCCCGACCCCTGTTCCGGGCGCCTTCGCGGGGCTACGGCACCTGGGCCACCGCGTCGATCTCCAGGAGCATGTCCCGGTGCGCGAGCGACGGGACCTCGATCAGCGTGCGGGGCGGCATCCGCTCGCGTCCGAACAGTTCCCAGGTGATCTCGTTCAGGACGTCCTGGTCGCGCATGACGTCGACCAGGTAGTGCGTCATCTTGACGACGTTGCCGAGGCCGGCGTCGGCCGCCGCGAGGATGCGCTCGATGTTCTCGAAGGTTCGCTCGCACTGGGTGCGGAACCCGCCTTCGTACCACCGCGCCTCCTCCTCGGGGTCGTGGGGGTGCCTGTGGTAGATGGGCACCGGCCCCATGCCGGAGAGCCACAGGGTCCGGCCGCCCTCGACCGAGAACGCCGGCACGAACGGCATGTTGTGCTCGGGCAGCGGAGTGCCCGGATGGACGGGTACGATCTTCATGGTCTCCGCCTCCGGTGGGTGGACGGGGTCGGGTGGATGGTAGGCCGGCCGCCGGGCCGCGGTCACGCCGTGCGCGCGGAGTCAGCCCGCCGGGGCGGCGCCGGCCGCCTTCGCGGCCACGACGGCGGCGATGAAGGCCGCCGCCAGGCGCGCCTCGGGCGGGTCGGCCCGCGACGTGAGCACGATCGGCACCCTGGCGCCCATGACCACCCCGGCCGCGGTGGCGCTCATGAAGTAGACCATCTGCTTGAACAGGATGTTGCCGGCCTCGACGTTGGGCACGACGAGGACGTCGGCGCGGCCCGCGACCGGGCTCTCGATGCCCTTCAGACGGGCGGCTTCGGGCGAGACCGCGTTGTCGAGGCCGAAGGGGCCGTCGACCGCCGCTCCCGCCACCGCGCCGCCGGCCGCGCGGGCGGCCACTTCCGCGGCCAGGACGCTCGACGGCATGCCGGGGTTGACGACCTCGGCGCCGGAGAGGAGGGCCACGCGGGGTTCCCGGGGGTCGAGGGCCCGGGCGAGCTCGACGGCGTTGTTGACGATGTCGAGCATCTCGTCGGCGTCGGGCCGGACGTTGACCACCGCGTCGGTGACGTGGAGGACGCCGTCGCGGCCCGGAGCCGTCATGTGGAAGACGTGGCTCACGCGCCGGCCGGTGCGCAGGCCGGCGTCCCGGCGCAGGACCGCGCGCATCAGCGCGTCGGTGTGCACGTGGCCCTTCATGATCGCGGCCGCCTCGCCGCTCCCGGCGAGCGCCGCCGCGGCCTCCGCCTTCCTCGCCTCGTCGGTCTCCTCGACGACGCGGATCCCGCCGAGGTCCCAACCAGCGTCGACGGCGAGGGAGCGGATGACGTCCGCCTCGCCGATCAGGACGGGCTCGATGGCGCCCGCCTCGGCGGCCCGCCGCGCGCTCGTCAGGGCCACCGGGTGGTCGGCGCCCGCCACGGCCATCGGGACGCGGGGCAGCCCGCCCGCGAGCGCCGCCAGGTACGCGGGGACCTCGAAGGGCTCGGTGCTCAGCATGGTCCGCGCCCGGCGGAAACGGACCGCGCGCCGCTCCGCGCCGGCGTCCGCGCGGGGCGGCCTATGCGCCGGCCTGGGGCCGCATGTCGGCCGGGTCGATGCCGGCAACCTCGACCGGCGCCTTCATCGCGTCGCGGCGGAACGGCTCACCCAGCTCCTGGTTCAGCACGACCTCGACGAAGGTGGTCTCGTTCCTCTCCATCTGCCCATCGATCGCGTCCGTCAGCGCCTCCGTCAGGCCGTCCATGGTCGTCGCCTGAACGCCCTTGAGGCCGCAGGCCTCGGCGATCACGTCGAACCGCACGTCGAGGTCCAGCTCGGTGCCGACGAAATTGTCCTCGAACCACAGCGTGGTGTTCCGCTTCTCGGCACCCCACTGGTAGTTGCGGAAGACGACCATCGTGATCGGCGGCCACTCGCCCCGCCCGCAGGACGACATCTCGTTCATGGAGATGCCGAAGGCGCCGTCGCCGGCGAACCCGACCACCGGCACGTCGGGCTTGGCGATCTTCGCCCCGAGGATCGCCGGAAAGCCGTAGCCGCAGGGGCCGAACAGGCCCGGCGCCAGGTATTTGCGGCCCTTCTCGAAGGTCGGATAGGCGTTGCCGATGGCGCAGTTGTTGCCGATGTCCGACGAGATGATCGCCTCCTCCGGCAGGGCCGCCTGGATGGCCCGCCACGCCATCCGCGGGCTCATGCGGTCGGGCTCGGCCGCGCGGGCGCGCTCGTTCCAGGTCGTTCCGGGATCGTCCTCCTCGTGGTCCATCGAAGACAGGAGCTGGAGCCACGCGGACTTCGTCTGCGCGACGACGGCCTCGCGCTCCTCGCGCCTCTTGTCGCCGGCCGTGCGGGAGAGCCCCGCGAGGAGCTGCTCGGCGACGGCCTTCGCGTCGCCCTGGATGGCGACGGTCACCGGCTTGGTCAGGCCGATCCGGTCGGAATTGATGTCGACCTGGATGAGCTTGGCGTCGCTGGGCCAGTAGTCGATGCCGTAGCCGGGCAGGGTGGAGAAGGGGTTGAGGCGCGTGCCGAGCGCCAGCACGACATCGGCCTTCGAGACGAGCTCCATGGCGGCCTTCGAGCCGTTGTAGCCGAGCGGGCCGACCGACAGGGGATGGCTGCCCGGGAAGGCGTCGTTGTGCTGGTAGTTGCAGCACACGGGGGCCGACAGCTTCTCCGCGAGCGCGACCGTCGCCCCGATGCCGCCGGAGAGCACGACGCCGGCGCCGTTCAGCATCACCGGAAACTCGGCCTGGGACAGGAGGTCCGCCGCTTCCCCGATCGCCGCCGCGCCGCCGCGCGGGCGCTCGAGACGCACGATCTGCGGCAGGTCGATGTCGATGACCTGCGTCCAGTAGTCGCGCGGCACGTTGATCTGGGCCGGCGCCGACAGGCGGAAGGCGTTCTCGATGACGCGATTCAGCACCTCCGCCATGCGCGAGGGATCGCGGACCTCCTCCTGATAGCAGACCATGTCCTCGAACAGCTTCATCTGCTCGATTTCCTGGAAGCCGCCCTGGCCGATGGTCTTGTTGGCGGCCTGCGGCGTCACCAGCAGCAGCGGCGTGTGGTTCCAGTAGGCGGTCTTCACCGGCGTCACGAAGTTGGTGATCCCCGGACCGTTCTGCGCGACCATCATGCACATCTTGCCCGAGGCGCGGGTATAGCCGTCGGCCATCATCCCGGCGTTGCATTCGTGCGCGCAGTCCCAGAACGTGATCCCCGCCACGGGAAAGAGGTCGGAGATGGGCATCATCGCCGAGCCGATGATGCCGAAGGCATGCTCGATGCCGTGCATCTGGAGAACCTTCACGAAGGCTTCTTCCGTGGTCATTCTGGTCATGTCTGGAGCTCCTCCCTCGCCGCCGGCGCGGCGGAGTCTTACGCCATCGCCCCGGCCCCGGCAAGCCGCGGGGCGCCGTCACCGGCCGCCGGGAATCACCCCTTCCATGGGCTTCCAGTCCGGCTGGTTCTCGGGCGCCGAGTCGGCGAAGGCGGGCAGCTCGCCGCAGCGCGCGACGATGTCCAGGACCGTCGGATAGGGCGACAGGTCGCAGTCGAAGCGCCGGGCGTTGTAGGTCTGCGGGACCAGGCAGAGGTCCGCCAGCGTGGGCGAGTCGCCGCGGCAGAAAGGGTCCGGCCGCTCCCGCGCAGCGAGCATGCCCTCGAGACCCCTCATGCCGGCGGCGATCCAGGTCCGGTACCAGCCGCCGATGTCCTCCGCCGAAGCGCCGATCCGGCCGGCCAGGTAGCGCCGCACCCGCCGGCCCATCAGGGGGTGCATGTCGCTCACGATGGACTGGGCGAAACTCCTCACCCAGGCCCGCCCGGCCGGATCGGCGGGGAGCAGGGGCGGCTCCGGGTAGACCTCCTCCAGGTACTCCAGGATGGGCAGGGACTGCGCGACCACGGTCGCGCCGTCCGTGAGGATGGGCAGCATGCGCTGGGGATTGAGGGCCTCGAACCAGTCCGCCCGGTGCGCGTCCGCGACGAGGTCGACGATCACCCGATCGGCCTCGAGTCCCTTGAGCTTCAGCGCGATCCGCACCCGGTAGGCGGCGTTCGACATGTAGAAATCGTAGAACTTCACGGTTCCGCTCCCCCCCGGTATGCTTGCCGCCGACTCCCGCGAGTCGGGCCCGTCATCATAGTCGCCGGGCGGTTCGGAATCTCCCCGGAAGCCGGAGGGCGCGTCTTTGAAATTCGGAATTCCCGGCCTGTCCAGCCGCCGCGGAGTAGGGGGAACGTACGCGTGACCGGACCGCTCGATCCCGGCCGGCGGCGGGACGTCACCCTGGTGACGGGCGTCATCGGGTCCGATACGCACATCGTCGGCAACCGCATCCTGTCCATGGCGCTGGAGGAGGCGGGATACGGCATCGTCGCCCTCGGCGCGCTCACGCCGGCGGACGAGTTCGTCAAGGCGGCCGTCGAGACGGCGGCCGACGGCATCATGGTCTCGTCGCTCTACGGCCAGGGCGAGCTCGACTGCCGCGGCTTCCGCGACCTTTGCGTGGAAGCGGGGCTCGAAGACATCCTGCTCTACGTCGGGGGCAACCTCGTCGTGGGCAAGACCCCGTGGGACGTGGTGGAGAAACGCTTTCTGGACATGGGGTTCGACCGGGCCTTCCCGCCGGGCACGCGGACCGGGGAGGTCGTCGAGGCCCTGGACGAGGACTTCGCCGCGCGCGCCCGAGGCGGGGGGACCGTCGGGCCGTGAGCCGAGACGCCCCGGCCGCGCTGCTCATCGACATCGGCAGCACGTACACCAAGCTTCGCGCGATCGACCTGGAACGGGCCGAGGTCGCCGGCTCGGGCCAGGGACCGTCGACGGTGGCGACCGACGTCACGGCCGGCCTGGAGGCGGCGCTCCGGGACCTGGAAGGACGCATCGGCGACCTCCCCGATTTCGCGTACCGGCTGGCGACGTCCAGCGCCGCGGGCGGCCTGCGCATGGTCACCGTGGGCCTGGTCAAGGAGCTGACGGCGGAGGCGGCGCGAATCGCCGCGCTGGGCGCCGGCGCCAGGCTGGTGGGCACGTACGCCTATCGGCTGACCGCCGGCGACGCCGCCGAGATCGAGGCCCTCGGTCCCGACATCCTCCTGCTCGCCGGCGGCACCGACGGCGGCAACGACGCCGTGATCCGGCACAACGCCGGGGTTCTCGCGGGATGCGGAATCTCCTGCTCCGTCGTCGTCGCGGGAAACCGGGAGGCGACGGACGACGTGTCGGCCCGGCTCGAGGCGGCGGGCAAGACGGCGGTCCCCGCCGGGAACGTCATGCCGGAGTTCAACGTGCTCGACATCGAGCCCGCGCGCGCCGCGATCCGCCGCATCTTCATCGACCGGATCGTCCGCGCCAAGGGAATCGACCGGGCGGCGGAGATGTTCGACGCGGTCCTCATGCCGACGCCGGAAGCGGTCATGGAAGGGGCGCGCCTGCTCGCCGACGGCACCGGCGGGCGGACCGGTCTCGGACCGCTGCTCGTGGTCGACATCGGGGGCGCGACGACGGACGTGCATTCGGTGGCCGCCGGGGAGCCGACCGTCGAGGGCGCGATCCAGCGGGGACTGCCCGAGCCCTACGTCAAGCGCACCGTCGAGGGCGATCTCGGAATGCGCCACAACGTCCTCTCCATCGTCGAGGCGGCGGGCCTGGACGTCCTGGCCCGGGACGCCGGCTTGGCCGAGGACCGTGTCCGGGCGGTCCTGGAGAGGGTGTCCGGCGACGTGGAGCGGCTGCCGGAGACGGACGAGGAACGGATGGTGGACCGGGCGCTCGCCCGCGCGGCGACCCTCGTCGCCGTGCGCCGCCACGCCGGAAGGACCGAGACCGTCTACACGGCCATGGGGCCGGCGGTCGCCCAGCACGGCAAGGACCTGTCCGGGACGGCGGCCGTCGTCGGCACCGGCGGCGTGCTCGTCCACGGCGGCGACCCGGCGGGGATCCTCGCCCGGGCGTGCGCCGGTCCGGACGACCCGGAGTCGCTCCGTCCGCGGGCGCCCCGCCTGTATCTCGACCGGGAGTATCTGCTATATGCCTGCGGCCTGCTCGGAACCGTGGAGCCGGATGCCGCCTTGACCTTGGGTCTCGCCCATATGCATCCTGTCGCCGGGGAGGAACGCGGACATGGCCGAAATTCTGCCGCTCGATAGCGCCCCGCCGCCGCTGTCGGAGGCGCGGATCCCGGACGACGACTTCGCCCGGATGCGCGAGGAGAACCTGGCGCGCTGGCCGACGGGCGCGGGCGTCGATTTCGACGCGGCGGTCGACCGTCACAAGAACCTGCCGATGCACAAGCGCCTCGCCTGGGTGATGCGGCGGGCCGACGCGGAAGGCCGCACCCTCACCCAGCCGCGCGGCGGCTTCGGTACGCTGGAGATGCAGACGGAGCTGATGACCACCCTCGACCGGGAGGGCCTGGCCGACATCGTTCCGACCACCACGGACAGCTACACGCGGAACGAGCGCTGGGAGCAGGCCCAGCACGGCATCGAGGAATCGAAGCGTCTCGGCCGCTCGATGCTGAACGGGTTTCCCATGGTGAACTACGGGGTCGCGGACACCGGCAAGCTGATCGAGGCCATCGACAAGCCCGCCGTCATGCTGACGGGCACGGCGATGCCCCGGCTCACCGGCGAGGTCGGCTACGCGGCCGGCTATTCGGGATACCTGGGGTCGGCCATCGCCTACACCCTGTCCTACACCAAGGAGATCCCGATCGAGGTCGGCATCCGCAACTACCAGTACCTCGACCGGCTGGCGTCGATGTACCTGGAGCGCGGGGTGGAGCTGCACCGCCGCCAGCCGGGGTTCCTCACCGGCACCAACATCCCGCCTTGCATCGCCATCGTCACCGCCGTGCTGGACGCGCTGCTGGCCGCGGCCCAGGGCGTTCGCAACTACGGCCTCGAGCTCGGCCAGACGCTGCACCTGATCCAGGACGCGGCGGCCATCCAGGTCTGCCGCGAGATGTGCCAGGAGTATCTCGCCAGGAAGGGGGTCGAGGACGCTTTCACGCCGGTGACGTCCCTGCACTGGATGGGCGCCTGGCCGCACGACGATGCCCAGTCGGCGGCGATCGTGGCCTACGGCGGCACGCTCGCGGCCGTGGGCGGCGCCGTCAGCGTCACCACGAAGAGCCTCCACGAAGCCTTCGGAATCCCGACGCCGGAAGCCAACGCCGAAGGCCTGCGCGTCACCCGCATGGCCATCTACATGGCCCGCGGCATCAAGCTCGACGGCCTGCCCGACTACGAGCGGGAGAAGGAGATCATCCGCCGGGAGGTCCGCGCCATCGTCGACAAGGTGCTGGAGATGGGCGACGGAGACGCAGCCGTCGGGACGGTGCGGGCCTGCGAGGCCGGCGTGCTCGACATCCCCTGGTCCCCGAGCCGTTCGGTCAGGAGCCGCGTCCTCCCGGCCCGCGACGTCGACGGATACCTGCGCATCCTGAATCCGGGCGACATGCCGTTTCCCGGGGACGTCCTCGACTATCACGAGGAGCGCCTGCGCAAGCGCGCCGAGAAGGAGGGCGTGCCCTACGACCACGAGCTCGCGGTCTCGAGTGTCTACGAGATCTCGGAGCCCCTCCAGGCGCTGGCGCCGTTCCCCTACGTCCAGGAAGCGGCGGAGTAGGCCGGGGCTTTACGTCACGTTCCACGGGAGGGCGCCATGAAACGGATGCACGTCGGTCTCACCGTGGAGGACGTGCCTGCGGCGGCGGCGTTCTACACGCGCCTCTTCGGACGGCCGCCGACCCTGGAGAAGCCCGACTACGCCAAGTGGATGCTCGACGATCCCCGGGTCAACTTCTCGATCCATTCGCGCGGCGCCGCGCCCGGCGAGGTGCACCTCGGCATCCAGGCGGAGGACGAGGCGGAACTGGAGGAACTTCGCGGGCGCTGGACGGCGACGGGCGCCGAGACCCTGGACAGGAACGCGCTCACCTGCGGCTATCAGACCCAGGACAAGACCTGGGTGCGCGACCCGGCCGGCATGCGCTGGGAGGCCTTCCACACCTACGCGGTCACCGACACGTTCGGGAGGACTGAGGCGGAGGAGAGGGCGGGGAAGCCTCACAGGCCGGCCGCGTCGGCCATCGCCCCGAGCGTCGGAAAGACGAAGTCGAACTCCGGCGGTTCGTCGACCGGCGCGGTGGCGCCCCAGTTTCCTCCTCCGGACAGGCCCTGACGGTCGATCCAGGCGTTGGCGAGCCCGGCGGCGCGCGCCGGCACGTGATCGTGGTGCAGGCTCTGCGCGGTGTGCAGGACGTCGCCGGCGCCCAGTCCCAGCTCGGCCAGGCGTTCGATCATGTAGGCGAAGTTGCGGGGATCGGGCTTGTAGCTGCCGATGTCCTCGGCGGTATGGACCGCGTCGAAGGCGACCCCGAGCTTGCGGCCGGAGGCGGCGATACCCGCACGGTCGACGTTGGACAGGATCGCCAGCTTGTAGCGCGTCTTCAGACGCCGCAGCGCCTCCGCCGTATCGGGGAAGGCCGGCCAGTGCGGAACCGATGCGCCGAAGGCCTCGTCGAGCGCGTTCCCCGTCCGCAGACCGAAGCGGGCGGCGATCGTCCGATGAACGTCGGCCAGCACCTTGGGGTAGGGCAGTCCGGGGGTCTCGCGCTGCCGCGCGGACTCCGCCTCCGCGAAGGCGGAAAGCAAGGCCCCGTGGCTCACCGCCCGCCCCGGATTTTCCATCAGGAGCGGCTGGAGCGCATCCCAGATGCCGGTCTCCCAGTCGATCAGGGTTCCGTAACAGTCGAAGGTGAGGACCGAGAATTCGGCCAGGTCTCTATTGCTCATGAGGGTCCCCGCCCGTCCCCGAAATTCGGCAGATGCTCCCTCCATCATGCCCCGCTCTTCCCACCCTCGTCATGCCCCGCCTCCCGGATCAAGTCCGGGGGTGTTCCGGCCGTTTCCGTCGCCCTGCCGCGCCCCTCCCGACCCTCGCCCCTGTCAGGGGGGGAGGAGTGAAAGGACTCCCTTTCCCCTGAAGGATTCCTCTGCGAAACGCGGTGGGGGCGGCGCATCGTTCTCCGACACCTTCACCCTGTCCCTCTCCCGCGCGGGAGAGGGGACCCTTGGGGCGCGGCCGGGCCACTCGGGTTCCCTCTCCCTGGAAGGGGGAGGGACAGGGTGGGGGTGGACGGCGTCTCGGCACCCCCTGCCCTGTTCCCGTGGCGCATTGGCGTCGGGAGACCTATGCTACGGGCCGGAGTTCGCGGGCAGGGAGGCCGGCCATGACCGACAGGAAGACGGCGCTGGTCCTGGGCGGGACCGGCATGGTGGGGCGGAACCTCGTCATGCTGCTCGATACCCTCGACGACTGGGAGACCGTCGCCGTCTCGCGCCGCGAACCCTACTTCGAGACCCGGGCGCGGCACGTCTCGTGCGACATGACGGACCCGGACGACTGCAGGGACAAGCTGTCGGACCTCGGCGGCGTCACTCACGTCTTCTTCTGCGGGCACGCCACCGGTATCCGCTGGGCCGAGAAGGCGCCCGAGGACGCCGACCTCTTCCGCAACTCGATGGACGCGGCGCTGCCCAACCTCCCCGATCTTCGGCACGTCTGCCTGATGCAGGGATCGAAGTACTACGGCCGGCACCTCGGGCCGTTCAAGACGCCGGCGCGGGAGGACGACCCCCGTCACATGCCGCCCAATTTCTACTACACGCAGCAGGACTACCTGACGGAGCTCTCGGAAGGGCGGCCGTGGGGCTGGTCGTGCGCGCGGCCCCACATCGTCACCGGTTACGCGCGCACGGACCTCAATCTGACCAAGCCGATCGCGGTCTACGCGACGATCTCGAGGGAGCTCGGGCTGCCGCTTCGCTATCCCGGCAACGAGGCCGCCTACCGGGCCCTCCACTGCGCCTCGGACGTGGAGCTCCTGGCGCGCGCGCTGGTGTGGATGTCGACCACGCCGGAGTGCGCCGGAGAGGCCTTCAACGTGGTCAACGGCGACTATTTCCGCTGGGAGAACATGTGGCCGAGGGTCGCCGACTATTTCGGGATGGAGTGCGGCCCCGTCCAGGAGATCGATCTCGAGCTGATGATGGCGGACAAGGAGCCCCTGTGGAACGAGATCGTCGCCAGGTACGGCCTGATGGAGACTCCCTGGGCGGAGGCGGCCCACTGGGGGTACGCCAACTACGCCTTCGCGCCGTCCTGGGACGTGATGCTCGAGTCCCTCAAGCTCCGGAAGTTCGGCTTCCACGACTACGTCGACACCGAGGAGATGTTCATCCGCATCTTCGACGGCTTCCGGCGCGACAGGTTCATTCCGTGAACCGGGCGCCCGGCTATACCGACGTTCTCGACATCCTGGAGATCGTCGACCGCGTCGGCGAGGGATGCGAGCTCACCGTCGACACGGGGGAGTTTCGCCTGCACGTCGAGAAGGAAGCCGGCGCGCCAGGGGACCGGGCCGGTTCATCCGATACATGAGCCGCGAGATTCCCATCGTCGAGGAGGCCCTGCGGGACGCCCACCAGTGCCTGTGGTCGACCCGCATGACCAACGAGATGATGCTGCCCGTCGTCGAGCGCATGGACGCGGTGGGCTACGACGCCATTGACCTGATCGGCGGCGCGGTCTGGGACGTCTCCATCCGCTTTCTGCTGGAGGACCCGTGGGAGCGCATCCGGCACGTCCGCAGGCTCGCGACCAGGACGCCCCTGAACGCCTGGGTCCGGGGCCAGAGCCTGTGGACCTTCGAGGTCTTCGCCGACGACGTGGTCGCGCTCGCCATGGAGCGGCTGGCCGCGAACGGCATCCGGCGGGCCACGATCTACGACCACATCAACGACCTGGAGAGCCTCCGCGTCGTCGTCGGCAAGGCGGTCGAGGCCGGGCTCGACGTGTCGGGCGCCCTGGTCTTCACGTTGAGCCCCGTCCACACGGACGGGCATTTCGCCGAGCGCGCGGCCGAGTTCGTCCGCATGGGCGCGACCGAGGTCGTCATCAAGGACCCGAGCGGCCTCCTGTCGGTCGAGCGCATCCGCACCCTGGGGCCGGCCCTCAAGACCGCCGTCGGCGCCGCCGCGCTCAACCTGCACAGCCACTGCATGACGGGCCGCGCCCCCGACGTCCTGCTCGAGTCCGTCGACCACGAGGTGGACAAGCTGCACTGCGCGATCTCGCCGCTGGCGCACGGCGCGTCCCATCCGCCCACCGAATGGATCGCCGAGGAGCTCGCCGGGCGGGGATGCGCGACGCGGCTCGACACGGAGCTCCTCGGCGAGATCGCGGACTATTTCCGTTTCGTCGCGCGCCGCTGGAACAAGCCGGTCGGCGCGCCCGTGCCGTTCGACCCGCGCGTGCTGGAGCACCAGATGCCGGGCGGCATGATCTCCAACCTGGCGAGCCAGCTCGCCACCGTCGGGCTGGAGCACCGTCTGGACGAGGTCCTCGACGAGATGGGCCGGGTGCGCAAGGAGCTCGGGTACCTGCCCATCGTCAGCCCCTCGGCCCAGTTCATCGCCACCCAGTCGGTCCTCAACCTCGTGGGGGGAGAGCGCTACGAGACCGTCCCCGACGAGCTGCGGAAGTACATCCTCGGCTACTACGGCCGTCCTCCGGCGCCCATCGACCAGAACCTCGTCGACCGGGTGGCGAGGAAGAGCTCCGACGTCGTGACCGGCCCCAGCGGCTCCCACGTCCCTCCGGCCCTCGACAGGATCCGCAGGGAGCGGGGTCCCTTCGATTCGGACGACGACCTCCTGCTCGCCGCGATGTATCCGGACGAGATCCTCCGGCCCCTGTTCGAGGCGCGCGGCAAGGCCGACTACACCCGGTTCTACCGCGCCTTCACCCCCGCCGAGCATCTCCTGAAGGAGGTCGAGGCCCGTCCGGGGCTGAGGCGTTTCGAGCTCTCCACGGAGAGCGATTTCAGCGTCGTCTACGAAGGAGCATCGCCATGAATCGCGTCGACGGAAAGGTCGCCATCGTCACGGGGGCCGGCAAGGGCATCGGCCGCGGGACGGCCGAACTGTTGGCCGAACGCGGCGCCAGGGTCCTGGCGACCGACATCGACGAGGCCGGAGTCGAGGAGACGGTCGAGCGGATCCGGGCGCGGGGCGGGGAGGCCCGGGGCCTGCGTCACGACGTCGCGAACGAGGACGACTGGGCCGCTGCCGTCGATGCGGCCGTGGACGGCCTCGGCGGCTTCGAGGTGCTGGTCAACAACGCCGGTGCGTATGTCCAGAAATCGATCGAGGAGACCGCCTTCGAGGAGTACGACCTCATCATGCGGGTCAACGTCTGGGGGACGATGCTCGGCACCCGGTTCGCCATGGGCTCGATGAAGGAGCGGATCGCGGCGGACGATCCGGCGGGCGCGATCGTCAACCTTGTGTCGACGTCCTCGATCAAGGGCTCGCCCTTCGCCTCCGTCTACGCGTCGTCGAAGGGCGCCGTGCGGCTGTTCACGAGGTCCGCCGCCCGGGAGGTCTCGGCGCTCGGCTACAACATCCGCGTCAACGGCATCTACCCGGGGATCGTCGATACGGAGATGGGCGCCGCCGCCATGAAGCGCGTCGCCGACGTCGCCGGCGAAGGCGCGAACCGGGCGCGCGAGATCGGGGCGAGACTCCATCTGATCGAGCGGCTGGGCACGGTGGAGGACATCGCCAAGGGCATCGTCTTCCTCGCGTCCGAGGACGCCTCGTTCATCACCGGCACCGAATTCGTCGTCGACGGCGGCTTCTGGCTGAAGTGACGGAGCGGGGCCGCGAAGAACGCCTTCTCCGTCCGACCGCTCCGGCGGCAGGTGCGGTCATGCCATTGCGCGGCCATGGGCTGCGCTTTCTAATCGCGCGATAGCTTGGCGTTTTCTTACCCGCGACGGGGGACCGACACAGCGAGCATCACGACCCGTAATCTCGATGACGACGTAAAGACGCGCCCGCGCGTGCGCGCCGCCGAACACGGCCGCTCGATGGAAGAGGAGGCGCGCGTCGTCCTGCGCGACGCCGTGAACGGCGGGAGAGCCGGTCCCCGGGATCTGGCGAAATTCACCCGTGAGTGCTTCGCGCCCCTGGGCGGTGTCGATGTGGACTGAAGCAGAAATGTCCTGACGGGCGAAATCGATCCGGCTGTCAACGTCGCCTGCGCCGTTCTAATTTCGCGCCGTCCGGCGCCGACCCATTCCTTTTTTTCGACTGCCGCAGGTTTCTCGTGTAGTCACAATCCGGGAAGTTGGAGCAGCCGAGGAAGCGGCCGTACCTGCCCATTCTGATGTTCAGCCAGCCGTCACAGGCCGGACAGGCCTCGATGTCCCCCCCGCAATCGCGGCAGCGGTAGGCCTCGCCGGACCTGACGGGAAGGCCGATCCCGCAACGGGGACAGGCACGCGCCGTGTGTTCGCACAGCGGAAAGTTCGAGCAGCCGTAGAAGACGCCTCCGCCGCGGGCGTTCTCACGGCGCTCCAGCCGCCCGCCGGTGCATCGTGGACAGGGTACGTCGCTCTCCGGCGGACGGCCGAACACCTCGACGTCGTATCCGCCGTCGATCAACTCCGTCACGAATTCCGACGGCGGGCCGCCATCGGCCAGCAAGTAGACCTGCCGTCTCGCGCGGGTGACGGCGACATAGAGCAGGCGCCGCTCCTCGGCGTTCGGATGGGCCTCGGGCGCCGCCAGAACCAGATCGAGCAGCGGATCGTCGGCGACCTCGGCGGGAAACCCGTACTTTCCCGAACTGAGACCGAGGACCACCACATAGTCGGCCTCGAGACCCTTCGAGCGGTGCACGGTCATCCAGGTGAAGCGAAGTCCCGGATACTGCTTCGGAAGCGCGTTCAGATTACGGGGCCGCAGATGCCGGTAGCGGCCCAGCAGCAGCACCTCCGACGTGCCGTCGTGCCGGCGGGCATCTTCCACGATCCGGTCGAGCGCCTCCTTCAGAAGCGAGAGTTCCTGCTCGCCGGGAAGTCCGATGAATACCGCGGTCCGGTCCGCCTTGCGCGTCGTACCGATCGTCTTGCGGATTTGCGCCGGGTTGCGCAGCACGAAATCGGTCGCGACCGTGGCGATGCGATCGGCGCAGCGGAACGTGGTTGCGAGATCGATGCGCTCGAACGTGCCGAAATGGTCCCCGAACTCTCGCATGACCGCGATGTCGGAGCCGCCGAACCGGTAGATCGCCTGCCAGTCGTCGCCGACCGCGAACAGCTGGGCCCCCGGAGAGCTGTCGAGCAGCGCCTGCAGCAGCCGCGCGCGGGACGGTGAAATATCCTGGAACTCGTCGACCAGGATGTATCCGAACGGGCTGCGGTATCGTCCTTCCTCCACGAGATCGGTCGCCCGGGCGATCATGTCATGGAAGTCGATTTCTCCGGAGGCGGCAAGCGCTTCCTGGTAGCGCTCGAAAATCGACCGGAACACGGTGAGAAATGCCTGAGCCCGCCTCCGGTCCCGGTGAGCGTCGGCGCGTTCGGCGATATCGGCAAAGGACAGCCGGTTGCCCTTGAAATGCTGGAGGAAGGTCGCCAACAGCCGCGTGAACGGATCGATGCGGCCCTGTTGTTCGAGGGTGGTAAACACTTCCTCGCGCGGGATCGGCGAAAGCGTCACACCGTGGGTCGTGAGCTTTTCGGTCAGGTTCCGGAGCAGTCTGCCGTCGGCATGTTCGTAACTGAAGGTCTCGATCAGCACCGTGCCGTGCTGGGCATGGACGCCGCGCTTCCACTCCATGTCCCGCCAGTATTGCCCCCGATCGACGAACGACGCCGTGTTCCCTGCGGCATCGATCCCGAAGTGCTCGATATAGATGCCGTGCTCAGGAAGATGGAAGTCGGGCTTGTACTGGCGCCGTTCCGACGTCGTCAGGTCATGCTCGTAGGGGGCCTCGTACTCGTAGGCGACCGTTGTCGTAGAGGAAGTTCGCGATCTCGCATTCCTCGAAGCTGCGGACGACCTCGCCCTTCAGGGAGCGGATGTCGAACTTGCGGATGTAGTCGTGGTACTCGCCCCAGTTTCTGAATTCCATCTGGCTCCTGTAGGGAGCGAACTTTTCCTGGAACCATTCGTCCAACGTCGCCGAGAGGTCGCGGTTGGCGAGCAGATCGGCCACGATACCCTTGAGCAGGTCGAACAGCGTCCGGTCGTTCTCCGCCGTCGCGGCGAGTGCCGGGCGCTTTCCTTCGGCTTGGCCGACGATCGCCATGCCGAGGCTGTGGAAGGTGCGCACCGTTACGTCGCGCGCGATCGCGGCGCCGAGGCGCTTGTCCATCCGCTCCTCCATCTCCCTCCGGGCATCGCGCGCGAAGGCCAGAAGGTCTTGCCGCTGCCGGCTGCGGCGCACAGTTCCGACGGCTTGCGATACCCCTTTCGGACGAGCCAGCCGGTCTTGGCCACGATGACCGAGGTCTTGCCGCTGCCGGCCGCGGCGACAACCAGGTTGCGGCGCTCGTCGATCACGACCGCCCTGCGCTGCTCTTCGGTGAGCGGCCGGGCCCGATCCGGTCAAGCGGGCGAGTTCACGACGAATGCCTCGTTGCCTTCGCCGGGCTTCGTCCGGCGCTTTCAGCGAGAATGTCCCGCAGGATCTTCCGACAGCATCCGGCCATCGTGCCGTGAACCCCACCGTGCATCGTTGCCTCAAGCTCACGAAGCGCGTCGACGGTCGTTTTGGCAGATCGGCAAACTCGGCGATGCGGTCGTGAACCGTCGGAGCGCGCCAGCGCGCGATAGCCCGGCGCCACCATTCGCGTCTCGCAGTTTCGATGGCGGCGGCCAGAGCACGGCCGGTCGCGCGGCGCGGGCAGGAAACATATGCGCTGCCGGCGGCATGGCCGATCCGAACGCTGGAATGGAGAATGCCGCCCGCTACATCGACCGTTTCCACGTCGCCCAACGATATGTCGGCGGAACGTGAACGGAAGACCAGCCTGACCGTGTCGGCGTTCACCGTTGCGGCTTTGGCATGGTGCGGATGCAGGACTGCGGACGGGAGCGAGGCCAGTCCCCTTCGTTCCGTCTCGAATACCACGGCCGCGGCCGAATTCAATGGAGTTGCCCGCGTGGGAGAAGGACCGCGTCTCCGGCGGAACAGAAACAAAAGGAGCGTCAGAACGACGATGCCCCACATCCACGCATCCCAGGAGCCGGCCACCACGCCGGATGGAGGCGCAGTCTGGGGCACTGACGCGGTCCCGGAAACGGAACACTCATGCGTGTCCGCACCCGCGCAAACAACGATCCTCTGGCCAGCCTGCAGCGAGTCGGGATCTTCGATCCCGTTCCACCGCTGCAGTTCGTCCACGCTGACACCGTGCCGGACCGCAATCTCCGAAAGCGTGTCTCCCGGCCCGACCTGGATCACGGCAGGCGTAACTGGCCTATTTCCCGTCACGCCAGTCGCACGTTGCCTCCGCACATCCGGGTCTTACGGCTTTGCCGCACGGTTCCCCGAATACGCCAGTCAGCCCCGGACCCGGTCTACCGCACCTTCTCGAAGCGGACGCGGAGGCGGCGTTCGGAGAACTTCCAGCCCTCGGCGGTGCGCGCGTAGATGTCCCGGTACTCGCCGATCCAGTCGGGCCGGTCGTAGGGGATGGGGCCGTCCGCTTCCGTGTACGGACCGGCGCAGCGATAGACGGCCAGGTAGATCTCGCCCCGGGCCGTGTTCTCGTCGACCGGCTCGTACCGGAGGTTGGTGCAGAAGTGGCGGGTCACCATCTGCTCGCGGTCCCGGAAATGGCCCTTGATGGCCTCGTGGCCGCGGCGCTCGATCCCGCCGATCTCCAGGACGGCATCCTCCGTGAACAGGGTGACGAACGAGTCGAAGTCCTGCCGGTCGGCATGGTGGACGTAGTCGTCGTTGAGACGCTTCAGCTCCCACTCCATCTCCATGCGTTCGCCGGGGGTCACCGCGTCGTCCTCCCACGGGTTCGGGCCGTGTCCAGCATAGCGGCGGTCGCGCGCAGGAGAAAGCCGCGCGCGTTCCGCCCGCGGTCCCGGCCCGCCCCCTCGTTCCTCAAAAGTCCGGTTTCCAGCGGTATCCGTCGGGATGGCCGGTGACGAAGCCGGCCGTCGGCGCGGCGAAGTGGCCGGGGAAGACCATGACGCCGGTGTCCGCGTGACGTTCGAAGAAGTCCTTGCGGACGTTCCGGGTGGCTTCCGGGTCCATGCAGAAGACCGTGCAGAGGTCGGGCATGACGCACTGGACGGGATGGTGCATGACGTCGCCGCAGAGCACCGCCTCGGCGCCGTTCGACCTGGCGCGTACGGAATAGTGCCCGACCGTGTGGCCCTCGGACGGCTCGAGCCAAAGGGAGTCGTCGATGGCGTGGTCCGTCTCCACGGTGACGGACTGGCCGGCCTCGATCACCGGCGACACCGAGTCCCGGTAGGCCTGGCGATGGTTCCCGTCCTCCGGAATCGACGACCAGTATTCCAGTTCCTTCCGCGAGAACAGGTACCTGGCGTTCGGGAACGTGGGTTTCCACGCGCCGTTCTCGAATCTGGTGTTCCAGCCGACGTGGTCGCCGTGCAGGTGCGTGCACATGACGTAGTCGACCTCCTCGGGATGCACGCCCGCGGCGGCCAGTTCGTCCATGTAGCGCGTATCGTCGCGCAGGTGGTAGAGCGGCCGGGCCTCGCGTTCCTTGTCGTTGCCGATGCAGGTGTCGACGACGACGGTGTGGCGCTCCGATTTCAGGACGAAACCGTGATAGCTGAAGACGATGGTGCCGGCGTCGTAGTCGAAGAAATACGGGTCCATCCAGTCCCGGTGCGCGTCGAAGACCTCCTGGGGCACGTCGGGGAACCAGTTCTGGTAGCGGTGTTCCGTGCTTTCCTTGTCGACCATGCGGGCGACCGCGATGTCGCCGATGGTTTTGGGTTTCATGGCGCCTCCCGGCCGGACGGCCGATGCCCGCGGCCGCCGGCCGCGCGAATTCGATCCTTCAAATGGGCCGGCACGACCGTATAATGCGGAAGCGGCTTGAAGCAACGCGTCCCGTATGCGGTCGGACGCCCCAGGCGAAGGGATGTGAGATGGCGGTACGCGAAATAACGCCCGACGGACCCGCTCCCCGGAGCCGGCGCTACGGCGCCTATTACATGCGGGAGATTCCGCCGCCGGATCCCTACCTCATCGAGACCGGCCCGGGAACGCCGATGGGCGAGTACATGCGCCGCTTCTGGCAGCCCGTCTGCCTGACGGAAGAGCTCGCGGACCTGCCCAAGGCCATCAAGATTCTCCACGAGGACCTGGTCGCGTTTCGCGACAAGTCCGGCGATATCGGCGTTCTGCAGCGCTATTGCAGCCACCGGGGCACGTCGCTCGAATACGGCATCGTCTCGGAGAAGGGCATCCGCTGCTGCTACCACGGCTGGCTCTTCGGCGTCGACGGGGCCGTCCTCGAGACGCCCGGCGAACCGGCGGGCTCCAGGCTCAAGGACGGAATCTTCCACGGCGCCTACCCGGTGCACGAGCACCACGGCATCGTCCACGCCTACATGGGCCCGCCCGACCTGATCCCGCACTTCCCGCGCTACGACATCTTCGAGATTCCGGGCGCCCGGTTCGCGCCGCTCTCGATCCCCTACGAGAACAACTGGCTGCAGACCTTCGAGAACCATCAGGATCCGTTCCACTCGGTGTTCCTGCACCAGCGCATCATGCAGCACTTCGAAGAGGAATTCGGGGTGCTCCCGAACGTGATATTCGACACCTGCAACGACGGCGGGGGCTTGCGCAACACGTCGAAACGGCGCGTCGACGACGAGACGGTCTGGGTCCGGCTGTTCCATATCCTGCCGGTGAACGACACCTTCCTGCCGTCTACGTTCGAGCTTCCCGAGGCGCCGCTCTACTACCAGCGCACGTTCCATTTCCGGCGTCCGGTTCCCATCGACGACGAGAACACGCTGTTCATCGGCTGGCGTCTCCACGGGGACGACTTCCCGGGCGGCGACTGGACGCTCAACGGTCCGGGAACCACCGACATGGACGGGCAGGTGAAGCGGTTCGATTACGAGGAGACGCAACGCTTCCCGGACGACTGGAACGCCCAGGGCAGCCAGTGGGGCGGGGTGGCGCGGCACGCGATCGAGCATCTCGGCAAGACGGACGCCGGCATCGCGTTGACCCGCCGGGTGCTGCGGAACATCCTCGACGGCAACGTGCCTCACGCCTGGCCCGCGCCGGCGAGCGAGCAGCCGGACGGACCGGAGATCACCAAGGTCTACTCCCAGGACTCGCTGCTCAAGCTGCCCCGGCATCCGGACCCGGAGACCGACGTCAGGCTGATGCACGAGATCGGCGAGGACATGACCGCGGCCATCATCGACGCCGCCGACCGGTTCGACGACCCGGTGGAGCGTCGCGACCGGGTCGTCGCGCGCTTCAAGGAACTGGAGACCGCGTACCGGGCCAGGTTCGCGGGGTAGGCGGGGGCGCGCCGGTCGGCGAAGCGCCCCGCCGCCGCACTACATTCTTGACCCTCTCCCCGTGCGGGGAGAGGGGACCCGGCGGCACGGTCCGCCCGCCGCGTGCCGCCTTGACTCGTATCGGACGCCTCAACACACTGCCGCCCTCCTTTCGGGGCAAGTTCTTCACCCCCCTGGCCCCGGGAACCCGGCGACTCGGAGATCGGACCATGGCCGACGGCAGCGCCGCGCAACCGCCGTTGAAGGCGTACGAAGACGCCCTCGACAACGGCGAGATCATCTATCAGGCGTGCGGCGACTGCGGCCACGTGGCGTTCTATCCCCGGCTCGTCTGCCCGGCGTGCGGGTCCGCGAACGTCGCGTACAGGCCGAGCGCCGGAAAAGGCGAGGTGTACACGCGCACCGTCGTCCACTCGCGCCGCCGGGAGCCCTACAACGTCGTGCTCATCGACATGGACGAGGGGTTTCGCATCATGAGCACGGTCGAGGACGTACCCAACGACGAGGTGCGGATCGGCATGCGCGTGGAGTTGAAGACCGTCTACCCGGTCGAGGAGGCCGACGCCAAGGCGGGCCGGCTGCCTAAGCACGTCTTCAGGCCGGAGGGTGCCTGATGGGCGGCGGCCTGCGGGGCAGGGCCTGCGTCGTCGCCGTCTCCGAGTCGGACCTGGGCGAGGTGGGGCCGCACCTGACGGCCGCAGACCTCATGGCCCAGGCGCTCGACCGCGCGCTCGCCGAGTGCGGCTTGGCGAAGGCGGATGTCGACGGCCTCTTCTCGTCTTCGGCCTACTACCAGATGGCCTCGGTGGAGCCGGCGGAGTACCTGGGCATCCGTCCCCGCTACACCGACAGCACGACGCTCGGCGGGTCGTCCTTCCTGTCGCACCTGCTCCATGCGGCGGTTGCCCTTGACCGGGGCGCCTGCGACGTCGCGGCCATCCTGTACGGCAGCACCCAGCGCTCCGACTCGGGCCGGCTCGTCTCGACCGCGAACTGGCTGCCCTACGAACGGCCCTACGAGCCGCGCATGCCGGTGAGCATGTACGCGATGGCCGCCCAGCGCCACATGCACGAGTTCGGCACCACGCGCGAGCAGCTCGCCGAGGTCGCGATCCAGGCGCGTCAGTGGGCGGCGCTGAACCCCAAGGCGTTCGCTCGCGATCCGCTGACCATGGAAGAGGTGTTCGGCGCCCGCATGATCTCGGAACCCTTCACGTCGCGGGATTGCTGCCTCGTCACCGACGGCGGCGGCGCAGTGATCATGACGCGGCCCGACCGCGCCCGCGACCTCCGGCAGCGGCCGGTCTACCTGCTCGGGGCGGGCGAGGCGCACTGGCACCGGCACATCTCGCAGATGCCCGATCTCACGACCACGGCGGCGACGGAGTCCGGCAGGCGGGCCTTCGAGATGGCGGGGCTGCGGCCCTCCGACGTCGACGTCCTCGAGCTCTACGACGCGTTCACCATCAGTCCCATCGTCTTCCTCGAGGACCTGGGCCTGTGCGCCAAGGGCGAGGGCGGACCCTTCGTGTCGGCCGGCAACATTGGCCCGGGCGGCGGGTGTCCGGTCAACACGAACGGCGGCGGACTGTCCTGTTGCCATCCCGGCATGTACGGCATCTTCACGATCGTCGAGGCCGTGCGGCAGGTCCGCGGCGAATGCGGCGAGCGGCAGGTCGGGGGCGCGCGCATCGGGCTGGCCCACGGCAGCGGCGGGGTGTTCTCGACCCAGGTCACGAGCATCTTCGGCGGGCCGGACACGGTCTGACGGTACGTCCGGATGGACGAGGATCTGCGGGGCAGGGCCTGTATCGTCGGCGTCGCCGAGTCGGACCTGGGCGCGGTGGGCGAGGGCGTCACGCCGCTCGACCTCCAGGCCCAGGCCATGGTCCGGGCCCTCGCCGAGGCCGGTCTGGGCAAGGCGGACGTCGACGGCCTCTTCTCGGCCTCCGTCTACTACCAGATGGCCTCGGTCGAGGTTGCCGAGTATCTCGGCATCCGGCCGCGCTACACGGACTCGACGACCGTCGGCGGCTGCTCGTTCATCGTGCACCTGCATCACGCGGCCGCGGCGCTGGAGGCGGGCGCCTGCGACGTGGCGCTGATCCTCTACGGCTCGACCCAGCGGTCCGGGGCGGGCGGTTTCACGACCAACGCCAACCCGTCCCCGTACGAGCTCCCCTACGGGCCGCGCATGCCCATCAGCATGTATGCCATGTCCGCCGCGCGGCACATGCACCGCTACGGCACCACGCGGGAGCAGTTCGCGGAGGTGGCCGTGCAGACCCGCGCCTGGGCGCGGATGAACCCCAAGGCTTTCATGCGCGGTCCCCTGACCGTCGAGGACGTCGCCGGCGCCCGCATGATCTCCGAGCCCTTCACCCTGCTCGACTGCTGCGTCGTCACCGACGGGGGCGGGGCCGTCGTCGTCACCCGGCCCGACCGGGCCAGGGATCTGCGGCAGGAGCCGGTCTACCTGCTCGGAGCCGGCGAGGCGCACTGGCACCGTCACATCCACCAGATGCCGGATCTGACGGTCAGCGCCGGAGTCGAGTCGGGCAAGCGGGCCTTCGGGATGGCGGGGCTCGCGCCCGGCGACGTCGACGTCTGCCAGCTCTACGACGCCTTCACCATCTTCCCCATCGTGCATCTCGAGGATCTCGGGTTTTGCGCCAAGGGGGAGGGCGGGCCGTTCGTCTCGGGGGGGCGCATAGGCCCCGGCGGGGGGTGCCCCGTCAACACCAACGGCGGCGGCATGAGCTATTGCCACCCGGGCATGTACGGCATCTTCACGATCGTCGAGGCCACGCGGCAGCTCCGGGGGCAGGGCGGAGACCGTCAGGTCGCGGGGGCGGAGGTCGCCGTCGCCCACGGCGTCGGCGGAGTCTGGTCGGCCGCCGCGACCGCGATCCTGGGAACGGCGGCGACGCTGTGACGGCGGCTTCTGGCTGACTCGGGCCATGGACGGACGACGGCCGCGCGCCTTGATGTGCTGGAGCAGCGGCAAGGATAGCGCCTGGGCTCTGCACGTCCTGCGCGGCCAGGGCGACGTCGAGGTGACGGGGCTGCTGACGACCGTCAACCGGGCGGCGGGCCGCGTGGCAATGCATGGGGTTCGCGAACGGCTCCTGGAACTCCAGGCCGAGGCCTTGGGACTGCCGCTGATCCGGGTCCCTATCCCCGAAAAATGCTCCAACGAACACTACGAAGGCGCGATGGCCGCGGCGCTTGGGCAGGCCAGGAGCGACGGGGTGTCGGCGGTGATCTTCGGAGACCTGTTTCTGGAAGACATCCGCCGTTATCGGGAGCGACAGCTCGCGGCCCTCGGTCTCGAGCCTCTGTTCCCGATCTGGGGCCGGGACACCGCCCGTCTCGCGCGCGAGATGATCCGTGCCGGGCTCCGCGCCCGGCTGACCTGCCTCGACCCCAAGGCGTTGGACCCCTCTTTCGCCGGCCGGACCTACGATCGCGCCCTGATCGACGCGCTGCCCCGCGGCATCGACCCGTGCGGCGAGAACGGTGAGTTTCATACCTTCGCCTGTCGCGGGCCGATGTTCGCGAATGAGATCGACGTGCGCGCCGGGGCGGTCGTCGAGCGTGACGGCTTCGTATTCGCCGACCTCCTGCCCGCCGACGAAGCCGCGACCGCGAAGGCGGGAAACGGCGGCGGCGACGTAATCGGCCACCCCCGGCCTTCAGGAACCGCCCGATGAGCGGCCCCTGTCCGGGTTCCGGAGGAGGGGCTACTCCGCCGCGACCGCTCCGGCGAAGGACCGTTCGTAGTCCCGCATCGCGTTGCGGATGAACGTATCGCGCTCCTCGCCTTCGTACCGGTCCCCTTCGGCGACGATCTCGACCATCTTCCTGCACACCTCGCGAACGAGCTCCTCGTCGTCGCGGTCCTCCCGCACCGGGATCGCCAGCACCGTGTTGTTGGTGTAGCAGTAGTCGCGTTCGCCGGCGTTGGCCTTGGCGTGCATCGCGCCGGGCTGCGCGTGGGGGTTCTCGCCGTCGAGGGCGCGGCGCAGGTTGCGGCGGTTCATGTAGACGCCGATGTCGCCCCGCATCGGGTTCTCCAGCGCGTGCACGGCGATGGGCCGCTGGCTGACGATGGCTTCCCAATCGCCGGGCATGCGCTGCGCCACCTCGTAGGGCCGTCCGCCGGTCTGGCCTTCGAGGAAGTCGATGTCGTCGTAGCCGCACCGCTCCTTGCGCCCGGCCTCGAACGGGTCGATCTTCGCGCCGAACATGCGCCAGCCGATGATGATGTGGTTCTCGTTGTCGATGGGCACGTACCAGCGGGCCATGTGCACGCGGTGGAAGAACCGGGTGTCGCGGCCGTCCTCGAACAGGTTGGCGTGAATGGTGAGGTTCGGCACCACCACGTCGTTCATCCGTATCCAGATCTTGTCCGTGCCCACCCGGCGGCCGGCGATGAAGACCATCGCCGTGTCGTCGCGCACCGACGCGTACTCCATCACCGGCGTCTGGGTGAACACCGGATTGAGCGCCGTCTCGGGATAGCCGTCGTCGTCGTCGCCGACCACCCGCATCTTCGCGTTGTGGAGCTGCGAGGTGTGGATCTGGTCGGGGATGTTGTCGAACGCCTGGAGGTAGTTGCACGGATAGATGTTGGTGAACGGCACGTGCTCGAGATCGTCGTAGGCGTCGAAGAAGTCCCATTCGGGGAACTTCGGCATCTCGTCGTAGGGGCCCATGTAGGCGAAGACGAGACCGTGGCGCTCGAAGGCCGGATACGCGCCCTGGCTAACCTTCTCGGCCAGGCGGGCGCCGCCGTCCGGCTCGCCCGGCACCTCGATCAGCCGGCCGTCCACGTCGAACTGGAAGCCGTGGTAGCAGCAGCGGATGCCGGTCTCCTGGATGATGCCGTACTCGAGGGAGGCGCCGCGATGGGCGCAGTGGCGGTGCAGCACGCCGACCTGCCCCGACTTGTCGCGGAACGCCACCAGGTCCTCGCCCATGATCCTGATCGCCTTGGGAACGTCCGTGAGCTCCTCCGACATGCAGACCGGCTGCCAGTACCGGCGCAGGAACTCCCCCATCGGGGTGTCGGGGTCGGTGTGCGTCAGCCGGGGGTCCTCCGGCGGAACGGCGCGTTTCTCGTGGCCGCTGTAGGCCCTGTTGTTGTCGTGACTGAATTTGAGATGAGTGTCTTGGACGTCCATGCTCATCCGGGTCGCCTCCCCTGCCTTCGACCTGTACCCGCCAACATTACGTCAATAATGCTGACCTTATTTTCGAGTCTACCACATCGGGGGGCGGGAGCAAATCGAATTGCGCGTCGAACGCCGGGCCGGCATCGCGCCCGCCCTATGCGGGTGGGACGCCCGCGTACCCGGGTGAGGCGGACGGGACGGCGGCGGCGGTGCTAGAGTTCCTCGATGCACATGCGCCGGCCTGGCGCCGCCCGTCCCGCGGAGCCGGCCGTCGAGCCGCGGCGGAGCGCGGTCGGGGTGCGCCGACTTCGCGTCCCGGTCCCGCCATGGCAAGGAAAGGAGCAGGGCATGAGTCCGCATCCCTTCGAAAACGAGTTTCGCGTCACTCCCGAGCAGAAGATGCGGTTTCAGCGCGACGGGTTCGTCAAACTGGACGGATTCTTGAATGGGGCCGTGGTCGGCACGTTGCTCGACAGGGTCGAAGTGGAAATGGGTCGAGACATTGCCGACGGTTTGACCAAGGATTCGATGTTCAATCGGGCGAAGTACGACTTCGAGAGCGACAAGAACGACGTCTTCGAACTGCTGGAGCGACGATATTTCCGGCAGGCCCTGACGGAGCTGGTGGAACGGGAACTCTTCCTCACGTTCGAACTGTGCTTCGAAATCACGAAGAACGTCGACGAGGGATTTCCATGGCATGTCGGCGCGCAGAGTTTCGGCTATCAACCCGCGGGCGAGTTCGGGTGCACGGTGTGGGCGCCGCTGCACCCCGTGGATACGAAGGGGCAGCGGGGCGGAATGGCTTACGTTCCCCAGAACGTCGTATCGGGCGAGTTCGTATTCGAACAACTGGAACCGGCGGTCGTCTCGACGCTCAAGGCCAAGGAGCGGGCCGGAATCAGGACGACCGTGCGAGAGTATTTCAGCATGCGTACGGGGGTACTCAATGCGCCGGCCATGGTCGAGATACTCGAGCAGCATCAGGTCGAGGAAGATTTCCAGCCCGGCGACGTGCTCCTGTTCAACAAGATGGTCATCCACCGGAGCGTCATGCTCGGGGAGGGCGAGCTTCCCAGACGCGCGGCCCATGTGATGCGTTTCGTCGATGCGGGATCGCATTACGACCTGCAACGGGCGCGGAATCTCGAATACCCCTCCGAGCAGTACGGGAAGGGTTTTTTCCCGTACAAGCCGTTCACTCGTCAGCACATCGAAATCGCCGAAGCCGGAGCCGCGGACGGCGACCTTCTCTCCGAATGCGCCTACTTCGGCGACCGGAACCGGCGCACGGTCCGGCGCATCGCGTAGGGTTGCCGGGAGGCCGTCCGCCATCGGGACCGGACTGGTGTCCTGTCCCGGAACGACGGACCGCGCCGCCAGGGTCCTCTCTCCCACTTGCGGGAGAGGGACAGGGTGAGGTTGAGGGTCGAGTAAGGAGGGCGAACGGCCTTGTGTGCCTTGTCCGTGCCTGTTATGCCCTCATGCTCGCACGCTGATCGCAGATGGCCGCCAAAAGGGAGTTTCTTTCATGAGCAAGACCGAAGACCGCATCCAGGATCTTGCCCGTCAACACCTGAATCTCGAGGAGGAACTGGACCTCGACGGTGGATTGGGCGCGGGCGATGTCTCGTCCATGGACGCGATTGCGTTCGTCAAGAAAGTCGCGGAGGCGTTCGACGTCACGATCCCTCCCGAAGAGGTCGCGAAATTCAGGAACATGCGGGAATTCGCCGCGTACCTCGATTCGCACGCCGGTTAGGCGAGTCGGTTCGCGGGGCTCTCCCCGAGGAACCGCCCACGTCAGGTCGGAGGAGGGCGGAGGCCCGTGTGTCCGGGGTCTTCGCGCTTTCCCTTCGCCGCTTGAGCACGGCCTTGCCGCATTGGGGGCCGGCCCGGTCGCGTGCGCGTCGATGCCCGGTCCGCGAGCCGGCGCGTGAGTCTGTCCCGGCGATGATGCGTACGATCCACAAGTCCGGCAATGCGACCGTCGTTCACGTGGATTTGACGCCCCATCCCGTTCGGGAGAGAGAGGCTTCGGTATGGCTTGACCGACGGGAACGGGCGCGCCGGCTCGGTCTCCGGAGCCCCGCGCGACGCCGGGAATACGTGCGATGCCGCGCGGCGCTGCGGGACCTTCTTTGCCGGCAGCTCGGCTGCGACAACGGCGCGCTCTCCTTCGGAACGTCCTGCCACGGCAAACCGTTTGCCCGGGTCGGCGGAGTGCCGGCGCCCGTTTCGTTCAACGTCAGCCACAGCGGACGGCACGGTTTGATCGCGGTTGCGCCGCAAGGACGCATCGGCGTGGACGTGGAGGAACGTTCCCGGCGGCGCGACATGGACGGCGATATCCGGATGCTGTTCGCGCCCGGCGAACGGGCGGAGCTCGCGGCGGCGCGGGGAACCCGGAAAGTCGACCTCTTCTACAGCCTCTGGACCATGAAGGAGGCCCTTGTCAAAGCCGTGGGCACCGGTCTGTCGCTGGACACCGCGAGTTTCGAGATTCCCCCGTCGATGTACCGGGGCGCGAGAAGATGCGTCATTCGGCTTCCGGAGACATCCTCGCTCCGGTGGCGGCTCGAGAACCTCGGCAACTTACGATTCGCTGCCGCTCTCGCTCATGAAATCCCGCCGCCTCCGGAACCGGACGTGGAGGAAGACGAAGGCCCCGACGCCCCGCGGGCGGAATCGTAGGGACGAATGCGGGTCGGACCCATGGACAAGCCGCCGAACGCCGGCTGGGAGGTACCGGAACCGCTTTCTGTGAGCGACATCCGTCTCGACGACGAGACGCTCACCGTGGTGCGCCGGCACGGCAATCCCGACTCCGCGCTCCGTCTCGTCCTGAGCCACGCCAACGGTTTCGCGATCGACCTCTACTATCCGTTCTGGTCGTTGCTCGCCGCCGAGTTCGATCTGATGGTGTACGATCTTCGCAACCATGGCTGGAATTCCGTCGGCGACCGCAGACACCACAATATTCCCACTCTGATCCATGACCATGACCTCATTCTCGACTCCATCGATCGCCGATACGGGACCAAGCCGACCGTCGGCGTGTACCATTCGCTTTCGACGCTGATAGCCCTGCTGTCGTTCACGAATTCTTACTCGGCGCTGGTTCTGTTCGATCCGCCCCTGTGCAAGCCGACTTCGAGCGAGACCGAATTCGACGAGGCCGCCGAACGCGGGGCCGCGATGGCCCGGCGCAGGTGCGAACGCTTCCGGTCCGAAGAGGAGTTCGCGGATTTGCTCCGCTACATGCCGGGGTTTACTCATGTTCTGCCCGGCGTAAAGGAACTCATGGCAAGCACGATCCTGAAAAGAACGGTAGACGGCGACGCGTACGAGCTCCGTTGTCCTCGTGAATTCGAGGCGCAGATTGCGGAGTATGTGAGGAGCTTCGCTCCCCTGCTCGATCTCGATTCGCCATCCTGTCCGACGAAGGTGGTCGGAGGCGATCCGACTCTGCCCTATGCGTTCATGCCGAGTTTCGACCTGAGGCAGATCGGAACCGTGGACTACGATTTCGTCACCGACGCGACCCACTTGCTGCAGTTGGAAAAGCCTGAAGACTGCGTCGCGATTCTCCGGCAATTCCTCGAGAGGACCGGACTTCTATAGTGTTCCGTCCCGGAACGACCGACCGTGCCCCACAGTCCCCCTCTCCCTGAGCAGGGAGAGGGGGACCCTGACGGCGTGGCTCGGCCGGTGCCCGCATGTGTCGTGTGACATGACCTAGTCCTTGGGCGGATCCACCCAGTAGCGCCTGCGCTCGAAAGGATAGCCCGGCAACGCGATTCGGCGCCGTGACTCGCCCGCGAACAGGCCGGCGAACGAGACCGGAAGTCCGGCCCGGTAGGCGCCGGCCACGGCTTCGAGGAAACCGTCGCCGGACGGACAGCGAGGCAGGCTCGACAGCACCGCCGGATCTGCCCCGGCGTCGGGCCACGCGGACGCGATCTCCGGCCCCAGGCAAGCGCCCGAACCGATTTCCACGACCGTGTCGACTCCCCGCTCCGCGAGAGTCTCCACGCAGCGGCGGCGCGCGGCGGGTTCGCGCGCCTGCCGGCGCCAGTAGGCCTCGTCCAGCACCTCCTCCGGTCCCATCGCGCGGCCCGTCAAGCCGCTTACCAGGGTGAGAGAGGGCTGCCCCAAGACGATGCCCTCCGCCGTCGGCCCCGTTTCGCCCGCGACGTCCCCCGCCGGATGCGTCTCCGGTCGTGCCGCCAGCCATGCACCCCGCGCCGCGGCGAGACGGAGCCCGTCTTCCAGGCCGAAGATGCCCGCCGCGTGGGCGGCCGCCGGCTCCCCGGCGCCGTACCCCGTGACGACACCCGGGCGTATCCCGACGCTCGACCACAGCGCGGCAAGGGAGCACTCGAGTGCATAGAGGGCCGGATGGGTCCAGGCCGGGTCTGCGACCTCTCCGGTCCCAATTGACACGTCCAGAAGCGACTCGCCCCGCAACTCGCGAAACACCGCGTCGCAGCGCGCCAGCACCGCGCGCGCGACCGGTTCGCTCTCGTAGAGCGCCTCCGCCATGCCGTTCCACCGGCCGCCTTCTCCGGCGTAGACGAACGCGACCTTCTCTGCTTCCCGCGGCTGCGGTGTGTCGTCCGATGCCGCAAGTGCCCGCAGACCCTCGCGCAGCGCTCCCCGGTCCGCGAACACCACCGCCGCGCGGTGCCTGAAATGACTCCGGCCGCTGCCGGCCGTCCAGGCCATGTCGGAAAGCACGGGATCCGCGGCGCTGTCGTCCGACCCGGCGGCGGCGTCCTTATCGTCCAGCCACGCGAGATAGCGTCCGGCCAGTTCCCGCATCGCGCGGCCCGACTTCGCGGAGAGCGGCAAGAGCCGTGCCGCAAGGCGGCGATACCCCTCGCCGTCCGTCCGCGGGGCGGCGATCGTCCCGGGAACCGGAAGCGCGACCGGCGTCGGGGGTCCCTGGGGTGCAAGCCGTTCGCCGGACCCGGCGCCGCCGTTTGTCGCGCCGTATCCCTCCACGACGAGATGAGCGTTCGCGCCCGACATCCCGAACGCGCTCACTCCGGCGCGGGGCGGACGGCCGCCGTCGAGGGGCCAGCCCGTCCGCTTCGACACCACCCGCACCGGCAACCGGTCCCAGTCCACGTGCGGGTTCGGCGTGGCGAAGTGCAGGTGCTTCGGGATGACGCCATGGCGCATCGCCAGCACGACCTTGATGAGACCCGCGACGCCGGCCGCCGACTCGAGATGGCCGATGTTGGTCTTCACCGTACCCGTCAGCAGGGGCCGCTCCGCCTCCCGCCCCCTGCCGTAGACCGCCGCCGCGGCCTGCACCTCGATGGGGTCGCCCAGAGCCGATCCCGTGCCATGGGCTTCCAGATAGTCCACTTCCGACGGCGCGACGCCGGCCCGGGACAGGGCCTCTTCGATCACCCGCTCCTGAGCCGGCCCGCTCGGTATCGTCAATCCGGCGGCGGTCCCGCTGTGGTTCACCGCCGAACCGCGGATCACGCCCCAGATCCGATCCCCGTCCGCCTCCGCGTCGCCGAGCCGCTTGAGGACCACGATCCCGCATCCCTCTCCCCGGACGTAGCCGTCCGCGGATGCATCGAAGGTCATGCACCGGCCATCCGGCGACAGCACGCCGTGCTCGATGAGCGAGGTCGTGAACGTGGACGACAGAACCGCGTTGACTCCGCCCGCCAAGGCCAGGTCCACTTCGCCCCGCTGCAACGCGACGGACGCCTCGTGCACCGCTGCCAGCGACGCCGCGCAGTTCAGCTCCAGGGGGATTGCCGGCCCCATGAGGCCGAGCGCGAAGGCAACTCGTCCGACGGCAATGCTTGGCATCGCGCCGAAGTAGCCGCCTTCCCTGCCGCTTGCGATCGTGAGGTCGCGGTATTCGCTGACGTTCATCCCGGCGTACACCCCGGCGCGGCTGCCTCTGAGTCCGTCCGGATCGATTCCGGCATCCTCGAGCGCATGCCAGCTCGTCTCCAGCAGCATCCGCTGTTGCGGATCCATCGCTTCCGCCTCGATGGGCCTGATCCCGAAGAACTCCGCGTCGAACCGGTCGAGGTCCCGGACATACCCGCCCCACCGGTAGGCGGGGTGTTCCGCGTCGGGATCGCCGACGCGATGGAGCCAGGAGCCGAAGTCCGGGCGTCCGTCCGTGACCATGTCGGCGCCCGCCATGAGCTGCTCCCAGTAGGCGGACAGGTCCTCGGCGCCGGGGAAGCGGCACGCCATGCCCACGATCGCCATGCCCTCGCGCTCATGGCGGATCTCCGGGCGGGAGCGGGCGGGAGCGTGCTCGGGAACGGGAGGCGGACCCGCAAGCGCGCCGACCTCCTTCGACAGGTGCCGCGCGAGGTCCGCGGTGCTGGGATGGTCGAACACGATCGTGTTGGATGCCGTGTACTCCCCGGCGAAGGCGCGGTTCAGCCGGTTCCGCAGTTCCACGGCCATCAGCGAGTCCATGCCCAGATCGAAGAAGCCGGCCGTCGCCGGGGGCGGAGAGGCCAGCCTGAGCACGGCCGTCAACTCCCGCCGAATGAAGGTCGCCAGGACGTCCTCCTTCTCTTCCGCCGGGGCGTCGCGCAGTTCGGACAACAGGCCGGCGGCGGGAGCGGCGGGGGCTTCGGTTTCCCGGTTGCGAGCCCTCGTCGCCATGAGGAGGTCCTCGAGGAACGGGGGCCGGATTTCCAGTCCCTCCGCGATGGCGGACCAGTCGACCGCGGTGACGGTGGCCGCGGTCGGGTCCTGCCTCACCAGCCGGTCGAAGGCCTCGATGCCCTGTTCCGGCGCGATCCATCCGGCGCCCGTGTATGCGAGCTGCCTTTCGATCCTCTCCCGTTGCTCCTCCGCCTCCCCGATCCCCGACCACGCCCCCCAGGCGATCGCCTGTCCGGGGAGGCCCAGGGCGCGCCGGTGGGCGGCGAGCTGGTCCAGGAAGGCGTTGGCGGCGGCGTGATTGGCCTGCCCCGGGTTCCCGACCACGCCCGTCACGCTGGAGAACAGGACGAACATGTCCAGGTCCCGGTTTCCGGTGGCCCGGTGGAGATGCCAGGCGCCCAGCACCTTGGGCCACAGGACCTTCTCGAACCGGTCCCAGGTCTGGTTCTCGATGACGCCGTCCGAAAGGACGCCCACGCTGTGCACGACGCCGCCGAGGGGCGCCGGGGTCGCGTCGATCCGGGCGAGCATGTCGTCGACCGCCGCGAAGTCCGTCACGTCGGCCAGCTCCACCCGGACGTCGGCGCCGCTTTCCCTGAGCTCGCGAATCGCTTCCAGGGCGGCGGGGTCGGGGTCCCGGCGGCCGTTGAGGACGATGACGCCGGCACCGTTTTCGGCCAGCCAGCGCCCGACCGCGCAGCCGATCCCGCCCAGGCCGCCGGTGACGAGGTACGTGCGGTCCCGCCGGAGACCGGCCCTCGCCAGCGGCGGCATCCGCAGGACGTTCTTTCCGACGTGCCGGGCGCCCCGCATCGCCTCCGTTGCCGATCGAATCTCGGCAACGGGCCAGACGGTACGGGGCAGGGGAGCCAGCTCTCCCGCCGACAGGCGAGCCGCCACCCTGGAGAGGGAGGCGCCGGCGCGGGCCGGATCGGTCCGCTTCAGGGCATCCAGATCCAGGATGGAGTACGCGACGTCGGGGCGGGATGCCGACATCTCCTCCTCGCTCCAGATGCCCCGCTTGCCGATCTCGACGAAGCGGCCGCCGGAGCCTAGGCAGGACAGGCTCGCCTCGATGAAACCCTCTCCGGTGAGGCTGTTCAGCACGACGTCGACGCCCTCGCCGTCCGTCACGGCCAGAATCTCCGTCCCGAACCCGGTCCGCCGGCTGTCGAAAACGTGGGCCACGCCGAGGGAGCGCAGGTAGGGGCGCTTCCCGGCGCTGGCGGTCGCGAAGACCTCCGCGCCGGCCGCGCGGGCCAACTGGATGGCGGCGAGCCCGACCCCTCCGGCTCCGGCGTGGACGAGCACGCGCTCGCCGGACTCCAGCCCCGCCGTCTCGAACGCGAGCTCGGCGGTCACGAAGCAGGTGGGCACGGTGGCGAGGGCGGGCGCGGAGAAACCGGCGGGGGCCGGGGCCACCAGGGCCGCCCGCGTGACCGTCTCCGGGGCGAACGAGCCGAACCCCATCCCGACGACGGGGTCGCCGGCGGAGAGGCCCTCGACGTCCTCGGCCGTCTCCAGGACCCGGCCGTACATCTCGCGGCCTATCTCCCGGTCGTACGCGACCGCGCCCATGCCGATGAGCACGTCGGCCATGTTGAGTCCCGCCGCTTCGACCGCGACACGGACCTCACCGGACCCGAGGGGGAGGCGGGGCCTCGGCTTCGCGCGGAGCGACGCCAGCCCGGCCTCCGGGTCGTCGGGGCCGATGCCCCACTCCGCGCCTTCCGGCAGGGCGATCCGCGCATCGTCGGCGCCGGCCCGGACCAGGCGGGCGGCGTAACGGGAGCCTCCCCGCCAGGCGACGTGGGTCTCGGGGTCGGGGAACAGGAGCTCCTCGACGAGGCCGGACGTCGCCGCCGCGCCGGCTCCGGGATCCAGGTCGATCGACCTCGGCTGGAGGTGCGCCGCTTCCAACGACATCACCTTCCCGAACCCCCACAGGGCCGCGCCGGCGAGCTCGCCGGATTTCCGCCCGAGGAAATCGTGTTCCAGGATCTGCGCGCCGCGCGTCACGAACCGGATCCCTTCGGCCGGAACGACGCGGGCGTCGACGATGCCCTGGGCGAGGGCCAGAGCGGTGGCCGCGGCCCGGGTCACGTCCTCCGCCATTTCTTGGGTGCTCGCCGCGGCTCCGTGCCCGTCCAGCGCCATGAGATGGGCCACGCCCCTGAACGGCGCGTCTCCGGGCAGATCTTCCAGCAGGGACCGCCAGGCCTCGCGCCGCGTCGGGTCGAGCGCCGCCGGGATTACGCCGGGGCACTCCGGCGGGACTCCGTGACCCCTCCCCGCTTCGTCGGCGAGAAGCACCGTCTGGTTCCGCGACGCCAGGTCCGCCGCCAGTTTCGCCGCCGCGCCGCCCCGGTCCGCCGCGACGACCCAGATGCCCGGGGACGGCGCCACGTCCGCCGGTCCCCGAGCGACGATGACGCTCGAACCCAGGGGATCGTCGGTATCGGGGCTCGCGGTCCCGAGGAACTCGACGTCGGAGAAGCCCGCGTCGCCCAGTGCCCGGCGCCATACGGCGGCGGCCGCCAGGGCATGGTCGGGCCGGTAGGAGTCGGCGAACCGCCACCACCCGTCCAGGAGCCCGAAGGTCAGATCCTGCCAGGCCCGGCGCCGCAGCCCTTCGAGCGCGATCAACTGGCCCGACGGCGCCAGGAGGTCCCGGCAGTGGGCGAGCGTCTCTCCCAGGTCCCGGGTGGCGTGCAGGACGTTGGCGGCGATCACGAGGTCGTAGCCGTGGGACTCGAAGCCCTGGGCCGCGGGGTCCGCCTCGATGTCCAGGGGCTCGTACTCGACCGGCGCGGCATGCGGCGCCAGACGCGCTTCGGCCTGGGCGAAGAAGCCCGCCGAGATGTCCGTGAAGGTGTAGTCGAACCGGTCCGAGGGCAGCCGGGGGAGGATCGACGCCGTCGCCGACCCGGTTCCCGCTCCGACCTCCAGCACCCGCAGGCGCCGGCCCTCCGGAAGAGCGGACACCGCGGCCGCCACCGCGTCTCCCAGCATCCGGTTCGCGGCGCGGGACGCGGGAGCCTTCAGGTACAGGTCGGCCGCGCTCGTCCCCTCGTCGGCGAACAACAGGGCCAGGGGGTCCTGGCGGCCCCGCAATACCTCCGCGAGCGCCGCGCCGCAGCGGCGGAGAAGGCCGAGCTCGTTGGCCCCGTGGGGATGCCGATCGGCGAGCCGCTCCGCGAAGGGCCCGGGGTCCGCCAGGGAGTCGTCGGGGAGCGGGTCTCCCGCCCCCGCTGCGACGACGAAACCGCCGCCAGCCTGCGCCAGGACGCCCGCCTCGGACAGAATCCCGAGAAGGCGGCCGAACAGGCACCGGTGCGCGTCGACGACCCGCAGGCGGCGGCGAAGATCCTCCGGCCGGAGCGCTTCGCCCGCCCCGCGGTCCCACCCCAGCCGCTCGAGGGCCGCGAGGACGTAGGACCGGGACAGGCGCTCCAGGTCTCGCAGGAGAGCGGCCCTGTCCGGGGTCGCGACGCCCTCGTCCGACAGGTGGTCCGCGAGAGTCCGCGACCGCCCGGCGACGGCTTCGGGGTCGGCCAGGAAATCCGCCGGGGGCATGCCGCCGCTCCGGGGTTTCTCCCGCCAGACGACTTCGTAGAGCAGGTCTTTCAGTCCCTCCCTGGCGGACAGGAGGGCGGCGCGAGTCGCCCGCTTGGCCGTGTAGCCGCGCAGGACGCCGATGGGAACACCGTCCACGGAATAGAGCCGGGCGTCCACGGTCACGGTTTCCGGCGGCGCGGTCGATGCCGCGGCCGCCCCGTTCCCGGAGGCCGGCTTCCTCAAGACGGCATGGCAGACCACCCGCTCCGGCATGGGGCCGGTCACCGACAGGCGTTCCCATCCGAAGGGCATGTAGACCGCGCCTTGCTCGACCTTCGAGAGATGCCGGGCCACCGCCGAGATCTGGAAACAGGCATCCAGGAGCAGGGGGTGCATGTCCGTGCCGTTCGCGTCCACCGAATCCTGGAGAACGAGTTCGCCCAGCGCCTCGCCCTCCCTGGCCCAGACGGCTCTGAGCGTATGGTAGGACGGGCCGAGATGGATCTCGCCGCCCCACCTCATGCGGTAGAACCGTGCCGGATCGTGGGGCGGCAACTCGGCCCTCAGCGCATCCAGATCGATCGGGACGGGCGTTTCGGGGCCCGACGCGTCCGAAGAGAGGCTGCCCGTGGCGTGCAGGGTCCAGCTCTCCTCGCCTTCCCCTTTGCTGAAAACCTCGAAACGGCGCGCCGAGGCGCAGGCGGGATCGTCCAGAACGAGCTGCAGCTTGCGGCCCGCGCCGTTCCCCCCGTCTTCCGGTTCCACGTCGTCGAAGATCATGGGGCTGTGCATCTGCACGTCGTCCACGGTCGCCGAGCCGTTCCGGTCGGCCAGAGCCACCGAGACCGCCATCGCGCCGTAGAGCCCCCCGGGAGCGACCACCCGCTCATAGACCAGATGGTCCGCCATCCAGGCGGGGTCCGAGGGGAACATCTCGGTCTCGAACATGATCTGGCCGCGGGGCGATTCGTGCCGCGCCCCGAGCAGCGGATGACCGGCGGTCCGCCGGCGGCGCTTCGACATCGGGACCCAGTGCCGGGCGCGCTGGAACGGATAACCGGGGAGGGAGATCCGGCGCCGGGCCTCGCCGTCGAACAGACCGGCGAACGCGATGTTCAGGCCCGCCTCCCAGGCTCCGGCGGCGGCCTCCACGAAACCGCCGCTGGTGTCCACGATCGCCTCTTCCGCATCCCGTGGCGGACGCCGGAGACTCGCGAGGACCGCCGGAGCTCCGGCCGGCGCCGACTCCGGCCACGTCATCGAGACCACCGGCCCCAGCACGGCGTGGGGGCCGATCTCCACGACCGCGTCCACCTCCATTTCCGCCAGCGTCTCGACGCACGCGCGGAAGGCCACCGGCTCCCGCGCGTGGCGGCGCCAGTAGGCGGCGTCCATCGGTTCGTCCGGCTCGATCCGCCGGCCCGTGACGTTGCTCACGAGGGGCACGGAAGGGGCCGGGGGAGCGGGCGCGATCTCCGCGACCGCGGCTTCGAGGTCGTCCAGGGCGGGGTCCACCAGGGCGCTGTGGTACGCGGGGCTGCGCCGCAATCGCGCCACCTTGACGCCCTCGGCCTCGAAGCGTCGCAGGACCGCCTCGAGGTCGGCGGCCGGGCCGCTCACCACCTGTTGCGGCCCGTTGTCCACCGCGACGCTCAAGTCCACGTCCACCGAGGCGGCGTTCCGCTCCGCCACCGCGGACGCGACGCGGGACGCGGGCGCGAACACCGCGGCCATGGCGCCGTCGCCGCGCGTGGCGCCCAGCAGTTCGCCCCGGACCGCGGCATAGCGCAGACCCTGCTCCAGGGTGAGCACGCCGGCCGCCTGCGATGCCGCGATCTCTCCCAAGCTGTGCCCCACCACCGCGCCCGGCCTCACGCCCACGCTCTTCCACAAGGCCGTCAGGGCGCACTCCAGGGCATAGATGGCGGGCTGGGTCCAGGCCGGCTCGTCGAGCAGTCCGCCGGTCCCGTTGCGGCCGAACATGACGTCCAGCAAGGAGATTTTCCGCTCCCCGGAGAGCAGCCCGTCGCAGCGCTTGAGGACCGACCGGAACACGGGCTCCCTCTCGTACAGCGTCTCGCCCATGCCGGCCCACTGGCTCGCCTGGCCCGTGAAGACGAAGGCCACCTTCGCCGCTTCGCGCGGGGCGGGGCCGGTCTCCTCGCCCTCTTCCTCCGCCAGGCCCTTCAGCTTTTCCCGAAGCTGGACGAGGTTGCTGAACACGAGTCCGGCGCGGTGGGGGAAGTGGCTCCTTCCGACCGCGGCGGTCCAGGCCATGTCCGAGAGGGTCGGGTCGGCGGCGCCGGATTCGGGCGAAAGCGCGTTCGCGTGCAGGTCGAGCCAGGACAGATAACGTGCGGCCGAGTCCCGAAGCGCGCGGCGCGACTTTCCCGAAAGGGGAAGCAGGCGGGTCTCCCGCGCTCCGCACTTCCCGCACGGCGGAGGCGTCAGGGCGACGGGCCGGGCGGACCCCATGGGGGAGAACGCTTCGGCGACAGCGGACCCGGCGTCCGTCTCCCCGTATCCCTCCACGATCACGTGGGCGTTCGTGCCCGACCAGCCGAAGGAATTCACGCCGGCCAAAGGCGGGCGGCCAGGATGGAGGGGCCAGTCCATCGTTGCGTCGGTCACGCGCACGGGCAGGCGGTCCCAGTCCAGGCGGGGGTTCGGGGTCTCGAGGTTCAGGTGCGGCGGAATCGCGCCGTGCCTCATCGCCAGCACGGCCTTGATCAGGCCCGCGACGCCCGCGGCGGGTCCCAGATGTCCGATGTTGGTCTTGACGGAACCGATCAGCACGGGGCGCTCCGCTTCGCGCTCCCGTCCCAGGACCGACGCCGCGGCAGTCACCTCGATCGGGTCGCCGACCACGGTGCCGGTGCCGTGGGCCTCCAGGTAGTCCACCTGGGACGGAGGGACGCCGGCGCGGGCGAGCGCCTCTTCCATGGCCCGCTCCTGGGAGTGGCCACTCGGTACGGTCAGCCCCTGACTGGCGCCGTCCTGGTTGACGGACGTGCCCCGGATGACGGCCCAGATGCGGTCGCCGGCGGCTTCCGCATCGCTCAGGCGCTTGAGAGCCACCAGGCCGCAGCCCTCGCCGCAGACGAACCCGTCGGCCGACGCATCGAAGGTCCTGCACTGTCCCGTGGGCGACAGCATGCCCGCCTTGGCGCGCAGCTCGAGCGGGCGTCCGGCGAGGAATACATGGACGCCGCCGGCAAGGGCCAGGTCCGTCTCGTGGCGTTCCAGGCCCGCCACCGCCAAGTGGATGGCGACCAGGGAGGACGAGCAGGCGGTGTCGATCGCCATCGACGGTCCCTCGAGACCGAGAGCGAAGGAGACCCGGCCGATGGCCGTGTTCAGCGCCGTGCCGGTGACGGCGTACAGGCCGGCGGCGGGCTCGACGGTCTCGGGCGTATGGATGGCCATGTCCCGGTAGTCGTAGTTGCTGATGCCGGCATAGACGGCGGTGCGGCCGCCCTTCAGGCTCTCGGGATCGACCGCCGCGTCTTCGAGGGCCTGCCAACTCGTCTCCAGCATCAGGCGCTGCTGGGGGTCGAGCATCTGGGCCTCGATCGGGGACATGCGGAAGAACTCCGCGTCGAACCGGTCCAGGTCGTCGATGAACGCGCCGAACCGCAACGCTTCGCTACCGGCGTCGGAGTCCGGAAAGAGCGGTCCCGTGCGCCCGATGACCGATCCGGGCGGGCCTTCGCGCACCGCGTTCTCGCCGGCGGCCAGTTGTTTCCAGAATTCGGCGGGACTCCGGCTGCCGGGGAACCGGCAGGCCATGCCCACGATGGCGACCGGCTCTTGCCGCGGGTAACGGTCTTCCGGGGAGTCTCGATGTCCGGCGGTCATCACGTCATTCCTGTTCCAGTACCCTACCCGAGTCGGGCGGGGTATGCAAGGCAAAAATCAACGAATTGGTAAATTTTTCCATTTATTTCCGAAGCTCGGCCACCGGCGCCTTGCACCGCTTGCGTTCCGGTCCGGCGTCCTCATGCCGATGAGTCCCGCTCCAGCAGTCATATGGACTCCCGCATGCGTGGAACTTTCAATAACATATTGATTTATATGAAAAATTTGTCAGATATATGGATTCCTGTTTTTGCGGGAATGACAAAAAGTATATGGGCGGGACGCCCGCGTATCCGGGGGGGCTGGGAAGCCGGACGCCCCCACGACTCCGTGCGAACTGTGCGAATTGGTGCGCGAGTCTCCGGCCCACGTCGTGCGGGCGGGATACCCGCGGACCCAGAGGGCCGGGGAGCCGGCCGAGACATCCACACGACCCACCGCCCTGACTCCGTGCGAACTGTGCGAATTGGTACGCGAGTCTCTGGCCCGCATCGTGCCGGCGGGATGCCCGCCTACCCGGGAGCCGGCCGCGGAACTGGCGCCGCCGGCCCCGACTCCGTGCGGACTGTGCGAATTCGCCCCGTCGCCGGCGGTCCCGGCTTCAACCCGCGGGCTCGATCCACATCAGCGGTTGGCCGGCCTTCACCTGCGCTTCGTTCTCCGGGCAGATCTCGACGACGGTCCCGGCGACTCCGGCGGGGATGGAATTGAAGAGCTTCATCACGTCGACGAGGCACACGGTGTCGTCGGCCTTCACGTCGCCTCCGACCTCCACGAACGGCGGCGCGCCCGGCGAAGGCGCGCGATAGAACGTGCCGGTCATCGGACAGTCTACGCTGACCAGCCCGTCCCGGGGCGGAGTCCCGGCCGGCGTCTCGGCCGGAGCCGACGCTTCCGCGGGGGGCGGCGCCCGCTCCCCGGCGGCCGCGGTCTCGGCGGCGGGGGCCGTCCCGGCCGGCGCCGTGCCGCCGACTCCCGCCGCGTCCACCTCGAGCCGCACGCCGCCCTGCTCGTAGCGGAAGCGCCGGTAGCCGAGCTCGTCCAGCGTGCGCAGGATCTCGATCACGTCCCGGGCCGACAACGTCATCGCGGGGCCTCCGCCGCCGGGTCCGGGGGCGTTTCGGCGGCCGGGAGGGCGGCCGCCCTCTCGACGCGGATTTCCATGTCGCCTTGCGCCAGCGTCAACGTGCCCTCCTGCGGCCCGTCGGCGAGCGCGAGGATCGTCGCCACGTCGCGGTAGGTGAGGGGCGCGTCGCCGGACACGGGGCCTACGGCTCCAGGGTGAACGCGTAGTCGACCGCCACGCAGCCCTCGCCGTCGCCGAGGACCAGGACGGGGTTGAGGTCGAGCTCGGCGATCTCGGAACGGTCGGCCGCGAGCCAGGAGACCCGGGCGATCGTCTTCGCCAGCGCGCCGGCGTCCAGGGGGCGGCCGCCCCGGTATCCCCGGAATACGGGGCCGAGGACGGACTCCTCCAGGACCCGCCGCGCCGCGGCCTCGCCGACCGGCGCCGGCAGCATGTTCACGTCGGCGACGAGCTCCACCAGGGTGCCGCCGGGGCCGAAGACGATCATCGGGCCGAAGACCGGGTCCCGCTTCACGCCGATCAGGACCTCGAGCCCGCCGCCGATCATCTCCTGCACGAGGACGCCTTCGATGCGCGCGTCCGGACGGTGCCGCCGGGCGTTGGCCTCCACGGCGCCGAAGGCCGCGGCGAGCGCCGCCCCGCCGCGCACGTCCGTGACGACGCCGCCGATCTCCGTCCGGTGGGCGATATCGGGCGAGGCGACCTTCACGGCGACGGGCGAGTCGAGCCCGGCGCGGAACGCCTCCGCCTCCTCGACGGTCGCGGCGACGGTCTCGCGGGGCAGGCGGACGCCATAGGCCTCCAGCACGGCCCTCTGGGTCTCCACGCGGTCGAGCGGCGCGCCGCCGGCCGCGCCGGGCGCGACGTCGCGGGCGGGTTCGGGGTCGGCGAGCAGAACGCGGCGCCGTTCGTCGTAGAGGAGTCTGGCGGCGATGTTCCGCGCGGCCCGCGCGGGATCTCCGAACACGGGGAACGGCGCCTTGCGGATCGCCTCCATGGCGTTCTCGTGGGGCGCCACCCAGGACACCGCGAACGGCTTGCCGACGTCGGCGCGAAGCCTGGTCAGCTCCTCGATCAGCTCGAGTCCGTTGCGCCAGATGAGCTTCACCGACAGCACGGCGGCGTCGTAATGCTCGCTTTCGAGGAGGATGCGCAGGCATTGCGCGAGGATGTCGGGCCGGAACACCATGGGACCCGTCGCGTCCAGCGGGTTGTTGAACCCGGCGTAGGCCGGGAGGATTTCCGCGACCTTGGCCCGCAGCTCCTCGGGCAGCGGGGGCACGTCCAGGCCGGCGTCCGCCGCGGCGTCCGCCGCGAGCACGCCGGCGCCGCCGGAATGGGAGACCAGCGCGACGCGCGTCCCCCGGGACACCGGCGTCTTGTCGAAGACCTTCATGGCGTCGATGAACTGGTCGCCGTCGGCGGCGCGCAGGACGCCGGTGGCGTCGAACACAGCCTGGGCCACGTCGTCCGAGCCCACCAGCGCCCCGGTGTGCGACCGGGCCGCGACCGCGCCGGCGGCCGACTTGCCGACCTTGAGGACGATCAGGGGCTTGCCCGCCTCCAGCGCCGCCCGGGCGGCGTCCATGAAGGCGGCGCCCTCGCGGATGCTCTCGACGTATCCCCCGACGATGCCGACCCGGTCGTCGCCGATCAGGTATCGGGCGTAGTCGGAGAACTCGAGGTCCGCCTCGTTGCCCGAGCTCACGAAGTGTCCCGTGCCGATCCCCTGGCGTTCCGCCTCGGTGAGTATGGCGGCGCCGACCGCGCCGCTCTGGCTCGCCAGGGCGACGTTGCCGGGCGCCACGTCCGTGCGGTCCAGGAGCTGGGTGATCGAGGGGACGGCGCCGTTCCACAGGTTGATCGAGCCGACGGAGTTGGGGCCGACGGCGCGGCCCCCCTTGCCGCGGATAAGGTCCATCAGCTCCCGTTCGATGCGCCGGCCGTCCTCGCCCAGCTCCCCGAAGCCCGACGTGATGACGAGGAAGCATTTGACGCGGCCCGGCTCGAGGGCCTCCACCGCCTGGCGGACGACCTTGGCCGGCACCGAGAGCACGGCGAGGTCCACCGGGCCGGGAAGGTCGGCGAGGGACGGGAAGCATTTCAGCCCGTTCACCGCCTCGTACTTCGGGTTCACCGGGTAGACCGCGCCGCCGTACCCGTGGAGGTCGAGGAATCTCAGGATGAGCCCGCCGCCCATGCGGGTCGCGTCCTCGGACGCGCCCACGACGGCGACGGACTTCGGCTCGAACAGCGCCGCCAGGGCCCGGGCGCCGGGTTCGGCGGCGCTCATTCGGCGGCCGCCCGGAACGCGGGTCCCTCGACCTCGAAGGCGAAGTCGCCCTTCCTGACGCTGACGTACCTGAGCGCCGGACGCTTCTCGACCTCGTTCATGAGCTGCTTCAGCGGCGTCAGCGCCGAGACCGGATAGTCGGTGCGCCGTCCGGGCGCGTCGCGCACGGCGTAGAGCTGCTCCAGGACGGGCGGCTGGTAGAAGGCGGCGAGCAGGAGGTCGTCGTCGGACGCGAAGGGGCCGCGCTCCTTCCTCAGCCGGGGGATCCACGGCTCCACGAGCTCGCCGGCGCGCCCGGTGACGGGCTCCTTCAGGCCCAGGTGGTCGGCCGACCGCTCGACGATCTCCGGCAGGATGGGCCCGACGGGCTTGCCGTAGAACCCCATCGCGTAGCGGGCGATCTCGTCGGGGATGGTCCTGTAGCGTTCCCCCTGCGCCACGTTGATCACCGACTGGGTGACGATGTACTGCGCGAAGGGACTCACGACGACCGGATAGCCGAGGTCCTCGCGGACCCGCACCGCTTCCTCCAGCACCTCCTCGAACCTGCCGCTCATGCCGATGTCGGCGAGTTGGGAGTGCAGGTTGGAGATCATGCCGCCCGGGATCTGGTGCTCGTAGAGCCTGGGGTCGTAGCGCTTGTGGACGCCGAGCGGCTTGTCGTGGCGTTCGGCCAGGGCGATGAAGTAGTCCGCCATGTCCGCGAGGTCGTCGAGGTTCAGCCTGATCCCGTATCCCCGGTCGCCGAGATGCCGGACGAAGTACTCGGTCGGCGGCAGGGAGTCGGACCCCGCCATCGGGCCGATCGCGGTGTGCAGCACGTCGACCCCGAGCGGGACCGCCTCGAGGTAGCAGAGCTCCGCCAGGCCGCCGCGGCAGTGGGAGTGGAGCTCGAGCGGCATGTCCGGGCCGATGGCGTCGCGGACCGCGGGGACCAGCGTGCGGATCCGGTCGGGCGTGAGCAGGCCGCTCGCGTCCTTGATGATGAAGGCGTCCACCCCGCGGCCGGCGATCTCCGTTGCGATGTCCGCGTAGAACCCGTCCGTGTGGACCGGGCTGAGCGCGTAGGCGAACCCGGCGCAGCAGTAGAGTCCGGCGTCCTTCGTCGTCTCGATGGCGAGGGCGATGTTCCGGACGTCGCCCAGCGTGTCGTAGAAGGTATGGCGGCGCATGCCGTTGGCGGCGATGCGCCGGACGGTCAGGTCGACGATGTCGTCGGGGAAGAAGTCGAAGGTGAACAGGCTCTGGCCGCGGGTCCAGACATTGAGCGGCGTCCGCGTGCAGCGCTCCGCCATGAGGCGCATGCGCTCCCACGGGTCCTCGCGCAGGTAGCGGACGCAGACGTCGAACACCGCGCCCCCTTCGAGGTCGATCCAGTCGAAGCCCATCTCGTCCATGCGCGGGGCGAAGGGCATGATCATGTCGTTGGTGATGCGCGTCGCCCACAGGGACTGCGGGGCGTCGCGCACAGAGACGTCGACGAACTTCACCTCCTTCATGGGCGGGCCTCCGGCTGGCGTGGAACGGCGGCGGACGGAATCTAGTGCGGTTGCCGGCCGATTGGAACCGCCCTGAAGCCGCAACACCTCCCCCGGCCGTGCCGCCGGGACAGGTGGGGTGCCGGAGAACGACGCGCCGGTCGCCGCTCCCTCACCGCCGGGAGGGCGCGTTGCGGCGGCCGGCGGCGGCCATGACGGCGTCGTCGGAGAGCGCGGCGAGGTCTTCCCGGTAGGGATAGTTCACGTACGGCGTCATGTGCTCCCGCCTGACCTGCGACTCGACGGGAAGATTGTCCGGCCGGTTGTAGATGAACATCAGGTACAGCCTGTCCCGGTCGGAGCGGTTCTCCTCCGACCCGTGCATGATCTCGGGCGCGAAGAGGACCGCGTCGCCGGGCGTCCCCTCGACGAACACGGGCGGCGTCTCCGCCAGTATCTTCTTCACGTACGCCTCGGGTGCATTGTAGGACCGGTAGCCCACCGACTCGGTATCGAAGAAGAGCTCGCCCACGCCATGGCGGTGGGAGCCCGGCAGGACCCGCATGGCGCCGTTCTCCGGCGTCGACTCCGTCAGGAGGACGCAGACCGTGATCATGTCGTCGACGGAGCCGCGCCGGACGCCGTCGTTGATCCAGTTGGCGAAGTCGGTGTGCCAGGGATATCCCTCGCCGACGCGCCCCATCTTGGCGTTGACGCGCGTCTGGAACAGGTAGACGCGGTCGCCCAGAAGCTGCCGCACGGGACCCAGGATGCGGGGGAGCCTCGTGGCCGCGGCCACGGCCCCTGAATCGAGATCGACCCCGAAGCTGACCCGCGTGGAAGCGCTGTTCAGCTCGGAGACGTTGCCGTCCGCGCGCCCCCGGTCCGGCGACAGGACCGCGTAGCAGTCCGCGCGCAGGATCTCCATCTCCCCGGGCGTGAAGACGGCCGGGAGCTTCAGGTACCCGTCGGCGCGATAGGTGTCGATCTGTCCCTGCGTGAGCTTCATGCCGGTGCGGACCGATGCCGGGGAAAAGCGATCTTCGTACTGTAGCACGCCGCCGCGCGGCCCCTATGATGGGCGGACGGCGGGAAGGCGCCGAAGAGTGGGAGGACGCCATGTTGCAGGGCAGGGCCGCGCTTGTCACGGGCTCGACGAGCGGCATCGGGCTGGCGATCGCGGAGGCGCTGGCCGCCGAGGGCAGCCGGATCATGATGAACGGGTTCGGGGACGCCGGCGAGATCGAGGACATGCGCGCCGCGATGGCCAGGCGCCACGGCGTGGAGGTGCGGTATTCCGGCGCGGACCTCGCCGAGGCCGACCAGATCGGCGGCCTCGTCGACGACACCGTCTCGGCGTTCGGGTCGCTCGACATCCTGGTCAACTGCGCGGGCATCCAGGTCGTCGCGCCCATCGACGAATTCCCGCTCGACGGCTGGGACGCCATCATCGCCATCCACCTTTCGGCGACGTTCCATACGACGCGTCTCGCGCTGCCCCACATGAAGGAGCGGCGCTGGGGCAGGATCGTCAACATGGGGTCGGCCCACGGACTGGTGGCATCCCCCTGCAAGGCGCCCTACGTGGCGGCGAAGCACGGCGTGGTGGGATTCACCAAGGCGACGGCCCTGGAGGCCGGGCCTTGGGAGATCACCTGCAACGCGATCTGTCCGGGTTTCGTCAAGACTCCCATGTACGACCTGCAGGCCGAGGGCCTGGCGGCGAGGGAGGGGCGCGACGTCGAGGAGTTCGTCCGCGAGCAGGTGGGCGCGCGCCACGCGTTGCCGCGCATCGTCTCGGTGGAGGAGATCGCCGGCACCGCGGTCTTCCTCTGTTCGGACGCCGGAAGGTCGATCAGCGGGACGACGATTTCCGTCGACGCCGGCTGGACGGCGACCTGATCCCGGCGGCCTACCGGTAGACGTTGACGTGCCAGACGGCCACGAGCACGGCGAGCGCCAGCACCACGAACGGCAGGTAGGGCAGCACTCGGTGAAACAGCCTCATCGCGCGGCTCGCCGGCCGGTCTTGCCGTCGCGTTCCCCGGTTCCTGTCCGGTCGGGAACGGTGTCGGGACCGCCGCGAAGCATGGCGCGGCGACGAAAAATCGCCCTAACCGCGCCCACGGGACGCGGTCGCAAGTGGATGACCGGCAAGACGCCGGTCGGCGGTGAGCAGCCTGAGACCCTCTTCCTGAGCCTGGACGAGCAGAAGCTCGTCGAACGGGTCCTTGTGGTCGAGCGGCGGCTCGAGCGCCCGCGCGGTATGGCGCGCGCTCATGGGCAAGAACGTCACCTCCTGATCTTCGAGGGCGGCGACGACGTCGTCCGGAGAGAAGCGGCTCTTGCGCGTACCCGACGGGTGGCGGGCATTGTGCTTGAGCCGCATCTCCCAGATCGACACCGCGCTCACGTTTAAGTCCGGGCCTCGCGCGCCTCCAAAACCCGACGCTCGGAGTCCCGGAACTTTCCGGGCCGGTCCATGAAGTCGTAAAGGTAGGACGTGTCGAGAAGAACGGGCATTTTCGGCCCGGCTACTCGTCGTCGAGGCCGAGCACGCGGCGGCGACCGGTTCGGGGAGGCGTGCTTTCGTCTCGCGAATGGCGAGTTCCATGACGGCCCGACCCCGGTTTCCGTTTCCCGTCCGCCACCATGCCTCGGGGCGCCTTGCCGTTCAAGACCAGGTCGTGACCACAAGGTCCGTGCCGATCCGGGGGGACGCTTCGGACGGGGTGGCCGCGGCCGTCGCGCGGCTCACAGCCTGAAGGGCAGTTCAACGAACATGTCGAGGACGTAGAGCGCGCCGGCAGCGGCGGTGATCGCGCCCAGCATGACCTTCAACGAATACTCGGGCACGAAACGCTGGGTCTTGGCCGCGGCCCAGGAGCCCAAGATGCCTCCCGCTGCGGCGAACAGGCCCCAGGCCCACTCCGGTGCGACGGCGATCCCCGTGATCGCCGGCACGATCCCGCTGTAGGTGACGAGGGCGACGAGCGAGAGCACGATGACGTAGGGGATGGTCGCCGCCACGACCACGTACATGGGCAGCCGGTAGAGGGCCGTCAGGATCGGCACCAGCAGGAACCCGCCTCCCACGCCCAGCGCCGACGAGACGATCCCGACGCCGAAGCCGATGGCGAACAGCGCCGAGGGGCGCACGGTCCAGGTCTCGCCCCAGAAGCCGATCTCGATGCGGTCGCGGCCCTTGCCGACCGTCTCGACGGGCGTGCCCGGGGGCACGCCCGCGGGCGCGCGCCCCGCGGCGCGCCGGGCCACGGCCTCGGCCCGGAAACGGGCGTCGATTCCCGCGCCCGAATGGCGGGCGAGGAATCCCCGGACTGCCGCCACGCACAGATGCCCGCCGACGAACACGAGGGCGAGGCCGACCGCGAACGTGAAGGGTTTCACGTCAGAGAGCCACGTCAACCGGACGAACGGCCCGATCAGGGCGCCCGACGCGCCGCCGACGCAGACCCAGAGGGCGAAATCGAGGTTCCACTGCCGGTTGCGCCGGAACCCGAACAACGCGCCGAGCGGGTTGAACAGGGTCAGGATCTGCGTGGTCGGAGAGACCGCCGGGCTCGAGAACTGCAGCACCGACATCGTGTAGGGGAGCGCGAAGATGCCCGACGCCTCGCCGACGAGGGCGAGCGTGTAGCCCGTCCAGACCCCCATCCACACGAGGTGCCAGATGGGAACCCGCACGCCGGCGATGGGAAACGGCACGTCTCCCCCGGGGAGCGTTCCGTGCTGGAGATATGCCGCCGCGACGCCGGCCGCGAACGTCAACAGGATGAGCGGAAGCTGCTCGGCCAGGAACTCGCGCGCGAGCGAGACCCCGCCGCCGGCACCCGGCTCCTTTCCGGTCACGGCGACCGTCTTTCGACCGCGGGGATCACGCGGGTCTGGCCTCGTTCGGGATACACGGGGCGGCGGGGGTCCCCGCCCGTCCGCCGGCGAAGGTACTCCGGAGGGACGTCGTCCGCCAGGGCCCGTCCGCTTGCCGGAACGGGCGGGAGCCTGTATTTTTCGGGACCGGCCGGAGCGCGGGGAGAGTAGCATGTTCCAGGGATCGTTTGTCGCGCTGATCACGCCATTCCGCGACGGCGAGGTGGACGAGCGGGCATTCCAGTCGCTCGTCGAGTGGCATATCCGGGAAGGGACCCACGGCCTGCTGCCGTGCGGGACCACGGGCGAGTCGCCCACCTTGAGCCACGCCGAGCACAAGCGGGTCGTCGAGTTGTGCATCGAGGCGGCGGCGGGGCGCGTCCCGGTCGTCGCGGGCGCCGGCTCCAATTCGACCCGGGAAGCCATCGAACTGACGGAGCACGCGAAGGAGGCGGGAGCGGACGCGACGCTGCACGTCACGCCTTACTACAACAAGCCGACGCAGGAGGGGCTCTACCGTCACTTCAAGGCCATCGCCGACGCGGTCGATCTGCCGCTGTTCATCTACAACATTCCCGGGCGCTCGGTCGTCGACATGTCGGACGGCACCATGACCCGGCTGGCGGAGATGCCCGGGGTCGTCGGCGTCAAGGACGCGACCGCCGATATCGCGCGGGTCAGCAGCCAGCGCCTGCGCATGGGTCCGGACTTCATCCAGATGTCGGGCGAGGATGCCACGGCGCTCGCCCTGATGGCCCACGGGGGGCGCGGCTGCTTTTCCGTGACCGCGAATGTCGCGCCCAGGGCCTGCGCGGAGTTCCAGTCCGCCTGCCTGGCGGGCGATTTCGGTGCCGCGCTGGAGTACCAGGACCGTCTGATGCCGCTCCATACCGCCCTGTTCCTGGAGACGAGCCCGGCGCCCGTCAAGTACGGGGCCAGCGTGCTGGGGCTGTGCAGCGGCGAGCTGCGGCTGCCGCTGGTCGAGGTTTCCGACGAGACGAAGGCGTCCGTCGAGTCCGCCATGCGGGTGGCCGGTCTGCTCAATTGACCGGATGGCGCGTCCGGCGAGCGGCGGAAGGCGGACAGTCGCCGTCAACAGGAAAGCCCGCCGCAACTACGTCATAGACGACACGTTCGAAGCCGGCATCGTGCTGCGGGGCTCCGAGGTCAAGAGCCTGCGCGCCGGCCGGGGCAGCATCAACGAGGCCTATGCCGCCGAACGCGGGGGCGAACTCTTTCTGATCAACGCCCACGTTCCCGGCTATGCGGCCGCGAACCGGCAGAACCACGATCCGCGCCGGCTCCGCAAGCTGTTGCTGCACAAGCGCGAGATCAAGCGGCTCCTGGGCGCCGTCCAGCGGGACGGGATGACGCTGGTTCCGCTCGTCCTCTACTTCAACGAGCAGGGTCGGGCGAAGGTGGAACTGGGTCTCGCCCGCGGCAAGCGCAAGTACGACAAGCGCGCGGCGGAGCGCGACCGGGACTGGGGCCGGAAGCAGGCGCGCCTCCTGCGGGAGAGGGGATAGACGGCGGTTCAAGCCTGGCTCGAACCGCGGTTGCCGGCGTCCGGCGGGCTCTCGAGCCAGGCTTTCACGGCCGCGAAGACGTCCCGGAACATCGTCTCCGTCAGCCGGCCGGTGTTCACGTTGTAGCGGGAGCAGTGGTAGCTGTCCGCGAGCGCGAGCGCCTCCCGCGGCCGGTGGAAGGCGCCGTGCCGGAACGGGAACAGCTTTCGCCGGACGCCCAGCGCGTCGAGAACGGCGTTGTGGGCCACGGTGCCGAGCGCCACGATCGCCCGGACGTTCCGGAGCGCCGCGAGTTCCGACGCCAGGAACGAACGGCAGGCCGCGATCTCCGAGCCGACGGGGCGGTTCCGGGGCGGGACGCACCGGACGGCGTTCGTGATCCGGCAGCCCACGAGACGGAACCGGTCCCCGGCGTCCCCGGACGCGCGACCGCGCGCCCAGCCGAATTCCTCGAGCGTCGGATACAGGAGCGCCCCGGCGGCATCGCCCACGAAGGGGCGCCCGGTCCGGTTGGCGCCCCGGAGGCCGGGGGCCAGTCCGACGACCAGAAGCTCCGCGTCCGCGTCCCCGAGGGAGGGCACGGGCGCGTTGTGCCACGCCGGCTCGGCCCTCCTGTTGCCCTCGCGGAAGTCCACGAGGCGCGGACAGAGCGGGCAGTCCCGGTGGGGCTCCGGGGGAGCGGCCGGCGGCGGCCTACAGGGCGATCTCGCGCCTGAGATCGTCTTCCTCCCGGCCTCGGTCCGGGCGGGTCCCTTCATGGGTCCAGCGGGCGTCCCGCTGGATAAGCTCCTGGATGTCGCGCAGGTCGATGAAGTGGTCAGCCTGGCGGCGAAGCTCGTCGGCCACGATGGGAGGGCTCGACGCGACCGTGCTGACCAGGGTGACCCGCGTGCCCTTGCGTTGCGCCGCGTCGACGAGACGCCGGAAGTCGCCGTCGCCGGAGAACAGCACGATGTGGTCGACGTGCGCCGTCATCTCCATGACGTCGACGGCGAGCTCGATGTCCATGTTTCCCTTGATCTTGCGCCGTCCCATGGCGTCCGTGAACTCTTTCGTCGGCTTGGTCACCAGGGTGAAGCCGTTGTAGTCGAGCCAGTCGACCAACGGCCGGATGGGCGAATACTCCTGGTCCTCGACCAGCGCGGTGTAGTAGAACGCGCGAATGAGGCGGGCCTGGGAGGCGAAGTGCTCCCGAAGCCGCTTGTAGTCGATGTCGAAGCCGAGGGTCCGCGCGGCGGAGTACAGGTTGGCGCCGTCGATGAACAGCGCGATGCGTTCGTTCGAATAGAAGGTCATCTCTCAAATCCCCACAACGTGTATTTTTCCTCGAACGGGGGCGCGAAAAGCGCGGCCCGCGAAAGGCCCGTGCCCGGATTCGCCCGAAGCGGGCTTCATCCTGCTGATGTCGCCACACCCGGGGGCGGCATCGCCTGAGCCTGGACGAGCACGAGTTCGGCACAGGGTTTAGCACACGAGGCCGCGAGGGCAAGTGGATACCGCCGCGACGAACGACGACGCGATCCTGATCGGTCTGGGCGCCAATCTGCCGGGTCCCCGCGGCGCGGCGCCCCGGGACACGCTGGAGTCCGCGCTGGAAGAACTGGAGAGACGGGGCGTGCGCGTCAAACGGCGCTCCCGGTGGTACCGCAGCGCGCCGGTGCCGGAGTCGGACCAGCCCTGGTTCGTCAACGGCGTGGCCGCCGTCGAGTTCGACGGCACGCCCGGTGACCTTCTCCGGATCCTTCAGCAGGTCGAGAACGGGTTCGGCAGGGTTCGGCGGGTCCGGAACGAGGCGCGCGTCATCGACCTCGACATCCTCGCCTTTCGCGAGGCGATCGAGACTCCGGGCGCCGGCGGCCGCGCGGAGGGGACGCTCGAGCTGCCCCATCCCGAGCTCGGGAATCGCGCGTTCGTGCTCCTGCCGATGGCGGAGGTCGCGCCGGACTGGCGCCACCCCGTCAGCGGGCGGACCCTCCGCGACCTGATCGCCGGCCTGCCGCCCGGCCAGTCGGCGGAACCGCTGGACGGCTGACGCGACGCGTCCGCGGCGGAACGGACCCCATCGGGATTCCCGATCGTATTTGCGGGCGGCGTGTCGGTCGACCGAATACTCGTTCCACTTCCTGTCTCGTCTCCGATCCGCGGACCGGCCACGGACGGCCGCGCCCTTGCCTTGGCGAGTCATTGCGAATATGTATGAGCGACCACTTGAGACAGCCGGAGTTGAGCCATGGCCCGCGTCACCGTCGAGGATTGCGTCGACAAGGTTCCGAACCGGTTCGATCTGGTTCTCCTCGCCGGACAGCGGTCCCGCCAGATCTCCGCCGGCGACGAGCTGACGGTCGACCGGGACAACGACAAGAACCCCGTCGTCGCGCTACGCGAGATCGCCGATACGACGATCGAGAACGAGGAGATTCGGGAGTCGCTCATTCGGAGCATGCAGCGGCACGTGGAGCACGACGAGCCCGAAGAAGACGACATGGCCTTGCTCATGGCGGGTCAGGAATGGTCCATCGCCCCGGGCACGGGCGCCGATCACGGCACGGCGGCCGCCGGCGAGGAAGACGCCGCCGACATCGAAGGGGCGGAGGCGGACGAAGACGATGCCGGCGGCGAACCGGAAGAGGCGTGACCGGGCGCTCGACCTGAGGCCGGCGCGCGACCGGACCGGCAGGGACCGGCCGCGCCCCTCGTTTCCAGACAGCCGGACGTTCCACTGGCGGCGGCGGGAGTCCCCGGGCGGGCCATGATGGAGCAAGTCGAACTCGTCGAGCGGGTGCGCGCGTACGATCCGCACGCGAGCGAGGCCCTGCTCAGCCGCGCCTACGATTTCTCCGTGGCGGCGCACGGAAGCCAGACCCGCGAGTCGGGGGATCCCTACTACATGCACCCGGTGGAGGTGGCCGGCATCCTCACCGACATGAAGCTCGACGCGGACACCATCGCCACGGCGCTTCTTCACGATACCGTGGAGGATACGCTGGCGACGCTCGAGCAGATCGAAGGGCAGTTCGGCGCCGGCATCGCGCGCCTCGTCGACGGCGTGACCAAGCTGTCCTTGATCGAGATGCCGCACACGGAAGAATCCCGGCAGGCCGAGAACTTCCGCAAGCTCGTGCTGGCCATGTCGAACGACATCCGCGTGCTGTTGGTGAAGCTGGCGGACCGCCTCCACAACATGCGCACCCTGAAGTTCGTCAAGAGCGGCGAGAAGCGGCGGCGCGTCGCCCTGGAGACCATGGAGATCTACGCTCCGCTCGCCGAACGGATCGGCATGCATCACATGAAGGACGAGCTCGAGGACCTCGCCTTCGCCGAGCTCCGGCCCGAGGCCCGGGAGTCCGTCCTGTCGCGCCTCGAGTTCCTGCGGGAGCAGGGCAGCGACATGGTGCCGCGCGTCACGGAACAGTTGCGGGAGACCCTGGAGGCCGCGTCCATCGAAGCGTCCGTGGCGGGCCGCGAAAAGCGCCCCTATTCCATCTGGTGCAAGATGGAGCAGGACAACGTCAGTTTCGAGCAGCTCTCCGACATCATGGCGTTTCGCATCGTGGTCGAGAAGACCGAGGACTGCTATCGGGCTCTTGGCGTCGTTCATGCCCGTTATCCGATGGTACCGGGCCGGTTCAAGGACTACATCTCGACGCCGAAGCGGAACAACTACCGCTCGATTCACACGACTGTCATAGGTCCGGAGCAGAACAGGATCGAGATTCAAATCCGCACCTGGGAGATGCACCGGATCGCCGACTACGGCGTCGCCGCGCATTGGCAATACAAGCAGCACGCCGACCACGTGGACGGAAATCAATACCGGTGGCTCAGGGAACTGCTCGAGATTCTCGAGAACGCGTCCAATCCGCAGGAGTTCCTCGAACACACCAAGCTTGAAATGTTTTCCGACCAGGTCTTCTGCTTTTCCCCCAAGGGCGAACTCATCGCCTTGCCGAGAGGCGCGACCCCGGTCGACTTCGCCTACGCGGTGCACACGGACGTGGGCGACACCTGCGTCGGCGCGCGAATCAACGGCAAGCTGACCCCGTTGCGCGCCCGGCTCCGGAACGGCGATCAGGTCGAGATACTGCGCTCTCCCGAACCGTCGCCCTCCCCCATCTGGGAGAATTTCGTCGTCACCGGAAAGGCGCGCTCCGCGGTCAAGCGGTTCGTGCGAAAACAGCGGCGCTCGCAGTACCGGGAGCTCGGCCGCGCCATCACGAAAAAGGCGGTTCGCGAGACCAGTCGCCGGCTGACCAACGAGACCATGAAGCGGGCGCTCAAGTCGCTCGGCCGGAAATCTCTCGAAGATCTCTATATCGCGGTGGGGAGTGGCGACATCGACAAGGCGGCGGTCGTCAGGGCGATCTACCCGGACCCGACGGTTCGCGAACGGGCGGGCAAGATCCTCTCCCGGATGCGGCCCCGGATCCGTCCCGCCAGGGGCCGCACCGATCCCGTGCCCATACGGGGCCTGATGCCGGGGGTTGCCGTGCACATGGCCGGGTGCTGCCATCCGCTCCCCGGGGAGCGCATCATCGGCATTCTGACCGCCGGCAAGGGCGTGACCGTGCACACGATCGACTGCGAGGCGCTGGAGCAGTTCAACGACACGCCCGAGAGATGGCTGGACGTTTCCTGGGACACGAACGCGGACCCGCACCGGATGCACGTGGGACGGATTGAAACCGTGCTGTCGAACACGCCGGGCAGCCTCTCGCGGCTGACCACGGTGATCGCCAGCCATCACGCCAACATCTCGAACCTCAAGATCACGGATCGATCTTCCGACTTCTACGAGTTTCTGGTCGATATCGAGGTCAAGGACGTCGCCCATCTGACCGGTATTCTCGCGGCGCTTCGCGCCGAACCGGCGATCAACTCGATCGAGCGGGTGCGCGGATGAGGTCCGGAGTTCGCGCCGCGGGCCGGTCCGGGACCGTCGGCATCCCCGATTCGACGGCGCGGCGGGCGAACGGATGTTTCGCCGCCGGGTGAGCATGACCTTCCCGCAGCGTGCGCGGGAGTTCCTGTGGCCGCGTATGGGGTGGCTCCGCGCCGGTGCCTACCTCCGCCACCGCGTCGCGCGGCTCCCGGGCTCGCCGTACTCGATCGCGGCCGGGCTGGCGTGCGGCGCCGCCGTTTCGTTCACGCCCTTCATCGGCCTTCATTTCGTGTCCGCAGCCCTCATCGCTTGGCTGATCGGCGGCAGCGTCATCGCCTCCGCCATCGGGACCGCCGTCGGCAATCCGTGGACGTTTCCGTTCGTCTGGTGGGGCACGCTTCGCCTCGGGGAGCTGATCCTGGGATCGTCGCGTGCGGCTGAAGTGCCGCCGCGGATCAGCCTTCACTACATCTTCGATCATCCCTTCGAGGTTCTCCTGCCGATGACTGTCGGCGGCGCGATCTGCGCCGTCGCGGTGTGGATCGTCGTCTACTTTCCGACCCGCTATTTTGTCGAGCGGTATCAGCGTCTCAGGTCCGAACGCTTGCGCCGCCGGCGGAGGTCGACGTCCGCGGTCTCCGGCTCCGGCGCCGGAGGAAGGCTGGTTCCGTGAGCGCGTATCAAAGACTGGGCGTGAATGTCGATCATGTGGCGACCGTCCGGAACGCGAGGGGCATCGGCCATCCCGATCCCGTCAGGGCCGCCCGTCTCGCCGCCGGGGCCGGTGCGGACGGCATTACGGCGCACCTCAGGGAGGATCGGAGGCATATCCGAGACGACGACATCGCCCGGCTGCGCGAGGAGATCGGCATTCCGCTGAACCTCGAAATGGCGGCGACCGACGAAATGGTCGCCATCGCGCTGCGGGTCCGGCCCCACGCCGTGTGCGTCGTTCCCGAGAAACGGGAGGAGCTGACCACGGAAGGCGGCCTCGACGCGGCGGGCTCGAGGGACCGCCTCGGGGCGATCGTTCCACGGCTGTCCGAAGCGGGTTGCCGCGTGTCGCTGTTCGTCGATCCGGAAGAACGGCAGCTCGACGCGGCGGTCGCGGTCGGCGCCCCCGTGGTCGAGCTGCACACGGGAACGTATTGCGAGGCCGCGGGCGCCGAGCGGGAGGCAGAGCTGCGGCGGCTGAGGGACGCCGCGGCGCACGCCGGGAAGATCGGTCTCGAATGCCACGCGGGCCACGGGTTGAGCTTCGAGACCGTGGGTGCCGTGGCCGCCATCCCGACCGTCGTGGAGCTCAACATCGGCCACTTCCTCATGGGGGAGGCCATGTTCATGGGACTAGAGGGCGCGATTCGCCGCATGCGGGCGCTCATGGACGCGGCGAGGGCGTCGTCGTGACGGGGGGAGCGGTGTCGCGATGGTGATCGGGATGGGCAGCGACCTCATCGACATCCGGCGCATCGGGAGGACCCTCGACCGTTTCGGAGAGCGCTTCGTCCGACGGATATTCACCGAATTCGAACGCGCGAAATCGGAAGGCCACGCGGACCGGGCGGCCTCGTACGCACGCAGGTTCGCCGCCAAGGAGGCTTGCGCCAAGGCGCTCGGGACCGGGTTTCGGCAGGGCGTCTACTGGCGCGATCTCGGGGTCTACAACCTGCCCTCCGGAAAGCCCGTGCTCGAGCTGACCGGAGGCGCCCGAGCCCGGCTCGGGGAACTCACACCGAACGGCATGCGCGCGGAAATCGAGCTGACGATCACGGACGAACCTCCGCTCGCTCAGGCCATCGTCCTGATCTCCGCGCGCCCGGTCGACGCGCCGTGACGCGGGCGGGACGCGCGTCGGTGAGCCGGGAGAAGGGGAAGGGTGGGATCGGCGAGACGATCCGTACGATCGTCTATGCCGTGTTGATCGCGGGAGTCATACGGACGCTCGCTTTCGAGCCGTTCAACATCCCGTCGGAGTCGATGCTTCCCACGCTGCTGGTCGGGGACTACCTGTTCGTCTCCAAGTACTCCTACGGGTACAGCCGGCATTCGCTGCCTTGGAGCCCGCCGCTGTTCTCCGGCCGGATCGCCGACTCCGTCCCCGAGCGCGGAGACATCGCGGTGTTCAAGCTCCCGCGGGACGATTCCACCGACTACATCAAGCGGATCATCGGACTGCCGGGCGACAGGATTCAAATGAAGGAAGGCCGGCTCTATCTGAACGGCGAGCGGGTGGCGCGAACGCGCATCGAGGACTTCTCCTACACGGACGGTTTCGGGAACGTCTACCTCGTGCCTCAATACGAAGAGGCGCTGCCCAACGGGGTCGTGTACAGGACGCTGGACCTGCTGCGGAACAGCGATCAGGACGACACCGGGGAGTACGTCGTGCCGCCGGGCCATTACTTCGCCATGGGGGACAATCGCGACAATTCCCTGGACAGCCGGGTCGCGACGGCCGTGGGGCTGGTCCCCGCGGAGAACCTCGTCGGTCGGGCGGAGATCCTGTTCTTCTCCACCGATGGCTCCGCGCGGTTCTGGGAGGTGTGGAAGTGGCCTTTCTCCGTCAGGTACGACCGTCTGTTCGACGGCCTCCGAAGCTAGGCCGACATGCCGCCGTCCCGCGCCGCGCTCGGCGAATTTCTGGGCCACGAGTTCGAGCGGCCCGAACTGCTCGACGAAGCCTTGACGCACCCGAGCGCCGTCAAGGGCGGCCGCCGGTCGGGACGAGGCCCGCGCGACTACGAGCGCCTGGAGTTCCTGGGAGACCGGGTCCTGGGACTCGTCGTCGCCGAAGACCTGCTTTCGCGCTTCGGGGGCGCGGCCGCCGGGCGGCTCGCGCCCCGGTACAACGTGCTGGTACAACGGGAAACCCTGGCCGGCGTCGCCCGGGAAATCGGCCTCGGCGCCTGCCTGAACCTGGCCGAGAGCGAACGCGGCGCAGGCGGGGCGGACAAGCCGGCCATCTTGGCGGATGCCTGCGAGGCCGTCATCGGCGCCTTGTACCTCGACGGCGGCCTGGAGGCGGCGGGCCGCTTCATTCACCGCTACTGGGACGAGAGGGCCGAGGCTCTCGTCCAGGCGCCGAAGGACGCCAAGACACGGTTGCAGGAATGGGCCCACTCCGTGGGCCTGGAGCCGCCTGCCTACAGCCTCGTCACCCGTGAGGGCGCCCCCCACGAGCCGACGTTCACCATCGCGGCGTCCGTGCCGGGATATTCGGCGCGGCAGGGACGCGGTGCCTCGAAGCGCGAGGCGGAGCAGGCCGCCGCGGCCGCTCTGCTCGCCGATATCGAGGGCCGCGCGCCCTCGGCCAGCGGCTGACGGCATGGCGCGGGACGCGCCGGGTACCGGGCGCGCGGATACACGGTGCGGCGTGGTCGCGCTCGTGGGGGCGCCCAACGCCGGGAAGTCCACGCTGTTGAACGCGCTTGTGGGGACGAAGGTATCGATCGTCACGCCCAAAGTCCAAACGACGCGGGCGCGGGTTACCGGCGTCGCCGTAGAGGGCCGCGCGCAGTTCGTATTCGCCGACACCCCCGGCATCTTCTCCCCCCGCCGCCGTCTCGAACGGGCGATGGTGGACGCGGCGTGGTCCGGCGCCCGCGACGCGGACGCGGTCGTGCTTCTCGTCGACTCCCGCCGGCCGGCGGACCGGGACGACGATACGGCGCGGATCGCTGGAGGACTGGCCGGCGCCGAGTCACCTGTCGTGCTCGCCCTGAACAAGATCGATCTCGTGGAAAAGAACAGGCTGCTGGCCCTGAGCGACGCGTTGAACGGGTCGGGCGCATTTCGGGAAACTTTCATGATCTCGGCATTGTCCGGAGACGGAGTGGAAGACTTGCGGGATTTCCTCGCCGGGATCCTGCCGGAAGGTCCCTGGCTGTACCCGGAGGACCAGATCGCCGACATGCCCATGCGGCTGCTGGCCGCCGAGACGACGCGGGAAAAGCTCTTCATGCGGCTTCACCGGGAGTTGCCGTACCACCTCACGGTGGAGACGGAAGCCTGGGAAGAACGCCCCGACGGCAGCGTCGGGATCGACCAGGTGATCTACGTGTCGCGCCGCGCACACAAGGGGATCGTGCTGGGAAAGGGAGGGCGGTTGATCAAGTCGGCGGGGTCGGCGGCGCGCGCCGAGCTCGAGCATGCCATGGAACGCCAAGTCCATTTGTTCCTGCACGTGAAGGTGCGCGAGGGCTGGCTCGACGAGCCGGCGCGCTATCGGGAAATGGGCCTGGAGTTCCCTCGTTAGGCGGGTGCCGGTCCAGTGGATTGGACCGACGAAGGGATCGTCCTCTCCGCGCGCAGGCACGGCGAATCGTCCGCTATCGTGCAGTTGCTGACAGAGTGCCGGGGCCGTCACGCGGGCCTCGTTCGCGGCGGCGCCGGCCCGCGGATCCGGGGCGTGCTCCAGCCGGGCAATCAGGTGACCGCGCGCTGGCGCGCCCGGCTCGCCGAACACCTCGGAACCCTGACCGTCGAGCCCTTCCGCGCGCGTGCCGGGCATCTTCTCTCCGACCCGGATCGACTGGCGGGCCTGAGCGCGGCCTGCGCGGTCGCGGAGGTCGTCCTACCGGAGCGCGAACCCCATCCGGGCGCCTACGAGGGGATGCTGACCCTGCTCAACGAGCTCGAACAGGGCGACTCGTGGCCGCTCGTCTACGTGCGATGGGAGACGGGGCTGCTGGCCGAGCTGGGGTTCGGGCTGGATCTCCGGTCGTGCGCGCGGACGGGCGCGGAAACCGGATTGGCATACGTCTCCCCCCGGACCGGGCGCGCCGTCAGCGAGGCGGCGGCCGGGGAGTATCGCGATCGTTTGCTGCCCTTGCCCGGATTCCTTGTCGCTGGCGGGGAGGGCGCCATGGCCGGCGACTTGCGTGGCACGGTCGCGGATGGACTGGCGTTGACGGGACACTTCCTGGAACGTCACGTGCTCGGCGGACGGGACGGCGTGCTTCCGCCCGCCAGGACACGACTGGTAGAACGATTTTCTCGCAGAACCGCAACATCTGGTGATATATCGGTGCAATGACTACTGCTTCGCCCGCGGAAGACATTCGCGATACCGCCCTGAAGGATGCCTTGAGCGAGCGGTATCTCGCCTACGCGCTCTCCACCATTACCTCCCGGTCCCTGCCGGACGCCCGCGACGGCCTGAAGCCCGTCCATCGCCGTCTGCTGTACGCGATGCAGCAACTGAGGCTCGACCCCGACCGGGGGTTCAAGAAATGCGCCCGCGTCGTAGGCGACGTCATCGGCAAGTTCCATCCCCACGGCGACCAAGCCGTTTACGACGCGCTCGTCCGCCTGGCCCAGTCGTTCGCCGCGCGCTACCCGCTCGTCGACGGCCAGGGGAATTTCGGCAACGTCGACGGCGACAACGCCGCGGCCATGCGTTACACCGAGGCGCGCCTTACCGAGGTCGCAGAGGCGCTGCTCGACGGCATCGACGAAGACACCGTCGATTTCCGGGACACCTACGACGGCGAAGAGAGCGAGCCGGTGGTGTTGCCGGCGGCGTTTCCCAACCTGCTGGCGAACGGCACCAGCGGAATCGCGGTCGGCATGGCGACGAATATTCCGCCGCACAACGTCGGCGAACTTTGCGACGCCCTGCTCCACCTCATCAAATACCCCAACGCGCGCGCCGCGAAGCTGGCCGAGTTCGTGCCGGGCCCCGACTTTCCCACCGGCGGGGTTCTTGTCGAGCCCCCCGGGAACGTCGTCGAGGCCTATGCCACTGGACGCGGCAGCTTCCGGCTTCGGGCGAGGTGGGAGAAGGAGAGGCAGGGACGCGGTCAGTATCGGATCGTCGTGACCGAGATCCCCTACCAGGTGCAGAAGGCGAGATTGGTCGAGAAGATCGCGGAGCTCGTCGAGTCCCGGAAACTGGCCATGCTGGCGGACATTCGCGACGAATCGGCGGACGAGGTGCGCCTCGTGTTCGAGCCCAGGAGCCGTTCGGTGGATGCGGACGTGCTCATGGAGACGCTCTACCGGTCGACCGATCTGGAGGTGCGGATATCCCTCAACCTCAACGTCCTCGACGCCCGCAACACGCCGCAGGTCATGGGATTGCGCGAGGCGCTGTCCGCGTTTCTGGAACACCGGATGGATGTGCTCGTGCGGCGCACCCGCCACCGCCTGGACCGGGCGGAACGGCGCCTCGAGGTTCTGGAAGGCTATCTCGCCGTCTTTCTTGATCTCGACGAGGTGATTCGGATCATTCGCGAGGAGGACGCTCCCAAGCCGGCGTTGATGGAGGCCTTCGAGCTGTCGGACACGCAGGCCGAGGCCGTTCTCAATCTGCGTCTGCGGGCCTTGCGTCGCCTCGAGGAGGAGGGTATCCGGGAGGAGCATGCCAACCTGACCGGCGAACGCGAGGACCTCCGGGCGTTGCTCGGGGACGGAGAAGAACGTTCCCGGGCCCTTGCGGCGGAAATCCGCGCCGTGCGCGAGCGATTCGGCGGGGAGACCGGGCTGGGCCGCCGCCGAACCGAAATCGGCGCGCCTCCCGCCCCGATGATCGTGCCCTTCGAGGCGACGGCCGAGAAGGAAGCCATCACGGTCATCTGTTCGGAAAAGGGCTGGATTCGGGCGGTCAAGGGCCATATCGCCCCGAATGGCGACACCCGCTACAAGGAGGGGGACCGCGGCCGTTTCCTGCTGCATGCGGATACGGCCGACAAGCTGGTGCTGTTCGGGACGAACGGCCGTTTCTACACCGTCCCCTGTGACAAGATTCCCCGGGGACGCGGTCACGGGGATCCGGTGCGCCTCATGGTCGAATTGGGCACCGAGGACGATATCGTCCGGCTCCTGGTTCACGAAGACGGACGGACGTTGCTGGTCGCGTCGAGCGACGGCCGCGGATTCCTAGTCAAGGAGGACCGGGTCATCGCCCAGACCCGCACCGGAAAACAGGTGCTGAACGTCGGCGGTGGAGCCGAGACGCAGGTCTGCGCCGTAGTGCCCGAGGGCGCGGACTCCATCGCTGTCGTGGGAGAAAACCGGAAACTGTCGGTGTTTCCCATTTCGGAGTTGCCGATCATGACCCGAGGACGCGGCGTCCTGCTCCAACGCTACAAGGACGGGGGCCTGTCCGACGCCGTCGCCTTTCGCCTTGCCGAGGGTCTTTCCTGGCGGTCCGGCGACCGGACGCGAACCGAGCGGAATCTCGCGCCGTGGACCGGCAAGCGCGCGCAGACGGGCCGCCTCGTGCCAAAGGGCTTCCCGAGATCGAACCGGTTCACCTGATCCGCGTTTCCGGCAGCGGTGGCGGCACTCGTCGCCGTTCAGGAGGGCGCGTCGGTGAACTCGCGCCTCCGCTCGATGCGCTGGAGGCGGTCCCGCACGTCGTCCCGTACCGTTCCCATGTCGGCGCGGGTCGCGTGCAGGTGCTCGAGGATCAGATTCTCGGTTTCAAGGTTCACCGGGCGTTCTCGTCTCGCGGCTTGGCCCGGGGTCCGTCTCTTGGCGTCCCGCTGATCCCGGCCGCCATCGGCGGGATCATCGTCTCAGCAGAACCCAGCCTTGGGCTCCGAGCGCCTCGATGGGTGTGAACCTCGTCTTGTAGGCCATCTTCTCGCTCTCGGATATCCAGTATCCGAGATATACGTGGTCGAGGCCCAGTTCAGCCGCGCGCCGGACATGCCACAGGACGATCGCGGAGCCGAGGCTCAGCCGGTGAAGGTCGGGGCGGAAGAAGCTGTAGACCATCGAAAGCCCGTCCGCCAGGACGTCGGTCAGGCAGGCACCGCCGAGCCGTCCGCCGGGCTCCCGGAATTCGACCATCGCCGTCGCGACGGGCGTGTCCTCAACCATGGCCCGGTACTCTTCGAACTCCATGTCCATCATGCCGCCGTCCGCGTGCCGCCACGACAGGTACCGGCGAAACAGTCGGTATTGCTCCGCGGTGGCTGCCGCCGGCCGCTCGCTGACCTCGAGGTGTGCGCATCTGGCGGCGACGCGCCGCATCCATCTCTTGGGCCGGAATTCCCCGGCGAGCACGCGGACGGGCACACAGGCCGCGCAGCCGTCGCACAGGGGACGGTAGACGATACCCTGGCTTCGGCGAAAACCGGCTACCGCGAGAGTGTCGTGGAGCCGCTCGGCATCCTTGCCGCGAAGCTCCGTAAACACCTTCCGCTCGAGCCTGCCCGGCAGATAAGGGCATGGCAGTCGCGGCGTGGCGAAGAACTTTCTCCCGTGGGGGTCGGCGAACAGGTTCATTCGCGTGGCCGTCGGTTCGTCTCGCCGGAGAACTTCCAGCTCCCGATCATAGGCATTTCGTCCGTCGCGCGCATGGGATCACATCCGGGTCGTTCCCGAGCTCGGTCCCGCCTCGGCTTCGCCCCCGTCCCTCTGGGAAGAGGCCGCTCGAACCTCCGGCGACGCGACATCGACCACAATCGTTCCGCAAAGAAAATCGTGCAGCGTGCGGCGCCTCCGGTTGAAGAGCGCCACCAGCAAGATCAGCCACGATGTCAGGCCCACAGTAACGTAGAACGTCACAGTGTGCAGCAACGCCACGCCGTATCCGGGCTTGGCGCCCGTCAGGGTTCTGACTTCCACTCCGAACAGGCGCATACCGAGGGTCGCCGGACGTTTTCCACCGATCAGCAGCGTGTGATAGGCGACGGGGACGAGAGCGACGAAGCCGACGGCGACGGGCCACAACATGCCCAGGGTCAGCACGACGGGAACGAGCGCGACGAGGGCGATGGCTGTTCCCATGAGCCCGATCGCCACGGCATCCAGGATATAGGCGACGGTCCGTTTGAGGACGACGCCGTCGAACGACTCCGGATCGCTGTCGGTGCCCGACCCGCTTCGGCGCCGGTCCCTTCTCCTGTCGGAGACCGGAACGGGCGGACGCCTGTCCTCCATGCCGCGGGACGCCCCATCGGGGTCTCTGGGAGAAGCGGACACGCTGGTCTCCGGTTACCGTCTCGGTCGCAGCACGAGGGTGCCCAGCGCGCCTTCAAGAATGTCCGCGCGATCCATGCTCATCGGAACGTATGCAACGTCTCGCCACGCCTCGGCGAAGTTGTCGTAGTACGGTGACAGGATGTTCCCGGACTGCCCGGTGCCGTGAATGTATAGCGACCGGTCGAGGTCCGACAGATCGTAGATCGCCCGGTAGCTCGCGCCGTGAAACTGTTCGAACGGCGCTCGTCGGCTGGCGATGCGGTGGGCCGCCGCATTCACCGTGAATCCATCGCCGTCCGACTCGAGGACGATATCGAACAGACGCGCCAGCATGGGCTGCCGGGAGAAGGGAGCATGGCCGGCGCGGGCCACATGCGCCTCGCCCCAGCGCCATGATGCGGGATCGGGCCCGTACCGTTCCGTGAGATGGGCAGTGGCGGACGCGAGGGCCTGGGCAACGATCTCCGGGCATGTCTCCCGTCGTCCCGTCCTCCGGTCGTCGCAGAGGTGCCGGCGACGGTTCAGTATGTCGTCCACCAGCAGCGGACGCGCGCGCCAGAATTCTTCGAACAGGGCGCCGATATCGTCCGCGAGCAGGAGCCGTGTGACCTCGCGGTACCAGGCCCAGAAGATCAGCGGTTCGGGGCGATGGCGGTCCATCGTGCCATCCCACCGCGACAACATGCGGACGAAGGGCCGGTTCGCCTCGTCGTCGTCGGCGTGGCCGAGGAACAACGGCAGGAAATCGACGGCGACGAGACTCGTGCCATCCAACTGCATTCTCTGCATATCCGAGACGGAGTGCCGGTCCGCCCCGGCGAGCATCTCCTCGATGCGCCGTATGCGGTACGGCGCAGCCCAGTCTCTCGATATGAAGTGGGGATATGTCTCGCCGACGACCCTGTGGTTGGCCGTGGCGATCGACCCTCCCTCCGGGTTGTAGGCGCGCGGCATCTCCTCGAACGGGATGTAGCCCGTCCAGTCATAGGCGGGGTCCCATCCGGGCACGGGCATGGCGCCCTGAATCGCATTCGCCGGCCGACGGACGGGAACGCGCCCGGCTGCGTGGTAGCCGATGTTCCCGTCGACGTCCGCATAGACGACATTTTGCTGCGGTTCCTTGAAATCCCCGAGGGCATCGGTGAACTCACCCCAGTTCCCGGCACGGTTCATGCGCAGGATCGCGCGCGCCGTCGTGTCGCCGTCGCGCAGGGCCGTCCAGGCCAGCGAGATCGCGTGACTCGCCTCGGCCGCGCCGGCCGCGCGCGGGGAGGCATCGGATATGACGGGGCCGTGGATCGTCTCCCGCGCATGGAAGCGGAGGTCGTCCCCGTCCCGCACGCGAACGACCTCGGGGCGGACCGTCAGCGGCCGCGGCCCGTCGGGCGTGAGGTACGAGTCGCGGTCCCCCGTCATCAACCGTTCGACGTAGAGGTCCTGAACGTCCGCGGTCAGGTTGGTGAAGCCCCAGGCGATCCGGTCGTTCCGGCCCAGGATGATTCCCGGAACGCCGGGAAGCGTCGCGCCGATGGCGCGGAACTCGGGACAGTCCAGATGGGCGAGGTACCACACCGACGGCGCACTCAGGCCCAGGTGGGGATCGTTGGCGAGAAGCGGTTTGCCCGTGGTCGTCCGGGTGCCGGCGAGGACCCAGTTGTTGGAGCCATTCGCCCAAGACGAGGTCGGCGAACTTGGTGCACCGGAAACATCCACCGGTGACCTCGACCAGAGGCCGGCGAGGTCCGGCAGGGCCACGGGCGCGTCTCCGGGATAGGGCGGAAAGAGCTCGGCGATCCGCCCTGGCGTCAGGCCGGCCACCTTGACCAGGCGCAGCCGGAGCAGTTCCCTCCGCCAGTTCATGGCGAGGTCCCAGGCCATCATCTTTGCCCATGCGAGGGTGTCCTGCGGCTCCCAGGGCTCGGGTCGGTGGCCGAGGATCAGGAATTCCGGTGGGAGCGGGCCGTCGCGGGTGTCGAGAAACGCGTTGACGCCGGCCGCGTAGGAGTCGAGAACGTCGCGGGTTTGTCGGTCGAGCCCGTCGTAGGCGCGTTGCGCCGCCCGGCGGATCCCGAGCGTGCGAAGGAACCGGTCGGTGTCCCGGGCCGGAGGGCCGAGAATCTCGGCGAGGCGTCCCGCCCCGATGCGGCGGTTGATCTCCATCTGCCAGAGCCGGTCCTGGGCATGGGCGAACCCCAGGCCGAACATCACGTCACCGACACCGTCGGCGTAGACGTGGGGCACGGCGTTCCGGTCCCGGACGATGCGAACAGGCGCTGCCAGGCCCGCCACCTCGACGGTTCCCTCCATGACCGGCAGGGATCCCCGAAGCCAAGCATAGGTTCCGCCCGCCGCCAAGCCGAGAGCCGCGACGAGGGCTGCCAGCGTCCACGCGAGAGGCTTCATGTCCTCAGTTTGCCGGAATCGGCGACAGGGGCAACAGGGGCGCGCCGCCTGCGGCTTCCGGCATGGCGCGCGAACGTGTAGAACTGCGAAGTCCGATTCGGCGGCGACCGTGCCGCGGCCGAAGGGGAGACGACGGGAGGAGCTCATGGGACGGAAACTGGCGTTCGTCGGCCTTGGAGTCATGGGGTTTCCCATGGCGGGCCATCTGGTCGCCGCCGGCCACGACGTGACGGTCTACAACCGGACGAAGGCGAGGGCGCGGAACTGGACCAGGAAGTACGGCGGCGCCATGGCCGGGACGCCCGCCGAGGCCGCCCGCGGGGCAGAGATCGTCTTCGCCTGCGTGGGAAACGACGACGACGTCCGCGCCGTCGCCACGGCCGAGGACGGCATCTACCAGGGGCTCGAAAAAGGTGCCGTATTCGTGGACCACACGACCGCGTCGGCCAACCTCGCCAGAGAGCTGGACGCCGCGGCGAGAAGACAGGGCTGCCGGTTTCTCGACGCGCCTGTGTCCGGCGGACAGGCGGGGGCGGAGAACGGATTGCTCACGATCATGGTGGGCGGCCGGAAGGGCGCGTTCCGCATGGTGAAGCCGGTCATCGGGGCCTATGCGCGGGAGGCTCGGCTCCTCGGTCCCGCCGGCGCCGGCCAGTTGACCAAGATGGTCAACCAGATCTGTATCGCCGGGCTGGTCCAGGGTCTGGCCGAGGGCTTGAACTTCGCCCGGCGGGCCGGCCTCGACGGGGACGAGGTCCTTGACGTCATCTCCAAGGGCGCGGCCCAGTCGTGGCAGATGGAAAACCGCGGACGCACGATGCTACGCGACGAGTTCGACTTCGGCTTCGCCGTCGAGTGGATGCGCAAGGATCTGTCCATCTGCCTGGAGGAGTCCCGGCGCAACGGCGCGCGGCTGCCCGTCGCCGCCCTCGTCGACCAGTTCTATGCCGAGGTGCAGGCGCTGGGCGGGAGCCGCCTCGACACGTCCAGCCTAATGAAATTGCTGACCCGTCCGTGATCCGGTGAGCGAAGACATCGCCTTTCTGGGTCTCGGGGTCATGGGCGGCCCCATGGCGGGGCACTTGGCGGCGGCGGGGCATAGGGTCACGGTCTACAATCGAACGGCGACCAAGGCGCGGGCTTGGCTCTCCGAATACCGAGGCGCCGCCGCCGTCACACCGGCCGATGCGGCCAAGTCGGCGCGCTTCGTGTTCTCTTGCGTCGGCGGCGACGATGACCTGCGGGCCGTAACGGTCGGTCGGGACGGTGCCTTCGCCACCATGCGGCCGGGCGCGGTGTTCGTCGATCACACCACGACATCTGCCGAAGCGGCCCGCGAGGCCGCGGAACGGGCCCGGTCCGACGGTCTCGACTTTCTGGATGCTCCGGTCGCGGGGGGCGAGTCCGGCGCGCGGCAAGGTGCCCTGTCCATCATGGTAGGGGGCGATGCCGTAGCGTTCGAGCGGGCCGCGCCTCTCCTGCAGGCGTACGGACGCAGCATCCTTCACATGGGTCCCGCCGGCGCCGGGCAACTGACGAAGATGGCCAATCAGATCTGCGCGACCGGGATCATCGCGTCCCTGGCGGAGAGCCTGTCCTTCGCGGAGCGCGCGGGTCTCGACGGAGACAAGGTCGTGGAGGCGGTCTCCAACGGGTCCGCGGCGTCCTGGCAGGTCGTTCATCGCGCCGAACCGATGTTGCAGCGGGACTTCAGTGCGGGCGGCGCGGTGGGCCTGCTGCACAAGGACCTGGGCATCTGTCTGGATGAGGCGGCGCGGATCGGCGCGTCCCTGCCCGTGGTCGAACTGGTGCGGTCGTATTACGAAACCTTCGTCGGCCGGGGAGAGGGCGCGCTAGACGCCGCTTGTGTGATCGATCTCTTCAACGGGAGGAGCGGCGGTGCCCGCTAGCGCAAGCGAAAGGATACGGGAACGTCGACGGCGCCGGGGGCCGCCTCGCCGTCGACCATCGCCGGCAGAAACTGCCATTCGTCCATCGCCTCGCGCGCCGCCTCGTCGAGAAGCCCGTGGCCGCTACCCTTCAAGATCGTCGCGCGTGTCACGGCGCCCATGTGATTCACTTCAACCCGCAACAGGACACGGCCTTCCAGTCCCCGCCGCCGGGCTGCCAAAGGGTATCCAGGCGGGCGATTTCCCGCCGCGAGTCGAACGCCACGGGTGATGCCCGTCGGCATCTTCGCCGACGGCACGGCAGTCGCAACTCGGCGCGCGGCGTCAACGGGCGCTTCCGGATGCAGCTCGTCCGCGAGGAGGCGGAACGCCGCCGGGCGTCGGACCCGTTCTGAAACCCGCGGCTCGCGCGGCGGCGCTGACTTGGCGGACTTGTCCGCCGGATCCGGCGTCCCGTTGGCGCCGCCGTCTGGAATCCCCTCCGGGGAGCGGGGTATCTCCACCGCCGGACCCGCGAGGGGGCTGGCGTCGATGGCGATCGTCGCGACGTCCGATGCCGGCCGAACCCGCGGTGGCGGCGGCTCGGCCGAGGAGGGCAGCTCGGTCCCCGGGGCCGGGGGTTTGAACCGCGGCAGGCGCACGGCCCGCCGGGGCTTCGGCGGCGGCACCGCCGCCAGAGCTCGGGGCTTTCCATCGTGAACGCCGGTTCGGAGAATTTCCGGGCCCGAGCCTTCCGGTGGGGCCGTATCGATGGACGGCGGACGTGCCCGGTCCACAGCGCCGCGCACGGGCGGTTCGTCGAGGAGCAAGAGCTCCACCGGGATCGGGGACGGTTCCACCGGCGGCGGGGCGTTCCCGAGGCCGATGACGGCGGCGGCGGCCGCCGTGTGACCGACAAGCGACACAGTCACCGCCGCCAGCCGGTTCCGGGTGGGACCCCCCTTCACGGTGCCGCGTCCCCGGTGTGCAGCCGCCGCCAGGGCACCACCAAGTTTCCGGCCTGGGTGGCGGCCGTGATCGTCTCGACACCGTAGACCCGACCGACGATATCGGACGTGAGAACGTCTTCCGGAGTTCCGTGGCGGACGACGCCGCCGTCCGCGACGAGCACGATCTCGTCGCAGAAACGGCCGGCCAGGGTCAGGTCGTGGAGGACCGCCACGACGACCCGCCCGCCGGCCGCGAATTCCTGGAGCAGCTCCATGATCTGGAGTTGGTGGTAGGGATCGAGCGAGGAGACCGGCTCGTCCGCCAGCAGCACGTCAGGGTCGCCGGCGAGGGCGCGGGCGATGAGGACTCGCGCCCGTTCACCGCTGGAGAGGGACGAGACCGCTCGATCCCTCAGGTGACGGACGCCGGTTCGGCCCATCGCGGCTTCCGTCATCCGAGCATCGGCATCGCCACGGCCCCGCCAAGGGCCGGCGTAGGGGATGCGTCCGAGCATGACCAGCCGGTCGACTCGCAGCGGCCAGTGGACCGACGCGTCCGAGGGCAAGTAGGCGATATGCCGGGCGCGGGCCGTACGCGGGATGGCGGCCAGCTCGACGTCGTCGAGTCTGACGGTGCCGCGGTCGGCGGACACGAGTCCGCTCAGGATGCGCAGGAGAGTGGTCTTGCCGGCGCCGTTGGGTCCGATCAGACCGACGACCTGGTCTCGCCCGGCGGCGAAATCCACGCCTTCCAGTACCCTGCGCCCGCCGAGAGAGACGGCCAAGTCTCGCGCGGCAAGCCCGCTCATGCCAGCGTTCTCCGAGTACGCACGATGAGATGGAGAAAGAAGGGCGCGCCGATCAGCGCGGTGACGACGCCGAGGCGCAGTTCGTGCATCACCGGCAGAAGGCGGGCCGCCATGTCGGCGGCCGTGAGCAGCGCAGCCCCTCCCAGACCGCTCGCGATCAAGAGCCGTCCGGGTTCGTGACCGACGACGGGACGCAAGAGATGAGGGACGACGAGGCCGACGAACCCGACGGCGCCGCTCACCGCGACGCCCGCGCCCACGCAGCAGGCCGCGCCCAGGACGATCTGCGCCCGGACACGCGACAGGTTGAACCCCAGCGATCGCGCCACGTCGTCGCCGAGAGTGAGGGCATCAAGCGGCCGCGCCGCCGTGGCCAGCAGAAGCCATCCAATCAGCGTGAGCGGCAGTGCGACGCGCACGTGCGCGAAGCTTCGGTCCGCGAGGGATCCGAGAAGCCAGAACACGGCCTCGATGACGGCATAGGGACTGGGCGCCAGATTGAGCGCGAGCGAGATCAATGCGCCCGCGAACGCGTTCACCGCGACGCCCGCCAGAATGAGGGTGAGGGGACCGGCATCACGCCCCGCGAGGGCGAGCAGGAGCGCCACTGCGGTCCCGGCCCCGACCATCGCCGCGACCGGGATCGCGAGGTCGGAGCCCGCCGCCAAGCCGAAGTAGATGACGACGACCGCGCCCAGCCCCGCGCTGCTGGACACGCCGATCACGCCCGGATCCGCCAGCGGGTTGCGCAGCAGGCCCTGGAGAGCAGCACCCGCGAGGCCGAGGCTGCCCCCGACGATGATGCCGAGCAGGGCGCGGGGCAGACGGATCTCCACGAGAATCAAGCCCAACAGTCCCGGATCGTCACCGAACGCCGTTGCCAGGGTTCGGATCAGCGGCAGGGACACGTGCCCCGTCGCGAGCGACGCGGCGAACAGCGTCAGGACCAGGACCGACAGGACGATCAGCAGACGTGCGGACGCCGTCATGGTCGCGCCTCCATCAGCAGTTCGACCGCTTCGGCGAGCATGGGCCCCGGACAGACCCAGAGACGGGCGGGAACCCGGACCGGCGTCCCGCCCCGCGTCAACCTCGCGAAGACGGGATGACGCAACATCTCCTGGGCGATCGAAGCGCCGCCGTCTCCGAAGGAGCTGAGGATCACGACGTCGGGGTCGGCGGCGATCAACCGTTCGATGGGGAGGACGACGGTGCCCGTCGCGCCGAGCTCGGCGGCCGCGTTCCGGAACCCGGCGGCGGCGAGAACGGAATGCACCGGGGTCCCGGCGCCCGCGGTATACCCGTTCGGGAGGTAAAAGGCGGCGGTTCGCCGCTCGGCGGGCGCGGCCCGCCCGGCCCGTTCCAGCCGCCGGTCCATCTCCGATATGAGCGTGCCGCCGCGTTCCGCTTCTTCCAGGAGGGCCGCGACGCGGCGTATCTGGGCACGGACTCCCGCGAAATCCGCGGGCTGGTCGAGGACGGCCACGCGATATCCCATGCGCTTCAGGAAAGCGACGGATCCCTGCGAGGTGTGGCGTCCCGCCAGTATCAGGTCGGGTTCGAGAGGCAGGATTTCCTCGACCCGTCCACGCGTCGCCGGGACATGGCGCGCGGCAGCCGCCATGTACGAGTTGGCGGGGTCGTGCGACAGGTAGCTCACCGCGGCGATGTTGGAAGCGTCCGCGAGCATCAGGACGAGTTGGTCCGTGCACAGGTTGAGCGAGACGATGCGCTGGGGTTTCGCGTCCGCCCCGTCCGCGAGGCACCCGGCGAGAAGGATGGCGGCGAGGAATCGCGGGCCGAGGCGAAGGATGCCCGCCGCCATCGTCGGCTCCTAGAACGCTGCCCGAACGCCGGCGTAAACCGCGCGGCCGGGGGTGCCGTAGGTCACGACCTCCTCGTACTCGCGGTCGAGCAGGTTCTCGCCCCGGGCGTAGATCTCGACTCCGGGTCCGATCCGATAGCCAACGACTGCCTTGAGCAGCGTGAAGCTGTCGAGGCGAACCCTGGTCGGCGGGAAGGAATCGAAGTTGTTGTCAGCACGCTCGCCGTTGAAGTCGATGCCGACGTTCATCCAGCCCGGGCGGTCCCCCAACTCGAACGCGTAGTTCGCATTCAGGCTGCCGATATGCTTGGACCGGCGGATCAGTTCCCTATCGCTCGAATCCCGCCCGCCCGACCAAGTGTAGACCCCCGACAGCGTCAGATCGGCGTTGAACCGCCAGATTCCAGCAACCTCGACGCCGTAGATCCCGCTGGTGCCCGTCAGATTGATCGCCGTTTCGCCAGAGCCTTGAATCAGGTCCGTGATGTCGGTCTCGAAGTACGTGACGTCAAGGATCGCCTCGCCGCCGAGAAGCGACTGCTCGAGACCGACGTCCCAGCCCGTCGCGGTTTCCGGCGACAGGTCCGGGTTGCCCTTGAAGCCGGGCGCGTACCCGAACAGCTGAAAGATCGACGGGTTCTTGACCCCTTCGCCGTAGCTCGCACGGAACCGCGTACCCGACGGCCCGTGTTCGTACGCCCCCGTAATCCGGTAGGTGTCCGCGTCGGCGAACAGGTCCGCGTCGTCGCGACGGCCGGCCAGGGAGAGGTGAATCGAGTCGAGCAGGTCGAGCCGGTACTCCGCGACGTACCCCACGTTCGCGATGTCGCGGTTGACATCCGCGAAGGCGCTCGCCGAAACGACGTGCTCGTCCTCCCGTTCTGCCGCCAAGGTCACGGTGTGTTCCGCGCCGGCCGGCCCGGGTGTGTCGAAATGCAGGTTCGTCTGGTAGTCGAACTTCCGCTTCTCGCCCTCGAACACGCTGTCGAACGTGCCGAAGTGCTCGCGATGACTATTCGTGAGCCCCGCGCTCACTTCGTGAACCCAGCGGCCGTCAAACGTGGAGAGAACCGCGGATCCCCGGTAGTAGCGCTTGATGGAGTTTTGCCGGTCATCCGTATCGGTGCCGGAGTCGTACTCCAGCTCGGCATCCGTCCGCCGCCCCACGAAGTCGAGAGTCACGTTCGGCAGCGGCGAGAGGCCTGCCTTGAGATGGGCGGTACGGTTGCGGTAGCCGTCCTGTTCGTCGTTGCCACGCCGCTCGTTCGCCGCCGAAACACCGTCCGTGCGAACGCCTGCGGCATGCGCGGAGAAGTGGTAGCGGTCGTTTCCCGCGCGGATGCTCGCTGTACCGCGCGCCGTGCGAAAGGATCCCGCCTCCGTCCCGAAGAACACTTCGGGCGCGCCGCGTCCCCGGCGGGTCACGACGTTGACGACGCCGCCGATCGCGTCGCTGCCCCACAAGGCGCTTTGCGGCCCGCGAAGCACTTCGACGCGCTCGAGCCCGCCGGCGAGGAGATTGCCGAAATCGAATTCGGACCCGCTCGCTGGATCGCCCACTTCGATCCCGTCGATCAGGACGAGGGTCTGGTTCGCTTCCGCGCCCCGGATGCGAACCTGCGTCTGGGCTCCGAAATTTCCATAGCTGCTGACGGCGACGCCGGGAACCTTGCGCAGGACGTCGCCGACGAAACGGTCCTGCCTGGCGTCGATGTCGTCGCCGTCGATGACGGTCACCGCGCTGCCGACCGCCGGGGACGGGACGGGTATCCGGCTGGCGGTGACAACGACCTCGGGCAGAATTTGGACCTGCGCGAACAGGCGTTCCGGGGCGGCGCCAAGGAGTGCCGAGGCGCCGGCCAGCACAAGCGGAAGATGTGTGAATCTGCTGTCGATTTTCATGGGTGGCTCCCGAAGCGGTTTGTTCCGGACACGGTGAAAGCCGTGCCGCGGCCGAGAGCCGATCGGCGATGTCGCGGAGTCCTTGCTGATATCATCGGCGGCCCGTTCGCGGCGACACGCTTGTTTTCCGTTCGTCGCCGCCAACGGCAATCCGTCCCGGCGGAATGACCCCGTCCGCCGGGTAGGCGACGCGTGGCGGCAGGTCTCCTGGCTCGCGGGTTGTCGTGGGCGCCCGCCTTCCCGGTTTCCCAGTGGCAATCGTGAGCGCCGACTATCCGCTTACAGTTGCGGGGGCAGCCGCGGCCTCGATCCCGAAAGCGATCTCACCGCGTTCCCTTTTCCCCGACGGGGGAACCGCCACACCCGGAGCGTATACGCGGACGTGCATGCGGGCAAGAATGTGCTTCGGCGCCTCTTGTAAGGGTCCGGCCGAATCAGTTGAATACGGCGCCGATTTTCGGGACGGCCACGTGGCGCGGTCTCGACGGGAATTTCAAGGGGGGGTTGGAAATGGCGACAGCGGCCCGTGCGGCGGACTTGGCGGAGCAGGCGAAGGGCGTCGAGGTTCTCGGCGACATGGCGCCGGGATTCGACGGCATTCTCACGCGGGAGGCGCTTGGCTTCGTGGCGAGCCTGCATCGGTCGTTCAATCGCACGCGCCTCAACCTCCTGCGGGCGCGGGGCGACCGGCAGACAGAGTTCGACGCCGGTGCCAAGCCCGATTTTTCCGCCGAGACGGCGAGCGTCAGGGATGGCGACTGGTCGGTCTCGCCCGTGCCCGAGGACCTTCGGGACCGCCGGGTGGAGATCACCGGTCCCGTGGACCGCAAGATGATCATCAACGCGCTGAATTCGGGTGCCAGCGTGTTCATGGCCGACTTCGAGGATGCCACCACGCCGACGTGGTCGAACCTGCTCGAAGGCCAGATCAACCTGCGTGACGCCAACGCGCGCACCATAGACTTTGACGATCCCCGAAGCGGACGGCACTACGAACTGGCAGAGGACGTCGCGACGCTGATCGTCCGGCCGAGGGGCTGGCACCTGGAAGAGAAGCACGTCCTGATCGACGGTGAGCCCGCCTCCGGATCGTTGTTCGATTTCGGCCTGTACCTCTTTCACAATGCCCAAGCCCTGTCGGATCGAGGCAGCGGACCCTATTTCTACCTCCCCAAGATGGAAGGCCATCTGGAAGCGCGGCTGTGGAACGACGCCTTCGTCGCGGCGCAGGAGGCCTTGGAGATGCCGCGCGGGACGATCAAGGCGACCGTCCTGATCGAGACGATTCTCGCCGCCTTCGAGATGGACGAGATCCTGTACGAGCTGCGCGAGCATTCCGCCGGGCTCAACTGCGGCCGCTGGGATTACATTTTCAGTTTCATCAAGAAGTTCCGGAACGACCCGTTGTGCGTGTTGCCGGACCGTGGTGAGGTCACCATGACCCGCCACTTCATGCGCTCGTACAGCCTGCTGGCCATCAAGACCTGTCATCGCCGCAAGGCCCACGCTATCGGCGGGATGGCTGCGCAGATTCCGATCAGAAACGACGAGGACGCCAACGAGACGGCGCTGGCCAGGGTGCGGGCCGACAAGGAGCGCGAAGCCGGGGACGGCCATGACGGAACTTGGGTCGCGCATCCCGGCTTGGTGCCCGTGGCCAGGGAGATCTTCGACCGGCTGATGCCCGAGGCGAACCAGATTCACCGCCGGCGTCAGGACGTCGCCGTCACAGCGGCCGACCTTCTCGACGTTCCCCAAGGCGACATCACCGAGGCCGGACTCCGCCAGAACGTCAACGTGGGCATCCGCTATATCGAGGCTTGGCTGCGGGGATTGGGCTGCGTGCCGCTCTACAATCTCATGGAAGACGCGGCGACGGCGGAAATCTCGCGCACCCAGGTCTGGCAGTGGCTCCGCCACGGAGCGCGGCTGGACGATGGCAGAACCATCGACCACGCCATGTTCGACGCCATGCGGGAAGACGTCATGGCCGGTATTCGGGGAGAGCTCGGCGCTGACGCCTACGCCGGGAGCCGTTTCGACGACGCGGCCGCGCTCTTTGCCGAGATGAGCACGGCGGAGGGGTTTTCCGAGTTTCTCACCCTGCCTGCCTACGACATGGTCGTGACCCTGGCGGAAAACCCGGGCCAAGGCGGTTCCGGCTGAACCGGAACGGTCGCGGGAGCGCCGCTCCAGGCACCTCGTTTCTCTCCCTGCTCGGGGAGAGGGCTGGGGGGCCCGTCCCCGCGAACACCCCGGCAGTCGGGGCGTCAGCCGTCCAGGGACGCGATCGCCTCGGCTTTGGTCGGGTGGATCGGCAGGACTTTGTCGAATCCGCTGATCTCGAAGACCTCGCGGATCGGATCCGTGAGCGTGCACAGCAACAGCTTGGCCTTGCGGCTCTGGAGGGACTTGGCCGTCAGCAGGATGGCGCGCAGGCCCGCGCTGCTGATGTAAACGAGATTCTCGAAGTCCATGATCACGGCGCGGTCGCTGTCTTCGATCGCGCTTCTGACGGCCTCCTCGAACTGGACAACGTTGGAGCCGTCGATACGCCCGCTCACGTTGGCGGACAGGACATCACCCTGCCGTTCGGTCGTCACGTCTGCCATCGTCTACGTCTCCAAAAAACCTTTCCCACGAACCCGCACCGCTGGGAACGAACCACCCGGCCTTCAGTCGTCGGCATCGGGGACGACAACGAACTCGGGGTAGGCCTCTATGCCCAACTCCGCCACGTCCTGACCCAGATCCTCGACGAGCGGCGTAATGCGGGCCCCAATCGTCCACTTAATGATCGACCATGTCAACCACGAGGCACCGAACACGACGGCTCCGATGGCCGCGACGCCCGTGATCTGCACCAGCAGATTGCCGCCGCCCGCGATGGAGACCGCGAGCGTTCCCCAGATGCCGGCGAACAGATGGGCCGGGACGGCGCCGACGACGTCATCGATCCTGAATCGTTCCAGGAGTTTCAGGCCGGCGACGCATGTGGCGCCTCCGACCGCGCCGATGACGACGGCCCAATGGTGCTCGACGATGTCCGGCCCCGCCGTGATCGCTACCAGCCCGCCGATGGCGCCGTTCAGGCTAGCAAGCAGGTCGATGCGCCCCAGGATGGGCCGTGACAGACTGATTGCGGCCATCACGCCCGCGGCGGCCGCGAGATTGGTATTGGCCAGGATGTTGCTGATCGCCACCGCGTCGACGGCGCCGCCGAGCGCCAACTGCGAGCCGCCGTTGAAGCCGAACCAGCCGAGCCAGAGAATGAACACGCCCAGCGTCACGACGGGCACGTTCGACGGCGGCGTTGCCTTGATGCTGCCGTCCTGGCGGAACTTGCCCTTCCGTGCACCGACGACAAGGGCGCCGGCGAGAGCCGCCCAGCCGCCGGTCGAGTGGACGATGGTCGATCCCGCGAAGTCCTTGAAGCCCATTTCGGCGAGCCATCCGCCGCCCCACGTCCAGGCGCCGACGAGTGGGTAGATGACCGCCGTCAACACGGCGATGAAGACGAAGAACGACCACAACTTGACGCGCTCCGCCAGGGCGCCGGAGACGATCGAAGCGGTCGTGGCCACGAACACCATCTGGAAGAACCAGTTCGACATGGTCGCATGGCCGGTCTCGACAACGGCGGCGAGCGCTTCCTCCCCCCCATCCGTCAGCAGCGCCCGCTCGTCCCCCGACGTCCCGTGGAGGAAGGCGAGGGAACCGAACCAGCCACCGGCCTCCACGTCGAGGTACATGATGTTGAAGCCGACCAAGTAGAACATCAGCCCGGCGATAGAGTAGAGGCCGATGTTCTTGAGGCAGATCACAGACGCGTTCTTGGTGCGCACCGAGCCCGACTCGAGCATCGTGAAGCCGGCGCACATCCACATCACGAGTGCCCCCCAGACGAGGAACGCAAAACTGTTCAGAACGAACTGGGTCTCGTGGTCGGGCGCGGCCCGTGCGTCCGGCGCGAAGCACACGAGGACGGCGAGGGCCGCGAGGCCGATTCGCCCGCCCACCCGGACCGCGCCGGGGGCTGTCGTTTTGCTGTGAAACACGTGCCAGGGCCTCCGAAAAAAAGCGCGCCCGGCGGCACCCGGCACCGAGTCGCATCTATGCCGGTAGCCTATTGGCACGATCGCCCGGATGACAAGCCCCCCTGAATGACGGTCGTCGGCCGGGACGAATTCGCACAGTTCGCACGAAGTAGGGGCCAGGTGTCGCGTGCAAGGCCCCTTTCATTTGGTCATTCCCGCGAAGGCGGGAATCCATGTGTTTTCGCCATGAAGCCCGCAGCGTGCAGGCGGGACGCCCGCGTACCCAAGGGGGAGCCGGCTGCGTGGGTCTCCATGTGTTTCCGTCGTGACGGAGGGCACGTGGCCGCAGGGATTCCCGCTTGCGCGGGTCAATGACGAAGGGGTGGTTCCAGCCGGTCGTCGGCCGGGACGAATTCGCACAGTTCGCACGGAGGCGGGGCCGGGTGTCGCGTGCGAGGCCCTATTGTTCTCGTCGTTTTCCGTCAGGACGACTGGGGCGAAGCGTCCAGCGGGTCGACCGCGGTGATTTCGAAGGAATCGCCGTTGCCCGAATCGGAGAGGGCGATGCGCAGGATCGTACCGTTCGACAGCGTGCCGTAACCCTCGTGGCCGGCGTGCTGCATCAGAATCCGGGCCACGCCGCGGCTTGAAACAATCAAGGGCCATCCCGCATAGAGTGGCGTGAGCACGTTAAGGGCGCCGAGCACCCGGGTCCGGAACGCGCTGTTCGACTCGCCACCGGGCGGTGTCTCTCCGGCATCGAGCGACGGCTGGGTCGCCTCGACGCTCAGGCCGTTCCAGGTGCCGAGCCTGCGCTCGATCAGGGCGGGTTCCACGCGGATCTCCACCCCAAGGCGGGCGTTCAGCAATTCCGCGGTCTCGAGCGTGCGTGACAACGGGGCGGCAAGTATCAGGCTCGGCGTCACGCCGAGCCGTTGCAAGGCAAGCCCCGCTTCTTGCGCTTGCCGACGCCCAAGCTCCGTCAGGTGCGTGTCGTTTTCCCCTCCCGAACGCACGCCGTCACGGTTTGCCGAGGTCTCTCCGTGGCGCATGAAGAAGAAGCCCGAGTCGGAGGCTCTATCGGTCATCGGGATAAAGCACGCGCCTGGGCCATTCGACGGTTGGCCGGGTTCGATCATCGTTGAAGGGCTGGTCGTCGTTCACCCAGCGAGCCACGTCTTCGATCAACGGCTTGTCGCTGAGTGTCGGCGTGTGTCCGGTATCCGGCACGTGGATCACGGAAAGAGGACGGTATTGGCGCATCCTGCCGATGGTCTCGTCCGATGTGGCGTCGCTTCGCAATCCGTGAATCAACAACACGGGGCACGTCACTCCGGTCCAGTCGTCCCACAAGTCGAGGCTGGACCGGGCTTCCGTGCGGTAAGCGAGCAGCGCACGCAGATCGTGCCGATACACGCGCCCTACCTCCTCGGGAGACCAGCGGGTCCGATGGTGGGCGATGTGGAGCAGGACGGCGTCCGGCGCGGGTCCGGAATGTTTTTGAGCCGCGCCGCTACGCCGGAACACCTCCCCGGGGCTGCGGAACACGTAGTGACGCCCCACCGCCTTCGCTCTTCGCGCCCGTCTTTCCACGGGAATGTAGGGGGCGCTGTCGTTGAGCACGATCCGCCGCACGCGCTTCGGATAGCGCGCAGCGAACCTGATGGCGGTCGAGCCGCCCAACGAGGAGCCTAACAAGGTGCAGGATGCGAGTCCCAGAAATTCCATGAGCTGCGAGAGCTGCTCGACGTAGGTTTCCAAGTGATAGTCGGACAATTCTGCGAGCCAGCCGCTGCGTCCGCGGCCGGCCAGATCCACGCCGATGACCCGCAGGGCCGGCGCCCCGTCCAAGGCCAGGAAGTCGAAACGCTGCGCGACGTTGGTGATCCCGCCGATGGCGATGACGGGCTCACCGTCTCCTCCCGTATCCGAGTATGCGAGGCGTACGGAATAGGGCTTCCCGACCCCGGTATCTGGGTCCTGAAGATGAACGGGATGCTCGTACGTGAAGCCGCGCATCGTCGGGCGTTCGCCAAGGCCCGATTCTATGGCGCCGATCAGCGCGTCGTAGCCGGTCCAGCCCAGCGAGTCCGGCGGCGGCGACCCGCTGATTTCATATGTTTCCCGCAACGCCGCGTCCGCCCGGTGCGCGGCGGACGGCGCAGCATGGCCGGGATCGCGGAGCCCTTTCATTCCCCGGCACACCGCCCGGGGGTACAACGGCTCGGGTGTTTCAATCTCTCCGAAACGGCCATGCCGACCAGCGCCGTCGGGACGCAAAGGCCTCGGGCCCGGCTCGGCTGGAGCTTCAACGGATGAAGCTCCATCCGCGGCCGTCGGCCGGAACAAAAATCGGCAGATATCGGGACCACTGCATCGGTTGACTGCTCCATTTCCTCTTCCCCGGTCGAAATGCAAGGCAATTCAACGGGTTGCCTTTACCCTGTTTCATGGGTTAAGGAAACTTGGCTCGCTCTATTCGCCTCGTTTGTCTTATAGTAGACCTCGACAATACATTTGAACCCTTTGCGACGGAGCTGTCGGCCCTGCCGGGGACTCCGGCGCTGTTACGCGACGAGCCGCCGCCGCGGCAATCGGCCGATTGCCCCATAACGGCATCGAGGGAAACGCTCCGGCATGAAGTTCGGATTGGCGACGCGCATAACGCTGTCTCTGGCGATCATTCTGGCGGCCGGAATAGCCACGACCACCGTGTTGACCGCTCACAGCTTCGAGCGCACCCTCTCAAATTTCTTGACCTCGCGTTTCGAGTTCGAATTGAACGATATCCGCCAGCGCATGGAAACCCAGATGGATCTGGGCATCGAACTTGCCGCCCTGCCCGGCATGTCCGAGACGCTGAAGGAATACTTGGACCCCGATGAGCAGATTCTTTCCGTCGAGGTCTTCGACGAGACGGGCATAGTGCTGTTCAGCACAGACCCGAGCTTCGTGGGCGACCTCGTCACAGAGGAATGGGTCACCATCTGGCGCGCCAGCCGCGGCCGGCAAGTCTGGTCTCATCTGGAGCGCGACGCCGGCGTGGTCGGGGTGCCGTTGCGGGACAACCTCGGACGTGACGTGGGTTCCCTTGCGCTGCGCTATTCGCGCGACTTCTTTGACGACAGCGTGACCGCGCAGACGACGCGCCTCCTTTTCATCGGGGCGGTGGTAGTGCTCGCGTTGATCCCATTGAGTATCCTGGGCGCGATGGTTCTGTTGCGCGGTTTGCGGCACGAGCTGCGTGGCCTCGGCGAATCCATGGACGAGCTGGCGAACCGCCACCGGGACGGTTCCGTCCTTCGCCGTACGCAGGAAGACCATCCCGAACTCGCCGCCTTTGCCGCGACCGCGTTTGCCGCTCACGACGAGATGGACGCCTCGATCTCGGAGATCCGCCGCCTCGACGAGGAAGAGGCCGTATGAATTCGGGTCCGGCAATTTCCGAGGTCATCGGCGAGAGCGACAAACGGGGGCTCACCAGGCTGCGCGGGGTCTTCGGCCGGCTCGTGCTTCTTGCCTCCATCATCCTGCTCTTGGGTCAGGTCGCGGTGGTGTGGTTCGCAGTCAACGGTTTCGAGAAGGCCTTGGAGCCCCAACTCGGCCAGAAGGCTACGGCCGTCGGGCGGGCCGTCGCCGAAAAGGTCGAATTCGCGGTGGACGATCTCGGCATTCCGCCGGACGAACTGGTGGGGATCGAACCCTTCCTCGACAAGATTCTGGCTTCCAACAGGGAAATCAAATATCTGCTGATGCTGGCTCCTTCTTCCGAGGTGCAGTTCATGCGCGGACTGACCACGGAGACGCTGGAGCGGCTGCTGCCCCATCTGCCCGGAGCGCGTAGCCCCGCGGGTAGCAGGACGGAGGCGGCCGGCTTCATAAACGGCGTGTTTCCGATCGAGGCGGGAGGACAGATCGTCACTGTGCTACACGTGGGCGTAAGCGGGGAGTACGTGCGGAACCGGCTGTCCGCACTGTTCTTCGAAGCCATCACCGTCATTGTGGTCTCTCTGCTCGTGACGCTGGAATTTCTGATGTTCCTCATGAGCGCGCGCGTTTCCGGGCCGCTCGAGCTCATCGAAACGATGTTCAAGGAAGGCGCTCGCGGTATTTTTCGCAATTCCCTGTCCATGCGGGCGCGTGACGAGATCGGCGAGCTCGTGGCTGCCTTGAATCGTGCGCTGCGGGGGCTCCGCCAACGCTACGAAGACTTTCAATTCGAGGCGCTCGAGATCAAGGACGCCCAAATCGACAAGAGCATCGCGAACCGCATCCAAACGACCTGCAGCCGGTTCGAAGACCGCTACCGCTTCGCCGGAGGCAAGGAGTTGCGCCCCCGTAACGCCATGCAAATCAGGGTTCCGTTGTTCCTTTTCATGTTCGCGGAGGAGTTGCCTCGCTCGTTTCTGCCCCTGTTCATCGCCCGGCTCAGTCCCGCGGACACGGGCATTTCGGAAGAGATGCTGTTCGGTCTTCCGATTACGCTGTTCATGTTGGCGGGCATGGTGGTTGTTCCCCTCGGCGGCGGCCTGGCTGACCGTTACGGAGCTCGGCGGGTATTCCTCGCGGGAATCGTGCCCGCTTCGATCGGCTATGTCGGCACGTTTCTGGCGCAAGGGTACTACGATCTGGTCGTGTGGCGGATTCTCTCCGGTATCGGCTACGGGCTCATTTTCATCTCCGCCCAGGCCTGGGTCGCCGACAACACCGGCGAACGCAACCGTGCCCAGGGAATGACCGTGTTTGTCGGCGGGGTATTCGCCGCTACCATCTGCGGGCCGTCCATCGGAGGTATCTTCGCCGACCGTATCGGCTTCGAGGCGACCTTCCTGGTTTCCGCCGCTCTCGCGGCAATCTCGGGTTTGCTCGTCTACGGCATGCTCGACGGAACCGTCACGACAGGGACGCAGCGTTGGGCCGTGTTCGGAGGCCAGGCATGGCGGATATTGCTCTCCGACAGGCGCCTGTTCGCCGTTACGGTTTTCGCGGCGGTTCCCGGTAAGCTGATTCTCACAGGCTTCCTGTTTTACCTGGTGCCCCTTTATCTAAGCGAACTCGGAACACGGCAATCCGTCATCGGATGGATGATGATGCTGTACGGGGTATCGACGGTCGCCTGTATGAGCTTGGCGGCTCGGTTCGCCGATCGCTCCGGGGGCTATGCCGGGATCGTCGCGGCGGGTGGCGGCGTGGCGGGACTGGGATGCCTCGCGACGCTGTTCGAGCCCGCGGTCGGAGGCCCTTACGGTGCCGTCATCGTCGCCATTGTCGCTCTCGGTTTCGGCCACGCCCTGTCACTCTCCTCGCAAATCGCCATCGTGCAGATAGTCGCCGGCTCCCACCAGGGTCTCGGACAGGCGTCGGTCATCGGCGCGTACCGTCTGGTCGAGCGCGCCGGGATGGTGCTGGGACCGATCGTCGCCGGCGCGCTTGCCGCGAGCTTCGGTTATCAGGGCGCCATCGCAGCCGTCGGTGTGATCGTGCTCGTCGCCATCGCGATGTACGTCGTGCTCATGCGCCTATCGGACGATACGTCATTCATGGGAAGGAGCGAGATCGCGTGAGCCTTCCCGTTCGCTTCGCCGCGCTGGTCCTGTCCGGGGTGCTGGGCCTCGCGCCCTGTCAGGGCTTCGGCCAAGGCTCGGATAACCCACAGGCCGCCAAGCCCTTCCGGATTCTCGCCGTGGTCTGGCGCGGCGAGACTCAGGTCGAGCAGGGATTCCGGGACTATCTCGTCCAGCGCGGCATCCGGTTCGAGATGACGGTCCGCAACCTGGAACTGGATAGGGACAATGCGCCGGCGATCATCGAGGAGATAGAGCGGGTACGCCCGGATCTCGTCTATACGTGGGGGACGGGTACCACCCAGAGCATCCTCGGCAAGCTCGAGACCGACAACCCGGAGTCCTACGTGCGGGAAATTCCCGCCGTGTTTACCTTGGTCGCCTATCCCAAGGCGGCCGGTATCGTGGAGAGCTACGAGAACACGGGACGTCCGGTTACCGGCGTCGCTTTTCTGGCTCCGGTCGAGGCCCAGCTGAAGACCATTCTGGCCTACCGACCGTTCACGACGATAGCCGTCATCTACGACCGGACCGCGGGCAATTCGCGCATCAACGTCGACGGCCTGCGGGAAGCCGCTCCGAAGGTGGGCGTCGAACTGATCGAGCTACCCATACCCTTGGGCGAGAACGGAAAGCCGGACGCAGCGTTGCTGCCCCGCTTGGTGGAGCAGGCCAAGGAACGCGGCGCGGAAATCCTGTACATGGGGCCCGACTCCTTCCTTACGCGCCATGCCAAGAGCTATACCTCCGCCGCCATCGCGGCCGAACTGCCCGTCTTCGCCGCCACCCAGGCACCCTTGAAGAATTCGCGGGCGATGTTCGGGCTGGTCTCCGACTACCACACCCTCGGCAAGCTGACCGCGCTCCAGGCGGAGCGGATACTCGTGGAGAAACGCCGGCCCGAGGATCTGCCCGTGGCCCGCCTCGGCCGGTACAAGCTCTGGATCAATAAGGACGTGATGCGCGAGATCGGAATGTATCCGCCCATGGACATGATCGCCATAGCGGATTTCCAGACCAGTTCCCGCGATTAGAAGGCGGGCCGAAGGACCGGGAATTTGCTACTCCGCACACGGATCAGCCTGCTCGTGGGCCTGACCTTCGCCGTCATTTGCGTGGGTCTGACGCTCGCCTCGATTACGCGCGAGGATCTGATAAAGGCGCAATATTCCAGATCGACCATCGTGGATCGATCCAATCTGTGGCGCAAGATCAATACCAGCCTGATCCGGCGCATGGAAGAGAAGGCCTGGATCGCCGCCGACGACGAGGACTTCGTTCGAGTCGTCCAGGCCGGCGATGCGGCGGAGGTCCAGCGGCTGGGTGCGGCGATCGCGACCCGGCTTCGGCAGCAGGGCATCGCGGACCGGTTCGACGTGCTCCATGCCGACGGTTCGCTCGCTTTCTCCTCCCAATCAGCGCTGTTCCAGAGCTCGATCGTCGCCACCCGGGCCGCGAGAGAGGCCATGCGGCAAGGCGTTCGCATCCGTGGAGTCGGCAACGACCAGCAGCGGAACGTGGCGGTCGTTCTGGGTATTCCGTTGAACGCGCCCCCGGGTACGTCGGGTGCCGTGGGAATGGCCATCTACGCGACCGGCGTCGACGAGGCGATCGCGGAGATGGAACAGGCGACCAAGTCCTCGGTCCTGATCGTGAACCGCCGGGGGCGCCTGCTCGCGGGCTCGGTCGATGTCCTGTGGGAAAGCCTCGGCAAGCTCATCGATTCCAGCGCGGTCGACACGTTGCAGGCGGTCGTGGCGGACGATCGCGTATATGCGGCGTTGGTGCTCCCCTACATCGCCGACGTCGGGTCCCTGGTGGCGCGTCTGGTCAGTATCAAGGACGTGACGGAACTGGCGCTTCAGCAGGAAAGGGTCGGCCACATCACGATCGGCGGGGTAGTCGGCTTCCTGATCTTCGTGCTCGTCGGTCTCGGGTACTATATGTCCCGCTCGTTCGCGCCCTTGAGCGATGGAGTCGGCGTGCTCAACGCCCTTTCTCGCGGCGACCTTCAGGCCAGGATCGAGGGCGCGGGCGGCCAGGACGAGGTCGGCCGGATCGCCGGCGCGGTGAACGTGTTCCGCGCCAACCTTGTCGCCTTCGATCGCTTCCGGCGTTCGCGCGAGCGCCAGCGCCGCCGCCAGGAGCGCTTTATCAGACAAGAGATGACGCAGCTTGCCGATACGCTCGACGAGGAGGAGCGGGCGGCGGTATTGGCGGAGATGGACCAACTCGAGGAGTTGGTCCGCGAGACGCCGGACGGCGAAGGCGGCATGACGTTGATGGCCGATGGGACGAACAGCGCCTCTACCGCGCTGACCCGGGAATCGGACAGCCTCGCCATGACCGCTCTGGCGTTCCAGAAGATGTCCGACCGGGTCCAGAAGCAGAACCAGAGCCTCCGCGAAGCGTTGGCGGCCAAGAATGCCTTCATCGCCATCCAGAAGGAGCTCGATATCGCCACACGCGTGCAGCTTTCCCTGCTGCCTGACACCGTTCCCGTTTCCGAGAGGTTCGACATTACCGGCGTCATGAGGCCGGCCAAGGAGGTGGGCGGCGACTTTTATGATTTCTTCCGCCTCGACCACGAGCATATCGGCGTCGCGGTCGCCGACGTATCGGGCAAGGGCGTTCCCGCCGGCCTGTTCATGGTCATGGCCCGGACGTTCATGCGGGCGACTGCGGCTCAAAACGTGCTCGAACCGGGTCTGGTTTTGAAAAGAACCAACGACTTCCTCGAGCGGAACAACGCCGAGGGATTGTTCGTGACGTTGTTCTACGGGGTGCTGGACGAGCGTACCGGAGAGCTCGTCTATGCGAACGGCGGTCACAACCCACCCATTGTCGTGCGTGACGACGACGTGGTTCCGCTGGATACGACCGGCGGCGTCGCGCTGGGGATGTTTGCCGGGCTCGACTACGAGGAGGCCCGCCTGAAGATGAAAGCCGGCTGGCGCGTGGTGCTGTTCTCGGACGGCATCACCGAGGCGTTCGACGAAACAGAGGAGGCGTTCGGCGACGACCGGTTGCTGGAGACCACGCGCGCACTTCCCCCGGAAGAGAGTCCGGACGAAGACGTGCAGCATATCGTCGCGACGGTCGACGAGTTCGTCGGCGAAGCGCCTCAGTTCGACGACATCACCTGTCTGGTTCTGCGGTACAACGGCGACCCCGATTGACGGCGCGGCGCCGTTTGCCGTTTGCCCGTTCGCCGCCGGTCCTTACGCCGCCGCCCCGGCATCCTCCGTGTTCTTGGTCAGGGTCACGATGTTGCGTCCCTCGCCGCGGCGGTATTCGAACCCGTCCATCATTTCGTGGACCAGGAAAATGCCCAGCCCCCCGATCGGCCGGTCCTCGATCGGAAGGCTGGTATCCGGTTGCGCGGCTTCGGCGGGATCGAACGGCTTGGCGTCGTCGGTTATCTCGACGACGACGGCGTTTCCCTCCATGCGGACCGCGATGTCGATCCGATGCTCGGCATCGTCGTCGTACCCGTAGCTGATCGTGTTGGTCAGCAGTTCGTCCATCGACAGGTTGAGGGCGTAAGTGACGGCCGGCGCTATGTCGCGCGCGGCGCAGAACTCTTCGATCTGCTTCGCCACGACGGCGAGCTCCCGAAGGTCGTTGGTCAGCGAGATTTCGAGGGCAGCGATGTCGATGGACCCTGGACCAGCTTTTCACCACGCCACGGGCGACTCCGGGACTTCGGTCAAGACGGACCGTCCTCGCGGCCGGCAGCCCATGTGTTACCCCGATTGTTCTCCGGTTTCGCCCCGGAGGTCAAGCCGATGTCGGGGTGTACGTCGTCATTGTGAGGACCGAATGAAGGGTCGTGTCTTCGGGCGGCCTCGCCTTCATGCCGACAGCATTCTTTGCCGTGGGACACGAGGCCCCCCGTGACCCCGCTCCCCGAGTACCGGCGGTTTCGTGGACAGGTGCGGGAATCGGTCGAGTTCGGCGGCCGGCTATGCGATACACGGCTGGACGCGAACGGGCCGTCGGACGGCCTCATCCCAGTTCGGGACGGGCGCCGCGTTCGCCCGGGGGTCCCGGCGTCAGCCGTCCAGGAACGCCAACGCCTCGGCTTTGGTCGGGTGGATCGGCAGGACTTTGTCGAAGCCACTGATCTCGAAGACCGTGCGGATCGGGGGTGCGAGAGAGCTCAGCAGCAGCTTGGCGTTGCGGTTCTGGAGAGACTTGGCCATCAGCACGACGGTGCGCAGGCCCGCGCTGCTGATGTAGACGAGCTTCTCGAAGTCCATGATCACGGCACTGTCGGTGTCCTTGATCGCGGCATTGATGGCCTCCTCGAACTTGGCGACGTTGGCGCCGTCGATGTACCCGCCCACATTGATGGACAGGACATCGTCTCGCCGTTCGGCCGTCACGTCCGCCATCGTCCACCTCTCCAAGAAACTTCCCTGCGAACCCGAACCGCCGGTTGGCGTCGCCAGCAGCACGACGTGGACGTCAACCATTCACTTGAGGATCGATCATGTCAACCGTGAGACGAACGGAACGGACGCGGGCCGATTTGCTCTGGAACCGCTACCGCGCGCATGAGATAATCCCCTTGTTGTTCGCGCTCTTGGATCGGGACCCGTGCACATGCTGACATTCCCGGAAGAGATCATGCTGCTTCTGCTCGACGACAGGGGCGGGAAGTTTGCCGACGTGCCCACGGTGTCGATCGAGCACGCGCTGATCGGCGCGGTCCTCATGGACCTCGCCCTGGAGAACCGGATAGACACCGACCCGGCACGGCTGTTCGTAACCGACCCGACGCCGATGGGCGACGACCTGCTCGATCCGACGCTCGTTCGCATCACCCAGTCCACGGAGACGCACGACTGCGGTCACTGGCTCAGGACGTTGGCCGTTCACGCTGCCGAGATTCGTGAACGGGCGCTCGCCCGTCTCGTCGAGCGCGGCATTCTGGAGCAGGAGGACGATCGCTTCATGTGGGTGCTCCGGACACGCCGGTACCCGGTCGTCGACAGCAAGACCGTCCTGGAGGTCAAGCTGCGGATCATGGGGGTCCTCTTCAGCGACGAGATCCCGGATTCGCGCGACATCGTCATCATCTCCCTCGCCGACGTGTGCGGCATTCTCAGGAGCCTGCTTTCGAGTCGGGAGTTGAAGGCGACCGCCGAACGCGTCGAGCAGGTTCGCAAGATGGACCTGATCGGCCGGGAGGTCTCGAAAGCGGTGTGGGACATCGAATCGTCTCTCGCCATTGCCATGGTGCCGATGCACTGAAGCGCGGCGCTTCCGTCGTTCCGGCGTCGGCGTCCCGCCGAACTTCACGGACGCGACACGGGATTGCGCGAAATGAAGTCCCGTTTTCACGGGAGTGACGAGGAAACGCGCCGCGCGGAGCGACGGCAGGCGCCGGCTGCTACGCGGCGTGGTGCTCGTGCCAGTGGCGGGCGATGTCCTCGCGACGGCACAGCCAGACGTCGGGGTGCGCCTCCACGTGATCCAGGAAGCGGACGAGGGCGCCGATGCGGCCCGGCCGGCCGATCACGCGGCAGTGCATGGCGACGGTCAGGAGCTTGGGCGCCCGTTCGCCCTCGCCATGGAGCCAGTCGAAGGCGTCCCGCATATAGGTGAACCAGTCGCCGGCGGTGGCGAAACCGTGTCCCCGCGTGAAGCGGCCGTCGTTGGAGTCGAAGGTGTGGCAGATGACAAGGTGCCGGCTGCCGCCGACGGTCACCCAATAGGGTAGATCGTCGTTGATGGCGTCGCAGTCGTAGAGGAAGCCGCCTTCCTCCACGACGAGCCGCCGGGTATTGAGGCTGGGCCGGCCGGTGAACCAGCCGAGCGGCCGTCTGCCCGTCAGCCGCTCGATCGTCTCGACGCAGCGGGCAATGTGCTCGCGCTCCCGGTCTTCCGGCATGTCGCGGTAGTCGATCCAGCGCCACCCGTGTCCGACGTAGTCGCAGCCCATACGGGCGGTCTCCTCCGCGACCGCTGGGTTGCGCTTGAGCGCGGCGCCGACTCCGTAGATCGTGAGGGGCAGCCGGCGCTCGGCGAACACCCGGAGAATCCGCCAAACGCCGGCCCGGCTACCGTACTCGTATGACGACTCGACGTTGAGGTTCCGTTCGCCGAGCAGCGGCCCGGCCGCCACCTCCGACAACATCGATTCCGAGTGCGCGTCGCCGTCGAGGACGGAATACTCGGCGCCTTCCTCGTAGTTGAGGACGATGTTGAGGGCGAGGCGCGCGCCGCCGGGCCATTTGGGGTCGGGGGGGGCGCGGCCGTAGCCGATGAAGTCGCGTTCGGGTCCGTCCGGCATGTCCCTACGGGAGCCGCTCGTCCAGGATGAGCAGGGCGTCGGCGACGACCTGCGCGCCCCGAGCGATGTCCTCCGGCGCCGCGTTCTCCCGTTCGTTGTGGCTGAGCCCCTCTTCACAGGGAACGAAGACCATGCCGCTCGGGCAGATCTCGGAGACGTAGCGTGCATCGTGGCCGGCGCCGGACGGCATGCGCTTGTACGAATAACCCCGTTCCCGGGCGGCCGTCTCGATGGCGTCCGGCACGGCGCCTGCGAACGGCGTGGACCCGGCACGGCGCGTTTCGGCCACACGCACTTCGCAGCGGGACGCCGCGCCTCCGCACACGGGCTCGATCCGTTCGCTCAGGCGGGCCAGCGTTCCGTCGTCCGGATGACGGATGTCGACGGTGAAGAGCACGCGGCCCGGGACCACGGCGAGCGCGCCCGGCGAGACCTCGAAGCGGCCGACGGTGAAGCGCATGACGTCGTCCGGATCGTGGAACAACTCGCGTAGCGCGGTGACGATTCGCACCGCATCCATCAAGGCGTCGCGGCGCATACGCTCGGGCGTGGTGCCGGCGTGCGCTTCGTCGCCGACGACCTCGATCTCGAGCTTCCGGGTTCCCTGGATGGCGGTCACGACGCCGATGTCGAGTCCTTCCGCCTCGAGCTCGGGACCCTGCTCGATATGCGACTCCACGAACGCTGCCATGGGGGCTCCCAGTTCGCGCGGCCCGGCCCAGGGAATGGCCTCCCGCAGGGCCCGGACCGCGTCCTCCATCGTGGCGCCGTCCCGGTCCGTGGCCGCGAGCATGGCGCCGATCGGGACCGTCCCGACGTAGACGGCCGAGCCCAGGTTCGTCGGGCTGAAGCGCGTGCCTTCCTCGTTGTTCCAGATCACGGCTTCGAGCGGGCGGTGGGTGACGATGCCGGCGTCGTCGATGATCTCGAGGGCCTCGACCGCCGACAGCACCCCGGAGATGCCGTCAAATCGGCCACCGGTGGGCTGCGTGTCGCTGTGCGAGCCGCTGGCGATGGGTGGGGCGTCCCTCGAACCGGGCCGGCGCATGAACTGGTTGCCGTAGGCATCGATCTCCACCGTAAAGCCGCGGTCGCGGGCCCACCGGGCCAGCCGCGCATGCACCTCGATGTCCGCCGGCGTCAGGGCCGCGCGGTTCACGCCGCCCTTCGGCGTCGCCCCGAGCTCCGCCATCTCCATGTGGCGGCGCCACAATCGTTCGCCGTCCACGTCGGCGCGTGGGTGGCCGCCGTTCGCCACGCACACCTCCCGCGGCTGTTCGAGGGTCCGACCTCCCTCCCAATCTCCTACGCCCGCGGTACCTTCCGCAAGCCCCCGGCGCCATTCCCGCGTTGCCGGCCCGGCCGCGTGACGCGGAAGCGGCTTCCGTGTATAGGAAGGGGCCGGGAGTTCCTGGATCTCGCCGGCTATCCGAGTCGATGTCGGCGAAGGAGCCGCCCATGGCCTACGACCTCGTTATCAGGAACGGAAACGTCGTCGACGGAACGGGTGCGCCCGGACGTCGCGCGGACGTCGCCGTGTCGGACGGCAGGATCGCCGAGATCGGCAAGATCGACGGCGGAGCAGACGAGATCGTGGATGCCGGCGATTGCGTGGTGGCGCCGGGCTTCGTCGATCCGCATACCCACTACGACGCCCAGATTTGCTGGGACGGCGCCGTAACACCGTCGTCCTGGCACGGCGTCACGAGCGTGGTGATGGGCAACTGCGGCGTCGGCATCGCGCCCTGTCTGCCCGAGGCCCGCGAAATAGCGATGCGGGACCTCGTCAACGTCGAGGGCATTCCCTTTGACGTGCTCGACAGGGGAATCACCTGGGATTGGGAGACATTCCCGGAGTTCATGGACGCCGCCGACGCGCGCGGGCCCGCGGTGAACCTGGCGTTCCTGGCGCCCTTGACGCCGTTCCGGCACTACGTGATGGGCGAGGACTCGATGGAACGCGCCGCGACGGCGGAGGAGACTGGACGGATCGCCGCCCTCCTCGGCGAGGCCGTGGACTCCGGAGCCTTCGGGTTTTCCACCACCATCCTCAACCAGCACGTGGGCTACGAGGGCCGCCCCCTCGCGTGCCGCAATGCCGACGACGCCGAGTTGACAGCCTACGCCCGCGTCCTGCGCGGTCGCGGCAAGGGGACCATCGAGATCGCCGCAACGAAACGGATCGGGATCATCGACGACGACCAGTACGCGTTACTGGACATGCTGCTGACCGAGAGCGGCCGGCCGGTCACGTTTCTGGGGCTCGTTGATCGCGACGATGTCCCCAACGCCGCCCGCGACACGCTGGAAAAGACGGCGCCCCTGCTCGAACGCGGTGTGCGGCCGCAGATCCTGCCGCTGCCGCTGACACGCGAATTCAACATGCGCAATCCGTTCTCCTTCGCGGCCTTTCCGTCGTGGAACAGGGTGTTCGTCGACAAGTCGAAGGAAGGCCAGCGCGCGGTGTATGCCGACCCGGAGTTTCGGGAAGCGTTTCGCGGGGAGATGCGGAAGCAGCTCAACTTCTGCGATTTCGACCGGATCACCCTGCACGAGGTCAGGAGCCGGGACCTGAAGCGGTTCGAGGGGCGGACCGTCACGGAGATCGCCAGGGAACGGGGGACCGACGAGGTCGACGCCTTCCTCGACGTGACCCTCGAGGACGACGTAGAGAACGAGTTCACCTTCACGTCGTTCAACACCAAGATCGACAGCATGACCCGTATCCTCAACCACCCGCACGTGGTGATCGGTCTGGGGGACGGGGGCGCCCACGTGGACATGCTGTGCGATTCCAGCTACCCGACGTTCCTGCTCGGCGAGTGGGTGCGGGAGCGCCAGGCGATGACGCTGGAGCAGGCGGTGCGGAAGTTGACCTCGGAACCTGCGGACCTGTTCGGAATCGCGGGGCGTGGCCGGCTGCGGGAAGGAAATTGGGCGGACATCACGATCTTCGATCCGGACAGAGTCGGATCGCCGAACCATAGCGAGCGCTCCTACGACCTGCCGGGAGGCGCCAAGCGCATGTTGCGGCCGTCCCGCGGCATCGAGCGCACCATCGTCAACGGCAAACCCGTCTTCGCGGACGGCGGGCTGATCGAGGGGAGCTCTTCCGGACGGGTGCTGCGGTCCTAGCCGGTTAACCCCGCCCCGGGATCGGACAGCCATGGCCGGGCGGCTCGCGGACAAGGTCGCCATCGTCACCGGTGGCGGTTCGGGTATCGGACAGGCGACGGCGGTGCGTTTCGCGGCGGAAGGCGCGCGCGTCGTGATCGCCGACGTAGACGAGGCGGGCGGCAGGGGGACGTTGGACGGCATAAGGCGGGCCGGCGGCACGGCGGTGTACCTCCCCACCGACGTGGCCCGGTCGGGTCAGGTCGAGAAGACGGTCAATGAAACGCTCAGCCGGTTCGACGGGCTGGACATCCTGGTGAACTGCGCCGCTGCGCTCGTCAATACGCCGATGCTTCAGGACACCGAGGAGGCGCACTGGGACCGGATGATGGAGGTGAACCTCCGGGGCACGTTTCTCTGCTGCAAGCACGCGCTTCCCGCGTTGCGGGCATCGGGTGGGGGCGCCATCGTCAACGTGGCGGCGATGTCCGCCTTTCGGGGGCCCACGCCTTCGATCCCGTACGAGGTGGCCAAGGCCGGGGTCGTTCATTTGACCAAGGCGTCGGCCTGCCAGTACACGCCGCTCGGCATCCGTATAAACTGTGTCGCGCCAGGCAACGTCGAGACGCCGATGCTAAAGCAGGGAACGGGAGATGCCGAGTCCTGGGCACGGCGCCGGGACGCGCAGCCGATGAAGCGTTTCGGCCGGCCGGAGGAACTGGCGAACGCCATCCTTTTCATCGCGTCGGACGAGGCTTCGTGGATTAGCGGAGTGACGATCGTCGTCGATGGCGGCAAGTGGGCTGCCCTGCAATAGGGAAGCGAGGGAAACATGGCACCCAGGGTCGAACCCCCCGTCCGTTTCGGCGTCCTGAGCTTCGCCATGTATCACGCGAACTTCTGGTCGCGTGCCGTCGCAGACTCCGAGCTGGCGGCGTTCGTCGGAATCTGGGACGACAGCGCCGCGCGCGGCGAGGCCGCGGCAAAGGAGTATGGAACGGCGTACTGGCCGGATCTCGACGCGCTGCTGGAGGCGTGCGACGCCGTGGCGATCACGTCGGAAACGCTCAATCACGTGGAGCTCGCGGAACGGGCCGCGGCGAAGGGGTGCCACATCCTGGTCGAAAAGCCCCTTGCGACGACGATGGAGGGCTGCGACCGGATCCAGGGCGCGGTCGAACGGGCGGGGGTGTCGTTCATGCAGAGCTTCCCCAAGCGTTTCGACCCCGTGAATGACGAGCTCAAGCGCCTCGTCGATGACGGGGAGCTCGGTCGCGTCACCCTGATGCGCGTCCGGCACGGTCATCTGTACGGGTTGATGAGCAGCGCCGTTCACTCGGGATGGCCCGAGGATCCCGTATTGTCGGGTGGAGGATCGCTGCTCGACGAGGGCGTCCACGGGGCGGACTTCATCCGCTGGCTGCTGGGCGAGCCCGACGCGGTCATGGCGGCCGTCGCCTGTCCCATGGGGCGTCGGGTCGAGGATCTGGGCCTGGCGGTCTTCACCTACGACGACGGCCCCGTCTGCGAACTCGTGTCGAGCAACGTCTTCGCCGCGGGCGACAACTCCATCGAGATCTTCGGCACCGGGGGTGCAGCGGTCCTTTCGGGCGTCGACCTGGCGTCCCGCGACGTGACGGAGGGGGCGTACCTGAAGGTTTGCCGCCTCACCGAGGAGAACCTGGCCGACGTGACGACCCGGCGCTGGACGGTGTCAGACATCGTCCCCCGGTTCAAGACGACGCCCCGGTTTCACCAGCAGAACCCGCTGCGGTTCCTCGATGCCCTGACCGGGGGCGTCGAGCCGCCCAACACGATGGAAGACGGGCGGCGTTCGCTGCAAATGATCCTGTCCGCGTACGAGTCCGCGAGGACCGGCCGGACCGTCCGGATCCCCAAGGATGCCTGACGCATGGAGCACGTTGCCAATTCGGGAGCGCTGGCGTCTAATTCGAAGGCGGGCGCGAGTTCGCGGCGACGACCGCCCGTGAGAGGAACCGGGAGGAAAGACAGATGAACGAAGCGACCAGGAGAGGCGTCACGCGCAGAGACGCCCTGAAGACTGCGGGGACCGCGGCGGCGGCCGGGGCCGTCATATCCGGCTTTCCGGCGCTCGTGCGCTCCGCGCAGCAGAAGAAGTTCCTGAAGCCGATCGTCGCCGGCCTGAACGCCCGGCCGGGCGACCCGTCCTACATCTCGGTCTCGGAAGTTCCGCGGATTCTCGCCGAGAAGTACGACATCGAGGTCAAGTTCGAGGTGCACCACTCCTCGACGCTGGGCACGGACCTGTCTCAGCTCGAGGCGGTGCAGACCGGCTTCATCGACATCACCAGCAACGTGACGGCGCAGTTCTCGAAGTTCGACGATTCGTTCGCGTTCGTCGATCTGCCCTACATCATCACGAGCTGGGACCAGTACCTCCAGGTCGCGAAGAGCGACGCCTGGAAGCAGCAGGCCGCGAATTTCGAGAAGAAGGTGCCCGTCAAGGTGCTGCCGCCCGTCGGGGCCGGGGGCTACCGGCTGTTGTGGAACAACGTCCGTCCGCTGCCGGATCCCAGCGCCGTGCAGGGCCTCAAGTTCCGCACCGTCACGTCGCCCATCGCCATCGAGCTGGTGAAGGCGTGGGGCGGCAATCCCACGTCGATGCCCTGGACCGAGACCTATACGGCCCTTCAACAGAAGGTGGTGCAGGGCTTCCACGTGCAGCCGATCTGGACCTACAAGTTCAACATGTACGAGGTGCTCAAGTACGCGACGGAAGTGAAGGCCATCTTCGGAATCCAGTTCCAGGTCATGAACCTCAACACCTGGAACGCCATTCCCGAGGATATCCAGGGACCCATGATGATGGCGTTCCAGGAAGCGGCCGATCTCGGCAATACCGCCGACCGCGACTCCGAGGACGGCTTCAAGGACAAGCTGCGCGAGAAGGGCATGGAGATCTACGCGCCTTCGGCCAAGGAGTACGCGGAGTGGCGTTCCCGGGGCGAAGGCATATGGGACAAGGTCGGCGTGGGCTCGAGCATCGACAAGAGCCTTGTCGACGCCGTCGTCAAGATGGGCTGACCGGTCCCGTCCGGCCAGGACGCGGGAAGGCCCCGCGGGCGCGGGGCCTTTCTTGTTCCGGCCGGCCCGTCGGTCCGGTTGTCGCGCTCCGGCGTGCGTGACAGTCTCCGCGGCGAAAATGACGGTATTGGACTCCCGGCGGCCGGCATGAACCGGATCAGCGACTTCGTCGAGTCCTGCGTGAATGGGCTGGAGGCCGTTTCCGGCGCCTTCGAAGCGGTGCTCGATATCTTCGACCGGATAGCGCGATGGCTGGCCATCGCGCTGGTCGGCGTCATCGCCGTCGCCATGATTCTCCAGGTCTTCTTCCGCTACGTTGTCAACTCTTCCCTGAGTTGGTCGGAAGAGCTCAGCGTCTGGTCGCTGGTCTGGCTGGTGTTCATCGGCTCCGTCGTCCTGATCCGGAGCTGGGAGCACATCCACATCCCGACCTTCGTGAACTGGCTTCCGCTCAAGCTGCGCCCCTACGTCATCATCGCCGCCAAATGTCTCTCCATCGTCTTCCTGGCGACGATGACGTATCTCGGTTTCGAGATGATCCTGTTCGGGTTCCACGCGGACGCGCCGGTTCTGCATCTGTCGACCAAGTGGGCCAAGCTCTCCATTCCCGTGGGCGGGGCGTTGATGTGCCTGTTCGCGCTGGGTGTCCTGTTGAAGGATCTCGTCCGGCTGTGGCGGCGGGACTACCGGTTCTTCGCGGACCAGGGAAACCCGGGTCTCGAATAGTCCTCCCCCGGAAACCTCGACCGGTCAGGGCATGGAACTCGTCGGCACCTATCTGTTCATACCGTTCGCGGTCCTGCTGGTGATCGGCGTTCCCGTCGCCATGTCCCTCGGCCTCGCCTGCGCCGTGTTCATTTTCTTCTCCGGCTGGGGCCGCCCGCCGATGCTGCTCGTCACGGAGATGTACGTCGGCGTCGCGCTGTTCGCGCTTCTGGCCCTGCCGATGTTCGTCCTCACGGGAGAGCTTCTCAACCGCTGCGAGATCACCGACAGGCTGGTACGGCTCGCGCAGTTGCTCGTCGGATGGATTCGCGGCGGACTGGCGCACGTCAACATCGTCACGTCGATGTTCTTCGCGGGCATTTCCGGGTCGGTGCTGGCGGATGCCGCGTCGCTGGGTCCGATCCTGATACCGGCCATGATCCGTGAGCGGTTCCCGGCGGATTTCTCCGCCGCCGTGACCGCGTCGAGCGCCGTCATCGGCGCCATCATTCCGCCGAGCACCGTGGCGATCATCATCGGAAGCCAGCTCGAGATCTCCATCGGCGGGCTGTTCGCCGGCGGGATCGTTCCGGGGATTCTGGTGGGTGTCGCGCTGATGGTCACGTCGTGGTTCATCAGCTGGCGCAACGGCTACGGCGAGGTCCGCAAGTTCGAGGGACCGGTCGCCATCGTGAGGAGCTCGGGCTCCGCGTTTCCGGCCCTGCTGATCCCGGTCATCATTCTCGGGGGCATTCTGGCGGGCGTCTTCACGCCGACAGAGGCTGGCGCAGTCGCCGTGTTCTACACCTTGATCATCGGGACGTTCTATTACCGCACGCTCGACTGGCCGAAGCTGCGGGCATCGATGATTGCAACGGCCAAGGTCACCGCGTCGGCGCTCTTCATCGTGGCGGTGGCGCTGGTATTCGGCCGCATCCTGACCTTCTTCCGCATCCCGGAAGAAATCCTCAAGCTGATCCTCTCGGTTTCGACCGACAGGGTCGTCATCGCCCTGATCGTCATCGCGTTCTTTCTCGTCATGGGCACGTTCATGGACGCCGTCGCCAACATGATCATCCTGGGGCCGCTGTTGATGCCGGTGGCGACGTCGCCGCTGGGCCTCGGCATGGACCCCATCCAGTACGGGCTGTTTCTCGCCGTCGGGTTGCTCCTGGGGCTGATCACGCCGCCGCTCGGGCTGCTGCTCTTCATATGCGGACCCATCGCGCGGGTGTCCCTCGAGCGGACGGCGCTCGCCGTCCTGCCGTTCCTGGCGGCGGAACTCGTCGTGCTCCTGCTCATCGTGTTTGTGAAGCCGGTCACCATGGCCATCCCCAACGCGCTGGGGCTGGGGTGACGTTTCCTGTTGCCGGCGGCTCCTTTTTCGGCATAGGGTTCGCGCGGGACTCAACAAGGGAAAGGAGGTGATCCGATGTCGAGTGATATGCGAGCCGTGTCGATCGGCCCTGGTGTCAGTCACGGGCGGAGGAGCAGCCTCTTCGGCCGGTGCTGACGCTGGATCACGCGATCGGGGCCATCGACAGGCCCATACACGGAAAGGCGGCCTTCGGGCCGCCTTTCTCGTTGGGGATGCTTTGACGCGCCGTCCGGACCCCTGATAGACACACGCGGCAGACCGACGGAGGTGGACTTCGATGGCGCCCGTTCCCGATGATCCCGTCGTGCCCCCGCCCGTCGCCGGCGGCCGGCCGCTCAAGCGCGTCGCGAACATGGCCGGGACCTACGGACTGCGGAACCACACGGTCAAGGACATCCGTGATCTCAAGGGCGTCCGCCAGCTCGTGGAAACCCTGCCGTTTCTTCCCGAAGAGGCGGCCGCGGCCGAGGAAGCGGGCATCGACACGATGAAAACGCGCTTCGACCCCGACGCGCCGGCCTCGGCGGTCGCCATCCGCCGGGCAGCGGCGCATACGTTCATGAGTTTCGTCGCGCCGTTGACCCGGGCTGCCAGCGAAACCGAAGCGTTGCGCATGGCGTTCGACGCGATGGAGCTGGGGGCCGATGCGATCATGTGCCAGTTCGGTCTCCCCTTTGTCGAGACGTTGGCGAAGGCGGGCGTCCCGGTGCAGGGCCATGTCGGCCTGGTTCCCCGCAAGAGCACCTGGACGGGCGGTCTGCGCGCCGTCGGCAAGACCGTGGACGAAGCGTTGACGATCTATCGGAACATCAAGGACCACGAGAACGCGGGCGCCTGGGCCGTCGAATGCGAGGTCATTCCGGCGCCGCTCATGCGCGAGCTGTCGAAGCGCACGACCCTGGTCACGTCGTCCATCGGGTCCGGCTCCGGCGGCGACATCCAGTTCCTCTTCGCCCAGGACATCCTGGGCGACGGCGAGCCACCGTTCCCGCGTCATGGAAAGCAGTACTGCAATCTCCAGGAGATGCGCCGGAGGATGCAGGAGATGCGAATCGCCGCATACGAGGAATTCGTCGCCGATGTCCGGAGCGGCGCCTTCCCCGGCCCCGAGCATGTCGTCGACGTGGGTCGGGAGGTCGTCGACGGTTTTCTCGAAGCCATCGACGGGTAGGGCCCACGCTACGGCGCGTGGCCGGCGCCGGTTCTCCGGTCGGCCGCGGATCTCAACCGGCGAACGCCGGGACGCCTGTTTGCGCGCGGCCGAGGACGAGGGCGTGGATGTCGTGCGTGCCCTCGAGCGTGTTGACGACTTCCATGTTCATGATGTGACGGATCACCCCGAATTTGTCGGAGATCCCGTTGCCGCCCAGCATGTCGCGTGCCGTCCGCGCGATCTCCAACGCCTTTCCCGCGTTGTTGCGCTTCACCAGAGAGATCATTTCCGGCGTCGCGCGCCCTTCGTCGGACAGCCGGCTGACGCGCAACGCCGCCTGAAGGCCCAGGGCGATCTCGGTCTGCATGTCGGCGAGCTTCCGCTGGATCAGTTGGGCCGCCGCCAGCGGCCGTCCGAACTGTGTTCGGTCGAGCGCGTATTGCCGGGCGGCGTGCCAGCAGAATTCCGCGGCTCCCATGACGCCCCAGCCGATGGCGAAGCGGGCCCGGGTCAGGCACGACAGCGGCGCGCGGAGGCCGCGGGCCAGGGGCAGGCGGTTCTCCTCCGGGACGAACATGTCGTTCATGACGATCCCGCCGGTGGGCGACGCGCGCGCGCCGAACTTGCCCCGTATGGACGGCGTGTCCAGGCCGGCCATCCCGCGCTCCGCCAGAAAGCCGCCGACCTCGCCGCTATCGTCCCGCGCCCAGATCACCATGACGTGAGCGACCGGCGCATGCGTGATCCATGTCTTGGTCCCGTCGAGCCGATAGCCGCCGGCAACGGAGCGCGCCCGCGTCTTCATGCCGGACGGATCGGAGCCGTGGTCGGGTTCCGTCAGGCCGAAACAGCCGAGAACCTCTCCCGCAGCCATGGCCGGCAGCAGGCGTTGCTTCTGTTCCTCGCTCCCGAAGGCATGTATGGCGCCCATGGCGAGGCCGGAGTGGGCGCCGACCGCCATGCGGAACGCCGAATCGACCCGTTCGAGTTCACGGCCCACGACACCGTAGGCGACATGGCCGAGACCGGGGCACCCGTACCCCTCGAGCGTCCCGCCGAGGACACCCATCTCCCCGAACTCGCGCATGATCCCGGTGTCGAACCGCTCGTGACGGTTCCACTCCAGGATCAGGGGCGCGAGCCGGTCTTGCGCAAACCGGCGGGCGGCGTCTGCGGCGAGACGCTCCTCCTCGTCGAGCTGGCCGTCGAGGAGGAGCGGGTCGCTCCAGTCGAACGCGGTTCCGGCGGTCAACGAACAGCCGCTACACCCGCTCAAGCACGGCGGCGATGCCCTGGCCGACGCCGATGCACATGGAAACGAGCGCGTAGCGTCCGTTCTGGCGCTCAAGCTGGCGGGCGGCCGTCAACGCGATCCGCGGACCCGAGGCGCCCAGCGGGTGGCCGACGGTGATGGCTCCGCCGTTCGGGTTGACCCGGCTGTCGTCCTCGGCGATGCCCAGACCCTTCAGGCAGGCGAGAACCTGCGCGGCGAAGGCTTCGTTGATCTCGATCACGTCCATGTCGTCGAGGGTGAGGCCGGCCCGCTCCAGCGCCTTCCTCGCGGCGGGAACCGGGCCGAATCCCATGGTCCGGGGCGGCACACCCGCGACGGCGGAGGAGACGACGCGGACGCGCGGCTCGGCGCCCGCCTTCTCGCCCGCCTCGCGGCTGGCGACGATCATGGCGACCGCGCCGTCGTTGATGCCCGAGGCGTTGCCGGCGGTCGTGACGCCGTCGGGAAACAAGGGCTTGAGCTTGGCGAGGCCGTCGGCCGACGTGCCGGGCCGGGGATGCTCGTCGTCTTCGACGCTCACGTCGGGCTGCTTTCTCGTTCCCGCGATCGTGACGGGCATGATCTCGTCATCGAAGAAGCCGTCCGCCTTGGCGGCCGCGTACTTCGACTGCGAGGCCGCCGCGAAGGCGTCGCACGACTCCCGCGTGAGCTGGAATTCCGTCGCCAGGTTATCGGCGGTCTGAGGCATCGTGTCGCCGCCGTGGTCCCGCTCCAGCCTGGGGTTGGGGAAACGCGCGCCGAGGGACGATTCGAACACGCCGAACGCCTTGGCGTAGGGCGTTTCGGCCTTGCCGACGACGAACGGGGCCCGGGTCATGCTCTCGACCCCGCCCGCGACGATCACGTCAGCCTCGTCGCAGGTGATCGCGTGCGCGGCCGTGACGATGGCGTTCAGGCCGCTGCCGCAGTTGCGCTGCAGGACCGTTCCCGGAACCTCTACCGGAAGACCGGCCAGCAGGGCCGCGTGCCGGGCGACGCAGCGGCTGTCCTCTCCCGCCTGATTGGCGCAGCCGACGTGCACGTCCTCGATCGAATCCGCGCCGAACGGCGACTCCTCGACGACGCCCTTCATCACCTGCCCGAGGAGGTCGTCCGGACGGATACGTGCGAGAGCGCCGGCGTTGCGGCCGAAGGCCGAACGGCGGCCGTCGTAGATGTAGGCGTCGAGCATGACGTATGAACCTCCCCTGTTGGATTCCGGGTGCCGCTCAGTCCTCGGGCGTGAGCAGCGACACCCCAAGCCGCGCCCGCCGGCGAAGCCACGGGACCGGGCGGTAGCGCGGATCGCCCGTGAGTCTGAAGATGTTTTCGAGGACTCGCAAGATCGTGGCCGGACCCACGGCGTCGCCCCAGGCCAGCGGCCCGAAGGGATAGGCGAGGGCGAGGGTGACGGCCTTGTCGATGTCCTCGGGCGTCGAGGTGCGCGCCTGGGCCACCGCGCAGCCGATGTTGACGATCATCGCCACCACCCGCTGGGCCACGAACCCCGGGCCGTCGTTGACGACCGTCGCGGGCACGTCCCCACCGCCGAGGAGCCCATGCGCCGCGGCGGCCGCACCGGGCGTCGTGACCGGCGTCCGCATCAGGGTCCGGCGGCGGCCGAGCCCGAACAGCGTGTCCACGGCGACGGTGCGCGTCGCGTCCAGACCCCGGTCCACGGCGGCCGTGGTGGCGTCGTCGCCGATGGGCGTGACCAGTACGAGGGCGTCGCCGGACGGCCGCTCCCCGTCTTCGAGCCGGCCTCCCGCTTCGAGGACGGCCTCTCTCAGGCGTCCGGCGGCGTCCGGCTCCGCGCCGCAGATCCAGACCGGGCGTCCGTCGTACGCAGGAGGCGGCGGCTCCTCCGGCCCGACGGGATCGCCGCCGGGGTATTCGTAGAACCCCCGGCCCACCTTGCGGCCCAGCAGGCCGGCCTCGCGCCGCAGGGACAACATCAAAGAAGGCCGGAACCGGGGCTCGCCGTAGAACTGCCGGTAGATCATCTCGGTCGCGGGATGGGTGGTGTCGAGCGCCGTGAGGTCCATGAGCTCGAACGGTCCCATGCGGAACCCGAGTCCGTCGCGTAGGATACGGTCGATATCGTACCAGCCGGCGACGCCGTCTTCGAATATGTGCGCCGACTCGATGGTGAATCCACGCCCGATCTGGTTGACGAGAAAGCCGGGCGCGTCGCCGACCTTGACCGCGACCCGGCCCATGCGCCTGCCGAGATCGAGCAGGGTATCCGCCACTCCCGGGCCCGTGCGGGCGCCCTCGATCACCTCGACGAGCCGCATCAGCGGCACCGGATTGAAGAAGTGCATCCCGGCGATCCGCTCCGGTTTCCGGCACGAGGCCGCGATGAGGGTGACGGAGAGGGACGACGTGTTGCTGGCCAGGATCGCGTCCTCGGCCACGATGGTCTCGAGCTCAGCGAACACCCGCCGCTTGACCTCGAGATCCTCGACGACCGCTTCGATGACCACGGCGCAGGGGGCCAGACCCGCAGCCGAGTCCACGATCTCGATGCGTCCCCGCGCCGTTTCCGCGTCCGCCGCTTCCATGCGTCCCCGCTCCACGGCCCGGTCGAGCATCTTGCCGATGAAGGCGGCCGCATCCTTCGCCGCCGCCGCGTCGGCGTCGAACAGCTTCACGGCGCATCCGCCGACGGCGGCGACCTGGGCGATGCCGCGGCCCATGGTGCCGGCGCCGATGACGCCGACGACCGGATCGTCACGGGTCGCATCGATGGACATGGCTCACTCTCCCTTGAACCGCGGCTCGCGCTTTTCGATGAAGGCCCGCATGCCCTCGGTCTGGTCGTCCGTGTCGAACAGGAATTCCAGCGAACGGCGTTCCAGGAGCAGGCCCGTGTCCAGGGCCGCGTCGGCGCCGGCGAGGACTGCTTCCTTCGTGAAGCGGACGGCGATGGGCGGCAGGGCGGCGATGGTCTTCGCCAGTTCCAGGGCGCGGTCGACGACCCGGTCGTCCGGCACGACCTCGCTGGCGAGGCCCATGTCGAAGGCCTCCCGGCCGCTGATCGTCTCGCCCGTGAGCAGCAGCTTCATGGCCTTGTACTTGCCGACGGCGCGCGCGAGGCGCTGCGTCCCGCCGCCGCCCGGCATGATCCCCACGCGGACCTCCGGCTGGCCGAATCTGGCGTTCTCCCCCGCGACGATCATGTCCGCGTGCATCGCCAGCTCGCAGCCGCCGCCGAGGGCGTAGCCGTTCACCGCGGCGATGACCGGGTGCGGGCAGTCCGAGACGACCTTCCAGAGCCGCCGGATGCCGAGGCCGACCCAGTCGCGCGGGCGCATGGTCGACATCTCCTTGAGGTCCGCGCCGGCGGCGAAGGCGCGTTCGTCTCCGGTGACGACGACGCACCGGACGCCGCCGTCGTCGGACAGATCGCGGAAGGCCGCGACCAGGGCCTTTCGGGTGGGCAGATCCAGGGCGTTTCGGGCTTCCGGCCTGTTGAGCTTTACCAGGGCGACGTGATCGGCGGGCCGTTGGACGAGGACGAGCGGCACTTCCTTCCTCCTTGACGTTGCGTTGATTCAGCGCGGTCCGGCGGAGAGGACCAGCCAGTCGACGGCCACCACTCCATCCGGGTTGGCGAAGACGGGGTTGAGGTCGATTTCCGCGATTTCGGGGCGGTCGGCGGCGAACCGGGACAGCGCCACGAGGACGTCCGTGAGCGCCTCCAGGTCGACGGCCGGCCGGCCGCGCGTTCCTTGCAGGACCGCCCCGCCCTTGAGGGACCCGATCATCGGCGGAACGTCCTCGCGCGCCAGCGGGGCCCGCGCGAACGCGATGTCCTTCAGCGCTTCTACGAAGACGCCGCCGAGCCCCAGCATCACCACCGGGCCGAAGACGGCGTCGCGACGCGCGCCGATGACGAGCTCCGTTCCCGTCTCCGCCATGGGCTGGACGACGACCCCGTCGATCCGGGCGCCGGCCCGGTATTCGGCGACCGCGGCGATGACCTCGTCCGCCGCCGCCTCGACCTCTCCGGTCGAGGCGAGGCCGAGCCGGACGCCGCCCGCCTCGGACTTGTGTGGGATGTCGGGCGATTCGATCTTGACGGCGGCGGGCAGGCCGAGACGCCCCGCGGCGTCGGCCGCCGCCCGGGCGTCGGCCGCGAGCTCGGCGTTCACTAGGGGGATACCGGCGTCCGCCAGCAGGCGCCGCGCGGCGATGCTCGGGAGCGGCCGGGTGCCGCCGGCCCCGCCCGGTGCCGCCGCGCGGCCGCGGGGCCGAACCGTTCCCATCAGGCGCCGGCGGGCGTCGCCGTAGGCGCGCAGGCCCGCGACGACGTCGACGGCTCGCTCGGTCGCTCCGATCACGAAGACGCCTTCCTCGCGCAGCCTGGCCGCCGCCCCCTCCGGCGCCGCGAGCCAACACACGACCATCGGTTTCCGGACCGAGCGTTTCAAGTCCCGGAACACGTCGATCAGTTCGTCGACGAACGCATGCATGAGCTGAAACCAGATGATCGCGACGTCTATCGCGGGGTCCGCGAGCGCGATCTTTACGCTGTCGGTCAGGATGTCGGGGTCCGCGATGAACTGCGCCGTGAGGTCCACCGGATTTCCCGGTATGCCGAAAGGCGGGATCACGCCGCGCAGCCGCGCCTGCGTGTCGTCGCCGAGAACGGGGACCTCCAGGCCGAGCTCCTCCGCGCGGTCCGCCATCAGCGCGGCGGCACCTCCCGACTGGGTGACGATGGCAATTCCGGGTCCCCGCGGCGGCGTGCAGGCGGTGAAGGCCGAGACGAGGTCCAGCATGTGCTCTTCGTTGCGCGCGCGGACGATTCCGTGTTGCCGGGCGATGCCGTCGAACACCGCGTCCTCGCCGGCCAGCGCGCCGGTGTGGGAGGCGGCGGCCCGGACCCCGGCAGCCTTGCGCCCGACCTTCGTGAGGACCAGCGGCTTGCCGAGCCGGATCGCCTTGTCGGCGAGGCGCAGCAGGCTCTCGGGATCCTTCAGACCTTCCAGGTAGGCGGCGGCAACCTTGATGCGGTCGTCCTCCAGCAACTCTTCCAGCACCTCGGTCGCCGTGATGTCGACCTCGTTTCCCGTGTTCACGAAGTAGCCGAACCCGACCTCCCGGCGCCGGGCGAGGGCCGCGATCCCCGTGCCGAAGGCGCCGGACTGGCTGGCGAAGGCGACCGGTCCGGCTGCGGGCGGCTCGAAGGCGTATTGGCTGAACGTGGCGGTCACGCCTTCGAAGGCGTTGACGACCCCGAGGGTGTTAGGCCCGCAGACGCGGATGCCGGTCTCGCGGGCGGCGTCCAGCAGCTCCCGTTCCAGATGCCGGCCGTCCTCGCCCATCTCGCCGAATCCGGCACTGAAGACCGTGGCGGCCCGCGCGCCCTTCCGGCCAAGGGCCTCGACGGCGGCGACCGCGCGCCTGGCCGCCACCGCCACGATCGCCATGTCCGGCGCTTCGGGCAGCGACTCCACGTCCGCGTAGCACTTGAGCCCGAGGACGTCTCCGTAGTTCGGGTTGACCGGGTAGACGCGGCCCCGATAGCCGTCCCTGCGCAGGTAGTGGAGCGGACGCCCGTTCAGCTTGTTGGCGTCGGCCGTGGCCCCGATCACGGCGATAGACTCCGGGCGGAGCAGCGCCTGGATGGCCGAGTCGTCGTGGGTGCAGGCGCCGGAACCGGTCATTTCGGGGTGCATCGTGGAGCCGCGGGCGGGCCGCGGCCGCCCGCGACGAGGACGCGGGCGGCCGCCGGGGCAACATACCGGAGTGCCGCGGCGCCGCTCAACCGCGCGGGCCGTGACCGGGGCGGGAAATACGGGCTATGCTCCCGGCGGGTGTTTCGCGGGCGGCGGAGGACGGAGGCGGATTTGCCTGAGCTGGATCTCGCGGTCCGCGGCGGAACCGTCGTGACCGCCGTCGATACCGCGTCGTGCGACGTCGGCGTTCGCGCCGGCCGGATCGTCGCGCTCGGCGAAAAATTGGATGGCGCCGCCCGCGAGATCGACGCGGGAGGCAAGCTGGTCCTGCCGGGCGGAATCGACAGCCACTGCCATATCGACCAGCTCTCCGGGATGGGCGTCAGGACGGCAGACGATTTCCGCAGCGGGACCGTGTCGGCGGCGTTCGGCGGGAACACGACCGTGATCCCCTTCGCCGCCCAGCACCGCGGCCAGTCCCTGCGTTCGGTCGTCGAGGACTACCACGCGCGCGCGGCGCCCAAGGCGGTCATCGACTACGCGTTCCACCTGATCGTCTCGGACCCGAGCGAACAGGTTCTGAACCAGGAACTGCCGGCGCTGATCCGGGACGGCTACACCTCGTTCAAGGTGTTCATGACTTACGAGAAGATGCGTCTCGACGACCGGCAGCTCCTCGACGTGCTGAGCATGGCGCGGCGGGAAGGCGCGCTGACGATGGTGCACGCCGAGAACGACGACGTCATCTCGTGGATCGGCGCGAAGCTCCTGGAGCAGGGCCACCGCGCGCCGAAGTTCCACGCCGTCAGCCATGCGCAGATCGCCGAGAGCGAGGCGACCCACCGGGCGATCCGGCTGTCGGAACTGATGGACGCGCCCCTGCTGGTGGTCCACGTCTCGGCGGAAGGGGCGATGAACGAGATCCGCCGCGCCCAGGATGCGGGCCTGCGCGTCTACGGCGAGACGTGCCCGCAATATCTGTTCCTCACCCGGGAGGACCTCGATCTGCCGGGCGTGGACGGGGCCATGTTTTGCTGCAGCCCGCCGCCGAGGGACGCGTCTTCCCAGGACGCGATGTGGCGGGGCCTGAGGAACGGCACCTTCCAGGTCTTCTCCTCCGATCACGCGCCCTACCGTCTCGACGGCACGGGGAAGCTGTCGGCCGGCCCGAATCCGAGCTTCAAGGAAATCGCCAACGGGCTGCCGGGTCTCGAGCTGCGCCTGCCGCTCCTGTTCTCGGAGGGGGTGCGGACGGGACGGTTGACCCTGAACCGGTTCGTGGAGCTCGCCTCCACCAACGCGGCGAAGCTCTACGGCCTGGACGGCCGCAAGGGTTCGATCGCCGTCGGCATGGATGCCGACCTCGCCATCTGGGATCCGGAGCGGACGGTGACCGTGACCGCCGGTATGATGCACGACAACGCCGGCTATACCCCGTACGAGGGGCGCACGCTGACCGGCTGGCCGGAAACGGTGATCGGCCGCGGGCGGGTGGTGGTGCGGGACGGCCGGCTGCGCGCCGCGCCCGGGTCCGGCGCGTTCCTGCCCTGCGCGCCGCCCGAGCCCGCGAGGCCGCTGGGCCGGCTCGTGCCCGAGGCCGACCCGGCGCTGAACTTCGGTGCCGAGTTCCTACCCGGCCCGCCGCGGGACTGACGCCTCCCAAGGGTCCCCTCTCCGCTCTTGCGGGAGGGAACAGGGTAAGGGTGTCGGAGAACGATGCGCCGCCGCGTCACCAGGGTTCGATCCACGGCCGGAGGTCGAGCTCGTGGGTCCAGGCGCTTCGGGGCTGGCGGTGAAGGTTCCAGTAGTTCTCGGCGATGGCGTCGGGGTCGAGGATCCCGTCGCGGTCCTTCAGGGCGTACCGCTCCGGAAACATCTCCTCGATCCATTCGGTGTCGATGGCCCCGTCGATCACGATGTGGGCGACGTGGATGCCGCGCGGCCCCAGTTCCCGGGCCATGCTCTGGGCCAGGGCGCGGAGCCCGTGCTTGGCGCCGGCGAACCCCGCGAACCCGGCGCCTCCGCGCACGCTTGCGGTCGCGCCCGTGAAGAGGATCGTGCCGCGCCCCCGGCCGACCATGCGGCGGGCAACCTCCCGCCCCGTGAGGAAGCCGGAGAGGCAGCCCATCTCCCAGACCTTGTAGTAGACCCGGGCCGTCGTCTCGGTGAGGGGAAACCTGACGTTTCCTCCGATGTTGTGGACGGCCGCCTCGATGGGTCCGATGTCCCGTTCGACGGTCTCGACGAGATCGATCACGCGATCCTCCCGGCGGCAGTCGCAGGTGAACGGCACGGCCTTTCCCCCTTCCGCCTCGATGCGCTCGACGAGGGGCTGGAGCCGGTCGCCGCGGCGGCGGGCGACGCAGGCCGTGTATCCCTCTCTCGCGAAGCGGCGCGCCACCGCCCCGCCCGTGGCGTCGCCTGCCCCCACCACCAGAGCGACCTTCGCATCGGTCATTTCCGAACCTGCCTGTCCAGCGAACGCGGGAGCGGGGGCCGTGCCCGGCCGCCTCGACGGTCGATCATATAGACTGTCGCCTATCCTGGAGGTAGGGGGATATGGGAGCGATCGACTTCCGGTTCCGGCCCATCGGCACGCAATCGATCACGCCGGAGCTGACACGCGAATATCTGCGCAAGATGCGCCTCAAGCCCGCTCCGTCGTTCGAACGCCAGGACATCGGCCTGATGTTCCGGGAGATGGACGCCGCGGGGATCGAAATGGGAGTCGTGGGCGTGCCGGCCCCGACCGACAAGCCGGGGTTCGTGTCCACATCCAACGAGGCCATCGCGGCCGTCGTGAAGCGCTATCCGGGGCGCTTCGTCGGCCTGGGTTCGATAGATACGAGCGATCCGGTTCGGGGGCTGGAAGGGATAGACCGTGTTTTGGAGCTCGGCATGGTCGGCCTGACGATGGAACCGAGCACGGCCCGGACGTCCATGCGGTTCGACGACCGAAGGCTCTACCCCATCTACGAGGAAGCCCGGCGGCGCGGCCTGTTCGTCGTCACCGTGATGAGCGCCTTGCTCGGTCCGTACCTGGACGACTGCAAGCCCGAGCGAGTCGATCGCGTGGCGACCGACTTTCCCGGCCTGAACGTCGTCATCCAGCATGCGGCCTGGCCCTACGCGCGCGAGGCCATCGGGCTCGCCTACAAGCAGCCGAACGTGTTTCTCGTTCCCGGACAGTACGTCCACTACGAGTTCGCCGGTTCCGAGGACTACGTCAAGGCCGCGAACCGGCAGCTCTCGGACCAGATCATGTACGGGAGCGTTTACCCGAACTGCGGGCCGCTGACCGAGGTGATGGAAATCGTCGACAACCTCGGCTTCGCCAGCGAGGAGATCAAGCACAAGTATCTGGAAGGCAATGCCCGCCGCCTGTTGGGCCTGGCCGCCTGAGTCGCGTCCGCGCGAGGCTGTTTCGCGGCCGCCGTTGCCGCTATGCTCGGCGGTCCCAGGCTCGCCGCGCTTCCGGAGGATCAAGATGCTCGACCAGTCCGATATCCGGCGCTACGGGGAAGAAGGCCAGATCGTTTTGCCTTGGCGCATCCCAGAAGACATGATCTCGTGCATCGAGCGCCGGACCGATGAACTGCTCGCCGCGCACCCCGATCTTTCGGCGGATTACGTGCCGGGCCTTCCCGAGATCGAGGAGCACTGGCTGGCCGTGGCCCGCATCCCGGAGATCCTGGATGCGGTGGAGCAGCTCATCGGACCGGATTTCATCAACTGGGGGTCGGCGCTGTTCGGCAAGCCCGCGAACGACGGGGTCGAGACGCCCTGGCATCAGGACGGGGAGTACTGGCCCATCAGGCCGTTGGCAACGTGCACGGTCTGGATCGCCATCGACGACGCCACGCCCGAGAACGGCTGCATGCGCGTCGTGCCCGGCTCGCACGGGGACGGGACGTTGCTGCCTCACAAGACCGTGAAAGGCGACTACACGCTCTTCCGGACGCTCGAGGACAGTTCCGGGGCGGAGGCCGGCGCCCGCGACGTGGTGCTGGAGCGCGGACAGATCTCCGTCCACGACGTCTACATGATCCATGGCTCGCGCCCCAACAGGTCCCGCAAGCCGCGGCGCGGACTGACGTTCCGGTTCATGCCCACCACGTCCCACTTCGACTACGACCTCAACGACAGGCTGGTTCGCGAGCTCGGCGTCATCAGTCTGGCCCATCGAAAGCTGTTCCTCCTGCGCGGGACTGACCGTTGCGGCAGGAACCGCATCTCCGACACGCCCCCGAACCTGGACGCGTTCTGGAAACCGCCCGGGTTCCGGGCCGCCGCCGAATAGCGCATGGCATCCCCCGCCTCTTCAAGAGGCGGGGTTCCGTCCGCCGGACAGTTGCCGTCACGGCCAGGGCGCGGAGACCGGCGCGGTCGCCATTCGCTTGCCGAACGGCATGCCCGGTCGGTGTCGTTCGAGCCCGCCGGCGCCGACGCGAACATTGTGGCCATGAACAGATGAGAGCGGTCGCCGGCCCCCACCGCCAGTGCGGGACGAATTCGCACAGTTCGCACGGAATCGGGGGGGGTGCGTTTCGCGTCCGGGTTGCGCAGGTGTCCCGCCTGCCTGATGTGGGCCGGAGGCTCCCGTACGGGACGAATTCGCACAATTCGCACGGTTCATGGTGGCGGGTCGTTCGAAGCCATGCCCCATAGCGGACGCCCCCACGGTGTCCCCAGGCCCTGTCATGCCGCAACCGGTTGATGCCCCGAACAAGTCCGGAGCGTGCTCTCACGGCCACAGCGTCGAGATCGGCGCGGCGGCCATTCGCTCGCTGAAGGGCACGGTCCGATCGTTGTCGTACAGGACCAGCCCCAGGGCGAACCTCTCGCCGGCGGCGGCGGCGAGGCGGCGCAGGCCGGAGAAATCCCTCGCGGAGACGGTCGCCGACGCCTTCGTCTCGACGCCGACGATTCGTCCGCGCCCGTCTTCGATCACGACATCGACCTCATTGCGCTCCTTGTCGCGGAAGTGCGAGAACGCATACCGGTTGTCAGCCCATCCGGCGTGCTTGAGAAGTTCGCCGAGAACGAAGGTCTCCAGTATCGCTCCAAACGGTGTCCGGTCGCGGCGCAGAAGATCCGGCGTGACGCCCCTCAGGGCGGCCAGCAACCCGGCATCGAGGAAATGCAGCTTGGGAGATTTCGTCACGCGCTTGAGGCCGTTGGTGTACCAAGGCGGCAGGGCGTGCACGAGGAACAGGTTCTCAAGAATACCTGCATATTTTCGTGTGGTGACGTGATTCATGCCGAGCGGCGCGCCGAGCCCGGAGTGGTTGACGAGTTGCCCGGAATGCTCCGCGAGAACGCGCAGCAACCGCGGCATCGAGTTCAGTTGGTCGATCCGGGCGACGTCGCGGATATCGCGTTGAACGATCGTCTCGATGTAGTCCAGGTGCCAGTCCTGCCGCCGCCGCCACCCGGAGCGGGTCAGCGCCTCGGGGTAGCCGCCGGCGAGTACGGTCTCCACGAGGTTGCCGCCGAAGACCGGCGTTCCGGATGCCGGGATCTCGCCCATGAACGCCCTGTCGAGGAAGGACGCGGGCGCGCCGCGCAACTCCGCCTGGGCCAAGGGCAGCAGACGAACGATTCCCATACGGCCCGCGAGCGAATCCGCGACGCGCGGAAGCGTCATCAAGTCGGCGGACCCGGTGAGCAGGAACCGCCCGGAGCGCGGGTCGGCATCCACGGCGGTCTTGATCGCCAGGACGAGGTTCGGCGCGCGCTGGACCTCGTCGATAACAGCCCGGTCGAGACCGCGCACGAAGCCGACCGGATCGGCTGCGGCGGCGTCAAGGGTGGTGGCGTCGTCGAGGGTGACGAAAGGGATGGCGTCGCCCGCGACCCGTTGCGCCAGCGTGGTTTTTCCCGATTGCCGGGGGCCGCAAAGCAGCACGACCCTGGTGTCCGCCAAGGCCTCCCGGACCCGCCGTTCGACGAAGCGAGGATACATGCCGCCGTCCCGGACCATTGACTGTTTGAAAGATGGCCTTTGACTATTTGAAAGTCAATGGCCGACCAATCGAAATACTAAGGCCGGCCGATTGAAACGATCCGGCTGGAGAATGCCGTCAGGTCCGGGAACCGCGCCGGGCCGGCGGACCGCCGAAGGACTCTCGGCGGCCTCCAGCGGGGCCTACGCGAACGTCCGCCAAGCCGTCGCGACGACGAACGCGAGGCCGAAGCCGACCATCTACTCGAGCAAGAGCAGGCTTGCCTTGATCCCAGCAGTATCGCCGGATTTCCCTGGATTTTCGCTTACGCAGGAATAATAGAGGTGATTGAGAACTTTTTTCTTATAACAATATATATTTTTGAGATAAAATATTCATAAACCTTCGAAGAATTCGGGTATCGGATTAATCACTTCGACAGTCTCGGTACTCACACCCAGTTCGAGGTCTTTCAGGAGTTCACAAAGATCGCTACCATCAATCAGATCGATAGTTAGAACTCCACCTCTCACTGCTTCCCGTTTTGCATCTTTTGTGAACCTACCTGTGGTAATGAAGAGGCCTTTGTCTGCACGGCCAATCATAGCTCCTAAAAAGTCTCGAATTTCAGATGCACTGACCGAACCAGCGTACCGTTTGCATTGGAAAAGGACATGAAAAGAAATGAGATTGACTCGTAACACGCCTCTGCCATCAATGCCACCATCGCCGGATCGACCCGTAACTTCGACCTTAGTGAATCCAGATTCTCGAAGGATACGTTGGCAAAGACGCTCGAAGGCTTCCGGTGCGATATTACGGACTGTATTGAGTAGCGCTTCTTTCCAGTCTTGCCCTTCGGTCTGATAATCATCTTCTGCTTGGGATTTATCAGGTTGGGCTTGTTTTTCTTTTTGTCGTAAATTACGTTGTTGTTGGATTAGATTTCGCAGTTCTTTATCCGTTTCAATTTTCCGTCCACCTTCGGTAATTGTCCAAATACCCCTTGACGTATTATTGACAGCGCAAACAGATTTCAAATGGGTTCTTGCCCAACCAGAACGATAATCAACTTCGGATTGTGGACCATGTTTATGTGGGATGTCTAAAATTTCGTTTGAGAGCCTTAGATCATTAGCCATTTGTTCTGATAATTCTTGAATAGATGCGGAACCACCGTGACTTTCTAATGCTTTAAGTGTTGGCCAAAGCAAGTCTTCATATGTCGGAATTTTCTGTTTCATCACGAGTTCCTTATACTATTTTCGATCTCATTATCTGTGAATCTATATCTATACAAGAGGATTTCATTGGGTCAAGGTGATATTTTATTCTATTTCATACAAGCGCTTGGGTGGGTAAACTCGGAAACGCTCTGACCTTCCCATTCGGTCGATCTTGATGCCTTCATGGTATCCTATATGGGTGACTTTCCGCTACGCTTGGCGCGTCAGACCAAACTCGTCGGCCACGCGCCGAGAAGGTGCCCGCCGATGCCGCCCGTCAGGCGCCGGCGGTGGATGTCGAGCATCTCGACGAGCCAGTCCCGGGTCTCGCACGGGTCGATGACGTCCTGGGTTTCGTAGAGCTCGGCGAGGTCCCAGGGCTCCGAGTCCCGGGCGAGCTCGGCGACCCGCGCGTCGAACTCCCGGGGGTCGTCGTCCCGGTCGAGTCCGTGGATCACGTTGACGCCGAGCTCCGGGTCCATGAACCCGAGGTCGGCGGTGGGCCAGACCGCCGTGACGTCCGAATTCCGGCCCCCGCCCATGTTCAGGTAGGCCTGCCCGTAGCTCTTGCGCGCGATGACGGTGATCTTGGGCACCGTCACGAGGGAGAGCGCGTTCATCCAGTTGACGATGCGTCCGGGCGCTCCCTTGCGCTCCCCGTCGACGCCGACCAGGAACCCGGGCACGTCGACCAGCATGACGAGGGGGACGTTGAAGCTGTCGCAGAGGACCATGAAGGCCGTCGCCTTGTTGCAGGCGTCGGCGTCGATGGCGCCGCCCTTGAACATCGGGTTGTTGGCGATCACCCCCACCGAACGGCCGTCGAGGCGGGCGAGGGCGGTGACGACCGCCCTGCCGTAGCGGGCCTTCAGCTCGAACACGCTGCCGGCGTCGGCGAGGGCGGCGACGACCTTGCGCATGTCGTACACCCGGGCGCGTTCCTCGGGGACGAGGCCGAGGACGTCGCCGGCGGCCGGCTTCGAGGGACGAACCGGCGGCGGTTCGTTCCGATGGCCCGGGAGGTAGGAGAGGAAGGTCTTCACCGCGTCGAGGGCCTCCTCGTCCGTGTCGGTGGCGAGGTCGACGAGGCCGCTGGTCCCGGTGAGGAGCTTCCAGCCCCCGAGCTCTTCCTTGTCGACGGGCTGTTTGACGGCGAGCGAGGTGACGCGCGAGCTCGCCACGGCCATCGTCGCCCCCTTGCGCATGACGACGAAGTCCGACATGCAGGCGTACCATGTCGAGGAGCCGTAGCAGTCGCCGAGCTGGGCGGCGGCCCACGGCGTCTCGCGCAGGCGCCGGTACTCGTGGGGGTCCTGCCCGATGATGGCCCGGCCCGACGCGCCCATGCGGTCCGGCATCCGGGCGCCCGAGGACTCGCCGACGAAGACGAGGGGCATGCCCCGCCTCGTGGCGACCTCCTTGACGTGGCGGAGCTTCTTCTGGTTCGTGACGGCGCTGGAGGCCCCGAGAACCGTGAAGTCGTTGGAAACGACCGCGACGGGCCGCCCGTCGATACGGCAGAACCCCGTGACCTTGCCGTCCGCCGGGGTCTTCTCCCGGGCCTCCGGCCGGTTCGAGCGCGCCAGCAGCCCCGTCTCGGTGAAGCTGCCCGGGTCCGCGAGGCGGTCGATGCGTTCCCGCGCGTTGAGGACGCCCCGCGCCCTGCGCTGCGCGAGCTTTTCGGCTCCGCCCATTTCCAGGGCCTTCCCGCGGCGCGTCCTCAGTTCCTCCAGGGCCTCGTCGTGGGGCATGGTCGTCCGGCTCGTTCCCGTGGTTCGGCGGACCCGAATCGGGGTGAATTTCGGCGGTTTGTCAAACGCGCTCCGCCGCGGCGCTATAATGGCGGCCCTGCCCGCAACCCAGCCGGCGAGGCCGATGCTTCGAGACGCGCGCACGAACGGCCCCGAAACCGGGGAGACGCCTCCCATGCTCCGGGACGTCCACGACGGCCCGGTTGCGTGGACCGGCGACACGCTGGAGAGGGACGCGGGGATCGTCCCGCTGACGGACACGTGCCGCGAGGAGCTGCTGGCGGCCGCCCGCGTGCTCGAGGCCAACCCCCTGCCGCTCGCGGCGCTCCGGCCGGACGACTTCGACATGCCGGCGTGCCGCGAGACGATGAGGGCGGCGCGCCGCACCCTCGACCGCGGGACCGGGTTCGCCGTCATCGACCGGCTGCCGATGGACGAGCTGGGGCCGGAGTCCGCGACCGCGCTCTACTGGCTGCTCGGCAACATGGTCGCGCGCGCCGTCGCCCAGAAGTGGGACGGCGCCATGACCTACGACGTGCGCGACACCGGCCGGGAGATGACTCCGGGAAACGGCGTGCGCGCCTCCATCACCAACAAGGGCCAGCAGTTCCATACGGACAACAGCTTCAACCTGCCGCCGGACTACGTGGGACTGCTGTGCATCCGGACGGCGAAGGAAGGCGGGCTGAGCGGGGTGGCGAGCTTCCAGACGGTTCACAACAGGCTGCTGGAGCGCCGTCCGGAGCTGCTGGAGCGCCTCTACCGGCCGTTCCGGTTCGACCGCCAGCGGGAGCACGCCCCCGACGACTCCCGCAAGGCCAGCCGCTGGCCGGTCTTCAGCACCGACGGGGAGCGGATTCGGGCGCGGTTCTCCACCCGGCTGATCCACGGCGGGCACGAGATCTCCGGCGAGCCGTTGGACGATCTCGGCCGGGAGGCCGTCGCGGCCGTCGTGTCGATACTCGACGAGCCCGGCCTGCGCCGGGACTTCGAGTTCCGGCCCGGCCAGATCCAGATCCTGAACAACCGCGTCCTGGGCCATCGCCGCACGGCCTTCCGGGACTGGTCGGAGCCGGAACGCCGGCGGCACCTCGTCCGGCTGTGGCTGCGGGATTCGGGCCGCCCCTTCTACGGCGGCTGACGCTCCGCCGTCAGGCCGCGGCGTCCCCGGCGAGGAGCGCGTCAACGGCGTCCTCCACCACGGTCCCCTTGAAGAAGCCGGGGTTCATGCCGGCGTGCAGGGTCACGGGATTGACGAACGTGAAGTCGCGGAACCCGGCTTCGTCGGCGCGGCCGTCCTCCACCATCTCCCACGCCTCGGCCAGCACGTCCGCGATGTTCGACACGTCCCAATGCCCGTAGTCCGAGCCGAAGGTGGCCTTCAGGCGCGTGTCGAACGGGGTGCCGTCGGGCCGCAGCGCGTGCGGGATCATGACGTCGTCGGCCTCGCAGCCGAACCACAGGCGGTCGGCGAAGCGCGCGGCGATGTCCTCGGCCCGTTCGATCCCCGCCGCCGAGAACTCGTCCAGCAGCCGCGAGTCCGCCTCGTCGACGACGGCCGCGAACGACGTGGAGGCGTAGCCGAGATGCTCCTCGGAGCCGTAGGTGCCGGCGAGCCGTTCGCCGCCGTACTCGTCGAACAGCCTGGCCATCAGCCCGTGGTCGAGCGCCTTGGGGTCGAGGCGCTTCAGTCCCTCGCCGCCGCGCTTGCGGTAGACCTCGACGAGGGTCGCGAACAGCGTGATGGCCCAGCCCACGCCGCCTTCGAGGATGGCGAAGTTGAGGTCGGGGAAGCGGCGCGTGACGCCGCCGAAGAACAGGCCGCGGGCGAACGCGGCGCCCGCCTCCGCGAAGTGGCCGATCTGGTTGAACATGTAGGACGAGATGGAGCGGCGCCAGCCGTGCCCCTGCACGCGGGAGTGGGCGGTCGGCGCGACGCCGAGGTCCATGCAGGCCTGCCAGAAGGGGTCGTAGTCGTACTCGGAGTCGAGGGCGAGGTTGTCCACCCAGTAGGCGCGCTCGCCGCTGTCGCTGACGCCCGGGGGGCCGGCCTTGATGGGCCTGAAATTGAGGCTCGCCACCATGGCGGCCTTGAGGCCCAGCTCCTCGACGGCGAACTCGAGCTCGGCGACGCCTTCCTCGGGCGTGTTCGTCGGGATCGCGGCGGCCGGGGTGAGGCGGTCCGCCACGCCGCCGAAGATGTCCGCCATCATGACGTTCTGGGCACGGCAGCCGGCCTGCCGCAGTTCGTCGTCCAGCTCGTCCACCAGAAAGAAGGCGTAGGTCGGATAGACGACGCCGAAGTCGAAGCCGAATTCGTCGAGGCGCGCGCGCAGCAGTCCGGGAAGCATCGCGGCGGCCCGGTCCCCGGTATTCCGGGAGGGGAAGGCCCAGAACGGCGGACGCTGCAGGCGGTAGTCTTTCAACTGTTCTTCGGTGAGCGTGTACCACATGGTCTCGCGGCTCGCGCGCATGCGCTCGACGTACCGCGCCGCCAGGCCGGGCCCCGCCACCTGCTTGAGGAAATCGAGGAACACGGGGATGTGCTCGATCATGTGGCCGTCGCAATCGACGACCGGATGGTCGAGTCTGGCGCGAATTTCAGCCGAGGATGCGGACATCGCCTGTCTCCCGCGTTCGCCGCGATTTTCCGGGTGCCGCCGGGAGGATACCGCCCCGCGCCCCCGTACCGCAATTTCGGCCGCGTTGGCGCGCGCGGCGGGGCGCGTGGTAAGAAGCGGGCAGGCGGGGCCGGCGGCCGCCTCCGCCCGGGCGAGGGGAGGACCGCGGTGACCGTGGCCGTGGAGCGAAGGGACGCAAGGCTGACCGGACCTCTCTCGGGCGTCCGCGCCGTCGAGTTGGGCCAGCTCCTGGCCGGCCCGTTCGTCGGCGCCCGCATCGCGGACTTCGGCGCCGAGGTCATCAAGGTGGAGACGCCGGGGAGCGGAGACCCCATGCGCGACTGGGGCCAGCGGCGTCATCGCGGGCGCTCCCTGTGGTGGCCGGTGCTCGCCCGCAACAAGAAGTCGGTGACCGCGAACCTGCGGGAGGCGCGGGGGCAGGATCTGGTCCGGCGCCTCTGCGCGGAGGCGGACGCGCTGATCGAGAACTTCAAGCCGGGAACGCTGGAGAAATGGGGTCTCGGCCCGGAGGAGCTGCACCGGGTCAACCCGCGCCTGGTCGTGGTCCGGGTCTCGGGCTTCGGCCAGACCGGGCCGTACGCGGGCCGTCCCGGCTTCGCCAGCGTCGGCGAGGCCATGGGCGGACTCCGCCACATCAACGGGTATCCGGACCGGCCGCCGCCGCGCTGCGGCATCTCGCTCGGGGATACCCTCACGGGCATGTTCGCCGTGCAGGGTCTGCTGATGGCGCTCTATTGGCGGGACGCCTTGGGCGGCGGCAAGGGGCAGGTGGTCGACGCGGCGATCAGCGAATCCTGCTTCACGATGATGGAGAGCGCGTTGCCGGAGTACGACGCGCTCGGCATCGTGCGCGGGCCGAGCGGAACCAGCCTCCCCAGGATCGCCCCCTCCAACATCTACCCGACCCGCGACGGAAAATGGGTGGTGGTGGCGGCGAACCTGGACCCGCTGTTCCGAAGGCTGTGTCAGGCCATGGGGAAGCCCGAGTGGGCGGACGACGCGCGCTTCGAGACCCACGAGGCGCGGGGCGAGCGCCAGGAGGAGCTCGACGGCCTGATCGCAGAGTGGACGGAGACCATGACGGCGGCGGAGCTCGACGCCCTGCTCGACGCCCACGGCGTGGTCTGCGGCCCGATCTACACCATCGCCGACATCGCCGGGGATCCGCAGTTCCTGGACCGTGGCATGGTGCGCCGTTTCGACGACGAGCTGCTCGGCGACATCGCCGTGCCCGGCGTCGCGCCGCGCCTGACGGAGACGGAGGGCGACGTCGCCTGGCTGGGACCGCCGGAGCCGGGCTGCCACAACGAGGAGATCTACGGCGGGCTGCTCGGCCTGAGCGACGGCGAGCTCGCGGAGCTGCGCGGCGAGGGGATCATCTAGTGCCGTGTGGCGCAACTACGTATGCGAAGACCCCCCTCCCGACCTCCCCCCTGACAGGGGAGAGGGACAGGGCGAGGGTGACGAGAGGGGGGACGCACGGATGACGAACGCAAGTCAACGCGACTCGACGACTTTCTTTCCGGGACGGAACGCCAGGCCGTGACCGCGATCGACATCTGCGAGGTGGGGCCGCGCGACGGCTTGCAAAGCGAGCCGCGGATCTGGAGCGTCGAGGAGCGGGTCGCGCTCATCGACCGGCTCAGCGCCACGGGCGTCAAGCGGATCGAGGCGGTCAGCTTCGTCAACCCGAGGCGCGTGCCGCAGATGGCCGGCGCCGAGAAGGTGATGGCCGGCGTCGAGCGGCGCGACGGCGTGGCCTTCGTAGGCCTCGCCCTCAACCTCCGCGGCGTGGAGCGCGCCCTCGCCGCCGGCGTCGACGAGGTGCGCTACGTGGTCGTGGCGAGCGAGACCTTCAACCGGAAGAACCAGGGATCGGGCATCGAGGACACCCTTCGGGACTACCGCGGCGTGGCGGGGCGCGTGACGGCCGCCGGCCCGCGCCTGTCGGCCGTGGTCGCCGCGGCGTTCGGCTGCCCGTTCGAGGGCGAGGTCGCCCTGGACAGGGTGACGGACCTCGCCCGCGCGCTGGCCGCCGAGGGCGCCCGCGACGTCTACCTCGCCGACACCATCGGCGCCGCCGTCCCCAACCAGGTGACGGAACGCGTCGCGGCGGCCCGCGACGCCGTCGGCGGCGGCGTGACGCTGGGGTGCCATTTCCACAACACGCGCAACACGGGCTTCGCCAACGCGGTCGCGGCCGTGCAGGCCGGCGTCCGGCTGCTCGACTCGTCGGTCGGCGGCATCGGAGGCTGTCCGTTCGCGCCGCGGGCGACGGGCAACGTCGCCACCGAGGACCTCTGCTTCCTGCTGCGCAACATGGGCTACGAGACCGGCGTCGACGTCGAGGCCGTCATCGCGGCCGCCCGGTGGGCCGAGACCTTCTTCGACGCCCCGCTGCCCGGCCAAGTGATGAAGGCGGGGCTGTTCCCCGAAAGCGCGGGCCTCCGGCGGGACGCCGCGGAATAGGCGCGCCGCCCGCGCCGGAGCCTCCCCGGGAGAGTCACAGCATGGCGGCGCACCGCGCCAGCGCCTCATCGACCGCCCGCGCGTAGGCGCGCTCTTCCGCCTCGGCGGGGGACGCGGCGGACGCCGGCCCTCCGGAGCCGAAACCGAACGGCACGCCGCCCGCGCGTCCCGCGGTCCGGGTCCCGCCGCCTCCGATTCGCGCGCCGCCGAACTGAGTCCTGGCGACGCCGTCTTCGCCGATCGTCAGCCGGCAGAGCACGACGATCTCGTCGCCCTCGCGGCGGCGGTCGATCACGTCGCAGCGCCAGCCGTCGCCGTAACGTGCGTTCAGGGTTCTGACGGTTTCGGATTCGGTATCGTCCGGCGGTGGGGTCCGCCGGGCCGGGGGCGGCGCGGGCTCCGCGGAGGCCGGTCCCTCGTACAGTGCGTCGAGCTCGCGCCGGTTCCGTGCCAGCATCTCGTCGAATTCAGCCGTCGAAGGCGATCGTTCGCGGGTCGTCACGGCCGCGTCCTCAGCCGTGCAGGCTCGAGCCCCGGTTCCACCAGCGCTGGAACGCCTCGTCGGCGCGGTCTTCGCGGCCGTTCCCCGACCCCAGCGACTCGAGGTATTCGAGGACGTGGCCCAAGGATACGACATCGCCGTACTTGGCGTCGATGTCGAACAGGTTCGCCTCGTGGGGTTCCCGCGCCCGGTCGCCGACGCCGTCGCGCACGACGACGGTGTGGTAGCCGCATTGCAGCGAGTCGACGGCCGACGCGCGGACGCAGCCGCTGGTCGTGCAACCGGTCATGACGACGGTGTCCACGCCGTGGGAGCGAAGCCAGGTGTCGACGTTCGTCCGGAAAAAGGCGCTGGCGTACTTCTTGACGGAGACGAGCTCGCCGACCCGGGGGCGGATCCGGTCGTCGACCCGGGTGGCGTGAGATCCTTTCACCAGAATCCCCAGCGACGGGATCTTCTTGATGAACAGTCCCGCGTCCCGGTGGTCGGGCTCGTATTCGATGACCGTGAAGGCGACGGGCAGTTGCGCGCCGCGGAACTCCTCCAGCAGCCGCTTCGTCGCCGCCAGCTCCTGGGAGAAGTCGCCTCCCAGCGGCGACGACGGGTCGGTGAATCCGTTGATGAAGTCGACGACCAGCAGCACCGGGCGGGAGCCGTATCCCGAGCGGTCCGCGAAACCCTTGTCCCGGTAACGCTCCAGCGTTCCGTCCCGCCAGTCGTTCATGGCTCTTCCCTCCGCGCCGGCGCAGTCTAGACCACGGGGCCGCGGCCGGCGAGGGCGGCTTGCGAGCGCGCGCCGTTCGTGTATGGTCGCCCGGCGTCGTCGAGCCGTTGTCGTCGACGCGACCGTTCCCTACCTTGCCGACCCAGCGGAGGGCACCGAATGCCCCGGAAACCGAATTACAGTTTCGAACGGCGCCAGCGCGAACTCGCGAAAGCCGAGAAGAAGGCGGCGCGGCGGGAAGCCCGAGCCAAGAGAAGGGAACGGCTGTCGGCCGAAGGCCGGGCGAGCGAGGGCGACGGCCAGGCCGGCGAAAGCGCTCCGGCGGCCGAAGAGACGCCGCGCCCGGAGTGAAACCGCGCAACCCGGACCGACTGTCCGCCCGGACCGGGTTGCGGACGGGCCGTTTCCGTTCGTGAGCAGGGTCTTCGGTCCGCGCCGGCGGCGCGCGGTCGATCGGGACTCCCGGGCTTGATCTCCGCTTGGCGCCTCTGTATCAACCAACGGGACGGGAGGTCGGTTCATGAATACCTCCTACGGAGGTTCAGGAAGCGCCGGTTCCCGGGACGCGGCGGGCGGATGGCCCGCGGGTCCGGCCTACCGGCCGGCGCCGCTCGTGTCCGGACCGGGGTCGCGCCCGGCGACCGGCATCGGGCGCGCGTCGCTGTCCCGCGCGGGGGGCAGGAAGGAAATATTCTGCGCGTTCGGCATCGACGTGGACGCGGTCGCCGGCTGGCTCGGGTCCTACGGCGGCGAGGACTCGCCGTGCGACATCTCTCGGGGCCTGTTCGCGGGCGAGGTCGGCGTGCCGCGGCTGGTCCGGCTGTTCGACAAGCTGGACATCCGCACGTCTTGGTTCATTCCGGGCCACTCCATCGAGACGTTTCCGGAGCAATGCCGGACGGTCGTCGACGCCGGCCACGAGATCGGCATGCACGGCTACTCCCACGAGAATCCGATCGCCATGACGCCGGAGCAGGAAGAGGCGGTGCTCGACAAGTGCATCGACCTGATCGAGCGGCTGTCCGGCCGGCGCCCGACCGGATACGTGGCGCCGTGGTGGGAGTTCAGCGCCGTGACCAACGAGCTGCTGCTCCGCAAGGGCATCAAGTACGACCACAGTCTCATGAACGACGATTTCCACCCGTTCTACGTCCGGGTGGGGGACAGCTGGACGCCGATCGACTACTCCAAGCACCCGGACGAGTGGATGAAGCCGCTGGTCCGCGGCGAGGAGACGGATCTCATCGACATCCCCGGCAACTGGTATCTCGACGACCTGCCGCCCATGATGTTCATCAAGAGCGCGCCCAACAGCTTCGGCTGGGTCAAGCCGCGCGACGTGGAGGAACTGTGGCGCGACCAGTTCGACTGGGTCTACCGCGAATACGACTACGCGGTCTTCACGATGACGATCCATCCCGACGTCTCGGGCCGGCCGCAGGTCCTGCTCATGCTCGAGCGCATCCACGAGTACCTCGCCGGCCATCCGGGCGTGCGGTTCTGCACCTTCGACGAGATCGCCGACGATTTCCGAAGACGCCACCCCAGGGATACCGGCGCGGGAGCCGTGGCGGCGGGGTAGGGCGCGCGATGTGCGGCTTGTGCGGCATGCTGGGCGGGCAAGGCCACTGGACCGAGACTGCAACGAACGCGGACGCGTTCCAGGGGCGCGCGAAGTCCCATACCCGGCATCGGGAGCGGCAGGACCGCGCGCGCCTCGTCAACAGGGTCCTGAGGCACTACGGGCTCCATTTGAGCGATTGGGCGGGGACGTCGTTCGTGCTGCGCGGCCGCACCGGCCGGACGCGCCTGGTCGGCAATCTGACCGAGGTCTGGACGGCGGCGGAGACGCTCTGCAAGCGCGACTGCGACCCGCTGGACGAAGACCTGCTGGCCGCCCTCGCCGGCGACGAAGCCGCGCGATGACGGACTACGCGGCCCTCATCCCCGTCAACGTGGTCACCGGGTTTCTCGGCAGCGGCAAGACGACCCTGCTGCGGAAGCTCCTGGCCTCGCCCCTGCTGGAGGACACGGCGGTGCTGGTCAACGAGTTCGGCGAGGTGGGCCTCGACCATCACCTGCTGGAGAACGTGGCCGAAGGCGCGCTGCTGCTGGACAACGGCTGCGTCTGCTGCGCGTTGCGGGGGGACCTCCGGGAGGCGCTGCGCGGCCTCTTCTCTCGCCGCGAAAGGGGCGAGATTCCGAAGTTCCGCCGCGTGGTCATCGAAACCTCGGGCCTCGCGGACCCCGTTCCCATCGCCTATACCCTGCTCGCCGAGCCGGTGATCCAGCATCACTTCCGCCTCGGCAACATCGTCGCCACCGTCGACGCGGTGAACGGCCGCGCCCAGCTCGGCCGGTACGCCGAGTCGCTCAAGCAAGCGGCCGTGGCCGACCGCCTGATCCTGACCAAGACCGACCTGGCGCCGGCGGGCCAAACGGACGCGTTGCGCGCCGAGCTCCGCCGGCTGAACGCCGCCGCCGTCCTCGTCGACTCGAACGTCGAGGAGCCCGACCCCCGGCGGCTGCTCCTGGACGATACCTTCGGCCGGGAAAGCCGTGCCCGGGACGTCGACCGCTGGCTGCGGGACGGCGTGGCGGGCGCGGGGCCCGCCGAGCCTCCGCGCGGCCCCGGCCCGGGGGGCCACGCCGAGACCCGTTCCTTCGCCGTCCGGGTCGAGCCGCCCCTCGACTGGACCGCGTTCGGAGTCTGGATGACCATGCTGCTCAACCGGCACGGCGGCGAGGTACTGCGCATCAAGGGGCTGCTGAACGTCGCGGGCGCCGACACGCCGGTGCTGGTCAACGGCGTGCAGCACGTCGTGCATCCCCCCGTGCATCTCGAACGCTGGCCGGACGCGGACCGCGGCAGCCGGATCGTCTTCATCGTGCGGGGGCTTCCGCGGGACCGTATCGAGGCGTCCCTGGCCGTGTTCAACGCACTCGCCAATCCTCAGCCGGCGTTCGAGACGGCTGCGCCGCGGCGGTAGCCCCGCAGGGCCGCCAGCAGCGCCGCGGTCGCGGCAAGACAGTAGAGCGCCATCGCGGCGCACAGGGTCTCCACGGAGACGCCGGCGTCCAGGGGCGCCCCCATGGCCAGCGGCCCTAGGGCAGAGGAGAAGACGGCGATCGACGCCGCCAGCGAGCGGATCGCGCCGAAGTGGCGCGCCCCGTAGACCTCGGCCCACAACGAAGTGAACGCCGTGAAGCCGATGCCTACGGTCAGGCCGAGGAGGAGAAGGTAGGGCAGCGCCCACAGGTAGTGGTCGAACGCCCAGACGACGAGCAGGGCCAGCACCATCGCAATGAGGGATGCGGGCAGGATTCGCGCCGCCGAGAGGCGGTCGATCAGCGGACCCGCGACGAGGGACGCGGCGACGGATCCCGCCGCGTAGATCCAATAGTTGCCGGCGACCCAGCCGATTCCCCATCCCTTGGCGCGGGCCAGCTCCGGATGATGGAAGAACAGGGCGGTGACGACGACAGACGGCGCGACCATCGCCGGCACCAGGAGATGGAAACGCCAGTCGCGGAGGACCCGCGCCCGGGTCCACGACCCCTCGGACACGCGCTCCGCGCCGCTTTCCCCGGCCGATGTCTCGCGCGGCGGAGAGGCTTCCGGCCGGCATCCGAGCAGCCGCCATGCCAGGGGCGTCACGACCAGCGCGAGCACGGCGGCGGACGCGGCGAAGGTGACGCGCCAGCCCACCGCCGCGATGGCCAGCACGGCGAGGAAGGGCAGCACCGACCCGCCCGCCGAGAAGCCGAGGGTGGCGAACGCGACCGCCTTTCCGCGGTCGGCCCGGAAACCCCGGGCCATCGCCGTGGTGCCGGTGTGCACCGCGAGTCCCTGTCCCGTCTGGCGCAGCAGGAATATGGCGGCGATCAGGAATGCGGCGGACGGGACCAGCGCCATGAGCGCCGATGCCGCGACGAGGCCGGCGCATACGAGCATGGCGTATCGCCGCAGCGCCATCCCGTCGATCCGCTGCCCGGTCCAGGGCAGGAGCACCGCGCTCAGCAGCGTTCCCGCCATGTAGACGGTTCCCCAGGCCGTGTGTCCGAGGCCGAATTCGTCCTGGATCGCCGGTCCGAAGACCCCGATGAAATAGGTCTGGCCCACGCTCGACGCGAAGGTCATGACGAAGCCGAAGGCCAGGATGCGCGCGTTGTCCGTGCTGGCGAGGGCGAAGCGCAGATAACCGGCGAAAGGCATGGTTTGTCGGAAGGTCCGCGGGGCGAGGCGAGGGCCGGGGGCGCGACCTCCTTTACCAGAGCGTCAAGGCCGTCCGCCAACAGGCGACGGAGATCCCGGCCGGCGGGGATTGCCGTGTCGACCCCCCCCCTCCCGGCCTCCCGTCGGGGTTCAGGAACCCCCTTCGGACGACGAGGTGGCTCGTGGCGGCGGGCGGCGCGGTGTCCAGCCCACGCGGAACGCGCGAACGGCGACGTGCAGCAGGTAGAACAGGATGGCGAGGATCACCAGCAGGACGATGGCGAGCAGTTTCTCGCCGAACACCCCTCCGATGATCTCTTCGCGGCCGATCAGATGCTCGGCGAGAACCTCGATGGCCTGGAGGGTAGCGCCGGCGCAGAAGATCACGGCGATCAGGATCGATATCTGCAAGGTATCGAAGACGAGGCCGTCGACCTCCAGCCGGGCGGCGCTTCGGATGATGTTCCTGCGGAAGGACTGCCAATGGGCGGCGGCGTAGCCGACCACGCCGACCACCGAGGCGAACCAGAAGATCACGTTGCCGAAGCGGACGTTCGGGATGCTTTCCGTGAGGAAGTTTTCGAACGGCTCGTAGAAGTAGAGGAATATCGCCAGGACGACCGCGCCGGCCAGGACGATCCAGAATTTGGCGGCGCGGCGTGCGACGGGTTCCTTGGCCATGGGGCGGCGTGCCGATCCTTGAGGGTCCGGGGCGATCGTAGGCCATGGCCTCTCCGAGTCAAAGCCCCCGAAAGAAAACGCCGCCCGGGCCGGATCAGGCCATCAACGTGCATATGCACTCTAATTTTCGGTCCCGCGTTGACCGCGCGCCGCAAGTCACTATCATGCCCTCCGAATCGCGGGAAGGCGGCGGTGACGAACGATGGCGTGCCGGCTTGGAATCGACGTTGGCGGGACGTTTACCGATCTCCTCCTGTTCAACGGCGGCACCGGCGAGATTCACCTGCTGAAGACGCCTTCGACTCCCGAAGACCAGTCCGTCGGCATTCTCACCGGCATTCAAGAACTCGTGTCCCGGACCGGGGTGCCGCCGGCCGACATCCGGGGACTGCTCCACGGCACCACGGTATCGACCAACATCGTGCTGGAGGAGAAAGGGGCCAGGGTCGGCCTCCTGGTGACGGAAAACTTCGAGCAGGTGCTTCACCTGGCGCGCTCCCAGACTCCCGGACCCCTCGCCGGCTGGATCGTCATGCAAAAGCCGGATCCCCTGGCCGACCTCGAACTGACGCGGGGCGTCAGGGAACGCATGAACGCGCGGGGCGGCGTCGTGACGCCGATGGACGAGGCACACGCCCGGGCCATGATCCGGGAGCTGGTGGACGGCGGCGCCGAATCGATCACGGTGTCGCTGCTGCATTCCTACGCCAACCCGGCCCACGAACAGCGGCTGAAGGCGCTTGTCGAGGACGTCGCGGGCGACATCCCGGTGTCGCTGTCGTCCGAGATCCTGCCCGAGTTCCGCGAATACGAGCGCACGCTCGTCACCGTCATGAACGCCTACGTGAGTCCGAGCATGCGGCGTTACCTCGGCGGTTTCGAGGAGAAGCTGCGCGGCGTCCGGTTCTCGCCTCACGTCAACATCGTGCGTTCGGACGGCGGGCTTATGAGCGTCGCCCGCGCCTCGGATTCTCCGGTGCACACGATGCTGTCGGGACCCGCCGGCGGCGTGTCGGGAGCGGCTGTTCTCGCCGGACTCGCCGGTCATCCCGACGCCCTCGGGTTCGACATGGGCGGGACGTCCACCGACGTCTCCCTGATCCGGGACGGTAAGCCGGCGATCTCGCGCCAGACGACCCTCGGCACCTACCCGATCAAGGTTCCGTCCGTCGAAGTGCACAGCGTCGGCGCCGGCGGGGGATCGGTCGCCCACGTCCCGATGACGGGGGCGCTGCGGGTCGGTCCGGAGAGTGCGGGCGCCGTGCCCGGCCCCGCCTGCTACGGGCGCGGCGGCGACTCCCCGACGGTCACGGACGCCAACGTGGTGCTCGGCCGCCTGCCCCCCAGCCTGCTGGGCGGCGACATGGCCCTCGACGCCGAGGCGGCCGGGGAGGCGGTCGGGAAGATCGGCCGCGCGCTGGGGCTCGGCCTCCACCAGGCGGCTCAGGGCATTCTCGACATCGTCAACGAGAACATGTTCGGCGCGTTGCGCCTGGTGACGGTGCAGAAAGGCCTCGACCCCCGCGATTTCGCGCTGGTGGCCTTCGGCGGCGCCGGTCCCCTGCACGGCAACGCCGTGGCCATGCTCGCCGGCTGCTACCCCGTGATCGTGCCGCCGACGCCGGGCGTGCTGTCCGCGCTCGGCTTTCTGTACGCCGATGTCAAGAACGAATTCGCGCAAACCTTCGTGCGTAATTTCGACGATATCGACCCGGGCCAGGCCGACGGCATCCTGACGCGGCTGGGGCGCGAGGCCCGGACCTGGCTTCGGGAGGAGTACATCCCGGAGCAGGACCAGGAACTGCGGTACGAGGCGGACGTGCGCTACTTCCGCCAGGGCTACGAGTTCTCGCTGGACATCGATCCGGGATCTCTGGCGAACGGGGGACTGCGCGACCTGGAGGCGCGCTTCGGAACGGCGCACGAACGGCTCTACGGCTTCAAGCTCGAACAGCCCGTGGAGCTGGTCAATCTGCGGGCCGTCGGTACGGGCCGGGTGGACAAGGTCGCGTTTCCGGAGTTCCCGATCGAGGACCACGATCCGTCGGCGGCCCTCCTCGAAAGCCACGGAGTCTGTTTCGGCGGCAATTTCGAGCGGACCCCCGTCTACGACCGGGGCAAGCTCCGTGCGGGCAACCGCATCCCGGGTCCCGCCGTCGTGACCCAGGAGGACTCGACCACCGTCATCCACCCGGGCCACGCCGGGGAGGTCGACCGGTATCTCAATATCTTGATTCGGCCCGAAGGCGGCCTGTTGCATTGACGAACACGGACCCATGACAGACCTCAACCCGCCCGGCAAATCGGTCTCCCTCGACGACCTGCTGAAGGCCAACAAGGCGCAGTTCGACCGGCTCTTCGCCACGCAGGCGAGCGAAGCGGGTCTGGTCGAAGTGGGCCGCCGCCCGGCGACGGAGGAAGATCTCATGTCGCCGAGCGTGCGGGCCTGGCACGACGGCGAAGGCGCGGCGGGGCTTCTCGACGCGCGCTTCGGGCCGGGCTGGTCGTCCGAGGTCGTCGAGCACAAGGTCGAGCGCGGCGTGGTGACCGTCCTGTGCAAGCTGACCGTCGACGGCGTCTCCAAGATGCAGTTCGGCTCGGCTCGCGCGAACGGCGACGAGGGCGGGGCGTTGCGGCAGGCGACCGACCGGGCCCTGAAGGCCTGCGCCGCGATGTTCGCCGACGCGGCCGGGCCTGAGGAACGGTCCGAGCACCGGGGACCGGAGGTGCCGGCCGCCTCCGTGCCGCGGGCCGCGCGCCCGGCGGAGCGTCCCGCCGCGCTGGACACGATCACCTTGGATCTCATCGAGAACGCCCTGCGCAACGCCCGCCACGAGATGGACGCCGTTCTGTTCCGTTCGGCCATGTCGCCGGTGATCCGGGAACAGCACGACGAGTTCCCGATGATCACGGACGCCAGGGGCCGCATGATCGTGGGGCAGTTCGGCTCCTATATCCCGGAGATGCTGAGGGAGCGGAATTTCCGGTTCGTGCCCGGCGACGTGGTCCTGCAGAGCGACCCGTTCAAGTGCGGCGGCGCCATCAGCCACATCAACGACTGGATGATCCTGGTGCCGATCTTCCACGAGAACGAGGTCATCGGCTTCAGTTCGATGTTCGGGCACATGATGGACGTGGGAGGACCCGTGCCCGGCAGCATGCCGACGGCGGCGACCTCGGTATTCGGCGAAGGCCTGCGCATCCCGCCCATCAAGATCTACGAGGGCGGCACGCTCAATACGGGCGCGCTCGACCTCATCATGAACAACACCCGCACGCCGGAGATGAACTTCAGCGATCTCATGGCTATCATCGCGGGCTGCCGGGCCGGCGAGAAGCGCGTGATCGAGATCTGCGACCGCTTCGGCAAGGACATCTACCGCCAGGCGTGCGAGGCGCTGCTGGAGCGTACCGAGCGCGCCATGCGCCGGCTGATCGTGCGGAACCTGCCGGAGGAGCCGCAGTCGTTCGAGGATTTCGTGGACGACGACGGTCTCGGCAACGGACCCTTCAAGCTCAAGCTGACCGTCTGGAGGGAGGGCGAGCACGCCTATTTCGACTGGACGGGCACGTCGCCCCAGGCCCCGGGGCCGATCAACTTCTACCTCCACGAAGGCATGTTCAAGATGTTCATCGGGGTCTACATGATCATGGTGTTCGACCCTCAGATCCTGTTCAATGACGGCTTCTACGACCTGATCCACGTGACCCTGCCCAAGGGCTCGCTCGTGCATCCCGAGTTCCCGGCGCCGCTGGGCTGCCGGACCCACGCGCTGTCCCGCCAGTTCGACGTCCTCGGGGGCGCGCTCAGCAAGAAGGCTCCCGAGATGGCGACCGCGGCGGGCTACGGCTCGAGTCCGCACTTCCTGTACTCGGGCACAGACGGCGACGGCCGACGGTTCCAGCTCATGGAGATCCTCTACGGCGGCATTCCCGGTCGGCCGGCCGGCGACGGCATGGACGGGCATTCCTGGTGGCCGCTGTTCGAGAACATCCCCAGCGAATACCTCGAGAGCTACTACCCGCTGCTGATCGAGAGCTACGGCAGCATCCCGGACACCGGCGGCGCCGGACGCCATCGCGGGGGCAACGGCGTGGAGAAGGTCTACCTGCTGCTCGAGGAAGGGGAGATCTCCATCCACGACGACCGGCACGAGTCCCGGCCCTGGGGCATCCTGGGCGGAACGCCGGGCGCCTGCTCCGAGAAATGGCTGGTGCGCGGGGACGGGACGCGCGCGCCGCTCCCCTCCAAGGTCGACAACGTGAAGGTGCGGAACGGAGACCGCATCGTCTTCCGCACGGCGGGCGGCGGCGGATGGGGGGACGCGCTCGAGCGCGACTCCGCGAAGGTGCGCAACGACGTCGCGCGCGGCCTGCTGTCGCGCGAGGCGGCGCGGGAGGGCTACGGCGTCGTCGTCTCGGAGAGCTTCGACATCGACGAGACGGCGACCCGGGAGTTGCGGGAAACCATGCGCGCCGGACGGCCGCCGTTGCCCGTGTTCGATTTCGGCGAACGGCGGTCGTCGGACGCGGCGTCCGCGTAGGGTCCGGGATCTCGGCGACAGGAAAACGCGAAAGGAGGTACAGGGACAATGCTGGAAATCGGGATCGCGCTGGCCGTCTCGGCGATCGTCGCCGTCGCCGTCCTCTACATCATCTCCATCTGGGTCTACAAACGCGCGCCCGCGAACATGGGCTTCATCCGGACCGGGTTTCTCGGGACCAAGGTGTGCCTGGGCCGGGGCGCCATCGTGTTGCCCGTGTTCCACGAAGTGAGTTGGATCTCCCTCGAGACGATCAAGCTGATCGTCAGCCGCTCGCGCGAGCAGGCGGTCCTGACCTCCGACAAGATCCGGGTGGACGCCGTCGTCGAGCTCTACGCGCACGTCGGCCGGACCGAGGAGGATCTGCTGACCGCGAGCCGCAGCCTGGGCGACAAGACCTTCGACGCCGAACAGGTGCGCAACCTGCTGGAGGCGAAGGTCGTCGGCGCCATCCGCAGCTACGCGGCGACGAAGACCCTGAGCGAACTCCACGAGAACCGGGACGTCTTCGCCCAGAAGATCAAGGAGTCCGTCCTCGACAGCTTCCAGGCCAACGGCCTCGTGCTCGAGGAAGTGACCGTCGTGACGCTGGAGCAGTCCGGCAAGGAGTACTTCAAGTCCGACAACGTGTTCGACGCCGAGGGCCTGAAGATCATCACCGAGATCACCTCCGACGCGCGGCGCAAGGTTCACGACACCGAGAAACGCACCACCGTCGCCATCCGCCAGAAGGACCTCGACACCCAGCTCGAGCTTCTGGAGATCGAGCGCCAGGAGGCGTTCGCGCGGGCCGGGCAGGACAAGGCGGTCGCCAACGAGCAGGCCCTGCAGCTCGGCGAGAAGCAGATCTACATGCTGGACCAGCGCAAGGCGGTCGAAGAGAAGGAAATCCGGAACGAGGTCGTCCTCGAGCAGTTCCGCACCGACCGCGAGATCGCCATCACCGAGGAGGCGCGCAAGCGGGAGAGCTCGGACATCGAGAAGACCCTGAAACTCGAGCAGGAACGCCGCGACAAGGAGATCGCGCTGATCGCCAAGGCGCGGGAGGAGGAGCTCGCCAAGATTCAGCGCGACCTCGCGCTCGAGAAGGCGGGGAAGGACCGCGAAATCGAGTTGACCGACAAGGCCAGGGACCAGGAGCTCGCGGATATCCGCCGCCAGCTCGCGCGCGAGAGCGCCGACAAGGACCGGGAGATCGAGCTGACGGCGAAGGAGCGCGAGCGGCAACAGGCCGAGATCGATCGCGCGACGGAGGTCCTGAAAGCCGAGGAGGCCGCCCGGGACACCCGTCACGCGGCGGCCGAGGACGTCTCGCGCTCCATGCGCCGGCGGGCGCTCGAGACGAGGCTTTCCGTCCTCGAGGTCGAGAAGGGCGAGGCCTTCGCCGAGGCGCGGCAGGAGCAGGAAATCTCGGACGAGCGAGCCCGTATTCTCAGCGAGAAGCAGCGCTTCGTCCTCGACCGCCGCCTGGAGGTCGAGCAGGAGGAAATCGACAAGGAACTGGCCATCGAGAAGGCGCGGATTCGCAAGGACGCCTCCGTCATCGAGGAGACCCGGCTTCGCGAGGCCGCCGACATCCGCCGCCGGCTCGCCCGCGAGCAGGAGGAGCGCGACCGGGAGATCGCTCTCGTGGCCAAGGCGGAGGAGCTGGAGACGGCCGAAATCCGCCGCCGGCAGACCCAGGAACAGGAGGACCGGGAACGCCAGATCGCGCTCGTCGCCAAGGAAGAGGAACTGCGCCGCGCCGAGGTGCGGCAGGCCCTCGCCGTGGAGCTCGAAGGGCGCGACCGGGAGATCCGACTCATCGCCAAGGAACAGGAGCGGGAGCGGGCGGACATACAGCGCTTCCTCGCGCGCGAGCTCGAAGAGCGCGTCCGCGAGATCGCGCTGACGGAGAAGACGCAGGAGCTCGAGGAAGTCGAGGTCCGGCGCCTCCAGACCACGGCGGAGAAGGAGCGGGCCGAACACGGCGTGGAATCGGTGCGCGTCATCGCCGATGCCGAGCGGGGCAAGGAGATCGAGCGCATCGGCGCCGAGCGCGAGGCCGAGGCCCACCGCATCGACGAGGAGAACAAGGCCCAGATCTCGCGCATGCACATGATCACCCAGGCCGAGGCGCGCAAGCTCTCCGCCGAGCAGGAGGCGGAAGCGACGCTGACGCGGGCCCAGGCGACCAGCGACGCCCAGAAGATCACGGCCGAGGGCATCGAGCGCGAGGCCGGCGCGCGGGGCCGGGCCGAGATGGAGATCGAGTCCCTGCGCGTGGTGAACACGCGGCACCGCTTCGAGGCCGAGGCCACGGGCATCGAGGCCAAGGCGGAAGCGCTGGCGAAGTACAATGAGGCAGCCACGTTCCTCGAACTCGCCAGGCTGCACATCGAGGCGGAACGCGATATCCACATCGACCAGGCCAAGGCTATGGGCAATGCCCTGTCGGGCGCGCAGATCCGCATGTACGGCGGCGGCGACGGCACCGTCGACACGATCCGCGGCATGTTCACCCAGGGGTTCGCGCTCGGCGAGGTCCTCGAAGGCGTCGCCCAGTCGCTTCCCGAGGGTCTGCGGGCCCGCTTCGCCGACAACGGCATCCGCGGCCTGTTCGGCCGGCCCTACGAGGCCGGCCGGTTCCGCGACTCGGTGGAGCTGTTGACGGACATGGTGCGGTCGGCGATGGGCACGCCGGGAGACCGGGACATCCCGTTCAGCCAGGCCCTCGACCGGCTGGCCGAGCACGCCGGCGACGACGAGGCGCGGGGCCGGGCGGTCGCGCTGCTGCGGGAGGCGAACGAGGGCGGCGTCTTCGACGACGTGCCCTTCGAGACCGTGTGGGCGCTGATGCGGGCCATCGCCGCGCCCTCCGGCTGATCCGATCCGAGGCGCCGGTGGCGGAACACGACGTCGTCCTCGAGCACGTCGACAAGACCTTTCCGGGCGGCGTCCGGGCGGTCATCGACTTCAACGCCGAGATCGAGCACGGCGAATTCGTCGCCATGCTGGGACCGAGCGGCTGCGGCAAGACCACGACCCTTCGCATGATCGGCGGGCTGGAGGAGGCGACCTCGGGAAGAATCCATATCGCCGGGCAGGACGTCACGGACCTGCCGCCGTCGCGTCGGGACACCGCGATGATGTTCCAGAGCTTCGCGCTCTTTCCTCACCGGACCGTCTTCCAGAACGTCGAGTTCAGCCTGAAGATGAAGGGCATGGACAAGGAGGAGCGGACGCGCCGCGTCTGGGACATGGTCGAGATGGTCGGACTCCGGGAGCTCGCCCATCGCCGGCCGCACGACCTCAGCGGCGGGCAGCAGCAGCGCGTCGCGCTCGCCCGGGCGCTGATCGGACGGCCCACGGTGCTGCTGCTCGACGAGCCTCTGGGCGCGCTCGACTTCAATCTCCGCCAGGCGATGATGGTGGAGCTCAAGAAGATCCAGCGCGAGCTCGGCATCACGTTCGTCATGGTTACCCACTCCCAGCAGGAAGCGCTGTCGATGGCCGACAAGGTCATCGTCATGAGCGACGCGGTGATCCAGCAGATCGGTACGTCGCGGGAGATCCACGAGCACCCGCGCACTAGGTTCGTGGCCGAGTTCATCGGCAACAACAACCTGCTCAAGGGCACGATCAGGTCGCGCAGCGGCTCGATGGTGTTCGTGGAGTCGGAGGGCAACCTCTTCTACGTGCGCGTTCCCGAGACCATGACGCGCGTGGAGATCGGCAGGGAGACCTGGTTCTCGGTTCGCGCCGACCTCATGCACACCGGAGACCGCCCGGACATGGCCAACCGGGTCGAGGGGTCCTACGTCACCACGGAGTTCATGGGGTCCCTGGAGACGGACGTGTTCGAGGTGGGGCCCGGTGCCATCGTGCATGTGGAGCAGCACCGCGGCGTCACCGGCCGGGTCTACCGGATGGGCGAGAAGGAGACGATCTGCTGGCCCGCGGACGCGGGCGTGCTGCTGGAAACCGTGGCCGGCGCGGCGGAGCGGGCGGAGGCGGAGTAGAGGATTGGTGGCGAGGTTTCGCGGTGGTATACTACGTAATAAGTCAGTAGTACTGACTTAAATCCGGCGGTGGAAATCCAAGGCGAAGGGAACGACTCGATGAATCTTACCGATGCCGACAAGCGGAAGCTCGACGGCGGCGAAGGACCGGCCGTTCAGCATGCCATGGAGCACTTGCTCAAGATGGGCGAGGCCTTCGACGCCGAGGAGATGGTAGACCTCCATACGGTGCACGTGTTCTCGGACTACCGCACGGTCGGCGACGGAGGCGTCAACTTCTACGAGAACCTGGTCGGTCTGGGCGGCCACATTTCGCTCCCGTCCTCGTGCGAACCCATGTCCATGGATCGCAACCACAATGACCAGTTCGACTGGCCGGAAGGCTACGAGGAAGGTCAGCAGAGGATCGTCGACGCCCTTGCGACGCTCGGCGTCCAGCCCACCTTCTCCTGCACCCACTACCTGAACGCCAACGTGCCCAAGTTCCAGTCCAACATGGCCTGGGTCGAGGGCAACGCGACGGGGTTCGCCAATACCGTGATCGGCGCTCGCGGCAACCGCGAGGACGCGGTTACCAGCCCGCTGGCCGGCATCGCCCGACGCATCCCCAAGTACGGCATGCTGGACCCCGGGAACAGGGTCGGAGATTGCCTGGTCGAGATCGATCCGGGCCTCATAGAGCGGATCGGCGGCGACGGGCGGCGCACGGCGGACTACGAGGCGCTCGGCGCCATCATCGGCGACTTCGCGTACGACCGTATCCCGGTGGTGACGGGCCTGCCCGACTACATGCAGAACGAGGAACTGAAGGCCCTGGTGACCGCTTGTTCGCCGGCCATGACGACGACGCTGATGCTGCTCGTCGGCATCAGCCCGGAGGCGCGGACCCTCGAAGAGGCGTTCGGCGGCAAGGTGCCGAAAGACGTCGACACCATTCAGGTCACCGAAGACGACCTGCGGAACATGTACGGCCAGCTCGAGCAGACGACCAGGGAGGACGTCGACATCGTCATCTCCGGCTGTCCCTTCAAGACCTTGCAGGAGGTCCAGGAGCTCACCGAGCAGCTTGGAGAGCAGAAGGTGGCGGACGGCGTCAAGTTCTACATATTCACCGACCGCATCACCTTCAACATGGCCAAGGACATGGGACTGGTGGAGAAGATCGAGGCCGCCGGGGCCCTTCTCACCACCGATACCTGCAGCTGGTGCATGCCCGTCGAGACCATGTTCGGCCCCGACAAGGTCATCGCCTCCGACAGCATGAAGATGCGGCGCCTGCTGGCCGGCGACGGCAAGCCGACGTGGCGCTACGGCACCCTCACCGACGTGGTGGATGCCGCCGTCACGGGCAAGTTCAAGCCGAGCCGCTGGAACTAGTCCTGGCGCGACGAGGCCCGGGAACCGAGGAACCGAATCATGAGTGAAACGATCACCCTGCACGGACATCCCGTCAGCAGGGGCGTCGGCGAGGGCGAAGCCCTGGTCTGCGACAAGCCGTTGAGCTTCATCGCCGTCGGCATCAGCAACGAGGAAGGAATCGTGCGTATCGACAAGCACCCTCTGAACGGCCAGTCGATCGCCGGCAAGGTGCTGATCTACGACACCGACATCTTTTCGACCGGCGGCGCCCTCAGCATGTACACCAAGAAGACGATCTACGACACGGCGCCCGCCGCCGTTATCTGGCGCAAGGCCCACAACATCGGGGCCGGCGGCACCATCTACGCCGGCGTCCCCTCGATGGACCGGATCGAGGAGGGCCTGCCCTGGGATCTGATCGACACCGGAGATTGGGTGAAGGTGGACTCCGAACGGGGCGTCGTCGAGGTGACGAAGAAGTCGTAGGCCGATCCTCCGGGTTCGGCCGGCGGCAGGCAGCGGAGGCCCGCTCATGCGGCTCAGCGACGCCGACAAACGCAAGCTCGACGGCGGGGAAGGACCGGCGGTCCGGCACGCCATGGAGCATCTCGTGAAGATGGGCGAGGCGTTCGAGGCCGAGGAGATGGTGGACCTGCACTCCTGCCATCTGCTGTCGGACTACCGCACCATGGGCGAGGGCGGCCTCCAGTTCTACGAGCAGCTCGTCGAGTGGGGCGGCACCATGCGCGTGCCCACGACGTGCGACCCGATGTCCATGGACATGAAGAACCTGGACAAGTTCGACTGGCCGGAGGGCTACCCCGAGAAGCAGACGCGCATCTCCGACGCCTTCCGCGACCTTGGGGTGGCGCTCACTTTCTCGTGCACGCCGCACCTCGGCCACAACGTGCCCAAGTTCGGCGAAAATCTGGCCTGGGTCGAGGGAAACGCGACGGGCTATGCCAACTCGGTGCTCGGCGCCCGGGGCAACCGCGAGGACAGCATCACGGCGCCGCTGGCGGGACTCGCCGGACGCACGCCCAAGTTCGGATTGCTCGACCCCGGGAACCGGATTGGCCAGTGTCTGGTCGAGATCGATCCGAACCTCATGGCGCGGCTGGGCGGGGACGGCCGCCGGGCCGGCGATTTCGCGGCGCTGGGAATGATCGTCGGCGACTTCGCCTACGACCGCATTCCGGTGGTCACGGGCCTTCGTCCGAACCTGGAGACCGAAGAGCTCAAGGCCATGTGCTCCGCATGCTCGCCGGCCCTGATCGGGACCCTGATGTTCCTCGTCGGCATCAGCCCGGAAGCGGGCACCGTCGAAGAGGCGTTCGGGGGCAGGGTGCCGAAGGACGTCGACCGGCTGTGGGTCGACGCCGACGTCATGCGCCGGGCCTACGAACAGCTCTCGAACACGGCCAAAGACGACGTGGATGTCGTCATGTCGGGTTGCCCCTTCAAGACCATCTACGAGATCCAGGAAGTGGTGGAGCAGCTCGGCGACGACAAGGTCAAGGACGGCGTGACGTTCGTCATCCACACCGACCGGGTGACATACGTCCTCGCCGAGCACATGGGCCTGGTGGACAGGATCGTCGGTGCCGGCGCGCTGTTGACCACCGACACCTGCGAATACTGTATGCCGATCGAGAACATGTACGGTCCCGATACGGTCATCGCCGCCGACAGCATGAAGATGCGCCGCCTCGTCGCCGGGGAAGGCAAGCCGACGTGGCGCTACGGGACGCTGACGGACTGCGTCAACGCCGCGGTCACCGGCAAGTTCCGGCCTACCCGCTGGAACTGACGGGCGCCGGGTTTTCGCGGGGACCGGGCATGGGCGGGACCGTCACGCTGCATGGACGCTCCATCTCCAGGGGCGTCGCCGAGGGCGAGGCGATCGTCACGGACAAGGCGCTGTCGTTCATCGCCGCCGCGATCACCAACGACGAGGGGGTCGTGCGCATGGACGGCCATCCCCTCCAGGGGAGGTCGGTCATGGACAAGGTCCTGGTCTACGACACCGACATCTACTCCACCGGTGCGGGGCTCAGCTTCTACACCAAGTGGAAGATCAACAGGTCGACGCCTCGCGCGATCATTTGCCGCGAGATGCACAACATCGGCGGCGGTTTCACGATCTACACGGGCGTGCCGTCGATCGACCGGATCCGGGAAGGCCTGCCCTGGGAGTTCATCGGCGACGGCGACTGGGTCAAGGTCGACTCGGAGCGGGGCGTCGTCGAGGTGACGAAGAGGTCCCGGGGGGACGGAAGCGCGTCGGGGAGGGTCTGAACGGCCCGGATTCGGGCCGATGCCGGAGCGGTGTCGCCTCGCCCGCCCGGGAACGGCGACGCGCCGCAGCGGTCCCCGGCGGCGACGGTTTCCTCCTCAAGCCGCGGTGCGTCCGCTGATCGCCTCGCGCAGACCCGCGAGCAGGCCCTCCAGGCGGGCCATGCGCTCGCGAAGCTCGCCGGTCTCGGCGCACTGTTCGGCGAATCCCTGATGCATCTCCTGGCGCAGGTTGTCGATGCGCCCGTTGATCTTCTGGTCCAGTCCGCCGATGCGCTCGTCCAGCCCGCCGATGCGCTCGTCCAGCCCGTCGATGCGCTCGTCCAGGCGGTCGCCGAGCCGGGCGTTGTCCGCCTTGAGCCAGCCGAAGAGCCCGATCATCAGTGCCGCGAGAGCGGCGCCGACCATGATCAGATCAGTATCCATGCGGAATTATAGCACGGAAGCCCCGCGCCGCGGTCCGAGACCGGGATCGCGCGGCCGGACCTTCCCCCGGAACGGGAGGACGTCGATGCCGGTGCCGCTCTCCTCCACGCTACCGCGCCCGCCTGTAGAGGATCGTGTAGACGATCACGAACAGGGCGATCATCAGCAGCGAGAAGACCGTCGAGGCCGTGCCGAGGGCGAACAGGGTCGGCCGGATGCGCTGGGTCATCGAGGCGTTGATGTCGAGCGGCAGGGTGTTGAATTCACCGGCCAGCAAGGTCGTGCGCGCGAACTCGTCGTAGGAGAGCGTGAAGCCGAACAGACCCGCGGCGACGATCCCCGGCAGGATGAGCGGGAGAGTCACCTCCCTGAACACGGTCCATTCGCCGGCCCCCATGTCCCGGGCCGCCTCCTCGAGCCGGCCGTCGAAGCGGTTGAAGACGGCCATCATGACGAGGAAGCCGAACGGCAGGGTCCACACCACGTGGACGCCGAGCGCAGAGGACCACCACGCCGGCGGAATGCCGACCTCCTTCAGAAGCGTGGCGAGTCCGAGGCTGAGCAGGATCCCGGGCACCATCAGCCCGGCCATGACGGTGTAGAACAGCACGCCCGAGCCCCGGAACCGCTTGCGGAAGGCCATGGCCAGCATGGTCGAGAACAGCGCGGTGACGACCATGACCACGAGCGCCAGGATCAGCGAACGCAGCAGGGCGCCTTGCAGGTCGCCGACCGTCGAAGGCTCGATCAGCTTCTCCCACCAGTAGAGGCTGACGCCGCGCATGGGGAAGCTGGTGCCGCCGCGCGGCCCCTGGAACGACAGCACGAACATGGCGATCATCGGTCCGTAGATGAAGACCAGGAAGAGCGCGAAGTAGACGCCGAAGCCCGTCTTGATCCAGGCCCGCCGCCGCCGCTCCCGCGTCCACCGCCCCACGTCAGAGCTCCTTCCGGATGTCGACGACCTTCAGGATGACCACCACGCCGATCATCATGGAGAGCATCAGCATGAGCGCGTTCACCGCCGCGAAGGGATAGTTGGCGATCGCGTAGTAGTTGAGGATGACGGTGCCCGCCGTGCTGGTCTTGCCGCCGTAGACCACGACGGCGGTCGCGAACTCGCCCATGATCATCACGAAGATGAAGATCATGCCGATGGCGACGCCGGGCAGGGACAGCGGTCCGACGATCTCGCGGAACGTCTGGAAGGCCGAGGCGCCCATGTCGCGGGCCGCCTCGAGGAAAGCCGGGTCGATCTTGGCGAGCGAGAAGAATATCGGGCCGATGCACAGCACGACGTAGAGCTGCACCAGCGCCATGGTATAGCCGAACTCCGAGTACAGCAGGATGCCGACGGGCTTGTCGACGATGTCGAGGCCCATCAGCATCTTGTTGAACAGGCCGCGCCGCCCCAGCATGGGAATCCAGGCCACGGCGCGGATGAGATAGCTGGTCCAGAACGGCACCATGCACAGCAGGAAGAGCGCGAGCTGCCACTTGAAGCTCCTGACCTGCATCGCCAGGAAGTAGGCGACCGGATAGCCGATGAGCAGGCACAGGGCCATCACCACCAGCGCGAAGTAGAACGTCGATCCCAGCGTCCGGACGAACACGCCGGGGCGCAGGAAGTCGTCGTCGCCCGGGCTGAAGAACCCTTCGTTGTGGAAATACTCGCCGTAATACCGGAGCGTGAGGTCCGGCTCCATGCCGTGCCCGCTCGACGTCCAGAAGCTGAAGACGACGATGCCGATCAGCGGAATGACGAGGAATACGATCAGCCAGAGCACCGCCGGCGCGATCAGCCATCCCGTGGGGAACCCGGCTTCGCGCCTGAACCGCCCGGTCCCGGCGACGGCCGCCGGCGGGGCCGGCTGCGCGCCGATGAGGCCCTCGTGGTGTCCGGCGACGACCCGGTCGGCCATCAACGACGTCCGCCCGGGGCGGGCGGACGGTTCGGACGGGGAGAGGGAAGAACGGGCCGGCGCGGCGTCCGCCGCCCGGCCCGCCCGCCCGGTTTCGGAACCCGGTCCCGAGCGCGCCGTCCGTTCAGGCGCTCAGGAATTCCGTCCAACGCTTCACCAGGTAGTCGTTCTCGTCCATGAGCGAGTTCCACACGGCGATGTTGCTGAAGCGATTCCAATAGGACCCGCCGTCGCGGACCTCGCCCTCGTACACGATGGGCGTGCCGAACGGATCCGGCAGCTCCTTGGCCGCGGGCTTGCCCATGTACCAGTAGTCCCATTCCTCGGGCTCGAGGAATTTCCGCACGTTGTCGGGCACCGACATGTAGTAGCCCTGGCGCGCCACGAACGCGCCCGCCCAGCCGTCGAGCCACCAGTTGATGTACTCGTAAGCCCGGTCGAGGGCCTTGCCGGATGCCTTCGCCGAAATCGAGAGGCAGCCGTGCCAGCCGCGCATGCCTTCCTTGGGGAAGGCATAGATGCAGGGCACGCCCTCGGCCTTGACGGCGGTCACCGCCGGAGACCACATGCTCTGGAGGACGACCTCGCCGCTCACCATCAGGTTCACCGACTGGCCGAAGGTCTCCCAGAACGCCCGGAAATGGCCCTGCTTCTTCTTCTCGATGAGGAAATCGATGAGGAAATCGATCTCCTCCCGGGTCATGTTGCCCTTGTCCTTGAACGTATAGAGGCCCAGGGCCTCGACGCCCAGGGCCGCGTCCATGGTGCCGATCTGGGGGACGTTCAGAAGGGCGACCTGGCCCTTGAAATCCTCGCTGAACAGCTCGGCCCAGCTCTCGATCGTCCGGCCCGTATCCTCCGGGTTGTAGCCCATCGAGTCGGCGTTGTGCCAACCGGGCACCGCCGTGACGTACCGGGACGGACCGTCGACACGGTCGCCGTTCTCGTCGACCCAGAGGTGCCGGAACGGCGCGTCGCCCTGGCCGACGTTCGAATCGGGGGTGAGCCGGCCCGTCTTGCACAGGTCCGTGACCGCGTCCCACTGCGCGATACGCGTGGTGTCGATGGGTTGCCACACCTTCGCCGGGACCATGACGTCGAAGTCGTTGTAGTAGCCTTCGGCGACCTCGTACTGGTCGTTCTGGTTCAGCATCTTGCCGAACATGGCCCCGTAGCCGAGCGCCTGGCCGCGGATGGGGAAGCCGAGGTCCTTGGAGGCCTGCCCCTGGATCTCGTTGATGACGCTGACGCCCAGGCCGATCGTGCGGACCGGGTCGGCGGCCCGGACGATGTTGGGAAAGCCCGCGATCGCGCCGACGGCCGCGGTTCCCGCCGCGGTGCCGACGAACTGGCGGCGCGTGAGACCCGTCCCGCGGCCGGGTGTGAGCGTCTTCTGCCGTTTCTTGGCCATGGCATCCTCCCCCTGGTGTTGTCGCTGCCCGTTCGCCGAGCCGGATCCGCGGGCCGTTCGCGTCGGCGTGGCCCGCGCCGGAATGATACATTGGGGCCGCTGGATTGGGAATGCCGCGTACCGGGGGAGGATGCCGTGAGCGTACTGATCAGGAACGGCCGTATCGTCACGGCGTCGGACGACTACCGCGCGGACATCTTCATCGGCGACGAGACGGTCGACGTGATCGGCCGCGATCTCGCCATCGACGCGGACACCGTCATCGACGCGTCGGGAAAGCTCGTGATCCCCGGCGGCATCGACCCCCATACGCACATGGAGATGCCCTTCGGCGGCACGCAGACCTCGGACACCTTCGAGACCGGCACCCGGGCGGCGGCGTTCGGCGGCACCACGTGCATCGTCGATTTCGCCATACAGTTCAAGGGCGAGTCGACCGTGCGGGCGCTCGACACGTGGCATGCCAAGGCCGCCGGGCAGGCCTCCGTCGATTACGGCTTCCACATGATCGTCACCGACATGCCGGAGCACCGGACGCCGGAGATGCGCCGCCTCTCGGACGAAGGGGTGACGAGCTACAAGCTGTTCATGGCGTATCCCGGCGTGCTGCTGTCCGACGACGGCACCATCTTCCGGGCGATGCGCAAGGCGGGGGAAGACGGCACCCTCGTCTGCATGCACGCGGAGAACGGCGTCGTCATCGACGAACTGGTCAGGATCGCGTTGTCGGAGGGCCATATCGAGCCCAGGTACCACGCCCTGACGCGGCCTACCCGGCTGGAGGCGGAGGGCGTGCATCGGGCGCTCGCCATCGCCGAGGTGGCGCGCGCGCCCGTCTACATCGTGCACCTCAGCAGCTACGACGCGCTCCAGGAGCTCCGGCTGGCGCAGGCGCGCGGCGTGATGGCGCACGCGGAGACCTGCCCGCAGTATCTGCTGCTCGATATCTCGGCCTACGACGAGCCGGGGTTCGACGGCTCCAAGTACGTGCTGACGCCGCCGCTGCGCGAGAAGTGGAACCAGGAGGAACTGTGGCGCGGACTGCGCGGCGGCGCGCTCCACGTGATCTCCACCGACCACTGCCCGTTCTGCGTCAAGGAGCAGAAGGAGCTCGGCCGTGACGACTTCAGCAAGATCCCCAACGGCGGCCCGGGCGTCGAGAACCGCATGAGCCTGATCTACCACTACGGCGTGGGCGGGGGGTACATCGACCTCAACCGCTTCGTCGAGCTGACCTCCACGTCGGCCGCCAGGATCTTCGGCCTGTTCCCGAGGAAGGGGACCATCGCGGTCGGCAGCGACGCCGACATCGTCGTCTTCGATCCCGAGCACGAGGAGACCATCAGCTATTACAACCCCCGCACCCACCACATGAACATCGACTACACCGCCTACGAGGGCTTCACCGTCAAGGGGTTCGCGGAAACCGTGCTGTCGCGCGGCAGGCTGGTGATCGACAGGGGCGAGTACGTGGGCCGCCCGGGTCACGGCCGGTTCGTCAAGCGCGGCCCCTACGGCGGCATCTACAGGCCCGAGGCGGCCGGCAACGTCACCACGCCCGCCGCCATGCGCCTCGCCGCGGAGTAGGCCGGTCCGGCCGCGCCTATGACGCCGCGCCGCGGCGCGGCGGCTCGGGGCGGACGATCTTCAGCAGCCAGAAGATGATGCAGAACACGCCCGTCAGGACGATCAGCGCGACCACGGCGGCGAGCCGCTTGCCGAAGGCCGCGTCGAGCGCGTAGCCCGGCTCCAGCAGGAAGACGCAGAGGATTTGCACGGCCTGAAGCGCGGCGCCGCCGCTCAGCAGGATCGCCGTGAACGTCGAGCCCCTGAGCGAGTTCAGCACCATCGCCTCGATGCTTTGCTGCTGGACGATATGAAGCCTGTAGGCGCGCCAGTGGAAGGCGCAGAAGCCGACGATTCCGATCACCACGGCGGCCCAGAAGATGGCGTTGTCGTAGCCCAGACCGTAGAAGACGATGTCGAACAGGTCTGCGAACGGCTGATAGAAATAGAGAAATATCAATACGATGATGAACAGGATGAAGCCGGCCAGCGTCCAGAACCATTGCCATCCGGTCATCGCCCGATCCTCGTCCGCCGACGCGCGGCCGCACCCGCGCCGCGTCCCGCCTTATATCCCATGGCCTCGCGGCGCGGCAAACCGGAGCCGGACGTGTGGGCGCGAGCCGGAGACGGCCTTCTCGGCGCTCCGGGTTACGCCGCCGCTCCGGGAACCGCGACGACGAGCAGGATCGCGTAGACCGCGAAGAACACCGCGTCCTTCGCCAGGGGAACGGCCTGGTTGCCGCCGTCCCGGGCGGCGATCAGGGAGATGATCTCCAGCACGAAGAAGACGGCGGCGAGGGAGAAGAAGGGCCAGACGGTGCTCCACCAGGACATTTCCTCCGGCGCCGGAACCTCCTGGACGGCCTCCCAGACCAGCAGCAGGACGGGCAGGACGATCAGGTAGCCGTAGGCGGCGAGGAAGCGATAGCGGGTGACCTTGCGGTCCAGCAGCCAGAAGACCGCGAAGAACAGCGCGACGTGGAGGAAGTCCCAGAACAGCGACGCGTAGGCGTCGCCGGCGCCGGAACCCTGTAGGTTCAGGAACCCCAGCACCAGCAGAAAGACCAGCGCGTCGCAGAACATCCACTCGCGGACGGACTCCGCCGGCGTCTTGACGCTCCATCCCCGTGTCGCCTTGTCGAACAGGAGGACCAGGGCGACGGCGAAGGCGGCGGGGTAGAACAGGTACAGCATGAGGGCGAACTGCCGCGCCTTCTCCACGTAGATCCAGTTCAGCAGCAGGAAGGCGGCCCCCAGGAGGAGGAGACCCGCCAGCCGGGCCGCCGAAGGCGTCTCCATCGTCCGCGCCGGAGCGGCCCCCGCGGCCTCCGGCGGCGGTGCCGGGAGCGCCCCGCCGTGCCCCCCGGCGTCCCGGGGGACGTTTCCCGTGCCCCGCGCGAACAGGAAACCGACGAATCCGGCGACGCCGATGCCGCCGACCGCCAGCATCGCGGCGAAGAAGGCGAGGGATCGGGGATCGGTTTCCGCGCCGCCGTCCGCGGGCCGAAGCAGGCCGTCCGGGAACAGTTGCCACGCGAGAAAGACGGCGGCCGCCGCCAGGACGATCAGTCCCAGAAGGAGCTCGACCCAGTGAGCCTCGGCGGCGGACCCCGTTCCGCCGCCCCGGGCCCGGCGCGGCCCGCGCGTGAGCGCCGCGGTCAGGTAGATCAGGAACGCCAGGACGCCGGCGACGGCGACCGCGGCCATGATCTCGAGGAATGCGGCGGACCGGGTATCCAAGGGACTCTGGAGTCGATTGCGCGCCTGTTCCGGGCCCCGGTCAGTCCGCGGTCTCCAGCAGGGCGGCGGCGCACCGGCGGAAGCTGTCGTCGGCGGCCGCCGCGAACTGCTCGCCGACGGAGAGGCCGTCGCCCCCGGCGGCGCGGCCGGTCTCGCGGGCGCGGGACCCGTTGGCCTCGACCTGGCCGACCACGGCGACGCCGCCGCCGTTCCGTTCGTGGCTCAGTATTTCGAAGCTCCACGCCGGTCCGAACGTCTCGTGCAGCCGCCGGACGATCGGCGGGAGGCCGGGCTCCTCTCGTTCCGGCGGCCGGCCGCCCGGCGCGTCCGCGGGCGGTTTCGGAGCCTCGACGGCGGTGGGCGCGTCCGCCGGCGCCGGCGCGGTCCCGGCGGTGCGGGGAGACGCCCGCATCCGGCGGCGCAGGGCGTCCGTCTCCGCCTCGTCGACCGTTTCCGACTCCGGATCGATCGCCACGCCGTAGGCCCGCCGGGCGTGCTCCAGGGTGCAGAAGTCGTCGAGGACGTCCTCCAGCACCTCGGCCGGGGGCCGGTCGAGGGGGTCGCCGTATCCGCCCCCGCACGGTCCGTAGAACGCGTGCACGTCTCCGGCCCGCAGCCGCAGGCCGGAGAACTTGGCCGGCATCTCCCGGCGCTCGTCCGGAGCGGCGACGTTGAACAGTTCGACGCGCCCCGTGGCGCCTTCGTGGCCGCCGAAGACGCCCCAGGGCACGTCCTCGTGACGCTCGTTCTCGTGGGTGATGAAGCCGTCCGTCAGCACGCGCTGCTCCTTGACGCACCCGATGCCGCCCCGGTGGCGGCCCGCGCCGGGCATCGCGTCGTCGCGCAGTTCGTAGCGGTCGCAGATCATGGGCAGGTGGACCGCCAGGTCCTCGAGCGGGTTGTTGCGCGTGTTGGCCATCAGGTTGTCGATGCTGTCGGGGCCGTCGGAGCGCGGCCGCCCGCCGTAGGAGCCTTCGTTGACCTCCAGGAACACCCAGTAGTCGCCGCCCGGCCGGATTCCGGAGTAGGCGACGAACGAGAGGCTCGCGGAGCTTCCCGCGATGACGTCGTCGGGCAGGACCGGCGCCAGCGCCTTGTAGATCAGGTCGATCACCCGGTTGATCTGGGCGAAGCGCGCTTCGGCGGCGGCGGGGAACTCGGGGTTGAAGATCGACCCCTTCGGCGCGAAGACGCCGATCGGCCGGAACGACCCCTGGTTGGAGGGCACCTTGATCTCCGAGGTCTCGGCGTCCAGGAGGAGCGAGCGGATGGCGCAGAAGCAGGCCACCTTGGTCGATCCCTCGAACGGAACGTTGAAGCCGGTCTCGACCTGGCCGGCGGAGCCGGCGAGGTCGATCTCGATCCCGTCGCCCTTCACCCGCACGCAGACCTTGATGGGCAGGCGCACGCCGCGGTTCCTGCCGTCGTCGTCGAGGAACCCCTCGGCGCGGTACTCGCCGTCGGGGATGGCCGCGATGCGCTGGCGCAGGACCCGCTCGGTGTAGTCCATGAGCTGGCGGGTGGCGGCGAGGACGGTCTCCTTGCCGTAGCGGTCGAGGAGTTCCCCGAAGCGGCGCGCGCCCAGGCGGGCGGAGGCGATCTGGGCCTCGAGGTCGGCCCTGAGCTCGTTCGCCGCGCGGCTGTTGCGGCCGATGTACTCCCACAGGGCGTCGTTGCGCGCGCCCTTCTCGTAGAGCTTGGTGCCGGCGAACAGCATGCCTTCGGCGTAGACGTCGGGAATGTCGATGATCAGTCCCGGCGTCGCCGCGCCGATGTCGAGGTGGTGGGCCGTGTTGGCGGCGAACCCGACGTGCTCGCCGTCGTGGAAGATGGGGATGACGATGGCGATGTCGGGCGAATGGCTGGCGCCGTGGTAGGGGTGGTTGTGGATCACCACGTCGCCGTCGTTCCACGCGCCGCCCTGCAGGGTATCGGCGATCCCCCGCAGGTAGCCGGGGATGGAGCCGATGTGGAGCGGCGTCGATTCGGATTCGCAGAGGGTGTTGAACTCGGTGTCGAAAAGGCCGGCGCCGAGGTCCTGGGACTCCCGGATGATCGAGGAGAACGACATGCGGAAGAGGACGTGTCCCATCTCCTCCGCGATCGTGTCGAGCGCGCCGCTGATCACCTGCAGCGTGATGGGGTCGAGGTCCCGGTCGGTCATGGTCTCGTTCCGTCCTCAGTCGGGCCGGCGGATGTGGAGGTTGCCGTGGTCCGTCACGTCCGCCCGGTAGCCGGGCGGCACCACCACCGTCGAGTTGTGCTGGACGATCACGGCGGGGCCGGGAACGCGGTGCCCGGCCCTGAGCCTGCCCCGGTCGTAGCGCGGCGTGTCCGCCGTCCGGCCGTCGTCGAACGTCGTCTCGCGCTCGTAGAGGAAGGCGTCCTCGAGTCCCGCGCCGCCGGCGTCCTCGAGCCGCGCGACCTCCAGCGGCGCGACCGTCTCGAGGCCGATCACCCTCACGGTGATCAGCTCCACCTCGCCGTCGTCGAAGGCGTAGCCGTAGTCGAGGCGATGCTGCCGGTGGAAGCTCTCGACGACGGCCTTGACGGTGTCCGTGGTCACGTCGCCGTCGGGGATGTCGGCGCGCAGCTCGAACCCCTGGCCGTGGTAGCGGCACTCGGCGAACCTCAGGAACGTCCGGCGCTCGGGCGGAACGCCGTCGGCGTCGAGGTCGGAGCGGCATTCGGCGGTGAGGTCGTCGACGAGGGCGCCGAACCGCCGCACCGCCTCGCCGTCGATCTTCGTCAGCGACGTCACCAGGGACCGGGCGTGCTCGTACTGCATGTCGGTTTGCAGGAGCCCCATGGCCGCGGTGATTCCCGGCGCGACCGGCACGATGACGTCCTTGGCCGAGACCGTCTCCGCCAAGGCGACGCCGTGAAGCGGGCCCGCCCCGCCGAACGGAACGAGCGAGAAGTCCCGCGGGTCCACGCCGCGCGCCACGGAGTTGGAGCGGATCGCGAGGGCCATGTTGGAGTTGACGACCTTGACGATCCCGAGGGCCGCGTCGGTCAGGGAGAGCCCGAGCGGCCGCGCGATCTTCGTCTCGACGGCCCGGCGCGCGAGGTCCGGGTCGATGGCAAGGTCGCCGCCCAGCAGCTTGTCCGCGTCGAGCCGGCCCAGCACGACCTGGGCGTCCGTGACCGTGGGCTCCGCGCCCCCGCGTCCGTAGCAGGCGGGGCCGGGGTCGGCGCCCGCGGAGCGCGGGCCGACGTGGAAGCCGCCCGCCGAATCGATGTGGGCGATCGACCCGCCCCCGGCGCCGATGGTCACGAGGTCGATCATGGGGATCAGGATGGGGTGGCCGCCGACGTAGGAGTCGCGCGGGTTCATGATCTTGATGCGCCCGTCGGGAACGGTGCTGATGTCGGCGGAGGTGCCGCCGATGTCCACCGTGATCAGGTTGTCGCTCCCCGCCAGCCGGCCCTCCGACCGTCCGCCGATGACGCCGCCCGCGGGCCCCGACATCAGCATGCCGACGGCGCGCCGGGAACACCTCTCCACGGTCGAGATGCCGCCGTTCGACTGGATGACGCGGAGGTTGGCGCGGAACCCGTTCTCCGCCAGCCGCCGCTGGAGGCTCGTCAGGTAGACGGCCGTCTTCGGGCCGATGAAGGCGTTCATCGCCGACGTCGAGAACCGCTCGAATTCCCGGATCACGTTGACGACCTCCGACGACGTGCAGACGAAGGCGTCCGGCATTTCGCGTTCGACGATGGCCTTGGCCCGCTTCTCGTGGGCGTCGTTGAGGAACGAGAACATGAACCCGACGACCACCGAGGCGATGCCGCGCTTCCTGAAGCGGGCGATCGCCTCCATGACCTCGTCCTCGTCGAGGGGCACCTCGACGCGGCCGTCGGGCGGCAGGATCCGTTCGGTCACGGGCAACCGGTTGCGGCGCTTGACGAGGACCCGGTTCTGCCAGGGCACCTCGAAGTGGAGCGAGAAGTTGTGGGGCCGCTTGTGCCGGCCGATGTGGAGGATGTCGCGGTAGTTCCGCGTCGTGATCATGCCCACGTCGGCGCCGTTGTGCTCGATGGTGATGTTGGTCGCGACCGTCGTGCCGTGGACGATCAGGTCCACGTCGGCGGGCGCGACGCCCCCGATGTCGCAGAGCTCCCGGAGGCCCTTGAGGACGCCCTCGGACTGGTCCCGCGGCGTGCTGACGACCTTGTGGAAAAAGACGCCGTGGCCGGCCTCGAGCACGAGGTCCGTGTTCGTTCCGCCGACGTCGACGCCGACCCTGGCCATGTCCGCCGGCGTCTCCTCAGCCGGCCGGGCGCCCGTCCGGAACGCGGGCGTCCGCCGCGTCCCGCGCCTCCAGGGCGTCGAGGTAGTCCAGGACGCGCGCCAGGGGCTCCACGTCTCCGAACTTGGCGTCGATGTCGAACAGGTTCCACTCCACCACGCCGGCGACCCGGTCGCCCACCGCCTCGCGCACGACGATGGGGCGGAAGCCCTCGGCGATGGCGTCCTCCGTCGTGTGGCGGACGCACCCCGCCATGGTGACGCCGGTGACGATCGCCGTGTCGACGCCGAGGGAGCGGAGGAATCCGGCGAGATGGGTGCCGTGGAAGGCGCTGGCGCGCTTCTTGTAGATCACCTGCTCGCCGGGCTCGGGCGCGATGCGGTCATCGATCTCGCAGTCCTTCGACCCCAGCCGGAGCAGCTCGGCCGGGATCTTGCGGTGCCACAGCCCCATGTCCGTGTTCGGCCCGTCCGTCACCGCGTAGGCCGTCGACGTGTACACCACGGGAACGTTCTTCGCGCGGGCGGCCTTCAGCAGGTCCCGCACCGCCGGGATGATCGTGTCCATGCCGTCGCAGGAGAACGCGTTGCCGGGCCGCGTCCAGGCGTTGGCGAGATCGATGACGATCAGCGCGGGGCGTTCGCCGAAGCCGATTCGCCGCTGGAACCCGCGGTTTCGATAGATGTCCGAGTCCGCGGAGAAGATCCGGTGCAGCGCCTCTCGCAGTTCGTCGCTCATCGCGCGCAGTCCTCCCGGCCGCGGGAGGCCGAGGCTAGCACCGGCCCCGAACCGAGTCGATCCGGGGTCCTTGATCTCGATCGTTCCACGGGGAAAACTTGCCGGACGCGCGGGCTCGACGCCCGCCCGGGAGGCCGCGGGAAACAGGGGGAGGCCACGGCACCATGAAAACGCGCATGCTCACGTCCGCCGCCGTTGCCGCCGCGGTCGCCGCGGCGACCGGCGCCGCGCTCGCCCAGTCCGGATTCCCGTCGGGACCGGTCACGATGATCGTCTCCGGGCCGCCGCGGGACAGCCTGGATTCCATCCACCGGGAGCTCGCGGACATCGCAGGGGCCGAACTCGGCGCGGAGATCCGGGTCGAGAACGTGCCGGGCGGCGGCGGCCGGGAGGGCGTCGAGGCGCTCCTCGCGGCGGCGCCGGACGGGCACACGATCGCCGCCGTCCCGAACGCCGCCCTGACCGTCGCGCCGCACACGGGCGCGGCGTCCTACACGATCGGCGACGTCGCGCCGATCGTGCGGACGACGGCCGGCGCGCCCCTGGTCGTCTGCGTGCATCCGGGGTTCCGGGCGGACGACGGCGACGACTTCGCCGATCGTGTCGAGGACAACCCCGGCGCGTACGGCTACGGCACCGACGGTCCCGGAGGGATCGTCGAGCTCGCCGCCGGCCGGCTGTTCCGGCCCCTGGGCCTCGATCTGAAGCCCGTCGCCTTCGACGGACCGGCCGGCGTGCTGAAGGGCTTCCTCGCGCGCAAGACGGACGTCTACGTCGGCGGCGTCGCCGGCATCGTCGGGCAGACGAGGGAGGGATACGCGAAGTGCCTGTTCTCCACGTCCGAGGACCCGCCGGCGGGGTTCCCGGACCTGGACACGCTCGAGGACCTGGATCTGGAGGACCGGGCGACGCACGTGTGGTGGGCGCTGGTCGCGCCCGGGGGAACGCCGCCCGAACGGATCGGGGCGCTTGCCGCCGCGTTCCGGAAGGCCGCGGGCACGGACCGCTTCAGGTACTTCGCGCGGCGGCGGTACGAGAACCCCGCGCCCGGCACGCCCGAGGAGCTCGCCCGCGCGATCGAGGCGGAGAGCGCCGCCTTCGCTGCGGTCGTCGAGGAGCTCGGCCTCGCGGACTGAGGATTCCTCTGCGAAACGCGGTTGGGGCGGCGCATCGTTCTCCGGCACCCTCACCCTGTCCCTCTCCCGCACGCGGGAGAGGGGACCCTCGGGACGCGGCCGGACCGCCCGGGTCCCCTCCCTACCGCTCGTCCGGGACGCCGTACCCGCCGCCGCCGCCCGTCTCGCCGACGAGGACGTCGCCGCGGCCGAGCGCGAGGCCCGTCTTCGAGCCCACCGCGACCTCCTCGCCGCTCGGCTTCAGCAGGCGCGTCCGGGCGCTGGCGCCCGGCTCCCCGCCGAACGCGCCGTCCGACGGGAGGCGGTAGCGGTCCGAGTAGTGGGCCAGGGTCACGCCGTCGGCCAGGATCTCGTAGCGCCGGCGCAGGCCGTCCCCGCCCCGCGTGCGGCCCGCGCCGCCCGAGCCGGAGCGGATGGCGTATTCCGTCACCCGGAAGAAGTCGTACTTCCGGTCGAGGGCCTCGATGGGGATGTTGCTGCAGTTGGAGAGCGGGCCGTCCACCCCGTCGCAGCCGCGGGACCGGGGCCCCGCCCCGTAGCCGCCGCCGAAGACCTCGATGTAGATGCCGTAGCCGTCGTCCGCGAAGCGGCTCAGGCACAGGGAGTAGGGGGTGCCGAACCCGGTGGCGATGACCCGGTCGGGGACGGCCCCGGCGAGGGCCTTGACCACCGCGTCGAAGGTCCGCGACGCGGTGACCGAGCGGCCGCGGACGGGGGCCGGCGGCGCCGGGTCGAGGATCGAGCCGCGTGGCGCGGAGACGCGGATCGGCCGGGTCAGGCCGTCGTTGAACGGCACGTCGGGGGAGCTCGTCACCGTCTTGACCGCCGTGTACACCGCGGCGAGGGTGGACGCGAACGGGCAGTTCAGGTTGAGCGCGACCTGCCCCGCGCTGCCGGCGAGGTCGACCGAGATCTCGTCCCCCGACACGGAGACCGTGGCCTTGATGGGCAGCGGGTCCTCGTGGACGCCGTCGTCGTCGACCGCGTCCTCGCCGACGTAAACGCCGTCCGGCACGTCCGCGAGGGCCGCGCGCATCCGGCGCTCCGAGTAGTCGAGGTGCGCGTCCATGACGGCCGTCACGGTGCCGGCGCCGTAGCGCGCGCAGAGCCGGCGGACGCGCTCGGCGCCGACGGCGTTGGCGGCGAACTGGGCGTTGAAGTCCCCGATGGTCAGCTCCGGCACGCGGATGTTGGCCGCGATCAGCCGTTCGAGCGGCCCTCCGTTCCAGTCGCGTGCCATGGCGTAGCGCGCCGGCGGGAGGACGAGTCCCTCCTGGTGTATGTCCGTGGCCTTCGGGTTCATGCCCGGCGCGCCGCCGCCGAGATCGAGGTGGTGGGCGACGCTGCCGCTGAACCCGACCAGCGCGCCCTCGAAGAAGATCGGAGAGAATATGTACACGTCGGGCAGGTGCTGCCCCCCCTCGAACGGGCTGTTGTTGATGTAGAAGTCGCCTTCGGCCAGCTCGCCGGGGGGCACCGTGGCGGCGCAGGCCTTGAAGGTCTCGCCGATGGGGCCGAGCTGCAGGGGGATCAGCTCGGCCTGAGCCACGACCCGCCCGCGACGGTCCAGGATGGCCGCCGATCCGTCCCTGGCCTCGCGCAGGATCGTCGAATAGGCCGAACGGATGAGCTTCGCGCCCATCTCCCGGGCCGACGCGATCAGTCCCTGGCCGATCACGGCCCGGTCGATCGGATCGACCGTCGCGTCCCCGTCCTCCCCCGGCCTCGACATGGCCCGGATTCAACGGGTTTCGGAGGATCGAGTCGAATCGAGGCTCGCAGGGCCAAGGGTAAAAGGGCCGAGAGCCGAGGGTAACTCGCGCTACCGCGCGAGCGTCCGGGCAATGCGGAACCCGACGCTGACGTCCCGATAGCCGGTCCCGCTCCTGATGCGTTTCGCCGAGCGGAGATTCCTGGGTACGTTGAACCAGGAGCCGCCGCGGAGAACGCGAACGGAGCAGTCGCCCGACGCCCACGCGCTCCCGTCCGACGACGCACCCCGGTAGCTGCCGTTCCAGCAGTCCTCCACCCACTCGTACACATTGCCGTGCACGTCGTGCAGTCCGAACCCGTTGGCCGGAAACGACCCCGCCGGCACGGTCTTCTTCCGATACACGCCCTTCCGGCCCGAGCTGTAGGGATGGGTCCCGTTGTAGTTGGCCAGATCCGTCGAGATCGTCGGGCCGAATGCCCCGTGAAACGGAGACATCGTTCCCGCCCGCGCCGCGTACTCCCACTCCGCCTCCGACAACAGCCGGTAGGGCTTTCCTGTCTTCTTCGACAACCAGCCAACGTAGGCTTGCGCGTCGTCCCAGCTCACGCACGCCACGGGATGACGCTCGTCCTGACGATACCCCGGATTCCGCCAGCCACGGCCCGGACGATCCTTCCATTCGTCCCCTTCGTATGTGTTGCAGCTATAGCCCGTGGAATGTCCCGTCGCCTCGACGAACCGGGAGAACTCCCCTCGCGTCACCTCGTATTTCCCTACCGCGAACGGCGCACCGATTGTCACCCGGTGGACCGGGCCTTCACTGTCGTCGCGGCTCTCCTCGGACGCGGGCGAGCCCATCGTGAACGAACCCGCCGGAACCACGATCATCTCCGGGCACGCGTCGCACTCCCGGAACGTCCGGCCCGCCGGCCACTTGCGCGCCAGGGCCGCCCGCTCGCGTTCCGCCTTTTCGCGCGCCTCGCGCTCCCTGCGTTTGCGCTCGGCTTTCTCGCGCGCCTTCCGCTCTTCTTCTTCCCTCACCTCCGCCAGCGTCACGCCCCGCAGCAGGGCGGCGACGGCCGGGTCCGCGCCCCTCTCCCGCGCGCCTTCCCCGTCGCTGTACTTAAGCCGCCCCACGTCGCTCGCCGTCTTGCCCCCGGGTCCCGCGATCGAGGGATCCGCTCCCGCCTCCATCAGCGCCACGACGATCTCCGTGTGCCCGTGCACCGCCGCGATGAACAGCGCCGTCGCCCCGTCGGGCGCGCGCAGGTTCGGGTCCGCCCCCGCTTCCAGCAGGGGCCGCGCCAGCAGCGTGTAGCCCCTGTCCACCGCGTGCATCAGCGCCGTCCAGCCCTTCCCGTCCCGGCCGTTCGCATCGGCGCCGGCCGCCAGCGCCGCCGTCAGCCCGTCGATGTCGCCCGCCCGCGCCATCCGGTGCAGCGCGTCCCGAGGCAATGCCGGCGCCGGCGGCGCGGCGGCGGCCGGCTCCCCGCCCCCGCCCGCCGCGATCTCGCGCATCGCCCGCAGCGTCTCCGGCGTCAGCGCCTCCTCCGGCGGTCAGCCCCGCGTCATCGCAGGAACGCCGCGTAGGCGCTCCCCGTGCGCGCGCCCCACTGCCCGTCCGCCGGGCCGGGCTCGTAGCCCAGCGCCGCCAGCAGCTCCTGAGCCTCCCGGATCGCACGTGGCGGCGGCGGACCCGGCGGCGCGGACGACGCCTCGGCTCCCGCGGCGGGAGCGGCCTTCGGCGGCGGCGGCGGCGCGGTCCGGGTCGGTGCGCCGGACCCGGGCCAGTTTCCGCGCCTCGGCGCGCTCCCCGGCCGTCATCTCCTTCGTCAGCGCGTCGCGCTCCGCCGCCGCCTCGGCGCTGCCCCGGCCGGCCGCGAGGTTGAGCCACATGTGCGCCTCGACGTAATCGCGGGGGACGCCCAGGCCCTTCACGAACGCCCGGCCCAGCGCCAGCATCGCCCGGGCGTCGCCCCGGTCCGCCGCCGCGCGCCATTCCGCCGCCGCCTCGCCGGGCTGGCCCGCGTCCCAGGCCGCGCGCCCCGCCTCGTAGTCCGCCCGCGCCGCCGAAGCCGGCAGCGACGCCAGCGCAGCGGCGAGGACCGTCCATCGGATCGCGTTCCGGAACATCGCCGGCTCCTTCCCGAATACGAGAACCGAGGGTAACTCGCGCTACTGCGCGAACGTCCGGGCAACACGGAACCCGTTGTAGCTGTTCCGACTGCTGGTCACGCGCCTGATGCGGTCCGCCGAGCGGAGGTACCTCGGCCTGTTGCTCCAGGAGCCGCCGCGGAGAACGCGGACGGAACAGTCGCCCGATGTCCACGCACTCCCGTCCGAGGGCGCGGCCGCGTAGCTATTGTTGTAACAGTCCTCCACCCACTCCCACACGTTGCCGTGCATGTCATACAGACCGAATCCGTTCGCCGCGAACGACCCCACCGGCGCCGTACTCTCGTCGTCCCAACGGCTCTCGCAGCCGTCGCAGTTCGCGCGGTTCCGGCCGATATCGTTCCCCCAGGAATAAGGCGTCGCCGTCCCCGCCCGCGCCGCGTACTCCCATTCCGCCTCCGACAGCAGACGGTAGGACTCCCCTGTCTCCTCCGACAGCCAGCGGACATAGGCTTGCGTGTCCTTCCAGCTCACGTAGATCATGGGGCGATCGTTCCGGCCCCAGCCCCTGTCATCGGATCTGTACCCGCCACAGCCGCCCGCTGCGACACAGGCGTCCCACTCCGCGAACGTCACCTCGTACTTCCCCACCGCGAACGGCGCGGCGATGGTCACCTGATGAGCCGGGCCTTCATCGTCCGACCGGCCTTCCTCGTGGGAGGGTGAGCCCATCGTGAACGAACCCGCCGGAACCACCACCATCTCCGGGCATGCGTCGCAGTCCCGGAACGCCCGGCCCGGCTGCTTCTCCTCCCTGACTTCCGCCAGCGTCATGCTCCGCAGCAGGGCCACGACGGCCGGGTGCGAGTCCCTCTCCCGCACGCCTTCCCCGTCGCCGTACTTGAGCCGTCCCGCCTCGCTCGCCGTCTTGCCCCCGGGTCCCACGATCGAGGGATCGGCCCCGGCCTCCATCAGCGCCACGACGATCTCCGTATGGCCGTGCACGGTCGCGATGAACAGCGCCGTCGCCCCGTCGGGGGCGCGCAGGTTCGGGTCCGCCCCCGCCTTGAGCAGCGGCGGCACCAGCAGCGTGTAGCCCTCGTCCACCGCGTACATCAGCGCCGTCCGGCCCCGGCCGTCCCGCGCGTCCGCCTCCGCGCCGGCCGCCAGCGCCGCCGTCAGCCCGTCGACGTCGCCCGCCCGCGCCGTCCGGTGCAGCGCGTCCCGAGGCAATGCCGCCGCGGACGCGTCGGCCGCTTCCGCTCCCCCGCCCCGGCCGGCGGCGGTCCGGCGCATCGCCCGCAGCGCCTCCGGCGTCAGCACCTTCCCCGGCCGCATCCCCGCATCGTTCAGGAACGCCGCGTAGGCCGACGCCGTGCGGGCGCCCCACACGCCGTCCGCGGCACCCGGCTCGTAGCCCAGCGCGGCCAGCAGTTCCTGCGCCTCCCGGAGCGCGCGCTTCGGCGGCGGGCCGATGGCCGGCGCGGCGGGCGTTCCGGCCCCGGTCCGTTGCGGCGCGGGGACGGCGCGGTCCGGGCCGGCGCGCCGGACCCTGGCCAGTTTCCGCGCCTCGGCGCGCTCCCCGGCCGTCATCTCCTTCGCCAGCGCGTCGCGCTCCGCCGCCGCCTCGGCGCTGTCCCGGCCGGCCGCGAGGTTCAGCCACATGTGCGCCTCGACGTAGTCCCGCGGGACGCCCAGGCCCTTCACGAACGCCCGGCCCAGCGCCAGCATCGACCGGGCGTCGCCCCGGTCCGCCGCCGCGCGCCATTCCGCCGCCGCCTCGCCGTGCCGGCCCGCGTCCCAGGCCGCGCGTCCCGCCTCGTAGTCCGCCCGCGCCGCCGGAGCCGGCAGCGACGCCAGCGCGGCGGCGAGGACCGTCCATCGAATCGCGTTCCGGAACATCGCCGGCTCCTTCCCCGATACGGCGCACGGGCGCCCGCCGGACGCTTGCGGCGCGCGCCCGTGGATCGTTACAGTCGCGGGCGTCCGGACGCAACCGTCCGGCGGGCCGCCGGAGGCCGTCCCGATGAAGAGAATCGCCCTCGTCTGCGCCGCCGCCGCGTCGTTCGCGATCGCGGACGGCGCCCGCGCGGAGACCTGCCGGATCGAGCTGGAGGAGGGCACGGTCGGCGTCTGGCAGGGGCCGTGCAGGGACGGCAAGGCGCACGGAGAGGGCGTCGCGACCTTCGTCAACGGGACCTACAGGGGCTCGGCGGCGGACGGCCGCGCGCACGGGCGGGGCCGGCTCGCCCTCGAGGACGGCGGGCGCTACGAGGGCGAGTGGTCGGGCGGCAGGCGGCACGGCCGGGGCGTGGCGGTGGACGCCTGGGGCAACCGCTACGAGGGAGAGTTCCTCGACGGCAGTCCGCACGGCCAGGGCGCGGGACGGAGTCCCGAAGGCGGACGCCATGCCGGCGCCTGGGAGGACGGCGCTCCCGTCGAGGGGACCGGAGCGGGAAGTCCCGCCGGTCCGGCCGCGTCCGGGACCGGCGGGGCCGCGCGCGAGCCTCCCCGCTGCAAGCTGGAGGTCGGCGGGCAGTCCCTCGACTGGTCGGGCGGGTGCCGGGACGGCAGGGCGCACGGCCAGGGCACGGCGACGGCGCCGGACGGCTCGACCTACGCCGGTTCGGCGAAGGACGGACGGCCGCACGGGTTCGGGACCGTCCACACCGCCGACGGCGGCTACTACCAGGGCGAGTACCGCGACGGGCTCCCGCACGGCCGGGGGACGGCCCGGGACGCCGCCGGCGATTACTATCGGGCGGAGTTCCGCGACGGGGAACGGGTTCCGGCCGCGGGCGATCCCTGGTCGGACGAACCGGCGGCCGGACGCGACCCCTGGGGCGGGGACGGGCCGGACGCGGCGGACCCGTGGGCGCCGGACCCCCAGGGCGCGGCTGCGGAGGAGGGGGGCGGAGAGGACGATCCCGCCTACGTCTCCGCCGTGGAGGAGCTGGACGGCCGCGACGGCACCGTGCGCGTCGCGCTGCCGGACGACGGCTACGCCGCCGAGCTGACGAAGCTGGAACGGCGGGAGGCGGAACGGCGCGCGGCCGAGGAGGCCCGCGAGGCCGAGCGCCGGGCGGCGAAGATACGCGAGGAGATCGAGGAGGAGCAGGCGCGGGAACGGCGCGCCGCGCGCGAGGCGGAAGCGGCCCGCCGCCGCGCGGCGCTCGACGAAGCCGCGCGGCGCGGCAGCGAGGCGTTGAACCGGGACCTCCGGCCGGTCCGGATCCGGCGGTCCGGCGGCGGGCTGTTCGGAAGCGGCGGCGGGGCGCAAAAGACGTTCGACGATCTGACGCGGCAACTGCGCGAGCAGCGCGAGAGCGCCGCGCGGGAACGCCAACGGCAGGAGGCGGAGTACCGGCGGCAGGAGGCGGAACGTCTCGCGCTGGAGAGGCAGCAGCGTCAGTTGGAGCTGGACTACCAGAGGGAGCAGGAGGCCCGGAGGAGGGACGCACAGAGAGGGATTCGTCGGGGGATCAAAACCCCCGGCACCGTCGTCCAGTAGCCGTCGCCGGGTTCCGCGAGCCGTCGTGCCGGCCCGTCGCCACGGCGCTGGATGCCGACCGGCACGGGCGGCGCCGTGGGCGCGGCGGCCGGCGCGGCGCGCCTCCTCGGCCTCGACGCGGCGGGCGTCCGGTCGGCGATGGGACTCGCGGCGGCGGGTGCGGGGCTGTCGCGCCAGGCGCTGGCGGACCTGGCGACCGGCAAGAACGTCCTGGCCGGCGTCGCCGCGAAGACCGGCGTGGAGGCGGCGCTCCTGGCGCGGGCCGGCGCCGCGGGGGCGCCCAACTTCCTCGCCGGCCCCTACGGCCTCCGGGCCCTCTACGCCGGCGGCCGGGGCGACGCCGCGGAGGTCGTGCGGGGGCTCGGGACGGCGTTCGGCATCGGCGAGGTCGGCACGAAGCCCTACCCGTGCTGCCGGTCCGCGCACCCGGCCCTCGACCTCGTGTTCGACCTGCTGCGCGAGGCGCCCGGCGTGTCCGCCGAGGTCGAGTCGATCCGGTTCGAGGTGCCGCGGGGCGTGTGCGAGCGGGTGGGCCGGCCGTTCCGGGCCGGCGCCGACCCCAGGACGGCGGCGCTGTTCAGCCTGCCGTACGCCGCCGCGGTGGCGCTGCGCACGGGCGCGCTGGCGCCGGAGGACTTCGACCCGGACGCCGTCCTCGGCATGCCGCCCGCCGTCGCGCGCCTCGTCGGCGGCGTCGCGGTCGAGGCGGTGCCCGTGCCCGGCGAGGCCGCCGATCCCATGGTGCCCGTCCGGGCCGTCTTCCGGCTCGCGGACGGCGCGGAGATCGCGCGCACGGCCCGCACGGTGAAGGGCGCTCCGGACCGCCCCATGACCGCGGAGGAGGAGGAGCGCAAACTGGCGGCCGCGGTGGGCGGGGCCTTGCCCCCGGGCGACGTCGCGGGCCTCGCCCGGGCCGCGCGCGGCGTTCCCGCGGCCGGCCCCGCGGCGCTGCTCCGCTACCTGCGCCGCGCCCGGGTCACGCCGCGCACACCGCGTCCGCCAGCCGGCGCATGAACGCCTCGCACCGGGCCACCTGCTCGACCGCGATGAACTCGTCCGGCTTGTGGGCCTGGTCGATGCTGCCGGGGCCGCAGACGACGGTGGGGATTCCTCCGCGCCGGGAGATCACGCTCGCCTCGGTGCCGAAGGCGACCTTGCCGTGGTCGTTCCGCTGCGAGAGGCGCTTGGCCAGGCCGACGACCTCCTCGCCGGGGTCCGTGTCGAGGGCCGGGAACTCCGACATGACCTCGAACGCGATCCCCGTGTCCGCGTGGACCGCCCGCATGCGGGGTTCGAGCTCGTCCCTGGCGTATTCCACGATCCGGCGGTAGAGCCCGTCCGGATCGTCCTGGGGGAGGTGCCGGAACTCGAACTCGAAGACGCAGTCCCGGGAGACGATGTTGAGCGCCGTGCCGCCCCGGATCAGGCCGACGCTGAAGGTCGTGAAGGGGACGTCGTAGGCCTCGTCGCGCGGGCCGCCGGAGAATTCCCGCGACAGGTCCTTGATGAAGGCGATCAGTTCGGCCGCGTACTCGATGGCGTTGACGCCGGCCGGCGCGAGGGACGAATGGCATTCGAACCCGCGCACGCGGCAGCGGACGCTCTTCTTCCCCTTGTGGGCGACGACGACCTTCATCCCGGACGGCTCGCCGACGATGCACATGGCGGGGCGGACGGGGAAGTCCTCGATGCCGTCGAGGATGGCGTTGATGCCGGCGCGGTTGATCTCCTCCTCGAACGTGAACCCGTAGTGGATCGGGGTCTCCAGGCCCCGTTCGAGGAAGAGCGGCGCGAACGACAGCGCGACGGCGCAGAAGCCCTTCATGTCGGTCGTGCCGCGCCCGAACAGCTTGCCGTCCTTCTCGACCAGCGTCCACGGGTCCGTGTGCCAGTCCTGGCCGTCGACCGGCACCACGTCCGTGTGGCCCGCCAGCATGATGCCGGGCCTGTCCGCGGGGCCGAGGGTCGCGTAGATGCTGGCCTTGGTCTTCTCCGCGTTCGTGAAGACGTGGCTCTCGACGCCGAGGCCGGCCAGGTAGTCGCGGACGAACCCGATGAGCTCCAGGTTCGAATCGCGGCTGACCGTGGGCGACTCCACGAACCTGCGGATCATCTCGAGGCTGGAGAGGTCGGAGGGCGTCATGCCGGCCTGTCCTTTCGGGGGGCGTTTCCGTAGAGTCGCGCGACGGGCGCGCGAGCGTAGCGGCGGGGCCGGGGACCGGCAAGCCGCGCCCGGCGGCCGGCGGAAACCTCATGAGGGCTGGAGTGGACATGGCGGAAGAGACCCCCTGCAACGCCTGGCCGATGGCGGACGCGGCCCGGGCGATCGCCGCCGGCCGCCTCACCTCCGAGGCGCTGGTCGCCGCCTGCCTCGCCCGCATCGAGGAGCGGGACGGCGAGGTCGGGGCGTGGACCCACGTCGATCCCGGGCGCGCCCTGGCCGAGGCCCGGGCCCGGGACGCGGAGGCGCCGAGGAGCCCGCTGCACGGCGTCCCGTTCGGCGTCAAGGACATCATCGACACCGCCGACATGCCGACGGAGTACGGCACGCCCATCTACGCGGGCGTGCGGCCGGCCTGGGACGCGGCCTGCGTCGCGCTTCTCCGGGAGGCGGGGTGCGTGGCCCTGGGCAAGACCGTGACCACGGAGTTCGCCACCCGCCATCCCGGCAAGACGCGCAACCCCCTCGACCTCGCCCGGACGCCCGGCGGGTCGTCGAGCGGGTCCGCCGCCGCCGTCGCGGACTTCATGGCGCCGGTGGCCTACGGCACGCAGACCACCGGTTCGGTGATCCGTCCCGGCGCCTACTGCGGCGTGGTCGCGGTCAAGCCGACCTTCGGCGCGATCAACCGCTCCGGCGTCAAGCCGCTCTCCGACGTGCTGGACACGGTCGGCTACTACACGCGCACGGTGGAGGACGCGGCGCTGTTCCTGCACGTCGCCGCCGGCGTCCCGGCCACGGACTTCGGCGGCGTCGCCGGCCTGAAGCCCCGGATCGCCGTCTGCCGCACCACGGTCTGGGACCGGGCGCGGCCCGAGACCGTCGCGCTGTTCGACGGCCTCGGCGAGCGGCTGGCCGCCGCCGGCGCCGAGACGCGGGAGCTCGTGCTGCCCGCCGACTTCGACGGAATCGCGGACGCCCAGGCCGTGCTCAACGACTACGAGTCCCTGAAGGCCCTCACCTACGAGCGCGTCAACTTTCCCGGGATGCTGAGCGAGGAGCTGACCGCGAAGATCGAGCGCTCCTCCGGTCATTCGCACGAGACGTACCGCCGGGCGCTCGGCCTCGCGGAGCGGTGCAGGACGCTGCTGCCGGACCTGATCGCCGGGGACGAGACGATCCTGGCGCCCGCGGCCATGGGCGTGGCCGAGGTCGGGCTGGGGTACACGGGCGATCCGATCTTCAGCCAGGTGTGGAACGCCCTGCACGTTCCGAGCGTCTGCGTGCCGGCGGGCGCGGGACCGGCCGGCATGCCGCTGGGCGTGCAGATCGTCGCCCGGTGCGGAGACGACGGCCGCGCCTTCGTCCACGCGGAGTGGGTGAGGCGGGCCCTGGCGGGCTGAGCCCGCTTGGCGGACGCCCTCGCCATGTCCCTCTCCCGCGCGCGGGAGAGGGGACTCTCGGGGCGCGGCTGTGCCGAGCCCGCTTACTCCGCAGCCTCCAGTTCCCGCTCCGCGGACTTGGGAATCCAGCCGCGCGCGGCGCCGGGCGCCACGCTGCGGTAGCGGGGCTCGAAGGCCGGCGGCAGCTCCCGGCTGTTGGGCGGGCAGATCCAGATGCGCAGGAGGTGCCGCTTGCGGTCCGGCTCGTCCCAGTCCTCGTAAGTGGAGCGGGAGTGGAGCACCGAATAGTTGTTGGCGAACTGGATGTCGCCGGGCCGCATCAGGAAATCGTGGGACACGCCGGGACGGTGGGCCACGTCGAGCAGCAGGTCGAGGGCCTCGTCCTGCTCCTTCGTCAGCGGCTCCGCGTCCGGATGCCGCTCGGCCGTCTCGTAGTAGGTCTTGGGCAGGAGGCGCGTGGTGAGCCGTTCCCTGAACCAGGTGAACACCGGCAGCCGGTAGTGGAGCGGGCTTTCCTCCTCGGGCCAGCCGGGCTCGTTGCGCCGGTCGATGGTGAGGGGCTCGTACAGCACGCGGACGAGGTCCGGCCGCTCCGCCATCATGACGTCGTGGATGGCGGCGGCGCTGGCCAGGGTCGACACGCCTTCGGACTTCGCCTGGCGCAGGCACATCAGGCTGATCCAGTCGGACAGGTCGTTGTGGACGTCCTGGCTGAGCCTCGTCTCGTAGAAGCGGACGCTGGGGTCCTTCATGTCGAGGCCGGCGTCGCGCACGTGGCCGATCAGGTCGCCGTACCGGTTCTGCGAGACGACGCGGCCGAGATGGCAGGCGAGTCCCCAGAAGACGATCGCCGCGTCGTCCTTCGTGTAGCGCTCCATCGGCAGTCCGCGCACGAGGACGAAGCCGCGCCCGTTCTCCATCTCGTCCCGGATGCGGCGCGCGAACTCCGCGAACGCGGGCAGCGGGAAGTCGTCCCTGCCGAATTCGGCGGGACGGAGGCCGCGGTCCTTCGCCCCGGCCAGCGCGGCGTCCAGGTCGGAGACCACCTCCGGCGGCATGGGGTCGATCCAGTCCTCGTGGCCGGCGAAGTCCTCGCCGAGCCAGTTCTCGGGGCAGTCCAGGGCCCCCGCCGGCATGTCCGTCATGATCTCGATCCCGTCCAGCCCGAACCGGGCGCCAGTCATATCACGGCCGCGACGGGACTCGAAAGGCCGGCGCGGCCGTGCCGCTCGGGTCCCCTCTCCCTGCACAGGGAGAGGGACAGGGTGAGGGTCGGGAACGAATGCGGGGGCGGTCCCCTCCCGGCCTCCCCCTGGAAGGGATTCCTCCGCGAAACGCGGTTGGGGCGGCGTATCGTTCTCCGACACCCTCACCCTGTCCCTCTCCCGCACGCGGGAGAGGGGACCATTGGGTCGCGGCCGTGCCGCTCGGGTCCCCTCTCCCTGCACAGGGAGAGGGACAGGGTGAGGGTCGGGAACGAATGCGGGTGGCGGCCCTCACCCTGCCTTCCCTCTGCAAGGATTCCTCCGCGAAACGCGGGGCGGCGCATCGTTCTCCGACACCCTCACCCTGTCCCTCTCCCGCGTGCGGGAGAGGGGACCATTGGGGCGCCGCCGTCCACCCGTACACCCGGGCGGCTTGAACGGGCCGGGGGGCGGCGCCTATCTTGGCGGGACGGGGAACGAGAGCCGGGGGGACCGAAATGACGGCCGGAGCGAAGGCGCCCAACATCCTGTTCCTGATGTCGGACCAGATGGGGGCTCCCGTCCTGCCCGTCCACGGCCACGAGGTGTGCCGGGCGCCCCACCTCGAGGAGCTGGCGGACGGCGCCACGGTCTTCGACAACGCCTACTGCAACTATCCGCTGTGCGCGCCGGCCCGCTTCTCCCTCCTGTCGGGGCGGCTGGCGCCCGCGATCGGCGCCTACGACAACGCCAGCGAGTTCACCGCCGGCACGCCGACGCTGGCGCACTACCTCTCGCTGCTCGGCTACCGCACGATCCTCTGCGGCAAGATGCACTTCATCGGGCCGGACCAGCTGCACGGCTTCGAGGAGCGCCTCACCACCGACGTCTATCCGGCGTCGTTCTCGTTCCTGCCCGACTGGGAGAAGGGGCCGGGATGGATCTCCTCGGGCACGGACCTGAGCTCGGTCGTCGAGGCCGGCCCCTGCGTGCGCAGCCTGCAGATCGACTACGACGACGAGGTCGAGTACTTCGCCACCCAGAAGATCTACGACCTCGCGCGGGACTCCGGCGAACGGCCCTTCTTCCTGTGCGTCTCCTTCACCCAGCCCCATTCGCCCTACACCCCGGGACGGGAGCACTGGGACCGCTACCGGCACGACGACATCGACCCGCCGCGGGTGCCGGAGATTCCCTACGACGAACTCGACGCCCTCAGCCGGGGCCTCTACCACGCCCACGGCCGCGACCGGCATACGGTGACGGACGACGACGTCCGCAACGCCCGGCACGGCTACTACGGCATGATCGGCGCCATCGACGACAAGGTCGGCCGGCTCCTGGCGCGGCTCGACGAGACGGGCCTCGGCGGGAACACCGTCGTCGTCTACACGACCGACCACGGCGACATGATGGGCGAGCGGGGCATGTGGTACAAACACTGCTTCTTCGAGTGGTCCGCCAGGGTGCCGCTGATCGTCCGCCACCCGGACGGCCCGAAGCCCCGCCGCGTGCCCGGGGTCGTGTCGCACGTCGACCTGCTGCCGACGCTGCTCGACTTCGCCGGCGGCGGGGACCGCGGGTTCGACCTGTCGGGCATGGACGGGAACAGCCTGTCGCCCCTGCTGTCCGGGGAGGACGGGGCGTGGCCGGACACGGCGGTCTGCGACTACCTGGCGATCGGCCCCTGCACCCCGTGCCGGATGATCCGCAAGGGCCGGTTCAAGTACGTCCATATCCACGGCCACGCGCCCCTGCTCCACGACCTGGACGCGGACCCGGACGAGATCGACGACCTGGCCGGGGACCCGGCGTACGCGGACGTCCGCCGGGACCTCGAGGCCGAGCTGAGGCGCGACTGGGATCCCGAGGAGCTGGACGTCCGGGTCCGGGAGAGCCAGCGCCGCCGCCGCCTGATCGCGCGGGCCAACGGCGGCCGGGAGCGCTGGGACTACGTGGCGCGGGAGGGGGACGACAGGCGCTTCGTCCGCGCCAACCGCGTCGACGCGACCAAGCGCCTCGGCCGGTTCCCCCCGGTCGACGAGGTCCCGCCCGACCGCGCCGCCGGGTCGGGGTGAGGGTGCCGGAAAACGGCGCTTCGTCCGCCCGCGGTGTTGGTTTCGCGGCCGCGCAAGGGTAGGATGCGCGCCGCGCCGGCGGGGATGCCTCCTCCCGGCGCAACGTTGAGCCACTGACCCGCGGACGATTCGATCTCCGAAACGCGGGCACGAAACCGGGAGGCGACATCACATGACATTCGCTGGACTTCTGCGCACGGCGGCGATCGCCGCGGTAGCCGCGGGCATGACCTCGCTGGCGGGACCGCGGGACGCCGCCGCCGAATACCCGACGAAGCCGATCCGCATCATCATCCCCTACGACGCGGGCGGCGCCGCGGACCTGCAGGCCCGGATCGTGGCCTCGACCGCGCCCGAATACATCGGCCAGGCCGTGCTCGCCAGCAACCGCACCGGCGCCGCCGGCGTGACGGGATCGCACTACGTGGTCCGCTCCAAGCCGGACGGCTACACCCTGCTGATGGCGCGCGTGGGGTCGCAGGCGGGGGTGCCGGCCGTCAACCTGAAAACCCCGTACAAGTGGAACGACTACACGTTCCTCGGCCTCCTGGAGAAGAACCCGTTCGTGCTCGTCGTGAACTCCAAGTCCGACCTGAACGCCCTGACGGACATCGAGGCCAGGCTGAAGAAGGGGGAGAAGCTCTCCTATTCGACCGGCGGCGTGGCCACGCTGCCGCACATCGCCATGGTCATGGTGCTCGACGGCATGGGCCTCAAGGCGGACGCCATGACGCACGTTCCCTACAAGGGCGGCGGCGCCGCCGCGGCGGCCCTCGTCGGCGGCCACGTCGACATGTTCTTCCAGAACCTGTCGGGCGTCATCGGACAGATCCAGGCCGGCACGCTCCGCGCCCTCTTCGTCACGACGCCGGAACGGGTCAAGGCGATCGGCGACGTGCCGACCGTGAAGGAGATCGGGCGGCCCGACCTCGAGCTCGCGATCGGCTGGAGCGCGCTCTACGGTCCCAAGGGGCTGCCCCAGGAGGTCGTCGACAAGTGGGTCGACACGCTCCAGAAGCTCAAGACCGACAAGTCGTGGAACCGCATGACCACGAAGCTCGGCTCGATCCCCTCGATCAGTTCTCCGGCGGAGATGGAGGCGTTCGCGGAGAGCCAGTTCAAGGCGATGCGGTCGGTGGCCGAAAAGGTCGGCATGATCATCAAGTAGCAAGGCCGGAGTCCGGGGGAGGGCGGCCGCGGGCGGCCCTCCCCCGGCCCCCCCGTGCGGCGACCCGAGGCCGTACCGCGGGCGCCGGGACTTGAGGAGCGCGTCGGATGGCCGCGAAGAGACCCAACATCCTCGTCATTCAGGCGGACCAGATGGCGCCCCAGGCGCTTCCCGTCTACGGCCATCCCCTGGTCCGGGCTCCCCACATCCAGGACCTGGCGGACCGGGGGGTGGTCTTCGAGAACGCCTACTGCAACTTTCCCCTGTGCGTCCCGTCGCGCTATTCGATGCTGACGGGGCGGCACACCAGCGCCATCGCGGCGTGGGACAACGCCGTCGAGCTGCCGTCGGAGCTGCCGACGATGGCGCACTACCTCGACGACCTGGGATACCGCACCGTTCTCTGCGGCAAGATGCACTTCATCGGCCCGGACCAGCTCCACGGTTTCCGGGAGCGGCTGACCACGGACATCTATCCGTCGAACTTCGTGTGGACCCCGGACTGGCCCAACGAGCCGGAGTACCGGCCGACGGGCATCAGCCTGCTGCCCGTCGTGCAGTCCGGGCAGTGCGTCCGCAGCCTGCAGATCGACTACGACGACGAGGTCGAGTACTTCGGCCTCCAGAAGATCCACGACCTCGCGCGCTATTCCGGGGACGACCCGTTCTTCCTGGTGATCTCCTTCACGCACCCGCACTCGCCGTTCATCACCACGGCCCCGTACTGGGACCGGTACGACCACGGCGACATCGACATGCCCGCGGTGCCGCCCATTCCCGTAGACGAGCTGGACGAGCACAGCCGCTGGCTCCACTACGGGCACGGCACCCACCTGCACACCGTCACCGACGAGCACGTGCGCACGGCCCGCCACGCCTACTACGGCATGATCTCCTACATCGACGACAAGGTCGGCCGGATCATGGACGCGATGCGGGCGACGGGCCTCGCCGACGACACGATCGTCGTCTTCACCGGCGACCACGGCGAGATGCTGGGCGAGCGCGGCATGTGGTACAAGCAGACCTTCTTCGAGTGGTCCGTCCGCGTGCCGCTGATCGTCAGCCAGCCGGGCACCTACGCGCCCCGCCGGGTCGGCGAGCTGGTGTCCCTGGTCGATCTGCTGCCCACGATGCTCGACGTGGCGGCGGACGGGTCCCCGCCCGAGACCGTGGACCCCATGGACGGCCACAGCCTGACGGGGCTGCTGGGCGGCGGGGGCGGCGGCTGGACGGACGAGGTGATCTCCGAGTACACGGGCGAAGGGGTCAAGGCGCCGTGCCGGATGCTCCGCCGGGGCCGGTACAAGTTCATGTACACGCACGGGCACCCCGACATGCTCTACGACCTGGAGGCGGATCCCCTGGAGCTGGAGAACCTGATCGGCCGCCCCGGCACGGCGGACGTGGCGGCCGGGCTCCGGGAGGCCGTCCTCGACGGGTGGGATCCCGACGACATCGCCGGGCGCTGCCTCGAATCCCAGCGGCACCGGCGCTTCGTCCAGCGCGCGACGGGGGGCGAACCCGTCTGGGCCTACGTGGCGCGCGACGGCGACGAGCGCCGGTTCATCCGCAACGCCGGCGGCATCCCGACCAAGGCCAAGGCGCGCTTCCCGTACGTGGAGCCGGCGCCGTTCGAGCGCTGAGCCGCCGCGGCCGGGAACCTGTTCGTGATTCGCGGGCATCGGCGGCCTGGGATGTCGTTGCCGGAGCGACGGACCGCGCCGCCGGGTCCCCTCTCCCGTCTACGGGAGAGGGACGGGGTGAGGGCGGCGGCAGGGGGGACGCACGGATGACGAGCGCGGGTCGAGGCGCCTCGGCGATGCCTGTTTCCGAAACACCCTGCTGACGACCGGATCTCCGCGATGCGCGTCACCGACTTCAGCGACCTGGCCACCGGCGGAGTCACGGTCGCGTTCGCCTGCCTGGCCTTGTTCGTGCTGATCCCCGTCGGCGTCGAGGATCCCGGTTCGATCGACGTCCTGGCCCTGGGTCCGGCGTTCTGGCCGTCCGTCGTCTGCGTCTTCATGGCGCTCATGGGCGCCGTCCTCGTCGTCCAGGGCGTCCTCCGGCACCGGGCCGGCCGGGCGCCGGCGGAGGCCGGCGGAGAGGAGGGGCGGTCCTTCGCCGACGCCGCCGCCGGGTTCGCGCTCGGACGCTGGTGCGGCGCGCTGGCCCTGCTGGCGGCCTTCTACCTGCTGCTGGAGCCGCTCGGGATGATCCTCGCGTCCATGCTGGTCATGGCCGCCCTCATGGGTCTCGGCGGGGAGCGCCGGTCCGCGCTGCTGGCCGTCCTCGCGGTGGGCCTGCCGTTCGCGCTCTTCGTGTTCTTCCGCTACGTGGCGAACGTCGTCATCCCCCTCGGCGTCCTCGAGCCCTGGCTCGCCTGAACCATGTTCTGGGACACCCTCCAGGCCGCGCTCGAGATCGTCCTGACGCTGGAGGCCGTCCTCGCCCTCTTCGGCGGCGTCGTCATCGGCACCCTGATCGGCGCGATTCCGGGCATGACGGTGACGATGGGCGTGGCGCTCACGCTGCCGTTCACCTTCGCCATGCATCCGGCGGTGGGCATCCTGCTGCTGCTCGGCGTCTACAAGGGGGGCGTCTACGGCGGCTCGATCACCGCGATCCTGATCAAGACCCCGGGCACGCCCGCGGCCTCGTGCACCGTGCTCGACGGCTACCCCATGTCGCGGAACGGCGAGGCGCGCAAGGCGCTGGACATGGCCCTCTACGCCTCGTGCTTCGCGGACTTCGTCTCGAACATCTCCCTGATCCTCTTCGCGGGCGTGCTCGCGACCTTCGCCCTGCGCTTCGGCCCTCCCGAATACTTCACGCTGATCGTGTTCTCGCTGACCATCATCGCGGGGATCGCCGGGGACAACATGGCCAAGGGCATGGTGTCGGCCGGCACGGGCCTCCTGCTGGCCACGATGGGCCTCGATCTCGTCTACGGGACCAACCGGTTCGTCTTCGGCGAGGTCGAGCTGATGGCGGGCCTCAACTTCATCCCCGTGCTGATCGGGCTGTTCGCGCTGCCGGAGATCATCGACTACTACGCCCGGCGGATCGAGGGGCGCGGCGACATCCAGGCGCTGGCGGGCGGCCACGCGACGTTCGCGGAGTTCCGCCGCTGCTTCAAGAGCATCTTCCGCGGGAGCGTGATCGGGGTCGTGCTCGGGGCCATCCCCGGCATCGGCGGTGCGCCGTCCGCCTTCCTGTCCTACAGCGAGGCGCGGCGGACCTCGAAGACCCCGGACAATTTCGGCCGCGGCGAGATCGAGGGCGTGGCGGCGTCGGAGGCGGGGAACAACGGCACCTGCGGGGCGACGCTCATCCCCCTGCTGGCCCTCGGCGTGCCCGGCGACATCGTCACCGCGGTGATCCTCGGCGCTTTCATGATCCACGGCCTCCAGCCCGGGCCGCTGCTCTTCGAGGACAACCTCGACCTGATCTACGGCCTGTTCATAGGCATCATGATCAGCTCGGTGTTCCTGTTCGTCGTCGGCAAGAGCGCGATCCGGCTGTTCAGCCGCGTCGCGCTCCTGCCCAACCAGATCCTGTTCCCGATCGTGCTGGTGCTCTGCGTGTACGGCGGCTACGCGGTCAACAACAACCTGTTCGACATCCTCGTGATGATGCTGATCGGGCTGCTCGGGTTCGCCATGCTGCGGGGCAACATCCCGGCGGCGCCGTTCCTCATCGCCTACGTCCTCGGCCCCCTGCTGGAAGACAACTTCCGGCAGTCGCTGCTGCTGTCCCACGGCGGCCTCGAGATCTTCGTGCGCAACGAGATCTGCTGGATCTTCTGGGGGCTGACGGTGCTGGCCGTCTTCCTGATCGTCCGGCGGCAGCGCAAGTGGCCCAAGGACATGGAGTGACGTCCGCCGAGGCCGGGACCGGCGCGGAGGAGCGCGTCACGCTCCGCCAGTGGATCGCGGTGTCCGGCGCCATCGTCGGCTCCTTCTGCGCGGTCCTGAACCACCAGATCACGAACACCTCGCTGCGCGAGATCCAGGCGGCCCTGTCGGCCAGCCTGACCGAGGCGTCGTGGATCACCACCGCCTACCTGGCCGCCGCCATCGTCATCATGCCGCTGACGGCCTGGCTCGGCCGGGTGTTCTCCATCCGCACCTACGCGACGGTCAACACGGCCGGGTTCATGGTCATGCTCGTCGCCTGCGCCCTGGCCTGGGACCTGAAGGCGATGATCGCGCTGCGCTTCGTCGCGGGCCTGTTCGGCGGCGGCCTCATGCCCATGGCCTTCACCGTCATCCTGGCGACGCTGCCCCAGTCCAAGCGGCCCGTGGCCTTCATGTGGTGGGCCCTGCTGACGGTCCAGGCGCCGACCGTGGGGCCCGCCCTCGGCGGGTGGCTGACCGACACGTTCTCGTGGGAGCTGATCTTCTACGTCCAGACGATTCCCGCGGGGGCGACCCTGGCCGGACTGCTCTACGGCCTCGACAGGTCGCCCCGGTCCCTCGGGCTCCTGCGCCGCATCCAGTGGTTCAGCATCGCCTTCATGGCGGTGGGGCTGTTCCTGTTCATCACGGTGCTCGAGGAGGGCAACCGCAACGACTGGTTCACGTCGGACCATATCCTGCAGCTGTCGGCGATCTCCGGCCTGTGCCTCGTCGTCTTCGTGACGGTCCAGCTCGTCCGGAAGGAGCCGTACATCAACCTGCGCCTCTGCGGGAGGCGCAACTTCGGCATCTGCTGCCTCGTCTTCTTCTTCTTCGGGGTGGGCGTGTACGGCACCATGTTCATCATCGCCCTCTACCTGATCCAGGTGCCCCAGTACACGGCGACCCAGGTCAGCACGGTGATCATGTGGATCGGCATCCCGCAGATCGTCGCCGCGCCCCTGGTGCTGTGGCTCATGCCGCGCGTCGACGCGCGCGTGCTGCTGGGCGTGGGCTGTATCCTCTTCAGCGTCAGTTGCTTCCTGAACGTCGACATGAGCTTCGACACCGGCTACTGGGAGCTGATGTTCGTCAACGTCATCCGGGCCGTGGGGCAGCCCTTCATCATGGTCGTGCTGCCGATCTTCGCCACGTCCCTGCTGGAGCCCGCCAACCACGGCTCGGCCGCGGCGATCCTCAACATGACCCGGGACGTCGGCGGCGCCGTCGGCATCGCCTGCCTGAACACGGGGATCTCCCGGCGGTCCGACTTCCACGTCGACCACGTGGGCGAGCACGTCTCGTCCTACGACGCGGAGACCACGGCCCGGCTCGACCACCTGACCCAGCATTTCCTCGCCCACGGCGGCGACCTCCAGCTCGCCCGCGACCAGGCCGTCGCGGCGCTGGACGCCCTGGTCTCGCGGGACGCCACGATCATGGCCTACAACGACATGTTCTTCGTGATCGGCGTGATGTTCGTGGTCGGGCTGGCCGCCTGCTTCTTCCTCCGCAAGGCCCCCGCCCAGCGCCGCGGCTAGGCGCGGCCGTGCCGTTCCGCGCCGCCCCGCGTCCCGCGTCCGCAAGCGTCCGTGAGATGGTCCCCTCTCCCGCTCTTGCGGGGGAGGGACAGGGTGGGGGTGGACGGCGTGAGGGAGTCTTCGGTTCGACCCTCACCCTGTCCCTCTCCCTGAGCAGGGAGAGGGGACCCCCGGGGCGCGGTCCGTCGTTCCGGGCCGCCCCGCGTCCCGCGTGCGCAAACGCCCGTGAGATGGTCCCCTCTCCCGCTCTTGCGGGGGAGGGACAGGGTGGGGGCGGACGGCATGAGGGAGTCTTCGGCCCGACCCTCACCCTGTCCCTCTCCCTGAGCAGGGAGAGGGGACCCCGGTGGGGCGGTCCGCCATTCCGGGCCGCCGCGCGTCCCGCGTGCGCAAACCTCCGTGAGAGGGTCCCCTCTCCCGCTCTGCGGGGGAGGGACGGCGTGAGGGAGTCTTTGTCTCGAACCCTCACCCTGTCCCTCTCCCTGAGCAGGGAGAGGGGACCCTGGCGGCACGGTCCGCCATTCCGGGCCGCCGCGCGTCCCGCGTCCGCAAACCTCCGTGAGAGGGGACCCCCGGGTCGCGGCCGTGCCTCCCGGTCTCCCTCCCCCGCTTGCGGGGGTGCGTCCGCGCGGTTCATGGCGGCGGTTACGGTCCGCCACCGCCGTCACCGGCATCACGGTCCATCTCGGCGGCAAGATTGCGCATTCCGTGCAGGATGCGGGCGACGCGGATACCGTTTTCGGTCGGTTCGTAGACGACGATGAAGAGCTTCATCGCCACGAAATAACGGAAAGCGCGGCCGGGCGGGTCCAACTCGTCGCGGAGGCGTCCGATCGCCGGGGTATCGGCAAGGGTATTCAGGACACGCTCGAAGTCGGTACGCAGGCGGCGGGCCCGACGGATGCCGAATCGTTCGACAGTGTAGGCCGTGATCGTGCGTCGGTCGTCGCGAGCCGCTTCGGAGAACGCGACCCGCGTCATGCGGTGCGCTGTCGGGCGGCCCCTTCCAGCTCGTCCAGCTCGGCGTCCCATTCCTCGAAGAACGCGTCACCGTCCACGATGCGGCCCCGGTCCAGTTGGTCGGCGCCCGCCTCGATGTCTCTCCGCGCGCGGTCCATCTCGGCGTCCAGCACCGCCTGCCGGTGCTGAAACGGACGCAGGGCGGCGCGGACGACCTCGCTGACCGACTGGTACGTGCCGCGGTCGACGAGGGACGTCAGGAATTCGGCCTGCTCGGGCGTGAACGAAACGCTGATGTTCCGTCTCGTTGCCATGTTCTCTCCACCGATACGCAATGCCGTGCCGCAGTGTAGCGCAAAATCGCAGGGGTCGGCGGGCCACGCGGGCGGCGGGTCAGCTCCCGGGGACGATGCCCGGCGGCAGGGTCTTGCAGTAGGCGGCGATGCCGCCGGGGGTCGTGAGCCAGATGTCGTCGCGGTGGCTCATGACGTGCTCCATGGCCCGGCGCAGGGGCCGGATGCGGAAGGGATGGCCGAGCACGAAGGGGTGGAGGGAGAAGCAGAACACCAGGGGCCGGCGCCGCGACTCCTCCAGCATCTCGTCGAACTGGTCGACGATCAGCTCGGCGAACTGCCGCGGCGTGTAGCGCCACGTGTTGACGATGACGGGCAGGTCGTTGATCTCCACCGAATACGGCACGTAGAGGAGGGGCCCCGCGCGGGTGCGCATCCAGACGGGCTGGTCGTCGAAGGGCCAGTTGAGGGTGTAGTCGTAACCCGCCTCCTTGAGGAGGTCGGGCGTGACGGCGGTCTCGGCCAGGAACGGGCTGAGCCAGCCGGACGGCCGCCGGCCGCCGTGCCGCGCGATCGCCCCGGCGCAGTGCTCGATCATCTCCTTCTCGTCGGCCTCCGGGAACCCGTCCTGGCGCTCCGAGTTGGTGCGGCCGTGGCCGATCATCTCGTCGCCGCGCTCCCGGATCCGCTCCGCCACCCGGGGCGCGTGCTCGAAGACGGCGGTGTTGACGTTGTGGGACGCCGGGGCGCCGAGGTCGTCGAGCAGGTCGAACAGGCGCCAGACGCCCACCCGGTTGCCGTAGTCGCGCGACGCGTAGGTCCGGTGGGTCGGCGGCGGGGCCGGCAGGCCCGCCTCGTTGAGGCCCGCTCCGAAGGCGAACTCCTCGACGTTGTTGCCGAAATAGACGGCGAGGCGCTTGCCGTCCGGCCACGTGTAGTCCGGCCGTTCGTCGATGGGGACGTAGTCGTAGCGGTCGTGCCGGGGAAACTCCATGGCCCGTCCTCCCGTGTGTGCCTGGCTCCGGTTCAGTTTAACCGCAACCGCCGCGGTCCATCGAACGAACCCCGGTCCTCCCCCTGCCGGGATTCCTCCGCGAAACGCGGTCGGGGCGGCGCATCGTTCTCCGGCACCCTCACCCTGTCCCTCTCCCGCACGCGGGAGAGGGGACCCTCGGGGCGCGGCCGGGCCGCTTTCGCAGAGGAATCCTGCCGGGGAGAGGGAGAATAAGGGTTCCGATGGAGCCGGAACCGGTCTAGAACTGGCCGGAACGGGGCGGGGGGACGATGGCGAAGGACGTCTACGGCGTGATCGTGGTGGGCGCCGGCAACGCGGCGCTGTGCGCGGCGCTGTCGGCGCGGGAGCACGCGTCCGACGTGCTGGTGCTGGAACGGGCGCCCCTGGACGAGCGGGGCGGCAACAGCCGCTTCACCGCCGGAGGCATGCGCGTCGTCTACGACGGCGTCGAGGACATCGAGAAGCTCGTCGACCTCTCCGACGAGGAGAGGGAGATCACCGACTTCGGCGCGTACACGTCCGGGCAGTATTTCGACGACATGGGCCGCGTGACCCAGTACCGCTGCGACCCCGACCTCGTCGAGGCGCTGGTGACGAGGAGCTTCCCCACCGCGCGCTGGATGAAGTCCAAGGGCGTCCGCTTCGTTCCCGTCTACGGCCGCCAGGCCTTCAAGGTGGACGGCAGGTTCAAATTCTGGGGCGGCGTCACCGTCGAGGTGGCGGGGGGCGGCCCCGGGCTGGTCGACTCGCTCCACGCGGCGGCCGCGCGGGCCGGCATCGACGTCCTGTACGAGGCGCGCGCCATGTCGCTGCTCCAGGACGACGACGGCGTGCGCGGCGTGCGCGTGCGCCAGGGCGGCCGGACCCGGGACATCCGCGCCCGCGGCGTCGTGCTGGCGTCGGGCGGGTTCGAGGCCAACACGGAGTGGCGCACCCGCTACCTCGGTCCGGGATGGGACCTCGCCAAGGTCCGCGGCTCGCGGTTCAACACGGGCGACGGCATCCGCATGGCCCTCGACGCGGGCGCGTCCCCGGCCGGCAACTGGTCCGGCTGCCACGCCGTGGCCTGGGACCGCAACGCCCCGGAGTTCGGCGACCTCGCCGTGGGCGACCAGTTCCAGAAGCACAGCTACCCCTGGGGGATCGTGCTGAACGCGCGCGGCCGGCGCTTCCTCGACGAGGGGGCGGAGTTCCGCAACTACACCTACGCCCGGTACGGGCGCGAGATCCTCGCGCAGCCGGGGCAGTTCGCGTGGCAGGTCTTCGACGCCAAGGTGGCGCACCTGCTGCGGGACGAGTACCGCATCCGGCGCGTCACCCGGGTCCGGGCCGACACGGTCGAGGAGCTGGCCGCGAAGATGGACGACACCGACGCGGCCGGAGTCGTCGCCGAGATCGGGGAGTACAACGCGGCGGTCCGCACCGACATCCCGTTCGACCCCAACGTCAAGGACGGCCGGCGCACCGAGGGCCTGGCGGTGCCGAAGTCGAACTGGGCGAACACCATCGACGAGCCGCCCTTCGAGGCGTACGGCGTGACCTGCGGGATCACCTTCACCTTCGGCGGCCTGCGGACCACGCCCCGGGCCCAGGTGATCGACACCGACGGCCGGGTCATCCCCGGGCTGTTCGCCGCGGGCGAGCTGGTGGGCGGGCTCTTCTACTTCAACTATCCGGGGGCGACGGGCCTGACCTCGGGCGCCGTGTTCGGCCGGATCGCGGGCGCCGCGGCCGCCGGCGCCAACGCCTGAAGCGCGCCCATGGGCGAATTCGGAATCGGCCAGCCCGTCCGCCGGGTCGAGGACCGGCGCCTGCTGCGGGGCCGCGGCCGCTACAACGACGACATCGACCTGCCCCGGCAGGCCCACGCGGCCGTCCTGCGCTCCCCCCACGCCCACGCCGAGATCCGCGGCATCGACGCCGCCGCGGCCCGGTCGTCGCCGGGCGTCCTCGGCGTCTTCACCCACGCGGACCTCGCCGCCGACGGGCTCGGCCCCCTCCCGTGTCCGGGGGCCGACCGCATGGCCGGCGCCGGGGCGGCGAGACCTCCGCGGCCGGCGCTCGCCGCCGGCCGGGTGCGCTACGTGGGGGACTATGTCGCCCTGGTGGTGGCGGAGTCCGCGCAGGCCGCGCGCGACGGGGCGGAGGCGGTCGAGGCCGCCTACCGGCCCCTGCCGTTCGTGACGGGCACGGCGGAGGCGGCCGGGGCCGGCGCGCCGGAGCTCTGGCCGGAGGCGCCGGGGAACGTCTGCGTCGACTGGTCGAAGGGCGACGCGCCGGGCGTCGCGGCGGCCTTCGCCAACGCCGCCCGCGCCGTCCGGCTGCGGGTCGTCAACAACCGGATCGTGGTCGCCTCCATGGAGCCCCGCGGCGCCATCGGCGAGTACGACGAGGGCACGGGCCGGTACACGCTCCACGCCGTCAACCAGATTCCCCACCGCCTGCGCCGGGGCCTGTGCGAGAGCGTGCTGAAGGTGCCGGAGTCCCGGCTGCGCGTCGTCACCCCGGACGTGGGCGGCGGGTTCGGGATGAAGAACATCTATCCGGAACAGGCCCTCGTCCTCTGGGCGGCGCGGAAGCTCGGCCGTCCGGTGAAGTGGAGCGGGGACCGTTCCGACGCCTTCGTCTCGGACACCCACGCCCGGGACAACGTGACGGACATCGAGCTGGCGCTGGACGGCGAGGGCCGGTTCCTCGCCGTCCGCGCCTCGACCGTCGCGGACATGGGGGCCTACCTCTCCACCTTCGGCCCCATGATTCCGACCGTGGCGGGCTCCGGCCTGCTGACCGGGCTCTACCGGATTCCGGCCGCCCACGTCCGGGTGCGCTGCGTCTTCACCAACAGGGTTCCGGTCGACGCCTACCGGGGCGCCGGCCGGCCCGAGGTCTGCTACGCGCTCGAGCGCGCGGTCGACGCGGCGGCGCGGGAGCTCGGGCTCTCGCCCGCGGAGCTGCGGGAGCGGAACTTCGTTCCCCCCGGCGCCATGCCCCACGAGACCTGCCTGGGGGAGGTCTACGACAGCGGCGACTTCGCCCGGAACCTGGGGGACGCCCTCGACAACGCCGGGTGGGAGGACCGCGCGGCGCGCCGGGCGGCCTCCGCGGCCCGGGGCAGGCTGCGCGGCTTCGGCCTCGCGGCCTACGTCGAGTCGTGCGGCGGCGGCACCAACGAGATGGCGGAGGTCCGGGTGGAGAGCGACGGCGGGATCTCCCTGTCCATCGGGTCCCAGAACAACGGGCAGGGGCACCCCACGGCCTACGCCCAGATCGTGTCGGAGCGCCTGGGGCTGCCGCTCGACCGCATCCGCCTGGTCCAGGGGGACACCGACGCCGTGGCCTACGGCACCGGGACCGGGTTCTCGCGCTCCGTGACGGTCGGCGGCGTGGCCGTGGACCGCGCCGCCGAAGGCGTGGCGGAGCGCTGCCGCCTCATCGCGGCCCACCTGCTGGAGGCCTCGGAGGCCGACATCGAGCTCGCGGACGGCGCCGCCCGGGTCCGCGGCACCGACCGGTCGGTGACGTTCGAGGAGGTCGCCGCGCGGGCCTACACGCCGCGCGGCCTGCCCGGGGAGCTGGGCTTCGGGATCGCCGAGCGCCGCGAGTACATGCCGCCGGGCCTCACCTATCCCAACGGCTGCCACGTCTGCGAGGTCGAGGTGGACCCGGAGACCGGCGCCGTCGACGTGCTCCGCTACACGGTGGTCGACGACCTCGGCAAGCTGATCAACCCCATGCTGGTGGACGGCCAGGTCCACGGCGGGATCGTCCAGGGCCTGGGGCAGGCGCTGATGGAGAACTGCGTGTACGACCGCGGGAGCGGGCAGCTCCTGTCCGGGACGTTCATGGACTACGCCATGCCGCGGGCCGACGACTTCCCCTTCTTCGACCTGGCCTACAACGAGATCCCCTGCGCCACGAACCCGCTGGGCATCAAGGGCGCCGGGGAGGCCGGCACGATCGGCTCCGCGCCCGCGGCGATCAACGCCGTCGTCGACGCCCTGTCGCCCCTCGGCGTGCGCCACGTCGACATGCCCGCCACCCCGTCCAACGTCTGGCGCGCGATCCGCCGGGCGAAGGCGGACGGGTAGCGCCGGCGCATCGTTCTCCGACACCCTCACCCTGTCCCTCTCCCGCAAGCGGGAGAGGGGACCATTGGGGCGCGGCCGGGCCTCTCGGGTCCCCTCTCCCGTCTTCGGGAGAGGGACAGGGTGAGGGTCGGGAATGAATGCGGGGGCGGCCCATTACGTGGACATATGGAGTGACATAGTATGCGTCGGTAGACGTTCACGTTCGATCTCGGGCGTTTGAAGCGTGCCGACTGGCTGGCGCTCGGCGAGGCGGCGTCCATGATCGACCGTATCGCCGGGGCGCCGCTCGATCCGGCGGTCGCCGAGGACATCCACAGGCTCTACCTCGCCAAGGGCGCCCTCGCGACCACCGCCATCGAGGGCAACACCCTGTCGGAGGAGGAGGCGCGCGCGGTCGTCGACGGCGTCTCGGAACTGCCGCCGTCCCGGGAGTATCTGGGACGGGAGATCGACAACGTCGTCGCGGCCTGCAACGCGCTGATCGGCGACCTCGACGAGAACGACGGCCGTATCCCCTTGACCGTGGAGCGCATCGCACGGATGAACGAGGCCGTGCTGCGCGGCCTGGAGGTCGGGGATCACGTCGCGCCCGGACGGATACGGACGGCGAACGTATCGGTCGGCCGCTATCGCTGCCCGGACTGGCAGGACGCCGGATACCTGCTGGCGCGGCTGTGCGAAACCCTCGACGGTTTCGACCCGCCGGACGGCGACAGGCATGCGTTCGCGATCCTCAAGGCGATCTTCGCCCATGTCTACCTGGCCTGGATACACCCGTTCGGCGACGGCAACGGCCGCACGGCGCGGCTTGTCGAACTGGCCGTCCTGCTGGAAGCGGGTCTGCCGCTGCCCGCCTGCCACCTGCCGAGCAATCACTACAACCTGACGCGGACCGAGTACTACCGGCAACTCGCGCGCGCCAGCCGGGGGAAGGACGGCGTCTACGGTTTCGCGAGCTATGCGATCGCGGGGCTGGTCGACGGGCTTCGCGAGCAGATCGAGGTCATCCGGCGGCATCAATGGGATGTGGCCTGGGTCAATTTCGTCCACGAGCAGTTCCGCGAAGCCGACAGCGTGACCGCGCGGCGGCAGCGCGCCGTGGTGCTGGCGCTGTCGCGGGACACGGCGGGGGTCCGGGTCGCCGAGTTGCCGAACCTGAACGCGGATCTGGCGCGCGACTACGCCCGCGTCTCCAGCAGGACGCTGCTCCGCGACGTGGCGGCGCTGTCGCGGCGCGGCCTCCTGGTGCACGGTCCGGACGGGGTCAGGGCGAACCGCGAACGCATCCTCGCGTTCCTGCCCTGGCGGAACCGGCCGCCGGCGAAGGCGGACGGGTAGCGGCACCGCCGTCCACCCCCGACACCCTCACCCTGTCCCTCTCCCGCGTGCGGGAGAGGGGACCATTGGGGCGCGGCCGTGCCGCTCGGGTTCCCTCTCCCTGGAAGGGGGAGGGACAGGGTGGGGGTCAGGAACGAATGCGGGGGCGGCCGTTCATGAACGGCTTCAGCGCGGCGTAGATCGTCGCGTGCACCGGGGTCGGCACCCCGTGCTCGGCGCCGAGCCGGGACACCGCGCCGCTCAGGTACGCGACCTCCAGGCGCTTGCCCGCCTCCAGGTCCTGGAGGAGCGAGGCCTTCACGTCCGGCGGGAACGCCTCGGCCATGCGGAGCTGCCGGGCGACGATGTCCGGGGCGAGGTTCACGCCGCGGGCCCGGGCCACGGCCTCGGTCTCCCGCATGGCGTCCGTGAACATCCGGCGCATGTCGGGGTCCCGGAGCACGGGAGGGGTCGGCCCGCGCGTGATCGCGTTGGTGGCGCTCACCGCCGAGAGCAGGACGAACTTCGTCCACAGGGCCGCCTCCACGTCGTCCGCGATCTCGGCGTCGACGCCGGCGTCCCGGAACGCCCGCAGCAGGGCCTCGGCGCGGCCGCTCCGGCGGCCGTCGAGCTCCCCGAAGACGACCCTGGCGAAGCGCCCCTCGTGCGCGACGACGCCGGGCTCGGCGATCCGCGCCGGGATGTAGACGGACCCGGCCAGGACGCGCTCGCGGCCGACGGCCCTGGCGAGGATGCCGGGCGCGTCGATGCCGTTCTGCAGCGCCACGACGCCCGTGCCGGGCGCGAGCATCGGCCCGATCCGTTCCGCGGCCGACGCCACGTCGTAGAGCTTCACCGTGAGCAGGACGACGTCGACCGGGCCGGCCTCGGCCGGATCGTCCGTGGCCTTCGCCGGTTCGATCGCGGCGTCGCCGAGGGGGCTCAGGACGCGCAGGCCGCGCTCCCGCATCGCCCGCAGGTGGGCGCCCCGGGCGACGAACGTCACGTCCGCCCCGCCGGCGGCGAGGCGGGCGCCGTAGTACCCGCCGGTCGCGCCGGCCCCCATCACCGCGATCTTCAAGGGGTCCTCCGCCATGGGGCCTCCTTTCGGCTCGTCCCGCCGGAAAGCCTATCACGTTCCCGGCCGCGTCCCCCGGCGGACACCCTCACCCTGTCCCTCTCCCGCACGCGGGAGAGGGGACCCTCGGGGCGCGGCCGGGCTACTCGGGTTCCCTCCCCCGCTCGCGGATTCCTCTGCGAAACGCGGTTGGGGCGGCGCATCGGTCTCCGACACCCTCACCCTGTCCCTCTCCCGCACGCGGGAGAGGGGACCATTGGGGCGCGGCCGGGCCTCTCGGGTCCCCTCTCCCTGGAAGGGGGAGGGACAGGGTGGGGGTGGACCGCGGCGCGCCGTCACAGGCCGTAGTCGCGGAACAGGGCGTAGTCGACGGCGCGGCCGATGCCGCGGCGCAGGCCCTCCAGGCGGTAGCACTGCCCCGCCGCGACGTTGGCGAGGTTGACCTCCGGGCCGAAGCGCCGGACGAGCGCGCCGTGCTGCTCGGGGAACCGGTACGGGTCGGCCTCGATCAGGGCGCTCGGGAACCAGGGCCGGTCCGGGAGCTGCGCGAACGCCTCCGGCGCCGCCTCCTCGAGCAGGTCGAGCTCGCTCTGCTCCAGGATGACGTGGCGGGCGCCCGCGTCCACGGCCCCCCGGACCGCCTCCCCGACCTCGTCGAGGTCGAACGGCGCGTCCGGGTTCTTGCGGCCGAACTCCCAGACCACCTCGAAGCCGCGCCCGGCGGCGCGGGCGATGGCGTCGTGCCGCGCGTCCGGCTCCAGGGTCACGTAGTTCTCCGAGATCTCCAGCGCCGGCACGCCGAGGCGCGCCGCGTGGTCCAGCATGCCGTCCACCTCGCCGCGCAGCCAGGCGTACTCGAACAGGACGCCGCCGGTGTAGGGCGTGACGTCGTTGTCGCGGTAGACGGCGACGTTGGCCTTGACGGCGTCCTCCGGCATGAGGATGGCGTTGAGGGCGTAGATCTTCGCCATGTCGATGAACGGGGCGGCGCAGGCCATGAGGTCGCGCAGGCCGTTCTCGCCGGTCCACCCCATCTCGTCGGGGCCGAAGTCGATCATCGCCGTGATCCCGGTGCTGCGCGGCTTTTCGGAACGGGGGGGTGGTGCGAGGGCCATGGCATCCTCCATCATGGCGGGGACATGCGGGCACTGTTTACGGCACGGGGGCGGCCGCGGCCATGCACATCGACGTGAAGGGGGTGCGGGTTCCCGCGCTGGGCTTCGGCACCTGGCCGCTCGGCGGGCGCGGGTGCGCCGACGCGGTGCGCATGGCGCTCGACATCGGCTACCGCCACGTGGACACGGCCCGCATGTACGGCAACGAGGCGGAGGTGGGCCGCGCCGTGCGGGACTCGGGCCTCGCCCGCGAGGACGTCTTCGTCACGACGAAGATCTGGCCGGACGACCTCGCCTACGCGGACGTGGGGCGCTGCGCGGACGACAGCCTGCGCAACCTGGGCACCGGCTACGTGGACCTGCTGCTCATCCACTGGCCGAGCAAGAGCGTCCCGCTGGGCGAGACCCTGCGGGCCCTGGGCGAGGTCAGGGCCGCCGGCAAGGCGCGCCTCGTCGGGGTCAGCAACTTCAACACGGCCCTGATGCGCGAGGCCGTGGAGGAGTGCGGCGCCGACATCGCCTGCAACCAGGTGGAGTACCACCCCTTCCTGGCGCAGAACCGGGTCCTCGGGCTCGTGCGCGAGTACGGCATGATGCTCACCGCCTACATGCCGCTCGCCAAGGGGAAGGCCGCGCGGGACCCGGCCCTGGCCGCGATCGCCGAACGCCACGGCAAGACCGCGGCCCAGGTGGCGCTGCGCTGGCTCATCCAGCAGGGGCCGGTGGCCGCGATTCCCAAGGCCGGAAGCGAGGCCCACGCCCGGGAGAACTTCGACGTGTTCGACTTCGCGCTGTCGGCGGAGGAGATGGCCCGGGTCTCGTCCCTGACCGCGCGGAACGACCGCCTGGCGGACTTCGCGCTGGGACCGGAGTGGGACCCGCCGTAGCGCCGGCTCAGGAGACGAGCGCGGCGGCGCCTTCGCCGCCGAGGCGGCCGAGCGTCGTCGCGGTCATCAGGCCCGCGCCGGAGGTGTAGCCCCAGCACGACGGGCCGGTGAGGCCGCGCGCGGCGCCGCCCCCCGCGAACAGGTTGGGCAGCGCCCGCGCCGTGCCCTTGCGCAGGACCCGCGCCTCGGGGTCGACGACGAGGCCGCCCTGGGTGTGGAACAGGGCGCCGGTCACCTTGACCGCGTAGTAGGGCGGCTCCAGCGGCGCCTTGCCGCCGAAGTCGCGGCCGAAGGGGTCGGCCCTGCGTCCCGCGAGGACGTCGTTGACCTCGGCGAGGGTCCCGGCCAGGGCGTCCCGCGGCGCCCCGACGATCTCCGCCAGCCGGTCGAAGGTGCCGGCCTTGCGGATCGCGCCGGCCTCGAGCGCCTCCCGCTGGTGGCTGAACTGCATGGCGACGCCGTGGGCGGTCTCGTTGAAGATCGTCCAGGCGAAGCCGCCGGGCTGGCGGATGACCTCGACGGCCTGTTCGGAGTAGCCCCGGTTCTCGTGGCTGAAGCGGCGGCCGGCGGCGTTGACCATGATCCCGCCCTCGGTGATCGAGGGCCAGCCGATGTGGGTGTTGTGGGGCGTCGCCACGGCGCCGTGGCCCTGGTAGCTGCCCATGTCGGCCACGCCGGCGCCGAGCTCGAGGCCCCACTTCACGGCGTCGCCCTTGTTGCCGGTGTGGCCGAAGTAGAGGGCGCCGGCGATCTCGGGGATGTGCTCGCGCACCATCTCCGGGTTGCCGCCGAAGCCGTTGCAGGCCAGCACCAGGGCGCCGCAGCCCACGTCCTCGCGGCTCCCGTCGGGGCGGCGGACGCGCACGCCCGTGACCGTGCCGTCCGCGTCGGCGTGGAGGTCGGTGGCCGCGGCCGCGGTCATCGTGTCGATCCCCTCGCGCGCGACCGCGTCGAGGAGGCAGGCCAGCAGCTCGGCGCCGTCCCGGTTGGGCGTGCCGTGCATGCGGTGCTTGCGGTGGCCGGGGTAGAAGAAGTCCGTGAGGACCTCCAGCGGCGCGCCGTGGGTGTCCGTGAGCCAGTCCACGGTCACGGTGGAGCCCCGCGAGACGGCCAGCGCCATCTCCGGGTCGGTGCGGTGGCGCGCCTTCTCCAGGATCTCCCCGGCGAAGTCCTCCGGCGTGTCCGCGATGCCGGCCGCCTTCTGGAGCCGGGTGCCGGCGGCGGGGATCTGGCCGCCGGAGAGGGAGGTGCTGCCCGTCGGCGGCTCGTCGCGCTCGATCATCAGCACGTCCGCGCCGCGCTCCCTCGCCGCCAGCGCCGCGCTGCACCCGCAGGCCCCGGCGCCGATCACGACGACGGGAACGGAGGCGTCGAAACGCCGGCCGCCCGATCTGAGGATGCCCATCGCCGCGCGCCCCTCCCCGGGCCGGTTGCCGTACGGACCGCCGAGGCTACCACACCGCGCCAATTCGCACAGTTCGCACGGAGTCGGTGGGGGCCGCCCCGCGTCCCGCGTCCGCAAACGCCCGTGAGAGGGTCCCCTCTCCCGCTCTGCGGGGGAGGGACAGGGTGGGGGTGGGCGGCGTGAAGGAGTCTTTGTCTCGAACCCTCACCCTGTCCCTCTCCCTGAGCAGGGAGAGGGGACCCCGGTGGCGCGGTCCGTCGTTCCGGACCACCTCGCGTCCCGCGTCCGCAAACCTCCGTGAGAGGGTCCCCTCTCCCGCTCTGCGGGGGAGGGACAGGGTGGGGGTGGACGGCGTGAGGGAGTCTTCGGATCGACCCTCACCCTGTCCCTCTCCCTAAACAGGGAGAGGGGACCCCAGTGGGGCGGTCCGAGCAAGAATCTTTCTTGCAAATCAATACGTTATAGGAATTTGACAGAGATGGGAAATAATTGTTGATTTCTCCAATACGGTGGGTAAAATGTTGCTGGTTTGGATTAGGAGAAACACATGCGCGGGAACTCCAAGGCGGCGGCGGCGCGGAAGCCGCGGAAACAGGACCTCTTCCTCAAGGCCCTCACGGAGACGGTGAACGTCACCCTGTCGTGCCGCAAGGCCGGCGTCCCCCGGCGCACGGTCTACGACTGGCGCGAGGCGGACGCGGCGTTCGCCCGGCGCTGGGACGAGGCCCTGGAGGAGGGGATCGACCTGCTGGAGGCGGAGGCGCACCGGCGGGCCTTCGAGGGGGTGGAGAGGCCGGTCTACTACAAGGGCGAGCGCGTGGGGGAGTGGCGGCACTACTCGGACGCCCTGGCGACGTTCCTGCTCAGGGCGCACCGGCCGGAGAAGTACCGGGACGCGCCCAAGGCCGGGGCCTCCGCGGAAGAGGACAAGGCGGAGGAAAAGACGGAGGAAGGAAATCGAGTACGAACGCAAGGCCCGGGCCTACCGGGAGATGATGGAAGATATCTGGGCGAAGGCCAGGGCCAGGCAGGCGGCCGCGTCCGGGCAGGGGTGGCCCGGACCGGACGAGGACCCGCCCCTCCCGCCCCCGCCCAACTGGCCGCCGGAGGACCATCATGCAAAGTAGCGACGGCGCCCGGTGGGAGGACCCCCGCTGGCGGCTCGACAACCTCTACCGCATCACCGACGCGGAGGGGCGGCGCGTGCCCTTCCGCATGAACGCGGCCCAGGCCGAGCTCTTCGACGAACGCCACACCCTCAACGTCGTCCTCAAGGCCCGCCAGCTCGGCTTCACCACCCTCATCCAGCTCCTCATGCTCGACGCCTGCCTGTTCACGCCCGACGTGCGCGCGGGGACCATCGCCCACACCCTGGGCGCGGCGGAGGCGATCTTCCGCGACAAGGTGAAGTTCCCGCTGGAGAACCTCGATCCTCTGATCCGGCAGGCCAACCCGGCGGTGGCGGACTCGGCGCGGACGCTCCGCTTCGCCAACAACTCCATGCTGCGGGTGGACACGAGCCTGCGCTCGGGCACCTACCAGTACCTGCACGTCTCCGAGTTCGGCCGCATCGCCGCGCGCACGCCGGACAAGGCGCGGGAGATCCGCACCGGCGCGCTCAACGCCGTGCGGACGGGCCAGACGGTGTTCATCGAATCCACCGCCGAGGGCCGGGAGGGGGACTTCTTCGAGATCTGCGAGCAGGCCCGGAACCTGGCGCGCCAGGACCGGCAACCCTCGGACCTGGACTTCAAGTACTTCTTCTTCCCCTGGTGGCGGGACCCGGACTACCGCATCGACCCGGACGGCGTGGTCGTCGGGGCGGAGGACGCGGCGTACTTCGAGGGCCTGGAGGCGGAGCACGGGATCGCGCTGGACGCCGAACAGCGGGCGTGGTACGCGCGCAAGCGCAGCATCCAGCGCGACGACATGCTCAAGGAGTACCCGGCGACGCCGGAGGAGGCGTTCCGGGCGGCGGTGGAGGGGGCGTACTACGGCCGGGAGCTGGCGCGGGCGCGTAGCGAGGGGCGCATCGCGGCGGTGCCCTGCGATCCGGGCCTTCCGGTCAACACGTTCTGGGACCTCGGGGTGGACGACGAGACGGCGATCTGGTTCCACCAGCAGGCGGGCCTTGAGCACCGCTTCATCGACTACCACGCGGAGTCTGGCGAGGGTCTGGCGCACTACGCGCGGGTCCTGCGGGAGAGGGACTACTTCTACGGGGAGCACTACCTGCCGCACGACGTGGAGGTGCGGTCGCTGTCGACGGGGCGGAGCCGTCTCGACACCCTGAAGGGCCTCGGGGTGACGCCGGTGCGGGTGGTGCCGCGGACGGAGAGCGTGGGCGACGGGATCGAGGCGGTGCGCAGCGTACTCTCCGCGTGCCGGTTCGACGAGGTCCGGTGCGGTCGGGGGCTCAAGGCGCTGGAGGGCTACCGGAAGGCGTGGGACGAGCGGCGTGGGACGTTCCGGGACCGCCCCCTGCACGACTGGTCGAGCCACGGTGCGGACGCGTTCCGCTGCTTCGCGGAGGGCTACCGGCCCGGACGGGGCGGGGCGCTCGGCCCCCCGGCGCGCCGCCGGCGGCCCGCCCCCGCGCCCCGCGAGCAGTGGCAGGCGATCATGATGAAGAGCCCCTACGACGGCCCGGAGGACTACATGTAGGAGACCGGGGCGCAACGCCATCCACCCTCACCCTGTCCCTCTCCCGCACGCGGGAGAGGGACAGGGTGAGGGTGTCCGCCGGGGGCACGGCCTCGAGCATGGACAACGTCCGGCCTCTCGCTCGAACCGATGGCTTCGAGGCCTTACTCATCGAGCGGCCGTGGCGCTCGCTCGAATACGAGGCGGCCTACCTGCACGAGACCGCCGACGGCTTCACAACCCGGCGCGTCATCGGCGGATGGATCGACTTCAACACCGAGAGGCCGCACTCGGCGCTGGGCGGCGGGACGCTGGCCGAGACCTACCGGGGCTGCCCGCCTGTGGATATGATGGACAAACCGCTCCGCGCCTCGCCCACATCTCCACAGGCGCAACAGCAGCAACAGGAAGATGTGTCCAAGGCGTACTGGTGGCCTGAGCATCAACCGGAATACATCTCAACCAATTCGCCAAACTGTCCGACAAACCGCGGCCACCTCACTTCTCATGGGAGTTGAACGATGACTTGGCTGTTCTTTGTCGATGAAAGCGGACACGACCACAAGAGTATGCCGTATGAGGTGCGGGGAGGATTCGCCATCCATGTAGGCAAGCTTTGGGACTTCGTGCAAGATATGAAGAAACTGGAGGTCGAGAGTTTTGGCTGTAGTTTGGAGCAATATAACAAAGAAATAAAAGGTTCCACATTAGTTGATAGGAAACGCTTCAGGTTTTCCCGACAGCGTGATCTGCTATTGGATCGAGATAGACAGAGATTTTGTCGTAGTTTCTTTATCAAGAATCTCAGAAAAATTACGCCATCCTGGGAGGAATTTACAGCATACGGACAAGCTTGTTTACGCATGGCCCAGAAGACATTCGACCTTCTCGGAAATTACGAAGCTGTGGCGATCGCCACTGCTATTCCAAGGGGTGTTGAAAAGCCGGACGATTTTGGATATGAAGATTATTTGAGAAAAGATATAGTATTTCTCCTGGAACGCTTTTTCTATTTCCTGGAGCGCGAGTCTGCACATGGTATATTGATCATGGATGAGACAGAAAAAAGTCAAGATCGCCGGTTTGTTGCCAAAATAGAAGCATATTTCACAAAGACATCCACGGGCCGGTACCGAACATCTCGTATCGTACCCACGCCTTTCTTTGTGTCTTCAGATATGACACCTGCTGTTCAAGCGGCAGACCTGTGTATCTATTGTGTCAACTGGGGATTCCGGCTGCCCAGTCGAGGAATGAACGCGGAATCCCGGCCGGAAATCTCCAGTATGTTCGGGAAACCGTTGGCGGATCTTCAGTTTCGTGGACAAGGCTACCGAGACGGCGAGGTCTTCGACACATATGGGATTGCATACGTGCCCGATCCTTATGTGGCCAGGCACGAGTCATAAAAAAAGAGGCAACGCCTCAACCGCTTCTCACGAACGCTTAGAGCTCGTGAGCGCTGCCGAGGCCGAGCCTCCATCACGAATATGGGGCATGGTCGAATTCTTGTCAACAGTATCTTGGTCTTTTAGTTCAAGGATGCAGCGATGCCGGTAGGACTATTAATGATAACCGATGGATAACCGGTAATGTCGCGGTCGCTCATTCCGCCGCCGCGGCGCGGCCGCGGTCTCCCACGCGGCGGGCGATATGGGCGCGGCGCCGCTTCGGCGGCCATCCCTCGCGCTCGAACATGGCGGTCTCTTCCGCCGTCAAGGGATTGTCCTCGATGGCCTGCAAGTGTACGGCTTCGGCCAGCCGGCCGTTGACGGTGGCGCTTGCAATGGAATCGGAATCATGCGGCATCCCGGACATGGTGCGATCCTGTCACGTTGCGCCGGTGCGGGCGCTATGGGTACGCATGCCGAGTACGACGCCGTGGACGTGGAGGAGGCGTGAGATGGCCGATATCGAGCCGGTCCGGTCCGAGCGGGACCACGAGGCGGCGTTGGGCCGAATCTCCGAGCTCATGGATGCGGAGCCCGGCAGCCCGGAGGGCGACGAGCTCGATATCCTGGTCGACCTCGTCGAGCTTTACGAAAGCAGACACGTGCCGATGTGATATCCGCGTCCGATCGCCGGCCGATCGGGTTCCGGGGAACCACTCACCCGCCTCGAGCCGCTTCGGCAAGACCGAGCAGAGTGTCGCGGTCGATCCTCAGCATCTTGCTCATCTCGAGGACGCGTCCGCGCGAAATCTCCTCGCGGCGGTAGGCTTCGATGGCGAGATGGGCAATTTCACCGCGGAGTTCGCGATCCCAGTATCTCCGTCTTTCCGGCTCGCCGACATCGCCGAACATGCCGAGCGCCTTCAGGTATTTACGGCCGAAGTTTTCCTGATCCAGAAGGCCCCGGCACTCCCTGTCGGAGATGTACCGGAGACTCTTCAGGCGGTAGGAGGTGGCCTGGTAGCTCACACCGAAGCGGTGGGCGAGCATGGCGTTGTCCTTGTAGGTGATGCGTTGCGAGCGTGCCGGGGGCCGCTGTGCCGCTTCGATACGGCCGCCGCTTGCGGCGTCGAAGACGGCGTGATCGAGGCGGCTGGGCAGACCCTTGTCGAGGGTTCGCAGGAAATCGCGAAAGCCGCCCCGGGGCATCAGAAAGGCGGCGGCGAACGCGTTCGCGCGCTTTTCGACAAGCTGGGAAGAGTTGTCGGTGCTGGAGATCGTGACATCGCGGTCCCGGTCGAGCAGGGCGTGCGCGTATTCGTGCGCGCAGGAGAAGCGCTTTCGGCCCCTGGGATGGGTCGAGTTGACGAGAATCGCAAGGCCGATGCTGGCATGACGGAGAAACAGACCGGACATTCCATCCGGCAGCGCGACCCCGGATGCCCAAATGCCCTGGGATGCGATGAGTTCGGAGACATCGGCTATGGGCGCGTTCCCGATGCCGAGGCGCCGCCGCTCCTGTTCCGCGGCCTGCTCGCCGTGGGAGACGGCTTCGCCTGGAGAACGTGGTATACGCGGCTCGTATCTCGGAGGGCCGGAGCGGGGCTCGGCGCCGAGCAGACGTTCGAGCGTCACGCCTTCCCGGCAAAGGCGGACGCAGCGCGCTACCTGCTCCCGGGTGGCCGGGTCCCGCTCGAGGCCGGGGGCGGCGCGATGCAAGGCGACGAGAACGTCGTCGTCATCGTCTTCGGCGGGGTCCTGCAAGAAATCGGCGGCGCGGAGCAGATAGAGCTCCGACAGTGCGGTCAGTTCCAGAGTCGAGACCGACCTGTTGCCCGCTTCCAGTTGGGTGACGGCCGTTCGAGCGAAGCCCAGCGCTTGGGCGACCTCCTGCTGACTGAGGCCGCGCGCCACGCGGGCCGTGCGCAATCTGCGTCCCAGGGTCTCCGCATCCATGGTTCGCTCCTCCCTCGGCAGAAACCGCTACGGGCGGCGTGAGGATGTCACTCTCCTGTATCGAACACCAAATGTCAAAATCGAACATTGATGGATCGGTATTCGGACTTGTCCCGCTTTATTCCTCAGGGTGAGGGGATATAATGGCCGAACGTGGCGTAAGTCGTTGTCATCAGGTAGAAATTCGTTTCCCAGCGCATTTAGAAACGATAATGCTTCGAGTGATCAGCCATTGGCCTATGTCCCACCCCGCTGGCAACGCGAAGCTTGTGAAATACGAGTGGTGGACGGTGCGAGTGTGCTCGGGAAAATACGGCGGCGGTAGCGATCCTCACCGTCGCGGAGGGTGTCCGCGCTCCGTCGCCGGTAGCATTGCGGGGGGATGGCGGGGCGAGGGGAAATCGTATACAGATATGTGCGCACGACGGGGTTCGCCTCCGGCGGCATATCTCCGCGCGCGGTGGTGGGGTAAGCGCGATTGATAGTGCCCCCCGAAGCGGCCGACTGTAACGCCAGTGTAGGATTACGGGGGATCCCGTGAAGCCGACAAATTGGAAATGCCCGTACTGTGGTCATGCCCAGGTCGTGACCGAAAACACCTTTTCTGAAGACGTCGTTTTTATAGAAAACGATCTGAGCAAGTATGGAATGTTGGGCGGACGGATCATTTCAACTGTCTGTTCGAACGGCGACTGCAAAGAAATCACCTTAAAATTTTCTGTTCACAAAAGAGAGCATGTCTATATGCAAGGCATTGTCTTGACAAAGATGATACATTCATGGTCACTCCTGCCCGAGAGTACCGCCAAGCCACAGCCTCATTATATTCCCCAAGCTATCGTCGAGAACTATAACCAAGCCTGTCGTATCCGAGATCTAAGCGCGAACGCCTCTGCGGCGATGTCGAGACGCTGCCTACAAGGTATGATCCGTGACTTTTGCAAGATCTCCGGGCCAACATTGGCTAAGGAGATTGATACTCTACGAGACCGAGTTGACAAAGGAGACGGGCCGAAGGGAGTAAACTACGACAACATGGAAGCCATTGACCATGTCCGACGCATAGGGGCCATCGGCGCACATATGGAAAAGGACATCAATCTTATCCTTGATGTCGAACCAGACGAAGCCCAAAAACTCATCAATCTAATCGAGATTTTGTTTGAGGAGTGGTATGTGGCCAGACATGAACGGGCACAAAGATTGAAGCAATTGACGGCCGTAGTAGAAAGTAAGGAAGTAAAGAAAGCGCAAGCAAAGCTTTCCTCGCCATCTGAGAAAGAGACTGCACCGAATCTAGATCATAGATAACTGACGTCGAGAAGTCGACTTGATCGGCTATCATAATCGTCTGCAAGTGGATCTAGAGGTTTATTATGTCGCTAATTATAAACTTTCTGTGAGGATATGAAAACCTCGACTCTATTTGCTCATTGTGAGTATAGGACTTCTCAACTCTAATCAAGAGGCTATGATGGCTAGAAAAAGAAAAAAAGTTACTCGTCGGATGCCACAGAGGAAACAAGGAATCTTGACAAAGCGAACTGCTCGTGCGCCAAATCATGTACAGCTCGCGAATGATTTCGTCCATGTGTTCGTAGATGATCAAAATTTGTTCTGGGGTATTGTCAATGATCAATATGGACCGGACTTTCGTATCGATTTTGGAAAGCTTTTGTTAGCTGCCGCGAAGAAAACAGACGGGAACGCACGTGGTGTTGCTAGTGCATATATTTCAGGTGTGATTCCGGATGATGATTCATTTTGGAGTATTGCTGAGAACCAAGGTTTCAGGGTGCGTCGAGGTTTCCTAGGTGCGAACAGTCGTTCCAAACAAGATGATGCCTACCTCATCACCGACATGACCAAAACTGTGTGCAAGGAGGAGGGACCTTCTACAGTCGTTCTTGTTGCTGGAGATGCAGACTATGTTCCACCAATGGAAGTTGCTCTTGCGGAAGGATGGAGAAATGAGGTGGTATTCACTGATCGGGGAGTTTCTGCTGCACTTGAAAAAGTTACTCATGAATTCAGGCCTATTTCACCCTTCAATATCGAGCATAACCCTCAAGGTCTCTAATGAGACAACGAAAGTATGAATACGTGTATACTCAGAAGGCTACAGATATATACGTTTACGTATTCAACTTTCGCGCCTATATCGAGGCCGTGAGTGGACGATTGAATACAGTTACCGATTTTCGGTAGGGTAGCGTGGCCATTGCCAACCTCTCCAATACTGGGGAGAACACGAATATTACTTGACGAGGGCGGATCGAAATCCACCAGTCTCGGACTTAATCTAAGAATGCGAGACCGGTCTCCATGGTTTCACATCATCCGGATTCCAAGGACGGGAACCGTCGGTAGACGTCGATTTCATCCTCTTCCGCCGTGGCGTCACCTCTCCAAATCCGAAGCCTCGTCACGGAAATACTCGTTCGCTAGCTGACGCAAACGCTCCGCTTCGTCCAACGGTATTTTCTTCTGTTTCTCGATCCACAATCTCAGGTTTTCGAAATTCTCGTCCATGCTCTCGACCCGTGCCTTCAGCATCTCTTCACTACCATACATATTCGGCAAATTCGTCCGAAGCATATGTATATATAACTGCTTATTCATATTCGATGACTCCTTGGTTATTAAGTCGGTGGACCAGAGTATCGAGAACGTGAGCCGAGGCGAATCCCGAACCTCGAGCCGGTTTTCTGCCTTACCCTGATCGTCCTTCACGAAGGTAAGAAGTTGCCACGAGTCGGGTTCCTCGGCGAGATCGTCGTCCGACGCACGTTGGATTTCGCCGCACAACGCCTCCTTGAACCGCCCGGCCGCCGTTTCCGATACCAGCTTATGTCCGTTCTCTTCATGTCCGATCCAACGAACCAGTTCTCTCTTGCCGGAAAGCGAACGTACATTGGACAGGATCTGCTCCACTGTGCTCTCGAGATCGGCGCTGTCATCGGAGGCACGCAGAAGAGATATGACGGCTTGCTCTACGCGGGAACGTGCCTCGGCGGAAGGTCGGAAGCCATACTCCAATGGATCGAACAGGATATTCAGCAGCGCGGTAGTACCGGGCTCGACATGTTCCGGCTCGAACCTGCTCTCGAAGATCGGCAGATAATCGAGCACACCCTGCCGTTCCCCGAAATCGAGCGAGCGCAGGAACTCTTCCAAGGCTTTGCCGTCGCCCATGCGGGTGAGGGCCTGCTCAGCGTTGCGGAAAGCCGGAATATCTTTGTCGACCACGCGTGCCAAATACAGTCGGAAGAAATGTTCGTGGGCGACACGGCGTTCACGGAGCATCCACGCGGCGAAGCGGTCGTCGAGATCACGAACCTTTCCAGCGTTTTCCAAATGCCGCCGGCCTGCGGGGAAGAGATGGTTGATCGTCACCTGGACCACCGTCTGCCGCGTCTCGCCGGCCTTGATCAATGCGTCGACTTCTCCCTTGTCCGCGCTGTCGCGGCCGGCCCCGCTCCAGGGCGTCGTCACGGTGAGGGCGCCGGCCGCGCCGGGAAGGCACTCGAAGACGTTAGGTAGAAAGAGGCGGATTGCCTCGAGTCCGAGTACGTCGGCCCGTTCGACTTCGCCTTTCAGACCGGTCACGGTCCCTCGCACGGCGATGGCATAGCGGCGCACGTCGCGCATGTTGCGGATCAGCGGGCGGACGATGTCGGCACGGATATCGCGCCAAGCCTCTTCGTTGAAAGGACCGGGATTCTCGATGTCAGCGAAAACGCCGTCGATCGCGGCTTGTATCTGTTCGTAAAGGGCGCCTTCCCGGATTTCCGGCAAGCGGTATGGACGCTGGATGATCTTTTCCAGATATTCACGGCCCTCCCGTCCCTGTTCCTCCTCGCCCAACGCCCGTTCTACACGCGGACGGTCGCAGAGCAGGATATAGACAATGTTAGGAAAACTCGCCGTTAGGCGCACCAACTTGAAGATATCGCGGATTTCCGGACTCGATAGGCGATCTACGTCATCCAGTATCACGATGATTGGTTTGTCGCGCCCTACGAGGGCACGAACGACATTGGCACGAAGTTTATTAATACTTTTAGGAGGACTAGCTAGGACTCCAATTGTCTTTAACACCGCTTCGATGCTCTTCCCTACAGGCGATCCGCCCAAAAGGCTCGCGAAAACGCTCACCGGCCCACTAAAGGCAATACTGAGCCTGCCTATCTCCGTAACAATGTTTTTCAGATCATTTCTTTCATCCATTTGCGCCGACAGTTCCGCGAAGAACCGCCCAACAAGCTGTTCCGTTCCACTGAACAGCCAGGGGTTGAAATCCAGAACGGGCACGCCTCGGCTCTCGAACGTCTTTCTGGCAAGATTAACGAACGAGGTCTTACCGGAGCCCCAAGGTCCGAAGAGGCCCACCGTGGCACCTTCATTCACATCCAAGGCCAGAACATCGTGGGCAAAAGCCTCCGCTGCGTCCGCGCGCTCCAGGAGATCGTCCCCGGAATCATGGATAGGATTGTCACCGGGGATGGGCTTAGGCGCTTTCTTGTCGTTCATGATGGTATAGTTCCCTCGACCGCCGATATTTCCTGTCCGTCCAAACCATAAAGCTCGAAGACCAAACGGTCTATCTCCGCTTCTTCCGCTGTGGTGTCCGCGTCCGGGTCAGCGTCCTTTGCCGCGAGGATCCGGTCGACGAGACATATGAACCGATGCTGTTCCTCGGGCGGTGGATTTGAAACCGGAATACGTGAGACTGTCGTGTTGATCCACCGTGTCACACCCATGCCCGATGTCATGGCGGCATTATCCATGAACCAGGTCGCAAGCCGGGAGTTAAGCACCGAACAAAGGAATTTCGACGGTCCCCCGACCAGAATATACCCAGTGTTGGCGGCGAATGTCTCACTCGAGTCATACGCAAATCGGCCACGGTCCGTAAGATCCATCCAAAACAGCTTCTCTTCTCCGAAATCCTCGTGGTAGGCGCAGTTTCGGAGGTTGTAAGGCGTTTTGCCCTTGTCCTGCCTTCGCTGCAACTGGGGAAGGAAGCGGTCGAGATGTCGCTTGACCGCCGGATAGTCGGCGACGTCGACCGGCGGGACGCGATCGGATTCCTCGCCGTAGCCGTTGTGCGTGTCGATCAGCCACTTCCCCGCCCATCGCGCGCGCCAGCGGCGGATGTCCCGGCCGCGCAGTATCGGCTTGACGATCTCGCCGGAGCGCGGGTCCTCGGCGATGAGGGCGTCCCTCGTGTCATCGTCGATGATGAACGCCTCGTTGTAGCCGGTCAGAACGCCCCTGTTGATCCGCACGTCCCAGTCCTTCAGCGGCGTGCCCTTCGCGTTCATCTTGTCGAGCACCCGCCATTCGACCGGCGACAGAACGCTCCACGGCGCTTCCTCGCGCGGGCGGGCCTCGCCCCAGCGCCTTTCGGGCGGGGGAAACGCCCCGCCGTCGAGACGGTCCATGTCGACCGCGGGAAAGCGGGCGGCCTCGCCGCCCTCCCGGACCAGCAGGACGCCGGTATCCACGATGGCGTCGAACACGTCCTTGCCCATCTCGATCAGGCGCAGGGGCGTGTGGCGTTCGGCGATCCAGCGGCGCAGCGGCTTGCCGTATTCCGCCTTCAGCCAACTGTTCGAGGTGATGTAGGCGAGCGTGCCCGTGCCGGGCTTGAGCAGGCCGCAGCCGCGTTCGTAGAAGAGCTGGTAGATGTCGCCCGTGCGCGTGAAGGTCTCGTAGCCCGCGCTCCGATAGCGCCTTCCCAAAAGGCCGCCGTCCTTCTGCAACTGGATGTACGGCGGGTTGCCGATCACCACGTCGAAGCCGCCCGAGACGCCGAACATGTGTTCCGCGTCGAACCAGTCGGCGCGCCCGTTCTGGTCGTAGGGGTCCCATTCCGCGACCCCGCGGGCGTCGGCGAGCGCCGCGTCGTACGCGCGCAGCCGGTCTGCGAGTTTCGCGAGCTCGCCTTTCCGGAACCTCTTGCGGTCGTCCGGTTTCGGAAGCTCCTCCGCCCTGCGTTCGATGTCCCGTTCCCGGGCCGCCGCCCACGTCTCGCGCTCCCTGTCGAGTATGTCCCGCAACTGGCCGCGGAGCCGCGTCTCCTCGTCCATGCAGTCGAGCTTCTTGCGCCGGCTGTCGGCCAGGAAGTAGCGCTCGCGGACGGCCGCGATCTCCCGCCGCTTCGCCGCCACCCCGTCGTGATGGAGCAGCCCGCCGGCGTCGGCCCGCAACCCGATCAGCGTGTCGGCGGCGGCGAAGCGGGTCTCCAGGTTGGGCAGCGGCTTGATGCCGAGGTTGGGCGCGCCGGGGTCCGCGTCCTGCTCGATGACGAGGGAGATGAAGAAGCGGAGCTTGGCGATCTGGCAGGCAACGGGCTGGACGTCCACGCCGAAGATGCCGTTCTGGATGAGGTAGAGCTTGCGGCCGAAGTCCGACTGCCGGTACTTCTCGAACGTGCCGCTGATCTCGCGCAGCGCGTCGTCCCTGCGCGCCCGGTCCTCGGTGTCGAACGCCTCCCCCGCCCGGGCCTTCGCCCGCTCCCTCTGAAACTCCTCCCAGAGCGCGTTGTCCGGGTCGAGGCGGCGGAGCGCCAGCGTCAGCGCTTGCAGAACGCCCATCGGAAAGGCGCCCGAACCGGCCGCGGGATCGAGCGTCCTGATGTCCGCGACGGCGGCGACGACCGCCCGCCGCTCCCCTTCGTCGAAGAGCTCCTCCGCGTCGTCCATCGCGTCGGAGGGATCGAGGAGGTATTGCAGCCGTTCGCGCCAGAACGCCGCGTCGCCGTCCGCCGGCCGGGTCCTCGCCGCCAGGGCCTCGGTCAGGGCCTCCCGGACCATGTAGTCCACCACCTGCCGCGGCGTGTAGTAGGAGCCGGTCGCCTTGCGCGCGGTCTCCCGGGTCTCCGGGTTGTACGCGGCCAGCAGGTTCTCGAACGCGCGGCCGAGCAGCTCGGGGTCGAGCGCGACCTCGCGGTCCAGCGGCGTGTTCTCCTCCACCGTGAACTTGTAGCGGCGGAACAGCGGGAACAGCCCGCTCCGTCTCGTCCGCGTCGTCGAGGAACAGGCGCGCCGGCACGTGGAGGTCCCGGCCCTGGGTCCCGACGTTGTCGGTGAAGGCGTCGATGCGCCGTCCGCCCGCGCCGGCGGGCGCGAAGTCGTCCAGGCAGTCGAACAGGCCGCCGTTGACGAAGGGGACGGACCGCAACAGTTCGACGAAGCCGTCCGGGTCTGCCAGCAGGCCGCGGTAGCGGTACTTGGTGAAGTCGCGGTGCGCGGCGTTGGTCTTGCTGCTGAAGGCGCGCTTTTCGATCTCGGTGTTCAGGGTGGCGAAGAACAGGTTCTGGAGCACGGCGCGGTAGTAGTCCGTCTTGTCGGGCGCGTGGTTCTCGAGCGCGTCGCGGGCGAAGCCTTCCTCGAACAGCTCGCCGGGGATCAGCCCCTTCTCCTTCAGGAACCAGATGAAGAGCAGGCGGGTGATCAGCCGGATGACGTGGCGCTCCTCCGACCCCTCTCCGGCGCCGTCGTCGGGGAAGCGGGAGTCGGCGACGGCCCGCTGGAACCACCCGAACAGGTCCTTGTAGAAGCGCCGGTTCAGCGCCTCGATGTCGAGCACGCGCTCCCACGCGGCGAGCAGGCCGTCGAAGTCCCGGACGCCCCCGTCCACGAGGCGGGGCAGCGCCAGATCGACGAGGATGTCGACGTGCGCCCGGTGCGGCTCCCGCCCGTGCCGCGCGTGGATGTCCTTGACCAGGGTCACCCCCTCCAGCACGTCGCGGCCGTCGTCCCGCTTGTGGGCGCGGCGGTGGACGGCGGCCAGCGTCAGGGTCTCCCCGTGGCGGAACAGGACGACGACCGGCATGGGGAAGCCGCGGTTGACGGCGCGCGCCGTCTCCGCCAGTTCCGCCCGGCGGTAGGGGCGGTCCGCGAGGTCCGCCGCCACGAACAGGAAGGACTTGGCGCGCCCCCTGTCGAATTCCTGGAACAGCTCCGGATGGCCGCCGATCTCGTCGCTCGTGACCTGGAAGACGATATCGGCCGAACGCCACGAGTCGAACAGCCCGCGCTGCCTGTCCGTCAGGGGCTTCGTCTCTTCGAGCAAGGCCACGAATTCGGCGACGCTCCCCACGTCCGCCGTCCGCTGGCTGCGGTAGCCGAGGGCGTCCAGCAGCGCCCCGGCCTTGTCCCGCATCGCGCCTTCGCCGGCGAAGCCGGCCAGCGCCTCGGTCACGGCGTCACGCATCGGCCGGGGCCTCCTCTTCCGCCGCGCCGTCTCCCCCGGCGATGACGAGCCACGTGACCAGCTCGAAGGCGCCGGCGCCGTCCGGCCGCTCGGACGCCTTCGCGAGCGCCGCCCCGCGGTCGCGGGCGAGCGCCCGGAGCTGCGCGTCGCGGAAGGTCCGGGCGATGTCCCGCAGGGCCGCCGCGAGAAGCCCGTCGTACGTCTCCATGTCCCGTCCGTGGTCGGTCTCCCGGTCGAAGGCGTCCTCCAGGGCCGCCGCGGCCCGCTCCCGGCCGGCGGCGAGGGCGCGGAACAGGGAGAGGCATTCCCGCGCCTGCCGGAAGGTATGGCGCACGGTTCCGTCGCGCCGGACGTGGACGAGAAAGTACGGCCACAGGCGGTTCGGGGTCCGTTCCGCCGCGCCGGCCCTGTGCCGGAGGCAGAAGATCGCGCCGGGCCGGACCTCGGCCGGCGCCCGTCCGTCCGGGGCGTCGGCCGCCGGGCGGGCGGGGGCGACGGCGTGGATGCCCGGCGGCGCCTCTTCGAGCGCGGCGCGGTTCCGCTGGATATAGTGCAGCAGGTCGGCGACGAAGTCGTCGAGGGTCAGGTCGTTCAGGGTCACGCCGTCGTCCGCGTCCTCGATGTCGAGGACCTCCTCGCGCATGCGCGTCAACTGCCGGTCGCGGAAGGCCAGCTCTCCCCGGATCGCGTCGCCCCCCTCGCCGCCGTCCGGCGCGTCCCGGTGCAGCGGATCGTCGAGGCCCGTCGCCGCCGCGTCCGCCAGCGCCATGCGCGCCTCCACCCGGTTCTTCAGGTCGAGGTAGCGGTCGAGGTCCTTCGTCGGCCAGAAGTTGATCATGGCGACCCGCCGGTTGCGGCTGCCGAGCCGGTCGATCCGCCCGAAGCGCTGCATCAGCCGCACCGGGTTCCAGTGGATGTCGTAGTTCACGACGAGGTCGCAGTCCTGGAGGTTCTGCCCCTCGGACAGGCAGTCGGTGGCGATCAGGACGTCGATCCCGGGACCGCCGCCGTCCGATTCCTGCGCCCTCGGGGCGAACCGCGCGAGGATGCCGGCGAACCCGGACTCGCCCGCGGTGCTCCGGTTGCCGCCGCCGCCGGTCACGAGCGCGGTATGGACGCCCAGTTCCTCGCGCGCCCAGTCGGCGAGGTTGTCGTAGAGATAGCGCGCCGTGTCCGCGAACGTGGTGAAGACGAGCGCCTTGCGGTTGGGGTTGTCGTCCTTGTCGGCGGGCGCCGCCTCCACCTTGCGCCGCAGCGCCGCCTTGAGTTCGGCCAGCTTGGCGTCGCGTTCGACGGTGACCCGCGCCGCCCGGCGGCGCAATTCCTCGAAGACGCGCCGGTCCTCGCGGAGGTCCCGTTGCCAGCGGTCGACGTCGAGCTCGTCGAGCCGGTAGCGGCGGCCCCGGCCGACGGCGAACTCCTCGTCCTCCTCGTCCTCGTCGGGGCGGGCGTCGATCTCGCCGTCCCCGGCGCGCTCCCGCCACGCTTCGATCCGGCGGTCGAGATCGTCCATCTTGTCGAGGATGCGGCCCATGGTCAGCGCGAAGGCATGGACGGCGCTCTCCAGGCGCTTCAGCAGGTTGACGCGCATCATGCCGATCAGCCAGCGCTCGCGGTCGCGCTGGTCGAAGCGCAGCCTCTCCTTCTCCTCGTCCAGGCCGGACGTGTCCTTCAGGTATTGCGACGGCGCGTAGACCGCGAGCCGGAACTCCCCGATCCGCCGGTGCAGGTCGTCGTACGACAGCTCGCCCCCGGCGTCCGTCGCGGGGTGCAGGTTCTCCGGTTTCGCCCGCTCGGGAAAGCCGCCGATGGCCTTCGCCACCTCGGGATAGAAGCGGCGGACGTGGTCGCGCGAGCGGGCGATGGTGACCGCGTCCAGCAGCGTCAGGAAGTCGGCGCCCAGCCGTTCGAGCAGGGCGGCCTTGTCCGGCCGCTCCCCGGCGCGGCGCGCCCTGTCCCACCCCTGGAACTCGCGCTGCGCCACGCCGAACATGGCCTGGATGTCGCCGATGCCCAGGGCCTCGCGGAACGCCTCCCGGCGCTTCTCGGTCATCAGGTAGATCTGGTTGCGAAGGTCGCGCAGGCCGGTGTTGACCGGCGTCGCCGACAGCATCAGCACCCTGGTCCGGACGCCGCCCTTGAGGACCTCCTCCAGCAGCCGGTTGTAGCGGCTGCGCCGGACGACGGCGCCGGCCTCGTCGGTCCGGTCCCGGCCCTCGTTGCGGAAGTTGTGGGATTCGTCGATGACGACGAGGTCGAACGCGCCCCAGTTGAAGCGCGCGAGGTCCGTCGCGCCCGCCTTGCCCTCGTAGCGGCTCAGGTCCGTGTGGGCCAGCACGGCGTAGTTGAAGCGGTCCTTCTCGAAGGGGTTGTTGCGCTGCGCGGCCCAGGACGTGTAGCGGACCCAGTTGTCCTCCAGCCGCTTGGGGCAGAGCACGAGCACCCGCTCGTTGCGCAGCTCGAAGAACTTGATGACCGCGAGCGCGGTCCAGGTCTTTCCCAGCCCCACGCTGTCCGCGACGATGCAGCCGTTGTGCCTCAGCAGCCGGTTGATGGCGCCGGTCGCGCCGTCCTTCTGGAAGGCGTAGAGGGCCTTCCAGATCCCGGTGTCCTGGAGGTGGACGTCGCGGAGCAGGCCGTCGCGCTCGGCGTGCCGCTCCAGCCAGTCTCCGAAGACGTGGAAGAGCGTCTTGTAATAGACGAACTCGGGCGCGTAGGGCCGGCCCAGGCGTTCGAGGGCGGCCAGGACGTCCGCCTTGGCGTCGCGGGTCAGGGTCTCGTCGCGCCACAGCGCGTCGAACCAGCGGAGGAGCGCCGTCCGGTCGGCGTCGCCGCGGACCTCGAGGTTGAGCTCGAGGTTCGGGACGGCGCCCCAGCCCAGCCCGCGGCGCGTGAAGTTGGAGCTGCCGACGAGCGCCGCGGCGCCGGTCTCGCCCGCGACGTGGTAGAGCTTCCCGTGCAGGAAGCCGGCCTGCCGGACGGTGCGGACCTCGACCTTGCGCGCGATCCAGTCGGCGCAGGCGCGGGCCAGCGGCTTCTGCGCCAGGACCCGCGCCAGCGCGATGCCGCCGTCCTCGGTCAGGCGGAAGGGCCGCGGCTCGCCGCCCTCCGGGTCCACCGCGCCGGCGCCCCGCGGCTCGCCGTAGAGGAACCGGACCCCGCCGGCGCCCTCCAGCACGTCGCGCAGGGCCTCGTAGGCGTAGATCGTGAAATACGCCGAGACGATGGACAGGTCCGAGCCGGCCCCGATGCGGGCGCGCAGGAACTCCCCCACGCGGCGGCCGCGGTTGTCGACGATGGCGTTCGCGGCCTCGGCCGCCGGATCGCGGGTCATCGCCGCCTGTATTACGGGGATCGTTTCGCCACGGTCAAGAACCGACGTAAGGAATTGAGCCGGAGCCTTCCGGCGGCCATGATCCGGCAACTCGGGGTGTCCCGCGAGGACATCGGGGTCTGAAGAAGCGGGGAGAGACAGGATGGCGCGACCGACGCGACTGGCATATCCCGTCGAGTTGAACGCGGAGGCCGGGGGCGGCCTGGTCGTCTCGTTCCCCGACGTTCCGGAGGCGCTGACCGAGGGCGCCACGGAGCGGGAGGCGTTGGCGGAAGCCGAGGACTGCCTCGTCGCCGCCCTCGGCGGATACGTCGACGCCCGGCGGGACATTCCGCGGCCGTCGCCGGGACGCGGACGCCCGCTCGTCCCGCTGCCGGCGCTGGCCGCCGCCAAGATCGCCCTCTACCGCGCGATGCGCGACCGCGGCCTCGGCAACGCCGCGCTGGCCCGGCGGCTGGGGACTCCCGAAGGGACGGTCCGCCGCCTGCTCGATCTGGACCACCGCTCGCACATCGGCCAGGTCGAGGCGGCGCTTCGCGCCCTCGGGCAGCGGCTGGTGGTGGCGACGCGGGCGGCGTAGGCCCGTCAACCCCCACCCCGGCCCTCCCCCGTAGGCGGGGGAGGGAGACCCAATGGCCCGGCCGCGTTCCGAGGGTCCCCTCTCCCGCGTGCGGGAGAGGGACAGGGTGAGGGTGCCGGAGGCCGCCCCCCCGCGCGCGTTGACTTCGCGCGGGCGGTCGCCTGTAATCCGTCCGCCGGCCCGCGCCGGGCGGGCGTCGAACCGGGGAGGCCGCCGTGGCGAAGCAGAAGAGAGTCCTGGTCATCGTTCCGTTCCCCATGACGGAGGAGCAGCTCGGGTTGCGGCGGCAGCAGCACGCCTCGCTGGAGTTCGGCCCCGACATCGCGTTCGACTACCGCCCCGTCCGCGCGGCGGGCGGCAACCTGGTGAGCCCCTACGACTGGAGCATCGGCGACCTCGTGGTCCTCGAGGCGGGCCTGAGCGCCCAGGAGGACGGCTACGACGCGGTCTGCATCGACACCGTGAGCGACTCCGGCGTCGCCGCGCTCAGGACCGTCCTCGACATCCCCGTGATCGGTCCGGGGCGGGCGTCGTTCCTGATGGCCATGCTGCTCGGCGACAAGTTCGGCGTGCTGGCCATGTGGGAGCGCTGGTCCGGGCTCTACAAGAAGACCCTGGAGGAGCTCGGCATCGGCCACAAGTTCGTGGGCGTGCACAGCATCGACGCGGCGGTGGACAACCGGAACCTGCTCAGCGGCAAGGAGGAGGAGACCTTCGGCGAGCTCGAGAAGGGCTGCTGGGCCCTCATCGACGACCGCGGCGCCGACGTCATCTGCCTCGGGTCGACGTCGATGCACCAGGCCCACATCTACCTGTCCGGCCGGATACCGGTGCCGATCGTCAACCCCGGGCCGGTGTCCTACAAGCTCGCCGAGGCCGTGCTCGGGCTGGGCCTGACCCACAGCCGCCAGTACTACAAGCCGCCGATCGTGCGGGTCGACGAGACCCTCCGCGCCATGCTCGACGGCGCGGTCGAGGTCCAGAAGAACGCATAGGACCGTCCGGGAAAGGAGAAAGCCATGGCCAGGGCCTTGGTGCTGGTGCCGTTCGCGCTGGACGAGGGCGGCATCGCCAACCGGCGCGCCCAGCTCGACCACGTCCGCCTGGGGCCGGACATCGCGTTCGACTTCCGCGGCGTCACCGCGGGTCCGAAGACCTACATGAGCGGGCACGACTTCGCGCTCATGGACATGGCCATCTTCGAGGCCGGGATGAGCGCGCAGGACGAGGGCTACGACGCCGTCTGCATCGACACCATGAGCGACTCGGGCCTCGACGCGCTCCGCTCGGTGCTCGACATTCCGGTCGTCGGGCCGGGGAAGGCGGCGATGCTGTTCTGCCTCACGCTCGGCAACAAGTTCGCGATCGTCTGCCAGTGGGACTACGCCGTCGCGCGGACCGCCAGGATGGTCCGCGCCCTCGGCCTGGAGGACTTCTGCGCCGCGGTGGTGAACTTCGACGTGCCGCCGGACTACGCCAACCTGCTCGACGGCAAGGAGGACGCGGTCTTTCCCCGGATGAAGGCGGCCTGCGAGGAGGCCATGGAGGCGGGCGCGGACGTGGTCTGCCTGGGCTCGACCACCATGCACCAGGCGGCCGAGTACCTGGCCGCGAACCTGCCCGTCCCCATCGTCAACCCCGGTCCGCTGACCTACAAGCTCGTCGAGTCGGTCCTCGATCTCGGCCTCACCCACAGCCGCAAGGCCTGGCCCAGGCCCCTCGACCCGCGCCCGGACATGATCCGCGCCATGTTCCGCGCCGGACGGGAGTCGTCCGGGAGCTGACGCGGCGGCTCAGCCCACCTTCGCGGCCCACTCCGCCCAGCGGTCGATCTCCGGCATCAGGGCGTCCCCCGGTTCCGACTCCAGGGGCACCACGGCCCGCGCGACGCCGCGGTCCCGCCACCGCTTCAGGCGGTCGAGGTCCGGGCCGCCGCCCCAGACGGTGACGGGGAGGGACTCCGGGTCGCGGCCGGCCGCCTCCGCCGCGCGGCGGAAATCGTCCAGGCGGTCGGTCACGTCGTCGTACCCGGGCAGGCGCGCGTGCGGGATCCAGCCGTCCCCGTAGGCGACGGCGCGCCGCGCGCCGTAGGGGAAGCCGCCGCCGACGATCACCGGCGGGTGGGGCTTCTGCACCGGCTTGGGCCACGCCATCATCGGGGGGAAGTCGACGGTCTCGCCGTGGAACTCGGGCCTCGTCCGGGTCCAGATCTCCTTCATCGCGGCGATGCGCTCCCGGGCCACCTTGTGCCGCGCCGCGAAGGGGGTGCCGTGATCGGCCATCTCCTCCGCGTTCCAGCCGTTGCCCACCCCGAACAGGAAGCGCCCCCCCGACACCCGGTCGATCGAGGCGACCAGCTTCGCCGTCTGGATGGGGTCCCGCTGCGCCACGAGGCAGATCCCGGTCCCGAGCCTCAGCGTCTCCGTCGCCGCGGCGGCGGCCGTCAGCGTCACGAACGGGTCCATGACGTCGAAGTACTTCTTCGGGATCTCGTCCCATCCGGGGAACGACGACTCCCGGGAGAGCGGGATGTGCGAGTGCTCCGGCGCCCACAGGGAGTCGAAGCCCCGCTCCTCCAGGATCGCCCCGAGCTCGGCCGGAGCGACGGAATAGTCGGTGAAGAACATGCTCGCGCCGATCAGCATCGCCCGCCGCCTCTCCTCGGGTTCCCTCCCGCCGGCAGGGGGAGGGTCAGGGTGTGGGTCTTCGCATACCCGGTTCCGGCGCACGACGCCAGCCCGCCCCCGGCCGCGCCCCGAGGGTCCCCTCTCCCGCGTGCGGGAGAGGGACAGGGCGAGGGTGTCGGAGAACGATGCGCCGCCCCGACCGCGTTTCGCGGAGGACTCCCGTCAAGGGGGAGGAGACCCCGCCGTCAGTAGCTCCGGTCGAGGCGCAGGTAGTCGTGGCGGTCCCGGCTCTCGACGGCGATGTCGCGCAGCCGGCCCTCCCGCAGGACGGTGAGGGGCACCTCCGCGCCCGCGGGGCCGAGGCTCCACACGGTCCGGTAGAGCTCGGACAGGGTCGCCACGTTCCGGCCCGCGGCCCGGACCACCACGTCGCCGGGCCGGACGCCGGCCCTGTGGGCCGGCCCGTCCTCGGCGACGCGGACCACCGCGACCCGGCCCCGGTTCTCGACCGAGATCATGCCGAGCCAGGGCTTCGCCTCGCGCCGCGCCCGGCCGTCCGCGAGCAGGTCGCCCAGGATCGGCTTCAGCAGGTCGATGGGCACGAACATGTTGCCCGGCCGGGGCGGCGCGTCCGCCGTGGCGTCCGGCACCAGCAGCGAACCGATGCCGAGCAGCTCCCCGTCCCGGCCGACGAGGGCGGCGCCGCTCCAGTCGGGGTGGGGCGGAGAGGTGAAGATCGCCGAGTCCAGGAGGTATTCCCAGTATCCGGCGAACTCGCGGCGCGACGCGACCGTGACGGGACGGGTCCCGGCCACCCCGCCGCCGGAGACCGCCAGGACGGGCTCTCCCTCCCGGAGGCCGGCGGAGTCGCCGAAGCGAAGCGGCCGGGCGCCGAGGGGCCGCAGGGCGCGCGCCAGGCCGAACCCCGTCTCGTGGTCGTAGGCGACCACGTCGGCGAGGACCGGCTTGCCGTCCCGGTCCTCCACGACGACGGACATCGCCTCGAGGAGGAGGTAGCCGATGGTGAGCACGAGGCCGCTTCCGTCGATGACGACGCCGTTGCCCCGGCGCGTCGTGCCCAGGGTGCCGGCGGTGCGGGCGTCCGGCGGGATCTCGGCCGACAGGCGGACGACCGCCGAGAGGACCTCCCCGGCGGACCTGGCCGCCGGCTCCGCCGCCTGGACGCGCAACGCGCTCCACAGGCAGAGGAGGACGCCGAGGCCGCACAGGAGCGCCGCTCGCTTCATGGCCCGCCGGTTCCGGATGGTCTGTTGCAAACAGCATAAACCATATCTACTGTCCCGTTCCCGAATAAACGTCGCCAGGAGCGACGGACCGCAATGCCGCCGACCCCCGCCCCGACCCTCCCCCTTCCACGATTCCTCTGCGAAACGCGGTCGGGGCGGCGCATCGTTCTCCGACACCCTCACCCTGTCCCTCTCCCGCACGCGGGAGAGGGGACCCTCGGGGCGCGGCCGGGCCACTCGGGTCCCCTCTCCCTGGAAGGGGGAGGGACAGGGTGGGGGTGGACGGCGTCTCGGCACCCCTGCCTTGTTCTCGTGGCGCGGCCGGACCGCTTTCGCGAAGGAATCCTTCCCGGGGGAGGGGACCCCGACGGCGCGGTCGCGCCGGACGGCGACGAAAGGCCGTCATGACCCGCGTGTTCCACCGCGACATCCGCGCGACCCCCCCGGTCGCCGCGCGGGGCGAGGGCATCCGCATCGTCGACGAGGCGGGGAACCGCTACATCGACGCCTCGGGCGGCGCCGCGGTGTCGGTCCTGGGGCATTCGGATCCCGAGGTCCGCCGGGCGATCCGCGACCAGGTCGAGTCCCTGGCCTACGCGCACACGGCGTTCTTCACGACGCGCGCCCAGGAAGACCTCGCCGACCTGCTGGTCGCGGCGTCGCCTCCCGGCCTCGACCGCGTCTACTTCGTGAGCGGCGGCTCGGAGGCCATGGACACCGCGCTCAAGCTCGCCCGCCAGTACTGCCTGGACGTCGGCGAGCCGCGGCGCGTCCGCTTCGTCGCCCGGCGGCAGAGCTACCACGGCAACACCCTCGGCGCCCTGGCCGTCGGCGGCAACGCCGCGCGCAGGGCGCCCTTCGAGCCCCTTCTCATGGACGCGGCGCACATCTCCCCCTGCTACGCCTACCGCGGCCGGAGGGACGGCGAGACGGACGCGGCCTACGGCCTCCGGGTCGCGGACGAGCTCGAATCGGCGCTCCTCGAGCTCGGACCGGAGACCGTGATCGGGTTCGTCGCCGAGACCGTCGTCGGGTCGACCATCGGGGCGGCCACCGCGGCGCCGGGATACTTCGCCCGCATCCGCGACATCTGCGACCGTTACGGCGTGCTGCTCATCCTCGACGAGGTGATGTCGGGCATGGGCCGGACCGGGACCCTGTTCGCCTGCGAGCAGGAGGGCGTCGTGCCGGACCTCGCCGTCGTCGCCAAGGGGCTCGGCGCCGGATACCAGCCCATCGGGGCGGTGCTCGCGTCGGACGCCATCTACCGCGGCATCCGCGCGGGCGGCGGACACTTCCCGCACGGGCACACGTACATGGGCCACGCCACGGCGTGCGCGGCGGCGCTGGCCGTGCAGCGGGCGGTCGCCGAGCGGGACCTGCTGGCCAACGTGCGGCGCCGGGGGGAGGCGCTGGACGCGGCGCTGCGCGGCGCGTTCGGGGATCATCCGCACGTCGGCGAGATCAGGGGCCGCGGCCTGTTCCGCGCGCTGGAGCTGGTCGCCGACCGGACCGCGAAGGAGCCGTTCGATCCGGCGTTGCGCCTGCACGCGCAAATCAAGGGCGCGGCCTTCGCGCGCGGCCTGATCTGCTATCCTTCGGGCGGAACCGCCGACGGACGGCGGGGCGACCACGTCCTGCTGGCGCCGCCCTTCGTCGTCGGCGCGGACGACGTGGAGGAGATCGTGGACCGCCTCGGGCTGGCGTTGTCCGACGTGTTCGGGGGCATGGACGCGCGTCCGGCCGTCCGGGCCGCGGGGGCGCCGCGATGAGCGGACCGGCGGTTCCGGTAGAATTCGAGTCGCGGCGGCGGGAAGACCCGTGTCACGTCCCGCCGCCGGACCCCGCCGCGAAGGCGGAACGACGCGGTGACACGAACATCGAGATGGAGGAGTGTCCGAAATGAAACGCATCGCAGCGACCGCGGCGGTCGCCGCTCTGGCCGCGGGCGCCTACGGGCTGGCCGGGGCTCCGGCGGCGGAGGCGCAACAGCAGTTCATCACGATCGGCACGGGCGGCGTGACCGGCGTGTACTACCCCACGGGCGGGGCCATCTGCCGCCTCGTCAACAAGGGCCGCAAGGAGCACGGGATCCGCTGCTCCGTGGAAAGCACGGGCGGCTCGATCTACAACCTCAACACCATCCGCGCCGGCGAGCTCGACATGGGCGTGGCCCAGTCGGACTGGCAGTACCACGCCTACAACGGCACCAGCAAGTTCGAGGACGCCGGTCCCTTCAAGGAGCTGCGGGCCGTCTTCTCCGTCCATCCCGAGCCGTTCACCGTGGTCGCCCGCGCCGACGCCGGCGTCATGGACTTCATGGACCTCGAGGGCAAGCGCGTGAACATCGGCAACCCGGGTTCGGGCCAGCGCGGGACCATGGAGGTCCTGATGGCCGCCCTGGGCTGGGACAAGGGCACCTTCGCCCTCGCGTCCGAGCTGAAGTCGGCGGAGCAGTCCAAGGCGCTCTGCGACAACAAGATCGACGCCATGGTCTTCACGGTCGGCCACCCCTCGGGGTCGATCAAGGAAGCCACGACGGCGTGCGACAGCGTCCTCGTGTCGGTCAAGGGCGACGCGGTCGACAAGCTCGTCATGGACAACGACTACTACCGCACGGCGACCATTCCGGGCGGGATGTACCGGGGCTCCGACGGCGACGTCCAGACCTTCGGCGTCGGCGCGACGTTCGTCTCGTCGACGGCCGTCTCGGCGGACGTGGTGTACCAGGTCGTCAAGGCCGTGTTCGAGAACTTCGACGACTTCCGCAAGCTCCATCCGGCCTTCCGGCATCTCCAGAAGGAGCAGATGGCCAAGGACGGCCTCTCCGCGCCCATTCACGACGGCGCGGCGAAGTACTACAAGGAAGCCGGCCTGATGTAGCCGCGCGCGGCGCGCCGGGACGTCCCCCGACGTCCCGGCCCCGTTCGCGGAGTGTTTTTTCGCGTGGTCCGTTGGTTCCCGGCGCGGCCGCCGGCGGCGTTTCCCCGCCGGTCCGCGAAACCGCGCCGGCCGGCCCCGCCGGCCGGCGCTCCGCATGGGAGGCCGGCAATGGCGGCGAGACGGGCGAGCACGGCCGCGGGCGCGGTGTGCGCGGCGGCGATGACCCTTTCCGTTCCGGTCGGAACCGCGGCGGCGGCCGACCTGTTCATCGGGACGGGCGGCAAGACCGGCGTCTACTTCCAGGTCGGCCGCGCCATCTGCCGGAGCGTGGAGCGCGCGGCCGCCGGCGCCGCCTGCCGGGCCCTGGAATCCGAGGGCTCCTTCGACAACGTGGTGGAACTGGCGAACGCGGCCGTGGACTTCGGCATCGTCCGGTCCGACGTCCAGTTCCACGCCGGGAACGGGAGCGGCCCGTTCGAGTACGTCGGCATCGACCTCGGCAACCTGCGCGCCGTGTTCTCCCTGCATCCGGAACTCTTCACGGTCGTCGCCCGGCGCGATTCGAACATCGCGGCGCTGGACGACCTTCCCGGCAAGCGCGTGAACATCGGCAACCCCGGCTCGGACCAGCGCGCGGCGATGGACGCCGTGATGGACGCGAAGGGCTGGTCCAAGGACGTCTTCGCGCTGGCCACGGAGCTGCCGGCGTCCCAGCAGTCCCTGGCGCTGTGCCACGGGCGGGTGCAGGCCATGGTCCACGCGACCGGGCATCCCGACGCGGCGGTCGCCCGGGCGGTGGAACTCTGCGACTCCGCGGTCGTCGCGGCGGCCGGGCCGGAGATCGACGGGCTGGTGGCGGAGAACCCCTACTACGTCCGCGCGCGCGTCCCCGGCGGGACGTACGCGGGACACCCGGAGCCCGTCGAGTCGTTCGGCGTCAGGGTGACGCTGATGACGTCCGCCGACGTCGACGCCGACACGGTGTACGCCGTCGTCGCGGCGGTGTTCGGCGACCTCGACAGGTTCAGGCGGATGCACCCCGCGTTCGGGCCGCTGCATCCGGACTCCATGGCGCGCGAAGGGCTGTCCGCGCCGCTGCACGAGGGCGCGGAGCGGTACTTCCGCGAACGGGGACTGTTGTGACGGCCCGCACGAACGGAGCCGCGGGAGGCCGGACATGACCGATCGGAACACCAGCCCCGAGACCGCGGGGGAGCAGAGTCCCCGGGACATGATCGCGGAGGCCGACACCGGCGGGCGCGCGCCGGCCGGCATCCCGGCCAAAATCCTCTTCGGCGTGCCCCTGGCCTGGTCGCTGTTCCAGCTGTGGTACGCCTCGCCGCTGCCGTTCATGCTCGGGTTCGGCGTCCTCAACGACACCGAGGCGCGGGCGATCCACCTCGCGTTCTCGATCTTCCTGACCTTCACGGCCTACCCGGCGCTGAAGCGCTCGCCGCGGAACCGCATCCCGGTCCAGGACTGGGTCTTCGCCGCCGCCGGCGCCTTCGCGGCGGCGTACCTGTATCTCTTCTACGAGGCGCTGTCCGACCGGGCCGGCGCGCCCACGACGTTCGATCTCGTCGTCGCCGTGACGGGCATGGTCCTGCTCCTGGAGGCCACGCGGCGCGCCCTGGGGCCGCCGCTCATGGTGGTGGCCGGCGTGTTCCTGGTCTACACGTTCTTCGGCCCCTACATGCCGGAGGTGATCGCCCACAAGGGCGCGTCGCTGAGCAAGGCGATGTCGCACCAGTGGCTGTCGACGGAAGGCGTGTTCGGCATCGCGCTGGGCGTCTCGACGAGCTTCGTGTTCCTGTTCGTGCTGTTCGGGGCGCTGCTCGACCGGGCGGGGGCGGGCGGCTACTTCATCCGCGTCGCCTTCTCCCTGCTCGGCCACATGCGCGGGGGGCCGGCCAAGGCGGCCGTCGTCTCCTCCGGCATGACGGGCCTGATCTCCGGCTCCTCCATCGCCAACGTGGTGACCACGGGCACGTTCACGATCCCGCTGATGAGGCGCGTCGGCTTCCCGGCCGAGAAGGCCGGCGCCGTCGAGGTCGCGTCGTCGACCAACGGCCAGCTCACGCCGCCGATCATGGGCGCCGCCGCGTTCCTGATGGTGGAGTACGTCGGCGTGTCCTACGTCGACGTCATCAAGCACGCCTTCCTGCCGGCCATCATCTCCTACATCGCCCTCGTCTACATCGTGCACCTCGAGGCGATGAAGGCGGACATGCAGGGCCTGCCGCGCCGGTCCGAGTCGACGCTGGCGCAGACGCTCCTGGCCTTCGCCATGACCGTCATCGGCCTGGTCGTCCTGTCGGGCGTCGTCTACTACGGCATGGGCTGGATCAAGACGGCGTTCGGGCCGGCGTCGCCGTGGATCGCGGCGGTCCTGACCGTGGCCGCGTACGCGGGACTGGCCTGGTACGGCTCCCGGTTCCCGGCCGGGGCCGACCCCCACGCCGAGATCACGGAACTGCCGGCGCCGGGCCCGACGATCAAGTCCGGCCTCCACTACCTGCTGCCGGTGGTGGTGCTGGTCTGGTGCCTGACCGTGGAGCGCTTCTCGCCGGGCCTGTCCGCCTTCTGGGCGACGGTGTTCATGGTCTTCATCGTCGTCACCCAGCGGCCGCTGACGGCCTGGTTCCAGGGCGGCGCGGACCTGGGCGGGGCGGCGCGCCGGGGGTGGGGCGAGCTGCTGGACGGCCTCGTGTCCGGCGCCCGCAACATGATCGGCATCGGCGTCGCCACGGCGGCGGCCGGCATCGTCGTGGGCACGGTGACCCTGACCGGCATCGGCCTCGTGATGACGGAGTTCGTCGAGTTCATCTCGGGCGGCAACCTCGTCCTGATGCTCGTCTTCACGGCGGTGATCAGCCTGATCCTGGGCATGGGCCTGCCGACGACGGCGAACTACATCGTCGTCTCGACCCTGATGGCGCCGGTGATCGTCACCCTGGGGGCGCAGTCCGGCCTGATCGTGCCGCTGATCGCGGTGCACCTGTTCGTCTTCTACTTCGGCATCCTCGCGGACGACACGCCGCCCGTGGGACTCGCGGCGTTCGCCGCCGCCGCCATATCCCACGGCGACCCGATCAGGACGGGCCTCCAGGGATTCACCTACGACATCCGGACGGCGATCCTGCCGTTCCTGTTCATCTTCAACACCGAGCTGCTGATGATCGGGATCGCGAGCTGGTACCACTTCCTCGCCGTCGTCGCCGCGGCGGTGGTGGCGATGCTGGTGTTCGCGGCGGCCACCCAGGGCTTCTTCCTCGTCAAGAGCCGGCTGTGGGAGTCCCTGGTCCTGGTGCTCGTGGCGTTCACCCTGTTCCGGCCCGGCTACTGGTGGGACATGGTCTACGCGCCGATCGACGTCGTCGCGGCGGAGCGGATCGAGGCGGTGGCCGAGGGGCTGCCCGCCGACGCCGGCCTCCGGGTCAGCGCCGAGGGCGAGACCCTGGACGGCGACCGGATCGGCAAGCTCGTGAACCTGCCCCTCGGCCCCAGGGCGGCCGGCGCGGAGCGCCTGGGCGAGGCCGGCATCGAGGTCCGCGTCGAGGACGGCAGGGTCTTCGTCGACAACCTCGTGTTCGGCAGCCCGGCCGAGCTGGCGGGCCTCGACTTCGACTGGGAGATCACGGGCATCCAGGTGGAGGCGGAGCGTCCGCCCAAGCAGCTGATGTTCATACCGGCGCTCCTGCTGCTCGGGCTCGTCGTCGCGCTGCAGCGCGGCCGGCGCGGGAAGCCGGCGCCGGCGGCCGCCTGACACGGAGACGCGCGATGTACGACGACATTCTGCTGTCCATCGACCTCAACCACGACTCGTCGTGGCGCAAGGCGCTGCCCGCGGCCCTGGAGCTCTGCCGGTCGTCGGGCGCCACGCTGCACGTGATGACCGTCGTGCCGGACATGGGCTCGGCCTGGGTCGCCGGGTTCTTCCCCGGCGACTTCGAGGAGAAGGCGCTCGCCAGGGCCGACGCCGGGATGGCGGAGTTCGTCGCGGAGAACGTCCCCGACGGCGTCCCGGCGCGGACGATCGTGGCCAACGGGACGATCTACGAGGAGATCCTCGACGCGGCCCGGAAGGTCGGCGCCGACCTGATCGTCATGGCGTCGCACCGGCCCGAGTTCCGGGACTACCTGCTCGGGCCGAACGCCTCGCGCGTCGTCCGGCACGCGCCCATGTCGGTGCTGGTGGTCCGGGAGGACGCGGACGGTTCGTGACGGCCTCTCTTCACGCCGCGAACCGATCCGTTTCACGGGTCGCCGGGGTGCGCGTGCGGGAACCGGGCTGAGCCGCCAAGGAGAAGGACACCACATGAGCGCGGAACTCATCGCGATCCTGGCCGTGGGCGTTGCCGTCGCGGGGATCGTGCTCAACGGCCAGCGAACGGCCCGGCAGGATATCAAGGAGTTGCGCCAGGAGGTGAAGCAGGGGTTCGCCGATCTGCGCCAGGAAGTGAAGCAGGACATCGGCGATCTGTGCGCCAGGAAGTGAGGCAGGACATCGGCGATCTGCGCCAGGAGGTGAGGCAGGATACCGGCGAGCTGCGCACGGACCTGGGCGGACGCATGCGGGCAATCGAGCACAGCCAGGCCAGGCTCGAGGGCCTGCTGGAGGGCCTGCGTGAGGCGATCGCCGGACGCAAGGACGCGGCCTGAGGCAACGGACGCGACCGGCGCAACGCGCTGCCCTGCGCGCAACCGCCTCCGCTCCACGCTACCGCCCGATATCCTTCCACGGAAAATCCGGCCCGGAGATACGCCGTCCGGCGCCTATTGCGTCGCTTCCATGAGGTAGGCGATGACGTCCGCCCGGTCGCGCTCCTTCTTCAGGCCGGGGAACACCATCCGGCCGCCCTCGATCATCTTCCTCGGGTTCGTCAGGTACTCGTCGAGCAGCTCCGCGTCCCAGGCGAACCCGGCGGCCTTCAGGCCCTTGGAGAACCGCTTGTAGCCCTCGGCGGTGCCGGCTTGGCGTCCGAACACGCCGTGCAGGTTCGGCCCCACCTTGTGCTTCGCGTCCCGCGCGACGGTGTGGCACGCCTTGCACTTCTTGAACACCTTCTCGCCCCGCGCCGGGTCGCCCTCCGCGAAGGCCGGCGAGGCCGCCAGGGCCGCCGCGAGCGCCGCGGCGAGGGCGCGAAGCCTGCAACTCCTCATCGGCCGTCTTCTCCCCGCCTGCCCGTACGGCCGCCGTGTGTAGCACGCGCGCGCGGCGCTTGAAACCGCGCGGGCGACGGCGGGAGACCGCGCGCGGCGTCAGGGACGAGGCCGCCCCGCCGTTTACGAAAACGGCCCGTCCGGCCAACCGATTGGCGATACGAGAGAAAGCCGGTCCAATTCGCACACTTCGCACGACGTCAAGGGGGATATGCAGCTTCGTGCCGGAATGGAATGCCAGTAAAAATTTCTATATTTGGAAATTTTCCGCGTGCACTCCACGCATTTTGCTAACCTGGCGATCCAGATTGGGGAGAGAGCGTCCGGCATGCGAGATTCCCGCCGTGCCGAACGGGAGCCGTGCGATCATCGAGACACGTCCCTCGGGAGATGCCGACGATCAATCCGACGCGACAATTATATTAAGGCCGGGGGACAGTCTACCGGCACAAGTGCTTGCGTCGCAGGCCGCACTCGGCCACAACGGGGATGATGACTGGAACGAATATAAAACTGACTACTGCGGTGGAGGCATACTTCGCCGACCTCGGGCGGATACGCGGATCCGGCGGAGCGACCGGGGAACGGTCGAGCTATGGCCCGCTCGCGGGCTTGCTCAACGCGGTCGGTGCGGCGCTCAAGCCGAAGGTGTTTTGTGTCGGTGAGCTTGCTGACCAAGGCGCGGGACATCCCGATTTTGGCCTCTACGTGGCGAGGCAGGTGCAGCGAGGCCGGCTGCACGATGGACAGACGCCGGAGCGTGGCGTCGTCGAGGTGAAAGCCGCCGACGACGATGTCTGGGTCACGGCCAGGAGCGATCAGGTCAGCCGCTATTGGGACCGCTACCGTCTGGTACTAGTTACCAACTTGCGCGACTTCGTGCTGTTGGGTGAGGACGCGGCGGGCCACCCGACGAAGCTTGAGAACTTCCGGCTGGCGGCGAGTGCTGACGACTTCTGGCGTAAGCTGGAGAAACCACGTGCCTTCGCCCGCGCGGCCGGCACGGGCCTGAGCGAATATCTCGTCCGCGCGCTCTCGCATGGGGCGTCGCTGGCGGAGCCAAAGGACTTGGCATGGCTGCTCGCGTCCTATGCACGTGACGGCTTGACGCGTGTCGAGGCAGCGGACGATGCACCGCAGCTTGTAGCGGTGCGCTCGGCGCTGGAAGACGCGCTCGGCGTCCGCTTCAACGGCGAAAAGGGTGCGCGTTTCTTCCGTTCAACCTTGGTGCAGACTCTGTTCTACGGCGTTTTTGCTGCTTGGGTCCTATGGGCGCGGCAGACGCCGCCACCGTCGGGAGTATTCCGTTGGCGAGAAGCGGTCTGGCACCTACGTGCACCAGTGCTTGCCGGCTTGTTCCAGCAGTTATCGCATCCGGGACGATTGCAGCCGCTCGGTTTGATCGAGGTTCTAGACTGGACCGCCGCCGCGCTGGGCCGCGTAGACCGGGCTGCTTTCTTCTCGAAGTTCAACGAGGGAGAGGCGGTGCCCTATTTCTATGAACCGTTCCTCGAAGCCTTCGATCCGGTGCTCCGCAAGCAATTGGGCGTCTGGTACACGCCGACGGAAATTGTCCGCTACATGGTTGCTCGCGTGGACAAGGCGCTGAAGGACGATCTCGGCATCGTGGATGGGTTAGCGGCGGATAATGTGTATGTGCTCGACCCGTGCTGCGGCACCGGGGCTTATCTGGCGGAGGTCTTGCGCTGCATAGCTGGCAATCTTGAAGACCGGGGTCTCGGTGCGCTCGTTGGTGCGCGGGTGAGGCAGGCAGCGACTATGCGAGTATTCGGCTTCGAGATCATGCCGGCGCCCTTCGTCGTCGCGCATCTACAAGTTGGCCTCACTATGCAGGATCTCGACGCGCCTCTGTCGGACGATAGGACCGAACGCGCCAGCGTGTTCCTAACCAATGCACTGACCGGATGGGAACCGCGAACGACCAAACCACTACCGTTCCCTGAGCTCGAAGAAGAACGCGACCGAGCGGATCGGGTAAAGCAAGAAATACCGATCCTCGTTATTCTCGGTAACCCGCCCTACAATGGTTTTGCTGGTGTTGCGGTCGATGAAGAACAAGAAATTTTGGAGGCTTATCGAACATCGAAACGTGTACAGATGCCTGATAACCGGGCGCTACATGATCTCTATATTCGTTTCTTCCGTATGGCTGAACGACGCATTGCGGAAAAGACTGGACGAGGTATAGTTTGCTTCATTTCCAACTATTCTTGGCTCGACGGTCGTTCTTTCGCGGGTATGCGTGAGCGTTATCTTGAAGTATTCGACTCGGTACGAATCGATAATCTGCACGGAGATTGCATCATATCGGAATATGCACCGGATGGAAGGACTAGCGAGACAGTTTTCTCGATTCTCGGGCAATCTTCAGGCATCAAGGTGGGCACTAGTATCGCTCTTTTTTCGAAGTCGGAGGTTACCTCTCCCTCTCAACGGGCCGGGGCATCTAGTATCCAGTATCGGGATTTTCACCATGCGAAGGCTGAGGATAGACGGCAGGCGATGTTGGACAGTCTTGAAGCTTCAAACATCGACACAGGTTACACTCCGTTACATCCTGATGTTCGGCTCGGCTTACCTTTCAAACCGATGGCGGTGGGTAAGGATTGGTTCAACTGGCCATCTTTACCTGACTTGTTCCCAGTAAACTTCTCCGGTGTTAATACCAACCGTGATGGATTTGTGATCGACGTCGATCTTGATAGGTTGAAACTGCGGATCACAAACTATTTTGATAAGAGCATTGACGATGTTCAGATCGGTAAGCTCTATCCGGTCGCGATGGGAGTACGGGCGCGCTTTGATCCCAAAGCAATACGCCGTGTATTGCTTGCGCGTGGCGGCCCTGATGAAACGGGCTTCATTCGTCACACCTATCGCCCATTGGATAATCGCTGGCTCTATTGGGAAGCGGACACCAAACTGCTCAATGAGAAACGGTCCGAGTACAGGCCGCACGTGTTTGACGGCAATATGTGGCTGTCTGCTGCCCCGCATCTCAGGAAGGGTGGGATTGAGCCTCAGGCGTGCTTAACCCAATACATAGCCTCGCTCCATCTGATCGAGCGTGGTGCCAACATGTTTCCGGCATGGCTCCGGGAAGACGACATGGTTGGCGGGGATAATGTGCAGCGTCGCCCAAACCTGTCGGCCACTGCTCAACGCTATCTTGGCCACTTGGACCTCAGCGTGGAAGACCTATTCCACCATGTCGTCGCTACGTTGCACAATCCCGCTTACCGAGAGGCCAACGCAGGTGCGCTTAGGTCGGAATGGCCACGTATCCCGCTTCCGGGTTGGCCCGATGGCGCGGTCGATGGCGCGGCGGCGACGCTCGCGCGATCGGCGGCGCACGGGCGCAAGATCGCGGCTTTGCTTAACCCGGAGGCCCTGATACCCGGTGTGACGGAAACGCCCCTTCGGCAAGAGATCGCCGCCATTGCCGTCCCCACAACGATCAGTGGAAGCAACATGGGGAGCAAGGATTTCGCAATCACGGCTGGCTGGGGATATTTCGGATCTAGCGATGCGGTGATGCCTGGCAAGGGCCGCGCCGTTGAACGCTCCTACTTGCCGGAGGAACGCGTGGCGATGGGCGATGCACTCCCCCTTCTCGGTGCGGAAACCTTCGACATTTATCTGAATGGAGATGCCTTCTGGCGCAATGTTCCCGCCACTGTCTGGAACTACAAGCTTGGTGGCTACCAAGTGCTCAAGAAATGGCTCTCCTACCGCGAACGTACCATCCTCGGTCGTCCGCTTCGCCCCGATGAAGTTCAACACTTCACGGACGCTGCACGACGGATTGCGGCAATGGCGCTCGTAGCCATCTCCGATAACCTATACAGGTACTGCGAATGACTAAAGTGCGCCGCCAATATGACGAATTTTCAAAAATCATTCCATGGGCTTCAATGGGACGTTCAAGTATAGCGTCTCAAGTCGGACAAAGTTTATTGCCAATCGGCATTTACGATCCCAGTCTTTCTATATGGAAATATGAAGGATCATCAAAAAGAATAACTAATAAGGACAAGGATTTTGAGAAATATATCATTAATATAATTGGAACTGCAATTCGAACTGGAACTGGAAAATTAGTGACGTGTCTTCATGTAGTAAATAATATTGTTGAACGTGGATTGAAGGGTTACGCCCTTGTGACTCATACTCTGTCAAAGAATATGATTTCTCATACATCGTGTCCTTTTGACTCCGCATTAAAATATGTTCGACTAGGTCAAAGAAAGGGTGATGCAGGAGTGGATCTCGCGGTGATCCCATTCATTCCTAGAGGTAGCGATGGTAGTTTTCTTGATGTGCCATCCATCACCTGGGGTGATTCTACTAAGTTGGGTGTTGGAGATCGTATTCTTGTAGGAGGATACCCCTACGGCACGGACTTATTCAAGATGACACAAACAAACCGTGGAATTGTACAACCAACCTTCTTCGATGGTATCGTTAGTGCGATTATCCCTTCTCAAAACGAAAAGGAAACGAGGCTATTACAGTTGAGTACTCTTGCCGCCGGCGGTATGAGTGGGGGTGCGGTGTTTCATCCTGAGACTGGTGAAGTATATGGAATGATAACATCCAGTGTCCAACAGTCGGATGGAGCATTACACCCGGTTACGTATGCACTTCCTAGTGAAGTGATACTTCCTTACTCTGGATCGATTAATTTTGAGGTTCAAAAGGTTGGTCGAATAGGTATCAACGATCCTATGTGGTTTGATGAGATTGAGGAGTCTTAAAAATTCTAAAATTGAAATGATTATTTGGCTACATTTCTTTTTTACTCATATTTTCCATAAATTCCTTTCCTTTTTTTGTAATATATAAGCGATCTGGGGAGATATTTAAACCAGACACAGTTACACCACCACCTTGCTCATGACATTTAATATATTCGGAATCTAATATTCGTTTTATTAGAATTCTCATAAATGACGGCCATAATATAGGCTGTGCAGACTCACATTTATATGCCTCAAATAGCACATCTAGTTCTAGTTGAGAAAATTTATCATGGATGAATCGCAAATTTGCTTTGTAGAGTCGTAAACTCTTGCGGTCAATATTGCCTTGATCCGCCCGGCGGTGGCAATTAGGACAAAGCGCAATGAGGTTCTCGTATTCGTGCTTTTGACATATCGTCCAAGGGACAATATGATGGACGTCTACGTCAATATGACGACAGGTTGGGATCGCACAGCGATGTCCAGCTTCAACCAAGACGCGGCGTCTTGTATCTGCTGGAATTGATGGTCTTCCGTCGGCCATCGATATGCTAGACATCTAAGTCTTCCACATAATATGATTAATGTTATCCGCTCAGCCCTTTTATATTATATTGCCACCTGCTCCGCAATGATTCTACCTACCCGTTCCGCTACCTTGGCAAGGTGTCAGTCGGCAAGGTGGACGGTAACCCGTCGTGGTGCGACGCCGCTGATACCCGGGCAGCTTGCTCACCAGCGAAACGTTTTCACCCACCATGACGGCCTGATTCGCTGTCGTGTGCCGAATGTCGTGCAGGTGCAACCTGCCGAGTCTCGAGTCCTCGCAGACTACGCACCAACACGCGACGATGTCGTGGGGTGAAGGTTCTCTGATCGTCGATGGCGTGTGGACGGTCGTCCTAACCCGCCGCTCGTAGTTTGGGGACGACGCACTTCCGGCAGGTATCAGGCTCGTTCATCCGGACTTCATCCATCCATCGCCATGGCACGTTTTCCCGCCGATGTTTCCGCGCGGATGGTTCAAGGCCAAGCCGGTAGTGTTGAGACACGGGATCTCGTGAAGCGGGCATCTGTTGATAGTACGGGTTTGCCCTCGATGGCGGTTGACGTGTTGGCGAGCCAAGTACCGAAGCTCGGTACCGCTGAACGGCGTCCTTGCGTGACCGCTGCCTGACGTGCCGGGCGGTCACCGCGTGTCCCGCAAATCGGGCGCCGCTCATGGCGCTGCCGTGGTTCGTCCGGCCCTCAAGGCTCCGTAACCGCGAGGGGCGCGTTCCCGGCCGACTCGATGAACCGTCGGTCGAAGGTCAACATGGCCTCGCATCGTACGGCGGCGCCGAGGTGCAGGGCGTCTGCGAAATCCATGCCCTTCTCCGCGCGGTCGACGGCCTGGGTGGTCAGGTCCGGCTCTTCCATGGAGACCGGCCGGCAGATCCGCGAAGGCGCGCAGGGCTGCCGCGACTTCACTTGCATCGAAGCCGTAGACGCTCCGCAGCACCCATTCACATTCGAGCAGGACCGTCGTGCTGACGAAGATATCTCCTTCTTTGATCGCCGTCTTCGCTCTGGCGGCCTGCCGCGGGTCGTCGCCGGTCAGATATCGAACGACGACCTTCGTATCAACCGCCCGCAATGGCGCCGCTTCGCTTCCGCCAGAACTCCCGCCTCCATCTCCGCCACGGACCTGGGCGGGCCGTCGCAGGCGAGGCGTCCGAACACGTCCTCGGGACGGGTTTCGGCGAAGGCCGGTACGGGTCTCAAGAGCACGCCCTCGGGCGTGTTCTCCACCGTCAGCCGTGTTCCCGCCTCCCACCGAAGCGCCCGGCGGATCGCCCCGGGCAGGACGACCCGCCCCCTCGTCGAGACGGTGGCGGTCGGCCGCTCGGGTACGGACATCGCTGAACCTCCGGGTAAGGCAGAAGCAGGATAGTCCCTATGGCGTCCCGTTACACGACGAATGTCGGGCACCGGCCGAACCGCGTCGCCGGGGTCCCCTCTCCCTGCTCAGGGAGAGGGACAGGGTGAGGGTCGAGTCAAAGACTCCTTCATGCCGTCCACCCCCACCCTGTCCCTCCCCCGCAGAGCGGGGGAGGGGACCCCGGCACGAACGCCGCGGCGGGGCCCGCGCCCTACACGAATTCCAGGGCGGCGGGGGAGATCAGCACTCCGAAGCGCTCGCACCAGACGACGACGCTCGGATAGTCGGCGAGGTCGACGCCGGCCGGCACCGGGAACACCTGGCTGCCCTTGAACGCGCGCAGCCGCCCCAGGTCCACGTACATCAGGGCCGCGACGTCGTCGCCCGGCGCGACCGGCGCCTTGGGCACCAGGTAGACGTGGAACTTCGGTCCCGGTCCGACCTCGAAATCCGCCTCCAGGTGCACGACGTCCCGGTACACCGTCACGGACCCCCGGCCGTAGTGGATGGGGTCCGACGGATTGGCGTGGATGAACGTCCCCCGGGCCACGACCTCCCGCGACGCCGCGCCGGTCAGGTCCTCGGCCGCCACGATGTCCGCGAGGAAGATGTACGGGTAGACGAAGATGCCTATGACGAAGCCGAGTCCCGTGCCGATCAGGCCCCCCACGACGGCCCCGACGATCGCTGCCCGCATGACGCCCCTCCCCGTCTCCGATGCGCGTGCCGGCGCAGAGTGGCGCATATCCGGCCGCCGCGCCACTCCCGCGCGCCCGGGCGGGCGGGGACTTGACCTTTTCCGGAAAGAGGTCCATCGCATGGCCGTGGGCTACGAACAGGACATCCGCGGCTGCCTCGCGGAGACGATCGGCGGGCACGGCCTCGCGGCGGAGGAGCTGGCGCCTCTGCTCGACGACGCGGCCGCCGCGCTCGAGGACTTGCGGGGCGGCGACGCGGACGGCGCGGCGGACGTCCTGGCCCTGCCCGCGCGCCGGGACGACCTGCCCCTCATCGCCTCCGTCGCGGCGGACATGAGGTCCCGGTTCGGGACCGTCGTCGTGCTGGGCACCGGAGGCTCGAGCCTCGGCGGCCGGGCCGTCGCCGGGCTGAGCCCGCGGGGCGCTCCCGAGCTCCGTTTCGCCGACAACCTGGACCCGGCGGCTCTGGCGGCGCTGGTCGGGACGGCCGACTTCCGGCGCACCGGATTCCTGGCGATCTCGAAGTCGGGCTCCACCGCGGAGACGGTCGCGCAGTACCTGGTCTGCCACGAGGCGGCCCGGGCCGCGCTCGGCGGGCGCGCGTCGGGACACTTCGTCGTCGTCACCGATCCGGCGGACAGCGTCCTGAGACGCCTCGCCGCCGCGCGCGGCCACCGGGTGCTGGACCACGACCCGGGCGTGGGCGGGCGGTTCTCGGTCCTGTCCGCGGTCGGCATGCTGCCCGCCGCGATCGCGGGCCTGGACCCGGCGGACATCCGCGCCGGAGCGGCCTCGGTCCTGAACGGCGCCGCCGGCGCGGGACCGTCCGGCGCCCATCCCGCGGCGCTCGGGGCCGCGGTCTCGCTGGGGCTGGCCCGGCGCCGCGGCGCGGCCATGAGCGTGGTCATGCCCTACGGCGACGCCCTCGCGCCCCTCGCCGGCTGGCACCGCCAGTTGTGGGCCGAGAGCCTGGGCAAGGGCGGGGCGGGCACGACGCCGGTTCCCGCGCTCGGTCCCGTGGACCAGCACAGCCAGCTGCAGCTCTATCTCGACGGTCCGCGGGACAAGATGTTCACGATCGTCCGGCCGGACGTCCGCGGCGCCGGTCCCGCGATCCCGGCTGGGGAGGCTGGGGAGGCGGCCATGGCCGCCCTGGCGGGCAGGACCGTCGGCGACCTCGTCGCGGCGCAGCAGGCGGCGACGACGGAGGCGCTGATCGCGCGCGGCCGGCCCGCGCGGGTCTTCCGGCTGGCCCGGACCGACGCCGCGACGCTGGGCGCGCTGTTCATGCACTTCATGCTGGAGACGATGGTCGCGGCGCGGATGCTGGGCGTGAACGCCTTCGACCAGCCCGCCGTCGAGGAGGGCAAGACCCGGACCGCCGCGCTCCTCGGAGCGTGCGGCGGCGGACCGCGCGGGAACGGGAAGGGGGGCGCTCCGGCATGAGCGGCGCTACGCCCGGCGCGGACGTGCTGGACGCGTTCCGGCCGCTCGTCGAGCCCCGCGCCATCGCGGTGGCCGGGGCCTCGGCCTCGAGCGTGACCCTGGGCAACGAGATCATCAACCACGTCCGGGACTTCGGCTTCGCGGGCGGCATCTATCCCATCCACCCCTCCGCGGCGGAGGTCGAGGGGCTGCGCGCCTACCGCACCTTCGCCGACCTGCCGGAGGCCGTGGACTACGCCTACATCTCGATCGCGGCGGCGGCGGTCCCCGGCCTCCTCGCCGGCGCCGCGGGCAAGGTGCGGTTCGCGCAGGTGTCGTCCAGCGGCTTCGGCGAGACCGTCGCCGGCAAGGAGCTGGAGGACGACATCGTCGCGGCGGCCCGCGCCGGAGGCGCGCGGCTGGTCGGGCCGAACTGCATCGGCATCTACTGCCCCCGGGGCCGCCTCACGTGGGTCGGGGGCGTCTCGCCGGAGCCGGGACCCGTCGGCATCGTGACCCAGAGCGGGGGCCTCGGCACGAACATGATCCGGCGGGGGAACGAGCGCGGCGTGCGCTTCAGCAGCCTCGTCAGCGTCGGCAACAGCGCGGACGTCGGTCCCAACGACCTCCTCGAGTTCTACCTCGCCGACCCGGGCACCCGGGTCGTGGGGCTGTACCTGGAGGACGTCAAGGACGGCCGCCGCTTCTTCGACGTCCTCCGCGCCGCCGCGGGCGCCAAGCCGGTCGTCCTGCTGCGCGGGGGGCGCAGCCGGGAGGGCCAGCGCGCGGCGGTCTCCCACACCGGCGCCATGGCCAGCGACGAGCGCATCTGGCGGGCGGCGGCCCGCCAGCTGGGCCTCGTGTACGCGGAGACCCTCGACGAGTTCATGGACGTCCTGCTCGCGTTCCAGATGCTGACGCCGCGGGCCGAACGGCCCACGGAGAACGTCGTCCTCTTCGGCAACGGCGGCGGGATCAGCGTCATGGGGACCGACATCTTCTCGTCCGTGGGCCTCTCGGTCCCCGCCTTCCCCGAGGAGACGCGCAAGCCGCTGGACGACCTCGGCCTGCCGCCGGGGACGAGCGTCGGAAACCCCATCGACACGCCGCGCTCGACGCTTCGGGTCGAAGGGGCGGGACTCGTGGAGAAGATCCTGGAGGCGGTGTACGCCTCGGGCGATTCGGACGCGCTCGTGATGCATCTCAACATCGCGTCGTTCGTCGGCTCGGCGGACCGGCGCTTCGACATCCTGGAGAACCTCGTCCGCAACGCCCTCGCCGTCCGGGCCCGCATGGCCGCGCGCGTCCATTTCGCGCTGGTGCTGCGCTCCGACGGCTCGGTCGAGGCGGACGAGCGGAAACGGGCCGGCCGGGCCCGGGCGGTGGCGCTGGGGGTGCCCGTGTTCGACGAGATCCCGGAAGCGGCGCGGGCCCTGGCCGGCGTCAGCCGCTACGAGCGCTTCCTCGCCTCCCGGAGGACGTAGCGCGGCCCGCCGCTCAGGGCCTGCGCCAGTCGCAGTCGGCCGTCAGGACGAGCCGCCGGCCCGCCAGGTAGGCGACGTCGTACGTACAGCTTCCGCGGACCTCGGCGTACTTGCCGGTGCCGCCCAGAAGCTCCAGGCGGCCCGCGCCGCCGCCGCCCTCTCCGATGTCCCCGGCGCTCCTCTTCGAGAGCGTGTCCAGCCTGTCGCCGGAGGCGTCCGTCGTCGCGCAGGGGACCTCGAGATCCAGCCCGGCGTCCGACCGCTTCCCGTAGGCCACGCACGTCGAGGCGCCGTGCCCGCCTTCGACGAACGGACCGCCGCTGCTGCGGAGGACGGTGGCGGTTCCCTCGAGGGGGCCGCCGAAGACCGACCCCCCGCCGTGGTCGAAGGTCGTGTAGTCCGGGAACTGGACCAGGATCATGCGGAAATCGCCGCTCTCCCCGGCGGCGGCGCAGGCCGGGAACAGCAGCCCCGCGGCGACGGACAGGGCCGCGGCCGTGCGCCGTCCCCAGGACGTGCAGTTCGCCGCCATCCCGCCGCCGCCGCTCACGCCGCCTCGCGGTAGCTCGCCACGGCGATCCGTCCCGGCGCGCGGTCCATGGGGATGGCGGCGAACTCCCCCTCGCACGGGGGACCCGAGCAGAAATGCAGGACCCGGTCGGTCAGGTCCATGACGAGGCAGCCCAGGGTCTCGATGCCCCGGCCTTCCGGCGCATTCGGATTGGGGTGGCGGCAGATGGAGTCCGGATAGTTGAAATGGTCGCTCATGGCGCGCGCGAGGACGCCGGGGCCGATGCGGCCGTGCTGCGCGCCCAGAAGCTCGCGGAGCCGGGCGTCGCGCAGGAGGGTGTCGGGGAAGATGTTGCGGCCGATGTCCTCCCGGTCCGCCCGCGGGATCTGGAAATGGTTGGCGTGGGTCAGCAGGCCGTCCGCGGCGTGGACGACGTCGAGGCCGCCGGGCCACGCCTCCAGCGCGACGCCGGCGCCGTCGGCGTGGCCCATCACGTAGGCGGCGGCGAGCGCGCGCTCCGAGTTGAGGACGGCGCCGATGGCGTCGCTCAGGAGCCGCGCGGCGAGGGCCTTGCGGCGAATGACGTGGACCGGCATGCCGAAGCGCCGCTTGTCCGACAGCATGAAGTTGTTGCACAGGCCGATCCCCTCCTCGTTGAGGCCGTGCTTGCCCACGAGGCCGGCCTCGGTGAGGGTCAGGATCCGGGGGTCCCCGTCGCGCCGGATGTCGAGCACGACGGCGTTGGGCTTCATGGCCGGGTTCCAGTCCCAGTTCTGGCCCACGTAGGTGTGCCCGTCGGCCGTCGCGTCGCCGAACGCGACGAACGCGGTGCAGCCGTCGTCGAGCCGCGCCTTGAGGCCGTGGACGAGCTCGCTGCGCGCGTTGACGGTCAGGACGGCTTCGAGGGGCGCTTCGGCGCCCTCCGCGATGCCCTCCATCTCCTCCATGGTGGCGGGGTCGAACTCCTCGATCGCCGGCCGGAACCTGCGCGCCAGCGCGAAGACGTCGTCCCGCTCCAGGCCGTGCAGGACGCGGAAGGACTCGAGGTAGGCCTCGAGCGACCCGCGGATGAGACCGGCCACGGCGCGGCCGTACTGGACGCCGCAGTCCCGCGGCGCGCCCTCCATGGCGACGATCGGAATCTCGTGGCCGTTGGCGGTGAATGTCTCCAGGCTCGTCATCGGCGTTTCCCCGCCGGAAGTGTGAAACATCCCGCGCCGCGATTCCAACGAAAAACCGGAGAAAACACCCCCGCCCGGCCCTCTCCCTGCAACGGGCGTTCGCGGGCGCGGACGTTCGCGGCCTACGCCAGGGCCGACCTCAGCGAGTCCACGAGATCGAGGCGCTCCCACGAGAACCCGCCGTCGGGCTCGGGCGGGCGGCCGAAGTGGCCGTAGGCGGCGGTGCGCGCGTAGATCGGCCTGTCGAGCTCGAGCCGTTCGCGGATGCCTCTCGGGCTGAGGTCCATGACGTCGGCCAGCGCCGTCTCCAGCTTCGCCTGGTCGACCCGGCCGGTGCCGTAGAGGTCCACGTAGACGGCGAGGGGCCGGGCGACGCCGATGGCGTAGGCGACCTGGATGCCGCAGCGGTCCGCGAGGCCGGCGCCCACCACGTTCTTGGCCAGGTACCGGGCGGCGTAGGCGCCCGACCGGTCGACCTTGCTCGGGTCCTTCCCCGAGAACGCGCCGCCGCCGTGGAGGGCGGCGCCGCCGTAGGTGTCGACGATGATCTTGCGCCCGGTCAGGCCGCAGTCGCCGTCGGGTCCGCCGATGACGAACCGGCCGGTGGGATTGACGTAGAACGCGTCCTCCCCGCACATCCAGCCGTCGGGCAGGGCGTCCAGGACGTAGGGACGGACGATCTCCCGGACCTCGTCCTGGTCCACGTCCCCGCGGTGCTGGGTGGAGACGACCACGCACGTCGCGCCGACGGGCTTGCCGTCCTCGTATCGCAGCGTGACCTGGCTCTTCGAGTCGGGGCCCAGCCTGGACTCCTTGCCCGCGTGCCGCGCGGCGGCCATGGCGCGCAGGATGGCGTGGGCGTAATGGATCGGCGCGGGCATCAGCGCGTCCGTCTCGCGGCAGGCGTAGCCGAACATCATGCCCTGGTCGCCCGCGCCCTCGTCCTTGTTGCCGCTGGCATCGACCCCTTGCGCGATGTCGGCCGACTGCCCGTGGACGAGGTTGAGGATATCCGCCTTCTCCCAGTGGAAGCCGTCCTGCTCGTAGCCGATGTCGCGGACGCACGCGCGGGCCAGCTCGACCATGCGCTCCCCGGTCACCGAGGCGGGGCCGCGGACCTCGCCGGCCATGACGATCCGGTTGGTGGTCGCCAGGGTCTCGACGCCGCAGCGGCTGTCCGGATCCTCGGCCATGAAGGCGTCGACGACGGCGTCGGAGATGCGGTCGCAGACCTTGTCCGGGTGTCCTTCCGAAACGGACTCGCTCGTGAACAGGTAGCTCGAATGCGTCACTTGAGGGTCCCTACATGGTCAGGATGATTTTCCCGATGTGCGTCCCCTCGTCGATCCGTTCGTGGGCCTTGACGGCGTCCGCGAGGGGGAAGGTCGAATCGACGACGGGCCGGATCCGGCCGTTCCCGATCAGCGGCCAGACCTTTTCCTTCAGCGCGCGCGCGATGCCCGCCTTCGCCTCGATGCTCTGGGGCCTCAGCGTCGAGCCCAGGATGGACAGGCGCTTGAGCATCGTCGGCGTCAGGTTGAGCTCGACCTTGTGCCCGCCGAGAAAGGCGATGTGCACGAGCCGTCCCTCGGGCCGCAGCAGCGAGATGTTCTTGCGGACGTAGTCGCCCGCCACCATGTCGAGAATGACGTCCATTCCCCCGGTCGGCTCCTTGAGCGCCTCGAGGAAGTCCTCCTCGCGGTAGTTGACGGCCCGCTCGGCGCCGAGCTCCACGCAGGCGTCGCATTTCTCCTTCGATCCGGCGGTGGCGAAGACGCGGGCCCCGAGCTGGCTCGCCATCTGGATGGCCGTCGTCCCGATGCCCGAGGACCCGCCGTGCACGAGCAGTTTCTCGCCCGCCCGAAGGCCCGCGCGGTCGAAGACGTTGGTCCACACCGTGAAGAACGTCTCCGGTAGCCCGCCGGCGTGCTCCAGGCCGACGCCCTCGGGCACGGGCAGGACCTGGGGCGCGGGCGCCGGGCAGTATTCGGCGTAGCCGCCGCCGGTCACCAGCGCGCAGACCTCGTCGCCCTCCCGCCATTCGGACACGCCGGGTCCCGCCTCGACCACGGTGCCCGAGATCTCGAGACCGGGGATGTCGGAGGCTCCCGGCGGCGGCGGATAGCCGCCCTGGCGCTGCAGGACGTCCGGACGGTTGACCCCCGCGGCGGCCACCTTCACCAGGACCTCCCCGTGCTCCGGCCGGGGGACGGGCCGGGTGCCGAGCTTCAGGGCGTCGGGCCCCCCTGGCTCGGGGACTTCGATGCAGCGCATGGTCTCCGGAATCGCGGCCATTCGACCCTCTCGTCTCGGGAAATTCGCGGGGCGCGCACGTGCGCGCGGGCTGCGGCTGTTTACCGCGAAAGCCGGCCTCGTGCAAACGGCGCCGGAGCCCGCGTTGCGGCGCTCCGGCCCGGCGCCTACCATGACGCCGCCTTCACCCGTTCGACGCGCGGCCGCGCCGCCCGCGGCCCGGCAGGGGACGCCCGATGTCCAATCCCCGCATACCGTTCCGGCTCTCCACGAACCGGCCCCAACTGCCGCCCCCGGACGGCAAGTCGACGATCGTCCAGGTCACCGTCGCCGTCGAGTACTGGCCGTTCGACGAGCCGGTGCCGCGCAAGATCGTCTCCGGGACCCACGGCCGCGACCATCTCCCCGACGTGGCGAACTATTCCTGGAAGGAATACGGGCTGCGGTGCGGGTTTCCGCGCATCCTGAAGGTCCTGCGGGACAGGGGCGTCCGGGCCAACGCCTGCATGAGCGCCGGGATCATCGACCTCTACCCGGACGTGGCCGAGGCCTGCCTGGAGGCCGGCTGGGAGTTCCAGGGGCACGGCGTCCACCAGAAGGCCCTGACCGCCGAGGACGAGGCCGAGGTCGTCGCCGAGTCCCGCGACCGCATCGCGGCGTTCTCCGGCACCCCGCCGCGCGGCTGGATCGGCCCCGGGTTCCGCGAGACGTTCGACACCCCGGACGTTCTGAAGGCTGCCGGATACGACTACGTGTCGGACTGGATGCTCGACGACCTGCCGTGCCGGATGGAGACGCGGCACGGCCCCCTGGTGGCCGTGCCCTATACCGTCGATCTCAACGACAGCATGATCTACGTCGTCGACCGTCACTCGTCCTCCGAGCAGTACGACCGGCTCATGCACAGCCTGGACGCGATCGACGCCGGGCTCGACGCGGGCCCGCGCGTCATCACGCTGCCGTTTCACGAGCACGTCATGGGCGTGCTCCACCGCATCGGTTTCGTGGCGAAGATGCTCGACGCGCTTCTCGCGCGCGACGACGTGATATTCATGACGGGCGGGGAGATCTGCGACTGGTTCACCGGGGCGCGGGAGGCGTGAACGCGCCGGACCCGGAACGGGGGAGAGGCATGAAGATCGACGGCAGGCTGATTCGGGAGGAGGCCCGGCAGAAGCACGGCATCGAGCTCGACGCCGGCCGGGCCGGCGAGCTCGCCGAGGAGGTCGACCGCCTCAACAGGGCCACGGCCGAGGCGGCCAAGGCCATCGGCCTCGACGACGACCCGACCGTGTTCACCGCGGTGCTCCGCCGGCTGCGGCGGCGGGGATCCGCTTCGTGACCGGCGGCATTACCGCGCCTTTCGGACTTGAATTTTCATCCGGGCTTCGTATATTTCTTCCATATCTGGGGAATGATTATGGCGATGAGACCAACGGAGCAGACGCTATCGGCCAATGAAGCCGCGTGCGTGACCGGGGTGCCGTTGAAGCAGGTCCACCGGATCATCGACGCCGGACTTCTGGGCGACACCGCGAAGAGCTGCGGGGGCGCGCGGACGATTGCGGAACGCGCGCTGGTCGGTCTGAAGCTCGCCCATGAGACGACGGAGATCTTTACCTTGGAGGGTCGGCGTCGGGTGGTTCGGCATGTGCTGGATGACCCCGAGGCGAGGACCGTCCGCGAAAACATCGTTTCCGTCGATGTGCGCCCCATGGAGAGGGGTGTGAAGCGAGGCACCGCGGCGCTGGAGAAGGCGAGGAAGATGATCGCGAGCGACCGGGACATTCTGGGCGGCGCGCCGTGCTTCAAGGGCACGCGGATTGCCGTTCACGACATTGCTGAAATGCGGGCCAACGGGGACGACGTGGCCGCGATTCGCGATGCCTATCCGACACTGACGGAAGCGCAGGTGACAGCCGCCGGGATCTACGCCGAGGCGTACCCTCGTCGCGGTCGTCCTCGCCGGCGGCCGCCATGGCGGAAGGCCGAGCGGCATGTTTCGGAAGAGGTAAAGATCGACGCGTTGCAGCGGGCTTCGTGAAATTTCTGATCGACGAGTGCTTGAGCCCCGATCTTGTCGAAATCGCACGGGATCGGGGCTTCCCGTCGTCGACACACGTCACCTGGCTCGGTCTCCGGTCGAAGACGGACTGGACCATTGTCCAACGCGCCGTCGCAGACGGCTATGTGTTGGTTACCAACAATACGACGGACTTCACGTCTCTCCTCGGCCGCGAGGACGTTCATGCCGGTCTTGTCTGCCTGAATGTCGCGCCGGGATTCATGAACTTGTGTGTTCAGAAGACTTTATTCGAGATTGCCTTGGATCGGCTGGCGCACGAAGAACCCGTCAACGAGGTGGTCGAAATCAGCAGGACCGCCGATGCGCAAGTCAGGATCGATCGATACGCTTGGCCCGTGGACGATGCCGAGACTGTCTGAACGATTCGATCGGCGGCCGGGTCGGCCGGCTTCGACGACGACCCGGCCGCGGCGGTAGGGGGCCGGCGGCATGACCGACGACCTCGCCGGGATGTCGCTCAACGACGTGTCCGCGGCGCTTCGGCGCGGCGCGGTATCCTCCACGGACGTGACCCGGGCGTGCCTCGCGCGGATCGAGAGCCAGCAGCCCCGGCTCAACTGCTTCGTGTCGGTCGACGCCGGCCGCGCCCTGTCCGCCGCCGCCCGTGCCGACGAGGAGATCGCGGCCGGCGGCTGGCGCGGCCCGCTGCACGGCGTGCCGCTCGCCCACAAGGACATGTTCTGCCGGGCGGGCGAGGTGAGCGGCTTCGGCTCCGAGATCTGCCGCGACAGGGTGGCCGGCGACACCTCCGAAGTCATGGCGCGGGTCGACGCGGGCGGCGCGGTGGACCTCGGTCCCCTCCACATGACGGAGTTCGCCGTCGGCCATACGGGCGCCCACGCGCACCTCGGCGCCTGCCGCAACCCCTGGAACACGGCGCACATCCCGGGCGGATCGTCCAGCGGCTCCGGCGCGTCGGTGGCGGCGCGGCTGGTCTACGGGTCGGTGGCCTCGGACACGGGCGGCTCGTGCCGCCTTCCGGCCGCCATGTGCGGCGTCGTGGGCGTCAAGCCCACCTACGGCCTCGTGAGCCGTCACGGGGGCATGCCCCGCGCCTGGTCCCTCGACGTGTTCGGCGTCTACGCCAGGAGCGTGGACGACGCCGCGACGCTGCTCGGCGCCGTCGCCGGCGAGGACGAGCGGGATCCGGCCACGCTCGGCGCGCCCCCGTTCGGAGACGACGGAGGCCCGGCGCCGGACGTCCGCGCGTGCCGGATCGGGGTGCCGGCCGGCGAGGCGATCTTCCGCGCCGAGGCGGCCCTGAAGCCCGCGCTGGACGCGGCGCTGGAGCAGTTCGCGTCCCTGGGCTGCGAGATCACGGAGATCGCCATGCCGGGCCTGGACAGGATCGGGGCGCTGTCCGGCACGATCCTGCTCGCGGAGGCGGCGGCGATCCACGACGAATGGACCCGGGAGAGTCCGGACCGGTACGCGGAGTCCGCGGTGTGGCGGCTGCAGCAGGGGCGTCACATCCCGGCGACGCGCTACCTCCAGGCGCTCCGGCTGCGGCCCCGGGTCGCGGAGGCGTTCGTGTCGGAGGTCTTCGGAGCCGTCGACGCCGTCTTCACGCCGACCCTCACGATGCCCGTCCCGGACTTCGCCGGTGCCCGGGGCTTCACCTCCGCCGAGGCGCCCGCGGCCATATTCGAGACCACGAAATGCACGGTCTGGGCGAACTATCTGGGCCTGCCGGCGATCTCGATCCCCTGCGGGTTCTCGGACGGCGATCTGCCCGTCGGCTTCCAGCTCGTGGCGCGTCCGTTCGACGAGGGCACGCTCCTCGCGCTGGGCCGCGCCTACCAGGCCCGTACCGGCTGGCACCTGAGGCGCCCGCCCGACTCGGACGAGGCGGCGGCGTGAACCCCGCGCCGGCCCATGCGTCGCCGGCCGACATGACGCTGGCCGAGGCGTCGGACGCGCTGCGGGCTGGCGCCGTGTCTTCCGTGGAGCTCGTCCGCGCGTGCCTCGCGCGCGCCGAGCGGGTCCAGCCGGCGCTCAACTGCTTCATCTCGATCGAGGCCGAGGAGGCCCTGGCCGCGGCCGGGCGGGCGGACCGGGAGATCGCGGCCGGTGGGCTGCGCGGTCCGCTGCACGGCGTTCCGCTGGCCCACAAGGACATGTTCCACCGCGCCGGCAAGGTCAGCACCTTCGGCTCCAGGATCTTCCGCGACCACGTTCCGGACACCACCGCGACGGTCATGGCGCGGCTGGCGGAGGCCGGTGCCGTCCACCTCGGCGGCCTCAACATGGCGGAGTTCGCCGCGGGCCCGGTGGGCCAGAACGACCACTTCGGCGGGGTCCGCAACCCCTGGAGCGCCGACCGCATCTCGGGAGGGTCGTCGAGCGGGTCGGGCGCGGCCGTCGCCGCGCGGGCGTGCTTCGGGTCCCTGGGCTCGGACACGGGCGGGTCCTGCCGGCTGCCGGCGGGGATGTGCGGGGTGGTGGGCCTGAAGCCCACCTACGGCCTGGTCAGCCGCCACGGCGGACTGGCGCGCTGCTGGAGCCTCGACTGCTTCGGCCCGCTGGCGCGGACCGCCCGCGACGCCGCCATGATCCTCCAGGCGGTCGCGGGCCCCGACGAGAACGATCCGACGACCGCGGGCGTGGGCGTTCCCGATTACCTCGCCGGGCTCGACGGGGGCCTGGGCGGGTTGAAGGTCGGGGTTCCGGGCAATCACCTCTACCCGGACGCGGACCCGGAATTGCGGCCGGCGCTGGAGGCGGCGCTGTCGGTGCTGCGGGATCTCGGATGCGAGCCGGTCGCGCTCGACATGCCCGATCCGGACCGGATCCACGAGCTGACCGACGTCATCAACAAGTCCGAAGCCGCGGCGCTGCACGACGAGTGGCTTCGCGCGCGCCCGGAGGACTATTCGATCTCGGTCCGCGCCCGCCTGGAGGCGGGATACTTCGTTCCGGCGACCCGGTACATCCAGGCCCAGCGGCTGAGGCCCCGGGTGCTGGCCGCGTTCGACGAGGCGGTGTTCGCCCGCGCCGACGTCCTGTTCACGCCGGTCACGTCGATCCCCGTGCCGCGGATCGAGGACGCCCGCATCGCCCGTTCCGGAGACGCGCCCCGCATCGTCGACGGTATCACCCGCTGCACGCGCTGGGTCAGCTATCTCGGGCTTCCCGCCATCTCCGTCCCGTGCGGGTTTACGGAGCGGGGACTTCCCGTCGGCTTCCAGGCCGTCGGCAGGCCCTTCGACGAATCCCTGCTGCTGCGGCTCGCGGACTCCTACCAGTCGGCGACCGGCTGGCACACCCGGACCCCGCCGCTGTAGCCCGGCGTCCCGGAACGGGCGGCGCGACGGGACCGGCAGGTGCGGGTTCCGGCGGAGACCGCGTCCGGTCAGCCCCACAGCTCCGGCGGCGGCGGGTGCACGGTGCTGCCGGCGTACCGGAGTCCGGGGTCCCGGTCTTCCGCCAGGAGGAGCGGGCCGTCCAGGTCCACGAACCGGGCGGCGCCGGCGAGGAGGGTCGCCGGCGCCATGGCCAGGGACGTTCCCACCATGCAGCCCAGCATGACGCCGATGTCCGCGGACCGGGCGGCGCCGACCAGCCGCAGCGCCTCGGTCAGGCCGCCGGTCTTGTCCAGCTTGACGTTGACGAAGTCGTAGCGCCGCGCGACGCCGGCCAGCGTCGCCGCGTCGTGCACGGATTCGTCGGCGCACACGGGCACCGACCGTCTCAGGCCGTCGAGGGCGCCGTCGGCTCCGGCGGGCAGCGGTTGCTCGACCAGCGCGACGCCGAGCCCGGCGAGCTCGTCCCCGTGCCGGGAGAACGCCGGCGGAGTCCAGGCCTCGTTGGCATCGACGATGAGGGTCGCGTCCGGCGCGGCCTCCCGGACCGCGCGCACGCGGCGGAGGTCGCCGTCGCCGCCGAGCTTCAGCTTGAGCAGGGGGCGGTGGGCGTTCTCCCGGGCAACCTCCGCCATCGCCTCGGGCCGGTCCAGGCTGATCGTGAACGCCGTGACCGCGGGCTGCGGCTCGGGCAGTCCCGCCAGACGCCACACCGGGACCCCGGAGAGCTTGGCGTCCAGATCCCACAGCGCGCAGTCCAGCGCGTTCCGCGCCGCGCCGGGCCCGAGGCGCCGTTGCAGGGCGGGGCGTCCCAGCGCGCCGTTCTCGATCTCGGCGCGAAGCGCCTCGATCTGCCGGACCGCGCCCTCGCGCGTCTCGCCGTAACGCCGGTAGGGCACGCACTCGCCGCGTCCGCGCCGCCCGTCCTGGTGAATCTCCACGACGAGGACTTCGGCGGCTCTCCTGCTGTCCCGGGAGATCCTGAAGATGCCCTCGACGGGCCAGTCCTCTTCCCGGACGACGAGGCGCCGGCCGCTCACGGAAGGGCGTCGACCAGGCGGGCCACGCCGTCCCGAACCGGATCGATGCAGGGCAGGCCGGTCTCGTCCTCGAGGGCGTCCAGGCAGTCCCGCGCCGCCTCCTCGTCGAGCGCCGAAGTGTTGACGGCGACGCCGATCATCCGGCACGCGGGATTGGTCAGACGCGCGGCGTCGACGTTGGCGCGGATGCACAGGTCGACCGGCGGCAGGGGGGTGTCGGGAAGGCCACGCATGTTCGTGCGGGTCGGCTCGTGGCACATCACCAGGGCGTCGGGCTGGGAGCCGTGGATCAGGCCGAGCGTGACGCCCGCGTAGGAGGCGTGAAACAGGGAGCCCTGACCTTCGATCAGGTCCCAGTGGTCGGGATCGTTGTCGGGCGTCAGCCATTCGACCGAGCCCGAGATGAAGTCCGCGACCACCGCGTCGACCGAGACGCCGGTGCCCGCGATGAAGATTCCGGTCTGGCCGGTGGCGCGGAAATCCGCCTTCAGGCCCCGCGTCCGCATGTCCCGCTCCATGGCGAGGCAGGTGTACATCTTGCCGATGGAGCAGTCCGTGCCCACCGTGAGCAGACGCCTGCCGGTCCGCCTGGTTCCCGTGCCGGTGGCGAATTCCCGCGTCGGGTGCCGTACGTCGAACAGCCGGCGGCCCAGGCGTTCGGCCGTGTCCCGAACGGCCGGGACGTCCGCGACGCGCATGTGCAGGCCGCTGGCCACGTCCATGCCGGCTTCCAGCGCCTCGACGATCGTGTCCGTCCAGGATCCGGGCAGCACGCCGCCGGCGTTGACGACGCCGACGATCAGCGATCTGGCGCCCTTCGACGCGGCCTCCGCGATCGTCATGTCCGGGAGCCCGCAGTCGGCCTTGCAGCCGGGGAGGCGGAACTGGCCCACGCACCAGTCGCGCCGCCAGAAGGCGATGCCGTCCGCCGTCTTGGCGGCGAGCTGGTCGCGGGCGTCGCCCAGGAACAGGAGATAGGGATGCTCGATACGTATGTCGCTCATGCGCTCCGCTCCGTTTGCGCCGAACCTCGCGGCGTCCCTTCCGCCGGCCCGTGTTCGGCCCGGAACGCCTCGAGGCGCCGCCCGGCCTCCGCGGCCGTGGCCGGATCGTCCCAGGCCCGGTGTTCGCCGCGCGCGTAGGCCGCGGCGTTGAGGTTGTAGAGGATCGCGTTGTAGCAGTTCGCGTCCCGGCTGTTCCGGGTCTTGACGACCCTGGCGGGGACGCCCGCGACGATGGAGTTTTCGGGGACGACCGTTCCCTCCGTCACGAACGCGCCGCCCGCGACGATGCTGTTCGCCCCGATCACCGCGCCGTCCATGACGGTCGCGTTGATCCCGATCAGGCAGTTGTCGGCGACGACGCATCCGTGCACCGTGCAGTGATGGGTCACCGAGCAGTTGTCGCCGATGATCGCGCTCGTCGCCGTTCCGACGTGGATCATGGCGAAATCCTGGATGTTCGTGTTGGCGCCGATCGCCACTTCGTCGTTCTCGGCGCGGATGACGGTGTTGGCCCACAGCGACGATCCCGGCCCGACCGTCACCTTCCCGTAGATCAGCGCGGTCGGGTGGACGAACGCGGGACGGTTCAACGTGACCAGCGGGCCGAAATCTCGCATTCGTTCCGTCCTCCCTGGAACGGGATCCTGCCGGCTTGGCGCTGAATTCCGCCGGGTGTCCCTCCCGGCGGCGGGACGACACTATATCGCGGCCGTATCCGGGGGCGCCATCCATTGCCGTCCGGTTCGGAAGGGGGCCGGGACGAATTCGCACAGTTCGCACGGAGTCGGGGGCCGGCGCGTACCGCAGTCCACCCACCCCGGCCCTCCCCCGCAAGACCGAATTGCGCGACCGCGCCCCGAGGGTCCCCTCTCCCGCTCTGCGGGAGAGGGACAGGGTGAGGGTGTCCGCCCTGGGCGCGGCTCCGAACGACCCGCCGGCATGAACCGGGCATCGACTGGCGGCGGCATGGCGAAACGCTACCCGCCGGGGTCCGGGCCCTGTCTCAGGTGCGGCAGGACTTCCGCGCCGAACAGGCGGATCGCCCGGAGCACGGAGTCGTGGGGGATGCCGGGGAAGTTGAGGCGGATCTGGAGGTGGGTGATGCCCGCGTCCCGATGCTCGAGGCAGCCCCGGATGCAGTCCTCCGGGTCGCCGACGACGAACCGGTCCCTGGCCAGGTCCTCCAGGGACATGCCGGCGTTCCCGTCGTCGCCGGTGTTCCGGTCCATGCCCCAGGAGAAGTAGGTCTCGAACTTCTTGGCGATGTACCGCCCGCCGTACTCCCAGGCTTCCTCGCGGGTCCCGGCGACGAAGACCTCGACGTTGCGCGCGACGTCCCGGGGCGGGGGGAGGCCGGCCTCCCGGCGCGCCCGATGGTAGACGGGGAGCTGCCGCCGGATCTCGCCCAGCGTCGTGACCGAGGTCCCGGCCCAGGCGTCGCCCAGCCGGGCGGCGCGCTCGACGGCGGGGTCCGCGGCGGCGCCGATCCAGATCTCCGGGCGGGGCCGTTGCAGCGGCTTCGGGCGGATCGAGAGGTTCGTGAACCGGACGTGCTCGCCCTCGAAGGTGGCGCCGTCCTCCTCCCAGAGGAGCTTGAGGGCGGCGACCTGCTCCTCGAACCGGGACGCCCGCGTCCGGCGGTCCGCGGCGAGCCCCTCGAACTCGATCTCCCGGTACCCGAGCCCGACGCCCAGGATCAGCCGGCCGCCCGAGATGACGTCCATCGTCGCGTACTGCTCGGCCACGTCGACGACGTTGTGCAGCGGCAGCAGGAGCATGTTGGTGCCGACGGCCATGTCGCCGGTCTCCGCCGCCAGGCGGGCGAGCAGGGGCGTGGTTTGCAGGAACTGGTCGGGCCAGGTGAGGTAGTGCTGTCCCAGCCACAGCGAGTCGAACCCGGCGTCGCGGACGGCGCGGGTCTGCGCGACCGCGTGCTCGAACTCCCGGCGGATGTCCGCGCCGGGCGGGTGCTGGCTGCCGAGGAAGACGCCGACCTTCACCGGGCCGCTCCCGGTTCGGGCAGCGCGTAGCGCTCCTCGAGCGCCGCCACCTCCTCCATCCCCATGAGGTTCAGCATCTCGTCGAACGTGGGCAGGTCCGCCTCCATGCCGGCCCAGGTCCGCTCCTCCCTGAGACGGCCGAGGCAGCCCAGGGCCGCGCGGACCGTCGACAGCAGGAGCAGGCCGGGATAGATGGCGAGCTTGAACCCGAGCTCCCCGAGCTCCTCGGCGGTCAGCAGCGGCGTCTTGCGGCTCGACGCCAGGTTGGCGACGTGCGGGACGCCGAAGCCGCTTCCGATCCGCGCCATCTGCTCCGTGTCCGTCGGCGCCTCCACGAAGAGCATGTCGGCGCCGGCCTCCTCGTAGAGGGCGGCGCGGTCCAGCGCCGCGTCGAACCCTTCCACCGCGATGGCGTCGGTGCGGGCGATGACGGCGAAGCCGGGGTCCGTCCTGGCGTCGACCGCCGCCTTGACCTTGGCGACCATCTCTTCCGCCGGAACGAGCTGCTTGCCGGCGAAGTGGCCGCAGCGCTTCGGGATGGCCTGGTCCTCGATGTGGACGGCGGCGACTCCCGCCCGCTCGTAGCTCCGGATCGCGCGCCGGACGTTCAGCGGCCCGCCGTAGCCGTTGTCGCAGTCGGCGACGACGGGCAGGCCGGAGGCGTCCACGACGCGCGCCGCGTTGTCGACCATCTCCGTCATGGTCAGGAGGCCCACGTCGGGCATGCCGAGGCGCACGGCCGTCGTGCCCGCGCCGGTCATGTAGACGGCGGGAAACCCCGCGTGGGCGACGAGTCTGGCGTAGAACGGGTCCGGCGCGCCCGGCGCCATGACGACGCCGGGTCCGGCCAGCAGCCGGCGGAAGGTCGCGGTGGCGCTCTCTGTCACGGTCTCGGGCTCCCGAAAGGGCGTTGCGGCGGGGCGGGGCGACTTTACCACTCCCGCCCGCTCCCGTAACGTTGCCGCGCGGCGCGAACGGGGAAGGGACGCCCATGGAACTCTCGGACAAGACCGCACGCCAGATGTGGGAGGAGCTCAAGGCCGATCCGAAGCCGCGCTTCGGTTTCGGCAGGCGGCCGATGGTCGTGAACGTCGACGTGCAGAAGTCCTTCACGCTGGAGGACGACTACACGTCCGCCTATTCCACCCATCCGAGGCAGATCGACTACATCAACGAGATCTCCGACCTCGCCCGGTCGAAGCGCCTGCCCGTCGTGTGGACCTACGTGGCCTACATGGAGAACGCCGACGACTGCGGCGTCTGGGGCACCCGGAACCGTCACGAGGACGCCCTCCAGAACATCAAGGTCGGCTCGGCCAAGGCGGAGCTCGACGACCGCTGCCGCGTCGACCGGGATACCGACGTCGTCATCAACAAGCGGGGCGCGTCGGCGTTCTTCCAGACGCACCTTTCGTCGCTCTGCGTGTGGTACGGGACCGACACCGTGATCGTGACGGGCGGGTCGACCTCCGGCTGCGTGCGCGCGACCGTGGTGGACAGCCTCCAGAGCGGCTACCGCACCGTCGTGCCCGAGGAGTGCACCTCCGACCGGCACGAGAGCCCGCACTTCGCCAACCTCTACGACATGGCGGCGAAGTACGCCGACGTGATCCCGGCCCGGGACGTGATCGACCATCTCGCGGACTACGTTCCCGCGAACGACGGGGGAGGACGGCCGTGACCCTCAGCGATCCCGGCATCTACGCGTATTCGCCCTACAACGACCGGCCCAGGATCACCTGGCCGAACGGCGCCCGCGTCGCCTTCTGGGTCGCGCCCAACATCGAGTTCTACGAAACCCGTCCGCCGCCCAACCCGGTGCGCCAGGACATGTCGCGGCCGGCGCCCGACGTCGTCTTCTACGCCCACCGCGACTACGGCAACCGGGTCGGCGTGTGGCGCATGATGGAGGCGATGGACCGCTACGGCGTGCGCGGCAGCGTGTCCCTCAACGTGGCCGTCTGCGATCACCATCCCGAGATTATCGAGGCCTGCGTGGAGCGCGGCTGGGAGCTGTTCTCCCACGGCGTCTACAACACCCGCTACCAGTACGGCATGAGCGAGGCGCAGCACCGCGCGCTCATCGAGGACGTGATCGAGACGATCCACAAGGCGTCCGGCCAGACGCTGGCCGGCTGGCTGTCGCCGGCGCTGAGCAACACCGAGCAGACCCTCGACCTGCTGGCCGAGTACGGGGTCCTCTACACCTGCGACCTGTTCCACGACGACCAGCCGCAGCCCGTCAAGGTGAGGAAGGGCCGGCTGATCAGCATTCCCTACTCGCTGGAGATGAACGACATCGTGGTCTACCACCAGATCAACTCGAGTCCGCCGCGCCAGTACACCGAGGTGATCAAGCGGCAGTTCGACCAGCTCTACGAGGAGGGGGCGGAGAACGGCACCGTCATGTGCATTCCGCTGCACCCCTTCCTCGTCGGGCAGCCGCACCGCATCGGGCCGTTCGCCGAGGCGCTCGAGTACATCACCGGCCACGACGACGTCTGGGTGACGACGGGGCGCGAGATCGCCGAGCACTACTTCGCGCACCACTACGACGACGTCGTCGCGGCGCAGTCCGCGGCGGGCGCGGAGTAGCGCCATGAGCCTGCCCGACGACTACCTCGAGTACCCGATCCGCGGCTACGGGATGGACCACGACCGCTACGACTGGGAAATCCTGTTCCGGGCGAGGCCCGTCGCGTGGCCGGGCGGGGCGCGCGTGGCGCTGTGGATCACGCCGCTGCTGCAATGGTTCCCGATGGACATGGAGACCCGGCCCGTGCCGCCGCCCGGCGGCTTCAACCGGCCCTATCCCGACTACCGGAACTACTCCCACCGGGACTACAGCCTGCGGGTCGGCGTCTTCCGCTTCTTCAGGCTTTTCGACGAGCTCGGGATCAAGGCCTCGGCGGCGCTGAATTCCGCCGTCGGCGAGCGCTATCCGGCCGTCGTCGACGAGATCGTCAAGCGCGGCTGGGAGGTCGTCGCCCACGGCGTACACATGGGCTGCATGCACTACGGCGGCATGGACGAGGCGCTGGAGGCCGGCCGCGTCAGGGACTGCATCGGGTCGCTGCGCGAGACGACGGGCCAGCCGGTCCGGGGCTGGCTGTCCATCGGCAAGTCCCAGTCGGACAACACCCCCGAGCTGCTGGCTGCGAACGGCATCGAGTACCAGTGCGACTGGTGCAACGACGACATGCCGTACCGCTTCAGGACGAAGAACGGCGACCTCTACGCCATGCCCCACACGGTCGAGCTCGACGACCGGGAGGTGCTGCTCCGCTTCCACCACCGCGAGGCGGAGTTCGTCCAGCAGATCAAGGACCAGTTCGACGTGCTCTACGCGGAGGCCGGACGGTACGGCGGGCGCATCCTGTCGATCGCCCTGCATCCCTGGGTGATGGGGCATCCCTACCGGGTGCGCTATCTCAGGGAGGCCCTGGACTACATTCTCGGCCACGACGGCGTCTGGCCCGCCACGGGGGCGGAGATCCTGGACGCCTGCAAGGAACGGGCTTAGGCGACGCCATGGAACTCTCGAACAAGACGGCCCGGCAGATGTACGAGGACCTGAAGTCGGCGCCGCCGCGGCGCAAGTTCGGCTTCGGCCGCAAGCCGATCGTCGTCAACGTCGACGTGCAGAGCGCCTTCACGCTGGAGGAGGAGTACGACTCCGCCTATTCCACCGATCCCCGGCAGATGGACCGCATCAACGAGATCTGCGGGCTCGCGCGGTCGAAGGGGCTGCCGGTCGTGTGGTGCTACGTGGCCTACATGGAGAACGGACACGACTGCGGCGTGCGCGGCACCCGGAGCGACGCCCCGACGGCGCTCCAGAACATCAAGATCGGCTCGCGGATGGCCGAGCTCGACCCCCGCCTGACCGTCGACGAGGGCCGCGACGTGATCTACCGCAAGGTGGGCGCGTCGGCGTTCTTCCAGACGCACCTGCCGTCGCTGTGCGTCTGGTACGGCGTCGACACGGTGATCGTCACCGGCGGCTCGACCTCCGGGTGCATCCGCTCCACCGTGCTGGACAGCGTGCAGCACGGCTACCGCACCATCGTGCCCGAGGAATGCGTCGCCGACGTGCACGAGAGCCCGCACTTCCAGAACCTCTACGACATGGCCAAGAAGTACGCCGACGTCGTCCCCGTGAGCGAAGTCGTCGCCTACCTCGACGACTACGTCCCCGCGAACCGGTAGCTTACGGCCCGGATCGAGTTCCTCGCCCGCCGGCCGGTCGTGGGTGGGCATGCGTTTGAATCGGCCGCGGTCGGACAGGCGTCGGCGGCGTTGCCGCCGGGGGACGACGGAGGAAGCCATAACGGAACGTACCGAGCTGCTCGAGCGCGTCACGGCTCCCGGATGTTTTCGGCGGCAAACCCATCATCCGCGACATGCGAATCTCGGTGGAGCTCGTCTTGAGCTTGTTGGCGCGGGGCGTTAGGCCGGAAGCCATCCTGGACGACTATCCGGGTCTGGAGCCGGACGACATCCGCGCTTGCACGACCTACGCGCATGCGATCATCGCCAGAGACACCCTGTCCGCCGTAACCGTGGCGGAACCATGAGGTTCCTCGTCGATCGGTGCGCGGGCAGACGGCTCGGATATGATGGCGGATTGGCTTTGCCCACAGGGGAGCAGGGGCACGATCGATCTCGAAGGGGCGCGCGAGCCTGGTTTCAACCCCGCGATGGACGCTGCACGAACCGTGCCGAAGCGGACTGTTCGGATATTGATTAGGCCTAGTCTTTTCACGATATGCAGGTTGAACATGACAAGTCTTCCTCATCAGAACAACTTGGCACCAGCACGTTTGCCAACGTTGGGTGCAAGCCGCGTGGACGCATCCATACGATCCTGGTCATATCTAAAGACTTGATGTGTCTCTAATTGTCGCGGATGGGCGGTATTGGCACCGGTGCCATGGCTCGTGTCCTTCAAGTATAGATAAGGAGATGAGCACTGGTTGGAAGAGTCGACGGAGTCGCACTCATCTTCAAGAACAAGCCGGTATCTCAAATTGCTGAACATCGCTCTTCCTGCCAAGTCAGCGAGACCATCTCCACTCGATCTCGGTCCTCCTGATTGACGACCGAAAAACTATTGAAGAAGCGCTGAGTATGCTTGTCTAGGTGGCGATGGTCATAGCCGTCGCATGGGGTAGGACAGCGTCGCCGCTTCACGTTCGTCGATGACAATCGTCCACTCTCGACCGTCGCCGTGGAACGCGATACAGATACGCCGGTGCCCATGGTGGCGCCTAGAACCCAGCCGGTTGGCGGGCTCCGGAGTACATCCTTGGCAAGGGGGTTCACCGCTAGATAGCCCCATCTTCAATATCAAGCCGTCGTCGCTCAATGCCCTGCTTCGTGATGTACATCAACATGGAAAGGACCTCCAGATATGGTTGGTGTCGATGGTTTGGCGAGATATAGTTAATCTAAAGATATTAATAATGTGAACACTTTTAACATGGTGGCGAAGGCCGGCGTGATGTGCCTCGGGGTCGAGGGCGCGCTGCCTTCTACGCGGGGCTTGGCGGCGTATTGCCGAGGGCGGCTACTGAGAAGTGGGACGTGTACGGGCTAGGGCTGTCGCTCGGTTTGCTCGCCGGCATGCGGCGTGGACGCGGGCAGCGGCGACCGGCTGCGGGGCGGCGAGGGCCGGCTTTTTACAGAAGTGAGGCTACCACCTGCCGGCATTCGGTGGGTCGGTACAACCGCCGGCACGCCGCACGCCGGGTTCTCGCTCTTTGGCGCCGCGTCCGGCGACACGCTGGGGTGGTGCTTCACCCAGGCGGGCACCGCTGCGATGCGACCTCAACTTCGGCATCAAGGCTTCCGCAAGGCGCAAGTGCGGGGAATTTCGGAAGAACCCGAGCAGGAGTTTTGAGGTTCCAGGATCGTTTCCGGCGACGGCGGATTCCGACCATCGTCCTTCGCGGCCGGAATCGGTCGGCGCGGAGACGAGCACGGACGCATCGAATTCTAGACGACCGTCACGTCCAAGAGTCCGCGTCGCGGGCCCGATATCAGGATGCTGGAGGGACTGACGCGGGTTCCGGCGGCGTTGTCCTTGCGGTCCCGCAAGCGCTTGGCAATCGTCACCGTCGGCCGCCGGCCTTCAAGGCGATCCGTTCCAGTTCAATCGACCGCGGAGAACTCCCTGCAAGGACTGCCGCCGCCCTTGTTCGCCGCATCCGGGCCTCCCGGCCTCCTGCCAGGGGGGAGGAGAAGAAGACTCCCTCCCCCGTGGCAGGATTCCTCCGCGAGAACGCGGTTGGGGCGGCGATCATTCTCCGAGGCGCCCTCGGGTTCCCTGTCCCTCTCCCGCAAGAGCGGGAAAGGGGACCCTCCGGGGCGCGTCGGGCCGGACCACGTTTCGCAGAGGAATCTCCTGACAGGTCAGACGGCCGGATCGGTCAGTCGTCGTGGGGCGGGTTTCTTTGGGCCTGGATATTCTTGATACGCTCCGGCCAGGTGGAGCGGATGTAAGCCAGGATGTCCCAGATTCCGTCGTCGGAGAGCACGCCGCCGAGGCCCGGCATGCCACTCTTGAATCCCGTGATGCCCCGGGCGTCCATCAGGGCCTCGCCGCCCAGTTTCGTGTAGTCGAAGAGAAGCCGGTTGTCGTGATGCCAAGTGTGTCCGCTTGCGTCGTGGGCGGCGCCGGCAGGACCCCGTCCGGTCCGGCGCTTCGCCAGTTCGGCTGTCCCTCGAGCCGGGCCCCGTGGCAGGACGCGCAGTGTTCCATGTACAGGGCGCGCCCGTTCCCGATGTCGCGGTTGTCGAGCTCGTGGCCGGCGAACGCCGGCGTCGCGGTCAGGGCGAGCAGTCCGGCCAGCAGGACCGGCCTCACGCCCGCGCCCTCACCGGATGCCGTTGGCCCGCTGGAGCTCGCGGACGTAGGCCACGATGCCGGCGACGTCGCGCCGCGTCAGCCCCTCGACCGGCGGCATGTCCCCGAACGGCCAGTGGTGGGCCCGGACGCCCAGGGCGGCCGCGCGCTGGAACGACTCGTCGCCGTGATGGCCGGGTTCGTAGATGACGTGGACCAGCGGCGGGGCGACCCCGTCCTGTCCGGCGGCGTTCCGGCCGTGGCAGGACGCGCAGTTCGCCTCGTAGGTCTCCCGCCCGCGCCGCGCCTCCGCCGAGAGGGCGTCCGGCACGACGACCGTGGCCAGCGGCGGCCCGCCGCTGCCGGCGCCGTCTGCGTCGCCGCCGCCGTGGCTGTCGAGGACGAGGTATCCGCCGAGGGCGGCGGCGGCCAGGACGGCCGGGATCGCGGCCCGTCTCAGTGACACGCCCGCCCGAGCGCCTTCAGCCGCCAGTAGTTGTAGGGCAGCGGGGTGACGAAGCCGGCGGCCAGCATGACGGGCACGACCCACCACGTCAGCACCGCGCCGCCGGTCAGCGCCCAGTCCACCGCGTTCATCATGGCCTCCATGGCGATCATCGAGATGAACGACATCCCGATCGCCGTCCTGAACGCGGTCCCGAGGTCCATCTGGCGGACCAGGATGCAGGTCTCGAGGGCGATGGAGGTCAGCAGCCCGTTCACGATGGCGAGGACCATGATCGCCATCGTCGGCCAGGGGATGCCGGCGAACTGGAAGAACGCGATGGTGCCGAAGTCGCCGATGGCGCAGCCCAGGAGGCACCAAGCCGTGTTCTTCGACGCCCGGCTCCACGTGTGGGGGCAGCGCCAGTCGATGGCGAGTCTCGCGGCTATGGCGGCCATGTCGACACCCGTTGAGTCTTCCCTTGCGGCAACGTAATGTTTCCAGCCCCTGGAGGGTCAAGGGGCCGGTCATGAATATTTCGGCGGCGGCGGACGCGGCGGGGCTGCCGGTCAAGACGGTCCGGTACTACGCCGACATCGGACTGGTCCCGGCGCCGTCCCGCACGGAGGCGGGATACCGGGTCTACGACGACGGCGCCGTGCGGAAGCTCGTGTTCGTCCGCCGGGCGCGGGCGTTCGGGTTCTCCATCGGCGAATGCAGGGAACTGCTGGGCCTCTACGAGGACCGGCGCCGGTCCAGCGCCGACGTGAAGCGCATCGCGGCGAAGCGGCTGGAGGAGATCGGCAGGAAGCAGCGGGAACTGCGGTCGCTGCACGACGAGCTCGCCCACCTCGTCGACGCCTGCAAGGGCGACCACAGGCCGGACTGCCCGATCATCGACAGCCTGGGACGGCGGCACGCCGGGACCTGAACGGCGGGGCGGCGGCGCGCGCGGCGCGCTACAGGTCGAGGATGTCCTTCGCGTACATCTCCATCTTCTCGAGCGTCTCGCTCAGGCTCGGGGAGAGGAAGTTGAAGTTGAGCACCTCGACGCCCAGCTCCCGGAAGAACGCCACGTCGCTCGCGATCTCCTCCGGCGCGCCCATGAACAGGCGGCGGCTGCCGTCGTCGGCCTCGGTCTCGGTCACGCCGGCCCAGTTGGCCCAGAACGCCAGGGTGACGGTGGACGGGTCGCGGCCCTTCTCCTCCGCCAGCGCGCGGAGCCTCTCCACGTTGGCCCTGTAGCGCCCGCGCGTGTCCATGCGGTTCCTGGGGTTCGCGCCGAGGGGATACCAGGCGTCGCCCAGCTCGACCGCGCGGCGCAGGGCCGGGCCGCTCTCGCCCCCGACGAAGATCGGCGGGTGCGGCTTCTGGACGGGCTTGGGCTCGAAGACGACGTCCGAGAACGCGACGTAGTCGCCTTGCATGGACGGGTCGTCCGCGGTCCACAGCTCCTTGAACGCCCGGATGTACTCGTCGGTGACCCTGCCCCGTTCGGCGTGGGGCGGCGCGCCGAGGGCCTCGAACTCCTCCCGCATCCAGCCGGCGCCGACGCCGACGCTCAGGCGGCCGTTCGACAGGATGTCGATGGTGGAGAGCATCTTCGCCGCGAGCACCGCGGGCCGGTGGGGAACGACCAGCACCGAGGTGAGAAGCCGCGGCCTCGTCGTGACCGCCGCCGCGAAGGTCACGACGGTCAACTGGTCGAGACAGTCTCCCGCGCCGCCGCCGGGCATCTCGCCCGAGTCGGAGTAGGGGTACTCCCGGTCGTAGGTCCGCGGAATGACGAGGTGGTCGGGGACGGTCAGACAGCCGTACCCCAGTTCCTCGCCCCGCGTCGCCATGGCGCGCACGCCGTCGAGGCCGGCGAGCGGCCCCCGGGCCGGAAGTCCGAAACCGAACTGCATGGCGGCCTCCCTGCTGAACCGCCGGGTACCTTGCCACCCCGGCGCGGCACCGGCAAATCCACGCGCGCGCCGCCGGGGGTAGGGGTGGACGGCGTTGTCCTCACCCTGTCCCTCGCCCGAAGGCGGAAGTCCCGGCGCCGCTCGCCGTGGTACGGTAATCGCCGTGTTCGACGAGCGGCAGAGCGCGTTCCTGGAGAGTTGCCGCGTGGGCCGGCTGGCGACCGCCGACGCCGCCGGGCGGCCGCACGTCGTGCCCGTGTGCTACGCGGTGGACGGAAGCAGCGTCTACATCACCGTCGACGAGAAGCCGAAGACGGGACGGCCCCTCAAGCGCATCGCCAACATACGCGAGAACCCGGCGGTGGCCCTGGTCGTCGACCGCTACGAGGAGGACTGGGAACGGCTCGGCTGGGTGATGGCGCGCGGGACCGCCGACATCCTCGAGGACGGCGCCGAGCACGACCGGGCGCAGGACCTGCTCCGCGGACGGTATCCTCAACTGCGCGGCATGTCCCTGGGGGGCCTCCCCGTGATCGCGGTCCGCGCCGCGCGCGTGACGAGCTGGGGCAACCTGGAGCCGGGAGGCCTATCCGAAGGTCCGGAGGAGCGCCCGGTAGTCCTCCGGGAGGCCGAGGGCCGCCGCCGCCTCGCGGACGATGCGCATGTATCCGGCGCGGGGCCGGCCCGGCCGCCGGTCGGTCGCCACGTAGGTCAGCGCGCCCCCGTCGACCGCGACCTTCTCGTACAGGCGGTCCGCGACATCCTCGTAGAGGTCCAGGGCCGCTTCCTCCCTCGGCCCGATGGCCCAGAGCGCGCCGTGCACCGCCGCGTTCCGGACCGGCCTGATGGACGCGTACCCCCGGGCGCAGACGAAGAACTCCCAGCCCGGCAGGGACGCCGCGCCGAGGAGGCGGGCCCGCGGACAGCGGATGCGCATGCCCGGCGCGTGCATGTTGGAGCCGTATGCGAAATACCGGGTGAAGCGCCGCCGCCCTTCGCGCATGGCCGCGGTTCCGGGCGCCGCGCTACGCGCCCGGCTCCGGCTCCGGCGCCGGTTCGCGGAGCGCCATCAGTATGCCGGCCAGATGCCCCAGGACCGGCGCTTCTCCGCTCGCCGCGGCGGCGGACAGCTCGTCGCGCGTCAGGAGCACGGTCTCGATCTCCTCGAGATTGGTCGTCGGGTCCGGCTCCTGTCTCCATTCGGCCCCGGTCGCCCGGAAGACGTGCTCCTCGCCGCAATGCTGGTTGTTGTTGCGGCAGAACGTGCCGAGATGCCGCCAGTGCCGGCAGGCGTAACCCGTTTCCTCCAGCAGTTCCCGCCGGGCCGTGTCCAGGGGGTCCTCTCCGGGATCGACGATGCCGCCGGGAAGGGTCAGCGAAACGCGGCCCGGACCGTGCTTGTACTGGCGCTGGCAGACGAACCGGCCGTCGGCGGTCGTGGCCGCGACCCACGCCTGGTCGGCGAGGTCGACGCGGTAGTACGGCTCGTAGCGCCGGCCGCCGGGAAGCTCCACCGCCTGCGCGGACACGCTCAGGCGCTCCGGAACCACGAAGAGCTCCCGCGACTCCAGCAGCTTCCACGGCTTCAGCTCGCGGCTCATGGCCGGCGTCCCGCGGGGATGAACTCCTCGGCGTAGGCCGCCATGGCGTCGAGCGAGGCCGCGACGGTCTCCCGTTCGAAGCTGAGGATGACGGAGTCGACGCCGATCTCCTCCATCGCCGCCATGTCGTCCTTCATCCGCTGCGCGCCGCCGCTCAGGAGGCGCCGGTCGCCGCCCGGGAACGGTCCGTCGACGTCCATCGGCGGGAGCGGCTCGCCCGGCTCGGTCCCCCACCACAGCACGAACCAGACGACCCGGAGCGACGCCGGGTCGCGGCCGGCGTCGTCCGCGAGCCGGCGGAGCCTGTCGACGTAGGCCGTCAGCCGCTCCAGCGTGTCGAGGGGGACGCGGGTGTTGTGGGCCATGGGGATCCAACCGTCGCCGAGCGCCGCGGCGCGCCGCATGGCCGGCGGGCTCTCGCCGCCCACCAGGATCGGCGGGTGCGGTTTCTGCACGGGTTTCGGCTCGAACGTGATGTCGGAGAAGTCCGCGTAGTCTCCGTGAAACCGCGGGTCGTCGCTGGTCCAGAGCTCCTTGAAGACCCGGATGTACTCGTCCGCGACCTTGCCGCGCTCCGGGTGCGGCGGCGCGCCCACCGCCTCGAACTCCTCCTTCATCCACCCGGCTCCGCAGCCGACGGAGAGACGCCCGCCGGACAGGTGGTCGAGGCTCGCCAGGGCCTTCGCGGTCGGGACCGGAGACCGATGGGGCAGCACGAGCACGGAGGTCAGCAGCCCGACGGTCTCCGTCCGTCCGGCGACGAACGCCAGGGCCGTGAGCTGGTCGAGGAAGTCCCCGAAGCGTCCGGGCAGCCAGTTGCCGTCCCGCGTGTAGGGATAGTCCGAGACCCGGCTGCGCGGCACCACCAGATGGTCCGTCATGGACAGGAAGTCGAACCCGAGCGACTCGCCCGTCCCGGCGAGCGCCGACATGTGTTCCGGCGCGGCGAGGGGGCCCCGCGTGGGAACGTAGAACCCGATCTTCATGACGGTCTCCCTGTCCCCGTCCGCCGGCGTCCGCGGGCGCCTTCCGTCTACGCCGCGAGCGGCGCGACGTCGCGGGCGAACGCCTCCATGCGCTCCATGGTCCGGGACAGGTCCGGGCGTTCGAAGTTCAGCATGAGCGCCTTCACGCCGAGTCCTTCCAGCGCCGCGATGTCCGACGCCATCTGCTCCGCCGTTCCCGTCATCAGGCGGCGGTTCCCGTCCGTCGCCGGACCGTCCGTGCCCATGGGCGGCAGGGGGTCGCCGGGTTCCGACCCCCACCGCATGATGAAGAAGGCGCGTCCGATGCCGTCCATGCTCCGTCCCGCCTCGCCGGCGAGGCGCTCCAGGCGGTCCAGGCCCGCCGCGTAGCGTTCGCGGGTGTCGAGGGGGAAGTTCGGATTGTGCGCGATGGGAAGCCAGCCGTCGCCGACCCGGACGATCCGGCGCAGGGCGGGCCCGCTTTCGCCGCCGATCCAGATCGGCGGGTGCGGCTTCTGGACGGGCTTGGGCTGGAACGCGATATCGGCGAAGTCCGCGTAGTCGCCGTGGAACTCGGGGTCGTCCGCGGTCCAGAGCTCCTTGAACACGCGGACGTATTCGTCGGTGACCCTGCCGCGCTCCGCATGGGGCGGCGCCCCGAGGGCCTCGAACTCCTCCCTGCACCAGCCCGCGCCGACGCCGACCGTCAGCCGGCCGCCCGACAGGACGTCGATCGTGGACAGCATCTTCGCCGTAAGCACCGGCGCCCGGTGCGGGGCGACCATGACCGACGTGAGGAGGCGGGCGGAGCCGGTCCGTCCCGCGAGATAGGCGAGGACCGTCAACTGGTCGTGGAAGTCCCCGACCTGTCCCGCGGGCCAGTCGCCCTCGTCGGTATAGGGATACGTGGAGTCCACGTTGCGCGGCACGACGACGTGGTCGGTCACGGCGATGTAGCCGTAGCCCAGCTCCTCGCCTTTGGCGGCCAGGGCCGTCATCCGGTCGGGCGCGCTCAACGGTCCCCGCGTCGGGAGGTAAAAGCCGAATTCCATGCTGCAGTCCTCCGGTTCGTGGACATTCCGGATCGTCGGACCCCTTATATAGCGGAAGGTCCGCGCGGTGTGTTCCCCGCCGTGCCCGGATGGTAGAAGTCGGCACCGCACCGACCGCGAAGGGAGACGACATGGCCGATACCCGACCCACGCTCGCCATACTCGGCGGCACCGGCGATCTCGGATGGGGCCTCGCCGTGCGCTGGCTCAAGGCGGGCTACGACATCGTCATCGGCTCCCGCGCCGGGGAGAAGGCCGAGGACGCGGCCGGCCGGCTGGCCGGGTTCGGGTTTCCGGGCACCGTGCGGGGGCTGGAGAACGCGGCGGCGGCGGCGGCGGCCGACATCGTTGTCCTGACGGTCCCGTTCGCCAACCACCAGGCCATGCTCGAGGCCGTTCGGGACGCGGTCCAGGGCAAGATCTTCGTCGACGTCACGGTGCCTCTCGTCCCGCCCCGGGTGAGCCGCGTGCAGTTGCCGCCGGAAGGCTCCGCGGCGCGCCGGGCCCAGGCGTTTCTCGGCGGGGACGTGCGCGTGGTCTCCGCCTTTCAGAACGTCGCGGCCGGCCACCTCGCCGACGTCGCGCACGGGATCGATTGCGACGTCCTGGTCTGCGGCGACGACAAGGCGGCGCGCGCCGTCGTGCTGGACCTCGTCGAAGCCGCCGGCATGAAGGGCTGGCACGCGGGCCCCGTGGACAACTCGGCGGTAGCCGAGGCCCTGACGTCGGTGCTGATCTTCCTGAACAGGACCTACGGGATCGACGGTGCCGGAGTCCGCATCACCGGCGAGCCCCGCGCCGACGCCGACGGGTAGACGCGGGTCCCGGTCTCGTGGCGCCGCCGCGCTCTCTCCGGCTGTTCGCGCTGCCGGGCGTTCCCCTGGTGGCGCCCGGCGACGACGTCGCCGCCCTGATCGCGGACGGCTACGCGCGCGCGGAGGAGTCCCCGCGGGACGGCGATGTCGTCGTCGTCGCCCAGAAGGTCGTCTCCAAGTCCGAGAACCGGTTCGCCGCGCTCGACGGCGTGACGCCGTCCGGGAAGGCGCTCGAACTGGCGCGGAAGACCGGCAAGGACGCCCGGCTCGTGGAGCTCGTCCTGTCGGAGAGCGAGCGTGTCCTGCGCTACCGCCAGGGGGTCCTGATCGTCGTGCACCGGCTGGGGTTCGTCCTCGCCAACGCCGGCATCGACCGCTCCAACGTGGGACCGGAGGAGGAGGGCGAGAAGGTCCTCCTCCTGCCCCGGGACCCCGACGGGAGCTGCGCGCGGATCCGGCGCGGGCTGCGCGACCTCCGCGGCGCGGCCGTCGCGGTCGTGATCAACGACAGCCTCGGGCGCGCGTGGCGAAACGGCACGACGGGCGTGGCCCTCGGGTCCGCGGGGCTGCCGGCCCTGATGGACCTCCGCGGCCGGGAGGACCTCTTCGGGCGTCCCCTGGAGGTGACGCAGATCGGCCTGGCGGACGAGCTCGCCGCCGCGGCCTCGCTCCTCCAGGGGCAGGCCGACGAGGGAACGCCGTTCGTCGTCGTCCGCGGGACGGCCTTTTCCGGCCCGCCGGCGGATGCCGGCGCGCTCATCCGCGAGTCCGGGGAAGACCTGTTCCGGTGACGGCCCGGCGCGAGCCCCCCCGGGACCGCCCGCGCGGCTCCGCGCCGGTCGTCGTCCTCTCCGGCGGCGTCGGCGGGGCCAAGCTCGCGCTCGGCCTCTCCCGGGTCGTGGAGGCCGCGTCGCTCACGGTGGTGGCGAACACCGGCGACGACTTCGACCATCTCGGCCTCCGCATCTGCCCGGACATCGACACGCTCGTCTACACGCTTTCGGGCCTCGGCGACCCCGGCGCCGGATGGGGCCGGGCGGGGGAGTCGGGGAACTTCATGGAGGCGGCCGGGGTCCTGGGCGAGGACACCTGGTTCTTCCTGGGCGACAAGGACCTCGCCATGCACGTGGCGCGGACGCGGCGTCTCGCCGCCGGCGAGCGCCTGAGCTCCGTCACGCGCGACGTCTGCCGGCGCCTCGGCGCGGCGGCGCGGGTCCTGCCCATGAGCGACGACCGGGTCGCCACGGTCGTCCGCACGAAGGAGGGCCGGCTGCCGTTCCAGCACTACTTCGTGCGCGACCGTTGCGGGCCTCCGGTGCGGGGATTCGAGTACGACGGCGCGGCGGCAGCGGCGCCCGGCCCCGGGATCCTGGACGCGCTCGCCGCCGAAGGGTTGCGCGCCGTTGTCGTGGCACCGTCCAACCCGTACGTCAGCATCGATCCCGTCCTCGCGGTGCCCGGGCTCCGCGAGGCGTTGCGCGACTGCCGGGCGCCCGTCGTCGCCGTGACCCCGATCGTCGCGGGGGACTCGCTCAAGGGCCCCACGGCGAAGATGATGCGGGAGCTGGGCGTCGAGGTCTCGCCGGTGAGCGTCGCCCGCCGCTACGCGGACTTCATCGACGGGTTCGTCCTCGACGCGGCGGACGCCGGACTGGCGCCGCGGGTGGAGGCGCCGGGCCTCGGCGTGCGGATCGCGAACACGGTGATGGACTCTCTTGAGGATCGGGTTATGCTCGCCCGCGCCGTGCTGGAGTTCTGCGATCACATGCCAAGCCCGAGCGGCGGCCGCCGCGCCTCCCCGTAGCGTCCGATCGTGTGGGCCGTCGTCCCCGTCAAGGACTTCACGGACGCCAAGGAGCGCCTTTCGGGCATCCTGGGTCCGTCCGAGCGCCGCGCCCTGGCGCGGGCCATGGCCGAGGACGTGCTGCGGACGCTTGCCGCGGTCTCCGAGCTCGACGGCGTCGCGGCGGTCACGCGCGACGCGGACGCGCGGGAGCTGTGCGCCGGCCTCGGTATCCGGGTTCTCGTCGAGCCGCGGAACGAAGGACAGACGGCGGCCGTGCTGTGGGCGAGCCGGACGCTGAGGGAGGAGGGCGTGGAGGAGGTTCTGACGGTTCCCGGCGACGTGCCCCTGGTCCTGCCGCGCGACATCCGGGCCGTCGTGGCGGCCCACGGCGATGCGCCCGCGATGACGATCGTCCCGGCGCGGGACCATGAGGGCTCGAACTGCGTCGTTCTGTCGCCCCCGGGCTGCATGGCCCTGAGGTTCGGCGAGAACAGCTACCATCCGCACCTCGACGCCGCGCGCGCCGCCGGGATTCAGCCGCGCACGGTCGAGCTGCCGAATCTCGCCCTCGACATCGACACGCCGGACGATCTCGGGCTCCTGGTGCGCGCGCCCGCGCGTACCCGCGCGCAGGACGTCCTGGCCGAAGCCGGCGCGGCGGGCCGCCTTCGCCGATGGGCCGGTGCCGCCGCCGCGCCGCCGCACGGGCACGCCGCGGCCGTCGGGGCGGCGAAGTGACGCCGGGCCCCCGAGGTTTCCTGGACCGGGCGCGGGCGGAAGGCGCGGTTCTCGACCGCGGCGGCGCGCTGGCGGTCGGCGCGGGCGTGCCCCTTCCCGAGCTCATGGCCGCCGCCGCCGGCCTGCGCGACGAGGGCCACGGCGGGGTCGTCTCTTACTCGCGCAAGGTCTTCATACCGCTGACCCGTCTCTGCCGGGACGTCTGCCACTACTGCACGTTCGCCAAGCCGCCGCGGCGGGGCGCCGCCGCTTACATGTCGCGGGACGAGGTGCTCGCGGTCGCGCGGCGGGGCGCCGCGGCGGGCTGCAAGGAGGCGCTGTTCACCCTCGGCGACAAGCCGGAGTTGCGGTACGCCGCGGCCCGCCGCGCCCTCGACGGGCTGGGGCACGGGACGACGCTGTCCTATCTGGCGGAGGCCGCCAGGCTGGTCTTCGACGAGACGGGCCTGCTGCCCCACGTCAATCCCGGCGTCATGGGCCGGGACGACATCGCGGCCCTGCGCGAGGTCTCCGTATCCCAGGGCCTGATGCTGGAAAGCGCGTCGGAGCGGCTGTGCGAAAAGGGCGGGCCGCACCACGGCTCGCCCGACAAGAGGCCGGCGGCGCGGCTGGAGACGCTGCGGGAGGCCGGGGCGGCGGCGGTGCCGATGACGACCGGACTCCTCATCGGCATCGGCGAGACCCGCGAGGAGCGCATCGACACGCTGCTGGCGATCCGCGGCCTGCACGAGTCGTTCGGCCACATCCAGGAGGTCATCGTCCAGAACTTCCGCGCCAAGCCGGATACGCGCATGGCGGACGCGCCCGAGCCCGCGGCGGAGGAGCTCCTCTGGACCGTGGCCATGGCCCGGCTGATCCTGGGGCCGCACGCCAACATCCAGGCGCCGCCCAACCTGAGCGCCGGTATCCTGCCGCGGCTCGTCGCGGCGGGCATCAACGACTGGGGGGGCGTTTCGCCCGTGACCCCCGACTACGTGAACCCCGAGGCGCCCTGGCCGCACCTCGACCGGCTGGCCGAGCGGACGCGCGCCTGCGGCAAGGAGCTCGTCGAGCGGCTGGCGGTCTACCCGGCCTACGCGGCAGACCCGGGCCGCTGGCTGGCGCCGGGGTTCCGGACGGCGGTCGTCCGGTCCATCGACGCGGCGGGCCTCGCCAGAACGGACCCGTGGTCGCCCGGCGCGGCGGAGCCGCCGACGATGGACGTCCGGGACGGGAGCGCGGGTCCCGTTCCGGCCGGCGCCGCGTCCGGCGTCGACGGGATCCTGGCGCGCGCCGGGCGCGGGGACGGCCTGGGCGAGGACGAGATCGCGCGGCTCTTCGGCGCCCGCGGAGCCGAGTTCGAGGCCGTTTGCCGGGCGGCCGACTCGCTGCGGCGGGAGACCGTGGGCGACGTCGTGACGTACGCGGTGAACCGGAACATCAACTATACGAACGTGTGCTCCTTCCGCTGCCGGTTCTGCGCGTTCTCGAAGGGCAGGCTCAGCGAGAGCCTGCGCGGCCGTCCCTACGTGGTCGACCTCGACGAGATCGCGCGGCGCACGGCCGAGGCGTGGGAGCGCGGCGCGACCGAGGTCTGCATGCAGGGCGGGATCCATCCCGGCTACACCGGCCGGACCTACCTCGACATCTGCCGGACCGCCAGGGACGCCGCGCCGGGGATCCACGTGCACGCGTTCACGCCCCTGGAGATCGTGCAGGGCGCGGACACGCTGGGACTCCCGGTTCCCGAATACCTGGAGCGGCTGATCGACGCGGGGCTGGGGACGCTGCCGGGCACGGCGGCGGAAATCCTCGACGACGAGGTCCGGGAGGTCATCTGTCCGGACAAGGTCACGACCGGGCAGTGGCTGGACGTCATGCGCGCGGCCCACGGCCTCGGGCTGCGGTCGACCTCGACGATCATGTTCGGGCACGTGGAGGGCTACCGGCACTGGGCGCGCCACCTGACGCGCCTCCGCGCGCTGCAGGCGGAGAGCGGCGGGTTCACCGAGTTCGTCCCGCTCCCGTTCGTGCACATGGAGGCGCCCATCTACCTCAAGGGGCGGGCCCGTCGCGGCCCCACCATGAGGGAGGCGGTCCTGATGCACGCGGTCGCGCGTCTCGCGCTGCACCCCCACATCGTCAACATTCAGACGTCGTGGGTGAAGATGGGGCCCCGGGGGGCCGAAGCCTGTCTCGAAGCGGGCGCCAACGATCTCGGCGGCACGCTCATGAACGAGAGCATCAGCCGGGCGGCCGGCGCGGCGCACGGCCAGGAGATGCCGCCCGAGCGGATGGAGGCGCTGATCCGCGGCCTGGGCCGGACCCCCGTCCAGAGGACGACGCTCTACGCGCCGGCGTCCGGGGAGCGGGTCTCGACCTCGTTCGGCGCGCCGCCCCTGGCCGAGCCGCGGTTCTCCCCGGCCAAGGCCTTCGAGCGGTAGCGGACCGCGCGGGCGCGGCGGCACGGAAGGACGATCGGGGGACGGAGGGCAGGCTCATGGGCAGCAAGGTCGGCTACATCGGACTGGGACACATGGGCGGCCCCATGGCGATGCATCTCGCCAGGGCGGGCCACGACCTGTCGGTCTACAACCGCACGCGCGCGAAGGCCGAGGCGTTCGTCTCCGAGCACGGGGGCCGGGTCGCGGACAGCCCGGCGGACGCGGCGGCGGGCGCCGCCTACGTCGGGGTCTGCGTCTTCGGCGACGACGACACGAGGGCGGTCGCGCTCGGGGACGGCGGAGCGTTCGAGGCCATGGCGCCGGGCGCCGTGCTCGCCGACCACACGACGGCGGGCGCGGGAACGGCGGAGCTCCTGGGATCGGAGGCGGAGAAGCGCGGCTTCTTCTATCTGGACGCCCCGGTGGCGGGCGCCGAGGAGGCGTCCAGGGCAGGCCGGCTCACGGTGATGGCCGGCGGCGCCGAGGAGGGATTCCGCAAGGCCAGGCCGTTCCTCGACGCCTACGCCATGGCGGCGGAGCTGATGGGACCGAACGGCCACGGGCAGCTCACGAAGATGGTCAATCAGATCATCATCTCCGCCAACATGCAGGGGCTGGCCGAGGGGATCGTCATGGGTCGGGAAACGGGCCTCGACATGGAGAGGGTGCTCGGGCTTCTCGGTCAGGGGTCGGCGGCGTCCTGGTGGCTCGACAACCGCGGCGGGCGCATGGCGCAGGCCGCGCTGGACGACTCCGACGGCGGCACGGCGAACATGACGAAGGACCTCGGCATCTGCCTCAACGAGGCCCGCCGCCACGGCATATCGCTGCCGGTCACGTCGCTGATCTCCCAGTTCTACGTCGCGGCGAAGGCGCGGGGACGGGAGCGGTGGGAGAGCACCAGCCTGATCACCCTCTGGGACCGGCGGTACGGGTAGGGGCCGCGGGGAGGACGCGAGGCCGGCCCGGCCGCCAGCGGAAAGGCCGGAGATCGCGGGGTCGGGTATCCGTATCTCGGTGCCGGTCCACGGCTCCCGCATCTCTGCCAGGAGACGGGAAGCTCAATCGCTTGGATGCCCGTTCCGTGGGCGCAAACCGGAGCTCACGTCTCGAGCCCGAGCTCGCGCAGGAGTCCGTCCCGCCCCGAATCGAGCTCCGGCACGGGTCCGCGCCGCCGGGGGTCGGGCACGCCGGAGAACTTGATCGGGTTTCCGGCCACGCGGAAGCCGTCCGCGCCGTCCACCTCGACGATCATGTTCCGGGCGCGCACGTGCGGGTCCGCCACGACCTGGGCCACGTCGTTGATGGGCCCGCAGGGGACGCCCGCGGCCTCGAGGATCGGCAGCCAGTGCCGCGTCCCGTGCCCGCCCAGGGTTGCTTCGAGTTCTGTCTTGAGGGCGGCGGCGTGCGCGGTCCGCTGCGGGTTGGTGGCGAACCTGCCGTCCTCCGGCAGGTCCGGTCTGCCGAGGGCCGCGCAGAGGCGCCGGAACAGCCCGTCGTTTCCCGCGGCGATGACGATGTGGCCGTCCCCGGTGGCGAACGAGTCGAACGGGGTGATCGTCGGGTGGCGCGCGCCCAGGGGGCCGGGAACCTCCCCCGTCGCCACGTACCGGGCGATCGCGTTCTCCAGGATCGCCACCTGGCAGTCGAGCATGCCGATATCGACCATGCGGCCGGCGCCGGTGCGCTCCCGTTCCGCGAGGGCCGCGCAGATGCCGATGCCGGCGAACAGGCCGGCGGCGATGTCGCCGACGGACGTCCCCACCCGTGTCGGCGGCGATTCGGGATGCCCTGTCAGGCTCACGATGCCGCCCATGGCCTGGACCACCATGTCGTAGGCGGGCCGCGGCGCGTAGGGGCCGGTCCGGCCGAATCCGGACACCGCCGCGTAGACCAGCCGCGGGTACGCGCCGCGGAGCCGTTCCCACGAGTACCCCAGCCGCTCCATGGTGCCGGGGCGGTAGTTCTCGATCAGGACGTCGGCCTCCTCCAGCAGCCGCTCGAACACGCCGCGGCCGGCCGGGGACTTCAGATCGAGGGCGATGCTGTCCTTGCCCCGGTTGAGGGACATGAAATAGGCCGACCGGCCGTCCAGCCAGGGACCGATCTGCCGGGCGTCGTCGCCTTGACCGGGAACCTCGACCTTGACGACGCGGGCGCCGAGGTCGGAGAGCACCATGGTGCAGTAGGGCCCGGCGAGGACCCTGGTGAGATCGACGACGAGGGTTCCGTTGAGCGGGCCTTCGACGTCCGACGGTGCGAGCGCCATGCGACTGCCTCGGTTCGGGATCGGGGTTTGAGCCGGGGCGTTTCATACGTCAGGATGACCGGCGCGGCAATGCGGGGGGACGCTGTGGATCGCATCAGGGTGGCGACGTTCGACGGTCCGGGCTCGAATCCCGTGATACGGACCGTCGATCGTCCGGCGATTCCCGACCGGGCCGCGCTGATGAAGATCGCGGCCTGCGGCGTCTGCGGCACCGACCTCCACATCCTCAAGGGTCACTGGCCGAAACCCTTGCCGTGGCCCTTCACGCTGGGGCACGAGGTGGCGGGCGTGGTCGTGGAGAAGGGGCCCGGCTTCACCCACGACTACATGGGAAACCCCATCGAGGTCGGCTGCAAGATCATGATCCCGCCCTTCATGCCCTGCGGGGCGTGCTACTACTGCGTGCACTATCCCGAGAAGGCCAACAAGTGCCTGACGCCGGTCTACTACGGGCGCTACCTGGGCTTCGACAAGCCGCCGCACCTGTGGGGCGGCTGGGCCGAGGCGGCCTACCTCGATCTCGACATGCTGCCCGGGACGAAGGTCTACCGGCTGCCGGACGACCTGCCCCTGATGACCGGCACGCTGGCGGAGCCGCTGACGTCGAGCGTGCGCGCGTTCCGGCGGGCGCAGGAGATCGGCGCGTTCCGCGTCGGCGACACCGTGGTCATCCAGGGGTCCGGCCCGATCGGCGTCCTGGCCATCGTGTCGGCCAGGGAGATGGGCGCCGGCCGGGTGATCGTGGTCGGCGCCCCCGAGGAGCCCCGCCTGGCCCTCTGCCGCGCGTTCGGCGCGGAGGCGACGGTGAACATCGAGGAGGCGGTCACGCCCGAGGCGCGAATCGCCGCGGCGCGGGACATCGTCGGCGGGTTCGGCGCCGATCTGGTGGTCGATTGCAGCGGGCATCCTTCGGCCGGCCCCGAAGGCATCGAGATGCTGCGCGACGGCGGGACCTACATCGAGATGGGGCAGTTCACCGACGCTGGCTCCGTCGAGACGAACTGGCACCGGTTCTGCGTCAAGGACATCAACATCCTGGGAAGCTGGGCCTTCACCGCCGACGACATCGCGCTCGGCATCGCCATGCTGGACCGGGCGCGGGACCGCTACCCGTTCGGCGCCATGCAGACCAGGTACCCCTTCAGCGAGGAAGGGATATCCGCGGCGATCGCCGACGCCGACGCCATGACGTGCGTCAAGGCGACGGTGGTCCCCGACGAGGCCATCGCGTCGTGACCGCGGCGCGCGATGGCGATAGAGTTTCCGGCCGGAACGCACGGGGAGTGGAGGTTTCGATGGCCGTTCGGGATTGGGCCGCATCCGCCGAAGCGGGGGCGTACCAGGGCTATTTCAAACGGGACGTGCCGCGCGAGGACCCCGAACTGACCCACGTCGGCCCGGGGACGGCCATGGGCGAATACCTGCGGCGTTTCTGGCAGCCGGTCTGCATGTCGGAGGAGCTGGGCGATCTGCCCAGGGCGATCCGGATCATGGGCGAGGATCTTGTCGCGTACCGCGACAAGTCCGGCCGGGTCGGCGTGCTGCACCGCCATTGCAGCCACCGGGGCACGTCCCTGGAATACGGCATCGTCTCCGAGCGGGGACTGCGGTGCTGCTACCACGGCTGGCTGTTCGACGCCGACGGAACCGTCCTGGACACGCCGGGCGAGCCGCCCCGCTCGCGGCTGAAGGAGAGCTACAGGCACGGCGCCTATCCGGCCCGCGAGCAGGGCGGACTGGTCTTCGCCTACATGGGGCCGTCGGAGCTGCGGCCCGACTTTCCCGTCTTCGACGGCTACGACCTCTGGGACACCCGGATGAAGAGCTTCGAGGTGACCTTCCCCTGCAACTGGCTGCAGGTGACGGACAACTACGTCGATCCGATCCACTCGATGTTCCTGCACAGCTCGTACGCCTCCACGCAGCTCACGGAGAGCTTCCTGCTCAGGCCCTACTGCCACTTCCTCGAGACGCCCCGCGGGTCGGGCATCACGCACAGCACGACGCGGCGCACCACGGACGATCTCGTATGGAACCGCATGAACCATGCCGTGACCCCGAACATCGGCGAGCTCGGCTCGCCCTGGGAGAAGGGTCTCGAGCCGGCCCGGTTCCGGCGCGTCTACGCCACGCGGTGGTCCGTCCCGGTCGATGACACGAACACGGTCATGTTCGGCTGGCGCCATCTCAACGGGCACGTCGATCCCTGGGGCAAGGCCGACGAGGACGGGATCGGCAAGGAAATGGTGGACTTCGACGCCCAGGTCGCCCGCCCCACCCACGAGGCCGGCCAGCGGGACCCCGGAGACTGGGAGGCCTTGACGGCGCAGCGGCCCATCGCCGTTCACGCGGCGGAGAACCTCGGGTCCACGGACGTCGGCGTGCAGGCTCGGCGGCGCATGCTGCGGCAGGCGCTCAACGGCGAGCGCGGCGACCTCCTGCCGCCGCCCGCCGGCGAGTCCCGGCCGGTCGGGACCTTCTCCCAGGACACGACGCTGCGCATCCCCAGGCGTCCGGACCCGGACGAGGACTGGGCGCTTCTGGACGAGGTCGGCCGGCGCGTCTTCGACGCCATCGCCGCCGCCGACGGCCTCCGCGGCACCGAGCGGCAGGCCTTCGTCGAGCGGCGGCTGGCCGGGGTCGAGGCCGAGCTGGGGTCCGGCGCGTGAGGGCCGCCGGGGAGGGCGCGTTCGCCATGGACCTGACGGAGTTCAAGGCTTCCCTGAGGAACGAGGCTCCGGACGAAGGACTCGACGCCGCGCTCCAGGCGCTGTGGTGGGACGCCAAGGGCGATTGGCGCCGGGCGCACCGGCTCGCCCAGTCCCGGAAGGGCGAAGCCGGTTCCTGGGTGCACGCCTATCTGCATCGGGTCGAGGGCGACGAGGCCAACGCGGGCGGTTGGTACCGCCGCGCCGGAAAGGAGTACCCGACCGTGCCGCCGGCGGCGGAATGGGACGACATCGCCGCCCAATTGCTGGGAAGGGAGAAAGGGGCGCCGTAGATGTTCGAGGCCGGTTCGCCGGGGCGTGCGGGAGAGCCGCCGTTTGCTCATGGCGCGTCCGTCCTCCCCGGCCGCTCTCCGCCTGCACTCACCGGTCCTCGGCGCCGATTCGGTCGGCAATGGCCACGATGCGGTGCATCTCGCGCAGAACCGGTTTCTCGATGAGCTTGCCGTCGATGACCACCAGCCCGGTATCGGCCGCCTCGAATTCGGCGATGATGCGACGGGCGCGAGCAATCTCGTCGGCCGAGGGCGTGAACACCGCGTTGAGCGCTTCGATTTGCCTGGGGTGCACCGCGCCCTTCCCGGAAAAGCCCAGATCCCGCGCCTGGATCGCGGCGCGCGTCATGCCGTTCAGGTCTTCGAGATCGAGGTAAGGCACGTCGATCACGTCCAGTCCGGCGCTGGCGGCGGCATGGACCACGCGCGAGCGGGCATAGAGCAGCGGCTCCCATTCGTTCCGGCAGCGCAGCTCGGCGGCCATGTCGACGCCGCCGAAGAACATTTCGCGTCGATGCGCGGGCTGCAGTGGGCGATGTCGTAGGCGGCCTCGAGCCCGGCGTTGGTCTCGATGATCACATGCAGGCGGGTGTGGTGGCCACGCTCGGTCAGCAGGTCGTCGAGCATCGCCACCTCGTCCGGCGCGCGCACCTTGGGCATCATCAGCGCGGGTGGGGGCGTGTCGGCGGCGAGGACGGCCTGCACGTCCGCAATGCCGAAGCCTTCACGCAGCGAGTTGATGCGGACGATCCGCTCGACCCCGTCATCGGCCTGCGGGCTCTCGAAGAGCTTCATCGCGTTGCGCCCGCGCAGCCGCCTTGTCCTTGGGCGCAATCCCGTCCTCGAGCTCGACACAGACGATATCGGCGCCGGTCGCCAGGGCTTTCGGAAACATCTCGGGCCGCAAGCCCGGTGTGAAGATGAACGATCGGCGGGGGCGGATGCCGGGTGTCGTCATGGGGGACTCTTCCCTGTCGTGTGGTCCGATGGAGCGGTCGGCAGCCTGGCGCCGATATCCGGGCCGGTGCCCGGGACGGTAGCAAGGTCCATATCGGAAGGCTCAATTCGGGCGCTACGCGGCATCGCCGACGTGCGGGGCTCCCGCGCCGCGCCGGAGCGACGTCCGCGCGACGGCGCGCGGCGCGAAGTATGTCCGGCAGACGGAGATCGCGTCCTCTTCCGGGAAGGCCTTGCAGGAGAACACGTCGAGATAGACGTCGCCGGACCGCTCCGCGAAGTGGGCGGTGACGTTCGACGCCTCGATGAGCTGGACCAGGGTGTGGCCGGCGGCGGCGGGATCGTGGGTCGCGAAGCGCTTGAGGAGGGGCGCCCCGTACGCCTTCATCCCGATGGCCTCGACGAGCTCGGCGGCGAATGCCAGGATCGTTTCGGGGTCGCGGACGGCCTCGCGGTCGCAGCCGTGCATATCGAGGATGAGGTGCTGTCCCCACATGGCGTCCCGCCCGTGCCCCGGACGGCGGACGTATATAGAGCCGCGAGTCCCGGCGCAAGCATCCTGCGGCACCCCGCGACGCCGCGCCGGGCGCGCGTTGCGCCGGGAGGCGGGCGCGGCGTAGGCTGGCGGCCGGCCGCGTGCCGGAAGGGTTTGAACGGGGGGCCGCGCGCATGACCGGACGGGACGGCCGCCCCGCGCCGCGCCGCGTCGCCGTGATCGGCGCCGGGATCGTCGGCGTCTGCTGCGCCCTCCACCTTCGGCGGGACGGCCACGACGTCACGCTGATCGACCGCGGCGAGCCGGGGCGGGGAACGTCCTACGGCAACGCCGGCATCATCGTCCACGGCGCGTGCGTCCCCGTGGGCCTGCCGGGCATGTGGCGGGACGTCCCGAAGTTCCTGCTGGGCACCGAGCCCTATTTCACGATGCGCTGGCCGTACCTCCCGCGGCTGGCGCCCTGGCTCGCGCGGTTCCTGCGCGAGACCCGTCCGTCGCGGGTCCATGCCAACGCCGCCGCCCTGGCCACGCTCGCCCGGCACGTCAGGCCGGCGTGGCGCGACCTCGTGGAACGGACCGGGACGCGGGAGTTTGTCGTCGAGAGGGGCTGGCTCAAGGTGTACGAGAGCCGCGCGGCGTTCGACGCCACCGCGAAGGTCCGCGCGCTCTACGACCGCCACGGCGGCCGGTACGAGATCCTCGACGCCGACGAGATCCGCCAGATGGAGCCGGCGGTCGCGCCCGTCTTCACCCGGGGGCTGTACTTTCCGGAGTTCGATTCGCTCACCGATCCCCTGCGCGTGGTCCGGGCCTTCGCTGCGGATTTCGTGGGCCGGGGCGGCCGGCTCGTGACCGGGGAGGTGACCGGTTTCGAACTCTCCGCGCGGCCCCGGACGATCCGCGTCGGGGACGGCGGCGTGGAGGCCGACGCGATCGTGCTCGCCGCCGGGGCGTGGTCGCGGGGCCTGGCCCGGCAGTTGGGCGGCGACGTGCCCCTCGATACCGAGCGGGGCTACCACTTCATGTTGCCCGCGATGGCGAAGGGACCCACGCGCCCCCTCATGTACGGGGACTACGGCTTCGCCGTAACGCCCATGGAGGAGGGGCTGCGGCTCGCGCACGGCGTCGAGCTCGCCGGACTCTCGGCGCCCCCCGACTACGGCTGGGTCCGCCGCCTGCTCCCCCACGCGGGGAGGATGCTTCCCGGTCTGGACACGCGCGAGTTGAGCGCGTGGCTCGGGTTCCGGCCGACGCTGCCCGACTCGCGGCCGGTGATCGGGCCGTCGCCCGTGTACGGCGACGTGTATTTCGCCTTCGGGCACCAGCACTACGGCCTGTCGCTGGGGCCGCTCACGGGCCGCCTGATCGCCGACCTCGTGGCGGACCGCGACCCGGGCATCGACCTGGCGCCGTTCCGGGCGCACCGGTAGGGAACCGGGCGGGGACGGGCCTCTCGTCCGCATATGCGGGCCGGAGGCCCGGCCACGCGCCATCGGATGAATTCGCACAGTTCGCACGGAGTCGGGGGGACCGCCCGCACCCGGCTCCCCTGGGTACGCGGGCGTCCCGCCCGGGCGATGCGGGCCGGGCACCCGCGTACCCGGGTCCGTTTTGAATTCGCACACTTCGCACGACATCGGAGGGGGTGGTGAGAAGGAATATTTTATATATAAATCAATATCTTATCGGAAATTCCACAGACACGAACCTCCGGCCCGCACATGGGGGCGGGTCGTTCGAAGCCGTGCCCCTTGGCGACACCCTCACCCTGTCCCTCTCCCGCGAGCGGGAGAGGGGACCCTCGGGGCGCGGCCGGGTTCGTCGCCCCCGCCCCTCAGCCGTCCCGGATCGCCCTGGCGGCCTCGACGGCGAAGTAGGTGAGGATGCCGTCGGCGCCGGCGCGCTTGAACCCCACGAGGCTCTCCAGCATGACCCGGTCGCCGTCCAGCCAGCCGTTCCGGGCCGCGGCCTTCAGCATCGCGTATTCGCCGCTGACCTGGTAGGCGAAGGTCGGCATGCCGAATTCGTCCTTCACCCGGCGCACGATGTCGAGATACGGCATGCCGGGCTTGACCATGACCATGTCGGCGCCTTCGGCGATATCGAGCGCGACCTCGCGGATCGCCTCGTCCGTGTTGGCCGGGTCCATCTGGTAGGTCTTCTTGTCGCCGCCGGCGAGGTTGACGGCCGACCCCACCGCGTCGCGGAACGGTCCGTAGAACCCCGAGGCGTACTTGGCCGCGTAGGCCATGATCAGCACGTGGTCGAATCCCTCGGCGTCGAGCGCGTCGCGGATCGCCGCCACCCGGCCGTCCATCATGTCGGACGGCGCGATGACGTCGCAGCCGGCCCGGGCCTGGACGAGGGCCTGGCGGCACAGCACGTCGAGGGTCTCGTCGTTGACGACGTAGCCGTCCCGCAGCAGCCCGTCGTGCCCGTGGTCGGTGTAGGGGTCGAGCGCCACGTCGCACATCACGCCGATGTCCGGGTGGGCGTCCTTGACGGCGCGCACGGCCCGGCAGACGAGATTGTCGGGATTGACGCCTTCGGTCCCGTCGGCGTCCTTGAGCGCCGGATCGGTGTAGGGAAAGAGGGCGACCGCCGGGATTCCGAGCGCGCCGGCCTCCCCCGCGGCGTCCGCGATCCGGTCGATGGAATAGCGGTTCGCCCCGGGCATGGACCCGACCGGCTCGACCACGCCCTCGCCGTCCCGCACGAAGACCGGCCAGATGAAATCGCCGGCGGTCAGGGCGTTCTCGGCCACCAGCCGGCGGGACCACGCGTGGCGCCGGTTCCGCCGCATCCGGGTCCTCGGGTAGCCCGGAGCTTCCTTGCCGAATGTCATGACCAGCGCCTCGTGACCGTGAGCGGAGGCCCGCGTCCGCGCCGTATGCTATGCTAAGAACACCCGGCTTGAAACGTCCGTCGCGGAGGAGATCCCTTGCTGGAGCACGCGGGACCGGCCAAGGAGATGGAGGCCGGAGGCCGAAACGGGACTGGGCCGCCGAAGTCCCGCGGGAAGCGCCGTCCGCCGGCGGGGAAGGCGGGGAAGGCGGGCAGGGCGGCCGGCGGGCGCTACGCGCCGAAGCGCACGCTGCGGTTCGTGACCGCGACCAGCCTGTTCGACGGCCACGACGCCGCGATCAACGTCATGCGGCGGATCCTCCAGGCGGCCGGCGCCGAGGTCGTTCACCTCGGCCACAACCGCTCCGTCGACGAGGTGGTGACGGCCGCCGTCCAGGAGGACGTCCACGGCATCGCGGTCAGCTCCTACCAGGGCGGCCACGTCGAGTTCTTCAAGTACATGATCGACCTTCTCGCGGAGCGGGGGGCGGCGCACATCAAGGTCTTCGGCGGCGGCGGCGGCGTGATCGTGCCGGAGGAGGCGCGGGAGCTCCACGACTACGGCGTCGCGCGCGTCTACTCGCCCGAGGACGGCCAGAAGCTGGGCCTGCCGGGCATGATCGACGACATGCTCGAGCGGGCGGACTTCGACCTCGCCGGCTCGCTGCCCGACAGTCTGGACGGGCTCGACGGCGGCGGCTGGGGCACGCTGGCGCGCGTCATCACGGCGCTGGAGCTCGGCCGGCCCGGCGCACGGTTCCGCGAGGACGTCGCGCGGCGCGCGCGGGCGCGCGGGCGGGTTCCCGCCATCGGCCTGACCGGAACCGGCGGCGCCGGGAAATCCTCCCTCACGGACGAACTCGTCCTGCGGTTCCGGCGGCATCGGCCCGAGCTCAGGATCGCGGTCATCGCCGTCGACCCGTCGCGGCGGCGGACGGGCGGCGCGCTCCTCGGCGACCGCATCCGCATGAACGCCATTCACGGCCCGAACGTCTACATGCGCTCCCTGGCGACGCGCGGCTCGGGCACGGAGCTCGCGGGCTGCCTCCCCGACGCGATCGCGGCGTGCCGCGCGGCGGGCCACGACCTCGTCGTCGTCGAGACGTCCGGCATCGGGCAGGGGGACGCCGAGATCGTGCCCTTCGTGGACGCGGCGGTCTACGCGATGACGCCGGACTACGGCGCGGCGAGCCAGCTCGAGAAGATCGACATGCTGGACTTCGCCGACCTCGTGGCGATCAACAAGTTCGACCGCAAGGGGGCCGAGGACGCGCTGCGCGACGTGCGCAAGCAGTACCAGCGGAACCGCGAGCTGTTCGGAACGCCGCCGGAGGAGATGCCGGTGTTCGGGACGGTCGCGTCCAAGTTCAACGACGACGGCGTCACGGCCCTGTACGGCGCGATCGTGGGCCTGCTCGCGGAACGGGGTTTCGCGGACTGGAGCGGGGGTCTCCCGGCGGTCCGGACGAGGACGTCGTCGGACCGGGATCCGGTGGTGCCCGCCGGCCGGGCGCGGTATCTCTCCGGGATCGCCGCCGCGGTGCGGGGCTACCGCCGGACGACGGAGGTCCAGGCGCGGGTCGCGCGCGAACGCCAGCAGCTCCGCGCCGCCGCGGCGATGGTCGGGGCGGCCGGCGGCGGGACGGAGGACCTGGACCGCCTGGCGGAGGAGAAGGACGCCGCCCTCGACGAGGACTCGAGACGGCTGCTGGCCGGCTGGCCGGAACTGAAGACGGCCTATTCCGGCGCGGAGCACACCTACCGGGTGCGGGAGCGGGAGATCCGCACGCCGCTGACGACGACGACGCTCTGCGGCACCGAGCTGCCGCGCGTCTCGCTGCCCGGCTACGAGGACGAGGGCGAGCTGCTGAGGTGGCGCCGGCGGGAGAACCTGCCGGGGCACTTCCCGTTCACCGCCGGCGTGTTCCCCTTCAGGCGCCGGGGCGAGGACCCCACGCGGATGTTCGCCGGGGAGGGCGACGCCGTCCGCACCAACCGGCGGTTCAAGCTCCTGTCCGCGCACTCGGACGCCAAGCGCCTGTCGACGGCGTTCGACTCGGTGACGCTCTACGGCAGCGATCCCGACCCGAGGCCCGACATCTACGGAAAGGTCGGCAACTCCGGCGTGTCGATCGCGACCCTCGACGACATGAAGGCCATGTACGACGGCTTCGACCTGTGCGACCCGTCGACGTCCGTCTCCATGACCATCAACGGGCCGGCGCCGGCCATCATGGCGATGTTCCTCAACACCGCCATCGACCAGCGGCTCGAAGGGTTCAGGGCCGGGCACGGACGCGGCCCGGACGACGCCGAGGCCGCGAAGCTCCGGAACTGGGTGCACGAGAACGTCCGCGGGACCGTGCAGGCCGACATCCTCAAGGAGGACCAGGGCCAGAACACCTGCCTGTTCTCCACCGAGTTCTCGCTCAAGGTGATGGGCGACATCCAGGAGTACTTCATCGAGCACGGCGTGAAGAACTTCTACTCGGTCTCCATCTCCGGCTACCACATCGCCGAGGCGGGGGCGAACCCGATCAGCCAGCTCGCCTTCACGCTGGCCAACGGGTTCACGTACGTCGAGGCGTACCTGGCCCGGGGCATGGACATCGACGACTTCGCCCCCAACCTGTCGTTCTTCTTCTCGGCGGGCATGGAACCGGAATACGCGGTGCTCGGACGGGTGGCCCGGCGGATCTGGGCCGTGACCATGCGCGACAGGTACGGGGCTTCGGAACGGAGCCAGAAGCTCAAGTACCACACGCAGACGTCGGGACGTTCCCTGCACGCCCAGGAGTACGCCTTCAACGACATCCGGACCACCCTGCAGGCGCTGGTCGCCACCTACGACGGCACCAACAGTTTGCACACCAACGCGCACGACGAGGCGATCACCACGCCGTCGGAGGACTCGGTGCGCCGGGCCATGGCCATTCAGCTCGTCATCAACAAGGAGTGGGGCCTGGCCGGCAACGAGAACCCCAACCAGGGGTCCTTCGTCATCGAGGAGCTCACCGATCTCGTGGAGGAGGCGGTCCTCCGGGAGTTCGAGCGCATCTCCGAGCGCGGCGGCGTGCTCGGCGCCATGGAAACCGGCTACCAGCGCGGCAAGATCCAGGACGAGTCCCTCTACTACGAGACCCGCAAGCACGACGGCAGCTATCCCCTCGTCGGCGTCAACACCTTCGTCGACGCGGGCGCCGACGCGCCGAAGACGACGACCGTGGCGCTGGCCCGCTCCACGGAGGCGGAGAAGAGGAGCCAGCTCGAGCGCCTGCGCCGCTTCCACGAGCGGCACGCGGGCGAGGCGCCGGCCATGCTCGAACGCCTCAAGGCCGCGGCGGCGGCGAACGGCAACGTCTTCGCGGTGCTGATGGACGCCGTCCGCGTCTGCTCCCTCGGGCAGATCACCCAGGCCCTGTTCGAGGTCGGCGGCCGCTACCGGCGCAACATGTAAGCGTCGGCGCCCCCCAGGACCCTGTCGGCCTCCCCCTTCCACCCCCACCCTTCCTCTGGAGAGGGGACCCGAGTGGCCCGGCCGCGCCCCAATGGTCCCCTCTCCCGCGTGCGGGAGAGGGACAGGGTGAGGGTGTCGGAGAACGGTGCGCCGCCCCAACCGCGTTTCGCAGAGGAATCCTGCAAGGGGGCGGACAGGGTGAGGGTGCGTTTCGATTTTTCGGGCAAACGCCGCCGTGCCGGTGCCCGGCCGAATGACCGGAATTTCGACGGCGGCGGCCGTGGATCGCGAATTGCGCCTAAATTTCTCGAAACGTCTTGCGCCCCGGCGCGGGAACTCCCATTTGACGCGGCGGTGTCCGCGCCCTGGTCTCGCGGGCCCGATGGAGTGGGGGCGGGCGAATGGTCCGGTTGCGAATGGTCCGGTTGCTGCCGATTCTCGGAGCGCTGTTCCTCGGCGTGGGGCTGCTCATCGCCGGAAACGGCCTGTTCACGACGCTGCTGGCGGTCCGCATGGGGATCGAGGACATGCCGGCCCTGTCGATCGGCGTCGTGCTGTCCTGCTTCTCGGCCGGCTTCATTCTCGGCGCGCGGACCTGCCACCGGTTCGTGGACCGCGTGGGCCACATCCGCTCGTTCGCGGCGCTCGCCGCGCTGGCCGCGTGCTCGGCCCTCCTTCACCCGATCTTCGTTTCGGAGATTGCCTGGGGCGTTCTGCGGGTTCTCACCGGATACTGCACGGCGGCCCTCTACACGATCGCCGAGTCGTGGATCAACGCCAAGGTCCCCAACGAGGTTCGCGGGCGGATCCTGTCCCTCTACATGGCGGTCTCGTTCCTCGCCCTGAGCGCGGGCCAGCTCATGCTGAACCTGGGCGCTCCCGAGACGTATCTCCTGTTCAGCGTCGTCGCCATGCTGTTCGCCGTCGGCCTCGTCCCCGTGGCGCTGACGCGGATGGAGGCGCCCGTGCCCGACCCGGGCGGGCGGCTCGGCATCCTCGCGCTGGCGCGGATCTCCCCCCTCGGCGTCGCGCTCTGCTTCTCGGCCGGGGCGATCAACGCCGCGTTCTTCAACATGGGGCCCGTGTTCGCCCAGCGGAGCGGCTTCGACACGGGCCAGGTATCGACCTTCATGGCCACGGCCATTTTCGCCGGCCTCCTCCTGCAGTGGCCCGTCGGATGGCTCTCGGACCGCTTCGACCGCCGCAGGGTGGTGATGTGGGTCCTGGCGGGCGCCGCCCTGGCCAGCGCCGCCATCGCCGCCGCCGCGGTCTCCAACGCCGGCGGCCTGCCGTTCCCCGTGCTGCTGTCGCTGGTCGCGCTCTACGGCGGCCTCGCCTTCACCCTGTACGGCCAGGGCCTGACCCACGCCAACGACTTCGCCGACACGTCCCAACTCGTGTCCGTCAGCGCCGGACTCCTGTTCGCCTACGGCGTCGGCGCGGTCATCGGCCCGGTCGCCGCGTCCGCGATCATGGGGCCGGCGGGACCCTTCGGCCTCTTCGTCTTCACCGGGGCCGTGACGGCGGTCCTGGCGTCGTTCGTCGTCTACCGCATGGCGCGGCGCGAGCCGCTTCCCGCGGAGGATCAGACCCCGTTCTCGCCCATGCCCGCGACGACCGCGGTGATCGCCGGGCTCGACCCCCGGTCCGACCCGGAGCCCGAGGCCGCGGAATAGACCGTGCCGCCGGCCCGCCGTTTTCCCTGTAGACTGCCGGAATGACGACGCACCCGATCGCGCCCGCGCTGTTCGACTTTCTTCGCGACCTCGAGGCCAACAACGAGCGGCCGTGGTTCGAGGCGAACAAGGGGCGCTACGTCGCGGACGTGCGCGATCCCATGCTCGATTTCATCGCGGCGTTCGCACGGCCGCTCTCGACGATCAGCCCCCACTTCAGGGCCGATCCCAGGCCGAACGGCGGATCGCTTTTCCGCATCTATCGGGATACCCGCTTCTCCAGGGACAAGACGCCCTACAAGACCAACGCGGGGGCTCATTTCCGTCACGCGGCGGGCAAGGACGCCCATGCGCCGGGCTTCTATCTCCACCTCGAACCCGGGACCTGCTTCGCGGGCTGCGGCGTCTGGCGCCCGGACAACCGGACGCTCGGCCGCATTCGCGACGCGATCGTCGACCGGCCGGATGAGTGGAGGCGCATCACGACGGCCGGCGCCTTCCGCGCGGCCTTCGAACTCGCGGGCGAATCCCTCAAGCGCCCGCCCCGGGGCTACGACCCCGGCCATCCGCTGATCGAGGACCTGAAACGCAAGGACTTCGTCGCCATCGCCGGCTTTTCGGAAGCCGACGCCTGCCGGGCGGACTTCCTGGAGCGTTTCACCGCGATCTCCCGGACGGGCTCCCGATTCGTGGAGTTCCTCTCGCGGGCGGTCGGGGTGCCCTACTGATCGACGCCGGGGCGAGGCGCAAGGCCCGCCAGGCGTTCCGGCGGCTCGTCCGCCCGGTCGGTTCGCGCCGCATTTCGCGCTTGACGGCCCGGCCGGAACGTGTTTCGGTCCGCCTCGGAACGCGCTCATCCAGAGCGGTGGAGGGACAGGCCCTTCGAAGCCGCGGCAACCGCCCCGAGCGGTGCCAATGCCTGATCGATGAGTCAGCCGAAGGCGGAATTCTGCTCTCGGCGCTCAGCGGAGCGCGAAAGACGAGAGGAGTACCGCCGATGCCGATGATGTCGTACGGCCCGCCGCCCGCCCCTCCCGGGGCCGCGTCCCGCTTCACCTGTACCTAGGCCGCCGCGCGCGGCCTTCCCGTCCGGTGCCGAGTCCGGAGGACCCGTGGTTCTCCGGGCGTCCGGCGCCGTCCCCGAACGGAGCGGCGCCGCCGCCCGAGAACCCTGCCCGCAAGGAGAGTCCCATGACCGATACCAGCACCAGTCCCGGCCTGAACGGCGTCAACGTCGAGCACCTGCTCGGCGCCCGCGACGCCCTCGTCGACACGCCGGAAGCCGGCCGTTTCAAGTGGCGCGTCACCAACCGGTGGCTCCACGGCACCCACAGCGCCTCGTCGGTGGAAGGCTATTTCGGCCTCGGCGGCGAGCACGACCACAAGGCGGCCTACGAGTTCGAGTCCGACCACCCGCTCGTGTTCGCGGCCGAGGACAACGCCGCGACGCCGGTGGAGATCGTCCTCGTGGGCCTGGCGAGCTGCCTCACCGCCGGCATCGCCGCGGTGGCGCAGGTCCGCGAGATCCGGCTCCGCTCGGTCACGGCCACGGTGGAGGGCGACATGGACATCGCGGGCATCCTGGGCGCCGACCCGGACGTGCGGAACGGCTTCGGCGGCGTCCGGGTCTCCTACGACATCGACGCCGACGCGACGCCCGACGAGATCGAGGCTCTCGTCGCCCAGTCGCAGAAGCGTTCGGCGGTCTTCGACATCCTGACCAACCCGACGAACGTCACCGTCGAGGTGAACTGACCCGTACCATGCGGACCACGGCCGTCGTGGTCGGGGCCGGGCATGCCGGCCTCGCCGTGAGCCATTGCCTCGCCGCGCGCGCGATCGACCACGTGGTGATCGAGCGCGGCGAGGTGGCCCACACCTGGCGGACGGAGCGGTGGGAGTCGCTCCGCCTGCTGACGCCCAACTGGCAGACCCGGGTCCCCGGCCTCGCCTACGACGGCGACGATCCCGACGGCTTCATGACCATGGCCGAGGTGGTGGCGTTCATCGAGCGCTACGCCCGGCTCGTCGCCCCGCGGCTCGAGACCCGGACCGCCGTCGAATCGCTCGCGCGGAGCGGCGAAGGCTACGAGGTGACGACGGACCGGGGCGTCTGGCGGTGTTCGGCCGTGGTGGTCGCCTCCGGCGGCTGCAACCTGCCCAGGGTGCCGGCGGTGGCGGCGGCGCTCTCCGGCGCGGTCGAACAGGTGACGCCGATGGACTACGCGCGGCCCGACGCCCTGCCCGGCGGCGGCGTGCTCGTGGTGGGCGCGTCCGCCTCGGGCGTGCAGATCGCGGACGAGGTCCACCGCTCCGGCCGCCCGGTGACGCTCGCGGTCGGAGAGCACGTCCGCGTGCCGCGCACCTACCGGGGCAGGGACATCCTGTGGTGGATGGACCGCACGGGGCTGCACGACGAACGCTACGACGAGATCGACGACATCGCGCGCGCCCGCCGCCTCCCGTCCCCCCAGCTCGTGGGCACGCCGGAGCGGGCGACGCTCGACCTCAACGCGCTGACCGGCCGGGGGGTGCGCCTCGCGGGGCCGCTCGTCGGGTTCGCGGACGGCAAGGCCCGGTTCTCGGGCGCGCTGCGCAACAAGTGCACCCTCGCCGACCTGAAGCAGGGCCGGCTGCTCGACGCCATCGACGAGTGGATCGCCGGGAACGGGCGCGACGGCGAATTCGAGCCGCCGCGCCGCTTCGAGCCGACGCGGCTGGAGGACGATCCGCCCCTCGCGCTCGACCTCGCCCGGCAGGGGGTGAGGACGGTGATCTGGGCGACCGGCTACCAGCCCGACCACTCCTGGATCGACCTCCCCGTCTTCGACCGCAAGGGCCGGCTGCGCCACGACGGCGGCGTGGTGACCGGATCGCCGGGCCTCTACCGCATCGGCCTCAACGTCCTGCGCCGCCGCAAGTCGAGCTTCATCCACGGGATCGGGGACGACGCCCGCGACCTGACCGACCACCTGGCCGGCCACGTCGGGGCGCGCGGCAGTTCACCCCGACGCTCTCCCTCTCAAAGGGGTGAGGGTCTGCTTGACGAGAAAGCCTAGTTCGCTCTCGGGATGTCGTCCCCGGCCGGCGGTTCGGAGGCTCGTCCTTCATGCTGAGCACCGGCGCGGCGCGGGTGCAGCCACCGAACAGGTTCATGAGGCACTCACACCCGGATCGGGCAGAAGAAGGTAACCTTCTCACGCCGCCCACGCATCTCGGCCGAGGCTTCGCCAAAGCCGACCTTGGCATGGCCCGGCGGACGGTACGGTGCACGAAAGGACACTCACATCCCGGCGGCGACGCCATATACTGAGGTCCTCGAGACGGAGGTCCCGGGAGGACGACGCGGTCCATCCGGTCGTTTACCGGATCAGACTCAGGGACACGTCTTGGACTAATGGCCGAACAGCCTGTCAAGCCAAGCAGTAAACCGCGTGGCGAGCGCTCCATCCACCTCAAGATCGCCGGCGCGGATTGCAGTCCCCATAAGTTTCGGCTCCGCCGTCGCTGCCAGCCAGGCATGGAGCTTAGCTCGGGGCATCTTCCCCTCAGAAAACCGACGATGTTCCGCTGGAATGCCGTCAATGTAGCGTTTGGATAACGGCCAGACCGGGTCATCGCGCGGGATCATTGTGGCGACGAAGTCCTCGATTTCGCCGCTGGACTCGTTGTCAGGCCAAAGCCAGATGCCGAGCCGCGGCTTGCCACTGACAACGAACCCGCAAGGCGTTGGATCTCCGAATTCGATTTCGGAGCGTACCTGCCTCAGCCGATCCGTTATCGCCGTCCACCACGACTTCATATTGTCGTTCGCGTCCACGATAATACCCACAACCTGACGAGCTGGGGCCTTGACTTCCGGTCCGATTGCATGGCGCAGACGCGAGTAGCCTTGCTTGTCCTTGATTTCGAACGGCGGTTCCGTTCCGAAGCGTTTCCAATAAAGCTGTTCAACCACGTGTCTGTCGTCCCGGCCTTCCACCAGGAGAACACGTTGCCTTGATTGCGACGGGAGAGACGAGTCGACGCAGGTCACCGCCTTATCTCACCTCAATGCCGTCTCGGGCGACTGTGCTGAGTTCCTCCTCGGAATATTCGACAACACGGTTACGATCATCGCTCCGTTCCAGGCGAACGAGGACCCCTTCGACTGCGTCCAGGTCGCCCGCAGCCTGCGCGAATCCACGTACGCAATCCCAGCTGTGAGTCGTCGCGAGCACCTGGACGTTGTTGTCCTGCGCCGTTTGCAACACCATCCGCCAGAAGTCGCGCTGCAGGGCGTGATGGATGCCGTTCTCCGCCTCGTCGATCAGCAGGAAGCCGTCCTTGCTGTTCGCAAGTGCCGCGGCGACGCCGAGCAGCCGCACCACGCCGTCGCCAAGACTTCTGAGCGGCACCGGGTGCCTGTGGCCCTTGAGCCTTGCGACAAGCCGGCGGCCGATCGGGCCCTGCCCGTTCCCTGAAGCGTCTCCGACGACCGCAACACGAACGACTTCCTCGTCGACCGCCAGATTGACGGCCTGGATGACCCGATCTTCGTCGTCCGTCAACGTTACCCGGTCCCAAAGCCGCGCGAAATCGGCGGCGTCCGGCAGCCCGGGTCCAAGGGATTCGCACGCCAGTTCGGGCGGCAATTCGCTTCCACTTTCCGCAAACAACTGCATGAACTCCCGGGGGAAGGGCCGGGGACCCGGCGGCAACAATTCCGTCGAGTCTCCAAACGTAACCTTCATGACTCGCGCGCCAACTCCTATCGATTTAGCCAGAAGCGCCTCCGGCATGGATTCGGTTTCGCCGTCAAGCGCTGCTATCCCGATAAGGAGCCGGTCCCCGTCGTTCAGCGGCCCAATCGAAATGCGCGCGTCTCCCGATGTGTCCCGCCCGTGAAAGAGGGCAATCCCGTCGAACAGCGGTGTATCGGCTCCTTCCACATCCTTTTCCACAGCGATTTCTTCCCGGCTCATCAACAGTTCCGAGAGTGCAGTGAAACGGGCGCGCGACGCATAGACTCGTACTGCATCGAGAACAGTCGTCTTGCCAACTCCATTTCTGCCCGCGAGCAGGGTCGCGCGTCCCAGGCGCGGGATGGAAAGCTCCTTGATTCCCCGAAACCCCTCGATTGAAAGGCTCTGGAGATGGGGACAACGGCCATGCCGTGAGCCGCATTCGAATACGGCGCTCTGGGACGCTTCTCGATCCGACATCATGCCGGTACCTCGAATTGATTCGCTTTTCACCACATGCACTTCACCATAACATGGACAACTCCCTTACGGGGCAGGGAGAGCGATATTTTCGTCCTGCGTCAACAAGCTGATATGGGCCAGGACCTTCAGAGCCGCGATCTGGGTGTTGGCACCCTCGGACGACCAGCCAGGATTTTCGCCTCGCTCTGGAATTCGGGGGATCACAAGTCAAGTATTGCTGTTGCGGGCGTGATCCTCGCCATGAGCGTGGAATCGGATGGGAATCGGAGAATTTCCAGGAGCTGACGGCATGGGTGCGCCCGGCTTCGCCGATCTCGCTATCGCCGCCACGGCGGGCAGCCGCGATCTGACGGTCCTCACGCGCAACCTGCGCCATTTCGCGCCGCTCGGCGCCCATGGCGACCGACCCCTTGGGGACGCTGCCTGCCCGCCCGTCGGCCGCGCCGGCTTTCGCGGCGGAGTTCGCCGCGCTACCCTCGGGCCGGCCATGATGAGCGCCGAACAGAACGAGCTGATCACCCGGACCGGCCCGGGGAGCGCCGCCGGGGCGGTGCTGCGCCGCTACTGGCAGCCGGTCGCCCTGACCGAGGAACTGGAGGGCGCGCGGCCCCTGCGCGCGGTCCGCCTGCTCGGCGAGGATCTGGTGCTGTTCCGGGACGAGGAGGGCCGCCACGGCCTGCTGGACCGGCACTGCAGCCACCGGGGGGCCGATCTCGCATACGGCCGCCTGGAGGACGGGGGCCTGCGCTGCGCCTTCCACGGCTGGCTGTTCGACGCGGCGGGCGCGTGCCGCGAGCAGCCCGCCGAGCCGGAGGGCAGCACGCTCCACGAGCGCATCCGGCACACGGCGTATCCCTGCGTGGAGAGGAACGGCGTGATCTTCGCCTTCCTGGGCGCCGGAGATCCGCCCGCGTTGCCCGGACTCGACTGTTTCGCCGCGCCGGGCGCCTACACGTTCGCGTTCAAGGGGTTCGTCGACTGCAACTGGCTCCAGTTGCTGGAGGTCGGGATCGACCCGGCCCACGCGTCGTTTCTGCACCGCTTCGAGGAGGACGGGGAGGCGGAAACGGGATACGGGATGCAGTTCCGCGACGACGTGGCCGACAGCGGACTCGAGATGACGCGGGTCATGCGGCGGTCGTTCAGGCCGGACATCCGGGTCGCGGAGACGGACTACGGGCTGCGCCTCGTCACCCTGCGCGACCTCGACGGCCGGAGCCTGCACGTCCGGGTCACGAACCTGCTGTTTCCGAACGCCATCGCCATTCCCATGAGCAACGAGATGACGATCACCCAGTGGCACGTGCCCGTGGACGACGCGACGTCCTACTGGTACGCCATATTCACGAGCTTCGGGGACCGGGTGGACAGGCGGCGCATGCGGGAGCAGCGGCTGGAGCTGTACGAGCTGCCCGGCTACCGGCCCCGGATCAACAAGTCCAACGACTACGGATACGACCCCGCGGAGCAGGCGACGCGCACCTTCACGGGCATGGGGGACGACATCAACGTCCACGACCAGTGGGCCTGCGAGTCCATGGGAGCGGTCCAGGACCGGACGCGGGAGAACCTGGGGACGACCGACGCCGCCATCGCCGCCTGCCGGCGGATGCTGCGCGAGGCCATCGGCGCGGCCGGGGACGGCTCCGGCGCCCTGCCCATGGCGGGGGCCGGCGGCGGTCCGGCCGCCGTCAATCCGGTGGCCATCGACGCCGTGGCGCCCCGCGGCGCCTGGGAGGGCTGCTGGGAGGCGCGGGACCGGGCGCGCCGGGACCGCTGCCCCTGGACCGGCGCCGGGTGAGCGGCGGGCGTGTCCGAGGGCGGCATGGAACGCGCCGGCTTCGTCGCCCGCCACGGACTGTGGAGCGAAGAGCAGGCCGACGCGGCGCGGCGGGTCCGAAGCCTCGTCGAGGAGAAGGGGCTCGAGCTGGTGCGCCTGTCCTTCGCCGACCAGCACGGCATCCTGAGGGGCAAGAGCGTCGCGGCGCCGGGGATCGGCCGGGCGTTCTCGGACGGCTGCGCCGTGACCACGACGCTGCTGTTCAAGGACACCTCCCACCGCACCGTCTACCCGGTGTGGGAGCCGGGGGCCGGCATGGGCCGCGAGGAGCTGGCGGGGGGCTGCGACTTCGTCCTGGTCCCCGACCCCGGCACCTTCCGCGTCCTGCCGTGGGCGGAGCGGACGGGGTGGATGCTGTGCGACATCTACCATCCGGACGGCCGCCCGGTGCCGTACGCGACGCGCCGGATCGGACGGGACGCCGTATCCCGCCTCGCCGGGGCGGGGTTCGACTTCCTCTGCGGGCTCGAGGTCGAGTTCCACGTCCTCAGGCTGGTGGACCCGAAGCTCCGGCCCGGCCAGGCCGGCCAGCCCGGCGAGCCGCCGGAGGTGGACCTTCTCACCCACGGCTACCAGTACCTGACCGAGTTCCGCGCGGACGAGCTGGAGCCGGCGCTGGAGATCGTCCGCCGCGGCGTCCTGGAGCTGGGGCTGCCGCTCCGCTCCGTCGAGGCGGAGTTCGGCCCCAGCCAGTGCGAGTTCACGTTCGAGCCGGCGTTCGGGATCGAGAGCGCCGACAACATGGTGCTGTTCCGGAGCGCCGTGAAGCAGATCTGCCGGCGCCACGGCTATCACGGCACGTTCATGTGCCGGCCCCAGGTCGCGGACCTGTTCTCGAGCGGCTGGCACCTCCACCAGTCGCTCCGCGACCGGCGGACGAACCGGAACGCCTTCATGCCGGAGGAGGAGGGGGGAGGCGGCCTGTCGCCCACCGGCCGCCGGTACGTCGCGGGGCTGCTCGACCACGCGGCGGCGAGCTGCGTCTTCACCACGCCGACGATCAACGGCTACAAGCGCTACCGGCCGCATTCGCTGGCGCCGGAACGGGCGCTTTGGGCCCATGACAACAGGGGCGCCATGGTGCGGGCCCTGGGCGGGGCGGGCGATCCGGGCTCCCGGATCGAGAACCGCATCGGCGAACCGGCGGCCAACCCCTACCTCTACCTCGCCTCCCAGATCCATTCCGGCCTCGACGGGATCGAGCGGTCGCTCGAGCCGCCGCCGCCGGACGACTCGCCCTACGCCTCCGACGCGCCGCGCCTGCCGGGGAGCCTGATGGAGGCCCTGGCCGCGTTGCGGACCAGCGCCCTGTTCCGCTCGGCGCTGGGGGACGAGTTCGTGGACTACATCCTGACCGTCAAGGAGGCGGAGGTCTCGCGGTTCCTGTCCGAGGTGACGGACTGGGAGCAGCGGGAGTATTTCGAGATCTTCTGACCGCCCGCGCACCGTGGGCCACCCCCACCCTATCCCTCCCCCTTCCAGGGAGAGGGGACCCGAGTGGCCCGGCCGCGCCTCAAGGGTCCCTCTCCCGCGTGCGGGAGAGGGACAGGGTGAGGGTGTCGGAGAACGATGCGCCGCAGTCGTTGTTCTCGGCGTGTGACATGTCGGCCCACCTTCACGGAGGCGCTACCGCTGTAGAGCCTGCTCTTTGACAGGATGATGGCCGACGTAGCGAACCTCGTCCCGCGAGAAGCTCGACCGCCGCCTCGGGTTGGACCGCGATGAATGCCGCCTTCATGCACGCGGAGGACGACGATCCGGACGGCGGCGCCTGGCGCCGGGCCGCGTCGTCTCCTGCTCGCGGCGCTTGTCCGCAGGTTGCAAATTGTCCGTAAAACTCCTATGTTTTCGGACAGAAAGGAATTCAGCCGTGCCTGTCGCCGAAGATATTCGCATCGATATCCGCACGCTGCCGAAAGGCCGGCCGTTCACGACCTCGCGCTTCGCCTCCCTGGGTTCGCGCGGCGCCGTCGACCGTGCCCTCTCCCGTATCGTCCGGGAGGGCGAGATCGAGCGCCTGTCGCGGGGCGTCTTCGTCCGGCCCAGGAAAAGCCGCTTCGTCGGCACGGTCTTTCCCGACATTGCCGAGGTGGTCCGGGCCATCGCTAAGGACAATGGCGAGACCGTCCAGGTTCACGGCGCGGAAGCCGCACGGCGCCTCGGGCTCAGCACCCAGATACCGACGATGCCCGTGTTCCATACCAGCGCTTCCAGCCGCTCGATCCGGATCGGCAACGCCACCGTCAGAATGGTCCACACCTCGAACCGCAGGCGGCTTCAGTTCGCCGGAGAGCCCGCGGGGCTTGCGCTCGCCGCCCTCTGGTATCTCGGCAGGGAGAACGCGACGCCGGAGGCGGTCGCAAGGATCGAGGCGTCGATCGGCCCGGAGGACTTCGGCAAGCTGCGTTCGGCCGACATGCCGGCCTGGATGGCCGTGGCGCTCGCCGCCTTCGCGGGAGACGCCGCCCGTGGCTGACGCGTTCCTGTCGCTGCCCGTAGCGGACCGGCGCGACATCCTGGAGACCGCCGCCGCCCGTACGGGCCGGCCAGCGGCCATTCTGGAGAAGGACATCTGGATCTGCCGGGTCCCTGACGCGGGCATTTTCCGAGGATCCCCAAAGCTCCGCCAGTGGCGATCGTTTCTCGCCCGAGATCCATTGTTGATCGACGAACCTGACCTGCACATTGTCATTCGCGATGTCGGGGATTTCATCATGCCCGCAGCCCTCGACGGTCGCCGCATCCCGGGAAGTTGGACGTTCGACGGTGGCTGGAGACCCTCCACATGACTGAGGCGGCGTTCCGAACGACCTGCCTGTTCCGCTCGGCGCTGGGGGACGAGTTCGTGGACTACATCCTGACCGTCAAGGAGGCGGAGGTCTCGCGGTTCCTGTCCGAGGTGACGGACTGGGAGCAGCGGGAGTATTTCGAGATCTTCTGACCGCCCGCGCGGGTTCGGAGCCGCCCCCACCCCGGCCCTCCCCCTTCCAGGATTCCTCTGTGAAAGTGGTCCGGCTGCCGCGCCGTCCACCCCCACCCTGTCCCTCCCCCTTCCAGGGAGAGGGGACCCGAGAGGCCCGGCCGCGCCCCGAGGGTCCCCTCTCCCGCGTGCGGGAGAGGGACAGGGTGAGGGTGACGAACCCGGGCTGCATTCACGCGAGCATCAGGCGCTCGCCTTTGGGCTGCGGCACGGGGTCGCCGAACTCGCGCGCCGTATCGATCCAGAGCTGCATCGCCTCGTTGACGTGCCTGAGGGCGGCTTCCTGACTGTCGCCGTGCGCCATGCAGCCGGGCAGTTCCGGCACCTCGGCGACAAAAGCCCGATCCTCGTTGCTCCAATAGAGGATGATCTCGAACTTGTGCATCAGTCGTCCCTCCCCAACCGGTACTTCAGGATCACTCGGCGAACCTGCTTCACCTGGTACGGTTTCGCGCCTCCGTCGTCGCGCTGAAGATTGATCTTCTCCACGACGCCTTGTTTCCGATACATGTGGTGGCCTCCGCGGACACGCTCATCGAACCCCAGATAGCGCATCAAGGCGCAAAGATCGGCGAAGCGGATATTGGCATCCGACCGTCCGCGGAGAATCCTCTCCAGAAGTCGTTCGAGCCGGCTCATGGACACCCGATAACCGATCCCGCCCGGGGTCGCCCCGACGGGCGCGCCTGCATACCACGGACGCGCCCCGCGCCCAAGGCGGCGGGACGGTCGGGAACCCGGGTACGCGGGCCTCCGACCCGCATGTGCGGGCGGGATGCCCGCGCACCGTGGGCCGGAAGACGCCGCGGACTATGGCTCGGGCCGGGCGGGGCGCCTTGCGGCCGGTCTCGGCAGGACCGTGACGAGGGCGCCGGCGAGCAGCGCGAAGGCCAGGGCGTCCAGCGCCGTCATGGCCTCGCCCAGCAGGACCAGCCCGCCGGCGAACGCGACTCCGGGCACGGCGAGCACGGACAGCGACGCCACGACGGCGGGGACCTGCCTGATGAGCGCGAAGAACGCCAGGAACCCGATCAGGTTGCACCCGAACGCGACGAAGAGGGCGGAGAGCAGCGCGCCGGAGGACACGGGTCCGAGGCGGCCGATCTCCGTGAGCCCCATCAGGCAGAGCGGCATCCCCCCGATCGTCAGCATCCAGCCCGTCAGGACGGGCGGCGGGACGCCGCCCGAGACGCTCTTGGCGGCGACGGTTCCGCACGCCCAGGCGACCGCGGCCGCCAGCCCGATCAGGACGCCCGGGGACACCCCGCCCCCGGCCGTCTGCATCCACAGCAGGACGATGCCGCCGGTCCCCAGCGCCAGGCCGGTCCAGTGGCCGCGCGCGGGCCGTTCTCCCAGCACGGGAATGGCGACGACGAAGGCCCACAGCGGCATGGTGTAGAGCACGACCGCGGTCTGGCCCGCCGCGATGTGCAGCGTGCTGAAGTTCGTCAGCGCGTGTGTCAGCGTGACCGTGAAGACGCCCGTCAGGACCACGCCCAGGCGGTGCTCGCGCGGCACGCGGAGCGGGTGGCCGGCGGCGCGGGCGAACGCCAGCAGGACGAGTCCCGGCGCCACTCCCGCCCAGCCCCGGAAGGTGAGGACCGGGATCTCGAACGCCGCCGCCTTCATGGCCGGATAGGACGCGCCCCACAACAGGACGACGAAGGCCAGCAGGACCAGCGCCCGCGGGGAGAGGCGCGCCGGCGCGGGCTTCGATCCGGTTTCCGGCGCGGGCCGTTGTCCGCCGGGACGCCGCATTCCCGCGGATCAGGCGCGCGTCCGGCGTTTCAGGCGCACGGACAGGTTGGCGGGCGCCATGGTGAAGGACAGGTGCTCGCGCACGCCGGCGGACGCGGGCTCCAGGTCGAAATTCCGGCACACCATGGCGATGACGGTGCGCATCTGGAGCAGCGCCAGGTTGCGCCCGGGGCACAGGCGCGGCCCTCCGCCGAAGGGAACGAAGGCGCGGGTGTCGTGCGCACCGCCCTCCGCCCCGGACGGCGCGAGCCAGCGTTCGGGATCGAAGCGGTCGCCGTCGCGGAAATTCTCGTCCCGGGTGGCCGTGCGGCGGGTCAGCATGATGATCGTCGTGCCCTTCGGGACCAGGCAGCCGAGGATCTCGGCGTCGGCGACCGGCTCCACGATCGCGATCGGCGCGACGGGCTCGAGGCGCATGGATTCGTCGCGGAAGGCGTCGAGGAACGGCAGCCGTTCCGTCTGCTCCAGGGTCTCGACGGCCGAAGCGGGCGCCACCGCCGCGTCGACCTCGCGGCGGGCCCGCTCGAAATGCTCCGGATGCTCCATGAAGTGGTGCATGGCCCAGGCGATGCTGTTGGCCGTGGTGTCCTCGCCGGCGAGCAGGAGCGTCCCGGCGTTGGCGAAGATCTCGGCGTCGGAGAACCCGGAGCCCTCGGTCTCGACCGCCGCCAGGATGGCCTCCAGGAAGTCGGTCGGCGCGCGCCGGCGCCCGGGCTCGGCCTCCATGCGCTCCCGCGCGGCGCGGACCATCCGGCCGACCTCGCGTTCGAGCTCGTCGAGGGCGCGTTCGAGGGCGCGGTCCGACGGCAGGCGGAAATAGCGCCAGTAGGGGAAGGGCGCGTTCACGCGCCGGTGCAGCACGGGGAAGACCTTGTCGAGATGCCTCTGGATCGTCGGGCCGGGCGTCTCCAGCGTGTTGGCGTCCACGCCGAAGGCGAGCTGCGTGGTGACGTCGACGGTGAGGCGCATCAGGTCGCGGCACACGTCCACCGGCTCGCCCGCGTCGGCCGCCCGCTCCCAGCGCCGCTGCAGCCGCCCGACGGTGACCGTGAGCTTCGGGAAGAAGCGCGTCAGCCTCGTGCGCCTCAGGGCGCCGGCGACGATCCGGCGCTGCCGGCGCCAGTCCTCGCCCTCGGCCGCGAACACGCCCTTCAGGCGCATTTCGGCGGCCGCCGCCTCGAGGTTCCGGGTGCGCCGGAACCCGCCCGGGCGCTCCGTCAGAATCCGCTGGATGGCCGCGCCGTCCGAGATCACGACGGCCGGGAACGGCCCGAAGCGCACCCTGAAGATCGGGCCGTGGCGCTCCGCCCAGTCCTCGAGGACCAGGTGGAGCCGGTCGAAGCGGATCTGGAGCAGGTTGCCCAGCACCGGCAGGCCCCGTGGGCCGGGCAGGCGGCGGAGGGGCGTCAACGCGCCGGCTTCCCGGTCCGCCGCCCGACGAGCCACGCGCCGAGCGCGGGCAGCAGCACGACGGCGCCCGCCATGTTGACGAGGAACATGAACATCAGGATCGCGCCCATGTCGGCCTGGAACTGGAGCGGGGCGACGATCCACGTCGCCACGCCCGCGGCGAGGGTGAGGCCGGTCAGCAGGACGCCGGCCCCCGCCGTGGCGAGGGTCCGCTCGTAGGCGGCGGCGAAGTCGAGGCCCTCCTGGAGGTAGCCCTGGATCCGGCCGTAGATGTAGATCCCGTAGTCGACCCCGACCCCGACGCCGAGCGCCACGACCGGCAGGGTGGAGACCTTCAGCCCGATCTCCAGGAGCGCCATGAGCGCGTAGGCGAGCAGGGAGACCGTGGCCAGCGGCAGGACGATGCACAGGACCGCCGCCACCGAGCGGAAGGCGAGCAGGCAGAGCGCGACGACCGCCGCGTAGACGTAGCCGAGGATCGGGAACTGCGCCGCCTCCACCTCCTCGTTGGTCGCCGCCATGACGCCCACGTTGCCGGCGGCGAGCCGGAAGGCGATGCGGCCGCCGCCGTCCGGGGCCTCGAACGCCTCGACGGCCGCGACCACGCGCTCGATCGTCTCCGCCTTGTGGTCGAGGGTGTAGACGTGGACGGGCATGACGCTGCAGTCGGCGTTGAGAAGGCCGCTCGACGTGGGCACGGGCGAGACGGCCTGCACCAGGCTGTAGCGGTTGCGCGGCAGGGTCCGCCACTTGAGGCTGCCCTCGTTCCAGGCCGCGCTGAGGTGCCGCGCCGTTCCCGCCAGGCCGACGACGGACTGCACGCCCTCGACGTTGCGCATGGCCCACTCGAAGGCGTCGAGCGCGCGCATCGTCTCGTAGTCGATGCACCCCTCCGGCGCCGTCTCCGCGATGACGGTGATCACGTCCACGCCGATGCTGAACTTCTCGCCGATGAGCGACGCATCGACGTTGTAGGTGGAGTCCGGCCGCAGCTCCGGCACGCCGCGGTGCTCGTCGCCGACCCGGACCTGGGTCGCGTACCACGCGCCGGCCGCGGCGAGGACCGCCGACGCGCCGACGATCGCGGCGGCGGGACGCGGGTGCGCCGCCCGCGCGACGAGCGCCCAGACCGGCCGGGGCGGGGGGCCGGCGCCGCCGGCGCCCCCGGCGCGACGCCGCCGTCCGCCGGTCCCGATGAAGGACAGCAGCACCGGGAGAAGGCCGAGGTTGGTGAGGATGATGGCGGCGACCCCGAGGCCCGCCGCGACGGCGATCTCCTGGATCACCTGCACGTCGATCAGCGAGATGGTGACGAACCCCGCCGCGTCGGAGGCGAGCGCCGCGACCCCCGGGCGCAGCAGGCGGCGGAAGGCGGCCCGCGCCGCGTCCAGGCGCGACGCGCCGTCGGCCGCCTCGGCGCGCGCGGCGCCGACGACCTGGACGCCGTGGCTGACCCCGATGGCGAAGACGAGGAACGGAACCAGGATCGACATCGGGTCGATCCCGTAGCCGAGCGCGTTGAGGAGGCCCAGCTGCCAGACGACGGCCAGCAGCGAGCAGGCCAGCAGGGCGGCCGTCGGACCCGGCGCGCGCGTGTAGGCGTAGACGAAGAGCGCGGTCACCAGGAACGCGACGGCGAAGAACGCGGCCACGGCGGCCGCGCCGTCGGCGATGTCCCCGACCACCTTGGCGAAGCCGATCACGTGCACGTCGACGTCGGCGGCCGCGAGGGCGTCCCGGCGGACCCGCTCCAGCTCGTGCGCGACCTCCACGTAGTCGAGCCGCTCCCCGGTCTCCGGGTGGAACTCCTGCAGCCGCGCGGAGACGATGGCGCCGCTGAAGTCGTTGGCCACCAGCCGGCCGACGACGCCGGCCTTGACGACGTTTTCGCGCACCCGCGCGAACCCGGCCTCGTCGGGCGTGAAGTCGGCGGGCAGGACGTTGCCCCCGGAGATCCCGTCCTCGACGACCTCGACGAACCGCACGTTCGGCGTCAGGATCGAGAACACCTGCGCGCGGTCGACGCCGGGCAGGAAGAACATGGCGTCGGTCACCTGGCGGAGCGCGGCGAAGAACCCGGGCGAGAAGATGTCGCCGCCGCGCGCCATGACCGCCACCAGGATCCGGTCCGCGCCGCCGAACTCCGTCCGGTGTTCCAGGAAGGTCTGCATGTAGGGGTGGTTGAGGGGCGCCAGCTTCGTGAAGCCGGCGTCGACGCGCAGGCCGACGGCGAACCAGCCCATCGCCAGCGACACCGCCGCGAACAGCAGCAGCGTCAGGCGCCGGCGGGCGAACAGCGCCCGTTCGAGCGCGCCCGTCACGCCCGCACCCGCGGGCCGCGGCACGGGAACAGGGTGGGGGTGGACGGCGGCGGCGTTCCGCCGGTCCGGGGACGGGCGGGCTTCATCGGGACGCGGCCCGGCGCCGGAGGCCGAACTCGCCGATCAGCAGCACGTCCCCGTCCGCCAGGGGCAGCGCGGCCGAGACGCCGGCGCGCTGCGGCAGCCGGTCGAGGGAGAAGCCGCGGCCGCCGTCGCGGCTGCGCAGCAGGACGCCTTCGAGGCCCGTGACGAGGACGCCGCCGGAGGGCAGGCGGACGATGCCGGTCAGGGTCGCCTCCGTCTCCGACGGGATCCGCTCCCAGGTCTCTCCGCCGTCCGGCGAGCGGAACAGGCGGCCCCGGAGGCCCGCCAGCAGCACCGTCGCCGGCGGCAGCGCCAGGGCGCCGAACCAGGACCCGGAGTAGGGCGGCGACAGGGCGCGCCACGTCGCGCCGCCGTCGTCGGAGCGGTAGGCCACGCCGGCCTCGGCGGCGATGAAGAGCCGCCCCCCGTCCGCCGGCGCGAGCGCGTTCAGGTGGTAGTCGTCCTCGCCGACCGCGCGCGGCGTCCAGGTCTCGCCGCCGTCGTCCGTGGCGAGGAAGTAGCCGTACGCGCCGACGGCGAAGCCGGTGCGCGCGTCGGCGAACCAGACGTCGAGCAGCGGGCGCTCCTCCTCCGGCGCGCGGTGGACCAGCCGCCAGCTCTCGCCCCCGTCGCCGGTGCGCAGGATCACGGCGTCGTGGCCGACGGCCCAGCCGGCCGCCGCGTCGTGCATGTGGACGGCGGTCAGCAGGGCGCGGGTCGGCGACGGGACCTGCCGCCAGCTCGCCGCCTCGTCGTCCGAGATCAGGATGTGGCCGCGCTCGCCGACGACGACCAGCCGGTCGCCCGCGCGCGCGCCGTCGAGGAGCAGGGAGCGGGCCGCCGGCGGCTCCGCGGGCGCCGCGTCCGCGGGGGCCGGCGCGAGCAGGCCGGCGAGGAGAACGAGGGGAAGCCGCGGGCTCCGGCGCATGCCGCCGCCCGGCGCCGCGGGTCCGGTCCTATCGGCGTCCGTCGCGCCGCAGCGCCGAGACGGTGAAGTTCCGCGACGTCATCGCCGTGTCCATGGCGCACATGGGGAACTCGTTGTCCAGGCCGAGCGCCAGGTAGCGCCGGGCCTGGAAGTCGGTATGGACCTCCAGCGTCGGCCACGTCAGCGGGTTCTCGTAGTAGTTGATGACGTGGCCCTCCGACATCCGCCAGAGCTGGTCGCGCGTGTCGTAGATGTCGGCGACGAGGATCTGCCAGGAGTCCTCGTCGATGTAGAAGGTGCGCCGCTTGTAGATGTGGCTGGCCCCTTCGCGGAGCGTCGCCTCGACCACCCAGACCCGGTGGAGCTCGTAGCGCAGGTGGTCGGGGTTGACGTGCAGCGGCGTCAGGATGTCGGAGAAGGCGAGTTCGTCGCTGTGCAGCCGGTAGGCGTTGTAGGGCACGTAGAGCTCGCGCTTGCCGGCGAGCTTCCAGTCGTAGCGGTCCACCGCCCCGTTGAACATGTCGAACTGGTCGGCGGTGCGCAGCCCGTCCGTCGTGGTGCCGGGGTTGTCGTAGGCGACGTTGGGCGCGCGCCGCACCCGGCGCTGGCCCGGGTTGTAGGTCCAGGCCCGCCGCGGCTCGCGCACCTGGTTCATGGTCTCGTGCACGAGCAGGATGTCGCCCGCCAGGCGCGCCGGCGCGAGCACCTTCTGCTTGAAGTACATCATGGTGTTGTCGAGGGCGTCCTCGGTCATGCCGGGCAGGGAGTAGCGCACCTCGGCCTCGACGCCGAACTTGACGATCGTGTAGTCGCCGCCCGTCGTCACCGCGGCCTGCCCCATGTTGCAGGCGACCGTCTCGCCGCGGTAGCGCAGGAGGTGGTTCCAGATCGCCTCGACCCCGTCGGCGGGAATGGGGAACGGGATGCCGATCACCGCGCCGGCGACCCCGTTGCCGCCGTCCTCCAGCCGCGCGGTGGCCGCCGCGCGGCGGGTCGCCTCGTAGATCCGTTCCGGCGCCGACGCGCTGCGCCGGGTCGGATAGACCGTCATGCGGAACGTCGGGTAGGCCTCCAGCATGCGCTGGTGGCCGGCGGACAGGCGGTCCCGGTGGGCGTCGAGGTTGGACGCGTCGATGACGAGGAGCGGCTCGTCCCCGGCGAAGGGGTCGCGGTGGTGCTCGCCGCGCACGTACCCCTCGGGAGGCTCCACGATGCCGCCCGTCCAGGCCGGTATGGAGCCGGCCTCGTTGCCGGCGCGCTCGCCGCCGAGCGGCGTCAGGTCGGCGCCGAGCCGCGCGATCTGGTCCGCCGGAAGCTCCGCCGCCGCCGGCAGCGACGAGGCGGCCCAGAGCAGCAGCGCGGCACCGGCGCGAAGCAGGGTCGTTCCCATGGCGTCCTTCTCACCCGGCATGCGTCAGAACGAGTAGCTGAGGGACAGGGACACGAAGTCGCGGTCGCTCAGGTAGTTGGCGGAGCCGGCGTACAGCGTGTAGCTCACGTCCGCGCTCCAGCGTTCGAGGTAGTTCACGCCGAGGCCCGCCGTCACGGCCTTGCGCCCGTCCACGAACGGCCCGGCCGGCGCCGGGCTGCTCCCCGACACGTCGTGCTGGAACTGCACGTAGGGGGTGACGCGGGCCGCGCCCACGGCGTTGTTGTAGTCGAGCCAGACGGCCCCGCGGTAGCCCCACGAGGTGCCGTCCGCGGTGTCGCTGCCGGCGCCGGCGGTGTCGAGCGGCGTCACGGTCTCGTCGGGCATGTCGTGGACGTAGGTGACGGCCGCCTCCGCGACGAGGCCCGTGCTGTCCGAGCCGAGCAGCGGACCCGAACAGCCGGGTCGCCGTGACCTGCGCCTGGCTCACGTCGCGCTCGATGTACCCCTGGAGGTCCTTGCCGAGCACGTTGTCCTGATCTCCGCGCATGAGGCGAGAGCCTGAGCGGGCGGCCCGGCGGGCGGCGCGCCCTGGGCGGCAGCCCCTTGCGGACACTTGGAGGAAACATCCCAGCGGCGCGAGACCGTCCGTCGAACAGCGAGTCCTCCAGCCGCTGCAGCGGCGCGTCCGGACGGAACGAGTATTCGCCCTGAAGCGCCCACCCGGTGGTTCCGACCGCGGTGTTGAAGCTCACGCCCATGGTCCGCAGGTCTTCCGGGTACTGCGCGAAGTAGCGGGCCTCCTTGATGTAGTCGTCGAACGCCACGGCTGGCGCGACCTGCCTCACTTGCTCCGCTACCTTCGCCCGCACTGATCGACGGGATTTGAGCTGGCGGGACCTTCGCGGCGATGACCTCTTTGGTGACCGCTTGGGTAATCGCCTGCACCGTTTGGGAGGTCTGTATGGGAGGTCTGGGGCGACACGGCGCCCGCCAGGGCCGCGCTCCGCAGCATTTGCGTCTGGGTGGGGGCCCGGCCCGTGACGAGCGGGAGCCGGCTGTGCGTGTTGGCGAAGTAGAGGCCGAATTCGGTGGCGTTCAGCTCCTCGGCCAGAAGGCGCAGGGCGACGCCCCATTGCCCGTCGTCCCGCGGCTCCCGGTCCGGCAGGCGCGGGGAACCGCGAGGAAGTGCCGGTCGAAATCGGGCACCATGACGCCGAGCGGGGCGAGATCGGCGTTGATGGCCGGGGTCAGGGGCCCGAAACCGCCGCCCGTGTCCTTCACGTCGCCGAACATCGGATGAGTGATGTAGGCGAACCGGCCGCCCGGGCCGACGTAGTCGTTCGTCGAGAAGTAGGTGCCGACCGGGTCGATCTCGGTCTCCGCCCACAGGAACTGGTAGAAGCCCTCGACCGAGACGTTCGGGACCGGCTCGGCCGCCGCGGACAGCATCGGCACCGGCACCAGGGCGTCGCGCAGTTCCGATCCGGGCGTCCGCAGCCGGGTCACGTCGAACGGGTTGACGACGTTGACGCCGTTGGGGATGAACGTGCTCTCGCCCCAGTTCAGGACCTGGTTGCCGGCCCGCACGTCCAGCGGCCGGCCGTCCGGCTCGAACGCGCCGGCCACGTACAGGTCGAGGAGCTTGAGGTTCCCGCCCGCGATGTCCTTGGCGTCGTCGGAGAGCTCGGTCCGCTCCAGCTTGCCGTCCCGGTTCTCGAAGTCGACGAAGCCGTGCGCGCGGGCGAAGAAGCTCAGGTTCTCGCGGGCGAGCTCGAGCTCGACCGCGACGCTGGAGACGTTGCCGACGAGGCCGCGCCGGTAGTTCGTGTCGCCGTCGTTGGAGTTCTCGCCCGTCAGGGAGTCGTCGCGCTTCTCGGCGCGGAAGCTCGCGCCCTGCGTGAGCGTGATGTCGAGGCTCCCGCTCACGTCGCCGCGGCTCAGGTCGACGGCGTGCGCCGGGGCGCCGGGCAGGAGGCCGCCGACGGCGAGCGCGCACGCCGCCGCCGCGGCCGGGAGGAAGGCGAAGGACCGACGCGTTTTCCTGGATTCCACCTGACTGCGACCCGCTTGATTTCCCGGCCCCTCCGGCCGACCCGCCGTTACTCTATTGCAAAGCCGCCGCGCCGCGCAAGCGGGTCTCCTCCTCTCCGCCAGGGGGGGAGGCCGGGAGGGGGTGTGGTTGCCGACGGACGGCGGCCGCCGGCTTCGGCCGCCGCGCCACAGCCTGTCGATGCCCGGGACGCGTCCGTTGCCGCCCGGTTGAATTTACGGCCTGCCCCCGCCCCCCTTCGTCATGCCCGGACTCGTTCCGGGCATCCACGTCCGTCCGCCTGACTCATGGTGGCGGGTCGTCCGAGGCCGTGCCCCTTGGCGGACGCCCCCGCGGTGTCCCCGGGCCCCGCCATGCCGCGACCGGTCGATGCCCGGAACAAGTCCGTTGCTGTCCGGTTCGGAAAGGCCGGACACGGTGCGTGGCCTGGATTCGAGAGGGTTTCGGAAGAAGATGAGGCGAATCGCGGCTCGAAACGGAGCCCGAGCCCCGCGCCATCGGATGAATTCGCACAGTTCGCACGGAGTCGGGGGGTCTCCCGCACCCGGCTGGCTCCCCTGGGTATGCGGGCGGCGCGCCCGCACGGTGCGGGCCGGAGGCCTGCGTATCCGGGTTCGTCTTGCAATTCGCACACTTCGCACGACATCGGAGGGGGTGGATGCGTGTATGGACGGACGTGTTCCGGGCATCCACGTCCGTCCGCCCGATTCACGGCGGCGGATCGTTCGAGGCCGTGCCTCCCTGGCGGACGCCCCCGCGGGCGCGTGCATGAGGGACGTGAGCGCACACCGGCCGGACAGCCGGTGCGGACGGCGTCGCCGTCCTCGAAGCGGAAAATCCCGAGGCCGGGGGCCTGTCGTTCATCGCACGTCCGCGCGGAGACGGGTGCGCGCCGCCTCGGCGAGAAACGCGGAACGGTTCGGGGCCACCGCGTCGATGCGCCTGATGAGATCCTCGTCGAGAGTGACGGAAATGGCCCGCGCCCGTCCGGGCAGGTCGACCGCGACGAGGGCGACCCCGACGGAACCCCCGCGGTCGTCCCGCGGGATGTCGTCGACCGGAGTCGGGGCCGGGATGGCCTCCCGGTCTCTCGCGAGGTCCTCCACCACCTCGGCCAGGACCGTCTCCGCGTCCGCGACCGCAGCGCTTCCAGCGTCTTGCCGCCCACGTGCACGGGGAGATCGACGAACGACAGGCCCCACGCCTCGCCGTCGCCGCCGTGCACGATGGCCGGATAATGTCTGCGCATGACGTTCTCCTCCTCAGGCCGCAGCCGGACCCCGGTCTGGCGCTCGATCGAACGTACCGCTCAGCATGTCCTTCCGTCCCGCAGCAAGCGGCCTACGTGTGGCGCCAGTACGTTCACCCGCTTCCTATGGTAGGAAGCGGTTCGTCGGACCAGCAACCAAGTTCGGAGTAACCCAACCGCTCTCTTACAATTCGTCGTGACTAGAACCCTCTCCAGGAATGAAGAGCCGGCCGTAAATTCTTTCGGCGTAGTGATCCGTCATTCCTGCAATATAGTCACATACCCTCCTTTCTACAGTATCTCCCTTGTCGAAAGCTTCCCAGGTGGACTTAGGAACTAGCTGTGAGGGCGCCTTCACAATTTCTTCAAACAGGGCATCTATAATACGCTGACCTCGACGTTCTAGTTGCTGGACTTCCGCACGTTGAATTACAAGCGTATAAGTCAGGTCTTTTAGTCCTTTCAATAGCTCAGAAACAGGTTTATCAAAGCCGATATAGAACTTGAGTAATGGATGCGAATATTCCGTTCGTTTCATGATTTTGGAAGATGTTACAAACAAGTTAACCAGTTTTCCAATGAAAAATTTTCTTGCGAAGCTATCGCCAAAAAGTTGTTTCTCAAATTCTCGCAATTTTACACCTTTCTCTCTTAAACCAATTACTTTCCCAAACTTAACAAATATTGGCTCTAAACCAGAAATGATATCTTCTGGCTTCACCATTTTCCGGGCTACTATATCCTCTAAGTCATGTACGCCATACGCTATATCGTCCGCAATTTCCATAAGAGAACTATCCAGTGTACGTTGCGCTGGTTTGCCATGCTCAATACCATCAGTTGTGAATTTCTTCACTTCTTCCTTGTCGAAAGGGGAGCCGAATGCCCAATTGACAATATCCTTTTCTGTGTCGAAGTAACACTTGGGAGGTTTATCACGAAACTGTTCCGTATCAAACGCTGAGTATGGGGCTGGGTACTTTAGCAGGGCCAAGATAAGACGACGAGTTGGATTCATACCTTGACCCGGCTTGTACTTTTCCAATCGAGTGACAATACGTAGTGTATGCCCGTTACCTTCAAATCCTCCACACGTTGCCATTCGGCTATGTAGTGCTTTTTCCCCTCCATGACCGAATGGAGGGTGTCCCAGGTCGTGGGCCAGACAGGCTGCCGTCAATAATTCTCTTGGAGGTAGCCATTCAAGTGCTTTTTTTACTTTAGATTGATGTTTCAGCGAACCTAACACCCCCTCACCGATCTGTGATGCCTCTATCGAATGTGTCAGCCTAGTACGATGAAAATCTCCCTCACCCACACCCATAACCTGTGTCTTGGCCTGCAATCTTCGAAATGCAGACGAATGAATCACACGAGCCTTATCTCGCTGATAGTCGTTGCGACCATCATCGAATCTGGGAGGTTCGTTCTCCCAATATCGTTTCCGAAATTTCTTGTCAAGCATCTAAGCTATCCTCGTTAATTGCCGCCGTGTCTGGACGCAACGGCCCATAGTGTCCGACCCGAGATGAATTGAGTGATTTCAGTGAGTTGTGCTTCACTAGTTGTGTCCAAACCATAAGCGAAGCATAGCAATGTGGATTGAAATCACTCGCCCGAAGTATGACAGTACGGGACTGTGTTACGCAAGTGACTTGACCGACGGGAAATGGGCTTGCTCGAACCTTCCATGCTATCACCACGGACTTTGGGCTGCCCCAGGACGACGGATCTGCGGGAGGTGGTGAACGCCATCCTGTATGTCTTGCGCTCGGGCTGCCCCTGGCGCTTGTTGCCGAAGGATTCTCCGCCGCGTTCGACGGCGCGGCGCTATTTTGCCCTGTGGCGGGATGACGGTTTGTGGGCGCGGATCGATCACGCGCTCTTGGCGGCGGTGCGCGAGGCGGAGGGACGCGCGACCGGCCCATCGGCGGGGATCATCGACAGCCAGAGCGTGAACACCACGGAAAGCGGCGGTCCACGAGGCTTTGGCGCGGGCAAGAAGATCTATCGCCCGTGAGGCGTTCCCCGATGTCTGCGTGCAGACGCGCGCGAGTCTCGATGAGCGATTCTCTCGTCACGGTCCCGCGTGTCATGCCGATGAACTCGTCGTCGTACAGCGCCTCGTCGAACTCGGCGCTCGGCGCCAGCAACTCATGCATCGGCCGGTTGGAGCTCGCCACATAGATCATGAACGCGCGGAACAGCCGGTCCGTGATCCCTTCGTTCTCGTAGAGGAGCTTCACGTCGAAGAGGTCGCGCGGGTGCTGTCGGTCAAGCGCCGCATGCAGCTTGCCGCCAAAGAGATCCTCGAAGGCGAGGACGTTCATTTCGACGAATCCGAAACGGTCCGTCACCGCGTCCGACGCCGTCATGATGACCGGGGGATGCAGCGCCCCGCGCGTCACGGGGAGGTCTCGATCTTGACCTGTGAACGGTTGCCGCGAACGAGGACCCGCGTGTCGGTGTCGCCGCCGCCTGCAATGCGTTCTACCCGCAGGGCGGGGTTGCGCCCGGCGACCGCCGACACGATCCGGTCGAGCGTCTCGTCGATATCCCGGAGCGACGTCTCGCGGTCGCCCACCGGCAGATAGGTGAGATCGATATCGACGGAGAGCCGGGGCAGGTCCCTGTAGAAGAGGTTGATCGCGGTCCCGCCCTTCAGCGCGAATACCTTTTCCGCGGCGATATCCGGCAGGACGCTCAGCAGCAGTCGAACCCGGTCGACGTAGCGCTCATGCATCGGCGCCCGCCTCGGCCCCGTTCCCGGGCATCAAGTTTCCGGGCACGCAGATGCGGTATGTGGGATGGAGCTTGCCGCCCGCCACCAGGGCGCGCGGCCCCGAGCCGAAGTCGACGTTCGAGGTGTCGAGGTGCTTGCGCCACGGGTGCCGGTGCTTGTCCGCGAAGACGAAGAACAGCCGGCGCACCTTCACGCTCCGGCACAGCGTCAGCAATGTCGTGAGCCGCCCCGGCCGCAATGTCGCAAGTCCCTGGAAGACCTTGTCCAGGGTGTCGAAGCCGGCACGATCGGGAAGCTCGTCGAGCGCCTCGAGGATCGCGCGTTCCGGGGAGGAGGCCCTGACCGGCCACCGCCACACGTTCACCGCCGGGCCGGGGTCCTCGGCGCCGCGGTCGGCGTCGTCGATGCCGGTCGGGTCGTCGCCGAACAGCGTGCGCCGATGTACGGCGATCGCGGTCTTCGTCGGCAGCCGCTTCAGCCATGGCGGCACGTCGCCGTAGAAATGAACGCGCGATGCGCCGCCGAGGCTGAGGTAGTGGGCATGGCCGGCCAGATCGAGCGCGCTTTCGCCGCCCAGATGCACATCGTGCTTCATGATCCATTGCAACGAGAGCAGCGGGACCTCCCAGGAATCCTCGGAAGCGCCCTGCACGCCCTCGGGCAGGGGACGGCGGTAAACCCCCCGGACGACCCGCTCCAGCCAGCCGCGGGCCACGTAGCCGTGGATGGACTTCGGATCGATATCCTGCGCCTTGAGCCACGCAGCATCGACCATGAAGCCCGGCGGGACCTTGTCCAGCAGCGGTTTCAGTCTTGGCGATCTTTGACGGTTCATAGCCATACAAATAGATACATTTCAAAACATGAGCAAGGAGAGATTTGCGATCAGTCGAAAAGCGGGGCTCAATGCCATGCAATTCGATGAAATGTAAAATCAGGTCGTCGAGCTGTCCGGCGAACGGGGGCAACCTCACGACCGCCCTCGACCTCCTCCCTGTCAGGATTCCTCTGCGAAAGCGGTCCGGCCCACCGCGGGAACGGGGCAGGGGGTGCCGAGACGTCGTCCACCCCCACCCTGTCCCTCCCCCTTCCAGGGAGAGGGAACCCGAGTGGCCCGGTCGCGCCTCAAGGGTCCCCCTCTCCCGCACGCGGGAGAGGGACAGGGTGAGGGTGTCGGAGAACGATGCACCGCCCCAACCGCGTTTCGCAGAGGAATCCTGTCAGGGGGGGAGGTCGAGAGGGGCGGGAACAAGCCCGAAAATTGGGGTCGGAGACCGTGTCCCGAGCCATAGTGTAAGAATCTGGCGACTCTCCGGCACCAAATGTCGCCGACCAGGATGCATGTTCGCCCGCAACGTTCACTGCACAGTAAATATTGCTATTTTCTTGAATATTCTCTAAACTTGACATATTCACTGTACAGCAAAGATATACGAATACCATGCCCGGCTCGGACGTAACGGAAGAACGGCTGGTCGAAGGGCTCCTGGAAGCCTTGCGGGAACTGCCCGGGGCGCGGGCGGAGACAAGCGGGGTCGCATGGCCGGGCGGCCCGGACCGGGAATGCGACGCGCGGGTAGACCTCCGGGTGGGCGGGAAGGCGGCGACCCTGCTGATCGAGGTGAAAAAAGCCGTATATCCGCGCGACGCGAGGCAGGCGCTCTGGCGGATCCGGGGGTTCGCGCGCGGACGGCCGCATCCGGCGGAAGGACGGCATGCGGTGCCCCTGCTGGCGGCCCGATCGATTTCACCGGGAGCCAAGGACCTGCTGAGGAACGAGCGGGTCGGCTACTACGACAGCGGCGGCAGCCTGTTTCTTCCCGCCGGCAACGTCTACGTCTACGTGGACAAGCCGCCCCCGAAGAGCCTGTCGAAATCCATCCGTTCCGTGTTCTCCGGCCGTCGTGCGCAAGTTCTGCACGCGGTCCTGACACGGGATCGAGAGTGGTTTGGAGTGAAGGAGATCGCGGACCGGGCCCGCGTATCGCCCGCGACGGCCTCGCAGGTGCTGACGGAGCTGGAGAAGTTCGACTGGGCGGTGTCGCGCGGGCAGGGGCCGGGAAAGGAACGCCGTCTGCAAGAACCCGGCGCGTTGCTGGATGCATGGGCGGACCAACTGACGGCGATGCAGCCCTTGTCCATGCGGCGCTACTTCGTGCCTTCGGTGCGTGCGGAAGGGCTGGCGGAGAAATTCGCCGAAGCCTGCGCCGCGAGCAAGGCCGAGTACGCGATCACCCACGAGGCGGCCGGGCAACGGTACGCGCCGTTCCTGTCGACGGTCTCTCAGGTGCGTTGCCGGCTGTTGGGCGGTCCGGCGGCGGACGGGGCTCTCGGCGCGCTGGATGCCCGGTCCGCCGACCGGGGCGCGAACCTTGCGGTCATCGAGACCGGTTCGCCGGGCGAGTTGCTGTTTCGCGAGTTCGTGAGCGGGGTCTGGCTGGCAAGTGCCGTGCAGGTCTACCTCGACCTGATGCGCAGCGAGGGCCGGGCCCGGGAAATGGCCGGACACCTGCGCCGCGAAAGGATCGGCTTCTGATGGCGAAGCCCGCGACGTTCGACGGCTACGGCGACAGGTATACGGTCGACTGCGAGCGCGTTCTCGTAACCCTGCTGCGCGGACTGGGCCCGTGGAAGGAGTCGGTTTTTCTGGTGGGCGGGCTGACTCCCAGATACCTGGCGGCGGCCCGGCCGCCGGAAGTGCCGGCGCATGCCGGCACGCTCGACGTGGACATCGTCGTCGATCTGCAAATCCTGTCCGACACTGCGGGTTACCGCACGCTCGAAGAGAACCTGCGGGCGATGAGGTTCGAGCGGTCGACGAATGAGAGGGGCCAGAGACTTTCGTGGCGGTGGCAGACCCGTACCGAAAGCGGCGCGCTGATCGTGGTCGAGCTGCTCGCCGACGCACCCGACATCGCCGGTGGCAGGGTCGAGCCGCTGCCCACGGATGGGAACATCTCCGCGCTCAATATCCCGCACTCGTCCATCGTCTTCGACCTGCACGAGGTCGCGGAGATTCGAGCGGAGCTCCTTGGGGGCGCAGGAATCGCGGTCGAAGAAGTGAAACACGCCGATCTGGTGAGCTTCACCTGCTTGAAGGCTTTGGCCTTCGACCAACGCTTCGAGCGGAAGGACGCGCACGACCTGGTCTATTGCATCGAGCACGCGAAGGAGGGTCTCGACGCCGCCGCGCGGATGTTCCGCGAGGCCTTGAAGGGCAGACACGGCGCGGTGATCCGGGATTGCCTGTCGATTCTTCGCGATCGTTTCGCACGCGACGGCCAAGTCGACGGGTACAGGAAGGACGGTCCGGTAGCGGTGGCCCGCTTCGAACTGGGCGAGGGCAGCGAGGCTGACCGGCGTGAAGCTCGCATGCTGAGGCAGCGGGAGGTCAGCGGCGCGATCGAGCAACTTCTGGCCCGGACCGCCGAGGCGGATACGGAAAACCGGACAGGTCGCTGAGGCGTGTTCCCCCGCCCGGGAAGGTCGAGTCGCCACGAAGCCTGAGCCATGATCTCCGCCGACCTCCCTGTCAGGATTCCTCTGCGAAAGTGGTCCGGCTGCGGCATGGGAACAGGGCAGGGGTGCCGAGAGGCCGTCCACCCCCACCCTGTCCCTCCCCCTTCCAGGGAGAGGGGACCCGAGTGGCCCGGCCACGCCCCAAGGGTCCCCTCTCCCGCGTGCGGGAGAGGGACAGGGTGAGGGTGTCGGAGAACGATGCGCCGCCCCAACCGCGTTTCGCAGAGGAATCCTTCCAGGGAGAGGGGACCCGAGAGGCCCGGCCGCGCCCCGAGGGTCCCCTCTCCCGCTCCGACCGTCACGAGGGCCTCCCCGACGTCGAGGCGATACTGCGTGGCGCCGGGGTCGACGGCCGGTCCGGGCAGACGACGGGGGGCGTCGGACGCGCGGGGACGGATCGTCTATGCTTCCCGGCCGTCCGTCCGCGGGACGGAGACGCGAAGGAGGAGAAGGCACGATGTCGAAAACGCTGATCATGGTGATGGTGGAAAAGCCGGAGAGCGTCAGCGACGAGGATTTCAACCGGCTGTACAGCGAGGACCACATCCCGGCGCTCCTGGGCGTCCCCGGGGTGCACGGGGCGAAGCGCTACAAGGTGAACAGGGTCGACGGCGACCTGGACGTGCCGGCGTACGCCGCGTTCTACGAGGTGGACTCCCCGGAGACCCGCGGCTCGGACGCGTGGCAGGCAGCGGCCAACACCGGGGAGTGGGCGGACGCCGTCCGCCCGCTGATCGCGAAGCGCCTGGCGATCACGTTCGATCCCATCGACTGAGGCCGCCGGGTCCCCTCTCCCGGCACGCCGAACCCCGGACCGCGGACCGTCGCGGACAGGCGGGACATGGACTCCCCGCGATGAGCTGGCGCATCGGCGTCGACATCGGCGGCACGTTCACGGACGTGGCCGTCGTCGACGAGGCGGGCGGCCGCATCGGCGTCGTGAAGACGCCGACCACGGCGCGGGACTTCGTGGCGGGCGTGGTCGACGCGCTGGAGGCGGCGATGGCCCGCCACGGCGTTCCCGCGCCGGACGTCGTCCTCCTGTCCCACGCCACCACCGTCGTCACCAACGCCATCCTCGAGCGGACGGGCGCGAAGACCGCGCTGATCGCCACGCGCGGCTTCCGGGACGTGCTCGAGCTGCGCCGCTCGGCCCGCGCGCGCCTCTACGACCGCAACCAGGAGCCGCCCGCCGTTCTCGTGCCCCGCCACCGGCGGTTCGAGGTCACCGAGCGGGTCGGCGCGGACGGCGCGGTCGCGGTCCCCCTCGCGGAGGACGAGCTCGACGCCATCGTCGAGGAGATCCGGAACGAGGGCGTGGAGGCGGTCGCGGTCTGCCTGCTGTTCTCGTTCCTCCGCGACGACCACGAACGCCGGATCGGCGCGCGGCTGCGGTCCGCGCTGCCCGGCGTCCCTGTCTTCCTCTCGTGCGACGTCCTGCCCGAGCTGAAGGAGTTCGAGCGGACCAGCACGACCGCCGTCTGCGCCTACGTCGGCCCGGTCCTCATGTCTTACGCGGAACGCCTGGAGCGGGCCGCCCGCGACCTGGGGCTGCCCCCGCTCCACATCATGGGCTCGAGCGGCGGCGTCCTGGACGTGGCCGAGTGCCTGAAGATGCCGGCCCTGACCGTGGAGTCCGGCCCCGCCGCCGGCGTCGTCGCGGCGGCCTTCGCCGGCCGGCAGCTCGGCGAGCCGAACCTGATCTCCTTCGACATGGGCGGCACGACCGCGAAGGCGAGCCTCATCCACGAAGGGCGCGTCGAGGTGACGTCCGAGTACGAGGTCGGCGCCGACGCCAACGCCGCCCGCTGGATGCACGGCACGGGCCACCCCATCAAGGCGCCCGTCATCGACCTCGCGGAGGTCAGCGCGGGCGGCGGCAGCATCGCATGGATCGATTCGGGCGGCGGCCTGCGCGTCGGCCCCCGCAGCGCCGGCGCCGAGCCGGGCCCCGTCTGCTACGGGCAGGGCGGGCGGGAGCCCACGGTGACCGACTGCGACCTGATCCTGGGATACCTGAACCCGGATCACCTCCTGGGCGGCGCGCTGGCCGTCGACCCGGCGGCGGCGGAGGCCGCCGTGCGGGAGAAGATCGCCGGGCCCCTCGGCCTCCCGGTCCCCGACGCCGCGGCCGGCGTCGTCGAGGTGGTGGACCACAACATGGCCGAGGTCCTGCGCATCGTCTCCGTCGAACGGGGCCACGACCCCCGCGACTTCGGCCTCGTCGCGTTCGGCGGCGCCGGGCCGGTGCACGCGGCCAGCCTCGCCCGGGAACTCGACATCCCCAAGGTGATCGTGCCGCCCATTCCCGGCGGATTCTCCGCCCTGGGCCTGGTCGCCACCGACCTGCGCCGGGACTACGTCCGCACCTTCTACCGGCGGCTGGACCGGGTGACGCCGGACGAGGTGTCGGAGGCGCTGTCGGCGATGGAGGCGGCGGGGCGCGGCATGCTGGCGGCGGCCGGGGTGCCGGAGGCCCGGCGCCGGCTGCGGCGGGCCGCGGACGTGCGGTACACGCGGCAGGCCTACGAGCTCACGGTGCCGGTCGGGGACGGCGCCGTCGGCGCCGGGCATCTCGCCGCGCTGGCGGAGGCGTTCCATGCCCGCCACCGCGCCGCCTACGGGCACGACAGCCCCGGCGAGCCGCTGCAGATCGTCAATCTCCGGGTCGGCGCCACGGGCGTCCTCGACGGCCTGGAACTGAAGGCCGGCGGCGGCGGGGACGGCGCCGCGCACGGCGCCGTGGACGACGCCCGGCGCGGCACGCGCCAGGTGTGGTTCAGGGGCGCCGGCGCCGTCGCGTGCGGCGTCTTCGACCGGGACCGCCTGCCGCCCCGCGGCGACGTGCCGGGCCCCGCCATCGTCGAGGCGGCGGACACGACGATCGCGATTCCGCCCGGCTGGCGCGGCCGGACCGACCCCAGGGGATTCCTCGTCATGGAGAGGAGCGGCGATGGCTGAGCCCGGTCCCGGCGCGTCCGCCGACAACGACCCGGCCACGTTCGAGGTGGTCCGGAACAGCCTCTACTCGGCGGCCGCGGAAATGCGGGTGGTCCTGTCGCGGACGGCCTACTCGCCCATCCTCAAGTCGGCCGGCGATTTCTCGTGCGGCATCTTCGACGCCCGCGGCGACATGGTCGCGCAGGGGCCGGACCTGCCCATGCACCTCGGCTCGATGCCGCTGGCCGTCAAGGCCGTCATCCGGGCCGCGGACGAGGTCGCGCCGGGCGACGTGTTCATCCACAACGATCCCTACTTCGGCGGCTCGCACCTGCCGGACGTCAACGTGGCGACGCCCGCGTTCGCGGACGACGGGCGCCTGCTGGGGTTCGCCTGCCTGCGGGCGCACTGGCCGGACGTGGGCGGGAGCACGCCCGGCAGCTACGGCACCGAGACCGAGATATTCGGCGAGGGCCTGCGCCTGCCCCCGGTCCGGCTGTACCGCCGGGGCGAGCCGGTCCGGGAGGTCGAGGACATCGTCTTCGCGAACGTGCGGACGCCGGACGAGGCGCGGGGCAACCTGCGCGCCCAGGTCGGCGCGAACCGCCGCGCGGTGGCCCGGCTCGAGGGGCTGGCCCGCCGCTACGGGACGGACCGCCTGCTGCGCATCATGCGGGACGTCATGGACCGCTCCGAGGCGATGATGCGCCGGGCCCTGGCGGAGCTGCCGGACGGCGAGGGGAGCTTCGAGGACTTCTGCGACGGAGACGGCATCCTCGAGCCCGGCGAGGCCGAGGACGCGCCGTTCGCCATCCGGCTGCGGGTGCGGAAGAGCGGCGGCGCGCTCGCCGTCGATTTCGCGGGGACCGACCCGGCGGTGCGGGGTCCCATGAACGCGCCGCTCGCCGTGACGGCGTCGGGAATCTACACGGCCGTGAAGACCGTGGCCGACTCGGACGCGGCGATCCCGCCGAACTCGGGCTGCTGGCGCCCGATCTCCGTGCGGGCGGAGCCCGGGACCGTCGTCAACGCCACGCTTCCGGCGCCCGTGGTGTACGCCAACCACGAGATCGCCCACCGGGTCTGCGACATGGTGTTCATGGCGATGTCGGGCTTCGCGCCGGACAACGTCATGGCCTGCTCCCAGGGGACGTCGGCCATCCTCGCCATGGGCGGCGTGGACGGGCGCACCGGCGAGGGCTACGTCAACTACGAGGTGGTCAAGGGCGGCTTCGGCGCGCGCCCGGGCAAGGACGGCATCAACGCCATCGCCGCCAGCGTCGCCAACACGGCGAACACGCCGGTGGAGGTCGTCGAGATGAGCTTCCCGCTCCGGGTCGACCGCTACGAGCTGATCCCCGACTCGGGCGGGGCCGGGGAGTACCGCGGAGGCCTCGCGGCCCGCCGCGTGTGGAAGGTCCTCGGCCACACGGCCCGGGCCACGGTCTGCTGCGAGCGCTCCAAGTCGCCGCCGTTCGGCCTGTTCGGGGGCAGGGCCGGCGCGCCGGCGCGCATCTGGCTGGCCGCGGCGGACGGCACCCGCCGCGGCCTCAACAGCAAGGAGCACTTCCTCGCGCCCGAGGGCTCCGAGATCTGGTACGAGGTGCCCGGCTCCGGCGGCTTCGGCCCGCCGTCCAGGCGCGATCCGGAAAAGGTCCGCGCCGACGTGCGCGACGGCTACGTCAGCGCCGAGTCCGCCCGCCGCGACTACGGCGTCGACCCGTGAAGCGGCCGCCCGCGGCGCCGTCCACCCCCACCCCGATCTCTCCTTACAGGAGTCCTCCGCGAAACGCGGTTGGACGGCGCATCGTTCTCCGACACCCTCACCCTGTCCCTCTCCCGCACGCGGGAGAGGGGACCCTCGGGGCGCGGCCGGACCACTTTCGCAGAGGAATCCTGCCAGGGGGAGGGCGGGAGCGCATGATCGGGCCGCGCGTATCCTGTAGCATGGCGGTGCGGCCTGCGGCGCAATCCGCCCGGATCGAACGCGAGAGGTCCGGGCGGCGGGCGAACGTCGCGTGACCGTCACTCTCGAGGAAGCGGGGAACGAAGACATCGTGGCGGCGGAAACGACGGCCCTGTCGGAAGAGGCAGGCGCGGCTCGGGCAACATCGGCGCGGGCGGTTTTCGACGAACGATCGTCGCGCGCCAGGAAGCTGGCGTCCTCCGTCAAGCGTGAAGAGCGGCTGGGTTTCGCGCGGGCGGTCGCATTCGGCGCGGTGTCTTCGTATTGGAGAGAGCTGCGGGCCGAGTCGGGCCTGGGTTGGCCGCTACGCGAACTATCGTCCGAAACAGGGCTTTCTTCGGTACCCGACGAGGTCGGCGGACTGGCGGAGAGCATCGGAACGGCCGCCGCCCAACTGGGCGTCCCGGACGCCGGCCACATGATCGGCGAGCTCTACACCGGAATGATGCCGGCCGGGTTTCGGGCGCGGATGGGGGCTTACCACACGCCGCCGGCGCTTTGCGAGCGGCTGCTGGACATGGCCACGGAGGCCGGTGTCGATTGGCGTTCGGCGCGGGTGCTCGACCCGGCCTGCGGAGGGGGCGCGTTCCTGGCACCGGCGGCGCGGCGCATGGGGGAGAGTCTCGGGAACGGCAACGCCGGAAACGCGCTCGAGAGCATCGAGGACCGGTTGCGCGGGTTCGAGCGGGACCCGTTCGCGGCCTGGATGTCGCAGGTATTCCTCGATGCGGCGCTCCGCGACCTGCACGCCGAAGGGGGCGCGCGGCCGCGGTCCGTCGTGCGCGTGTGCGACAGCCTCGAGCAGACGGCCGAGGGTGAAGGCGTCGATCTCGTGGTCGGCAATCCGCCTTACGGGCGGATTACGCTGTCGCCGGAACTGCGCGAGAAGTTTCGGCGCGGCCTGTTCGGGCATGCGAACCTCTATGGCGTGTTCACCGACCTGGCGCTGCGGTTCACCCGGCCGGGAGGCGTCATTGCCTACGTGACTCCGACGAGCTTCCTCGCCGGGGAGTACTTCAAGGCACTGCGCGGTCTGCTCGGCCGGGAAGCGCCGCCGGTGAGCATCGAATTCATCGGAGAGCGCAAGGGCGTCTTCGCGGACGTGCTGCAGGAAACGCTGTTGGCGGCGTATCGGCGTGGCGGCGGTCCGCGGGCGGGGAAGGTTCACGTCATCTCGGCCGGGCCGGACGGCTCGATCGAAAGGACCGCGGCGGGCGCGTTCAACCTTCCCGAAAATCCGGACCGGCCCTGGCTGATGCCGCGGACGAAAGCGCAGAGCGCCCTGGTCCGCCGGGTCGACGGGTTGCCGCACCGGTTGGCCGACTACGGCTACGCGGTGAGCACGGGGCCTCTGGTGTGGAACCGGCACAAGCCGAGTCTGCGGGACCGGCCCGGCAAGGGGCGCTATCCGTTGGTGTGGGCGGAATCGGTACGCCCCGACGGCGTGTTCGAGTTCCGGGCGGAAAGGCGGAATCACAAGCCCTACTTCGAGCCGAAGCCGAACGAACGCTGGGTCGTGACGGATTTTTCGTGCGTCCTGCTGCAAAGGACGACGGCGAAGGAACAATGCCGGCGCCTGATCGCGGCGGAACTGCCCGCCGCGTTCGTCGAGGAACACGGTTCGGTGGTCGTCGAGAATCACCTGAACATGATCAAGCCGCTCAATGGCGCGCCGCAGGTGACGCCCGCGGCGTTGGCCGTATTGTTGAACAGCGACGTGGCCGACCGGGTGTTCCGGTGCATCAACGGCAGCGTGGCCGTGTCGGCCTACGAGTTGGAGGCGTTGCCGCTGCCGCCGCCGGAACACATGAAGGAAGTCGAGCGTCTGGTGAGAGAGCGGGCCGGGCGCGAGACCCTGGAGCGCGCGGTGGAGCGCCTGTACATGAACGGGGCCGGATGATGGCTTTGCAGCCGCTGTTGCCGGTCCCGGATATCCAGGAACGGCTGCGGACGATTTTCCCCATTGGAACGCCGAATCGGAACTACGTCACCCGCGAGATCGCGGCGAAGACGGTGTTCGTCATGCTGTACGTGGGCGCGGTCGAAGGCGCGGATCGCTGGCTGCGGCCGGACCAGGTGACGCGCATGACGGACGCGCAGGCGGGATTGACGGGAAATGCGGACCGGGAGGCCTGGTTGAATGAGTCGATGCGCCCGGCGGCGGGCTACATCGAGGGACGATGGTACGCGGCGAACACCCGAGAGCCGATCAGGGACGAGACATTGCGCGAGGGGCTGGTGCGAACGGGCGCGGTGACGGAGCGTGAAGGTCTGCCGACGACATCCCCGCGTCCGCGCTATGCATTGGCGGGGGAATTCGCACGCCTGTTCGATCCCGGATTACAGGGAGAGGCGTTGCAAGGGGGGATCGAGGGATGGCGGGAGGCAAACCTGTCCAGGGGCGCCTTGGCGCGGGTGGCGATTATGCGCCGCGGCGCCGTCGCCCGCGAAGGACGGGTGCTCGTGACGTTTCCAAGCGGGGAAACCCGGCACATGGAGCCGGGGCCGAGTTCCGCGATCTCGAAGGCCGTGGTCGAGGACTTCGCGCCGCGGTTCCTGGAACGGCCGGGCGTGATCTGGTTGAGCGAGAGCCGGAATCGGGTGGTGGCGCGCGATGACCGGCTGGCGCGGGACATCGGCCTGACGATCCGGCCGGGCCGGAATTTGCCGGACCTGATTTTGGCGGATCTCGGACCCGCCGAGCCTCTGTTGGTGTTCGTGGAGGTTGTCGCGACGGCCGGTCCGGTAAATGAGGCGCGGCGGACGATGTTGACGGAGATGGCGACGGACGCGGGGTTCGGCGAGAACCAGATAGCGTTCCTGACAGCCTACGCGGATCGCGACGATACGGCGTTCAAGAGCTCGGTGAGCGGTCTGGCATGGCGTTCGTTCGCGTGGTTCATGTCGGAACCGGGCAACATCGTGGCGTTCCACGACGGCGCAGATGCGAAGCGGGCGCGGTTGGCGGACTTGATGCAGGTTTGATGCGCAAGGCCGGGCGGCGCCATCCGGCGAAGCGCGACTACGGAAATACAGATCGTCGAAGGTACACGACATGCCGGAAATTCTGATCTGGAACCCTTCGACCGGCATTACGGATTTGGATGCCGATGCGAAGGAATTGTCGGCCACGGAGATTGCCGGCATCAAGGCGACTTGGCGCGATCAACAGGAACGCCTCAAGGGAACGGATCTCGTTTCCGATTTCACGGAGCGGCTTGGCCGGGAATGGGCGATCGAGACGGGCATCATCGAGAATCTCTACGATATCGATCGCGGAGTGACACAAACACTTATCGATCAAGGATTTCGGGCCGAATTACTGACACATGGCTCGATCAACCGTCCGCGAGACCTCGTCCTTGCTCTGCTGCACGATCAGAAACAGGCTCTTGATGGCGTGTTCGATTTCGTAAAGAGCAAGCGTCACTTGTCGACTTCCTACATCAAGGAACTCCATGCCGTATTGCTCCGGAGTCAGACGGTTACCGAAGGAGTCGATTCGCTCGGCCGGCGCGTCGATGTGTCGCTGATCAAGGGTGACTGGAAGGTCCAACCCAACTTCCCGGTCCGGGACGGCGTGACCTACAAATACTGTCCGCCGGAGCACGTGGCGACCGAAATGGACAGATTGGTCGACCTGCACGCGGCGCATCTCGCCCAGGATGTGCCGGCGGAAGTACAGGCGGCCTGGCTGCATCACCGGTTCACGCAGATCCACCCGTTCCAGGACGGCAACGGCCGGTTGGCGCGGGCGATCGCGTCGCTCGTCCTGATCAAGCACGGCCTTTTCCCGCTGGTCGTGACGAGAGACGACAGGACGGCTTACCTGGACGCTCTCGAAGTCTGCCGACGAGGGCGACCTCAAGCCACTCGTCGACCTGATCGTCAGGCTTCAGAGAGTCCGGTTCCTCAAGGCGGCGGCGATATCCGAAACGGTATTGTCCAAACACGCGGACGTCAGAACGACGCTGGACGGTCTCCTCGCGGCTGCGGAAAGAACGGCCGTCGAAAAGAAAAAAGAGTACGAGAGAGTATTCAGAATCGCCGACGTCATAAAGGAGCATCTGGAGAAACGACTGAATGAAATCGCCCCGGACGTCCAGGACGCCCTGTTGCGTATAAATGACTCGGGATCGGCTTGGGTGAGGGTCGGAGACGACGAGACTGGCCACTACTACCGGGCGCAAATCATTTACAATGCCAAGAATCACCTGGGCTATTTCGTCAACTTCGGAGAATTTCGCTCCTGGGTGGCGCTGAACATGAGATGGGAACGGAAGGCGCGACTGGTGTTCGCCATCCACGGCATCGGACACCAGTTCAGCGGGAGCCTGATTTGCGCGCCGTTCTTGGAACTCCTGGACAAGGACGAAGACGAAGGAGACGACATGCGCTCCACGCTCGTTCCGATTGCCGAAGAAGGGTTCGTCTTCTTCCACAACGAGACGAAGGACAAGGCCCGCAACCGGCTCCGGCCGTGGTGCGAAAGCGTGCTCCAGGTCGCCTTGAACGAATTGATACGGAACCTTTGACGCCGATGCGGCGGGTCCTCCCGCGCTACCCGCTCCCGTCGTAGCGGCTGTCCCACAGGGTCATCAGCGCCGGACTCTCCCAGGTCCCCCGTCCGCGCGCGTGCACGGCGGCGTTGAACTGGGCGACGAGCGCGGTGACCGGGAGCGCGACGCCGAAGCGCCGCGCCTCGTCGAGGCAGAGGCCCAGGTGGGCCATCAGGGAGTCGATGCCTCCGTCCTCGGGGTCGAGCGCGCCGTCGATCATGCGCCGGACCCGGTGATCGAACCACCAGGACTGCGCCGAGCCCTCGCCGAGCAGCGAGAACGCCCTGTCGAGGTCGAGGCCGGCCTCGCGTGCGAACGTCACGCCCTCGGCGAGGCCCTGCATGGTGGCCGAGATCAGGATCTGGTTGACCATCTTCGTGAGCTGGCCGTGACCGCTCGGCCCGATGCGTTCGGCGGTGCGCGCGTAGGCGGCGAGGTAGGGCCCGGCGGCCGCCACGCCGGCCTCGGTGCCGCCGATCATGACGGCGAGCTCTCCGGCCTTCGCCCGCTCCTCCGCCCCCGAGACCGGCGCGTCCAGGTAGTGGATGCCGCGCTCCGCGGCCGCCTCGGCCGACGCCTCCGCGGCCCGCGCCGTCGTCGTGTTGTGGTCGACGAACACGCTGCCCTCGGCCATCGTCCGGAACGCGCCCGCCGCCCCCCGGGTCACGTCCCGGGACTCGTCGTCGCCGCCCACGCAGGCGGCGACGTAGACGGCGCCCTCCGCCGCCTCGGCCGCCGTGGCGGCGGCCCGCCCCCCGTGCGCGGCCACGAACGCGTCCGCCTTCCCCGCGGCGACGTCGTGGACCGCGACCTCGTGCCCCGCCCTGGCGAGGTGCATGGCCATGGGTCCGCCCATCCGGCCGATGCCGACGAATGCGACCTTGTCCGCCATCGGATCCCCTCCCGGATACCTATGCCCGGGCCTTGCGAAACTCCGGCGTCCGCTTCTCGAGGAAGGCGCTCACGCCCTCGTCGCGTTCGCCGCTCGCCAGGCACAGGGCGAAGAGCTTGCGCTCGTAGTCGATGCCGGCCGTCAGGTCGGCGTCCGGAGCCGCCAGGACGGCGTCCCGCGCCGCCATCAGGGAGACGGGGCCCTTGGCCCGCCACTTGCGGCAGATCTCCCGGCCCGCGTCCATCAGCTCCCCGTCCTCGTGGACGGCGGCGACCAGCCCGGCGGCGAGCGCCTCGTCGGCGGACACGGGCTCGCCCAGGGTGATCATCGCCATGGCCCGGCCCACTCCGACCGTACGGGTCAGGCGCTGGGTCCCGCCGCTGCCCGGAATGACGCCGAGGTTGATCTCGGGCAGGCCGAGCCTCGCCGAGCGCGCGGCGATGCGGAGGGTGCAGGCCAGCGCGATCTCGAGGCCGGCGCCGAGGCAGTGGCCGTTGATGCAGGCGAGCGTCGGCAGGCGCATGGTCTCCAGCAGGCGCGGGAGCTCGCGGCGCAGGCTCGCCTTCGTCGAGAGCTCGCCCGCCACCGTGCGTTCCCTCAGCTCCATGATGTCCGCGCCCGCGGAGAAGGCCCTGGAGCCGGCGCCGGTCAGGATGACGCAGTCCGCCTCGCCGCCGTCCTCCAGCGAGCGCAGGGCGTCCAGGCACTCCTCCCTCATGGGCAGGCTCATGGCGTTGCGCCGTTCGGGGTCCGAGAGGGTGAGGGTGGCTATGCGGTCTTCGATGTCGACCGAGATCCGGGTGTAGGCCGCCATGGTCTCTCTCCTTCGGGCGTCAGGCGAGGCCGCCTTCGAGCAGGCGGGCCGCGAGTTCCGCGCGCACGGTCTTGCCGGCCGCGTTCCGCGGGATCGCCCCCGCCAGCTCGAGCCGCCGGGGCTTCTTGTAGTCCGCCAGCTCCCGGGCGCAGTGGGACTGGAGGTCCGCCAGATCCGGGCGCTCTCCCCGGCGCGGGACGACGCACGCCGTGACGATCTCGCCCCATTTCTCGTCGGGCAGGCCGACGACGGCGCAGTCGAGCACCGCGGGATGGGACATCAGCGCCCGCTCGACCTCGGCGGGGTGGATGTTGACGCCCCCGCTGATGACGATCTCCTTCAGCCGGCCGACCAGATGGAGGTATCCGTCCTCGTCGAGATAGCCCAGGTCGCCGGTGTGGAACCATCCGTCCGTGAAGGCGGCCGCCGTGGCGGCCGGGTCGTTCAGGTACCCGCGCATGACCGAGGGGTTGAGGCACAGTATTTCGCCGACCTCGCCCGCCGGCAGGGCCGCGCCGTCCTCTCCGGCGATCCGGATCTCGACTCCGGCGAACGGCCGCCCGACGGACGCCGGCCTGCGCCGCTGGTCCTCGGGCTCCAGCACCGTCATGCTGTTGGACTCCGTCGAGCCGTAGTAGTCGAACAGCCGGGGCGTGACGCGCTCCAGCACCCGTTCCCTGGTCGCCCGCTGGAGGGGCGATCCGCAGGTGACGAGGCGGGACAGGCTCTCCAGGTTCCGGGGTCCGGAACCGCGTTCCAGCTCTTCGAGCACCATGACCAGCACGGTGGGCACGACGAGGCTCGACGTCACCCGTTCGCGGGCGACGAGCTCCAGGTACTCCGCGGCATCGAAGTCGCGCTGGATGTGCACCCGTCCGCCGACGTGGAGGTGCATCAGCGTGAACGTGAGTCCCGCCGAATGCGCCTGCGGCATGATGCCGAGGTAGGTGTCCCCGGGGCCGAGGCCGTAGACGCCGATGGCCTTGCGGATCCAGGTCATGCGGGCGCGGTGGGTGGAGAGCGCGCCCTTGGGCCGGCCCGTGGTGCCGGAGGTGAACATCAGGCTGAAGTCGTCGTCCGGCGAAACGCCGGGAAGCGCGCCGGGCGGCGACCCGCACAGCCGGTCGAACGCGCCGCCGGGGCGGCCGTCGAGATCCACGGACACGACGTCCGGGCGTTCGATGCCCGCGCGGGCGGCCGCCCGCTCGATCGCGCCGGTCCGGTCGGCGGCGGCGACGACGCAGCGGGGGCGGGCGAGCGCGAGGAGGTCCGCGATCTCGCCCTCCTTCAGGCGCGGGTTGACGGGCGAGAAGACGCCGCCCGCCCGCGCGACCGCGAGGACGACGATCACGTAGGCGATGCAGTTGGGGAGGTACGCGGAAACGACGTCCCCCTTCTTCACGCCCAGATTCACGAGCCCCGCGGCGAGGCCGTCGGCGCGGCGGTCAAGGTCGCCGAAGGTCAGCGAGACAACGCCGTCGGTCAGGGCGACCTTGCCGGGCGCGGCGCGGGCGGCAGCCGCGCCGATCCGGCCGACGCAGAGCTCGTCGTCGCCCCTGGACCGTTCAGCCGCCGCCGTCATGATCCGGGACGAGGGACTTGAGCCGCTCCAGGGTCGCGGACAGCGGGATTTCGGCGGGACAGACGCGTTCGGCGCGGGCCATCGCGTCCGCGTCCAGGCCGCGCGCCTCCCGGGCGACGTCCGCCAGGCGCGCGGCGCGCCCGCGGTCGCGCTCCTCCAGCGCCAGCATGAGCACGCGGTTGAGGGCGGCCGGTCCGACGCCGCCGCCGTCCGCGTCGCCGGCGACGGCGGAGACGCAGGCGCCGCAGGTGATGCAGCCGTTGCGCGCCTCGATCTCGGTGCGTTCCGCGGAGCCCGGGGGCAGGACCGGCAGGTCCCGCCGGTCGGGCTCCCGCGGGCGCAGCGCGGCCCCGGCGCGGGCCAGGCCCTCGAAGAAGGGCCGCATGTCGACGACGAGGTCGTGCCGCGCGGGCAGGCCCCGCAGCGGCTCGACGCGCAGCGGCCCGCCGCCGGCCTCGCCGAGGGCGGCCTGGCAGGCCAGGGCCTCCCGGCCGTTGACGACGACGGCGCAGGCGCCGCACATGCCGACGCGGCAGGCGTAGCGGAACCCGAGGGTCGGGTCTTCGTTCTCGCGGACCCAGTGCAGGGCGTCGAGGACGCGGGCGTGCGCCGACGGGACCGGCACCTCGAAGCGGCGCCGGTCCGCCGGGTCCGTCCGGGCGACGTCGAGGGTGACGGCGGCGCCGGGCGCGGTTTCGCCGCTCATGCGGGGACCCGGGTCTCGCCCCGCAGCGCGTCCGGCGTCCGGCGGGTGAAGTCGACGGGGCGGAGGTCGGTGCGCGGCGTTCCGCCGGTGCCGCGCCGCTGGACGAGGTTGACGAGGAAGCGGTCGTCGGATTCGGGAAAGTCCTCGCGGAAGTGGCTGCCCCGGCTCTCCTCCCGGAGGCTCGCCGCCGCGCCGACGAGACGCGCCACCTCGATCAGGTTCTCCGCGTCGAGGCGTTCCCACAGGGCGGGGTTCGCCGCGCGCCGCGCCGGCATGGCCAGGGCGCCGAGCTCGTCCTCGATCGCCTCCAGCTCTCCCGCCGCGCGCGCGAGGCCCTCCGCGTCGCGGAGGATGCCCAGGCGGTCCCAGGCCACCGCGCGCAGCCGCCTCTTCAGCTCGAAGGGCCGCGCCGTGGTCTCGCCGGCCCCCTCCAGGCGGGCGCGGGCCGCGTCGAGGCGGTCCCGGTCGATGGACGCGCGCGCGCCGTCCCGCGCGCGGCGGGCGGCGGATTCGCCGGCGACGGCCCCGAACACCATCGATTCGGCCACCCCGTTGCCGCCCAGGCGGTTGGCGCCGTGGACGCCGCCGGCGTCCTCGCCCGCGGCGAACAGGCCCTCCAGGGTCGTGCGGCAGTCGGCGCCGATGCGGATGCCGCCCATCTGGAAGTGCGCGGTGGGGGTGACCTCGATCAGGTCCGCGGCCATGTCGGTGCCGACGGAGAGGCAGCGGGCGTACATGCCCGGCGACGACTCGAGCAGGAACTCCCGGCCGAGATGCCGGACGTCGAGGTAGACGCCTTCGCCGGCCGTGCCGCGGCCGGCGCGAATCTCCATGATGCCGCTCCGCGAGACGCGGTCGCGGGTGGAGCGCTCCATCCTCGCGGGGTCGTAGCGCTCCATGTAGCGCTCGCCGCCGGCGTTGAGCAGGTGGCCGCCGGCACCCCGCAGCCCTTCCTCGAGCACCGTCCCGTTCAGCAGCGAACCGTTCACGATGAGTCCCGTGGGATGGAACTGCATCATCTCCATGTCGACGAACTCGGCGCCGGCCCGGTAGGCCATGGCGAGGCCGTCTCCCGACTTCTCGAGGGAGGCCGCGGTGATGCGGTAGAGGGGGGCGGCCCCGCCCGTCGCCAGGAGGACGGCGGCGGCGTGGGCGGCGACGAGCTCGCCGCTCCGGTGGTCGAGCAGCAGGGCGCCGGCCACGGTCCGCCCCGAGGCGTCGAGCAGCAGGTCGACCCCGCGGACCTCGTCGAGCACCTCGATGTCGCGGACGAGGACCTGTTCCGAAAGGCGGCTGACGATCTCGATCCCCGTCAGGTCGCCGCGGTGGATGGTCCGGTCGAACGACTGTCCGGCCAGGGCGCGCTGGTGGATGGTCCCGTCGGCGTTGCGGTCGAAGGTGCAGCCGAAGGCGTTCTCCATCTCGAACACGCGCTCGGGCGCCTGCGTGACCAGGGTCCAGGCCAGCTCCTGGTCGTTGATCAGGCCGCCGCCCCGGATGGTGTCGTCATAGTGCTTGTCGAACGAGTCGTCCTCGTGCAGGACGACGTTGTAGCCGCCCTGGACCATGCGCGTGCAGCCGCTCTTGCCGAACAGGCCCTTGCTGGCCACGACGATGTCGAGGCCGGGGGCGGCGTCGCGCGCGCGAATCGCCGCGAACAGCGCCGCGCCGCCGCCGCCGACGATCAGAACGTCGCAGGTCAGGGACTGCACGCGGGCCTCCCGGAGCCGGCGGCGAAGTCCGACAGGGCGCGGTCGATCCTCTCCACGATGTAGTCGACGTCGTCGCCGGTCGCGATCAGGGGGGGCAGGATCGGGATCACGCCGTCCGCGGCCCGCGTCAGCAGGCCGTGGCGTTCGAGGAGGGCCGTGATCCTGTCGCCGACGCGGGAGTCCGCCGGGAACCGCTCCCTCGTCTCGCGGTCCCTCACCAGCTCGACGGCGGCGAACAGTCCCTTGCCGCCCCGGATGTCGCCGACGAAGGGATGGCGGTAGAGCACCTGGAGGCGCTCGAACAGGCGCCGGCCCATCCTGGCGGAGTTCTCGACCAGGTTCTCCTCCTCGATGATCCTGAGGTTGGCGAGCGCCGCGGCGCAGGCGATCGGGTGGCCGCCGTAGGTGTAGAGGTGGCGGAACTTCTCGTCCTCGCCGCCCAGGAACGTATCGGCGACCTCCTTGCGCACGATGGCGCCCGCGGCGGGGAGATACCCGCTGCTCAACTGCTTGGCCATGGTCGTGATGTCGGGCCGCACGTCCCAGTGCATGCTGGCGAACCACTTGCCCGTGCGCCCGTATCCGGTCACCACCTCGTCCATGATCATCAGGACGCCGAAACGGTCGCAGATCTCGCGGACGGTCGGCCAGTAGTCGTCGTGGGGAGCGTAGACGCCGCCCGTGATCGACATGGGCTCGCCGATGAAGGCGGCCACGGTCTCCGGCCCTTCGTCCTCGATGGCGCGCTCGACCTCCCGCGCGCACTCGAGGGTGCACGAGCCGTTCTCCGCGCAGAGCGCGCAGCGGTACGGGTTGGGCTGGGTCACGTGGACGTTGCCGGGCTGCAGGGGGCCGTAGTCCCCGGGCGCCGCGACGCCGCCGCCGCCCGCGGCCATCGTCGCGTGGGTGCCGCCGTGGTAGGAGCCGGCCCGGCTGACGACCTTGTAGCGGCCCGCCTCGCCCCGGATCCGGTGGTACTTCTTGGCGATCTTGAGGGCGACCTCGTTGGATTCGGCGCCGCCGTTGGTGAGGAACACCCGGGAGCCCGTGTCGGGCGCGAGGCTGGCGATCCTGGCGGAGAGCCGGATGGTATGGGGATTCGTGCCCGCCCAGGGGTTCGACGTGATCCCCCGCATGGCCTCGTGGACGGCGTCCGCGATCTCGCCGCGGCCGTAGCCCACCGCCTGGAGCCACATGCCCGACATCATGTCGAAGATCCTCCGGCCCTCGATGTCGGTGAGCCAGCAGCCCTCGCCGCTTTCGTAGATCTTCAGGGACTCCGGCGCCCGGGCGAAGTCGCTCATCTGGTGGAACGGAAGCCACAGATGGTCGACCGCCATCCGCCGCAGGTCCTCGCGCTCCCGTTCGTCGTGCAATCCGGTCATGTCGTCGTCTCCAGCCGCCCTTTCCCTATTTCAGGTCCGGGCGCATTGCGGTCCACCCCGTCCGCGCCCCGAGGGTCCCCTCTCCCGCAAGCGGGAGAGGGACAGGGTGAGGGTGTCCGCCAGGGGGCACGGCGTCGAACGACCCGCCGCCACGAACCGGACAGCCATGGACTTGTTCCAGCCATCGACTGCTTGCAGCATGGCGATATGAGTGGGGGCCGGGTCTATATCGTGACCAATCGACGTGACGGCACGCTCTATCCCGGCGTGACCGGCGACATCGCGCGCAGGGCCTGGGAACACCGCGAGGGCGTGACCGAAGGATTCACCAAGCGGTACGGCCTCGAACGGCTGGTCTACGTGGAACATCATGAAGACATCGTCGCCGCCATCCAGCGGGAAAAGACCATGAAGCACTGGCCGCGCGCGTGGAAGGTCAATCTCATCCTCGAACAGAACCCCGACTGGGACGATCTTTACGAGACTTTGCCGTAAGCCGTCACGAGTCCGGCCATCATAGAAGATAGTGTCTGTCCCCCAACCTCGTCATGCCCGGACTTGTTCCGGGCATGACGAAGGGCGGCGTCAGGAGGCGAGCACGGCGTCGGCGCGTTCGCGGGCGGCGGACGCGCGCCGCGCGTCGCCCAGGGCCTCGAGGGTCTCGGCGTACTTGATCCAGCTCCCGCGGCTGTTGGGCTTTCCGGCGACCCGTTCGGCGAGCAGCGCCCGCGCGAGGGGGAGGTGCCCGCTACGGATCGCCGATTCGATCAGCACCTGGGCGAAGACGTCGCGCTGCGCGTGGCTGCCGCCGATGGGAGCGAGGTCGTAGCGGAGCGGCAGCAGGCCGTCGACCACGGCGCCGTGGTCGCCCCTGGCGAAGTCGAGCAGGGACTGGCAGACCGGGATCGTCGTCGGCTCCATGGTCGCGGCGGCGAAGCTGTCCGGCGTCCCGGCGAACGCGCGCAGCGACGCCAGCAGCTTCCCGGCGGCGTCGAAGCGCCCGTCGGCCGCCAGCGCCATCATCGCGTGGGTGTCGGTGAAGGCAAGGACGTGATCGTCCACGTGCGCCTCCATGGCGTCCGCCAGGGGCTTCCAGCGGTCGCCCACGTCGACGCCGAGGAGCTCGAGGCGCAGCAGCATGGAGGCGCCGTTCTGGACGTCGAGGTAGAAGTCCCACGCCTCGGGTTCGATGGAGCGGTCGAACAGCGCGAGCGCGGCGTCGTGGTCGCCCGCGTCGACCGCATACATGGCCAGGTGCCACCAGAGGTGGCCCTTGAAGGGGTTGCGGTCCTCCCAGGCGTCCGCCGGGTAGTCGAGCCAGTCCATCCCCTCGCGCAGGCGGCCCTGCATCTCGAGGATGTGGGCCACCGCGTGGATCGCCCAGAGGTCGTCCGGGTTGGCCTCGACGGCCCGGCGCCCGAACTCCTCGGCCCGCCCGTACTCGCCGCACTCCTCCAGGCCGAAGGCGTACATGCCCTGGACGCTGCCGTAGCCGGGGACGGACTCGTCCCACCGGTCGATGACCCGGGCGACGCCGTCCCGCAGGTCCTGGGCGCGGCCCATCCAGAAGGCGTTGTGGTGCTGCAGGCGGAGGGCCAGCAGGTCGTGGGGGTGTTCCCGGAGGATGCCGTCCCAGACGGCGCAGGCCGACGCGAGGTCGCCGCGGGACCAGGCCCCGAGCGCGTCCACGTGGGCGGCTTCCCGGTCCGTGACCCTGCCCCGGCCGGCTTCGGCGGCGGCGAGGCTCTCCTCGATCTTCGGCCGGACCGCGTTCGTTCCGAACAGGTTGAAGAGGTAGCCCTTGAAGCACTGCCCCATGACGAAGCCGGGGTCCGCGCCGAGCATCCGCTTGACGGCGTCGCCGGCCCCCGCCCGGTAGTCCAGGTACTGGGCCATCGCCGCGTCGAAGCCCTCCGCGGCGTCGGCGCTGCCGGTGGTCAGGGCGAGGCCCCGTTCGTCGCTGTACATGATCGTTCCTCGCGCGGGCCGGGAAAGGGAAACGGGACCGGCGGCTAGGAGTCGCCGCCGCCCTCCAGGCGGACGTAGACCGTCCCGTCCTCGACCTTGGTGGCGTAGGTGCCGAGCGCGGCGGACGCTGGCGCGCCCTTGGGCTTGCCGGTGGGAATGTGGAACCGTCCCTGGTGGACCGGACACTCGATGACGTCGCCGATCACGACCCCTTCCGAAAGGAAGGCGAAGGCGTGGGTGCAGATGTCCTCGGTGGCGTAGAACGTCCCCTTCACGTTGTAGACGGCGACGGCGGCGCCCTCGACGTTGACGCCGAGAACGTCCTCCTCCTCGATATCGCCGGTCGCTGCGACCGGGTGCCATTCTCCGGCCATGTCGCGGGCCTCCTCTCGTCGATGACGGGCGCCGGTCAGGTGGACTGGACGATGCGGAGCCGGAACTTCCGTTCCAGGTGGCCGCGCAGGATATCCCAATGGACCGCCCAATACCCCTTGTCGACGGGGTTCATGTCGTGGCCCACCTCCGCGTGCAGCGCGGGCAGGGCGTGAAACGGGACCGACGGCGCCAGGTGGTGCTCGCAGTGATAGGGCATGTTCCAGCACAGGAAGCGGGTCAGGGGACCGGTCTTCACGGTGCGCGCGTAGGTCCGGAGGTCGAGCCTGCCCTCGGTGCAGCCGGTATGGTCGGCGACGCGGAGGGCGCGCGCCACGGGCACGCCGATGACCGTGGGGATGGCCCAGTAGATGGCGACGGCCCAGGTCCCGAGGGCGACGCTGGCGGCGGCGAGGCCCGCGTAGACCGCCAGCATGATACGGGCCTCCCAGAATATCCTGGGCAACTGGTCCTCGGGCACGAACCGGCGGTTGAAGGGGCGGATGCGGCCCATGGAATGGCGCAGTATCCAGCCGATGTTCTTGATCCAGAGATGGGCACCCGTGACGTAGTAGGCATAGTCCACCCACGACGAGGGACGCGGCAGCACGAATTGCGGGTCCCGGTCCGGTTCCTGGGCGTGGGTGTGGTGGCCGGTATGGTCGTAGCGGAAATACGTGGGCGGCCACAGGATCAGGATACCCGTGATCCAGTGCACGGTCTCGTTGAGCCAGCGGGTGCGAAAGGCGGTGCCGTGGCTGCACTCGTGCATGGGCGCGAACAGGTGCCCCAGCACGACGCCGTGCAGGAACATCGCCGGAACCAGCCAGCCGGTCCCCGTGGCGAGATACACCAGGCATCCGGTCCCGAAGACGATCGACATGTGTCCGCCGAAGTAGATCAGGCCGTGGCGGTCGGTGCGCCGGGTGAAGGGCTTGAGCCGTTCGCGGGAGACGATCGCCCGCTGCGCCGCGAGGAGCCTGGCGTTGGCCTCGGGGCTGGTCAGCTTGTCGTGCCGGGCGTCGACGGCTGCGGCTTCCAATGTCGTGCCCTTTCGCTAAACTCCCGCCGAATTCGCTCGCGGGAACGGCGCCAGAACCTACCAGCGGCGGTCCCTGTCCACAAGCGAGCGCGCGATCCAGAACCGGGAGGCGACGAGACAGATGGCGGCACCCAATTTCCTTTTCATTCAGGCCGATCAGATGGCGGCGCCGGTCCTGCCGGTCTACGGCCACCCCCTGGTCAAGGCGCCGCGCCTGGAGAGCCTGGCGCGCGACGGAGTCACCTTCGAGAATGCCTACTGCAACAATCCGATCTGCGCCTCGTCGCGCTTCTCCATGATGGCGGGGCAACTCCCGTCGCGCATCGGCGCCTACGACAACGCGGCGGAGTTTCCGGCCACGGTGCCGACCTTCGCCCACTACCTGCGGGCGCTCGGCTACACCACGTGCCTGAGCGGCAAGATGCACTTCGTCGGCCCGGACCAGCTCCACGGCTTCGAGGAGCGGCTGACCACCGACATCTACCCGTCCGATTTCGGCTGGACGCCGGACTGGTCGCAGGGGGACCGGCAGTCGCCGCCGTCGGGCATGAGCATGCGCAGCGTCGTCGAGGCCGGCGTCTGCCGGCGCAGCCTGCAGATCGACTACGACGAGGACGTGGGCTTCCAGGCGGTCCGGAAGCTCTACGACTACGCGCGCGACCCGGACGGCAAGCCGTTCTTCCTCGCGGCGTCGTTCACGCACCCGCACAACCCGTTCACCATCACGCCGGAGTTCTGGGACCTGTACGACCACGACGACATCGACCTGCCCAAATACCCCGGCAGGCCCGTGGAGGAGCGCGATCCCTGGAGCCGGCGCTACCACTACCTGATCCGCCAGGACGAGCACGAGGTCGCCGACGGGCACCTGCGCAACGCGCGGCACGCCTACTACGGCATGGTGAGCTACGTCGACCGCCACGTGGGCCGGCTGCTGGACGCGCTGGAGGCCACCGGCCTCGCCGACAGCACGGTGGTGGTCTTCACCGCGGACCACGGCGAAATGATGGGCGAGCGGGGCATGTGGTACAAGTTCAACCCCTTCGAATGGTCCGTGCGCGTGCCGCTGATCGTCCGCGCGCCGGGGAACGCCAAGGGGCGGCGCGAGGCCAAGTCGGTCTCCCTCGTCGACCTGCTACCCACGCTGCTCGACCTCGCCACGGACGGCGCTCCGCCCGACCTGGTGGAGCCCGTCGACGGGCGGACGTGGTCCGCCATGCTGCACGGCGCGGACGACTCGCGCCCGGACGAGGCCATGGTCGAGTTCACCGCCGAGGGCGCCGTCGCACCGTGCCTGATCCTGCGCAAGGGTCCCTACAAGTACGTCTACAGCGCGCCCGACCCCGGCATGATGTTCGACGTCGAGGCGGATCCGGGCGAGCAGGAGAACCTGTGCGGAGATCCCCGGCACAAGGACCTGGAAGAGGACATGCTGGCCGACATCCTCGGCCGCTGGGACCCGCGGCGCATCGAGGAAGACGTCCTGGAGAGCCAGCGCCGGCGCCACTTCCTCCAGGGCGTGCTGACGAGCGGCCGGCCCGCCCCGTGGGACTACCAGCCGATGCAGGACGCCTCGCAGCAATACCTGAGGACGGGCGGCAGCCCGACGATGGTCAAGGGCCTCGCGCGCTTTCCCTACATGGAGCCGGTGCCCCCCGACTTCCCGCGTCCGCGGTGACCAGTTCGTAGCTGGTGGCGCGGCCGCCGGCCGGACCCCGGACGAAGATGCCGCGGCCGACGAGGTCGCGGATGTCCCGGTTCGCCGTGTCCTGGGAACAGCGGTTCAGCCTCGCCCACCTGGACGAGGTAAGCTTGCCCTCGAAACCGTCCAGAAGCCGGTTGAGGACGTTCACCTGGCGCGCGTTCAGCACGTCCGAGGCGTGGGCCTCCCAGAAGGCGGCCTTCGCCAGCACGGCCGCGAGGGTCCGCCGGGCGTTTTCGACCGCGCGCCCCAGGCATTGGAGAAACCAGATCTGCCAGCCGGTGATGTCCAGGCCGCCCTTCTGGGTGCCCTCGAGGAGGTCGTAGTAGACCTCGCGCTCCAGGCCGATCTGGGCGGACATGCTGTAGAAACGCTCGGGGCTCTCTTCGGAGCGGGCCAGCGCCAAGTCCGCGATCGCCCGGGCGATGCGCCCGTTGCCGTCCTCGAACGGATGGATCGACACGAACCAGAGATGGGCCAGGCCGGCGGCGAGGACGGGTTCCATGGATCGCGAGCCTTCGAACCATTCCAGGAATCCGGACATTTCGTCCCCGAGGCGCCCGGCCGGCGGCGCGGTGTAGTGGACTCGCTGGCGGCCGAGCGGGCCGGAGACGACCTGCATCGGGCCGTCCGAGTCGTCGCGCCACCGGCCGACGCGAATCCGGCGCATGCCGCTGTATCCGGTCGGGAAGAGGGCGGCGTGCCAGGAGAACAGCCTTTCGCCGGTCAGGGGCTCGGCGTAGTTGCGGGTGGCGTCGAGCGTCATCTCGACGACGCCGTCCACGTCGCGGTCCAGCGCCGGCAGGCCGCCGGCATCCAGCCCGAGGCGACTTGCGAGCGACGAGCGCACCCGGCCGGGGGAGAGGATTTCGCCTTCGATCTCGCTCGTTTTCACGACATCCTCGGTGAGGGTGCGCAACGTGGCCTCGCCGCGCATCTCGAATCCCAACGCCTCCATGCGGCCGAGCAGTTTCCCCTGGGCGTGGCGCGCTGCCGCGAGGGGTTCGGCGAGCCGGGCCGGATCCTGATCGAACCGCGGCCATTCGGGGCGTTGCCAGATGTACATCCGTATTCTCCGCACGAAATGCCGTGAATATAGGGTCCATTCTCCGCGTCGGCGAGTCGATCTCCGCAATTCATGCGGAGATAGGGGGCTTCGTTCGCCGCAACCGCTCCTCTCACGCAGGTCGACACTTCGGTCCTGTCATGGTTGTCGCGCCGCGGGGCAGGCCTCGTATCCGGTTCTTGTCCACCGGTCGGCCGTGGCGTGCGCGACCGCGAAAATCGCCGCCGCGGCCGCCCGCCTTCCCGTCCTTCAGGATGTCCGTGAGCTTCGATACCACCGCGAGGATCAGGTCGGGGCGCCTCGCGTCAGGCGGGCAGTTCGCGCCTCCGCTCGGCGATGCGGAACGTCAGCTTCTTGCTCGGCTTCATCGACGGAAGCGGGCTGAACCGGAGCTCGTAGTCCGCGGGGGACACCTCGAGGGCGAAGTGGTGCGCGATCATCAGCACGTTGACGGCCAGTTGCAGGTCCAGCCACCGGTTGCCGAGACACCGGTGCGTGCCCAGCCCGTACGGCGCGTATCCGAGACCCTGGTGCTCGTTGCGCGGGGGCAGGTAGCGGTCGATATCGAACGTGAAGGGGTCCGGGAAGACGTCCTCCATGTAGTGCGAGGCCGTCTGGGCGATGCACACCCGCGACCCCACCGGCAGTTCGTGGCCCTCGACGACGCACGTGTTCATCACGTCCCGGAGGGACATCGGGACGATCGGGTACATGCGCAGGCACTCCATGAGGAAGCGGTGCGTGACGTCGATCGCGGACGGGGTGAAGTCCCCGCCGGCCGGGTCGCCGCCGCCGAACAGGGCGTCGGCTTCGCTCCGGATTTTCTCCTGGAGCTCCGGCTGCGAGGCCATGGCGTAGACCGCGAAGCTGAGGGCGTCTCCGAGATACACGCTGGCGACCAGCGCGGCCGACAGGGCGAACCGCAGACTCGACTCGGGCACCAGCTGCGGGTCGCTTGCGTGCAGGCTCAGCCAGTCGTCCGTGAGGTTGCGCGGGCAACCGGCCCGCTGGGCGGGCGTATGGACGCTCTGGACCCGCTCCAGCAGCGTGTCCACGGCTTTGGCCCGGCGCCTCATTCCCGGGGTGTTCAGCATGAATCTGGGCAGGGCCTTCACGATATGGATGTTGAGCACGCGCTCCTTGAAGACCATCAGGTCGTCGATGAGATCCTGGGAGTCGACGTTGAGGAAGAGAGGCGACAATTGCGCGTTGACCATGCTCCGGCACATGCGCACGGGAAGGGTCCCGCCGACGGTCCAGTCCGCCATGAATTCGCGGGCGAGGCGGTAGACCTCGCTCAACCGGCCTTCCAGCCTCTCGCGCGAATACGCCGGCGACATGGCCCTGCGGAGCCGGAAATGATCGGTGCCGTCCAGGGACGGCAGCACTCCGTGGGCGCCATAGACTTTCTCGAAGTCGGCGAAGTAGTCCTTGACCGTCAGGTGCATCCGCCCGTGCCGCTGGACCCACTGGTTCGCCTGGGGCCCGCCGATGAAGATCATGGGTTTCGCCAGCGGCTGGCGAATCTCGAACACCGGGCCGTATTCCTTCACGAGGTCCGCGAAGAGCGCGGGGATGTTGCCTTTCCGGAGATGCGGACTGAACGGCAGCCGGCGCAGCGCGACGTGCGGAATGTCCTTGGTCAGGACGGAGCGCTCGAGCAGCGGGTTGGCGATGTTGTGCTCGACCGCGGCGGCTATGGAACGGCCGATCAGGTCCATCCCGCAGATGAAGCCGATGCGCTCTTCCGTCTCGCCGTCGAGCTCGAACATGAGGCGGAAGACGTCGCACGCGTTGACGAGACAAATGACGATGACGTCCCTCGGATCGGGAATCGCGTCAGTGAAGATGACCTCGTTGATGCGCGCCTTGATGAACTGTCCCGCCGTGCCTTCCTGGGAGTCGCCGTAAAAGTCGGCGAAACGGTGGGTCGGAGACAGCGTCCAGAACCCGCCGTCGTGGTGTTCCAGGATCTTCAGGTCGACCAGGCGGTCCAGGGTCAGGTCGATGATCGATTCCGCGCGGCCCGCGAGCCGTTCGATCCAGTATTGGACGCTCCGCCGCGCCGGTTCGCCGGCGATTTCCTTCAGAACGGGATCCAGGACGGGATCGCCCGTTTCCGCCGGGTCGACGAGGAGCAGCGAGTCCAGGTCCGCGTCGATGCGCGAACGCAGGGAGAGTTCCGCGAGCGCCGCTCCGCTGACGGCGCAGTTCAAATTCCAGCCGGGCACCTGGTGGAAGTAGCCGGTCTGTTCGTTGAGGAGCATCAGGATGAGCTCGTCGGGCAGGCTCAACGCCCGGCCTGTCGAACCCTCGGCGGCATCGGCCATCGACAATGGCCTCCCTGCATCGAGTGGAGTCCGCACCGACGCGACACTACACAAATACGATACGGATCACAACGCGGGCCGCGGTCTCGCGGCCTCCCGCGGGCGCCCCCGCCGGAGCGACGGACCGCGCCCCGAGGGTCCCCTCTCCCGCGTGCGGGAGAGGGACAGGGTGAGGGTGTCGGCCAGAGGCACGGCTTCGAACGGCCCGCCGCCATCGACCGGACGGACGAACCCCCACCCCGACCCCCCGCGAGCGGGGAGGGAACCCGGACGGCGCGATCCGTCGGAGCGCTAGAATCCGTAGTCCAGGCCGAGGGCGAGGAAGCCGTCGCGGCGGGTCGCGTAGAGGCCGGGGTCCGCGTCGTCCGCCTCGAGAAACGCCAGCGCCTCCAGGCGCAGGGTCCACCGGTCCGAGAGGCGGCGGTTGAACTCCACGGTCAGGGTGCGGTTGGCGTAGTCCATGTCCGCCAGGACGGCGGCCACGACCTCCGTGCCCTCGGCGTCGTTCAGCGCCAGCCGCGCGGCCAGGAACAGGTCGTCCTGGAACTGGTTGGTCGCCTCCCGGCCCCGCCCGTCGTGGTTCCATTCGCCCAGCAGACCCAGGTCGGCACCCGACCCGAACACCGAATGGAACGTGTATTCGCCCCCGGCCACGAACGCGGCGTACTCCTCCTCCACCCCGGCGCCGTTGCGCGCCCCGGCGCGGCGAAGGGCCTCCAGCTTCAGCAGCCAGGTATCCAGCGTCACCTGGGCGTCCAGCCCGAACTGCCGGATCCGCTCGTAGTGCGGGACCAGCACGAAGGCGCCGCCCGCTTCCCCGGACGGCCTCAGGAACGGCTCCCGGCCGGTGCCGTCGAACGCGCTCACGCCGATGTCCAGCGGCCCCAGTCCCCGGCTGTAGCGGGCCGCGGCATCCAGGCGCCACTCCTCCGCCCCGCTCTCGTACGTGGCCCGCCCGCCGTCCACCACGAAGGGCGGCCGCAGGCGCCCGCCCCGGCCGGGCCAGGTGCGCGCCCGGTGGTAGGGGAGCGCGAACAGTTCCGCCGCGCCCCAGTCCCCCGACAGCGTCAGGTGAGCCATGGGCTGGCCCAGCTTCGACTCCTCGTCCGGATGCTCCACGAGGTCGGTCTGGTTCACGATGTCGACGAGGTGGCGCGATTCCGCGACACCCCAGAACACCCGGTCGACGCCGAGGCGCAACTCCCACTCGCCGCCGCCCGCCGCCCCGAACAGGAGCAGGTAGGCTTCGCGCAGGTCGGCATGGCTGCGGTCGGGGTCCCCGGCGTCGTACCGGAAGTACGGCGCCAGGGTGAAGCTCCCGCCCCCGGCGCCCTCCAGATAGAACTCCGGCGCCGCGACGAAACCGCTCGCGTGCGCCCGCTGGCCGGGATGCGCGCCGGTCTCCGGATACCACCGGGCCTCCAGGCTCAGGCGCCCCGAAAACGCGTGCTCCATGGAACCGGCACCCGCGCCGCCCGCCGGCACCGCGATGCAGACCGCGCAGACCGTCGCGACCCGGCGCAGGACGCCGCCCGACGGCATCAGCGCGCCCGTTTCAGCCGGGTCTGCGTGAAGTCGCGTTCGTCGAGCTCCGTGCGGAACTCGAGGTCGGACCAGGTCAGGACGGTGCTCTTCCCCGTCAGGTGATTCACCATCGTCATCTTCTCCGCGCGCCAGTGCCGGTCCAGATACTGCCTGTAGCCCTCCACGGTCAGCGTCTTCAGGTGCGCGTCCTTGCGGTCGTAGTAGTCGATCTTCCACGTGCGGAACGCCTCCCCGTCGCGCCACACGACCTGGCGGCTGTAGCCCGACCCCTTCTCCACCGGAACGGCCTCGACGAGCGTGCACGTCAACTCCCCGCACGCCTCGTCGCGCAGATACCGGTAGCGGAACTTCTCCACCTCGGGAGCGCCCAGGTCCTCGTAGGAGAACTCGCTCCCCATGAAGGAGCCGGAACGGTTCGACGAACTGATGCGCTTGACCCGCTTCAGCGCCGGCAGGTAGAGCCACTGGTCGTCCGATCCCTGCCGGCGGGCGTGAACGAGCAGCGCGGTCCCCTTGACGTCCCGCGGCTCGTCGAACACGAACAGGCTCTTGTCGCCGTCGTCGGCGACCTCGAGGACCTTGATCCGAAGCTGCCGCCGGCTCTCCCGTCCCTGCTTGTTGCGCAGCACCATGGTCTGGCGGGCGGTGAAGTTGCCGAACCCCTCGTCCCGGTCGCGGGCCTCGGTCGCAATCCGCAGACCCGCCTCCTCCGCGCTCTCCGCTCCCGCCGGCAAGGACACCGGGAGAAGCGCCGGCACGAGCAGGCAAGGGACCAGGAGCGCGGCTCGGACGAGAGGCGTGTACATCGTCATGTCCTCCGGTCGACGGCCATCAGAAGGGGCGGAAGAAGCAGGAAGTCGAAGAGCAGCGCGAAGCCTATCGTGAGCGCGACCAGGAAGCCCAGCATGGAACTGATGACGAACCCCGACAAGGCGAACACCAGGAAGCCCAGCACCAGGACCGTGGTCGTGGTGAACAGCGCCCGGCCGACGGTGCGGAAGGCGTAGCGCACCGCCTCGGGCGCGGGACGGCCCTCGCGGCGCGCCTTCAGATACTTGCTCATGAAGTGGATCGTGTCGTCGACGACGGTGCCGAACGCGATCGCGGTCACCAGGGAACCGGCGTTTCCCACCTCGCCGACGAGATAGCCCCAGACGCCGAACGCCGTGGCCGCGGGGATGAAATTCGGCACGAGACTGACGAGGCCCAGACGCAGGCTCCGGAAGATCCCGATCAGGATCAGCGAGATGAGGGCCATGGCCGTGACCGTGCCCCACAGCATGCTCTTGATGTTGCGTATGGCCAGATGGGCGAAGACGAGGCTGATTCCCGACGCCTCGGCCGCGAGCTCGGGCGCGTTGGCGCGGAGCCAGTCCTGCCCCCGCTCGTCGAGCTTGCGCTGCCCCTCGGAGCTCAGCCTGCGCATGCTCACGGTCATGCGCGTGGCCGATTTGCCGATGTCGATGCGGTTGTTGAGGTCGCTGCCGAAGGGAACCGAAAGCTCGTAGAGCAGCAGGTACTGCGCGGCCAGCTCGGGATCGTCCGGCAGCCGGTAGAAGGACGGGTCGTCGCCGTGCATGTTCCTGTTGAGGCGCTTCATGACGTCGGAAAACGCCTGGACGTGCGCCACTTCGGGCTGGGCCCGGTACCATTCGGCGAACGCCTCGACCTTGCGCAGGTAGGCGGGGTCGGTGATGCCGCCTTCGCGCCCGGCGCCGAGGGAGTACTCCAGGTTTTCCATGCCGGTCAGGTTCTCGACGACGAAGTCCGTATCGCGCCGGAACTCGTGACGCTCGTCCAGGTACTGAAACCAGTTGTCCGTCAGGTCGATGCGGGGAATGCCGGCCGCGAGGACGACCGCCACGGCGGCCACGGACCACAGCAGGACCGTGCGGCGCGCGACGACGAAGGCGCCGAGGCGGTCGAAGACGCCGGGCCGTTCCGCGCGGACGGGACGCGCGCGCAACGGCAGGACCGACAGCAGCGCCGGCAGAAGCGTCATCGAATACACGAACGCGCACAGCACGCCGAACGCCACGAGGGTGCCGAGGATCCGGAACGGCGGAGAGTCGGAGGCGTTCAGGCTGAGGAACCCGATCATCGTCGTGGCCGTCGTGAGGAACACCGGCCAGGCGTTGTCGCGCAGCGACTCGACGATCGCCTCGTCCTTCCCGAGGCCCCGGCTCATGCCCGAAAGGACGGTCTCGACGATGTGGACCGAATGCGCGATGGCGACCGTCATGACGATGATCGGAACGCCGGAGTTGGCCGCGTTGAGCACCAGGCCGGTCCAGCCGATGACGCCCATGGTCGAGCCGATGACGAAGACGAGCACGACGACGAGGGACAGCATGCCGGTCAGGGACCGCAGGAGGACGGCGGCGGCGGCGAGGATGACGAGGAACGCCGCCGGCGCGAGGACCTGCATGTCTTCGTCGACCGCCTGCGTCATGACGCGGTTCACGAAGGCGTCGCCGGTCAGGTGGTAGGCGATGTCCGGATGCTCCGCCCGGGCCTCGTCCAGGAGGCGCTGGAGGTGGTCGAGGACCTCGGCCTCCGCGCCGCTCTCGTTCTCGGGCAAGGCGAAACCGATGACCAGTCCGGCCACGCGCCCGTCGTGGGAGACGAGACGGCCCGCGACCTCGATCTCGCTCAGCACGATCTTCCGGATCCGCGCGAGGTCGTCGTCGCCGAGAGAGTCCGCGCCGTCCACGAGCGGCTCGACCTTCAGGTCGTCCCCGAACGCCTCGCTGTGGAAATAGTTGGTCAGCGAGTCGACCCGGGTGGACCAGGGCACGCGCCACGCGGCCTCGGTCAACTCCTCGACGGCGCCGAGCGCCTCGCGGGTGAAGACCGTCCCGGTCTTGGGCGCGACCGCGACCACCGCCGCCTTGGTCGCCGTGTAGGTTTCCTCCAGGGCGTCGTACGCGAGGAGTTGAGGGTTGCCCTCGTCGAACGTGTCGCGCCAGTCGTTGGAAACCGTGATGAAGTGGAGGCCGGCGGTCAGACCCAGCATGACCGCCACGGCCGACGCGAAGACCGGCCACCGGTAACGCAGAACGAAGGCGGCGTAGCGGTCCGGAGACGCGAAGGTCACGGCGTTGCGCTCCGGCGGCGGGCGGCCGCGGCGAAGCCGTCGGTTCCGTTGACGGTCGGCGGCTGGAGGTGCATCTCGGTTATCGCCAGACGGCCGCTGAGGGACTGGACCGGGACATCCGGAGCCGGGCGGGCAGCCCGGCCGGAGCCATTATAGCGCGGCGAAACGCCGGCGAAACCGCCGCGTCGCGGCGGTCCGGAAGCAACGCACCGCCGTTCGGGGCCGAACGCGGTACCGGCCCCGCACTTTCCGTGACACCCTGACGGGGGATAGTGTATCGACGCATTCGCAAGAAGGCCGTCCTCGATTCGTCCGACCGATCGGACCCGGACGGACGAGGCCGCCGGTACGGAAGTTCGCGGCGGATACGGAGGCGGAGGGAAAACCGCGCCATGCAACTCGGCAAACTGTTCAGGGGGCTGAAGGACGCGTACCGCGGGTCGGACGTCGTCCGCCGCGTGGAACGCTTCGACGGCTGGACCGACAGGGTGTCCCTGGAGTGTGCCGACGGCTACGACCACGCCGAGACCGTCAAGGAATATTACGACCTTTGCGGCGAGTTCATGCTGTTCGGCTGGGGCGAATCCCTGCACTTCGCGCCGCTGGCGCCCGGGGAGAGTCTGGAGGAGTCCAAAATCCGGCATCAGCGGTCGATGATCGCCAAGCTGGAGTTGCGCCAGGGCATGACGGTGGTCGATATCGGTTGCGGGGTCGGCGGCCCGATGCGCCGGGTCGCCCGCGAGGCCGGCGTCAGGGTCGTCGGGATCAACAGCAACGAAATCCAGTTGGACAAGGCGAAATCGTTGAACGCCGAAGCGGGGCTCGACCACGCGACGGACTGCATTGCGTGCAGCTTCATGGACATGAGCGGCGTAGAGGACGACACGTTCGACCGGGGCTACGCACTCGAGTCGACGTGCCACGCGCCGGACAAGGCGGGCGCGTTCGCCGAGATCTACCGCGTGCTGAAACCGGGCGCCCTTTTCTGGGGTCAGGAAATGTGCCTGACCGGCAGGTTCGATCCCGACGACGGCCGGCACCGGGCCCTCAAACGGGACCTGATGCGCGGCATCGCGCTCAAGGACATTGCGACCACGGACGAAGTGAACCGGACGCTCGAAACGGCGGGGTTCGAGGTCATCGAGGGGAGGGACCTTGCCGTCGGGGATGGCGGTCCGGCCACGCCGTGGTATCGGCCCATGGAGACCCCGTACGGAACGTCGGAGAGCGCCCTGAGCAGATTCCCGCTCGGCCGCAAGGCGTTCATGGGAGCATCGACGCTGGCCGAGGCGCTGAGGGTGTTCCCGAAAGGCTCCGCGGACGTCGTTCGGCTCATGGACCGCACCGCCAACGCTTACGTCGCGGGCGGCAGGACCGGGATCTTCACGCCGTTGTACTGTTTCCTGGCCCGCAAGCCGTTTCCCGCAGGTCCCTGAACTCCGGCGGCGGGGGCAAGGACGGCGGCGACTGCGGCCATGCGCGCGATGCCGATCCTTCACGTCCGCCTGCCCGGTTCATGGCGGCGCGTCGTTCGAAGTCGTACCCCTGGCGGATACCCTCATCCTGTCCCTCCCCGCGAGCGGGGGAGGGGACCCAAGCGGCGGCGGGGGCGGGTCCGCCTCAGTTGATCACCAGGTTGGGGGCGGGGGCCTGGTCGGTCATCACGACCTCGAGCCGCGACACGGTCATCCGGCGCGGCGTGTTGACGCAGAACCAGATGCAGTCGGCGATGTCCTCGGGCAGCAGGCCGTCGGCGTCGCCCAGCCGTTTCCGGATCAGGTCCGCGTCGCCGTGAAAGCGGCGCTCGACGAATTCCGTCAGCACGAGGCCGGGCTCGATGGTGGAGACCTTGACGTCGGTGCCGAGCAGGTCGGCGCGGAGGCTCTGGGTGAAGTTCTCCACGAACGCCTTGGTCGCGTTGTAGACGTGGCTCATGGGGTAGGGGTAGCGGTGGAAGATCGAGCCCAGGTTGACGACATGGCCCCGGCCGCGCTCGATCATGCCGGGCAGGAGCAGGCGCGTGCACGTCAGCACGCCGTTGACGTTGGCCGCGACCATGGCGTGGAGCCGCTCGAGGTCCGCCTCCTGGAACTTCGCGTCGGTGCCGATGCCGTGGCCGGCGTTGTTGACCAGGACCTCCACCGCGTCGAACGGGGCGGGGAGGGCGGTCAGCGCCTCCGTCATGGCGGCGGCGTCGGCGACGTCGGCGCGGACGACGTGCACGGGAACGCCCAGGGAGTCCCGGGCCTCCTCCAGGCGCTCCCCGCGGCGGCCGGCGAGCACCAGATGCCAGCCTTCCCCGGCGAACCTCTTCGCGGTGCTCGCGCCGATGCCCGAGGTCGCGCCCGTGATCAGCGCCACCCGCGGCCGCGAACCGGTCATGGCCCGCGCGGACGCTACTCCGCGGCGGCGGCCCGGGCCGTGGCCGTCGCCGCGTCCGCCCTGGCGAAGTCCTCCTCGCCGAAACCGTAGAGGTGCGCGCCGCCCATGAAGATGTCCGCCGCCATCTCCCGGCCCACATTGGCGATCAGGTTGCTCGACACGTTCGGGAAGTTGGAGTCGAAGTGGGGATAGTCGGTCGAGATGCACATGCGGTCGGCCCCGATGAGGCCCGCGGTCGCCGCGATCTCGGGCTCACTGCCTTCGACCGCGGCCCAACAGTTGCGCCGGAAATACTCCTTCGGAGTCAGCGACAGGTAGGGCGCGTGGGACTCCCGGTACTGCGGATAGTCCCACTCGATACGGGTGAGCACGCCGGGAGCCCACGAGTTCTGCGCCTCCAGGAAGGCCACGCGGAGGTTGGGATAGAACTCGAACACGCCGCCGATGATCATGGCGATCAGCGCCTGCTGCATCTCGATCCAGTGGCTGGCCACGTGGCGGTAGAACCGGTTCTCGCCGTAGAGCTCGTTCATGCGGGAGTTCCAGATGCCGGTGCCCTCGTGGAAGCCCCAGGTGACGTCGAGCTCCTCGTGCAGCGCGTAGAGGTCGTTCCAGTAGTTGGAATGCCAGAAGTGCCCCTTGATCAGGTTGGGGCGGACGAACGAGCCCACGGCCCCGAGCTCGGTGACGCAGCGGATCAGCTCCCTGCAGGCGAGGTTGACGTCGTGGACCGGCAGCATGGCCGCGAACTTGAGCCGCTCGGGGCTGTGGGCGCAGAACTCGTGGATCCAGTTGTTGTAGGCCTCGCACAGCGCCAGGGACATCAGCGGGTCCATGTCCTCGACTCCGATGACGTTGAGGCCCGTGGTCGGGAACAGCACCGCGATGTCGATCCCTTCCATCTCCATGCCCATGACCTGCGCCACGGGGTCGAAGTTCCGCTCGACGGCGAAGTTCAGGTCTCCGCTCTCGGCCGAGCGGGAGCCCGACAGGGTCTGCGAGATCGATTGCCGCTTGCCGAGGCCCGTCGTGCGCTTGCGGTATTTCTGGATCTCCCAGTCGATGATGTTGGGCTTGCCGTCGATGACGATCATGCCCCGCTTGAACTTGCCGTCGGCGCGGACCGGCAGGGTCACCCGGTCCCGGAACCGGGGGTCCAGGTAGCGATGGAACAGATCCTCCGGTTCGATGACGTGCATGTCGCAATCGACGAATCGAAGTCCTTCCTTCATGACGAATCCTCCGCAATTCGGCTTGGAAGCGCCTCCGCGCCGCTCGTTTCCGCGGGCGGCGCCATCCTCCGAAGGGTACCCGAAACCCCGCGAGGCTGTCGAGTTGGCGACGACGGGCGGTGCCGCCGGGTCCCCTCTCCCTGCACGGGGTGAGGGTCAGGGTGAGGGTCGGGAAAAATGCTCTTGCGGCGGCCACCCCCCACCCTGCCCCTCCCCCGCGAGCGGGGGAGGGGACCCAGGCGGCGCCGACCCCGCCTTTGGACAAGGGGGCTTCGGGTTCCGTTGACACCCGCGGGCCGCCGGCGAAGACTTCGCCGGGTCGGGCCGCGGGCGGTTCCGGCGAGTGGAGAAAGAGGACGGTCATGCCGAGAATCAGACTGGTGGAACCCGGGGAGGCGACCGGACGGGTCAAGGAGATCTTCGACGAGATCGCGGAGGCCGAAGGCTACGTCCCGGCGCTGTTCCGCGCCTATGCGCTGTTCCCTCCGCTGCTCGAGGCCAACTGGCAACAGCACAAGGCGTTGATGTTCGGGGGACGGCTCCCGTTCCGTCTCAAGGAGGCGATCATGCTGACCGTGGCCGACGCCAACCGGTGCCCCACGTGAATCAGCTACCACTCGGGGGCCCTCCGTGAAGAGGGTGTGGGCGAAGAGGAGATCGAGGCGGTGATCGGCGTGGACGTGGAGAAGCTCGCCGGGAAGGAGGCGGTCCTGCTGGAGTTCGCCCGCCGGTCGACCCTCGAGCCGGCGGACATCACCGACGAGGACTTCCGGAAGGTCAGGGACGCCGGCTACAGCGACGCGGAGATCGTGGAGGCGCAGTACGCGATGGGTCTCTCGACCCTGGAGACGAGGTTCTGCGATTCGCTCGCGTTCGTTCCCAGCCGGCCCGACGTCCTCCCCGGGCGGGCGGGCGGCGGCGGTCCGGCTCCGGCCTGAACCTCCGCGCCGTCATTCGCGCACGAGGGCCACGGCCTCCATCTCGAAGAGCTGGTCCGCCGAGGAAAGCGCGGTGACGACGAAGAGCCTTCCAGGAGCTGGCGCGACGACGGGCTTCTCCGGAAAGTACCTGGAGCGCGCCTCCATGACGGTCGGGCGGAAGAGGATGTTGGTGGCGAACATCGTGATCTTGACGACGTCGGAGAAGTCGAGGCCGCACGTGGCGAGCGCCTCCTTCATGTTGCTGTAGACCTGCTCGACCTGGGCGCCGATGTCCCTCCGGCCGACGATCCGCCCGTCCGCGTCGTGGGACACGAGGCCCGACGTCCACACGATCGGCCCGGTCCGCACGACGTGGGAGTATCCCCGCGCCGGGTAGATGCTCCCGGCCTGCATGTGCGATTTCTCCATGTCGCGGCTCCCCGTGTCTGCGGCGCGGTCAGGCGACGCCTTCGTAGCGGCGGAGGACCGTGGACTCGAGCCATTCGAGGAGCTCGTAGTCGAAACCCGTCGGCCAGAGCACGAAGTAGCGCACGCCGATGTCCACGAGCGCGTCCAGGCGCGCCAGGGTCTCGGCCCTCGTGCCGATCATGTAGTCGGCCTCGACGTCCTCGAACGGCATGCTGGAGATCTTGGACAGGCGCTCGCGGGCCGCCGTCCGTCCGGTGTCGTCCTCCGGGCTCAGGAAGACGATGTTGATGTGCGCGAAGGTGATGTCCTTCGGGTCGCGGCCGTACTCCGCCGCGTACCGCGCCAGGTTCTCCCAGTCCTTCTTCATCAGTTCCGGGCTGGTCACCGCGCGCGAGATCCAGCCGTCGCCGATCCGCGCGATGCGGCGGAGAACCCGCTCCACCTGCGGCGAATACACCGTATCGGCGTGGCCTGCAGCGCTGCCGCCCGCGAACCAGACGGGAATCTTCGGCTGCACCGGGACCGGCTCGACGGTGACGTCCTCGAACCGCCAGAACTTCCCGTCGTGGCTGACGTTGGGCCCGGACAGGAGCTTGTTGACGATCTCGACGGTCTCCTCGGTCCGCGCGCCGCGCTCGCTCTTGGGAACCCCGCTGACCTCGAACTCCTGGTCCCACCAGCCGACGCCCGCCCCGAAGATCACGCGGCCGTTGGAGAGGTAGTCCATGGTGCCCAGCGTCTTGGCCAGGATCGACGGCGTGCGGATGGGCGTGACGAGTATGGAGGTGCCGATCTTCACGCGCTCGGTCACGGCCGCCACGGCGGACAGGACGGTCAGCGGCTCCAGCCAGGCCGTCCGGTAGATCGGCGGCGCCACGACCAGGTGGTCGATGACCCAGAGGCCGTCGAAGCCCATGGCCTCGACCCGCCGCGCGAACGCGGTGAGCCGCGGAAGCGTCGGGTCGTTGTCCGCGTACGCGCCGCCGTAGAACGTCGGCAATATGATTCCCAGTCTGACGGGCATGACGTTTCCTCCGGTCGGCCTGAACGCCCGTGAATTTGACGGCATTCGCGCGGCCCTGGCAACGCCCGGCGGCCGCGAGTTTCCGGCTGAGCCTCCGGGTCCGCCATGATAGTGTTCGGGCCGGTCCCGCGCGTCGCCGAGGCCGGGACCGGCGGAGCGGAAACACCGGATTGACCGAATGGCTGGTCGGGTCGCGCATCGTCCAGGCCGGAAGGGCGGCATCGTTCTTTTCTGCTGCCTGGCCCTGGCGCACGCCTGGCCGGCGCCCGGCGCCGCCGCCCGGTCCCTCGACGAGGCGCGGGCGGCCCACGCCGAGGGGCGGTTCGTCGACGCGGCCCGGATCGGCGAAACCCTGGGGACGTCCCAGGGGTTCGCGCTGGCCGCGGAGTCGCTGACGATCCATGCCCACTTCATCGCCGGAGACGGCGAGAAGGAAGCGCTGTTCGAGCGCGCCGTCGGGCTGGCGAGGGAGGCGGTCCGCTCCGCTCCCGACAACGCGGACGCCCATCTGCAGTTGGCGCACGCCATCGGCCGGCATGCGCAACTGCTCGGCTCATTCGAGGCGGCGAACCGGGGATACGCGAAGAAGACCCGCGAGGCGATCGGCAATGCGCTCCGGCTGGACCCGGACATGGCGGCGGCCCATCTCAGCCTCGCGCTGTGGCACGCGGAAGTGGTCGGCGCCGTGGGTTCGCTCCTGGCGCGCCTGACCTACGGAGCCCGGGAAAAGGACGCCCTGGCCTCCTTCGAGCGGGCCCTCGAGCTCGCTCCCGACGAGAAGGCGGTTCCCCTGGAATACGCGCTCGGGCTGCTGGTGCTGGACGACCGCGAATACCGGGAGACGGCGCGCGCCCTTCTGAAGCGGGCCGTCGAAATCCCGCCGAAGGACGCTTACGACCGGATTCACCACCAGAGAGCGGTCGAACGCCTCGAGTCCCTGGACGCGCCCGGCGGTTGAGGCCCCGGCCGCATCGGACATGGCCCGCTCTCACGCCTTCCGGAAGCGCCGGCCGTACATCGTGCGTCCGTAGAAGTTGAACCACTTCCTCGCCTCGGGATCCCGGAACGGATAGTCCGCCCCGATCTGTCTCGCCGTGACGAGGCCGGATACGAAACAGGTCTCCTGGCTGTTGATCAGCGTGTGGGCGCCGCAGTGCCACGTGCGCCGCCTGCCCTGGATCAGGCGAAACAAATGGATCAGGAAGGCCACGTGGCGCACGTCGTGCACGATGTGCTGAAACCACCACTTCTTGACGATCTTTTCTTCGTCGATAGGGCTGACCGGATTGTAGGTCACCAGGCACGGCTTGTCCGACCGGTTCGCCCAGGGCTGCTGGTTGTGCATGATGTAGGTGATTTCGTAGTTGTCGGGCCTCGCGCCGTACTGCTCGATGTGGTTGCTCCGGGTGGCAAGCGGCTCGACGGCGTTGTCCGGAAGAACCGAGGCGTCGGAATGAACGACCGTGTGGTTGTGCAGTTCGCTCTCGTAACGGATCGAGGAGAGAAGACAGCCCTCCAGGAAGGTCGGTCTGTCCAGGAGCATCAGCGTCTGGTTCGCGTTGCACGCGAAAACCACGTCGTCGAACGTCTCCGTCTTGCCGTTTTCATCCTCCACGACAACCTCGGACCGGCGCCGGTACACTTTTCGGACCGGACGGGCGAGATATATCCTGTCCCGGAAGCCGGCCGACAACTCTTCGTAGATGCGCCGCGTGCCCCGGTCCCAGGTCTGCATGGGCGTCGCGGTTTCGATGTCGAAGAACTCCAGATACCGGGAGAACAGGGACGCGGGCATGTCGAAGACGTTCGTGGCCATCAGGAAGTTGACGAACATCGGCTTCAGTATCTTGTATCTGAAGTCTCCGGAGAACCTGCCCAGGTTGAGAACCGCGCCCATGCTGACGTAGTTGAACGGGTTGAAGGCGTTGAGCAGCCTGGACCTGGACCGGTTGAGCCGGCCGAACCGTTTCAGGCGTCTCAGGAGCTTCTGGAATTTCTCGATTTCCGGCTGCAACTGCCTCCTGATGTCGGAGTCGAAATCGTGCGCGTAGACGCCGCCCCGATACTTCACGCTGTAGCTGAACCTGGTATCGACCGGATCGATACCGTGCTGCCGCATGAACAGAAGAACGTGGTGGTAAACCGAGGGAATGCACGCGGTTACGGAAATGTCGAACGGAATGGAGGTGCCGTCGTCCTGCGGCATGTCGGCCGTAATGGCGTTTCCGCCGACCCGGTCCTGCGCCTCGAAAAGTCGAAAATCGAATCGGTCGGGGTGGCGGTGCAGCGCCCAGGCCGTCCCCAGTCCCGAGACCCCCGCGCCGACGATAGCGACCCGTCTCGGCGCCGCCGTGCGCCCCGCTTCGCTCATGGTTCCCACTCTACTCCTTGCCGCCGTGCGCCGGAACGGATTGACGTTGCTCCGCGCCGGCCGATGGCGTAAGAAGTCGTATACCACCGTTGCAGAACCGGTTGTTCGGCGGGCGAAAACGCGGCCGCCGGACTTGGGCGAGTCCGCGGAAGATGAAAACAAGTCCAGACGGGCATGACGGCGTCCCCGCGCTTTTTCCGTTTCCGGAAGGCTGGTATTTCGTCGCTAGCCGCAGGACGATAGAGAAAGAAAATCTGCTGCGGAAAACCTGGCTCGGCGAGCGGATCGTCGTCTGGTGCGACGAAAACGGGGACGTCTGCGTCGCCGAGGCGGTCTGCCCGCATCTGGGTTCCGATCTGGGGCCCGAAGCCGGGGGCCGGGTGCGCGACGGTCGCCTGGTTTGCCCGTTTCACGGGTTCGAGTACGACGTAACCGGCCGATGCGTCGCCACGCCCTACGCGCCGGCGCCCGGGTCCGCCAGGCTGAAGGTGTTCGAGACGCGCGAGATCCTGGGCCTGGTCTTCGCCTGGCGGGGCAGCGGCGGACGGCCGCCGCAATGGGACCTTCCGCCGCCGCCGGCCGGCGACGACTGGAGCGACATGGAATTCTGGAGCGTCCGGTTCCCGGGACATCCCCAGGAAACGACCGAAAACTCCGTGGACCTCGGACACCTGCGCTACGTGCACGGCTATGACGGCGTGAACGGGGTCGGTCCGGTATCGGTCGACGGCGCCCGGCTCAGGAGTTGCTTCGACTTCAGGCGGGCCCAGACCGTCGCCGGGATAAAGTGCTTCGTGTACGACGTTTCCGCCGTCACCCACGTGCACGGACTCGGCTATTCGTTCGTCGAAGTCCGCGAACGTTCCATCGGCATGGAAACCCGCTTGTGGGTGCTCACGACGCCGATCGACGGCGAACTCGTCGAGCTGACGCTGGTCGGCCAACTGCGGCGGCTGCTCCGGCCGAAACGGCCGATCTTCGGACTGCGCTTCCTTCCCCCGCGCCTGCGGACCCGGATCATGAACAAGATCCTCGTGGCGGCCCAGAAGCGGGACGTCTTGCAGGACGTCGTCATCTGGAGCCGGAAACGATACCGGCCCCGCCCGCACCTCTGCCGTTCGGACGGCGAGATCGGCAAGTACCGGCGCTATTGCGAGCAGTTCTACCCGGACGCCCGGGTTTGCGGCCGGCACGGGGCGGAACGGCTCTCCGTCCGCACCTGACGTCCACAAGGCCGCCACCCTCACCCTGTCCCTCTCCCGCACGCGGGAGAGGGGACCCTCGGGGCGCGGTCGGGGTGGCGGCATGGAGTCCCGCCCTCGCGGCGCTCCGCTCAGCGGGGGACGTCGCCCTCGATGGTGGTGCGGTGCATGTGGCGCCGGCGCCGGCGGTCGTAGGGCGCGACCCGGTGCATCGTGCAGCGGTTGTCCCACATGAGGGTGTCGTGGGGACGCCACTCGTGGGCGTAGAGGTTTTCGGGGCGCGTCGCGTGGGCGACGAGTTCACGCACGAGGGCGCGGCCTTCCTCCGCGTCCATGCCGACGATGCGGTCCGTGTGCGACTGGCTGACGTAGAGGGACTTGCGGCCCGTTTCGGGGTGCGTGCGGACCACGGGATGCACCACGTCGGGCGTCCTTGCGAGCTGCGCCTTCGACATCCGGATGCGTCCGTCGGCGCTCGTGCGCCGGCCCTCGGCGACGCGGTTGACCGCCGTCAGGCCTTCGAGCCGCTCCTTCATGGCCCGCGGCAGCGTGTCGTAGGCCCGGGTCATGTTGGCGAACAGCGTCTCGCCGCCCGCGGGCGGGACCCGCAGCGCGTACAGGACGGATCCGAGGCTCGGCCGCTTCATGTAGGCCAGGTCGGAGTGCCAGTACTTGCCGGCGTCGGCGAGGCCGACGAGCCGGCCCTTTTCCCGCTTGTTCGACACCCGCAGGATCTCGGGGTGCCCCGGCAGCCGGAACTGGTCGAAGACGTGCGCGGCGAGGTCGCCGAACCGGCGGCTGAACGCGGCGTGCCGCTCCGGCGTGAGGCGCTGGTCCCGGAACAGGAGCAGGGAGTGTTCCAGGAAGGCGCCGTGGATCGCGCGGAAGGCGGCCTCGTCCAGCGGCCGGGCGAGGTCGACGCCGAGAATCTCGGTGCCCAGGGCGTCCGAAAGGGGCCGCGATTCGAGTTCCCGGGCCGCGCGCGGAGTCACTTTCGCGCCTCAACGGCCGAGGACGAGGGCCCGCTGGCGGTACATCTCCCCCGTCATGGCGACCGAATAGGCCGTCGCCCGGCGCAGAAACGGCATGTAGGACTCGTAGACCTCGCGGGCCGCGGGATCGGCCGCCGTCATCTCCTCCAGAACCTCCGCCGTCGCCTTTCCCAGGGCCGTCACGATCTCGTCGGAGAAAGACCGGACGGCGACGCCGCTCTCCCTGAGCGTCTCGAGCGACATGACGTTGTTGTAGTGGAACTGGCCCAGGGTCTCGACGGAGGTCGCGTGCGCCGCGGCGGCGACGATCTCCTTCAGATCGCCGGGCAGCCCGTCATAGGCGTCCTTGTTGACGACGACCTCCAGCGCCGGACCGGGTTCGTGGAAGGCCGGCAGGTAGGCGTACCTGGCCGCCTTGTGCAGTCCCATGGCGAGGTCCAGCCAGGGTCCGACCCATTCCGCCGCGTCGACGGCGCCCGACCGCAGCGCCGGGAAGATCTCGCCGGGGGGCAGCTGCACGGCGTTCACGCCGAGTCTGCGCATGACGTCGCCGCCGAGGCCGGCGATACGCATGTTGAGGCCCTCGAGATCGGCGACCGTGTTGATCTCCTTGTTGAACCAGCCGGCGCTCTGCACGCCCGAATTGCCGCTGTAGAAGGGTTTCAGGTTGCGCTCGGCGTAGAGGTCGTCCCAGAGCCGCTGTCCGCCGCCGTGCAGCAGCCACGCGGTGAGCTCGTGGGCGCCGAGACCGAAGGGCACCGTGCCGAAGAAATGGGCGGCGGCGTTCTTGCCCGCCGCGTAGTAGGGCGTCGAGTGCCCCGCTTCCGCGGCGCCCCGCCGGACCGCGTCCTCGACCGCGAAGGGCGGCACGAGCTCGCCGGCGCCGAAGACCTTGACGGCGATCCTGCCGCCGGACATCGCCCCGAGCCGGGCGGCGAAGCCGGCGGCGTTCGAGCCGACCCCGGGCGCGGCGGCCGGGAAGCTGCTCGGCATCTTCCATTCGATCAGTCCCCGCGAGACCGCGGGCGCGGGAAAGGCCGCGGCCGCGGCGCCCGCCGCGCCGCCGCCGGCGGCCTTGAGAAGATCGCGTCGTCTCATGGGCGTCCTCCGGGGCGTCCGCCGAAGCCGGGGCGGGACCGGAGGGTAGCACGCGCGGGGCGCGCCTTCACGGGCCGGGCCGGGACCCGCCCGGCCGCGGCAGGACGGTCGAGAGGCCGCCGACCAGCAGGAGGAGCGCCACGATCTCCACCCCGCCCAGGGGTTCGTTCAGGACGACCGCGCCCGACACGAGGCCCACGGCCGGGACCGCCAGCATCGAGAGCGACGCGACCCAGACCGGCACGAGCTGCAGGATCCTGAAGTAGAGCCAGTGGGCGAACGCGATGCCGACGACGATGACGTAGACCAGGGCGAGGGCGGTGTCCCACGACATGTCGCGCAGTTCCGGGAACCGGGGGATCCCGACGGCGATGAGGGGCAGGCCGCCGATCAGCGCCTGCCAGCCCACCACCGTGGTGGCCGAGACCCGCCAGCGCACCCGTTTCAAGACGATCGAGGCCAGCGCCCAGGCCACGGCGCCGACGCTCATCACCGCGAGCCCGAGCCAGTTTCCGTGGGTCGACTCGAGGTCGCGCGTGGCCAGCAGCGCGATGGCGGCGAGGCCGAGCGCGAGGCCGAGCCACTTGCCTCCCGTGGGCCGTTCGCCGAGGAACAGCGTTCCGATCAGGAACACGTAGAGGGGCATGGTGTAGGCGGCGACCGCCGTGTGGCCCGAGGTCGTGAGGCGGACGGCGAGCGCGGAGCAGACGAACCACACCGACATGGTGCAGAAGCCCGCGACGGCGACACCGATCCAGTTGTCGCGCGGCATCCGCAGCCGTTCCCCGTTGGCGGCCGCGATGGACAGCATGAGGACCCCGACGGAGAGCGCGCAGACCGCCCGGAACGGGAACAGGGGGATGCCGGTCGACACGATCTTGAGAATCGGCCAGTTGACGCCCCACACCAGCGTGAGCAGCGCCAGGAGGATCAGTCCCCGCGCCGGGATTCGCGTGGGTTCGGGAGGGGCGGACATGTCCGTTCACCTACCGCCGCCGCCCGGCGAAGTCCAGAAGCCCGCGGACGGGCCCGCGCCCCGAGACCGGCGCGCCTTCCAGGGGGGAGGAGAAAACCCCCTCCCCTGGCAGGGGTGTCCCAGAACGATGCGCCACCCCAACCGCGTGTCGCAGAGGAATCCTTCCAGGGGGAGGGGACCCGACCATGGACGGCTTTCGCGGGAATGACGAAAACAAGAGGATGCATCCTTGGCGGCCCTACGATCTATACTCGTGCGAACGGGAAGTCCCGTCGGCCGGCACGGGCCGGTCCTGGCGGAACAGGCGCTTCCGCGGTATCGATCTCGTCTCGATCGAAAGGAGCGTCAGCTCGATGTCACGGGCGTTTTCGCGGCGGCGGTTCATTGCGGGCGGTGCGGCTTTCGTCGGCGCAAGCCACTTCCCCCGTGGCTGGAGCGAGACGGCGCCATCCCGGTTGCCGATACCGCCTCTGGTAGACGGTCGCCAGGGAAGGCCGGTCGAGCTGCGAATTCGCAGCGGTGCCTGGTCTTTCAAATCCTCCGTCAAAACGCCGACCCTGGGATTTGGCCTGGATTACCTGGGGCCGACGATCCGGACCCGGCAACACAGCGAGCTCAATCTGCATTACCGGAACACGCTGACCGAAAGCGTGGCCGTACACGGTCACGGCCTGCACGTACCCGGCGAGGTCGACGGCGGTCCGCAACTGGCGATCGAGCCCGGCGCCGATTGGCAACCGAGTTTGTCCATCGCGCAGCCGGCGGCGACCTGCTGGTATCACTCCCATACCCACGGCAAGACCGGCGAACAGACTTATCGTGGACTTGCCGGCCTGATCGTCATCGATGACGAACAGGCGGACTCGCTGCTGCTGCCGCGCCGATATGGCGTCGATGATCTGCCCGTCATCGTCCAGGATCGAACCTTCGATGCACGAGGACGTTTGGTCTATTCGCTGTACGACGCGGGCGAGGACGGCTGGCTGGGCGACACCGTGATCGTCAACGGCGCGATAACACCGGTCGCCGGCGTGCCCGCCGGCAAGGTTCGGCTGCGGCTTCTGAACGGCGCCAACGCGCGCTTTTTTATCGTCGGCTTTGCCGACAATCGCACATTTTACAAGATAGCCAGCGACGGCGGTTTGCTGGAAGCGCCGGTGCCGTTGACGACGATGGAAATGTTACCGGGCGAGCGTTGTGAAATCGTCGTCGACATGGCCGACGGCAAGCCCGCCGGACTGCTGACCCTGTTCGAAGACGAATTCGACGACGAGGAAAGTCTTGTCGGCAGTTTGCTGGGTCTGTTCGGCCGATCCGGGAGGGACCTTCCGCCGCCGTCGCTGACATTGGTCGCCGACAGGACCCTGCCGGCGCATACCGCGCCGCTGCCCGAGCGGCTGGCCACCATCGTCCGCCCGCAACCCGGGGAAATAGTGCGGTCCCGTGACTTCATGCTCGCCATGGAGGGTGGCGGGGGTGCTGAAAACGGCGATGGCCACGCCGCCATGGACATGACCATCAACGGCGCGGCGATGGATATGAACGTCATCAACGAGCGGGTTCGACGCGGCGTCTGGGAACGTTGGCGTATTCGTTCCGACCGGGGCGCGCATCCGTTTCACGTGCACGGCTGCTCTTTCCTGATAGAGCGGATGGAAGGTTCGGCGCCGCCGCCGGATCAGCGAGGCTGGAAAGACATGGTGGTGCTGGATGACGACGACTGGTCGGAGATCGTCGTGCGTTTCGATCATCCGGCAACCGAGCGGTACCCCTACATGTATCACTGCCACATTCTGGAGCACGAGGACCGCGGCATGATGGGACAGTTCACCGTGGGCTGATCCCGCCCGGCCATCGGATTTGTTCCGAGGCGAATCGAGGCTCGCACAGGAGCCCGAGCGCATTGCGGTCCACCCCGCCCTTGCCCCGGGGGTCCCCTCTCCCGCAAGCGGGAGAGGGACAGGGTGAGGGTTGTCGGAGAACGACGCGCCGCCCCGACCGCGTTTCGCAGAGGAATCCTTGCAGGGGGAGGGCAGGGTGGGGGTTGACGGCGCATTCATTCCCGACCCTCACCCTGTCCCTCTCCCTGAGCAGGGAGAGGGGACCCGAGCGGCCCGGCCGCGCCCCGGGGGTCCCCTCTCTCGGTGCGGGAGAGGGACAGGGTGAGGGTGTCCGCCAGGGAACACGGCTTCGAACGACCTGCCGCCGTGAACCGGGCGGCGGGACGCGCCGGGGAGGGCCCTGCTCGAGGGGGACGATCGAGTCCCGCGCCCCTTGCGCCGGAGGGAGTTTCCGGCTATCGCAGTGTCGCCGCCGCCGAATGCGGCGGCCGACATTTGGTTAACGAGGACAGCGAGACAGATGCCTTCCCCAGCGATCGACGAGAGCACTCTGACCAAGGGCCAGTTGCGCAAGCTCAACGCGCTTCGCAAGTCCGTGGGCAACGATATCGGCGAGCAGGCCTTCGCCGAGTGGCTGACGCTGCAGTCGAAAGCGGTTCCGGCGGACAGGAACGCGAAGCGGATCGCCGAAGCCCTGTGGCCGCTGGTGGAGCAGGGAACCCTGCGAATCCCGCGCGGCGGCGGCTACCTGGTGAAGCGCGGCCGCGGCCGGATCGTCGTCGAACCCGCCGGGTCGTAAACCGGCCTCCGGCGAAAGTTCGGCGGCCCGGCCAACGGGGTGGACCTGGAGTTGCCGCCTCGCGAGCTCGGGCGCGTGCCGCCGTCCTTCGATTGAGCCGCGGTCGTGGCCGCGCTGCCGGACACACACGTCACGCTTCCCGATTTGGCCCAGTAGCTCCACCTCGCCGGTATGCCTGGCCGAGCGACAGCCGGGTCCGGCGGCGCCTCGCCTTCGCCCGCCATGTCCGCCCGCGGGCTCCTGTTTCGTATCGGCCCGCGACGCGGAGGACGAGGTCCGGTAGATCGGCATCGTCATCGAGGGCGACACGGCCCGTCGGGGTGCCCGGGCGGCCGCGGCCGGTGCGGACGTTCGCCCGCCCGGCCTAGTGCACCGATCCGCCGATGCGCTCGGGCGGCGTTTCGGCGGCGTTCACCGTGGAATCGAGCAGACGGTGCAGGACGGCGGCATCCTCGTGTTGCAGGAAGACCGCCACGCGCGGCGACGCCGTGTCCCTGCCGGGAGTCCGGCGAGCCTCGGCGAAGGTGATCTTGACGCCGCCCGGCAACGGCGAGACGTAGACCTTGTTGGCGAACGTCGCCGGCGTCTCGCCGATCCTGGCTTCCTCCTCCGCCGACGCCCGTTGCGGCGCGTCCCGCTTGTCCATGACTTCCTCCGTTGTGGGGCGCGCCGGTCGAGGCGCCCGTTCAGGTCGGCTCGATATCCGTCGCCTGGAGCCCGCGCGGCGTCTGTTCGGCCCGTACGCTGACGCGCTGCCCGGGTTGCAGGTCGCCCATGCCGCTGCGCAGCAGGACGCTGGAATGGACGAACACCTCGCGGCCGCCGTTGTCCGGCACGACGAAACCGAACCCCCGCGCCGGGTCGTAGAACTTGACCGTGCCCGGCAACCTCATGTCGGCGGCCGGGGAGGCCTCGCCACGCGGGACGCGGTCCCGGGGGTCGCGCCTCGGCCCGCCGCGGTCCGCCGGGCCGGGTCCGGCGGCCGGAGCCTCGACCGCGAGGATCCGCGACACCTGGGGACCCCTGTCGCCCTGCACGATCTCGCAGGTCACCGCCGCCCCCTGGGGCAGCGTGTCGTGGCCCGACGCCCGCACGGCGGACAGGTGACAGAACAGATCGGCGGAACCGTCCTCCGGCTCCAGGAAGCCGTAGCCCTTGACCGGCAGGAACCATTTGACGAATGCCCGGAGCCGGCGGCCGGAAGCGGCGGCGGCGGCCGGCACGGCGCCGGGTCCGGCGGCCATCGACTCGTTGCCGGACGTCCGGTCGAAGGTTGCGGCGGAAAAATCGACGGCATGGATCCGGGAGACCTCGGGGCCGCGTTGGCCCGGCGCGGTCTCGCACGAGACCGTCGCTCCCTCGAGCAGGAAGCGGAGGCCGACGGCGTCCAGCACCGACGCATGGCAGAAGATGTCGGGCGAGCCGTCGCCGGGATCGAGGAAACCGTAGCCCCTCGCCGCGTCGTACCGCTTGACGGACGCGGATATGCCCGCGCCTCCGTGAGTCGATGGAATCGGTTTCATGATCCTGGACGGCCTTCCCGGGTGACGGACATGATTCGACGATCGCCCTTTTTACCGTCCGTCTTCCGGGCGGTGAAGGTCTTCGGCGCCGGCGGCCGGGGATCGGCTCGGGCGCCGGAGGATGGGGACGGCCGCGCGGGGCAACGACTCGGGGACAAGGATTGCCTAAACTGCGTGGCGGGAGGGCGAGTCGCCGGCAGGATCCCGGTCCGCGGAACCGCCGAACGGCGGGTCGGAGACAATGACCGGACGGAGGAGCAGCCGATGAAACGAGGAAACCCGGCCGTCCTGCTGGCGGGAGCGGTCGCGCTGGGGGCGACGGCCGCCGCCGCGCCGTCGCACGCCTGCGCGGACGAAGAGAGGACGCTCGAACTCGGCTTCTACGCGCGTTTCGAGCCGGTGAGCTACAGCGCCGACAGGGAGCCGGGTTCTCCCGGCTTCGACAGCCACCGGGGCTACGAAGCCGACCTGCTGAACGCCCTCGAAGCCATGCGGGGCGCGAAGCTGTCGTTTTCCCGGAAGGGGATCGCGGTCTGGAACGGCATCTGGCTGCTTCCGGACGGGCCCCGGTACGATATCGTCGGAGGCGGCATCACGATTCTCGACTCCCGGACCCGCGACGAGACGGGAAGGACGGCCATCGTCTTCACCTCGGGCCATATCGAGTTCCGCCAGTCTCTTCTGGTGCGCGCGGAGGACGCGGAGCGCCTCGCCCGGCACCGGAACCTGACCGGCGCGGACCGGGTGGGCGTGCTCGCCGGGACGACGGGGGAGGCGCGTCTTCTGGAACTGACCGGCATCGCGGACGGGTCCGGGGTGCTGGCCGCCGGTACGCGGGTGGACGCGCCGGACGGCACGGTTGTCGCGGACGGCGGCGCGGACTACGTCATCGACGCCGCCGGGGCCTCGCCGGGGCTCGCCGGCCGGCGGCGGTTGCGGCCGGCGTCGGCCGCCTTGCCCGAGGTGGTGTATTACTCCGGGGAGACGGCGTTGATCGAGGCGCTCGCCGCGGGGCGGGTCGATGCGGTCGCGAGAGGCGAAGTCGGCAACCGGGCCGCGGCGGCGGCGCACGGCGGGTCCTTTGCGGTCACGGCTCTCGACGGCGAGGGCGAAACCGGCGGCTTCGCGTTGGCGGCGGAGGACGCGGCGCTCGCGGCTTGTCTCGACCGTTACATCGAGTGGCTGACGGACGGCGGGCGGATCGGCTACCCGGAATGGCTCGACGACCCCTCGGTGTTCATGCGGCGCGCCCGGCTGGCGCCTGGATTGCAATTCTGAGGCGGCTCCGGCCTGTTCCCCGGCGGTTGTGTCCCGCGGCGTGGTGTAAGTGTCCGGCGGCGGAGTTTGTCGTTCGCCGAAAAAATTGAAACACACCCCCTCCAGCTCTCCCCCTGCGAAGGGGCAGGAGAAAAGAACTCCCTGGCAGGATTCCTCCGCAAAAGTGGTCCGGCCGCCGCGCCGTCCACCTCCACCCTGACCCTCCCCTTCCAGGGCATAGGCGTTAACTTGTTCCCCGGATGGAGGTCGAGTGGTACCGGATCCTTCATGTTACTGGCCCGGAGACCCGATGAAGAGGACAAAATCCCTAGAATCGGTGATCGGACTGGCTTGTCGGCCGCTGTTTCAAGCCATTTGAAGCGTCTCGAAACATGCCGCAAACGACCAAGTTAACGCTTATGCCCTTCCAGGGGGAGGGGACCCGAGAGGCCCGGCCGCGCCCCGAGGGTCCCCTCTCCCGCGTGCGGGAGAGGGACAGGGTGAGGGTGTCGGAGAACGATGCGCCGCCCCGACCGCGTTTCGCGGAGGAATCCTGACAGGGGGGAGGTCGGGAGGGTGGCGGCGGAGTTTGACGGCTGTACGGACAGGGACAGGCAAGACGCCTCCGGCCCGTGTCGTCTCCCGCGCCTGTACGTGCGCCTCGCCGGGAACGGTCACCGCGCCGGACGCCGCTTGGCCGTCGTACTCGGTGCCGCCACAAGAGAGACCGCTTGCAGCGTCTTGATTGCACCCGGTCGTTGTGTAGATTGGGTTCCCGGACGAATAGAGAGCTTGGCCATGGCGAGCATCACGATCCGCAACCTTGACGACGACGTGAAAACGCGCCTGCGCGTGCGCGCCGCCGAACGCCACCGCTCCATGGAAGAGGAAGCGCGGCAGATCCTGCGCGATGCGGTGGGCCGCAAGCCGGGTTCGCGGAACCTCGCGAGCGTCATCCGCTCGCATTTCGGGCCGGCCAACGGGGTGGACCTGGAGTTGCCGTCGCGCGAGCTCGGGCGCGAGCCGCCGTCCTTCGATTGAGCCGCGGTCATGACCGTGCTGCTGGACACGAACGCGGTATAGGCTTTTCTGTTGTCTTAACGCACCGTAATTACTGAGTTTTTTATTCCCTCACTTTTCCCGTAAGCGATTCGGAAGCGGATTAGGGTGAATGTCCGCGCGTTCCGGCGCGGCGCTGTCGCCGGAATCCGCCTACCGCTCGGGTAACCGGGCCGGGTAGGAGGGGTCGTTACCGAGCCCCTCCCCCCACAGACCCGAGCGTGCGCGATTGACGCACTCGGTTCCTCACCTGACAGGTTCGCTCACGAAGGTTTGCCCTGAGCGCACGTACTTGACCGACGGCAGGGGGTAGCGCTTGAGGATTTCGTTCATCCGGTCCCAGTTCAGACACCTGCGACGGCTGCGGCGCGCGACCTGACGTTCTCAGCCCCCAAGTCCGTCTCCCTCACCGCTCTGATCGGCGGCGACCATAGGGTCGTCGCCGCGCATGACGCCGCGGTGCGCAAGACCCTTGCCTGGATCGAGGCCAACGCCGTCGAGACCCGGATGAAGGACCCCGGAACCGGGAGGATGATCCGCGCCGGGGACCAGAAGGCGGTGATCGCCACCTTCACTCACGATACCTCCCGCAACCTCGATCCCCAGCTCCATACCCACGCCGTGATCGCCAACATGGTCCGGGGCGGGGACGGCAAGTGGCGCACCATGACGAACGAGAAGCTGTATTCCTCGAAGATGCTGATCGGCGCCATGTACCGTAGCGAATTGGCGCGGGCACTGACGTCGCTCGGATACGGCATCGAGAAGACCCACACCGACGGACGGTTCGAGATCGCGGGCGTGTCCCGCGAGATCGTCGACGCATTCTCGACGCGGCGCGCCGAGATCGAGGCGGCGATGGAGGGCCGGGGCCTGGGTTCGACGGCCGGGAACCAGCACCTCGCCCGGCGCGTGGCGCTGATGACCCGCGCCCGCAAGCGCGACGTCGACAAGGAGGCGCTGCGCGAGACCTGGGAGAGGCAGGCCGGCGAACTCGGCTTCGACGCGAAGGCGCTGACGGCTGAGGCGATGAACCGGAGCCTGGACGGGACGGAGAAGGCGCGCGATGGAGCATGGGAAGCGTACAGGGACGCTCCGCCCGGCGCGGGGCATCAAGCGGACCGGTTCGAGCATCCCGCGCAACCCGGCCCCGAGCGCGAGGCGGTGGACTGGGCGCTGGCCCATCTCTCCGAGCGCGACGCGGTGTTCGCAAGCACCGATCTGCTTGCGGCCGCCCTCGCCCACAGCCCCGGCGCGGCATCGGTGGAGGCCGTCGAGCGGGCGGTCGGCGACCTCAAGCGCGAGGGCCGCCTGCACGACGCGCCGGCGCTGAAGGGCGGCGGCGGGCTCGCCACCGACAAGGCGGTGGCCGGGGAGCGCGCAACCATCGCGCTGATGCGGAGCGGCGAAGGCCGCGGCCGGGCGCCGATGCGCGGCTGGACGGTCGACCGGCATCTCAGGAAGGGACCGCTCACGGCCGGGCAGAGGGAGGCGGCGAAGCTCATTCTGTCGGAGAAGGACCGCACGGTCGGCGTGCAGTGGTATGCCGGTACCGGCAAGACGCGGATGCTGAACCGCGCGCGGACGCTGGCGGAGAAGAAGGGCTGGCGCATGTTGGGGCTCGCGCCGTCGGCCTCGGCGGTGCGGACCCTGGCGGCGGAATCGGGGATCGAAAGCGAGACCCTTCAGCGATTCCTGGCGAGGAACGCGGGCGTCGCCGAGGGCCGTCTGACCAGGAAGGGCGCGAAGGAGAAGCGCGCGGCGTTCGCGAAGACCGTGCTGGTGGTCGACGAGGGCTCCCTCGCATCGACGGTTCAGGCCCGCGACCTGCTCCGGATCGCGAGCGAACTGCGCATCCCGAAGCTGGTGCTGGTGGGCGATTCCAAACAGTTGGACGCCGTCGATGCCGGAACACCCTTCGCCCAGCTCCAGCAGGCCGGCATGAAGACCGCCGTGATGGACGAGATCCTGCGCCAGCGCGACCCGGACCTGAAGGCCGCCGTCGAGGCGAGCCTCGCGGGCGAGATCGGCAAGGCGTTCGAGAAGCTGGGCTCCAACGTCGCTGAGGTTAACCCCGACAACGTCGCCGGCGCGGTCGCCGCGCGTTGGCTGAAGCTCTCTCCCGAGGAGCGCGAGCGCACCGGGGTGATGGCGCCGAGCCACGAGCTGCGCCAAGCGATCAACAGCCATATCCGCGAACGCCTCGCCCGCGAGGGCCGCATCGCGGGGCCGAGTCTGGAGACCCAGCGCCTGGTCTCGAAGGGCTACACCAACGCGGAGAAGGCGCTCAGCTCCAACTACGCGCCCGGCGACGTGGTGGCGTTCCACCGTCCCTACAAGCGGCTCGGAGTCGGGAAGGGCGACGAGTGGCGCGTCATGGGCGCCCACCACAAGACGCGGACCGTCAAACTCGAAGGCCCGGATGGTTCGACCGTGGACTGGAAGCCGGGGGAGATCGGCGGGCACCGGGGCGGCACGGAGGTCTACCGCGCGGAGACCATCGAGTTGCGCGCGGGCGATCGCATTCGCTGGACCCGCAACGACGCAAACCTCGGAGTTGTGAACAGCGGCACGGCCGAGGTCGCGGGTGTCAGGAACGGGCGGGTGACGTTCAGACTGGAAGAAGGCCGGAAGCTCACCCTGACGCGGGGCGATCCGCAACTGCGCCATCTCGACCACGCGTGGGCCTCGACCGTGTACGCGTTCCAGGGGCGCACGGTCGACAACGTGACCGCGGCGATGGAGGCGAACCACCCCCATCTGACCACCGCCAAGTCCTTCTATGTCGAGGTCTCGCGGGCGCGCGACCGCGCGGAACTCGTCACGGACGACGCGGCCGCGCTCAAGGAACGCCTCGAAGCGGTCACCGGAGAGCGCATCTCGGCGCTTGAGGGGATCGGGGAGGCCGTCCGGCCCGAACGCGGGAAGGACGCGAAGGCGCCTCTCGACAGGGACGAGCCGGACCGCGAGAGGGGGATGCTGCCTTCCCCGGACAAGGAAATCGAGCCCGAACGTTCCCGGAGCAAGGCGCTGGCGCCCGAGCCGCCGGCCCGCGGGAAGCGTATCGAGATGGACCTGGAGCTCTAGAGCCGGCCTCCGCCCTGCCCGCGCCGCGCGGGTTCAAGGAGGTTTTCGGTTCGGACGACGACGTTCCCGTCCGCGAACTCGGCGAGAACATGGTCTGTTTCCCCGCGTTGCGGGTCTACCATCGCAGCGAACCGCGAAGCGCGAGGCCGTGGACGGGGTCCGCGTCCTCGCGCTCGCGCACGTCGCCCTCGACGCTCACGCTCAAGCTCTCGCCCATCCCGAAGCGCCCGCCCAGGCGGTAGGCGCCGCCTCCGCTCTCCGACACCGAGAGACCCGCGTAGGGCGTCAGCAGACCGCCCCGGGCGTCCAGACCGTAGCTCACCTCCGCGCGCACGCGGGGGTCGAGGTCTTCGGTGTCTCCTTCCGCCAGACGCGAGGCGTCCCGAAGGCTCCACAGCCGCTCGGCCCCGCCGGCCGTCTCGCCCACCGAGGGCCGCACCGTGAGGGCCAGACCGCGGCCCGCCTTCCCGGGCGCCATGCGTATCGTGCCGCCCACGCCCCAGTCGGCCGCGTCTTCCTCTTCATGCGCGAGGAGTCCGCGCGCCTTGAGTTCGAACGTCAGGCCCGAGGCCGGGTTCGTGAAGCGCAGGCCGCCGCCCACCTCCACGCCGACCCCCTCGTCCGCGTCGCCCCCGTCGCGGCGAAGCCCCGCCTCCACCGAGGGCGTGAACCTGCCGCCGTCCCTCATCGCGACCTCGCGCGAGGCTTCGAGCATCACCCGAAGCCGCGTCGCCGCCGCCGATATCGCCTCGACCCCGTCGGCTGCGTCCGCATCCGTCCGCGCGAGGAGGACGTCGGACTTCACCGCCATGTCGAACTCGCCCCTCTTCGCGAGTTCCCCCCGGAGACCGAGCGCCGCCATGCGCATCTCGAGGTCGGTCTCGGCTTCGACCTTCTTCCCGACGTCTTTCTCCTCCACCTCCAGCGTCATCTCTCCCCGGCCCATTCCCAGGACGCCCCACATCGAGAGCCGCTCGCCCGCCCGGTAGCGCAGGTAGGGGTGCACGCTCGTGAGCGTCGCCTCCATCTCGCCGCCGCTCTCGTTCTCGAAGCCGCCCTCGCCCGCGGTGCGCGAGAGCGCCACGCCCATGAGGACGGCGTCCTTCTCGTAGTCCGTCCCCAGCATGGCCGTCGTCACGTCGCCCTCGACGGCGGCCGCGCCGCCCTCGAAGCTCGTCCGCGCCCCGCTGCCCCAGATCGACCAGCGGCCGCCCATCTCCCCGGCGTCCTCCGCCGAGGCGAGGTGGAACGAAGCGCCCGAGAGGAGTTCGCTCACCGTCATCTCGCGCCAGGCCTCCCGGGCATCGCGCCCCATCGCGAGCCTCCTCGACGCGACCCGGCGCTCGAGACTATCCCGGTCCATGACCTCCAGGTCGTTCTCCGCCATGAAGCGGGCCGAATCCTCACCGAGGTTCATCGTCCGCCCGCCGAGCGTCATCTCCGCCCCGCTCCGGGCGGGGCCGTTCATGCGGCCGGCGATCATCTCCACCGCCTGACTCGCCGCCGCCCGGCCGAAGCGCGCCAGCCAGCCCCGCGCCGCCGCAACGCTCTCCTGCGACGGCGGGTCCCCGTAGATGCCCGCGCCCACGATCATGGAGTCGCTTATCGGTCCGACGCCGGGGATGTTGAATGTGAATTCAAACAGGCGCGCGTAGGTCACCTTCGGCACGTCGGCGCTGTCGCTGTCGTCGTCGGGGTTGTCGAAGTAATACTGCACGAAGCCGCCGCCGGGCCTCTTCGCCGCCGCGATGATCTGCGGCAGGATGAGCTTGCCGGTGACGACGTCCCGCAGGGTGTCCGTGGGCTTCTGGTATTCGAACCTGTTCGGAAACCCGCCGTGAAGGTGCGTGTAGCCCCCCTCGTCCATCACGAACAGGTAGACGGAGCCATGCTTCCAGGGCGGCCGCCTCATGACGCTCCTCGCGATGCCGACGGCTTCGATGGGCTGCTTCTCCAGGATTTCTTCGGTGAAGTATTTTATCGCCCCGTTCACGAATTTCCTGAGCGTCCGGCGGTCCACCACCTCGTCGGCGCTCACCTCCGGGTCCGCCGGGGGCAGGGTTTCCTCCCCGAAGTGCGACTCCTCGAGGTCCAGGCCGGCGAGCATGATGCCGGGGATGTCGGCGCCGTACCCCACGGCGTAGCCGCCGAACCCCTGTACGGGGCCGCCGTCCGGCCTCGGAAAGGCGCGGGTTCTGACCACCTCCGCCAGTTGGGCGGGTATGCCGGCTGGGTTGGAGACGTCGATTCCCAGCGCGGCGAGGATCGTCCCGAATACCTCGGGCTTGAGCGGCCGGCCCCCCAGCGATATGTCGTCCGCGTCGAAGCTCAACCTGCCGCCACCAAGAGAAACGGCGGAGAGGTGGATGGGACCGGCCTTCCAGGGCCCCTCGTTGCGGGTGATGCACCCCGCGTAGCCTCCCTCCTCCTGCCCCGTGACGCTGTTGAAGTAGTCTCTCCCGGCCAGCGCGAAGGCCTTGAGGTTCTCGACGGTGGGGTTCGCCGCCACCTGGGCGGCCGTCACGCCCGGGGTCTCCAGCGGGTTCGCCGCCACCCCCGGCGGGCGCGGGCAGGAGGCCTGCGCGAATGCGGCGGGCGGCCCGGACAAGCCGCCGGCCAGCGAAAGGATGAGCGCAGCCGGAACCATACGTTTTGGAAATTTCACCGCCGCACCTCCCGAAGTCGAAACTCGAATTCGTTCAGGCTACATCAATCGACGCGCGAATGCAGGGCAAACCTGTCGTCCGCCCGTCGAGCAGGGCGAGTCGAAGTCGGCGCTGGTCATTTCGTTTTCGATGTGGCGGTGTGCCGGCCATGGCGACGCTGCCGGCCCTGGGTCATCCCGAGCCCGCAGCGCGACTGAAAATTGTTCCTAGACCGGAGAGCGGATTACGGCGCTCGAAGGCATCGGCGAGACGGTTCGTCCCGAACACGAACGGGACGGGAAAGCGTCGCCCGGCGTCGAACGGCCGGCCCCGGAGGCACCCACGCCACCCCCGCCGGAGAGGAAAATCGAGCCCGCGGTCTCCCGGGAGAAGGCGCCGGAGCCCGAACCGCCCGTCAGGAGCAAGCGCATCGAGATGGACCTCGACCTCTGAGCGCGGGCTTTCTCCGGCGACGAAACCCAAAGGTGGAGGACGGTTGCGCCCGTTGCGCACAACGATCCGGGACTCGTGTCCGTGGGCCGTTCGCCCGCTTGTTCCGGCCGCTCGGATTTGACACTCTGTTCTTCCTCCAAACGCGAACGGGAAACGAGGGGATCGCATGAATTCGGGGAGATGGATCGTTGCGGTGCTGGCGGCCGCGGGGGGACTTCTGTGCACGGCCCAGCACGCCGTTGCCGGCGAGAGCGGCAGCTTCACGTCGGTTTCGGTCCTGACCTCCTCCTTCGCCACGCTCCGGCAGTCCGGGGAGACGGTCTTCGCCGGTCCCACGAAGGGCGCCAGCGTCATCACGGAGAGCAGCGGCGGTCCTTTCGCCGTCGGCAGTCACATCGAGATCAACTGCCTCGCCTACGGCAGGATATCGGCAACCGGCGCGAGTCTGGAGGCGCCCTGCACGGCGCGCGCATCGACGGACGACGAGTTGTACCTGCTTTCGAAGAGAACCGGGGAGACGGGCCGCAGCGAACTGCTGGGCGGCACGGGAATGTACGAGGGCATCGCCGGCGCCTGCGATTACGAAGTGGCCCGCGTCTCCCCCGAGATCGGCGTTTCCACCGCGAAGTGCACGTGGAAGCGGTGAGGCCGGATCGCTCCGGACGGCGATTCGCTTCGGGATACCCGCCAAACGCCGCAACGAACGACTCGCCGGAACCCCGCGAACCGCTGAGGATCGCCGGCGGACATCGGGGCGGACCCGACAAATGCCTGTTCCACCGGGTCATGCCGCGAAGAACAAGCAGGTTATCGCGGGTCTGTGAGTCATGGCTGAACGTCGTGGGCACAGTATTCGCAACATCTTCCAAACTTGACCGTGCCATTCGCCACAGCGTCACCGCCACCGGTTTGACCTCACGAGTTTCAGCGTACTCGGTGTCCGCCACGCTCAGATCGACGGTCGCACCGGTAACAGCACCGTCCGCTGGCGGGTCCAAGCTCTGAAGGCAGCACCTCGTCACAGGGCCAGTGCCCGCTGCAGGTCGTCGTGCTCGAAGGCACTGGCCATGCGATCGATCTCGGCAGCGCGCGCGCCAACCGCTTTCGCGGTGTTGCACCAGGTCGCGGTTACGGTCGCGACTTCCTTGACGACCGCGCGAGCCTGCGCCAGCGTCAGCGCGAAGAACCCGGAAGCGGCCTCCAGCAGATCGAGCGAACAGGTGCCCTCGTCGAGATCGATGTTGGTCGTCAAAACCCGCGCCTTCAGGTCCGCGGGGACAGGATTGAGGTCGTACGCGGGAGAGAGCGACCATCCCATCCTGCCGAGCCACAGGAAGCCGTGGTTGCGCAGGTGATCGTCGACATTGGAGATCAGCACATTAAAGACGACGCGCCGATAGAGAGCATGGGCGTCCGTCTTTCCCTGGGCGCCATGTTCCGCGAGAGCATCGACGATCTCGGGGTAGCTCCCGCGCTCGCCGTCTTTAGCGCCCATCATCGCCATCGCCGACAGGAACGGAACCCGGATTGCGCCCTGGCGATCGAAGCGCCGTGACAGCATGACCTTCTTGCCGGCGACGTCGATCAGATCGTGCGTGGGCGTGGCGATGCCGGCCTGGCCGGCGAGGCGCAGCGCAATCTCCTCCCAGGTTTCCATGCAGTAATCGTCGGTCTCCTTCGGAAACTTGGCGATCGAGAGGCGGCCGTGCCGGTCGATGACCGACGCCTTCGGGCGCGCACCGCCCAGGGACGAGCCAGGGGCGAAGATGAGCCGGAGATCTTCGTCGGTTTCCTCGTCGCGGAGAATCCGCTCGGTGATCCGAAGCAGGCGGCCAAGCTCAATCAGAGCCGGCACGCCTGCGCGAATCGGAGCTTGGAACGTCTGGTCGCCAGCGCGACGGAAGCGCAATGCGCCGAGTCGGGTCTCGTCGGCCACGCCAAGCAGATAGTCGCTCTCCAGGAGTGTTCGAACTGCGCGACCTTCGCGTTCGGCGAGTCGGCGCTCGGCGCGCTGCATCAGCCGGCGGCCCCAGCTATCGGGCGCTGAATCACCAATGGATCCGAAGGTCGCGAGGCCGGCCGGCGGCGCGAAGGCGCCCCGTCCCAAGGCAAGGGCAGGCTCCAGCGAGAACCTGTCAGGGTCTTCCAGCCAGGCGTCGTCATACCCGAAGACGATGGTCTCCCTGCCGCGAACGCGATTGCTTCTCGCCAGCCCGATCTGCCGGGTGCGGCCGTCAAGATCGATATGGACCTCGAAGTCAGCCATCGCGGGACGATCCGGTCGTCCGCCTGAGATGGACATGCCTAGGCAGCGCGGCGCTGGCGAGGGCCTGTCCGACACTGTCATTGCTGATGTCGGCAATCTGGCTCAAGCCTTCGAGCAATCCGAGCGCCTGCAGGACACCGGCGTAGATGCCGATGCCGACATTGGTGTCGCCGGCTTCGACCTTTTGAAGGGTGGAGCGGGAGGTGAAGGCGCGTTCCGCCACGACCGCCATGGGCAGCCGCCGGCGGCGACGGGCATCACGGATGTCCGCTCCAAGTTTACGCAGTGCCCGCCGGACGGCGGCGGGAGGATGGTGAGGAGTGGGCATCTGGTACCTTTACACTACGGATCTAAAAAATATGTAGTGCGACGCCTACAAATTGTCCACTCTGATCTAAGAGCAGCCGTCACACCCCTCGCCGGTCCAGCCCCCCGAGAACATTTCGCCGACCACACGCTGCGCCCAAGCGAGCTCGCCGAGGTTCTGGCCTCGCTGGTCATCACCCACTACCCGAAACACACGGAGATGCGCGACGACGCCTGGAACCCAGGCGCGCCTCTACAGGCCCCGCCCGTCCATTGCTCGTTGCACCAGCTGATCGTATGACCGATCAATCACATCGCGACTTGATCGACAAATCAGCGACACATACTGATTCGTCCACTCCGAGCTGAATGCCTTGTCTCTTAAGGCCCTTAGAAGCGCCATGCCCGAAGGAGACTCGCGTGAGGTCACCGTGCCGGACGCCGCTTGGCCGTCGTACTCGGTGCCGCCACATGAGAGACCGCTTGCAGCGTCTTGATTGCACCCGGTCGTTGTGTAGATTGGGTTCCCGGACGAATAGAGAGCTTGGCCATGGCGAGCATCACGACCCGCAACCTTGACGACGACGTGAAGACGCGCCTGCGCGTGCGCGCCGCCGAACGCCACCGCTCCATGGAAGAGGAAGCGCGGCAGATCCTGCGCGATGCGGTGGGCCGCAAGCCGGGTTCGCGGAACCTCGCGAGCGTCATCCGCTCGCATTTCGGGCCGGCCAACGGGGTGGACCTGGAGTTGCCGTCGCGCGAGCTCGGGCGCGAGCCGCCGTCCTTCGATTGAGCCGCGGTCATGGCCGTGCTGCTGGACACGAACGTCGTGTCCGAACTGATTCGCAAGGTGCCTGATCCCGCCTCTCCGTGACAGCGGAAAAGCGTGAGCGATCGCATGTCGCATGATGTCAACCAGAACCCGGAACAGGTGGCCCGCGACCGGATCGACGATCGCCTCCGGGCGGCGGGCTGGCACGTGCAGGACAAGGATGCGCTCGATTTCAACGCGGGACCCGGTATCGCGGTGCGCGAATATCAGACCGACATCGGACCCGCCGACTACGTTCTCTTCGCCGACCGGCGGGCCGTGGGCGTCGTCGAGGCGAAGCCGGACAACTGGGGGGCCAGGCTCACCGCGGTCGAAGAGCAGTCGAAGGGCTATGCCAACGCTACGCTCAAGTGGATCTCGAATGCGGAGCCTTTGCCTTTTCTCTACGAGAGTACGGGGCAAATCACGCGGTTCACGAACGGGCGCGATCCCAATCCGCGATCCCGGGAAGTCTTTTCCTTCCACCGTCCGGAGACGTTCAAGGCCTGGACGCTCGCTTCTCGGTCCTTTCGGTCGGGCATCGCCTCGCTTCCGCCGTTGAACCACGCCGGACTGCGTGAGTGCCAGATCGACGCGATCGCCAATCTCGAAGCCTCGCTGAAAGCCGACCGGCCACGCGCGCTCGTCCAGATGGCTACCGGCGCCGGCAAGACCTTCACCGCGATCACGCAGGTCTACCGTCTGCTGAAACACGCCGATGCCCGCCGCATTCTCTTTCTCGTCGATACCCGGAACCTGGGCGAGCAGGCCGAACAGGAGTTCATGGCCTTCATCCCCAACGACGACAACCGCAAGTTCACGGAACTCTACAACGTCCAGCGTCTCACCTCGCCTTCTATCGCTGGAGACAGCCAGGTCGTCATCTCCACGATCCAGCGCATGTACGCGGCCCTGAAAGGCGAAGAACTGGACGAAAGCCTGGAAGACGAGAACCTCGCCGAACGTAAGTGGCGCCGCAAGGAACCGCTTCCGGTCGTCTACAATTCCAACCTCCCGCCGGAGAGTTTCGACGTGGTCGTGATCGACGAGTGCCACCGGTCGATCTACAGCCTCTGGCGTCAGGTGATCGAGTACTTCGATGCCTACCTGATCGGGCTCACCGCCACGCCCGATAACCGCACCTACGGGTTCTTCCAGAAGAACGTGGTCAGCGAGTACAGCCACGAGCAGGCGGTAGCCGACAGGGTAAATGTCGGCAACGAGATCTACCTCATCGATACCCGAATCACGCAGGGCGGCGAAACGCTGAGAGCCGAACAGCTTGTCGAGAAGCGCGAGCGCCAAACCCGCGCCCGCCGCTGGGAGTTGCAGGAAAAACAGGAGGAATACACGGCTTCCCAGCTCGATCGCTCGGTCGTGAACCCCGACCAGATCCGGACCGTCGTTCGTGCCTTCCGCGACAGGTGGCCGGAGATATTTCCCGGCCGCGAGGAACTGCCCAAGACCTTGATCTTCGCCAAGACCGACAGCCACGCCGACGACATCGTGCAGACCGTCCGGCAGGAATTCGGGGAGGGCAACGAGTTCTGCCGCAAGATCACCAACGTCGCCAGAAACCCGAGATCCTCCCTCGCGGCCCTGCGTAACGACTACAACCCGCGTATCGCCGTCACCGTAGACATGATCGCCACGGGCACCGACGTGAAGCCGCTCGAATGCCTGCTGTTCATGCGCGACGTGAAATCGCGCAACTACTTCGAGCAGATGAAGGGCCGCGGCACCCGCGTGCTCACGCCGGACAACCTTCGGAAGGTTACGCCGTCCGCCCAGGCCAAGACCCACTACGTCATCGTCGACGCCGTCGGCGTTACCAGGTCGCTCAAGACTCTCAGCCAACCGCTCGACACCAAGCCTTCGATCCCGTTCAAGGATCTCGCCATGGGCCTGATGATGGGCGACCGGTCGGAAGAGACGGTGAGCTCGCTGGCCGCGCGCCTCTCGCGCCTCGACAACAAGCTCGGGGCGGAGGATCAGGTCAAGATCGCGCAGGCCGCGGGCAAGCCTCTCACCGTCATCGTCCGCGACCTCTTCGACGCCATCGACCCCGACAAGGTCGAGGCTGAGGCCAAGGCCGCCGGCCACGCCGAACCCGACGCCTCCGCCATGCAGGCTGCCCGCGAGGAGCGGATCGAGCGGGCCGCCAACGTCTTCACCGGCCCGCTCATCAATCTCATGGACACGATCCGCCGCGCGAACGAGCAGACCATCGACCATGACCACCTCGATACGCTCCTGCGTGCGGAGTGGGCCGGCGATGTGATGGAGAACGCGAGGACGATCACCCAGGAATTCGAGGAATATCTCCAGGAAAACCGGGACGAGATCGAGGCGCTGGCCATCTTCTTCAACCAGCCCGCCCGTCGGTCCGAGGTGACCTACGCCATGGTCAAGGACGTGCTGGCAAAGTTGAAGCAGGACCGTCCGCGCCTTGCCCCGCTGATCGTCTGGCGCGCCTATGCGCATCTCGACGACTACAAGGGCGCTAATCCGGCCGGCGAACTCACCGCCCTGGTTGCCCTCGTTCGCCGTGTCTGCGGTTTGGATGTGACGCTGACCCGTCACTCGGACCGGGTCCGGCGGAACTTCCAGAACTGGATTCTGAAGCGCCACGCCGGAGCAGGCGAGAAGTTCTCTGAAGAGCAGATGGACTGGCTGCGTATGATCCGCGACCACCTTGCCACCATCTTTCACCATCGAGCGTGACGATCTTGAGCTGGCACCCTTTGACGGACACGGCGGACTGGGCCGGATGTACGCGCTGTTCGGAGACCGAATGGATGACATCATGTCCGAAGTGAATGAGGCGCTTGCGGCATGACAGATTTGCCTGAAGGGTGGGCTCATTGCGATATTGGAGACGTTCTCGATTGCGTCGAAATGACGGGAAAGGACGAACAAGATCGTGAAATTTGGTACGTCGATATTTCGAGCATCGACAACAAATCCAATCGGATTCAGGCCCCAAAGCGCATGAATTTGATTGAGGCACCTTCACGTGCACGCCAGAAGATTCGTTCAGGGGACATTCTATTTTCTACCGTCCGTCCATATCTTCGAAAGATTGCGGCCGTGGATCAGGAGTTTGACGGTGAGATCGCCTCAACCGGTTTCGCCGTTCTTCGAGTCTTCAAGGGAGTTGAGCCGAGATACCTGTTTTACAAATGTATCTCTCAAGATTTTGTGAGCGCGCTTACTGGAGAACAATATGGTGTCAGTTATCCCGTCGTGAAGGAGGAACAGATCAGGGCACAGCCGCTCGAACTTCCGCCAACTGACGAACAATGCCGGATCGTCGAGAGAATAGAGATGCTGTTCGATGAGATCGATAGGGGAATCGAAAGCCTTCGGGCTGTGAAGACTGCCATCGACCTCTATCGTCAATCTCTCCTCAAATCCGCCTTTGAAGGTCGACTCACCTCCGATTGGCGGGCACAGAATCCAGATAGTCTGGAAAGTCGAGATGCCCTTCTTGCCCACATTCGAGAGGAACGCGACGCTCATTACGAGGTAGCCCTCCACGACTGGGAGCGGGACGTTTCCGAGTGGCGAAAACGGAGTAAGAAAGGCAGGAGACCAGCCAAACCGAAGATACCAAGGTGTTACTCACCCGACTACTCTGGCCTACACCTCACGTTGCCTGAACTCCCACACGGCTGGGCGTGGTCACATCTGGGTTGCTTCTCGACGGGGCCTGAGTACGGAACAACAGCGAAGTCGAGCGCTCAGGGTGAAGTCCCTGTTATTCGTATGGGTAACATCCAATACGGTCGGATTAACTGGGCCGATCTTGTCTACACATCCGACAAGGAGGAGATCGCACGATACTCGCTGCAACTCGGTGACGTTCTCTTTAACCGCACGAACAGCCCTGAGCTAGTCGGTAAGACTGCCATCTATCGGGGTGAGCGGCCTGCTTTGTTCGCGGGATATCTTGTACGCGTGAATCAGATCAACCAAGTCGTCTCAGGGCCTTATGTTGCTCATTTCTTGAATTCACCCCTAGCACGGGAGTATGGAAAGTCCGTAAAGACTGACGGAGTAAATCAGTCTAATATCAATGGGACAAAGCTCCAAGAGTATCCATTTCCGTTCTGCTCCCCGGACGAACAAGCTGAAGTCGTCCGCATTCTCGACACTCGGCTCGAGACTGTCGAAATTCTTGACATTGAAATAGACGCCAGCCTTGCCCGTGCCGAAGCACTTCGCCAATCAATCCTGAAGAAGGCTTTCGCCGGCGAACTCGTCCCCCAGGATCCGGAAGACGAGCCGGCGCCCGCCCTTCTGGCACGGATCCGGGCCGAACGAGCCGAGGCGTTTGCACGGAGACGATCGAAGCGGGTAGTCGTGGAGGCATGAGCAACTTCCAGAGAGACGGAGCTACCAGCAATTCCCATGTGGGTCGCGCGTTCGAGGAGCGCGCCTGGAAGGTTCTCGCCGAACATGGCCTGCGGCTGGAATCCAATCACAGGGTTCCATGCGGCTTGGGTATGGTGAGAAAGAGCCACGCCTTCGATCTGGGGGCTGAGAGCCCTAGGGTGATCGTCGAGTGCAAGTCTCATACATGGACATCCGGCGGGAACGTGCCGAGCGCTAAGATGAAGGATTGGGCCGAGGCGATGTTCTATTTCCATATGGCACCGCGGGACTACAGGAAGATCTTCTTCGTCGAGCGCAGCTTACGTCCCGGTCGGAGTGAGAGCCTGCTGAGCTACTTCCTTCGGACACAATCCCACATGATCCCGCCGGACGTGGAGTTCTGGGAACTCGACGGCGACGGTGACGAACTGATCGTCCATGAGGTCCCCGCATGAACACCGCTCTGATCGTTTCCAAGGTCTGGAGTTTCTGCATCACATTGCGTGACGACGGCGTCGGATATGGCGATTACCTTGAGCAGCTAACTTACCTGATCTTCCTCAAGATGGCGGATGAGTATGCCAAGCCGCTCTACAATCGCGATGTCGGCATCCCCGAGGGCTATGGCTGGACGAGCCTCACCACTCGCCGCGGCGCGGACCTTGAGGCGCACTACGTTACGCTTCTCCGTAGGCTTGGCGAGCAGAGGGGCATGCTGGGCCAGGTATTCGCCAAGGCGCAAAACAAGATCACCGACCCGGCCAAGCTCTTCCGCCTGATCGATATGGTGAACAGCACCGCCTGGGTGGTGCTCGGGGCCGATGTGAAGGGCGACATATACGAGGGGCTGCTTGAGCGGAACGCTGAGGACACCAAATCCGGCGCGGGACAGTATTTCACACCCCGTGCCCTGATCCGTGCCATGGTGGCGTGTATGCGCCCCGAGCCGGGCAAGACCATCGCCGACCCGGCCTGCGGAACGGGCGGGTTCTTCCTTGCCGCTCAAGACTTCCTGACCGACCCGCGGAATTTCGCGCTCGACAGGGACCAGAAGGCGTTCCTGAAGCACGCGACGTTCCATGGCAACGAGCTCGTGGCGGGCACGCGTCGGCTCTGCCTGATGAACATGCTGCTGCACGGGATCGGAGAGATGACCGGCGAAACGGCGGTCTCACCCACCGACGCTCTGATCTCCCCGCCCTCGGAGACATTCGACTACGTTCTCGCCAATCCGCCATTCGGCAAGAAGAGCTCGATGAATTTCACCAACGCCGACGGCGAGCAGGAGACCAACGACCTAACCTATAACCGGCCGGATTTCTGGGCGACGACGTCGAACAAGCAGCTCAATTTTGTTCAGCATATCCGGACCATGCTGAAGACGACCGGCCGCGCGGCCGTCGTGGTGCCCGACAACGTGCTGTTCGAGGGCGGAGCCGGCGAAACGATCCGGCGGAAACTGCTACACACCACCGACTTGCACACGATTCTGAGGCTGCCAACGGGCATCTTCTATGCCCAGGGTGTCAAGGCAAATGTCATCTTTTTCGACAACCGACCGGCCAGCCCCGATCCGCAGACGTCGAAGGTCTGGTACTACGACTACCGCACCAACGTGCATCACACGCTCAAGCAGAAGCCGCTGACCTATGCCCACCTTGAGGACTTCGTTGCTTGCTACAAACCCGAGAACCGCCATGTCCGGGAGGAAGCCTGGAGCGAAGACACTCTGGAGGGTCGATGGCGGGCTTATTCACGCGAAGACCTTCTTCGCCGCGACAAGGCAAGCCTCGACGTGTTCTGGCTGAAGGACGCTTCCATGACTGATTTGGAGAACTTGCCGGAGCCGGATGTGCTCGTGGCTGAGATCATGGAGAACCTTCGCTCAGCACTGGACAGATTTGAAGCGGTGAGTGGGAGCTAGTTACCAGAATCTAGAGCTCGTTACATGAGTTTTATTCCACGCGGAGGTATAAGCGTCTGACGACGGCGAGGATGTCGTCGGCGGACTTGATCCATTTGAAGGGCTTTGGGTCCTGGTTGTGCCGGTCGATAAAGGCGCATATGTCATCAGAGTCGAGCGGTGCGTTGCAACTGCTTGTGTGTCAACTCGGCGAACCAGTGTCCGACCTGGTCGAGCCGCGAGGCGGATTGTCGAAGAGTGAAGTGGACATGCCAGCGCGGCCGCCGCGCCAGCCAAGTCTGCGGTCTTGTGGGTTGTGTAGTTGTCCACGACGATGTGGATGTCCGTCCGTCCGAGACATTGCGGTCAGTCACCTTGAGGAAGTCGAGGAACTCCCTCTCCGGGTGGCAGCGATAGCATTTACCGATGCTTCCCTTCGATACGCAAGCGCCTTTTGGATCACCTCCTGCATACCTACTGGTTTATGTCCGTCTTTAGCCATCAATCCAATCGTCACGTTTCGTACTTGAATACTAGTTCCCTCTCCAGCAAGGGTTTCCGCTACCTTTCGTAAGACTCGTTTGCCGGGTACCACTCTCTTCCATCCCTCCCTTTCCCAAAGATCTATAGCGTCCTTTCTTTCCTTAAGCTTGTTCAGTTCGCGTTCCAGATCTTCTTTGTTTATTACTTGTGCAGCATTGTTGACCATTGAAGCCGCCTCTCTACTTCCTGCTACCAACCTGATCAAGTCGTCCTCAGTAATTCGCCCCTTGCGATCTGGCCTCTTCACTGCCTGGTTGACTGCACCTTTCAGCTTTTTCCGCACATATTCGACAAGTTGATTGCTAACCATCTCTTGCATCACCTCACGCGCACAACTCTGAAAAAGCGACTCGACTCTCTCCACAGGTATCTCGCCGGACCGACGTAAGGTTATCTGCCCCACTGCTTGTGAAAGATACTTCGCATCCAATAAGTAAGATTCTATATCATAAAGATCCTATCGAAACTCCCCAATTTTCTCATCATCAACTCGTTTTAACTCTGGTACACCATCTCCATCCAATATCGTAACAACTTCTTTTTTGATACCCTGTATATCTTGCAGTTTCCATAATTCATTTTTCTTCTTCACTACTTCATTCTTACCCGCAATAGAAGCTACATTAACCCCTCGTAACTCTCCAGAGAATAGTCTAGTAATCACCTCTTGATCAAACTTGGTACCTCCTTCAACCAAAATTGTTGCACCCTGCGGTTCATATGTAGCAAAATCACCAATCAGCTCCAAACAAGCTCGCTCGAAACGTTCGTCAGTACCTACGTGTTTCATCTGGTTGAAACCTGATTCCTGATCCCTTGGCATATCCATATGGAACACTTGCATCCTTCCTGATTCGAATGCTCGACGCAAAAACATGTCTGAATGAGTCACAAGCCATACTTGGTTGTTCAACGCTCGTCCGATATGTCTTTCATAAAGATTTGGCAATCCTGCGATCATTCTCGGATTTAGGTGCAGCTCTGGTTCGTCCACAATTATTACAGAGTTCCGTGGCGCGCGAGCACGCGTTTTGAGATAGCCAAACAAAATCTCCTTCTCCCCCGAAGACAAGTCATCGATGTCGTGCTCATTTCCCCCTGTCTTCACGTTAAATTCCAGGCGTCCTTCTCGCGTGGGCCGGGGCCCGTTGAACTCTTTATCAGGAATCATGTCCTGGAAAATCTCTCGCATAGCCGTTACCATCTCTTCAGCTGCAACCGATTCTCCTGCTTCTCTCCGAATGATTCCTCTAATCCATTCATTACCTAAGGCTTCCTTCACCCCACCATATTTACCTTCCGTGTTGAATATTGCGGACTGCTTCCACGCTTCGTCTTGCTTTTCAACATCAACCGTCACATTCGTGAATTGTTCTGGTGGATACCTCCGGTCGGCTGGATTGAATTCAATTATTCCAAGTCGTCGTGGTTCAAATGTTCCAAATACAAAACTCAGCAAATGATTTGTTTTCATTTCCATACGGCCGTCTGCCGTGATGTCAAATCTTCCAGTGGTCGTACGGCTCGCCATCTCTCGCTCAATCTGATCTTTAATTCCTTGCGCTACTTGCAAAATATCTTTTTCCCGCTCAGCGAGTCCTGGTATCGCTCTCCAGTTCTGGAGAGACCAATTCCTTAGTCTGTATTCTATTTGGTTCTCGATTCCCGGTGCGATCATCCGAATAGCCATTACCTCTATTAGATGATTGGCGTCGGACCTTATATAATCCTTCTCCTCACCGGTCAATTCAATCTCCGCCTCCACCACCGCTCGTCTTTGTTGATTCCTTAATACCTTGCGCGTTGCGCCTGCCTGTTGTAAATTAACCTGTTTTTCATCCCACCATGCTCGATTTTCATTCTCATTGTAGTGACCGTATTGACTTTTCAATAGACGAATGGCTTCTAGTAGGCATGTCTTTCCGCACCCATTTTTTCCAGCAATTGTGATCACGTCTTTAAGATCAGTCATGTGGACTTGTTGAATGCCCTTGAAGTTTTCGATCAATAGTCGCGTGATTTTCATAGACTTGCTCGTTAGATCGTTTATTAAGCGATAGTCGCTAGTGTCATGTCTGCAAAATTCAAGGTGGGTGTTAGCGGGACTCATGCTAACGATACGTCCAATGTGAGAGAATAGGCAAGGCCCGAGCGTGAACAGGCGCGCCAGTTGCCTTACAAGGCCAAGGGGAGAACTCATGAACGAAAGCGCTACGGGGGGCGGGCCGCCGCTCGCCGGAAAGCGGGTCCTCGACCTGACCCAGGTCGTCGCCGGTCCGTTCTGCACGACCATGCTGGCCGACCTCGGCGCCGAGGTCGTGAAGGTGGAGCGGCCGGGCGTCGGCGACGACACGCGCCGGGTCCAGCGCTACGAGGGCCGCGAGGACCACGAGGACTATTTCAACGCCAGCAATCGCTGCAAGAAGAGCGTCGAGCTCGACCTCAAGGACCCGGCGCATCTGGAGGCGGGCCGGGCGCTGGCCGCGCGGGCGGACGTGGTGGCCGAGAACTTCGCGCCCGGAACGGCCGCGCGCCTCGGCATGGCGTGGGACGACCTGCGGCCCCTGAACCCGCGCCTCGTCTACTGCTCCATATCCGGGTTCGGCCAGGACGGCCCCCACCGCGACCGTCTGGCCCTCGACACCATGACCCAGGCCGCCGCCGGCCTGATGAGCGTCACCGGCTTCCCCGACGGCGACCCCGTGATCATGGGCGCCCCGCTCGCCGACGTCATCGCCGGCATGTTCGCCGCCTACGCGGTGCTCGGGGCGCTCCATTCCGTCGCCCGGGGCGGCGGCGGCCAATATATCGACGTGAGCATGCAGGACTGCCTGATCGCCGCCCTCGGGCCGCGCATGGGGGAGGCGCTCCAGGCCGGCCGGTCTTCGGGCCGCATGGGAAACGAGAACCCCATCCGGGTGCCGTCCGACACCTACCGGACGCGCGACGGCCGGTTCGTCAACGTCACAGTGGTCAACGAGCGCCACTGGCCGCCGTTCTGCCGCGCCGTCGGCCGCGAGGAGTGGATCGACGACCCCCGGTTCGCCGACATGCCCTCCCGCATCCGGCGCCGCGCGGAGCTCAAGGAGCCGCTCGTCGCGCGGTTCGCGGAAGAGACCCTCGACTACTGGATATCGCGCCTGGACGCGGCGCGGGTCCCCTACGCGCCCGTCAACGACTACGTCCAGGCCCTGGCGGATCCCCAGGTCGCGCACCGCGGGCTCGTGCGCGCGGTGGAACATCCCCGGTCGGGCGCCGTCAACGTGATCGGCCCGCCGTGGATCTCGACGCTCCCGTCCCCGCCCGTGACGCCGCCGCCGGTCCTCGGACAGCACACGAAGGAGGTCCTGCGGACGTGGCTCGGCTGGGACTCCGGCGCGGTCGCCGAATTCCTCCGTCCCGGAGAGGCGTCCGCCGGGAGCGCCGCGGCGGCGTCCTGAGGGCGCCGGGGGAGGCCGCCCCTATCCGGCGAACGCCGGGATGCCGGTCTGCGCCCGGCCCAGCAGCAGGGCGTGGATGTCGTGGGTGCCCTCGTAGGTGTTGACGGACTCCAGGTTGAGCATGTGGCGGATGACGTGGAACTCGTCCGAGATGCCGTTGCCGCCGTGCATGTCGCGGGCGGCGCGGGCGATGTCGAGCGCCTTGCCGCACGAATTGCGCTTGACGAGCGACACCATTTCGTGGGTCGCGCGGCCCTCGTCCATGAGGCGGCCGACCCGGAGGCAGGCCTGAAGGCCGATGGCGATCTCCGTCTGCATGTCCGCCAGCTTCTTCTGGACGAGCTGGTTCGCAGCCAGGGGACGGCCGAACTGGGTGCGGTCGAGCGTGTATTGCCGCGCCGCGAACCAGCAGGCCTCGGCCGCGCCGAGCGCGCCCCAGGCGATGCCGTAGCGGGCGCGGAACAGGCACGACAGCGCGGCCTTCAGCCCGACGGCCTCGGGCAGTTCGTTCTCCGCCGGCACGAAGACGCCGTCCATGACGATCTCGCCGGTGGGCGAGGCGCGGAGCGAGAACTTCCCCTCGATCCTCGGGGTCGTCAGCCCGTCCATGCCGCGCTCGAGCACGTAGCCGTGCACGCGCCCGTCGTCCTCGCTGCGCGCCCAGACGACCATGACGTCGGCGTGCGGGGAATTGCTGATCCACGTCTTGGCGCCGTCGAGCACGAAGCCGCCGTCCACGGCCCGCGACCGCGTCTTCATGCTCGCCGGGTCGGAGCCGTGGTCCGGTTCGGTCAGGCCGAAGCAGCCGATCCATTCGCCCGAGGCCAGCCTGGGCAGGTACTTCCGGCGTTGCGCCTCGCTGCCGAAGGCGTGGATCGGATGCATGACCAGGCTCGACTGCACGCTCATCGTGGAGCGGTAGGCCGAATCCACGCGTTCGGCCTCCCGCGTCATCAGGCCGTAGGCGACGTACGACGCGCCGGCGCAGCCGTAGCCCCGGAGCGTCGGACCGAGCATGCCGAGTCCGCCCATCTCGACGAGCACCTCGCGGTCGAAGCGCTCGTGCCGGTTGGCCTCCAGGATGCGGGGCATCAGCTTGTCTTGGGCGTAGGCCCGGACCGAGTCCCGGATCAGGCGCTCGTCTTCCGTCAACTGGTCGTCCAGGAGGAAGGGGTCGTCCCACTTGAAGGCCGCGTCCCCCGTCCGGGGCGGCGCGGCGGTTGCCGTTTCGGCGAGTTGCGTGCTCATGGGCGTTCCCGCTTCCCTCGGCCGTCAGCCCGGCGGGACGACGGCGGTCGCCTCGATCTCCAGCAGGGCGTCTTCGTACACCAGCCGGGACACCTCGACCAGCGTCATCGCGGGATAGTGCTTCCCGACGATCTCCCGGTAGGTGGCGCCGACGTCGCCGGCGGCCGCCCTGTACGCGTCCAGGTCGGTGACGTACCACGTCATGCGCGCGATGTGCTCGGGCCGGGCGCCCGCCTCGGCCAGGACGGCGACGGTGTTCTCCAGGACCCGCCGGAACTGGCCGGCGAAATCCGGCGCGAAGTCGCCCGCGGGCGTCGCGCCGACCTGTCCCGCCACGAAGACCTGGCGCCCCTCGCCCGCGACGCCGTTGGAATAGCCGCGGGGACGCGGCCAGCCTTCGGGGTTCAGCACCTGCATGAAAGCCTCCATCGAACGTCCCGCTCCGCCCGTCTATAGCACGCCGGCGGGCGCCGCCATCCCCCTCCCGACCTCCCCCACCCCGACCCTCGGGACCCGAGAGGCCCGGCCGCGCCCCGAGGGTCCCCTCTCCCGCGTGCGGGAGAGGGACAGGGTGAGGGTGTCGGAGAACGATGCGCCGCCCCAACCGCGTTTCGCAGAGGAATCCTGCCAGGGGGGGAGGAGGAAATCCCTCCCCCTCCTTGCAGGGGCAGGGTCCATTTTGCGAACGACCCCGCATTCTGTAACTTCAAGGTTCGGAAGGCTCAGGAAGGCGGCATCGGAGGACGCACGATCATGACCGGTTCACCCCCACTCGCATCCCAGGCGGAGTCGCTGACATCCCTGCTCGGGTTGTCCGATCCCCCTCTCGCCATCACGTTCTCGTCCGAGGCGCCGGACGGCGTGGAGGCCTTCGACGCGCCCATGCCGGAGCCCACCCCGGACGGCCGGACGGGCCGGGTCGCCGCCGGCTGCGTGTTCTGGGCGCACGCGCGCGGCAGGACGTTCACCACGGTGGCGGAGGATCACGGCAATTGCAGCGTCGGTTCGCTGACCCACGGGTTCAAGACCCTGGAAGAGGCGGCGACCGGGGCGGACGTGGCGGCGCTGGTCGAATCGGAGTGGGTGACGCCCGACGTGTTCCCGCACATTCCGACCGTCGGCGAGAAGCCCGGGTTCGTGACCTACGGGCCCCTCGCCGAATCGTCCGCGGCGCCGGACGTCGTGTTCCTGCGGCTGAATGGCAAGCAGGCCATGATGCTGCACGACGCCTGGCCGGACCTTCGGGTCGAGGGGAAGCCCCAGTGCCACATCATCCCCATCGCCAAGGACGGCGGCGAGGTCGCGCTCAGCGTCGGCTGCATGCTGAGCCGCGTCCGCACGGGCATGAGCAACAACGAGGTCACGTGCGCCATCCCGGCGGCGAAGCTGGACGAGCTTCTCGAGCGGCTCGAGACGGCGAACGGCGCCGACATGAAGGTGGCCGCCTATGCCGCAGCGGACGCCAGGCGCTTCGCGTAGCCCCCGCCGTTCGCCGGCCGCTCCCCCGGGGGCCCGCGACACGCGCGCCGGCGGGGGGCGGCCTGCTGCGGCGGTCGGAACGATACCCGTCATCGACGTGTCGGGCTTCATGTCGGGCGCGGCGGGGGGACTGGAGGCCGCCGCGCGCGAGGTGCGCGAGGCCCTGACGACGGTCGGCTTCTTCATCCTCGTGGGACACGGCGTGCCGCGGGCGCGGATCGAGCACGCGTTCGCGGCCGCCGCGCGGCTGCACGGGCTGCCCATGGCGAAAAAGCTCGCTCTCCGGATGAACGAGCACAACAACGGCTACATGGCCCTGGGCCGCTACGCCGTGTGGACGTCCGAGGTAAACGACAACGACCGGCCCGATCTGAACGAGGCCTTCTTCATCCGGCGCGAGCGGCCCGCCGGCGACCCCGTGTACGCGTCGGGGCGGCGTTTCCTCGGACCCAACCGGTGGCCTGGCGAAGACGACCTGCCGGGGTTCCGCGCCGAGATCCTCGACTACATGAGCGCCCTCGAGACGCTGTCGCACCGCTTCCTTCCCGTCGTGGCCGGGGCCCTCGACCTGGAGCCCGGCTGGTTCGACAGGTTCTTCGCGGACAGCTACTACATTCTGCGCATGTCGCACTATCCGCCGGTGGAGGCGGAGGACAACCAGTACGGAATCGCGCCGCACACGGACGCCAACTTCCTGACCTTCCTGCCGCTAACGGACGTTCCCGGGTTGCAGGTGCTCCTGCCCGGCGGCGGGTGGCGGGACGTGCCCTACGTTCCCGGCGCCTTCGCCGTGAATTCCGGCGACATCGTGAAGCGCTGGTCCAACGGACGCTTCAAGTCGACTCCGCACCGGGCGCTTCCGCCGACGGGCCGGGACCGCTACGCGCTGCCGTTCTTCTTCGGTCCGGGCTGGGACGCGACGGTCGAATGCCTGCCGGGCCGCGGCGGGCCGGACGACCCGCCGCGGTGGCCGGCGATCACCTACGGCGAGTGGATGACGCGCTGGTACGACGCCAACTACGACCACAGGGTCCAGGAGTCCGCCGAACGGGGGCAATGAGCGCGCCTTGCGCGCCTTGCCGCGCGGCGTCCGCGGCTCCGCGGACGAAGGGAGGGGAAACGCCGATGTCATCGTCCGATCCGGCGGTCCTGCGCCCGAGCAGGACGGCCGAGCTCGCCGCCGCGGTCCGCGCGCTGCATGCGCGCCGCGCCTCGCCGCCCGTGTTCGACGACGACCTCGCGCACGCGATGTGCGGGCCGTTCTGGCGCGGCGTGGTCTCGAGCGAACTGCTGTCCCGGCTGGTCGTCGACGGGATCCTCGGGCGGCTCGGCGCCATCATGCCGGCCGTCTACGTGCGCGCGCGGTACGGCGAGGACTGCCTGGAGGCCGCCGTGGAGCGGGGGATCGAGCAGTACGTCATCGTCGGCGCCGGCTACGAAACCGTCGCCATGCGCCGCAAGGACCTGATGGCGCGGCTGACGCTCTACGAGCTGGACCAGGCGGCGACGCAGGAGATGAAGCGGCGGCGGATGCGAAAGGCCGGCATCCCCGTGCCCGAGCGGGTCCGCTACGTCGCGGCCGACCTGAACGCCGAGACCCTCCACGACGCGCTCCTGCGCAGCGGTTTCGACGCCGCCCGGCCCGCGCTCTTTTCCTGGTTCGGCGTCACCTACTATCTCGGCAGGGAGGCCATACGGCGGACCCTGGAGAGCGTCGCCGCGAAGATGGCCCCGGGCTCGGCTGTCATGTTCGACTATCTGGCGGACGCGGAACGGACGCCGGCCGACGCGCGCGCCCTGCGGCAACGGTGCGCCGATTTCGTTGCGCGGCGCGGCGAGCCCTGGATATCGAGCTTCGATCCGGCCGAGATCCCCGGCTTCCTCGCCGAAATCGGCTATGCGGCCGTCGACAACCTCGAGCCGGACCGGATCGGCCCCCGGTACCGTTCCCGGCACCCGGACCTCGTCTATCCCCCCGTCATCGGCTTCTGCCACGCGGCCACGGCGGCGGCGTGACCGCGGGTGCCCCGCGCCGGGGGGAGGGAGCCGGAACGCGGGGTCAGGGCTTCCCGGTGAAGTTCGGCTCGCGCTTCTCGAACATGGCGTTCACGGCCTCCCGGTGATTGGCCGTGTGATGGGCGATCGCCTGCATTCCGCAGGAGAGCTCCAGCAGCGTCTCGAGGTCGACGCGCTGTCCCTCCCGGATGAGCCGTTTGGTCATCCTCAGGGCTTCGGGAGGGTTCGCGGCGACTCGGCCGGCGAGGGCCCGCGCCTCGTCCATCAGGCGTTCCGGCGGCACCACCCGCGACACGAGACCCCACTCGAGCGCCGTTTCCGCGTCGAGCCGGTCGCCCGTGAAGGCCATCTCGGACGCCCGCGCCATGCCGATGGCGCGCGGCAGGAACCACGCGCCGCCGTCGCCCGGGATGATGCCGAGCTTGACGAACACTTCCGCGAAGGACGCCCGGGTCGACGCGATCCGCATGTCGCACATCATGGCGATGTCGAAACCCGCGCCGATGGCGGCGCCGTTGACCGCCGCGATGATGGGGACTTCCAGGCGGTACATCGCGAGCGGCATGCGCTGTATGCCTTCGCGGTAGGCCGACCGGATCCGGTCCGCCGGCCCGCCGAACAGGCCGGTCCGGTCCCGCATGTCCTTGACGTTGCCGCCGGACGAAAAGCCCTTGCCGGCGCCCGTCAGGACGACGCAGCGGACGGACAGGTCGCGGTTGATCCGGTCGCAGTGGGCGACGAGGCCTTCGTAGACGTCCTCGCCGATGGCGTTTCGGGTATCGGGCCGGTTGAGCGTCAGCGTGACGACGGCCCCGTCCTGCTCGTAGACGACTGCGTCGGTCATGGCGGCGTCACGCCTCTCCGGGGAGGCCGTCGCCCTTCCCCTTGCGCCCCAGCCCGATCTTCCTGGCGAATTGGGAGCGCTGTTTCGCGTAGTTCGGCGCCACCATCGGGTAGTCGGACGCGAGCCCCCACTTGGCGCGGTACTCCTCCGGCGTCATGTCGTACGCCGAGCGCAGATGGCGCTTGAGCATCTTGAGGCGCTTTCCGTCCTCGAGGCACACGAGGTAGTCGGGCGTGACGGACCGCCGGACCGGCACCGCGGGCTTGGGGCTGTCGCGGTCTTCCGCCGCGCCGCGGCCGACGGACGACAGCGTGGCGTAGACCGTCTTGATCACGTCCGGCAACTGGTCGGCGGCGAGACTGTTGTGACTCACGTACGCCGCGGCGATATCCGAAGCCATGTGAAGGAGTTCGGCGTCGGAAACGCCCGAGTCTTTGTCTTCCGCCATCGTTCGGCCCCCCAACGACCGTTTATTCTTCGGTTTTCTTGACCAATTCTCAAGGACGCCCCGCAACGCCTCCGCAATGTTAGTAAGGCGCCACCGCCGATACAAGGCTCCGTTCCCCCATCGCGGCCCCTGTCGCCACCCTCACCCCCCGCCTTCGCGGGGGCAGGCTCTGTTCTTCTTCCGCAAGAGGGGACCCTCGGGGCACGGCCGGGCCACTCGCTCTCCCTCCCCCGCTCGCCGGGGAGGGCAGGGGTCTTCGCATACGTCGTTCCGGCACGCGACGCCAAAACCCTGATATTCTGTAACATATTGATTTATATATAAAATTTTTCCGAACGCACCCCCCCTCGGATGTTGTGCGAAGTGTGCGAATTCGAGATGAACCCGGGCGCGCGGGCGGGACGGCCGCGCACCTGGGAGGAGCCGAGCGCGGAGCGACCCCTCCGACTCCGTGCGAACTGTGCGAATTCATCCGCTGGCGCATTCGAACCTCGCCGCCGCGCGGGCGCGAGAATTTGTGGAGTGTTGGCGGCCGCAATCGACATATGGTATTAGACCGGGCCGCTCACGGACCGACCGCCATGCCCTGCCGAACCGTCGTCGTCGCCTGCGATCATGCCGGGTATGAACTCAAGGAAGTCCTCAGGCAGGAGCTGACGGCCATGGGCTACGAGGTGCTGGATTTGGGGACCGGCGGCGCGGAGGCCGTGGACTACCCCGATTTCGGGCGCGCCGCCGCGGAAGCGGTGGCCGGCGGCCGGGGCGCGCGAGGGGTCGTCGTGTGCGGAACCGGAATCGGCATCTCCATCGCGGCGAACCGGCATCCCGGAATCAGGGCGGCCTTGTGCCACGACGCGGAGACCGCGCGGCTGGGGCGCGCCCACAACGACGCCAACGTGCTGGCGCTGGGCGGCCGGACGACGGATCGCGAAACGGCGAAGGCCTGCCTGAGGACGTTCCTCGAGACGCCTTACGAAGGCGGGCGGCACGATGCGCGGATCGCCAAGCTGGCGTGGGGCGGCGGCGGGGGACGATCCCGTTCGTCATGATGGCGCGCCGGGGCCCGGCGCCGGGAGTGGGGTGAACCATGCGCTGTCCGTTCTGTGGAGCAGAGGACACCCAGGTGAAGGACTCCCGTCCCACCGACGACAGGAACGCGATTCGCCGGCGCCGCTTCTGTCCCGATTGCGGATCCCGTTTCACGACCTTCGAGCGGGTGCAGCTCCGAGAGCTCACGGTCGTGAAGAAGAACAACCAGAGGGTGCCGTTCGACCGCGACAAGCTCATGCGTTCCGTCCTCGTGGCCACGCGCAAGCGCCCCGTGGAGCCCGAGCGGATCGACCGCATGGTCAGCGGCATCGTCCGGCAGCTCGAGAGCCTCGGGGAGACGGAGGTCTCGTCCGAGGTCATCGGCAAGATCGTCATGGACGCCCTGTCCAACCTGGACCAGGTCGCGTACGTGCGTTTCGCGTCCGTCTACCGGAACTTCCGCGAGGCCCGCGACTTCGAAGAATTCATCGGCGAATTGAGTGGCGCGAAAACAGACTGAGGCCGCCGACGCCTCCTTCATGACCGCCGCGCTCGGCGTGGCCCGGCGCGGGCTCGGCCGGGTCTGGCCCAACCCGGCGGTCGGGTGCGTCATCGTCCGCGACGGCCACATGGTCGCGCGCGGCTGGACGGGGGATGGCGGCCGCCCCCACGCGGAGACCGAGGCGCTGCGCCGGGCGGGCGGCCTCGCGGCGGGGTCCGCCGCGTACGTCACGCTCGAACCCTGCGCGCACCGCGGCGAAACGCCGCCCTGCTGCGAGGCGCTGGCGCGGGCGGGCGTGGAACGGGCGGTGATCGCGTGCACCGATCCCGATCCGCGAGTCGACGGCGCCGGCGTCGAGGCGCTCCGCGGCGCCGGCGTGGACGTGGATGTCGGCGTATGCGCCGACGCGGCGCGCGAACTGAACGCCGGCTTCTTCCTGCGGGTGACGGAGGGCCGCCCGCTGGTGACGCTGAAGCTCGCCAGCAGCCTCGACGGCAGGGTCGCCACCCGGACCGGCCACAGCCGCTGGATCACGGGCGAGGCCGCGCGGGCCCAGGCCCATGCCCTTCGCGCCCGGCATGACGCGATCCTCGTCGGGGCGGGAACCGTGACCGCCGACAATCCGCAACTGACGTGCCGGTTGCCCGGACTCGAGGAGCGCTCGCCGGTGCGGATCGTCGTCGACGGCCGCCTGTCCTTTCCGCTCACGGCGCGCGTCGTGGCGTCCGCCTTGACCGTTCCGACGCGGGTCATCACACTGCGCGGCGCCGACGCCGGCCGGCGCAGGGCCTTGACGGACAGCGGAGTCGAAGTCATCGAAGTGGCGCCGGATTCGGCCGGAAGACCGGATCTGCGGCAGGCCATGAAACGCCTGGGTTCGTCGGGCCTGACCCGAATTCTCGTGGAAGGCGGCAGCCGGATCGCCGGCGCCCTGGTTCGCGACGGCCTGGTCGACCGCGTGGTCTGGTTTCGGGCGCCCAGCCTGCTGGGCGGCGACGGAACGCCCGCCGTGGCGGGATTCGGTGTGGGAACCCTGGCCGAGGCCCCCATGCTCCGGCAGGCGGACTCGGTCAGAACAGGGGGCGACGTCATGGAGTCCTACGTCGTGGAACGTTCGTTCGACGCCGGCGTCCGCGATAGCCGAGAGGGCTGAAGCGGTGTTTACCGGCATCGTCACGGACGTGGGGCGCGTGCGCGCCGTGGAGGCGAACGGGGACACCCGGTTCACGATCGATACGGCCTACGGCCTTGCGGACATCGACATCGGCGCCTCCATCGCCTGCGCCGGCGTATGCCTGACGGTCGTCGACAAGTCTCCCGGCGCCGGGCCGGCAAGCAGCTTTTCGGTCACGGCCTCGGCCGAAACGCTGTCGAAAACCACGCTCGGGGGCTGGACGGAAGGGACGCGCGTCAATCTCGAGAAGAGCCTCAGGGTGGGGGACGAACTGGGCGGCCACATCGTCACGGGCCACGTCGACGGGACCGCCGAAATCGTTTCGGCGGTCCAGGAAGGCGGCTCCGTCCGGCTCGTGTTCCGCGTCGCGGAGGCGTTGAAGCGTTTCGTCGCTCCCAAGGGCTCCGTCGCCCTCGACGGCGTGTCCCTGACCGTGAACGAGGTGGACGGCGACACCTTCGGCGTGAACGTCATTCCCCATACGCGCGCGGCGACGACGTTCGGCGAGGCGGCGCGGGGCGGCCGCGCCAACCTGGAGATCGACGTGCTGGCCAGGTATGTCGCGCGGCTGGCGGAGGACGGATGACCGTATCGGATCTCGATTACCTGACGGACGCCAGGGGGATCGTCGAGGAGTTCCGGCGCGGCCGCATGGTGATCCTGGTCGACGACGAGGGGCGGGAGAACGAGGGCGATCTCGTGATACCCGCCGAGCTCGCCGACGCGGACGCCATCAACTTCATGGCGAAGCACGGGCGCGGGTTGATCTGCCTCGCGTTGACGGCGGAGCGGGTGCGCGAGCTCGACCTGCCGTTGATGGCGCGGACGAACGAGTCGCGCCATCAGACGGCCTTCACCGTCTCGATCGAGGCCCGGGAGGGCGTCACGACGGGCATCTCGGCGGCGGACCGCGCGCGCACCATCGCCGTCGCCATCGATCCCGCGTCCCGCAAGTCCGACATCGGCAGTCCCGGACACGTATTCCCTCTCATCGCCCGGGACGGCGGCGTTCTGGTCAGGGCGGGCCACACCGAGGCGGCGGTCGATCTCGCCCGAGCGGCGGGGTACGCGCCGGCCGGCGTCATCTGCGAGATCATGAACGACGACGGCACCATGGCCCGGCTGCCCGATCTCGTGAAGTTCGCCCAGTTCCACAACCTGAAGATCGCCACCATCGCGGACCTGATCGCCTACCGGCGCCGTAACGAAACGATCGTCGAGCGGACCCACGAGATCGATTTCGAGAGCCGCTACGGGGGGCGGTTCCGTCTCGTCGTCTACGTCAACCGGGTCGAATACGCGGAGCACATCGCGCTGGTCAAAGGCGATGTCGGCGGCGGCGGTCCCGTGCTCGTGCGGATGCATTCGCTCAACGTCCTCGAGGATCTCCTCGGCGACGAGCCGGACCGCGGTTCGCAGCTTCACGCCGCGATGGCCGAGGTGGGCCGCCGGGGGCGGGGCGTGGTGGTCCTGATTCGCGAGCCGCGCCCGACCGCCCTGTCCGACCTCGTGGAACGGCGGCTGGGCGTCCGGGAGGCCCAGTCGATCACGCTGCGCGACTACGGGACCGGCGCCCAGATCCTCCTCGACCTGGGCGTGAAGGACATGATCCTCCTCTCCAATACGGCCCGGCGGACCATCGTGGGGCTGGACGGTTACGGCCTGTCGGTGACCGATGTCCGGCCGATACCGCCGATGGACGGCTGACCTATGGCCGGCGCGCCGCATCTGCTCGTCGTCGAGGCCCGGTTCTACGAGGACATCGCGGAAGAGCTGGCCGCGGGCGCCGAAGCGGCGATGGATGCCGCCGGGGCCGTCCGCACGCGCATCTGGGTGCCCGGGGCACTGGAGATACCGGCGGCCATCCGGATGGCGGTCGACTCCATGGACGGGCCCGGCGGCGGGCGCCGGTACGACGGTTTCGTCGCGCTGGGATGCGTTATACGGGGCGAGACGTCCCACTACGACCACGTGTGCCGGGAATGCATGCACGGCATTGCCCGTCTGGGGACGGCCCGTTCCGTGGCCATCGGCAACGGCGTGCTGACGTGCGAGAACAGGGATCAGGCTTGGCGGCGCGCCGCCGTCGACAAGGGCGACAAGGGCGGCGCCGCGGCGCGCGCCGCGCTGCGCATGATCGAGGTCAGGCGGCAGTTGTCGCCCGGGCCATGACCGCGTCGCGCGCCGGCGACACCGCGCCGCCGGGCCCGCGGGGATGGGCCCGGCTGCGTGCCGTGCAGGCACTCTATCAGGCCGAGGTCAGCGGCGCGGGTCACGGACCGGTCATCGACGAATTCCTCGGGTTTCGCATGAGCGGGGAGGCCGGCGACGGCACGGGCGGGCGGGCCGACCCGGACTTCTTCCGCGACGTCGTGTCGGGCGTGGACGTCCGGGAGGCGGAAATCGCCGGCGCCGTGGGGGAAGCCCTGTCCGAGGGCTGGTCGTACGGGCGCCTCGATACGACGCTCCGCCAGATATTGCGGGCGGGAACGTACGAGCTGATCGCCCGCGCCGACGTCCCGGCGCGCGTCGTCATCGACGAGTACGTGGAATTGGCGGACGCGTTCTTCGAGGGGCCGGAACCGGGCTTCGTCAACGCGGTTCTCGACCGGCTGGGGCGCAGGTACCGGGGCGGGGAAATGGCGCCCGTCGAGGACGCGCAGACGGGCTCCGGGCGAACGTGACGCGGCGGAGCGAATTCGACGTCATCGGCGACCTGTTCGCTCCGCTCGCCGGAGGCGATCCGGCGGGCCTGGCCCTGACCGACGACGCGGCGCTCCTCGCCGCCGCGCCGGGGCACGAGATCGCGGCGACCGCCGACGCGCTCGTCGAGGGCGTCCATTTCCACGCCGGCGACCCCCCGGACCTGGTCGGGCGCAAGCTCCTCAGGGTGAATCTTTCGGACCTCGCCGCCATGGGCGCGGAACCGTACGTCTACCTGCTCACCCTTGCCGTGCCCCGCGGGCGCGGGGACCGGTGGCTCGAGCGGTTCGCCGACGGCTTGGCGCGCGATCAGCGGGAATTCGGCATTCGCCTGGCGGGCGGCGATACGGTCTCGACCGAAGGGCCGCCGGTCCTCTCCCTGACCGCGTTCGGCGTCGTGCCGCGCGGCGCGGCGCTGCGGAGGTCCACCGCGGCCGAAGGCGAGGACCTCTGGGTCTCTGGAACCGTCGGCGACAGCGCGCTGGGACTCGAGGCGATGCGCGGCGGCCTCGTCGGCCTCGGCGAGGCGGAAACGGCCTTTCTGCGAGAGCGGTACCTGCTGCCCCGGCCCCGTATCGCATTGGGCGTCGCGTTGCGCGGAGTGGCGAGCGCGTGCATCGACGTCTCGGACGGCCTGGCAGCCGACCTCGGCCACGTATGCCGGGGTTCGGGCGTGGGCGGCGAAGTGCGGGCCGGAAGCGTTCCCCTCTCCCCCGCCGCGCGCGCCGCCCTTGACGCCGACGCCGGCCTCGTCCGGACGGTCCTGGGCGGAGGCGACGACTACGAGCTGCTGTTCTGCGCTCCGCCCGAGCGGCGCGGCGACGTCGAGGCGCTGGCTCGAGGGTGCGGGGCGGAGGTGACCCGGATCGGCCGGACGCTTCCCGGCGACGGGTTTTCCGTTCTCGATGAGAAAGGAGAGGAAATGTCCTTGACCTCTCCCGGGTACACGCATTTTTGATGGTCCGATGACGCGGACGGGACATGCGGTCGACGGCGGCGGAGCGGAGTCGATGAAACGGAACGTCGCCATTCTGGCGGCCTGTCAGGCGGTCATGCTGACGGTGAATCTGTCGGTCATCGCGCTGGCCGGTCTGGTCGGCCATTCGCTCGCGGAGAACAAGGCTCTGGCGACGCTGCCCGTGAGCACGTTCATCGTCGGCGTCGCCCTGTCGACCATCCCGGCGTCCCAGTGGATGCGTCTGGTCGGACGCCGGTTGGGTTTCATGAGCGGCGCGGCGGTCGGCATTCTGGGCGCCGCCGTGTGCTGCTACGCCGTCTATGCGGCCGACTTCTGGCTCTACTGCGCGGGAACGTTCATGCTCGGAACCCAGAACGCGTTCGGACAGCAGTACCGCTTCGCGGCCGCCGAGACCTCCACGCCCGAATTCAGGGCGAAGGCGATCTCGTGGGTCCTCGCCGCCGGAATCGTGGGTGGGGTTCTGGGGCCCGAGAGCTCAAAGTACACGAAGGATCTCTTCGCTCCCTACAGCTTTCTCGGAACCTATCTCGTGGTCGTGGTTCTGCTGGGGATCTCGATTCTCCTGCTGACGTGGCTGCGGATCCCGGAGTCGACGGACGAGGAGCGGCGGGACAAGGGGCGGCCCCTGTGGGAGATCGTCCGCCAGCCGGTCTTCTTCGTGGCGGTCCTGGGCGCCATGGCGGGATACGCGGTCATGAACCTTGTCATGACCGCTGGGCCGCTGGCGATGGTCGACTGCGGCATCTCCTACGGCGACACGATCTTCGTGATCGAGTGGCACGTCATCGGCATGTTCGCGCCGTCCTTCTTCACGGGCCACCTGATCAACCGCTTCGGCGTGCTCAACGTCATGGCCGCCGGCGCGGCCTGCTTCTTCCTGGCCGCCGTCGCCGCCGTCGCGGGCATCACGCTGTATCATTTCTGGGCCGCGCTGTTCCTCCTCGGCGTGGGGTGGAATTTCATGTTCGTCGGCGGAACGACCCTGCTGACGGAGAGCTACGGCCCGGCGGAGCGGGCGAAGACCCAGGGCCTCAACGATTTCCTGGTCTTCGGCTCGGTCGCCTTGGCGTCCCTTTCGTCGGGCGGCCTGATGCACCTGTTTGGATGGAACGCCGTGAACGCGGGAGGGCTCCCCTTCCTGGCGGCCGCGACGGCCGCGACCGTCTGGCTTCTGCTCAGGCGGCGCCGTTCGGGCGAGGCGAGCCGGCCGGCCTGAGGGCGGCGCGGACCGCGGCCGTGGCCGGACATGCGCATTAGGTTCGGCAGGACGGGGAAGAACGTGCTGGTCCTGGCCGCGTGCCAGGGTCTCATGTTCAGCATCAACACGGCTTTCGCCTTGGTGAGCGGGCTGGTTGGCGCCACCCTGGCGCCCGATCCCTCCTTCGCCACCGTGCCGCTCGGCCTGTTCATCACGGGCGCGGCGCTTTCGACCTATCCGGCGTCGCTGCTGATGGGCCGTATCGGCCGGCGGTTGGGATTCCTCATCGGCGCCGCCGTCGGATTCTACGGCGGTGTCCTCGGCGCCTGGGCCGTCGCGGCGGGCAGCTTCGGGCTCCTCTGTTTCACCGGGCTGTTCATGGGCGTCTACTTCGCCTTCGGCCAGTACTACCGGTTCGCCATCGCCGACGTGGCGACGGGGACGCTCAGGCGCCACGCCGTCTCCATCGTTCTCGCCGGCGGGGTGTTCAGCGGCGTCCTCGGACCCTACAGCGCCGAATGGAGCCGTGACCTGCTGGCGCCGCAGGTCTTCATGGGCACTTACGCCGCGGTGTCGGCGATGGCCTACCTGAAATTCCTCCTCCTCGTCTTCGTCGACATACCGGTGCCGCCAAGGACGGTCCGGCGCCGGACCGGACGCCCCTTGGGCGAGATCGTCCGCCAGCCGCGTTTCGTCGTCGCGGCGGTCGCCGGCATGGTCGCCTGGGCCGCGATGAACCAGCTCATGATGGGGGCGCCCGTCGCCATGCACGTCCATTCGCTGCCGTTTTCGGACGCGGCCTTCGTCATGCAGTGGCACAACTTCGCCATGTTCCTTCCAGGATTCGCAGCCGGCGCGCTGATCAACAGGTACGGCGTCTACAACGTGATGCTGTGGGGCGCCCTGTTGATGTTCGGGTCGGTGGCGGCCGTCGTGTCCGGGGTCGACCTCTGGCATTTCTGGTGGGGCGGCTTCCTGGTCGGCGCGGGCTGGTGCTTCCTGTTCGTGAGCGCGACCATACTCGTCACCGAATGCTGTACCGTGCCGGAACAGTCCAAGACGCAGGGATTCAACGATTTCCTGGTTTTCGTCGCCCAGGCCGCCGGCACGTTCTCGGCGGGCGTTCTCATCTACCGGGTCGGGTGGGCGTCCGTGGGTTACGCGCTGCTGCCGGTCATCGTGTTGACGGCGGTCGCCACGGCGTGGCTGGCGTTCCGGGAGGGCACCCTCGCGCCTGAGTTCCGCGCCGGCGCCTGAGTTCCGCCGCCGGCGCCGTGTTGCGTTTGAATCCACGCTCCCCTATGGTCCGCGCGGCCCGGATGGAGGCCACTCGGTCCGGCCGGACCGGGACCGTGAAGTCGTTGGAGGATCGGGGGAAATTTCGATGTCGGCGGAACTCTGGTTCGTCTTTCTCTGCGGCGCGCTGGCGATTCTCTATGGCGTGTTCGCCAGCCGGTCGGTGCTCGCGGCAAGCCCGGGGAACGAACGGATGCAGGAGATCGCGGGTGCCGTCCAGGAAGGCGCCGGGGCGTATCTCAACCGCCAGTACCGGGCGATCGCCGTCGTCGGCCTGGTGGTCTGCGTCCTCGTGTTCGTCTTCCTCGGCGCGTTCTCGGGCGTCGGCTACCTGATCGGCGCCGTTTTCTCCGCCGCGACCGGGTACATCGGCATGAACGTTTCCGTGCGGGCCAACGTGCGGACGGCCGAGGCGTCCCGCCGGGGCATGCAGCAGGGACTGAGCGTCGCCTTCCGGGCGGGGGCCGTGACCGGCATGCTCGTCGCCGGGCTGGCGCTGCTTGCCGTGGCCGTCTACTACGCCGTGCTTCTGGCGCTGGGGGTCGAGGGGCGCGAGATCGTCAACGCGCTCATCTCCCTGGGCTTCGGGGCTTCGTTGATCTCGATCTTCGCGCGGCTGGGCGGGGGCATCTTCACCAAGGGCGCGGACGTGGGCGCCGACCTCGTGGGCAAGGTCGAGGCCGGGATCCCGGAGGACGACCCGCGCAACCCCGCTGTCATCGCGGACAACGTGGGCGACAACGTGGGCGACTGCGCGGGGATGGCCGCGGACCTGTTCGAGACCTACGCGGTCACCGTCGTCGCCACCATGGTGCTGGCTTGGATCTTCTTCGCCGGGGACACCGCCACGCAGGCGTCGATGATGCTCTATCCGCTCGTCATCGGGGGCGTATGCATCGTCGCCTCCGTGATCGGGACGTTCTTCGTCCGTCTCGGACGGAGCCGGAACATCATGGCCGCCCTGTACAAGGGGTTCCTGGCGGCGGCCGTCCTGTCGGCGGTCGGCTTCTACCCGGCGACGGCTCATCTGGTCGGGATGGACAGCGTCCTCTCCCTGGGCGGCCGTTCCGTCGGCGGCGGCGCCCTGTTCGCCTGCGGCCTCGTGGGGCTGGTGGTCACGGGCCTCGTCATCTGGGTCACCGAGTACTACACCGGCACCAGTTTCCGCCCGGTCCGCAGCATCGCCAACGCTTCGGAAACGGGTCATGGCACCAACGTCATCCAGGGCCTTGCCATTTCCCTGGAGGCGACCGGTCTGCCGGCTCTGATCATCTGCGCCGGCATCGTCGTCGCGTTCTCCCTGGCGGGACTGTTCGGCATCGCCATCGCCGTCACGGCCATGCTGGCGCTGGCCGGGATGGTGGTGGCGCTCGACGCGTACGGCCCGGTGACGGACAACGCCGGCGGGATCGCCGAAATGGCCGATCTCGACGCCGAGGTTCGGAAGACCACCGACGCGCTCGACGCCGTGGGCAATACCACGAAAGCCGTGACCAAGGGTTACGCGATCGGTTCCGCGGGCCTCGCCGCGCTCGTCCTCTTCGCCGCCTACACCGAGGACCTCAAGGCGCTCTTCTCCGACGTGGCCGTCGACTTCACCTTGTCGAACCCCTACGTCGTGGTGGGCCTCTTCGTGGGCGGGATGCTGCCCTACATGTTCGGTGCCCTCGCCATGACGGCCGTGGGGCGCGCGGCAGGTTCGGTGGTCATCGAGGTCCGCCGCCAGTTCCGGGAGATCGCGGGGATCATGGAGGGCACCGGCAAACCCGAGTACGCGCGCGCCGTCGACATGCTGACGAGCGCGGCCATCAAGGAAATGGTTATTCCCTCGCTGCTTCCCGTGCTCGCGCCGGTCGTGCTCTATGGCGTCATTTTCGCGATCGCGGGTCAGGCGGAAGCCTTCGCGGCGGTCGGCGCGATGCTCATGGGCGTGATCGTGACCGGGTTGTTCGTCGCCATTTCGATGACCGCCGGGGGCGGTGCCTGGGACAACGCGAAGAAGTTCATCGAGGACGGCAATCACGGCGGAAAGGGATCCGAGGCCCACAAGGCGGCCGTCACGGGCGATACGGTGGGCGACCCCTACAAGGACACGGCCGGACCCGCCGTGAACCCGATGATCAAGATCACCAACATCGTCGCGCTGCTGCTGCTGGCGGCGCTGGCGCATTAGCCCGGTTCGGCCCGAACCGCTCCGGACCGCCGAACACGCCGCGGTGCCGCCGGGCCCGGTTCTCAGGGGGCCTACTGGTTGCCTTCGTCCCGGGCGAACCGTCCGAGGTTGCCGAAAAGCTGCTGCAGCACGCTCAACTGCCTGCCGCTCGTGGGAGTGACCCGCTCGTTCATCGCGATCGCCCGGGCGTCCTCGGCTCCGTAATGCCTGACCTCGCTGACGACGCCTGATTCGTCGAACGTTATGGCCAACACCCGTTGATCGAGGACCTTCTCCTTGAAGAAGGCCAGGCGCTCGGTTTTCCGGTTGACGTAATACCAGGTGTCGGTGCCGAAGGGGGAGACGTTCGAAGGCGAACCGAGCGTGTCCAGCACGCTGCCCTTGTCGTCGACGCCGTTCTCGATCCCCGCAATCAGCACGTCGTCCATGGAGTAGCCGCCGACGTTCCGGGTCGGTGCGCAGCCGGCGGCCAGCAGCCCGATCGTCAGGCCCAACAGGAGATATTCGCGGATATGTCGCATCCGAACGCTCTCCGCGACTCCGCCGGGGTTCTGGGGCGACCGTCCGCCCCGCCATCGGGGATCGACAACTTGCATCCGGCCGCCGAGTATGTCAATCGGCTCACGTCCACGGCGGGAGACGGCATGTTCGGGTTCGGTCGCCGCAAGGCGCGGGAACGCGGGATCGCGCGGCGGTTGTACGACCGGGTCGTCCGACAGGCCAGATCGCCGTCGTTCTACGCCGACGGGGGTGTCCCCGATACGGTCGACGGAAGGTTCGAGATGGTCGTGCTGCACGCCCATCTGGTGATCGGCAGGCTGATGACGGGAGGGGATGAGGCAGGGCGGATCGCCCAGTATCTCTTCGATACGATGATTACGGACATGGACCGGAGCCTGCGGGAGATGGGCGTCGGCGACCTCGGCGTCGGCAGGAAGGTCAAGACGATGGCCGAGGCCTACTACGGTCGGGCCCGGGCCTACGATTCGGCGTTGGCGGCGGGAGACGCCGATCTGTCCGGCGCGCTGCGCCGGAACGTTTTCGGGACCGTCCTTCCGGCAAGCGGCCCGGAAGACGCCTGTGTCGACGCCATGACCCGGTACGTCAAGGCGGCGGCGCGGAGCCTGGGGGAACAGCCGGTCGAGGCGATAGCGGACGGCCGCGTCCGCTTCGTGGACTATTCCGGAGCCTGACTCGGAGTGGTTTTGCCGGGCCATTTCGCCGTTGACCGGGGCCGGCACCAGCCTTATTTTCGCGCCGCCGCGGGCGCCTTCGGCATGAGCGTCACGCAATCGGCGGTGTCCGCGCCCGAACCGCGAGCATGAACCTCGAGCCTTCACCCGAATTCAGTCGGATCGTCCGGTCCCATCGCCTCGCCGGCGCGGACACGGAATTCGCGTTTCGATGCGAGCCGGCGGAACGCCGCCGCCTGGCGGCCCGCTTTTCGCTGTTGGGGATCGAGCGTCTCGAGGCCCGAGTCTGGGCGCGCCGGGTCGGCGGTGCGCCGGTGGTCCGGGTACGTGTCAATTTCGTCGCCGACGTGCTACAGTCCTGCGTCATTACGCTGGATCCCGTGGCGGCCCATATCGACGAGTGGTTCGAGCTCGAATACGTCTCAGGAGCCGCCGCCGAAGGGGCGGGCGAAGTCGTGTTCGATCCCGAGGAAGACGATCCGCCCGAACCGATGCGGGATGGGGCGTTCGACATCGGGGAGGCGATTTCGGAGCGCTTGGCGCTGTCGCTGGACGACTATCCGAGGAAGCCGGGAGCGGAGTTTACGGAATACACCAGGCAGGCCGGCGAAGGCCCACCCGCGGACAGTCCGTTCGCCATCCTCGGAGATGGTCCCGCGAGGCGCCGGGCGCGCGGAACCGTACCTCCGGCGGACCGCTGACGAAAGACAGGAACCAATGGCAGTACCCAAGAAGAAGGTGTCGAAGTCCAAGCGCAACATGAGGCGTTCCCACGACGCTTTGAAATCGTCCGCCTACGTGGAGTGCTCCAACTGCGGCGAGTACAAGCGCCCGCATCACGTGTGCCGGGCCTGCGGCCACTACCACGATCGTCAGGTAACCGGGGCGGCCGGTATCGCCTAGCGCCCCGAGCGGGCGTATCCCCGGGTGCCGCCGTGATGTCTTCCGTGCATATCGCCCTGGATGCCATGGGGGGTGATCACGCCCCCGAGATGGTCGTCGAAGGGACCGAGATCGCGCGAGCCCGGCATCCCGACGCGCGCTTTCTGCTCTTCGGCGACGAGGAGCGGATCGCGCCGTACCTCGCGCGCTTTCGCCGTCTCGGCGGGGTCTGCGAAATCCGCCACACCGGGCACTCCGTCGCGCCCGACGAGAAGCCGTCGCAGGCCCTGCGCCGGGGCAGGGAGTCGAGCATGCGCCTGGCCATCGACGCCGTGCAGGAGGGCGTCGCCGGCGGCGTCGTATCCGCCGGCAATACCGGCGCCCTGATGGCCATCTCCAAGTTCGTGCTCAAGACGCAGCCGAGCATCGACCGTCCGGCCATGGTTTCTTTCTTCCCGACGCGAACGGGGCGAACCGCCGTTCTTGACCTGGGCGCCAACGTCGAATGCGGCGCCGGCAATCTGGTTCAGTTCGCCGTCATGGGCGCTGCGTTCGCCCGCATCGAACTGGGCATCGACAGCCCGACGGTGGGGTTGCTGAACGTCGGTGTGGAGGAACTCAAGGGTAACGACACGGTCCGGTCCGCAGGAGAAGCGCTCCGCGACGTCGATTTCGGATTCGAGTTCGCGGGGTTCGTGGAGGGCAATGACATCTGCGAAGGCACGGTGGATGTCGTCGTCACGGACGGTTTCACGGGCAACGCCGTGCTGAAGGCGGTCGAGGGCGGCTCGAGCATGTTCGTGAACTTCATGCGCCAGGCTTTTCAAAGCGGGACCGCCGCGAAGCTGGGCTACCTGCTGGCGCGGCCCGCGTTACAGCGGATGAGGGCGCGGATCGATCCGCGCGCCTACAACGGCGCGGTGTTCGTCGGCCTCAACGGAATCTCCGTGAAGAGCCACGGCAGCGCCGACGGCGCCGGATTCGCCAACGCCATCGACGTAGCCATCGATCTGGTTCGAGGCCGTTTCACCGAGCGCATTCAGGCCGATCTCGAAAAGAGCTACGTCGTTCCGCGGGATCTCGCGGAGCCGGCGCCGCGGGCGGCCGTTTCGTGACGCTCAGGCGTTCCCGGATCGCTGGTTGCGGGTCCTATCTTCCCGCTCGGGTCATGACCAACGACGAGATGGCGAAGATCGTCGACACCAGTGACGAATGGATCGTGGCGCGCACGGGAATCAGGCAGCGGCACATCGCCGCCGAGGGCGAGAAGACGTCCGACCTCGCCCTGCACGCGGCGACGGCCGCGGTCGCGGATGCCGGCATCGCCATCGACGACCTCGACATGATCGTTGTGGCGACCGCAACGCCCGACGAGACGTTTCCCGCCACGGCGACGGCCGTTCAGGCCCGACTCGGCATGACCCGCGGCTTCGCGTTCGACGTCCAGGCGGTTTGCAGCGGCTTCATCTATGCCGTCGCTGTGGCCGACAATTTCCTGCGCGTGGGACAGGCGGACACGGCGCTCGTGATCGGCGCCGAAACCTTTTCGCGGATCCTCGACTGGTCGGACCGAAGCACCTGCGTCTTGTTCGGCGACGGCGCCGGGGCGGTGGTTCTCAAGTCCGGGGAGGGCAGCGGCACGGCGCAAGACCGGGGAATCCTTTCCACCCGGCTGCACGCGGACGGCCGCAAGCACGACATGCTTTACGTCGATGGCGGGCCGTCGTCGACGCAGACCGCGGGGCGCCTCCGCATGCGCGGCAAGGACGTGTTTCGCCACGCGGTCAACAATCTCTCGAGCGTTGTCGACGAGACTCTCGAGGGCATGGGTCTGACGGCGGGCGATATCGACTGGATGGTGCCGCACCAGGCGAACCGGCGAATCCTCGATTCCACGGCGAGGAAGCTCGGGCTCCTGCCCGAGCGCGTGGTCGTCACGGTCCAGGACCACGCGAACACGTCGGCCGCTTCCGTCCCGCTCGCCCTCGACCGGGCGGTCTCGGACGGCCGGATCAAGCGGGGCGACCTGATCCTCATGGAGGCCATGGGCGGCGGCTTCACCTGGGGCGCCTGCCTTGCGCGGTGGTAGGGGAGTGTCGGCCCGGATCCAGGGCGCCGGGCGCTCCCGGAGACTCTATCGAGACTCAGTGTTCGGTCCCATCCCTTTGATATTGACGGATTTCTTCGGCAACGCTAGGGTGCGCTCCAGACAGTGGGGAGAGGCATGGCGGGAAGAACGGTCACTCGTGCGCAGCTGAGCGAGGCCGTCTACCAGGAGATCGGACTGTCGCGCAACGAGTCCGCCGATCTGGTCGAGGTCGTCCTGAAGGAGATCGCTGGCCGTCTGGTCGCCGGCGAGACCGTGAAGGTCTCTTCGTTCGGCAGCTTCTACGTCCGGCAGAAGGGCCGCCGGATCGGCCGTAACCCCAAGACGGGCGAGGAAGTGCCGATTCTGCCGCGCCGGGTTCTCGTTTTCCGGCCGTCTCACGTCCTCAAGGACCGTATCAACCGAACCCTGTCGCGCGGCGACTAGACAGCTGAAGATGGTGGACGCGGAGGAACGCGGCGGCACCCGGACGCGGAGCCCGGCGAAAGCGCCAAGCGCCTTTCGAACGATTTCCGAGGTTGCCTTCGAACTGGAGGTCCCGCAGCACGTCCTGCGCTTCTGGGAAGGCAAGTTCAGCCAGGTCCGGCCGCTGAAGCGGGGTGGCGGCCGGCGCTACTACCGGCCGGAAGACGTCGAGTTGCTGAGGCGCATCCGGCGTCTGCTCTACAACGAGGGCTATACCATTCGAGGCGTTCAAAAGGTGCTTCGCGAAGGGCCTGGACGCGGCGGCGGCGCGCTCGACGCCGAACGGCGGCGCGTGCTCGAAGAGGTCGTCGACGAGCTCGCGTCACTCCACGACATCCTCGACCGTCGCAGGGTCTGATCCGCCGTCCGTCCCTTGACCGGACGCGCCTGGACGGGTATCCGTGGCGCCGGATGCCGCGTGGGACCGCGCGGCGCGTCGGAGCGTGGCGCAGCCTGGTAGCGCACCACACTGGGGGTGTGGGGGTCGGAGGTTCAAATCCTCTCGCTCCGACCATTTTTGTTCTGGGTCCCCGCCGGGACGCGGCCGCGCGGTCGTCTATGTCCGTCGCGAGAGCAGGTCTTCCTTCATGGCCTCGATGCGTTTCCCGATGACTTGGTCGCGGGCCGGTCCCGGAGGCTCGGCTGCGGCCAGGACGATATCCGCCGCGCGGCTGCCCACCTCGGCGACCAGGGCCTTGTCGTCTCCGTTCCCTGGCGGAATCCGCAGGACCGAGTCGAACGTGTAGGTCGCGCGGGCGTCCCAGCCGTTTTGCGGCAAGTGGAGGTCGGGCCCGGCCTCTCCGCGCAGGGCCCGCCGGAACTGCCGGCGCATCATCATCACGCCGGTGTCGGTCCGGCCCGGATGCTCGCGTCCGTGGTCGGGCAACGGCCCCTGGCTGACGAGCACTTCCCAGTCGCCCGGATTGCGCTGCATCTCCTCGTAGCCGCGGTGCATGGTTTGTCCGGGCGCGAAGTCGACGCGCTCCTTGCCGCAGTCCTCCGGCCTGCCGAGGCCATGGGGATCCAGGGCTTCGGAGAAGTGGCGGTAGCCGAAGATCGCGCAGTGGCTGTCGTCGATCGGCACGGTCCAGCGGGTCAACGCCGATCCCGTGTAGAATTTCTCCGCGTCGCCTTGCTCGAACAGGGCGCCGGCCTGGAAGAAGCCGGGCAGCAGCGCGTGAATGCAGCGCACCCACACGAGGTCGCCGAGCCGGCGGCTGGTGACGTAGAGACAGCCGTGCCCGCCGTCGGTCTCCCGGAATTCGACTTCCGGCATCACGTCCATCCGGGGCGAGAGCTGATACTGGTTGTTCCGGCTGTGGAGGAAGACGATGTGGGCCGGATCCATGATGTTTTCCTGAACGTGCAGCCAGTTGCACGAGTGCCAGATCGAGTACGGCACCAAGTCGTCGTCAGGCTGGAGATAGGCGTCGTATACGGGAAACCGGGGCGTTCGGTCGGGAGGACCCAGATAGGCGAACACCAGCCCGCGATACTCCCGCGCGGGATAGGCGCCGTGGCGGAACGAGTCCTTCAACCGGGATTCCGGGGGCTCGCCCGGCGTATCCAGAACGGTGCCGTCGACGTCGAGCAGCCAGCCGTGGCGGCGGCAGCGCAGGCCGCGCTCGGACGCGACGCCGTATTCGAGCGGCGTCCCCCTGTGCGGGCAAAGGCGGTGGAGGGCGCCCACCCTCCCGGACTTGTCGCGGAACAGGACGAGGTCTTCACCGAGATGCCGGACGGGCAGCGGCGGGCCGTCCAGTTCCGACGACAGGCACACCGGATGCCAGAACTTTCGAAGATACTCCCCCGCCGCGGTGCCCGGACCCGTCTCCACCAGTTCGTCGTCGTGTTTCTTGGGCAGTCCCGCCGAGAAGTATCCGCCGTATGCCCGGCTTTGCGCCGCGTCGCCCATGAGTCCCGAACCGCTGCCCGATCCCGCCGCGAGCGTAACCCACGGCGCCGTTCCGGGCCAAGCGCCCCGCGGCACGGCCCTTTTTTTGTGTTTCCTCGCCTGTCATGCTCCAGACCCGAACCGGCGGGGCCGCCGCCGGGAAGCGGAACGACTTCGATCTCTGGACTGCCGTCGCATGTGGACGCCTGAAAGTCTCGCCATCGCCGTCGCCGCCTTTCTGCTCGCCGGCTTGGTGAAAGGCATCGTCGGTCTGGGGTTGCCGACTGTTTCCCTCGCCCTGTTAACGGCGGCGTTCGGACTCAAGGAGGCGATGGCGTTGATGCTGGTTCCGTCTTTTGTCACCAACGCTTGGCAGGGGGCGGCCGGCGGCGCCCTGTCCGGCATCCTGCGGCGGTTGTGGCCGTTGCTGGCGGCGGCCTGCCTGGGTGTCTGGCTGGGCACCGGACTCCTCGCCAAGTCGGACGCCCGTCTGCTCTCGGGGCTGCTTGGGGCGGTGCTGTGCCTCTACGCGGCGACCAGCCTGGCGTCGGTGCAGGTTCCCGCTCCCGGCGCGCGCGAGAAATGGCTGTCGCCGGCGGTCGGATTGGCCAACGGAGTCCTGACGGGCCTCACCGGCTCGTTCGTCGTTCCGGGCACGCTCTACCTGCAAGCCTTGGGTCTCGGCCGGGATGTCCTGATCCAGGCCATGGGGGTGCTTTATGCGGTTTCCACAGCCGCCCTCTGCGCCGCGCTCGCGGACAACCGGTTGCTGCCCCCCGATCTGGCCTTCGTCTCCGGGGTCGCGGTGCTCCCGGCGCTGGTCGGCATGGCGGCCGGCAGGCGCGTGCGCCGGTCGCTGTCGGAGACCGCCTTCCGCAAGGTGTTCTTCGGTTCCCTGTTGGTCCTCGGCCTCTACATCATGGGCCGCGCGTTCCTTTAAGGCGGATGCCCGTGCATCTTTCGATCCGACCCTCTGGATGGGAAAGCGAAACGGCCGTATTTTCGTTGCCGGGGTTCGGCCGCGGCTCCGTCCACGGTCCGGCCGGCCACAGGCGACGTACCCCAAGGAATCGGACATGACACACACCTCCACCCTGAAGGCGGTCGCCGCCGCCGCGGCCCTGTTCCTGGCTGCCGGCGTCCAGGCTCAGGCCGCCGGCGTCCATCCCGTGACCGGCGAGGCGTTGTCGGACGACCAGACCTTTACCTACCGTCTGCTGGACCAGTTCCCCACGCTCGACCCCCAGCTCAACCAGGACACGTCGGGGTTCCATGTCATTCGCGACCTCTTCGAAGGCCTGTTGAGCCAGGACGCGAAGGGCGACCTCGTCCCCGGAGTGGCCGTCCGCTACGCGGCTTCGGAAAACAACACGGTCTACACCTTCACGTTGCGCGAGGACGCCAGGTGGTCGAACGGCGACGCCGTGACGGCGCACGATTTCGTCTATGCCTGGCGGCGCGCGGTCGATCCGGCGACGGCATCGCCCTACGGCTGGTACGTCGAGCTCACCCAGATGGTGAACGCCGGGGAGATCCTGGCCGGAAGGAAGATGCCGGCCGAGCTCGGCGTGCGGGCCGTCGACGACCGCACCCTGGAGGTCAGGCTGAGCAAGCCGGTGCCCTACTTCGCGGCGATGACGACCTATGCCACGCTCTTTCCGGTCCACGCGGCCACCGTGGAGACCCACGGCGCCAAGTGGACGGCACCCGGAAACATGGTGTCGAACGGTGCCTACGTGCTCAGGGAGGTGGTGCTGAACGAGTACCACACGCGCGTGAAGAACCCGCTGTACTGGGGTGCCGACAACGTCATCATCGACAAGGTCACGGGGCTCGTCGTCAACGACGTGAACCAGGCGCTGACCCGGTACCGCGCCGGAGAGCTCGACCATCTGGAGCCGCTGCCTCCCGGACAATACCCGGCGCTCAAGGAGGAGCTGCCGGACGAGGCCCGGAGCGTCCCGCGGCTCTGCTCGTACTATTACGCGTTCAACCACACGGAGAGCGGCAATCCGGCGTTGCGCGACGTGCGGGTGCGCAGGGCGCTCGGTATGGCGGTCGACCGCGACGTGATCGTCGACCGGCTGCTGAAGGGCGGCCAGTGGCCGGCCTACAACTTCACTCACCTCAAGACCGCCGGGTTCGCCATGCCGGACATCGCCTACGCCGGGCTCAGCCAGTCCGAGCGGGACGCCGAGGCCAAGCGCCTGTTCGGCGAGGCCGGGGTCGGAGATCTGACCCTCAGGCTCATCTACAACACCTCCGAGAGCCACAAGCAGATCGCGACTGTGATCGGCCAGATGTGGAAGCAGAAACTGGGAGTACGGATCACGCTCGCCAACTTCGAGTGGAAAACCTACCTCAATATCCGCAAGAACCGGGAGTTCGACGTGGCCCGTTCCGCCTGGTGCGGCGACTACAACGAAGCTTCGACGTTCCTCGACCTGCTCACCACGGGCCACGGCGCCAACGACGGCGGCTATTCGAACCCGAAAGTGGACGAGCTGATGGGCGCCTCGAAGACTGTGGAGAACCCCGGCAGGATATACGCGGAGGTGGAGAAGATACTCGCCGAGGACATGGCCGTCATACCGATCTACCACTACGCCAACACGTTCCTGCTGTCCGCCGACATCAAGGGCTGGCCTTACGAGAACGTGGAAAACAACTGGTATTCCAGGAACCTCTACCGCGTCGCGAACTGACGGTGGCCGGCCGCCTCCGGGGCGTGCCCGCCTGACGGCCGCCGGGTGGCGTCCTATTTCTTCAGGCGGCTCGCGGTCGCGGCGCCGACGCTGCTCGCGCTCGTCGTCCTCTCCTACGTGTTGATGTACGCCGCGCCGGGTGGGCCGTTCGACGCCGAACGCGCGCTTCCGCCCGAGGTCATGGCGAACCTGGAGAGGAAATACGGGCTCGACCAGCCGCTGGCCGTGCAGATCTGGCGCTACGTCGTCGCCGTCGCGACCGAGTTCGATTTTGGCCCTTCGTTCCAGTACAAGGATCAGACCGTCAACGAGATCATCCGGCAGGGCTTTCCGGTGACCCTCACCTACGGTGCCTTGTCCTTCGCCGTGGCGGTCTCGGCGGGCGTTTCCCTCGGCGTCGCGGCGGCGGTCCGTCACAACTCCGTTCTCGACCGTCTCGCGGTGGGGGTCTCGATCGGCGCCCAGGTGCTGCCCAACTTCGTGATGGCGCCGATCCTGACCCTGGTCTTCACGCTGTGGCTGGGGTGGCTCCCCGGGGGCGGCTGGCAGGGCGGGCAGTGGACCTACGTCGTCATGCCGGTGATCGCGCTGTCGACGTCGTTCATGGCCTCGATCGCGCGGCTCAGCCGCTCTTCCATGCTTGAGGTGCTCAACTCGGGCTTCATCCGCACGGCGCGCGCCAAGGGCCTGCCGCGGCGGCGGATCGTGTTCCGTCATGCGCTGAAGCCCGCGATGCTGCCGGTGATTTCCTATCTCGGGCCGGCCTTCGTGGGCATGATCACCGGCTCCGTCGTGATCGACGTCTTCTTCGCCACCGGCGGGATCGGGCAGTTCTTCGTCAATTCCGCCCTTAACCGCGACTATCCGGTAATCATGGGGGTGACGATCCTGACCGGCGCGTTGACGATCATGTTCAACCTTCTGGTCGACCTCCTCTACGCCTGGATAGACCCCCGGATCAGGTACTGAGCCGATGGTCCCCTTCTTCGGACGACGCGCCCTGCGGACGATGGCCGCATCCGCTGCCCGCCGCGGCCCCCGCGGGCACTCGCTCTGGCGCGACGCCCGCGCCCGATTCTTCCGAAACCGCGCCGCCGCGGCGAGCCTGGCGGTGCTGACGCTGGTCGCGGCGTTCGCTCTGTTCGGCGATCTGGCCGCCTCCTGGTCCCACGAGGAGATCGACTGGTCGATGCTCGGCAACGTCGCGATGGAGGGCGCGCCCTCCCTCGCCAACGGCCACTATTTCGGGGTGGACGAGCTCGGCCGCGACCTCTACGCCCGCACCGTGCAGGGGACCCGGATCTCGCTCGCGGTCGGTATCGTGGGGGCGCTGATCTCGGTGGTGGTCGGCACGCTGTACGGGACCGCGGCCGGCTATTTCGGCGGGCGGATCGACGGCACGATGATGCGCGTCGTCGATGTGCTGATGTCGATTCCGTACATGTTCGTCCTGATCATCCTCATGGTCGTGTCCGGCCGCTCGGTCCTGATGCTCTTCGTCGGCATCGGCCTCGTGAGCTGGCTCGACATGGCCCGCATCGCCCGCGGGCAGACCCTGAGCATCAAGAACCGGGAATTCGTCGAGGCGGCCGTGGCCATCGGCGTCACGCCCCGCCGGATCATCGTCCGCCACGTCATCCCCAACCTGCTGGGCGTGGTGATCGTCTACGCCACGCTGCTGGTGCCCTCCATGATCGTCTACGAGAGCTTCGTCAGCTTCCTCGGCCTCGGGATTCAGGAACCCGACACGAGTTGGGGCGCCCTGATCAACGCCGGCGCCGGCCAGATGCAGTACGGCACGCTGTGGCAGCTTCTCTTTCCGCTCTTCTTCTTCGTCGTGACGCTGTTCTCGTTCTTCTTCCTGGGCGACGGGCTGCGCGACGCCCTCGACCCGAAGGACCGCTGAGCCGTGGCGCTGCTGCGCGTGCGCGACCTTCGGGTGTCCTTCGAGACGACCGGCGGCACGGTCTACGCGGTCAACGGGGTCGACCTGGCCGTAGAGGCGGGCCAGTCGCTCGCCGTCGTGGGCGAAAGCGGGTCGGGCAAGAGCCAGATCATGTTCGCCATCATGGGGCTGCTGGCCGGGAACGGTGCGGCCACGGGCTCGGTCGTGTTCGACGGAACCGAGCTCCTCGGTCTCGACGAGACCGCGCTCAACCGCTTCCGGTCCAGCCGGATCGCCATGGTCTTCCAGGACCCCATGACCTCGCTCAACCCGTACATGCGCATCGCCGACCAGATGACCGAGGTGCTGACCCTGCACCGCGGCATGGGCCGGCGCGAGGCGCTCGCCGAGTGCGTCCGCTTGCTCGACGCCATGGACGTCCCGGACGCGAGGGCCCGGATCGGCATGTATCCCCACCAGTTCTCCGGCGGAATGCGCCAGCGGGTGCTCATCGCCATGGCGCTGGTCTGCCGTCCCCGCCTGCTCATCGCCGACGAGCCGACCACCGCTCTCGACGTCACCGTGCAGTCCCAGATCATGCGCCTGCTCGCGGAGGTCCGGTCCGAGTTCGGAACCGCCGTCGTCCTGGTCACTCACGACATGGGCATCGTCGCCGGAAACTGTGACAACGTCGCGGTTCTCTACGACGGCCGGATCATGGAGAACGGACCGGTGGACCGCGTCTTCGCGGCTCCGCTGCACCCCTATACGCGGGGACTGCTGGAGGCGGTGCCCCGGCTCGACCGCGACGAAGAGCGCCTGCCCGCGATCCCGGGCAACCCGCCGGACCCGGGGCGGCCCGCCCCCGGCTGCCCGTTCGCGGCCCGCTGCCCACGGGCCGTCGACCGGTGCGCGCGCGAGCCGGCCGTGCTCACGCCCTTTCCCGGCGGCCGCCGCGCTGCCTGCCACCGGCCCCTCGACGGGGCGCCGTGACCGCGCCGCTCCTGTCGGTCCGCGACCTGTCGGTCGCGTTCGCCGTCCGTCCGGCGGGACTCCCTCCGTGGAAGCGGGCGCGGCTTCTGCGGGCGGTCGCGGGCGTGAGTTTCGATCTCGGTTCCGGCGAGACCCTCGGCATCGTGGGAGAGACCGGGTCGGGAAAGTCCACCCTGGCCCGTGCGCTGATCGGCACGGTGCCCGCGTCCGGCGGGCGGGCGCTCTGGCAGGGCGCGGACCTGCTGGCGATGGCGCCCCGGGACCGCCACCGCCGCCGCCGGGACATCCAGATGGTCTTCCAGGATCCGCTCGCCTCCCTTGACCCCCGGATGACGGCGGGCGAGATCATCGCCGAGCCTCTGGTCACCCATCACCCCCGCATGGCGAGGGACGAAATCGGAATGCGGGTGGCGGCCATGATGGAGCGCGTGGGCCTGCCGCCGGATCGGCTCGACCGCTATCCGCACGAATTCTCCGGCGGCCAGTGCCAGCGCATCAATATCGCCCGGGCGCTGATCGTGCGGCCGCGCTTGGTGATCTGCGACGAGCCGGTGTCGTCCCTCGACGTGAGCGTGCAGGCCCAGATCGTCAACCTTCTGGCCGAACTGAAGCGGGACCTGGGTCTCGCGCTGATCTTCATAGCCCACGACCTGAGCGTGGTGAAGCACGTCTCGGACCGGATCATGGTCTTCTATCTCGGCCGCGCCGTGGAATACGGCGCCGCGCGCGACGTGGTCCGCGCTCCCCGCCATCCCTACACCCGCGCTCTCGTCTCCGCGGTGCCGATCCCGGATCCGGCCGTCGAGCGCGGACGCCGGCCGGCCGTGCCGGCGGGCGAACTCCCGTCGTCCCTGGCGCCGCCCTCCGGTTGCGTGTTCCGGACCCGCTGTCCCGTGGCTCGTCCGACCTGTGCGGGGGAGCGTCCCGCCATGCGGGACTTCGGGAACGGGCACTTCGCGGCGTGCCCTTACGGCGAGCCCGGGGAGGAGGGGGCTGCCGCGTAAGGCCGCCCCGCCCGTCCGGGTCGCACATGGGCAGGCCGTTGCGGTCCTTGAGGTGTGTGGAAGCGCGCGACAACATGCGGCCCGGGAATGCGGTCAGAGGGGTATCGGAGGCGCGCGCCGTGTTCGAATCGGCGGAGCAGGGCCACAAGCTCGACAAGGCGGCCTTCCGGGAGGAGGAGCCGGGACTCCGGCAAGCCCTGCTCTCGGCCCAGTTCGAGTTAGCCGGGCGCGGGGACTTCTCCGTCGTCGTCCTGATCGACGGCGTGGACGGCGCCGGGAAGGGGGAGACCGTCAACACCCTCAACCTCTGGATGGACCCGCGGCGGATCGAGACCAACGCCATGGGCGAGCCCACGCGGGAGGAGCGCGAGCGTCCCCCGATGTGGCGTTTCTGGCGCGCCCTGCCGCCCAAGGGCAAGATCGGCGTCTTCTTCGGGTCCTGGTACACGGCGCCTGTCCTCGACCGGGTCCACGACAGGACGGGCGCCGGCGCCCTGGAGGCGAGCATCGAGGAGATTCTGCGCTTCGAGGCGATGCTCGCCGCCGAAGGCGCGCTCATCCTCAAGTACTGGCTGCACCTCTCCAAGCAGCGGCAGCGCAAGCGGCTGAGGGCGCTCGAGAAAAACCCGCGGACCCGCTGGCGGGTGACCGACGCGGACTGGGAGCGTTTCAGGCACTACGACGGCCTCCGGAACGTCTCCGAGATCGTCCTCAGCCGCACGAACGCGCCTCACGCACCCTGGATCGTGATCGAAGGGGCGGACCCCCGGTACCGGACGGCGGCGACGGCGGCGTCCCTGCTGGAGTCGCTGCGCCGGCGGCTCGACGCCGCGCCGCCGGGTCCTCCCGCCGTCGAGCTCCCGAAACTCTCCGGACCGGACGGGCGCGATGTCCTGCGCGCGCTCGACCTGACCCGGCGGCTGCCGCGCAAGACGTATCGCCAGGAGCTCCGGCGTCTCCAGGAAAGACTCGGCCTGCTGTCGCGGCACCGGAAGATGAGGGACCGGTCCGTGGTCCTGGTTTTCGAAGGGGCCGACGCGGCGGGGAAGGGCGGAGCGATCCGGCGGGTGGTGGCGGCGCTCGACGCCCGCTTCTACAGGGTCGTTCCCGTCGCGGCGCCGAGCGACGAGGAGAAGGCGCGCCCCTACCTCTGGCGGTTCTGGCGCCATCTGCCGCGCAAGGGCCACTTCACCGTCTTCGACCGATCCTGGTACGGGCGCGTCCTCGTCGAGCGGGTGGAGGGCCTGGCCGCCGCCGCCGACTGGAGGCGGGCGTACGGGGAGATCAACGAATTCGAGTCGGAGATGCGCTGCCACGGCGTGATTCTCGCCAAGTTCTGGCTGCACATCAGCCGGGACGAGCAGTTCCGGCGCTTCCAGGATCGCGAGCGGACGGTCCACAAGCGGCACAAGCTGACGGACGAGGACTGGCGCAACCGGAAGAAGTGGCCGGCCTACGAGGAAGCCGTGTGCGAGATGGTCGCGCGCACCGGCGCCGGCGTCGCTCCGTGGCATCTCATCGCCTCCGAGGACAAGTACCACGGGCGCGTCGAGGTGCTGCGCACGGTTTGCGACACCATCGAGGCGGCTTTCTGATTCCGCGCGGCGAGCCGGGTTCCGCGCGGACTGGAAATATCGGCGGGCGGCCGCTATGACTGTCCCCCGTCATGATGAACAAGATCGTCAGCGGTCTCGCGGAGGCCGTGGCCGACATCCCCAACGGCGCCGTCATCCACGTCGGCGGGTTCGGAATGGCGGGCAGTCCCATCGACCTGCTCCACGCCTTGGCGGAGCAGGGCGCCAGGGACCTCACCGTCGTCAGCAACAACGCGGGCGTGGGCCGCGTCGGCATCGCCAGGCTGTTGTCCACGGGACAGGTCGGCAAGATCGTGTGCTCGTTCCCGCGCCAGGACAACTCGACGGTCATCGACGACCTGCACCGGGAGGGGAAGATCGAGCTGGAGCTGGTGCCGCAGGGGACGCTGGCCGAGCGTATCCGGGCCGCGGGCGCGGGAATTGGCGGCTTCTACACGCCCACGTCCGTCGGCACCCCTCTGGCGGAGGGCAAGGAGCACCGCGTGTTCGACGGCAGGGAGTACGTCCTGGAGCTGCCGATCCGCGCCGATTTCGCGCTGGTCAAGGCGGAGAAGGCGGACCGCTGGGGGAATCTCGTCTACCGCAAGGCGCAGCGGAATTTCGGGCCGCCGATGTGCATGGCGGCCAGGACCACCGTCGTGCAGGTGCGGACCGTCGTCGAGCTCGGGGAGCTCGACCCCGAGACCGTTGTGACGCCGAGCGTCTTCGTCGACCGAGTGGTCGCGGTGCCGAACCCCCTCAGCGAGCGCGAACTGGTCGCCCGGGAAGGAGGCTGAGGACATGACGGAGCGCCTCGACCGCACTCAGATCGCCTGGCGCGCCGGCCGGGACATTCCCGACGGCTCCTTCGTCAACCTCGGGATCGGCATGCCGGAGCTGGTGGCGAACTACCTGCCGGAGGACCGCGAGATCGTGTTCCAGAGCGAGAACGGCATTCTCGGCATGGGACCGCGGCCGGAGCCGGGGGAGGAGGACGAGGAGCTGGTCAACGCCGGCAAGAAGCTGGTGACGCTGCTGCCGGGCGGGTCCTTTTTCCATCACGCCGATTCGTTCGCCATGATCCGCGGCGGTCACATCGACATCTGCGTCCTCGGCGCCTTTCAGGTGTCGCGGACGGGGGACTTGGCGAACTGGACGACGGGCATGGACGCGCTGCCGGGCGTCGGCGGCGCCATGGACCTCGTGGCGGGCTCCAAGCGCGTGTTCGTCATGACCACGCACACGACCCGGAAGGGGGATCCCAAGATCGTCGAGGAGTGCACGCTGCCGCTCACGGGCCGGGCGTGCGTGTCCACGGTCTACTCGGACCTCGCGGTCATCGATTTCGGACCCGGCGGCCCGACCGTCCGGGAGATGCTCGAGGACCTCGGGTTCGACGAGCTTCAGGACAGGACCGGGGTGCCGCTCCGCCTGGCCGACGACTGGAAGCCCCTGCGGGTTCCGGCCCTCGATTAGGGCGGCTCCGGCCCGGCGGCATCCTGCGCTGCGGGAGCGCCTTTACCGGACCCGCCTCAACGGCGAAAATAGGAACTCGGGCGAAACCGCTCCGGTCGGCAAGAGCGAGGGGCCGTCATGGCTGTCGACGAGGCGAATTCAGCCGGTTCGGGCGCGGGGACGGCCGCGCCGTCGTTCCGGAACGCCCTCCCGCACTTTCTGCCCCTGGCGATCTTCCCGCTGATCGTCAACGCCTTGATCTACGGCGGCTGGTGGATGGCGGCGCCGGTCGCCTTCATCATGATCGGTGCCCAGATGGACATGGCCCTGGGCGTGGACGAGCGGAACCTGGATCCGGGGAGGGCGTCCGAAGGCCGCCTGTTCTGGCACAACCTTCCGGTCTGGGGGTGGGCGCTCCTCTGGCCGGCGACGCTGGTCTTCGGCCTCTGGCGGATTCTCGTCTCCGGCGATCTGTCCGTCTGGGAAGGGGTCGTCATGGGGGCCGTGCTGGCCCTCGAGGCTCAGGCGGTCTTCATCGTCGGCCACGAACTGGTGCACCGGCGCGTGACGTGGGAGCGGCGTGTCGGCGAGTTCCTGCTCGCGTCCGCCTCCTACCCGCACTACGCCACGGAGCACGTCTACATCCACCACGCCCTCGTCGGCACGCCGCTGGACGTGGGCTCGGCGCCCAAGGGCATGAGTTTCTGGCGTTATTTCCCCCGCGAGGTGGCGTGCAACCTGACCGGCGCCTGGAGGGTGGCCCGCGAACGGCTCGCGCGCCGCCGCCTGCCGGTCTGGCATTACTCCAATCCGTTCTGGCGCTACGGCGCCGAACTGGCGTTCTGGTACGCGCTGGTCTACTGGATGGGCGGCCCGTGGGCGATCCCGGTCTATTTCGCCCTGGGCATGCTTGCCGTCTTCTCGATGAAGATCAGCAACTACCTCCAGCACTACGGGCTGCGCCGGGTCCGCCTTCCCGACGGACGGTTCGAGAAGGCCCGGCCCCGCCATACCTGGAGCGTGGACGGCAAGTTCAGCAACTGGATGTTCTACAACATGCAGCGCCACGCCGATCATCACGCCGCGGCGAGCCGGCCATACCCGCTGTTGCAGCACCGGGGCGCGGAAGAGTCGCCGCAACTGCCGGAGGGCTACAGCAAGCTGTTCAACCTCGTCCTGCGTCCGAAACGCTGGTTCGAGACCATGGACCCGCTAGTCGACGAATGGCGCGCGAAATTCTATCCCGAGATCGACGACTGGAGCGCCTACGACAGCCCGGTCTCCGCGGAGCGTCCGCACGCCTTCGACGCCATCGTCGAGATCTTCGGCGCCGCGCCGCGCCTCGCCGGATGGATCGAACGCAATCCGGAACTCCTCGACGGCCTCCAGGACAGGGAATTCACCGATCTCGATCTCCCGGAGGGTTTCGGACCGGATCCGGAAACCGAGGCGATCGCCCGCCGCGGCCTCGCGCGACTCTACTGGACGCGGGAGTTCGGCGCCCTCGAGATGAAGGAGCGGATCGCCGAAATCCCCGTCCAGGACGCGGAGGACACGGTGGATACCGTGCGCAGCTGGTCGAACGACAAGGCCTTCCAGATCGGCATGCACACCCTGCGGGGCAACCTCTCGCCGGTGGAGGCGGGGGCCGCCCTCTCCAACGTGGCGGAGGCCGCGGTCGCCGCCGTTCTTTCGGCGGTCGAGGAGGAGTTCGCCGAGCGCCACGGCCGGAGCGGCGAGGGCGGAGTCGCGGCGGCCGTTCTGGGCGACCTGGCGAGCGGCGAGGCCGCGCCGGGGGCCGGACTCGACGTCGTGTTCGTGTACGACGGCGGCCCCGCCGAACGATACAAGGCTCTGTGCCATCGCTTCCGCGGCGCGCTCCGTTCGGTGTCGCGCGGCAGCCTGCTGTTCGCGCCGGTCCCGGGCGGGGAAGGGAGGGCCGTCCGTTCGCTCGCCGGTTTCGCGGAGCACCACCGGGCCGCCGGCTCGGCCGGCGAGCTTCTCGACCTGACCCGCTCGCGCCGTGTCTTCGTGTCCGGCGAATCCCGGGTCGGAACCCGGTTCGACGATGCGCGGCGCGAGGCCCTTGCCCATGGGGCCGCCCGCGACGCGCTCGTCGCGGAGTTGCGGGACGGGGCCGGAGGCGCGGCCGAACCGGGCCTCTCGTCTTTCGACGGCATGCGCGGCGGCCTCCGCGATGTCGAGCGCGCCGCCGGGCTGCTGCGCCTGACCCATGCCGGAAACGGCCCGGACGATTCGGCGCCCGCCGCCGCCTCGGTCTTTCGTGCCGCCGACGCCGGACGTCTGGCGGAGGCCGCGGCGCTGTGGCGGAACCTGCGCGGCATTCTGCGGCTGGTCGGGGAGGAGGGTTTCGCGGTGGAGAGGGCGCCCGACAAGGTCAAGGCCGTGGTCGCGAGAGCCTGCGGCATGGACGATTTCGACGCGCTGACCGCCGCCGTGCCCGTCATCGCCGCCGACGCCGCCCGGGAGATCGATACCCTTGTCGGGCGGAACGCCTCCGAACCGTTCGGTCCGTCTTGAGCGCGCCGCCGCGTCCGGAGTAGAGCATGGCCGTAGAAGCGCGGCGGCGCGGGATCCTGGCGAGGACCGCCGCCGCCGACCGCGGCGCGGTCGCGTTTCCCGCGCTGACTCCCCACCTCGAGTTCCGCCGGATCGGCGACGGGCGGACGCTGCTGGTTTCGGAAGCGTTCAACACCCTGCTGCACGGACCGATCCACGGCGATCTCCTGCCGCTGCTCGACGGCCGCCGCTCGCGGGACGACATCGCCGCGGCCCTCGGCGACGCGCATCCGGCCGCCGACGTGCACGCGGCGCTGGCTTCGCTCGCGGCCAGGGGATACGTCGTGTCCGGCGAGCACGCCATGACGCGGGAGCGGGCGGCCTGGTGGTCCTCGCAGGGCACCTCTCCCCGCTGGGCCGAGGAACGGCTGGCCGCGTCGACCGTCGCGGTCTCCGGCGACGACGGCCGTCTCGCCCGCGGGCTCGAGTCCGTCGGCGTGGGCGTCGGCGCGGACCGTCCGTCCCTCTCCGTCGTCGTCTGCGCCGACTACCTGGACGGACGGCACGACGCCCTCAACCGCCGTCACCTGGCGTCCGGCGCGCCGTGGATGCTGGTGAGGCCCAGGGGCGTGCAATCCCTCTTCGGCCCGGTCTTCCGGCCGGCGGCCCGGGGCCCGTGCTGGGCCTGTGTCGCCCATCGCCTGCGCGGCCATCAGGAGGTCCACGCCTTCCTGCGCGACCGTGCCGGCGAGGACGCGGCTTTCCGTCCCTTCGCGTCCGAGGCCGCCGTCCTGGACGCGGTCCTGGCCCTCGTGGCCGCCGAGATCGCCAAGTGGCTGGTCTTTCAGGAGGCGGCGCCGCTCCACGAGCGGGCGGTCACGCTCGACGCCGCCCGGCTCGCGGGCGAGCGGCATCTTGCCGTGCGCCGGCCCCAGTGCCCCGCATGCGGCGACGAGGCCTTGCGCCGCGCCGACCGGCCGGCGGTTCCGGTGCGGCTGAAACCGAGTCCGAAGGGCGCGCGCAACAGCGGCGGCGCGCGCTCGGTGCCGCCGGAAGAGACGCTGGCCCGCTACCGCCACTTGGTCAGTCCCGTCACCGGCGTCGTGACATGGCTCTCCCGCACCACGGACGCGGCCGATCCCTGGCTGCACGTCCACTGGGCGGGCAGCAATCTGGCGTTGAGGATCAAGAGCCTGAGCACGCTGCGGCGCAGTTTGAGAAGCAAGAGCGCCGGCAAGGGGAGCACGCGGGAGCAATCCGAGGCGAGCGCGCTGTGCGAGGCGGTCGAGCGCTACTCCTGCGCGTTCCACGGCGACGAGATCCGCCGCGCGGGGCGGTTCGCGGATTTCGCCGGGGGGGGAGACGAGACGCCGATCCACCCCAACGACGTCCAGCTCTTCAGCGACAGGCAACTGGACAACGCGGAGGAGATCAACGCCCGCCGCCATCCCTACAACATCGTCCCGCCGCGCTTCGATCCCGACAGGGAGATCGACTGGTCGCCCGTGTGGTCGCTCAGCCGGGACCGGCATCGCTGGCTGCCGACGGCCATGCTCTACAGCATGACGCCCGAGCAGCGCGGGGACGCCAACCTCTGGGCGGACTCCAACGGCTGCGCCGCCGGGAACACGCTCGAGGAGGCGATCCTTCAGGGCTTCCTCGAACTGGTGGAGCGCGACGCCTTCGGGATCTGGTGGTACAACCGGCTGCGCCTGCCCGGCGTCGACCTGGAGAGCTTCGGCGACGACTATCTGGCGTCGGCGCGCGGCTACTACCGCGGCTGCGGGCGCGACATGTGGCTGCTGGACGCGACCTCCGACCTCGGCATACCCGCCTTCGTCGCCCTGTCGCGCCGGACCGACGCCGAGCCCGAAGACATCATCTACGGAGCCGGCGCGCACACCGATCCGCACATCGCCGCCTTTCGCGCGGTATGCGAGTTGAATCAGTGCCTGACCTGGGTTCCCCGCCCGGGCGACGCCGGCGGCAAGTACGGCCTCGACGATCCGTTGTGCCTGTGGTGGTGGAAGAACGCGCGGCTCGCCGATCATCCCTATCTGGCGCCGGCGCCCGGCGCCGCGCCCCGCGTGAAGGCGGACTATCCGGTCCCCGGCACCGCGGACACCAGGGAGGATATCGAGCGCTGCCGCGCGCTCGTGGAAGCCCGGGGCATGGAGTTCCTGGCGCTGGACCAGACCCGGCCCGACGTGGGGATGCCGGTGGCGCGGGTGATCGTGCCCGGCCTGCGCCACTTCTGGGAACGCTTCGCGCCGGGACGCCTGTACGACGTGCCGGTGGAGATGGGGCGGCTCGACGGCCCCCTCGCGGAAGCGGACCTCAACCCCGTCCCCGTTTTCGCCTGAGAGGACGCCCTCCCGAGGAACGGAGCATGGAGAGCGAGGAGGTATCGGCGGCCAGCGAGGACAGCCTGCTTCGCGAGGGAGAGTCCTTCGGGGATGTCCTGGAACGGCTGCGTGAAGGGGGGTCGATTCCGGCGGAACTGATCGACGGCCCGCACTGGGACGCGCTGACGCGGCGCGCCGGCGAACTGGGCGCGACGGTCGCGGCGTTCCCGTTCGGGTTCGGGCTGCCGCTCCACGATCCCCGGCGGAGAGCCGATCTCGGCGTCTCGATCAATGGCGGGAGCCGGACGGCCGCGGCCATCGAGGAGGCGGGCCGGTCCGAAAGCGCGGTTCCCTACGTCGCGGGAATCGCCCGGCTGTTGCGCGAGATGGACCGGGAGGAATCGGCGCTGCGCCGCATTACCGACTGGGAGCTCATGCTCGAATACGACATCGGCACGGAGCGGCGCGGCGCTGCGCCCGATCCCGGGATCTTCCTGAGCTCCATCGGGCGTCCGCTGTCCGGCGACGGCGGCAGCCGGCGGTTCGCGGACATCGGCGTCCTGCTCGACTCGGTCGGCCAGGCCGCCCGCCGGGAGCTCGACGACGCCGAGCGCCGGGAGGTCGGGCGGGTGTACCGGGCGGTCAGTCCCGACACGCGCCTCGAAACCGTCCGCGTCTTTCCCGCGCGGGAGAGGGCGATCCGCCTGACGATGGCGGGCTTTCGAACGGCGCGGGAGGTCCTGGCGTTCCTGGAACGCGCAGGCTGGCCCGGGGAGCGTGCGCTCGTCGCCGACGCTCTGCCGCGCTTCGAAGCGCGCGGCGCCTTCCGCCGCCTGGGCGTCCACCTCGACGTGCGGGCGGACGGCGTGGGGCCGAGGCTCGGGATCGGCTTCTTCAACACGGACGAAAGGCCGCGGGACGGAAGATACTGGCTGGACAAGGGGAGCAACTGGACGGCCCTGATCGGCGAGCTGAACGAGGACGGCCGCGCCGTGCCGGAAAAACTGTCGGCGCTCTCCCGTTGGCCGGGCGCCCGGATCGTGAACGGCAGGTTCGGCGTCTTCGTCCTGGTGCGCGGCATTCACTCGTTCGAGCTGGTGTCGGTCGGCGGCCGGTTCGAGCAGGTCGGGGCCTATGTCTACGCCTTCCTGCGCTCGATGCCGGGGGGAATATGGCTGCCGACCGGCTTCTCGAAGTGAGGCCGCATACCGCCGCGAAACGCGGTCGGGGCGGCGCGTCGTTCTCCGACACCCTCACCCTGTCCCTCTCCCGCACGCGGGAGAGGGGACCATTGGGGCGCGGCCGTGCCACTCGGGTTTCCTCTCCCTGGAAGGGTGAGGGTCGGGAATGAATGCGGGGGCGGGCCGCCGCGCCTACCGGCCCTCCGCCGCGGGGCGGTTCCGGTCCACGGCCAGGAGGAGCGGCGGAAGGAGTAGGAAATCGGCGGCCATCGCCAAGGCGACGATCAGCGCCGTGAGCAGGCCGACCTGCGCGGTCGGGACGAACGGCGACAGGAGGAAGATCGTGAAGCCCGCCACCAGAACGGTGGTGGTCGTGAACAGCGCCCGCCCCGCCGTCCCGAACGCGTAGCGCACCGCTTCCTCCGGGCTTTCGCCGCGTTCGCGGCGCGCGCGCAGATACTTGCCGAGGAAGTGCACGGTGTCGTCCACCACGATCCCGATCGTCATGGCCACCACCACCGAAAGCGAGACTCCGACCTGCCCCATCGTCAGGCCCCAGACCCCGAAGCCCGTCAGCGCGGGGACCAGATTGGGCACGAGGCTGACGAGGCCGATCCGGAGCGAGCGCAGGGCGGCGATCAGGATGACGGAAATGCCGAGGAGCGCGAGGACCGTTCCGCCCAGCATCGCCCGTATGTTGCGCTGGGCGAGATGGGCGAAAATCAGCGCGGTGCCGGAGCCCTCGGCGTGGACGATGCGCGGCGCGTTGGCTTCCAGCCACGCCTCCGCGCGCGCGTTCAGCGCCACGAGCTCCCGCGACGGGAGCGTCCTCGCCGTCACCGTGACGCGGGTCGCCGACCGGTCGGCGTCGATCCGGGTGTTCAGGCCGAGGCCCTGGGGCAGCGAGAGTTCGTACAACAGCAGGTATTGCGCGGCGAGGTCGTGGCTTTCCGGCAGCCGGTAGGCGGCCGGGTCGTCGCCGTGCATGCTCCTGTTGATGCTGCGGAACGTGTCGGCGATCGTCATGACGTGCCGGACTTCGGGCTGCCCGCGGCACCATTCGGCGAAGGCCGACACGTCGGCGAGGAAGGCGGGATCGGTCGCGCCGCCCGGCCCCGCGGAGGCCAGCGTGTATTCGAGCACCGTGTTGCCGCCGAGCCTCTCGTCCAGGAAATCCATGTCCCGGCGCAGCTCCACGCTTTCGTCGAAGAAATGGACCAGCACGTCGTTGAGGTCGTTGCGCGGGGCGGCCGCCGCCAGGGCGAGCACCACGGCCGCCGAGACCCAGAGCAGCGGCTTGCGGCGGCGCACGACGAAGTCCGCGACCGCCGCCATGGCCGGATCGCCGCCGGTCCGGCCGGCCGCCGGCGCGCGCATCGGCAGCAGCGAGAGCAGCGCCGGCAGGAAGGCGACCGAGAGCAGGAAGGAGGCGCCGATGCCGAAGGCCACGAAATTGCCCAGGTGGCGGTAGGGCGGCACCTCGGAAAAATTCAGGGACAGGAATCCGAGAGCCGTGGTCGCGCTCGCGAGAAACACCGGATAGAGGTTGATCCGCACCGCCTCCACGATGGCGGCGCGTTTCGAATCCCCGGCCCGCAGGCCCTGCTGCACGGCGACCAGCAGATGCACGCAGTTGGCCACGACGATCATCAGCACGATGGTCGGCGCCGGCGCCGTGGACGGCGTGAACGGCAGGCCGACCCAGCCGCCCAGCCCGACCGACGCGGCGACGGAGAAGGTCATGACCAGGCCGGTCGCGGCGACGCCGGCGAGACGCCGGGTCAGGAGGAAGAGGATCAGCGCCATGACCGCCAGGCTGGCCGGCAGGAAGACCACCTGGCTCTGCACCGACGCTTCGGCGAAGGCTGCGCCGATCATCGCCGTGCCGACCGGCCGGACGTCGATGCCCGGAAAGCGCTCTTCCACCTCGGCGGCGAGGCCGCGCGCGAAGGCGGCGATCTCGGGGACCCTGACGGCCTGTCCTTCCACCGGCAGTTCCGCCGTGACGTTGACGGCGCTCACGCCGCCGTCCCGGGCGATCAGGCTGCCCGCGAGGCGGGGGTCGGCCAGCGCGACCGCCCGGATCCGGGACCGCTCCCGCGGGTCGCCCAGCTTTTCCGGGTCCACGAGGTCGCCGACGGACAGGTCGTCGCCGTCGGCCTCCGTATGCTGGAAGTTCACGATCGAATCGACCCGGATCGAGTACGGCGTCTGCCAGGCCTGCTCGGTGAGCCAGGCCGCGGCCGCGAGGGCCCGTTCCGAAGTGGCGTCGCCGTCTTCGGGAGCCACCATGAACAGGATGTTGTCGTTCGTGCCGTAGGTGTCTTCCAGGGCTTCGAGCGCCAGGAGCTGGGGATTGTCCTTGGCGAAAAAGATGCGGTAGTCGACGGAGAACTCGAGGAACGCGCCCCCGGCGGCGGCCAGCAGGACCAGGATCAGGCTGCCGGCCATGACCGGCCAGCGGGTCGCGACGGTCCACTCGGCGTATCGTTCTTCGAAACGTCGCATGCTCAGGCCCGGCTTGTCCGCCCCGCCGCTGCCGCGAAGGTGCGCGGGGAACGGCGGACGTTCGGCGTATGAGGACAGGTCATGGCGCGGCGGATATCCCTACGCGGTCGCCGCCGCCCCGACGAAAGCGCGAAGTTTGTGCGGCGTGCAATCCGTATATTCATGCTATGTATCCGTCCCCGCACATACCATCACAAGTCCGGCGAAATCCAACAGGCACGGAAATCCGGTTCCGGTGTTCGACATTCGATTGCAGAAGGGCGACGCCCCGGCCAGGGACGAGAGCGGGTATTTCGACCGTCTTCTGAGGGTATCCGCGCCGCACGAGCGCATCGTCCTCGCCGGCGCCGGTCTGGTCCTTCTGGCCTTCGCCGTCTGGCTGTTCCTCGGCGGCGCCGCGTTCCTCGCCCCGGGACGGCCCTGAATGCCGCCGCGGGGCCGGGGAAAGCCCGGCGGACCGGCGGGCAAGGCCGCGCCGGAACCTTCGAGGCGCCGGCTGACGACGCCCCTGCTGCTGCAGTCGCATTCCACGGAATGCGGCGCCGCCTGCCTCGGCAGCGTGCTCGGCTATTTCGGGCGCTGGGTTCCGCTCGGCGAGCTGCGCGAAGAGTGCCGCGTCAGCCGCGACGGCGCCACCGCCGCCGACGTGTTGCGCGCGGCGCGGCGCTACGGCCTCGAATGCAGCGGCTGGAGTGGGAGGATCCGGCAACTCAAGACGCTGCCGCTGCCGCTCATCCTGTTCTGGGAGTTCAGCCACTTCCTGGTCCTGGAGGGTTTCGACCGCGACCGCTTCTTCGTCAACGACCCGGCGACGGGCCGCCGGACGCTGTCGGCCGAAGAGTTCGGCAAGGGGTTCTCGGGCGTGGCGCTGCGACTCAAGCCGGGGCCGGAGTTCCGGCGCGGCGGCGACCGGCCCTCCATTCTGCGGCGGATCCGGCTCTGGCTCGACGGCGGCTGGGGCGAACTGGCCGCGGCGGCCGCCTGCGGGCTGGCGCTGGCCCTGCTGGCGCTCGCGGTCCCGGCGGCCCTGAGCGTCTTCGTGGACCGGGTGCTCGTGGAGCGGGAGCCCTGGGGCGGGTTCCTGGCGGCGGCGATGGCCGGCGCGGCCGTTCTGGCCTACGGCTTCGCCTGGCTCAGGCAGCGGTCCCTGGGGCGTCTCGCCATCCGGGCCTCCATCGCCGCCGGCGACCGGAGCGTCTCGCGGCTGCTGCGGCTGCCGCTGGAGTACTTCAACCACAGGCTGCCCGGCGACGTGACCGCCCGCGTCATATCCGGAGATATCGTCGCCGGCAGCCTGACGGACCGGTTTCTCGCGCCGGCGATCGAAATCGCCATGAGCGCGGTGTTTTTCGCGGCCATGCTGGCCTGGGACGCGGCGCTCGCGCTGATCGTGCTGGCGCTGGCGTTGCTGAACGCGGTGCTGTCGCGCGCCCTCACGCGGCTCAGGATCGACCGGAACCAGGCCCTGCATCGCGAGCACAGGGTCCTGTTCGGCATCGGCATGCTGATACTGCGCTATCGGGACAGCCTGCGGATGACCTCGTCGGAAGACCGGTTCTTCAGGCGCTGGAGCGGCCAGCAGGCCCGCGATCTGGATGCGCGCCAGCGGGTTTCCGAACTGGACTACGTCAACGCCGCCTTGCAGGGCCTGTTCGCGGTGCTGGGCGCCGCCGCGGTCCTGGCCGTCGGGGCGGTCGAGGTCGCGGGCGGCGGCCTCACCCTCGGCGCGCTGGCCGGCTTCTTCGTCCTGGCGGCGATGTTTCTGGCGGCCGCCGGCCGTTTCGCCGAGCTTGCCGACAGGCGTCACGCGCTCGAAACCGACATGCATCACCTGGACGACATCGCGGAGTCCGCCGTGGATCCGGGCTTCGCGCGCCGGAAACCGGAAGTGGACTCGCTACAGACGTTCGACGGACGGCTTCAGCTGGCCGGCCGGATCGAGCTGCGCGGCATCACGTTCGGCTACAGCCGGAGCCGCCCGCCTCTGATCCGGGACTTGAGCTTCGTCGTCCGTCCGGGCCAGCGGGTCGCTCTGGTCGGTCCCAGCGGCTGCGGCAAATCGACCCTGTTGCGCCTGATTTGCGGCACCTACCAGCCCTGGTCCGGCGAAATCCTGTTCGACGGCCGTCCGCGCCACGAAATCCCGGAGGAAGTCCTGCATCGTTCGCTGTCGACGGTCGACCAGGGGGTCGCGCTCTTCCTGGCGACCGTGCGGGACAACATCACCCTGTGGAACCCCGCGATTCCCGACGAACAGGTCGTCGCCGCGGCGACGGACGCCGGCATTCACGAGGAGATCCTCGCCCGGCGCCTGGGCTATGCGACGCCGGTCGCGGAGGGCGGGGTGAATTTCAGCGGCGGCCAGCGGCAGCGCCTCGAGATCGCCCGGGCGCTGGTCGGCAACCCGACGCTGCTCGTTTTCGACGAGGCGACCAGCGCGCTGGACGCCGCCACCGAAGACTATGTCGACCGTGCGCTGCGGCGCCGGGGCATGACCTGCCTCATCGCCTCGCACCGCTTCAGCGCGGTCAAGGACTGCGACCTGATCGTCGTGCTCGACCGCGGGAAGGAAGCGCGGCAGGGCACCCACGAGGAACTGATGGCGGACGAGGACGGAACCTATTCCAGACTCGTCCAGGACGGCTGATCCGATGACGGCGCCCCGACGCCGCGCGCTCGCCGACCTCGCCGCCGAGGCCGGAACCCCGGTTCCCTGCGCCGGCAACCTTCCGGTCGGGCTGGACGATCCGCGGTCCGTCTGGCTGGTGGACGAAGGCGCGGTCGACCTCTTCCTGGTCGAGGTCCGGGACGGGGAGGACCGTTCGGCGCCGCGGCATCTCCTGCACGCCGAAGCCGGCCGGCTCCTGCCGGGCGTCGCGCCCGACGAGGGCGGCACGACCCTGAGCCTGCGCGCCAAGGGACTGCCGGACACGGTGCTGCGGCGCCTGCCCGCCGACCGCCTGGCGGCGGCCGACCCCGCAGAGGTGGCCGCGCAGGCCGACGCCTGGATCGCCGACCTGTCCGGCGCGATTTCCCGCACCGCCACGCACCCGCCGCGGCCGGACACGGTCCCCGAACCGGGCGAGGCCCTGCCCGCGGCGCAAGGCGTGCTTTCGGCGCGCCGCGGCGCGATATGGGTGTCCCAGCCGCCGCCGGGCGCGAGCCTGTTCATGGACCTCGTCGACTGGGCCGATTTCGATGCGGACGGCGCGGCCGGCGCCGGCGCGATACCGCTCACGCCGGCGAGCTGGCTGAGGGTGACCGAGCCGGCGCCGCTTTCCGCCCGGTCCTCGGAAACCCTGGCCGAGGAAGGCGTCCTGCTGTCCGCCCTGGCGCCGTTCCACGCCGCGGCCTTCGCCCTGGAGCGCCTGAACCGCCAGCTGCTGGTCGCGGACCAGGCGAATCTGGCGCGCGACCGGGCGGCCAGCCGGCAGGGCGGCGTGGAGGCCGCCCGGCGCCGGCTGTTCGGCCTGTACGGCGCGCGGGAACGGCGGGACGCCGATGCCGGGGAGCCGGCGCTGCCGCAAGCCCTGCGGATCATCGGCCGCCGTCAGGGCATCGAGTTCAGGATTCCCGCGCGCTCCGGCGCCGCCGGTCCGCCCGTCGGCCTGGGAGACATTCTGGACGCCTCCGGAGTCCGCGCCCGCCAGGTGCGCCTCGACCCCGAGGACAAGTGGTGGCTCGGCGACAGCAACCCGATGCTGGCCTTCCGGGCGGCCGACGGCCGGCCGGTGGCGCTGCTGCCGGGGATTCTGGGACGCTACCGGGAGGTCGACCCCGCGGGCGGCCGGGGCGTCCGGGTCACGGCGGCGCGCGCGGGCGCGCTGAAGGACGAAGGGTGGCTGTTCTACCGGCCCCTGCCGGACGGCCGCGCCGGAGTGGCCGACCTGTTCCGGATCGCCCGGCAGGGAGCCGCCGCCGACCTGGCGCGCCTGGTGCTGGCCGGTCTGCCGGGCGGCCTGATCGCGCTGCTGCCGGCGCTGGCCCTCGGGTTCGCCGCGGACCGGATCGTCGAGGGCGGCGGTCCCGGGCCGGTCCATGCCGCGGCGGCGGCGCTGGCGGCCCTGGGGCTGCTCGGCGCGCTGCTGCACGTCTTCCGGGGCATGGCGTCGATGCGGCTCGGGGGGCGCGGGGCGTCGCGGATGGAGGCCGCGTTCTGGGACCGCATGCTGCGCCTGCCGGTCGGCGTCCTGCAGCGCTTTCCGCCCGGCGACCTCGCCATGCGGGGGATGACGTTCGAGGCGCTTCGCGAGGGCGCGCAGGGCGTCCTCGCGGACGGTGCGCTGTCGGTCGTTTTTCTGCTCCCCGCCTTTCTTCTCGTTTTCCTTTACGACGCGATGCTGGGCGGCGTCGCCCTGGCCGTCGGCGTGGGGTCTCTGCTCGTCACCGCGGCGCTCGGACTCCTTCAGATCGCGCCCCGCCGCCGGACGATCGGCGCCGCCCGGCGTGTGGCGACCGGGCTGTTCCAGAGCGTCGGCGGGATATCCAAGCTGCGCGTGGGGAGCGCGGAAGGGCTGGCGTTCGCGGCCTGGGCGCGGGACTACCGCGAGCAGAAGCAGGCGGAACTGGCGCTGGCGGCGTTCGAGGAGCACCTGCGTGCCTTCTGCGCCGCGCTGCCGTTCCTGGCCGCGGCGGCGCTGCTGCTCGCCGCGGTCCTGCCGGACGGCCGGACGGTCCCGGTCGGAGACTTTCTCGTCGTCTTCGCCGTGTCCATGGCGTTCCAGGCGGCGGTGGCCCGGCTCGGAGACTCCTTCGGGGCGTTCGCCGCCATGCTGCCCGCGGCCGCGCAAGTCGGGCCGCTCCTCGCCGAGGCCCCGGAGCCCCTTGCCGAGGGCGAGCCCGTCGCGGCGCTGAGCGGCGACGTCCTGTTCGACGGCGTCTCCTTCCGCTACGACCCCGACGGCCCGCAAGTCCTGGACAACGTCACGATCCGCGCCCGTGCCGGGGAGTTCGTCGCCATCGCCGGCGAGTCGGGGGCCGGCAAGAGCACCCTCTTCCGGCTCGCGCTCGGACTGGACCGGCCCGCCGGCGGCGGCGTGTATTACGACGGGCGCGATCTCAGGCGCCTCAATCTGAGGCAGTTGCGCCGGCACGTCGGCGCGGTCCCCCAGACGGTGCAGCTCCATCCGCAGGACATTCTGGACAACATCATCGGCCACCACGACGGGATAACCAACGACGAATTGTGGCGGGCGGCGCGGACCGCGTGCGTCGACCGCGACATCAAGGCGATGCCCTTGCAGATGGCGACGCCCGTGGGCGGCGGCGGGGCCGTCCTGGGGGGCGGCGAGAGCCAGCGCATCATGATCGCCCATGCGCTGATCGGCAATCCCCGCGTCCTGCTGCTCGACGAAGCGACCAACTGGCTGGGCAACGAGGAGCAGGCCGGGGTCATGCGGAATCTCGCCGGCCTGACCTCGACCCGGATCGTCATCGCCCATCGGCTTTCCACGTTGCGCCAAGCGGACCGCATCTACGTGATGCAGGCCGGCAGGGTGGTCCAGGAAGGGACCTTTGCCGAGCTGACGGAAACCGACGGCGTCTTTCGGGACCTGGTTCGCCGGCAAATGGCGTGACCGCCGGCGCCCCTTCCAGGGGGAGGGGACCCGAGTGGCCCGGCCTCGCCCCAATGGTCCCCTCTCCCGCGAGCGGGAGAGGGACAGGGTGAGGGTGTCGGAGACCGACGCGCCGCCCCGACCGCGTTTCGCGGAGGAATCCTTGCAGAGGGAGGGACAGGGTGAGGGTGTCGGAGAACGATGGGGGTGGACGGCGCGCCGCTGGACGGTCGGTGAAAGTCCATTTACGGTCTTGCCGGGAAGTGTACGAATCGGACGACGGACATGAGTGACCCTGCGGCGCTGCGCGAGTTCCTGGCGTCGAGCCGGGGGCGCGTCGACGCCGCGCTGGACGCCGCGCTGCCGGCCGAGACCGAGCCGCCGGAGCACTTGCACCGCGCGATGCGCCATGCCGTGTTCTCCGGCGGCAAGCGCCTGCGGCCGGCGCTGGCGTTCGGCGCCGCCGTTGCCGCGGGCGTGGATCCGGAGCGGGCTACGCCGGTCGCCAGTGCCGTGGAACTGGTCCACGCCTGTTCGCTGGTCCTCGACGACCTGCCCGCCCTCGACGACAACGCCGAGCGCCGGGGGCGGCCCGCGGTCCACGTCGCCTTCGGTCAGGCGACCGCCATTCTGGCGGCCAGCGCCCTGCTGGCGGAGGCGTTCGCGCAGTGCACCCGGCTGCCGAGCCCCGCCGCGGCCGTCGCCGCCGGCGCGGGTCTGGCCCGCGCGGTCGGGTCGCGCACCATCATCGGCGGCGAGGTCGACGACCTCGCGTTCGCCCCCTCCGGGGCCAGCCTGGAGGACATCACGTCGATCCACCTTCGAAAGACCGCCGTACTGTTCCGCTTCGCGGTCTGGAGCGGCGGGGTCGCCGGGGAACTCGACGCCGCGCGCCTCGACCGCCTCGACGCCGTCGGACGCGCCTACGGACTGGCTTTCCAGCTCATCGACGACCTGCTCGACGCGGATCTGGCCGAGTGTTCGATTCTGCACATGCTTTCGCCGGAGCAGGTCCGCAAGCGCGTCTCGGAACTGTCCGCGGAGGCGGCGCGGACGATCGAGCCGTTCGGCTCCAACGGATGGGTGCTGGCCGGCCTGGTACGCCATCTGGAGGGAAGATGCCCCGGGAGCCCGTCCGGGTAGGGCCGCGAACGTGAGCCGGGACCGGCAGCAACCCGACAGCGTTGCGGCGCGCATTGCGTCGCTTCCCGAGTATTACGAGGCGATGACCGGCGCCGCCGTCAATCATCCCGCGGGCCTCCTGGCGATTCACTACGGGCTGTGGGGGCCGGACACGAAGTCCGACCGGGACGCGCTGCTGCGCGCCAACGAGACCCTCGTGCGGGGATGCGACCTCGGCGAGGGGCGGCGGGTTCTGGACGCCGGCTGCGGCGTCGGCGGCACGGCCATCTGGCTGGCGCAGGAGCATGGCGTGCGGGTCGTCGGACTGACGAATTGCGAGCCCCATGTCGCGCTGGCGACGGAGCAGGCGGAGCGGCGCAAGGTCGGCCACCTCGTGGAGTTCCGCTACGGCGATTTCATGGAGATGCCGTTCCCGGACTCGTGTTTCGATGCGGTGCTCAATCACGAGACCTATTGTTACGCGCCCGACAAGCTGGCCTATCTTCGCGGCGTGCACCGGATTCTCAAGCCGGGCGGCCGGTGGCAGGCGGTCGACGGTTTCCTGAGCGACAGGCGGTTGTCCGACAGCGACGCGGCGATCCACGCCGCGTTGCAGCGGGGCTGGCGCACGGCGCCCCTGGACCGTTGGCGGGACGTGCTGGCGAAGCTCGAAGAGGCGGGATTCGAGGACATCGGAGAGCAGGACCTCGAGGCGGAGGTGGCGCCCGCGACGGCAAGGCTGAGCATGATGTGGAAGCTGTTCGCGCCCCATTTCATTCCTCCGGGACAGGACTGGGCGTACGAGGGCTTCATGGAAGGGATCCTCAGCAGCGACGAGGGGCTGCGGCAGGGCGTGTTCACGTACCGCCTGATATACGGGGCGAAACCGGCGCGGGATACGGGCAGGATACGCGCCTCTTGACAAACGTTCGTAAAACGCCATGCTTGCGTGAGGGTATGGTGAAAGGAGAACGACCATGACATCGCAATCGTTGCTCGATAACGTCGTGCGGTCATCGGAGGACATGCGGAGCGCGCTTACGGAAAAGGCGGTCGAGGACGACACGTTCCGGCAGTTGCTCGTGTCGGATCCCAAGGCGGCCATCCACCAGGAATTCGGCCTGGAGATTCCCGACTACATCAACGTCGTGGTGCACGAGAGCACCGTGCAGGACCTCCATCTGTCGCTGCCGCCCGCGAGCCTCGATCTCAACGAGGAGCAGCTCGAGGCGGTCGCCGCCGGCCTCTCCTGCTGCGGGTAAACGAAATCGCCATTTCCCGAGTCGACGCGCCCGGTTCGGGCGCGTCTTTACTTTGTGTGATGCGGAAGAACTGAAACACACCCGGTCCTCCCCTGTCGGGGACATCGTTGTCCGGGTTACATCCCCGCTCTCCCACGTCGAAGCCGTGTCCCCTGGCGGACACCCTCACCCTGTCCCTCTCCCGCTCGCGGGAGAGGGGACCCTCGGGGCGAGGCCGCGCCACAGGGTCCCCTCTCCCTGGAGCAGGGAGAGGGACAGGGTGAGGGTCGAAAGAGAGGGAAACCCGTGCCGCCGGCGTTCCGCCAAGGAAGAGGGCCGGGGTGGGGGCGGTTTTCATGATTCCGAGCTCTTCCCCGCCCGTGGCGGGAGGCCGAAAAACAAGTTGAATTCCTGTTCTCCGGCAAGCGGGCAGCCCGCGGCCCCACAAAAACTCCACAGCGCGCATGCCACGGACGGGCTCGTTGACAGTCCGCGTCGAGGTCGGCACGGTCGGTGTATGGCAAGCGCTACGTTCGACACGTTGGCCCTGGCGCGAGCCCTTCGCGACATTGCTTCCGCCCTGTCGGGGACTCTTGCCACGACCTCCGATCTCGACGCGCTCGAACAACGCTTGTCAGCGCGCATGGAAAGTCTCGAACAACGCATGACCATCCGTCTCGGCGGCATGATGGTGGTTGCCGTCGGCGCGATGGCCGCCCTCGTGAAGCTGCTGTAGGGTCCGCTCCGCGATGCCGTGTCCCCTGGCGGACACCCTCACCCTGTCCCTCTCCCGCGTGCGGGAGAAGGGACCCTCGGGGCGCGGCCGGGCCCCGCTTGCGGGGTCATGATCCTGAATCCTTCCCCGCCCGTGGCGGGAGGCCGAAAAACAGGTTGAAGACGTAGGCCTTCGCCTGATCGATCCGGTCGCCGGCGACGACCAGCTTGACGTGGTGAATGCCCCGCATGAGCACGAACGGGGCGGACTTGCCGAACAGCGTCTCGGCGCCCGTCGACGAGCCGGTCAGCGCCGAGAGCTTCTCGGGAACGGCGAGGCGCAACTCGCGCAGGCCGTCGATGAGCGGCGTCCAGTGACGGATGTCGTTCAACCGTTCCCCTTCTCCGGCGAACCATTCCTGTTCTCCGGCGAAGAAGCTCAGTCCGAGCGTCGCGCCCACGCCCCGGGCGCTCACGTCGAAGTGAACCCCCACGCGGGCGAAGGCGCCGCGGTCCTCGAGATGCGACAGCGTCGAGGCGACGGTCGCGCGCGGCCCCGGCCAGCCGGCGCGTTCGAGAAACCCCATGACGGCGCCGGTTTTGCGGAAGCCCGTCGCGGTCAGGCGGATCGCCCTGTCGCGCGACGGAAACGCGCCGACGGTTCCGATGTACGTACCCGCCGCCGCGGCCAGGTACACCCGCTCGATGTGCGCGCGCTCTGCGGCGTCCGGCTCCCAGCCGCAGGCCGCCGCCATCGCGCCGGTGACGACGCCGAGATCCGCGACCTGCCGGGCCGAACCGTCGCCGGGCAGCGCGTCCGCGGCGGGATAGAGAAAGAGCCCCGGATCCGGGGGGGCGCCGCGGTGCGCGGGATCGATGTCGTATTCGAGCAGCAGCCTCGTGCCGGCGATGCGCCGGAGGCCGGACCCCTCCCGCCCCATCTCGCGCAGGAGGCGGACCGGAGCCGCCGTCGACGAATCCGCGCCGCGCGACCGGCACCATTCCAGGAAGTGCGCCGCCGACCGGCTTCCCTCGAACAGCCCGACGCCCAAATCGGCTCTCGGCTCGGGCAGGTGCAGCGGCAGCTCGAATCCGAAACCGAACGCTCCGAGGCTGACGGGCAGCGCCCGCGCGCGCTCCAGCAGCCTGTCCCATCCCGCACCGTCGATCAGCGCGGGCGGGATACGGTCCCTGAACTGTTCCACCAGCGCCCCCAGGGAACCCGCCTGGGTCAGCATGTGCGTCTCGACGACGGTCCGGTTTTCCTCGTCGATCATGGCCGCGGTTCCCCGGTATCGCTCGAGCCGTCTCCGAAGGGCATGCCGTTCCCTTCGAATACCTGCCGCGGATCGAACTCCCGCTTCCAACGGCGTCCCCGTTCGAGCATCTCTCCGTAGTGTTCCGCCCACTGCTCGCGCCCGTAGCCCACGCCGCCCGACAGGTAGCTCTTTCCTCCCAGACCGACGAGGGTTCTGTCGACCTCCCGCAGTCTGCCCGCCAGTTCGTTCGCCTGCTCGTGCTGGAATTCACCCAGCACGGCGAGAATCGAGTAGGAGAGCATGCGTTCCCCCCGCGGGCGCATCAGGAGCGGAGCGTCGGTCGCCTCCCCCCCGATCGCGTAGAGCCCGGTCCAGCACCAGGGTCTTCGCGGCGCCCAGCGCGGATCCAGCCACGGCTGGGCGAGCAGCGTCCGAAGGGTCTCCCAGGGCAGGAACCAGTCTCTCCACGGGTGGTGGTTCCACCAGCCGAACCCCCACTTGGGATACATCCCGGCGCGTCCGACCTTGGGCGTGTCCCAGATGCTGTCGACCTCGTCGTGCCCCAGCCCCTCGAGCGTCTTCTCGTCCTCGGGCTCCCCGTCGTACTCGACGGCGGCGCTCAGGACGATTTCCCGTTCGTGCACCCGGGTCTCCGTCCGCAGACGGTCGAACCGGTCTTCATCGACGATCCGCTCGAAGTCGTCCGCGAACCGGTCGAAGTCCCGGTAGCGGAGCTCGTAGCGCCGGAACCGTTCTCCCGCCGCCCGAAGGCGTATCCATGCCTCGGTAACGATGCCGAACTGCCCCTGGCCGCCGCGCACCGCATCGAACAGGTCCCTGTTCCGTGCGGGCGAGCACCGCACCCGCTCGCCGGTTCCCGTCACCACCTCGAGCTGCTCGACCTGTCCGGCCTGCGTGCCGTACCGGTGCGAGGTCGTGCCTATGCCTCCGGCGGACAACGTTCCGCCCACGGTCAATTCGCCCGAGTCCGCGAGCACCCGCGGCAGCCGCCCCGTCCCGGCCAGCGCGTCCACCACCTTGCCCCAGCGGGCGCCGCCCTGAGCGCGCACCAGCTCCGAATCCAGGGGCTCGACGCGGTCGAGACGCGTCGTGTCGAGCGCGAGGCCGCCGTCCGTGAGGCTTTGTCCGCCCTGGGAGTGTCCTCCTCCCCGGACGGCTATCCGGAGTCCCGCCCCCGCGGCCCCGCGCACGATGCCCGCCACGTCCTCGGCGCTCCGCGGCATCGCCACCGCTTTCGGCACCTTCCGGGCCATTCTCCCGAAGTCGCGCGACCGCGCCTCCCGGTCTTCGGGGTTTCCGCTCGCGCCCGGGACGGGACCGTCCCCGTCGTCGTTTCCTGCCACCTCGCCCCCGCAATTCGAGAAGGATACGAATTCAGGACATCAGGGTACTTCAGGGTTGTCCGGCAAGCACCCCACCCCGGCCCTCCCCGCGAGCGGGGGAGGGGGACCGGGAGGCCCGGCCGCGCCCCGGGGGTTCCCTCTCCCGCGTGCGGGAGAGGGACAGGGTGGGGGCGCCCGCCAGGGGCGCGGTCCGGAACGGCCCGCCTTTGACATCGCTCGTGCCGGATGTGGTACGGTCGCCGACACGACAACAGGGCACAGGGAGGCGGGATCCATGTCAAAACACATGCAGCGCGGCGGGAAACTGCACCCGTTCGGCAAGGCGTTCGTCCGGGACTTCAAGGCGGGCCGGATCGGCCGGCGCGAATTCCTGGCCTCCATGTCGGCGGTCGGAGTCACCGCGGCCGGCGCCTACGCCCTCGGCGGGCTCGCCGTTCCCCAGCCGGCCCGGGCGGAAACGCCGAAGCGGGGCGGCACCCTTCGGGTCTCGATGCAGGTCAAGGAGGTCTCCGACCCGGCCCGCTTCGACTGGTCGGAGAAGGGAAACGGCGCGCGGCACATCTGCGAGCCGCTGGTGCGCTGGGCGCCCGACGGCAGCTTCGCCCCGCATCTGCTGGAGGGATGGGACCTGTCCGACGACGGCAAGACCTGGACCCTGCACGTGCGCAAGGGCGTGACGTGGAACAACGGCGACGCGTTCACCGCCGAGGACGTCGCGTTCAACTTCAACCGCTGGCTCAACCTGCAGCCGGCGTCCACCATGCAGTCGCGTTTCCCCGGGCTGCTCGAGGACTTCGACACCGGCCGGAAGGACGACGACGGCAAGGCGGTCATGGCCAAGCGCGGGCTGCCGAACGCGGTCGAGGTCGTGGACGCGCACACGGTGCGGCTCAACGCGAAGTCGGTCGACATCTCCGTGATTCCGTCCATCGCCGACTATCCGTCGCTCATCGTCCACCGCGATTTCGAGAAGAACGGCGCCGACCTCATCAAGTGGCCGGTCGGAACCGGCGCGTTCCTGCTGGAGGACTACAAGGTCGAGGAGCGCGCGGTCTTCAAGCGGCGCGAGGGCTATTGGGGCGGCGACGCGTACCTCGACGGCATCGTCTACATCGACCTCGGACGCGACGCCGCGAAGGAGTACGCGGCGTTCTCGAACGACGAGATCGATCTCAACTACGACTCCGCGCCCGACCAGATCGCGCAGCTGACCAAGCTCGGCCTGGTCCAGTACTTCGTCGCCACGGCGAACACCGCGGTCACGCGGATGCGGAAGGACCGGCCGCCGTACGACAACCGCAAGCTCCGGCGCGCGCTGCAGATCGCCATCGACAACGCGTCGATCCTGTCGGCCGCCTACAACAACGCGGGCGCCACCGCCGAACACCATCACGTGTCGCCGCTGCACCCGGAATACGCCGAGATCGCGAAGATCGGCGGCGACCCCGAGGGCGCGAAGGCGATGCTGGCGGAGGCCGGTTACGGCGACGGCGAGCTGGAGGTCGAGATCGTCTGCATCGCGGACGTGCCCTGGGAGACCAGGCTGACCCTCGCCGTCGCCGAGCAGCTCAAGGCGATCGGGGTCAAGGCCAACGTCAACAGCCTCCCGGGCACCGCCTACTGGGACAAGTGGGACAAGTGGGACTTCTCGACCACCGCGTGGAACGGCCGTCCCCTCGGCGTGCAGGTCTACAACCTCGCCTATCGCTCCGACGGGGTCTGGAACGAGACCGCGATGGCCGACCCGGAGTTCGACGCGTGGCTCGACGAGGCGTCGGGGATGTCCGACGCGGGCGAGCGCTCCAAGACGATGGCCCGGCTCGAGCAGCGGCTCCAGGACGAAGCGGTCCTGATCCAGCCGTTCTGGATCGGCGTGTTCGCGTTCTCGTCGCCGCGCGTCAAGGGCTACGCGATCCATTCGGCGCGGGAGCACCACCTCGAGAAGGTGTGGCTCGACGCCTAGCCGCCGTTCCGGCGGGGGACGCGGACCGCGTCCCCCGCCGCGCCGCCGCCCGGGAGCGGGCGTGCCGGCCGCCGACCGTCCGATGATCCCCTCCGGAAGGAGCGACGCGTGCTGAGGTACATCGGCTGGCGCCTCGTCTACATGGCGCTCACCCTGGTGGCGGTCACGCTGATCCTGGCGGTGATGCTCGACTTCATGGTTCCCATCCTGGCGCGCTCCGAGCTCGGGACCCAGGGCATCACCGACCACGACATCGACCTCTGGCTCCGCAACGAGGGATTCCGCGGCGAGGGGATCACCGCGTTCACCCGGTTCTGGGACTGGATCGGCGGTTTCGCGACCGGGGACCTGGGAATCTCCTACGGCAAGAACCGGATCGAGATCTCCACCTTCATCTGGGAGAAGCTCGGCAACACCGGGCTGCTGATGGGCCTGACCATGCTGTTCATGGTCCCGACCGCGCTGCTGGTGGGCGTGCTCGCCGGCATGAAGGAGGGCTCGCCGCGGGACCGGACGCTGACCACGGTGTCGGTGCTGTCGACGTCGGTTCCCGACTACGTGAGCGGCATCGTGCTGGTCATCGTCTTCTCGGTCGCCCTCAACGTGCTGCCGTCGTCCTCCAACGTCGGCACCGGGGTTCTGGGATTCCGCGAGCTCCTGCTGCCCTCCCTCGCGCTCACCATCTACGGGTTCGGCTACGTCGCGCGCATGACCCGGGCGTCGATGGCCGAGGTCATGACCTCGCAGTACATCCGCACCGCGATCCTCAAGGGAATCCCCTATCGCCGCGTCATCCTGCGCCATGCCCTGAGGAACGCGCTCATCGCCCCGTTCACGATCATCGTGCTTCAGATCCCCTGGCTGCTCACCGGCGTGGTGGCGGTGGAGCTCCTGTTCAGCTTCCCCGGCTTCGGGTTCGAGCTGCTGTCGGCCGCCAACGGGACCGACGTGTTCCTGCTGATGGACTGCGCCGCGATCACGGTGGTGGTGGTCGTGATCACGCAGATGATCTCGGACATCGGCTACATGCTCCTCAACCCCCGCATCAGGGCCCGTTAGGCCGTGGGCGCGGTCCGCTCTCCCCTGGTCCTGTGGATCGGCGCCGCGGTGGTCGGGCTGTGGACCGTGGTGGCCGTCGCGGTCGAGCACATCGCCCCCTATTCGCCGAACCGGAACTTCCTGTTCTATCTCGACGAGGACGGCGACGCGGTCGCCGAGGACGAATTCCGGGCCCTGCTCGAGGCCAAGGTCGAGCGGGAACGGCAGCCGGTGATCGATTCGGTGCTGCGCCAGTTCAAGGTCGACGCCGTCGAGGACCTCAACGCGATGCAGAGGTTCCAGCTCGACATGCAGCTCCGGGCGAGCAACCTCACGTTCGACGAGAACGCGAACCTGCGCGATTTCGGACGGCCCTTCGGCCGCCCGGGCGCGCGCGACATCGACGGCAACCTGCACCTGCTCGGCACCGACGGGAGCGGCCGCGACGTGCTGAGCCGGCTCCTCTACGCGTCCCGCAACGTGCTGCTCTACGCCACCGTCGCCACGCTCGTCGCCTATGCGCTGGGAATCGTGATGGGGCTGTGCGGCGGCTATCTCGGGGGCCGGCTCGACGACCTGCTCTCGTTCGCGGCCAACGTGATCCTGTCGTTTCCCGTGGTCGTGCTCTACATCTTCATCGTCAAGCTGATGACCAGCGGCTCCGCCACGCTGCGGCCGTCCGCGCTCACCATCCTGTTCGCGGTCATCGTCGCCGCCACGCCGGCCATCTTCCGCGTGGTGCGGGGGCTCGCCATGGACGTGAAGACGCGCGACTACATCGCGGCGGCCGAGACCCGCGGCGAGGGCGCCGTCCGGGTCATGTTCTGGGAGATCCTGCCCAACGTGCGCGGGCCGCTCATCGTCGATTTCTGCCTCCGGATCGGCTACACGACGATCCAGCTCGGATTCCTCGCGTTCATCGGCCTGGGCCTCGGACCCCAGCGTCCCGATTGGGGACAGATGATCGCCCACGCGCGCGACTACATCTCGCTCTATCCGTTCATGATTCTGGCGCCGTGCCTCGCCCTGACCAGCCTCGTGCTCGGGCTCAACCTGCTGGCCGACGGGTTGCGCGAGCGCTCGCTGCAGGACTAGGCGATGAACGGCAACGGAAGGCAACCGCCGCCGGCCGGGCCGGAGCCGTCCCCGGCCGCGACCCCGGTGCTCGAGTGCCGGAACCTCTCGGTCTCGTTCTTCGGCCGGGGCGGCGAGATCCCGGCGGTGGTGGATTTCGACTTCAGGCTGATGCCGGGCGAGGCCCACGGGATCGTCGGCGAATCGGGATGCGGCAAGTCGACCTTCGCGCTCGCCGTGATGCGGTATCTCGGCGGCAACGGCGCGATCGTCGGCGGCGAGATCCTCTTCGAGGGGCGCGACATGCGCGCCATGAGCGAGCAGGAGCTCGGGCGGCTTCGGGGCTCCGCGATCTCGATGGTCTACCAGGAGCCGATGGCGTCCCTCAATCCGTCGATGAAGGTGGGGGCGCAGCTCGCCGAGGTCCCGGTCTACCACGAGGGCGTGCCCTGGCGGGAAGGCTGGGACCGGGGCCGCGAGATGCTCGACAACGTGCGGCTGCCGGACCTCGACCGGATCATGGAGTCGTATCCCCACCAGATCTCCGGCGGCCAGCAGCAGCGCGTGGTCATCGCCATGGCGCTGCTCTCCAGCCCGCGCCTGCTGCTGCTCGACGAGCCGACGACCGCCCTCGACGTGACCGTGGAAGCGGGGATCGTGGAGCTGATCAAGGACATCTCGACCCGCTTCGGGACCTCGATGGTCTACATCTCCCACAACCTGGGGCTGATCCTGGAGACCTGCAGCCGCCTGACCGTCATGTACTCGGGCGAGGCGGTCGAGGTGGGCGACGTCGCCGACGTGTTCGACGACATGCGCCACCCGTACACGCGCGGGCTGTTCGCCTCGATCCCGCTGCCGAGCGCCGACAAGAACGCCCGTCCGCTGGTTGCCATTCCGGGCCAGCTCCCGCTCCCCCGCCAGCGTCCCGACGGGTGCTATTTCGGTCCGCGCTGCACGTACTTCGAGCGGTCCCGGTGCGGCTCCGGGCGCATCGCCATGGAGGACGCGGGCGAGGGGCGGCGGGTGCGCTGCGCGCGCCACGGGGAGATCGACTGGGGCGCCGGCGCGCGGGACGTCGGCGAGTCGCGGCCGCCGCTGCGGATCGGCGACGTGATCCTGCGGGTCGAGAACCTCACCAAGCACTTCGAGGTGGAAACCTCCGGCCTGCTGGTTCCCGGCCGCGATCCCCGGACCGTCAAGGCCAACGAGGACCTCAGCTTCTCCGCCAGCGAGGCGGAGACGGTGGCCATCGTCGGCGAGTCGGGCTGCGGGAAGTCGACGTTCGCGAAGATCCTGATGGGTCTCGAGGACGCGACCGGCGGCAGCGTGTCGATGAACGACGTCGAGCTCGGCGGCCTCGAGGTCCGCAAGCGCGGCGAGGACATCGTGTCCAAGCTGCAGATGGTGTTTCAGAACCCCTTCGACACCCTCAACCCCTCCCACCGCGTGGGCAGCCAGATCGCGCGGGTGGTGCGCAAGTTCGGCATCGCGCGGACGCGCCGGGAGGTGGACGAGATCGTCCACCAGCTCCTCGACACCGTGAAGCTGCCCCGCGACTTCGCGGCCCGGCGGCCGCGGCAGCTCTCGGGCGGCCAGAAGCAGCGCATCGGCATCGCGCGCGCCTTCGCCGGCAACCCGACCCTGGTCGTCGCGGACGAGCCGGTCTCGGCCCTCGACGTCTCGGTCCAGGCGGCGGTCACCGACCTGCTGATGGACATCCAGCGCCGGCACCGCACGTCCCTCCTGTTCATCAGCCACGACCTGTCGGTGGTGCGGTACCTCGCCGACCGGATCGTGGTCATGTATCTCGGACAGATCATGGAGCAGGGGACGACGGAGGAGATCTTCGCTCCGCCCTACCACCCCTACACGGAGGCGCTGCTCGCGGCCGTGCCGATCGCCGACACCGGCATCGAGAAGCGCCGCATCGTGCTCAAGGGGGAGATGCCGTCGCCCTCCGATCCGCCCGCGGGATGTCCGTTCTCCACCCGCTGCGCCTACATGGTGGAGGGGACCTGCGACGTGGAGGCGCCGCCCGTGCGCGCCTTCGCCGAGGGGCACCGGATCAGGTGCCACCTCGATCCCGGCACGCTGGCCGCGATGGAGCCCGTGATCGGCCGCCGGGAGTCCTCCCCGGAAAATTGAAACGCCCCCCGCCCCGGCCCTCCCCCGCATTCGTTCCCGACCCTCACCCTGTCCCTCTCCCTTCCAGGGAGAGGGGACCCGAGAGGCCCGGCCGCGCCCCGGGGGTCCCCTCTCTCCCGCGAGCGGGAGAGGGACAGGGTGAGGGTGTCGGCCAGGGGGCGCGGCTTCGCCCGTCCCGCCGCCACAGACCGGGGAGCGCGGTTTGCGCGGTCCGTACGGGTGCACTAAACAATGGCCGCGCGCGGGGCGCGCCGACGGGAAGGGAACGATGAAGATCACCGATGTCGAGGCGATCGCCCTCGCCGTGCCGATGGAGAGGCCGATCGCGGCGCCGATCAGCATCCCGCGCGCCGAAGAGGTGGCCGGCGTCGTCTTCAGGGAGTACCGGACGGTCCTGGTGCGCGTCCGCACCGACGACGGCCTCACGGGCGTGGGCGAGTGCATGACGCGCCTCTCGGGCACGGCGCTGCGCGACATCGTGCACTACGTGAAACCGCTGCTGATCGGCAAGGACCCGCGCGACGTGGAGTCCCTCTGGGACCTGCTGTGGTCGGTCATGATCAACCGCGGCCACCACAAGGGGTTCTACCTGGAGGCCATGGCCGGCATCGACACCGCGCTGTGGGACGTCTGGGGCAAGTCCGCCGGCGTGCCGGTGTGGCGGCTGCTCGGGGGGAGGACGAACCCGAAGATCTGGTGCTACGCCTCGTCCCTGCGGCTGCGCGACATCGCCGTCCTGCGCGACGAGATCGACGCGCACAAGGCCAACGGCTTCAACGCCATGAAGATCAAGATCGGCCGGGACCCCATGGACTGGCGGAAGGAGATCGGGACCGTCGAGCAAATCCGGGCGCACGCGGGCGACGGCGTCACCCTGATGGCGGACGCCAACTGCGGCTACGCGCACGACGCCAAGACGGCGCTCCAGGTCGGCCGCGCCCTCGAGGCGCTGGGCCTCTACTGGTACGAGGAGCCCCTCGCGCCCGACGACATCGACGGGTACGCCTGGCTGAAGGCGAACCTCGGCATCCGCATCGCCGCCGGCGAGGCCGACTTCAACCGCTTCAGCTTCGCCCGCTTCCTCAAGCGCGACGCCCTCGACGTCGTGCAGCACGACGCCGCCCGCGCCGGCGGGATCACGGAGTCGCGGAAGATCGCCGACATGGCGTCGGCGTTCCGCGTGCAGTACGCGCCGCACACGGGCAGCTCGTCGAACGTCGTCAACGCCGTGTCGCTGCACCTGGCGACCTACGCGCCGAACTTCCTGATCTACGAGTACATGCAGAGCGACTGGAACAAGGAGCAGCGCAACCCGCTGCACTGGGACCTGTGCGGGATGCCGGTCAAGTCGTTCGCGGACGGCTTCCTGGAGATCGAGGACCGGCCGGGCCTCGGCATCGAGCTGGACGAGGACGTCGTCCGGACGTACCGGCTTCCGTAGAGTCCCGTCTCCGAAATGAACGTCCCGAACCACCCCCGTCATTTCCGCGGAAGCGGGACTCCGCACGCCCCGTCGGGGTCCCTTCCCCCTGTCGGGATTCCTCCGCGGAACGCGGTTGGGGCGGTCCGTCGGCCCGGCGCCGCTGGCGGCGGGGGCGTGCGATGAGCGGTTCGGGCCGGCCCGTCCAGGTCGCCTTCGACATCGGGGGCACGTTCACCGACTTCGTGCTCCGGGACCCGGCGGACGGCGCCATGCGCTTCCGGAAGGTGCCGAGCACGCCGGACGACCCCGGCCGCGCCGTGCTCTCGGGACTGTCCGACCTGCTCGAGGAGACGGGGGCCGGGGGCGGGGACGTCGAGGCGATCCTCCACGCGACGACGGTGGCGACGAACGCCATCATCGAGCGCAAGGGGCCGCGGACCGCCTTCGTCACCACCAGGGGGTTCCGCGACATCGTCGTCATGGGCCGGCAGAAGCGCTACGACACCTTCGACGTCTACCTGACCAAGCCGGTGCCGCTGGTCGACCGCAGGGACGTGTTCGAGGTGGACGAGCGGATCGACGTCCACGGCGAGACCGTGAAGGCGATCGACCCCGCCGGCATGGCGGACGTCGCCGGCGCGATCGCGGACGGAGGCTACGAGTCGGCGGCGGTGGCGTTCATCCACGCCTACGCCGACGGCGCCCACGAGCGCGCGGCGCGCGACGCCATCGCCGCCCGCTGCCCGGACGTGCCGGTCTCGCTCTCGTCCGAGGTCTCGCCCAAGATGCGCGAGTTCGAGCGCTTCAGCACCACCCTGGCCAACGCCTACGTCAAGCCGGTCGTCGACCGCTACCTCGGCACCCTCGGCGGCGCGCTGAAGGAGCGCGGCATCGAGAGCGACATCTTCATCATGCAGTCGAACGCCGGGCTGGTGACGCCGGAGCTGGCCCGCGACATGCCCGTCCGCATCGTGGAGTCCGGCCCCGCCGCCGGGGTCATGATGTGCGGCGTCATCGGCCGGGAGGAGGGCAAGCGGAACCTCCTCACGTTCGACATGGGCGGCACCACGGCGAAGCTCGGCGCCATCGACGGGGGCGAGCCCGCCGTCACGGCGACCTTCGAGGTGGCCATGATCAACTGCCGTCCGGGGAGCGGCATTCCCCTCAACATCCCGGCCGTGGAGCTCCTGGAGATCGGCGCGGGCGGCGGCAGCGTCGCGCGGACGGACCTCGGGCTCATCGCCGTGGGGCCGGACAGCGCGGGGGCGGACCCCGGCCCCATCTGCTACGGACAGGGCGGCGCCGATCCGACGGTCACGGACGCCAACCTGGTCCTCGGCTACCTCAACCCCGACTACTTCAACGGCGGCGCCATGACGCTCGACCGCGCCGCGGCGGAGGAGGGCATCCGGCGGGCCGTCGCCGACCCCCTCGGCCTCACGGCGGGCGAGGCGGCCTGGGGCATCCACACGGTCGCCAACGCCAACATGGAGCGCGCCATGCGCGTGGTCTCGGTCGAGCGGGGGCGCGACCCCCGCGGCTACACGCTGGTGTCGTTCGGGGGCGCCGGACCCGTCCACGCCGCGCGCATCGCCCGGTCCCTGGGGATCCCCGAGATCGTCGTCCCCCACGGCGCCGGCGTGGGCTCGGCCGTGGGGCTGCTGGCGGCGGACAGCAAGATCGACGCGGCCCTGACCCGCGTCATCCGCATCCGCCCGGACGCGGCGGCCGGCATCGCCGCGGTCTACGGCGAGCTCGAGGCGCGCGTCCGGGCCGACCTGGACCGGCTGGGCGGGGCGCGGGAGCCGAGGTGGTCGCGCTACGCCTACATGCGCTACGTCGGGCAGGGGTACGAGCGCAGGGTCGACCTCCCCGAGGGCCCCATCGACGGGGACTACCCCGGCCGGATCGTCGAGGCGTTCGTGGAGGGCTACCTGCGGAACTACGGGTTCACCGACCCGGACGCGGAGATCGAGGCCATCGACTGGTGCCTCGTCGCGACCGTTCCCGGCGACCGGGACGCGGCGCGCCGGCCGGAGGGCGCCGGGGCGGCGGGCGGGGGCTTCGTCGCCGGCCGGCGCCGGGCCTGGTTCCCGGAGCTCGACGGGTTCGCCGAATGCGACGTGGTCGACCGCGACCGCCTGCGGGCGGGCGACGGGTTCGCCGGCCCGGCGATCGTGGAGGAGCGGGAGTCCACGACGGTCGTCCTGCCGGGCGACGAGGTGACGATCGGCCCGTCGGGCCATATGATCGTCAAGGTCGGATACGGGGAGTAGGCGGACATGACCGAAGCGGCGCGCGGCAACCTGCCGGTCGACCCCATCACGCTTTCGGTGATCTGGGGCGGCTTCGTCTCCATCGCGGAGGAGATGGGGACGACCCTGCGGCAGACGGCCTTCTCCGACGCCGTGCGCGAGGGGGACGATTTCTCGACGGCGATCTTCGACCGCCGGGGGCGCATGCTGGCCCAGGGCAACTTCACGCCGGGGCACCTCGGCTCCATGCCCCACGTCGTGCGCTCGGTGATGGAGTACTTTCCCGAGGACACGCTGAACCCCGGCGACGCGGTCCTGGTGAACGATTCCGCCATCGGGTCCGGCCACTACCCGGACTGCTTCGTCGTCATGCCGGTCTGGTTCGAGGACCGCATCGTCGGCTACGCCACCGACATCTGCCACCACGCCGACATGGGCGGCGCGGTGCCCGGCTCCCAGGCGATCATGGGGGTCACCGAGGCCTACCAGGAGGGGTTGCGCATCCTGCCGGTCAAGATCATGCGCGGCGGGGAGTTCTGCGAGGACATCATGCGCATCGTCCTCGGCAACGTGCGCGTGCCGAACAAGGTGGGCGGCGACCTCCGGGCCCAGGCCAACGCCGACTACGTGGGCTCGCGGCGCCTCGTCCGCATGTACGAGCAGTACGGCGAGGACACGATGGAGGCGGCGATCGAGGAGATCCTGGACCGCTCCGAGCGGCGCATCCGCGACCTCATCCGCGAGATGCCCGAGGGCGTCTACGAGTTCGAGGACTTCTTCGACGACAGCGGCCCGGGCACGGAGCCGATCCGCGTCCACGTGGCCATGGAGATCAGGGACGGCGGCATCACCGCCGATTTCTCCGGGAGCTCCGACCAGGTCCCGGCGGGCATGAACTGCTACAAGACCTTCACCCAGTGCTGGCTGTACTTCATCGTCAAGGCCTACACCGACGCGCTGCTGCCGCAGAACGACGGCGTCATCCGCGCCCTCCAGGTCAAGGGCCGCGAGGGGTCCGCGTTCAACCCGGTCTATCCGGCGCCGTCGGGCGGGCGGGCCGTGGCGCAGATCCGCATCTACGAGGCGATGAACGGCATCCTCGCCAAGCTGCTCCCCGACCGGGCGATGGCGGCGTTCTCCCACTGGACCAACATCCAGATGGGCGGCGTCGACGACCGCACGGGCGAGCCGTTCATCCTCTACGACGTCGTGTTCGCGGGCTACGGCGGGCAGGCGATGAAGGACGGGATCGAGGCGATGAGCCCGGTGATGAACTGCCCGAACATCCCCGTCGAGGTGCACGAGGCGCACAACCCCGTCCTCATCCACCGGGTCGAGTTCATCCCCGACTCGGCCGGACCCGGCAAGTTCCGCGGCGGCTGCGGGCTGCGCAAGGACATCGAGCTGCGCACCGGCTCGGCGACGCTCAACCTGCTCGGCGACCGCCACAAGTTCGAGCCCTACGGGCTGAACGGCGGCGGCAGCGGCCGGCTCGCCGAGACGGTCCTCAACCCGGACGGCGCGGCGGAGCCGATGAGCTCGAAGGAGCGGCGCGAGCTCGCGCGCGGCGACGTGGTCAGCGTCCGCCTGTCCGGCGCCGGCGGGTTCGGCCCCGTGGCGGAGCGCGACCCGGCGGCCGTCGAGCGCGACGTCGCGGAAGGGTACGTCACGCCGGAGGGCGCGCGCGACGCCTACGGCTGGCCGCCCGCCCCGGTGCCGTGACCCGCGTCCTGCTGACGGGCGCGGCCGGCCGCATGGGTCCGACCGTCCGGGAGGGCCTGCGCGGCCGCTACGACCTGCTGCGCGTCTCGCACCACAGCCTGGACCGCCTCGGCGCCGCGGCCCCCGGCGAGGAGCTGAACCGGGCGGACCTCCGCAGCCTCGCCGACATGGAGGCCGCGATGGAGGGGATCGACGTCGTCGTCCACCTGGGCGGCCGGGGGACGGAAGCCGGGTGGGAGGTCGTTCTCGAGAAGAACGTCGTCGGGACCTGGAACGTGTTCGAGGCGGCGCGCCGGCGGAAGGTCCGGCGGGTGGTCTACGCGAGCTCGCACCACGCCGTGGGCTTCCACCGCCGTTCGAAGGTCCTCGACGCCGACGCGGCGCCCCGGCCGGACGGCCCCTACGGCGTCTCCAAGGCGTTCGGCGAGGCGCTGGGCCGCATGTACGCGGACAAGCACGGGCTGAGCGTCGTGTCGCTGCGCATCGGGGCGTTCCGGCCGAAGCCCGAGGACGTCCGCCATCTCGGCGTCTGGCTGAGCCCGGGGGACTGCGTGCGGCTCGTCGCCGGGTGCATCGAGGCCCCGGACGTCCACCACGCCGTCGTCTACGGCATCTCCGCCAACACACGCGCGATGTGGGACAACTCCGGCGCGGCCGCGATCGGCTACCGGCCGGAGGACGACGCCGAGGACCACGCCGGCGAGGTGCTCCGGGACGGCGCGCCCGAGGGAGACGTGGCGGCCCTGTTCCACGGCGGCCATTTCTGCCAGATGGATTTCGGCGGGGATCCCTCCCGCATCGACTGAGGAGGCCCGGGACCCCATGAGCGATCTTGCGGAGAGCGTGGACGCGGCGGTTCCGCCGCTGTTCGAGCCCTACAGGCTGCGCGGGCTCGACCTGATCAACCGGGTCGTCGTCGCGCCCATGGACCAGTACGCCTGCGACGACGGCATGCCCAACGACTGGCACCTCGTGCACCTGGGCAGCCGGGCGGTCGGCGGCGCCGGCCTCGTCATCGCCGAGATGTGCGCCGTGTCGCCGGAGGCCCGGGTCACCCCGCGCTGCTCCGGCCTCTACAGGGACGAGCACGTCGCGCCCTGGAAGCGCGTGGTCGACTTCGTGCACGAGCACTCGGACGCCAGGATCGGCATCCAGCTCGGCCACGCGGGCCGCAAGGGCGCGACCAGGGTGATGTGGGAGGGCCACAACCAGCCGGTGGAGGAGGGCGGCTGGCCGCTGCTGTCGGCGTCGGCCGTCGCCTACGCGGAGGGGAGCGCCGTGCCCCGGGCGCTGGACCGGGATCTGATGGACGCGGTGCTCGGGCAGTACCGGCGGGCGGCCGAACGGGCGCTCGAGGCGGGCTTCGACATGCTGGAGCTGCACGGCGCGCACGGCTACCTGCCGTCGAGTTTCGCCTCGCCCCTCTCCAACCTGAGGAACGACGCCTACGGCGGCGGCCTCGAGAACCGCATGCGCTTTCCCCTCGAGATCGTGGACGCCATCCGCGGCGTCATGCCCGGCGACATGCCCTTCGGCATCAAGATCTCGGCGAGCGACCTGACCGACGGCGGCAACGAGATCGACGACGGCGTCGAGATCGCCCGCATGCTCAAGGCGCACGGCGGCGTCGACTACGTCTGCCCCTCGGCCGGGGGCATCGTGCCGTGGGGCGGGCAGCCGCGGCCCCGGCCCAGGGGCTTCGCCGAGTACGCGGGCCGCATCCGCCGCGAGGCCGGCATCCCCACCATGGCCGTCGGCAACATCAACACGGCCGGGGAGGTGAACGCCGTGCTCGACGAGGGCGACGCCGACCTCGTGGCGCTGGCCCGCGGGCACCTGCGCGACCCCTACTGGACCCTGCACGCGGGCCTCGAGCTCGAGTACGACGGCCAGCCCTGGCCCGACCGCTACTTCACGGTGCCGCGCCTGGCCCGGCTGAAACGCGGCAACCCCGACGCCGACGGCCAGTAGGCCCTCAGGATTCCTCCGCGAAACGCGGTCGGGGCGGCGCATTGTCCCTCTCCCGCACGCGGGAGAGGGGACCCTCGAGGCGCGGCCGGACCGCTCCCTTGCGGTCGAATTCGCACAGTTCGCACGGAGTCGGTGGGGGCCGCCCCGCGTCCCGCGTCCGCAAACGCCCGTGAGAGGGTCCCCTCTCCCGCTCCGCGGGGGAGGGACAGGGTGGGGGTGGACGGGGTGAGGGAGTCTTCGGCCCGACCCTCACCCTGTCCCTCTCCCTGAGCAGGGAGAGGGGACCCCGGTGGCGCGTCCGTCTTCCGGGCCGCCCCGCGTCCCGCGTCCGCAAACGCCCGTGAGAGGGTCCCCTCTCCCGCTCCGCGGGGGAGGGACAGGGTGGGGGTGGACGGGGTGAAGGAGTCTTCGGCCCGACCCTCACCCTGTCCCTCTCCCTGAGCAGGGAGAGGGGACCCCCGGGGCAAGATCCGTCGGTCCTGGCAAGAATCTTTCTTGCGAATCAATATGTTATAGGAATTTGACAGAGATGAGAAATAATTGTTGATTTCTCCATTGTGGTGGGTAAAATATTGCTGTTCTGGATCGTTCGGGGAAACGACATGCGCGGAAACTCGAAAGCCGCCGCGGCCCGGAAGCCGCGGAAACAGGCCCTGTTCCTCAAGGCCCTCACGGAGACGGTGAACGTCACCCTGTCCTGCCGCAAGGCCGGCGTCCCCCGGCGCACGGTCTACGACTGGCGCGAGGCGGACGCGGCCTTCGCCGACCGCTGGGACGAGGCCCTGGAGGAGGGGATCGACCTGCTGGAGGCGGAGGTGCACCGGCGGGCCTTCGAGGGCGTGGAGAGGCCGGTCTACTACAAGGGCGAGCGCGTGGGGGAGTGGCGGCACTACTCGGACGCCCTGGCGACGTTCCTGCTCAGGGCGCACCGGCCGGAGAAGTACCGGGACGCGCCCAAGGCCGGGGCCTCCGCGGAAGAGGACAAGGCGGAGGAAAAGACGGAGGAAGAAATCGAGTACGAACGCAAGGCCCGGGCCTACCGGGAGATGATGGAAGATATCTGGGCGAAGGCCAGGGCCAGGCAGGCGGCCGCGTCCGGGCAGGGGTGGCCCGGACCGGACGAGGACCCGCCCCTCCCGCCCCCGCCCAACTGGCCGCCGGAGGACCATCATGCAAAGTAGCGACGGCGCCCGGTGGGAGGACCCCCGCTGGCGGCTCGACAACCTCTACCGGATCACCGATGCCGAGGGGCGGCGCGTGCCCTTCCGCATGAACGCGGCCCAGGCCGAACTCTTCGACGAGCGCCATACCCTCAACGTCGTCCTCAAGGCCCGCCAGCTCGGCTTCACCACCCTCATCCAGCTCCTCATGCTCGACGCCTGCCTGTTCACGCCCGACGTGCGCGCGGGGACCATCGCCCACACCCTGGGCGCCGCCGAGGCGATCTTCCGCGACAAGGTGAAGTTCCCGCTGGAGAACCTCGATCCTCTGATCCGGCAGGCCAACCCGGCGGTGGCGGACTCGGCACGCACGCTCCGCTTCGCCAACAACTCGATGCTGCGGGTGGACACCAGCCTGCGCTCGGGCACCTACCAGTACCTGCACGTCTCGGAGTTCGGCCGCATCGCCGCGCGCACGCCGGACAAGGCGCGGGAGATCCGCACCGGCGCGCTCAACGCCGTGCGGACCGGCCAGACGGTGTTCATCGAATCGACGGCCGAGGGCCGGGAGGGGGACTTCTTCGAGATCTGCGAGCAGGCCCGGAACCTGGCGCGCCAGGGCCGGCGGCCCTCGGACCTCGACTTCAAGTACTTCTTCTTCCCCTGGTGGCGGGACCCGGACTACCGCATCGACCCGGACGGCGTGGTCGTCGGGGCGGAGGACGCGGCGTACTTCGAGGGCCTGGAGGCGGAGCACGGGATCGCGCTGGACGCCGACCAGCGGGCGTGGTACGCGCGCAAGCGGAGCATCCAGCGCGACGACATGCTCAAGGAGTACCCGGCGACGCCGGAGGAGGCGTTCCGGGCGGCGGTGGAGGGGGCGTACTACGGCCGCGAGCTGGCGCGGGCGCGCAGCGAGGGGCGTATTTCCGCCGTGCCCTGCGACCCGGGGCTTCCGGTCAACACGTTCTGGGACCTCGGGGTGGACGACGAGACGGCGATCTGGTTCCACCAGCAGGTGGGTCTGGAGCACCGCTTCATCGACTACCACGCGGAGTCTGGCGAGGGTCTGGCGCACTACGCGCGCGTCCTGCGGGAGAGGGACTACTTCTACGGGGAGCACTACCTGCCGCACGACGTGGAGGTGCGGTCGCTGTCGACGGGGCGGAGCCGCCTGGACACCCTGAAGGGCCTCGGGGTGACGCCGGTGCGGGTGGTGCCGCGGACGGAGAGCGTGGGCGACGGGATCGAGGCGGTGCGCAGCGTGCTCTCCGCGTGCCGGTTCGACGAGGTCCGGTGCGGACGGGGGCTCAAGGCGCTGGAGGGCTACCGGAAGGCGTGGGACGAGCGGCGTGGGACGTTCCGGGACCGCCCCCTGCACGACTGGTCGAGCCACGGGGCGGACGCGTTCCGCTGCTTCGCGGAGGGCTACCGGCCCGGACGGGGCGGCGCGCTCGGCCCCCCGGCCCGCCGGCGGTCCGGCCGCGCCGCGCCCCCCGAGCAGTGGCAGGCGATCATGATGAAGAGCCCCTACGACGGCCCGGAGGACTACATGTAGGAGGACGTCCGCGCACCGGGGCGCAACGCCATCCACCCCCACCCTGTCCCTCCCCCTTCCAGGGAGAGGGGACCCGAGCGGCGCGGCCACGCCCCAATGGTCCCCTCTCCCGCGTGCGGGAGAGGGACAGGGTGAGGGTGTCCGTCAGGGGCACGGCTTCGCACGACCCGCCACCAGGAACCGGGCGGAGGGACGTGGATACCCGGAACGAGTCCGGGCATGACGATGAATAATCCTCGGGTCCGGCCTCCGGGATCGCGCTACAACGAAATCGTTGTCAACTTTTCCGTTGTAAATCGCGCCCCGTCACAACAGGGCGCCGGAGTTGAGGCTGGAGCCGCCGCAGACGAACAGGGTCTGGCCGGTGACGAACTCGGACTCCTCCTGCATGAAGAAGGCGACGGCGTGGGCCACGTCCTCGGGCCTGCCGAACCGCCCCGCGGCGAGGCTGGAGACGCGGGCGGCGCGCTTCCCGCTCCCCGGCGGATGGTTCCTGGTGAACATCGGCGTCTCGATGGGGCCGGGCGCCACGGCGTTGACGGTGATGCCGCGGGTCCCGAGCTCCAGCGTCCAGGCCCGCGTGAACCCGATCACGCCGGCCTTGGCCGCCGTGTAGACCGAGCGGTCCTTGAGGATGCCCTGCACCAGCTCCGACGAGATGTTGACGATGCGGCCGAACCCCTGCGCCGTCATCGACGGCAGCAGCGCCCGGGCGCACTGGAACGGCGCCGTCATGTTGATCTGCACGAACTCGGCGTAGTCCCGGTCCGTGATCTCCCCGAGGGGGATGGGCCGGACCTGGCCCACGTTGTTGACGAGGCCGTTGAACGCGTACCGGCGCGCGACGTCCTCCAGGAACGCGCCCGCGGCGTCCCGGTCCCCGAGGTCGGCGGCGAGGAAGTCGCCGGGAAACGGGTCCTCCGGCTCGGACCGGGCGACGCCGACCACGCGGTGGCCGTCCCGCGCGAGGCGCTCGGCGCAGGCGCGGCCGATGCCCTTGCTGGCGCCCGTGACGAGGGTCACCCGTTCCTTCGTGCCCATTCCGCCGCGTCCTACAGCAGGCCCGTTCCGCCGAGGCCCGAGCCGCCGTCGACGAACAGGGTCTGGCCGGTCACCCAGCCCGTCTCCTCCGCCATGAAGAAGGCGACCGCGTTGGCGATGTCCCCGGGCTCCCCGATGCGGCCCGCCGGAATCCTGGCGAGCTTGGCGTTCCGCAGGGCGCCGCCCACCGGGTTGCGCCGCGTGAACATCTCCGTCTCCACGGGCCCCGGCGCGACGTTGTTCGCGGTGATCCCGTGGGGAGCCAGCTCGTAGGACCAGGTGCGGACGAGGGCGTGGAGGCCCGCCTTCGCCGCCGTGTATCCCGTGCGGTTGAAATGACCGAGGACGAGCTCGGTCGAGATGTTGACGATGCGGCCGAATCCCGCCCGCTTCATGCCGGGGACGAAGGCGCGCACGGTCTGCACGGCGCTCGCCAGGTTGACCTGGATCTCCGCGTCGAAGTCGTCGAGGCCGTAGTCCTCGACCGGCCGGTGGCCGGTCAGGCCCGCGTTGTTGACGATGCCGTTGACGGCGCGCCGGCCGGCGAGGCCCGCCAGCGCCTCCTCCGCCGCCTCGCGGTCGGCCAGGTCGACCTCCAGCAGCTCGCCGGGGAAGCCCCCGTCCGGCCTGCTGCGGGCGATGCCGACGACGTCGTGGCCCCGGCGCGACAGGAGCTCGGCGCAGGCGCGGCCGATGCCGCGCGTGGCGCCGGTGATCAGCGTGACGCGGTCGCGGGCGGCCATGAAACGTCCTTTCCTTACTTCCCGGGAACATTGACACGCCGGAGGCCGGGAGCGAAAGTCGGGCGATTCCCCGAGAGCGCGGAGAGGAGCGGACATGAGCATCGACGTCGAGGTGCCCGGCGGCAACTTCAAGGGCTACGAACTCAACACCCGGTCGCTTCAGGAGCCGGACGACGAACTGACGAAGATCGGCCCCGGCACGCCGTGCGGGGAGTACCTGCGCCGCTACTGGCATCCCATCGCCATGACCGAGCAGATCGGCGAGTTCCCCCTCCGCGTCCGGCGGTTCGGCGAGGACCTGGTCCTCTTCCGCGACAAGTCCGGCCGGTACGGCTGCCTCCATCTCCACTGCAGCCACCGCAACACGTCGCTGGAATTCGGCATCATCGAGGGGACGGGGATCCGCTGCTGCTACCACGGCTGGCTCTACGACGTGGACGGCACCATCCTGGAGACGCCCGGCGAGCCCGCGGGGAGCAGGATCAAGGACCGCGTCGCCCACGGCGCCTATCCGACGGTGGAGTACCGGGGCCTGGTGTTCGCCTACTTCGGCCCGCCCGAGGAGATTCCGACGTTCCCGTTCCTCGACCACATGGACCTCGGTCCCGAGGACGAGATGGTGCCGTTCCTCATCCCCAACCCGTGCAACTGGCTCCAGACCTTCGAGAACTCGTTCGACCCCTACCACACCGTCTACCTGCACACGCGGGTGTCGGGCGCCCAGTTCACGGACGAGTTCGCCGTGCATCCGGAGTTCGAGATCTTCGAGCGCCCCTACGGCTACTTCTACACCAACGCCCGCCGGATCGAGGACAAGGTGTGGATGCGGTTCCACGACCACCTGCCGCCCAACTTCTCGCAGAACGGCAGCATGTTCCCCGACGCCAAGAAGAACGCCTACTTCCTCAAGGCCGGCCTGACCCGCTGGGTGGTGCCCGTCGACGACGAGAACAACATCACCATCGCCTGGCGCCACTTCATCGACGGCTACGACCCCTTCGGGTTCGGCGACAAGTCGAAGTGCGGCTACAACTCCGTCGATTTCTACGGCCAGACCGACGAACTGTCCTACGAGGAACGGCAGCGGAAGCCCGGCGACTTCGAGGCCTGGGTGGGGCAGGGCGCCGTCAGCGTCCACAAGGCGGAGAACCTGGGCGAGACCGACAAGGGCGTCGCCATGGCGCGGCGCCATCACCGGGAGCAGATCCGGGCGCTGCAGAACGGCGAACGGCTGCCGCAGCCGACCGACCTCGGCCTGCCGGTGCCCCTCTACGGCGGCGATTCGGTGCTGACCATCCCCCGGAGCAACGCGGACGACGGCAGGACCGTGCGCGAGGTCTGCCACCGCGTGGCCGCCATCTACATGGAAGGCGACAAGTACCGGGGCGACGACCGCGAGGAGTTCATCGTCCGGAGCCTGAAGAAGCTCGAGGAGACCTGGCCGGACTAGGCCGGTCCCGCTCCCGTGCGCCTCCGGCGGCGCGGCGAGACCCGCTGCGGGCGGGGGTTCCGCTCCGGCCGGGCGATGGGCGGGAAGTCGTCGATCGGGCGGTGGGCGAATTTCGCCTCGGCCGTCCCGATGTCCACCTTGCGGCCGACGACGTAGCGCTCGTTGCCTCCGGTGGTGGGGTCGATCGCGTTCCGTCCCCGGCGCTGCCCGGCGTCCGGCTCGAACGTCTCCGGCTCGAGGCCGTGGACGTTGAAGTTGAGGAACACGGTCGGCTCGGTCCCGGCCCCGAACCAGTGGACGTTGCGGTGGAACTCGGCCGTCTGCATGGTGTCGCCCACCTCGTGCACGCCGTCGAAGACCGGCTTCAGCAGCACCGCGTCGTCGGCGACCCGCGCCAGCCGCTCGTACTCCCGCACCCGCATGCGGCCGGCCATCACCAGCTGCGTGGAGACGTGGTTGAAGTGGTAGTGCGGCGGATGGGCCGTGTTGGGCGCCATGTAGATGAGCTGCAGGGTGAAGTCCCGGGTCTTCTTCACTTCACGCCACAGGACGCGGTCGCGCCGGTCGGCGAGGCAGTCCGCGACGCGGGCGCCGAGCTGGTCCCACAGGCCGGCCTCCCGGTAGGCCCGCAGCACCTCCCGCTGGAACCGGGGGACCGTGAGCTCGCGCCGGCCCAGGGCGGCGATCAGCCCGCGGATCGCCGTCACGGCGGGCGAACGCCATTCGGACACGTCGTTTCTGAAGCCGGCCATGGTGTTCCGCTCCCGTCGGTTTGTCGCCGCAAGGATACCACGGGTGCCCCGGCCGCGCCCCGAGGGTCCCCTCTCCCGCACGCGGGAGAGGGACAGGGTGAGGGTGTCCGCCAAGAGCACGGCTTGGAACGACCCGCCGCCAGTCCGGGCATGACGAAGGGGGGTGCCGATCCGCTTCGGACTCCCGGGCATCGCCGACCGCTCGCGTCACGCCGTCCTCGGATCAAGCGGCCTGACGGCGCCTTTCCCGGGCCAGTTCGTAGGCTGCCTGCAGCCGTATCCAGAAGCTCGCGTTGCTCCAGCCGATACGCTCCAGCGCCAGGGCCATGGCCGGCGAGATTCCGGCCTTGCCGTTCAGCAACCGGGACAGCGCCTGCCGCGTGCAACCCAGCCGCGACGCAGCATCGGTTACCGACAGCTCCGCCGCCTCCAGGTTGTCGCGCAGTATCTCGCCCGGATGACAGGGATTCAGCATCGCCATGATCGCCATTCCTCTCGTTCAGTGGTAGTCCACCAGGTCCACGTCCACGGCCTCGTCGTTCTCGAATCGGAAGACGACGCGCCAGTTGCCCGATACACGGATGCTCCACAGGTCCGCCATATCGCCCTTCAGTGGATGCAGGCGATAGCCCGGTTGCGTGGCGAGGTCGCGGGGATACCGCGCCTCGTCCAGCAGGGTCAGAATCCGCCTCAGCTTCGGCACCAGGTCGCCCGGCAGTTGCCGTTCGCGATCCTGCTCGGCCAGGGCGCGAAGGCCCTTGTGCCTGATCCGCATGGCGCAATCGTCCCCTGTAACGTCCCGCGTTGCAACACCCAATCCGCCCGGCAGTTGCATGACGAAGGGGGGAGGTGCCTCCATCGTGCCGGCGGGCGCCATGGGTGGCCAGCGGGCGGCGGGGCGGCTATAAGGGGGCCGGCGCGGGAGACGGGCGGGAGCGTTCCAATGGCGATGCGGGTCGAGGAGCCGTCGGGCGACTATCGGGGATACGACAGGACCGGCGTCATCTCGCTGCCGCCGGAGGACCTGCTGCATCGCGTGGGCCCCGGCACGCCCTGCGGGGAATACCTGCGCCGCTTCTGGCATCCCGTCTTCCTGAGCTCGATGCTCCGGGACCTGCCCGTGCGCATCCGCCGCCTGGGCGAGGACCTCGTCATATTCCGCGACGGCTCGGGCCGTCTCGGCCTCGTGCACGCCCATTGCAGCCACCGCAACACGTCCCTCGAATACGGCATCGTCGAGGAGAGGGGCATCCGCTGCTGCTACCACGGCTGGCGCTACGACGTGGACGGCACGATCCTCGAGACGCCCGGCGAGCCCGACGCCAGCAGGATCAGGGAACGGATCGTCCACGGCGCCTACCCGGTCGTGGAGGTGAAGGGCCTGATCTTCGCCTACATGGGACCCATCGGGAAGATCCCGCCGTTCCCCCTGTTCGACACCATGGACCTCCCCGGCGACGACATGGTGCCGGCGATGATTCCCAATCCCTGCAACTGGCAGCAGATCGCCGAAAACTCGGTGGATCCCTACCACGTCGTGTTCCTGCACTCCCGCGTGAGCGGAATCCAGTTCCAGAACGAATTCCGGCTGATGCCGGTGTTCGACTACTTCGAGCGCCCCAACGGCGTCTTCTACACCAGCGCCCGGCGCGTCGACGACAAGGTGTGGATCCGCGTGCACGACCACCTGATCCCCAACTTCTCCCAGAACGGCGGGATGTTCACGCAGGGCGACCAGGAAGAGCTCTACTTCGCCCGCGCCGGCCTGACCCGCTGGATCGTGCCCGTGGACGACGAGAATTCCCTCTACGTCGCCTGGCGCCATTTCAACGAGGAGACGGATCCCCGCGGCCTCGGCGACAGGGACAAGGTCGGCTGGAACACGATCGACTTCTACGGCCAGACCGACGGGCGGACCTACGAGGAAGCGCAGAGGAGCCCGGGCGACTACGAGGCCTGGGTCGGGCAGGGGGCCGTCACCGTCCACGACCGGGAGAATCTCGGGCACACGGACCAGGGCGTCTCGATGTACCGGCAACGGCTGCGCAACGCCATCCGGGGGCTGGAGGCGGGAGAGGAGCCCATGCAGCCGTGCGACCTCGGCCTGCCCGTCCCGACCTACGCGGGGGACACCATCCTTCGGGTGCCCGAGAAGGGCGGGGACGACCGCGCGTTGCGGTCCGGGCTCGCCGGGAAGGTGGCCGGGATTTTCCGCAGCGGCGACGGGCTCGTCGGCGAGGAACGCCGCGAGCACATCAAGCGCGGCCTCCGCGGTCTGGAGGAGCGTTAGGGTGGCGTTTCGGATCCCCTCGGCCGCGCCCCAAGGGTCCTCTCTCCCGCTTGCGGGAGAGGGACAGGGTGAGGGTGTCGAAGAACCACGCGTCCCGACCCGCCCCCTTGCTTCGCGGGCCGGGACGCATAGAATCCCCCGCCGCCACCGGACAAAGGTCTAGAGACGCATGAAGGCTCGCTGGGACCTCGTACTCGTACCGTCGTTCATCCTGAGCTTCGTGCTCATGGCGGCGTCCCAGGTCATCTTCCTGCGCGCGAGCTTCTACAAGGACCTGGGGCTGGGGCGCCAGGGCGAGGACATCGTCTTCACCAACTACGGCCGGTTCTTCACCGACGAGTTCTATCTCGAGGTGCTCTGGCTGACGATCCAGGTGTCGTTCCTGGCCATGCTGTTCACCCTGGTGTTCGGCTTTCCGGTCGCCTACATGATCGCGCGGATGCGCTCCCGCTGGGCGATGATCCTGCTGGCGGGGATCGTGATCTCCACCTTCATCACCATCGTGATCAAGGTGTTCGGCATCTACATCATGTTCTCGGCCAGCGGCATCGTGAACCAGACGCTGATGGGGCTCGGCATCCTGGACAGGCCGTGGACGGTGATCGGCAACGACGCCGGCGTGGTCGTCGGCCTCATGCACTTCACCCTCGGGTTCGGCGTGCTCGTCCTCTACAGCGTCGTGCAGACCATACCGCGGTCCCTGGAGGAGGCCGCCCAGATCCACGGCTCCAGCCGCTGGCGGGTGTGGCTGCGCGTGATCGTTCCGCTGAGCCTGCCCGGGGTCACGGTGTCCGCCCTGATGATCTTCAACATGTGCATGGGCGCCTTCACCTCGGCCGCCCTGCTCGGCGGCGGGCGCGTCTTCACCCTGCCCGTGCTGATCCAGCGCGTGGTGATCATGGAGGTGAAGTACTCCATGGGGGGAACGCTGGCGGCGGTCCTGCTGTTCTCCGTACTGCTGATCAACCTGCTGTCCATCTACCTGATGACGCGCATGCGCAAGCAGAGGCTGGTGATCACATGACGACCTCGACACCGCCGGCGACCGCGGGCGCGGACGGCGCCCGGCCGCAACCCCAGCGGCGGCCCGGGTTCCGCTTCCCGCTGGCGAAGGTCTCGTTCTTCGGGTTCTGCAGCCTGTCGTACATCTTCCTGCTGTCGCCCCTGGTCGTCGTCATCGGCGCGTCCCTGCACCGGGGCACGCGCTACACGGTCGTCAAGTTTCCGCCGGAAGACCTCTCCCTCTACTGGTACACGCAGATTCCGGACGCCCACTGGGAGGCGCTGACGCTGAGCTTCGGCCTGGCGTTCATGGCCTCCATGCTGGCCTGCATCGTGGGCATACCCGCCGCGCTGGGCCTCGTGCGGAGCAACATTCCCGTGAAGGGCCTGTTCTCGTCGATCTTCCGGGCGCCCCTGCAAATCCCGTCGATCGTCACCGGCGTCGCCTTCCTGCAGATGTACTACCTGTTCGGCGACCTCACCGGCATCTACGTGAACGGCACCTTCGCCGGCCTGCTGCTGGGACACCTGTTCGTCGGCATCCCCTACGTCGTGGGGACCGTCGGCGCGGTCCTGCAGCGCTTCGACACGCGCCTCGAGGAGGCGGCGCTGAGCCTCGGGGCCAGCCGCATCACCACGTTCCGCCGCGTCACGCTTCCCGTCATCATGCCGGGCGTGTACGCCGGGGGCCTGTACGCCTTCATGGTCTCCTTCGGCGACGTGCCGATCTCGATCTTCCTGTCGGCGCCCGGGTTCGTCACCTTCCCGGTCGAGCTCTTCTACGGCATGGAGAACGACTTCAATCCGTCGGTGCTCGCCTCGTCGACACTGGTCATCCTGTTTTCGCTCGGCCTGCTGCTGCTCATGCAGCGCATCGTCGGACTCGAGAACCTGTTGCGCTCCGGCGGCGGCTCGTGATGTCCGCGCCGCGGCGCAAGTGGTAGGAAGGGCGAAACCTTCCGCGGTGTGCAAGCAACAACCCAGCTCATGAGGAGGACGCGTACATGCACAGCTTGTTGAAACTCCCGGCCCTGGCCGTAGCCGCCGGCGCCCTCGCGATGACGGCGTCCGGCCCCGCCACCGCCGGCGACCTCGACGGTCAGGACATCAAGGTCTGCACGTGGGGCGGGTCGTGGCGCGACATCCAGCGCGACAACATCGTCACCAATCCGGGCGGCCTGGAGGAGCGGGGCGCCACGGTCACGTACGTGACCGGCAGTCCCCAGGACAACATGGCCAAGCTCATCGCGGCGCGCGGCCAGCCCGTCTGCGACGTCATCGAGATCCTCGACGCCACGTGGGACCAGATGGTCGAGCTCGACTTCGTCGTCGACGAACTGGACTTCGACCAGCTCCCGAACGCCCAGCACCTGGCGGACTGGCAGATCGGCAAGAACTTCACCGGCTCCTGGTTCACCCAGGAGGGCATCTGCTACAACGCCGACAAGTTCGCGGAGAACGGCATCCCCACGCCCACCACCTACAAGGACCTGATCCATCCGAAGCTCGAGGGCCTGATCCAGATTCCCGACATCACGTCGGGCGGCGGCCTGGCCAACTTCGGCGGCATCGTGAAGGCGGCGGGCGGCGACGAGAACAACGTCAAGCCGGGCCTCGACCTCATCAACGCGATGAACGTCAGGAAGTTCTGGAAGCGCGGCAGCGAAGGCGTCACCCTGCTCGAGAACGGCGACATCTGGGCGCTCATCTCGCACGTGGGATGGTGCATGCGCGGCCACAAGGCCGGGCAGACCTATCTCAAGTTCGTGCACCCGATCATCGACGACAAGCACGTCGGCGTGAACAAGTTCGGGTTCCTGAGCATCGTCAAGAACAGTCCCGAGGAGGTCCGCGCCGCGGCGCACGCCTACATCAACGGGTATCTCGACGAGGAGACCCAGTTCCAGATGTCCGCTCGCGCCGGCACGATCGCGGTGAACGTCAAGGCGCAGGCGCGCCTGGCCGAGGATCCCGTGCTCGCCGAGATGGCCGTGCTCGACGCGGAGGGCATCGCCAAGGAATACCGGGTCAAGTACAAGGGCATCGACATCACGACCTGGAACGATCAGTGGAACCGCGCCGTCACCCAGTAGGGCCGTAGCGGTTCGAGCGTAAGGACGGAGGAAGATCCATCATGTCACGCGTCAAACTCGAACGGGTGGTCAAGCACTACGGAAGCGTCGTCGCGCTCCGGGAGATGGATCTCGAGATTCAGGAGGGCGAGTTCCTGACCCTCCTGGGTCCCTCCGGATGCGGGAAAACGACGACGTTGCGTCTCGTCGCCGGGTTCATCGAGCCCACCCAGGGCACGATCTACCTCGGCAACGACGACGTGACGTTCGTCCCCCCGCAGAAGCGGGAGATCGGCATGGTCTTCCAGGACTACGCCCTGTTCCCGCACATGACGATCGCGGACAACATCGGCTTCGGCCTCAAGGAGCGCGGCGCCGGCAAGGAGGAGATCGGGAACCGCGTCGGCGAGCTGCTGGACCTGATTCACCTGCCGGGCGTCGAGGACCGCTATCCCGCCGAGCTCAGCGGCGGCCAGGCGCAGCGCGTGGCGGTGGCGCGGGCCGTGGCCTACGCGCCGCGCGTGCTGCTGATGGACGAGCCGCTCGGCGCCCTCGACCTCAAGCTGCGCGAGGCCATGCAGATCGAGCTGCGCCGCATCCAGCAGGAATTGAAGATCACGACGGTCTACGTCACCCACGACCAGGGCGAGGCGATGAACATGTCCGACCGGATCGTGGTCATGAACCTCGGCCTGATCGAGCAGACGGGCAACGCCGAGGACATCTACAACAACCCGCGGACCAAGTTCGTCGCCGACTTCATCGGCTCGATCAACTTCCTCCCGGCCATGATCGTGGGCGACGAGGGAGACTGGACGGTCGCCGAGACGGTGGGGACGAAGGTCAAGGTGCCGAAGAGCGGCGCGTCGGCCTCGGCGGGCGAGGTGGCCATCGCCCTGCGGCCGGAACGCCTCGAGCTGGTCGCCGCCGCCGGCGACGGCCTCAACGTGGTGCCGGGCACGATCTCCAACAAGATCTTCAACGGCAACCTCATGCGCGTGTTCGTCGACGTGGGCGCCGCCGACCCGGTCGTGGTCGAGCTCCCGCCCGCGGAGGTCCAGGGCGAGACGGGCGACTCGGTGAACGTCGGCTGGGCGCCGCAAGACGGCCAGGTCCTGACGGAATGACGGCCGCCCGGCGGGCCGCGGCAACGGACAGGGAGGTTCCATGACCGAGCAACGGGTTACGGTGAATCCGGGCATCGTGGACTGGTCCGGCGAGAACCCCGGCATCTACCTTCGCGACGTCGACGACGGGCCGTGGGTGACCCTGGGGGTCTTCTTCCGGGTCACGATGTCGCCGTACGGCGCCGGCCACGCGATGCTGGTGCTCGACGAGCCGGACACCGGCAAGGGCTGGCCCGACGTCCGCAACTTCATCGTCAACGACAACGAGGAACTGACGCGCTACCTGATCCGGGACTACGTCTCGGGATTCCCGTCGTTCCGCGGCAAGCCGGGCCTCGAGGCGATGACCTACGTGCCCCTCGGGAGCGTGGCGTGCGCGGGCGACCCGCAAGGCGAATACTCCGAGACGGTGACGGCGGAGGGCCTGACCGCGGCCATGACGTGGTCCGACACCATGGAGCCCATGGCGGTCGAGGTGACGCCGGAGACGTCCGCCACCGGCCGGCACGACATGTACAGTCTGTTCTTCGAGGCCAAGCAGGCGAAGATCGAGGTCAACGGCGAGCGCCTCTCCGGGAACGTGTCGACCCGCCAGTTCTTCGGGAAGACCATGAGCACGGCCTTCCTGGCCTTTTCCGAGACCTGGGTGCGGCCGGCGTGATGCGGGCCGGATAGAAGCCGCGGGCGAGACACGAGGGAGGGAGTCGGATGCCGTTGTCGACGCCGGTCAATCCGGGAAAGATTTGGTGGTCGGGCGACAATCCCGGGATGCTGCTGAAGGAGTCCGAGGACGGGCCGTGGACGGCCATGTGCCTGTTCTTCCGGATCGTGTACACGCCCGCCGGCCGGGGCAACGCACTGTTCCTCTACGAGCGGCCGGACTCCGGAGAGAGCCTTCCCGGCGTCCACAACGTGGTGCTGCACGACAACGAGGACATGGCCCGCTGGCTGGCCGGGAACTTCGTGTCGCGCCTGCCCGGCCCGTTCTCCGAATCGCCGGCCTTCAGGGCGCTCCGGTACGTGCCCCTGACCGAATGCCGCGCCTCGGGCGACACCTCGAGCCGCTACGTCCAGACGGTCAAGGCGGAGGGCATCGAGGTCGAACTGATCTGGGACCGCCTCGGCACGCCGACGGCGCTGGAGCTGTCGCCGGAGCACGTGGGCACGCGGTCCCACAACCTCTTCAACCTGCTCGTCGAGTCGCGCGACGCGTCGATCGTGGTGAACGGACGGCGGCTGCCGGGGAACGTGGTGCCGCGGCAGCAGGCCGGGATGGATACGACGACCGGGTTCGTCTACTTCTCCGAGATCTGGATCGAGCCGTAGTGTCCCGTCGCGCGACAAACGTCGGGCCCCGGCCGGAAACCGCGGAACGCGCTCACCCTCACCCTGTCTCTCTCCCGCAAGCGGGAGAGGGGGCCCTTGTTGCGCGGCCGGGCCACCCGGGCGCCCTCCCCCCGGAAGGGGGAGGATCAGGGTGGGGGCGGACGGCGCTCGTTCCCGGACCAATGACGACATATCGGGGGTGAGGACAGTGGCGAATCTCAATGCCGCCGACCGGGCGGCCGTCGAGAAGGTTCTCGCGGTCGAGCCGGCGCTGCGGGGCCTCGCGCCCGCGTCGGAGGCGGTCGGCCTCGACCGGAACACGATCCTCCACGCGGGCCCCGCCTTCGCCAAGCCCGCCGACATCACCAGGCCGATCCTGAACTCCGCCGTCGTCGCGCTCGTGTTCGAGGGGCTCGCCGGCGATTTCGAGGCGGCCGAGCAGATGATCCTCTCCGGCGACGTGGTCCTGCGGCCCGCCCAGGACCATGACGTCGTCACGCCGCTCGCGGCCTGCGTCACCGCGTCGTTCATGCTCCAGGAGGTCGCGGACGCCGCCGGGGCGGGGCGGACCGCCTACACGCCGATCAACGGCGGGAACAGTCCCGGGGCCATGCGCCTCGGCGTGCGCACGGAGGAGTCCCTGGAGCTCGTGCGCTGGCTCAACGGAGACTTCGCGGACGCCCTGTCCGGCGCGTTCGGCGACCCGGTGCCCACCCTGCCGGTGGCCCGGGCGGGCATGGAGGCCGGGGACGACTGTCACGGACGGACGCCGGCGGCGACCGCGGCGCTCGCCGGGATCCTGGCGCCGAGGCTGGCGGGAGGCGGCGGCGCGGCGAAGGCGGCCGCCTTCGTCGCGGAGAGTCCCAGCTACTTCCTCAATCTCTGGATGGCCTCCGCGCGCTGCATGCTGGGCGCCGCGTCGGGCACCGGGGGCAGCAGCCTGGTCGTCGGGGCCGGCGGCAACGGCGCCGAGGCGGGCATACAGGTCGCGGGCCTGCCCGGGCGGTGGTTCACCGCGCCGGCCGACCCCCCGCGGCACGAGAGTCCGGACGGCGTCCCGGAGGGCCGGGCGCTGGGCGCCATCGGGGACTCGGCGATCGTCGACGCCATGGGGTTCGGAGCCATGGCCATGAACCTGGCGCCGGAGCAGAAGAAGGCCATGGGTCATCTGATGCCCGAGGGCGGCCTCGACCTGCCGGACGCGCTCCTGGCGGCCGAGCATCCGGGGTTCGGCGGGCTCGGCCTGCGCGTCGGCATGGCGGCGCGCGCCGTCGTCGACGCCGAGCGCCGGCCCGTGGTCAGCCTCGGCGTGCTCGACAACGAGGGCGAGCTGGGCCGCCTGGCGGGCGGCGTCTTCGAGACCCCCCTGAGCGTCTTCCGCGACGCCGTGGCGGTCCTGGAGGCGGCGTGATGACCGGGCTCAACGCGCTCGGAGCCCGGCGGGTCGCCGAGCTGATCGCATCGGGGCAGGCGAGCGCTGCGGAGGTCGTCGAAGCGTGCATCGCGCGAATCGAGGAGCGCGAGGCCGATGTCGGCGCCTTTCAGCACTTCGACGGCGACTACGCCCTGGAACAGGCGAGGGCGCTCGACAACGGCCCCGCCAGGGGCGTCCTCCACGGCGTGCCCCTCGGCGTCAAGGACATCATCGACACGAAGGACATGCCGACGGAGAACGGCTCCCCGATCCATGCCGGCCGCCGGCCCGCCGCGGACGCGAGCTGCGTCGCGCTCTCCCGCGCGGCCGGCGCCGTCATCCTGGGCAAGACGGTGACCACGGAGTTCGCCTACTTCTTTCCGGGAAAGACGCGGAACCCGCACAACCTGGACCACACGACCGGCGGGTCGTCCATGGGGTCGGCGGCCGGCGTGGCCGACCGCATGTTCCCCCTCGGGTTCGGGTCGCAGACCGCCGCCTCCGTCACGCGGCCCGCCGCCTACTGCGGCACCGTCGGCTACAAGGCGACGACGGGGGACTTCGACCTGCAGGGCGTGTGCGGCCTCGCGGCCTCCTACGACACCCTCGGCTTCCTGTGCCGCGAGCTCGAGGACGTCTCCCTGATGCGCGAGGCGCTGCTCGGCGACCGGCCGGCGCCGCCGCGCGCCGCGCCGCCGTGCGTGGGCTTCGTCCGCACGCCCTGGTGGGACGCGGCGGACGCCGCCACCCGCCGCGCCCTGGAGCGGGCCGCGGAGACGCTGGCGGGCGAGGGGGCGGAGGTGGTGGAGCCGGCGTTGCCGCCCCGGTTCGCCGAGCTGGTCGAAACGCACAAGCTGGTGATGGCGTTCGACGCCGCCCGCGCCCGCGCGTACGAATACGCCGCTCACCCGGACAGGCTCAGTCCCCAGTTCACCGCCCTGATGGAGGACGGCCGCGCGGTCTCCTACGCGGACTACCGGGCGGCGCAGGCGCGGTCGGCCGCCTGCCGGAAGCAGGTCGGGGAACTCCTGTCCGGCTTCGACGTGTTCCTGGCCCCCAGCGCGCCGGGCGAGGCCCCCGAAGGACACGCCGCGACGGGCGACCCCATCTTCAGCCGCATGTGGACGCTGCTCCACGTCCCGTCCGTGACGCTGCCCGTGGCGACGGGCGGGACCGGGCTGCCCATCGGCGTGCAGATCGTCGGGAGGGCCCACGGCGACGGCGCGCTGATCGCCGACGCGCGGTGGATCCACGACCGGCTGGCGTAGCGCCGGTCGGGACGCGGCCGCGGCGGTGGCGGACCTCACGCAACTCGGCGTCCGCGAGGCCGCGCGGGTCGTGGCCTCGGGCGAGGCGAGCGCCGAGGAGCTGACGCGGGCCTGCCTCGACCGCATCGCGGCGCGCGAGGACGCGGTCGGGGCCTTCGCGTACCTCGATCCCGAGCACGCCCTCGACCAGGCCCGGAAGCTGGACCGCGGGCCGCGGCTCGGGCCGCTGCACGGCGTGCCCGTCGGCGTCAAGGACACCTACGACACCGCGGACATGCCGACGGCCTACGGCTCGCCGATCTACGAAGGCCACAGGCCCCGCGCGGACGCCGGCGCCGTGGCGGCGTGCCGCGCCGCCGGGGCGGTGATCGTCGGGAAGACGGTCACGACGGAGTTCGCCTACTGGAGCCCGGGCAAGACGCGGAATCCCCGCGATACGGCCCGCACGCCCGGCGGCTCGTCGAGCGGTTCGGCGGCGGCGGTCGCCGACCGCATGCTGCCGCTGGCGTTCGGTTCGCAGACGGCGGCGTCGGTGATCCGGCCGGCGGCGTACTGCGGCGTGTTCGGCTACAAGGCGACCCGCGGCGGCCTCGATTCCCGCGGCCTCCTCCCCCTGGCGCCGACGCTGGACTCGCCGGGGTTCTTCACGCGCGCCCTCGGCGACATTCCCCTGGTGCGCTCCGCGCTCGTCGGCGACGACCCGGATCCCGCGCCCCGGGCGCAAGGCCCGCCGCTGCGGGCCGGCCTCGTCCGCACGGCGCACTGGGAGGAGGCGGACGCGGCCGCGCGCGGCGCGGTCGAAGATGCCGCCGACCGGCTGGCGGAGGCCGGCGCCGAGGTCTCGGAGCCCGACATGCCCGACGGGTTCGAGGACCTGGCCGGGATCCAGAACACGATCATGGCGTTCGAGATGGCCCGCGGGTTCGCCTGGGAGTATGCCGAACGCCGCGGCGCGCTCAGCGACGTCTTCCGCGCGCTCGTGGAGACGGGGCTGGCGACGCCGTACGGGGACTACCTGTCGGCCGTCGCCCTGGCGGAGCGCTGCCGGGCCGGGCTGGACGCGGTCATGGAGGAGCACGACGTCCTGTTCGCGCCGAGCGCGCCGGGCGAGGCGCCGGAAGGGACCGGGCGGACCGGCGATCCGGTGTTCAGCCGGATGTGGACCCTGATGCACCTGCCGTCCGTGCACCTGCCCACGGCCTCCGGACCGAACGGCCTGCCGGTGGGGATCCAGGCGATGGGCCGGCGCCATGGCGACAGCCGGCTCGCGGTCGACGCCCGGTGGATGTGGGACCGCCTGGCCCCGCCATGAGCGGGCGCGGCAAGACGAAGCTCAACGAGCTGTCCGCCCGCGGGGTCGTCGGCCTGATCGCGTCGGGCGAGATCAGCGCCGAGGAGGTGACGCGCGCCTGCCTCGCGCGCATCGAGGCGCGCGAACCCGTCGTCGGGGCATTCGAGTACCTCGATCCGGCCGCCGCCGTGGAGCAGGCCAGGGTCCTCGACGGCGGTCCCCCGCGCGGGCCGCTGCACGGACTCCCCGTCGGCGTCAAGGACTGCTTCGAGACCTTCGACATGCCGACGGGCTTCGGCAGCGAGATATACGCCGGCAACGAGACCGGGCGGGACGCGGCGATCGTCGCCCTTCTGCGCAATGCGGGCGCGGTGATTCTGGGCAAGACCGTGACCAGCGAGTTCATCGCGTTCTGGCCCGGCAAGACCCGGAACCCGCACGACCCGGACCGCACGACCGGCGTGTCCTCGATGGGCTCGGCGGCGGGCGTCGCCGACATGATGATGCCCGTGGGCCTCGCGACCCAGTCGGGCGGCTCGACGGTGCGGCCCGCGGCGCACTGCGGGGTGATCGGATACAAGTCGAGCCACGGCGAGATGCCGACGGACGGGCTCATGCCCATGCAGGCGAGCACGGACACCGTCGGGTTCATGACGCGCCGAGTCGGGGACGCCGTCCTCATGCGGGAGGCGCTGCTGGGCGCCGTGCCGGCGCCGCCGCGCCCGGCCGGGAGCCCGCCCCGCGTCGCGCTCGTCCGCACGAGCCACTGGGAGGAGGCCGAGGCGATCGTCCACGAGGTCGTCGAGCGCGCCGCCGGGGCGCTGCGGGCCGCCGGCGCCGTCGTGGAGGAGCCCGCCGCGGCCGGCCGCCTCGACGGGCTCACCGCCACCGCCACCGCGATCCAGCGCTTCGAGTTCGCGCGCTGGCGGGCCTGGGAATGGACGCACCACCGCGACCGGATCAGCGCGCCCCTGCGGGAGTTCATGGAGGAGGGCTGGAAGACGAGCTTCGAGACCTACAACCGGGCGCAGGTCGCGGCGGCGGAGGCGCGGGCCGCGTTCGACGCCCTGTTCGACGACCACGATCTGGTGCTGACGCCGAGCGCGGCGGGCGAGGCGCTCGAGCTCGGGTACCCGACCGGAAGCTCGAACTTCAACCGCATGTGGTCCCTGCTGCACGGTCCGGCCGTCAACCTGCCGGCCGGCAGGGGGCCGCGGGGCCTGCCCGTCGGCGTGCAGCTGATCGGCCGCAAGTACCGCGACGACGCGTTCCTCGCCGACGCGGCCTGGGTCCACGAGCGGATCGGGGACTCCGGATGACGGGGCGGGCGCCGAGGATCGGCGACGCCGAATTGGCGCGTCTGATCGAAGGGAAGGAGAGCACGCGGGTCGAGTTCAAGGAGACCCTCGGCGGCAGCGCGCCGGGCCGGATTCGGGAAGCGATCTGCGCGTTCGCCAACGATCTTCCCGGTTCGGGACAGCCCGGAGTCGTCGTGGTCGGATTGAACGACGACGGCGCGCCCGCCGGTCTGGTCGTCACCGACGAGATGCTCCGCGCGCTGACGGACATGCGCGGCGACGGGAACATCGTGCCCCCGCCGACCCTCTCGGTCGAGAAACGCCTGTATCGGGACGACGAGCTGGCGGTCGTGACCGTCCTGCCGTCCGATTCGCCCCCGGTGCGGTGCCGGGGTGCGATCCACGTGCGCGCCGGTCCACGACGAGGCATCGCCACCGCCCAGGACGAGCGTATTCTGAACGAGCGGCGCCGCCATGGAGACCGGCCGTTCGATATCGCCCCGGTGCCCGGCACGGGACCGGCCGACCTCGACCGTCGGCGGTTCGAGGACGAGTATCTGCCGGGCGCGGTCGATCGAGAGCTTCTGGAGGCGAACGAACGAAGTTTCGAGGAACGCCTCGCCGCGACGAAGATGATCGGGTCGGTCGATGACCGGCGGGCCACGATACTGGGGTTGTTGACCGTTGGACTACGCCCGCGCGACTTCGTTCCGGGCGCGTACGTCCAGTTCCTGCGCGTCGCCGGTCGGGACTTGTCCGACGAGATCGTGGACGAGATGGAGGTCGACGGGACCGTTGCCGATATGCTGCGGCGCCTGGAAGAGAAGCTGCGATCGCACAACCGGCGCGGGGTCGATCTCGTGAGCGGGGACCGCGAGCGGCGGACCGAAGTCTTTCCTTTCGCGGCCTTGCAACAGCTTGTGCGGAACGCGGTCATGCATCGCGGATACGAAGCTACGAACGCCCCCGTCCGCGTCACCTGGTTCGACGGCAGGATCGAGATCCAGAACCCCGGCGGTTCCTTCCGCACCGTTACCGCTGCGAATTTCGGGCATCTCGGAGTCACCGATTACCGTAATCCAAACCTCGCCGAGGCAATGAAGGTTCTGGGATACGTTCAGAGGTTCGGCGCCGGCATTCCGACCGCCCGGCGCCTGCTGCGCGAGGCCGGCCATCCGGAGCCGGCTTTCAGGGTCGATCCGGAGCACGTGCTTGTCACGGTTGTGCCGGTTTCCGAACCAGGGGCGGTATCGCGATGACCGTTCCCGTCCTCACCTTCTTCAACAACAAGGGCGGGGTCGGCAAGACGTCGCTGGTCTACCATCTGGCCTGGATGCTGAGTCGAATGGGGGAGAAGGTGCTGGCTTGCGACCTCGATCCCCAGGCCAATCTGACCGCCTCTTTTCTCGAAGAGGACGATCTGGAATCGTTGTGGGACGACCGCGCCCGGGATCGGACGATCCATCAGTGCGTGGAGCCTCTGACCGGTGTCGGAGACTTGAGGGCGCCGTCCGTCCATCGGATATCCGAAACCCTCGGCCTCATTCCCGGAGATCTGGCGTTGTCCGGTTTCGAAGACAATCTGTCGGGCGAGTGGCCCCTCGCGTTGGGTGAGGCCAACCTCTACCGGCCTTTCCGTATCCTCACCGCGTTCTGGCAGATCATGCAAGCGGGTGCCCGCACCATGGACGCCACGGTCGTCCTCGTGGACGTCGGCCCCAATCTTGGCGCTCTCAACCGCTCGGCCCTGATCGCGACCGACCATGTCGTCGCTCCCCTTGGCGCCGACCTGTTTTCGCTTCGGGGGCTGCGCAATCTCGGACCCACCCTTTCCAGATGGAGGCGCGAATGGTCGAAGCGTCGGGGCAACTGGGACCGGCCGGAATTTCCGTTGCCGCAAGGGGGCATGAGGCCGATCGGATACATCGTGCAACAGCACGGCGTCCGTCTCGGCCGTCCCGTCCAGGCATACGACAAGTGGGTCAACCGGATGCCCAAAGCCTATGCCGAAAACTTGATGGGTCCGGAACGAGGTCCCTTCGCCGACAAGCCGGAGAACGACGAACACTGCCTCGCCACCGTCAAGCACTACCGGAGCCTGGTGCCGATGGCGCAAGAAGCGCGGAAGCCCATCTTCGATCTGACCAACGCGGACGGCGCTATCGGTGGCCACGCCGCGGCCGTTTCGGCCGCGTACGCGGATTTCAGGGCGCTGGCCGGAGCGATCCGCGAGAGAGTCGGGCTCGCCGCATGACCCGCGACCGTCGGTAAGGGATCGTCCGGATGACGTCCGCGGTCCGGGAACTCGCGTCCGAGCTGCGCGCGGACATCCTGTCCGCGAAGGCGGTTCCGGCGCTGTCGGTCGGGTTGACCTCCGGCCTCGGGCTGCTCGTCATCCAGGTGGCCTTCGGGAGCTTCATCTTCTCCGGTCCGCTGGCCCCCTATTCCTCCCAGGGCGTCGGCCTGATCCTGTTCGGCAACTTCGCGGCCTGCCTGCTCGTGGCGCTGACGGGCGGCTATCGCGGCGCGGTCGCGGGGCTGTCGGCGGCGCTGGTGATCGTCATGGCCACGATCACGACGACGATGGAGGCGCGCGGGGAGGCGCTGTTCGTCACCGCCGCCGGCGCCCTCGTGATCGCCGCGACCGCCACCGGCGCGTGCTGCTTCATGATCGGGCGTTTTCGCCTCGCCAACCTGATGCGCTTCATTCCCTATCCGGTCGCCGCGGGGTTCGTGGCCGGAATCGGGGGCGCGGTGTGCCTGGCGGCCATGTCGCTGATGGGGGCGGACGCGGGGTGGCGGGAGGCGCCGGCGCTGCTGGAGCCGGCGGTGCTGTGGACGTGGTTCCCGGGCGCCGCGTACGGGATCGCGCTCTACGCCGCGACGAAGCGGTGGGGCCACCCGCTGATCCTGCCGCTCAGCGTCGCCGCCGCGACCGGCGCCTACCATCTCGCGCTCCACGGTCTCGGCATGTCCGGCGACGAGGCGCAGGCGCTGGGGCTGCTGCTCGAGAGCACGGCGGACGGAGGCCTGTGGCCCGTGCTGTTCCCCGCCGATCTGGCGCATGTCGAATGGGCCGCGATGGCCCGCCGGATACCCGACATGCTGACGCTGATGGTGATCGCCTTCATCTGCGTCATCATGAACGTCGCGGGGCTCGAGCTCGCCGTGAACCAGGAGCTCGACTGGAACCGCGAGTTCAGGGCGAGCGGGCTCGCCAGCATGGTCGGCGGCCTGGGCGGGGGGACGGTGGCGACGCTCATCGTCCCCACGTCGCTGCGCAGCAAGCTCCTCAATGCCACCACCCGCTTGACCGGCGTGATCGCGGCCGCCGTCGTTGGGGCCGCCGTGTTTTTCGGCGACGGGATGCTGGAGTTCGTCCCGACGGCGCTCATCGGCGGCATCCTGGTCTTCGCCGGCCTGGGCATGCTGAACGAGGGGCTCGTACGGAACCGCGAGCGCCTGCCGCGGGTGGAGTTCGGCATCGTCCTCGTCATCTTCGTCGTCATCGTCTTCTTCGGCTTGATCGAGGGCGTGAGTGCCGGGTTGCTGGCCACCCTCGTGTTCTTCGCCGTGCGCCTCAGCCGGGTGGACCCGATCGAATCCCGCTTCACCGCGCGCGAGCGCCGCAGCAACAAGGCCCGCCCCGTACCCGACCGCGCGATCCTGCTGGAGGAAGGCGCGGGCGTGCAGGCCTACCGGCTGCGCGGCTACATCTTCTTCGGCAGCGTCGGCCCGCTGACCGATCACCTCAAAAAGACCCTGGAGGGCCCGTCGCGCCCCACGTGCCTGATGCTGGACTTCTCCGCCGTCTCCGGCCTCGACTTCTCCGCGGTGAACGCGCTGGCCCGGTTCCTGCGGACCGCGGCCGGAGCCGGGGTGAAGATCGTGCTGAGCGCGGTGCCGGAGCAGTTGCGGTCGGGTCTGGCGCTCGGCCTTCCCGCGGCCGTGTTCTCCGGGCTGGCCCTCGAGCCGGACGCGGACCGCGCCCTCGAGCGCTGCGAGGACATCGTCATTTCGGGGTGGAGGTCGGCCGCGGCGGACGGCAGGCGCGCCGCCCTGCTGGAGCATGCCGTCGACGACCTCGAGCGCCATCTCGAGCGGCAAATCCGTTTCGAGGATCTGATGGAGGAGCTCCGCGACTGGCTCGTGCCGCGCGACCACGCGGCCGGCGAGGTCCTGGCGGATGCGGATGCGCCGCCGGAAGGGCTGCACCTGCTGCTCTCGGGCCGGGCGTCCGCCCGCGACGGCGCCGGCGCGCGCCTGCATCAGTTCGGTCCCGGCGACCCCGTATGGTTGTCCGGCGAGACGGGCGGACGGGCGGCCTCGGCGGTCGCGGACGAGGCGTGCCGCACGATGGTTCTGACGCCGGCCGCCCGGCGCCGGCTGGAAGAGCACGAAGAGCGTCTCGCCCTCGAGCTCTATCGATACCTGCTCGCCGGGTATTTCCAGTCCGGGCCGGAAGACGGTCTTCCACGAGAAGGAGCGGCCGGCCGGGGGGATGCCGCCTGATCGTTCGAGGACGCCTGTCGAGCGGGAGGACCGCGACGGTCCGGATCGTCTCGACCGCCGCTGGAGTTGCGGACGGAAACGGGAGGGTTCGAAATGGCCGTGAGAATGATTCTCGAAGTCAAGGCGAAGCCCGGCACCGGGGACGAGGCGGTCGCGTTCTTCAGGTCCGTCCTGCCGGAGACGCGCGCTTACGAGGGCTGTGCAAGCGTCGACGCCCACAATGTTGTGTCGGCGGAAGTCCGGGACACCCGCGAGTGATACGAGAATTATCCGGCCCGGCAGCGGGAGGGGGGCGGGTGTGTTTCAATTCTTGTCGACAGGGCGTATGGCTCGGGCTCCGTTGAGAGCCTGGATTCGACTCGATCTGCCGGCTTGCGGCGGGGTCAACCCCGGATGTGCCGGTCCACCCAGTCCGCGTGTCGGAGCAGGGCCTCGTCGTCGTACCGGCGGGCCGCCAGTTGCGCCCCGATGGGCAGGCCGGCGGGTCCGGTGAAGGCGGGGATGTTGACCGCCGGCATGTTCATGACGTGCCACAGGAAGTTGAAGGTCACGGGGCCGGTGTCGGCGTGGCCGACGTGCGGCTCGCCGACCGCCGCCGGCGTCAGGACGACGTCCACGCCGTCCATGACCTCGTGGATCGACGCCCGCAGCCGTTCGATGCGGCGCATGCCGTCCAGATAGGCGTCGAGCGGTGTCGCCTCGCCGTCCGCGATCATCTTCCGCGCGGTGCTGGACAGGCCGTCCGCGCGCGCGTGTTTCTCGTACCCGAGGGACCGCGCCATCTCGAAGGTGATGATCCGCCAGCAGACGGGCAGGAGATCGTCGAACTCCGCCGGCAGGTCGAGGTCGCGGACCCGCGCGCCCGCCTCGCCGAGGCGCGCCGCGGCGGCCTCCAGACGGTCGCGGGTGGCCCGGTCGGCTTCGTCCCACCACGGCGTCCGGCAGAACCCGACGCGGGGCGGGGGCCCCGGCGCGCCGGCCGGGCTCGCGTCGACCGCCATCAGGACCGCCCGGAACAGGGCGAGGTCCTCGAGGGAGCGGCCCATGACGCCCAGGGTGTCGAAGGTCTCGGCGAGGTCGTGCACGCCGGCGAAGCTGAACAGGCCGAACGTCGGCTTGAGCGCGTAGACCCCGCAATAGGCGGACGGGCGGATCATCGAGCCCGCGGTCTGGGTTCCCACGGCCAGCGGCACGTGGAAGTCGGCGACGGCGGCGGCCGAACCGCTGGACGAGCCTCCCGGCGTGCGGGCCGGGTCGTGGGGATTGGCCGTCGCGCCCGGGTGCCGGCCGGCGAACTCCGTCGTCACCGTCTTGCCGAGGACCACGGCGCCCGCCGCCCGCGCCAGCGCGACGCAGGCGGCGTCCGCCTCCGGCACGAACCCCTCGTAGATGGGGGAGCCGTACCTCGTGGGCAGGTCGCAGGTGTCGACGACGTCCTTGAAGCCGACCGGGATGCCGTGCAGGGGGCCCGACGGGGGACCCGCGTCCAGCGCCCGCGCCTGCTCGAGGACGTGCTCGGGGTCGACGACCGTCCAGGCAGCCACGTCGGCGTCCCGCTCTTCGATGCGGTCGAGGCAGGCGCGCGCGAGCGCCTCGCAGGTCAGCTCCCCGGCCGCGATCCGCCGTGCCGCCTCGCTCGCCGTCAGTTCGTTGGGTCGCACCACGCTCCTCCGTCCCGCCGCGTCGCCGGCCAGGGTACCAAGGCGGAACCGCGATGTCCCGCACGCCGTGCCGGCGCCGGTCTCGAAGTCCTCGAGGGCGTGCTCGCCGACGACCGGCCGTCAAACCCCGCCGATCCGTGATAGTCTTGCACGAGAGTATCGCGGCGAAGTATCGGAGGGGTCGGACCCCGTTCGTTCATGGGAGGCTCGGTCATGGCGAAGGACGGAGAGACGCCGAGCCTGGCGGTGCTGATCGACGCCGACAACAGCAGTGCGCGCTACGCGCAGGCGATCTTCGAGGAGATCGTCAAGCTGGGCGAGGCCAACGTACGGCGCATCTACGGCGATTTTTCGGATCGTCGCCTCGCCGGCTGGGACGGCGAAATCCAGTCGCTCGCGATCCTCCAGCACCAGCAGCGCAGCAACACCACGGGCAAGAACGCGGCCGACATCGCACTCGTGATCGACGCCATGGACCTGATGCACAAGGGCAAGCTCGACGGCTTTTGCATCGTCAGCTCCGACAGCGACTTCACCCGTCTCGCGCAACGCCTGCGCGAGGACGGGCTCGTGGTCTACGGCTTCGGCGAGCGCAAGACCCCTGAGGCGTTTCGCAACGCATGCTCGCGGTTCATCTATCTCGAGAACATTCTGGAGACGGAGCCGGAGAAGGGAAAAGCCGCCGCCGGTTCGCGGCGGGAGAAGAAGGAGTCGCCCAAGAAGGCCGTGAACGTCATCGCCAAGGCGATGGAGGACAGCGACGACGATGGCTGGGCGCATCTCGGCACCGTCGGCAGCCGGATCCTGGGCGCGGCGCCGGACTTCGATCCGCGGACCTACGGCTGTCCCAATCTGAGCACGCTCGTCATGAAGTCCGGTGGGTTCGACGTCCGGAAGGAATCCGGCAGCGCGATTCATATCCGTCGCAAGGCGGCGGGGAAGAAGGCGGGGGTCAAGGACAAATAGCAAGTTCGGGAAATCGGGCGGGGGTACGGCGGTACCCACGCTCTATTCGCTCCGGAGCTCCGGTCGAATCGGTCGCGGTCCGGACCCGTATCTGCGCACGGCCATCGAGAAGCCGTGCGAGCCTGTCCAGGCGTCCCGACCCGCGTGCCGGTGTCGTTTGGGCCGCCGCGCGGCAAGCCCTATAATCCCACCCGGCGGCGACCGGCGAGCGGAGGAGGGGAGTCATGGCGGACAGCGATCTCGACGGCGCGCCCGAACCCTTCTTCTTCCGCCACTCCGTGCGGCAGGTCCTGTTCGGACCGGGCCGGCTCTCCGAGCTCGCGGCGATCGCCGGGGCGGGGTGCGTCGAGCGCGCCGTCGTGGTCATGGACGGCTTCTTCGTCGGCGGGGAGCTGGAGGCGCGGGTCCGCGAGGTGCTCGGCAACCTGAGCGGCGTCGAGGTTCACGGCGTCCCCATCCGCGAGCCCGACACCGCTTCGGTCGAGGCCTGCCGCCGGGTCCTGGAAGCCGCGCGGCCCGACATGGTCGTCGCGGTGGGCGGCGGGTCGACCATGGACACCGCCAAGGTCGCCCGCATCCTGCTGTCCAATCCGGGCACCGTGGAGGAGATGGCGGGTTTCGACCGCCACTACGAGCCGCACCGCTCGGTCCTGGTATGCGTCCCGACCACCGCGGGAACCGCCTCCGAGGTCTCGGAGATGGCCGTGATCGGCCTCGAGGGCTCGGACGTGAAGCTCCGCTACCGGTCCCAGAACATGACGGCGCAGTTCGCGGTGCTGGACCCCGAGCTGCTGCTGACCGCGCCGCCCGCGGTCACGGCCGCCACGGGCTACGACGCGCTCACGCACGCGGTCGAGTCCTACGTCTCCCGCGGCGCCAACGTCATGTCGGATCCCTACGCCCTGGACGCGGCGCGGCGCCTGGTCAAGTGGCTGCCCGCGGCCTATCGGGACGGCGGCGACCTGACCGCCCGCGGACACTGCCACATCGCCTCGATGCTGGCCGGCGTCGCGTTCAACTCGACCCAGCTGGGACTGGCCCATGCCATCGCGGCGCCGCTGGGCAACGTGCATCACGTGGTCCACGGCAAGGCCAACGCGCTCGCCCTGCCGGCGGTGATGGCCTATAACGAGCCGGAACTCGGCGCGAAGGGCGGGGTGCTCGCCGGCGTTCTCGGCGCCGCGACGCCCGCCGAGGGCGTGGCGCGGCTCCGGGCCGAGCTCGACCTCGACGTCGGGCTCGACGAGATCGTCGCCACGGAGGACGAGCGGGAGACCATCGTCGAGGCGGCGATGAAGAGCGGCAACGTGCCCTACAGCCCCCGGGAGCCTTCGATCGGGGACGTCCGGGCCATCGTCGAAGCCATGCGGGAGCCCGTCGGCGCGTCCCGGCCGGCCCTGGAGATATAGCGATGCGCGGAACACACGATCTGGGCGGACTGCCCGCCGGTTCCGTCGACCGGGAGGAGCACGACCACGCCTACTGGGAGAAGCGCATAGACGCGATCCGGCTGCTGCTCGCCGACGGGAAGCGCCGGCTGCTCACGGTGGACGAGATGCGCCGCGGGATCGAGTCGCTGGGCAAGGACGTGTACGACAGGCTCGGCTACTACGAACGCTGGACGGCCTCGGTCACCGGCATCATGCTGGAGAAGGGCGTCGTCACCACTGACGAGCTCGGCCGCAAGATGGCGGACATCGAGGAGCGCGACAAGGCGAGGTTCGAGGATGGGTAGCGCCAGGCTCGCACCGGGAGACAGGGTGCGCGTGCGCAGGGCGTATCCGCCGGGGCACGTGCGTACGCCCTGGTACATACGGGGCAAGTCCGGCGTGGTGGAGCGGGTCTGCGGCGCGTTCCGGAACCCGGAGGAGCTGGCCTACGGCCGCGACGGCATGCCCGAGCGGACCCTGTACCGGGTGAGGTTCCTGCAGAACCACGTGTGGGACGACTACGCCGGGAACCCCGGAGACACCGTCGACATCGAGATCTACGAGCACTGGCTGGAGCCGGCCGCCGACACCGGGGGGGCGCCATGAGCACGCACGCGCACGACCACCATCACGATCACGGGCACGAACATCCGCCGCGGCCCGACATCGATTCCGAGCCGATGGGGTACTACCAGGTCATGGGCGCGGCCCTCGGCGAACTGCTGATCGAGAAGGGCGTCATCACGGCCGACGAGCTGCGCGGCGCGATCGAGCTCATCGACGGCAAGTCGCCGGAAGGGGGCGCCAGGGTCGTGGCCCATGCCTGGACGGACCCGGACTACCGGAAACGCCTCCTCGCGGACGGAAACGCGGCGGTCGCCGAACTCGGCGTCGACATGCCCGACACGCATCTGGTCGTCGTCGAGAACACGGACAGGGTGCACAACGTGATCGTCTGCACGCTGTGCTCGTGCTATCCGCGCATGCTGCTCGGGCTGCCGCCGGAGTGGTACAAGGCGCACGCGTACCGCAGCCGCGCCGTCCGCGACCCCCGGGCGGTTCTCCGGGAATTCGGCACCGAGCTCCCGGACGACACGGAGGTCCGCGTCCACGACTCGACCGCCGACATGCGCTATCTGGTCCTGCCGCGCCGTCCCGGCGGAACCGGGAACATGAGCGAGGAGGAGCTGGCGGAGCTGGTCACGCGGGACTGCATGATCGGCGTGACGGTGCCGAAGGCGCCCTGATTCCGTTTCGTCAACCGAAAAACACCGCAAACCTACCCCCACCCGGCCCTCCCCCTGCAAGGATTCCTCTGCGAAACGCGGTTGGGGCGGCGCATCGTTCTCCGACACCCTCACCCTGTCCCTCTCCCTGGAAGGGGGAGGGACAGGGTGAGGGTGGACGGCGTCTCGGCACTCCTGCCGTGTTCCCGTGGCGCAGCCGGACCGCTTTCGCAGAGGAATCCTGCAAGGGGGAGGGATTCTCTCCTCTCCCTGGAAGGGGGAGGCCGGGAGGGGAGTGTGTTCCGGTTTTTCCCGGACTATATGTCCGGCCGCTCATGTGCCCACGGCCTGGCCCGTTCGAAGGCCGCGGCGACCCGCAGGAGCCGGTCTTCCCGGTACCACGGCGCGACGAGCTGCATGCCCACCGGCAGGCAGTCGCCGGTTCGCCCGCAGGGCAGGGTGATCGCCGGATGCCCCGACATGTTGAAGGGGTGCGTGTAGGCGTACCACGCGGCCCTCAGCGTGCCGGCGCGCGCGCCCTCGATCTCGATGTCCCGGTGGGCGTCGAAGTCGGCGGCCGGCGGGGGCGCGGCGAGGGTCGGGGTGATCAGCAGGTCGAACTCCTCGAAGACCGTCTCGACCGCGCGGTAGATGCCGCTGCGCGCGAACAGGCCGTTCTGGAGGTCGCGCCCGCTGACCCGCATGCCCTCCTCCATGTTGGCCTTCAGGGACGGGTCGATGAGGTCGGGCGTGGACCGGAGATGGGACGCCATGCGCGCGTACTGGGAGGAGTAGCCGATCGCCCGCCACATGGCGTCGCCCGCCTCCAGCACGTCTTCCTCGGGCTCGACGCGGAGGCCGAGGCCGGACAGGGCCTCGACCGCCTCTTCGACGACGCGCTTCACGCCGCCGTCGATCAGGGAATTCCCCAGGAGGGGAAACCAGGCCGCCTTGAGGTCCCCGGGCAGGGACGGTGCCTCCGGGAACGGCGGATCGGGGAGGGCGGGCTGCCCGCGGGACCAGGGGTCCGAGGCGTCGGGTCCCGCCATGGCGGACAGCATCAGCCACGCGTCGGCGACGGTCCGGGTCATCGGGCCGATGAAGCTCAGGGTCCCGAACAGGTCCGGCGCCGAGTCCTGCGGCACGCGGCCCAGGGTGGGCTTGAGGCCCACGACGCCGCAGACGCTCGCGGGAATCCGGACCGACCCGCCGCCGTCGGTGCCGACCGCCAGCGGTCCCTGTCCGCTGGCGACGGCGGCCGCGCCGCCGCCGCTCGACCCGCCGCAGGTGCGTTCGAGATTCCAGGGGTTGCGGGAGACTCCGGAGACCAGGCTGGTCGTGACGGCCTTGTGGCCGAACGCGGAGGTCGTCGTCTTGCCGAGGAGAATGCCGCCCGCCGCCTTCAGCCGCGCGGCGGCCACGGCGTCGCGGCCGGGGACGTGGTCGGCGAAGACAGCGGAGCCGAACGTCGTGCGCACGCCCTTGGTGGGCACGAGGTCCTTGAGGGAGTAGGGGATGCCGGCGAGCGCGCCCGCGGCCTCGCCCTTCGACAGGGCGGCCTCCGCCTCCTTCGCGGCCGTCCGGGCGTCGTCGCCGCAAACGGTCACGAAGGCGTTGACGGTGCCCTGGAGCTCCGCGATGCGGGCCAGCACCGCGTCGACGACCTCGACCGGGGAGACGCGTCCGCTCCCGTAGGCGTCCCGAAGTTCGGTCGCGGACAGGTAGAGGAGTTCGTCGGACATGGCGGTTCCCGAAAGACGGCAGGGGCGGCTACAGCGATCCCGCGATGTCGACGAGGGCGCCCGAGACGTAGGACGCCTCGTCGGACAGCAGGTGCAGGATCACGGACGCCACCTCGTCCGCCTGAGCGACGCGCTTGATCGGAAGGTTGGGGCCGACCTCCTCCACGAGGCCGGGCGGCTGGATTTCGGTGTCGGTGATGCCGGGCCGGACGCAGTTCACGCGGATGCCCTCTCCCGCGACCTCGCCGGCCAGTCCGACCGTGAAGCTGTCGACCGCGCCCTTGCTGGCGGCGTAGTCGATGTACTTGCCTCCGGCGCCGAGCTTCGAGGCGACGGATCCCACGTTGACGATGGAGCCGCCCTTGCCCCCGTGCTTCGTCGACATGCGCAGGACCGCGTATCGGCAGGGAAGGACGGTCCCGGTGACGTTGACGGCCCAGAGATGGGCGAGGAGCGCCTCGTCGATCCGCTCGCCGTCGAGCCGGCCGATCCCGGCGGTGATTCCGGCGCTGTTGACCAGGCCGTCCAGGCCGCCGAGCTCCGTGTCGACGGTGTCGAACATGCGGGCGACGTCCGCCTCCTTCGCCACGTCCGCCCGGACGGCGACGGCCCTGCGGCCTTTCGCCCTGACCTCCTTGACGACGCCGTCGGCACGGTCGCCGCGCTCCAGGTAGTTGACGCAGACGTCGTAGCCGCGGTCCGCGGCCATGAGGGCCGTCGCCGCGCCGATGCCGCGGCTGCCGCCGGTGACGATGAGCGTGCCGGTCATGTGTTCCTCCCCGTCCTTCGCGGGACAGAACCCTAGCCGCCCGCCGCGGGCCGGGTAAAGCGTTCCCTGGCGACGCTCGGACGGTCGGCGCTTGACATGACATTATGGAAAGTGTCGCTTGACGCTATACAGACGCTGGAGATACGTTCGGGGATGAAAATCAGGAACGTGGTCCACAGGGGGCTACGCCGGCTCATCCAGGAAGACGACGCCTCCGGCGTGCAGCCCGCCGTCGCGGGAAAACTCCGGCGCATTGTCTCTTTTCTCCAAGACATGGAACGGGAGCAAGAATTGCGGACGGTGCCGGGCTGGAGGGCACACAGGCTGATTGGCGGTCGCAGGGGTACCTGGAGTCTGGCCGTCACCGCGAACTGGCGGCTGACGTTCCGGATCGACCGCGAGGAAATGGAGATCGTCGACCTCGACTACGAGGATTATCACTGAGAGGCAGACATGAAACCGGCCCACGGCATCCGCATGAAGACTCCCGCCCATCCCGGCGGGTTCGTCAAACACGAAATCATCGCGGCTCTCGATCTCACGGTGACCGGGGCGGCCGAGGCGCTCGGCGTGACGCGGGCGGCGCTGTCGGCCGTTCTGAACGAGCGCGCGCGCCTGTCGCCGGAGATGGCGTTGCGGATCGAGAAGGCGTTCGGCGTGTCGATGGACACCCTCATGCGGATGCAGAACAGCTACGACATCGCCAAGACCCGCGCGCGGGCGGGGGAAATCGAGGTTGCATCGTTCGAGGGACGGGCGATCGGCGACAAGCCTCGCACGGTCCTCGTCGAAAACTGAGAGGCGGTCCTGCCGGAACGTCTCCGGCCGGCACCGGACTGCGCCCATCGTTGGATCATCAGCGTGTTCCAGTTCGCAGACATGTTCCCGGACGAATAACAAGGCACCGGGGAAGAGGCGGCTGACTTACTCCTGGAAGCGGTCGTCGGGGACGGGCTCTAGCGGTGGAACTTAGTCCTCTGTATCCTTGTCGCCTTCACTGTTGAGGAGCGAGCGTGCGAAAGATAATAATTGCGGCGGCGCTGATGCTGGCAGGGTGCGTGACAACAGTTGAGAAATCCTATGAGGCGGCCCAAGTGTATGGCCCGCCTGTAGGTAAGGAGCGCGGCGTCGTGCTGTATCTCCATGGTTGTGACGGTGGCGGTCTTGAGTCGCACAAGTGGGACTTTGCACAGTTATTCATGGACGCAGGTTTTGTGGTCGTAGTGCCGAATAGTTTCGCGGATCCTAGACCTCCTAAGTCGTGCAGCCCGCCCTGGATGGCCAAATCGCAAATTTATAGTATCCGCGATAGGCAGACGAAATACGCCCTCAAGCAGATCCGCACAGAGTATCTTGGGAAGACCATAGTGGTGTGGGGGCACTCGGAAGGTGGGGGTGTCGCAAATTTGATTGACGAGAAGGTCGCGGGTATCGTTACCACGGGTTATCACTGCGGTTACCGAAACCGAGCTACGACGCAAATCCGCGAAGATGTTCCGTTTCTCGCGATCATGGGAACCAGGGATTCGTATATGCCCGCTGCCCTGGCGTCCACATGCGCCCGCGTGTTCCAGTCGCCTGCGTGGGAGTATATGATTGTAGACGGCATGGGCCATCAGCCCGTAGTTCGGCGACATGAGGTTCGGGAGGCGGTTGCGTCGTTCCTGAAACGTCTCGGTTTCTGAAGCAGTCGCGGCCCCAGTCGCGGCACGAGCGCGCGAAACGTTCGGCGTTCAAGTCGCCGAAGTCGCATGACGCATCACGGGGACGATGAGATGGGTTTCCAGGAAAGGAGGGCGCGCGCTGTAGAACGCAGAACAAATAGGCTCGACGGAAAGACCGAACGAACTCGTGCAATGAATGGGAGTGACCGAGAACAGATTCAAAAATTTTACGAAGTCACTAAACTGTAAATTCCGAAGGATACACGATCAGTTTGACGGTATCGGAAGTCATCTCAAGAGGATCAAGATCTTGCCGGGGAAGGGTCTCTTGGAACCGTAGTTCGAACGATTAAATTACTCATCAATATTCGGTTATAGTCCCGAATAGCCCGGTTCCCGCTCTCACGGGAAAAACGAAAACGACTAACCGCCCGCGGCGGGCCGGGTAAAGCGTTCCTTGGCGACGCTCAGACGGTCGGCGCGCTCGCGGTCGAGGGCGGGCTCGAACGCCGGGTCGAGGACGATCGCGCCGTCTTCGAACGTCAGCGGTTCCCGCCACAGTCGTTCGCGGGTCTTGAGGAAGCCGTTCATCTCTCCGGCGTTGTCGATCGTGTGGCGGGCCACGCAGGCCTCGGCCCAGCAGTTGACGTCGGTGGAGGCGCCGTTTCCCAGCACCGGCGACAGGCCCGCTTCGCGGATGCGTTTCAGCGCGTCCTCGAGCCGGGACAGGCCTTTTCTCTTCACCAGCATCGTCTTGACGTAGCCGCAGCCCCGCATCTCCGCGGCGCGGTCGATGTCGGCGAGCCCGTAAACCGACTCGTCGAGCTTCAGCGGGACCGGCGAGGCCGCCGCGGCGGCCGCGTTCGCGTCCCAGTCGTCCGCGGCACACGGCTGTTCGATGCTCTCGAGTCCCCGCGGGTCGATCCGCTCCATCAGCCGCAGCGCCGTCTCCCGGGTGTAGCCCTGGTTGGCGTCGAAGCGGATGTCCGCCGCGCCCGCGACCGCCGCCTGGACCGCGGCGAGCCGTTTCAGGTCGCCCTCCAGATCCCAGCCGCCCTTGAGCTTCAAGGTCCGGAACCCCGCGTCGAGATGCGCCTCCACCTCGGATGCGATCCCGCGCGGGTCCTGGCTCATCACGGCCATCGACAGGGGCACGCGCGTGGGCAGGGACGGCGGTTCCAGCAGGGCGTGTCCTTCCATCGTTTCGACGGCGACCTGCAGGACCGTCGCCGCGTGCGGACGGGCGGCGCGATGGGGATCGAGCGCCCGTTTCGCCTCGGACGGCTTCATTCCGACCAGGCGGGCCGCCTGTTCGAGGCAGAATTCCCAGCCGGCCCCGGTCGTCTCCGTCGTGTAGTGCGGAACGATCACGGCTTCGCCGCATCCGGCCCGCCCCTCCGCGTCGCCCGCCTCGGCGAGCAGGACGTCCAGGTCGGACAGCGTGACCCCGGTCAGGCGATAGGGCCGGATCAGCGGCACCCGAAGGCGCCAGAGCGTGACCGACTCGATGCGCGTCACGGGGCCGTTGCCCGCGGCCCGGCGCGAGGCGGGGGATCAGGCCCGCGCGGGGGCGAAGCGCGCTTCGTCGAGCTTGAGGCGGGCGACCGTGCCGTGGTCCAGCTCCGGCCTGAAGTCCGTTTCGAGAACGATCGATCCGTCGCGGAACGGCAAGGCGTCCTTGAAGAGCTGTTCGCTGTTCTTGAGGTACCCGTTGTTCTCGCCCGCGTTGTCTATCGTGTGGCGCGCCACGCACGACTCGACGAAACAGCCCACGTCGGACGCGGCGCCGTTGCCGAGCACCGGGGTCATCCCCAGTTCCCGGATGCGGTCGAGCCCCCGCTTGAGCAGGTCGACGCCGGTGAGCTTCGAGATCTTGAGCTTGACGAAGCCGCAGCCGTCCATGGCGCCCGCGCGCTCGATGTCTCCGAGACCGTATATGGACTCGTCCATCATCACCGGCACGTTGGAGACGGCCGCCACGGCGGCGTTGCTGTCCCAGTCCGCCTTGTCGCAAGGCTGCTCGAAGAGCTGCAGCTCGCCGTCCGACTCCAGGGACGTGGCGAACGCGATGCCGTCCTCGCGGGAGAACCCCTGGTTGGCGTCTATGCGGATGCCGGCGCGTCCGGCGTTGGCCTTCTGGATGATCCCGAGGCGGTGGAGGTCGGCCCCGGGCTCCCAGCCGACCTTGACCTTGAGGGTCCGGTGCCCGTTCTCGACGAGCCTGTCGACCTCGTCGGGGATCGCGTCCAGGACCTTGGTGTTGACGGCGCCGAGGATGGGCACCTCGACCGGCTCCTCCGGCGGGTCGAACAGCGGGTTCCCCTCCATCATCTCGATGGCGACCTGGAGGGCGCCGACGGCGTGGGCGTCGCTGAACCGATAGGGATCGAGGCTGGCCTTGGCGGCCCCGGTTTCCATTCCGACGAGGCGTTCGCCGTGCTCCAGGCAGAACGTCCAGCCGCCGTCGCACGTCTCGTGGGTGTAGCCGGGGAGAATGGTGGCGTCTCCCACGCCCGTCCGGCCGTCCACGTCGTGCACCTCGCAGACGATGGTGTCGATCGTCCCGAGCCCCTCCGGCTGGAGCTTGGTGACGTAGGGCACGTACAGGGGAATTTCGACGCGGTAGAGGGCGAGATCGTGGATTTTCATGGTTCCGTCCCCGAGGCGGCGTGTGGCGCGGCCGAGCGCCGCCCTTCATAGCACGCCGGTCCGCTCCGGGCCACGCGGCGCTTGAACGCGGTCGCGGCGCCGGACTAAGGTCCGGGACCTCGCCGCCGCCGAACGGCGCGCGAGCGGAGTGCGCGCATGATCCGCCGCCCCGCCAGTGTTGCCGGGCGGGCGACCGTTGCTACCCGGCTCATGGCATCGGGACGGGGACGAGATAACCGGCCGCGGGAATCAGGGTGATGGGACGGTGGAACCTCTGGTGGGGATATCCGTGGTTCTGGGTCGCACTCGCGGCGATCTTGGTCGTCGCCCTGATATCCTGAGCCCCGTGAGACCGCCTGCCGATCTCGTGCTACGGCGTGGTTGTAAGGCCGAGAACCTTGTGGGCTGCCCGCACGCCCCGCCTCGAACGGCGAAGACGCCTATCCTGCTCGGCGTTCCGGCATCTCGGCGTGGGTGCCGAGGACAAGGCCTTTCTCGCGAACTTGTGCGATTAGTGAGCCCCACAGATCGCGCAATGTATCGCAGGAAAGATCGCGCTGCGTCCCTTTCGGAGCCTGCCAGTTACTGGATGTAAAATACTTTTCCCCAAGGTAAACAACGGGGCGAGAGAAGCACGCCTCGCTATCAGCGGGGAGTGCGGGAAAGAAGCTGAACATCCCGTTAACTCGATGGTCCGGTGTTCCCCGATATAGCTGGAACCGCGCGGACGTTGGCCCGCCTGTCGTTACGGCAGAACCCTTCTCAAGGTCTTGTACCCAAGCGACCAATGGACCGCCCGTCACGTCCAGGAACTCGTTAGGCCGCCATGCCCGGACTCGTTCCGGGAACCTATTTTCGTTTACTACCGATTTTCTTACCACTCCCGAATGCGATCACGGAACCTGGGGCAAGGTATTTAAGACCTTTCTTGCTCTGGGCCGACTGGCCGCAATTCGAATAAAGGAAGCAATCACCGAAGATGAACGGATCGGTATTATGCAGACACCGGTAGTTGTTCCTCGGAACCCAATACGGTTTCCAGAGGTAGCTCGGAAGGTGCGGCCCGTTGTCCTTCGTGTCGAATTCGCAAATGAGTTTCGACTCCGGTTCCCATTCGCCCCACGCGCGCAGATCGCCGGAGTGCTTGTCGCCGTCCTTGTCGATCCACTCACCATTGAGTTGCATGAATTTCCGCTTGTGCGGATTCACCCTTTTGTTGCGATGGGTCTTGTTCCAGCCGACTTTTTTGTGACCGTCTGGTTTGTGCCCGGGTGGGGGAATTGAACGAAGCAACGCTTATCGGCCATCCTGATATGTCTCCAACAATAAAGCTCCTGCCTTCTGCTTCTGGCAGTCCGCCAGTAACCCGAAGGGCTTTTGTGCCGCAGCACCGAATACGAAAAGCGACCGTTTCCCGCCTACGTCGTACCACCGCATACGAATTTCGTATGGCCAGGAACGCGGGGTTCCGTCGGCCTTCCGCCCGAAGGCATGGATGATCCTCCAATCGGTCTGTGGTACGAACTTGATGCGCTTGAGGTGAGCATTCGCCACCGATATCGCCACGATCTGCGAAACCCGTCCCAATTCCTCAATCAGTTTGTGCCAGAGCGGACCGCCGTCGGCTTCCAGGGCCGCATGATCGGCTTGGCCGAGCCGGCTCCACGTCGGGTCCGTCGCCACGGGCGAGCAGATATCCGTATGGAGCGCTGTGGATGCGCTGCCTTTGTAGTAGCTTGCCCCCAGCCCCTTGAGCAGCGGCTCGAAGGCATTGAACCACCCGCGGTACGGGGCGGTGCAAAAATAGGCCGACATAGCGTCGAGGTAGCGGGACGACTCCCGGGTGCCCTCTGCCAGCGGGAAGCGCCGGAACGGCTCACTGGCCGGAAACTCGTGCAGCGAGGGGTTCAACCCGACGGTCACCACGCGCAGCGGCGAAGCGCGGTACGCGTCGAGGTCGCCGAAGAACAGAATCGGCACGGACGGGGTAACGCGGCAACTCCGACCGGCGGCGCGGTCGAATGCACGCCACGCCGACGCAACCGCTTCGGAAAGGAGTTGGCTGCGCTCTCGTGCGGTGTGCGGCGGGCCATCCGTCATTCAGGGATATCTCCCGTTCTTGGAGCCTGCGCCCGGGATGGAAGCAAGGCGTACCGCCAAGGGGCGAATGGAGCGAAGGTAGTCCGCCGTCGTTCGAGCGTCCACACGCGTCTCGGAGGCCCGGGGCGGATTTGCGGCGGCGCTTGAACGCGGTCCGGGCGCCGGACTATGGTCCTGGACATGGCTGTCGAGATCATTCCGACGGGCGCGGCCCTCGGCGCAGAGATCAGGGGCGTGGATCTGAGCCGGGACCTGGATGCCGCCGAGATCGAGGCCGTCCGGCGGGCTTGGCTGAACCACTTGGTGCTGTCGATCCGCGGCCAGGACATCTCGGACGCCGACCTCGTGCGGTTCAGCGGATACTTCGGAGAGCTCCGTCCAGCGCCCCTCGGCGAGGCGCGGATGAAGGGCCGCTCCCGGTCGCCGGACGGCTATCCCCAGGTGGCGATCATCTCGAACGTGATCCGGGACGGGCTTCCCATCGGCAGCCTCGGAAACGGCGAGGCCATGTGGCACACCGACATGTCCTATATCGAGGAGCCCATCATGGGGGCCATCCTCTATGCCCTGGAGGTTCCCCGGTCCGGCGGCGACACCGGGTTCGCCAACATGCACCTCGCCTTCGAGACCCTGCCGGACGGCCTGCGCTCCCGGCTCGAGGGCCGCGTCTGCATGCACGACCGCAGTCTGAACAGTGCGGGATTCCCGCGCCTGGGCCACGAGGACGTGACGGACGTGACCCGCACGCCCGGCGCCCGGCATCCGCTGTTCCGCACGCATCCGGAAACCGGGCGCCACGCCCTGTTCCTGGGGCGCCGACGGAACGCCTACGTTCCCGGCCTCGCCGTGGACGAGAGCGAAGCCCTGCTGGACGCCGTCTGGGCGCACGCGACCCAGGGCGCCTTCACCTGGCATCACCGGTGGCGCGCGGGCGATCTCCTGATGTGGGACAACCGCGCGGTCATGCACCGCCGGGACGCCTTCGACGGCGACGACCGCCGCGTCATGCACCGCACGCAGATCGAAGGGGACCGGCCCTACTACAGACCGGCGTGATCCGTCGCCCCCGTTGCGCCCGGACATCGTGCACGCCCCGGACATGACCGCCGCCGCGCGTCCCGTGGCGGTCTGGCTTCTCGTCTGCGCCGTCCTGGTCTTTCTGACGGTCGTCGCGGGAGGCCTGACCCGCCTCACTCATTCCGGCCTGTCGATGGTCGACTGGCGGCCGGTCACGGGCTGGCTGCCGCCGCTCGACGAAGCCGCCTGGGGCGCCGCGTTCGAGGACTACAAGCGGTTTCCCGAGTACCGGACGCTCAACCGGGGAATGTCGCTCGGCGAGTTCAAGGCGATCTTCTGGCCCGAGTACCTGCACCGCCTGCTGGGCCGGACCGTCGGGGTCGTTTTTCTCGTGCCGTTCCTCTGGTTCCTGTACGCGCGCCGCATCGGCCGCCGGACCGCCCTCCGGCTGGCGGCGGTCTTCTGTCTCGGCGCGCTCCAGGGAGCCGTGGGCTGGTGGATGGTGCGGAGCGGCCTTGTGGACCGACCCGACGTGAGCCACTACCGGCTCGCGGTCCATCTGGGCCTGGCGGTCGTCATCCTCGGCCTGCTGCTGTGGACCGCGCTGACGCTTCTGCTCGGCGACGAACGCGGCGGCGGCCTCCCGCGGCGGCACCATCGCGGCGCCGTCGCCTGCCTGGCGATGGTCTTCGCCACGATTCTGTCCGGCGCCCTGGTCGCGGGCCTGGACGCCGGGTTCGCCTACAACACCTTTCCCACCATGAACGGCATGTGGATCCCCGACGGCCTCATGGCCGGGACGCCCTGGTACGCGAACTTCACAGAGAACACGATCACCGTGCAGTTCGATCACCGCTGGCTCGCCGCCGCGACGACCGCCGCCGTCCTCGCCCTGTGGTGGCGGGAGCGTTCCCGCGCGCGCGGCGGGTTCGCCCGGACGGCGCTGCACGCCATGGCCGCGGCGGTCGTCCTGCAGTTCGCCCTCGGCGCCGCCACCGTCGTGCTGGCGGTCCCGGTGCCCCTCGCGGCCGCGCACCAGGCGGCGGCCATGGTACTGTTCGCCGCCACGGTCGCGGCGGCGTTCGCGCTCCGGCATGGCGCGGGCCGGAGGCCGGGAAGGGTCGGGTCATGACGTACTGTTCCGTCTACATCACGGCGTCCGACAGGGACGAGGCCGTGAAGATCGGCAAGGCGCTGGTCGAGGACCGCCTCGCCGCCTGCGCCAACGTGATCGGCGGCGTGCGGTCGCTCTACCGGTGGGAGGGGGAGGTGCGGGACGACGCGGAAGCCGTCGTGATCCTGAAAACCCGCGCCGGGCTGATGGAGGCTCTCACGAAGCGGGTCGGGGAGCTCCATTCCCACGACGTCCCCTGCGTCGTGTCGTGGCCGATCCTGGACGGAAACGCCGACTACCTGAGCTGGCTCGGCGCGGAGACGGACGCCCCGCCGTAACCGCCCGGCGCGCCTGGGCACCGTCGACCTCCCTCCCGGCCTCCTGCCAGGGGGAGGAGACCTTGTGGCGCGATTGTCCCTTCGTTCTCCCTCCCCCTCCCGGCCGCCCGCGCGCCTTGGCCCGCGCGCGGGTCCTGTGTCATCATGCGCGCTCACCGACACGGGAGAGAGCGACATGTCCTCGACGGCCGACGTCACCAGTTCGCAGCAGGATCTCTGGGCGCGGGCACTGGAAACCATGCCCGGCGGGATCTCCCATCCCAACCGGCGCAAGAACGGCGATCCCGTCTACATCGCCCGCGCCGAGGGTTCCCGCATGTGGGACGTGGAGGGCAACGAGTACGTGGACTACTCCATGGGAAGCGCCTCGCTGCTTCTCGGCCATGCCCACCCGGACGTCGTCAGAGCCATCCGGGAACAGGCGCCCCACGGCACCTACACGGCGAGCTGCCACGCGCTGGAGGTCGAATGGGCGGGCCTGGTTCAGGAACTGATGCCGTCGGCGGAGCGCATCCGCTTCGTGGCATCGGGGTCGGAGGCCACGCTGCTGGCGGCGCGCGTCGCGCGCGCCTATACGGGCAAGACCAGGATCGTCCGCTTCCGGAACCACTACAACGGGTGGAGCGACATCACCGTCACCGGGTCGGAGGCGCCGTACGACGAGGCGCCGGGAGCCGGCGTGGCGCCGGGGGCCGCGGAGTCGATCGTCGTGCTGCCCACCGACCCCGACAAGGTCGAGGAGACGTTGAAGGCCGACGACGACATCGCCGCCGTCATGGTCGAGGCCTCCGGCGCGAACTGGGGATCCGTTCCCCTGCCGGCCGGTTTCCTGCGGGATCTCCGGGAGCTGACGGACAGGTACGGCGTCATCCTCATCTTCGACGAGGTGATCACCGGGTTCCGGTGGAGTCCGGGCGGCGTCCAGGCCCTCACCGGCATCGTCCCCGACATGACCTGCATGGCCAAGATCGTCACCGGAGGGAACCCGGGAGGCGCTCTCGGCGGCAAGGCCGACATCATGGAGGTGCTCAATCCGCGCACGACCACCCACGCCGACCGCAAGGTCGTCCACAAGGGCACGTTCAACGGCGCGCCCCTCGTCGCCGCGCCGGCCGTTGCCACCCTCAAGATCGTCCGGACGGGCGAGCCGCACAGGCACGCCGACGCCATCGCCGGAAAGATACGCGAGGGCATCCGCACCATCCTCGAAGAGCGCCAGATTCCAGGCGCCGCTTACGGCGAGGCGTCGACCTTCCACATCCATTTCGGCAGCACGCCGTCCCGGGACTCGGTGGAGGGACTGACGCCGGAGGAGATCCGGGGGATTCCGCAATCGAGGGTGCTCGCCTACCAGCAGGCCCTGCTGGAGCGCGGCGTCAACAACATGTCCCACCTGGGCGGCCTGACCTCGTCCGCGCACACGGACGAGGACGTCGAGATCACCCTGAAGGCGATCGAGGGCACGGTCGAGCAGTTGATGTCCGACGGCGTCATCGGCCGCGGCTGACGGCGGCGCCCGTCAGAGGTGGACGACGTCCAGCGCCGTCCCCCATCTGTCCCCCAGGTATTCGAGGACGAGGCGCCGGTGGCACCGGTGCGGCGTCTTCTCGGCGCAGAGGAGGCAGGCGTTCTCCAGCAGCGCCGGGTCGACTTTCTTCTCGATCCCGCGCGCTTCCATCAGGGCCAGGAAGCGGGGCTCGTAGTCGGCCCAGGGCAGCCCCTTCTTCTTGTAGTCATTGAAGAGCTCCTCGTCGGGCGACAGTTCCGGCGCGTGCAGGTAGTGAATCCCCGCGAAGGCTTCCAGCAGGTACGCCAGATCGTCCTTGCGGGCGTATCCGGCCAGCGCCGACGTGTTCTTCAGCCGCACGTCGATCACCCGCCGCGCCCCGGCGTTCGAGAGCTTCCCGAAGAACTCCCGCGCTGGGGTCCTGGTGTGGCCGATGGTGAACGTCGTCATGCCGCCGCGCGGGCGGCTCCGCCTACCCGATGTCCTTCATGACCGGCGCGAACGCCTCGATCGCCTTCCGGATGGCGGGCAACTGGCCGCGCGGCCGGAACAGGAGCTGGGTCACCCCCATGTCGATCCATGCCTTCGCGGTCTCGGCCCACTGCCCGGGATCCTCGTCCTCGCCGGCCCAGACTGTCGCCTCGATGCCGAGCGAGGCGGGGTCGCGTCCGGCCCCCCGCGCGGCTTCCCGGAAGGCGTCGAACTTGGCCCGGGTCTCGTCGCCGGGCTGATCCATGGCGATGACCAGCCAGCCGTCCGCGATCCGGCCGGCACGCCTGACGGCGGGGTCGGCGATCGCTCCGATCCAGACGGGGATCGGCCGCTGGATCGGCATGGGCGCGAGGCCCGCGTCGGTGACGGTATGGTACTTGCCCTCGTAGGTGACGTGCTCCTCCGTCCACAGCTTGCGGCACACCTCGATCTGCTCCTCGAGTCGCGTCGCGCGGTCGCGGAAGTTCATGTCGAGGGCCTCGTACTCGGGCGCGTTCCAGCCGATGCCGACGGCGAGGCGCATGCGTCCGCCGCTCAGCACGTCGATCTGGGCGGCCTGCTTGGCGGTCAGCACCGCGGGGCGCTGGGGCATGATGATGACGGCCGAACTGACCCCGATCGTGGTCGTCACGCCGGCGATGAAGGCGAGCGTGGTCATCGTCTCGTGATGGGGGAACTCGGTCGTGTAGTTGACGGCGAGCGGCATCGGCCCGCGCGGCGTCCGCGTCTGGACGACGTGGTCGGGAACGTTGATGTGGCTGAAGCCGAGTTCTTCCGCCGTTTGCACGAATTCGCGTATGACCTTGAAGTCCGCACCGATCTCGGCCTGCGGGAAATGGAGTCCGATTTTCACCTTGCTGCCTCCGTGGTGAGTGGATTGCGGTCCGGCGCTATTCAAGCGGGGCGGGGGGCGCGAGTCGATTCCGCGGCCCGTCGCTTACGCGGGCAGGGCGATGCCGCCGTCGGACGCGACGGGGAAGTGGGGGTTCCAGGCGACTTCCCAGAAGTGGCCGTCCGGGTCCGCGAAGCACCCCGAGTAACCGCCCCAGAACCGGTCCCCCGCGACCCTTACGACCCGTGCTCCGGCGGCTTCGGCCTCTTCGAGGACGGCGTCGACCTCGTCCCGGGACCGCGTGTTGTGGGCGAGCGCGAAGCCGGCGAAGCCGGAGCCGTCCGGCGGGACGCCGATGTCCCGCGCCATGTCGCCACGGGGATACAGCGACAGGGCGAGGCCGCCGATCTGGAAGAAGGCGATGCCCTCGGCGGCCTCGAAGGCGCGGGTCCAGCCGAGCTTCTCGTAGAAGGCGACGCTCCGTCCGAGGTCGGCCACGGCGAGGGAGATGAGACTGACGCGCTGTTCCATGTCTCTGTCGCTCCGGAATTACGAGGGATGCGGGAGGCTCCTCGAACGGACTAGAATTCGGTCGCGCGGGTTCCGCAGTCAAGGCGCGATCATGCCGGCATTCCCCGATGGAGTGAACCGCCGCCGGTTCCTGGCCTCCCTGGCCGCCGCCGGAACGGCCGCGCCGTTCGCCGCGTGGCCGGCCGTCGCCGCGCGCGGTCCCGTGCTGACGCGGCCCATCCCCGCGACCGGGGAGCGCATTCCCGCCGTCGGAATGGGCTCGTGGCTGACCTTCAACGTCGGGAGCAACCGGGCGGCGCGCGAACGCCGCGTCGAGGTCCTGCGGACGTTCTTCGCGATGGGCGGCGGGATGATCGACTCCTCGCCGATGTACGGTACGTCCGAGGAGGTGATCGGTCATTGCCTCTCCAGGCTGGAGCCGGCGCCGGGACTGTTCTCGGCGACCAAGGTGTGGACCCCCGTGCGGGCGCTCGGCATCGGGCAGATGGAGAATTCGCGCAGACTCTGGGGAACCCGGCGGTTCGACCTCATGCAGATCCACAACCTCCTGAACTGGGAGGGACACTTGGAGACGCTCATCTCCGACAAGGAGGCCGGGCGGGTCCGCTATCTTGGCATCACGACGTCCCACGGCCGCAGGCACGAGAGGTTCGAGAGGGTCATGACGACCCGGCCCCTCGAGTTCGTCCAGTTCACCTACAACGTCCTCGACCGCGAGGCGGAACGCCGGCTGCTGCCGGCCGCCGCGGAACGCGGTCTCGCCGTGATCGTCAACCGTCCCTTCCGCCGGGGCGCCCTGATCCGGCGCGTCTCCCGCCACCCGCTGCCCGAATGGGCGGACGAGATCGACTGCGCGAACTGGGCGCAGGTCCTTCTCAAGTTCGTCGTCTCGCACCCCGGCGTCACGTGCGTCATCCCCGCGACCTCCCGCGCCGACCACATGCGGGAGAACATGGGAGCGCTCCGCGGCCGCCTGCCAGACCGGGCGCTGCGCGAGCGGATGGTCCGTCACGTCGAGAGCCTTTGACCCGCGCCCCGGTGCGCGGCCGTCCCGCCCGCATACCCGGATTCGTTGCCCTCACTCCCCGCTTTGACACTAGACTGCCGGGCGGAGTTCATCGGGAGCGGAGCGAGGGATGGGGGCGACGCTGGACGCGAGGGGGCTCAACTGCCCCATGCCGTTGATCAGGACGCGGCTGGCGTTGAAGGATGCCGCCGTCGGCGAGACCCTGACCGTCCGGGCGACCGACCCCACGTCCTACATCGATATCCGGCTGTTCTGCGAGACGACGGATCAGGAGCTCCTGTCGGCGGAGGAGGAGGACGGTGTCTATACCTACGTCATCCGCAAGGCCGCGGAGTTCTGACCTCCGTCGCGCCGAGGCGGTGTCGAGCGCATCGCTCTCGCGGCGGTCGTTCCTGACGGGTGCGGCGGCCGGAGCGGCCGCGCTCTCCGCGGGCCGGGCGCGCGCGCGCCACAGGTCGGGCGCGACCCTGCGGTTCATGATCATCGAACCCCACGCCGGCGCGGTCGAGCCGCTTTCGCGGGCCTTCGCCGAGATGACGGGGGCCGCGGCCGAGGCAGTGACGGTGCCCTACGACCGGATCACGGCGCGGGCGACGCGCGACGTCGTGTCCGGCGCCAACGAGATCGACGTCTTCCAGTACTGGTACGTGGACAAGGAAGCGCTCGTGCGCGACGGCGTGCTGGCCGACGTCACGGACCGCATCGAGGCGGACCGGGCCGCCATCGACCCCGCCGACTTCCTGGGGTCCCTCTACGACGCCTACACCCTGGTGGACGGGCGCCGCTACGGCCTGCCCTACGACGGCGATACGCACGTCCTCTTCTACAACGCCGAGATTCTCGACCGGCACGGCCTGCGGCCGCCGGCGACGTGGGACGAGTACAACGCCGTCGCCAGAGCGGTCACCGAGGCGGAGGCCGCCGCCGGCGTCTACGGTGCGCTGCTCATGTGCAAGCCGTTCCCTATCATCCTGTGCTCGACCTACGCGAACCGGCTGGGCGGCCACGGCGGCGACTTCCTCGACGCCTCGGGCGCTCCGGCCCTGACGAGCGATGCCGCGGTCGGTGCCGCGCGGACGATGCTGGAGGCCGGCCCTCACGCGGTGCCGACTCCCCTCGAGACCGAGTTCGGCAACTCGGTCCCCGTGTTCCTGAGCGGCGGTGCCGCCATGATCGAATTCTGGACCAATCTCGGCACCTGGGCGCGGGACCCCAACCGGAGCCGGATCGCCGGCAAGTGGGGCGTGTCGCCCATGCCCGTCGCCGGCGCCAACACGGTCAACCGGCCGGCGATGAACGCCGGCTGGGCCTTCGGCGTCTCCTCGGGATCGCGCCATCCCGACATGGCCTGGGAATTCGTGCGCATGGCGGCGAGCAAGGACTTTCACGTGCGCGCGCTCACCGACAACGCGACCGGCGTCGACCCGATGCGGCGCTCCGCCATGCCCGCCTATCGGGAGTTCGCGCCGTTGCAGGCGGACGCCGTGGAGACCGCCATCGACCACGCCTTCCCGTGGCCCACGAAGCCGGAATCGCCCGAGCTCATGCGGTCGCTCACCGACGAGCTCGGCCTGATGATGGCCGGCGGCAAGACACCGGAACAAGCCATGGGCGACGCCCAGGCCGCCTGGGAGAAGATCCTGGCGCAATAGGCGCCGGCGGGCCGGGAAGCGCCGGGGGCTACGCGGCGGCCAGGGCCCGGTCGAGATCCCGGATGATGTCGGCCGCCGTCTCCAGCCCGATGGACAGCCGGATCACCTCGGGACCCGATCCCGACGCGCGCTGCTGCTCCTCCGTGAGCTGACGGTGCGTCGTCGACGCCGGGTGCAGGATCAGGGTGCGCGTGTCGCCCACGTTGGCGAGGTGCGAGCAGAGCTCGCAGGCCTCGACCATCCTGACCCCGGCCTCGTAGCCGCCCTTCAGGCCGATGGTGAACAGGCCGCCCGGGCCCTTGGGCATGTATTTCCTGGCGAGGTCGTAAAACGCGCTCGACTTCAGGCCGGCGTATGAGACCCACGAGACCTTCGGGTGGGCCTCGAGGAATTCGGCCACGGCCTGGGCGTTGCTGACGTGACGCTCCATGCGCAGCCCCAGCGTCTCGATGCCGGTGAGGATGAGGAAGGCGTTGAACGGCGAGAGCGTCGGCCCGAGGTCGCGGAGGCCGACGGCGCGCGCGTGCATGGTGAAGCCGAAGTCCCCGAAGGTCTCGTGGAACGTCATCCCGTGATAGGACTCCGTGGGCTGGCTCAGGGCCGGGAACTTGTCGTTCCGGGACCAGTCGAACCCGCCCGACTCCACGACCGCCCCGCCCAGGGAGTTGCCGTGGCCGCAGAGGTACTTGGTCAGCGAATGGGTGATCAGGTCGGCGCCCCAGTCGAAGGGGTTGCAGAGGTACGGTGTCGCGACCGTGTTGTCGACGATGAGGGGGATGCCGGCCTCGTGGGCGATGTCGGCGACCTTCTCGATGTCGACGACGATCCCGCCCGGGTTGGCGAGGTTCTCGCAGAATATGGCCTTGCACCCGGGCGTCAGCGCCTCGCGGAAGTTCTCCGGGTCCGTCGGGTCGACGAAATGGCAGGTCCAGCCGAAGTTCTTGAACACGTAGCTGAACTGGGTGATGGAACCGCCGTAGAGGTTGCGCGCGGCCACGAACTCGTCGCCCGCCCGCAGCAGGGTCGAGAACACCAGGAGCTGGGCGGCGTGACCGGAGCCGCAGGCCACCGCGCCGCGCCCGTTCTCCAGGGCGGCCAGCCGCTCCTCCAGCACCGAGACCGTCGGGTTCGTCAGGCGCGAATAGATGAAGCCGAAGGTCTGGAGGTTGTAGAGCGACGCGGCGTGGTCGACGTCGTCGAAGACGTAGGAGGCCGTGGCGTAGATCGGGGTCGCGCGGGCGCCGGTCGTTGGGTCGGGGGCCGCGCCGGCGTGGATGGCGAGGGTTTCGAACCCGTAGTCCGCCGGCCGGCCGTCCTCGCCGGGCGGTTCCTCCTCGGGGCGTTCGGGCGTCGCGCTCATGGGGCTCCGATCTCCGGTTTCGCGGCGGTGTCCGGGCTGGAAACGGCGGTCAGCGCCGCCGGCTGGAAAAGCCGCCGCGGCGCACCGGCCCGCCGGCCGTCCTCGCGCGCCGCGCGGTGATGACGCGGGAATTGATGCCGCTCCAACTCAATTCCGCGTTGAGCCGGCCGTACTCGATCTTGGGGCACCGGTCCATGACCACCTTGAGGCCCGCTGCCTCCGCCCGCGCGGCGGCCTCGTCGTTGCGGACGCCGAGCTGCATCCAGACGACGGGGACTCCGATCTCGATGGCCTCGTCGGTGATCGGGCCCGCGGCCTCCGAGTTCCGGAATATGTCGACCATGTCGATCCCGCCGGGCACGTCCCGGAGGCCCGCGTAGGCCGTCTCGCCGAGGATCTCCTTGCCGGCCGCCCTCGGGTTGACGGGGATCACCCGGTAGCCCTTGGATTGCAGGTACTTCATGGCGAAATAGCTGGGTCGCACCCAGTTGTCGCTCGAGCCCACCATGGCGATCGTCCTGGTGTCGCGCAGGATCTGCCGCAGGTACGAGTCCGGATAGCTGTCGTGGTCCATTTCCGCCCGGAACGTTGCATCGGGGAGGGCGCGGTTCCGTGGATCATAGCTTGCCGGCGGCGGCGCGGCCAACGGCCTTGATCGGCCCGCCACGGGGCTGTAAGGGGGAACGGGCTCCGGGGACAGGGTTCTGCTCTTGCCAGACGCGAAGATCACCGTCGCGGACTTCAACGCACTCGCCGCCGAAAAGCTCCCCTTCGCGGGGCTGATGGGATACCGGGCCGAGGACATCGGTTACGGCGCCGCGCGCATGCGGCTGCCGATCGGCGAGGAGCATTCGCGGCCCGGCGGCACGGTGGCGGGGCCGGCGCTGATGGGTCTCGCGGACGCCACCATGTACGCCGTGGTGATGGGAATGATCGGTCCCGTCGAGCTCGCCGTCACGACCAACCTGACCTGCAATTTCCTGCGGCGCCCCTCGATGGTGGACATCGTCGCCGAGGGGCGGATCCTGAAGCTGGGCAAGCGCCTGGCGGTGGGGGAGGTATCCCTTTACAGCGACGGCGACCCCGAGCCCGTGGCGCACGTGACGGCGACGTACTCGATCCCGCCGGGCGACGCCGGGACGACGGACCGCGAGGGCCGGGGCGGGGGTTGACGGCGCATTCGCCTCGTGCGCCAGCCGGCTCGGCCGGGCGCGGACGGATTCCCGGCGGGACGAATTCGCACAGTTCGCACGATGCTCGGGGACACGCGCGTCGCCCGGCCGCAGCCGGACTCGGCTTCGCGTGGCGATCGGTGGGTCTGGAAAATTGCGAAACGAGCGGGGCCGCTCAGGCGGTGTCGAGTGCGGATGGGACCGGAAGGACTGGCGTTGCCGTTCGATTGGGGCCGCCGAATCACCCTCACCCTGTCCCTCTCCCGCGCGGGAGAGGAGATCCTCGGGGCGCGGACGGACCAATGGGGTTCCCTCCCCCTGCGAGGGAAAGGACAGGATGGGAATGGACGCCGCGTCGTTTCCCGGGCCTCTCCCGCACCCTGGAACGGATTGAGGTATTCAAATACCGCGATCTAACCCTTTGATCTGGTGAGGGAAATGTTCGGCGTCTCGACGTTTCGGCCGTTGACTCGGCGCGCGGGTATGGCATACTCCGCCGCCGTCGTGGCCCGAAAGCCGGTGAGATGAAGACCTACTCCGCCAAACCGTCGGACGTGGACAAGAAGTGGATCGTCGTGGATGCCGATGGCGTCGTTCTCGGCCGTCTCGCGTCGGTCGTCGCCATGCGCCTTCGCGGGAAGCACAAGCCGACCTACACGCCCCATATCGACTGCGGCGACAACGTCATCGTCGTCAACGCGGAGAAGGTGCGGCTGACGGGGCGCAAGCGCACGGACAAAACCTACTACTGGCACACGGGGTATCCCGGCGGCATCCGCAGCCGCCGGGCCTCGGACTGGCTCGACGGTAAGCACTCGGAGCGGGTCGTCGTCAAGGCCGTCCAGCGCATGGTGCCGCGGAACAAGCTCGGCCGCGTCCAGATGGGCAACCTCAAGGTCTATGCCGGCGCCGAGCACCCGCACGATGCGCAGAAGCCCGAAGTCCTGGATGTCGCGGCGCTCAATCCCAAGAACAGAAGGACGGTCTGACGATGTCGGACGGGCAGCGAACGGTCACGGAACTCAAGGAGCTCGGCGGCGCCGTCGCGGACACGGCGGGCGAGGGGAGCGGCGAGGGGGCCGCGCCCGCCGCGGGAGCCGGCGACGTCCCGCTCCGGGAACCCCGGATCGACGCGCGGGGGCGCGCCTACGCGACGGGGAAGCGCAAGGACGCCGTCGCCCGGGTCTGGATCAAGCCCGGCAGCGGCGTGCTGACCGTCAACGGCCGCGAGGGGGAACGCTACTTCGCGCGGCCGGTGCTCCGGATGATCATCAACCAGCCGCTCGTCGCGGCCGGGCGCCTGGAGCAGTACGACATCTGGTGCACCGTCAAGGGCGGCGGGCTGTCCGGTCAGGCGGGCGCGGTGCGCCACGGACTGAGCCGAGCCCTGACGAATTTCGAGCCCGCCTTGCGCGGCGTCCTCAAGACGGGCGGATTCCTGACGCGGGATTCCCGCGTCGTCGAGCGCAAGAAGTACGGCAAGCGCAAGGCGCGGCGCAGCTTCCAGTTCTCGAAGCGTTAGGCGACCGGCCGGGAGACCGCCGTCGGCGAGGGCGCCTTGACGGGCGCTTTTTTGACCGGCAATGGCCGCCGGACGGCCGAGGAGATCGTGACGTGACGAGGGGGAACAGCAGACGGCGGGCCGCGATTCTGGGCGCGAGCGGCTATACCGGCGCCGAGCTCGTCCGGCTGCTCGTCCGTCACGCGGACGTGGAACTGGCTGTGCTGACGGCGGAGCGCCACGCCGGCAAGCCGCTCGGCGACGTGTTTCCCCATCTCGGGGGGCTGGGCCTGCCGGACTTCCTGCGCATCGACGAGGTGGACTGGGCGGGGACCGGCGTCGATGTCGTGTTCTGCGCGCTTCCCCACGGGACCACCCAGGAGGTGGTCGCGGAACTGCTGCGCGCCGCCGGCCCGGCGAAGGGGATGAAGGTCATCGACCTGTCGGCCGATTTCCGGCTGGCGGACCTCGACACGTACGCGGAATGGTACGGCCATGAGCATCTGGCGCCCCACCTGCAACCGGAAGCCGTCTACGGATTGACGGAGTTCGCCCGCGGCGCGCTCGCCGGGTCGCGTCTCGTCGCGTGTCCCGGCTGCTATCCCACCGCCAGCCTGCTGCCCCTCGTGCCGCTGATCGAGAACGGCGCCATCGCTCCGGAGGGCATCGTCATCGACGCCAAGTCGGGCGTGTCGGGTGCTGGGCGTTCCCTCAAGGAGGCGACGCTCTTCCCGGAGGTCGCCGAGGGCGTTCACCCCTACGGGATCGGCGGCCACCGCCACGCGCCGGAGATCGAGCAGGAAGTGTCCCGGGCGGCGGGAGAGCCGGTGACGCTCAATTTCACACCTCATCTGGTGCCCATGAACCGCGGGATCCTGGCGACGATCTACGTGAACACGACGGACGGAAACGGTGCCGGCGACCTGCGCGCCATTCTCCGGTCCCGCTACGGGGACGAGCCCTTCGTGCGGGTGGTCGACGAGGGAGTCGTGCCTGCCACGCGGCACGTGCGCGGCTCCAACTATTGCCTGATCGGGGTCTTTCCCGACCGCGTGCCGGGAAAGGCCATCCTGGTCTCGGCGATCGACAACCTCGTCAAGGGCGGGTCCGGCCAGGCCGTGCAGAACATGAACGCCGCCTGCGGTCTCGAAGAGGCATCGGGACTCACGCAGGAACCCATGTTCCCATGACCGCGGGCGGCTTGGGCGGCGGTCTTCTGCTGCCCTTCGGCGAGACCTTGCCCGAGGTGGCCCCGGACGCCTTCGTCGCCCACGGAGCGACCGTCATCGGGGATGTGAAGATCGGCGGCGGCTCGAGCGTCTGGTACGGCGCCACGCTCCGGGGGGACGTCAACGTCATCCGTGTCGGCGAGTTCACCAATATCCAGGACGGGACCGTCGTGCATGTGACGCGGCGGACCCACGGCACCTCTATCGGCTCACGCTGCACGATCGGGCACGGCGCGATCGTCCACGGCTGCACCCTGGAGGACGGCAGCTACATCGGCATGCGCGCCACGGTGATGGACGGCGCCGTGGTCGAGAGCGGCGCGATGGTCGCCGCGGGCGCCCTGGTGACGCCGGGCAAGCGCGTCCCGTCGGGAGAGTTGTGGGCAGGATCCCCGGCCAGACCGATGCGCGATCTGCGGCCCGACGAGCGCGAATACATCGAGGACGCCGCGCGGCGCTATGCCCGGCTCGGCCGGACCTATCGCGAGCGGCTGACGGGAACGCCGTCCGCCGCGAGGGTGCCGTGACCCGCCCTTGATACACCGGATGTCCACCGTTCCCCGCGCGACCGTGGGGCGGGTTCCCCGACCATGGAAGGCTTTCGCGGGAACGGCGAAAGAAAAATGAGGCATAATGGGTGCGTGGCGCGGACGCCGCCGCCCGAAAACGCGGCTCGCTCGGAGCACGAGGAATGAAACGGTTGGAACCGAACACGAAGCCACTTTTCGAATCATCCCCGAAGCGCGCGGCGATACCGCTGGTCCTGGGCGCGTCGTTGAGCCTGTCGGCGTGCTCCTACGTGCCCGACTGGGGCAATCCCATCGTCTGGTACGATTCGATATTCAGCGGCGGCCTGTTCGGCGGCGACGGCGACGCGCCTCCCAAGGCCGAGGCCCGGGAGGTCGAGAAAGCCGGGAGTCAGGCCGAGTCCGGCGAGTCGAAGGGTTTTCCGAACCTGGGGAGCGTTCCGACGGAAGCGCCCCGGACGTCCTCCAGCGTGGAGCGCCAGCGGACGTCCCAGGAGCTCGTTGCCGATCGCGACAACGCCCGCTACACGGATCAGGTGCTGCGCGCGGGCGGCACGCCCAAGACGCCGGAGCCCGTGCGGCAGGTCGCGTCCGCCCAGCCCGTCGCCACGGCGCGGCTGCCCAAGCTGGATCCGCAGCCGGCCGTCGTCCCGCCGCCGCCTTCCGCCGTCCCCCGGGCGCAAGCCGCGTCGCCGATGCCGCGCCCGATCGTCGAGCCCGAGCGCGGGCCGCAGGCAGGCGCGCCCTATCCGCCGCCGGCGGGGGAGGCCGCCGGCGGGATGACCACGGCCGCCGCGCCGCCGTCGGCCGCGCCGGAGCAATCCGCGCCGCAGCCGGCGCCCCCGGCCGCCGCGCCCGTTTCGACCGGGCCCGGCCAAGGGGTCTTGGCCCAGACCTTCGCCGAGGCCCTGGCCCAGTCGGCGGACACCGTCTCCACGGCGCCGCCGGGCACGTCGTTCGGTGCCCCGTCGGCAGCGCCGCTGACGCCGGACCAGACCTCGGTCCCCGACATCGTCCGCGAGGCGTACAACGAGTCCCTGGTCGCGGGATCCGGCATCGCACCGTCGGCGGCAAACGCGCCGGACGCGCCAAGGCTGCCGGGCCTGCCGTCCGCGTCCGCGCCCTCCGGTCCCGCCACGGTCTACTTCGGCCACGGCTCGGCACGGCTGAGCGGCAAGGCGAAAGCGGTCATCCGCGACGTGGCCGAAGCCTACAAGACGCGCCCGGGAACCCTGCGCGTCGTGGGTCACGCGTCCCACCGGACACGGGACCTCCCGTTGCAGCAGCACAAGTTGGTCAACTTCCGCGTCTCTCTCGATCGGGCGACCGCCGTCGCCAACGAGCTGATCAGGCTGGGGGTGGACGGGAACGCCGTACAGATCGTCGCGGTCAGCGATTCGCAATCGGTGTTCCACGAGTGGATGCCCAAGGGCGAGGCTGGGAACCGCCGGGCCGAGATATTCCACTCGTTCTAGTGTCGTATCTCGGAGACTTCCAGTAATACACTGATTCATTGGGAATATTTTGTTCGCATCTCATCCGCCCTGGTGGTCCGAAACGTCGTTGCCGGACCGACGGACCGCGCCGCCGGGTCCCCTTTCCCGTCCTCGGGAGTGGGACAGGGTGAGGGCAACGAATGCGGGGGCACCGCGGTTCATCCCCACCCTGACCCTCCCCCTTCCAGGGGGAGGGAACCCGGTTGCGCGGTTGCCCTTCATGCGGGCGGCCGGGCGCGCTCATGGCTGACGCCCTGAGGATCGGAGTCGCCGGGCTCGGCGTCGTGGGCGCCGGCGTCGTCAAGCTTCTCCACGGGCAGTCCGGGCTGCTGGAGCGGCGCTGCGGCCGGGCGCTCGCCGTTACCGCCGTTTCGGCCAGGGACCGCCGGCGGGACCGTGGCATCGACCTCTCCGGGACGCGGTGGTTCGACGATCCGCGGGAGCTCGCCGCGGACGGGGACGTCGACGTCGTCGTCGAACTCATCGGCGGTTCCGGCGGAGCGGCGCTCGCCGTGGTCGAGTCCGCGATCGGCGCGGGCAAGAGCGTGGTCACCGCCAACAAGGCCGTGATGGCGGTCCACGGAACACGCCTCGCGCGGGAGGCGGAGCGGGCTGGCGTGGACCTCGCCTACGAAGCGGCCGTCGCAGGCGGGATCCCGATCGTGAAGGCGTTGCGCGAAGGTCTTGCCGGGAATCGCCTCGACCGGATCTACGGCATACTGAACGGCACCTGCAACTACATCCTGACGGCGATGGAGGAGACGGGCCGGGAGTTCGACAAGGTTCTCGCCGAAGCGCAGGCGCTCGGGTACGCGGAAGCCGATCCCGGCTTCGATATCGACGGCATCGACGCGGCGCACAAGCTTGCGCTGCTCGCCGGTCTCGCGTTCGGCCGCCCGGTGGACTTCGGCTCGGTGTTCGTCGAGGGCATCCGCGGCGTCCGGGCGATCGACATCGAATACGCCCGCGAGCTGGGGTTTCGCATCAAGCTCCTGGCCATCGCCAGGGCCACCGCGAACGGGGTAGAGCAGCGGGTGCACCCCTGCCTGGTTTCGCGGGACACGCCGATCGCGCACGTCCGGGGAGTCTTCAACGCCGTCGTGGCGGAAGGCGATTTCGTCGGCCGCACGGTCTACGAGGGTCGGGGCGCCGGCGAGGGACCCACGGCGTCCGCCGTCGTCGCCGATCTCGTGGACCTCGCCCGGACCGGCGGCCTGCCGGCGTTCGGCGTTCCCACCGCCTCTCTCGAAGCGGCGCCGGCGGTTCCCATGGAGGCGCACGCCGGCGCCTATTACGTTCGGCTGATGGTTGTCGACAAGCCGGGTGTCATGGCCGGCGTTGCTGCTATTCTTCGGGACGAGAACGTTTCGCTCGAGTCGGTTTTGCAGCGCGGCCGGAATCCCGGCGAGGTGGTGCCGGTCATTCTGACAACCCATGTCACCGTCGAGGCCGGAATGCGCAAGGCGCTCCGGGACATCGCCGAGCTCGAGCTGGTGGTCGAGCCGCCCCTGATGATTCGCATGGAACGGCTGTGATCCGCCGATGACGGAACGGGACGCGCTCGACCGGCACCTGACGATCGAAGCGCTTCGTGCGTCCGAGGCCGCGGCGATCGCCGCCGCGGGACTGGTGGGCAGGGGCGACGAGCGGCAGGCGGACCGGGTCGCCGCGGAGGCGATGCGCAAGACCCTCGACCGTGTGGCCATGAACGGCACCGTGGTGATCGGGGAAGGCGACCGGGACGACGCCCCGATACTGTTCGTCGGGGAAAAGGTAGGGAGCGGGGACGGACCGAACGTCGACATCGCGGCGGATCCCCTCGAAGGGGCCACGATCGCCGCGACCGGCGGCGCGGACGCCATGTCCGTCGTCGCCTTCTCGGAGCCCGGCGGCCTGCTTCGCGCGCCCGACGTCTACATGGACAAGCTCGCGGTCGGCGGCGGCCTGCCTGCCGGACTTGTCGATCTGGATGAAACGCCGGCCGGCGTCATCCGCGCGCTCGCCGGCGCCCGGGGCGTGGACACGTCCGACATCGTCGCCTGCATCCTCAATCGGCCGCGGCACGAGGAGATCATCGCCGGGGTCAGGGAAGCCGGGGCGCGCATTCGCCTGATCCCCGACGGGGACGTGGCCGGGGTGATCGCCGCCGCGACGGCGGCGAGCGGGATCGACATCTACCTCGGGACCGGAGGCGCTCCCCAGGGGGTTCTGGCGGCGGCGGCGCTGCGCTGCGTCGGGGGCCAGATGCAGGCGCGCCTCGTGTTTCGTGCCGCTGCAGAGCGCTCGCGGGCTCACGCCCTCGGGATCGAGGATCCCGACCGGAAGTACGGGCTGGACGATCTGGCGCGGGGCGACGTCATTTTCGCCGCGACGGGGGTCACCGGCGGCAACATGCTCGACGGCGTGCGCCGCGAAGGCGGCATCGCCACGACCCATTCCCTGGTGATGCGCGCGCGAACCGGCACGATGCGCTGGGTGCGCTCGCGCCGCGACCTCGCCACGTCTCCGCTCATCGACGGCGTCTAGGCGCCCGCGTGCCCGACAATCCCGGTCAGCCGCCGTTTCTCGGCGTGGAGCGCTCGTTCACCGGCCGCTGCTGGCGCCAACGGACGGTCGACGACGCCGCGGCCGTCGCTCTCTGCCGGTCGTTGCGGGTGCCCGACGTGGTGGCGCGCGTGCTGGCGGGGAGGGGCGTGACGCCCGAGACGGGCGAGGACTATCTCAACCCCACGCTCAGGAGCCTGCTTCCCGACCCCTCGCGGTTCCGCGACATGGACGCGGCAAGCGGGCGGATCGCCGCGGCACTGCACCGAGGCGAGCCCATCGCCGTCTTCGGCGACTACGACGTGGACGGCGCCACTTCCACGGCGCTCCTGGTCCGGTTCTTCCGCGCGGTGGGCGCCGATGTCCGGATCTACATTCCGGACCGTGTCGCCGAAGGCTACGGTCCCAACGTTGCCGCCCTGCGGGGCCTGGCGGCGCGGGGCGTCAAGGTCGTGATCACGGTCGATTGCGGAACAACGGCCCACGACGCCTTGAGGGAGGCCCGGGCCGCCGGCCTCGATGTCGTGGTCGTGGACCATCACGCCCCCGAGGCGGGCCTCCCCGAGGCGTTCGCGGTCGTCAACCCCAACCGACTGGACGAGGACGGCGCGTTCGGCCACCTCGCCGCCGTCGGCGTGGCGTTTCTGCTCGCCGTGGCCGTCAATCGGACCCTGCGCGACGCGGGCTGGTATGCGGACGGAGGGGGCGGCCGGGAGGAGCCTGATCTTCGGCGGTGGCTGGACCTCGCCGCCCTGGGCACGGTCTGCGACGTCGTGCCGCTGCTAGGGCTCAACCGGGCGCTGGTGGCGCAGGGACTCAAGGTCATGGCGTCCCGGACCAACCCGGGCCTCGCGGCCCTGGCCGACGTGGCCGGACTCCGCCAACGGCCGGGGACGTACCATGCCGGCTTCGTTCTGGGCCCCAGGGTCAACGCCGGGGGGCGCGTCGGCAGGGCCGACCTCGGCGCACGCCTCCTGAGCGAGGACGACGCGGCCACGGCCGAACGCATGGCGGCGGAGCTGGACCGCCACAACGCCGAACGCAAGACCGTCGAGGCGCTCGTGCTCGAGGACGCGCAGGCCCTGGCCGAGGCCGCCGGCCCGGAGCGGGCGGTGCTCGTCGTCGCGAAGGAGGGCTGGCATCCGGGCGTCATCGGGATCGTCGCGAGCCGGCTGACCGAACGGTATCGCCGCCCCACCTTCGTCATCGCCGTGTCGGACGGCGTGGGAAAGGGCTCGGGCCGGTCGGTCCGCGGCGTCGACCTCGGCGCGGCCGTCATCGCCGCCCGGCAGGCGGGTCTGCTCGTCAACGGCGGAGGCCATCCGATGGCCGCGGGCCTGACCGTGGAGGCCGGCGGGATCCCGGCGCTGGAGGACTTCCTGGCCGGCCATCTGGCGGCGCGGGGACCGGCGTCGTCCGGTCCGCCCGCGATGGGGTTCGACGGCGCCCTCGACGCCGGCGCCGCGACGGTCGGGCTGGTCGACCAGTTGGAGCGCGCGGGACCGTACGGCTCCGGGAACGAAGAACCGCGGTTCGCCGTGGCGGACGCGCGCGTCGTCAAGGCGGACGTCGTCGGGTCCGGCCACGTCCGCTGCATCCTGGCCGGCGCCGCCGGCGGGCGGCTCAAGGCCATCGCCTTCCGCCGCGCCGGCGACACGCTGGGCGAGGCGCTGCTGGGGTCGGTGGGGACCGCCCTCCACGTCGCGGGGCATCTGCGGGCCGACGAATGGCGGGACCGCCGCGACGTCCAGCTCGTCGTCGAGGACGCCGCCGCGCCGGTACGGACGCACGAACCGTCTTGATTTCGCGGGTCCGAGCGTCTAGATGGGGGCCGGCGCGCGACCCCATCGTCTAGTCAGGTCCAGGACACGACCCTTTCAAGGTCGAGACACGGGTTCGAATCCCGTTGGGGTCGCCAGCGGCGCGGGAGCTCCCGGAGCCGTCACTCGACGCTCAGGACATACGCCTCTTCCGTCCCGGCGGCCGGATCGAATTTCGACCGGTTCGTATGGTTGATGTGCCGGCCGTAGACGTGCAGCGACCACGACACCCGTTCGGTGTCGTTCCAGACCGTATGGATGTCGTCCGACAGGAACGACGAGATGCCGCCCGGGGTCAGCCGGCGTTCCGAGAGGCGTTCGAGCCTGGCGTGGCCGGACCGCGTCCCGTCGTCGAGCCGGCGCCACCAGGTCTCCGTTTCCTCGCCCTCGATCCCGACCACGACGCCCCAGGTCTTGTGATCGTGCGCCGGCGTCCCGCGGCCGGGGAGCCAGGCGAACAGGAACACCGCGTTGGCGTGATCCGGCTCCTCGTGCAGCAGGTGCAGGCTGAAGCCCTGCGCCTCGTCGTGCGCGTGGTGCTGTTCCGTCACGAGGCCGGGCGCCGCGGCCAGCGTCCGGGCCAGAGGAGCGACCCGCCGCACGATCCTGCTCTCGTCGGACTCCTCCGCGGTGATCCGCCGCAGATCGGCGACGAACAGGGGCAGGTCGTAGTCGCGATCCGGCATCGATGTATTCCCTTCCAAAACGCCTCAGATTTCCGGCGGTGTGTTGAACTCGGCGAAGAAGTCGTTTCCCTTGTCGTCGATGACGACGAAGGCGGGAAAATCCCGGACCTCGATGCGCCAGATGGCCTCCATGCCGAGCTCGGGATACGCGATGCATTCGACGTCGGTGATGCAGTCCTGGGCCAGGCGGGCCGCCGGACCGCCGATGGAGCCCAGATAGAAACCGCCGTGGGCCTCGCAGGCTTCGGTCACCTGGCGCGACCGGTTGCCCTTGGCCAGCATCACCATCGAACCGCCGTGGGATTGGAGGAGGTCGACGTACGAATCCATGCGGCCGGCGGTGGTCGGGCCGAACGAGCCCGACGCATAGCCCGCCGGCGTCTTGGCGGGGCCGGCATAGTAGATGCAGTGGTCCTTCACGTAGCCGGGCAGGCCGTCGCCGGCGTCGATGCGCTCCTTGAGCCTGGCGTGGGCGATGTCGCGGGCGACGATCATGGGTCCGGAGAGCGACAGCCGCGTCCGGACCGGATAGCCGCCGAGGGTGGCGCGGATCTCGTCCATCGGCCGGCCGAGGTCGACCTCGACGACGTCCCCTCCGAGCTGGTCTTCCCGGATATCGGGCATGAATCGCGCGGGGTTCGCCTCGAGCTCTTCGAGGAACACGCCCTCCGACGTGATCTTGCCGAGCACCTGCCGGTCGGCGGAGCACGACACGCCGAGGCCCACCGGGCATGAGGCGCCGTGACGGGGCAGGCGGACGACCCGGACGTCGTGGCAGAAATACTTGCCGCCGAACTGCGCACCGATGCCGAGGCCCCGCGTCATCTCGTGGACCCGGGCCTCCAACTCGAGGTCACGGAAGGCCTGACCGTGCTCGTTGCCGCTCGTCGGCAGGGTGTCGAGGTAGCGGCAGCTCGCCAGCTTCACCATCTTCATGGTGAACTCGGCCGACGGACCGCCGATGACGATGGCCAAGTGATAGGGGGGGCAGGCCGCCGTCCCCAGCGTTTTCACCTTCTCCTCGAGAAAGCTCATCATGGACTCGGGGTTGAGCAGGGCGCGCGTCTGCTGGAACAGGAAGGCCTTGTTCGCCGACCCGCCGCCCTTGGCGACGAACAGGAACTTGTAGGCGTTTCCCTTGTCCGCGTAGAGCTCGATCTGGGCGGGCAGGTTGCTCCCCGTGTTGACCTCCTCGTACATCGACAGCGGCGCCATCTGGCTGTAGCGGAGGTGACTCCGCGTGTAGGTCCGCATGACGCCGGCCGAGATCGCCGCCTCGTCGTCGCCGTCCACCCACACGGCCTCGCCCTTCTTGCCCATGACGATGGCGGTGCCGGTGTCCTGGCACATGGGCAGGACGCGGCCCGCGGCGATGTTGGCGTTCTTGAGCAGCTCGTAGGCCACGTAGCGGTCGTTGTCCGACGCCTCGGGGTCTTCGAGGATCCCGGCGAGCTGCCGCAGGTGCGCCGTTCTGAGAAGGTGGGCGCTGTCCTCGAACGCCTGGGCCGTCAGCAGCGTGAGCGCCTCCGGGTCGACCTTCAGAACGGCGCGTCCGCCCGCATCGACCCGGCCGACGTGATCCGTCGTCAGCCGGCGGTACGGCGTGTCGTCGGCGCCGAGCGGCACCATCTCGCGATAGGTGAAGTCGTCCATGGGTTCGCTCCCGGGCCGCCCCCGAACGCGGCCCGTCCATGATAGCAGAACCGCCCGGACTACGCGGGAACGGCGGCCGCCCCGCCGCCCGCCGCCGACTCCACGACCGCCTCCAGGACGGCGATGCCGTGGATCGCCTGATCGACCGGCAGCGGATAGGGATCGCCGCTCGCCACCGCCGTGGCGAACGCCTCGAGCTCCGCCCGGCACGTGTCGCGTTTCTCGAACTCGCGCGCCTCTGGCCGCCCGTCGACCGCGCACACGGTCATCCGCCCGTCCTCGTCGATACGCGCCCAGCCCCGGGTGCCGAACACCTGGAGGCGGAACAGGCGCGCGGTGGCCGTCAGCGTCCCGAGCAGGCCGGTGGTCCCGTTGGCGAAGCGCAGCAGCACCGCCGTCGTGTCGTTGGCCTCCACCGTCGAGACCTGCTTGAGGCTGTAGGCATGGACCCGGGAGATGGGACCGTTGAGATGGATGAAGGCGTCGATACAGTGGATGCCGAGGGACGTCATGCCGCCGGCCGGGCTCTCCACCCTCTCCGAGCGCCAGATCTCCGGCGTCAGCCCGAGGCCGTACGGCGACGAGAACTGGCCCTCAATGTGCAGCACCCGGCCGAGCCCACCCGATTCGATCATCTCCTTCAGCGCGGACATGGACGGGTAGAACCGCCGGTTGTGACCGAGCGCCAGAACCACGCCCGCCGTCTCGCACGCCGCGGCGGACCGCCGCGCGCTCCCGGCGGTGAGCGTGAACGGCTTCTCCACGAAGACGTGTTTTCCCGCCGCCGCGGCCCGCGCGATCTGTTCCGCGTGCTGCGTGTGCGGCGTGGCGATCGCCACGGCGGCGACCGCGGGATCCTTCAGCGCCGCCGCGTAGTCGCCGTCCAGCGGCATGCCGTGTCGTTCCGCGAAGTCCTTCGCCCTGGCGGGCGTGCGGGTGACGGCGCGGGTGAACCGGATCAGGTTCCCTTTCGGGCGTCCCGCGTCCTGCACCGAGTCGACGAGGCGCCGGCCCCAGCGCCCCAGGCCGACGATGGCGGTGTCCAGCAAGGCGCGGCCTCAGGCGACCTTGTCGATCCAGACGTTGAGGCCGCCGTGGTCCTCGGGCACCCAGTCGTAGGGCACGGTGCCGGCGAACGAGGGCCGCTCCATCAGCCGGTCCCACCACGCGGACAGGTTCGGCCGGGCCTCGCGCCAGCCGCCGCCGGGGTTGCGGAAGTCGACCAGGCCGATGGCGCAGGCGATGCAGATCTGGCCGAGGTCGAGCCGGTCGGCGAAGTCGCCCGCTTCCCGGTCCGCCTGGTCCAGTCCCCGCGTGACCGCCCGCCACTGGCGCTCGATCCAGCCGGGGGACTGCTGCTCCGCCCGGCGTCGGCGCTCGAACAGATGGAGGGCCGCGGCGTCCGTGATGCCGAGGCCGAGCGCGTGCCGCCGCAGGACGGTCCAGCGCTCCGTCCCCGACGCCGGGATCATCCTGGGCCGGTCGTGCAGGCTGTCGAGATAGTCGCAGATGACGAGGCTGTCGTAGAGGCTCGTCCCGTCCTCGAGCTCGAGCGCCGGCACCTTGCCCAACGGGTTGACGACGCCGATGTCGGTGTTCTCGGTCCACGGATGGGTGAGCACGCGCTCGACCCGGCCCTCCAGGCCCGTTTCCGCGATCATGACGACGACCTTGCGGATGTACGGGGACATCGGGTTGTAGCGCAGCTTCAGGGTCATCCGGCTTCTCCGTGGCGGGTCCGGGCCGGCGGGCACGGTCCCGGAGACTGCCGCATCCGGCGTCCGGCGCGCAAGTTGACAGGGGCGGCGGGCCGCGACATCGTGATTCGACCGGGGCGCGGCCTGCCCGGGACGGCGGACATTCGGCGGGAGCGGTGCCCGTGAGCTGGGAGCGCGAGGTCGAGGAGCTCAATCGGCGCCACGCATGGGCGGAAGAGCTCGGCGGCCGCGAGAGCGTCGACCGCCTGCACGGCCAGGGCCGGCGGACGGTCCGCGAGCGCATCGCCCGCCTGACCGATCCCGGCTCGTTCCACGAGGTGGGCAAGCTCACCGGCAACGCCGTCTACGAGGACGGGAAGCTCAAGAAGGTGGTGCCCGCGCCCTACGTCATGGGGCTGGCGCGGATCGACGGACGCGAGGTCTGCGTCGGCGGCGAGGACTTCACCATCCGGGGCGGCGCGAGCTGGAGCGGGGCCCGCTCCAAGGGCGGCCAGAGCGGCTTCGTCGAGGATCTCGCCTACGAGTACCGCATTCCCCTGATCAACCTGCTGGACGGCGCCGGCGGGTCTGTCACGTCGGCCAGGCGGCGGGGGTACTCGGTGCTCCCCGGATCGCACGGCTTCGAGCGCAACGTCGATCTCCTGGATACGGTGCCGGTCGTCGGCGCCGTTCTGGGCTCTGCCGCCGGCGGACCCGCCGCCCGCGCCGTGCTCACCCACTTCTCCGTCATGGTCAAGGGCACCAGCCACGTCTTCGTGGCGGGTCCCGCGATCGCCGAGCGGGGCCTCGGCGAGGACATCGACAAGGAGGGCCTCGGGGGCCACAAGGTGGCGGTCGACATCGCGGGAACTGTCGACAACGCGGTCGACAGCGAGGACGAGAGCTTCGAGCAGATCCGCCGCTTCCTCCGCTACATGCCGCAGAACGTGTACGAGCTCCCGCCGGAGGCCCGCGCCGACGACCCCCCCGACCGCGCGGAGGAGGAGCTCCTGTCGATCGTTCCGCGGGAGCGGCGGCGTCCCTACGACATGCGCCGGCTCGTCGAGCTGGTCATCGACCGGGGGTCCGGATTCGAGATCCAGCCGACCTTCGGCCGTGCCGTTTTCACCTTCCTGGCGCGCCTCTCGGGCCGCCCCGTGGGAGTCGTCGCCCACAATCCCGCCTATTACGGAGGCGCCGTCGATCCCAAGTCCGCCCGCAAGCAGACCAGGTTCATCAGGCTCTGCGACACTTTCCACATTCCCATCGTCTTCTTCGTCGACACGCCGGGCTTCCTCGTGGGCCGCAAGGCGGAAGAGGAGGGGATGATCCGCGACGGCGTCGAGAGCATGGCGGCCCTGCTGAAGGCGCGGGTGCCGGTGCTCACGGTGATCGTGCGCAAGTGCTACGGCATCGCGGGCACCGTGCCGTTCGACAAGAACGGCGTGGACTTCCAGGTCGCCTGGCCGTCCGCCGAATGGGGCTCGCTGCCCATAGAAGGGGGCGTCGCCGTGGCCTTCCGGCGGGACATCGCGGCCGCGCCCGACCCAAAGAAACGGGAGGCCGAGCTGGAGGCGGAGTTCCGCGAACTGGCCTCGCCGTTTCTCACGGCCGAGGCCTTCGCCGTCGAGGACGTGATCGACCCGCGCGCCACGCGCCCGCTGCTGTGCCGGTTCCTGGACGCGGCGCGGACGCGCCTCGAGGCCGACTTCGGCCGCGGCGGTTCGGGCCGGACCGCGACGTAGCCCGCGTACCCGGGCTCGCAAATACCCGCGAGAAGGGGCGATCGCGCCCTTCCAGGATCGCTCTGCAAAACGCTTCGAAGGAGGGGACGGGGGCGGGACGATCCAGCCGGTCGGCGGCGGGGCTGAATTCGCACAGTTCGCACGGAGTCGGAGGGGTCGCGATCGCGTTCGGTCCCCGACTCCCCGTGTACGCGGGCGTCCCGCCTACACGATGCGGGCCGGGGGCCCGCGCACCGGGGCGAGCGGGGACGAATTCGCACAGTTCGCACGACATCGGGGCCGGTCGTGCGAATCGAAGCGTTTACGAATTGTTGATTCTTGCCCTGTACACTCCGCATGATTCTTTTAAGCCATTGAAATATAATTAAAAATATGTTCTAATTTGGAGAATTACGATGATCTCCGGTGTGTTTTCGCAGAGAAATTCCGGTAGGTGGAAGGTTAGGGTGGAGGTTCCTTCAGGTGCGAACTTCCGAAACGCCACGGTCGCGCGGGGCGGGTCACGGAGCGACGCCGGCGACCTCGTAGCAACGCTCCATCAGCCGCAACGACTCGAGATTGTCCAGCCGGTCGGTCCAGAACGGCGCGCCCGTGCGCACTCCGTCCGCGAAATCCCGCACCGCGTTGGCGAAGCAGGCCCGGAAGTTCGCCGCGACGTCGTGCTCCACGGGCGGCATCCCGCCGCCGACCAGGAACAGCCTGCCGCCGTCGAAGACCATGGTGTCCGCCGTCCCGATCAGTTCCAGGCGGTCGCTGGGTCTGGCCGGGTATCCCGGCGCCGACATGCTGCCGTCGACCACGGCCGTCATGCCGTCCTCTCCCCGCATGACGACGATCGCCACGTCCTCGCCGACAAGGTCCTTGTTGATCCGGTCCATCTCCACCGACACCACCTCGAACTCGCCGAGCAGGGAGCGCAGGACGTCGAGCTGGTGGATCAGCAGCTCGAACGCGATGAGGCGCCTGAACGTCGCCAGATAGGGCTGGCGGACGAGGTCCGGCGGCGTCGACCCGTCGGCGGGCGGCGCGAGTCCGGGGCTGCGGACGGTCATCCGCGCGTGGGTGACCCGTCCGATGCGGCCCTCGCGCAGCCACTCCCCCATCTGGAGGTAGTGGGGCCGCCAGCGGAAGTTCTCGTGGACCATGAAGCGGATGCGCTCGCCCACGTCCGCGATCAGGCCTTCCGCTTCCGCGACGGTCGGCGTGACCGGCTTCTGGGAGCAGGCGTGGACTCCCCGGTTGGCGGCGATGCGGACCAGGTCGGCATGCGTCTCGACCGGCGTCGCGATGTCCACCGCGTCGGGCCGCGCGTCGTCCAGCATCCGGGCGAAGTCCGTGTACACGGCCGGGATGCCGTACTCCGCCGCGCGCCCCTCGGCCCTTTCGGCGACCGGATCGCAGATGGCGACGACGTCCGCTCCCTCCACCTCCGCCCACCCGTCGAGGTGGAACCGGCTCATCAGGCCGGCCCCGGCGAAGGCCACTCGGAGACCGGTCCCCTCGTTCATGACGGCTCTCTCTCGAGCGCGGCGGCGGCCGGGTCCGTGTCCATGCCCGAGTGTAGCATGCCGGAGGGCTCGCCGCCTCGACAGCCGAAGGGCGATACGGCAATATCCCGCGCGTGCTCCGGATGCGGGGACTCCCATCGGTTGCGGGCGGGCGAGGAGGCGACATGAACGAATCGGCGGCGACGAAGACGGCCCCGGCCGGGGCCGCCGGGACGGTCGCGGTGATCGGCGCCGGCGCCTCGGGACTTTGCGCGGCGAAGCATCTGATGGAGGCGGGCCTCGACGTCACGGTCTACGAGACGGGCACCCAGGTCGGCGGCCTGTGGTGCTACATGAACGACAGCGGCCGGTCGTCGGCCTACCGGACGCTCCACATCAACACCGCCAAGAACATGACGAACTTCAGCGACTTCAAGTTCCGCGAGGACGTGCAGAGGTTTCCCAGCCATTGGGAGATGCACGCCTACCTCAAGGAATACGCCGAGCATTTCGGCGTGATGGAGCGGATCGAGTTCAAGTCCGAGATCGCGGCGGTGACGCCGCTGTTCGAGCCGGGCGCCGGGGACCCGAAGTGGGAGCTGGCGACCGCCGACGGCCGCAAGCGGGTCTTCGACAACGTCTGCGTCTGCACGGGCCATCTCACCAAGCCGATGCACGTCCCGGAATTCCGCGACGATTTCCGGGGCGAGTACGTCCATTCCCACGATTACAAGGAGCCGGAGCCGTTCATGGGCAAGCGGATCTGCGTCGTGGGCATCGGCAACTCGGCCTGCGACATCGTGAGCGACATCTGCGTCTACGCCAAACGCTGCGTCCTGGTCGCGCGCACGGGCGTCTGGATCGCGCCGAAGCTCCTGTTCGGCGTCGCCTTCACCGACATCACCGAGTCGTTCATGAAGAGCTGGGTCCCGGAATGGTTCCGCAACCGGGCGCTCAAGTTCCTCATCTGGTGCGTGCACGGCGACATGAAGAAGCTGGGCCTGCCGCCCGTCACCAAGAAGGTCCACCCGACGAGCAGCGCGACGGTGGTGAACGACATCGCCTACAACCGGATCTCCGTGAAGCAGGGGATCGACAAGGTCGAGGGGAAGACCTTGCGCTTCGCCGACGGCACGGCCGAGGAGTTCGACGTCCTGATCGCGGCGACGGGCTACCGCATCGACCTGCCCTTCCTGTCGCCGGACATCCTGCCCGTGGAGAACAACGGCGTGAGGCTCTACAAGCGGATCGTGCCGCCGGACTGGCCCGGCCTCTACTTCATCGGCATGACCAACGTCACGACGGCCCTGAACGTGAACTACGAGCATCAGGTCAAGTGGGTGCGCGAATTCATTCTCGGCGACGCCGTGCTTCCCTCGCGGGAAGAGATGTCCGCGGACATCGACGCCCAGGACGAATTCATCCGGACCAACTACAAGGCCACCCTGCGGCACGCCATCGAGGAAGAGCATCTGCGCTACTTCCCGGCGTTGAAGACATCGTTGCGGGAGGCCGTCGCCCGCGGGCGGCGCCTCGGTCCGGCGGTGGAAGGGGCCGGCGCCCATGACTGAGGCGGCCGCCATGGAGCGGGCGGAGGCGCCGAGGACTCTCGGCGATCCGGGGTGGGCGCTCAGCCAGGCGAAGGACGCCCGCGAGAAGTCCATCGCAATCATCGGCGCGGGCGCCTCCGGCATCTGCCTCGCCAAATACCTCCTTGAGGTCGGCCTCGACGTCACGGTGTTCGAGACCGGCACCCAGATCGGCGGCATGTGGGTCTACGAGAACGACAGCGGCCGCTCGTCCGCCTACGAGACCCTGCACATCAACACGGCGAAGAACCTTACGAACTACAGCGACTTCAGGTTCAAGGACAGCGTGCAGCGCTTTCCCAGCCACCGGGACATGCACGAATACCTGCATGCCTATGCCGAGCACTTCGGCGTGCGGGACCGGATCCGGTTCAAGTCCGAGGTCGTGAGCGTCACGCCGTCGTTCGTCCCGGGCCGGGAAGAGCCCCGCTGGGACCTGGAGACCGCCGACGGCCGGACATGGGCGTTCGACGCCGTGTGCGTGGCCACGGGACACCTGACCAAGCCCCTTCACGTTCCCGAGTTCCGGGACGGATTCGGGGGCGAGTACATTCATTCGCACCACTACCGCAGGCCGGAACCCTTCGCGGGCAAGCGCGTCTGCATCGTCGGCGTCGGGAACTCGGCCGTCGATATCGCCAGCGACATGTGCGTGATCACCGAGCGCTGCGTGATGGTGGCGCGCTCGGGCGTGATGATCGCGCCCAAGCTGATCTTCGGGTTCGCCGTCACGGACATCTCCATGAGGCTGTACAAGCCGTGGATCCCGGACAGGCTCCGCCGCTGGATCATCGCGTTCATGGTCAGGCTGGTGCACGGGAACATGGAGGACTACGGCTTCAAGCCGCTCACCCGGCGCGCGCACCCCACGACCAGCGCCACGATCATGCAGGACGTCGCCTACAACCGGGTGGTCGTGAAACAGGGGATCGAGAGGATCGACGGGAAGACCGTCCATTTCGTGGACGGCTCGTCCGAGGATTTCGACGCCCTGATGGCCTGCACGGGCTACCTCATCGACCTGCCGTTCCTGTCCGAGGACCTGGTCCCCATCGTCGACAACAACGTCGAGCTCTACAAGCGCATCGTCCCCGTCGACTGGCCGGGGCTGTTCCTGATCGGCATGATCATGTCGACGACGGCGCTCAACTGGAACTACGAGGAGCAGTCCCGCTGGATACGGGAGTTCATCCTGGGCAACGCCGTGCTGCCGACCCGCGGCGAAATGCTGGGGGACATCGACAAGAAAAAGGACTTCATCGAGAAGTATTACAAGGCATCGCCGCGCCACCACATCGAGGAGGAGCACATGTACTACTTCATGGAGCTCCACAAGTCGTTGCGGCAGGGACGATGGCGCCGTTTCCGCCAGCGCCTTCGCGACCGGTTCGGCGGAGGGCCGGGACGTCGGGGCTCGCGGCGGCCCGCGGGCGCGCAGGCCGGCGCCGAATAGGCCGCGGCGGGCCGGCGGCGGGGACGCGAGTCGGAGAACGAGGATGAAGACGCGCGCGGCCGTGCTCGACACCATGGGGATGGAGCGCCCCTACAGGGAGACGCGGCCGCTGACCGTCGAGGAGCTGGAGCTCGATCCCCCCGGCGACGGCGAGGTGCTGGTCGAGATCAAGGCTGCGGGCCTCTGCCACTCGGACCTTTCGGTGATCGACGGCAACCGCCCCCGGCCGACGCCGATGGCGCTCGGTCACGAATCTGCCGGCGTGGTCGCGGAACTCGGGCCGAACGTGACCGGCCTCGCCATCGGCGACCACGTGGTGACGACCCTGGTGCCGAGTTGCGGCCACTGCGTTCCCTGCGCCGGCGGCCGCCCCATGCTGTGCGAGCCCGGCGTCGCCGCGAATACGGCGGGAACCTTGTATTCGGGCAGGTGCGCGCTCCACCGGGACGGCGGGGACGTCCACCATCACGTCGGCGTCTCGGCGTTCGCCGAGTACGCCGTCATGGACCGGAACTCCCTGGTCAAGGTCGACCGGACGGTGCCCCCCGTCGAGGCGGCGATGTTCGGGTGCGCCGTGATGACGGGGGTCGGCGCCGTGGTCAACACGGCGGGCGTGACCGCGGGCTCGACCGTCGCGGTCGTGGGTCTCGGCGGCGTCGGCCTCAACGCCGTTCTCGGCGCCCGGCTCGCCGGGGCGCGGCGCATCGTGGCGCTCGACATCCTCGATCACAAGCTGGCGCTGGCCCGCCAGTTGGGGGCCACCGATACGTTCCACGCGGCCGAGACCGACTGTGTGGAAGCCGTGCGGGACGCGACGGACGGTGGCGTCGACTACGCCATCGACACGGCGGGGGCGGGGGCTGCCCTGCGGACCGCCTGGGACGTCACGCGGCGCGGCGGCACCACGGTGACGGCCGGGCTGCCCCATCCGGATACGCGCCTGGACGCGCCCGCCGTGACGATGGTGGGCGAGGAGCGGACCCTCAAGGGGAGCTATGGCGGCAGCGCCGTGCCGGTGCGCGACATCCCCCGGTACCTCGAGCTCTACCTGCGGGGCATGCTGCCGGTGGACCGGCTGCTGAGCGAACGGCTGTCCCTGGACAAGATCAACGAGGGATTCGACCGCCTCGCCGACGGCGCGGCCATTCGCCAGATGGTCGTTTTCTAGGCCGTCCCCGCTGCCGCGCGGTGGGCGGTGGACGTGTGGCGTACCGGGACGGATTGTGGGCCTGCCGCAACGACTCAAATGCACCCCAGTCAGGGGGGAGGGCTGGGCGGGGGCGATGTAGCGATCTCGATGTCCCGCAGCAACTTCGCACATCTCCCGGCCGGGAAGCCGCGATGACGTGGCGCTGGGCGGTCTATGCCCTTTCGGCGTACGCCCTGTTCGTCGCGGTCATGTACGCGCTGCAGCGGAGCATCATGTATTTCCCGGCCCGGTCGCTGCCGACGCCGGCGCAGGCCGGTGTGCCGGAGATGGCGCCCGTGACCCTGGGCACTGCCGACGGGCTGGAGCTCGCGGCGTGGTACCGCGCGCCCCGGCGCGGCGGCGGGACCGTGCGCCCCACCGTCGTCTACTATCACGGGAACGGGGGCGGCATCGCCATGCGGGGCCCCAGGGCGCGTCCCTATCTCGACCGGGGCTTCGGCGTGCTTCTCGTCGAGTACAGGGGCTACAGCGGAAACCCCGGAGACCCGGACGAGCAGGGGCTCTACGCCGACGGACGCGCATCCTTGGCCTTCGTCGAGTCCGAGGGGCTGCCCCTCGACCGCGTCGTCCTGCTCGGCGAGTCCCTGGGCAGCGGAGTCGCCGTCCAGATGGCGACCGAATTCGACGTCGGCGCCGTCCTGCTCGAGGCGCCGTTCTCCTCTGCGGTGGACGTCGCGGCGGGCGCCTACTGGTTCCTGCCGGTGCGCTGGCTGATGAAGGACCGGTTCGACTCGATCTCCAAGATCGGCCGCGTGCGCGCGCCGCTGTTCATGGTCCACGGCGAGCGCGACCGGATCGTTCCGGTCCGGCTCGGGCGCAGGCTGTTCGCGGCCGCGAACGACCCGAAGGAGGCGGTCTACCTGCCGGACGCCGGCCACAACGACCTGCCGGCCCACGGCGGCACCCGTCTCGCGATCGAATTCCTCGAGCGCCGGTTCCCGCCGTAAGGGGTATGTTCGGCGCTCAGGTTCCCGAGCCGATGGCGGTCAGCGCCTCGGGCGTGTCCACGTCCACCAGGACTCCGTCGTCGTCGATGGGCACCTCGGCCACGAGCTCGCCGTGGGCGCCGATCAGGTGGCGGGCGCCCACGTCCCCGGCGACCGCCTGCATCTCGTCGAAGAACTGGGCTCCCCACAGCACGGGATTGCCGCGCTTTCCGCCAAACGTGGGGACGCAGATCGCCCGGCCTTCCAGGGGATTGAACGCGGCGATGAGCCTGTCGATGTGGGCGGCCTTCACCCGCGGCATGTCGCCCAGGCACACGACCGCTCCGTCGATGTCCCGGGGAACCGCCCGCAGTCCCGCCTTGAGGGACGTGCTCAATCCGTCCGCGTACTCCGGATTGCGCACGAACGTCGGGCCGTCCCGCCGCAGCGCCGCCTCGACCCGGTCCGACTCGTAGCCCGTCACGACGACGACCGGGCGCGACGCCGATGCCATGACCTCCGTCAGAACGCGCGCCGCCATCGGCGTGCCGTCGATCTCCGCCAGCAGCTTGTTGATCCTGCCGGTCCGGCGGGACTGGCCGGCGGCCAGGACGACGGTCGCGATGCGCGGCATGCGGGGCGCTCCGCCGGCGGCTGCCGGGTCTCCGCCGGTCCGGCCCGTGCGCGGCTGCGGACGCGTCGGGATCTCCTTGAGCAGGCCGCCCGCCCCCATGCGCATGACATCCTCGCGGATCACGGGAACGTCGGCGAGCAGGCGCCACAGCACCCAGTCGAAGCCGTTCTCCTTGGGCGAGCGGGCGCAGCCGGGCAGGCCGACGACGGGCACGTCGCCGTGGTGGGCCAGAAGCAGGAGATTCCCGGGATCGACGGGCATCCCGAAGTGGTCGACCTCGCCGCCCGCCCGGACGATTCCCGCCGGCACAACGTCGCGCCGGTCGACGTTCGCCGAGGCCCCGAACACGAGGATGGGATCGCAGCCCCGGGCCAGGAGACCGGAAACGGCGGAGGCCACGGCCTCCTCCGAATGGTCGCAACGGACTTCGCCCGCCAGCCGCGAGCCCAGCCGCGCGAGCCGGTTCCGCGTGGTCTCCAGGGACTTGTCGAGGATGGAGTCCCTGGTGGTCGGCAGGCGGGTCAATACGAGGCCCACCGCCTTCTCCCCGAGCTCGGCGACGCGCACCAGCGGCCCGCCGCGCCCGGCGGCCGCGGCGCCCGCCGAGACGATGCGCTTCGGCGCGGAGAACGGGATGATCTTGACGGTGGCCAGCATCTGGCCCGGTTCCACGAGCTCGAACGGGGCCACCGTGGCGACGGTCAGCGACTCGTCGATCAGGTTGATCTCGTCGAGGCGGCCGGCGTCGACGAGCGCGACGCCGTGCGCGTCGGCGTAGAGGTTGCAGCGCCCGGTGAAGGGCGCGGCGCGGCGCACCCCGCCGCCGCGGGCGGCTTCGGCGACGGTCTCGGCGGCCTCGTCCTCGGGGACGTCGCCGGCCTCGAGCCGGGCGGCGATGACGGCCTCGTGCCCCGCCGCGTTCAGGGCCGCGACGTCTTCGGCGCCGAGGACGCGTCCCTTCTTGAAGGACCGCCCGCCGACCTTGACGCCGTGGGCGAGGATCGCGCCTTCGGCCTCTTCGAGGGGGAAGCGGCGGAACTCCATTCACGCCTCCCGGCGCAGGGCCTGGGTTACCTGGGCGAGGATGGCGACGGCGATTTCCGCGGGCGAACGGGCGCCGATGGCGAGGCCCACGGGACCGTTGATGCGGTCGAGGTCGGCCTCGCCGAAGCCCGCCTCCGCCAACCGCTTCAACCGGGCCGCGTGGGTCCTCGTGCTGCCCAGGGAACCGACGTAGAAGGCCGGCGACCGGAGCGCCGCCTCGAGCGCCGGGTCGTCCAGCTTGGGGTCGTGGGTGAGCGTCACCACCGCCGTGCGCGAATCGGGCGCGAGCGTCTCCAGCGCGTCGTCCGGCCAGTCCGTCAGCAGCGCCACGCCCGGGAACCGCTCGTCGGTGGCGAAGGCGGCCCGCGGGTCGACGACCGTCACGTCGTAGCCGGCCAGCGCGGCCATGCGCGCCAGGGGCTGGGCGATGTGGACGGCGCCCACGACGATCATGCGCAACGGCGGATTGAAGACGTGCAGGAAGACGGGTCCGTCCCCCGTCTCGACCGTCCTGCTGCGGTCGCTCCGGAACGCGTCCCGGCACGCCTCGGCGACGTCCAGGTCGAGGCCGTTTCCGCCGTCGAGATCGCCGGGGTATACCAGCCTCTCCCCGCCGGTCTTCAGGTTCGTCGCCAGGACGACCGGAGATTTTCCGTCGCGGTCGCGCAGCAGCCTTTCGAGGGTCGCGGACTTCATCGCAGGGCTTCGACGAAGACCTGGACCTTGCCCCCGCAGGCGAGGCCGACCTCCCAGGCCTGCTCGTGGGTCACGCCGAAATCGAGCAGCCGCGGCTCTCCGTCCTCGATGGTCTTGAGGGCTTCGAGCACCACGGCGCCCTCGATGCAGCCGCCCGAGACGGAGCCGACGAACCTGCCGTCGCCGTGGACGGCGAGCTGGCTGCCGACGGGCCGGGGCGACGACCCCCAGGTGGCCACGACCGTGGCGAGGGCGACGCCGTCTCCCCGGGCCGCCCATTCGGCGGCCTGGCCGAGGACGTCCTCCCGCCAGGCCTCACGCAGCTGCCGTTCCGTCATCACGCGGCCCTTTCCTCCGCCGGTCGATCCATGTGGCCTTCTTCGGCGCGCGGCATTTCGCGCGCCAGTGCCCGTGCCACGTCGCGCAGGCTATGCAGGTTGTGCACCGTGCGGAACTCGTCCACGTGGGGCAGGATCGCCCGCACACCCAGCGATTTTGGCTCGAAGCCCTCGTAACGCAAGAGGGGATTGAGCCAGATCAGCCGCCGGCACGACTTGTGAAGGCGTTCCACCTCCGCCTCGAGGCCTTCGCCGGAGTCCCGGTCGAGGCCGTCGGAGATGAGGAGGACGAGCGCGCCCTGCCCGAGGACGCGGCGCGACCAGCGGACGTTGAAGTCCTTGAGGCAATGGCCGATGCGGGTGCCGCCCGACCAGTCCTCGACGTTCTCGGCGACCTTCTCCAGTGCCACGTCGACGTCACGATGGCGCAGGAACCGGGTGACGTTGGTGAGGCGGGTCCCGAAGAGGAAGGTGAAGACGCGGTCGCGGTCGTTCGTCACGGCATGCAGGAAGTGGAGCAGCATCCGCGAGTACCGGCTCATGGAGCCGGAGATGTCGCACAGCACCGCGAGCGGCGGATGGCGCCGCCGCCGTGCCGAGCGTTTCAGGGGGATGGTGCCGGCGCCGGAACGCAGCGCCGAGCGGAGGGTGGCCCGCATGTCGATCCGCGCGCCGCGGGGGTCGGGCGCGAACCGGCGCGTCGGCACCCGCATGATCGGAAGCCGCATGCGGGAGATGACGGTCTTGGCCTCGGCGATCTCGTCCGCCGACATGGACTCGAAGTCCATGGATTGCAGGACTTCCTGGTGCGAGTACGTCCCGGCCGCGTCGCCGACGATCTCGCCGGACTCCTCGTCGCCGCCTCCGTCGCCGCGGCCCGGAAAGAGCGCGTCCAGCAACCGGCGGCTCGGCATGTTGTGGTCCGCCTCTCCGTCGGCCTGGAGCGTCGGCAGCATCAGCGACATCATGCGCTCGAGGATCTGGGGGTTGCGCCAGAACACGTGGAACGCCTGGTCGAAGACCTCGCGCTGGTCCCGGCGGTTGACGAACACCGAATGGAGCGTCCAGTAGAAGTCGTCCCGGCGGGCGACGCCCGCGGCCTCGACGGCGCGCGTGGCGTCGATGATCCTGCCGGGGCCGACGGGCAGTCCCGCCGCGCGCAGGACGCGCCCGAAGTGCATGATGTTCTCGGCGAGCCGTCCCTGTTCCTCGGGCCGTTCCGTCGCGCCGTCGGGGCCGCGGCCGGACATCGCCGCCGGCTCGGCTATTCCGCGGCGTCCGCCGCCGCCAGCTCGGCGTTCACCGTATCCAGAAGGCGCGCGGCCTCGCTGCCCTGGATCCTGGCGATGTCGTCCTGGTACTTGAGGAGGGCGCCGAGGGTGTCGTTGACGGTTTCGGGATCGAGGGACAGCTTGTCCAACTGCGTGAGCGCCGTGGCCCAGTCGATCGTCTCGGCGATTCCCGGCAGCTTGAACAGGTCGGTCCGGCGCAGTTCCTGGACGAAGCCCACGACTTCCCGGCTCAACCGTTCCTCGGCGCCGGGCACCTTGAGGCGCAGGATGTCGAGCTCCCGCCGCGCGTCGGGATAGTCGAGCCAGTGATAGAGGCAGCGCCGCTTGAGCGCGTCGTGGATCTCCCGCGTCCGGTTCGACGTGATGACGGCGATCGGCGGTTCCGGGGCCGAGACCGTCCCGATCTCCGGGATTGTGATCTGGAAATCGGCGAGCACCTCCAGCAGGTAGGCCTCGAAGGGCTCGTCCGCGCGGTCGAGCTCGTCGACGAGCAGGACCGGCGCGCCCGCGGCGTCGGGCTCCAGGGCGCGTAGCAGGGGCCGCTTGATCAGGAAACGCTCGGAGAACACGTCGTCGCCGAGCCGTTCCCGGTCGGCGGCGCCCTCCGCCTCCGCCATGCGGATCTCGATCATCTGGGCGGCGTAGTTCCACTCGTAGACCGCCGAGGAGACGTCGAGGCCCTCGTAGCACTGCAGGCGCACGAGCCGGCGCCCGGTCGTGGCGGACAGGACCCTGGCGATCTCCGTCTTGCCGACGCCGGCCTCGCCCTCCAGGAACAGCGGGCGGCCCATCTTCAGGCCCAGGAACAGGGTCGTCGCCAGACTGCGGCCGGCGAGGTAGCCGCCTTCGTGAAGCAGGGCTTCGGTGTCGTCGATGGACTCGGGCAGCGGGCGCGGTTTCGCCATCTCGGTTCCGGGACTCGGATACAAAAAGAGGGGAGGCGGCGCTCCCCTCTTCAATAGACGTTTGAAGGCGTCCCGATGTCAACAGGCGTCGACGGCCCGCCGGGCGCAGACGTTGACGAGGTGCGCCCGGTAGTCGGCCTGGGCGTGGATGTCCGAGTTGAGGCCGTCCTCCGGGACCGCGATGTCCGCGATGGCGCCGGACGAGAAGTCGCCGGCCAGCGCGTCCTCCATCTCGCCGACGCGGAACACGCACGGCCCGGCCCCGGTCACGGCCACCCGGACGCCGCCGCCCGTCCGGGCGACGAACACGCCGACGATGGCGAACCGGGAGGCGGGGTTCTTGAACTTGTAGTACGCCGCCCTGTCCGCCCTGGGGAAGCTCACCGCCGTGACGAGCTCGTCGTCCTCCAGGGCCGTCTCGAACATGCCGGTGAAGAACTCGTCGCCCGCGATCTCGCGCCGGTCGGTCTTCACCGTGGCGCCGAGCCCCACCACGGCCGCGGGATAGTCGGCCGCCGGGTCGTTGTTGGCGATGGAGCCGCCGATGGTTCCCCGGGCCCGGACGTGCGGGTCGCCGATCTCACCGGCGAGTGCCGCCAGCGCCGGGATCGCGTCCTGCACGTCCCCGGACCCGGCCACGGCCGCGTGGGTGGTCATGGCCTTGACCGTCACCCCGCCGTCCGAGACCGAGATGCCCCGCAGGTCCCCGATGTCCTGGAGGTCGACCAGGTCGGAGGGCCGCGCCAGGCGGAGCTTCAGGGTCGGAAGCAGCGTGTGGCCGCCGGCCAGGAACCGGCCTTCGCCGGCGCCGCCCACCTTGCCGACCGCGTCCGCGACGCCGGATGCGCGGTGGTACGTAAAGTCATACATGGCTGTGTCCTCCTTCTCCGCGCCGCCTACGTCCGGGCCAGGGCCTGCCACACCCGTTCGGGCGTCGCCGGCATGTCGATGTTCTCGGTGCCCAGGGCGTCGGTGATGGCGTTGATCACGGCGGGCGGCGCCGCGATGGCGCCCACCTCGCCGCACCCCTTCACGCCCAGGGGGTTGTGCGGACAGGGCGTCTCGTACATCTCGACGTCGTAGGCCGGCACGTCGTCGGCCCGCGGCATGGTGTAGTCGTTGTACGACCCGCTGACCAGTTGGCCGGTGCCCCCGTCGTACACGCCGTTCTCGAGAACGGCCTGTCCGATGCCCTGGGTGACGCCGCCGTGGACCTGGCCTTCGACGATCGTCGGATTGATGACCGTTCCCACGTCGTCGACCGCCGAGAACTTGACGATCTCGACCTCGCCGGTGTCCGGATCGACCTCGACCTCGCAGATCTGCGTGCCCGCGGGGAAGGTGAAGTTGACGGGATCGTAGAACGCCGATTCCTCGAACCCCGGCTCCAGGCCCTCCGGATAGTTGTGGGGGACGTAGGCCGCGAAGGCGACCTCGCCGATCGACATGCTCCGGTCGGTGCCCGCGACGCTGAAGGTGCCGCCGTCGTACTCGATGTCCGACTCCGACGCCTCGAGCGCGTGGGCCGCGATCTTCCGGCCCTTGGCGATGAGCTTGTCGCACGCCGACACGATGGCGGACCCGCCGACCGCGATCGACCGGGACCCGTAGGTGCCCATGCCGAAGGGACCCTTGTCCGTGTCGCCGTGGACCACCTCGACGTTGGCGAAGTCGACGCCGAGCTTGTCGGCCACCACCTGCGCGAAGGTCGTCTCGTGACCCTGCCCGTGGGCGTGGGACCCCGTGAACACCGTGACGCTGCCCGTGGGGTTGAAGCGGACCTGCGCGCCTTCCCACAGGCCGACGCCGGCGCCGAGCGAGCCCACCGCGGCCGACGGCGCGATCCCGCAGGCCTCGATGTAGCTGGAGAACCCGATGCCGCGCAGCCTGCCGCGCCGTTCGGCTTCCTCCTTGCGCGCGGCGAAGCCCTCGTAGTCGGCGATGTCGCACGCCTTGTCCAGGACGGCTTCGTAGCTGCCCGAGTCGTAGGCCAGCACCACCGGCGTGGTGTACGGGAAGGCGTCCGGAGGGATGAAGTTCTTCCGCCGCAGCTCCGCCGGATCGGTCCCGGTCTCGCGGGCCGCGACCTCGATCAGGCGCTCGAGGAGGTAGGTGGCTTCCGGCCGCCCGGCTCCCCGGTAGGCGTCCACGGGCGCCGTGTTCGTGAACAGCGCCTTCACGTTGCAGTAGATCGCCGGCGTCGTGTACTGGCCCGCGAGGAGCGTGCCGTACAGGTACGTGGGCACGCACGAGGCGAACGTGGACAGGTAGGCGCCCATGCTGGCCTTGGTGCTGACGCGAAGGGCGGTGAACCTGCCGTCCGCGTCCAGCGCGAGCTCGGCCTTGGTCACGTGGTCCCGTCCGTGTGCGTCGGACATGAACGACTCCGACCGGTCGGCCGTCCACTTCACCGGTCGGCCGACCTTCTTCGCGGCCCACGTGCAGACGGTTTCCTCGGCGTAGATGAATATCTTGGAGCCGAATCCGCCGCCCACGTCCGGAGCCACGACCCGGAGCTTGTGCTCCGGCGCGATGGCGCAGAACGCCGACAGCACCAGGCGCGCCACGTGCGGGTTCTGGCTGGTGGTGTAGAGCGTGAAGCCGTCGCTCGCCGGGTCGTACTCGCCGATCGCCGCGCGGGGCTCGATCGCGTTGGGAATGAGCCGGTTGTTGACGAGCTCGAGCGTCGTGACGTGAGCCGCGTTCCCGATCGCCTCGTCGACGGCCGCGGCGTCGCCCAGTTCCCAGTCGTAGCTCATGTTGTTGGGAACGTCGTCGTGGATCTGCGGCGTCCCGTCCGCGTCCGCCTTGCCGGTGTCGACGTTGGCGGGCAGGACCTCGTAGGCCACCTCGACCAGTTCCGCCGCGTCCCGCGCCCCGGCGAGCGTATCCGCGATCACGACGGCGACGTGATCGCCCACGTAGTTGACCTTGCCCTGGGCCAGGGCCGGATGGGGCGGCGCCTTCATGTTCTCGCCGTTCTTGTCGGTGACCATCCAGCCGCAGATCAGGCCGCCGACGCCGTCGGCCGCGAGGTCGTCGCCGGTGAGGACGCCGACGACGCCGGGCGCCGCGGCGGCCTTCGACGTGTCGACCGTCTCGATCCGGGCGTGGGCGTGGGGCGAACGGACGAAGACCGCGTATGCCTGTCCGGGCCGGTCGATGTCGTCGACGTAGTTGCCGGTCCCCCTGAGAAACCGCGCATCCTCCTTGCGGAGCGAACGCGCGCCGATTCCGTTCTCCGCCATGTCAGCCTCCCATTGCCTGGGCGCCGGCGACGATCGCCTTGACGATGTTGTGGTACCCCGTGCAGCGGCAGAGGTTCCCCTCGAGCTCGCGCCGGACCGTCCGTTCGTCGGGATTCGGGTGGGTGTTTACCAGGTCGATGGCGGCCATCACCATGCCGGGCGTGCAGAAACCGCACTGCAGGGCGTGGTTGTCGCGGAACGCCTCCTGCATGGGGTGAAGCTCGCCGTCGGTCGCCAGGCCCTCGATGGTCGTCACGTCCGCGCCTTCGACCTGCAGCGCGAGCGTGGTGCAGGACTTCACCGCGTCGCCGTCGATGTGGACGACGCAGGCGCCGCACTGGCTGGTGTCGCAGCCGACGTGGGTGCCCGTGAGCCCGAGTTTTTCGCGCAGAAGCTGAACGAGCAAGGTGCGGTTCTCGACCTCCGCCGAGACCGCCTTGCCGTTCACCGTAAGGGAAACGGTGGGCATGTGATCCTCCCTGGAACCCTTTGCAATTTGCCGTGCGGAGATACGGCCGAAGCGGACGCGCCGGCTGTTTCCTCCCTGTGCGGAACAGTGTCCGACTCGGGCCGGGCCGGGTCAAGGAGTGAATCGGGCCGGCATCCCGGCGCCGGCTACGAAAAGACGGCGAGCCCGATCCCGACGATGGCCAGAAGGCCGACCACCCAGGCCCACGTGGGGATGCCCGACGCGGACGCGGGGGCGGCCTCCGCCGGCTCTTCCGCCGGAGCGGCGGGGGCTTCCTCCGCCCCCGTTTCGCCGGCCGGGGCGACCTGTTCCGCGAACGTGGAGAAGAAGTCGTCGGCCATCTTCTTGGCCACGCCCTCGACGACGCGGGAGCCGATCTGCGCCATCTTGCCGCCGACCGAGGCATTGGCTTCGTAGCGCAGCACCGTGCCGCCGTTCTCGCTGGTCAGCATGACCTTGGCGCCGCCCTTGCCGAACCCCGCCGCGCCGCCCTGGCCCTCGCCGGAAATGGTGTATCCGTTCGGCGGGTCCATGTCCGACAGCGTCACGCGGCCGTCGAACTTCGCCCGGACGGGGCCAACCCTGGCCATGACGGTCGCCGTGAACTCGGTATCGGAGACCTTCTCCAGCGTCTCGCAGCCCGGAACCGAGGCCTTGAGCACGTCCGCGTCGTTGAGGGCCGCCCACACCTTCTCGCGGGGAGCGGGAATCGTGTATTCGCCCGTCATGTCCATGATGACCCCCTTTCACTCACGCACTCACGGCCTCGCACCCCGGCGCGGCGGCGCCATGATACCACGCGCGGCACCGGCGTCGTGGGCGTTGTGGGTTGATGCCCTGGTCGAAATGCACCATCATGAACCATAGTGAAGCAATTCGCTCAATCTTGCGTAACACAGACGGGACGAGACCCCATGCCGGCGAAGACCCGATTCTCCGTCGCCCTCGACGATCAGGAATACGCGGCGCTTGCCCTCGTCGCCGAGGAGCACCGTATTTCGATGGCTTGGCTTGTCCGTCAGGCTGTCGCGGATTTTCTCGAACGTTACCGGAACGAGGAGACCCAACTTCCGTTGCCTCTGGCCGCGTCGCGTTCCGACCGCCGCGGCGCGTGAGCCGGGAGTCTGCGATGCCGCGCAGCGATCTTCCGTTCGGCAGCGAGTTTTCCCCGGCGCAGATCGACCTGCCCGTTCTTCTGGAATTGGCGCACAGACACGCGACCGACTGGAGACGCTTCGAGAATGCCGTGCGCGCCCGGTATTTCGCGGGACGCCGGACTTCCGACAACAACAAGCGCAAACTCGCCAACAACACCAAGCTGTCGCTACGCGCCTACGGTCTGATCGGGGACGGGGACGCCACGCTCACCGGGACCGGCACGGCGCTCTACCGTCTCCGCGACGACGACCGCGCCCTGCACGAGGCTTTCGCGCGGCACATACTGAAGAAACGGCATGGCATGAATTTCGTTCAGTGCGTCCTCGACATGCATGCCGCCGGAGAAAACATCGACCTCAACAAGCTGCGCCGGTGGCTCCACGAACGCGGCATCGCCGTTCCGCGCGGCGGAAAACACATGAGCACGTTGCGCCTGTGGCTCGAACGGGCCGGTATCTTCGTTTCCGGATACCGGGTGGATCATGCGCGCCTCAACGAAATCCTGGGTCTCGGTATGGAGGAGTTCGAGGCGCTGGCCGCGTTCACGCCGGAGCAGCGGGCCTATCTCAAGACTCTCGCCAATGTCGGCGGCGGAGGGCCGCATTCCTCGAACGATGTCGAAAAGCTCGCCGCCGCCAGCTTCGGCGCCGCCTTCAACGAGAAGAACCTGCCCAAGCAGGTTCTCTATCCGCTTCGGGATGCCGGATACATCGACCTCGAACGCGGGACCGGGGAAACGGGACGCGGCGCGAAACCGTTTCTGGTCACGGCGACCGATAAACTGGCGGCCGACTTGGTGGTACCGCTCGTCGAACAGCTCGAGCGGCAAACGCAGGCCGACCTCCGGCCGCTGCTGCGCAAACCGCTGAAGGAAATCCGCCGGCAACTGGTTTCGAGGGACCGCCACCGTCGCGGCCTCGCGCTCGAAGCCCTCGCCTTCAAGCTCATGCGCCTCGTCGACTTGTCCTATGTCGCCACACGACTGCGCGGCAATGCCACCGGAGGAGCAGAGGTCGACCTGATCTTCGAGAGTACGCGGCTGGTGTTCTCCCGCTGGCAGATTCAGTGCAAGAACACGGCGCGCGTTTCGCTCGACGACGTGGCGAAGGAAGTCGGGCTCACGCATTTCCTGAAGAGCAACGCCATCGTCATGGTCTCGACCGGCGAGATCGGTGGAGAAGCCCGGCGGTACGCGAACAGGATCATGGCCGATTCCAACCTCTGTATCGTGATGGTCGACGGCAACGACCTCGCTGCTGTCGAAGCACGGCCAGCGTCGATCGTCGACGTGTTCGTCCGGGAGGCCCGCCACGCCATGGACCTCAAGAGGCTCGAAGCGCCGTCCCCCGCGCGGCGGGGGGCGGCCGGATAGGACGAAACGGGATGTTGCGGCCAAGGCGAAGCGGGATTATCATGTTCCTGTTTTGTTTCAATTCGAGGATCTCACGATGGACCATTCCCCCGGAGAAATGAGTTGCGAGTATGCCGCCGCGGCCGGGAACGCGCGGCCGGGCATCGGCAGCTTCCACGAGACACCTCTCGGGCGGATCGTCCACGGCGACAGCATTGACGTGCTTTCGACCTATCCGAGCGGGTCGGTCGATCTGATCATGACGAGCCCGCCCTTCGGGCTGGTTCGCAAGAAGGACTACGGCAACGTCGGGGCGGACGAATACGTCGATTGGTTCAAGCCGTTCGGCGCCGCATTCCGGCGGGTCCTCAACGGTGCCGGGAGCTTGGTCATCGACATCGGTGGCGCATGGAACAAGGGTTACCCCACCCGCAGCCTCTACCACTTCAAGCTGCTGATCATGTTGTGCGAGGAGTTCGGGTTTCACTTGGCGCAGGAATTCTACTGGTGGAATCCCTCCAAACTCCCGACGCCCGCTGAGTGGGTCACGGTACGCAGGGTTCGCGTCAAGGATGCCGTCAATACCGTATGGTGGCTGTCCAAGACACCCTGGCCGAAGGCGAGCAACCGACGGGTCCTTCAGCCATACAGCTCCAGCATGCGGGAGCTGCTGACCAAGGGATACAAAGCCAAGAAGCGTCCCTCCGGTCACGATATCAGCGAGAAGTTCGCCATCGACAATGGGGCGGCGATCCCGCCCAACCTCATCGCGATTCCCAACACCGAGAGCAACAGCTTCTATCTGCGGTACTGCGAGGAGAAGGGCTTCAAACCGCATCCCGCCCGCTATCCGGCCGAGCTGCCCGAGTATTTCGTCCGCATGCTGACCGAGCCCGGCGACCTCGTGGTCGACCCTTTTGCCGGAAGCTGCGTCACCGGCGAGGTATGCGAGCGTACCGAGCGCCGTTGGGACTGCATCGAGCTCGTGCGCGACTATTGCGAGGCTGCCCTTGGACGCTTCGTCCGTGAGCCGCGGGAGGCGGCCAAACCCGCCGGAGACCCCGACAGTCCTTCCAATTACTATCGGCTGCCCCGGCCGGGTCTCCTGTGGAACGGCAACGACGGCGAAGCGCTGCCGGGGGACGGCGGCAGATCACGGGAGACGAGGACGGGCCGACGTGCGAACGCGAGCGATCATGGCGGTCGCGGGGCGGAACAAAGATAAGGCGCCTTAGTCCCCGCCCGGCAGGGCGTCGCCGCGCACGTCCATGTACTCCTCGATCGACTGGGAACCGACCAGAAGGAAGCCGCCGTCGACGACGAGGTCGATGCCGGTGCACATGCGGGACGCGGGACTCGCCAGGAAGAGGGCGCCGTTGGCGACGTCCCGCGGGTCCACCCAGTCGCCGAGGGGGAAGTTCCGGGCGGTCCGGTCGATCTCCTCCCGGGTCATGGAGCCCCGCACCAGCGGCGTGAGGGTCGGACCGGGGCACAGGGCGTTGACCCGGATGCCGTACGGCGCCAGCTCGTAGGCCGACTGGCGGGTGAGGCCGCGCACCGCCCATTTGGTCGAGGTGTAGTCCACGCCGCCGATCAGCGAGAACCGGTATCCGGAGACGGAGCAGACGTTCACGACCGCTCCGCCGCCCCGGGCCTTGAGGTGCGGCAGCGCCGCCTGGGTGCAGTCGAACACGGCGGTCAGGTTGATGGACACCGTGCGGTCCCAGTTGGCCGGCGGCATGTTGGCGATGGTGTGCCGCGTCACGACGCCGGCGTTGTTCACCAGGACGTCGATGCCGCCGAAGTGCGCGGCGGCGGCCTCCATCGCGGCCGAGACGCTGTCGCGGTCGGTGACGTCGACCTCTAAGAAGCGGCCCGCGTCCCCGAGCTCGCCGGCGACGGCCCGTCCCGAGTCCGCGTCGAGGTCGAGCACGGCGACCCGGCCGCCTCCCTCCGCGACGCCCCGGGCGGTGGCCGCGCCGATGCCCTTGCCCGCCCCCGTGATGACGGCGACCTTACCTTCGAAGTCCCACTTCATGCCGCGGCCCCGTTCCGGCCCCGCCTCAGGCGATGAAGGACGCGATGAGGAAAGCGCCCAGCAGGATGGCGACCCAGAGCACCGTCGCGCCGGTCGGCCAGGTGCGCGCCATGGCGCCTTCCGGGCCGTGGTGACGGAAGATCCCGTCGATCAGGTCCTTGAGCTGCATTTTCGCGTCGTTCTTCAGGAGTGCCGCCGCGCGGTCGGCCCGGCGGAGCACGGCGCCCACCGCGAGCGGGCCGAGGCGCCGGTAGAGCCAGTCGGAATCGAGGTTCGTCGACCTGAGCTCGGGAGGATAGACGCCCGTCCTGATGAGAACCGCGAAGGCGAGGGCGGAAAAGAGCAGGAGTTGAAGCTGGGTCAGCACGTGCGTGGGCGTGTAGGGCCGGAAGTCCACCTGGAACGGCAGGATGCCGTACAGGACGTCCGGATACACGCCGATCCCGATGCACAGGGCGGCGGCGATCGCCATGGCGACCAGCATGTTCCGGGGCGCTTCCTCGCAGCGTTTTCCGGAGTCGTGGGCGAAGAACGCGAAGTACGGAATCTTGATGCCCGAGTGGTGGAAAACGCCCGCGCTGGCGAAGAGCAGGACGAGCCAGGTCACGAAATACCCGTTCTCCGCCGCCGCGGTGATGATCAGCGCCTTGGAGATGAAGCCGCTGAAGAGGGGGAACGCCGAGATCGAGGCGGCGCCCACGATGCAGAACGCCGCCGTCCACGGCATCGACTTGTACAGTCCGCCGAGCTCGGAGCCCTTTATCGTGCCGACGCGGTACAGCACCGCGCCCATCGACATGAACAGCAGCGCCTTGTACAGAATGTGCGAGAAGGCGTGCGAGATCGTTCCGTTCAGGGCCATCTCCGTTCCGATGCCGATGCCCGTGACCATGAAGCCGAGCTGGTTGTTCAGGCTGTAGGCCAGCACCCGGCGGAGATCGTTCTCGATCACCGCGTAGAATATCGGGAAGGCGGTCATGGTGGCGCCGATCCAGACGAGCATCTCCGTTCCCGCGTACCCCCGGGCCAGGGCGTAGACCGCGAGCTTGGTGGTGAACGCCGACAGGAATACGGTGCCCGTGACGGTCGCCTCGGGGTAGGCGTCCTGCAGCCAGTTGTGCAGCAGCGGGAACGCGCACTTGATCCCGAAGGCGACGAAGATCAGCGTCGTCGCGGGGCTCACCACGCCGAGGTGTCCGAACTCCAGCGAATTCGTGTCCAGGTAGTGAAGGATGGTCCCGGCCAGCAGGAGCACGCCGGAGCCGATCTGGACCACCAGGTAGCGCATGCCCGCCCGGTAGGCGGCGGGAGTCCGCCGCGCGAAGATCAGGAAAACGGAGGTGACCGCGGTGAGTTCCCAGAACACGAACAGGGTTATGAGGTCGCCGGCGAAAACGGCGCCGAGCGCGGACCCCGCGTACGTGAGCGCCGCCACGTGTTCGAGCGCCCTCCTGACGTGCAGCGCGTAAATCACGGCGACGAAGGTCGCGATGTAGAAGATGTAGCCGAAGACCAGCGCCATCCGGTCGACGCGAAGCATCTCGAGTTCGAGTCCGAGCACGCTGGCCTGGATGTGGCTGCCGGTCTCGAGCGAGACGAGGTGGAGCAGGCCGGCCGCCGGAAGCGCGAGCAGCCAGGCGTCGCGGAGACGGCCGCGGAGAAACGGAACGAGCCCCGCCCCGACGAGCAGGACGAGGCCGGGGGGGATGCTGTGGGCAAGTTCGCTAGCGGTCATCGCCGTAGTACGTCTCGTCCCGTTTTATGATCTTGCGCAGTTCCTTCGCCGCCAGCACCAGGCCGACGCACGCGACGAAACCGTACAACCCGTAAAAGGCGAACACGGCTTCCACCGAGAAAATCAGGTGGCGGTGCACGAGCAGGTCGGCCGCGGCGACGAGCGCGCACAGCAGGCAGGTTCCGTAGAACACCTTGTCCACGTTCTTCGGCCGGTCCAGCCAGTACTCCCGCTCGCCGGGCGGGGCGGCGGGACGGCCCGGCACTTCCGGCGGCGTGCCCTCGGGTTTCGGCGCTTCTTCGGTCACGGGATCCTCACCTCGTCGTGACGACGATCGGTTCGAGCAGGGCGTACAGGGGGTCGGCGAAGAAGAACAGCAGCACCGACCCCGCGGCCGTGACGCAGATGGCGGCGAGGCAGGCCGGGGGCGCTTCGTTGAACGAAACCGTCCGGCCCGGGGCGCCCGGGGGCGGCAGGAAGAATGCGCGCGCCACCGGAGGCAGCAGGTACGCCACGTTGAGGAGGGTGCTGAGCATCAGCACGCCGACGAAGACGTACTGGTCGGCCCTGGCGGCGCCCAGCGCCAGAAGAAACTTGCTCCACGAGCCGCCGAGCGGGGGCAGTCCGATCACGCTCAGCGCGCCGACGAGGAAGGCGAGCATGGTGACGGGCATGGCGCGCCCGAGGCCATCGAGGTCGCTGACGTTGGTCTTGTGGGCCGCCACCAGAATCGCGCCCGCGCAGAAGAACAGGGTGATCTTGCCGAACGCGTGCATGGCGATGTGCATGCCGCCTCCGATCACGCTGATCTCGTTGACGAGCATGGCTCCGAGCACGACGTAGGAAAGCTGGCTGACCGTCGAATAGGCGAGGCGCCGCTTCAGGTTGTCTTCCCTGAGCGCGATCAGCGAGGCGGCGATGACGGTGAACGCCGCGACGTACAGCAGGACGGTCGTGGCGTCGACATCGGCCAGCAGGTCGATCCCGAAGATGTAGACCGTGACCTTGAGCACGGTGAACACGCCGGCCTTGACGACCGCCACCGCGTGCAGCAGGGCGCTGACGGGAGTGGGCGCGACCATGGCCGCGGGCAGCCAGCGGTGGAACGGCATGAGCGCCGCCTTGCCGATCCCGAACATGTACAGGAGCAGAAGAAGTCCGGTCAGCGCCGGGCCGGCCCTGTCCTCCAGAATGCCGCCCGGCGTGAAGTCGAGCGTGCCGGCGACGGACCAGGTCCACACGATGGCCAGGAGCTGGAAGGCGATGGAGGTGAGCAGCAGCAGGCCCAGGTAGGTCCGCCCGCCCCGCCGGGCCTCGTCGGTTCCGTGGTGCGTGACCAGCGGATAGGTCGACAGGGTCAGCACCTCGTAGAAGACGAACAGCGTGAACATGTTGGCGGCGAAGGCCACGCCGACGGCGCTCGAGATGGCGATCGCGAAGCAGACGTAGAACCGGGTCTGGTTCTCCTCGCCATGTCCGCGCATGTACCCGATGGAATAGACGGACGTGACGATCCACAGGAAGCTCGCCACGAGGGCGAACACCATGCCCAGAGGTTCGGCCTCGAGGCCGACGGAGATGCCCGGGACGATCTCCCACAGCGTCGCGGCCGGACGCTGGCCCGCCGCCACCGGCCCGAGCAGCGACAGCACGAGGACGAAGAGCGCGGCGGCCGTGACCAGGGTGGCCGTCTCCCGCAGGTTGGGACGGCGGTGGAGGGCGGCGATCGCGACGGCCCCCGCCAGGGGCGCCAGGACCGCGACGACGAGCGCCTGTTCGCCGGTCATCCGCCCGACCCCAGCAGGACCCCGGCGGCGTTGCCGGCGACCCCGACGGTGACCGACGTGTCGACGCCGAAGTAGAAATTGGCGAGCACCAGGATCCACGTGGGCACGAGCAGGGCCGGCGGCGCCTCCGTCACGGTCGGACGGTGGGCCGGCGGGTCCCGGAAATAGGCCGCTTCGACCACGCGCCAGACGTAGGCGACCGCCAGCAGCGAGCTCAGCAGGATCAGGCCGGCGACCGGCCACCAGCCGCGCTCGAGCGCCGCGAGGATCAGGTACCACTTGCTGATGAAGCCTACGGTGAGGGGCAGGCCGATCAGGCTCAGTCCGCCGAGCACGAAGGCGAACATGGTCAGCGGCATCTGCCGGCCGAGTCCCCGCATGCGGTCGATGTGGACCGAGCCCAGCCGGTAGAACACCGCGCCCAGCGCCATGAACAGCGCCCCCTTCATCAGGGCGTGGTTGAACAGGTGGACGATGCCCCCCGTCAGGCCCGTCACCGAGAAGAAGCTCACGCCCAGCACCATGTAGCCGACCTGCGCGACGCTGGAGTAGGCCAGCATGCGCTTCACGTCGTTCTGGAAGACGGCCGTGATCGAGGCCGCGAAGACGCCCACCAGGGCGAGCGCCATCAGGAATTCCGCGAGGAACGTGACGTCGAGGGCGAAGTCCGCGCCGAACAGCGTGAACACGAAGCGCAGCATCGTGTAGACCGCCACCTTGGTGGCCGTCGCGGCCAGCAGCACGGTCACGGCGGACGGCGCGTAGGCGTAGGCGTTGGGCAGCCAGAGGTGCAGCGGGAACAGGGCGAGCTTGAGACCGAGCCCCACGGTGACGAAGGCGAACGCCGCCAGGACCGTCCGGGTGTTCTCCACCGGGTCGAGGCGCGCGGCGATGTCCGCCATGTTGAGCGTGCCCGTCATGGCGTAGATCAGCCCGACGCCGATCAGGAAGAAGGTGGCGCCGATGGTGCCCATGACGAGGTACTGGTAGGCCGCCGTCAGGGCCCTGCGGTCGCTGCCCAGGGCGATCAGCACGTAGGACGAGAGCGAGGAGATCTCGAGGAACACGAAGACGTTGAACGCGTCGCCGGTGATGGCGATGCCCAGCAGGCCGGTGAGGCACAGGAGGTAGGCGGCGTAGAACAGGTAGTGGCGGTCCTCCGGGATCTCCTTGACGACCGTCTTGTGGGCGTAGGGCGCGGCGACCGCCGAGATGCCGGAGACGATCAGAAGGACGAAGGCGTTGACCGAATCGACCCGGTATTCGATGCCCCACGGCGCGGCCCACCCGCCGAGCTCGTAGGAGACCGGACCCGTCGCCAGCACCTCGATCAGGAGCTGGACGGAGATGGCGAGCGCGATCCACGAAACGGCGACGGTGACCAGCCAGGCTGGGGCGCCCCGGCGCAGCAGCACGCAGAGCGGCGCCGCGACGAGCGGAGCGACGACCTGGAGGGCGGCGTAGTGCGCGGCGATCATGGCTCCCGGTCCATGCCGGCGATCTCGTCCTCCTCGATGGTGCCGTAGGCCTCGTTGATTCTGACCACCAGGGACAGGCCGAGCGCCGTCGTGGCGACGCCGACGACGATGGCCGTGAGGATGAGGACGTGCGGCAGCGGGTTGGAGTAGGTCACCGGGCCGCCGCCGTCGACGATGATCGGCGCGGTGCCGCCCAGGACCTTGCCGATGGAGATGTAGAGCAGGAACACCGAGGCCTGGAAGATGTTCAGGCCGATGATCTTCTTGACCAGGTTCCCCCGCGCGACCACCACGTAGAAGCCCAGCATCATCAGGAAGATGAAGATCCAGTAGTTGTAGTGGCCGACCAGGAACTCCACGGCTACCGGCCCCGGTCCGCGAAGGTGAAGAAGACGGCGATCATGACCGCGGCGACCGTGATCCCGACCCCGAGCTCCACGAGCAGGATGCCGAGATGCTGCCCGGCGACGGACTCGCCGGCGAGCACGCCGTATTCCAGGTACTTGCCGCCCAGGAGCAGGGCGGCGACGCCCACGCCGGCGAACAGCAGCAGGCCCACCGCGACGAAGGCGATGACCACGTTCATCGGCGCCGCCGCGAGGGCGTTGTCCAGGCCGAAGATGAGGGCGTAGAGGATGAACGCCGCGCCGAAGATCACGCCGGCCTGGAAGCCCCCGCCGGGCCCGAAATCGCCGTGGAACTGGACGTAGAGGGCGAACAGCACGATGAACGGGATGCAGAGCTTGGCGATCACCCTCAGGACGACGTGATGCCTCATGGGGCGCGGCCCCCCGACTCGGGCGCGCCGTGCCCCTTTCCGCGGCGCCGGCCCAGCAGCAGCAGCACGCCGATGCCGGCCGTGAAGATCACCGTGAGCTCGCCCAGCGTGTCGTAGCCCCGGTAGCTCGCCAGCACCGCCGTCACCACGTTGGGCACGCCCGTTTCCGGGAGCGAGCGCTCGAGGTAGTAGGGCGCCACGTGCCGGTTGGGCGGTGCCTCGGCGTCGCCGAACGGGGGCATGTCCCAGGTGCCGTAGACCAGCATGGCGCCCGTGACGAAGGTCACGACCAGCGGCAGCAACGGCGTGTGCATGGGGATCTTCTCGCGGCTCGTCGTGAGCGCGAGGGTTCCGAGCATGAGGATCGTGGAGATGCCGGCCCCGACGGCCGCTTCCGTGAAGGCCACGTCGACGGCGTCGAGGATGACGAAGACGGACGCCATCAGCAAACTGTAGATGCCGCCCAGCATGACGACGCCGAACAGGTTCCGGAGGCGCAGGATCGCCAGCGCGATGACGGCCAGGAACGCCAGCAGCACGAAGTTCACTAGGGCTTCGATGGCGGTGTTCCTTCGCGCTTCCCGGGCGCGTCCGCGGTGGCCGGCTTCACCCCGGCGTACCACGCGGTCTTGCTCAGCGCGTGCGTCGCCGAGGGTCCCGTGATGAACAGGAAGAACAGGATGAGGGCCAGCTTCGCGGTCACGAGCGTCAGGCCGGCCAGGCACATGAGGCCGGCGAGGATCAGCCAGGCGCCCATGGTGTCGGTGACCCCCGCGGCGTGCATGCGCGTGTAGAAGTCCGGCAGCCGAAGCATGCCGATGCCGCCGATCACGGAGAACACGGCGCCGGCGCCCAGCAGGACCCAGGCCAGGATTTCGACGGCGCCTTCCATCACCCGGCCGGATCGTCCGCCGGCTTCGCGCCGGGCGTGCCCGAGGGCTCCGGTTCGGGAGGAGCCGGCACGTCTTCGAGGTGGGAGGCGAGGCCGAGGCTGCCGTACTTGTAGAACTTCAGCACGGCGATGGCGCCGACGAAGTTGATCAGCGCGTAGAGCAGCGCGATGTCCAGGAAATCCGGCCGCCCGAAGAGGAAGCCCAGCACGGCGATGAGCAGCGTCGTCTTGGTCGACACCATGGCGACCGCCAGGATCCGGTCGAACACCGTCGGCCCGCGAAGCGCCCGGACCAGCGCCAGCGCCATGGTCAGGAGGATGGCGAGCGTCGCGAAGGCCAGCATCAGGCGCGGCCCTCGAGCTTCGAGACGAGGCCGTCCATCACGCCCGTCCCGAGGTCGTCGGCCGAGCCCCGCGTCAGGGCGTGGACCGTGATCTCGCCGTTTTCGAGCTCGATGGAGATCGTGCCGGGGGTCAGGGTGATCGAGTTTGCGTAGATGACCTGGCCCAGCTCGGTGCGCTGGCTCGGCTTCACGCGCACCACGCTGGGGGTGGGCGGATCGCCGATGCCCAGGATGGTCCTCGCCACGTCGACGTTCGACTTGGCGATCTGCGCGAGAAGCCAGATCCAGTAGGCGGGGATGCGCCAGGTCAGGTGAACGGGGTGGCTCTCGTGGTCGACGATGTCCATGCGCAACGCGATGCCGACCGCGACAGCGAGGGATACGATGCCGAGGGAAACGAGCAGCGGCGTGAAGATGCCGGACAGCAGCAGCCACGTGCCGAAGAGAACCGCGGTCAGACTGATTGCGTGCAGCACGGCGTCCCGTCCCTCCCGACCGGTATTCCTGTCGGACGGCGTTGCGCCGTCCCTCTGGGCCGGCCTCCCCCGGCGCTCCCGACAATATTATGGCGAATGGTCCCGATCCAGCAAAGCCGCCTGTCCGGCGACCCCCCTCCCGGCCTCCCCCCTGCCGGGATTCCTCCGCGAAACGCGGTTGGGGCGGCGCATCGTTCTCCGGCACCCTCACCCCCCGCCTTCGGGGGGGCAGGCTCTGTCCCTCTCCCGCAGAGCGGAAAGGGGACCCTCGGGCCCCGGCCGGGCCACTCGGGTCCCTGGAAGGGGGAGGGCCGGGGTAGGGGTTGACGGCAACGGAAACCGCGGCCTCGTTTGTGGTCGTCCGCCGAACGTGGTAGGTTTTTTTTCCGTTCTGCATTTGGTGAGGTTTTGCCATGGGGGAACAGGATGAGGTCAGGGAGGAACCGCATCCGGAGAGCGTCGAGATCAGTGGTCGGGTCAAGTGGTTCAACGCGGCAAAGGGTTTCGGCTTCCTGGCGCCGGCCGACGGTTCCGGCGACGTGTTCATCCACCTCTCCGCTCTGCGGCAGGCCGGGTACGAGGGTGTGGAGCAGGGAGCGACCGTCGTGTGTGAAGCGGTCCGCGGGCCCAAGGGCCTCCAGGCCATCCGTATCGTTGGCATCGACGCCAGCACGGCCCTGCAACCGGGCGCCGGACCCCGGGATGTCGACAACGGCGACCCACGCCATCCGCCGCTCCGGGCGGAAGGCGAGTACTTCGAGGTCATGGTCAAGTGGTTCAACACGGAGAAGGGGTACGGTTTCGTGACGCGCGGCGACGGCACCCAGGACATCTTCGTGCACATCAAGACGTTGCGGCGAATCGGCCTGGACGATCTGAAGCCGGGCCAGGTGCTGCGGGTTCGCACCGGACGGGGGCCCAAGGGACCGCAGGTGGCGGACATCGAACTGGATCGGTGAGGCGGCGGTTCGCGGTCCGCTACTCCAGCGGCTCGAGCTCGATCGCGTAGTCGGAGACCGCGCCTGCCGCTTCGATCATTCCGTGACGCTCCAGAAAGCCGGCGAACCGGGCGTATCGGCCGCGGTCGAGCGCCGCCGGACGCAGGGCGAAACGCGGCAGTGTGTCCCGCCAGGCCCGCCGGTTGAGCTCGTCGTCGAGGTCGCCGCGCCCGCGCAGGAACAGCTCCCAGCTCTTCTCGGGATGGTTGATCAGGTACTGCGTGCCGTGCTCGATGGCGTCGACCAGACGCCGCAGGCGGGGGTCGGCCAGTTTGTCGGCGTGGGCGACGAGGATCAACTCGTCGTAGGCCGGGACGCCTTCCTCCTCGATGTAGAAGGCGCGCCCGGGCCTGCCGACGATGTCCATCTGGTTCAGCTCGAAATTGCGGAAGGCGCCGATCACGGCGTCGACCTGACCGCTGACGAGGGAGGGCGAGAGGGAGAAGTTGACGTTGATCAGCGTCACGTCGCCGAGCGTCAGGCCGTGCCGTTCCAGCATCGCCTTGAGCAGGACGTCCTCGAACCCGCCCACCGAGAAGCCGATCTTCCGCCCCTTCAGGTCCGCGATCGACTCGATGGGACCGTCCGCCAGCACGACCAGCGAATTGAGGGGCGTGGACACCAGCGTGCCGATGCGGCGCAGCGGCAGCCCCTGGTCGACCTGGATGTGGAGCTGGGGCTGATAGGAGATGGCCACTTCGGCCTTGCCCGCCGCCACGAGCTTGGGCGGGTCGTTGGGGTCCGCCGGGGCGACGAGCTCCACCTCCAGGCCCGCGTCGCGGAAATACCCGGCTTCCTGCGCCACGAAGAGGGGCGCGTGGTCGGGGTTCACGAACCAGTCGAGCATCACCGTGACCTTGTCCAGGGCGCGGGCCGTGCCCGGGGCCGAGAGCGAAACGAGGACCGCCAGTCCGATGCCGAGGAGCCGGCCGGCCGGCCGCGTCCGCGGAGCTTCGTGTTGCCGAATGGTCATGATGTCTCTCCCGAGAGTGGTGGGTGGTCAGGAAGGGGCCCGGTTCGCGGAGGGCGCGCCGTCGTCGGCCGGCGCGCTGTCCGCCTGCCAGGGAAGGGCGCGGCGCAGCAGATGGTCGACCGTGAAGTAGATGGCGAGCGCGAACAGGCTCAGGACGAGGAGGGCCGCGAACATCAGGTCGATCTGCATGCGGCCGTTGGCGTGCAGCATGACGTAGCCGAGGCCTTCGCTCGCGCCCACCCATTCGCCGACCACGGCGCCGATGGGGGCGACCGCCGCGGCCACGCGCAGGCCGGAGGCCAGGGCGGGGAGGGCCGCCGGGATGCGGACGTGCCAGAGAATCGCCCAGGCTCGCCTCGGGTCGCCGTCCGTCATGGTGGCGGCGAGGTCCAGCCAGCCGGTCTCGGTGCGCCGCAGGCCGTCCAGAAAGCTCGCGGTCACCGGGAAGTAGATGATGAGCGTCGCCATCGCCACCTTCGACGCCATGCCGTAGCCGAGCCACAGGACCAGGACCGGGGCGATGGCGAACACGGGTATGGCCTGAGAGATCACCAGGACCGGGAACAGCCAGCGCCGGGCCGGGCGCGACTGGTGTATGACGATGGCGCTGAGCACCCCCAGGAGGGTCCCCAGGATCAGCCCGAGCAGGATCTCGGCCACCGTGACCCCGGCGTGCGCGGCCAGGAAGCCGGCCCGCTCGCCCATGACCCGCAGCACGGGCAGGGGGCCCGGCAGGATGTACGGCGGCGCCTGGGCGGCCCAGACGACGGCCTGCCACAGCAGCCCCAGCCCGCACAGGGTCGCGAGGGCGCGCAGGACGCGGGGCGCGGGGCGCGTCATTCCCGAAGCTCCCGGCCGGAGTCCGGTCCTGACCGCCCGAGGTGGGCCATCAACTCGCGGTAGCGCGCCATGGCGTCCGCTCGCGTCGGGTCGCGCGGCGGTTCTCCGGGAAGGGTCATCGCCGCGGCCATCCGCGCCGGAAGGCCCGCCATGACGTGGATGCGGTGACCGAGGCGGACCGCCTCGAGCGGGTCGTGGGTGACGAGCAGCACGGTCCGTCCCGCGAGCAGCCGTCCCGCGAGATCCTGCAGGCGCAGCCTCGTGAGCGCGTCGAGCGCGGAGAACGGCTCGTCCATCAGCACGACGGGGCGGTCCTCCATCAGCGTCCGGGCCAGCGCCGCGCGCTGGCGCATGCCGCCCGACAGCACGGCCGGCGGATCGGCCTCGCGGCCCGAGAGGCCGACGTCGCGCAGCAGGCGCCGGGCGCCGCCCCGGTCCGCGGGGTCGCCCCGCAACCGGGCTCCGAGGGTGACGTTGTCGAGGAGGCCGAGCCAGGGGAGCAGCAGGTCCCGCTGGTCCATGTAGGCGATTCGGCCCTTGAGGGGACGGCCGTCTCCCGCCTCGACGGCGCCGCGCTCTGGCGCGGGGCCGAGACCCGCGACGAGCTTCAGGAGGCTGGACTTGCCGATGCCGGACACGCCGAGCAGGCACGTGGTCTCCCCCGCGGCGAGGGTCACCGACAGGTCCTCGAACAGGAGGTTGCCGCCATGGCGCAGCGTCGCGCCGCGGACATGTACGTCCGGGGCCCGGCCCTCCGCGGCCAGCGGGCCGTCGCTGTCACCCATGACGACACCTTTCCCTACGCCGGCATGATCCGGATCAGGTTCTTGGGGTCATCCCGTAAGGCGGGACCTCTCAGCCGCGGCGCGCGGCTCCCCCTAGTGACGGAGCGATTATAGGGCCTCGGTGGGGCCAGTTGAAGCCCGCCGGCCCGCGGCGGTCCGCGGCGGCCGTTTACTCCGGCGCCGTTTTCCGTAGTCTGGCTCCATGTTCAGATGGATTCGGCGGTTCCCCGCGCTCGTCATCTGGGCGATGCTGGCGTCCGCCGTGCCGGCTCCGTTCCCCGCGCATGCGGAGGAGGGACCGGGAATGCCGGTCTCGGAGGTGACGATCGTCTCCGGGAGCGGCGAGCACCGGTTCGAGGTCGAGGTCGCGCGCACGGTCGACGAGCAGGCCCGCGGCCTGATGTACCGCCGGCGGCTCGGGGCCGACGCCGGCATGCTGTTCGACTACGGCCATCCGCGGAACGTCGCCATGTGGATGCGCAACACGTACATCCCCCTCGACATGATCTTCATCGGCGCCGACTGGCGGATCGCGCGCATCGCGGAACGGACGGTGCCGCTTTCTTCGGCGACGGTGGCGTCCGAAGGACCGGCCCGGGCCGTGCTCGAGGTCAACGCCGGGACGGCGTCGCGGCTCGGCATTCGCCCCGGGGACCGCGTGGTCTACGCGGGTCCGGGCGCGGGGAAATCCCGCTGACATGGCCGGCGAGGCGCCGGAGGTCCCCGCCGGGTTCGCGCCGATCGGTAAGTCCTCGCCGTTCGGCCGGCTCATCGGACCCGTCTACGAGCGCCTCGAGGAGGACGGGACCTACGCGCGGGCGCTCAGGGTGGAGGACAGGCACACGAATCTGGGCGGCGTCGTCCATGGCGGCGTGCTGATGTCGTTCGCCGACGTGGTGCTCGGCACCGTCAGCTACCGCCACGCCGGCCGCCCGGGCGCGAGCGTCCGCATGGTCTCCGACTTCGTCGCGCCCGCGCGCGCCGGCGACTGGCTCGAGGGGCGCGGCCGCGTGACCGAGGCGACGCGCTCGATCGTCTTCGCGGCCGGGGAACTGACCGTCGACGGGCGGACGATCTTGACGATGTCGGGGACCTACAAGCTCCGCGGCGAGCCCCCGGACCGCGCGTGACGCCCTTGCCCGTCGCGCCGCCGTCTTGCCGCACGGTCCGCGTTGGTGTATCCCGGTGCCGCGGCGCCGCGTCCCGCGGGGAGTAGCTCAGCCTGGTAGAGCACCGGCTTTGGGAGCCGGGGGCCGCTGGTTCGAATCCAGTCTCCCCGACCAGGTCCGGGGAGGCGGGCGAGGTTTGCCATGCAGGCACGGATATATCGGCCGGCCAGGACGGCGATGCAGTCGGGCGAGGCCAAGACGAGGGACTGGGTCCTGCAGTTCGAGCCCAGGGCGGCGCGGCGCATCGACCCGCTGATGGGCTGGACGTCGTCGTCCGACACGGACCAGCAGGTGAGCATGCGGTTTCCCACCCGCGAGGCGGCCGTCGCCTATTGCGAGAAGCACGGCATCGCCTATCAGGTGCGGGAACCCCGCCGGCGCAGGTTCAGGACGAAGTCCTATTCGGACAACTTCCGCTACGACGCGGCGAGATAGGCGGATTCCCGTGCCGGCGCGGGACGGTTCGCGCTACACTTCCGCCGCCCAGCGGCCCCGTAGCTCAACTGGATAGAGCATCGGCCTTCTAAGCCGAGGGTTGCAGGTTCGAGCCCTGCCGGGGTCGCCACGCCCCTTCGACGAGCGGCGCGCCTCACCCGTGATGGCGGCTCCAGATCGGGGCGCACGCGGGCCGGCCCGCCACGGCCCGCGCGAGGCGTTCCACCCTGGGGACGTGGGCCGGACGCCAGTCGTCCTGCTGCGCCCAGCGGCTGACGACGGCGACGTAGATGTCGGCGAGGCAGAACCCGGACGCCAGGAGGTAGGGATCGCCGGAGATGGCGTCCTCGACCGTCCCCCAGCGCCGGCGCCAGATGCCGCGGGCGAGCGTCCGCGTGGCGTCGGCGTCGGGTTCCGGACCGAAACGCTCGGGATAGTCGTTGATCTCGACGATGGGATAGATCTCGGTCGCGACGAACATGAGCCAGCGCAGCGCTTGGGCGTATCCGGCCGACCGCGGCGGCGGCATCAGCTCCGCCTCGGGGTGGAGCCTGTCGAGGGCGAGGAGGATCGCTGCGGACTCCGTCAGCGTCTCTCCGTCCGGCATGACGAGGGCCGGGATCTTCCCGTGCGGATTGACGGCGGCGTATGCCGCGCTCCGTTGCTCGTTCGACGCGAGGCGGACCCCCCGCACCTCGTACGGCACGCCGGCCTCGGCAAGCGCGAGCTCGACGGCGAGCGACCCCGAACGGGGACTTCCGTAAAGGACGTAGGACACCCGCGATCCCTCCGCGTACGGTCCGGCGGAGCACTTATGACCGGTCATGGTTCCGTTGGCAAGATCATTGCTATTGCCGCCAAGGAGAGGAACACCAACAAGGTCAAGACCAAGGTTATCAATGACACTACCAGAGAAGTGTTTCCACGAGTTCATCGATGATACCGTTTGCCCAGGATCATTTGTATTTACAGACGAGCAAGGAAGCTGTAGACGACTTGACTCAAGAAAATTCCATCGCTACAGTGTAAGGCACGGAAATGAAGAGTTCGTCAAATACAACGACTTGAAAGACCTCACTCATAACTAACGGAGTAGAGTTCCTTTGGGCACTGCTCAAGCGCACAAGGGCACATACCATCTGTTTCAGAAAAGCATATGGATCGCTATTCTAACGAGTTCTCTGGATGCCACAATGTTTGTGAGGACGTTACGATGGACCGGATGGAGAGCGTGGTCCGTGGAATGCGGAATAAGCGACTGGCATATGCGGACTTGATTGCCGCTTGGGAGGAGATAGAACCGTGAAGTATATGATGGTCGTCCTGGTTTTATTCGGACTGACAGGATGCGTGACCAGCGGAGGAGTGGTTGACTCCGACACGGTATCCGGATGGTCATTCCGAAAGGACTCGCTATCCAAAACTGGATATGCGTTTTCTGCGGTCAAGAAATCAGATGGACATCCCGTTCGTTCCGGTGAGAAATCTTTGAGATTTGAGGTTCGTCCAGGAGACTGCGGTATAAGTCAGTCGTGGAACGATTGTGCTTATCCATCGGAACGCTCTGAGCAAACACAGTATGGTTACGAAGCAGGAGAAAATTGGTATCACTGGTCGATCTATTTGCCCGAGGACTATCCCCTGCTATGGCAAGCACGGGCGACTATGTTGGGGCAATTCCATTATGAAGTGGAGTGGAAGCCACCTTTTATGTTCTGGGCTACTGGAAGGGCAGATATCAAGAACAAGAAATACATCGAAACATACAATGTGGAGAGCCAGATATTCGGTAGTACTGGTTCCGACGAGCTCATCGAGTTAGATGATATGCGAGGTCGCTGGACGGATATTCTCGTCCATGCCAATTGGACGACTGGGAAAAATGGGTTCTTTCGAGTATATGTGAATGGCAATAGTAGTCCTTCTTACAATTATTCTGGAACAACTTTGTTAAAGAAATATCGTGATGTGTATTTCAAGTTCGGAATATATCGATTTTATATTTCCGGCGAACTTCCGATTCAAATCGTATACTATGACGATGTTCGTAAGGGGAACTCGTGCGAAGATGTTACGGAGTACTTTGATTGTCCTTCGATTGTTGTTGAGTAGATATTTATGGTGGGGAAATGGATATATAGTTCCCGAACGATTCGCACGGAGTCGGTGCCGGTCGCTCCGCCCGCACGATGGGGGCCGCCGTGGAGCAGGACGGGGAGCGGCGCGGCGGCTCTATCGCGGGCCTTGAAAGTCGCTTAACGTTAACGGCGCGAAGGGCGCGGCGGTCCGGCCGGCCCGGTCTGTTTCCAACGGTGGACACGTCAATGCCCAAGGTCGATTCGACGAACCAGGAATGGATCGACAGGACGGTCGAGGAGGCGCTCGAGCCCGGCCTGCCGATCTGCGATCCGCACCATCACTTCTGGGAGTTCCGGTACGAACGGCCCGTCCACCACTACCTCCTGGACGACCTCCTGGCGGACATCGGCGCCGGGCACAACGTCGTCTCCACGGTCTTCATCGAGTGCGCCGCCATGTACAGGAAGGACGGTCCCGAGGAGATGCGGGTCGTCGGCGAGGTCGAGTTCGTCAACGGCATAGCCGCCATGAGCGCCTCGGGCCTCTACGGCGAAGCGCGGATCGCGGCCGGGATCGTGGGCCACGCGGACCTGACCCTGGGGAGCGCCGTCGGCGCCGTGCTCGACGCGCAGATCGCCGCGGGCGGCGGCCGCTTTCGCGGCATCCGGCACATCGTGACCTGGGAGGAGACCGGTCATTTCCCGCCGCACCGCACGAATCCGGGGCCGCGCCTGATGCTCGACCCGAAATTCCGCGAGGGGTTCGCGGAGCTGGGTCCGCGGAACCTGAGTTTCGAGGTGTGGTGCTACCACCCCCAGTTGCCCGAGGCCGCCGACCTCGCCCGCGCCTTCCCCGACACGACGATCGTCCTCGACCATTTCGGCGGGCCGCTCGGGGTCGGCCCCTACGCGGGCCGGCGGGACGAGATATTCGAGGACTGGAGCCGCGACGTCGCGGAGCTCGCCGCCTGTCCCAACGTGGTCGCCAAGCTCGGCGGCATCAACATGGACGTCAACGGCTTCGGCTGGCACGAACGGGAGCGGCCGCCCACCAGCGCCGAGCTCATGGAGGCGACGCGGCGCTACTACGAGCACACCATCGGCGCCTTCGGTCCCGACCGCTGCATGTTCGAGTCCAACTTTCCCGTCGACATGATCAGTTGCGGCTACGGCGTGCTGTGGAACTCGTTCAAGCGCCTGACCGCGAACTATTCGGATGCCGAGAAGGCGGCCCTCTACCACGACACGGCGACGCGGGTGTACCGGCTGTAGCCGCGATGCGGGCGGGGTCAGGATTCGACCGGACCGTCGATCTCGTAGCGGCCGTCGAAGTCCTCGACCTCGACCACCCACAGGTCGGGGTCCCGCCGGCTCTCCCGCTCGATGTAGCCGTCCGCGGCCTCTTCGCGGACCTCGCCGGTTCCGCCGCCCGCCGCGACGGCCCAGCCCTGTTCGCCGTCGAACGTCGTCGTGCGGCGGAGCAGCAGGCAGAGGCCGTCCTTGCGCAACAGCTTCAGGAGGATGGCGCCGGCGTCCGGGTCGCCGCGCCGGGTCACGGCCACGGGGATGAACCGCAGATCGCACGCGCGCACCTGCGCCTGTACCCAGAGTCCGGTCTTCAGCCTTGCGGTCATGGGGAGCGCCGCCGCATCATGACGCTCCGGTCACGAGCAGGCGGAGGCGGACCGCGGCGGCGCGGGCGGTCCGGGGAGGATGGATGAAGGTATTGGTAACGGGCGGCGGCGGCTTCACGGGAATGGCCCTCGTCGAGAGGCTGGCCGCGCGCGGCGACGGCGTCGTCGCCTTCGACCTCGCCGTATCCGGGCCGCTGCGGGCGCTGATGGACGGGGGCGCGGACGTCGCGGCCGTGGTCGGCGACGTCACCAGCCTTCCGCACCTCGCCCAGGCCTTCAGGGCGCACCGGCCCGATGCCGTCGTGCATCTGGGCGCGGCGGTGGGCGCGGGCCCGACCATGGGCAATCCCTGGCGGGTCATGGAGGTCAACGTCGGCGGCAGCCTCAACGTCATGGAGGCCATGCGCCTCTTCGACGTCAAGCGCATGATCTTCCTCAGCACGGAGGAGACGTGGGGCGACATGAACGAGGTCAACACCGAGACCGATTACCAGCGGCCGTTCCTGCCCTACGGGATCAGCAAGCTGACCATGGAGCACTTCTGCCATACCTACAACAGGCTCCACGGGCTCGAGTGCATCTGCCTGCGCACGTCCTGGATCTACGCCCCGGGACTGCCGCGGCCCCGGCCGCCCAACACCTTCATCGACGCGGCGCTGGAAGGCCGCAGTTTCCACATGGCCGAAGGCGCCGAGACCGTCGTCGACTTCACCCACATGTACGACGTGGTGCAGGGCATCCTCCGCGCCCTGGATCATCCCGAGCATCCGCACGAGGTCTACAACATCGGCAGCGGCCGGGCCACGTCCTTCCGGGAGGTGGTCGACGTCGTCAGGGACCTGGTGCCCGGAGCCGACGTTTCCGTCGCGCCGGGCCCGTACCACTTCCCGGGCGGGGTACGGATGCCGAGGAAGGGCGCCCTGGACTTCACGCGGGCCCACGAGACCTTCGGCTACGAACCCGAATTTCCCGACGTGCGGAGCGGGCTCGAGAACTACATCGAACAAGTCCGGAAAGGGAGACGGGCATGACCGGAATCGTCACGGCGCACCTGTTCGACATGCATCTCGACGTCGATCCGAACCAGGTCGACACGGGCCTCGGGCACCTCGGCACGCGCCGCATCGCCGCGGTCACGGGCGGCACCTTCGAGGGCGAGCGCCTGAAAGGGACCGTTCTTCCGGGCGGCGGCGACTGGCTGCTCTACCGCACCGACGGGGTCGTCCAGCTCGACGTGCGCGTGACCCTGCGGACCGACGACGGCGCCGCGATCTACATGTTCTACCGGGGCTACCGCCACGGGCCCGCCGAGGTGCTCGGGCGCCTCGCCGCCGGCGAGGAGGTCGATCCGTCCGAGTACTACCAGCGCGTCGCCCCGTTCTACGAGACGGGGGACAAGCGCTACGCCTGGCTGACCCGGACGGTTTCGGTCGCCACCGGCTGGCGGCGCCCCGACGGCCCCAGCTACCGCGTGTTCGAGGTTCTCTGAGGCTTCCTCTCCGGGGGAGGCTGGCGGGGCCTCAGTTGCCGTAGAGCTCCTTCGGGTCCGTCTCGACCTCGGCGACGGTTTCGAGGCCGCCGTCGCGCACGGCGGTGAAGAAGCAGGTGCGCCGCCCCGTGTGGCACGCCACCCCCGTCTGGTCGACCAGCAGAAGGAGCGTGTCCCCGTCGCAGTCCACGCGCATCTCCTTGAGGGCCTGGGTCTGGCCCGACGACTCGCCCTTGCGCCAGAGCGCGTTCCGGGACCGGGACCAGTAGTGCACCGCGCCCGTCGCCAGGGTCCGCTCGACCGCCTCCCGGTTCATCCAGGCCATCATCAGGACCTCGCCGGAATCGTGCTGTTGCGCGACCGCGGGGACGAGGCCCCTCGCGTCGAAGGCGATGGCGTCGAAGACTGCCGGGTCCACCGTCATGCCGCCCGGAACCGTTCGAAACCGGCCTCGAGGTCGGCGATCAGGTCGTCCGCGTCCTCGAGGCCGGCGTGGTAGCGCAGGGTCGGTCCCGGCGCGTCCCAGGCGGTCGCCGAGCGCAGGTTCTCGGGATGGGTGGGCAGGACGAGGCTCTCGTAGCCGCCCCAGGAGCCGCCCATGCCGAAATAGCGGTAGCCGTCGAGCATGGCCGCGACGGCGTCCCGCGAGGCCTCCCGGAGCACGACGCCGAACAGTCCCGAGGCGCCCTTGAAGTCCCGCTTCCAGATCGCGTGTCCGGGGTCGCCGGGAAGGGCCGGGTAGAGCACGCGGTCCACCTCCGGCCGGGCCGCGAACCATTCCGCGAGCTTCATGGCGGAGTCCTGGTGGCGCGCGAGCCGGGCCGACAGGGTGCGGAGTCCGCGCTGGCCGAGGTAGCAGTCGTCGGGTCCCGCCGCCATGCCCAGGGTCCAGGCGGAGTCCCGGATCCGGGCGAAATGCTCCTCCCGGGCGGAGACCAGTCCCAGCATCGCGTCCGAGTGGCCCACGATGTATTTGGTCGCCGCCATGATCGAGATGTCGACGCCGAACTCGAGCGGCTTGAAGTAGAGCGGCGTGGCCCAGGTGTTGTCCATCATGGTCACGGCCCCCGCCTTCCGGGCCGCTTCGGCGATCGCCGGGACGTCCTGCATCTCGAAGGTCTGGGAGCCCGGCGCCTCGAGGTACACCACCCGGGTGTCGTCCCGGATCAGGCCGGCGATGTCCGCCCCGATCGCCGGGTCGTAGAACGTGGTCTCGACGCCCATCCGGGCGAGCAGGGTATCGGCGAGCCGGCGCGCCGGATAGTACACGGCATCGACCATCAGCATGTGGTCGCCGGGTTCGAGAAAGGCGAGCAGGGGCACGGAGATGGCCGCCAGTCCGGAGGGCAGGGCGAGGCAGTCGTCCGCGCCCTCGAGCTCGGCCATGGCGTCCTGCAGGGCGAACGTCGTCGGCGTGCCGCGGCGCCCGTAGATGACGGTGCCCGGCTCGTCCCGGTGTTCCCGGGCGTGCTCCCAGGCCTCCACGGTCGGGAACAGGACGGTCGACGCGTGGTAGACGGGCGGATTGACGATGCCGTGGTTGTCGAAGGGCTTCCTGCCGGCGTGAACGATGGTGGTGTCGTCCTTCATGGCCTCGCTGCTTTCATGTAGGAGGGACGCGGTCGGCGCCGAACTCAGTGATGGAGGATCTGGCTGAGGAACAGCCTGGTGCGGTCCGATTTCGGGTTGTTGAAGAACTCGTCCGGACTGTTCTGTTCGAGTATCTGGCCCTCGTCCATGAGGATGACCCGGTCCGCGACCTGCGAGGCGAAGCCCATCTCGTGCGTGACGACGAGCATGGTCATGCCGGATTCGGCGAGGTCGACCATGACCTCCAGCACTTCCTTGATCATTTCCGGATCGAGCGCCGAAGTCGGCTCGTCGAACAGCATGATCTTCGGCCGCATGCAGAGCGACCGCGCGATCGCCACCCGCTGCTGCTGGCCGCCGGACAACTGGCCGGGGTACTTCGACGCCTGATCGGGGATCCGGACCCGTTCGAGGTACGTCATGGCGATCTCTTCCGCATCCTTGCGCGGCATCTTGCGCACCCATACCGGGGCGAGCATGCAGTTCTCGAGCACGGTCAGGTGCGGAAACAGGTTGAACTGCTGGAACACCATGCCGACTTCCCGGCGAATCGCGTCGATGTTCCTGAGGTCGTGCGTGAGCTCGGTGCCGTCCACGACGATCGAGCCCTCCTGGTATTCCTCGAGCCGGTTGATGCAGCGGATGAGCGTCGACTTGCCCGACCCGGACGGCCCGCAGATGACGATCCGTTCCCGCGGCGCCACCTCGAGGTCGATGTCGCGCAGGACGTGGAACGACCCGAACCACTTGTTGAGGCGCGCGATCCGGATGATCGCGTCGGCGCCGGCCTCTTCCGCGCCGGCCGGGGGCGGTCCGGAATCGTCGCTTCCGGCGACAGGCATGGCACGTCCTCCCCTATCGGCGTTCCGTGTCCAGGTTCTTTTCGAGATTGATGGAATAGCGCGACATGGCGAAACAGATCACGAAGAAGAACACCGCCGCCAGCAGAAACGTCTCGTGGTCCACTTCGCCGATCCAGTCCGGATTCGTCTGGAGCAGGCGCGCCTGTCCGAGGATGTCGAAGAGGCCGATGATGATGACGAGCGTCGTGTCCTTGAAGAGCCCGATGAACGTGTTGACGATTCCCGGTATCGAGATCTTGAGCGCCTGGGGCAGGACGACGAGGCGCATCGTCCGCCAGTAGCCGAGCCCCATCGCCATCGACGCCTCGTGCTGACCCTGGGGTATCGCTTGCAGGCCGCCCCGGATGACCTCCGCCATGTAGGCCGAGGCGAACATGGTGATCATGATCATCACCCGGATGAGCTGGTCGAGCGACACCTGCGGCGGCAGGAACAACTGCAGGATGACGATGGCGACGAAGAGCAGCGTGATCAGCGGAACTCCGCGGATGGCCTCGATGAACACGATGCAGAGGATACGCACCGCCGGCAGGCGCGAGCGCCGGCCGAGGGCCAGCAGGACGCCGATCGGCAGGGACAGGACGATGCCCGCCAGTCCGGCGACGACGTTGAGCATGAAGCCGCCGAACTTGTCCGTGGTGACGCCCTCGAGACCGAAGCCGCCGACGAGAAGGACGGCCGCGACGACCGGATAGGCGAACGAGAACAGGCGCCCGTAGCGGCCGTAGGGCAGGTTGTCGAACAGCACGTAGGCGAGCGCCGGCACCAGCAGGACGAGGGCGAGATTGACCCGCCAGTAGGACTCCGCGGGATAGAAGCCGTAGAGGAACTGCGCGATGCGCTGGTCCAGCCAGGCCCAGCAGGCGCCGCGGCCCGTGCAGTCCGCTCCGGTCGTGCCGCTGAAGTCGGCCCCGAAGAGGGCCCAGTCGAGAAACGGCGGCACGGCGACCCAGAGCAGTCCGACGGACATCAGGGTCAACGCGACGTTGAAGGCGCTCGAAAACAGGTTGGCGCGCATCCAGCCGAGCGCCCCGACGGTCGTCGCCGGCGCCGGGCGCGCGGACAGCATCTCGGACTGGTCCCGGTGGAACGCCGGCCCGCCGTTCATCGTTCGACCAGCGCGATGCGCGCGTTGTACCAGTTCATGAACGCGGACGTGATCAGGCTGAGGGAGAGGTAGACGATCATGTAGATCGAGATCACCTCCAGCGCCTGTCCGCTCTGGTTCAGGATGGTGTCGCCGATCGAGACCAGGTCCTGGTATCCGATGGCGACGGCGAGGGACGAGTTCTTGGTGAGATTGAGGTACTGGCTGGTGAGGGGCGGGATGATGACGCGCAGCGCCTGCGGCAGGATGATCCTGCGCATCGTGAGCCCCGGGCGGAGGCCGAGGGCGCCGGCCGCTTCCGTCTGCCCCTTGCTCACCGACAGGATGCCGGCGCGGACGATCTCCGATATGAAGGCTCCGGTATAGGTCGACAACGCGAGCCACAGCGCGGTCAGCTCCGGCGTGACGTTGATGCCCCCCTTCAGGTTGAACGTGCCCATGACCGGGGCGTCCAGTGCGATCGGCCGGCCGAGGACGAAGTAGACCGCGAGCGGCAGGCCGGCCACGAGGGCGACGCCGGTCCAGCCGACGGGGAATGTCTGTCCCGTGGCGTTCTGCCGCGCCCTGGCCCAGCGCGCGATCGCGAGGGTTCCGGCAAGGCCGCCGGCGATCGCCAGAAGAACGAAGATCGAGCCGTCTTCGAACACCGGCGAGGGAATCCGGATGCCGCGGTTGTTGAGAAAGACCGCGTCGCCGATCGCGATGCTGTCGCGGACCCGCGGCAGCGCCAGCATGATGACCCACCAGAAGATGATCTGGAGCAGCACGGGGACGTTGCGCGTGAACTCGACGTACACGGCGACGATGCGGCTGACGAGATAGTTGCCCGACAGCCGCGCCACGCCGGCGGCGAAACCGATGGCCGTGGCCGCGATTATGCCGAGCACCGCGACGAGGATCGTGTTGAGGCCGCCGACGACGAACGCCCGGCCGTAGCTCGACGTCGAGTCGTACTCGATCAGCCGCTGATTGATGTCGAATGCCGCGGTATCGAACAGGAAGCCGTATCCGGAGGCGAGGCCGGCGCGCCGCAGGTTCTCCGTCGTGTTCGCCACGATGACCGCGATGACGAACGCGAGGCCGAGAACGAGCAGGATCTGGAAAACGACTCCCCGCGCCCTCGCGTCCGTCCACAGCCGGCTTGCGCGCATCGGCCTCGGGGCCTGTTACGGGGGGGGGGGGTCGGGTATCGGCGGACGGCGGCCGCCGGACCCCACCGACGGCGGAAGCCGCCGGTGGGGCCGGGTTCGGCTTGTCGGTTTATCTGAACGGAGGCGCGTAGAGGATGCCGCCGTTCTTGTAGAGCGCGTTCAGGCCGCGCCCCAGGCCCAGCTTGGTGTCCGGACCGATGTAGCGGTCGAAGATCTCGGCGTAGTTGCCCTCGGCCGCGATGGCCTGGACCGCCCACTGGGCGTCGAGACCGAGCATCTCGCCGTAGCTGCCCTCCTTGCCGAGCATGCGGTTGACTTCCGGATTGTCCGTTCCGGCGGCCATCTCCTCCACGTTGGCCTGCGTCACGCCGAGCTCTTCCGCGATGATGAGCGCGTTGAGGGTCCACCGCGCGATGTCCGCCCACTGGTCGTCGCCCTGGCGGACCAGCGGACCCAGCGGCTCCTTGGAGACGATCTCGGGATACACCATGTGCTGGTCGGCGTCCTCGAAGGTCGCCTTCGTGGCCGCCAGTCCCGACGCGTCCGTCGTGTACACGTCGCAGCGCTCCGCCTCGTACGCGGCGCGCGCCTCGGCGTTCGTCTCGATCGGCACGGGCTCGTAGTCGATGTTGTTGGTGCGCGCGAAGTCCGCGAGGTTCAGTTCGGTCGTCGTGCCGGTCTGGATGCAGATCGAGGCACCGCTCAGTTCCTTCGCGCTCGTCACGCCCAGCGACTTGCGGCCGATGAAACCCTGGCCGTCGTAGTAGCTGACCCCGATGAACGTGAAGCCGAGGTCGACGTCGCGGGAGAAGGTCCAGGTGGTGTTGCGCGACAGGACGTCGATCTCGCCCGACTGGAGAGCCGGAAACCGGTTCTTGCCGGTCAGGTTGACGAACTTGACCTTGCTCGCGTCGCCCAGCACCGCGGCGGCGAGCGCCCGGCAGTAGGCCACGTCGAACCCGGTCCAGTTGCCCTGGTCGTCCGTGAACGCGAACCCGGCGAGCCCGGTGTTGATGCCGCACTTGAGCTCTCCGGCGGCACGCACGTCGTCGAGAGTTGCGGACTGGCCCGGCGCGGCGCCGGCCACCGCCAGCCCCCCGATCATCGCCGCGCCGTACGCGAGTGATTTGAATCTCATGTCGGGTCTCCTTGTCGTCAGCATCATGGTTGGCAACGCCGCTGAAACCGCGTAACCGTACCTTATAACCCTTCCTCCCCGGATGTCCAGATATCCGGCGGCGCGCCCCCGCCCCGGACCGCCTCCTCGACGCGCTGTTTCAGGTCGCGGTTCATCAGGGCGAGGACCTGCGCGGTCTTCTCCAGCGTCTTCCTTCCCATGAAGACGGCGAGCCATCCCGCGAAGCGTTCGCCGTGGCGGACGCGGCAGCCGCCCGGCGCCGGTTCCAGCGCGAACCAGTGCTCCGAGGCGAAGACCCTGGGGGAGAGCACCTGGTCGTACCAGCGGAGTTCCCGGTTTTCGGCGACGCGGACCAGGCGCGGCGTCTGCCGCGAGGTCCGCCGTCCGGGGACGGCGAGCTTGAGCTCCACCCGGCCGCCTTCGACGGGCTCGCCCTCCAGCCCCGGCATCACCCGGTTCCACCGCGGCCACTCCCGAAAATCGGCGAGCACGGCCCACACCTGCTCCGGGCTGGCGGAGATCTCGATTTCGGAGTCGACCCGTTTGATGGCCCGGTCCCCGTCGTCCCGTCCCTGGAACGAACATCGTAACGAACCGAGCCGCCCCCGTCAGATTCGTCCCCCGGCGGACACCCTCATCCTGTCCCTCTCCCGCGCGCGGGAGAGGGGACCCTGGTGGGACGGGCCGTCGTTCCAGTCCCTGGATGGACCCTGCCGCAGGGTCCCCTCTCCCTGGACAGGGAGAGGGTCGAAGGGGAAGGGATTCCATGCCGTCGATCGCCGGCGGCTCTTCCGCGGCCCCGGCCGGACGCTGCGCCTCGTTCTCCCACCCTCACCCTCCGCCTTCCTCCTCCGGGCGCAGGACGATGTCGCCGTACCAGGCCCGGGCGCGGGACCCGCCGTTGTCGGAATCGGTCATGACCGCGAGTCCCTCGAGCCGGTCCACCTCGCGCCCGAACAGGCGCAGGAAGTCGGCGCGCACGTTCCGCCGGTGGGTCCGCCACGCGCCGGCGTTCCGGTTGCCGGACTCGAGCGCGAGCATCATCACCCGAGAGGCGAACGGGTTGGGCCAGGCCTCGCCCACGCCCGCCCGGCCCGCCCACACGTAGCAGACGGCGATCGGCGCTCCGAACGGTCCGGCGCCGCGCGCGACGGCGTAGAGGCGGGCCGCGAAGTCGTCGCCGTCCCGGGTCCGCTCGGCCGCCACGGCCGGGGTCCCGGCGATCCGCCAGGTCCACTCCAGCACCGGCCTCTCCACGAGGTCGATCTCCCGTTCGAGGTAGAGGCTCGACGCCGACGAGACGCTGTCGGCCTCGAGGACCCGCCGCCCGTCGAGCTCGACGGTCCGGTAGCGGGTCTCGCCGTGGAAGCCGCGCATCCGCCAGCCCTCGACGTCGTCCGCCGAGAACCGGATCGGCGCGGCCGGTTCCGCCCGGAGCGGAAGCGCGGCCAGCAGGGCGAGCGCGAGGACGGGCAGGCGGCGGGTCACGACCGCCTCACGCCTGCAGCAAACGCCGCTCCGGCAAGGTCCGCATGTCGCGCCGCCCGTCGGCGATCATCGGCACGTAGACGTCGTTCCCGCTGACCCGGCAGACGATCCGGTAGGGCGTGAAGACGACTTCGCGGTATTCCCGAATCCCGATGTCCGGCAATTCGTTCGGATAACGTCCGCGCCGGGGATGCCCGGAAAGGTCGCCGAACGCCTTTTCGATCCGCTCCAGGACACGATCGGCGCGGTCCGGCGAAGTCGTACCGGGTGACGTAGTCGCGGATATCCTCCAGGTCGCGCACCGCATCGTCGGTCAACTGGACGGGAAAGGGCATCAGCGGGGCCGCCACCCCTCCCGCAACCGCGCAACGACCTCGGCGGCGGGCCGCACCCGGCCCGCATCGAAGTGCTTTTTTAAGGTTGTTCCATTTCTCCAATTCGGAGCCGCAAAAGCTACATTCATCGCGCGGAATTCCTACTGATTCGGCATTGAAACGAAAAATATTGGATCCATCCAAAAACTAGGAAACGTATCGGATTTCGAGAGATGATTGAATACTTGAACATACAGGCTCGAATCATTGAGGGTCGGAAGTTATGTGAAATCCGAATCGCGGTATTCGGTTTGGACCTTGCCGGATAGATGCTCGACATTGCCATTTGGTAATTGCTTCTGGTCGACAGACCTAGTATGTTTTCGTCGCGATTCGTTCTTGGCGCAACACGGCCAGCCGGAAGGTTTGGGACGGCGAGACGCCCAACCGGTTTCGCGGTCTGGACTTTGATGCCGCCATCGATTTGCTTTTGGCGCTCAACGCCGCGGACGCACTCCGTGACCTGAGTCCGCTCAAGAGCGTCGGGCTGCACAAGCTCAAAGGGGCGCGCGCACGTCAATGGGCAATGACGGTGAACGGGCCTTGGCGGATCTGCTTTGAGTTTCGGGCCGGTGACGCCCACGACGTCGAGATCGTCGATTACCCAAGGGATGAACGCCATGCTCCCGATTTCGCATCCTGGCAGGTTGCTGAAGCGCGAACTCAAGGCGAGGGGCTTGAGCGCCAGCCGGCTGGCGCTGGATCTGGGCGTTCCGTCGGGCCGCGTGACGGACATTCTAAACGGCCGCCGTTCGATCACCGCCGACACGGCGGTACGCCTCGGCCTCTACTTCGGCAACGGCGCGCCGTTCTGGATTGGCCTCCAGAGTCAGTACGACATCGCCCGGGTCGAACGGGAGCACGGCGCCGAGATCGTGGAGCGTGTGCGGCCGGCGGACGCCGCATGATGCTCCTTCCGCCGGGCCGTTCCCGGTTACATCCACGCCGGGCAATACCGCCATGGCGGCAAGGTGGATACGCTCCGGACCGATTGACACCGCCCGCGCGGAACCCGTAATCGTCGAAACGGCGAGGGCCTCCGGCGGTCGAGGCGTTCGGGTGCGTAACGAGCGGGCCTGCGGCCTTTCGGAAACGAGGGCGGGGATGGATGGACGGCGGCGCATGCCCGTTCCGAACTGGCTGACCCGGGACGAACCGAGCCGCCCTGTCGAACACGTCATTACCGTCGAGGCGCTGAAAGAGGGCCGGGACTGTTCCTTCGCCTGCGTCTTCTGCTTCGTCTCTTCCATCCGAAGTGCCGCGGACATGGAGCGGCGATATTTCTGGATTTTGGTTTTCGGGTCGGTAAGTGGTAGCTTTCTTGCCTCTTGGCGGGAGGATAAGGTCAGCGCTACGGGTTGTCGAGGCCGATGGTCAAGCCGGTGATGCAGTCGGCTGTCGCCTTGCCGCCGCGTCTCGAAAATCAGCGTTCTCAAGTGATGGAATATGCAAGGGTTCGCCTGGCATGAGAAACTTCGTCGCATGGCTGATCCTCTTTTTCGCCAAAGTTGTGACGTCCTGTATGACCCCCACAAGAAGATCCGATGCTTTCCTGAGGGCGAGGGATCGAATAGACAAGACGGGCCGTCTGGTCATTCGAGCGGGGGGCGAGGTTCCGTGCTGCGGAACGTTGTCATTCCACAAAATGCTTTCCGACAGCCGGCAATCGGAGCCGGACACCCTGGATTGGCTCGGCCGGCTGTCGAAGGACGATGTGCTCTGGGATATCGGCGCGAATGTCGGGGTCTTCACGATCTTCGCTTCCCTTCAGCGTGGGGCGCGGGTCGTCGCGTTCGAGCCGGGGGCCGCGAGCTATGGAGAGCTGAATCGCAACATAGAGCTGAACGGCGTGGACGGCCTTGTGTCGGCTTTTCCCGTCGCCTTCAGTGCCGACACCGGGATTGACGCCCTGAACATGGCCAGCACGGGGCCGGGAAGCTCCATGCACGGCTTCGGCATCGAAGTCGATCAGTTCGGGAAACCCATAGGCACGAGATTCAGACAGGCGGCCATAGGGTTTTCGATAGATGACTTTGTGCGGCTGTTCGAGCCGCCGCTGCCCACGCATGTAAAGATCGACGTGGACGGGCTGGAGCCCGACATTTTGCGCGGCGGACGGCAAACCCTGGCTGCGGCCTCCGTGCGCTCGATGATTGTCGAGGTCGAAGGGAATTCGGATCGCAATCGGGAGCTGCTCGGTCTGATGGACGAACTCGGCTTTGCGCCCAGGCCGAAGCTGGCGCCGAAGTTGCGAAATGTCATCTTCGAGCGGCCATAGACTCCGGCGCCCCCGGCCTCGACCCCGCCCCGGGAGGCATCGAAAAGACGATCGTCTGACACTCCGAAACTCTCGCAATCTTGTCGTCATCCCCGTTTGCGCGGGAATGACGACAAGAAAAGAAGCCCGCACTCCCGCCGTCGGCAATCCGGGATGCCTGCATTTCACGAATTGAGCCTTGTAAAATACATGCCGAACTTGGACTACGTCGCCAGGATCGCCAGGAGCACAAGCATCACGGCCAGAAGGGAGCCGTAAAACGTGCAGACGGACCAGGACCGGGCGGCGAGGAAGATTTGCCTGCGCACCGCCGTGCCGGGACGGGGTTCGCTTCACGCGTCTCGGACCAGGGTCGCGAGCTCGGCGGCGCCGACCGCTTCGAGGCCGTCCGCGAGCGGGTAGCGATCCTCTCCGGAATGGACGACGAACGCGCGGGCCGGGTTCGGGTCCTCCCGCGCGTTGCGGAAGCCGCGGTCCGGACGGGGGCGCGGCCGCGCTTGATCTCGATCGCCCAGACGTCTCCGCCGGGCAGCTCGAGCACGAGGTCGATCTCGGCGCCGGCGGACGTGCGGTAAAAGCTCGCCTTGGTCCGTTCCGGCGCACACGCCAGCACGCTCTCGACGGCGAAACCCTCCCAACTCGCCCCGACGACGGGATGGCCGGCGAGCGCGTTGAAGTCGCCGACGCCCAGCAGCGCGTGCACCAGACCGCTGTCCCGTACGTACGTCTTCGGCGACTTCACCAGCCGCTTCCCGGTATCGGCGCGAAAGGGCGGAAGCCGCCTCGCAGCCGGAGGCGGACCGGGGCGTCGTCGCCGCGCGGCACTTCGAGGACGTTGAGGGGGTGCATGTCGATATAGGCGATCCGGCCGCGCCACGGGAACAGGGCAGGAGTGCCGAGACGCCGTCCACCCCCACCCTGTCCCTCGCCCTTCCAGGGGGAGGGGACCCGAGAGGCCCGGCCGCGCCCCGGGGGTCCCCTCTCCCGCCTGCGGGAGAGGGACAGGGTGGGGGTATCGGAGACCGATACGCCGCCCCGACCGCGTTTCGCAGAGGAATCCCTTGTCAGGGGGGAGGCCGGGAGGGGGGGCCGGGCGGTGGAGCGAGGACATGAACCGGACGGCAACGGCCAGAAACCGCGCGCACCCCCCGACGTCGTGCGAAGTGTGCGAATTGGATCGGCTTTCTCTCGTGTTTCCAGCCGGTTGTCCGGCCGGGCCGTTTTTCGTGGACGGCGGGACGGCGCGGCGGCCCCCCGGAACAAGTCCGTTGTCCGTACGATATCCGTGTGACAGAATGTCGATGGACACGATCGGAGGGACGTTGATGGCCGTCGCCGAAACCAAGTCGGAGCGCATCGAAGTTCGCACGACCCCGAACCTGAAGGCGTTGCTCCAGCGCGCCGCGGCCTCTTCGCACAAGAACGTCACGGAGTTCCTGTTGGAGGCGGGGATCAACGCCGCCGAGGACGCCCTGGCCGACCGGCGGATGTTCCGGCTCGACGATCGGCGGTGGCGGGCTTTCCAGGACATCCTCGACCGTCCGGTCACCGACAAGCCCCGCCTGGCCCGATTGCTGGCCGGGAAGAGCGTGCTGGAGTGACGCCGGAGCACGAGGCGCCGTCTCCGGTCGAGAAGCTCGCCGCGACTCACGACGTGGACTCCTTCGAATGCGGGAAGGAGCCGCTCGACCGCTTTCTGAAGCGTTTTGCCCTGGCGAACCAGCAGGCCGACGGCGCCCGGACCTATGTGGTGTGCCGGGGGGCGACGGTGATCGCCTACTACAGCCTCGCCGCGGGAGCGGTGGAACATGCCGAGGCTCCTCTCCGCGTGGGCAGGGGGCTGGCCCGGCATCCGGTCCCGGTGATGCTCCTCGCCCGTCTCGCGGCGGACCGGGCATGGCAGGGACGCGGTCTGGGCAAGGCGCTCGTCAAGGACGCTTTGCTCAGAACCGCCGCGGCCGCGGACATCGCCGGTATCCGGGCTCTCCTCGTCCATGCCAAGGACGAGGAGGCGCGGGCCTGGTACGAGGCCCTGGAGTTCGAGCCGGGTCCGACCGACCCCTACCATCTGTTCCTGCTCATGAAGGACCTGCGGGCGATGTCGAGCGAACGATCGAAGGACGGGAGATGAGTCCGCCTGCCGCGCCGCCGCGGGGATGTCCGGAGCCGCTCACGCGCTATTTTCGGGAACGGCGCAGTACGCCGGTCCGGTAGTTCGGCTTCGCGACGCCCGCGTTTCCCCGGCCGTCGTCGACCGGCAGGGCGAGGAACGTGCCGCCGTTGACGCGCGTCGCTTCGCGCATGAGCGTCGCGTAGCGTGCGGTGCTGTGCCTGGAGACGAAGCCCACGGCATGGACGCGGACCTTGTTCCTCCCGGCGACGGGATCGAAGTTCAGCCGCCGCAGCGCGTCCAGGACGCCGTCGTAGGACGCGCCGGTATGGTCGTCGCCGAAGACGTAGACGGAGGTCTTCCTTCCCGGCCTGGCATAGGTCTTCAGCGCCGCCTCCAGGCCTTCGGCGGGGCTGCTGTTCGAGAACGGGCTCCATCCCCGCAGCGCCGCCAGGACGCTCCTGCGGTGCCCCGGAGTGTCGGGGATCCACTTTCCCCCGTAGGCCTTGACGAGATAGGCGCCCTGGTCGTTCATGACCTGGAAGCCGCGCACTTCCGGATGGATGTCGAGAACCCTCGTCATGACGTCCGTCACCCGGTCCCAGATGCCCCGCATGCTCCCCGACGTGTCCACGACGAAGACGACGTACTCGCCGTCGACGGGGATGCCGCCGACCTCCCGGTCGCGCCGTTCGACCGGAGTTCGCACGCGCAGGGCGGCCCGCCGGAGCGACTCCCTGACGAGCTCGAGGCCCCGGTTGTCCCGTCGCAATCGCTGCAGCTCCCCCTCGGCGTCCGCGGCCGCCGCGTCCCGGCCCGGCGTCTCCCCGGCCCCCTCGGCGGACGGCTTCGTCGCGGCGGCCAGCGCGGCCCGCAGCCGGTCGACCAGGTCCCGTGCCTCCCCGAGCTCCGCCGCCGGCACCGCGGCCGGCTCGGGACCGGCGGTTTCCGCCGGCGGGGGCTCGGCGACGAGCAGCAACAGGACGACGGCGCCGAAACCGCAGGCGATGACGTCGAGGAAGGCCAGGCCGGAGTCCCCGCGGGAAGGGCGCCTCGTCTTCACGGCCAACCCCGCGCGGGCGTCATGAGCAGCCCGCCGGCCTGTGCGGTCCAGTTCCAGTATGCCGGCGCCGCCTCCGGGTCGCCCTCCAGCGGAAGCAGGACGACGCTGACCTTCCGGCCCGGCGCGGGGGCGGATTTCCGAAGGCTCGTGTAGAACAGCGTCTTGCGGCAGGCGCCGGTGACCTTTCCCCGCGCGCCGCCGGAACACGGCGAGGACGGTCCGGGCGACGAGACGCTCCGGGTCGGCAGCCCGTCGGTCACGACGTAGATGTCGGAGGCGGGGGGCGAGAGCCTTTCCAGCTCCCTCAGGCCGGCTTCGAGATTCGTCGCTCCGGTCGGAACCAGCCGCTCCAGTTCCGCGAAGACGCCCCGAAGCGCCGCCCCGTTCCGGCCGTCGGCCCAGGCGCCGCCGTGAAGCGTCCGGGCCTCGCTGCCGAAGGCGACGACCGCCACCTGCGCGCCCTCGGGCGCCCGCAGGAGCAGCCAGCGGACGGCGCGCAGCGCGCGCCGCCATTTCGGTCCCTTCCGCTTTTCGGAGTCGGTCCGGACCTTGCGGGCGACGACGTCGACCAGCCGCTCGTCGGTCATCGAGGCGCTCCGGTCGAGGAGGATGGCGATGCGCCGTCCTTCCACCCTGAGGCCCAGCAGGTAGTTCTCCTCGCCGCCCGGCCCGGTTTCGAGGACGTCGCCCGCCCGGAGCGGCGCCGTGGACTCCACGTCGGCGCGCAGCGCCGCGTTCCTCGCGCGTTCCTTCGCGATCTCGCGTTCCAGCCCGGCGAACCGGGCCTCGCCCGCCGCGCGCGCCTGCCGCTCCCGCTCCTCGCGCCGCCCGGACTCGCGTTCGGCTTTCTCGATCCGGTCCGCGAGCGCGTCCGCTTCCTCGCGGAGCGCGGCCAGGGTCCGGACGCCGGCGGATGCCGCCGGCGTCTCGCGTTCCGGCTCGACGGCGGCCCCGCCGTGGTGCTTGACGACGAGAAGGAGCAGGACGGCCGCGCCCAGGCCGCACGCCATGACGTCGAGGAAGGCCAGCAGGCTTCCCGGTCGGTGCCGCCGTGTCCGCATGGGCGGCGCGCTCAGGCGCTGATGCGCCTGAGCAGGCGCTCTTCGCAATAGTCCTGGATCTGGAGCAGCCGCCTGTCCTGCGCCCGCCGCAGAGCGTGCAGGATCAGCATGAGGAAGAGGCTCGCGATCAACGCCACCAGGGTCGAATTGAAGGCGGTGCCGAGATGGGCGGTCATCCCGGCGATGTCGCCGGAAAGCGCCTCGTCGGCCCGCGTCAGGGCCTGCCCGATGCCGCGGACGGTTCCGACGAAGCCGATCGAGGGGATCGCCCAGATGACGTACCGGATCATCGCGTTGTCGGCTTCGAGCCGCATGTCCAGGGCTTCCACGCTCGTCTGTACGGCGTCGGACGTGTTCTGGACGTCCCCGGTGGTCCGGTAGCGCCGGAGGCTTGCCTGCAGCGTCTCCATCAACCGGGTGTTTCTCATCCCGGCGGGGAGCGCGTCGATCTCCCGCAGCGTCTTTTCCATCGCCGCCTTCGTGTCCCGGCCCTCGCCGCCGCCCGAAGCCGGGGTCTCGATCCCGTCGAAGACGTCCACGTCGAAGAGGTACTGTTCGGACGTCAGCGCCCACATCCGCATGAGGATTTGAATCGTGCAGAAAACGGCGAGGACGAGGCAGATCTCCTGTTCCCGGTCCATGAGGATGACGGCCGGATCGCGGGGCGCCGACTCCCCCGCAAGGCGGGCGGCCTCGATGGCCGTCTCCGCGGCCGGCCGGATGACGTGGGCGTAGCACAGGTGGACCGCCGCGCCGACGGCGGCGAGCAGGGCGGACGCCTGCAGGAGGTGCCTCACGGTCAGATGTCCGCGGGGAAGCTGACGGGCGCGTCCAGGCCGATGGCCGAACCGCTCCGGACGCCGCCTTCGCGCTGGGGCGAGACCGCGGCGCCCGCGGCGAGGGCGAGGGTCGCCAGGACGCCGGCGGCGATCAGGAGGCGGACCTTGCCACGCGCGCCGTGTCCGTTCCGGCGCCGCTCCGCTCGCCGGAACCGGGGTTCAAATCCGCTCATCGCAGACGATCCTGACTTTGGCGAGGGAGGTTCCGCCGGCGACGGTCGCCTCGACGAGTTTGGAGCGGTACCCCCTGCGTCTGCCTTCGAAGACGTGGGTTCCGGGACGCAGTTCGACGACCCGTTCCCGGACGCGCCCGAGCCGGCCGACGCCGCGGATTCCTATGTCCGTATTGTCGTCCGACAGGACGAGGACCCGGACCGGCGTCCGCATGGCCTCGATCGCGCGTTCGAGGTCTCCGCCGCGCGTCTCGAGACGAGGGCTGAGCGCCGCCGGAACGGCCAGGCCGTCGAGCGTTCGGCGGGCGGCCGCGGCCACCGAGGGGTCGGAAAGCCTGTGGGGGCGGGCGAGGAAGTCGTCCACGGCCCGCCGCGCGGCGACGATGCGGGCGGCCATGTCCCTTCCCTGCGCCGCGCGTCCGTCGCGGGGGTCGGCGGCGGCGGCCCGCTCGAACGCCCGCAGCGCGCCCCTCCAGTCGTCCCGGACGACGGCCCGTTCCGCGTCCGCGAGGTGCCGGTCCCGGGTCCGGATGCGTTCGAGCGCGGCCCTTTCGGCATCGAGGTCTCCCGCGGCCCCGGCGTCGGCCGCCTTGCGGCGTTCGGCCGGAACGTCCGGCGGTGTCGCGCTGCGGACCTGCCGGCTTTTCGCTTCGGCCGAGTCCGGCCGATGCTCTTCCGGGGCGCGTTCGATGTGGGTCCGGGCGGTCTCCGCGTCTCCGTCCGCGTCGGCGTCCTTCGCCGCCCGCGAGGCGAGCCGGGGGCGGTTCTCCGCTTTTTCGGCCGTATCGGGGATTTCCCGTTTCGTCCCGGAGGGCGGCTTCGGCGTCGCGTCGATACCGCCGTTCCCGCGGGGAGCCTCCCCGAGCCGGGCGTCCTGCGCCGCCGGCGCGTCGTGGATGCCGGCTTCGGCGGTGTTTCGCGCATCCGTCGCGGCGGCGCCGGCGCGCGGCGCTTCCGGTCGCGGCCCCGGCGCGGGGGTTGCCTCGAGAACGGCGGGCGCGCGCCGCGGAAACTCCCGGACGTGCCCGGACCCGTGCCACGCGGCGCCGGCGACCGCGGCCACGGCGGCGATCGACGCGATGCGCCCCGTCATCCTGCGCAGGCCGGATGTCCGGCGCTCGCGCGCGTGCGCGAGGCGCTCCCGGATCGCGCGACTCTCGTTGTCCTTGTTCATGGAGGTCACAGGGCCGTATCCGGAATCGATTCCTCGGCGTAGATCCGCTTGACGAATTCCCGCCATTGCCGGAACTGTTCCCGCGCGTCGCCGGTGAGTTCGACGGTTTCGTTCTCGAGCTCGACGACCTGCGGCGAGACCTCGATGTCGAGCGACTGGCCGAGTTCCGCGAGGGCCGCGGCGTGAATCCCGCTTTCGGCCCGGCTCCGGAAACCGCCCTGCAGGAGCGAAGTCCCGGCGCCGAGGGCGGCCGCGCCTCCGACAAGGGTGCCGGCGTCGAAGTTGTCGTAGCCGTGCATCGCGGCGGCGATGCCGCCGGCCGCCAGCAGGACGCCGAAGAGGCCTTTCACGGCCGCCTCGCTTTCCGCTTTCCGTTTCGCCTTGGCGTCGGACAGGCTGTGTTCCTGCCAGGCGGCGTAGCTCTTTTCCGTCTTCCGGACGAACGCGGCGTAGTGGGCCTGCATCCGGTCCATGAAGAGCCCGTCCCGCGCGCGAAGGGCGCGGACGCGCGCAAGCATCGGATCGTTTTCGGCGGGCAGCCCGACCAGGGCGACGCGTCCGCCGCGCTCCTCGATGTAGTCCGCGAAAGCGTCGCCGGCATAGGCCTTGGCGAATCGGAGCTCGGTGATATGGCGCAACGCGGCGAGCTTCTCGTTCGGCCGGCGCCTTACCAGCTCCGCGATGTCCCGGGCCGCCTCGTCGAACACGGGCCGATACGGATCCCGTCCCCTGTTCCGGATGCCGGTCCAGAAGTACGTCTTCACGCGGTGTTCGTAGCCCCGGTCCATCCACTCCCCGCCGCCGATGTCGACGACCTTGACGTCGATCGCGACGTCTTCCCCGTTCGACTCCTCGATGCCGCCCGTGACGTAGAGGTCGGCGGTCGCCCGGGTGTCGGGGACGACGCGGACGTCGCCGAAGACGCCGGTGGCCTGAAGGGCCCGCTTGAGCGCCACGGCGAAGCGATTCCCTTCCGTCCGGCGAAGTTCCGGCCAGACGCCTTCCCTCTCGTAGTCGTCGGGGTCTTCGGGAATTCCGGGATCGAAGACCGGGACGGCGACATCGGGCCGTACGCCCGCATAAGGGGCCGCCGCCGGGCTGCGGGGCGCGTCGATCGAAGGTCCGGCCGGCGGGCCGGCGCTCTTCTGGAGGCCCGCGCAGCCGCTCAGGCCCGCCAGGACGACGAGGAAGAGAAGGTTACTCGGAGATCTCGGCATCGCTGTTTTCTCCTTCGACCGGCAGCCCCTTGTATTTCCGGTACTCGTTCCACAGGCGGGCCCGGACGGCCGGGTCGGTTTCCCGCGTCGCGGCCAGCCGGATCTGCGCTTCGAGCACGCCGTCGTTTTCCCCGTCCGGGATGTCTTCGGGAATCTTTCCCGTGCCGGGCACGCCCCGCCGCGTCTCGCCGGACGCTTCCGCTTCGGAGCCGCGGACGCCGGCCGCGGCGGCCGGTTCGGCGCCTCCGCCGCCCCCGCGCGCACCGCCGCGCGCGGCCGTCCGGCATGCGTCGAAGCGGGCCAGGGACTCGTGGAATGCGGCGTCCATGAGCGCGATTCGTTCCGCCCGCGTGAGCGGCGTCTTCCCGGCGTCGAAGCGCACGCCCTCCGGCTCGCAATCCCGGTTCTCCGCGTCTTCGGAATGAACCGCGCCGGGAAGGGAGAGGCACGCCAGCGCCATGCAGAAAACCGCGGGCCGGGCGACGCGCGGGACGCGCCTCCAAACCGCGCCGGCCGCCCCCGGACGGTCCTTCGTCCCGCCGCGGGCCGGGTTCGAACCCGTATCCTCGTCCGGACGGAACGACGCGGCCCTGCCGGCCCGGACGTCCGGGAGCGGCGCGGAGAGCGAGAGCCGTTCTGGCGACCTGGCGCGGTTCATGGCCGCCGTAATGGAAGCTTTAGAGAAGGCTCGATTCGTGAGACGCAGGCATCGTCCCGCCCGTCGTGCCGGGAGACCGCCGCCGCGGCCCGGATTCGGACCCGCGGCCTTCAGGCTTCGAGACCGACGTGTCCGAGGTCGGGGGACGTGAGGCCGAGGGGCCTGGCGCCGGCCGCGGCCTCGCGGAGGACCCCGAGGCACCGCAGCGCCTCGGCGGCGGCCGCTTCGCCGCCGTCCGCGTTCCCCCGCACGTAAAGCGCCCGCATGTCCTCGATGCGCTCCAGGGCCTCCACCATGGCCGGCGCCACGAGCCACGCCTTGCGGCGTTCGTGCACCACCATGTACTCGACGTGCATGACGTCCCGGTCGGGTGCGGACAGGCCCATCTCGTGCAGGGCCGCGTTGAACCAGTGGGTCCCGGCCAGCATGCAGCCCTCGATGACGGCCTCGTAGTCGGAGGCCGCGACCTTCTCCAGCGAGCGCGCGATGCGCTCGGCGACGCCGCGATGGCGTTCGGGGGTCACGGAGCGCTCCGCGCCCGCGCCACGACGTCCCGCGTGACCGCCAGGACCTTCTCGTAGGCCTCCGCGCAGGTGTCCGCGATCTCGGGCGTCGCCTCCCTGCCGAGGCGGATGCAGGGGTCGCGGAAGCCCTCCAGCGTGTGCAGCGCGCCGATCGCGTCCCGCAGCTCTTCGGGCACGGGCCTGTCGAACTCGCTCATCTGCGGGTGGATGATGTCGGCCCCCCGCCGGACCACGCGCTCCCACTCCCCGGTCCCGGTGCGGCGCATGTAGATGTCGTTGACCTGGGACGCGAGTTCGGGCTCCTCGGCGGTCACGCCCGCAGCGTGCAGGGCCGCGTTCATGGCCTGGTTGGCCGCGTCGAGGGCCATCCAGTACCAGAGCTCGAAATCGGCCTCGCGGTCGAGGCGCCGGTGGACCGCGTCCATGCGCGCGGCCTTCTCCATGTGGGAGGGGATGTCCATGGCCGGGCCTCCGATCCGGTTCGCCGTCGATCCTAGTGCGGCGTTGCCGAAGTTCATATGAAAACTTCCAGGGAGGCGACCCGAGAGGCCCGGCCGCGCCCCGAGGGTCACCCTGTCCCTCCCCTCTCCCGCTCTGCGGGAGAGGGACAGGGTGAGGGTGTCGGAGACCGACGCGCCGCCCCGACCGCGTTTCGCGGAGGAATCCTTGCAGAGTGAGGGCAGGGAAGGGGTTGACGGCGCATTCATTCCCGACCCTCACCCTGTCCCTCTCCCTGGGCAGGGAGAGGGGACCTTGTGGCACGGCCGCGCCCCGAGGGTCCCCTCTCCCGCGTGCGGGAGAGGGACAGGGTGAGGGTGTCGGAGAACGATGCGCCGCCCCGACCGCGTTTCGCGGAGGAATCCGCGGCGGTCCTTGAAATGCGGGCGTCCGGGGCGCAGGCTCGGGGGAGGAGCGGCCGAGGAAAGGGGAGCGGATGGCGCGGATCGGCGAGCCCGTGCGGCGGGTGGAGGACGAGCGGTTTCTCACCGGCCGCGGCCGTTACGTCGGCGACATCCGGCTCGAGGGCCAGGCCGCGGCCGTGCTCGTGCGCTCGCCCCACGCCCACGCCGACGTGACGGCGGTCGACCGGACGGACGCGGAGAAGGCGCCCGGCGTCCTGGCGGTGTTCACCGCCGCCGACCTCGCCGCCGACGGCATCGGACCGATTCCCTGCGCCGCGGCGATGGAGGGCCGCGACGGACGGCCGTGCTTCGTGCCGCCGCGCTGGCCGCTCGCCCGGGACCGGGTGCGCCACGTCGGCGACCCGGTGGCCCTGGTCGTCGCCGAGACGGAAGACCTGGCGCGGGACGCGGCGGATCTGGCGCGGGTCGCGTACGCGCCCCTGCCGGCCAACACGGACACCGCCCGCGCCATGGACGCGGACGCCCCCCGGCTCTGGGACGGGGCGCCGCGGAACGTCTGCGTCGACTGGGAAGCCGGAGACGCCGCGGCGACCGAGGCGGCGTTCGCCGCCGCGGCGCACGTGACGCGGGTCGCGGGGCTGGTCAACAACCGCCTCGCCATCGCCTCGATCGAAGGCCGGGCGGCGGCGGGGGCGTTCGACCCGGCCACGGGGCGGTACACGCTCCACGTCACCTGCCCCTTCGTCCACAACCTCCGCAAGCAGCTCGCCGAGCAGGTCCTGCATGTGGCGGAGGCCGACCTGCGGGTGGTCGCGCCCGACATCGGCGCCGGCTTCGGCATGAAGAACTACGCCTATCCCGAGTACCCGCTGGTCCTGTGGGCGGCGAGGCGGCTCGGCCGGCCCGTCGCCTGGACGAGCGGCCGGGGCGAGTCCTTCGTGAGCGACGACCAGGCCCGCGACCACGTGAGCGACGCCCGGATGGCGCTCGACGCCGGGGGGCGGATCCTCGGGTTGCGCATCCGCACGGTCGCCGCGCACGGGGCCTACGCGGTGGGCGCTTCGCCCATGCTGCCGACCAGGGCCAACGCCTCGGCGGCCTCCGGCGTCTACCGCGTCCCGGCGGCCCACCTCGAGGTCAAGACCGTCTTCACGAACACGACGCCGACGGGCTCCTATCGCGGCGTGGGCCGCGCCGAGGCGACGTACCTCGTCGAGCGCCTGCTCGACGCCGCGGCGGACGAGACGGGGCTCGACCCGGCGGAGCTGCGCCGCCGCAACCTCGTCCCGGCCGCCGCCTTGCCCTACACCACGCCCTTCGGCTTCACGTTCGATTCGGGCGACTTCCCGGCCGCCCTTGAGGGCGCCCTGGCGGCCGCCGACGCCGCCGGCTTCGCGGCGCGCCGGGCCGCCTCGGAGGCGCGCGGCCTGCTCCGCGGCCTCGGCATCGGCTGCTACATCGACGACACGCTGGGACCGGCCGAGGAAGGCGCGGATATCAGGTTCGCGGAGGACGATACCGTCACGCTCCTGCTCGGCACCTTCAACAACGGCCAGGGCCTCGAGACCACCCTGCGCCAGATCGTCTCGGACCGGCTCGGCGTGCCCCTGGACCGGATCGGCTTCGAACAGGGCGACACCGACCGGATCGCGATCGGCGGCGGCCACGGCGGCTCCCGCTCCACCGAGATGGGGGGATCGGCCCTGCGCGCCGCCGGCGACCGCGTGATCGAGAAGGGCCGGGCGGTCGCCGCCCGGGAGCTCGAGGCGGCCGCCGCGGACATCGAGTTCGCGGACGGGCGCTTCGTCGTGGCCGGGACCGACCGGGCGCTCGGCCTCTTCGAGGCGGCGGCCGCGGCCCGGGATCCGGAGCGCCGTCCCGCCGGCCTCGACGAGGATCTCGACACGCACGCGAGGTACCGGCGCCGCGCCTCCGCCTGGCCCAACGGCTGCCACGTCGCCGAGGTCGAGGTCGATCCCGAAACCGGAGCCGTCTCCATGGCGCGCTACACGGCCGTCGACGACTTCGGGACCATCGTCAACCCGCTCGTCGTCCGCGACCAGGTGCGGGGCGGCGTGGCCCAGGGCGCGGGCCAGGCCCTGCTCGAGGACATGGTCCACGAGCGCGGGACCGGACAGCCGGTGACGGGTTCCTTCATGGACTACGCGCTGCCCAGGGCCGACGACCTGTGCGGCGTGGCGGTCTCGTTCAACGAGGTCCCGACCGGGACCAACCCGCTCGGGGTCAAGGGGTGCGGGGAGGCCGGGACGATCGGCGCCCATCCGGCGATCGTGAACGCGGTGATCGACGCCCTGTCGGCGCGCGGCGTGCGGCGGCTGGACTGTCCCGCGACGCCGCAGCGCGTGTGGCGGGCTCTCAGGGACGCCGGCCGGTGACGGCCGCCGCCGCGCGGACGGAGACGCTCGACCCGGTCGCCCTGGCGCTGATCCAGAACCGGTTCGACGACATCGCCCGGCACATGGGCCGGGTCATGATGCGCACGGCGTGGAGCCCGTTCTTCAGCGAGTGCCACGATTTCGCCTGCTTTCTCACCGACTCCGGGGCGGAGCTGATCTCCCAGTCGGACGGCATCCCGATCCAGGCCGGCTGCGGCGGCTTCGTCGTCGAGGCCGTCATCGGCGCGTTCCCCGGCGAGATCGAGGACGGCGATGTCTTCCTCGCCAGCGATCCCTACGAGGCGGGCGGCAACCACCTGCCCGACTGGGTGGCGATCCGGCCCGTCTTCGTCGCGGGGGAGCGGGTGGCCTTCAGTTGCATCCGGGCCCACCAGTCGGACATCGGGGGCGGCGCCCCCGGCTCGTACTTCGCGGAGGCGACCGAGATCTGGCACGAGGGCGTCCGGCTGCCGCCCCTGAAGCTCGTGCGCCGGGGCGAGCCGCTGGACGACCTGTGGGCCTTCCTCCTGCTCAACACGCGCACGCCGCGCCTGCTCGACGGCGACCTGAGGGCCATGCTGGGCGCGACCCGCATCGGGGCGGAGCGGGTGGCCGCCCTGGTCGCGGAGGTCGGCGTCGAGGCGGGGAGGGGCTACATCGCCGGTCTCCTGGACCATGGCGAGCGCATGTTCCGGGCTGCCGTCCGGGAGCTTCCCGACGGCCGCTACGAGGCGGAGGAGCTCAGCCACAACGACTGCTTCGAGGACGTGGAGATTCCCGTCCGCATGGCCCTGACCGTCGCCGGCGGCCACCTGACCGCCGACTTCACGGGCACCCATCCGCAGGTGCGCGGCTTCAAGAACGCGTCCCTCGTCACCACCCACGCCTGCGTGCACCTCGGCCTGTTCTCGTTCCTCGACCCGGCGCTGCCCCGCAACGGCGGCGCCTTCCGCGCCGTGACCCTCGTCGCGCCGCCGGGCACGGTCGTCAATCCGCGGCCGCCGGCGCCCATGACCCAGAGCACGCAGTCCGTGGCCCACGAGATCGTCCACGTGACCTGGAAGGCGCTGGCCCAGGCCGACCCGGCGAACGCCTGCGCCGGATGGGGGAAGGGGATCCACGGGGTGACGGCGGGCCGCGTCGGCTCGGACGACCCCTACGTGATGATCCACTGGTGCACGATGCCGGGGGCCGGCGCGGTCCGGGGGCGGGACGGGTTCGACCAGCTCGGCCACGTCATCACCCTCGGCGGGCTTCTCCTTCACAACGTCGAGCCCTACGAGCAGCGCTACCCCATGCGTTTCCTGCGCCAGGAGTACCGTTGCGATTCGGGCGGTCCCGGACGGTACCGGGGAGGCACGGGGGTCCATTACGGCGTCGCCGTCGAGGAGGAGGCGGTCCATTCCTTCCGGGGCGAGGGGCTCGTCCATCCGTCGGGGTACGGCGTCAACGGCGGCGGCGCGGGCCGCGAGGCGGAGATGGAGATCGTGCCGGCCGGCGGCGCCCCGGAGGCCGCGCCGCCCTACGGCAACCGCTCCTGCGGTCCGGCGCGCCTGATCGCGCGGTCCTCCGGGGGCGGCGGCTGGGGCGATCCCCTGACGCGGGATCCGGCGCGCGTGCTCCGCGACGTCCGCTGCGGCTTCGTCGGCCGCGACGGCGCGCTGCGCGACTACGGCGTGGCGCTCACCGGCGACGGCAGGGCGGTGGACGAGGCGGAGACCGGACGGGAGCGCCGGGCCCGGCGGCCGCCCGGGACCGCCGCCCGGACCTCCGATGCGCGCGGCCCGGCGATGGTATAGTTCGGACGAATATCGAAGGGCGGAATCCCCGTTGTCAGAGGATGTTGGCCTGCCATGCCCGAAACTCCGGCCAGGAGAACGATACTCTCCGGCATCGTAAAAGACCTGGATCTGTATCTGTCGGCGGCGGCTTTCGTATTCGTGGGCTGCGTCATGTTTCTTCTGGTGATCACACGATATTTGTATTCCTTGTCGCTGCCGGCACTCGAAGAATTCACGATGGTGGTGTTCGTCTGGTTTCTTTATCTTTCGATGATTTATTGTCTCCGTCACAATCTTCACATAAGGGTCGAAATCATAGATACCCTGATTGGCCGAACGGCGAAGAAGGTCATTGATTTGATCGCCGATACGATACTGCTCGTATTTACTGCCGTCATGTTTTATGACGGAATGCTCCTGGTCGTTTTCAATATGGGCCGCTCGGGTGGCAAGACGCCCATGCTCGATATTCCCTATTATGCGGTCTATATCGTGCTCCCGCTCTCCTTTGGACTGTTTACGATATTCCTGGTGCTGAAAATTCTCAAACATCTCAAATTCGTTCTTCCAAGGCAGTGAGACGAGGCTCGATTCGTGAACCGCAAGCGTCCCGGACCGTCGACGGCGTCATGTCGCCGAGCCTCCGTCCCGCAAGGGGGAGGGAGAACGAAGGGCCTCCTCCCCCTTGCGGGATTCCTCTGCGAAAGTCGAAAGCGGTTCGACCGCGCCACGGGAACAGGGCAGGGGGTGCCGAGACGCCGTCCACCCCCACCCTGTCCCTCCCCCTTCCAGGGAGAGGGGACCCGAGTGGCCCGGCCGCGCCCCAATGGTCCCCTCTCCCGCTTGCGGGAGAGGGACAGGGTGAGGGTGTCGGAGAACGATGCGCTGCCCCAACCGCGTTTCGCAGAGGAATCCTGCCGGGGGGAGAGGGGACCCCGATGGCACGATTGCCCTGCCGGCCGCCGTTCCCTGCGCGACAGCGGGGCGGGGTCCCCGACCATGGAAGGCTTTCGCGGGAATGACGACAGAAAAGAAGCGTATCCTGTGCCGTCGGCAATCCGGGATGCTCACGTTTGACGAATTGAGTCGAAAATAAACCGGGCAGAAACGGACTTGTTCCGGATATACCCCTCGGCCGGGCGCCGGCGGAACGACGTGGATGGAAGGATCGTCAGGTCATGGAAATAATGGGGGCATTCGTATTTCTTTTTATCCTTATCTTCCTCATGTTCGCCAAGGTTCCCATCGGCTTCGCCATCGGCATCGTCAGCCTGCTGGCGTTCATCATGTACGACTTGCCGCAGCAGATACTCGCACAGCGGTTCTATACGGGCATGGCGTCGCAGACCTGGATCGCCATTCCCCTGTTCATCTTTGCCGGAACCCTGATGGGCCGCGGAGGCCTGTCGCGGCGCATCGTCAATTTCTCCGACGCGGTCATCGGCCACGTCAGGGGCGGGCTTGGCATCACCACGATATTTTCGTGCGCCTTTTTCTCCGCCATTTCCGGTGCGTCGCCGGCGACCGCCGCGGCGATCGGGTCGATCATGATCCCGGAAATGAAGAACAAGCGGTATCCGGAGAAGCTGGCCGCCGGCATCACCGCGTCGGGCGGCGTGCTCGGCGTCCTGATCCCGCCCAGCATCATCCTGATCGCCTACGGCGTCCTGGCGGAGGTCTCGATCGCCAAGCTCTTCATGGGCGCGATGGTGCCGGGCGTGCTCCTCGCCCTGACCATGATGTTCGTCACGTACGCGATGGCGCGGCACACCGTGGCGGCGGAACAGGGTTTTGCCGTCACGCAGGTCTTCGTGGCCCTCTATCGCGGCTGCCTGTCGCTGCTGGCGCCGGTGATCATTTTGGGGGGCATCTATCTCGGCGTCTTTACGCCCACCGAGTCCGCGGTGGTCGCCGTCGTCTACGGGATCGTCATCGGCTTCGTCTACCGGGAATTGACCCTTCGCGACATCGCGGAAGCGATACGGTCGACGGTGATCACGACCGGCACGCTGGCGATCATCTGGGCGGCGGCGTCGAGCTATTCCTACGTCCTCACCCTGAGCGGCATTACCCAGAACGTCGCGCTGGCGATCACCGGCGTCTCGACGGAGCCGTTCATCGTCTTGACGATGATCAGCGTCCTGGTGGTCGTGCTGGGCTGCTACATCAACGCGATGGGGATGGTGATCCTGCTCACGCCCATATTCGTCCCCATCCTGAACGCGATCGGATACGATCTGATCGCCTTCGGCGTCATCTTCACGATGATGTGCGAGGTCGGCTACATCACCCCGCCGGTGGGAACCAATCTGTTCGTCGTCAAGTCGCTGTGCGAGAGGGCGGACATCCTCGAGATAAGCCGCGTGGTCATCCCGTATATCCTGGCGCTGTACGCCCTGGTTCTGGCATTCGTCGTGTTTCCGGAGGTGATCCTCTACCTGCCGGAACGGTTCCTCTAGGACCGCGGCGGGAGCGGCCGGGCCGTCGTCAGTATTTCGTCTTGCCGTCCGCGACCAGGGATTCGATGACGCTCATGCCGCCGACCGACGAGGCGTATTCCTGCCAGATGTGCTTGACCAGAGGCTGCACCTCCGCCGTCTTCACCCGGGTCACTTCCAGGCCCGCCGACTTGAACTTGTCGATGATCGTGCGGTCGTACATCTGGCAGAAGCCGTTCACGTGGTTCGTGGCCTCCGTCGCGGCCCGGTCGACGGCGTCGCGCACCGCCCCGGGCAGCCCGTTGTAGAATTCGGCGTTCATGTAGAGGCCCGTTCCGGTGACCGCGTGGTTCGTCTCGGTGAGGAATTTCTGGACCTCCGCGAACCCCTGCCCATAGGCCCAGCTCACGGTCGATTCCTGGCCGTCGACGGTGCCGAGCTGCAGGGCGGTAAAGATTTCCCCGCCGCTGATGCTCACGGGCTTCATGCCGAGGCTCTCCAGGGTGGCGATCAGGATCGGCGAACCCGGCACCCTGACCTTCAGGCCCTTGAAATCGTCGACCTTCCCGATCGGACGCTTGGCGTTCGTGATGCCCCGGAATCCTCCGTTGAACACGCCGAGCACGCGCACGCCCGTTTCCTTTTCGAACCCGTCGTAGAGCTTGCGCGCCGTCGGTCCCTCGAATGCGAGGGCGGCCGATTTGAAGTCCTCGAACAGGAACGGCAGCGTGAAGGCGTTGAAGGGCTTGTAGAATTCCACCAGATTCGGAAACGCGAGGATCGCGGTCTGAATGGCGCCGAACTGCATTTGCTGAAAGACCGCGGGGTCCTTGCCGAGCTGCGCTCCCGGAAAGATCCTGACCTCGAAGGCGCCGTCGGTGTAGCGGTGCATCCGTTCCGCGAACTGCGTCGCGTAGATGTAGTGGTAGGAGTTCTCCGTCGCCGGCTGGTTGACGTGCATCTTGACGGTGTACTCGGCGGCGCCGGCCGCCATCGCCGGCATGACGGCGAGACCGGCCGCCAGTGAAAGCGTGCGGAGCGCATTGCGTGTCATCGTGGCCTCCCCGGATCGTTCGAGACGCTTGCCGGTCCGGGAGTCCGAGTCGTCGCCATCCCGTCGTCCCGGCGGCAAGGACGTTATGCGGCGAGAATCGTAGTCGCGGTCCGGTGCCGTGTCAAAGCCTGCGATGGCGCTGCGCTCTCGATATCGTGCGCGTCTCGAAATGGGGCAACGGTCCGGCCGTACGGCTGCCCAAGGCATTGGTCGAGGACCTCGACCCGAGCGGCACGGCCGCGCTCTCCGGGCCGCCGACGGCATTCCGGTCGCGACCGCTCGCCGGGCTCCGCGCCTCGTGCGCGGCGAACTCGAACGGCACGCGTATCCGCCTTTTCGAGGCGGCCCGGTCCGGGGGGACGGGAGTGTCCGCGCCTACAGATGCCTCCGCCCCCTCCGCCACAGCAGGAAGGTCGTCACGGCGGCCGCGCCCATGGCCCAGCACAGGGAGCGGTGGGAGCCGTCGAACAGCGCGGCGGCCGCGAAGGCGCCCGAGGCGCTGAGCAGGGTCTGGGCCAGCCCCAGCACCGCGGCGGCCGTGCCGGCGATCCTGCCCGCGGGCTCCAGTGCCCGCGCCGTGACCGGGGCGAGCAGGATGCCGAACGACAGCTTGAAGGCGACCACGCCGGCCCAGAGGACCGCCAGCCCCGGGGTCGCCGCCGACAGGACGAGCAGGAAGAGGCCGGCGGCGAGCGAGACGGCGGCGCCGGCCCGGATGACGGCGGAGACGCCGAAACGCCCCGCCAGCCGCGTGGCCGCCGCCGCGCCGGCGACGAAGGCGAGGGCGCTGACCGAGAACAGGGGGCCGAACAGGGTCGGCGGCAGGCCGTAGGCCCTTTCCGTCACGGCGGATCCCACGCCCAGCAGCGCCATGTAGCCGAAGAACACCGTCATGACCATGGCCGTGCCGTAGAGGAACCCCGGCGCCGCGAGAAGCTGCCGCGTCTCCCGGCCCATCCGCCGGAGCGAGGGCGCGCCGCGCCGCTCCGGCGGGTGGGTCTCCGGCAGGAACAGCAGCGCCGACAGGACGACCAGGCCGCCGAAGATCACGAGCGTCCAGAAAATCCAGCGCCAGTCGGCGACGGCGAGGATCCCCGACGCCGCCAGCGGCGCGAGCAACGGCGCGCCCCCGAGGAAGATCGTCGCCGCGGACAGGGCATGGGTCGTCCGCGCGCCGCCGCCCAGGTCGCGCGAGACGGCGCGGGCCAGCGTCGGTCCGGCGCCGCCCATGAAGCCCTGGAGGAAGCGCGCCGCGAGCAGGGTCGCGAACGAGTCCGTCACCGCGCACACCGTCCCGGCGAGAACGAAGCCGAGGAGCGCCGCGTGGAGGACCGGCAGCCGCCCGTGGCGGTCGGACAGCGGACCCCACATCGTCTGGCCGATGCCGTAGCCGATGGAGAAGGTGCCGGCGATGGCCGCGCCCGCGCTTTCGGGCAGCCCGAAGTCGCGCGCGATGCCCGGCTGCGCGGGGATCATGATGTCGACCGACGTCGCCGTCACCGCCAGCAAGAGGCCGAGGGTGACGACGAAGGCCGGGCCTTCGGCGCGTTTCAACGGAGTGCGCTTCCGGGGGACGGCGGGCCGGCGGGCGCTATCGCAGCCCCACCCAGACGCTTTTCTGCTGGAGGTACTCGCGGATCATGGCGGCGCCGGACTCGCGCCCGAGCCCCGACTTCTTGTAGCCGCCGAAGGGCATCATCGGGGACTGCTGGCGGTAGGTGTTGATCCACACCGTTCCGGCCTGCACGCCGCGGGCGGCCTTGTGCGCGCGGCTCAGGTTCTCGGTCCAGATGCCCGCGGCGAGACCGAAGTCGATGTCGTTGGCGATGCGCACGGCCTCGTCGTCGTCCTTGAAGCGGATGACCGACAGGACGGGGCCGAAGATCTCCTCCCGCGCCACCCGCATGCGGTTGTCGACGCCGTCGAACACGGTGGCCTCGATGAACCGCCCGTCGCCGCATTCCGGCCCGGCGCCCCGGTTGCCGCCGCACACGAGCGCGGCGCCGTCGGCCCTGGCCACGTCGACGTAGTCCATGATCTTGTCGAACTGCGAGGCGGTGGCCACGGGGCCGAGCTCGGTGTCCTCGCGGGTCGGGTCGCCCATCCTGCGGGACTCCGCCACGGCGACGATCCGGTTCAGGACCTCCTCGTGGATGCTCTCCTGGACCAGGAGGCGCGAGCCGGCGATGCAGGTCTGGCCGGTCGAGGCGAAGATGCCGGCCACGACTCCGGGGACGGCTTTCTCGAGGTCCGCGTCGGCGAACAGGATGTTGGGGGACTTGCCGCCGAGCTCCAGGGTCACGCGCTTGAGATGCCGGGCGCCGGCCTCGTAGACCCGCGTGCCGGCCTCGGTGCTCCCGGTGAAGGCGATCTTGGCGGTCAGCGGGTGTTCCGCCAGCGCCATGCCGACCTCCGCGCCGCCGCCGGTGACGACGTTGACGACGCCCGGCGGAAACCCCGCTTCCTCCACGAGGCGCATGAAGACCAGGGTCGAGGTCGACGTGTTGCTGGAGGGCTTGACGACCGCGGTGTTGCCCGCCGCGAGGGCCGGGGCGAGCTTCCACGACAGCAGCCGGAGCGGGGAGTTCCACGGCGTGACGGCGACGCAGACGCCGACCGGCTCGAAGCGCGTGTAGTTGAGGAACGCGTCCTCGTCCACGGGGACGGTGTCGCCCTGGATCTTGTCGGCGAGGCCCGCGTAGTAGTGGTACCAGCCGGCCATGGTGCGCATCTGGTTGCGGGTCTCGGAGATGACCTTGCCGTTGTCGCGGGTCTCGGCCTGGGCGAGCTCCTCGGCGTTCTCCAGGACGAGGTCGCCGAGGCGGCCGAGGAGCCTGCCGCGGTCGGGGGCCGCCGTCTTCGGCCAGTCGCCGGCGGTGAAGGCGCGGTGCGCGGCCTCGACGGCGCGGCCGGCGTCCTCCGCGCCGCCCCTGGCGACCCTGGCCCAGGGCGCGGCGGTGTAGGGGTTTTCCGTGTCGAACCAGGCGCCGGCGGCGGCCTCGCGGCGCTCGCCGTCGATGTACATGCCGAAGTGTTCCATGAAGGCCCGCTCCCTCTCGCAACCGCGTTTCGCTACCGTTCCGGCCGCCGGCCCCGTACCGGAGGAACCCGGAAAACGCCCCCGGCCAACCCTCCCCTTGCGAGGGGGAGGGGGCAACCCTTTTCTCCTCCCCCCTGCAAGGATTCCTCCGCGAAACGCGGTCGGGGCGGCGCGTCGGTCTTCGACACCCTCACCCTGTCCCTCTCCCGCACGCGGGAGAGGGGACCCTCGGGGCGCGGCCGGGCCGCTCGGGTCCCCTCTCCCTGCTCAGGGAGAGGGACAGGGTGAGGGTCGGGAATGAATGCGCCGTCAACCCCCACCCTGTCCCTCCCTCCGCAAGGATTCCTCCGCGAAACGCGGTCGGGGCGCATCGTTCTCGACACCCTCACCCTGTCCCTCTCCCGCACGCGGGAGAGGGAACCCTCGGGGCGCGGCCACCGCTCGGGTCCCCTCTCCCTGCCCAGGGAGAGGGACAGGGTGAGGGTCGGGAATCGATGCTGACGTGCCGATCCTCGCCATGGTTCTTGCGGCGGTCGCGCCATGTCGGCATCGGCCGGTCGAAAATGCGTTTCGCGACCTCGAAGCCGATCCCGTGCTTGCAGACGTTGGCTTCATTCTTGACCTCGTCCCATTCGGACGCCATGCAGTATGACTACTTCCGGTAACGACACGAGGCAAGGATCCGGCAAGGGCGAGGACGGGAGTCCCGGCCGGCCCTCCGCGGCCCCGCTATACGGCGTCGGCGACTGCGGCGCCCATTTCCGACGTGGAGGCCGTGCCGCCGAGGTCCGGCGTCAGCGGCGCGCCGTCCGCGATGACGCGCTCCACGGCGCCCTCGATCAGCCGGGCGGCCGCGCTCATGCCCGCGTCCGCGCGGGTGCGGCCGAGGTGCCCGAACATCATCGCCATCGACACGATCTCGGCGTAGGGATTGGCGATGCCCCGGCCGGCGATGTCCGGCGCCGAGCCGTGGCTGGCCTGGGCCATGACGAAGGTGTCGCTCGCCGAGATGGCGGGCGCCATGCCCATGCCGCCGACGAGGCCCGCGGCGAGGTCGACCATGATGTCGCCGAAGGTGTTGGTGATGCAGATCGTGTCGAACTGCTGAGGTTTCATGACGAGGTGCGCGGCGAAGCTGTCGACCATGACCTCGTCGAAGGCGACGTCCGGGTACTCGGCGGCGACCTTGCGGCACTCCTCGGCGAACATGCCGCAGCTCAGCATGAACACCGTGTCCTTGTGCACGGCGGTGACGTGCTTCGCCGGCCGCGCGCGGGCGACCTCGAAGGCGGCGCGGGCGATCCGCTCGCTCGCCCGGCGCGTGACGACCCGGACCGAGAGCGTCACGTCCCCGGTCGGCCGGAACTCGCCGGAGCCCGCGGCCATGTTCCGGTCGGGCGGAAAGCCCTCGGAGTTCTCCCGCACGATGGCGAGGTCGACGTCCCGGTGGAGGGAGGGCAGGGACGGGTAGGACCTGGCCGGCCGTACGCTCATGTAGAGGTCCATCCGCTTGCGCAGGACGGGAACCGGACGGATCGCCCGGGGGTCGTCCCGCGGATAGGCGCGGTGGCCGATGGGGCCGAGCACGCAGCCGTCCATGTCCCGGAGCCGGGGGACGGTGTCCTCGGGCAGGGTGGTGCCGAGCTCCCGGTAGGCGGCCCAGCCGACCGGCAGGTCCTCCCACGCCGCCGCGACGCCGGCCTTGTCGAGGGCCGCGCAGGCGACCCGCAGCGCCTCCGGAACCACCTCGGGCCCGATGTCGTCTCCCAGCATGACGCCGAATGTGTAGGCCATGATCCGTTCCTCCCCGCTCCGGGGCAGGGTAGCGGGAGAGCGGTTCCGGTCAAAGCGGAACGGCGGTAGTCTGGACGGGGAACGGCGGCGCGCGGCGGGCGGGGACCGGGACGGAGGAGAGCGATGGGGCGTTTCGGTGTTCTGGCGTGTGCCGCGTGCGCGGTTCTGGTCCTCGGGTGGGGCGTGGATGCGCGGTCCGCGGCGGTGACGGCGGAAGAGGACGACCTGTTCTGGGAGACCGTGTCGGGGTGTACGGACGCGGAGGAAGTGGAGCTGTACGTCGAGGCGTTCGGGGAGGGTGCCCGGCACCTCGAGGCGGCGCGCGCGTGCCTGGAGAGGCTGAAGCCGCCCCCGCCCCCGCCGCCACCCGACCCGGCGAAGCCGCCGCGCCGGACGGAGGTGGAGCGGCTGCTGGAGATGTGCGAGGCGCACTTCGCGGCGGACCGGCTGACGACGGGCGTGGGCGGGACGGCGGTGGAGTGCTACCTGGATGTGCTGTCCCGGGATCCGGCGAACATGGAGGCGGAGGCGGGCCTGCGGCGGGTGTTCGGGAAGTACGCGGGCTGGGCGCGTTCGGCGCTGGAGCGTGGGGACGCGGCGCGCGCGCGGGGTCATGTTTCGAAGCTTCGGGAGTTGAAGCCGGAGTCGCCGGAGGTGTCGGAGCTGGAGGCCGGGATCGCGCTCTTGGAGAAGAAGACGGCGGCGGCGCGTGCGCGGCGGCGCGCGGCGGAGAAGGAGGAACAGGCGGCGCGGGAAAGGGCCGAACGAGAGCGCAGGGAACGCGAAGCGCGCGAGAAGGCGGAACGGGAGCGAGAGGAACGCGAGGCGCGGGAGCGGGCGGAGCGTGCTCTGGCGGGCGATCCGGGCCGGGTGTTCCGGGACTGCGACGCGTGCCCGGAGATGGTGGTGGTGCCGGCGGGTTCGTTCGAGATGGGCTCGCCCTCCCACGAGGAGGGCCGTGACGACGACGAAGGCCCGGTCCATCGGGTGACGATCGCCGCGCCGTTCGCGGTGGGCAGGTACGAGGTGACGTTCGCGGAGTGGGACGCGTGCGCGGCGGCGGGGGGCTGCGGCGGGTACAGGCCCGATGACGAGGGCTGGGGCCGGGGCAATCGCCCCGCGATCAACGTGAGCTGGAAGGATGCGAAGGCGTACGTCGGCTGGCTGTCGGAAAAGACGGGGAAGTCCTACCGTCTGTTGTCGGAGGCGGAGTGGGAGTACGCGGCGCGGGCGGGGACGGCGACGCGCTATTCCTGGGGAGAGGAAGCGTCGGCCGGAACCGTGCGAACTGCGACGGCTGCGGGAGCCGTTGGGACGACGAGAGAACGGCGCCGGACGGGGTCGTTTCCGGCGAACGGGTTCGGTCTGCACGACATGCACGGCAACGTATGGGAGTGGGTGGAGGACTGCGCGAAAAACAGCTACGTAGGCGCGCCGTCGGACGGGAGCGCGTGGACGCGGGACCGACTGCTCCTTCGCGTTATCCGCGGCGGCTCCTGGTACTTAGCGACCGGAGTTCCTCCGCTCGGCGAACCGCAGCTGGGAGCGGGACCGGCGATCGGAACGTCAGCGAGCGGGTTCCGCATCGCCCGGACGCTCGCGCGGTAGCGCGAGTTACCCTCGGCCCTGGGCTCTTTTACCCTTGGGGGGTCCCGGGGGCGAAGCCCCCTGGCCGATTTTCGGAGGTGCGGGACCGGGAGACTCCGTCGCGGGCGCCGTTCTTCGCGGGGAAGGAGCGCGGCGGCGCGCGAGGGACGGGGACTGACGCGGAGGAGAACGATGAGGCGTTTCGGTGTTCTGGCGTGGGTTGCATGCGCGGTTCTGGTCCTCGGGTGGGGCGGGTCCGCGGGGTCCGCGGCGGGGACGGCGGAAGAGGACGACCTGTTCTGGGAGAGCGTGTCGGGGTGTACGGACGCGGAGGAAGTGGGGATGTACGTCGAGGCGTTCGGGGAGGGGGCCCGGCACCTCGAGGCGGCGCGCGCGTGCCTGGAGAGGCTGAAGCCGCCTCCCGTGCCGGTGAAGCCGCCACCGCCGACGGAGGTGGAGCGGCTGCTGGAGGTGTGCGAGATGCACTTCGCGGCGGACCGCCTGACGACGGGAGTGGGCGGCACGGCGGTGGAGTTGCTACCGGGAGGTTCAGGCCCTGGACCCGGCGAACGGGGAGGCGGTGGAGGGTCTGCGTCGGGTGTTCGGGAAGTACGCGGGCTGGGCGCGTTCGGCGCTGGAGCGTGGGGACGCGGCGCGTGCACGGGGTCATGTGTCGAAGCTCCGGGAGTTGAACCCGGAGTCGCCGGAGGTGGCGGAGCTGGAGGCCGGGATCGCGCGTTTGGAGAACGAGGCGGCGGAACTGGAGCCGGGCCGGGTGTTCCGGGACTGCCCCTCCTGCCCGGAGATGGTGGTGGTACCGGCGGGGACGTTCTCCATGGGCTCGCCCACGTCCGAGGAGGGCCGCTTCAGTACCGAAGGCCCGGTCCGCCGGGTGACGATCGCCGAGCCGTTCGCGGTGGGGAAGTACGAGGTGACGCGAGGGGAGTTCTCCCGGTTCGTCGAGGCGACGGGGCATTCCACGGGCGATAGCTGCCGGACACTCGAGGGCGGCGAATGGGAGGATCGCCGGGACCACGGCTGGCGGAATCCGGGGTATCGTCAGGACGGGCGCCACCCCGTGGCGTGCGTGAACTGGGACGACGCGAAGGCGTACGCGCGGTGGCTGTCGGAGGAGACGGGGGAGTCCTACCGCCTGTTGTCGGAAGCGGAGTGGGAGTACGCGGCGCGGGCGGGGACGGCGACGCGCTATTCCTGGGGGGACGAGGTCGGCCGGAACCGGGCGAACTGCCAAGAATGCGGGAGCCGTTGGGACGACGAGAGCACGGCGCCGGCGGGGTCGTTCGCGGCGAACGGTTTCGGTCTGCACGACATGCACGGCAACGTGCAGGAGTGGGTGGAGGATTGCTCGAACGACGGCTACGCAGGCGCGCCTTCGGACGGGAGCGCCTGGACGCAGGGCTTTTGCTCCGTTCGCGTTCTCCGCGGCGGTTCCTGGGACTTCCCTGCGTGGATCCTCCGCTCGGCGAACCGCCTCAGGCTCGGGACCGGCGAGCGGACCGACTTCATCGGTTTCCGCGTTGCCCGGACGCTCGCGCGGTAGCGCGGGTTGCCCTCGGCCCTCCTGCCTTTGGATTCCTCTGCGAAAGTGGTCCGGCCCGCCGCGGGAACAGGGCAGGGGTTGCCGAGACGCCGTCCACCCCCACCCTGTCCCTCCCCCTTCCAGGGAGAGGGAACCCGAGTGGCCCGGCCGCGCCCCGAGGGTCCCCTCTCCCGCGTGCGGGAGAGGGACAGGGTGAGGGTGTCGGAGAACGATGCGCCGCCCCGACCGCGTTTCGCGGAGGAATCCCTTTGGAGGTCCAGGAGCGAAGCCCCGGGTGCGCGGACGTTCCTTCCCGGCGGCCGCGTTCGGGGACCCGCGACGCCGTAGCGGTTGTCGTGGTAGGCTCGGGCATGGACACGGACCTGCTCACGGTCGGCGTCGGTCTCGCGGCGCTCATGGTCGGCCTGTTCGGCTGGCTCAAGACGGACATCTCCCGGCTCGACAAGCGCGTGGACGGCCTGCGCGGGGAGATGGGCGGCCTGCGCCAGGAGATGCGGCAGGCGAACGAGGGCCTGCGCGGTGAGATGCAGCAGGCGAACGAGGGCCTGCGCGGTGAGATGCGGCAGTCGAACGACGAACTGCGCGGTGAGATGGGCGGCCTGCGCCAGGAGATGCGGCAGGCGAACGAGGGCCTGCGCCGGGAGATGGCCGAGCTGCGCGAGGACGTGGACAAGCGCCTGCGGCTGGTCGAGCACGGCCAGGCGAAGCTGGAGGGCCTGCTGGAGGGTCTGCGCGAGGCGATCGTCGGCCGCAACGCGGCCTGACCGGCCCGGCCGGCCGCCGCCGCGCGGCGGGCGCGGGGCCCGGCGCCATGCCCTTGCGGAAGGGGCGGGCGTGCGCGATGGTGCGCGGATGAACCTTCGGAGCCTCCGCTTCCACGCCGCCGGCGCCGGAGGGCGGGGCGCCCTCGTCCGGGCGCCGCTCCGCATCCCCCGCGCGGCCGCCGCGGCGGCCGCCGTCCTGCTGGCGCCGTCCGCCCCGGCCTCGGCGGAGCTTCCCTCGTGGCTCGACGCGGGCCGGCTGAGCGGGCAGGTCGTCGCGGTGCGCGTCTACAAGGACGACCGGCTGGCGGCGGAAGGAGCGGGCGTGCTGGTCGGCGGCGCGGGCGACGTGCTGACCAGCTCCGCGGTGCTGGACGCGGGTCCGCGCGCGACCGTCGTCGCGCCGGGCGCGGGGGAGCTGGCGGCGGAGCTCCGGCTGAAGGAGACGGACTCGGGCCTGGGCGTGCTGCGCGCGGACGGATTGCGGGGTCCGGGGCTGACGCTGTCGACGGCGGCTCTCGCGCCGGGCGCCCGCGTCTTCGCGCTGACGCCGGGGTCCGCCGACGGGGAAGGGGCCGCCGCCGCGGGCGCCGCCGGCGAGGCCGCGGTCCGCGCGGTCCGCGGCGGCGAGGTGCGCCTGATCCGGCACAACGCCATGATCGCGGCGCGCGGCTACGGCTCGCCGGTCGTCGACGAGTGCGGCCGCCTCGTGGCGCTGAACGTTCCCGACCCGGAGGCGTTCACGCTGTTCACCGCCCCGCGCAAGGTGGAGCCGAAGGGCGTGGTGTTCGCCCTGAGCGCCGCCGACATCGTCTCCCGCCTGGACGCGCTCGGCGTCGGGGCGGCCCGCGCGGCGGACGCCTGCGCGTCCGCCGAGGCGCGCGCGGGGGAACGGGCCCGGGAGGCGGCGGAGGCCGCGGAGGAGGCCCGGCGGGCGGAGGAGAAGGCCGGGGAGCTCGAGGACGAGGCCCGGCGGGCCGCGGAGGAGGCGCAACGGGCCCAGGCGGCGACGGAGAACGCCCGGGAGGAGTCCCGGCAGGCGCGGGAGGCGGCGGACCGGGCGCGGGAGACCGCCCGGCAGGCGGAGGAGGCGACGCGGCAGGCCCGGGAGGAGGCGGAGCTGGCCCGGACCAGGGCCCGGCAGGCCGAGGCGGAGAGGCAACGGGCCCGGGAGGAGGCGCGGCGCGCCGAGGAGCGGTCGGCCGCCGCCCGGACGCGGGAGGCGGAGGAGCGGCGGCAGGCGGAGAGGCTGCGGCGCCTCGGGGTCTGGGGCGGCGCGGCCGGCGGGGCGCTGTTGCTGGTGCTTCTGGTCTCGTGGGCCGTGTCCGCGCGGCGCAGGCGGCGGGCGACGCGCGCCGCCGAGGCCCGCGCGTCCGACGCCGAGCGGGACGCCGCCGAGGCGCGGCGGCGGGTCGAGGAGATGCCCGGGCCGGCGCCGTTCGACTGCGTGCTCACGGGCGTGGACGAACGCGGCACACCGTATGCCCTCAACCTGCGGCGCGGCGCGCTCGGAGACCCGGCGGGCGCGGTCGTCGGCCGCAACCCGGCGGAGTCGAGCCACGTCGTCGCGGACCCGAGCGTCTCGCGGGAGCACGCGCGGCTCCGCGTGGAAGACGGCGAGCTCTACGTCGAGGACCTGGGCTCCACCAACGGCACCGTCCTCAACGGCCGGGCGCTGGTTGCCGGGGAGCGCGCGCGGGCCGGCGACGGCGACGAACTGACGCTCGGGTCCGTGACGTTCCGGGTGAGCCTCGGGCGATGACGGCGGTCCGCCGCGTCCTCCTCACGGCATGGGTCCTGGCCGTTCCGGCGCCGCCGCCGGCCGCGGAGGCGGCGCCGGACGTGGCCGGGATGGAGCGGGGCGTCGTGCGGGTGATCGCCGAGTCCCGCGGCGGCCTCGGCACCGGCTCGGGGTTCGTCGTCAACGGCGCGGGCCTCGTGGCCACCAACCGGCACGTGGTCGAGGGCGGCCGGTCGTTCGCGGTGCTGCTCAGCGGCTCCCGCTCGCCCGTCGCGGCGGAGTTGCTGTGGTCGGACGAGGGCCTGGACCTCGCCCTGCTGCGGGCGCCGGGTCTCGGCGGCAGCCCGGCCGCGCTCTCCCGCGCGCCGCTCGAGAAAGGCGCCGAGGTCTTCGCGCTGGGTTTCCCGGGGCTCGCCGACGGGGACGAGGAACCTGCGGCGGACGCCACAGTGACCAGGGGGGTGGTGGGCCGCCTCTTCCGCGGAAGCTGGGGGTCGGAGTCGACGCAGCTCGATATCGTCCAGCACAGCGCGCTCATCAATCCGGGCAACAGCGGGGGGCCGCTGTTCGACGCCTGCGGCGCGGTGGTCGGAATCAATACCCAGGGGAAGGGGTCGGGGCGCATCGTGCGGGACGCCCGGGGCCGGGTCGTCGACGTGATGGCCGGCGTGGGCGTCTATCTGGCGTCCGGGGCGGGCGAGCTGATCGCCGTCCTGGAGCACCGCGGCGAGGACTTCTCCGCCCGCGACGCCGCGTGCGCCGCGGCGGCCGAGGCCGACCCGGAGGCGCGGCGGCAGGCGGAGGCGGCGCGGGAACAGGCGGACGCGGCGCAGGAACAGGCGGGCGCGGCGCGGGCGCGGGCGGAGGAGGCGCGGGACGCCTCGCGCCGCCTGTCCGGCGCCCTGGACCGGCTCGACCGCCGGTTCTGGACGGTCTCCGCGTTCCTGGCGCTGGGGACCGCGGCCGCCGTGGCGCTCGCCCTGCGCGGGCCGCGCGAGCGCATCCTGCGCGTCGCGGGCGAATACGGCGGGCGGCTCTCCCGGATGTATCCCGCCCGCCGCCCCCGGGGCCTGAAGCGGGGCATCGCCCTCAGCGGGTTCGCCCGGGACGGCAGGCCGTTGCGGGTCCGCCTCGGCGCGCGGCGGTTCGCCCGTCAGGGGTACGGTCTCGCGATCGGCCGCCACCCGGCCCTGGCGGACGCGGCGCTGCCGGACGACCGCGTCTCGCGGCGGCACCTCCGGATCCGCTGGACCGGCGGCGGGTTCGAGATCGAGGACCTCAACTCGTCGGCCGGGACGGCGGTGAACGGACGGCCGCTCGAGCCGTTCCGGCCCCGCCCGCTCGGCGCGGGCGACACGGTCCGGCTCGGCGGCCTCGAATTGCTGGTGTCGACGGCATGAGCGCGGACGTCGGCCGGGGACGGTTTCGATGAAGTTCCGCAGCCGCGAGATCAACGTCTTCAGCATGTCGGCGCTGGACCTGTTCGCCTCGGCGCTCGGCGCGTTCATCCTCATCTCCATCGTGCTGATGCCCTACTTCCTGCGCGTCGAGCCCGAGGAGGTGAGCCGGCTTCGCCAAGCGCTGGCCGAAGCCCGGGCCGCGGAGGCCGAAACGCGCCGGAGCCTGGAGCGGTCGCAGGCCGCGCTGGAGCGATGCGGCGGGCGGGAGGCGGCCTGCCGGCGCGAGGTCGAGGCGGTTCGGCGGGAACTGGAGGAAACCCGGCAGGGCGCCGCGGCGCTTCAGAGCTGCCGGGCGGAGTTGAACGCCTGCGAGGACAGGCTGTCGAAGACCTTCCTCGCGTTCGTGATCCAGTGGCCCACCAGCGCCCACGACGTGGACCTGCACATCGTCGACGTCGCGGGCGCGGAATTCTATTACGAGAAGAAGACCATCCCCGGCCGGCCGGGAGAGCTCAGCGCCGATACGACGGACGGCCCCGGAGTGGAGATATGGGAGGTGTCCGAGGCGCCCGCCGGGGAGTACCGGGTGCTGTACAATCTGTACGACCGTCACGGCAACGGCGAGCCCGCGGTCGTGAAGGGCGGCGTGTATCATCGCGACGGCCACGACCGTTTCGCCGAGCGGCGCCTGACGCGCGAGGGACGGCGCAACGCGGTGCCGGTCGCGGTCGTGACGGTGAAGGACGACGGAAACGTCGAGGTATCCGAGCGCTAGGACGATGCGGATGCGTTGGATCGGGCTGCGCGCGCTTGCCTGCCTCGCGCTTCTCGCGGCGTGGCCGCCGCAGGCGGCGCCGGCCCGGGACGTGGGCGCCGTGGAGGACGACCTGTTCTGGGAAGACTCCGGAGGCTGCGAGGACATCGAGGGGGCCAGGCTGTATCTGGAGGTGCTGCCCGAGGGCAGGCACGCCGGGGAGGCAGCCGGCTGCATCGCCTGGGACGGGCTCAAGGGCTGCGAGAAGGGGAAGAAGGGGGCCGTCGAGCGGTTCCTGGCGGACTTCTCGGAGAGCCGGCACGCCGGGGAGGCGCGCGCGTGCCTGGACCGTCTCGAGGCCGACGAGGATCGGGACCGCCGGATCGAGCGCCTGCTGAGCGAGTGCCGGGCCCATCGGGAGGCGGGCCGGCTGACCGCCGGGAGCGGCGGCAACGCGGTGGAGTGCTACCGCCGGGCGCTCGACGAGGATCCGGGCAATGCGCGGGCCCTGGACGGCATAGCGGAGATCGAGCGGCACTACGTCGACAAGGCGGAGGAGGCGCTCGGGCGCGAACGGCCGGGCGCCGCCGGGCGCGCGGCCGCCCGTCTCGAGGCGATCAGTCCGGAGCATCCGGCCGTCGAGACGCTGAACGTCCGGGTGGAGGACCTGAAGCGGGAGCTCGCCGAGCGCGAACGGCTGGCGGCGGAGCGCCGGGAGCTCGTCCGGGAGGTCGAGGGGCTGCTCGAGGCGGGCAAGCCCGAGGACGCCCGCTCGCGGCTGGCGGCGGGGCGCAAGCGGGGCCTCTCGGGCAAGGCCCTGGCCGCCCTGGAGGCCAGGGTCGGGGAGGCGCTGGCGGAGGCCGAGCGGTCCCGCGCGTTGGCGGCGCGGGCGGCGGAGGTCCGCTCCCTGGCCGGTTCGGGGAAGATCGGGGAGGCGCGGGCCCGCCTCGCGGAGGCGCGCGCGGAGGGTCTCGACGAGGGGACCGCGTCGGAGCTGGAGGCCGCGATCGGGGAGGCCGAGGCGCGCGCGGCGGCGGCGGCGCGGGCGGCGGAGGCGGAGCGCCTTCTGGCGGAGTGCGCGGACCACGGTTCGGCGCGGCGCTTCGGGGCGGCGCTGGGCTGTTACCGGGAGGTCCTGGCCCTGGCCCCGGCGAACGAGGACGCGGCCGCGGGAGTTCGGCGTTTCGGGCCCCTGGCGGCGTGGGACGAGGTGTCGGGGCGGGACACGGTGGAGGGATACTACGGTTACGAGCGGTTGCACGAGGGTTCGATGTTCGCGCGTCTGGCGCGCCGCCGGCTGAAGAAGCTGGAGGCGGCGTACTGGAAGGAGGTCCTGGGGTCGGGGACGCCGTCGGCGTACGGGCGTTATCTGGAGATATACCCGGAGGGCCGCTTCGCGGGCCTGGCGCGGCGGCGCATGGGGGACGGGCACTGATGCGGAGGAGGACGATGAGGCGTTTCGGTGTTCTGGCGTGGGTTGCATGCGCGGTTCTGGTCCTCGGGTGGGGCGGGTCCGCGGGGTCCGCGGCGGGGACGGCGGAAGAGGACGACCTGTTCTGGGAGAGCGTGTCGGGGTGTACGGACGCGGAGGAAGTGGGGATGTACGTCGAGGCGTTCGGGGAGGGGGCCCGGCACCTCGAGGCGGCGCGCGCGTGCCTGGAGAGGCTGAAGCCGCCTCCCGTGCCGGTGAAGCCGCCACCGCCGACGGAGGTGGAGCGGCTGCTGGAGGTGTGCGAGATGCACTTCGCGGCGGACCGCCTGACGACGGGAGTGGGCGGCACGGCGGTGGGTTGCTACCGGGAGGTTCAGGCCCTGGACCCGGCGAACGGGGAGGCGGTGGAGGGTCTGCGTCGGGTGTTCGGGAAGTACGCGGGCTGGGCGCGTACGGCGCTGGAGCGTGGGGACGCGGCGCGTGCACGGGGTCATGTGTCGAAGCTCCGGGAGTTGAAGCCGGAGTCGCCGGAGGTGTCGGAGCTGGAGGCCGGGATCGCGCGTTTGGAGAAGAAGACGGCGGCGGCGCGTGAGAAGGAGGAACAGGCGGCGCGGGAGAGGATCGAACGAGAGCGCAGGGAGCGGGAAGCGCGTGAGAAGGCGGAACGGGAGCGGCAGGAACGCGAGGCGCGGGAGCGGGCGGAACGGGAACGCAGGGAGCGGGAAGCGCGCGAGAAGGCCGAGCGGGAACGGGTCAGGCGTGAGTGGTCGGGCCGTGTGGGTCAGACGTTCAGGGACTGCGACGCGTGCCCGGAGATGGTGGTGGTTCCGGCGGGCTCGTTCACGATGGGCTCGCCGCCTCACGAAGAAGGCCGTGACGACGACGAAGGCCCAATCCATCGGGTGACGATCGTCGCGCCGTTCGCGGTGGGGAGGTACGAGGTGACGATCGCGGAATGGGATGCCTGTGTGGCTGCGGGCGGTTGTCGCTATCGTATTGAGGACGAGGATTGGGGCCGTGGCCGTCGTCCGGCGATAAATGTGGAATGGAGCCAAGCGAAAGAGTACGTAAGCTGGCTGTCGCGGGAGACGGGTAAGCCTTACCGGCTTCCGACGGAGGCGGAGTGGGAATACGCGGCGCGCGCGGGGACGGAGACACGCTATTCTTGGGGCGACGACATCGGCCTGAACCGGGCGAACTGCAACGGTTGCGGCAGCCGTTGGGACTACGAGAAGACGGCACGGGTGGGGAGCTTCGCGGCCAACGGCTTCGGTCTCCACGACATGCACGGCAACGTATGGGAGTGGGTGGAAGACTGCTCACACGGTAGCTACTTGGGCGCTCCGTCCGATGGAAGTGCATGGACCGCGAGGAGCGATTGTCGGAAGCGCGTGCGGCGCGGCGGCTCGTGGTTCGACAAACCGAGATACCTCCGCTCCGCGAACCGTGGCAGGCGCGACTACGGGCACGAAGAAGACGGCTTCCGCGTTGCCCGGACGCTTGTCCCGTGAGTCGTCGCTTTCCGCCTCTTCCAGGGGTCCAGGGGGTGTCTATTTCGTCATTCCCGCGCGAACGGCGGATGCGGACGGGCGGCGACGCCGCGCGGGGGAAGGGATCGCGGCGGCGGCGACCGGGATGGAGGAAGGGATGAGGCGTTTCCGGCTTCTGGCGTGGACGGCGTTCGCGGTTCTGGTTTTCGGGCCGGGCGCGTGGGCCCAGTCTCCGGCCGGGACGGCGGAAGGGGCGTTCCGGGACTGCCCCTCCTGCCCGGAGATGGTGGCGGTCCCCGCGGGGACGTTCACGATGGGCGCGCCCGCGTCGGAGGACGGCCGCTTCGAGCACGAAGGTCCGGTCCATCCGGTGAAGATCGCCGCGCCGTTCGCGGTCGGGAGGTACGAGGTGACGTTCGCGGAGTGGGACACGTGCGCGGCGGCGGGGGGCTGCGGCGGGTACAGGCCCGGCGACGAGGGCTGGGGCCGGGGCGACCGCCCCGCGATCAACGTGAGCTGGAACGACGCGAAGGCGTACGTGCGCTGGCTGTCGGAGAAGACGGGGGAGCCTTACCGCCTGTTGTCGGAGGCGGAGTGGGAGTACGCGGCGCGGGCGGGGACGGCGGCGCGCTATTCCTGGGGGGACGGCATCGGCCGGAACCGGGCGAACTGCGACGGCTGCGGGAGCCGCTGGGACGGCGGGAGCACGGCGCCGGCGGGGTCGTTCGCGGCGAACGGGTTCGGGCTGCACGACGTGCACGGCAACGCGGGAGAGTGGGTGGAGGACTGCTGGAACGACGGCTACGCGGGCGCGCCGCCGGACGGGAGCGCGTGGACGCGGGACCGCTGCTCCTTCCGCGTTATCCGCGGCGGCTCCTGGTACGACAAGCCGGGAGACCTCCGCTCGGCGACCCGCGCCCCGTTCGATCCCGGAGTCCGGGCGTTCGCCGTCGGGTTCCGCGTCGCCCGGACGCTGGCGCGGTAGCGCGGCGTCCCCGCAATTCAGCGTGAGGAAAATGCCCTGCCCCGCCGCTCGCGTTCCGGTCGGGCGGCGGGCATAAGCGGGTATCGCGAAGAGAGGAGGAGGCTCCGCCCGCATGCGGGGGCCGGGGCCTCGCATCCATGGAATTTCCAGTAAATTATTGATTTATAATAAAAATATTTCCGCATCCACCTCCTCCGACGTCGTGCGAAGTGTGCGAATTCAAGACGGACCCGGGTGCGCGGGCCTCCGGCCCGCGTAGCCACGGGAGCCCCGTGCGGGCGGCCCCCCCGACTCCGTGCGAACTGTGCGAATTCATCCGACGGCGCAGGGCTCGGGCGCCGTTTCGAGCCTCGATCCGCCTCGACAGTGTTTGCCTCCAGGGGTCCCCAATCGAAGGTCTCCGTGATATTACGGGGGGATGACGACGAGTTCCTGCGCAGCTTGGCCGTCGCCGGGAACGGGGAGTACGTCCGTGCCGGCGGTTCCTTCACGGCGTCGGTGGTGCCGGCCCTCGCGTCGCAGCCGGCCCGCGGCGCCGGCGGGCCGTTCGGCAAGCCGGACCGTCCCGGGCGGCCGGAGCGGAAGGACGCCGTATTGAACGCCATGCGCGGTTCTCCTTCCACGTATCTGGTCGGCCGGAGCGCCCGGGCGGACATCGTGCTGGAGGATCCGACGGTCTCCCGGCTGCACGCCGAGCTCGTCAAGGGCGGGGACGGGACGTGGTACCTGACCGACCGGGGCAGCACCGGAGGCACGTATCTCCGGGACGAAGGGAACTGGGTCCCGGTCACGCAGGAGTTCGTCCGCCCGGGGGACCGGCTGATGCTCGGGTCGTTCGAATGCGGGGTGGACGAGCTTCTGCGCCGGATTCCGGGCGGCGGCGAGGCCGCCTCCGGACCGCCGGGCGGAGAGCCGGGGCCGGGCTCTCCCGTCCGCGACGACCGCCCGGAAGGCCCGGTGCTCCGCGACCCGGCGACGGGCGAGATACTCCCGGCGGAGGAGCGCTGATGGCCACCGCCCTCGAGACGAAGGTCAGCGTCCGCGTCCTCGCCGCGTTCGCGAGCCTGTTGGCCGGAGGGCTGTTCATCGTGCTGGGCGGGATGCTGCTCGAGGGCACCGTGCCGCACGAGATGCTGTTCGGCGGCCAGGGCGGGCGCCGGGGCGCGCCGGCCGGCGCGGGGTTGGCCGCGCCGTATCCGTTCACGATCCAGAACCTGATGTGGCTGATGTTCTTCGTCGGCTGCGGGGAGATCTGGACGCGCCTGCGCCAGGCGGGCCGGGACCGGGCGCCCATCGTCGCCCGCCTGCTGCCCGAGGACGAGGAGACGATGCTGCGGGCCGGCGACCTCGGGCCCATCTACCGGCGCGTGAGGGAGGGGGGGTACGCGGAGGACGCCTTCCTGCCCCGGCTCATCGGGCGCACGATCCTGCAGTTCCAGAGCAGCCGCTCCGTGGACCAGGCCAACTCGCTGCTGAACTCCACCCTCGAGCTCTGCCAGCACGAGATCGAGCTTCGCTACAACATGCTGCGCTATCTCGTGTGGCTCATCCCGACCCTGGGCTTCATCGGCACCGTGGTCGGCATCGCGGCGGCCCTCCAGGCCGCGGGCGGCGTGGACTTCGGCGACCACGGCCAGATGCAGGCGATGATGCCGACCTTGACCTCCGCGCTGGGCGTGGCCTTCTACACCACGCTGCTCGCCCTGCTGCAATCGGCGCTGCTCGTGTTCGCCCTGCACATCGCCCAGGCCCGGGAGGAGCGGGTGCTCAACCGGGCCGGCCAGTACTGCCTCGACAACCTGATCAACCGCCTCTACGAGAAGTAGGAGGGAGCCATGGCCGTGAGACGGGACAAGGACACGGGCGAGACCATCGAGGAGCCGACGCGCATGCTCGACGGGGGCGGACGGGGACGGGCGGGCGCCGGCCCCGGGGAGCCGCCGACCGAGCCCGGCGGGCGGCGCGGAGCGGACGCGCCGCCGGCTTCGGACCCCGCCGGCGCCGGATCGCCCTTCGAGGCCCCGACGCGGAAGGTCGGAACGGCGCGGCGGACGGAGGCCGTCGAGGAGCGGACCCGCCTGTTGCGGCCGGGGAGCGGCCCGGCGGACGCCGGCGCCGGGATCCCCGAGGAGGACCCGATGGCGGACCCGCCCGTCGGCTGGCTGGTCGTGATCGACGGGCCCGGCAGGGGCCGGGTCCGTCCGCTCGGCTACGGCGTCAACACCCTCGGCCGCGGGGAGGGTTCGCGCGTCAGGCTCGATTTCGGAGACGACCGGATCTCGCGCGAGGGGCACGCCACGGTCACCTACGACCCGCGCGGCCGGAAATACTACCTGCAGCACGGCGGGGGGAAGAACCTGACCTACCTGGGCGGCGAGCCGGTGCTCGCGCCCACCGCGCTCGAGGCCATGCGGGACATCTCCATCGGCGGGACGACGCTGCGCTTCGTCCCGCTCTGCGGCCCGGAGTTCGACTGGCAGGACGCCGTTTCCGGATAGGCGGGGCGCCGGCCCGTGACCGCTCCCCCGGCCGAGACCCGCTGGCCGGTCGCCTGCCGGCAATGGCGGGGCGCGCGGCCCTACCAGGAGGACGACTTCGGCACCCTGGAAGGCGGCCTCGCCGGAGACGGCGGGCCGCCGGCGGTGCTCATGGTGCTCGCCGACGGCATGGGCGGGGAGGCGGGGGGCGCGGTGGCGAGCCGCGCCGTGGTCGAGACTTTCCTGAACCGCTTCCCGGGCGCGGACGGTCCGGCCTGCGACCGGTTCCGGACATGCCTCGACGACGCGACCGACGCTTTGCACGGCCGGGTGAGCGCCGACCCCGGGCTCGACGGCATGGGCAGCACGGTCGTCGCGGCGCACTACGACGGGCGGGAGCTCTCCTGGCTGAGCGTCGGCGATTCGCCGATGTGGCTGTTCTCCGGCGGCAGGCTCGCGCGCCTGAACGCGGACCACTCCATGGCCCCGGTCCTCGATCGCCTCGCCCGGGACGGCGGGATGTCTCCCGAGGAGGCACGGGACGACGGCAGACGGAACATGCTGCGCTCCGCCGTGACCGTCTCGGCGGCCGAGCTCGTCGACTGCGCGAGGCGCTCGTGCCGCCTCCGGCCGCGCGACTGCCTGCTGATCGCCAGCGACGGGCTCCAGACCCTCTCCGATGAGGACATCGAACGCCGTCTCGCCGCGGCGGACGGCGACGCGGAGGCGGCGGCCGATGCCCTGTTCTCGGCGGTGCGGGACGCCGCCGGTCCCCGCCAGGACAACGTCACCTTCATGCTGTTGTCCGGCGGAGCGGCGGACGGCGAACGCGCCGGGCGGCGGGCGCCTCCGGCGCTTTTCCGCCGCGGCGCGGCGGCGGCGTGGCGGGGCCTCGCGCTGGGTCTGGCGATCGGGCTGCTGGCGGCGGCGGTCGCCCTGTGGTGGCCGGAGGACGGGCCGCCCGCCGGCGAGGAAGCGCCGTCCCCGCCGCCCCCGGAGGCTGCCCGATGAACGAGACGACGGTCCACCGCGGCGCGTTGCCGTCCGGCACGCGGGTGGAGGAATTCGAGTTCCGGCAGGTGCTCGGCCACGGCGGCTTCGGCATCACCTACCGGGGCTGGGACGCGGTGCTCCAGAAGACCGTCGCCATCAAGGAGTACATGCCGGCCGGCACCGCCATCCGGGAGAGGGATCTGAGCGTCCAGCCGCAGTCGACGGAGGACGAGAAGGACTACGAGTGGGGCCTCGGCCGTTTCCTCGACGAGGCCCGGATGCTGGCGCGTTTCGACCATCCGGGAATCGTCCGGGTCCAGCGGTTCTTCGAGGCCCACGGCACCGCCTACATCGCCATGGAGTACCTGGAGGGGCGGACGCTGGCCTCGGTCTACGAGGACGAGAAGGTGTTGGGCGAAGAGCGGCTGCGCGGGCTGCTGGCGCCGGTCCTCGACGCGCTGGAGCAGGTCCACGCCGCGGACTTCCTGCATCGCGACATCAAGCCGGGGAACGTCATGCTGCGGGACGGCGGCGCGCCGGTGCTGATCGACTTCGGAGCGGCGCGCGCCGCGCTCGCCATGCGCAGCCGGAACATGACGGCCATCGTGACGCCGGGCTTCTCGCCCATCGAGCAGTACAGCGCAAGCGGCGAGAGCGAGCAGGGCGCGTGGACGGACATCTACGCGACCGGGGCCGTGCTGTACCGGGGCATGACGGGGATCGTGCCGAGCGACGCGACGGCCCGGACCATGCACGACCGCCTCGCGCCGGCGCGCGAGGCCGCCGCCGGGCGTTACGGCAAGCCTCTGACCGACGCGGTGGACTGGGCGCTCAGGATGCGCGCGGCGGACCGGCCGCAATCCGTCGCCGAATGGCGCGAGGCGCTGGAGCTGGGGGCGGGACGGTCTTCTCCGCGGCCGTCCGCCGGCCGTGCCCCGGCCGCTGGGAAGGATGCCGGCGGTTCGGGCGCGAAACGGTCCGCCGGCGGGGCGCGGTTGCTTGCCGCCCTCGGTCTGGCCGCGGTACTGGCGGTGGGAGGCGTTGCCTACTGGTGGGACGAGCTGGCGGGGCCCGTTTCCTTCCCGTCCGCCGAAACCGGCCCGGCGCAGGCGGAGGTAGAGCGGGCTCCGACGGCGCGGGCGGCGGAGGCGGAGCGCCTTCTGGCGGAGTGCGCGGACCACGGTTCGGCGCGGCGCTTCGGGGCGGCGCTGGGCTGTTACCGGGAGGTCCTGGCCCTGGCCCCGGCGAACGAGGACGCGGCCGCGGGAGTTCGGCGTTTCGAGCCCCTGGCGGCGTGGGACGAGGTGTCGGGGCGGGACACGGTGGAGGGATACTACGGTTACGAGCGGTTGCACGAGGGTTCGATGTTCGCGCGTCTGGCGCGCCGCCGGCTGAAGAAGCTGGAGGCGGCGTACTGGAAGGAGGTCCTGGGGTCGGGGACGCCGTCGGCGTACGGGCGCTATCTGGAGATATACCCGGAGGGCCGCTTCGCGGGCCTGGCGCGGCGGCGCGCGGGGGACGGGCACTGATGCGGAGGAGGACGATGGGGCGTTTCGGCGTTCTGGCGTGTGCCGCGTGCGCGGTTCTGGTCCTCGGGTGGGGCGTGGATGCGCGGTCCGCGGCGGGGACGGCGGAAGAGGACGACCTGTTCTGGGAGAGCGTGTCGGGGTGCACGGACGCGGAGGAAGTGGAGATGTACGTCGAGGCGTTCGGGAAGGGGCCCGGCACCTCGAGGCGGCGCGCGCGTGCCTGGAGAGGCTGAAGCCGCCGCCCCCGCCGCCGCCCGACCCTGTGAAGCCGCCGCGCCGGACGGAGGTGGAGCGGCTGCTGGAGGTGTGCGAGATGCACTTCGCGGCGGACCGTCTGACGACGGGGGTGGGCGGCACGGCGGTGGGTTGCTACCGGGAGGTTCAGGCCCTGGACCCGGCGAACGGGGAGGCGGTGGAGGGTCTGCGTCGGGTGTTCGGGAAGTACGCGGGCTGGGCGCGTACGGCGCTGGAGCGTGGGGACGCGGCGCGTGCACGGGGTCATGTGTCGAAGCTTCGGGAGTTGAACCCGGAGTCGCCGGAGGTGTCGGAGCTGGAGGCCGGGATCGCGCGTTTGGAGAACGAGGCGGCGGCGGCGCGTGAGAAGGAGGAACAGGCGGCGCGGGAGAGGATCGAACGAGAGCGCAGGGAGCGGGAAGCGCGTGAGAAGGCCGAGCGGGAACGCAAGGAGCAGGCCGAGGCAGAGAGGGGGGATCACAAGGAACGAGAGGTCCAGGAGAAAAATTTTATTTCCATTGGAACTGGCGGCCCGCGAGGCGTCTATTTCGTCGTCGGCAACTCGGTATGCCGCATGGTCCACAAAGAGGCAGCGGAGGGCCGTCGGTCGGGCCGCAAGCATGGAATCCGTTGCTCGGCGCCATCGACCGGCGGTTCTGTCTACAACATCGGTCAGATCAGCCAAGGGAACTTCGATTTCGGCGTCGCCCAGTCGGACTGGCATTATCGCAGTTACAACTGCAGTTCGAACAAGGTTACATGCTTCAAGAAGCTCCGAGCCGTATTTTCCGTGCACTCGGAGCCGTTCCACATCGTCGTGAGTGAGAATTCCGGTATCGAGTCCTGGAACGACTTGAAGGGCAAGCGCGTCGACATCGGCAATCCCGGTTCGGGTCAGCGTGGGATGATGGAGCTTCTCATGAGGGCACACGGAACTGATCTGGACGATTTCGCGTTGGCGACCGAACTGACCTTACTCAAGACCGCGAAGGCGCTCTGCGATGGCAAGATCGACGCTTACGGCTATATGACCCGTATTCCCTCCACGCACATGGATGACGTGACCCGCCGCTGTAGTGCCAGGATCATCGATCTGAATGGTGCCGTGGAGAAGAGGCTCGTCGACGACAATCCCTACTATGCCTTTGCGACTATCCCCAAGGGCATGTACGAGACCACTGATTCCGACGTCGTCACTTTCGGTTTGATGGCCACCTTCGTGACTAGTAGCGACGTTCCGGAAGAGGCGGTCTATGAGGTCACGCGCGCCGTGTTCGAGAACCTGGACGATTTCAGAAATCTGCATCCCAGTTTCACGAACCTCGACCCCGAAAAGATGATCAAGGAAGCGTTGTCGGCGCCGTTGCATCTTGGTGCGGTCAGGTACTACAAGGAGAAAGGCCTGATGTAGTGGGTGCGGCTGTCGTCCGGCCTCGCCTTCGCGGGGAAGGAGGCCCGCGCACTCACGCATGCGGCCGCGGGCGTTCCTTCCCGGCGGTCGCGTTGACCGGCCGTCTGTGGCGTACCCGTCCCGCCCGGACAGTTTCCGCAAGGGGATCCCGCGGGCGAAGGGCGACCTGCGGTACGTGGACGACTTCGCAACGCTCCCCGACGATTCCGGATGGCTCGGAGAGTGGCGGCGGCTGGCGTTCCGCCCGCATGTGCGGGCCGGCGGCCCGCGTATCCGGGTCGGTTGCCCTCACCCCCCGCCTTTGCGGGAACGGGTACGAAACGTCCCGCGGCTCTCCCGGTGCGGACCGGGAGAGCGGTTCCGGTCGAACCGGAACGGCGGTAGGGTAGGCGGAGAACGAACCACGGCCCGGACGCGGTCCGGGAGGAGGAGACGCCATGGACTACGAGAACATGACCGGGGAGGAGCGCCGCCGGCTCAACCTGGAATGGCAGCCGCGCCTGACGGTGCCCGACGCCGAGGGCTACATCGACAGGGGCGGCCGGCGCAGCGCCGCGGTCCGCGAGCGCCTGCCCTGCCGCCTGGACATCCCCTACGGAGACACGCCGCGGCAGGTCCTTGACGTGTTCCCCGCGGCCGCGCCCGGCGCGCCGGTCTTCTTTTTCATCCACGGCGGCTACTGGCGCAACCTGCACAAGAACGTCTACAGCGAGGTCGTGGAGCCCGTGGTCGCCGCGGGCGGCGCGGCGGTGACCCCGGAATACGAGCTCTGCCCCGACGTCACGGTCCCGGACATCGTGGACCAGGTGCGGCGGGCGCTCGTCTGGACGTTCGACAACATCGCGGACCACAACGGCGATCCGGGACGCATCCACGTCGGCGGCCATTCGGCCGGGGGGCACCTGACCGCCATGATGATGGCCACGGACTGGCCGGCCGCCCACGGCCTTCCCGAGGGGCTGATCAGGGGCGCCGTCCCGATCAGCGGCGTCTTCGACATCGAGCCGCACCGCCACACGGACCTTCAGGAGGAAATCCGGCTCACGGCCGAGGCCGCGGCGGCGAACAGTCCGCAGCACCTGCCGTTACATTTCAACGGGCCGGTCGTCTGCGCGGTGGGCGGCGGCGAGTCGGAGTCGTTCAAGGCCCAGTCGCGGGACTTCGCGCGGAAGTGCCGGGAGCACGGCCTCGAAGCCGAATACCTGGAGCTGGAGTCCGACAACCATTTCGACGTCACGGACCGGATGGCCGACCCCGGCTATCCGCTGACCCGGGCGATCCTGGCGCAGATGGGTCTGGGGTAGGAGAATCGCGCCCGGCCGGAGCCGGAGACGATACGGACCGTCCCTGCCCGATTGCCCCCCGCCGTGCGGGGCGGGCTGTGGATGTCCGCGGCGATGCTCTGCTTCGCCTCGATGGACGGGATGCTCCGCCACATTACCCTGGAGCTGCATCCCTTCCAGACGGTCTTCCTCCGCAGCGCCTTCGGCCTCCTGTTCCTCGGCCCATGGCTGTTGAGGACGGGATTCGACACCCTGAGGACCCGCCGCCCCGGCCTGCACCTGGCGCGGGGCTGCTCCAGCGTGTTCGGGTTCACCCTCTGGGTCGTCGCCCTCGGCATGGTCCCGCTGGCCGAGGCGACGGCCCTGAGTTTTTCCATGCCGGTCTTCACAGTGCTGGGCGGGGCGCTGATCCTCCGCGAGGACGTGACCCGCGCCCGCTGGCTGGCGGTCCTGGCGGGCTTCGCCGGGGTGCTCGTGATCGTCCGGCCGGGCATCGCCATCGTGCAGCCCGGCGCGCTGGCGGCGCTCGCGGCGGCGTGCGGCTTCGCCGCATCGGCGCTGATCACCCGCCGGCTCAGCGCCACCGAGGCGCCGTTCACCGTGGTCTTCTACGTCTCCCTGTTCATGTCGACGGTGACGCTCGGCATGTCCCTGCCTTTCTGGCGGGCGCCGTCCGCCGGGATTCTCGGAGTTGCCGCCGTGTCCGGCGTGCTGGGCACCGTCGCCCAGCTCTGCCTGGTGCGGGCCTACGGCGCGGCCGACGTCTCCGTGATCGTGCCCTTCGACTTCATGCGCCTGATCTTCGTCACCGTCATCGGCTTTTTCGTCTTCTCGCAGGTGCCCGACGCCTGGACCTGGCTCGGCGCCGTCATGATCGTCGGCGCCAATACCCTCGCCACCCGTCACGAGAGCCGGACCGCCCGGCGGCCGCGGCGGCCCCCGCCGACCCGCGGGGAACAGCGGGACGCTACGAGGCGCGGAGGGCGGCCTTGAAGGCGGCGCGGTGTTCCGCGCCGTGCATGGCGGCGTAGTCCTGGGGGTAGGGCTCGCCCTGCTCGACCCTGAGGTCGACGAGCACCGGGCCGCGCCGGCCGAGCACGCTGCCGATGCGCGCCCCGAGGTCGGCGAGGTCGTCGAAGGACTCCGCCGCGGCGTAGCCGGCCGCGAGGGCCAGTCCGGAAAAATCGACGGTATCGGAGCCGGGCGTCGGGTGGCCGCCGTTGGCCTCGTAGACGCCGTTGTTGCACACGAAGTGGAAGAGGTTCCCGGGCGCCACGTCGGCGACGGTCACCAGGGAGCCCAGGTTCATCAGCAGACTGCCGTCGCCGTCCAGCACGAGGACCGTGCGGTCGGGGCGGCCGACGGCGAGCCCCAGGCCGTGCGAGGAAGCTTGGCCCATGGCGCCCGTGGCGATCAGGTTGAGGGCGCTCGGACGGATGACGATCCACTCGAAGGCCGCCTGGTAGGCCGCGACGACGAGACTGTCGCCCGCGTGCTTCGCGATGACCTCGAGCGCCGCGTCGCGCTTCATTCGTTTCATGGGCGAGTCCTCACGGGTCGGGGCTCCGGCCGAGGACGAAGCACACGGGACGGTCGTTTCGATAGGCGGCCTCGATCGCCGGTGCGACGGCGTCCGTGTCCGCCGTCGTCTGCAGCAGGTGGCGCTCGATCCCCATGAGGTCGAGCATGGGCTCGACGATGCGCACGCTCACCTTGTCCGACCGGGCCGGGGGCACGTCCGGCTCCTTCCCCTGGAGGCCGACCATCATGCAGACCGGGTTGCCGTATTCCACGGCGATGGCGCGGATGGCGTTGACGGAGTCGAGGAATCCCGTGTTCTGGATCAGCAGGAGGGCGCGCCTGCCGCAATAGCCGAGCGCCGCGCAGATGGATATACCCTCGTCCTCCTTGCACACGCGGATGTGGGTGAGGTCTGCGTCGCGGGAGATGGGCCAGAGCAGGCCGTCGCTGGTCACGATGTCGGGGACCGAGACGACGTACTCCACGCCGGCGGCCTTGACCGCCTCGATGACGGCGTGGCCCGACAAGGCTTCGTCGCGATCCCGGGCCATCACTCCAGCTCCTCCAGGATGTCCTTCAGGGCCGCCAGCACCGCATCGGTGTCCTCGGGCAGACCCACGGTGACGCGGATGTGGCGGGGATGCCCGGGGTCGCGCCAGTCCCGCGTCAGGATATCCCGTTCGGCGAGTGCCCGCATGACCGGTGCCGCGTCGCAGGGCAGCTCCGCGGACACGAAGTTCGCCGCGGTCGGCAGGGGCGCCAGGCCCAGGGCTGCGAAGCCGTCCGCGAGCCGGAGCCGCTCGGCCGCCGTCAGATCCAGGGTCTTGCGCAGGTGGGCGTCGTCCTCCAGGGCCGCGAGAGCGGCCGCCTGGCCCGGCGCGTTGGCGCCGTATTGCAGCCTGGTCTTGCGCAGCGCGTCCGAGACCTCGTCCGAGCCGCAGAGCGCGTACCCCACCCGGGCGGCGGCGAGGCCGTAGGCCTTGGAGAAAGTCCTCAAGACCAGCCACGGGCCGCGCCGGCCCCCCATCGCCGCCAGCACGTCCGGTCCTCCCGCGTGCCGGCCGTATTCGTGGTAGGCCTCGTCCACCGCGAGCAGCACGTTCTCCGGCACGCCCGCCACGAGCCGACGCAGGGCCGCCTCGTCCATCATGCCGCCGGACGGCGGATTGGGCGTGCAGCACCACACCGCGCGCGTCCGGTCGTCGACCGCGGCGAGCAGGGCGTCCGCGTCGTTGGCGCCGCCTTCGTCCAGGGGTACCCTGACCGCCTCGCCGCCCTCGATCCGGGTCGTCAGTGCATACCGGGGAAAGGTCGGCCAGGGCATGACCGCGGCGTCCCCGGGCCCCGTGGTGATCCCGCAGACGAAGTGCACCAGCTCGTCGGTACCGGCGCCGAAGACGATCCGGTCCGCGGGCACCCCCGTCCGCGCCGAAAGAGCGTTCGCCAGGGCCCGCCCGTGGATGTCCGGATAGCGGTTGAGGCGCTCGCCGAAATCCCGGACCGCCGCGACGGCCTTGGGCGAAGGGGGATAGGGGCTCTCGTTCAGGTGGAGGAGCCGGACCTTGCGGGCGTCCACGTCGGCCGCGGTCTTCGGCCCTGCATAGGCGGGGATGTCCCGGACTCCCGGACGAAGCCAAGCCCACGCGCCCCCACCGTGATCCGTCGGCGCCATCACCCCCGGAGTCCCGACGCGGCGATGATCTCGGCCGACTCTGCTTCGGCCCGGTGCCCCATCATGTGAACCCCGGTGACGCCCGGTATCTCCACGATCTCGCGGGCGAGGTCGGCGACGATGCGGCGGCCTTCGCCGCGCGGGTCCGCCGCCCTGCCGAGGAGGGAGATGACCGGTTCGGGAATGACCGTGCCGATGAGGTTGTCGACGAGCCAGCGCGCCTGGCGTTCGGAGGTCAGGGGGCCGAGGCCCACCAGATACCCGGCCGTCCCGCCGAGGCCGGCATGGGCCAGGGCGGCCATGTACCGTTCGAGGAGCCCGGCGTCGAAGCAGAACTGGCTCTGGATGAAATCGGCTCCGGCGTCGAGCTTCCGCCGCAGACTCTCCGGGGTCCAGCCAGCGGCCGGCTCCACGGGCATGTCCGTCGCGCCCACGAGGACGCGGGGGGGCGCCTCGATTTCGCGGCCCGACGGCAACGTCCCCGTATCGCGCATGTGCGTGGCGATCCGGACGATGTCCGCCGCGCCAAGGTCCGGGACCTCCGTGGCGTCCGGCTCGTCGCCTCTGGACAGCGGATCGCCCCGCAGCGCCAACAGGCCGGGGACGCCCAGGGCCGCGGCGCCCAGGATATCGCGCTCGAGAAGGAGCGTGTTGCGGTCGCGTCCGTTGATCTGCAGCACCGGCTCGTGCCCGGCCCGGACCAGCGCGCCCGCCGCGGCGAGGCTGGACAGGTGCGCCCGGGCGCCCGCGCCCTCGGTGACGTTGACGGCGTCGACCAGTCCCCGGAGCGGTGCCGCCCGTTCGATCATCGACCGCGGATCGGCCGAGAGGGGCGGCGTGATTTCCGCCGTCACGGCGAACCGGCCGGTGCGCAGGGAACGCTCGAGCCGGCTGTCGGATTTCGTGAGTGCGGTCACGGATTCTCGCCGTTCGGTGGCGCCGGGCCGGGGGAAACCTCGAGGAGGGACTCCTAACCGTTTCGACTGCGCCGCGCCAGGGGCGATTCGCCTGCAGGGGCCGGGCGCGGTTGCCACCGGGGAAGGGCGGCCGTAAAGTGAATATACGCTGCGCGGCGCGGAACCGGCTCAGGAGACCGACATGAACGAGATGGCCAGACTCTCGGGATTCGAACACGTCAAGCACATCGGCATCCCGCTGCCGGACGAGGCGTCGCAGGAAATCTTCCATGAATGCGACGACGACGACGAGCGGGTGTGGATGCCGCTCGCGGACAACGTTTGGATCCGCCCGCTCCTGTTCAACGTCGTGCAGGGCACCTGGTGCAACATCGTCAGGGCCGAGGGCGAGGGGCTGGTGGGGCGCCACCGCCACCCTGCGCCCGTCCTGGGATATACCCTCGAGGGCGCGTGGGGCTATCTCGAGGGCGACTGGATTGCCCGGCCGGGCGACTTCATCTACGAACCCGCTGGCGAGACCCACACGCTCGTCGTGCATCCCGAAGCGGGCCGCATGAAGACGCTGTTCCACAACATGGGTCCGATCCTCTACGTCGACGAGAACGGCGACCAGATCGGCTACGAGGACGTCTTCACCCGCATCGCGGCGTACAAGAAGCACTACGCCGGGAACGGCCTGGGCGCAGACTACGTCGACCGCCTCTGCCGTTAGTGAAGCGCAGGATCCTGATCCCGAAACCGGCGACGCCCGAGGCTCTGGCGGGCTTCGGCGGCCTGTTGGCGCCGCCTCCCTCCGCTCCGGGCCGGGAGTCGGGGTTCTACGCCGAGGCCGTGCGCGTGAGCGAGCCGGTGGCGTTCAGGGCACAGGACGACACGTGCCTGGCGCTCGCGACGCTCCATCCCCGGCCCATGGAGGTGCGGTGGATGGAGTATCACAACAAGCATACCCAGACCTTCATTCCCCTGGGCGGCAAGCCGTTCGTGATGGTCCTCGGCCGTCCGACCTGCCGGCGGCCCGACGGTTCATGGGACGCCGCCGCGCCGCGGGCCCCGGATCTGGACGGCGTCGAGGCGTTCGCCTTCGACGGGTCGGCGGGCGTTTGCCTCGACATAGGCACTTGGCACGAGTTCCCGTTCCCGCTCGAAGCCGCGACGGACGTCGTCGTGGTCATGAGCGACGAAACGAAGCGCGACCTGAAGAACGCCGATGACGGCGAGGCCCGCGGCGGCGACCTCGAGAAGCTCGACCTGCAGAACCGCCTCGGCGTGATTCTGGAGGTGCAGATGTAGCGGTTCGGACCCTGGGAGGCCGGGAGGGGGTATGGGTTCTTTTGTGGACTTCAGGAGAGCCACGCGGACAACCGCGACGCACCCCTCGCGGGTATCTGGCGGTGGCCGTCCAAAGCCTGCTAGTGTTCTGCGCGGGTCTGGTGGACGATGCACATGGGAACCGAAGTGGCAAAAAAGGCCTTGCGGATCGTCTTGGCGCGGCCGAGAGGGTTCTGCGCGGGCGTGGTCAGGGCCGTCGACATCGTCGAGCGCGCGCTGCGGCGCCACGGCGCGCCCGTCTACGTGCGCCACGAGATCGTCCACAACAAGCACGTCGTCGACGGCCTGCGCCGCAGGGGCGCACGTTTCGTCGAGCGGACCGACGATATCCCGCGCGGCGCCGTCGCCGTGTTCAGCGCCCATGGCGTGTCCCGCCAGGTGGAGGACGAGGCCGCCGCCCGGGGCTTGAGGGCGATCGACGCGACATGCCCGCTGGTGACCAAGGTGCACAACGAAGCGAAGCGCTACGCGCGTCAGGGGTGTGAGGTCATCCTCATCGGTCACGCCGGCCACCCGGAAGTCGAGGGCACGATGGGGCAGGTGACAGGCGAAGTCTATCTGGTGTCCACCGTAGCCGACGTGGAGGCGCTTCGTCCGTCCGACCCGTCAAGGCTCTCCTATGTGACGCAGACGACGCTCAGCCTTGATGACACCCGCGAGATCATCGCCGCGCTCGAGGCGCGTTTTCCGGAGATACGGGGTCCCGACGTGAAGGACATCTGCTACGCGACGCAGAACCGGCAGGCCGCGGTGCGGCATCTGGCGGCCCGCTCGGACGTGATCCTGGTCATCGGCGCCGACTACAGCTCGAACTCGAACCGGCTGTGCGAGATCGGAGAGGAGGCCGGAACCCGCAGCTACCTCATTCCGGATGCCGACGGGCTGGACCCGGCCTGGCTGGAGGGGGTGCGGACGGTGGGGATCACCGCCGGCGCCTCGGCGCCGGAGGAGCTCGTCCAGGGCCTGATCGACCGGCTCGGCGGCCTGTTCGACGCGACCGTGACCGACCTCGACGGCGTCGAGGAGAACGTCGCCTTCAAGCTGCCGCGGGAGCTGCTCGACGCCGGGGAACGGGCCGTGTGAAGCGCCCCGCGCCGGGGGGCGGCGCCGTTCGCGCCGTCACCGTGTTGGGTTCCACCGGTTCCGTGGGCCGCAACACGCTGGACCTGATCTCCCGGAATCCCGAGCGCTACGTCGTCGAGGCGCTGACCGCCAACGTCAACGAGACTCTGCTGGCCGAGCAGGCGCGCCGCTTCAGGCCGGCGCTCACCGCGATCGCCGACACGTCCAGGTATCCGGCCCTCAAGGAGAAGCTGGCCGGCACCGGCCTCAAGGTCGAAGCCGGGCGGGATGCGCTCGTCGCGGCGGCGGAGCGGCCGGCCGAATGGGTCATGGCGGCGATCGTCGGGGCGGCCGGTCTGGAACCGACCCTGGCGGCGGCGCGCCGCGGCGCGATTGTCGCCCTGGCCAACAAGGAGAGCCTGGTCTGCGCCGGCCCCCTGCTGCTGGAGGCGGTCCGCTCCGGCGGTGCGACCCTCCTTCCCGTCGATTCCGAGCACAACGCGATTTTCCAGGTCTTCGACTTCGACCGCCGCGACGCGGTCGACCGGGTTATTCTGACCGCGTCCGGCGGACCGTTCCGCGCCGTCGACCGCGAAGCGATGGCGCGCGCCACCCCGGCCCAGGCGGTCGCGCACCCGACCTGGGACATGGGCGCGAAGATATCGGTCGACTCGGCGACCATGATGAACAAGGGGCTCGAGCTCATCGAGGCGCACCAGCTCTTCCAACTTCCCGAAAGCCGCATCGAGATCCTGATCCATCCGCAGTCGGTCGTTCACAGCTTGGTCGCGTACGTCGACGGCTCCGTCCTCGCCCAGCTCGGGACGCCGGACATGCGCACCCCGATCGCCTATGCCCTGGGCTGGCCGTCGCGCATGCCGGTTCCCGCCAGGCGGCTCGATCTGGCCGGAATCGGCGCGCTCACGTTCGAGCGCCCCGACCCCGAGCGCTTTCCGGCGCTGCGTCTGGCGCGCGAGGCGCTGCGGCGGGGCGGGGCGGCGCCGGCCGTGCTGAACGCCGCCAACGAGGTCGCCGTGGCGGCGTTCCTCGGGGGCGCCGTGGGCTTCCTGGACATCGCCCGGATCGTCGAAAACACCCTGGCGGCCGGGATCGGCGGGTCCCTCCGGTCCCTGGAGGACGTGCTCGACGTGGACCGCGAGGCGCGCGGGATCGCGGCCGCCGAAGCCGGCGGATAGCGGCGGCCGGCGTCAGGCCGGCCCGAACATGCCGTGAAGTCCGAGCGGCAGGGGGTAGGGCAGAATGTCTTGCCACACCGGACCGGCGGACACCCGGGCCGCGTCGAACACGTTCAATCCCGTCGCCCGGCGCCGGACGTCCAGGAACGGGCCGATGAGCCAGCCGTCGCCTTCCGCCTCGCCGCGCGGCACGAACACGTGCTCCTCCGGGATCCGGTGCCGCGGATACGCCCAGCCGTCCGTCTCGCCGCGCTCGGGATCGAGGCGAGCGACCCGCCGGAGCGGCCAGCCGTCTCCGTCGTCCTCGCCCGTGAGCGCGAATACCGCGCGGTGCCGCCGTCCGGTGTAGCGCGGGTCGATGCGCGGGAACTCCGCCACGCCCGCGGCCGCGTCCTCTATCGCGGCGGTTCCGTCCGGACGCAGGACGGCACGCCTGTAGCGCGGATGGGCCGATCCGAACCTCATCGCGCCGCCCATCACGTCGCGGAGATCCTCGGTAACGAAGCGCGGATCGGGCGACTGGCACAGATCCAGCCGGATCGTCCCGTCGGGCTCTTCCCAGCCGTTGCCGCGATGAAAATGGAACCCAGGCGGCAATTCGTGGCGGCGCACCGGCTTCAGCGTGTTCTTGTCCACCGTCAGCACGCGCGTGCCGAGCCCGGGCCGCCAGACATGAGCGTCGAGGAAGGCGGCATCGTGCGCCGCCGCCCGCTCCGGCTCCATGACGAACGGCGGCAACAGCAGGACCAGATGGCCCTTCGTGACCACGAAGTCGTGCACCAGCCCCAGCGGACCGGCATGGACGAGGTTCGCGCCGACCAGCCGTCCGCGCCGGTCGATGCGGTAGAACAGCAGGGACGGCCGGGGCCTTGCGACGAAGCCGATGTTCCAGAGCGTGCCGTCCCGCTCCACCTTGGGGTGCGCCGAGAAGGGAAGGCCGGCGACGTCCGGATGCCAGACCACGAATTTTCCCGCCGCGAGGGTTTCCGGATCGACCTCCAGCGCGGATCCGCCTTCCCACAAGGCCATCAGGCGTCCCGAATGAGCGAGCATCGACGTGTTCGCGGCATTCATGTCGTCGGGACTCAGGAGGGGCCGGGTGCCCGGCGTCCCGAAGGCGGGCATGACGCGCTTGCCCGCCCGGGTCTCCTGGCGCCGTTTGGGCGTATCCAGGACGCGTCCGCGGTGGGTCGCGCGGCCGTGCGCGAAGGCGAACGCCTGGACCATCCCGTCGCCGTCGAACCAGTGGCGGTAACGGTGGCCGAAACGCTCGTGCTCCGCCGGCCCGTTCCGCCAGAGCACGCCGTCGAGGCCGTGCGGGAGGCGGCCGCCCAGCGTCGTCAGCGGCGTGGCGAGAGTCTCGGCCCTGGCGGTCGCGAAACCGATCAGCCGGGGACCGCGCGCAAGCGCGCCTGCGAAGTCCTCCCTGGTTCCGGCAACGGTGCCGGCTGCCGTCAGGACAGGCAGGCCGGCGGCAAGCAGGCGTAGCGTCGCGCGGCGCGAGAGGTTCCCGCTCATGATCTCAGGACCCCGGGTAGGAGATCGGCACGACCACCGAAACGCGCGCGGCCATCGGACCGACGGTCACGGCCGCCTCGTTGAAACCGGGCGGTCCCATGGACCCGGTCGCGCCCTTGGAAAAGCCGAAGCCCTCGGTGGGCATTCCGGCCATGTTCCGGCCCAGTTTTCCATCGCCATCGGCGTCGTGGAACGCCGCCACGGCGTAGTCGCCGGGCGCGAGCCCCTCGAACACCACGCGGACCTCGCCCTCTCTGGCCGGGCGGCGGGCCGCCGCGACGACGCCGGCGGCGGAAAACACGGCCCCGGAGACGCGCCTGTGCACGGCGACGCGCGCCTCGCCCTCCGCCGATCGCAGGCCGCTGACCGCGACTTCCAGATCGGCTGCCATCGCGACGGCTCCCTTCAATGCGAGGACCGCCGCGAGGCCGGCCGCCGCAAGCGTCGTTTTCGTGAGCGTCATCGTCTTTCGTCCCGTTGCGGTTGAACACTGGGCCGGTAGTGTTGATCGCGCCGGACGGGCGGGTCATTGTCGGTTACGGGAACGGACCGGATTCATTCGTCGGTTGCAGGAAGTGTCGTTCACGCATCGTGAATCGCGCGGCGCCCGGTCGTTCGCCCGCCAGGGCGCGGTGCTTGCCTGTCTCGTCGGGCTGTTCGCCGTCATCGGCCCTTTCGGCACCTACGATTCGATCGGGCTCGCGGGCCGTCTCGGCTACTGGGCGCTGGCGCTGGGCGCCAACTGGCTGGTCTGCGGCAGCGCCGTGATGCTGGCGCTGCGTCTGACCGACGCGGCGCCGGGGCGTACGCGCGTTCCGGCGGTCGCCGGCGCGGCGCTCGCGGCGGCGGTCCCCGGAACCGGCGTCGTCCATACTGCCGAAATCCTGTTCAGGCTGGACTTCGCGGGCGTGGACGCCCTGCCGGAGATCTATCTGGGCGTGGCCGTCCTGATGCTGGCGATCAGCTTCCTGGCGGTGGCCGTCCTGTCCCGGCGCCGGGCGGCGTCGGCGGACGAGGAGGCGTCGGCGGGCGGAGAACCGGTTGTCCGCGCGCCGGCTTCCCGTTTCCTGGACCGCCTTCCGCTCCGGCTCGGCCGGGATCTCGTCTATCTCAGGATGGCGGACCACTACGTCGAGGCGTTCACGACCACGGGCTCGACGCTGGTCCTGATGCGTTTCGCCGATGCGGTGGCGGAGCTCGAGGGAGCGGGCGGGCTGCGCGTCCACCGTTCCTACCGGGTCGCGAAACGCCACGTGACCGGAACGGCGCGCCGCAACGGCCGCACGATACTGCGCCTTACCGGCGGCCACGAAGCGCCCGTCAGCCGCGGCTACCTCCCCGCCGTACGCGCGGCGGGCCTTGCGTGACGGGGAACCGGGGGGTCGCGGCCGGAGTTTTTGCGCGGCGTGCTTGTCGACCGGCCCAACCCCTCATCCCGGCGCATCCGGAAGGCGTTCTCGTCCCTCCGGCCGCCGCTCTGATCGGGGCTCGCCAGTGCGGCAAGACCACCCTCGCGCGAGCCTTGGCGGCGGGCGCGCCGGTGATCTGAAACGGGGTTCGTGCCGGTCGGCGGCGGGGACGAATTCGCACAGTTCGCACGGAGTCGGGGGGGCGCGCGGGTTCCGCGTCCGGCTCCCCGGTCCCCTGGGTACGCGGGCGTCCCCCCCGCACACCAATTCGCACAGTTCGCACCATGTTGGGGTCGGGGCGTCCCCGCCCGTCTCGGGCCGGCGCCGACGGGGCGCTCGATGCCGCCGGAGTTGCGGGTGCGGTGGGATGCAGGTTGATTTCTTCGGGACTCGCGGGCAGATTGCGTCCGCCGCCGCCTAGGGCTAAATGCCGATGATGCAAATTCCTCTCGCGTACGCCGAAGGTTACGCGAAAGCCCGGGCCGCCGACCCGGCGGCGGCGGACAACTACGTCAGGCACACTGCCATCGGCGATTCCCGGCTCGACCCGGTGCTTGAGGAACTGTCCTCGCTGCCTCCCGAGGACCTGCACCGGTTCGTGGGCGCCGGCATCGAACGGCACGGCGAGGCGTTGCGCGACGCGCCCCGGCCCCTGCGCGAATTCTTCGACGGTCTGGAAGAACCCGCCTGGGTCGACCACGCGGCCTTTCGTCCGGGGGTACGAATCTTTCACAAGAACGCCGACCTCATGCTCGCCGCGTTCGTGACCGCTGTTCTGGTGGAAGGCTTCTCCACGCTGATCTGCAAGTCCTTCAGGATCACGGGGCGCGTGGCGGCGAACAAGAGGCGCCTGCAGCAGAACAACCGTCAGTTGCTGGACATATTCATGCCGGGAGGTCTGCGCAGGGACGGCGACGGCTGGAAGCTCAGCACCCGGGTCCGTTTCGTTCACGCCCGGATCAGGTTCCTGCTGGCGAGATCCGGCGAGTGGCGGCACGAGGCCTGGGGCACGCCGGTGAGCGCCGCGCACCTGGGTCTGGCCATCTCCGTCTTTTCCAAGCGCCTGCTCGACTATTCGGCGTTGCTGGGCGCGCGTTTCGACGAGCAGGAAAAGGCGAGCGTCCTTGCGGCGTGGCGCTACGCCGGATATCTCATGGGAATACCCGAATCCATCCTCTATACCGACGGGGCGGAGGCACGGAGAATCTACACCGTCGGCTTCGCGTGCGAGCCGCCGCCGGACGCCGATTCGGCGACCATGGCGAATGCCCTGATCCGGGCCATTCCGGGAGTCGCGGGTATCCCGGACCCGGAAGAAAGTGAAAAAGTCGTGGAGTTGGCTTACCGTCTTTCGCGGGCACTCATCGGCAACCAGCTAGCCGGCAGTTTCGGATATCCGAAACAGTCCACTCTGGGAACGCTGTTTTTTTTCCGGACGAAGCAGCGTCTCCAACGGTTGCTGAAGCGCGACGATATCGTCAGGTCGGGGAACTTCTCCCAGCTTCTGCAAATCTCGGTGTACGACGAGGCCGGGTTGAGCTACAAGCTGCCCGACCACGTCCACGCATCGAAATCGAGCTCCTGGTGAGCGCCGCGGCGCTCGCTCCCGCGCGGACCGTGCCGATGGCGGGAAACGGGACGGGCTCGGAACTCGTAACCGGAATACGACGGCCGCGGTGGTAGCTGGCTTGGGACTGGATCGCTATATCGCCGCCGTTCTGCGCCGCCGCTGGCCGGTGGCCGCGCTCGCCGTGCTCGTCATGCTCGGCATGACCGGGGGCGCCCGCCTCATCGGCGTGACGAACGACTACCGCAGCCTGTTTCCCGAAGACAACCCGCAACTCGCCGCGCTCGACGAGCTGGAGGACACGTACTCCGCGTTCAACGCGGCCCTGATCGCCGTCGCGCCCGAAGGGGGCTCGGTGTTCACCCGCGAGGCGCTCGGCGCCATCGAGGAGCTGACCGAGGCCGCGTGGGAGGCGCCCTGGTCTACCAGGGTCGACTCCCTGACCAACTACTCCCACAGCGAGGCGCTCGGGGACGAGCTGATCGTCGAGCCGCTGGTGGACGACGCAAGCGCGCTTGGCGACGCCGATCTCGCCCGAATCGAGGGGGTCGCGCTGAACGCCGCCGAGATCGCCGGCCGCCTGGTGTCCCATGACGGGCGCGTGGGCGGACTGACGATCAGCTTCGCCCTGCCGGAAAGCCCCGACGCCGCGGTGGTCGAGATCACCGATTATCTCGACGCCCTTCTGGACCGGGCCCGCGCGAGCCATCCGGACATCGCCTATCACCTGACCGGCGACGTCGTCATGAACCGTACCTTCGCCGACGCCACGAAGGACGACCTCGAGACCCTCGGTCCGATCGTGTTCCTGATCGTCGCGGTCGCGACCGCCGTCCTTCTGCGCTCGGTCTTCGGCACGCTGGCCGTCCTTCTCGTGCTCGTGTTCACCGTCAACACGACCTTGGGGTTCGCGGGCTGGATCGGCACGGTGTTCAACCCGGCCAATTCGGGCGTGCCGATCATCGTCATGACGGTCGCGGTCGCGCACTCGATCCACATTGTCACGGCCGTCTTGCAGGGTATGGGCCGGGGCCTCGGGAAGGACGAGGCGATCGTCGAGTCGCTGCGCGACAACGCCTGGCCCGTGTTTCTGACCACCGCCACGACCATGATCGGATTCCTCAGCCTCAACGCCTCGGAGTCGCCGAGTTTTCACGTCCTCGGCAATCTCGTGGCGTTCGGCGTGCTGTGCGCCTTCCTCTATTCCATGACCCTCCTGCCGGCCATGCTCGCGATCCTGCCCCTGCGCGCACGTCCCGCCAGCGCCGGACGGCCCGGCGTCTTCGACCGCCTCGGCGCCTTCGTCGTCGCGCGCCGCGCGGTCCTGCTCCCGTCCTTCGCGCTTCTGGCCGCCGTCCTGGTCATGGGCATCCCCCGCATCGAGCTGACCGACAACTGGACGCAGTATCTCGACGAGCGCTACGAGTTCCGGCGCGATACGGACTTCGTCATCGACAACCTGACCGGCATGGAGACGCTGGAGTACTCGCTGAACGCGGGACGCGAAGGCGGCATCACCGATCCCGAGTACCTGCGCAAGGTGGACGCTTTCGCCGAGTGGTACCGGGAGCAGCCGGAAACGACCCATGTCCAGGCCTTTCCGGACATCATGAAGCGTCTCAACAGGAACATGCACGGCGACGACCCGGCCTTCCATCGTCTGCCGGACGATCCGGAGCTCGCCGCGCAGTATCTCCTGCTGTACGAGCTGTCGCTTCCCTTCGGCAGCGACCTCAACAACCGCATCGACGTCGCCAAATCCGCGACGCGCATGACCGTGGTGCTGCGCAGCCTGTCGGCCCGGCACCAGCGCGAGCTCGACGCACGGGCGCAGGTCTGGCTCCGGACCAACGCGCCCGGCCTCGCGGCCGAGGCATCGGGCGTCAGCATCGTTTTCGCCCACCTGTCCCAACGAAACATCGAGAGCATGCTGAGCGGCACGATCGTCGCCATGGGACTCATTTCGCTGATCCTGATCCTGGTCTTCAGGAGCCTGCGCCTCGGTCTCGTCAGCCTCGTGCCCAACTTCATCCCCGCGGCCATGAGCTTCGGCCTGTGGGGCTATCTTGTCGGCCACGTGGGTCTCGCGGCCTCCGTGGTCACCGCGATGGCCTTCGGCATCATCGTGGACGACACCATTCATTTCCTGAGCAAGTATCTGCAGGCCCGTCGCGAGAGCCTGCCTCCCCCCGAAGCCGTGCACGCCGCCTTTCGCACCGTCGGCCGGGCGCTGTGGACGACGACCGCCGTCCTGTCGCTGGGTTTCCTGGTGTTCGCGTCGTCGGGATTCGAGGTCAGCTGGGCGCTCGGCCTTCTGGTCACGATCACGATCGTCTTCGCGCTCCTTGCCGACTTCCTGCTTCTTCCGCCTCTTCTGATGGCCGTCGACCGGAGGACATGACGATGTACACGCCTCTCGTCCGAGCCGCGCTCCTGGTCCCTTGCCTGCTCGTGCCGGCGCTTTTCCCGGTGTCCGTGCCGGCGGGAGCGGAGAGCGCGGAGGAGGCGGGTCTGCGGATTGCGACCGAGGCCCGCGACCGGGACGAGGGGTTCGGCAATTTCACCGCCCGCCAGACCATGGTGCTGCGCAACAAGCAGGGGCGGGAGAGCCGGCGGCAGCTTCGGATCAAGGTCCTCGAGGTCGCCGACGACGGCGACAAGAGCCTGTTCGTGTTCGACGAGCCGCGGGACGTCAAGGGGACCGCGCTGCTCGTTCACGCCCGCCGGCAGGGATCGGACGACCAGTGGCTCTACCTGCCGGCGCTGAAGCGGGTCAAGCGCATCAGTTCGTCGAACCGGTCCGGCTCCTTCATGGGGAGCGAGTTCTCCTACGAGGACCTGGGCGCTCCCGAGGTGGAGAAGTTCCGCTACCGGTATCTGCGCGACGAGGCGTGCGGGGAGTTGACGTGCACGCTCGTCGAGGCCGTTCCGGTGGAGAAGGGGTCGGGCTACAGCCGCCAGGTCGTGTGGCGCGACGGGGAGGCGTTCCGCACGTGGAAGATCGACTACTACGACCGCAAGGACGCGCACCTGAAGACGCTGACCGTGGAGGGCTACAGGCAGTATCTGGACCGGCACTGGCGCGCGGAGAAGATGACGATGGTGAATCACCTGACGGGGAAGAGCACCGTCCTGACCTGGTCCGACCTCGAGTTCCGCACGGAGCTCGACGAACGCGACTTCACGCAGACCCGGCTGAAACGGGCGCGCTGATGCCGGCGGGCGGCGTCCTCTGCCGGGTCGCGGCGGTCTGCGCGGTCTGCATCGCGGTGCCGGCGGGCGGCGCGGGTGCCGGTTCCGTGGAGCACGCGTTTTCGGGGCGCCTGAGCCTGGAGGCCCGGTGGTATCCGGAGACCGGCGCGCATCCCGGCCAGCGGGCGCACGCGAGCGGTTTCGTCGCGGCGCCGGAGTTCTACCTGGAGGACGCCGGGGGCGGGAGCTTCACCCTGGCGCCGTACTTCCGGTACGACGCCGGGGACCCCGACCGCAGCCATGCCGACCTGCGCGAAGCCTACCTGCTCCTGTTCGGGGCGGCGGGCGCCGGCGAGTGGGAGCTGCGCCTCGGCGTCGACCGGGTGTTCTGGGGTGTCGCGGAATCGCGCCACCTCGTCGACATCGTGAACCAGACCGACCTCGTGGAGCATCCGGACGAGGAGTCGAAGCTGGGCCAGCCCATGGCTCACCTGACGCTGTCGGGGGACTGGGGCGCGGCGGAGCTGTTTGCGCTCCCCTACCACCGGGCGCGCACCTGGCCCGGCCGGCGCGGGCGCCTGCGGCCGCCCTTCGTGGTGGACGGGCCACGTACGAGAGCGGGGCCGGAGTGGCGCCTGGATGTCGCGGCCCGCTACAGCCGGGGACTGGGGCCGCTGGACATCGGCGTGAGCGCGTTCGACGGCACCGGCCGGGAGCCGTTCCTGAGGCCTGCGGCCGACTCCGGCGGCGCCTTCGTGCTGGCCCGCACTACGAGCGGATCCGGCAGTTCGGACTGGACGCCCAGGTGACGCTGGACATCTGGCTGCTGAAGCTGGAGGCCGTTCGACGCGCACGGGGCGCGCAACGGAGCCGGGGTTCCTGAGGACTACGCCGCGTTCGTGGCCGGGGGCGGCGCCTTCGTGCTGGTCCCGCACTGGAGTTCAACGACCGGTGGACCCTGGCGCTGGAGGCGCCGTTTCTCGAGGTGGACGACCGGACCCCGGCCTCCACGGACCCGCCGCAGTTCGGGCTGGACGCCCAGGTCACGCTGGATGCCTGGCTGCTGAACGGCGCTGGAGGCCCTTCGCCGCGCCGGGGCGCGCAACGGCGCCGGGGTGGAGGAGGACTACGCCGCGTTCGTGGCCGGGGGCGAATACACGTTCCCTTGTGCCTTGATTCGGTGTTCGGGTCGGGTGCCGACCTGGGCCTGCTGGGCGAATGCCGAACCACGACGGGCGGGGCCGGGAGGCGACCAACCAGTTCCAGGACGACCTGTTCCTCGCCGCGGCGCTCTGGCGCTGAACGACGCCGAGGCGCACGGAGGTCGTGGCCGCCGTCCTGGCGGACAGTTGCTGGTGGCCGGACTAGGTGCCGATGTCGAACCGCACCCTCAGGCGCGACCGTGGAGTTCAGGTCCGCCGCCTCTCCGGCCGCCCGTGGACCCGCGCCTGGAGGCGCTGGCGCGAAAGCGCAACATCGCCGAAAGCGTGTGGACCACCCGACAGGGTCGCGCCATTCCTGGATGCAGCCGGCCAGCGCCTCGAGCCGACGCTCCGCCGCGCGCAGCAGGACCAGGCCGCCGTCCGACGAGAGCGCCCCGCCCGCGAAATCGGCGGTCACCTTCTTGCGGCGAAGAGTATCTTCGGTCATGGCGGGCGTGGCGCTTTCGTTGCCGCGGCAGAAGTGCGCTGGGAAACGAACTTCTACCCAATTCCAACGGCCATGTTCGCCGCTACATCGTCGCCCCGTCATGAATAGAGCGGGCTAGCGCTCCGTCACCCGTGATTATGTCGTTGTTGTTCGCGATTCCGCCTGTCCCGTCTGCGGCGTTCGTGCCGCCAGGATCCCCTCTCCCGCGAGCGGGAGAGGGACAGGGTGAGGGTGTCGAAAGGGGGCAAGGCTTCGAACGACCCTCCGCCATGAACCAGGCGGACGGACGTGGATGTCCGGAACACCCCCGGATCGAGTCCGGGGGCCGGCGTCAGTCCGGCGCCGCGAGCAGCACCGCGAGGAAGGCGGCGGGGCCGCCGCCGCCGCGCGCGCGCCTGAAGGCCTCGAAGTCGGCCGGGTCGTCGGTATATTTCAGGTGGAAGGCGGGAAAGACCCGCGCGCCCCGCCAGGTTTCGTAGGTGGACCAGGTCTCGCTGCCCTCCGGGCCCGGTCGGGCCGCGTCCGCCGCCGGCACGACGACGACGTAACGGGCCTCGGCCCGGGGCTCGCCGACGCGTTCGCACAGGTTGACGTGGCTGTTCGACGCCGGGTCCAGGGTTTCCGCCGCGCCCCACAGCCTGCGCCACTCGACGCGGAACGCGCTCAACGCCTCGTCGTTCCACACCGCGCCGGCCGAGTCCCGGCCGTTCATGCCGAAGAAATCGAAATGACTGAAGCCCGGATCGACGCCCGCATCGTCGACCACTTTCCAGTTGGTGTAGCGCACGCAGACCGGGGAGTCGTTGAAAAAGGGGTTGTCGACGTCGATCAGCCACCGCTCGTAGCCCCGATCGTTCGAGTCGGCGCGCGGCGTGTAGGTGATCAGGCTCATGGCGTCGTAAGGGCCGACAACCCGGTTCATGAGGTTTCTCCCTGCGGAAGTTGGGGCGCGGCGGACGCGTTCGTGCTATGGTGCCACATGCGAAATCGGGCGCAAACGTTCGGCGGCGGCCCCGCCCGAACGGTTCGGGAGGAACGACATGGCATCGACTCCGGTTGACGAAAGCCTCCCCTTCGAGGTGCTCGCGTACCAGTCCTTCGTGGTCGGCCTCAAGCTTCACTGGACCCACGAGATCTACGGCAGGGTGGTGGAGGAGGCGCGGGCGCTCGGGTTGAAGGATCCGAAGGAGATCGAGGCGGCGATGCGCTCCTCGACGACGTACCAGTACTACGGCTGGCTGGAGCACTACCTGCAACAGTGCAAGTTCATGGGCCGCTGGGGGTTCATGTCCTACTTCGAGCCCCGGGAGGGCGAACTCGACGCGCTCCTCGACAGGTACGACGGGATCGAGCCGGAGCTGCTCGAGCTCGACCCCGGCATCGAGCTCCCGAAGTACTACACCCTGGGCGACTTCCACCAGTTTCCGGGCGGCGTCTGGATCGACAACACGGGGGCGCATTCCTACGAGCAGGGGTCCCGCACCACGATGCCGACCCATGCGGCGCACGCGGACCTCCACACCCGTTACGTGCGCATGATCAAGGAGCTCCGCGAGCCGCGGAAGGTGCTCGACGAGGGCTGCGGCTTCGGCAAGACGACCATGTCCCTGAAGAGGGAGATGCCCGAGGCCGACGTGACGGGCATCGACCTGAGCAAGCCGTGCCTGCGCCTCGCCCACCGCCGCGCCGTCGAGCAGAAGATGCCGGTCAGGTTCGTCCAGGGCGACATCGAACGCATGAAGTTCGAGGACGGGAGCTTCGACGCCATCGCCGGCACCATGGTGCTTCACGAGTTGCCGCCGCGGGCCATTCGCAACACCTTCAGGGAGGCGCGCCGCGTGCTCGAGACGGGCGGGTACTACACGCACCTCGACTTCTACGACCCGCCGGGCGGCGATGTCGGCAAGTTCATCTACTACGGCCACGCGGCGCGCAACCGCGAGCCCTACATGATCACCATGGACAAGATGGACCTGGCGGCGGAACTCGAGAAGGCCGGCTTCACGGACGTGCGGGTCGAGCCTTTCGAGGAATACGACGGCGCCCTCAGGAACGGCGGCGACATGCCCGACGAGTGGCGCTTTCCCTGGACCGTGATCATAGCGAAGGCGGCTTAGATGACCCTACCCAAGCATCAGTACTTCGACGACCCGGCCGTTACCCGCCTGATGGGGATGACGGTCGCGCTTGCCGGCGAGGTGTTCGTCCTCAAGGCGCAGAACGAACGCCTCCGGCGCGCCCTCGAGAAGAAGGGCGCGGTCGACGACGCGGTGCTCAAGGCGCTGGACCGGGACGAGGACCTGCAGGCCTGGCTGCTCGCGGAGCGGGAGGCGTTCGCCAGGAACCTGCTCGCTCCCGTCGTCGAGCCGGACGTGGCCCAGATGCGCCGGGAGCAGTTGTTCGGCGGCAAGGCGGACGACCGGCTGCCCATGTAGCCGGAGTCCGGCCGACCGTCAGACCGCGGGCGCGATTCCGCCCGCGATGGCGAGCACCAGGGTCAGCAGGGCGACGCCGCCGATGGAGGCGATGCCGATCCACTTGTTCAATTTGTCTCCGAGCTCCGAAGGTGCGTTTCGCTCTGGCATCCGAATTCCCCCTGGGGTTGCCGCGCGGGCGGCGTGAACCGGAATAATACGCGCCACTCGAAAATTTTCCAGCGCTCCTGTCCGGGGGGAGGGGACCCGCGCCCGAGGGTTCCCTCTCCCGGTCTTGCGGGAGAGAGACGGAGCCTGCCCCCGCGAAGGCGGGGGGTGAGGGTGTCGCAGAACGACGCGCTACAGGTGCCGTGCCGCGCGGAGGCCCGCCGTCTTGCGGTCGAGCGTCAGCACCTCCAGCCCCTCGCGGACGTAGCCGTCCGCGATGAGACGGTTCAGCAGGCCCGGTCCGCCCGAGGCCTCCAGGGCCGCGATGACCGAGGGCCCGCTCAGGGGGGCGACAAGGCCGCTTCGAAGCACGTCCGCGAGGGACGCGCGGGCATCCGGCCCGGACACCCCGTAATGGTGCCGTGCGGCGACGTAGGCCTCGCCGATGACCTGATTGGACGCGAATACCTCGCCGTCCTCCTCGACGACGGCGGCCATCCTGCCCACGCAGTATTCGAAGCCGTCCTGCGGGTCTCCGGTGAGCAGCCGTACGAGAATCGAGGTGTCAATCCCAAAGCGCCGGATCATGGGACTCGTTCCGGAACGCGTCGAGGTCGAAAGCCGGATGTCCGGGCGGAATCTTGCTTCGCAACGTCCCCAGCCGGGAATACTCGATGCGTCTCGGCCGCAGAAGGAAGCCGTCGGGGCCCTCGTGGAGCTCGAGCCGGTCGCCGGGGCCTACTCCCAGCGCATCCAGTACGCGCGCGGGAAACGTGACCTGCCGTTTCGACGTGACCTTGACGATCATGCCCGGTTCCTCCTTACTTTTACGATAAAAAGGTAAGGCAATCGAGTCAACCGCTCTATCCGTTATGGCGCAATTCGTGATTCGCAGGTATCGGCGTCACGATGAGCCATGTGTTCCGTCATTCCCGCGAAAGCGGGACTCCATACGGACGCAAGGGCTCGCAACCACCGAGACCGACATTTGATTGAAATCCTAATCTGAACTGACCTAAGCCTCTCAAATAAAACAAGAATTCGCCCAACATCTCGCCCAAAGTCGGGACTCATCCTTTCCTGCTCGCTGGCTTGGAGAAACGATGCTCCTCTGGAAGGCCAGCTACCCCCCTTGACGCAGTGCCCCGGCGCCAGGCAACGGCGGCAAGACCAGTCCTGTCCCATGATGGTGGCGCAGAGGCTCAAACCAGAAAGATCAAGCGACCTGATTCAACCCCATGTCGTTCAGCACGCAGGTTGGGAGCTGATCGACGCCCCTGCTTCTCGATCTTGCTTACCCAAATGGGATCAAGAGCCTATGCCGGACGTAAGCCGAGCCAAGAACGGTCAGAGAATCCAGATATCTGGATTGACTCTTCGTGAGTTTCACTATATATAAGATTTGCGTTCAAATTCACGGTCTGGACATGATCATGGCCGAGTTGCTGGAAACCACTCCTGCTGTCGAGCTGACATCAGACGAAGTCGAAGGGTTCTCCATACGATTGCGAGAGAAAATCAAGGCACGCAATAGTCTGCGGGGCAAGCAGCGGCAATTGCAAAGATGGATTTTGATCGGCGCCGCTTCCAAACAGGAAGCTGCGGTCATGCGCGCGACCGCAACTATGGCTGGACGCATCTTGGGGCAGCGTCGAACGGAATTGACCGAACGCAACATTGAGGCGCTCGTCGACATGTATCTCCAAGGGGAGGAGCGAGCCGACGTTGATCGAGAACTCGAGCAGGACAATGCCGAGCTGCGTGCGCAGTACCTCCGCGAGGTTCCGACATTCACGGCTGCCAATATCCACAAGCTCATGCACGGCTCGCTGTTGAACAACCCAAGCGAACCGGCCTCTCGATGGAGGCGTGAGAAAAGGGTCTTTGCGGTACGCAACGGCCGCGCTCAGCTATTTCCGTGCTTCCAGTTCGCCGACGGCCATCCGCTGCCCGTCGTTAAGCAAGTGCTAAAGCGTCTGCCGGCCGACATGACGCCGTGGCAGATTGCGTTCTGGTTCCGGTCAGGCAATGGCTGGCTCGACGGAAGATCTCCGGAAGAAACGCTCGGCGACGAAGACGGTGTCCTGAATGCAGCCGACCGCCTGCGCGATCCGGCCGTCGGCTGAGGATGGCGATCCGTAATCCGCCGTCTCCGCTTGCGAACCCGCAATGTTCTGTCCTACCCAGAGGTACTGAACTCCATCGCGTTCATCGAACGACCTTCCGGGCGGCGGAGTTCAACCCGGGTCGGGGTGGGCAGACTCGCTTCGCCCCGTTCAACGACGCCAACGGAACGCCGGTGCCCTCCCTCTATGCGAGCGCGACGCTCCGTGCGGCAATCCATGAGACGATATTCCACGACGTTCCTGCAAACGCCAGGACAAGGACGGTACGTCTCAACGAGCTCTACATTCGGACGCATTCTGGGCTTCGTACAAACCGCGCCTTGCGGCTTGTCGAGCTGCGCAACGTGACTTTGGGCAACTGGAGTATTTCGCGGAGGGAACTGATCACGTCGAGTCCAGCTCTGTACGGTCAGACCGTCCTCTGGGCAGAAGGCATCCACCGCGATGTTCCGGACGCCGACGGCCTCGTCTGGACCTCCAACCAGTGCGATCCCGACGACGTTTGCCTCTTCTTCGGCGACCGCGTTGTCGAGAGCGACTTCACGGCAGTTCTCTCGCGCGACGGCGCGAGGGACAAATCATTTTTGAAGGACGTCAGAGTCGAAGGTCGGCTGCGGGGGATCACTCTGACGATTTGAATGCCATCGTATTTTGGCCGAGACGTCCCGCCTCGGCCGACTTGTTTCGCGCCGGCGATCCTCGCGCGTTGCCGTTATCCTTCCGGTCGCAGGCATCTGCACCACCGACGGATTTCCGTGGTGCCAATTGCGCGCCGCCATCTTCAGAACCGACGTTCAATCCACCCATGGCGGCTCCCGGACCCATGGCTGTCGTCCGCCACCCAAGCCTGATCCGTCAGGATCACCCGAACAGCCGGCTTGACGAGATCCTGTCCTAGAATTTCAACAGCCCATCAAGCTCTCATGGGTGTTCCGTCGCTCGCGCTCTCCATAGGGTTGCGTACCCAAAGTTCCGCCAGATTCAATTTTCAAGACTATGTATTTCAAGGCATTTCAAGGAAACCGACCATCTTGTCCTCAGTCCAAGCCCGATGCACCTACTTCTATGCGGTGGCCTGTCCCCGGCGACTGGTCCGGTTCCAATGTTGGTGCATTGACGATTTCTCCGCCAAGCTGGCCGCCCGGATTCGATGAGGACCTGGATTTCCTTGAGGGTGTGAATATCTCCCCGTTGAGCAGCTCGTCACGGAGCCTGGCATTGAAGCTCTCGATGTGGCCGTTCTTCCAGGGCGATCCGGGCGCCGCCGCGGCGATCCACCGCCTGACGGCCCCACCCCAACGTCGCGGACATCTACCGGCACAAGGTGGCGCGGCTTGCCGAGGCGCTTGACCATCCGGAGGACCGCGACGCGGCGGCATCCGCCATCGCGCCCGGATCGAGCGCATCGTGCTCACCCCGGGCTCGAGATGGGGTGAGATGGATGCCGTGCTGCACGGCAATCTCGGAACGATCCTCGAATGGACCGGCGCCGGAAATGGGAAGACCGACATCCCCTCGCCGGAAATGTCGGTCTCGGCGGTTGCTGGGGCGGGCTTCATGGCGAAAAAACATGGATTCCCGCTTGCGCGGGAATGACGACAAAATAAAGAAGCGTATCCTGGGCCGTCGGCAATCCGGGTTGCCCACGTTTGACGAACTGAGCCATCCGTGTTCGCTCTATCCGTCGAACAGGCGGTCGATGAGGGTGTTGACGGTGCTGTGCACGCCGGACTCGAGGCCGACCATCGGACCCGGCCGGAAGTTGCGCGAGGCCATGTTCTTCTGCAACGCCGTGACCATGCCCAGGTCCTCGTCGACGATCCGCGCCAGGAAATCGTCGTAGACCTTCGCCTTCTCCGCGAAGTCGTCGCGTTCCATCTGCGCTGGCGCGTAGACGGAGTAGACGACGATCCTGGCGCGGGCCGGGCCGAGGGGCCAGCTCATCCAGAGCTTCACGCTGTCGCGGTGGCAGGTGAAATAGGCGTTCGGCGGCATGTGCCCCGCGGCGGCCGGCGTGTCGCCGTCGATCCAGGGCAGGGGGCCCAGCAGCGCTTCTCCCGTCGGAGTGAGCGAGCGCGAGTCGGGCCGGAAGATGACGAGCTCGTTCTCCGGGTAGGGGAGCATACGGTTCCGGTTCCTGTCGCTCCCGAACGACGCCGCGTGCAGCACGTGGAAGTGGTAGACGTCGATCAGGTTCTCGGCGATCAGCTTCCAGTTGACGTCCGTCTCGACCTCCAGCTTGCCGCCGAGACGGCAGTCCTCCTGCCGGAAGTGGCCGAGGCGCTCCCGGTACGGGGCGACGTGCTCGGCCAGCGGCGCCGCGTCCGTGTCGAAGTTGACGAAGAGCCAGCCGCCCCACTCTCCGACCCCGAGCCGGGGCAGGCGGCAGTTCTCGAAATCGAAGCCCTCGACGTCGTCCGCGAACGTCGTGCGGACGAGCCTGCCCGCGGTGTCGTAGGTCCAGCCGTGGTAGGGGCAGGAGAACGCCCTGGCGTTGCCGCGGCCCTCCACGACCCTGGCGCCGCGGTGCCGGCAGACGTTGGAGAACGCGTGGAGCCTGCCGTCCGTCCCGCGGGTCGCGACGACGGGCTCGTCGACGATGTCGAAGGTGAGGTAGTCGCCGGGCTCGGCGAGTTCCTCGACCCGCCCGACGATCAGCCATTCCTTCAGGAACAGGCGCTCGGCCTCGAGCGCGAACACCTCCGGCGAGGTATACATCCAACCCGGCAGGTGGCGGGCCCTGGAACGGGGCCGGCCTCGCGTCCGGTCCAGTTCCGCCCGGATCTCCGGCGGCGGGAGGCCGTCCGGACTCGCCACCACCGCCTACGTCTCCAGCGGCGGATACACCAGCTTGAAGATCTCGCAGACCACGGGGAGGTCCTCGCGCCACTCGCGGCCCCAGGCGTCGAGCTGCAGCTTGAAATAGTCCTCGTGGACTTCCTTCCAGTGGCGCAGGCTCGAATCGCCCTCGCCCTCGATGGCCGCGTACTCGTCGTCGACCTCGTTGAAGGGCGTGATCTTGACCGTGGTGAGCCGGACGATCCCGCGGGGCTTGAGCGATTTGTCCAGCATCAGCCAGTAGTCGCCCTCCCGGCGGATCGGAACGTCGTTGACCTCGAAGTCGATCTCGAGGTGCGACGTGGCCTGCTTCTGGCCCTCGAGCGCAAGTTCTGTGATCTCGTCGATCTCGTCGAAGAACTTGGGATCGCCGAAGGTGGAGGCGTGGTAGGTCGAGGAGGGGTCGATCCCCGTCTCGCCGCACGCCTTCTCCCAGAACTCTTTGACCTCCGGAGCATCGGAAGAGAGCATGTTCGCTGTCCTTTCGCTTGGTTCGAGCCTCGTCGGCGGCGCTCGCGTCCGCACCGGAGATAGTAAGGACCGGCGACGCCGCGTCCACCCCCTCGGGCCTATCCGCCGTCGCCGCGCTTGCCGCCGCCCCGGCGCCGCCACCGGTCGCCCGGCGAGAGGGCGCCGTCGCCATCGCGGTCCAGCCGTTCGACGATGCCGGCGAACGGCCGGTCGTATTCCGCGCGCGTGACGACCGCGTCGCCGTCGGTGTCGAGCATCTGGAAGGCGCGCACGGCGACCGGGCGCGTGACCTCTTGCCAGAGGCCCGCGAATTCCTTGAGGCCGAGGTTGCCGTCGCCGTCGGCGTCGTGACGGGTGTGGCGGTCGTTCTGGGCCGTGTCGATCTCCGCCTGCGTGAGCTTCCCGTCGCCGTCGGCGTCGATGGAGTCGAACATCTCCATCGCCATCAGCTTGAAGTGTCCCTTGGCGAGGAACCGCGCGCCGGGCCCGTACTGGCCGGCGACGCCGTGGTGCGCGCGGTATCCGCGGTCGGCGTAGCCCGTGCCGGCGAGCGCGACCCCGCCGACCGCCGCGGCGACGCCCAGTCCGATCAATGCTTTCGTCCGTGTTCTCATCGGTTCGCTCCTGGTTCGAATTGCCGATGGACGACATGTAGGGGGCGGATGTCGCAAAATCGTGGCGTCTGTGCGCCTGGTGTGTCGCGGGCCTTCGCCGGGGGGCGGCGCGGCAAACTTTGTTACACTTTTTTCGCCCGTCCGGCGGGCCGCCGCGTTAGCTGTTGCCCATGGAAGCCTCTCCGCACGTGCTCGTGGTCGACGACCGCCGGGATATTCGCGATCCCCTGGCGCGATATCTCGAGAAGCACGGCATGCGCGTCACCACGGCCGACGGCGCCGCCCCCGCGCGGCGGGCGCTGCGGACGGCGGCGGTCGACCTCGTCGTCCTCGACATCATGATGCCGGGGGAGGACGGTCTCCGGCTCTGCCGGCATTTGCGGGAAACGACCCGGATTCCGGTCATCCTGCTGACCGCCATGGCCGAGGACACGGACAGGGTCGTGGGGCTGGAGATGGGGGCCGACGACTACGTGACCAAGCCGTTCAATCCCCGGGAGCTTCTGGCCCGCGTCAAGGCGGTGATCCGGCGCACGCGGAGCCTGCCGCCCGACCGCGAGCCCGGTTCCGGAACGACGTACCGGTTCGGCCGCTGGTCGCTGGACACGGGCAGGCGCGAACTGAGGGACGAGGCCGGCGTCGTGACGCCCCTCTCGACGGGAGAGTTCCGGCTGCTCGCGGCGCTGCTGGAGCGTCCCGGAACCGTGCTCTCCCGGGACCAGATTCTCGATCTGACGCGGGGCCGCCGCGCCGCGCCGTTCGACCGCGCCGTCGACAACCAGGTCAGCAGGCTGCGCCGAAAGGTGGAGCGGGACCCGAAATCTCCCGAGCTCGTCGTCACCGTCTGGGGCGGCGGCTACCGGTTCGCGGGCGAGGTGGAGCGCGAATGAGGCTGGCGCCGAAAAGCCTCGCCGGCCGGCTCACGCTGCTGCTGCTGCTCGTCCTCGTCGTCGCGCAGGGCGCCGCCGTGTTCCTCTTCGCCGGCGAGCGCCTCTCGGCGGTGCGGCACGCGCACCGGGACAACGCCATCGTGCGCGCGGGAACCGTGGCGCGGCTGCTCCGGGACACGCCGCGCGCGCGTCACGGCGCCGTCGTCGCGGCGGCCAGCACCGAGTTCGCGCGGTTTTCCCTGACCGGGGAGCCCCTGGTCGGCGAGACCGGGGCGGGCAGGCGGGTGGCCGCCATCGCCGACGGCCTCTCCGCCGCGCTCGGCGTCGGGCGGGAGAGGGTGCGGGTGGCGCCGCTGTGGCGGCGGGACCGGCGCGGCGACGGTCCGGAGGGGCGCTGGCGCCGCCGCTGGTTCGCCGCGTCCGCCGCCCTGGAGGACGGGCGCTGGCTGAACGTCGCCGTGGGACCGCCTCCGGGCGCCCCGCCGTGGGGCCGGACCTTCGTGCTGTCGTTCCTGCTCTCGGCTCTCGGCGTCGCCGTCGTGGCCGTTCTGATGGGGCGGCGCATCTCGAAGCCCATGCGGAGCCTTGCGGTCGCCGCCGACCGGCTCGGCCGGGGCGAGGAGGTCGGCGACCTGCCCGAGGCCGGCCCCCTGGAAACCCGGAACTCCATCCGCGCCTTCAACCTCATGCGCGAACGGCTCGACCGCTTCGTGCGCGACCGCACGGCCATGCTCGCGGCGATATCCCACGACCTGCGGACCCCGATCACGAGCCTCCGCCTCCACGCCGAGTTCGTCGAAGACGCGGAGACGCGGGCGAAAATCCTCGCCGCGCTGGACGAGATGCAACGGATGACGGAGGACGCCCTGGCGTTCGTCCGGGAGGACGCGCGGCGGGAAGAGACCCGGACGGTCGACCTCCATGCGTTGATCGACAGCGTCGCCGCCGACCTCGCGGACCTCGGACACGACGTCACGGTGCGGGAGTCCGGCCGGATCCTGGTCGCCTGCCGGCCCGTGGCGTTGCGCCGCGCCGTCCGGAACCTGCTGGAGAACGCGGGCACCCACGGAGTCCGCGCGGTGGCGCGGATCGTCCGGGACGGCGGGCGGCTTCGGGTCGTCGTCGAGGACGACGGGCCCGGCATCCCCGAGGCCGACCTGGAGCGGGTGTTCGAGCCCTTCGTCCGGCTCGACGAGTCGCGCGGCCGCGACACGGGTGGCGCCGGGCTGGGCCTCGCCATCGCGCGGACCGTCGTCCGCGGCCACGGCGGCGACATCCGGCTGGAGAACCGCGCCGAAGGCGGACTGCGGGCGACGGTCGCGCTGCCCGAGGCCGACGGCGCCTGAGGGCCGCCCGGCTGGCGGTCGCGGCGGGGCCGTGCGAAACTCTCCGCGGCGACCGGAGCCGAACGTTCGCGGAAAAGGCGATGCTCAGGCCGATGCTGCTCATAGCCGTGCTCCTCGCCGGCGCGGCGCCGGTTCGCGCGGACGTCCTCCATGTCGACGGCGCGGAGCTCCAGCGGCTCATGGCAAGGGGCGTGCCGGTCGTCGATATCCGGAGACCCGACGAGTGGAGCAGGACCGGCGTGATCGAAGGGAGCCACCTGCTGACCTTCTTCGACGCCGCGGGACGCTACGATCTCCGGGCGTGGATGTCGAAACTCGCGTTCGTCGCCGCGAGGGAGCGGCCGGTCGCGATCCTGTGCCACAGCGGCGGACGGAGCCGCGCGGTCAGCCGTTTCCTGGACCGGGAGGCCGGGTACCGGCGCGTGTACGACGTGCGCGGCGGCATCGCGGCATGGATCGCGGAGAGCCGGCCGACCGTCGCTCCCCCCTGACGGCCGGCCTTTCCAGGGGGAGGAGACCCGAGGCCCGGCCGCGCCCCGAGGGTCCCCTCTCCCGCTGGCGGGAGAGGGACAGGGTGAGGGTGTCGGAAACGGCGCGTCGCAGGCTCGCCTGGGACGGGCGTCACCGCCCCTCCGTCGCCGCGTTCTCCGGCGGTTTCCGCCGCGCCGGAACCGTTCTACGCTGTCGCGCAGGGACGAAGGACCGGGAGGCAGCGCGATGACCGCCGCCGAGGACCGTGCCGATGGGGAGCGGGCGCCGCCGCGGGCGCTCCGGCGGGTGGCGTTCGACCCGGACTTCGGCGGTCCGCTGTCGGGGCTTCGGGTGGTCGACCTCTCGCGCGTGCTCGCCGGCAACATGATCAGCCTGCAGCTCGCGGACCACGGGGCCGACGTGATCAAGGTCGAATCGCCGGGGACCGGAGATCCCCTCCGGGCCTGGCTGGTCGACGGGCACGCGCTGTCGTGGAAGGTGTACGGCCGCAACAAGAGGAGCCTGACGCTCAACCTCCGGACCGCCGCGGCGCGGGAGGTCCTGCTCGCCCTGGTGGCCACGGCGGACGTGTTCATCGAGAATTACCGTCCCGGCACGCTGGAGAAGATGGGTCTCGGTCCGGACGTCCTGATGGAGCGGAATCCCGACCTCGTCGTCGTGCGGGTGTCCGGGTTCGGCCAGACCGGCCCCTACCGCGAGCGGCCCGGCTTCGGCACCCTGGTCGAGGCGATGTCGGGGTTCGCATACCGGAACGGCTTCGCCGACCGCGAGCCGGTGCTGCCGCCCATCCACATGGCGGACATGGTGACCGGACTGTACGGCGCGATGGCGGTGCTGATCGCGGTCCGGTCCCGCGAGCGGGGCGCCTGCCGCGGCCAGGTCGTCGACCTCTCGCTGCTGGAACCCGTCTTCTCGATCCTCGGACCCGAGGCGGCGTGGCACCGGGTCACCGGCGGGACGCGCGAGCGGGTCGGCAGCCGGTCCAACACGGCGGCGCCGCGAAACGTCTACCGGACCAGGGACGGCAAGTGGCTCGCCATGTCCGGGTCCACGCAGCCGCTGGCCGCCCGCATCTTCGCCGCCATCGGCCGGGCGGACATGATCGAGGACCCGCGCTTCGCCACGAACGACGCGCGCCTCGACCACCGGGACGAGATCGACGAGGCCGTGGGCGGGTGGATCGCCGCGCGGGACCGGGACGAGTGCCTCGCCGTCTTCCGCGCGGCGGGCGCGACCGTGGCGCCGGTCAACGACATTGCCGACATCGTGCGGGACGCGCACTTCATCGAGCGGGAGGTCCTGGTCGAGGCGCCGGACGGCGACCTGGGGTCGCTGCCGATGCACAACGTCGTCCCGCGCCTGTCGGAGACCCCGGGAGGGTTCGCCCGGCCGGCGCCCGGACTCGGGGAGCACAACGCGGAGATCCTGGAGTCCCTCGGCTACGCGCCCGAGGACGTCGAAGCGCTGGCGGAAGGCGGGTGCCTGTGACCGCCGCCGCGGCCCTCGTCTGGCGGTCCCTGCTGTACGTACCCGCCAACAACCCGCGGTTCGTCGGCAAGGCGCACACGCGCGGCGCGGACGCGATCATCCTCGACCTCGAGGACAGCGTGCCGCCGGCGGAGAAGGCGGCCGCGCGGGAGGCCCTGCCGCGGTCCGTGGCGGCGTCGGGACGGGGAGGGGCCGACGTGCTGGTGCGCGTCAACCGGCCGCCGCGCATGGCGCTGGCCGACGTCGAGGCCGCCGTCCGCGCCGGCGCCGACGCGCTGTGGCTCTCGAAGACCGAGTCGCCGGAGCACGTGCGGATGCTGGCGGAGGCGGTCTCCGAGGTCGAGCGCGCGGGGCGGCGCGATCCCGGATCGACGAGGCTCGTCGCCGTCGTGGAGAGCCCGGCCGCCTGGTTCCGCGCCGCCGAGATCGCCCGGGCGGACCCCCGCGTCGTCGCCATGGCGCTGGGTTCGGAGGACTTCGCGCTCGAGGCCGGCATGACGCCGGACGCCGAGACCCTGCACCTCCCCAAGCAGACCGTCCAGCTCGCGGCCCGCGCCGCGGGCATCGTGCCGCTCGGGTTCATCGGCACGGTGGCGGACTACGCCGATACCGAAGCCTTCGCGGAAACGGTGCGCCGCTCCCGGCGGTTCGGCTTCGAGGGCGCCGCCTGCGTGCATCCCTCCGGCGTTCCCGTCCTCAACGCGGAACTGACGCCGGCGGCCGAGGAGGTCGCCGGCGCCCGCAGGATCGTGGCGGCCGGCGAGGAGGCGGAGGGGAGGGGCCTCGGCGCCGTCGCGGTGGACGGACGGATGGTCGACGCGCCCGTCGTCGAGCGCGCCCGGCGCCTGCTGGCCCGCGCCGCCGCGGTCGCGGAGAAGGACCGCCGCAAGGCGGAACTGGCGAAAACCTTCGAGCCGTCGTGACCCTCGCCGGGGGGCGGGGGGAGGGCCGGGCTGGGGGTTGACGGCGCGTCGTCCCCGGCCGCTCACCCCAGGCAGTCGTCGCCGTCCCGGAGCGCCCGCCGCGCGTAATACTGGAAATTGAGGGCGACCGGTTCCGGCCGCAGCCTCCAGTCGTGGGCCTCGCGCGCCAGCTCGGGAACGACCGGCCGGATCCCGCCCGCGCCGCGCGCCAGCAACTGGAGCCGGGCCGCGTGCTCGATCGTGACGGCCAGCACCGTGGCTTCCTCGACGGACCGGCCGGCGCAGAGCTGCCCGTGGTGCGCGAGCAGCACCGCCCGCTTGTCCCCGAGGGCGCCGGCGATCAGCTCGCCCTCGCCCTCCCCGAACGGCACGCCGGGCCAGTGGGGCAGGAAGGCGCAGTCCTCGTAGAGGATCGCGGTGTCCATGTGCGACACGGCCAGTTCCTCGCCGGTCATCGAGAGCGCCGAGACGCAGGGGGGATGCGTGTGGACGATGGCCTGGACGTCGGGCCGCGCCTCGTAGACGTGGAGGTGGAAGCGGTTCGCCGGATTGGGCGTGCCGCCGCCTTCGAGCACGTTCAGGCCGCCGTCGACCAGCATGTAGTCGCCGGCCCTGATCTCGTCGAACCCGAGCCCATAGGGATGCGTCCACATGGTGCCGGGCGGGCCGCCGCGCGCGGTCATCTGTCCCGCCAGGCCCGCGCCGTGCCCTTCCCGCGCCAGTATGCGGCACGCGAGCGCGAGCTTCTGGGTCGGCGTCCATCCCGGATCCCGGTCCTGCGCGGCGAACCGCGCCGCCGCCTCGTCCATCACCTCCCGTTTCCGCGAAGCCGCCGCGTCGCTCATGGGTTCGCCTCCAGCCGCCGCCCGTGGCGGGCAGTATACACGGGCGGACGGACGGGGTCCCCGGCGGCGGCGATTTTGTCCCGCCCGACCGCCCGCCTATCATGATGTCCGTGACGGCCGTGAGACGGAGGGGAAGACCATGGCGGAGACGCTGATCTTGCGGGGCGGCTTGCTGATCGACGGGAACGGGGGCGAGCCGGCCGCCGATCCCGAGATCCTGATCGAGGACGGGCGCATGACCGGCGTGGGCCGCCGGGGGGACGCCGGCCGCGGGGGCGGCGCCCGCGTGATCGACTGCGGCGGCCGCGTGCTGATGCCGGGCATGATGGACCTGCACGTCCACCTCTCGGCGGCGAACGACGGCGACTACGCCCACATCGAGCTGGCGAACGTCGTCCGCACGCCGGCGGAGATGCTGCTCGACGCCGCCAAGAACGCGCGGGTGCTGCTCGAGTCCGGATTCACGACCCTGCGCGACATGGACTGGGTGACGCCCCACGGCCGGAACTTCGTGCAGGAGATGGGCGCGCTGCGCGACGCCATCGCGGCGGGCAAGCTGCCCGGCCCCCGGCTCGTCGCCGGCGGCTTCGTGCTGACCACCGGGAGCCACCACGACCGGATGCAGCCCCGGGTCGTGCCGCGGGACCGGGAGCGCTACGGCGACGGCCCCTGGGACATCCGCCGCGCGTCCCGCCGGAACCTCCGAGACGGCGCCGACTTCCTCAAGACGTGCGTGTCCGGCGGACAGTGCTCCTTCGACCGCCACGACGACCTGTGGGACCGCAACATGACCTCGGAGGAGCTCGAGGCCGTCGTCGACGAGGCCCACGCCTTCCAGAAGCCCGTGGCCGCCCACTGCCACACGCCCCTGTCGGTCAAGATGGCCCTCGACGCGGGCGTGGACACGGTCGAGCACTGCACCTACGTGGACGGCGAGTCCGTCGCGCGGCTCGCCGAGTCGGGGCTCTACAACGTGCCGACCCTGGCGCTCCGGGAGGAGGCGGTGATCGAGGAGCGCCGCCGCCGCGGCGCCGAGGATTTCGTCCTCGTCCAGGCCCGGGAGATCGCCGGCAACTGCTTCGCCTCCTTCGAGCGCTACCGGGAGGCCGGCGTCCGGTTCGCCATGGGCACCGACACCTGCTGGCACCCGACGTTCGGCTCCAACGCGCGGGAGCTGGCGATCTACGTCTCGCTGGGCCTCACGGAGATGGAGGCGATCCAGACGGCCACCCGGAACGCCGCGGACGCGCTCGGCAGGCTCGACGAGCTGGGGACCGTCGAGGCCGGCAAGATCGCCGACGTCATCGCCGTCGACGGCAACCCCCTCGAGGACATCTCGCGGCTTCAGGACAAGGACCGCATCGGGCTGGTGGTGAAGGAGGGCGCGGTCGCCGTGAACCGGCTGTCTTGAGCGCGCGGCCGGGGTCCCGACCGGCGCCGCCTCCCGTGCATCGCGCGCGGCTCGGCATCCTCTGCGTCCTGGGGGGCATCCTCGCGCTGACCCTCCAGGACGCCCTGATCAAGTGGCTCAGCGTCACGTTCCCGCTCCACGAGGTCACGCTCGCCCGGTCGGTCGTCGCCGTGGCGATCACCCTGGCGATCGTGCGCCTCGAGGGCGGCTTCGGCCTGCTGAGGACGCGCAGGCCGGCCCTGCACCTGGCCCGGGCCGTTCTCCTCGTCACGGCGAACATGTGCTTCTTCATGGGCGTGGCCAGCATGCCGCTGGCGGAGGCGACCGCCGTCTTCTTCCTGGCCCCGCTGTTCATCACGGCGCTGTCGGTCCCCCTGCTCGGGGAGCGGGTCGGGATGCGGCGCTGGGCCGCCGTCCTCGCGGGCATGGCGGGGATGGTCGTCATGCTCCGGCCGGGCGGCGGGACCGTCGACCTCGTGGCGCTGTTTCCCGCGGGCGCGGCCCTCGCCTACGCGCTGCTCCAGATCGTGACCCGCAGGCTCGGGGCCACCGACCGGGCGTCGTCGATGGCGCTGTACGTGCACGTCGGGTTCGTGGCCGTCAGCGCCGCCGCCGGACTGGCGATCGGCGACGGCCGCTTCGCCGGGTCGGACCACCCGAGCGTCGCGTTCCTGCTGCGGGCCTGGGTCTGGCCGGCCGGCGGGGAGATCGCGCTCCTGCTCGGCTGCGGCGTGCTGATCGCCATCGGGGCCTACCTCCTGTCCCAGGCCTACCGGGTGGCGCGGCCCGCCGTCGTCGCGCCGTTCGAGTACGCCGCGCTCCCCCTGTCGCTGTTCTGGGGCGCCCTGCTGTGGGAGGAGTGGCCGGACGCCGCCGCCCTGTCGGGCATGGCGCTGATCGTCGGCGGCGGTCTCTACGTGTTCTACCGCGAGACCGTGCGGGGCCGGGGGAACGGCATCCGCCGCATCCTGCCGCGCAACCGCTGACCGCCGCGGCCCGCCGGCCCCGAATGCCGTTGTCCGACCGACGAACCGCGTCGCCCCCCTTTTCTCCCTGTTCCCCGCGCCGCGGCGGGGGCGGGGAACAGGCCGGAAATCCAAACCGGACGGCAATGGCGTCAGGAGAGCCGTTCGGACTCGGCGAGCTCGGCGATGCGCGCCCGGTAGGCGATGCAGGCCCGGTCGATGGCGAGCTGGAGCCGGGGTCCGTTCGGGGGCTTCTCCTCCTCGGCCTGTATGGCCTCGAGGATGTCCTTGTCCTCCGCGAAGGCGACGCGGAAGGACTCGTCCAGCGCGCGGGCGAAGTCCTCGTCTCCGACCCGCGTGTCGCGGACGTGCATCCAGCGGTCGACGGTGCGGTTCGCGGTCACGGGCGTGAGGAAGTGCAGGGCGAAGATGCGGACGCCCGCGTGCCGGCGGTCCTCCGTCGACTCCGGTACGGCGTCGGCGCTGCCGAAGTCGATCACGGCGGTGCTCGGCAGGTGGAGGTAGAAGTACTGCCAGCGGTCGACGTTCCCCTCGAACATGCCGAACTGGGCGAAGAACGGGATCGGCGGGGCGTCGCGGATCCAGCGCCAGGCCAGGATCGGATCGCCCCCGGTCTCGTACTTCACGGGCACGTCGGCGTGGGACGCGCTGCCCAGCGTGGTCGGGTGGACGTAGGTCACGTGCGCCGGATCGATCAGGTTCTCCGCCACGTTGAGGTAGCCGGACCCGATGTGCAGCGCGTCCCCCCGGTGGCTCTCCCAGGCCGGGTCGGACATCTGGGGCAGGTCGAACACGGCGTCCGTGTCGGCCTTCTCCGGATCGCCCGTCCACACCCAGACGATGCCGTGGCGTTCGTGGACCGGAAAGGCGCGGACGCACGCCGTCGGCGGGATGCGCGGCTGGCCGGGGATGCGCGTGCACCGGCCGTCGGGGCCGAAGGTCGTGCCGTGGTAGCCGCACTCGATCCGGTCGCCGGTCAGCCGCCCCCGGGACAGCGGCAGCAGCTTGTGGGGGCAGCGGTCCGCGAGCGCCGCGACCGCGCCGGTCGAGGCGCGGTACATCACGAGGTCCTCGCCGAGGACGGTGACCCGGCGCAGCCGGCGCTCGAACTCTTCGCTCCATCCGGCCACGTACCAGGCGTTTCTCACGAAGGCCATGTTTCCGGTCCCTGTCCGCTTCCCCGCCCGCACTATAGCGCGGCGGTTCTCCCTCCTCTCGTCCTCCCCCGATCAGGGCGGAGGAGCGAAGGCGGGCGGGTGGGGGAACGGTCCCCGCGCCCGCTCGTAGGCGGCGGCGACGCGGAGCGCCGTCGCTTCCTCGCCGGCCCGCGCCACGATTTGCAGCCCCGCCGGCAGGCGTTCCGGGGTCAGGCCCATGGGCACCGACACGGCGCACATGCCGAGGTAGTTGACCGGCCGGGTGAAGCCGGCCGGATAGTCCCGCGGCTTCACCTCCTCGAGAGGCGCGGCGGCGACGCCGAGGGTCGGCGTCGCCAGGGCCGCGAAACCCCTCATCCGCGTCAGGAAGGCCTCGATGTCTTCGGCGCGCCGCAGCAGGGCGGCGATGTACTCGTGCGCCGGGACGTTCCGTCCCGGAAGGATGAGCCGGCGGACGTCCTCGTCGACGGGCGCCCGGGGGTCCTCCATCGGCGCGCCGTGGTGGGCGTACGCCTCCGACGTGGCGATCAGCCGGTTGGCGCGCGCCATGTCCGCATAGGACAGCGGCGGCGAGAAGACCTCGATCCCGGCGCCGAGGGAACGCAGCCGCTCGAGGGCCGCGTCGTAGAGATCGAGCACGGCATCGTCCATGCCTTCGCGCGCGTCCCGCGGGAGCGCACCGAGGCGGAGGCCCGGAAGGGCGGGCGGCGCATCCGGGTCCAGGTGCCGGTCCAGCCCGGCCGGCCCGCGGCCCGCCATGACGTCGAGCAGGAACGCGGCGTCCGCGACGGAACGGACGATCGGCCCCACGGTGTCGAGCGAATGGGCGGTGGGGACGATCCCGTCCATGGGCAGGACGCCGTGGGTGGTCTTGAGGCCGACCGCGCCGCACCAGGCCGCCGGCGTGCGGATCGAACCGCCCGTGTCCGTGCCGAGCGCCGCCGGGACCATGCCCGCGGCGACGGCCGCCGCCGACCCGCTCGACGATCCGCCCGCGACCCGGTGCCGGCTCGGGTCCCAGGGGTTCCGGGGCGTCCCGAAATGCCGGTTGGTGCCCCAGCCTCCCATGGAGAACTCGATGGTTTTGGTCTTGCCGAGCAGAATCCCGCCGGCGGCGAGCAGGCGCCCCGCCACCGTCGCCGATCCGGCGGCCGGCCGGCCGGGCCGGGTCAGGGAGCCGGCCGTCGTCACCCGGCCCGCCACGTCGATGACGTCCTTCACGGCGAACGGAATGCCGTGAAAGGGACCGACGCGGTGGCCGCTGCCCATGGCCCTGTCGGCGGCCCCGGCCGCCGCGCGGGCGTCCTCGGCGTAGACGGCCTGGAACGCGCCGAGCGCGGGGTCGTGCGCCTCGATCCGGGACAGCAGGTCCTCGACCGTGTCGCGGGCCGTCGTCCCGCCCGCGCGGAACGCCCGCGCGAGGTCGAGGGCGCCCGAAGGGACGCCGGGCTCCGTCACTCCGGCGGCGGCAGGGCGGGGCGGCCGAACGGCCCCCGCGCCCCCTCGTAGGCGGCGCCGATGCGCAGTACCGTCCGTTCGCCGCTGCCCGGGCCGGCGATCTGGAGGCCGGCGGGCAGGCCGTCCGCGGTCAGGCCCATGGGGACCGAAAGGGCGCACATGGCGAGGTAGTTGACCGGGCGGGTGAACCAGCCGGCCGGCGCGGTTTCGTCCACCTCCGCCAGCGCGGCGGCGGCGGCGGCCGTGGTCGGCGTCAGCAGCGCGGACAGGTCCGCCAGGCGGCGCCGGAAGAGGGCGGTCCGCTCCCGCCGCCGCAGGGTCGCCGCGATGTACTCGTGGGCGGCGACGTCCCGGCGGTCCAGGAACCGCGCGCGCACGTGCTCGTCCATCGGCGTGGACGGGTCCTCCGCGGCCGCGCGGTGGTGGGCGTAGCCCTCGGTGATGAAGATCAGGCCGCTGTCCTCGCCGAGCTCGCGGAAGGAGACCGGCGGCTCGAACGGCACCAGCTCCGCGCCCATCGCCTGGAACGTCTCCAGGGCCGCGTCGTAGAGCGCCAGGACCGCGCCGTCCACGGGTTCGCGGTCGGGTTCGGCGAGGATTCCCATGCGCAGGCCCTTCAGGCCGCGCCGCGCCGGGTCCTCGCCCGCGCCGCCGCCGCGCCCCGCCATGACGTCGAACATGAACGCGGCGTCGCCTACCGACCGCGTCATCGGTCCCGGCGTGTCCAGCGTGTGCGACAGCGGGACGATCCCGTCCGTGGGCAGGGTTCCCTCCGTCGCCTTCAGGCCGACGATGCCGCAGAACGACGCGGGCAGGCGCACCGAGCCGCCCGTGTCGGTGCCCACGGCGCAGGGAACCAGGCCCGCCGCGACGGCGACGCCGGAGCCGCTCGACGACCCTCCGGGCACGCGCGCCGTCTCCATGTCCCACGGGTTCCGGGGGGTGCCCATGTGCTGGTTGGTCCCCCAGCCGCCCATGGCGAACTCGACCGTCTTCGTCTTGCCGACGAGGATGCCGCCCGCGGCCAGCAGGCGCCGGGCGATCGTGGCCGTCGCCGGCGGGACGCGGCCGCGGAGGGCCGCCGACCCGGCCGTCGTGATGCGCCCCTCCACGTCGACGATGTCCTTGAGGGCGAAGGGAAGGCCGTGGAAGGGTCCGATCCGATGGCCGTTCCGCATGGCGAGGTCGGCGGCCTCCGCGGCGGCGCGCGCGTCGTCCCCGTAGACGGCCTGGAAGGCGCCGAGCCGGGGCTCGTGGACCTCGATGCGGCGGAGCAGCGCGTCGACCGTCTCGCCCGCCGTCGTTTCGCCGTCCCCGTAGGCGCGGGAGATGTCGCGGAGTCCCGCGAACGCGTCGGACGTCATGGCGTGTCTCCCCGGAGCGGCGGCCGCGCGGACGGCCCCAGCGACGCCTCGAACGCGGCGCCGATGCGGAGCGCCGTGGCCTCGCCGCCGGCCCGCGCCGCGATCTGCAGCCCGCCCGGCAGCCCCGCGGGCGTCAGCCCCATGGGCACCGACAGCGCGCACATGGCGAGGTAGTTGAACGGGCGCGTGAGGTGGGCGGGCGTGTCGTCCTGGTCGGCGTCGGCGACCGGCACGGCGCCGGTGCGCAGCGTCGGCGTGACCAGGGCGGCGAGGCCCTCCATGGCCTCGAGGACCCGGGCGATGTGCTCCCGGCGCTCGAGCACGGCGGCGATGTACTCGTGGGCCGCGATCTCCCGGCCCCGCAGGACGCGCGGCCGCACGTCCTCGTCGACCGGCGCGTCCGCGTCCTCCATCAGCGCGCCGTGGTGGGTGTACCCCTCGGCCGCGAAGACGAAGCCGTTGGCCTCGGCCATGGCCTCGTAGGAGACCGGCGGGTCGAAGGGAACGACGTCCGCTCCGAGGGAGCGAAGCCGGTCGAGGGCCGCGTCGTAGAGCGCCAGGATGTCGGCGCCGACGGGCTCCCGGTCCTTCCCGGCGAAGGCGCCGAGGCGCAGGCCGCCGATGCCCGCCGGCGCGCCGCCGTCCTCCAGGTGCGTCTCGAGCTCGTGGGACTCCCGGCCCGCCATGACGTCGAGCATGAAGGCGGCGTCGCGCACCGAGCGGACCATCGGACCCGGGGTGTCGAGGGTGTGGGAGTAGGGGATGATCCCGTCGGTGGGCAGCAGCCCTTCGGTGACCTTGAGGCCGACGATGCCGTTCCACGCCGCCGGCGTGCGCACCGACCCGCCCGTGTCCGTGCCCACGGCGCAGGGGACGAGCCCCGCGGCCACGGCGACGCCGGAGCCGCTCGACGACCCGCCCGGCGTGCGGTGGACCTCCGGGTCCCAGGGGTTCCAGGGCGTGCCCATGCGCCGGTTGGTGCCCCAGCCGCCCATGGCCACCTCGACGGTCCTGGTCTTGCCGACGAGGATGCCGCCCGCGGAGAGCAGGCGCCGGGCCACGGTTCCCGTGCGCGGCGACACCCGGTCGGCCATGGCGGCCGACCCGCCCGTCGTGACGCGCCCCTCCACGTCGACGATGTCCTTGAGGGCGAAGGGAATGCCGTGGAAGGGGCCGACGGCGTGTTCCGACCGCATCGCCCCGTCGGCGGCCGTGGCGGCGGCGCGGGCCTCTTCCGCGTAGAGCGCCTGGAACGCGCCGAGCTTCGGATCGTGCGCCGCGATCCGGTCCAGGAGCGCCGCGACCGCCTCGGACGCGGCGGTCTCGCCGGTCCGGTAGGCGCGCGCCAGCGCGACGGCGTCGGAGTAGGGGTCGAAGGCCATGCGGGGGTCCTCCCGGGCTGCTGTCCGGGCCGGAGTCTACCCCAGGGGCGCGGGGTTTTCTCGCCGTTGCGCGGCGCGTGCTGTAAGGTCCGCGGCGTCATGAGCATCGGCAAGGTCCGCGTCGGCGACATCGACATCGCCTGCCGCTGGGACGGTCCCGAGGACGGCCCCGTCGTCGTGATGGCGCACGCCATGGGGACGAGTCACCGCCTGTGGGACCGGCAGGTGCCGGCGCTCGCGGACCGCTACCGCGTCCTGCGCTACGACTTCCGGGGCGCCGGGGACACGGACGCCCCGCCCGCGCCGTACACCCTGGCCCGGTTCGACGCGGACGCCGTCGGACTGCTCGACGCCTTCGGCCTCGACCGGGTGCACTGGATCGGCATCTCCACCGGCGGCATGATCGGGCAGGGCCTCGGCATCCTCCACCCGGAGCGGGTCCTGTCGCTGTCCCTCTGCTGCACCCTCTCCTGCACGGAGCCTGAGCACCGGGCGTGGATCGGCGAGCGCCAGGCGCTGGTCCGCGCGGAGGGCATGCGGGCGGTCTGGGACGCCACCGACAGGTACTGGTTCACCGACGCCTTCGCGGAGGCCGCCGGCGCCGGCTACCGCGCCGTGCGCGACGTCTTCGTCGCCACCGACGTGGAGGGGTACGTCGGCGGGACCTCGGCGGTCGCGGGCCTCGACTACCGGGACTCGCTCCACCGGATCGCCGCGCCCACCCACGTCGTCGGGTCCCGGGACGATCCGGCGGCGCCGATCGCCTGCACCCACGCGATCCACGAGCGCATCGCGGGGTCGCGGCTGACCGTCATCGCGAACCAGCGCCACTTCCCCAACGTCGAGGCGCCCGCCGAGTTCAACGCCATCCTGCGCCGGGGCCTCGACCGGATGGCCGGGGCGGGGTAGGGACCGCGCGGGGGGCGGCCCGGCGCATGCGCGCAATTTGGAAGCATACGCGCATGTATAATTGCGCGTATGCTTGATATTTGCGTCAATCTTTCCTATCTTGCGCCCATACCTGTGCGATCTGGAGTGCGGAAGTGGCGAGACGCATTCGCGAGAAGAGCCTTCGAGCCATTGAAGAGGCGGTGGGACAGCGACCCGAGGGCGTATCCGCTCCACGGATAGCGGATGCATTGGGCGCTGCCCTGCCGCGCCGAACCCTGCAATACCATTTGAAAGCACTCGTCGATGACGGGCGCCTGATACGGGATGGATCCGGTCGCTGGGCCCGGTACCGCTTGCCGGAAGCTGCAAGAGCGTCGGTTGGAGCGGTGTCCGTCGGAACCGCGGGCGCCGGTGCGCGGCTCACGGCGACGATTCGGCTTTCCGAGGCGGGAGAAGAAATCCGGAACTACGTCAGGCAGCCTGTGGAAGCACGCGAGCCGATCGGCTGCGACCGGAGCTTCCTGGATCGCTATCTCCCCAATGAGACCTTCTACCTCTCCGGACCAGAGCGGGTGGAATTGCTGGAGTTCGGCACGACCGAACTTGTCGAGCAACCTGCCGGCACGTACGCGAAGAAGGTGTTGAACCGGTTGTTGATCGACTTGTCCTGGAACTCGAGCCGTCTGGAAGGCAACACCTATTCCCTCCTCGATACGACGCGCCTGATCGAGCTCGGCGAGGAAGCGGAAGGCAAGGACCGGCTGGAAGCCCAGATGATTCTGAACCACAAGGACGCCATTGAGATTCTGGTGGATGTCACGGAGGACATCGGCTTCAACCGCCATACCGTCCTCAATCTGCACGCCGCGCTGGCGGACAACCTTCTGGCCGACCCCGAGGCGCCGGGAAGGCTCCGGCGTATGGGCGTGGGTATCCAGGGCTCCGTCTTTCATCCCCTGGAGGTACCGCAACTCGTCGAAGAGTGCTTCGATCGGATTCTGACCAAGGCCTCGCTGATCGAAGATCCGTTCGAGCAGGCTCTTTTTGCGATGGTGCAGCTTCCCTATCTGCAACCCTTCGACGACGTGAACAAGCGGGTGTCCAGGCTTGCCGCGAACATTCCGCTGATCAGGGCGAATCTGTCGCCTCTGTCCTTTGAAGGAGTGCCGCGGGATCTCTACACGGAAGCGATCCTCGGCGTATACGAGCTCAAGCGCTTTGAACTGCTGCGCGATGTCTTCGTGTGGGCCTGCAGGCGGTCTGCGGCGCGCTACGCCGCCGTGCGCATGTCGCTCGGCGAGCCCGACCCTTTCAAATTGACGCACCGGGCGGCGATACGCGAACTCGTCGGGGACGTCGTTCGCCGGGGCATGGACAAGAGGGCCGCGAGCGCGCACATCGGCGCTTGGGCGGTGGAGCATGTCGAGGATGCAGAGCGTGAGCGCTTTCGCGAAGTCGTGGAACGGGAATTGTTGAGCCTTCACGAGGGCAACTTCTCCCGCTACCGCATCGGGCCTGCCGAATTTTCCGGTTGGAAGACGAACTGGAACGGATAGGCGTGCTCGGCCATGGCGTCGTTTGCCGGAAAAATTGAATCAAATGCAAGGAATCAACCACTCTCCCTGCCGAAGACGGCCGGGCACGACGATGTGGAGACAGGCAGGAAATCCAAACCGGAGGGCAATGAGCGTCGTTGGGGAGACGGATAGGTAAGGTGGCTCCGGCTCGTCAGCATCCCGCCTTGACCCTGGAGCCGCCCGGCGCGACCCGGAGGTAGAGCGTGCCGCTGCCGGGTTCCGACAACTTCCTGATTCTCGCTGCGGATAGATTGGTCATTTGTCCCAAGTTTTGCCCCACGTTCGGAATCGGATTCATGGGAATCGAACGGAAGCCGCAAGCATGGAAGGCAAGAAAAAACCCCGGAATTCCGGGGTTCAAGGTGGGTCTGGAAGAATTGCCGGGACCTTGGCGATCCTGGGATTGGCTCCCCGGGCCGGACTCGAACCAGCGACCTAGTGGTTAACAGCCACCCGCTCTACCAACTGAGCTACCGGGGATCGTCGCGGCGGGCGCCCTGGCCGTCCCGCCGGTGAAACCGCGTGTTCGTATCGGCCGCGAGGCCGCGAGCCCCTGTTTAATCGGTGTCGCCGCCGCCTTCAACCCCGCCCCGCGGCCTGCAGCAGGACGATGCCGCAGGCCATGACGGCGGCGGCCGCGACGCGCGGGCGCCCGAACGGCTCGCCCAGGAGGCGCGTGCCGATCATCGCCGCGATGATGACGCTCGTCTCGCGCAGCGCCGACACCAGGGCGATGGGGTTGGTGGACATGGCCCAGAGGACGAGGCCGTAGCCGGCGAACCCGAGGCAGCCGCCCAGGGCGCCGCGGCGCCAGTTGGCGCGCAGACTGGTCCGGAGCGTCGCCCGCCGCCGCCAGAACGCGATGGCGACGACCGGAAACCCGTGCAGGACGAAGAGCCAGACGATGAAGTCGAGGGGCGTGCCGGCCTGCCGGACGCCGAGACCGTCGATCAGGGTGTACGAGCCGATGAACAGTCCCGTGCCGAGGCCGAACAGGACGGGGGCCTTTCCGCCCCGGACGACGCGGCCGCCGGCGAACGTCAGGCTCAGGATGGCGGCGCAGATCAGGGCGACGGCCGCGATGCCCGCCGGGCTCAGGGTCTCGCCCGCCACGACGTAGGTCAGGACCGCGGCGTAGACCGGTCCGGACCCCCTCGCCAGGGGATAGACGTGGGACAGGTCGCCGACGCGGTAGCCGCCGGTCAGACAGACGAAATAGCCCGTGTGGGCGATGACCGAAGCGGCGAGGAAGGGCCACGTGCCGGGATCCGGGAGGCCGGTGACGGGCACCAGCGCGAGCCCGATCGCCGTCGTCGCGATGTTGAGGACCGCCGCCGTCATGAGAGGGTCGTCGCCGACCTTCACGAGCGTGTTCCACGCGGCGTGCGTCGTGGCGGCGCAGAGCACCACGAGGATGACCAGGGGGTCCATGCGCCCCTTGTAGCAAAACCGTCACGCGGGGCGGGACGCGCCGGTATCCGCGGCGCCTACGGCGTTCTCCACAACCGGGACATCGGTACGGCCTGAAAACGATCGCCGAAGGGGACGCTGGTCTCGCCGTCATAGAGCACGACGCCGCGGGCGAAGCGGTTGCCGGCCGCCTTCTCGAGTTTGCGCAGTCCGCGGAAGTCGTTCCGGGTCACCGTCGCCGCCGCCTTGACTTCCAGGCCTGCGACGGCGCCGGATGCCCGCTCGACGACGATGTCCGTTTCGAAGCCGTCCTTGTCTCGAAAATGGAAGAACCCGGTCGGCACGTCGCTCCAGCTTGCCTGTCGCCGCAACTCCTGAAACGCGAAGGTCTCCAGGAGATGTCCGAACTGGATTCTGTCCGCCGCCAGTCCCTTGGCGTCGATACCGAGCAGGGCCGTGGCGAGTCCCGTGTCGGCGAGATGCAGCTTCGGACTCTTGACCAGCCGCTTCAGTCGATTGCCGTGCCAGGCGGGGAGCCGTTCCAGCAGGAAAAGCCTCTCGAGAAGCGTGACGTAGTCCCCGACCGAAGGCCGGCTGAGAGCGAAAGGCGAGGCCAGACTGCTGAGGTTGTAGAGTTGGGCCGTCTGCGCGGCCGCGGCCCGCAGGAGCCTCGGCAGGACGTCGAGCGAGCGGACGCGGGTCAGGTCCCGTACGTCGCGCTGAACGAGCGCCTCCGCGTAGTCGCGATACCAATTCGCCGCGCGCCTCGCGGTCGGAAGCGCCAACGCCGCCGGGTAGCCGCCGGCGACGATCTTCTCGACAAGCTGTGCCCCGAGACGCTCGAACCGGAACGCCGGAAAGCCTTCCCCGAACAGGGCGTCCAGGAAGCCCGCATCCGGACGGGAGGGATCCGGTCGGCCCGTGAGTTCATGCTGTGTCAAGGGATGCAGCGGCACGATCCGCAAGCGTCCCGCCAGCGAATCCGACAATTGCGGAACGAGAAAGACGTTGGTGGATCCCGTGAGCAGGAAGCGTCCGGGCGCCCGATCGCGATCCACGGACACCTTGACGGCTTCGAACAATTCCGGGACATGCTGGACTTCGTCCAGGATGACCCGCTCGGGCAGTGCGGCGACGAATCCCAGCGGATCGGCCTTGGCGCCGTCTCTCGCAACCGGATTGTCGAAGCTGAAATAGCTGTAGTCCCTGCCTTCCCGGGAGTACCCCCACGTGAGAGGTTCGCTCCCGCCAGGTCAGGTGGTCCGGCGCGCAGGTGAACTGGGCGAGCGTCGTCTTGCCGCACTGGCGCGGACCGTGGATCAGCACGACCGGCGAATCCTCGAGCGCTTCGACAAGCCGGCGCTCTGCGGATCGGGGATAGAAGACCGGATTCGGCATCGGCCGATTGTAAGTCCGGACCCCGGCCGATTGCAAGTTTACGGTCCGGCCAATTGAAACCTTGAGCTGGCGTCCGCGGGCAAACGCTCATTGCTCCCGGCGGCGGCCGGGCGGCCGATTCGCGAGGCCGGTCGCGGCCCGCCGGCACGACCCGGGATGCCGATCCGCCATCGTATCGACATCGGCGCGTGCAGTCCCGGAGCGTTCCATGACAAGGGGCGGCTTCCGCGTCGAAGAGCAGCGCGGGTTGCGGCATGGGCGCGGCCCCGTCCGGGCACCGATTCATCGCGAGTCATCGATCGTCGGATGAGGCGGTGTTGACCGGAGGTTCCTCGACCCGTCCAATGCGTGTGACATCGCCCCGGTGCTTTTGCGCTGGTATCCAACCCATCGAAGGGACGGCAAATGCCCGAGCGTATCTATACCTCAACGGGAGAAGGGAATCTGGAAGCCCTGGAAGAAACACCATTTTCCACCGAGGACGAGCTACAGAAGCTGATCGCCGAACACCCGGAATTGCTGGACGGTGAGCAGATCCGGCCCGGCGACGCGCGCCGCTGGATTCTTGTCACCCGCGAGAAGGGTATCGCTGCGTCATCCGGCGAAGGTGCCCGTTGGTCGGTCGACCACCTGATCGTCGACCAGGATGCGGTTCCCACCCTGGCAGAGGTGAAACGGGGGTCCAGCCCCGATATAAGGCGCAGCATTGTCGGGCAGATGCTGGAGTATGCGGCGCATGCGTCCGAGACCTGGACAGCAAGCGAACTGCGTAACACGTTCGAGAGTCAGATCCGTGACCGGGGCCACGACCCGGACGATGAGCTTGCCACTCTGCTGCAAGGGGATGACGAGCCGGATGTGGAGGGCTTCTGGCAAGACGTAGCCACGAATTTGGCGGCAAAGCGTCTGCGTCTCCTGTTCGTGGCGGACGAAATACCGGATCCCCTCGCACAGGTCGTCACGTTCCTCAACGCCCAGATGCCCGGCATCGAGGTGTTGGCGGTCGAGATCAAGCGGTTCCACGGCGGGTCTGCCCAGACACTCGTTCCACGGGTGATCGGGAGAACTACGGCCATTTCCACGCGCGGCCGAACTGGGTCTGCACCCAAGCTCACCCGCGAATCGTTCCTGGCGGGGTTCGAGGACGAAGAGGTACGCGGCGTTGCGGACCGGCTATTGGAGGCCGCCGAACAATCCAACGGCTATGTGTACTACGGAACCTCCGGCGTCAGCATTCGAGTGGTTTGCTCGGTCAGGCCCCAACATGTGAGCGTTGCCTGGCTCTACCCGCGGTCATTCATAGGATGGATGCGCACCAGGGACTTTTCGTTCGGGGCGGCGACCTTCGAGGCCGATCTCCCCGAGAAATTGAGGGCGATACTCGAGCCGTGGATAGACCAATTGGCCGCCGACGACTTCACCCAGGAGGTTTCGAGCAAGGGTACGAAGGCTTGGGCCGTCAGCCATGAGGCCGCTGTGCACCACCAGGACCTGCTGGTGGATCGCCTTCGCGGCATCGTCTCTCGACTGGCGGCGCTATGAAGGTTTTCCTCTCAGCGTGGCCTCGCTACTGGTGCAGGAAGCATCAATGCGCTGATGAGGAAGCAATGTTGTGCCTCGACGACGGAGAGATATTCGAAGCTGCCAGGGCGCGGCATGCCACTGGGTTCCTGGAGGTAGACGGCGACCTGTGGCGCGCGGTCGTCAAGGCGACGGAGGACGGGGACGCGATCTACCTCCAGACCCTCCACAGAGCGCAGCCCCGCGACCTCGCCTCGGCGCGGCGCCGGCTGAAGGGGATCGGGGGATAGAACGGCGCCGGGCGGGCCGCAACCCCCGCGCTCGCCCGAAGGCATGAGGCCCTTGCGGAGTGACTCCAGCGCCGCCGTCACTGTAGGGCCCTTCGCTTTCACCCGCAACCGGCGAGAATCCCCCGCGGAAAACACCTGTTTCACGCCGGTAAATTGGCCGTTTATCGGCGATAAACACCCCGTTTCACGCGGGATTCCCAAAGACTTTTATCGCTCCAAGCGGCGGCGCGCGGCGCGCGATCCCTTTAGCCACCGCGAGTTTCCGGGTGATTCCGGGTGATTCCGGGTGATTCCACCATTTGCAGAGACTTCTGCTCGTCGATATTGTGGACTGAGACCGAATTATGGGATACGATTAGGTCAATCGACCCGTATGCTGGCCGAGAGGGGCCTTGGTCATTCCTCAACGTTTCGCTATGGGAGAAGTCGAACCAGTATTCCCCGCGTGAGTTGTTGGGACCGTGCGCTCACAGGAGAAACAGAAACGGAGCGGGATTGCCAACTTTAACCGAGGACCAACGGCTTGCGATTGGAATATGGTAACACTTGGTTTTCTGTTGGGAAGAAATCGAATGTAGGGTCACATGAATATCACTAGTTTTGCTGACTATTTGAGGGAAAAGAAAGCTGATAAGTTCAGAACTGACAGAGATGTCGCAACATACCTGGGTACCAAACCTGCTCAATTGGCCAAGTGGAGAAATGAGGGAAAGGAACTCACGAACCGAGAGATGGCAGGCATGTTCGAGCGATCTCGAAGTGCAGCTACAAACGAAGCCAATCGTACTATAATCAAGCCGGTCGTTGAATTCTATCCGATTAATCGAGTCGAGTCTCGACAGGGTATGCAATGGGAACTGTTCCCTACAGGAACGAACGCTTCGAGCCAAGCACAGGGCTTGCGCGGGGTACTGGATAACGTGAAGGGAATTTATATCTTTTACGATACGCGCGGTCGGGGCCTTTATGTCGGCAAGACATCAAGGAGGACTCTTTGGGCGGAAATGAAGAGCGCCTTCAATCGCGACCGCGGTAGGAATGAACTTTTTCGTGCCAAACACCCGGTAACTAACCGGGAATTCGTATCCGCGACGGACAGGCCGCGCAAGATTGAGCAGGTGTCCGTGCCCCTCGCGGATTTGGCGGCCTATTTTAGCGCCTACGAGATCGCCCCCGGTATGATCGACTCCATCGAAGCGGTCCTGATCCGCGCTTTCGCTAACGATCTCCTCAATGTGAGGATGGAGACATTCTGAGAGCAAGTAGGGCAATGACCGCGTAACATTCGGTCGCGTCGCGATAGACCGGTCGAATTGATGCTGTCGACATCCGCATGGTGAGAGGACTGCTTGAGTGCGCGCCCACGTTTCCCGTCCGACGAATGGTTATAGTGGTTGGGGGGCATGAACGGGTCTTGCCGCTTCATCCACTCCCTCTGCGTGCAGGTACTGGGAATAAATCGGACCATGACTGTAGGCACGAAAAATCCCCCTACCGTATTGAGATAGTGAAGATTTTTGGTTGCGGAGGCCAAGCGGCGAGCCGCCGGAGGACGGGCGGAGACCCGGCCTCAGCCCTCCGCCGGGTCCCCGTCCGCGGCGACCGCGGCGCCCTCGTCCAGGAGGGCGGCGATCTCGGCGTCGGAGAAGCCGTGCCGGCCCAGGACCTCGCGGGTGTGCTGGCCGTAGAGGGGCGCGGGCGACCGCACGTCGGCCGGGGTGCGCGAGAACTTCACCGGCGGCCCGAGCGTCTTCACCGCGCCGGCCGTCGGGTGCGCGACCTCCGGGGTCATGCCGCGGGCCGCCGTCTGGGGATCGGCGTGCATGTCGGCGACGGTGTTGATCGGCCCGGCGGGGATGCCGGCCTCCTCGAAGCGGGCCAGCCACTCGTCCGTCGTCGCCGTGCGGAAGACGGCGCTGAGCGCCTCGTCCAGGGCGTCGGTGTTGGCCATGCGGGCGGCGTTGTCGGCGAAGCGCGGGTCCCCGGCGATGTCCGGCGCGTCCAGCAGGGCCATGAGCCGTCCCCAGTTGCGCTGCGAGGCGGCGCCGATGCACATCCAGGAATCGGCCGTCCGGAAGGCCTGGTAGGGCGCGTTCAGCGGGTGCCGGGTCCCCATGGCGCGCGGCGCGACGCCGGTGGCGAAGGCGATGGCCGACTGCCAGAAGGTGTGGGTGATGCCGGCCTCGAACAGGGACGTGTCCACGAGCTGGCCTTCGCCCGTGCGCCCGCGCTCGTGCAGCGCCGCCAGCACGCCCATCGTCAGCAGCAGCCCCGCCGTGATGTCCGTGACCGGCGCGCCGACCTTGGTCGGCGCGGTCCCCGAGGCGTCGCCCGTGATGCTCATCAGGCCGCTCATGCCCTGCGCCACGAGGTCGAAGCCGCCGCGGCCCCGGTACGGGCCGGTGGTGCCGAAGCCCGAGATCGCCCCGTAGACGAGGCCGGGATTGGCCTCCCTCAGCGTCCCGTAGCCGACTCCCAGGCGGTCGAGGGTGCCCGGCCGGAAGTTCTCGATCAGGACGTCGGCGTCCGCCGCGAGGCGCCGCAGGATCCGCCTGCCGCCCTCCGTCTTGAGGTCGACCGCGATGCCGCGCTTGTTGCGGTTCATCATCATGAAGGCGGCGGACTCGCCGCCGATGGTGGGCGGCACGGAGCGGCGCGAGTCGTCGCCGCCCGGCACCCTCTCGACCTTGACCACGTCGGCGCCGAGGTCGGCGAGCATGAGCCCGCAGGTCGGTCCCGCCAGATGGTGCGTGAGGTCGACGACCTTGAGGCCCGCGAGGGGTCCGGGCGGAGTCCCGGCCACGGTCAGCGTCCCTTGAAGTCGGGCGCGCGCTTCTCCATGAAGGCGCGGACGCCTTCCCGGTAGTCCTCCGAGTCGAACAGGCCGAAGCCGGCGTCGGCTTCGTCCGCCGTCACGGGCGCGGGGTCGTCGAGGCGGAGGATCGCCGCCTTGTGCCAGCGGTTGGACAGCGGCGCGCGGCCGGCGATGTGCCGCGCGCGCCCGTAGGCTTCCTCCGCCACCTCGCCGTCGGGACAGATCTTGTGGACGAAGCCCTTGGCGGCCGCTTCCTCCGCGCCGAAGATCCGTCCCTCGAGCATGATCTCGAGGGCGAAGGCCCGGCCGCACACGTCGATCAGGGCGCTCAGCTCCTCGTGTCCCACGCCGAGGCCGAGACGGTTGCTCGTGATGCCGAAGCGGCTCGACTCGCCGCAGACGCGGATGTCGCACATGCAGGCGATCTCCATGCCGCCGCCGATGCACACGCCCTCGATGAGCGCGACGGTGGGGTGCCGGCACCGGCGGACGGCGGCCATGGCGTCCCGCGTGCGCGCGCCGTAGCCGCGGGCCTGGGCGCCGTCCGCGCGCGCCTCGTCGAACGCGGAGATGTCGGCGCCGGAGACGAAGTTCGCGCCGTCCCCCCTGAGCACCACCGCGCGGACGCCGTCGTCGCCGGAGGCCTCGTCCATGCGCGCCTCGAGGCCGCGCCACATGGCCGGCGTCATCGCGTTGAGGCGCCCGGGGTTGGACAGGACGACCGTGGCGATCGCGCCGTCCCTCTCCAGGGTTACTCCGTCGCTCATGTGCCCTCCCGTGCTCCGTGAGACGTGCGGATACGGACGATCCGGCCGTCAGTCGACCATGATGCCGCCGTTGATGTCGAGGGTCTCGCCCGTGACGAAGCCGCTCGACTCGCCGGCCAGGAACAGGATGGCGTCCGCCACCTCCTCCGGCGTCCCCATGCGGCCCACCGGGACGATCTCCCCGAGCCTCGGGCTGGCGTTCTCCGTCATCCGCGTGGCGATGGGTCCCGGCGAGACCGAGTTGACGGTGATCCCGTCCGCCGCGAGCTCCTTGGCGAGGAAGAACGTCACCGCGTGGACGCCGGCCTTCGAGGCGCCGTAGGCGACGTTGGACGAACCGTCCTGCTCGCTCCGGTCGAGCCACGGCCGCGGGTTGCCGCCGTTCTTTCCGATCAGGGAGCCCACCGTGACGATGCGGCCGTAGCGCCGCCGGCGCATCGGGGCGATGACCGCCTGGCAGCAGAGCCAGGTGCCCTTGAGGTTGATGTCGATCACGCGGTCCCACTCCGCCTCGTCGAGGGACTCCGCGCCGCCGAGGGACGTCACCCCGGCCACGGTCACGAGCACGTCGATGCGGCCGAGGGCCGCGACCGCCGCGTCGACCATCGCCCCGACCTGGGCGCGGTCCGTCACGTCGGCGCGGACCTCGACGGCGCGCCGGCCCAGTCCCGCGACCTCGGCGGCGACCGCCGCGGTGCCGCCGAGGTCGGACAGGCAGAGGTCCGCCCCTTCGCGGGCGAACGCGCGGGCCGTCGCGCCGCCGATCCCGCCCGCCGCGCCGGTGATCAGGGCGGTCCGGCCCTCGAGTCTCATGCCGGGGTCTCCCCGTTGCCGGTCGGGATCCCCGCCGCCCTGCCAAGGGGGAGGGGACCCGAGTGGCCCGGCCGCGCCCCGAGGGTCCCCTCTCCCGCGTGCGGGAGAGGGACAGGGTGAGGGTGTCGGAGAACGATGCGCCGCCCCAACCGCGTTTCGCAGAGGAGTCCTGTCAGGGGGGAGGAGACCTTCATTCTCCCGCCGGACCGCACTGGAGTCTCCCGCGCTCCGCGGCCGGTCAGGGGGCCTGCATCCGGGCGGCGTCGCGCCCGGCGATGCGGCCGAAGGTGGCGCCCCGCATCACGGAGGTCGCGCCCGTGTAGTAGCGGTAGTAGATGCCGACGACCTCGCCCGCCGCGTAGAGCCCGGGGATGACCTCGCCGTCGCAGTTCAGGACCTGGGCCCTGGCGTTCACCTTGAGCCCGCCGAAGGTGAAGACGTTGGAGACGGTCATCGGCCAGGCGCGGAAGGGCGGCCGGTCCAGCGTCCGCGCCCAGTTCGACTTCGGGGGGTTCAGCCCCCGGGTGGCGAGGCCGTCCACTTCCTCGGGCCGGAACCCGCCGTCGGCCGGGCAGGCGGCGTTGTAGAGCGCCACGGTCTCCCGCAGGGCGTCGGCGGGGATGCCGAGCCCGTCCGCCAGCGCCCCGAGGCCGGCGGCGGTCACCGGCGGGACGTCGCTGCGGACGGCGCGCCGGTAGTTGGGCACGTCCTCGAGCTTGTCGTCGCAGACGATGTAGGCGATGCCGTCGTCCTCGTCGAGCAGGCGGTAGCAGATCGGCTCGTAGGTCCGGTCGACCGGCCCCGGCGCCTCGTCGACGAACCGCCGGCCGTGCTTGTTCACCAGGATGCCGTAAGGGAAGACCATGACGGCGGGTTCCGGGCCGCTGGCGCGGGGATCGATGGGCTCGGCGTGGAAGTTGCCGTACTCGCCGGCGGGCGCCGCCCCGATGTCGAGCGCCATGCGGATGCCTTCGCCCTTGTTGTAGTAGCCCCCGCGCGCCACCGGCCGCACGTTGACGGCGCCGCGGCCGACGTAATGGGTCATCATCTCCGGGTTTCCCTCGTACCCGCCGCACGCCAGGACGACGGCGCGGCCGCGGAACTCCGCCGGCCTGTTGCGCCGGCCCACCGCCGCGACCCCGGCGACCGCCCCGTCCCCGTCCTGGATCAGGCCGCGGGCGGTCGTCCGGTAGAAGATGGGCACGCCGCCGGCCTCGAGCCGTTCGGCCAGGGATTCGACGACCTGCAATCCGCCGCCGACGGGGGCGAGCTTGGGGAAGGACTGCACGATCTGGTGGATGGGCAGGAAGTCGAAGCGCAGCCCCTGGTCCTCGAGCCACGCCAGGGTGGGCGGGGCCTGTTCCGCGAAGGCGGAGATCAGCTCGGGGTCGGGAAAGCTCATGGCGCGCAGGTATCCCGGCCAGGTCCCGGACTCCCCGGTCATGGCGTGGACGAGCTCGGGCTCGAGGTAGCCCCCCGTCCGTTCCGCGATGTGGTCCTCGAGGTCGTCCGCGACCTCCTCGTGGGACTTCATGCGCCAGAACGCCTCGGTCCAGCGGGTGTTGCCGCCGCGGTCCTCCCTCGGCGCCCGCTCCAGGACGCACACGGACGCGCCTTCCTGGTGCGCGGTCAGCGCCGCGCACATGCCGGCGACGCCGTGTCCCACGACGACGACATCGTAGCGGTGGCTGTCGGCGGCCATTGGCGTCCTCCCTGAAAAGGCCGGTCCGGCGGCGGAGTCTACCATCGACGGCGCCCCGCCCGTCAGGCGAAGAGGATGGCGACGCCCATGACCGCCAGCACGATCAGCACCGTGCGGCGGAAGACCGCCTCGTTGGCGCGGCGGAAGAGGCGGCTTCCCACCCAGATGAACGACGCGAACACCGGGAAGATGACGGCGGCCTGCCACAGGGTGAGCGCGGCGACCGCGCCGTTGAGGACCAGCAGCGCCAGAACGGCGGCGGCGGTCAGCGAGATGAGGCTGTTGAAGGCGGCCCGGTGGGCGTGGCGGTCGCCGGGGGTGTTGAGGATGTAGAGGTTGTAGATCGGCCCGCCCATGGCGGTGGCGCCGACGGACACCCCGGTGACGGCCCCGACGGCGAGGGTGGCGGGCGTGCCGACGCGGCCCCGGTAGCGCCAGCCGGTCAGCAGGACGAGCGCGAAGGCCAGCACGGCGGCGGCCATGACCTTCTTCATGATCTCCGGGTCGAGATGGATGAGCAGCCAGGTGCCCGCCGGCATGGTGATCCACGACGCGGCGGCGAGCGGCAGGACGATGCGCCAGCGCGTGAGGCGGAACGCGTGGCGCATGAGGGGCAGGGCCACGGCGACGTCGAACAGGACGATGAGCGCCACCGTCGGGACGGGCCCGAATATGAGGGCGTAGAGCGGGGTCATCAGCATCGAGTTCCCGGTGCCGGTGAACCCCCGCAACGCGCCCCCCGCCGCCGCGACCGCGGCGGCGAGCAGGAGCGCGGGGGTGAACAGGCCGTCGGGAACCACGGAACCTCGAAGGAGGCGGAAGGCGGGAGGGGCGAACGAACGTGCCCGGCCAGCTTCGGAGGCCGGCCCGTCCGGCGTCAACCCCAGTCGGCGCCGCGCGACGGCGAGCGCGCCGGTCATGGTCTCTCCGGTCAGCCGCGCCAGCTCGCCGGCCAGCCGGCAGGTCTCGTCGTTCTCGATGTTGAGGCTCGTGCGCCGACCCTCGGGTAGATCGCGGAACGTGGCATCTACCCCAGTCGGCACGGCGCATCGTTCTCCGACACCCTCACCCTGTCCCTCTCCCGCACGCGGGAGAGGGGACCCTCGGGGCGCGGCCGGGCCACTCGGGTCCCCTCTCCCTGGAAGGGGGAGGGACAGGGTGGGGGTGGACGGCGCGGCGGCCGGACCGCTTTCGCGGAGGAATCCCTCCAGGGAGAGGGAACCCGATGGCACGATTGTCCTGCCGGCCGCCGTTCCCCGCGCGACAGTCCGGGCGGTCCCGGCCGTGGAGGGCTTTCGCGGGCGCTCCCCGGGTCAAAGCGCCGCCGCTTCGAGCGACTGTATGAAATGAACCCCGGGCACGACCTTCCGGCTCAGCCGCCGGTCGTTCGTGACGAACAGGTCCACGCCCGCCGCCGAGGCGCAGGCGAGTTGAATCGCGTCCGGAGGCCGGATCGTCCGGTCCCGGCGGACGGCCGCGAAGGCGGACGCCGCCGTCCGGTCGAACGGCACCACGACGGCGCCGGCCGCGACCGCCTGCTCGTAGCGGCGCGCGAGGGCCTCGTCGCCCGCCTCCATGGGCTTGACGAGAAGTTCGCCCAGGGTCAGCGCGGACGTCAGCAGTTCGTCGTTGCGTTCGATCATCCGCTCGCGCAACGACGCGACCCGTTCGGCCGGTTCGCCCTTGTCCTCCAGCAGATACACGAACAGGTTCGTGTCCCAGAAGATCCTGCTCATTGCCAGTCCGCCCGCTGGCGGCGGACATAGGCGTCCGCGTCCTCGTCCGCCCAGATCTCCCTGCCCAGCCCCCGCAGCGCCAGGACGGGATCTTCGGCGTCGTCCGGCGTTCCGCTCCTGTATTCCCCGACGTACCAGTCGATCAGGTGGCGATAGCGGGCCGGAATCTCGTGACGCCGGGGCGCGTCCTTCGCGGTCCGAAGGGGGTGGCACGGATCGCCCCGCCGGAACAGGCGGCGGCGTCCGCCCGCGGTCTCGAAGAGCATGCGGTACCGGCCGGGATTGGGGGGCTTGTTGGCGACGCAGTGGAGGTAGGCGTGCACCTTGACTCCCGGACGTATCGGCGCGCTTCCCGTCGCGTTCTCGGCCTCCGCCTGCGCCATGATCTCGCCGATGGTGAAATCCGCGCGCTCGGATACGGCATCCACACGCAGGGCGATACCATCGACGAGCTTCGCCGCAATGTCAGGGAAGCGGTGGACTGCTACTTCGACGAGGGCATGGAGCGTCCGCGCCCGATCCGGCTGCACTACGTGAGGGACGAGGTCCTTGTGGCGTGAAGCTCCCTCGAAACGTGAGTGGCGCCGCTCTCGTGACTGCGCTGCGCCGGTTGGGCTACGAGAAGGTGCGACAGCGCGGCTCGCACGTGCGCGTCACCACTCGGGAATGCGGCGAACACCATGAGGTGATCCCGCTCCACGATCCAATCGGGGCGAAGACCCTTTCGAGCATCCTGAAGGGCGTCGCCCGCCATCACGGCATCGGCGTCGAGGAGTCGCCGCGCAAGCTCGGCCCGCGGTAGCCCCGTTCTCCAGAGAGGGGACCCGAGAGGCCCGGCCGCGTCCCGAGGGTCCCCTCTCCCGCGTGCGGGAGAGGGACAGGGTGAGGGTGTCGGAGAACGATGCGCCGCCCCAACCGCGTTTCGCGGAGGAATCCCGACCGGGGGAGGCCGGGAGGGGGGTGCGGTTTTCGATTCCGGATGCGCCGAAGGAACTGGAGATGGTGCCCGGGCGCGGCGCTGTTGCAATTCGGCCCGGTCGGAGTATGACACCCCGAGGCGCCGGTTCGGAACGTCGCGGCAATGACGATGGATCCCTTCGCCCACATGCTGCTGTGGACCTCTCTCGCGGGCGCCTGCATCCCGCTGGGGGCCGCGCTCGCGCGCATCGAACGCATCCGTCCCCGATGGCTCGAAGACGAATTCCGTCATTTCGTGATCGCCTTCGGCGGCGGCGTGCTGCTCGGCGCGGTCGCCCTGGTCCTGGTGCCCGAAGGGTCCGAACGGCTTCCGCAGCCTCTCGCCGCCTTCGCCCTGATGCTGGCGGGCGGCGGCGCCTTCATGGCGCTCGACCGCTTTCAGGCCGGACGCCGGCGAGCGACGCCGCAGTCGGCCGCCATGCTGGCGGACTTCCTTCCGGAGTCCGTGGTCCTCGGCGGCATGTTCGCCGCGGGCGCCGAAGGTGCGGCGTTGCTGGCGCTGCTCATCGCGCTGCAGAACCTTCCCGAAGGGTTCAACGCCTGGCGCGAACTCGCCTCCGGACCGTTCGACCGGAAGACGGCGCAGATCTCGATCGTGCTGCTCGCCTTTCTCGGCCCCGTCTCCGGCGCGGTCGGGTGGTTCTGGCTCGCCGGTCAGGACGCGGTGCTCGGGGCGGTGATGCTGTTCGGCGCCGGCGGCATCCTCTATCTCACGTTCCAGGACATCGCGCCCCAGTCGAGGCTGGAGCAGCACTGGGCGCCGCCGCTCGGCGCCGTTCTGGGGTTCGCGCTCGCGGTGCTGGCCGAAATCGTCTTTCCGTGACCGCCCGGGACGAACTCGCGGGCCTCGGCCGTTCCAGGCGCTCCGCGTCCTCCGCTCCCCCGAAAACCGCCTCCGCTCGAATCGAGGCTCGCAACGGAGCCCGAGCCATGAACTCCGCCGACCCTCACTCCCGACCTCCCCCTTGTCGGGGATTCCTCTGCGAAAGCGGTCCGGCCGCGCCACGGGAACAGGGCAGGAGTGCCGAGACGCCGTCCACCCCCACCCTGTCCCTCCCCCTTCCAGGGAGAGGGGACCCGAGTGGCCCGGCCGCACCCCAATGGTCCCCTCTCCCGCGTGCGGGAGGGGGACAGGGTGAGGGTGTCGGAGACCGATGCGCCGCCCCAACCGCGTTCCGCAGAGGAATCCTGTCAGGGGGGAGGAGTAGAAAAGGGGGAGGGCCGGGTAGGTGTGTTTCGATTTTGAGGTTGCGGGGGGCGGGGACGGGAGGAAATTCATGAACGGACCTCGAAAGGAGGTGCGTCACGCACCCACCAGACAACGCGAATACCCGCCAAAACCAGCGTTGTTCAGACCTTCCTTAGCTTTCCCGGTTCGTTTTCGCCATATACGTAGAGTCTGCCGTAGGAGCGGCGGACTTCGATGTTTCATGCGGTGAACTGCCACCTGAAATTCGGGAATCTGCAATCCCAGTCTTCGTCAATAACCAGGGGAAGCAGGTCGCCCGGTTTTCGACGTGGACGAACTGGGATCGTGTCCCAGCCGGTGGTGTAAGAGCTTGGCGTGCAACGTGGTAGCCGGTGGGTAGGGCCGGTCCGGTCACGCCGCCGCGAACCGTTCCACCGCGATCCGCCCGGCCCGGTCGCGGGCCTGCCAGAGGTCGTACGCCACCTGCATCCCCAGCCAGGTCTCGGGGGTCGAGCCGAAAGCCTTCGACAGCCGTATCGCCATTTCCACGGAGACCCCCGTCCGCTCGTTCACCAGCTCGGAAAGCGCCTGCCGCGTAACGCCCAGCCCTTCAGCGGCGCGGGTCACGGTGAGGCCCAGGGGTTCCAGGCACTGCCGCTTCACGATTCCGCCCGGATGCGGCGGGTTGTGCATCGCCATGTTTGCGTCTCCTCAGCGATAATCCAGGTAGTCGGCATCCACGGCGTTCCCGTCCTCGAAGCGAAACGTCACCCGCCGGTGTTGCCCGCTACCGAAACCGCCCGGTGTCCTTTCAGCGGCCCCTTCAGCCGGTGCACGCGCGGAACCCGGGAAGGTTCAGCCCGCGATGACAACTTGCAGCGGTCACCCGGACCCGCATGGTCACCCGCCGCATGCCGCGCCCGCAGTTTTCTCCAGTTTGGAATATCATCATAGCAGAAACGTGCGGTTCGTGCGAGCTAAAATTTCCATATTGGAAAATTTTTTATACACATCCATATGTCATTGAAATCATTGGACATTTCAGTTCCCGGCTCCTTCGCTCCGGCCGTTCCCCAAGCCGTCACGCCCGGACCGGTTCCGGGCATCGACCGGGTGGAAGGACGTGGATGCCCGGAACCGGTCCGGGCATGACGAAGGGGGCGGGGACAAGGCGGAAATCCGGACCGGACGGTAGCGGCCCGAAATCGCACACCCCCCGACGTCGTGCGAAGTGTGCGGATTGAATCGATTTTCTCTCGCGTCGCCAGTCGGTTGGCCGGACGGGCTGTCGTTCGTAGACGACGGAACGGTCCCCCGACGGCGCGACCGCCCTTCGTTCTCCCGTCCCCCGGCAGGATTCCTCTGCGAAACGCGGTTGGGGCGGCGCATCGTTCTCCGACACCCTCACCCTGTCCCTCTCCCTGGAAGGGGGAGGGCCGGGCAGGGGTGCGCGGTCCGGCCGTTCCGGCGCGCGCCGTGACGGCAAATCGCATACCCCCCCTGACGTCCGCGCGAAGTGTGCGAATTGAATCGGTTTTCTCTCGCGCCGACAGCGGGTTGGCCAAACGGGCTTTCGTTCGTAAACGACGGAACGCCCCCCTGTCGGGGGGAGAAGTGAAGGGGGGGGTCGGGGCGGGGCGGCGAAGGAGGGTGGAGGCCAGGACCGGAATCGAACCGGTGTACACGGCTTTGCAGGCCGGTGCGTAGCCACTCCGCCACCTGGCCTCGCGGGGCTTCGCGGATGCAGTGTGTAGCAGACCGCGCGCCCCGCCGCGAGAGGGAAGTCGCGCCGCCGGCCCCGCGTGTTGCCAGCTTCGCGGACCGGCCTGTATATACGGCGGACCGCACGCCCCGGAGCCGCCGCCCATGAGCGAATTCGCCGCCGCCCGCGAGAGCATGGTCCTCTGCCAGTTGCAGCCGGACCGCGTCTCCGACGAGCGCGTGCGGGAGGCGATGGGCGGCGTCCCCCGCGAGCGGTTCGTGCCCGAGCGCCTCCGGGCCGTGGCCTATGTCGACGGCGACCTGGAGATCGCGCCCGGCCGCCACCTCATGGAACCCCGCGTCTTCGCGCGCCTGCTGCAGGCGGCGGACATCGGCGCGGGCGAGGTGGTCCTCGACGTCGGCTGCGGCAGCGGGTACTCCGCCGCGGTGATCGCGCGCCTCGCGGGCACGGTCGTGGCCCTGGAGTCGGACCGGGCGCTGCGCGAGCGGGCGTCCGAGACCCTCGAGCGGCTCTCCGTCGACAACGTGGCGGTCGTCGCCGGCGACCTGGCCCGGGGCTACGCGGCGGAAGCCCCTTACGACGCGATCGTCGTCAACGGCGCCGTCGCCGAGGTTCCCGCCGTCCTGGCCGACCAGCTCGCGGACGGGGGGCGCCTCGTCGCCGTGGTCGCGGACCGGGCGGTCGGGAAGGGGACGCTGGTGACGCGGCGCGACGGGCGAATCGATTCGGTCGCCCTGTTCGACGGACAGGTTCCCTGGCTCCCCGGATTCGAGCGCCGGGCCGGGTTCGTGTTCTGAACCGTCCGGGCGGCGTGCGGCGTCCGCCGGCAAACGGCCCTTGCATGGGCCGGACGATGTGCCAAGATGGGCGCGCGGGCGCCCTCCGGCGCGGCGTCCGGTTCGCTCCATGTCTCGCTTTGCAGGATTTGGCGATGTCAAGGTATTCGTTCGCCACGGGAATCGGATTGCTGGCGGCCGTGGCGGCGGCGCCCGCGCAGGCGGAGACGCTGGTCGACGCGCTGGCGGCCGCCTACCTGAACAATCCCGTCCTGGAAGCCGGCCGCGCGCGCCTTCGCGCGGTCGACGAGGCCGTGCCCCAGGCGCTTTCGGGGTGGCGGCCCACGGTCGAGATCGCCGGCGCCGCCGGCGTCGACCGCAACGAGACGAACGCCCTCGGCGCCGAGACCCTGACGCCGTGGTCGGGGGAGCTGTCGCTGGTCCAGCCGCTCTATCGGGGCGGCCGCACCGCCGCGGGAACGCGGCAGGCGGAGAGCCGGGTGCTGGCGGAACGGGCGCGCCTGCGGACGGTCGAGCAGGACGTGCTCCTGGCGACGGCCGTCGCGTACATCGACGTGCTCCGCGACGAAGCCGTGGTCGAGCTCAACCGGAACAACGTCCAGGTCCTGGAGCGCCAGCTGGAAGCGACGCGGGACCGGTTCGAGGTGGGCGAGATCACCCGCACGGACGTGGCGCAGGCCGAAGCCCGGCACTCGCGCGCGGTGTCGAACCGCGTGCAGGCCGACGGCGGCCTCGCGTCGTCGCGGGCCGCCTACGTCCGGCTCGTGGGCGACGCGCCGGGAACGCTGGCGCCGGCGCCGCGGTTGCGGGACCTGCCGGAGGACGAGGCGGGCGCGCTCGACATCGCCATGGCGAACAATCCCCTGCTCGACGCCGCCCGCGCCGACGAAGAGGCGTCGCGTCACGCGGTCGAGGTGTCGCGGGGCCGTCTGCGCCCCGACGTCCGGTTGAACGCGGGCGTCAGCCACCGGGAAGACGTGTCGGTCGCGGTGGACGAGACGGACCAACTGGGCGTCTCCGCGCGGGTCACGATCCCCCTCTACCGGGGCGGCGCCGTGTATTCGGAGATCCGCCGGAACCGCGAACTCAACGCGCAGCGCCGGGTGGAGGTCGAGGAAACGCGCCGCCGGGTGGTGGAGGGCGTGACCCGGGCCTGGGAGGCCCTGAACACCGCGCGCGCCGAGATCCGGTCGCGGCGGGACGAGGTGCGCGCCGCTGAGATCGCCCTGGAAGGCGTGCGCCAGGAGTCGATCGTCGGCGCGCGGACGACCCTCGACGTGCTCGACGCCGAGCAGGAGCTCCTCGATGCGCGCGTCGCGCTGGTCGTCGCGGAGCGGGACGAATTCGTCGCCTCGTTCCAGCTTGCCGGGGCGGTCGGCGGCCTGACCGCCGCCAATCTCGATCTCCCGGTGGGGTTGTACGACGTGGAAGCGCATTACCGCGGCGTGCGGGACCGGCGATGGGGTCCGGACCGTCCGTGGCGATGAACGGCGGGCCGCCGCCGGACGTAGACCGGGAGAGCCGGGGGTGAGCGACCCGGAGGGCCAGCGGGAACCGACGATGGAGGAGATCCTCGCGTCGATCCGCCGCATCATTTCGGAAGACGGCGAGGCGGCGGAGGACTCCGGGGACGAGGACGTGCTGGTTCTGAACGAGCTCGCGCCCGAACCGGACGCCGGACCGGCTCCGGAGCCTTCCGGCGAGGAACCCGAAGAGGGGGTCTTCGAGCTTACCGAGCTCCTCGAGAAGGCGGCGGAGCCGGAGCCCCCGGCGCCGCGGGAGACCTTCGGGGAAGGGGAACGGGAACCTTTCGATCCGTCCCCCGAGGCCGTGCCGGGTCCGGGGAGCGAAGATGCGATCTCGCGTGAAGCCGTCGAGCGGACCGCGGCGGCGCTCGCGGGTTTCGCGAGCGCGGTGTCGAGCGCCCGGGGGGTCGAGCTCGGAGCCGCGAACCGGACCCTCGAGGATCTGGTCAAGGACCTGCTCCGGCCGATGCTGAAGGAGTGGCTCGACGACAACCTGCAGCCCATCGTCTCGCGGGCGGTCGAGCGCGAGATCGCGAAGCTTGCCGGGCGGGCGGACCGCGACTAGATTTCCGCCCGCCGGGGTGGCGGGGCCCCGTTCACGATATCCGATTCGACGTTCGCCCGTCCGGGCCGGAGGGGGTCCGCCGCAAGCGAGTGTCGTACGCGCGAAAGGTGTCAGGCGGTGCTGGACAAGTCATACCGACCGCGGGAGATCGAAGAGAAGCAGTACCGGCTCTGGGAGGAGTCGGGCGCCTTCGCGGCGGGCAAGCGCCCCGGCGCCGCCCCCTACACGATCGTCATCCCGCCCCCCAACGTCACGGGCAGCCTCCACATGGGGCACGCCCTGAACAACACGCTGCAGGACATCCTGATCCGTTACGAGCGCATGCGGGGACGCGACGCGCTCTGGCAGCCGGGCATGGACCACGCGGGCATCGCCACGCAGACCGTGGTCGAGCGGCAGCTCGACGCCGAGGGGGCGAGCCGGCACGACCTCGGGCGCGAGGCCTTCATCGACCGCGTCTGGGCGTGGAAGGCCGAATCCGGCGGCACGATCGCCAATCAGCTGCGCCGGCTGGGCGCCTCGTGCGATTGGGACCGCGAGCGGTTCACGATGGACGAAGGCCTGTCGCGGGCGGTGCTGGAGGTGTTCGTCGCCCTCCACAAGCAGGGGCTCGTCTACAAGGACAAGCGGCTGGTCAACTGGGACCCGAAGCTGCACACGGCGATCTCCGACCTCGAAGTGGAGCAGCGGGAGGTCCAGGGGCGCCTCTGGCACATACGCTATCCCATCGCGGGGGACGAGGCGCGCGCCATCGTGGTGGCCACGACCCGGCCCGAGACGATGCTCGGCGACACGGCCGTCGCGGTGCATCCCGACGACGGCCGCTACACGGACCTGATCGGCAGGCACGCCGTGCTGCCCCTGGTGGGGCGGCTGCTGCCCATCGTCGCGGACGCGCACGCCGACCCGGAACAGGGTTCGGGCGCCGTCAAGATCACGCCGGCGCACGACTTCAACGACTTCGAGGTCGGCCGGCGGCACGGCCTCGAGCTGGTGAACGTCCTGGACGAGAACGCGGCGGTCAATGACGCCGCGCCCGAGGCCTATCGCGGTCTCGACCGCTACGACGCGCGCGACAGGGTCGTCGCCGACCTCGAGGCGCGGGGCCTCGTCGAGAAGGCGGAGGAGCATGCGCACGTCGTGCCGTACGGGGACCGGTCGGGCGTGGTCATCGAGCCCTGGCTGACCGACCAGTGGTACGTCGACGCCGCGGCCCTCGCCAAGCCCGCGGTCGAGGCGGTGAAGTCGGGCCGCACCGTTTTCGTCCCCAGGCACTGGGAGCGCACGTATTTCGAGTGGATGGAGAACATCCAGCCGTGGTGCGTTTCGCGGCAGTTGTGGTGGGGGCACCGGATTCCCGCCTGGTACGGTCCCGACGGCGAGATCTTCGTCGAGCGCACGGAGGAGGACGCCAGGTCTGCCGCGGAGGCCCGCTACGGCGAGCCCGTCGAGCTGACGCGGGACGAGGACGTGCTTGACACGTGGTTCTCGTCCGCGCTGTGGCCCTTCTCCACGCTGGGCTGGCCCGACGGGACGCCCGAGCTCGAGCGCCACTACCCGACCGACGTCCTGGTCACGGGCTTCGACATCATCTTCTTCTGGGTCGCCCGGATGATGATGATGGGCCTCCACTTCATGGACGAGGTTCCCTTCCGCACGGTCTACATCCACGCGCTCGTGCGCGACGAGAAGGGCCAGAAGATGTCGAAGAGCAAGGGGAACATCATGGATCCCCTGGAGGTCGCGGACGGCCTCGGAGCCGACGCCCTGCGCTTCACCCTGGCGGCCATGGCGGCGCAGGGCCGGGACGTGAAGCTGTCCCAGGGCCGCATCGAAGGCTACCGCAACTTCGCCACCAAGCTCTGGAACGCGGCGCGCTTCTGCGAGATGAACGGGTGCCGCGCCGCGGACGGGTTCGATCCCGCGGCCTGCCGGTCGACCGTCAACAGGTGGATCGTCGGCGAGATCGTCCGCCTCGGCCGGAGGGTCGGCGGGGAGATCGAGGCGTACCGTTTCAACGAGGCGGCGGGCGCCGCCTATCACGGGACGTGGGGGACGTTCTGCGACTGGTATCTGGAGCTCGTCAAGCCCGAGCTGCAGGGCGGGACCGGTGACGCCACGGCGGAGACGCGCGCGGCGGCGGGGTGGGCCCTCGACCGCATCCTGCGGCTGCTCCATCCGTTCATGCCCTTCGTGACCGAGGAGCTGTGGGGCCATACGGGGGAGCGCGGAGCCATGCTCATCGATTCCCCCTGGCCGGAGCTGCCGGAAGACCTCGTCGATCCGTCGGCGGCCGCCGAGATGGAGTGGGTCATCCGTCTGGTCGGCGAGGTCCGCGCCGTGCGCGCCGAGATGAACGTGCCGCCGAAGGCGCGAATCGGGCTGTGGCTGAACGGGGCCGGGGAAGAGAACGCGCGGCGCCTCCGGGACAACGCGGACGCGATCGTCCGTCTCGCGAGGCTGGAGGAGATCCTGGAGGGCGACCGGGACGTTCCGGCCGGCGCGGTGCAGATCGTCCTGGACGACGCCACGGTCGTGCTGCCGCTCGCCGACGTCGTCGACGTCGCCCGGGAACGGGAACGCCTGTCCCGGGAACTCGACAAGGCGCGCGGAGAGATCGCCGCGCTCGACAGGAAGCTCGGCGACATGGCGTTTCTGGCGAAGGCGCCGGAGCACGTGGTCGAGAAGCAGCACGCGCGCCGGCGCGACGCCGAGTCGGCCGAGTCGCGGCTCGCCGCCGCGCTGGCGCGCCTCTAGCGCCCGTTGCCCACGATCCCTGATTGAAACTCCACCACCTCCTGCTCGCGGTCCTGGTCGCGTTTTCCGCCGGCATCACCTACGCCATCGTGAAGATCGGCGTGACCCACTTCCCCCCGGTCCTCTTCGGGGCGGTCCGCTACGCGCTGGTCGGGGCGTGCCTCGCCGCCTGGTGGCGGGTGCCCGAGGGGCGCCGCAGGCCTGTGATCGGCATCGCCGCCAGCATGACGGCGCAATACGTCCTCATGTTCTCGTCGCTGTCCAAGTCCGGGGACGCCTCGTCCATGGCGCTGGTGCACCAGCTCTACGTTCCCTTCGCCACGATCATCGCGGCCGTGGTCTACCGGGAAGCGGTGGGCGCGCGGCGCTGGACGGGCATGGCGGTGTCGTTCTCCGGGGTCGCCGTGATCGCCTTCGAGCCCAACGTGTTCCGTCACCTCGACGCGTTCTTCCTGGCCGTCGCGGCGGCGTTCGCGGGCGGCCTGTGCGTGGTGCAGGCGCGGCGCACCGCCGGGATCTCGGTGCTGTCGCTGCAATTCTGGGTCTGCCTGTACGGCGTCGCGCCGATGTTCCTCCTCACCGTGGCGACGGAGGAGGGCCAGGTCGACGCGCTTCTCCACCCGACGTGGCCGGCGGTGCTGGCGGTGGTGACCGCCGGCTTCTTCGGGGCCGTGCTGGCCCAGGCGGGACGCTACTACCTCGTGCAGCGCTATCCCGTCGGCACGGTCGCGCCGCTCATGCTGCTGACGCCCGTCTTCGCGGTGCTGGGCGGGGTGGTGCTGCTGGGCGACGTCCTCACGTGGCGGCTCCTGCTGGGGGGACTCCTGGTCGTATCCGGTCTCGGCGTCATCGTCCTGGCCCCGCCGGTCCGGTCCGGGTGACCGGTCCGGGAGTCCGGCGGGCGCCGTCGACCGCGCGAAAGGCGATCGTATAGGCTGTGCCCGGCCGCGCGGCGCGCCGCGGGGCAACCGGCGGACAGGGGGCGGCCATGAAGGAACCGGTCACGTTCTACGGCGAGGGGACGAAGCTCGCCGGCGACATCTATGCACCCGACGGCCCAGGGGACGGCCCGCGTCCCGGCGTCGTCCTGTGCGGGGGATACACCGGCGTGAAGGAGGTCTACGCGCCGGGCTTCGCGGCGCGGCTGGTCGCCGCGGGGTACGTCTGCATCGCGTTCGACTACAAGGGATGGGGCGGCAGCGACGGCCCGGCGAACCGGCTGGACCCCTACGGCCGCGTGTGGGACTCGTTCGCGGCGGCGACCGTGCTCGGCGCGCGCGGCGACGTCGACGCGGACCGGATCGGCGTGCTCGGCTGGAGCTACGGGGGCGCCACCGCCATCTGGCTCGCGGCGACGGACCCGCGTATCCGCTGCGCCGCCGCCGTCGTGACCATCGGCGACGGGCGGCGCTGGATGGAGGGCGTGCGGTCCGCGGACGAGGTCGCCGCGCTGCGCGAGCGCGCCGCCCGGGACCGCCTCGCCCGCGCGCGGACGGGCGAGTCCGGGTATGCGCCGCCTCCGGCGGTCCTCCACATGAGCGCCCGAGAGAAGGCGCTCTGGGCCGCCGCCCGCGCGGACAGCGCCGTGGAGCCGGCGCCGGTGCCCCTCGAGTTCATCGACGAGACCATGGCGTTCCATCCCGAGTGGGTCGTCGGCAAGATCGCGCCGCGTCCGCTGCTGCTGGTCGCGACGGAGCATGACGGCGTGACGCCGCCGGAGGAGAGCCGGTCGCTCTACGAGCTCGCCGGAGACCCCAAGAGGCTCGTGACGATTCCCGGCTGCGGACACTTCGAGGTGTACACCGGCGAGCCGTTCGACCGGACCTGCGACGAAACGATCGCCTGGTTCCGCTCCCACCTCTGACGGTGCGTTCCGGCGGGGCCGCAGTGCCCCGGCCGCGGCGCCCGTCACGATTTTTTACGAAAACTGTAACAAAAAGTTCTTGTTACAGTTTTTGTAACCATTTATTAAACATATCGGAAGATATCGGCCGTATTGGGAAGCCGAACGCTTGGTTTACAGGAAATGGTCCCATGATCCAGGCAAGCAAGATCGAGACTCCGACGGTATCGAAAGCGGGCGGCGAGGTCCGCGAGGCCGGCTATTGCTGGCCGATCAACGAGATCGTCATGGAATCCCATGTCCTGGGCGGCGAGAGCGATGCCGAAATCGCGCGCACGTATCGGGTCATGCGGCAGGAAGTGACCGCGCTTCGCCAGGTCTACGGGCTCTGAACGGCGGGGCGGCCGAGAGGCCGCCCGGTCCGCGTCCGGAACCGCGGCCGCTTGGTGCACTTCACCGGGCGCCCTTCAATTGACGCCGCGTTTCCCTTACGCTCCGCCCGGACGAGGAACCCGCCGATCACGGGAGGACGAAGCATGAGCGCGGCCTACGCGGAAATCGCCGAAGCCCTGGAGGACTATTTCACCGGCTTCTACGAAGGCGATGTCGAGGCGTTGAAGAAGATTTTCCACTCGAGCGCCCACCTCTACGCCGCCATGGCGGGTCCGCTCACGGACCGCCCCATGGAACAGGTCTACGAAGGCGTGCGAAGCCGGCCGTCGTCGGCGTCCCGCGGCCTCGACCGGTTCGACCGGATATTGTCCATCGACCAGTCCGGCCCCGAGGCCGCCATCGCCAAGGTGCAGATCGCGCTCGGCGATCAGCTCTACACCGATTTCCTGAACCTGCTGAAGCTGGACGGGCGCTGGCGGATCGTCTCCAAGGTCTATACGGGCGAGCCGAGACCCGCCGCCGCCCGGCGGGAAGCCGCCGAGTAGGGTCGCAAGCGCCCGCCGCCGCGCCGCGCCGCCGGCGGGGCCGCCCGCGGCGTTCGGTGTCCCGGTTCCGCGCTCCGACACGAAGAGGCAGGGCCATGCTGCATTACAGGAGATTCGGCTCCGGACCCGCGGTCGTTCTGCAGCACGGGTTTGTCGGAAGCGGCGAGATCTTCGCGCCTCTCAGCGCGCATCTCGCTCCGAACTTCGACGTGATCGCCCCGGACCTTCCCGGTCTGGGCGGGAGCGCCGGCATTCCGGCCCCCGACGACGTGGGCGAACTGGCGAGGATGCTTGCGGACACCCTCGCAGGGCTGGAGGTGGACAGGTTCTCGATCCTGGGCCATTCCCTGGGTTCCGAAACCGCGCTTCGTCTCGCCATAGATTTTCCCGGGCGCGTCGAAAAATTGATCCTCTACGGCGGCTGTCCGGCGGATCTGCCGGAGCGCTACGAGTCCTACGAGGAGTCGATCCGGCGGATCGACGCGGACGGCATCGTGCCCACGGCGGCCCGTATCGCCGCGACGTGGACCAATGCCGGTGCCGCGCACCCGCTCTACGAGTTCATGAGGGGGTGCGGCATGAACTCCGACCGGGAAGGCGCGAAGCAACTGGTGCGGGCCATGGCGGGCTTCGACGTCCGCGACCGCCTGGGCGAGGTGCGGGCCAGGACGCTGATCGTCTGCGGCGACATGGACCGGACGACCCATCCGCGCCACTCCATCGAGATGTGGGAGAAGATCCCGAACGCCCAGCTCTGCATCCTGCCGAACAGCGCCCACGCCGCGCACGCGGAGGTGCCCGGCATCTTCAACCAGATCGTGTCCCGCTTCCTTCTGGAAGCCTGAGGGGACCGGCGGCGCCGTCGAACCGCTGGAGTCGGAGCCGATGCCTGAACAGACTGCCCAGGGTCCTCTCGCCGGCTATCGCGTTCTGGAGCTGGGGAGCATGGTGGCGGGCCCCTTCGCCGGGCGGCTTCTGGCCGACTTCGGCGCGGAGGTGCTCAAGGTGGAGCAGGCGGAGGGCGATCCGATCCGCGACTACGGCCGGCGCTTCGAGGGGGCGTCGCTCTACGGCGCCAGCATCATGCGCAACAAGCGCAACGTCTCCGTGAACCTGAGAGAGGCCGCGGGCCAGGATCTGGTCCGGCGCCTGGTTCCGAAATGCGACTTCGTGATCGAGAACTTCCGTCCGGGGACGCTGGAACGCTGGGGACTCGGCTACGAGGATCTTCGCGGCCTTCATCCCGGGATCATCATGGTCCGCGTCAGCGGGTTCGGCCAGACCGGTCCCTACAGCGGGCGGGCCGGCTACGGCGTCGTCGCCGAGGCGGTCAGCGGCCTGCGCCACATCACCGGCGAACCGGACAGGCCCCCGTCCCGGGTGGCCGTCCCGCTCACCGACTACATCGGCGGCCTGTTCGCCGCCTACGGGGCCCTGGCGGCGTTGACCCATCGCGAGAAGACCGGCCGGGGACAATGCGTCGACGCCGCGCTGCACGAAAGCGCGTTCAGCGTCACCGAGCCGTTCGTGCCGCAGTACGAGAAGACGGGGGAAGCCGGGATGCGCGCCGGCCCGCGCCTTCCGGGCAACGCACCCAACAACCTCTACCGGGCCCGGGACGGGCTCTACGTGCAGATCACGGCGGGCAACGACCGCATCTTCGGGAGATTGGCCGAGGTCATGGGCCGGCCCGAGCTCGCCGAGGACGAGCGCTTCGCCACGCATGCCGCCCGCTGGCGGCACGTGGACGAGCTCGACGAGATCGTCGGCGCGTGGGTCGCGGGCGCCGGCTCGGCGGAGGTCGAGGACCGTCTCAACGAAGCGGGGGTGCCGTCGGCGCGCGTCTACACCATGGCCGAGATCTTCGAGGACCCGCATTTCGCGGCCCGCGGCATGCTGCCGAAGGTCCCGAGCGCCGAACTCGGCGACGTCACCCTCGCCGGCGTCGTGCCCAGGCTTTCGGCGACGCCCGGCGGCGTGCGCTGGGCGGGCCGCCGGGCGGGCCAGGACACGCGGGCCGTGCTGGGGGAGCTGTGCGGCCTCGACGACGCCGAGATCGCCCGCCTCGAGGCGGACGGGATCGTCCATTGCGGCGGCGCCTCCCCGGCCGCCGCCGCGGCCGAATAGCGCCGCCCCGCCCCGACGCCATCGCGGTTCGGACCGGCGGCGGGTCGGAGACGTGACGAACCCCTGTCCGCACGTTTTCGTCCTCGCCGGCGAGGCGTCGGGAGACGGTCTCGGCGCCCGGCTGATGGCGGCGCTCAAGCGGCAAACCGGCGGCAACGTCCGCTTTTCCGGGGTCGGCGGCCCCGCCATGATCGGGCAGGGGCTCGACAGCCTGTTTCCGATGCGCGACCTGGCGCTCATGGGACTCGCGGAGATCGTTCCCCACCTGCCGCGCCTGATCGGCCGGCTGCGGGAGACCGTCGCCGCCGTCGCCCGCCTCCGGCCGTCCGTCGTCGTGACCATCGACTCGCCGGGCTTCTCCCTCCGCGTCGCGGAGCGGGTCCGCCGCCTCGGCGTCCCGACGGTCCACTACGTCGCGCCCCAGCTCTGGGCGTGGCGTCCCGGGCGGGGCGGGAAGCTCGCGTCGCAGGTGGATCACATGCTGGCCCTCCTGCCGTTTGAACCCGAGTTCTTCTCGCGGTTCGACGTGGACTGCACCTTCGTCGGACATCCGATCGTCGAGTCCGGACTGGACGGAGGCGACGGCCCGGCGTTTCGCGGGCGCCACGGGATCGGCGACGGGAGTCCCGTCGTCGCGGCCATGCCGGGCAGCCGGGCGACGGAGGCGCGCCGATTGCTGCCCGTATTCGGGGACGCCGTGCGGCGGCTGCGGGCCTCCCGGCCGGACCTCACGGCGGTCGTCCCCACCGTCGCCACGACGGCCCGCGCGGTCAAGGACCTGACGCGGGGCTGGGGGGTACGCACGATCCTGATCGGGGACGCCGGAGAGAAGGCCGACGCATTCGCGGCAAGCGACGCCGCGATCGTGAAGTCCGGAACGTCCACCCTCGAGTTGGCGCTCGCGGGGGTGCCGATGGTGGTCGCCTACAGGGTCAGCGCGATCACGGCCCTTCTCGCGCGGCGGCTGATCACCGTGGACAACGTGGCGATGGTCAACCTGCTGGCGGGACGGGCGTTCGTGCCCGAATGTCTCCAGGAGGACTGCCGCCCCGACCGGCTGGCCGGCGAACTCGGCCGCCTCCTCGACGACGAGGCGGCGCGTTCGCGGCAGCGGGCGGGGTTCGCCGAGGCCGTCGCGGCGCTCGGCGCCGGAACGCCGGCTCCCAGCGAGCGCGCGGCGGCGGCGGTGCTCGACGCGGCCGCCGGGGCCGGTGCGCCGCATGGCTGAGGCCGTGCCCGCGCGGTTGCACGTCCGGTTCGACGGGCCGTTCGACCCGCTGGTGGACGAGATTCGGGATGCCTCGCTGGACGAGATCGTGGACGGCATGCCGCCCGGAGACCCCTGGCTTTTCGCCTACGGCTCGCTCATGTGGGACCGCGGGGTCTTCCCGTTCCGGGAGTCGGCGCCGGCGCTGCTGCACGGCTATCACCGGCGCTTCTGCATCTGGTCGGTATTGGCGAGGGGGTCGCCGGAGATGCCGGGGCTGTCCCTCGGCCTGGAACCCGGGGGATCGTGCCGGGGCGTCGCCTTCCGCATCGCGCGCGCGGACGCGAGGGCGGCGCTCGCCCCGGTCTGGCGGCGGGAGATGCACACCGCGTGCTACGAGCCGCGCTGGACCGCCGCGCGGCTGCTCGGCCGGCGGGTCGCCGCCCTGACCTTCGTGGCGCGCCGGGGGCACGTGCAACACGCGGCGGGTCTCGCGCCCGAGGCGGTCGCGTTCCACATCGCCCGGGCGCGCGGCCGCCGGGGGCCGTGCCGCGACTATCTCGCCGCCACGCTGTCCAATCTCGGTGCGCTGGGCGTGAGGGACCGGCGGCTGGAGCGGCTGCTCGAGCGGGTCGACGGCCGGCGCGGGGCGGGACCGTGAGCGCGGGCGGACCCGGGGGGACGCCGGACGGTCGCGGCGCCGGCGACTGGCGGCGCTACGCGCGGTTGACGATCGAGGACTACGGCCGCCTCTCCCGCCAATTCCGGGACGGGACCCGCGACCACGACGTCAGTCAGAACACCGCAGCGCTCCTCGATGCCATCGGGACGGAGCCTCCGTATTCCATCCTCGATCTCGGCTGCGGCCCGGGCCGCGATCTGGCCTACTTCCGCTCGCAGGGACACGAGGCGGTCGGCCTCGACGGCGCGAAGGAGTTTGTGGAGATGGCCCGCGACCACTCGGGCTGCAAAGTCCTGCACCAGGACTTCCTGGCGATGGACCTGCCCCCCGAACGGTTCGACGGCATATTCGCGAACGCCTCCCTGTTCCACGTGCCGAGCCGGGAGCTGCCGCGCGTGCTGGGCGAGCTCCACGCCGCCCTGAAGACCGGGGGCGTTCTGTTCTGCTCCAATCCGCGCGGGGACGACGAAGAGGGCCTGTACGGGAGCCGTTACAACTGCTTCCACGATCTCGAAACCTGGCGCCGTTACGTGACGAACGCGAGGTTCGTCGAGCTGAGCCACTATTACCGGCCGCCGGGCCTGCCGCGCCACAGGCAGCCCTGGCTGGCTACCGTCTGGCGCAAGGGCTGAGCCCCGCTCACTACGCCTCCGACGGGGTATCGAGCTCCATGCGCGCGTCGGCCCGGCGCACGAACTCCAGGTGCGCGCGCAGGCTTTCGGTGACCCGGAGGGCCGCCTCCAGCGCCTTCACGCCGTCCGCGCCCGACACGGCCGGCACGCGCCCGGTCGCCACGGCATCCACGAAGGAGCGGAGCTCCCGCTCGAGCGCGTCGCCCTCGTCGTATTGCCGTTCGTCGCTCTCGATTCCGGGGAGGCCCGGCGGCGTCGCCCCCTTGCCCTTGCGGAGCGTCCGGATGCGCTGGGCGTCGAAGTCGACGGTGATGTAGGTGTCGGGCTCGAAAATGCGCATCTTCCGTTCGGTCTTGAGGCTGATGCGGCTCGCGGCGATGTTGGCGACGCAGCCGTTGGCGAACTTGAGCCGGGCGCTGGCGATGTCCTCGGACGGCGAGATCACGGGGACTCCCGCGGCATCGAGGCCGATCAGCGGCGCGTCCACGAGGGACAGGATCAGGTCGAGGTCGTGCACCATGAGGTCGAGGATGACGTTCACGTCCATACCGCGCGCCTTGTAGGGCGCGATACGGACAGAATCGACGTAGAGCGGGCGTGTCACCTGCCGGCGCAACGCCTCGACGACGCCCGAGAACCGCGCGAGGTGGCCGACCTGGAGCACCCGGCCGCGCCGCTCGCTCAGGTCCACAAGGCTCTTCGCCGTCGTCAGGTCGTCGGTGATCGGCTTTTCCACCAGCACGTGGATACCGTTCTCCAGGCAGGCGCCGGCCACCTCGAAGTGACGCTTCGTCGGCACCACCACGCAGGCCGCGTCGACCCGCCCGAAGAGGTCCCGGAAATCCGACACGGCCTCGGCGCCGAACGCCTCGCCGGTCTCCCGCGCCCGTCCGGCGTCCGTATCCGCCACGGCGACGAGGTTCGCGCAGTCGAGGGCGGCGATCTTTTCGACGTGGAAGCGGCCGAAATGGCCGACGCCGATCACCGCCATGTCGAGCGGCGCGCTCATGGGCCGGGCCGCGTCCTCAGGTTGCGAGGCCCCGTTCCGCGGCCCACGCGTCCTGGGGCGGCAGGGTCGCCGGGTCCAGCGAGCGCCACAGGTAGTGGGCCACGTACGGCTTGTAGGCGTCGAACGCCCGCCGCAGTTCCTCCACGGCCGTGTCGTGGACGTCGACCCGGAGATCGATGGTCTCCGCCAAGTCGGGCTGCGCCACGTAGAGGGCGGCGGAGCGTTCGGCCATGTGCTCGCCGTCCGCGGTCGCCTGGCCGCCCGCGTCGCGTCCCGCCTCGACTGCCTTCATCAGGCGCTCGTCGAGATCGTCGTCCTCGCCGGCCCGGAAGGCCGCCCCGATGGCCTCGACGACGTGGTGTCCCGCGAGCGCGTTGCCCATGGCGACGTATCCGTCCCCGACCTCGTGTCCGACGTGGGGCCGGCAGTTGCTCCCCGACCAGCACGCCGCCGCGCCGAAGCGGCCCACGATGCCGATCTGGCGGTAGGCGAGCAGGGGGTCGAGGGTCTTGAGGTCGTCCAGGACGTCGTCCGGCGCCATGCCGTCTTCGAGAAGTTCCATGGCGATGGGGCCCAGCGGCGGATTGACGAACGCCTGGTTGGAAAGCGCGGCCACGCCGTGCTTCACGCGCGGGCAATAGGACCCCACGGCGAGCGAGTAGGTCGCGATCCCGACTCCCAGCCGGCCCGTCCGCCGGCAACGCCCGATGATGGTGAACGTCATGGTCGACCTGCTTCCGGTTCGTGTTCGGCGGGGGCCTCCGCCCGTCTCCAGCATGGGGCGAAAAGCCGCAGGAGGAAAGCCCTGGCCGCCAGGTGGATTCCGGGATCCTCGCTCTCCCTGGGACCGCCGACGTTCAGCACCCCGATGCCGTTTGCCGTCACGAAGCGGATCGCGCGGGCCGGCGCGCGCCCGTCCTCGGGATTCACCATGATGCGCGGACGGTCCGCGCCGGCCAGCCGGGGCAGGACGGCGCTCCCGCCACGCGGCCTGTTCCGCGCCAGGATGAGCGTTCCATCGGAGTCCCGCATGTTCCAGAGCGTGCGCTGCACGGTGCGGCGGTGCGGCGTCTCGCGAAGGGGATAGCGGGCGTCCAGGGGGCCGTCCTCCGCCCAGCGCCCGCGGGGACACCATCCGCCGCAGGGCAGGCCCAGCTGGAGCGCCACGTCCAGGACGGCCCGGTCGACGCCGGATTGGCCGCCCGAGACGACTTTTTCGAGTCCCCACCGGCGCCAGATTGCCTTGGCCGGACCGGGGGTGTAACCAGGATCGAGTCGCCGGGGCGGACGGGCCGAACGGACTTCGCTCATGCGCGGACGACCTCGCGAAGAATACCGGAACCAGGGAGGAACGACATGGGCCGAAACACCGTATTCACGGGCAAGCCGTGGGAGCAAGACGTCCCGCACGCGCCGGGCAACGTTTCGACGGGGAAGCTGCTGCACATCTCGGGCATCACGGCACGGTTGCCCGACGGCTCCGTCGCCGGCCCCGGCGACATGCGCAGGCAGGCCGAGCAGATCGTCCGGAACATCAAGGACGTCTGCGCCGCCGCCGGCGCCAGCGTCGACGGCATCGTCCGCATGACCATCTACACCACCGACCTGGACGCCTTTCAGGAGGCGAGGGACGCCGTCGAGGAGCTCTACGCCGGCCGTCCCGCGGCGACCCTGGTCGAGATTTCGCGGCTGGCCTCGCCGGACATGATCCTCGAGATCGAGCCCACGGTGGAGATGGACGGGTAGGCGGCCTTCGGTTTCGGGAATTGATTTCCGGCGGCGCCCGTGAAACGCTTGGCGTCCACCTTCGCGGGGCGGGAGCAAGCGGGGAGAGACGCGGGATGGACGCCAAGACCTTCGACAAATCGAAGCTGCCGAGCCGTCACTCGACGGTCGGCCCGGAGCGGGCGCCCCATCGCTCCTATCTCTACGCCATGGGCCTCAGCGAGGAGGAGATCTACCGGCCCCTGGTCGGCGTGGTGACGACGTGGAACGAGGCCGCCCCGTGCAACATCGCCTTGTCCCGCCAGGCCCAGGCGGCGAAGAAGGGCGTCGCCGCGAACGGCGGCACCCCGCGGGAATTCACGACCATCACCGTGACGGACGGCATCGCCATGGGTCACGAGGGCATGAAGTCCTCCCTGGTGAGCCGCGAGGTCATCGCCGACTCGACCGAGCTCACCATGCGCGGGCACGCCTACGACGCTCTCGTGGGGCTGGCCGGGTGCGACAAGTCGCTGCCGGGGCTGATGATGGCGATGGTGCGCCTCAACGTGCCCGCGGTGTTCATGTACGGCGGCTCCATCCTGCCGGGGCGCTTCCGCAACCGGGACGTGACCGTGGTCGACGTGTTCGAGGCCGTCGGCATGCACAGCGCCGGCAACATGGACGACGAGACGCTGCACGAACTCGAGTGCGTGGCGTGTCCGTCCGCCGGCTCGTGCGGCGGGCAGTTCACCGCCAACACGATGGCCTGCGTCTCCGAGGCGATCGGCCTGGCCCTGCCCCAGTCGGCCGGGGCGCCGGCCCCGTACGAATCCCGGGACTCGCTGGCGGAGGCGTCGGGCGGGGCCGTGATGAATCTCCTGGCGCACGGCGTCCGTCCGCGGGACATCGTGACGCGGCGGGCTCTGGAGAACGCGGCGACGGTGGTTGCCGCGTCCGGCGGGTCGACCAACGCCGGCCTCCACCTGCCGGCGATTGCCAACGAGGCGGGGATCGAGTTCGACCTGCACGACGTCTGCGAGATCTTCCGGCGGACGCCCTACATCGCGGACCTGAAGCCGGGCGGCAGGTACATCGCCAAGGACATGTACGAGGCGGGCGGCGTGCCCGTGCTGATGAAGACCCTCCTGGACGGCGGGTTCCTGCACGGCGACTGTCTGACGGTGACGGGCCGGACCATCGCCGAGAACCTCGAGGCGTTCCCGTTCCGCGAGGACCAGGACGTGATCCGCCCCGTCTCGAACCCCCTCAGCCCGACGGGCGGGGTGGTCGGCCTCAAGGGCAACCTCGCGCCGGAGGGCGGGATCGTGAAGATCGCGGGCCTCGCGCGTCTTCAGTTCTCGGGACCCGCGCGGGTGTTCGACTGCGAGGAGGACGCCTTCGAGGCGGTGCGCCGGAAGGCCTACGAGGAAGGCGACGTCATCGTCATTCGCTACGAGGGGCCGCGCGGCGGTCCCGGGATGCGCGAGATGCTGTCGACGACGGCGGCGATCTACGGCCAGGGCATGGGCGAGAAGCTTGCGCTCATCACGGACGGGCGCTTCTCCGGCGCGACGCGCGGCTTCTGCGTCGGCCACATCGGCCCCGAGGCCGCGGTGGGCGGGCCGATCGGCCTGCTCCGGAACGGCGACACGATCCATATCGACGCGGGGAAGGGGACGCTCGACGTGGCGTTGCCGGACGACGAGCTCGCCCGGCGCCGTGCCGCGTGGACCGCCAGGGCCAGCGACTTCCGGTCGGGCACGCTGTGGAAGTACGCCCAGACGGTGGGCTCGGCGGAGAAGGGCGCCGTGACCCATCCCGGCGGCCACGCGGAGGTCCGCCAGTACGCCGACGTGTAGGGCGGTCGTCGTCGACAGGGGCGTTCGTCCGGAGTGTCCGTCCTGTCATGCCGTGATCGGACCGGCGGTCGGTCCGACAGTCCCTGGATTCCGGACGGCGCGCGTTGTCCGGCTGCCCTTCGGAATCGAGAACGCCGGCATGCGTCTCTGGAGCGTTCATCCCAGGCATCTGAATTCTCGCGGTCTGGTTGGCGCCGTGGAGGGAGGGGCTGCTCGCGCAGGCGGTTCTGAGTGACGAAACGAGTTGATCCTGTTCCGGGCGCGGTCCTCGCCGGTTTCGTTCATCGCCGAATATCTCAACGCCGTGCACGCCGAGTCGGTCGAGCGGGGATTCCGGTTCGACGCGGGCGAGATCGCGCGATGGCACGGCGGAACGAATCGACGTGTCGCAAGGTCAGATTGACTTCGAATGGCGTCATCTCGCGGCGAAGCTGGAAATACGCGCACCCGAGTGGCCTTCTCCGTCATGGCTCGTGCGATCGGTAACCGTCCGCGTCGGTCCGCAACCTTGAAATATCTTGAGGTATCGGCCTGTTGGCTTCCGTCGCCGTGGACGCGCACGGTGCCCGCGAGCGAGGTCGGTCGCGCTCACCGCCGTGAAGCGGGGGAGCGGAGATCTCCGATGACCGTCGGACAGGGGAAGCCGCCAGGGGCCGCCCTTGTCCTCCCGAAGCTTGCGTTGCTCGCTTTCCGAATGTTCGGCCAGGCCGTACGGAGGGTCGGTGACGATCGCCTGGATGCTGTTTGCGCCGTGTCGTCGCGGTTCCGCAGTCCAGCCCCTTGCGTCCGGCCCGGCGGTCATTCATACGATCCGGGTTTCCACGGCCGGCGGCCCGTTCGGACGCGGGATGCGGTCACCCGAGGAAAGGGGACGGATCGAACCGCTCCGCTCTCGCGTCGGAGCGGACGAACATGCCATGACGACTCAGGACTCCTCGCCCGCGGTCTCCGGGTCCGCCGCCCGGGACGCGCCCATGCGCTACCGGCTGCTGATCTTCGCCGGAGTCGTGCTGGGGGCGAACCTTCAGGTCCTCGACACCACCATGGCCACGGTGGCCATGCCCCGCATCCAGGGATCGCTCTCGGCCACGCAGGACGAGATCGCGTGGGTGCTGGCCGCCTATCTCATCGCGGTCGCCATCTTCATGCCCCTGACGGGAACGCTGACGGGCCAACTGGGCCGCCGGCGCCTGTTCCTGATCACCACCGTCGGCTTTTGCACGACGTCGGTGTTCACGGGTTCGGCCGAAAGCCTCCAGGAGATCGTCGTGTACCGGTTCCTGCAGGGCGTGTTCGCGTCGCCCCTGGTCCCCATCTCCCAGTCCTTCGTGTTCGACGCGTTCCCGCCCGAGGAGCGGGGCAAGGCCATGGGCTGGTGGTCGCTCGGGGTCATGGTGGGCATCGTCCTGGGCCCCGCCCTGGGAGGCTACCTCTCGGAGTTCCATAGCTGGCGCTGGGCCTTCTACATCAACGTCCCGTTCGGCGCCGTCGCCTTCGCCATCATCTACGTCTTCGCGCCGACCCGGACGCGGCGTCCCGGCGTTCAGCCCTTCGGCCTGGCCGGTTTCCTGATCCTCTCGGTGGGACTGGTGTCCCTGCAGATCGTGTTGAGCCGCGGCGAGCGGATGGACTGGTTCTCCGCGCCCCAGATCGTGGTGGCCTCCGTGCTCGCCGGGGCCGCTCTCTACTTCTTCGTGGTCCACAGCATCTATTCCTCCCGCCCCTTCATTCCCCGAAACGTCTTCGCCGACCGGAACTTCATGGCCGGCCTGTCGCTGATGTTCATGCTGGGCATCCACTGGCTGGCGTTCCTGGCCCTGATCTCGCCATACCTCCAGTCGCTGGCCGGCTACCCGGTGTTCCTGACAGGCCTCGTCATGGTGCCGCAGGCCTTCGGGAACGCGGTGGGCTCCATGTTCGGCGGGCGGCTGGTCGGCCGCGTCCATCCCGTGCCCCTGATGGCCGTCGGCATCGCCGCCCTGGCTTGGGCCAACTGGCAGATGTCGCTGTTCACGCCGGATTTCGACCGCCGGCTTTTCTACGCCGCGGTGTTCGCCCACGGGTTCGGCGTCGGGTTCTATTTCGTGCCGCTCAGCGTGGCGACGTTCTCGACGCTGCCCCGGCAGTACCGGGACGTGGGCACGGGACTGTTCTCTCTCAGCCGGAACTTCGGCAGCAGCGTCGGCGTTTCCCTGGCCGTCGCCTACGTGGTCCGGGAGACCCAGGCCAACCGGAGCGTGCTCCGAGACTACGCCTCGCCGTTCAACGAGACCCTGCGCCACCTGCCGCTTCCCGACGCCTGGAGCCTGGCCGAGTCGGCGGGCGCCGCGGCACTGAACCTCGAGGCGACCCGCCAGGCCGCCGCCGTGGCCTACAACGACGACTTCCTGTGGCTGGCGGCGGCCAGCCTCCTGTGCCTGCCGATTCTCGCCTTGATCCGCATGCCGGCGCGCGGCGAGGCATAGCCCGCGCGCGGCGGGTCAGCACTCCAGGCAGTACGCCATCTCGCGAAAGCGGGCGCGGAACGCCGTCACGCGCTCCTTCCAGTGGCCTTCGGGCCGTGTCTCGCCGTTGCGGGCGATATCGGCGACGAGTTCCGCGAGTTCGGCGAAGTCCGGCTCCTTCATGCCGTAGCGCGTCATCTCCTGCGTGCCGGTGCGCACGCCGCTGGCGACGGCGAAACTCGCGTCGTCCCAATAGGCCTGCGGATTGGTGATGACGTTGTTGGCCTCCAGCAGGCCGGCGATGAACTCGCCCCTGCCTCGGGCGGTGCGGATCAGCACTTGATGGGTCTCCGTGTAGCCGCAACGGGGATCGCCCTCGAGCATCATGCCGTTCTCCGCCAGCCCACGGGCGAAGGTCTTCGCGTTGGCGATCACCTGCCTCGGGTAGTCGTCTTTGAAGGCGAGCATTTCGTACGTGGCGCCGAGGAGGCCGAGCATCGTTCCCAGATGATGGTTGCTGACGTGGCCGGGAAAGGTCCGCGAGCTGATGTAGTCCCACAGCGGCTCGAACGCCGATCCGGGCGGAATGTTGCCCAGCACCACCCCGCGCTGGGGTCCGAAGAATGTCTTGTGGGTGGAGCCGGTGACGAGATCGGCTCCTTCCGCGAACGGGTCCTGGAAGTACGGACCGAGCAGGCCGAGCACGTGGGCCGCGTCGTAGAGGATGATCGGCCGGGCGGGGTTGTCGGCACCGAACTCCGCGTGCACGAACTCCACGATCTCGCGGATCGGCTCGGCGTGGATGATGACGCTCCGCCCGAAGACGATGAGCTCGGGCCGGGTCCGGGCGATCAATTCCCTGGTCGCGCCCACGTCGATGCGATGGGCGTTCCCTTCCTGGAACGGAAAGTGCTCGACCGCGGGCCGGTGGGTGCGCGGGTCGAGATCGACGTAGTTCTTGAGGGCGCCCGCCACCTGTGCGCTGAGGTGGCCGCCCTTGTTGAGGTCGTGCACGAGGACCCGGCCGATGGGTCGCGGATCTCCGCCGCGCAGGCGGTTGCGGTACTGCTTGAGCGCGTCGTAGACGGTGTCGTTGGCCATCTGGCCGCTGACGACCCGGGGCTCCACGTTGTGGCAGCCGAAGAACGTCCGCAGGGCGGCGCCGAGCTCCTCCTCCTTGTCCATGATGAACGACGTGCCCTTGTAGTAGCGCACGTCGGGAGCGTCGGGTCCGAGCGCCTTGACCCGGTTGTGCTCGTTGTAGCGGCCCGCCGGATCGGCGGTCGCCAGCGAATCGACGAAGCTCGAGGCCGGTTGCTCCGACGGGATCAGGTTGATGCATGCCGTCCGCCGCCAGCGATCGTTCGCGGCCGACTCCTTCCTCAGATCCCGGGCGAGCTCGGTGAGGCCGGAGAGGTCCGTCCGCGGCGGTTCGGGAATGTGCCGGAAACCGGTGTAGGGACGGCTGTAGGGCGCGACGGGCCAGAGGTTGCGCTCCACCAGCTCGGCCGCGATGCGGTCGCCGCGGGCATCCTCGATCTCCAGGATCACCGGGCGGTCCGCCGCGTACAGGATGTCGGAGCGGAGCAGGGCGAGGCCGATGGGCCGCATCTCGTGGGAGTCCGACGGCGCTGCCGTGATCCCCTGGCCGCGGAAGCCGCTGAACGGAACGCTGGTCCCCGACGTCACGTATCCGGCGTGCGCGCCGTCGAAATACACCTTGAACCCGGAGCGCAAGGGCTTGCGGTGCCCGAAGACGGCGATCGGCTGGACGATATGGGTGAGCACACGCCTCTCCACCGGCACGTCGAGCTCCCGGCGCATGAGCTGGACGTATTCGTCCCGCTGCTTCTCGAGTTCGGTCCGGCCGACGTAGTCCCGGCCGCCTGGAGGCCGGACGCCGAAACGGGCGAGGCCGTTCGCGAATATCGGGATCTCGCGCCCCTCCGGATCCAGACCGAGCTCGTGTCCGTAGAGCGGCAGGCCGGCCTCCAGGCGCAGCGAGTCGCGGGCGCCGAGCCCGGCCGGCACGGCGCCCGCGTCGACCAGCTTCCGCCACAGCTCGACGGTGAAATCCTGTTCGGGGAACATCTCGAAGCAGATGGCCTCGCCGGTGTAGCCCGTGCGCGCGACGACCGTCTCGCGGCCGTCGATCCGGGCCGCGCGAAGCCGGTTGCGCTTGTTTTCCGGGAGTTCGCCGCTGTCGACGATCCGCTCCATGACGTGCGACGCTTCGGGACCCTGGAGCGCGATCATGCCGAGGCGGTCGCTCTCGTCGGCGAGCGTGACGTCGCCGGACTTGAGGTCCTCCAGCCAGTCCCGGTCCTTGTCCCGGTTTCCCGCGTTCACGACGAGCAGGAAGTCGTCCTGCGCGAGCCGGTAGAGGTAGGCGTCGTCCACCGCGCCGCCGGCTTCGTTGGCGATGAAGGTGTAGTGCGCCTGGCCGGGGTCGAGCGCCCGCGCGTTGTTGGTCAGGGCGCGCATGAGAAACGCCTCGGCGCCGGCGCCGGTCACCCGGTAGCGGCCCATGTGCGAGACGTCGAACACTCCGGCGGCCCGGCGGGTCGAGAGATGCTCCCGCACGATCCCGGTGGGGTACTGGACCGGCATGTCCCATCCGCCGAACTCGACCATCCGGGCGCCGGCTCCGACGTGCCAGTCATGCAGGACGGTGCGCCGAAGCCGGATCTCTTCCGCCTGGGCCATGCCGTTCACTCCTCGAGCACGCACCACACCGGCGTGTGGTCGGACGCTCTTTCCTTGCCGCGCGGACGGCGGTCGACCTCCGCCGCCATGAGGCGGTCGGCCGCATGCGGGCTCAGCAGCAGGTGGTCGATGCGCAGTCCGTGGTCCTTGGGCCAGGCGCCCCGCTGGTAGTCCCAGTAGGAATAGACGCCCGGCTCGGGATGGAACACGCGCACCGCGTCGGTCAGGCCCAGGAAGATCATGGACCGGAACAGGTTCCGGGACTCGGGCCGGCACAGCGCGTCGCCGGCGTATCCCGGCGGATCGTAGACGTCGATGTCGGTGGGGCACACGTTGTAGTCGCCTCCGAACACGCAGGTTTCCTCCGACTCCAGCAGCTCCTTCATGCGGTCCCGGAGGCGGGCCATCCACGACAGCTTGTAGGCGAACTTTTCGGTTCCCACGGGGTTTCCGTTGGGGAGGTAGATCGAGGCCACCCGGACCGTCCCCACGGTTCCTTCGATGTAGCGCGCCTGGTCGTCCGACGCGTCGCCTTCGAGGCCCCGCACGACGTCCTCGACCGGTCGTTTGCCGAGGATGGCGACCCCGTTGTAGGTCTTCTGGCCGTGGACGGCGACGTTGTACCCCAGGTCCTCGATCTCCGGGGCGGGAAACGCCTCGTCGACGACCTTGGTTTCCTGCAGCAGGACCACGTCGGGGGACTCCGCGTGCAGATAGTCGATGACGCGGGGCAGCCGCGCCTTCACCGAGTTGACGTTCCAGGTGGCGATCTTCACACGGGCGGTCCCTCGCGGATCGAAAAAAGGCCCGGAAGCCCGGGCCCGGTTCTATCACACCCGGACCGAGGTCACACCGCGAACGACGTTCCGCAACTGCAGGAGGAGGCGGCGTTGGGGATCGTGATCTGGAACGCCGCGCCGATCAACTCCTCGGCGTAGTCGACCTCGGAGCCCTGGAGAAAGCTCAACGACAGGGGGTCCACAACGATGCGGGCCCCGTCCCGTTCGAACACGAAGTCGTCCTCGGCGACGGCCGTGTCCAGGTCGAAACCGTACTGGAAGCCGGCGCAACCGCCACCCCGCACGGCGACCCTGACGGCGGCGTCGGGCCGGTTCTCCCGCTCCGTGAGGTAACGGATGCGCCGGGCCGCGTTCTCGCTCAGCGTCATGGGTGCCAGTTCGCGATCGCTCATCTGTTCGCCGCCGAGGTTGCCGGAAACGGTTCCCGTCGTCCGCTCCGTATATTCCGGAAAGCCGGGGCGGCTGTCAAACCGCCGCGGACGCGGGCGCATGGCCGGGGGCACCGTTCTCGATTCTCCATCATCCGACGAACTTGAGCGCCGCGATCACCAAGCCGACGACGCCGAGGTTGAAACCGAACATCCACTTGATCAGCTCCGTCTTTGCCCTCTGGATATCGGCCCGGGTCTCCTGACGAAGCGTCTCGATGCCGGCTGTGGTCTCCAGGCGAAGCGTCTCGATGCCGGCTGTGGTCTCCAGGCGAAGCGTCTCGATGCCGGCTGTGGTCTCCAGGCGAAGCGTCTCGATGCCGGCCTTGGTCTCCTGGCGCAGCGCGTCGATACCGGCCTTGGTCTCCTGGCGTAGCGCGTCGATGTCGGCCTTGGTCTCCAGGCGAAGCGTCTCGATGCCGGCCTTGGTCTCCTGGCGCAGCGCGTCGATGTCGGCCTTGATCTCCTGGCGCAGCGCGTCGATGTCGGCCTTGGTCTCCAGGCGCAGCGCGTCGATGTCGGCCTTGGTCTCCTGGCGCAGTACCTCGATATCGGTCTTCGTGGCCAGGTTCTGTTCCAGCAATCTCGCCTGTTGACGTACGACCGTTGCGGCCTGGACCTCGGACATGCCCGCGTCCACGAGCTCGCGGACGGCTTGGTGGGTGTCGAGGACAAGGGCGGGCGAAGACATCATGAATGCACTATAGACGCGCGCGCGGATGCGTGGGAAGTTCGAGCGGCGCCCCGCCGAAACCCGAGGCGACCGTCAATTCGCCACGGGCGTGTCGCTACGGGCGCGAACGGCATTGCGGGGGGCCGGAGGCCGGAGTAGTGTCCCGGCCCATGAACGGCGTTTCGCGGATCGGTACGCCGCCGCCGGCGGCATACGCATGCGATCCGGCGGCGAGCCGAGGGCGTCTTCACCGGGAACCGGAGAGCGAGACCCGGACCCCTTTTCAGCGCGACCGCGACCGGATCCTCCATTCGACGGCGTTCCGAAGGCTCAAGCACAAGACCCAGGTGTTCGTCTACCACGAAGGCGACCACTACCGCACGCGCCTGACGCATTCCCTGGAAGTCGCGCAGATCGCGCGGACCATCGCCCGTACCCTCGGCTTGAACGAAGACCTCGCGGAAACGCTGGCGCTGGCGCACGATCTCGGGCACCCGCCCTTTGGACACGCGGGGGAGGAGGCCCTCGACGAAGTCATGGCCGCCCACGGCGGCTTCGACCACAACGCCCAGACCCTGCGGGTCCTGACCGGGCTGGAGCGGCGCTACGCCGCGTTCGACGGCCTCAACCTGACATGGGAGACCCTGGAAGGCACGGTCAAGCACAACGGTCCGCTGACGGGACCTCACGCGAACCCGGCCCGCGGCCCGGTGCACCAAACGCTCGCGGACTACGTCGCGGGCCACGATCTCGAGCTCTCCACGTTCGCCGGCGCGGAAGCCCAGGTCGCCGCGGTCGCCGACGACATCGCCTACAACAACCATGACGTGGACGACGGTCTCCGCGCGGGCCTGTTCGATCTCGCCGATCTGGGGGACGTTCCCCTTGCCGGTCCGGCGCTGGCCGAGGTCCAGGCCGCGTATCCGGCGCTCGAGCGGTCGCGCACCGTTCACGAGACCATCCGGCGCCTGATATCCCTGATGATCGCCGACGTGGTCGCGGAGTCGCGGTCCCGTCTCGACGCGGCCGCGCCGCGAAGCGCCGATGCCGTTCGGCGGAACGGCCGGGCGCTGGTCGGGATGAGCGCGGACGTCGCCGAGGGGGACCGCGCCCTGAAGGAGTTCCTGTTCGCCAACATGTACCGGCACGACAAGGTCAACGAGATGTCGGACCGTGGACGGCGGGTCGTCGCCGGAATATTCGCGGAGTACCTGGCGAAACCCGAGTCGCTGCCCGAGGAATGGCGGGGAAGCGCGCGCGGCTCCGGGCCGGCGGAGCTTCCCCGCCTCGTCTGCGATTTCATCGCCGGAATGACGGACCGTTACGCGCTGTCCGAGCACCGGCGCCTGTTCGGATCGGAATGAAATGGATTATTTCAAGCATATACGGGATATTGTCCTCGAGTCGATCGCGGACATCGAATACTTCGGCGTCATACCGAGGGAGCCCGCTCGCGACTCGATCGCCGTGGGACCGCCGCGGGATCCGTCCCACGGCGACGTGGCCACCAACGCGGCCCTCGTGCTGGCCGGGAAGGCGGGGCGCAAACCCCGCGAGATCGCGGAGGAATTGGTTTTCCGTCTCGAGACCAGGCATGTTCCGGACCCCTTCGTCGCCATAGACGTCGCCGGCCCCGGCTTCATCAACATGCGGCTCGGCCCGGCCTTCCTGCACGCCCGCCTGCGCGACGTGCTGGACGCCGGCACGTCCTACGGCGCTTCGGAACTCGGACAAGGCCGGCGGGTCAACGTGGAGTACGTGTCGGCCAACCCGACGGGTCCGCTGCACATAGGGAACGCGCGGGGCGCGGTGTTCGGCGACACGCTCGCCAACCTTCTTGGACAAGGCGGGCTTTCGACGTTACCCGCGAGTACTACGTCAACGACGCCGGAGCTCAGGTGGACATCCTGGCCCGGTCGGCGCACCTCCGGTACCGGGAGGCGCTCGGCGAGGACGTCGGAGAGATAGCCGACGGCCTCTATCCCGGCGACTACCTGATTTCCGTGGGCGAACGGCTGGCGGCGGAGCACGGCGGCAGATGGCTCGGGAAGGACGAGGACGACTGGCTGCCGGACCTGCGCCGGGCCGCGACGGATGCGATGATGGAGCTGATCCAAGCCGACCTCGACGCCGTGGGGGCGAGAATTGACGAATTCAAGTCGGAACGGGAGCTCGTGGAGTCGGGCCGGGTCGACGAGGCCGAGAGCCTGCTGGCCGAGCGGGGCCTGATCTACGAAGGGGTCCTCGACGCGCCCAAGGGGAAACGGCCCGAGGATTGGGAGCCGCGCGAGCAGACGCTGTTCCGGTCCACGGCGTTCGGCGACGACGTCGACCGGCCGCTCCGGAAATCGGACGGGAGCTGGACCTACTTCGCCGCCGACGTCGCCTACCACCGCGACAAGATCGCGCGCGGCTTCGACGCCATGATCGACGTCTGGGGAGCGGACCATGCGGGCCATGTGAGGCGCATGACGGCGGCCGTGGCGGCCTTGTCCGGAAACTCGGCGGAGCTCGACGTCAAGCTCTACCAGCTGGTGAAGCTCAGCCGCGGCGGCGAGCCGGTTCAGATGTCGAAACGGGCCGGGAGCTTCGTGACGATCGGCGACGTCGTCGGAGAGGTCGGAAAGGACGTGGTGCGTTTCATCATGCTGACGCGGAAGAACGACGCGCCGCTCGATTTCGACTTCGTGGCCGTGACCGAACAGTCCCGCGACAACCCGGTGTTCTACGTGCAATACGCCCACGCCCGGGCGTGCTCCGTCCTGCGCAACGCGGCCGGGTGTCTGGGGCGTGACATCGACGACGAGGCCTTGAGCCGCGCCGATCTCGGTCGCTTGACCCATGGGGACGAGCTTGCTTTGATCAAAACGCTCGGCGGCTGGCCCCGCTTGGTCGAGACGGCGGCGGAGGCCCATGAACCTCATCGCATTGCGTTCTACGTCCACGACGTCGCGTCGGCGTTCCACCGATTCTGGAACCGCGGCAAGGAGGATCCGGATTTGCGATTCGTTGTCGACGAGGATGCGGAACTCACCCTCGCGCGGGCGGCGCTGGTGAGAGGCGTGGCGACGGTGATCGCCAGCGGTCTCGACGTGATGGGCGTGGAGCCGGTGGAGGAGATGCGCTAGATGGCCGCCGACGCCGCCGAGCCGCCGCGTGATCCGCCCCCCGCGGGCTCGGGCCGGATCGACCCGCGCGAGGCCGAGCCGATACGGCGCGAGGAGCGTCCCGCGCCCGAGGACACGGTGGGCCGCCGATGGGGCGTTCCCGCCCTGATCGCCTGGGTCACGCTGTCCGCCTTTGCCGGCGCGCTCTGGTTCGCCTACGAGCAGGGCGTCCGCACGGGCATGGAAACGGCGCCTCCGCTGGTCCGGGCGTACACCGGTCCGGTCAAGGTTCCGCCCGACGATCCGGGCGGGGTCCAGGTGCCCCACCAGGACAAGGAGATCTACGAGCGCATGGCGGGCGGCGAGGCGGCCGAGGAAGAGGAGGCCCGCCTGCGGCCGGACCCCGAGCAGCCCGTCCCCAAGGAGGCCTTGCTCGCGTCGTCCGCCGGCGGGGAGCCTGCCGGGACGTCGGCTGCGCCGGTCCCGCCGCCGGCGGCGGACGACGCCGGGCCGGCGGAGGAGAAGGGTGCGGCGGGCGGAGAGACGGCGCCGGAGTCCGCGCGGCGAATGCCGTCCGCGCCGCCGCTGGCGCGGCCGACCGCCGCCGCCGGTTCCCCGATCCTGTCGCGCTACCGCGTTCAGCTCGGCGCCTACCGAAGCGCTGCGGCCGCTGAACGCGCCTGGGGCCGGCTGGCGGCGCGCGAGGAGTCGCTCCTCGGCCCCCTCGATCACGTCGTGACGCGCGGCGACCTCGGCGACCGGGGGATCTACTACCGGTTGCAGGCGGGTCCGTTCGAGGGTTCCGAAGCCGCTCGCGCCATGTGCCGCAAGCTCGGGGAACGAGAGCTCGACTGCCTGGTCGTCGGTCCCGCCGCCAGGTGACCGGACGGCTCGCCGCCATACTCGGGTGCGCCGGCGCGACGCTCACCGAGTCCGAGCGGGTCCTGTTTCGCGAGACGCGGCCCGTCGGCCTGATCCTGTTCTCGCGCAATTGCCGCTCGCCGGGGCAGGTCCGCCGTCTGACGGCCTCGTGGCGCGACGCCGTGGGAACGGACGAGGGCCTGGTGCTGATCGACCAGGAAGGGGGGCGCGTGCGCCGGCTGGGGCCGCCCCATTGGCGCGCGCCGCCGGCCGCGGCCGAGTTCGGCCGTCTCGCGGCGGGCGACGAAGGCCTCGCCGCGGAGCTCGCCCGCCTCAACGCGCGGCTCATCGCCGCGGACCTGCGGCCCCTCGGCATCAACGTCGATTGCATTCCCGTGCTGGACCTGCCGGCGCCCGGCGCCCACGGCGTGATCGGGGACCGGGCCTTCGCCGCCGACCCCGGCCTCGTCGCGGCGCTCGGCCGCGCGACCTGCGAGGGGCTGGAGGCGGGCGGCGTGCTGCCGGTGGTCAAGCACGTCCCGGGACACGGCCGCGCCGGGGTCGACAGCCATGAGGCGCTCCCCGTCGTGACCGCGGACCGGGAGGAGCTTGAACGCCTCGATTTCGCGCCCTTCCGGTCCCTTTCGGACGCGCCGCTCGCCATGACCGCGCATGTCGTGTTCGCCGCCCTCGATGGGGATCGCCCCGCCACGACCTCTCCCGGCGTGATCGGGCTCGTCCGCGGCGATATCGGCTTCGACGGTCTGTTGATGACCGACGACCTCTCCATGAACGCCCTGCCGGGCGGCATGGGAGACCGCGTCCGGGCCGCCCGGACGGCCGGTTGCGACGTCGTGCTGCATTGCAACGGGGACGCGGACGAGATGGCGTCGGTGGCCGGGCATGCCGGTCCGCTCGACGCGGCGGGGCGGCGGCGGCTCGACGCGGCCCTCGGGCGGCTGGGCGCGCCTGGAGACCTCGACGTCCCGGCCGCGGCCGCGCGCATCGACGAGGCCCTGGGCAGGGCCCGAAGGGGCGTGCCCCCGTGATCGCGGACCTCGCCTATGAGGCGTCGGTCTGGGTCGTGCCGGTCCTGGTCGCCGTCACCTTCCACGAGGCCGCCCACGGCTACGCCGCCTGGAAGCTGGGCGACGACACGGCCCGGCGCATGGGCCGCGTGTCGTTCAATCCGTTCCGCCACATCGACTCCTTCGGCACGGTCCTGCTGCCGGCCCTTCTGCTGCTTCTGTCCGGCGGACGGATCGTGTTCGGCTACGCCAAGCCCGTCCCGGTCGATTTCGGCCGGCTCCACAGCCCGCGGCGGGACATGATCCTGGTCGCCCTGGCGGGACCGGCGGCGAACCTGGGGCTGGCGTTCGCCTCGTCCCTCCTGTTCCATTCCCTCGATCTGTTTCCGCGCGGCGCCGGCGCCTGGCTGGCCGAGACCCTGCACCGGTCGCTGCTCCTCAATCTCGTTCTCGCCGTCTTCAACATGCTGCCCCTGCCGCCGCTCGACGGCGGCCGCGTCGCGGTCGGTCTGCTGCCGCGCGCCCTGGCGTTGCCGCTCGCCAGGCTGGAGCGCCACGGCATGTTGATCCTGATCCTGCTGCTTTTCGTGCTGCCCCTCCTGAGCGGCCAGCTCGGCATGCGGATCAACCTGTTCGACGTCGTGATTTGGCCGCCCGTCCAGTTGCTGTATAGTCTGGTCGCCGCGCTGACTGGGCACGTGTAGATACCTTGAACGACGACCGCAGAGACGACGTCTGGTTCGATCCGGTTCGGGACGACCCGGACGACGTGGCTCTGGTCGTCGATGTCGACGGCTACGAAGGCCCGCTGGACCTGCTGCTGGACCTCGCGCGGTCCCAGAAGATCGATCTCGCCCGGATCTCGATCCTGCAGCTCGCCGAGCAGTACCTGGCGTTCATCGCCGGGGCGCGGCGCCTCAGCATCGAGCTCGCCGCCGACTACCTCGTGATGGCGGCCTGGCTGGCCTACCTCAAGTCCCGCCTGCTGCTTCCCGAAGTCGAGGACGAGGACGCGCCCACCGGGCCCGAGCTCGCCGCCCGTCTGTCGTTCCAGTTGCGGCGCCTCGAGGCCATGCGGGAGGTCGCGGGGCGGCTCATGGACCGCGACCGGCTGGGCCGCGACGTTCTTCAGCGCGGACAGCCGGAGGGGATACGGGTCGTCCGGAACTCGGTCTACGAGGTCTCCGTGTTCGAGTTGCTCCGCGCCTATGCGAATCACCGGGGGCGGGCCGCGGACGCGCCGCTGAGCATCGCGGAGCGCCAGCTTTATTCGATGGAGCAGGCGCACGAGCGCCTGCGCCGGGTTCTCGGCGGTCTTCCGGGCTGGGAGCGCCTGGAGGCGTTCCTGCCGCCGGAGATCAAGGGAACCCTGCTTTACCGGTCCGCGGTCTCCGCCACCTTCGGCGCCAGTCTCGAGATGGCCAGGCAAGGCCGGGTGGAGCTGCGTCAGGCGCGGACCTTCGGTCCGGTCTACGTGCGGCGCAGGCGGCAGGAGGAACGCACCCCCGGCGGAGCGCGGGGACCGGCGGCGGGATGAGCGTCGACCCGCGGCACCTCCGCATGGTGGAAGCCCTCCTGTTCGCGGCGGCCGAGCCTCTGGACGAGCCGAGCCTCGCCGCGCGCCTGCCCGAGGACGTCGACGTGCCCGGCGCGCTCGAAGCGCTTGGGGAGGCGTACCGCGGACGGGGGGTCAACCTCGTCCGGGTCGCGGGCAGGTGGACCTTGCGCACGGCGCCCGATCTCAAGTTCCTGCTCCACGAGGAGACCCGGGCGACCCGGCGCCTCAGCCGCGCCGCCGTCGAGACGCTGGCCATCATCGCCTACCACCAGCCCGTGACGCGCGCCGAGATCGAGGAGGTTCGCGGCGTGGGGCTGAGCCGCGGCACGTTGGACCTTCTGCTCGAGGTCGGCTGGATCAGGCCCAAGGGACGCCGGCGCACCCCCGGCCGGCCGGTGACCTACGGGACCACGGACGGGTTCCTGGTGCATTTCGGCTTCGACGCGATCGATGAATTGCCGGGACTGGACGAGCTCAAGGCGTCGGGCCTGCTTCAGCCGCGTCCCCCGTCCTCGATGATCGAGGAGGCGCGGGACCGGGCGGCGCGCGAGGACGGGGACGGCGACGGGCCGCAGAGCGAGGACGGGATCGCGGAGTTCCCGCGGCCGGTCGAGTAGGGCGGTTCGGGTCGGACGTGTCCCGTGCAAGTGATAGTAACTTGCGATAACGGCACAAACCTATATTTTCCCTCGCCACGGGGTCCGCTGCGCGGTCGCCCCGCGGTCCCTCCCGCAAGCCGAATGCCATGGCCGGTCTTCGCCTCGAGCGCGTCACCCAGGTCTTCGACGGCAAGGTCGCCGTCGACGACGTCAGCCTCGAGGTCGGCGACGGAGAAGTCGTGTGCCTGGTGGGTCCCTCCGGCTGCGGCAAGACGACGACGTTGCGAATCGCCGCGGGTCTCGAGGACGTGCGGAGCGGCCGGGTCACCGTCAACGGCCGCCTGGTCGCCGGCGGCGGCCGCCGCGTGCCTCCGGAGCTGCGGGGCGTCGGCCTCGTCTTCCAGGACTACGCGCTGTTTCCCCACCTCCGGGTGGTCGAGAACGTCGCGTTCGGCGTGGCCGGCGGCCGGTCGGCCGGCGCGCGCCGCGCGGCGGCGAACGAGATGCTGAATCGGGTCGGACTGGCGCATCTCGCGGACGCCTTTCCCCACACGCTTTCGGGAGGCGAGCAGCAGCGCGTCGCCCTGGCCCGCGCGCTTGCGCCGAAACCCGCCCTCATGTTGATGGACGAGCCTTTTTCCGGGCTCGACATCGGACTGCGCGACCGCATTCGCGACGGCACCCTGTCGTTGCTCAAGGAGCTCGGCACGGCGACGCTTCTGGTCACCCACGATCCGGAGGAGGCCATGCGCATGGCCGACCGTATCGTCCTGATGCGCGAAGGCCGGCTCGTACAGGAAGGCCCGCCCGCGCGCGTCTACGGCGACCCCGACGGCCCGTTCTGCTGCACGTTCTTCAGCAAGGTCAACACGCTGGAGGGGGTCGTCGAGAACGGCTCCGTGCTGACGCGGCTGGGCAGGCTCGACGCCGCTCATCTTCCCGAGGGGACCGCCGCGCAGGTCCTCGTGCGGCCCGAGGCCATACGGCTCCGCGGCTCGGGCGATCCCGCGCCGGGTTCGGTAGGCGCCACGGTGGTCGAAAGCCGCGTCCTCGGTCCGTACAGCCTGGTCCACGTCAGGACCGGGGCGGACGGCCCGGTGTTCGAGGCGCGCATGGCGGGAACGCGCCCCCCGGAACCGGGCGCGGCGTGCCGGCTGACCCTGGAGTCCTCGCAAACATTCGTATTTCCAATGTCATCCGGCTAGTGTATGAGCACCTCACCACCGGCAAGGCGAACGAGACAATGGGAACATTCAGTATCTGGCATTGGCTGATCGTCCTCGCGGTCGTGCTCATTCTGTTCGGCGGCAGGGGCAAGATCCCGGCGCTCATGGGGGACATCGCCAAGGGGATCAAGAGCTTCAAGAAGGGCATGAAGGAGGACGCCGCGGACGGCGACGACGCCAAGGTCATCGACGCGGACGCCTCCGCGGCCGCCCGGTCGGCGGTCGAAAAGGACAAGGCCGCCAGCGGCTAGACCCGCGAGGCCCGGAACCGCCCGGCGCGGCGGTCCGCGTGCGGTGCGATGTTGGATATCGGCTGGCCGGAGCTCTTTCTGATCGCCGTGGTCACGATCGTCGTCGTCGGACCCAGGGAGCTCCCGCGCGTGGTCCGCACGGTGAGCGGCGTGATCCGCAAGGTGCGCGGCATGGCCGCGGAGTTCCAGTCGACCCTCGACGACATGGCGCGCGAGGCCGACCTCGACGACATCAAGAAGGAGATCGTTCGGGCGGGCGAGATCGACCCGGGGGACGAGTTCAAGGCCGCGGTCGATCCGTCCGGCGACATGGACGGCGCCTTCGACCTCGACGAGACCCCTCCCGCGGGCTCCGGCGACACCGCGTCCGGAACGTCCGGCGGGGAGGATGAGGATCGCGCCGCGGCGCCGGCCGGTGCGGAGCCCGCCGCGCCGGACGGCGCCGAACCGCCGGCCGGGGACGCGGCCGGGCAGCGGCCGGGGGCGTGATGGCCGGATCGGACGCCGGGGAGAACGGGATCGAGGAACGGCGCATGCCGCTGATCGATCATCTGATCGAGCTGCGCCGGCGCCTCTTCCACTCCCTGATCGCGCTGCTGATCGCGTTCCTGATCTGCTTCTACTTCGCGAGTCCGATCTTCGACTTCCTCGTCGAGCCCCTGGCGGCCCTGTGGGAGGGCGAGGAGGAGCGCCGCCTGATCTACACGGCGCTGCACGAGAAGTTCTTCACCAACATCAAGGTGGCGTTCTTCTCGGCCCTGTTCTTCTCGTTCCCGCTGGTGGCGAGCCAGGTCTGGCTGTTCGTCGCGCCGGGCCTCTACAGGAACGAGAAGATGGCGTTCCTGCCGTTTCTGGTGGCCACGCCCATCTTATTCCTCATGGGCGCCGCGATGGTCTACTACATCGTCATGCCGGTGGCCTGGCAGTTCTTCGCGAGCTTCCAGCAGTTCGGCGCCGAGGGGGCGCTTCCCATCGAGCTGCTGCCCAAGGTGGGCGAGTACCTGAGCCTCGTGATGCGGCTCATCTTCGCCTTCGGGATCAGCTTCGAGCTGCCGGTGCTGATCACGCTCCTGGCGCGGGTGGGCCTGGCCACGTCGGACGGCCTCAAGAGCAAGCGCCGCTACGCGATCGTCCTCGCCTTCGTCGCCGCCGCCATCCTCACGCCGCCCGACCCCCTCAGCCAGATCAGCCTCGCCGTGCCCATCGTCCTGCTCTACGAGATCTCGATCCTGTGCGCGCGCATGGTCGAGAAGAAGCGCGAGGAGGAGGCCGGGGAGGCGGCGTAGGGGCGGGACGCCTGCACCCGTTCCCGACCCTCACCCTGTCCCTCTCCCTGAGCAGGGAGAGGGGACCCGAGAGGCCCGGCCGCGCCCCGAGGGTCCCCTCTCCCGCGTGCGGGAGAGGGACAGGGTGAGGGTGTCGGAGAACGACGCGCCGCCCCGACCGCGTTTCGCGGAGGAATCCTTGCGGAGGGAGGGCAGGGAGGGGGCGCCCCCGCATTCATTCCCGACCCTCACCCTGTCTCTCTCCCTTTGCAGGGAGAGGGGACGCGAGTGGCCCGGCCTTGCCCCGGGGGTCCCCTCTCCCGCACGCGGGAGAGGGACAGGGTGAGGGTGTCGGAGACCGACGCGCCGCCCCGACCGCGTTTCGCGGAGGAATCCTTCCAGGGAGAGAGCAGGGCGGGGGCCGCCCCCGCATTCGTTCCCGACCCTCACCCTGTCCCTCTCCCTGAGCAGGGAGAGGGGACCCTGTGGCCCGGCCGCGCCCCAATGGTCCCCTCTCCCGCGTGCGGGGGAGGGACAGGGTGAGGGTGTGTTGCGGTTTTTCCGGCAAAGCGCCGTCGGGTGAATTCGCACAGTTCGCACGGAGTGGGGAGGCCCGCGCGCCCGGGTTCGTTTTGAATTCGCACACTTCGCACGACATCCGGAGGGGTGTGCGTCTGGATTTGTGCCAATGTAGAAATATCGATCGATAAATTTTCCGATGTGGAAATTTTTCCTCGCACAAGCCGCACAGTTGTGCTACGATGGTACGCCAGACTGGAGAAAGAACGTCCGGCGCTCGAGACCCGTCCGTGGGGTGGATATGGAAATATTTTATATGTAAATCAACAACTTACCTGAAGTTCACGGGGCGCGCGGATCGCCATGCCCGCGGTCGTGGGGACGCAGCGCGCCAGCTCGGGATCGCGGATGACGCCCTTGGGGTCCCGGCCTTCGCGGACCGCCCGGATCTGCTCCCTCAGGATCTTGCGGAACATGACGACGCCCCGGTCCGACGTGGCGAGGTTCTCCAGGGCGTGGATGGCGATGGGTCCCTGGCCTTCCTGGGCTTCCTTGTCGTCCGGGTTCCGCTGGGTGTGCTCGTAGTCCGCGTCCTCGCGCGAGAGGGCCGACAGCTTGATGCGCTCGGCGTCGGCGATCTCGCGTTCGCCTTCCGGCATCCAGTAGATGCAGGCCTGCCGCTGGCGGGTGTCGTCGACGGGAATGCAGTAGTAGACGCACCTGGGCCGCGCCTCCTCCGGCCCGTCGAGGTCCGGTTCGTCCGTCCACAGCACGAAGGCCATGGGCATCAGCATTTCCCACGTCATCTCGAACTCGCGCCCGTCGGGCAGGGGGTAGGCCATGACGGCCCGCATGCCGAGAGCGACCTCCTCGTAGTCGAGCCGCGTCGGCATCGCGGCGTAGACGTCGGAGGGGAACTGCGGCTTGCCGTGGCGCATGTGCAGCCAGTAGACGTGCAGGATGTCCATGATGTTTTCCTGGCTCTGGAGCCAGTTGCACTCGGACGCGCCGCCGACGCGCGGGCCGATCCAGGCCCCGAGGGTGCCGCCGTCGCGCGCGAGCACGTCGTACCTGGGGAACTCGGGGATGCCGTCCGGCGGCCCCATGTAGGCGAACAGCAGGCCGCCGAACTCCCGCACCGGATAGCCGGGCTGGCGGATGCGGTCCTTCTGCGTGCTGCCGGCCGGCTCGAGGGGCATGTCCAGGCAGTTGCCCTCGACGTCGTAGAGCCACCCGTGGTAGCAGCAGCGGATGCCCTCGGGCTCGATGCGGCCGTATTCCAGGGATACGCCCCGATGGCTGCAACGGAAGAACAGCAGGCCCGGACGCCCCCCGCCGTCCCGGAACGCCACGAGGTCCTCGCCCAGGATGCGCACCCGCTTCGGCAGGTCCTTCAGGTCCTCCGACAGGCAGACGGGCTGCCAGAAGCGCCGCATCAGCTCGCCGCAGGGCGTCCCCGGTCCGACGTGCGTCAGCTCGGGGTCCTCCGCCGGAATTTGCAGGCCGTAGGCGCTTCGCATCGATGCCTCCCCGGACTCCGAACGGCCTCAGGCGGCCGGGTCCGCGCACATCATACCCGCGTTCAGCGCGAAGTCGCCGGGAACGACCGACTGTTCCTTCAGGTCCGCCACGACCGCCGACAGGAACGCCGCGTCGACGGCCGTGTCGGAGGTCCAGTCGGGCGCGTCCCGCCGGATCGCGCGTTCGATGTCTTCCGCGGGAAATCCGGGGAACGTCCCGCCCAGGGCCCCGGCGGCCTCGTCCGGGCGGTCCGTCGCGTACCGGACGCAGCGGCCGTAGTCCCGCACCAGGCGCGCGACGAGGCCGGGCTCGTCCTCCAGCAGCCGCCGGCGCGCGTAGACGCAGATGCCGAAGTTCGACGGGTCGATCGCCTCGCGGCCCCCGGTCAGCACCCGCCATCCGTGGACCCGCTCCACGCGGCTGACGTGGGGTTCGCACAGCACCGCCGCCGACAGGTCCCCGGACCCGACCTCTTCGGCGATGCGCGCGTAGGTCCCGAGACACTCCAGGCGCACCGCCGACTCGTCGAGTCCCTCCCGGCCGAGGAGCGCGCGGACGATGCTGTGGGAGCAGGTCCGCCGCCGGTTCAGTCCGACGGTCCTTGCCGGCGAGGTCGCGGACGGACGAGACCTCCGCCGGCGCCACGACCCAGAAGCAGGGGTGGCGCACGACGCCCTGCCCGACGATGACGTAGTCGTCCGTCCCGGCGAGGGCGGCGAAGAGGGGCGGCGTTCCGATGTGGCCCATGTCGAATGCGCCGGCCAGCAGCGCCCGCGTGTATTCGGCGCCGTTGACGTTGTCGCGGACCTCGACGGCGAGGCCGGGCGGCCCGAACGCGCCGCGCCGCAGCCCCAGGGTGACGGGCGCGCTGTAGGTCCCCGCCGGCGGGTTGCCCCAGCGCAGCGTTCGGCGTCGTCCCATGACCGGAGCCTCCCGCGGACCCGTCGAACGTCCTCGACCGCGCGCACTGTGTCGAGCCCGCGGGCCGTCGGTCAAGGCCGTCGGGGCCGGCGTTCACTGGACGCCGCGCCGGCGGCGGACGTATAAGGGGCGCGCGCTCGACCGGGAGCAAGCCGACACGCCCGTTCCATGCACGACGTCAGGTGGATTCGCGAAAACGCGGCGGCGTTCGACGCCGGGCTCGCGCGGCGCGGCCACGCCGCCGCGTCGGCGGCCGTGCTGGACGTCGACGCGCGCCGCCGCGCGGCGCAGACCCGGGTCCAGGCGGCCAGGCACCGGCGCGCCCGGGCGTCCCGGGAGATCGGCGCGGCCCGGGGGCGGGGCGGGGACGCGGCCGCGCTGGTCGCGGAGGTCGGCGCCCTCAAGGACGTCATCCGCGACGGCGAGGAGGAGGAGCGCCGCCTCGGCGCCGAGATCGGGGAGCTGCTGTCGCCGCTGCCCAACCTGCCGGCGGACGACGTGCCCGACGGCCTCGACGAGACGGCCAACGTGGAGGTGCGGCGGGTCGGCGAGCCGCCCCGGTTCGACTTCGAGGCGCGGGACCACGTCGACATCGGCGCGGCCCTCGGCATGATGGACTTCGAGGCGGCCGCGCGCATCTCGGGCGCGCGCTTCGTCGTCCTCACGGACGGCCTGGCCCGTCTCGAGCGGGGCCTCGCCAACTTCATGCTGGACATCCAGACGGAGGAGTTCGGCTACCGGGAGACCCGGCCGCCGAGCCTCGTCCGCGACGCGGCGGCCTACGGCACCGGCCAGCTCCCCAAATTCGCGGACGACCTGTTCCGCACCGGCGACGGCTACTGGCTGATCCCGACGGCCGAGGTGCCCCTGACCAACCTCGTGCGCGAGCGGATTCTCGCCGAGGACGACCTGCCCGTCCGGCGCGTCGCCTGCACGCCGTGCTACCGCTCCGAGGCGGGCGCGGCGGGCAAGGACACGCGCGGCATGATCCGCCAGCACGAGTTCACCAAGGTCGAGCTGGTCGCGATCGCCCACCCCGACCGCTCCGGCGAGGAGCTCGAGTTCATGACCGGCTGCGCGGAAGCCGTGCTGAAGCGGCTGGGGCTCGCCTATCGCGTCGTCGCCCTCAGTTGCGGAGACATGGGGTTCTCGGCGCGCAAGACGTACGACATCGAGGTCTGGCTGCCGGGGCAGGGCGCCTACCGGGAGATCTCGAGCTGCTCCGATTGCGGGGACTTCCAGGCGCGGCGCATGGGGGCGCGGTTCCGCCCCGGGGGCGGGGCCCGGGGGACGCGCCTCGTCCACACGCTCAACGGGTCGGGCCTGGCCGTCGGGCGCACCCTGATCGCGGTGCTCGAGAACTTCCAGCGGGCCGACGGCAGCGTCGTCGTCCCCGAGGCCCTGCGCCCCTACATGGGCGGCCGCGAGGTCATCCGTGCCGCCGGCTGAGCGGGGCCCCTCCCGCGAGCTCCGCGTCCTCGTGTCCAACGACGACGGCATCGGCGCGCCCGGCCTGAAGGTTGCGGAGAGGATCGCCCGGGCGCTGACCTCCGACGTCTGGGTCGTCGCGCCCGAGTTCGAGCAGAGCGGCGCGTCCCACTCGCTCACCCTCCACGAGCCGTTGCGCATGCGCAAGGTGTCGCCCCGGCGGTACGCCGTGCGCGGGACCCCGACGGATTGCGTCATCATGGCCCTCAACCGGATCCTCGAGGGCCGGAAGGCGCCCGACCTGCTGATTTCGGGGGTCAACCGGGGCGCCAACCTCGGCGAGGACGTCACCTACTCGGGAACCGTGGCGGCGGCGATGGAGGGGACGCTTCTCGGCATCCCGTCCGTCGCCATGAGCCAGGGATACACGAGCCCGCACCCCGTCAAGTGGAGCACGGCCGAGCACCACGCGCCCGGGCTGCTGCGCAGGCTGCTGAAGGAGGGATGGCCCGCGGGCGTGTTCGTCAACGTGAACTTTCCCGACGTCCCGTCGGCGGGCGTGCGGGAGCTCGCGGTGACGCGGCAGGGGCAGCGCGACGCGGCCAACATCTTCATCGACGACCGCATCGACGCCCGCAACGTGCCGTACTACTGGATCGGGTTTCGCCGCCACAGGGGGGAGGTCCATCCCGAATCCGACCTGGCGGTCGTCGCGCGGGGCGGCATCTCGGTGACGCCCCTGCAGATCGACCTCACCCACGGGCGCACGCGCCGGGCCCTGGAGAAGGCGCTGACGTGACGGACGACGCGCGGAAGATCCGGCTGATCATGGAGCTGCGCCGCTCGGGGATCGCCGACACCCGCGTGCTGTCGGCCCTGGAGCGCGTTCCCCGCGAGGACTTCGTGCTCTCCGCCTTCGGCGGCCAGGCCTACGAGAACACGGCGCTCCCGATCGAGCAGGGACAGACCATCAGCCAGCCCTACGTCGTCGCGTTCATGACCCGCGCCCTGGAGCTCGGCCCGCGGATGCGCGTGCTCGAGATCGGGACGGGGTCGGGGTACCAGGCCGCGGTCCTCTCGAAGCTCTGCCGGCGGGTCTACACCGTGGAGCGCTACCGCTCCCTGCTGCGCCAGGCGGAGGAGCGGTTCCGGAAGCTCCGCCTCCACAACGTCGTCACCCGGTTCGGCGACGGCCGCCTGGGGTGGCCCGAGCAGGCGCCCTTCGAGCGGATCGTCGTCACCGCCGCCGCGCCCGAGGTTCCCGAGGCGCTGAAGGAGCAGCTCGCGGACGGCGGCGTCATGGTCGTCCCCGTGGGGCGGAGCGGCGCGGACCAGGACGTCGTCCGGATTCGCCGGAGCGGCGACGGGTACGCCTCCGAGCGGCTGCTCCCCGTGCGGTTCGTGCCCCTCGTCGAGGGGACCGCCGGTTGAGGCGGCGCCGGCCGCGTCCGGCGCCTCAGAACCGCATGTTGAGGGTCACGAAGAGGGTGCGTCCCCAGCCGGCCGCGCGCGGCCCGTCGGTCGCGGAGGGGTTCGCGGTGTTCGTGGAGAGCTTCCTGTCGGTGACGTTGTACACGCCCGCGGTTATCCGCGCGTCCCCGAGCCCCAGCGGCTCTCTCCAGTCGAGCGTCACGTCGTGGCCGGTCCAGGAATTGAACCGTCCGTCGCCCCACCGGCTCTCGATCTCGTCGCGGTAGTTCAGGGCCCAGAAGACGGCGAGGTCGCCGCGCCCGGCCGAGGGCACGATGCGCACGGCGTGGCGCGGGAGCGGGTACGGCCGCTTCTCGTCCGCGATGCGCTCCTCGCTGCTGGCGACGTAGCGCCAGAACCCGCGCATCGCGACGAAGCCCCAGCCGGTCTCCGCGCGGGCTCCGAACCGGGTGTTGAGTCCCGAGATCCCCACCTTGACGACGTTCGCGAAGCTGTCGTGGATGGTGATGTCTCCGGCCGCGCGTTCGATGCAGCCGGCGCCGCCGCCCGGCGGGCACTCGGGACGGTTCAGCATCGCCCAGGTGGCGTCGTGCTGCCCCGGCAGGTTCGAGGTCGTGAGCCGGTACCAGTCGGCGACGAGGTAGAACGGCCCCTTGCGGGCCTCGGCGCCGATGGAGTGCCTCTCCGATTCCGACGGCTCGAGGTCGGGGTTGCCGCTCGTGCGGCGCGTCACCTGCCGGTAGTTCGCCGTGTCGCAGGTGCGCGGCGGCGGCCCGCTCTCCGGGACGCAGCGGACGTAGGGGTGGTCCTGCGCCGCGGTGCTGTGCAGGTGGTACATCGACGGCGCCTTGTCGCCCGCGCTCCACGAGGCGCGCAGCGTCACGACGTCGCTCGGGCGGTACTCGGCCCCGAGGCGCCACGCGCGCAGGCCGCCGACGTCGTCGTACTCGTCGGCCCGCGCCGCGGCTCTCACGTCCACGGCGTCGAGGAGGGGCAGGGATGCCTCGGCGAAGGCGCCCGCCGCGCCGCGGTCGCCGGCGTAGCTGGTGCCGCCCGACCCCAGCACCCCGTCCACGCCGCGGGTCCGGCCGTCCCGCGACCGGAACGTCAGCAGGCTGTGGGCCTCCGAGTCGGCGAGTTCGATCCCCGCGGTCCATGCCGTGCCGCGCCCGCCGATGCCCGGACCGGCGCCCTCGAGCGCGAGGCGCGCGCCCAGATGCCTCCCGCCGAAGTCCTTCTCCTCGCGCAGGCTGCTCCTCTCGATCGCTTCCCGGTGGTCCGGGTCCGTCGACAGCGGATCGGTCAGGTCGTACCGTCCGGCCGCGATCTCCTCCCTGATCCTCTCGGCGTCCACGAAGGTGTCGCCCGTCACCGAGCCGTCGAGCCTCCAGGCGCTGACGCGGGCGTCGTAGCCGAGGCCTTCGGCGAGACGGCCCTCGACGCTCGCCGAGAGGTCGTACTCCTCGGTGTCCGTCCTCCAGTCCCGGTTGCCGTGGCCGATGAAGCGGTGCCCGACCGAGAAGACGTCTTCTCCCGCCGCCTCGAACGCCGGGTCGGCCGTGCGCGCCGACGCGTTGATCGCGTCGAGCAGGTCCGCGCTCGGGGCGACGGAGAAGACGTCCACCGACGGCGCGTAGCGGAACGCCGAGCGTCCCTGCGTGACGTTGGCGTCCACGCGGAGCTCGGCGTCCTCTCCGAGCGGATGGTCGAGGTTCAGGATCGCGTTCCTCTGGTCGTAGCTGGCGCTGTCCCACCAGACGTCGCCGTAGGGGAACCCGCAGCCCTTGTCGCCCGAGTCGATCCCCGGCGGGTTGCCGAGCGGGCCGGTGTAGCCGCGCGCCGGGTCGCACGCGCCGAGCGCCACGGCTCTCAGCTCCTCCGCGCTCGTGTCGAAGACGTAGACGGTGTTGCCGCCGACGCTCACGTTCTTGGCCTCGGCGAAGCTTCCGCCCTCCACCCACTCCGAGCGGCTGTGCTCGCGGGTGCTGCCGGCGATCTCCTCCCGGTCGAGGACGTCGACGCCGACGGTCAGGTGTCCGCCGGCGCCGATCCGGCCGCCCCATACGGCGCTGCCCTGGCGCGCGTCGCCGCCGTCGCGGCCCGGCATCCGGACGACGGTGCGCGCGTCGAAGCCGTCCAGGTCCGTCCTCAGCACGATGTTGAACGCGCCGCGGACCGCGGCGTGGCCGCCGAGCGTCCCCAGGCTCTCGGCTCTCAGCACCTGGATGCGCTCGATCGCCGAGAGCGGGAGGGAGTCCAGGGCGTCCGCGGTCGTCGCGTAGGGCCGCCCGTTCACCATGACGAGCAGGTCGCGCCCTCCGGTGAAGAAGTAGCGGATGATGCCGGTGTCGAGTATCTCGCCGAACGTCTGGGCGCCGAAACCCTCGATGAAGCCGCGGTCGTACTCGGCGACGATCTGCGGGGCCGGCGCCAGCGCGCCGGCGCGGGCCTGGCCCGCCGCGAGCGCGGCGGTCGCGGCGAGCGCTACGAGAACTGTTCTCATCGCGGGTTCCCCATTCGTTTGCGGACGCGCCCGCCCATCATAATCCACCCGCGGGCCGTCCCGGTAGGCCCCGGAGACCGCGCCTCGTGCACCCACCCTCACCCTGTCCCTCTCCCGCGTGCGGGAGAGGGGACCCTCTCACGGGCGTTTGCGAACGCGGGACGTGGGGCGGAACGACGGACAGCGCCCTAGGGTCCCCTCTCCCTGGACAGGGAGAGGGACAGGGAGAGGGTCGAAATTGGAAGGGACTCCAATGCCGTGGGACGCCGCGCCTCGTGCTCCCGCCCTCACCCTGTCCCTCTCCCGCGTGCGGGAGAGGGGACCCCCGGGGCGAGGCCGTCGTTGCGGCCACGAAAAGTCTTTCCGGTCCCTGGATGGACCTTCACCGCCACAGGGTCCCCTCTCCCTGGACAGGGAAAGGGACAGGGTGAGGGTCGAAGGACTCGCGTCTCGTCGGGAAGGGACTTCATCTCCGGGAATTGGACAACCGCATTCCCGTTCGCGCATTTTTGTGCGAAATTGCCGTCCATGAACGGGCGTGAATTCATAACGAGAGTGAGAAAGCCGGCTCGCGGGAACGGGGTGGCGGTCGGGTTCGACCGGATTTAGCTTGGGAAACTCCGATCATGGCAACTCGATACAGGTACCCCATCGACCTCCACGAGGAACGGGAAGGCGGCTTTTCGGTCACCTTCCCGGACTTCGACGAGGCGTTCACGGACGGCGATACGTTCGCCGAGGCAGTCGCCGAAGCGGCGGATTGCCTGGAGGAGGCTCTCGCGGGCCGCATCGCGCGGCGCGAGGATATTCCGGCGCCGAGCCCGGCCAGGGGCCGCCCCGCGGTCGTTCCGGGCGCGGTCCTGGCCGCCAAGGCGGCCCTCTACGAGGCCTTGCGCGAGCGGCGGCTGTCCAACAGCGCCTTCGCGGCGGGCATGGACATTCACGAAAGCGAGGTTCGGCGCCTGCTCGACCCGCGCCACGCCACCAAGATCGGCAGGCTGGAGGAAGCCCTGGCCCGCTTCGGAAAGCGCCTCGTGGTCACCGTGGAAAAAGCCGCCTGACGCGCCGCCTTCTCCGAATCCGCGCCCGTTGCAGGCACCCTCACCCTGTCCCTCTCCCGCACGCGGGAGAGGGGACCCTCTCACGGGCGTTTGCGGACGCGGGACGCGGGGCTGTTCCGGGAATTTCGCGGGCGGCTCATCGCTGGAGCTTTCGATACTCGCCGCACGCGTCCTGCAAGGAGGGAGGAGCGGGCGGCCGAAGTTCCTGTTTCTCGTGACACATGCGGTAGAGCGCGCCCGCATGTTCTTCGCAGTCGCCCGCGTGCCTCAACCGGGGATATCGTTCGTTTTCGTCGACGTCGGATCCGCCGAGATACGCGAGCCAGGTCTCGATGTTTCTGCGCGGGACGATCAGGAGTACTCCGTCACGGTCGTTTCGGGGCGGAACGTTCTCGCGGTTGCACGCGTCCCGCAACTGCGCTCTGCGCCGGTCGACGGAAAGGTTGTCGGCGTCGGTGACGACGATCAGGTACGCGCCCCGCCGTTGACGTATGGCTTTCAGTTGGTCGGGATAGCGTTCCCGCACCCACTGTTCGCCCGACCGGGATCCGTCCGGCAGTGGAAGGGTCCGGATATCCCGGCCGCGGAACTTTCGATGTCTCAGGAAGCGGCGGACGAAAGAGTCGGTTTGCTTGTCCTCGCAAAGGAGGACGATGTCGACCCCGCTCACCGGTCCCATCCCCTCGCCATCGTCTCGGAGAGCGAGAGTCCTTCGACGGTCCGGTCCGGCTCCGTGACGACACGCACGGGGCCGGCGCCGTCCCTGTAGAACCATCTTCCTCCGGCGCCCGCCATGTAGTCGATCGTGACGGGGTGGTGGGAGACGACGACCGCCTGTTCCAGCGTGTCGCCGCACCGCTCGTCGACGGCGGCGAGCCAGGGCTGGATCTCGCGCAGCGCAAGGTAGTTGTCCGGCTCGTCGAGGAACAGGGCCGCGCGGCGGCCGGCGGACAGGTGGAGGAGGCCGTACAGCGCCACGAGCGCCCGCTGTCCGTCCGAAAGCTGGTCCAGCCCGAACCGTTCGGACCGGCGGCCGTTACCGGGATCGAGAAAATCCACCTTCAGGGCGCGCGCGCTCTCTCCGGATTCGGTCAGGCTGATCGAATCGAAACCCGGCAACGCATCTCGCAAGGCTTCGAACAGTTCCGCGATGGCGCCCATGTTTTCCTGCGCGGCATGGCGATACCATCCGACGAAATTCTCCATGTACGGATCGAGAAAGCCGTCTTCGCTTCTCGCCTCCGCCTTGAAGAGGGGAGGACACGGGCTGACGATCACGAGATTGGATACGGCGTTCTTGAATCGGGTCAGTTTTTTGTTGTCCGGCCTTTCGTTGAGAGCTCCCACGCCCGAACGGGACCAGTCGAAGGGATACGAGGGCCCCTTGGTGTAATCGTCATGATGGAGCTGAGCGTCGCCGGTCCGGAAGTCGAAGAGCGGTTTGTCGTCGTGCGTGAGGGATTCCCGGGAAATACGCATCCGGCGGCGGTCGCGATCGTGCTCGACGTTCAACACGTAGCGATAGACGCTGTCGTCGATGGCCACATCGAGTTCGAAGCGTTGCTCGCTGCGATTCTGCGACAGCGTGAGGTCTTTCGCGGGCAGGACTTCGTCGACTTTTCCGCCTCGCGCGACGAGGGCCTGAAGCCGCGACAGCGCATGAAGGACGGACGTCTTTCCGCACCCGTTGGGGCCGAGGAGAACGTTGGTCCGGTCGAGGGTCAGCTCGAAGTTGACCAGACACGAAAAGTTGTCGATGTAGATTCTCGTCAACATCGGCGAGCCTCCGGCCAAGGGGGCGGTCGCGCCGGCGCGGCACGCTTCATCCTGCCCGATCCTCTTCCGCGGCGCGAGATTGAATTTCGCCGGAGGCCCTCCCGCGGCCCCGGCCGGACGCCGTGCCTCGTTCTCCCACCCTCACCCTGTCCCTCTCCCGCGAGCGGGAGAGGGGACCCTCGGGGCGAGGCCGTCGTTGCTGCCACGAAAAGTCTTTCCGGTCCCTGGATGGACCGTGCCACAGGGTCCCCTCTCCCTGGCCAGGGAGAGGGACAGGGTGAGGGTCGAGGGGGGAGGGACTCCGTGCCGTGGGACGCCGCGCCTCGTGCTCCCACCCTCACCCTGTCCCTCTCCCGCGTGCGGGAGAGGGGACCCCCGGGGCGAGGCCGTCGTTGTTGCCACGAAAAGTCTTTCCGGTCCCTGGATGAACCCTGCCACAGGGTCCCCTCTCCCTGGCCAGGGAGAGGGACAGGGTGAGGGTCGAAATTGGAAGGGCCTCCATGCCGTCGACCGTCGGCGGCTCTCCCGCGGTCCCGGCCGGATGCCGCGCCTCGTGCTCCCGCCCTCACCCTGTCCCTCTCCCGCGAGCGGGAGAGGGGACCCTCGGGGCGCGGGCGTCAGAAGACGCCGAAGAGGTGGTCGCAGGCGGCGAGGCCGCAGGTGGCGGAGAGGCCGCTGACGGGGCCGGTGATCCGGCTGGCGACCACGTCCACGGCGGCGGGGCCCAGGGCCTCGGCGACGGCGGCCCGGGCCGCGCCCACGTAGCGGGTCGACTCGGCGAGGGGGCCGGCGATCACGACGACCTCGGGCATGACGAGGGGGACGACCGGGGAGACGGCGCGGCCCAGCTCGCGCCCGGCCCGGGCCATGCGCGCGGCCACGTCCGCGTCGCCGTCGCGGTCGCGCCGGATCGCGTCGGCCAGGGCCTCCGCCCCCGGCGCCGCCGCCGCGCCGCCCTCCCCGAGGACGGCGGGCGCGCCGGCGAGCCGGTCGAGCGGCGCCACGGAGCCGTCCTCCGCGACCGCCCGCGCGGCGCCCACCATGCCGGACCGCAGGCCCTCCCGCTCGACCGGGGCGCCGTTCACGATCGCGCACGCCGACAGCCCGAGCTCGCTGACGATCAGCAGCAGGTTCCGCCGCCCCCGCCCGGCGCCGAAGCTCATCTCCGCCATGGCGACGGCGGCGGGCAGGGACTCGACCCGCAGCGGCAGGTCGAAGCCGAGGGCGGCGGCGAACCGCTCGCGCACGGGCACGCCGCGCCAGCCCAGGGACGGCGCCTCCAGCACTGTCCCCGCGGCCGGGTCCACGGCGCCGGAGACCATGACGAAGCCGCCGCGCAGGCGGCCGGGGCCTTCCAGGTACCGGGCGACCAGCTCCCGGCTCCGTTCCGCCATGGCGGCGATCGTCCGGTCCGCGTCGCCGAAGGACTCGAACCGCAGCTCGGCGCCGGCGATGACCCGGTTCTTGAGGTCGGCCAGGGTGACGGTCTGGAACGCCGGCCCGATGCCGATCCCGAGCACCTGCCCGCCGGCGGGGTCGATGTCGAGGGGCACGGAGCGGCGGCCCGGCCGCCCGCCGGCGGGCGTCTCCGGCAGCTCCCGCACGAGGCCCTCCTCGATCAGGCCGCGGGCGATGCGGGATATGGTGGCGTGGGTCAGGCCGAGCCGGTCGGCGATGTCGATCCTGGGCAGCGGCCCGAACAGCGCGATCTCCCGCAGCGCCGCCCGCCGGTTGCGCAGGCCCACGCCGCCCGGAGTCCGTTCCCGCAGCGCGCCGTCCGTCATCTCCGCCGCTCTTCGGCGAAGTGCCGGGATTTCTCGTTCATGTTGTCGAGGCAAGGCAATGACCATGCACGAAAACGTGAAAACATTCCAATTCTATCACGTGATTAGCACGAAAACGTTCTTCCGTCTCATAATCTCGTGCCCGATCGTGTCCCGACGGTCCGGGCCGGGGGTCAGGAGACGCCGAGGAGGTATTCGCGGATGGCGAGGCCGCAGGGGGCGGAGAGGCCGCCGGCGGAGCCGGTGATCTCGCTGGCGACCACGTCGACGGCGGCGCCGCTGTCCGCCAGGGATTCGGCGGCGGCGTCGCGGGCCGAGTCCACGTAGCGGCGCGACCGGGCGAGGGGGCCCGCGATCACCGCGATCTCGGGCATGACGAGGGGGATGACCCAGGCGATGACGCGGCCGAGCTGGCGGCCGGCCCGGGCCACGCGTCCGGCCGCGTCCGGGTCGCCCTCCCGGTCGCGCCGGATCGCGTCCGCGAGCGCCTCCGCCCTCCGCCTGGCGGACGCGGGCGGCGGGCCGCCGCCGGGGAGGACCGCGAGCCCGCCGGCGAGCCGGTCGAGCGGCGCGACGGCGCCGTCCATGCCGGTCACCAGCGCGGTGCCGATGGCGTCGGACCGCAGGCCGCGCCGCTCGATGGGGCGCCCGTCGACGATGACGCACGCCGACAGCCCCAGCTCGCAGTTGATCAGCAGCAGGTTCCGCCGCCCCCGCCCGGCGCCGAAGCTCATCTCCGCCATGGCGACGGCGGCCGGCATGGACTCGACCCGGAGCGGCAGGTCGAAGCCCAGCGCGGCGGCGAACCGCTCGCGCGCGGGCACGCCGCGCCAGCCCAGGGACGGCGCCTCCAGCACGACCCCCGCGGCCGGGTCCACCGCGCCGGAGACCATGACGAAGCCGCCGCGCAGGCGGCTCCGGTCCTCCAGGTGGGAGTCGGCGAGCCCGCGGCCCGCCTCCGCCGCGCGGGCGAGCGTCCCGTCCGGGTCGTCCGGGGACTCGAGCCCCAGCTCGGCGCCGGCGACGACCCGGTTCTTGAGGTCGGCGAGGGCGACGGTCTGGATCGACGGGCCGATGGCGACGCCGAGCACGTGCCCGCCCGCGGGGTCGATGTCGAGGGGCACGGAGCGGCGGCCCGGCCGCCCGGCGGCGGGCGTCTCCGGCAGCTCCCGCACCAGGCCCTCGCCGATCAGGCCGCGCGCGATGCGGGATATGGTGGCGTGGGTCAGGCCGAGCCGGCCGGCGATGTCCACCCTGGGCAGGGGCCCGGACAGCGCGACCTCCCCGAGCACCGCCCGCCTGTTGCGCAGGCCCATGCCGGCATGGGTCCGGTTCCGCTCCGGGACGGCCATCACGCTACCGGGTCAGCCGGGTCAACAAGGTCATGCGCTGCGCGGGGGGGGGGGGGATTTCCTCGAAGCAGGCGCGGAACTCGTCCCGCAGCCAGTCGCGGAAGGCCGCGACCTCCCGCCGGACCGGGCGGTCCTTCGGCGTCAGCAGCAGGTAGCCGCTGTCGATCCTCATCGATTCGGCGACGGGGCGCACGAGGCGTCCGGCGGCGAGGTCGTCGCGGGACGCCGTGGCGTTGAGCAGCAGGACGCCCTCTCCCGCGCGCGCGGCGTCCACGATCAGCGGGCGGCTGAAGTAGGACCCGTGGGCGGCGTCCCCGCCCTCGATGCCGGTGGCGGCGAGGAAGGCGGGCCAGGTCGGCCATTCCCAGCCCTGGGGGACGTCCGCGTAGTGCAGCAGCGGGAGCCCGGCCAGGCCGCCGCGCTCCGCGGCGCGGCGGGCGACGGCGGGGGCGCAGACCGGGAACACCTCCTCGTCGCCGAGCTTCTCGACGGCGTACCCCCGCGCCCCGGCCCGGCCGTCTCCCCAGGTGACGACGAGATCGCTGCCCGCGCCCGAATCGCGGTCCTGTCCCGGGTCCTGGTGGAGGATCACGTCGACCTCGGGCTCCTCGGCGTGGAAACGGCCGAGACGCGGGACCAGCCATGTCTTCGCGAAGACCATCATCACGGAGAGGTAGACCTTCCCGCGGTTCGTGTCCCGGCGCGTCCGCGCGACGGTCTCCGCGATGCCGTCGAAGGCGGGCCCCAGGCCGCGGGCGAGGCTCTCGCCGGCGGCGGTCAGGCGCAGGCCGCGGCCGTCGCGCTCGAGGAGCGGCGCGCCCATGTCGTCCTCCAGGGCGGCGAGCTGCCGGCTGACCGCGCTGGGGGTGACGTGGAGGTCTTCGGCGGCGGCCGACACGGAGCCGGCGCGGGCGACGGCCTCGAAGGCGCGGAGCGCGTTGAGCGAGGGAAGGCGCGGCATTGCGGGAGTGTCCTCGGGGGCATCCTTGAGTTTTTGGAATAATTGTCAACAGACAAAATCAATTGTCCCGAACGGCCCGATCCCATAGTTAATTCGGAATTGTACGCAACCATCGTCGGGACCGTTCGGCATGGGCGTGCGTAGCACCGTCATCCGTCCGTTCGCCCTCGCGGCCGCCCTGGCCGTCGCGTGGCTGTCGACGCCGGCCGCCGCCGCCGGCGACGAAGTACGCGCCCAGTGGTGGTTCGGCGCCAGGCTGTCCCTCTCGCCGGGCTCCGTGTCGGAGAACGGCGGCAAGCGGAAGGTGACGGTGACGGCGGAGGTGTCGGAGTGGGGCACTTCGAGTCCGGCGATCTCAGCTACGAGGTGACGGTGGGCAAGGGCGGCGACGGCGCCGTCTCGGGCACGGACTACCACGCCGTCTCCAAGTTCAACATCGTCATCAAGTCCGGCCGGCGGTCGGGCAGCAACTCCTTCGACCTGGAGCCGATCGGGGACACCGACTGGGAAGGCGACGAGACGATCACGATCCACGCCTCGGGGACCGACGGCGCGCAGTCGACGACCCTGACGCTGACCGACGAAGGCGACCGGCCCTACAGCGGGCCGCAGGTCACGCTCTCGGCGAACCCGTCGAAGGTGAGCGAGGCGGACGGCGCGACCACGGTGACGGTCACCGCGGCCTCGGCCGCCCACTCGGCCGCCCGCACGGTGACGGTGTCGGTGAGGGGGGGGGGGGTAGCGGCACGGCGACCTCGGGCACGGACTACGCGGCGGTGTCGGACTTCACGATCACCCTCGCGAAGAACGCGACGAGCGCCACCGGCACGTTCACGCTGACGCCGACCCAGGACACGCTGGCGGAGGGCGACGAGACGATCGCCCTCGCCGGAACGTCGAAGGCGTGGCCGCGAAACTGACCGGAACGTCCCTGACGCTGACCGACGACGACACGGCGCCGGCCGTGACGCTGTCGGCGAGCCCGTCCAGCGTGACCGAGAACGGCGGCGCGAAGACGGTGACGGTCACGGCGACCTCGGCCGCGGTCGCCAAGGCCCGCACGGTGCTGGTGGCGGTGGGCAACAGGCAGGACAGCGCGACCCCGGGCACGGACTACACGGTGGTGCCGGCCTTCAACATCACCGTCCCCGCGAACGCGACGACCGCCACGGGCTCGTTCAGCCTGACGCCGACCGACGACACGTCGGTGGAGGATGCCGAATCGATCTCGGTCGACGGGACGCCGGAGTCCGGCGGCGCGACCTTCACGGTGGGCGGCACGGCGCTGACGCTGACCGACGACGACGCTATGCCGGCGGTGACGCTGGCGGCGACGCCGTCGAGCGTGGCCGAAGCGGCGCTGGCCACCTCGGTGACGGTGAAGGCCACGGCCGCCTCGGCGGTCGCGTGGGCGCGCACGGTGACGGTGTCGGTGGGCAAGACCGGCTCGGCGGCGTCGGGCACGGACTACGCGGCGGTGTCGAACTTCGACATCGCGATCGCGGCGAACGCGCTGAGCGGCACGGGCACGTTCACCCTGAAGCCGACCCAGGACACCACGAACGAGGGGAACGAGACCATCGGCGTGGCCGGCACGAGCCTGAACACGACGGTGACGGGAACCACGGTGACGCTCGCCGACGACGACATCAATCCGGCGGTCACGCTGTCGGTGAGCCCGTCGAGCGTGAGCGAAAGCGCGTCCGCCACGTCGGTGACGGTGACGGCCACGGCCGCGTCCGCGATGACCTCGGCGCGGACGGTGTCGGTGAAGGTGGGCGGCGGCACGGCGACCTCGGGCACGGACTACGCGGCGGTGTCGGACTTCAACATCACGATCGCGGCGAACGCCACGAGCGGCACGGGCACGTTCACCCTGACGCCGACCCAGGACACCTCGGTCGAGGGCGGCGAGACCATCGGCGTTTCCGGCGGCAGCGCCGGCACGACGGTGACGGGCACCACGGTGGCGCTCACCGACGACGACGCCCTGCCGGCGCTGACCCTCTCGACGAGCACGTCGAGCGTGAGCGAGGGGGCGTCGGCCACGTCGATCACGGTGACGGCCACGGCCGCCTCCTCGATTTCGTCGGCGCGGACGGTGACCGTGTCGGTGGGCCAGACCGGCACCGCCAGCTCGGGGTCGGACTACGCGGCGGTGACGGACTTCGACATCGCCATCGCGGCGAACGCCACGAGCGGGACGGGCTCCTTCACCCTGACCCCGACCCAGGACACCGTGGTCGAGCACAACGAGACGATCGGCGTGGACGGCAGCAGCCGAACACGGCGATGACGAACGCCACGATCACGCTCACCGACGACGACAAGGATGCGGTGACGCTTGTCGCTGAACCGGAAGGTGCTGGGCGAGGAGGCGTCAGCGGCACGTCGGTGACGGTGACGGCCACGGCGGCGACGGCGATCGCGGCGGCGCGCACGGTGACGGTGTCGGTGGGGGATACCGGCACGGCGACCTCCGGCACGGACTACGCGGCGGTGACGGACTTCGACCATCACGATCGCGGCGAACGCCACGAGCGGCACGGGCAGCTTCACCCTGACGCCGACCCAGGACACCGTCAACGAAGGCAACGAGACCATCGGCATCGCGGGGACCAACTCGCTCTCGACGGTGACGGGGACGACGCTGACGCTGGTCGACGACGACCAGGACACCATCTCGCTCTCGAGCCGACAAGGTCGGGCATTTCCGAGAGTTGGAGTGGGAGCGTCACGATCACGGCAACACGCCCAAGCGCGACGACATCGGCGGTCGCCGTGACGATAATCGTCGGCGCGGACACCGACAGCGCGACCGAGGGCGTCGACTACCAGGAGGTGGCCGACTTCACGATCACGATCCCCGCGAACCAGACCTCCGCGACTGGGAGCTTCACGCTGACGGGGATACGGGACGCCGTTTCCGACAACAATGAGACGTTTATCGATTAGCGGCCTCGCGACCGGCTACAAGGTGAGCAGCGTACCCAATGGGATATCGGTCTTCGAATGGTATTCGACGATAGAACTGAAGGCGGATGTGTCGAGCGTGAGCGAGCACGACGGCGCCACGACGGTGACGGTGACGGCGCACATCCACCCCACGGTGTACGGAAACGTGCCGGTGACGGTGTCGGTCGGCGGCGGCACCGCGACGTCGGGAACGGACTACGCGGCGGTGTCGAACTTCACGATCAACATTCCCAACAAGGCTTCGAGCGCCACGGGCACCTTCACCCTGACCCCGACCCAGGACGCGCTGCTCGAGAGCGACGAGACGATCAACATCAACGGGCACGGCGCCCATTTCAATTTCTATGGCGGCCGGGGAACGTCGATCACGCTGACCGACGCCCAGCCCATCTCGCTCTCGGCACACCCGTCGAGCGTCAGCGAGGGGGCGCCGGGGACGCAGGTGGCGGTGACGGCGACGGCGACGGGGACGGTGTCGACGCCGCGCACGGTGACGGTGTCGGTGGGCGACACCGGCACGGCGACCTCCGGCACGGACTACGCGGCGGTGTCGGACTTCGACATCGTGATCCCCGCGAACAAGACGGGCGCCACGAACACCTTCACCCTGACGCCGACCAAGGACAGCGCCGCCGAGGGGGACGAGACCATCGGCGTGTCGGGCTCGAGCACGGGCGCGTACGTGTACCCGGCGACGCTGACGCTGACCGACACGGATCCGGCGGTGACCCTCACCGCGTCGCCGTCGAGCATCGCCGAGGGGGCGTCCGCCACGCCGGTGACGGTGACGGCCACCGCGGCCTCCGCGGTCGGCACGGCGCGCACGGTGACGGTGTCGGTGGGCGACAGCGGCACGGCGACCTCGGGCACGGACTACGCGGCCGTGTCCGACTTCACGATCGCGATCGCGGCGAACGCGACGAGCGGCACGGGCTCGTTCACCCTGACGCCGACCGACGACACCGCCCTGGAGGGCGACGAGACCGTCCACGTGACCGGCACGAGCGCCGAGGCCGCGACGATATCGAGAACCGCCCTGACGCTGACCGACGACGACCTGCCGACGATCGCGCTGGCGACGGTGCCGGCGAACGTCAAGATAGCCGAGGGCGCGGGGCTGACCTCGGTGACCGTGCGGGCGACCGCGGCCGCGGCCATGAAGGCGGAGACGACGGTGACGCTGGCCGTCGGCGCGGGCGGCGACAGCGCGACGAAGACCACGGACTACGCGACGTCGAACGTCCGGACGATCACGATCCCGAAGGGCCAGTCCACGGCCGAGGCCTCGTTCGAGCTGACGCCGGTGCAGGACACGTCGGTGGAGGGCGACGAGTTCGTCTCGGTGTCCGGCAGCAGCGGCGGCGGCCACACGGTGACCGGCACGTTCCTCACCCTGACCGACGACGACAAGCACGCCATCGCGCTCTCGGCGAGCCCGTCGAGCGTGGGCGAGGGGGCAGTCCGCCACGTCGGTGACGGTGACGGCGACGGCGAAGGCCGCGACGTCCTCGGCGCGCACGGTGAGGGTCCAAGTGGGGGACAGCGGCACGGCCACCTCCGGAACGGACTACGCGGCCGTGTCGGACTTCACCATCACGATCGCCGCGAACGCGAAGACCGGCACGGGCACGTTCACCCTGACCCCGACCCAGGACACGTCGGTGGAGGGCAGCGAGACCATCGACGTGGAGGGTGCCAGCCCCAACTCGACCGTGACGGGAACCGACGTGACGCTGACCGACGACGACAGCTACCCGGCGATCGCGCTGTCGGCGAACCCGTCGAGCGTGAGCGAGGGGGCGATCGGGACGGCGACCTCGATCACGGTGACGGCCACCGCCGCCTCGGCGATTGCCTCGGCGCGCACGGTGACCGTGTCGGTGGGCGGCAGCGGCACGGCGACCGCCGGCACGGACTACGCCACGGTCGCCGACTTCACGATTACCATCGCGGCCAACGCCACGAGCGGCACGGGTGCGTTCACCCTGACCCCGACCCAGGACACCGCGGTCGAGGGCAGCGAAACCGTCGGCGTGGCCGGCGCGAGCCCGAGCTCGACCGTGACGGGAATCACGGTGACGCTGACCGACGACGACACCCACGCCATCGCCCTGTCCGCGAGTCCGTCGTCCGTGAGCGAGAGCAAGGCCAGCGAGACGATCACGGTGACCGCGACCATCAACGCGGCCCGCACGTCGGCGACGACGGTGACGGTGTCGGTGGGCGAATCCGGCGACGAGGCGACATCGGGCACCGACTACGAGGCGGTGTCGGACTTCACCGTCACCATCGCGGCGAACAAGACGAGCGGCACGGGCACGTTCACGTTCAAGCCGAAGACCGACACGGCCTACGAAGGCTTCGAGAGCGTCACGATCGGCGGCACGACGTCGTCGGGCGGCGGCGGGGCCAATGCCTTGGGCGCGAACGCCGCGAACGTCTCGATCCCCGTGACGGACACCTCCCTGTCGATCCACGACGCGTCCAACTATCCGGCGGTGTCGCTGTCGGCGAACCCGTCGAGCGTGGGCGAGGATGACGGCGCCACGTCGGTGACCGTGACGGCCACCGCGGCGTCGGCGATCGCGTCGTCGCGGGAGGTGACGGTCTCCGTGGGCGGCAGCGGCACGGCGACGTCCGGCACGGACTACACCGCCGTGTCGGACTTCATCGTGAAGATCGCGGCGAACGCGACGAGCGGGACGGGCACGTTCACGCTGACGCCCACGCAGGACACCGTGTTCGAGGGCAGCGAGACGATAGGCGTGGCCGGCACGAGCCTGAGCACGACGGTGACCGGGACGACGCTGACGCTGACCGACGACGACAGCGCCGCCGTGACGGTGAACGACGCGAGCCGACGAGGGCGACGACATGACCTTCACGGTGACGCTGTCCGAGGCCGTGCAGGGCGGCCTGACGGTGACGCCGGGCTACACCGACGTAACCGCGGTAGAAGGCACGGACTACGACGAGAACACGGCGGCGCTCACCTTCACCGGCACGAAGGGCGAGACGCAGACCTTCACGGTGGACACCACCGAGGACGCGGTGCTGGAGGCGACGAGACCTTCACCGTGGGCCTGACCGTCTCCAACGCGCCAGTGGCGTGACGGCCACGGACACGGGCACGGGCACCATCAACAACGACGACAGCGCCACGGTGACGGTGGACGACGTCAGCGAGGCCGAGGGCGACGACATGACCTTCACGGTGACGCTGTCCGAGGCGGTGCAGGGGGGGCTGACGGTGACGCCGGGCTTCACCGACGTTACGGCCACCGAGGGCACGGACTACGACGAGAACACGAACGGCGCTCACCTTCACCGGCACGCCAACGAGACCCAGACCTTCACCGTCTCGACCACGAGGACGCGTGGTCTGGAAGCGAACGAGACCTTCACCGTGGGCCTGACCGTCTCCGGCACGACGCTCAGCGGCAGCATGACGGCCACCGACACGGGCACGGGCACCATCAACAACGGACGACAGCGCCGCCGTGACGGTGAACGACGCGAGCGCCTCCGAGGGCGACGGCATCACCTTCACGGTGACGCTGTCCGAGGCGGTGCAGGGCGGCCTGACGGTGACGCCGGGCTTCACCGACGGGACCGCGGTGGAGGGCACGGACTACGACGAGAACACGACGGCGCTGACCTTCACGGCACCAAGGGGAGACGCAGACCTTCACGGTGTCGACACGACCGAGGACGCGGTTCTGGAGGCGAACGAGACCTTCACGGTGAGCCTGACCGTCTCCAACGCGCCCACGGGCACGCGTGACGGCCACCGACACGGGCACCGGCACCGTCAACAACGACGACTCGGCCGCGGTGACGGTGAACGACGCGAGCGCCGACGAAGGCAACGGCATGACCTTCACGGTGACGCTCTCGCGAAGCGGTGCAGGGCGGCCTGACGGTGACGCCGGGCTACACGAACGGGACCGCCGCGAGCACGGACTACACGGCCAACACGACGGCGCTCTCTTTCACGGGCACGCCAACGAGACCAAAACCTTCACGGTTTCGACCGCGGAGGACGCGGTTCTGGAGGCTAACGAGACCTTCACGGTAGGGCTGACGGTGTCGAATGCGCCCAGCGGCGTGACGGCCACCGACACCGGCACCGGCACCATCAACAACGACGACAGCGCCGCCGTGACGGTGAACGACGCGAACGCCGACGAAGGCAACGGCATGACCTTCACGGTGACGCTGGACAAGGCGGTGCAGGGCGGGCTGACGGTGACGCCCGTCCTTCACCGACGGGACCGCACCGAGGGCACGGACTACGACGGCGAACACGACGGCGCTGGCCTTCACGGGCACGGCGAACGAGACCAAGACGTTCACGGTGTCCACCACGGAGGACGCGGTGGTGGAGGCGAACGAGACCTTCACGGTGGGGCTGAGCGTCTCCGGGACGTCGCTCAGCGTGACGGCCACCGACACGGGCACCGGCACCATCAACAACGACGACAGCGCCGCCGTGACGGTGAACGACGCGAGCGCGTCGGAAGGCGACGAGCATCACCTTCACGGTGACGCTGGGCTCGAAGGCGGTCCAGGGCGGCTTGAAGGTGACGCCGTCCTTCACCGACGTGACCGCCGAGAAGGCACGGACTACGACGAGAACACGACCGCGCTGACCTTCACGGGCACGAAGGGCGAGACCGAAGACGTTCACGGTGTCCACCACCGAGGACGCGGTGGTGGAAGGCAACGAGACCTTCACGGTGGGCTGACGCGTCTCCGGACCACGTCGCTCAGCACGACCGTGCCACCGACGGACACCGGGCACCGGGACCGTAAACAACGACGACAGCGCCACGGTGACGGTGAACGACGCGAGCGCGTCGGAAGGCGACGACATGACCTTCACGGTGACGCTGGACAAGGCGGTGCAGGGCGGCCTCACGGTGACGCCGGACTTCACCGACGGCGGGACCGAAGAAGGCACGGACTACGACGAGAACACGACGGCGCTGATCTTCGAGGGCACGACCGCCAACGAGACCAAGACGTTCACGGTGTCCACCACGGAGGACACGGTGGTGGAGGGCGACGAGACCTTCACGGTGGGGCCCGACGGTCTCCGGCTTGCCCAAGGGCGTGACGGCTGGACCAGACACGGGGACCGGGACCATCGAGGACGACGACGAGACCGACATCGCGCTGTCCGTCGCTCCGTCGAGCGTGGCGGAGGGCGCGGCGGCGACTTCGGTGACGGTGACCGCGAAAACCGACGGCGACACCTTCAAGACCCCCGGACCTGACGGTGAGCGTGGGGAGCTTCACGGCCGACGGCGAGGCGACGGCGACCGACGAGCGCCACGTCAGGGCACCGACTACACGACGGTGGCCGACTTCAAGATATCACCATCGCACGCGGGCCAGACGAGCGGCGAGGGCACGTTCACCCTGACCCCGACCGACGACAAGATCGTGGAGGGCGAAGAGAAGATCACGGTCAGCGGCACCGCTACGGACCTGACAGTGAACGGCACCAGCGTAAAGCTGACGGACGACGACAGCACGGACATCGCGTTGTCCGTCGACCGTCGAGCGTGGCGGAGGATGCCGGCGACACCACGGTGACGGTGACGGCGTCGACCGACGGCGACACGTTCCCTGAGAGGTGACGGTGACGGTGAGCGTGGGCGAAGAGCGGGGACAGCGCCACGTCCGGGCACCGACTACACGACGGTGAACGACTTCGACGATCACCATTGCCGCGGGCCAGACCAGCGGCACGGGGACGTTCACGCTGACGCCCGAGGACGACAACCTGATCGAGGGCGACGAGACGATCACGGTCAGACGGCACGTCGACGGATCTGACGGTGACGGAGACCGAGGTGACGCTGACCGACGATGACTTCGAGGTCGCCGTCGGAGCGAGGCGGAGGAGGGCATCGTCCTCACGGCGCCCCGTCCTCGGTGTCCGAGGGCGAGACGGCGCCGACGAAAGTGACGGTGACCGCGACGGTGGCGGACGGCTTCCTGTTCCAGGACGACCGGAAACGGTGACGGTGGGTGGGCCGCGGCGACAGCGCCACGTCCGGGACGGACTATGTGGCGGTGCCAACGTCACGATCACGATCGCGGCCAAGTCAGAGCAGCGGGAAGGAGACGTTCGAGCTGACCCCGAAGGACGACGACGTGTTCGAAGGCGACGAGTCGATCTCGGTGGGCGGTACGTTGGAGGGCTTCGACGTGACCGGGACGAGCGTGACCCTGCTCGACAACGACGTCGTGACGCTGTCGGTCGCGGACGCGAGCGCGTCGGAGGGCGAGGCCATGACCTTCGCCGTGACCCTCGGCACGGCCGCGCAGCGCGGCCTGACGGTGACGCCGGAGTTCGACGACGTCACGGCCGAGAAGGGCGTGGACTACACGGAGAACACGGCCCCGGTCGCCTTCGCGGGCGCGAGCGGGGGAGATCCGGACCTTCACGGTGGCCACCGTCGAGGACGAGCTCATCGAGCCCGACGAGACCTTCACGGTGCGCCTTCTCGGGTTCGGCGTCGGCGCCACCGGGACCGTGCTCAACGACGACGCCGCGTCGGTGACCGTCGCGGACGCGTCCGCCGAGGAGGGCGATCCGCTGGTCTTCACGGTGACGCTGGACAAGGCGGCGGGCCCGGGCGCGGAGGTGAGGGTCGGCTACGCCACGGCGGACGTCACGGCGCGGGCGGGCGAGGACTACGAGGAGGAGTCGGACACCCTCGTCTTCGCGCCGGGGGAGACGGCGCTGACGGTGGAGGTGGCGACGCTGGACGACGCCATGGACGAGGGCGTCGAGACCCTCGAGCTGCGGCTGAGCGGAGGGACGAACGCGATTCTGGCGGACGCGGTGGCGATCGGCTCGATCGAGAACGACGACCTGCTTCCGAAGGTGTGGCTGTCGCGCTGCGGGCGGGCGATCGCGGACCACGTCGTGGGCGCGGTGGACGCGCGGCTGCACGAGGGCCCGGCGGAGCGGACCCTGGCGCTGGGCGGCCTGGGAGCGGCGGAGGCGGCGGACTCCCTGGACCCGGACGCCCTGGAGGACCCGGACTCGCGGGGCGCGACGATGCGCGAGGTGGCGGCGGCGAGCTCTTTCCTGCTGCCGCTGACGCCCGCGTCGGGGGCGGAGGAGGCGCGGCGGTCCGCGGCCGCGGCCGCGGCGGACGGGGACCGGCGCTGGACGGCCTGGGGCAGCGGCGCGACGACGCGCCTCGAGGCGCGGGCCGGCCAGCTTTCGATGGAAGGCGAGGTCACGGGCGCGACGCTGGGGCTCGACGCCGAGGCGGGTCCCTGGACGACGGGCGTGGCGGTGGCCCACAACGAGTGCGAGGGGACCTACGACGACGGCGAGAGCGGGGATAAGGGCACGATCTCGAGCCCGCTGACGAGCGTCCACCCCTACCTGCGCTGGACGGACGGGGACCTGTCCCTGTGGAGCCTGGCCGGCTACGGCCGGGGCGAGTTCGCCCTGCGGCCGGACGGCGGGCGGATCGGTCCGGTGGCGACCGACCTGGAGATGCGCATGGCGGCGGCGGGGGCGCGCCTGGACCTCGCCGAGGCGGGGGGCGTGGCGTTCGCGGCGCGCACGGACGCGACGGCCGTGTGGATGAGCACGGAGGCGGTGGAGAACCTCGTGGCGACGCGGACGCACACGAACCTGCTGCGGCTGACGCTGGAGGGCCGGCGGCGGTTCGCCCTGGCCTCGGGCGGGGAGGTGGAGCCGGTGCTGGAGGCGGGCCTGCGGCACGACGGGGGCGACGCGGACCGGGGCCTGGGCGTGGAGGTGGGCGGACGGCTCCGCTGGTCGGACCCGGCGCGGGGCCTGACGGTGGAGGCGCGGGGCCGGGGCCTCGTGGCGCACGAGGCCGACGGATACGAGGAGTGGGGCGCGGCGGGCTCGGTCTCCCTGGACCCGGGTCCCGACCGGGTGGGCCTGTCGTTCGACGTGCGGCCGTCCCTGGGCACGCCGGAGAGCGGCGTCGCCGGCCTGTGGGACGAGGCCGCGTCGGAGCCGGACGCCGGCGTCCCCGCGCGCCTGGAGGCGGAGCTCGGCTACGGCCTCGCGGCCCAGCGCGGGCGCGCCGTCATCACGCCGGTGGGGGCGCTCGGCTGGTCGCACGGCGGCGAGCGCGTCCAGCGCCTGGGCCTGCGCCTGTGGAACGGCGAGCGCATCGAGACGAGCCTCACCGGCGAGCGCACCGCGACCGCCGCCGGCGAGACCGCCCACGCCCTCTTCCTCCGCCTCACCGCCACCTGGTAGGCGCCTCCGCAACGACGGACCGCGCCCCGCGCCCCCACCCCCACCCTGTCCCGTTCCTGGAAAGACCCTGCCACAGTGGTCCCCTCTCCCTGGACAGGGAGAGGGACAGGGTGAGGGTCGAAAGGGAAGGGACTCCGTCCGTCCGCCGCGCCTCGTTCTCCCACCCCCACCCTGTCCCTCCCCCGCGGAGCGGGAGAGGGGACCCCCGGGGCGCGCGCCGGTGGGGGGGTTCACCGCAACCGGCAGCATTCCAGGTAGCGCTACCGATTCTTCGAACGATCCGCGGTCGTCGTATCGGATACCGCCTGCGGCGAGACCGGCGCGATGACCGCGGCCACGCACGGCGGAGCGATTGCGGATTGCGTCGGCGAGCGGAGCCAGACGAGCCGGACCGGAAAACGCGCCTTCATCGAGCAATTTTGCTATCTCGGCGGTATCCTTGGTCGCCAGAAACGTGAACACACGGGGAACCGAACCCGCACGTGAAACCGATTTGCCCAATTCGACATTATGAACGCGGCAGAATTCACGAATATCCGCGATACTGGGGAGGAATCCCCCATCTTCGAAACGCCGAGCGGCACACGTCATGACCTCGGCTTTCTCTCGAGGGAGTGTCATTCTGTCAACGTAGTCGACCGCCGATGACTTGCTTCCGGAATTGCATGTACGCTTCCGCGTCAAAGAAGAAGAATGCCGGTCCGGTGCAGCTTGTATGTCGGCAAGACTGCGCAATACCGAACTTATTCCGTGACGACGCACCAACCCCTGCAAAGTTTCGGTCAAGTCGTGCTGTGGCATCAGTCGCCTTCTTCCAATCCGAGGCGGTCAAGAAACTCCTCGGCAAACAAACCGAAGCGCCGGGAGTTGCCGCGGTGGCTCCCATCCCCGCGCATGAGCTTGGGAAAGCCACGCGAATGGGGAATTTGATTCTCGAATATGTGCCATCCGTTCTTGTCCGCCTCTTCGAGTATCTCCGGCATTGCACGGCGCTTTTCGGGCCCCCCGTCGTTGCCTCCATCATAGAACCCATTGTTTATGACGACGCCGATGACCTCGATGTTATGTGACGGGTTCTCGGCTCTGAACGATTCAAGCGATTTCGCCAGTAGCGGAAACCCTACGGTCGCGAAATACTCGGGCCGCACCGGTACCAGGATATATCGGGAAGCATGGTACGCCGCCCGCGTGAACACGGACTCGGTCGGCGGGCAGTCGATCAGGATGAGATCCTTCGATTGAAAGTGATCCGCAATATAGCGTGCAAGCACCTGAGGGTCGGGTTTGACCGCACGTACGAGATTGTCGGAGAAGTCAAATCGGGATGGAATGTAGGAGAGTGTACCGTCACCGAAAACCTCTCGAACGGTTTCTTCGGGATCTAGCCGAGTGGGCGATTCGCGTTTCGAAGTTGGAGGACGGTAGCCGTCGAAGACTTCTACGATGGACGGTTCATCGCTTTCGAGAAACTGTACGTAAGCGTTCCTCATGTACGCCTGGCTTAGATTTGCCTGAGGGTCCAGGTCGACGACAAGAACGCGATGATCCTCGTATGCGGCATACCGTCCCAGCAGCGCGACAGTCGTTGTCTTGCCGACGCCGCCCTTCATGTTGATCACCGACACGCAAACGGGTCCACGTTCGCTCGGCACGGACCACCTCCCGCAACGCCGTCGCGCTCGCCACTCTACTCCAAGCGTGCGGCATCCGCTAGGTGAAGGATTTGACGCACGGGGGCGAGCGCGTCCAGCGGCTGGGCCCGCGGCCCGGAATGCCGTTCCCGGAGCGACGGACCGTGCCACAGGGTCCCCTCTCCCTGGACAGGGAGAGGGACAGGGTGAGGGTCGAAAGGGAAGGGATCCCGTCCGGCCGCCGCGCCCCACGCTCCCACCCCCACCCTGTCCCTCCCCCGCAGAGCGGGAGAGGGGACCCCCGGGGCGAGGCCGGGGTGAACGGCACGGCGCCGCCTTTCCGTCGCCGCGCTTCCGCTCTACACTTCCCCCCGCACAAGAGAACGCCAGCCATGCGCGCCTATACCGCCGTCGTCGAACGCTGCCCCGATACCGGGCTCTATGTGGGCTACGTGCCGGGCCTCGCGGGCGCCCACAGTCAGGGCGAGACGCTGGACGAGCTCAACGCCAACCTCACCGAAGTCGTCTCCCTCATCCTCGAGGACGGCGAGCCCGTGACGAAGGGCGAGTTCGTCGGCACCCAGACCGTCCGTGTCTGACCGGGCATGCCCTCCGTATGAGCCAAACGGTTTTTTCGTCGTTCCCGGAGCGACGGACCGTGCCCCGAGGGTCCCCTCTCCCTGGACAGGGAGAGGGACAGGGTGAGGGTCGAAAAGGGAAGGGACACCCCGGCCGGACGCCGCGCCTCGTTCTCCCACCCCCACCCTGTCCCTCCCCCGCAGAGCGGGAGAGGGGACCCTCTCACGGGCGTTTGCGGACGCGGGACGCGGGGCGGCCCGGATCGACGGACCGCGCCCCCGGGGTCCCCTCTCCCTGCTCAGGGAGAGGGACAGGGTGAGGGTCGGACCGAAGACTCCCTCACGCCCCGCCCCCACCAGTGACCGGACGGCAATATCGACCCGCAAGGGAGGCCTTGATCTATAGGAAGTTTACGGTGAAACGGCATAAACTGACGTGGCAGGCAGATGACAGGATCGACGATGTTTATGCCGGAGGCGGATAAACTACCTGGAAGCCGCGATACGGGTATGCGGCGTTCACCGTGCCCCTCTTCGATGCCTTCATGAAACGCATCCAGGCATAGGCGCCGCTTCCGTTCGAGCGCGGGAATCCATACGGATGCAGGGGGCCGCCTCCGCATTCGTTCCTGACCCTCACCCTGTCCCTCTCCCGCAAGAGCGGGAGAGGGACCCTCGGGGCGCGGCCGGGCCACTCGGGTCCCCTCTCCCTGGAAGGGGGAGGGACAGGGTGGGGGGTGGACGGCGTCTCGGCACCCCCTGCCCTGTTCCCGTGGCGCGGCCGAACCGCTTTCGACTTTCGCAGAGGAATCCTGCCAGGGGGAGGGGACCCCGACGGCACGATTGCCCTGCCGGCCACCGTTCCCCGCGCGGCAGCCGGAGCGACGGACCGCGCCGCTACGCGGTTATCCGCACCTGCATTCCCAATGCCCGGGCGATCCGCATCACCGTGGCGAAGGTCGGGTTGCCGTTCTCCGACAACGCCTTGTACAGCCCCTCGCGGCTCATTCCGGTCTCGCGCGCCAGCCGGCTCATGTTCCCCGCCCTGGCGATGTCGTTCAGCGCCGCGCGGATCAGGCTGCCGTCGCCCGGGTCCTCCTCCGCGCAGGCTTCCAGATACAGGCGCATGTCCTCGGACGTGCGCAGATGCTCCGCGGCGTCCCACTTCGTGAAGGTCTCGTTCATCTCCGCCTCCACTCCCTCGCCAGCCGTCCGGCGCCTTCGACGACTTCGACCACCCGGCCAATGTGAACTCCGGTTCACATCCGATCAAGCGCTCCGGAGGGCCGGGTGGAGGTGCGTTTCAGTTTTTGCGGATCGGGATGCGAGCCGGAGGCCCGCGCACCCGTTGCCGAAGCGACGGACCGCGCCCCGAGGGTCCCCTCTCCCGCAAGAGGAGACCCTGAGCGCGAGGGAAGGGGCGGTTCAGGCCCGCAGCGGAAGCGGATACGTTCCGGCGGCCGCTTCGATCCGCTTTCCGACCGCCTCGACGGACCGGCCGACCAGCAGGCCCGCCAACAGGATCAAGCCGACGGCAAGACTGGCCAGGGGGCTCGCGGCGGCGGCGGCGAACGCCAGCCTGATATTCAGGCGGACGACGTCTTCGCGGACCTCCGGGTCGAGCGAGCGCATCGTCGCTTCGAATTCGCGGCCGAATCGCCCGTGCGGCATCGATACGGCGATCAGTATTCCCAGGGCGACGATCCACGGCGTCATCGGCCGGTACATCCCGTCGGCCAGGCCGCGAAGGCTCCGCCGCACCTTCTCGGGAACGCGGGGGTCGGCCGCCCATCGGTCGGCGTCGCAGCCGGCCCGCACCCTGAATTCGTGGGTTGCCTGCATCAGCCGCCAGCGAACGAGGCCGTATCCGACCACGACCGCGAAGACGCAACCGATCTTGAACAGCACCGCTTCAGTCATTCCCGCGGTCTTCTTCCACCGAAGCTTCCCGGCGCCCCCTCATCAGGCGCGCGACACGATACCATTCACGCAACCGACTCGTATGGAAAGTTTTGCGAAACGTTTACACAGGCGTGCCCGGCGCCGCGTCGTTCCCCGACACCCTCACCCTGTCCCTCTCCCGCGAGCGGGAGAGGGGACCCCCGGGGCGGGGCCGGGCGTCGCCTTCCGGCCGCCGGTTGAGGCGGGGCGGGCGGGGCCATAGACTGCGCCGGCGCGGTCATGCGGCGGAGGAGCGCACTTGGGGGAGTTCGGCATCGGCCAGCCCGTCCCGCGGCTGGAGGACCCGCGCCTCCTGCGGGGCGAGGGCGCGTTCGTCGACGACCTGCGCTTCCCCGGCGAGGCCCACGCCCACGTGCTCCGCTCGCCGCGGCCCCACGCGGACATCCTCGGCATCGACGCGTCCGCCGCGCTGGCGTACCCGGGCGTCCTCGCCGTCCTGACCGGCGCCGACGCCGAGGCCGACGGCCTCGGCACCTTTCCCAACCTCGTGCCGCGCAACCGGCGCGACGGCTCGCCCATGTTCGTGCCGCCCCATGCCGTCCTGGCGGTCGGGCGCGTGCGCTACGTCGGCGAGGGCGTCGCCCTCGTCGTGGCCGAGAGCGCGGAGGCCGCCGCCGAGGCCGCCGAGCTCGTCGCCGTCGACTACGCCGACCTGCCGTTCGTCACCGGCACCGCCGCCGCCGCGGCGCCCGGGAGCGCCCGCGATCTGGGACGAGGCGCCGGACAACGCCGCCTTCCTCTACGAGCTCGGGGACGGGGCGGCGGTGGACGCCGCGTTCGCCGCGGCGGCCCACGTCGTGGAGACGGAGTTCACGATCTCCCGGATCACGGCGAACCCGATGGAGCCCCGGGCGGCCGTGGGGCGCTTCGACAGGCGCGACGGGCGCTGGACGCTCTACGGCAACGTCCAGCATCCCCACACGGTCCGGAGCGTCATCTGCGGCAGCGTGCTGAAGGTTCCCGAGCACCGGCTGCGGATCGTCGCGGCCGACGTGGGCGGCAGCTTCGGCATGAAGGGCATGGTGCACCCGGAGAACGTCCAGGTGCTGTGGGCCGCCCGCAAGGTGGGCCGGCCGGTCCGCTGGACCGGCACCCGCAGCGAAGGCCTGCTCGGCGACGCCCAGGCCCGGGACAACGTGTCGACGGCGCGGCTCGCGCTCGACGCCGACGGCCGCTTCCTCGCGCTCCGCGTCTCGACCCTCGTCAACCTCGGCGCCTACCTGTCGATCTACGGGCCGCACTGCGGCACCAACAACCTCGGCGGCCTCGCCGGCGTCTACACGACGCCGCACATCCACACCGACGTCACCGGCGTCTTCACCAACACCATGAACACCGGCCCCTACCGCGGCGCCGGGCGCCCCGAGGCGGGGTTCGCCGTCGAGCGCGCGATCGACGCCGCGGCCCGGGAGCTGGGGCTGGACCGCATCGCGCTCCGGCGCCGGAACGCGATCCCGCCGGACGCCTTCCCCTACCGGACGCCGCTCACCTTCACCTACGACAGCGGCGACTTCGCGGGGAACATGGACCGGGTCCTCGAGCTCTCCGGCCACGCGGGGTTCGCGGAGCGCCGCGCGGCGTCCCGCGGCCGCGGCCTCCTGCGCGGCTTCGGGCTCGCCAACTGCATCGAGATGGCCGGTCCCGGCGGCGTCGACGAGACCATGGAGATCAGGCTGCACCCCGACGGGACGGCCACGGTCCTCGCGGGCACCGACGCGCAGGGCCAGGGCCACGAGACCATGTATTCCCAGTACGTCAACGAGTTCCTCGGCCTGCCGCCGGAGGACGTCCGCGTCGTCGCCGCGGACACCGACGTCGTCGCCCGGGCCCGCGGCACCTTCGGCTCGCGCTCGTCCTGCGTCGGCGGCGCGGCGCTGAAGGAGGCGGCGGACATCGTCGTCGAGAAGGGCCGGCGGATCGCGGCCCACGTCCTGGAGGCGGCGGTCGACGACGTCGAGTTCGACGACGGGACCTTCCGGGTGGCGGGCACGGACCGGGAGCTGGGCCTCGGCGCGGTCGCCCGCGCGGCGTACAGGCTCGGCGCCCTGCCGGAGGGCATGGAGCCCGGCCTCGGCGCCGTGCGGACCCACACGCCCCCGGCGTCCACCTACCCGAACGGCTGCCACGTCTGCGAGGTCGAGATCGACCCGGAGACGGGCGTCGTGGAGGTGCTGTCCTACCACGTGGTCGACGACGTGGGGCGGGCGGTCAACCCGCCCCTCGTCCGCGGGCAGATCCACGGCGGCGTGTCCCAGGGGCTGGGGCAGGTGGTCGTCGAGCGGATCGTCTACGACGAGGGGTCGGGGCAGCTCCTCACCGGGTCCTTCATGGACTACTGCATGCCGCGGGCGGACGACGTCCCCGACATGGAGGTCGCGCACAACAACGTGCCGGCGGCCGCCAACCCCATGGGCGTCAAGGGCGTGGGCGAGGCGGGCGCCGTCGGCGCCCTGCCGGCGGTCTACAGCGCCGTGCTCGACGCGCTGTCGGAGCGGGGCGTCGACGCCTTCGACATGCCGGCGACGCCGCAGCGCGTCTGGCGCGCCCTCCGGGAGGCCGGGGCCTGAGACGCCGCCGGAACGGCCGGCCGCGCCGCCGCGGTTCCGCGGGGCTCCCGATCCTGGCTCTCGCGATCCTGGCCGCCGCCTGCGCGCGGCCGACGCCGGCGCCCCTGGAGGACAAGGGCACGGCCGGCCTCCGGCCCGCGGACGGGCGTCCCGCGGGCGCCGGCGTCGTCGTGCGGAAGGGCGACACGGTCTGGGAGATCGCCCGCCGGGCCGGCGTCCCCGTCCGCGCCGTCATCTCCGCGAACGGTCTCGAGCCGCCGTTCGCGCTGCGGCCGGGGCAGCGCCTGGACGTGCCCTCCGCCAAACGTCACACGGTCCGGCGGGGCGACACGATCTACGGGATATCCCGGCGCTACGGCGTCGACCGGGCGAGCCTGGTCGGGCTCAACGGGCTGACGGCGCCCTACACCATACGCCCCGGCCAGCGGCTGCGGCTGCCGGCCACGGCCCGGCCGGCCGCGCCGCCCCGGGACGCGGCGGCGGCGCTCCCGCCCCGGGCCGGCCCCCTGTTCGCCTGGCCCGTCGAGGGGCGCATCGTCGAGGGCTACGGCGCCGGGGGCGGCGGGCGCTTCAACGACGGCGTCAACATCGCCGCGGACCGCGGCCGGCCCGTGCGCGCGGCCGACGACGGGGTCGTCGCCTACGCGGGCAGCGAGCTGCGGGGACTCGGGAACCTCCTCCTGATCCGCCACGCGGGCGGCTGGGTCACGGCCTACGCGCACAACGAGGCGCTGCTGGTCGGGCGCGGGGACGCGGTGCGGCGCGGCCAGGTGGTCGGCCGGGTCGGCCAGACCGGGAACGTCGGGTCGCCGCAGCTTCACTTCGAGATCCGCAAGGGGACGCGGACGGTCGACCCGACGCGCCATCTGCCCCGGCTCACCTCACGGCGGGTCGAGCCCGACCCCCAGCCGGCCGGCCAGGTCCTGGACGAACTGCCAGGCGACGCGGCCTGAGCGGGCCCCCCGGGCGACCGACCACGCGACGGCCTCGGCGCGCAGGGAGGCCTCGTCGGCGGGAATGCGGTAGTGCGCGACGTAGCCCCGGACCATGGCGAGGAACTCGTCCTGGCTGCACCCGTGGAAGCCGAGCCACAGCCCGAAGCGGTCCGACAGCGACACCTTCTCCTCGACCGCCTCGGCCGGGGCGATCGCCGTGGAGCGCTCGTTCTCGATCATCTCGCGGGGCATCAGGTGCCGGCGGTTGGAGGTCGCGTAGAACACCACGCCGCCGGGCCGCCCCTCCAGGCCGCCTTCGAGGACGGCCTTGAGGGACTTGAAGCCGGCGTCCCCGCCGTCGAAGGAGAGGTCGTCGCAGAACAGGATGCACCGCCGGTCCGCGCCGGCCAGCAGCCTCAGCAGGCCGGGGAGGGAGGGGATGTCCTCGCGGTGGATCTCCACCAGGACCGGCCCGCCGCCGGCGCCGGCGGCGGCGTTCACCTCGGCGTGGACGGCCTTGACCAGCGAGCTCTTGCCCATGCCGCGGGCGCCCCAGAGCAGGGCGTTGTTGGCCGGCAGGCCCGCGGCGAAGCGCCGGGTGTTCTCCAGCAGCGTGTCGCGGACGGAGTCGATGCCCCTGAGCAGCTTCAGGTCGACGCGGTTGATCCGGGCGACCGGCTCCAGGCGGTGGCCCTCGGCGCGCCAGACGTACGCCTCCGCGCCGCCGAGCGCGACCGCGTCCGGCGGCCGCGGCGAGACGCGCTCGAGCGCCTCGGCGACCCGCCGCAGCAACGGCTCCAGTTCCTCCCCGGCCATCCGTCCGCCTCGTCCGAAAGGGCCGCGCAACCTATCACGGGCCGCGCCCCGTATGGAGTCGCCGCCGCGCCCCGCATTCGTTCCCGACCCTCACCCTGTCCCTCTCCCTGGGCAGGGAGAGGGGACCCTGTGGCACGGCCTCGCCCCGGGGGTCCCCTCTCCCGCGAGCGGGAGAGGGACAGGGTGAGGGTGTCGAGACCGATGCGCCGCCCCGACCGCGTTTCGCGGAGGAATCCTTGCAGGGAGAGGGCAGGACACATTCATTCCCGACCCTCACCCTGTCCCTCTCCCTTTCAGGGAGAGGGGACCCGAGGGGACGGCCGCGCCCCGGGGGTCCCCTCTCCCGCGAGCGGGAGAGGGACAGGGTGAGGGTGTCGGAGAACGACGCGCCGCCCCGACCGCGTTTCGCGGAGGGGGAGAGGGCCGAGTGGGGGCCGCCCCCGCATTCATTCCCGACCCTCACCCTGTCCCTCTCCCTGTGCAGGGAGAGGGGACCCGAGGGGCACGGCCGCGCCCCAATGGTCCCCTCTCCCGCTCTGCGGGAGAGGGACAGGGTGAGGGTGTCGGAGAACGACGCGCCGCCCCGACCGCGTTTCGCGGAGGAATCCTGTGCAGGGAGAGGGGACCCGGCGGCGCGGTCCGTCGTTGCGGCGACGACATTCCCAAGGGCCGGCCAGCCGATCGACCGTGGCCAATCACTTCCGTGCCAGCGATGACTGAATGCGAAAGAAATCCCGTACCGCTCTTGCCATGTCGATCCGGGCGGACAGGAGGGCGCCATGGGCGATCTGGTTGCGGACGTTGTAGAGCTGCATGGTTCTCTTCCAGTCGTCGCTGCCTTTCTCGAGAACCAGCGTCAGCCGGTTCTCGAAGCTCAGGCCCGAGAGCCGGCGGTCGTCCGGATCGTACAGGGACCAGGCACGGCGATACCGCCAGTCCTCGTGCGATTGTCCATTGCGGATCGCGTCCCGGCAGGCTTCCTCGATGTCCGCCTCGAACTGGCCCCACGCAAGCACGAAGTAAGCCTGGTCGTTGATCCTCTGCTCTTGTTCGATGCGATCCGGCGCCGGTTCCTCGCCAGCCCCGTCTTCCGTGTCGCGCAGGCTTTCGAGATGGAGGTCGGCCAGCTCGTACACGGCCGCGATGCCCTGAAGGTCGCTCACCGAAGGATGCGCCTCAGCCACTCGCCCGTTACGGTTTCGCTGTCGCGCCGCCGCTCGGCGCGGGAGGCCTCCCAGCTCGGACGCGCGAAATTCTCGGCCGTATCGACAATGAAGTAACGGCGGCCATCGTGCTTCAGGTCGACCCGGCCGTTCTCGCCGATGATCCACAGCGCGCGCGGTTCGAACTTGACGACACGGCCCGTCCGGTCGACGGAGTTCGAGCGTCGGCATCCGTTTCGCGGCCAGGCCGAACTTGCGCATCAACTCCTCGTGCATGACGACCGGGGCGCCCCGGCGGGCCTCCCATCCATCCGGCAGCCAATCGCCGATCATGGCGTAGAGCCCGTTCACGCGCTTTTCCCAGTCGTCCACGCGCCGCCGGACGTGCGCCGCGTCGACCGTTTCGCTCGTGACGTCGTCGAGAACGGTGGCCATCGAACCTCTCCAGGCTGCCGCCTGTCCGGTGGAATTGCCCGTTGCCCGTCTTGCAGCGGCGCCCGGACACCGTAATGGAATGTTTGGCGGCGTTTCAACGTGGAGAACCGGTCGCGCGGGTCGCCGCGACCCCGCCGGATCGCGAACGGCCCCGCGATACGAAACGACACTATGGACAACGGGTTAACGCTTAGGGTGAGGATGGGAGCCGCCCCCGCATTCGTTCCCGACCCTCACCCTGTCCCTCTCCCTGAGCAGGGAGAGGGGACCCCAGAGGCCCGGCCGCGCCCCGAGGGTCCCCTCTCCCGCTCTGCGGGGGAGGGACAGGGTGGGGGTGTCGGAGAACGATGCGCCGCCCCAGCCGCGTTTCGCAGGGGAATCCTGCAAGGGGGAGGCCGGGCGGGGGCGGTTTGCATAAGCGGAGGGGAAAGCTATAGTCCGCGCGAACTCGCCGCGTCAGCCGGGAACCGCACATGCCGATCTCTCCTGCATACGCCCAGTCCGCGGGCGGGGGCGACCTCTTCACGGGCCTGCTGCCCCTCATCATCATCTTCGTGGTCTTCTACGTCCTGCTCATCCGGCCGCAGCAGCGGAAGGTGAAGCGGCACCGCGAGATGGTGGAGGCCGTGCGCCGGGGCGACGTCGTGGTGACCGGCGGCGGAATCGTCGGCAAGGTCACGAAGGTCGGGGAGACGGACGACATCACCGTCGAGATCGCCGAAGGCATCCGCGTGCAGGTCGTGAAGGGCACCCTTTCCGACGTGCGGAGCAAGACGGAGCCCGTCACGGGCGGCGCGCCGGCGGCCGCGCGGGGGGCGCAGCCGGGCGGCGGCCTGCTGGGATCGCTGTTCGGATTCGGCCGCAGGCGGGACGAATAGCCCGCGCCGGCGAGCGCCTGGCCGCCGCATGCTCTATTTCGCGAGATGGAAGATCGGGCTCGTCCTGGTCCTGTGCCTGGCGGGCGTGGCGCTCGCCGCGCCGAACTTCCTCTCGGAGCGCGCCGCGGCGCGCCTCCCGTCCTGGCTGCCCCACAAGCAGATAAACCTCGGCCTCGACCTCCAGGGGGGCTCGCACCTGCTGCTGGAGGTCGAGGTCGCCGCCGTCGTCGTCGAGCGCCTCGAATCCCTGGTCGACTCGATCCGCACCGAACTCCGCCGCGAGCGCATCGGCTACACCGGCCTGGGCGTGGCGGACGGCCGGGCCGTGACCGTGCGCATCCGCCAGGCCGACCGGGTCGACCGGGCCCTCGAGCTCGTCCGCGGCCTGGGAAACCCGATGGCGCCGGACATCTTCGGCCAGGGCGGGGGCGTCGACATCGAGGTCTCGGCGGAGTCGGACGGCCTCGTGACCGTGACGCTGACGGAGGAGGCGGTCCGCGACCGCAAGCGCTCGGCCGTGGAGCAGTCCATCGAGATCGTGCGCCGCCGGGTCGACGAGGTGGGCACGCGCGAGCCCGCGATCCAGCGCCAGGGCGAGGACCGGATCCTGGTGCAGCTTCCGGGCGTGAAGGATCCGGACCGGATCAAGCGCCTCCTGGGCAAGACCGCGAAGCTCACGTTCCACCTGCTGGACACCACGACCTCGGTCGAGGACGCGCGGCGCGGCAACATTCCGCCGGGCTCCCGGATCCTCGAGGCCGACACGCAGGAGGAGGGCGCCGGCGAGTACGTGGTGCGGAAGCGCGTCTACGTGAGCGGCGAGAACCTGGTCGACTCCCAGCCCACCTACGACCAGGGCCGGCCCGTGGTCAGCTTCCGTTTCGACGCCGTCGGCGGCAAGCGCTTCGGCGACGTGACCAAGGAGAACGTGGGCCGGCCGCTGGCCATCGTGCTCGACGCCAGGGTGATCAGCGCGCCGCAGATCCGGGAGCCGATCCTGGGCGGCTCGGGGATCATCACCGGAAACTTCACGGTGCAGCAGGCCAACGACCTGGCGGTCCTGCTGCGGGCGGGCGCCCTGCCGGCGCCCCTGAAGATTCTCGAGGAGCGCACGGTGGGGCCGGACCTCGGGGCCGACTCCATCCGGGCCGGCAAGATCGCCGGCGTCCTGGCCTTCGTCTTCGTCATGGTGTTCATGGCCATGGCCTACGGCCTGTTCGGCGTGGCGGCGGACGTCGCCCTGCTGGTCAACATCGCCCTGATCGCGGGGGCGCTGTCGCTGCTGCAGGCCACGCTGACCCTTCCGGGCATCGCCGGAATCGTGCTGACCATCGGCATGGCGGTGGACGCCAACGTGCTCGTGTTCGAGCGCATCCGCGAGGAGATGCGGACGGGCAAGACCCCGTTCGCGGCGGTCGAGGCCGGATACCGGCGCGCCCTCACCACCATCGTCGACGCCAACGTGACGACGCTGATCGCCGCGATCCTGCTGTTCGAGTTCGGCTCGGGTCCGGTCAAGGGGTTCGCCGTCACCCTGGCGATCGGCATCGTGACGTCGCTGTTCACGGCGATCACCGTCACGCGCCTGATGATCGTCCTGTGGCTGCGGCGGCGGCGTCCCGCCGCGCTGCCGATCTGAGGGCGGGCGGCGATGCGCCTCAGGCTCGTTCCCGCGAAGACGAACATCGGGTTCCTGGTTCACCGGATCCGGGCGTTCGTCCTGTCCGGGTTCCTGTTCGCCGCGTCGGTGGGGCTGTTCCTGACGGTGGACCTGAACTACGGGATCGACTTCGAGGGCGGCATCCTGATCGAGGTGGGCACGCCCGGGCCGGCGGACCTCGGCCTCATGCGCGGCGCCCTGTCGGGGCTGGGTCTCGGCGAGGTGGCGCTGCAGGAGTTCGGGAGCGACACCGAGGTGCTGGTCCGCGTCGAGCGCCAGCCGGGGGATTCCTCCGCGCAGCAGCGCGCGGTCGCGGCGGTGAAGGAGGCGCTGGCCGCGGAGATACCGGGGGAGCTCTCGTACCGCCGGGTGGAGTTCGTGGGACCGAAGGTCAGCGCGGAACTGGTGCGCGCGGGGACGCTGGCGAGCGTGCTCGCGGTCGTCGCGATGCTGGTCTACATCTGGTTCCGCTTCGAGTGGCAGTTCGCGGTCGGCGCCGTGCTGGCCCTCGTCCACGACGTCGTGCTGACCATCGGGATCTTCGCCCTCACGCGGCTCGAGTTCAATCTCTCCATCATCGCGGCGATCCTGACGATCGTGGGCTACTCGGTGAACGACACGGTCGTGGTCTACGACCGCATCCGCGAGAACCTGCGCAAGTACCGCCGGATGCCGCTGGTCGAGCTCCTCAACGTCAGCATCAACGACACCCTGTCGCGCACCACGATGACGTCCGCGACGACCCTCATCGCCCTGCTGACCCTGTTCTTCTTCGGGGGCGCGGTCATCAAGGGCTTCACGTTCGCCATGATCTGGGGGGTGCTGGTCGGGACCTACTCGTCGATCTTCGTCGCCGCGCCCCTCCTGATCTACGTCGGGCTGCGCCGGGAGGCCCCGGAAGCGGAGTCGGGCGGGGACGGAGAGGCCGCGGCCGGCGCGGGCTGACCGTGGACGTCACGCCGCGGATCCCGCCGGGACGCCAGCTCGTCCAGGGATACGGCGGCGGCGGTTTCCTCATCGCGGAACGGCGCTACGCGGGCTCCGTGCTGGTGTTCCCGGAGCGCGTCCTGGCCTGGCCGGTGTCCGGCATCGAAGCGGTCACCGTCGACGACTTCGCCGACGTCCGGAGCGCGTCGGACGAGGTCGACGTCCTGCTCGTCGGATGCGGACGCGGGACGGCCGCCGTCGCCGGCGACGTCCGCGACCTCCTGCGCGGCGACGGGATCGTCGTCGAGCCGATGGACACCGGCGCGGCGTGCCGGACCTGGAACGTCCTCCTGTCCGAGGAGCGCCGCGCCGCCGCCGCCCTGATCGCCGTCGCGTAGACCCCGGACCGGCGCCGGCCGTCGAAAACCACACCCCTGTCAGGGGATTCCTCTGCGAAACGCGGTTCGGCGAGGACCGGGCTCCGGCTCTCCCTGAGCGGGCCGATCCGCCACGACGCGGTTCTCACCAGGATGGTCTCGCCCGACGCCGCGAGCCGGACGTATTCGCTCAACCGGTTGTTCAGCGCCTTGATCCCGACCGATCTCATGCGCCCAAGGTAGCTACCGAGCCCCTCACCCTGTCCCTCTCCGACGCGGACGCGGGACCGCGGACCGGCGCCGGCCGGGACAGGATTCCTCTGCGAAACGCGGGGCGGCGCATCGTTTTCCGACACCCTCACCCTGTCCCTCTCCCGCACGCGGGAGAGGGGACCCTCGGGGCGCGGCCGGGCCGCTCGGGTCCCCTCTCCCTGCACAGGGAGAGGGACAGGGTGGGGGTCGGGAATGAATGCGCCGTCAACCCCCATGCCCTCCCTCTGCAAGGATTCCTCTGCGAAACGCGGTCGGGGCGGCGCATCGTTCTCCGACACCCTCACCCTGTCCCTCTCCCGCACGCGGGAGAGGGGACCCCCGGGGCACGGCCGGGCCGCTCGGGTCCCCTCTCCCTGCACAGGGAGAGGGACAGGGTGAGGGTCAGGAATGAATGCGCCGTCAACCCCCATGCCTTCCCTCTGTCAGGATTCCTCTGCGAAACGCGGTCGGGGCGGCGCATCGTTCTCCGACACCCTCACCCTGTCCCTCTCCCGCACGCGGGAGAGGGGACCATTGGGGCGAGGCCGGGCCACTCGGGTTCCCTCTCCCTGGAAGGGAGAGGGACAGGGTGGGGGTGGACGGCGTCTCGGCACCCCTGCCCTGTTCCCGCGACGCGGCCGGCGACGACCGGCGCCGTCGCGCCGGGCAGCCATATCCAGACATAGGCTTCCTCCGGCGCTTTCGCGCCGGGGCGGTCAGAAGTCATCTTTCACCTTCGCCGTTCCCGTGCGGACGGATTTCGGCAGCAGGGCGAGCTTGCCGCGTTCCATCGACAGGTGGCGCGTCAGCGTCGCCGGTTCGGCCTCGAACAGGCGCAGCCCGACGATGGCGGCCACCTCGAAGGCCGCGCCGAGGGAGGAACCCATTTCGCCCTTCTCGATGCGGTGCACGAGGCCGCGCGAAATCCCGGCGCGTTCGGCGACATCGGCGACCGTGATGCCGCGTTCGATGCGCGCATTGCGGATCGTCAGCCCGAGAAGCTCCGCGGCTTCGCGGGCATAGCGGGAATAGCTTCCGTGCGCGGGCTTCGCCATAGCTCTTTTTGTTCCATAAATAGATCGTAAATCGGATTTACGATCCGTTTATAGAACAAACATGTCGGGTTGAGCCACCGTGTAAAGCCTGTCCCGCTCCATTCGTCACGGCACGGGGAACGCCGGCCCGAAACGCGATCGGGGGCCGCGAAGGCCCCCGATCCGTCCGTCCGCCCGGCGCGGCGGTCAGTAGACGTTCTGCGCGCCCACCATGGCGTAGAGCATGGGGATCGAGAGCATCGTGTTGACCCGCGACGTGACGCCGGCGAGGCGGGCGGCCCTGGGCCGTTCCTCGGCGGGCACTTCCACGATGCCGAGAGCCTTCTTCTGGTTCGGCCAGATGATGAACCAGACGTTGAACGCCATGATCAGGCCCATCCACATGCCGAAGCCGATGGAGGCGTGCTTGGCCACGTTGTCCGCGAGGCCGAGGCTCAACGCCGGCATGAGGTATCCCTGCATGTAGGCCAGGATCAGGCCGAAGACGATCGTGGACAGCGCCGCCCAGCGGAACCAGAACAGCGCCGCTGGCGCGATGACCTTCGACACCGCGGGTTTCTGCTCGTCCGGAATCTTGGGCATGCTCGGCGTCTGCACGAAGTTGAAGTACCAGAGCAGGCCGATCCACATGAACCCGCTGAGCACGTGCAGCCAGCGGATGAAGAAGGTCCACCAGGTGTAATCGAGTTCCATAGTCCGCCTCCCCTGTCCCTAGGCGCCGATCGCGTTGACCAGAATGACCATGACGACCGTTATCACGAGTCCCGAGATGATCGTCCCGGTGAGTGAGTCCAGCGGGTTCATTTGCCCCCCCTCGTTGTGTATCGCCTCTTCGCCGGCGCGGATGCCCTCCCGACGAACCGGGCCGATTATAGCACACTATCCCCGTCGCAACATGTTGTGCTCGCGGCCGGCGCGGAGTCATGATGTTGTAAGCATGAAGAAAGGTCAGGAGCCCGAGCAGCCCGGCCGCCACGCCGGCGGCCGCCCGAAGTCCGTGACCGAAGCCTTCCCCGACGCCTCCCTGCGCGACGACGTGCGGCGCCACGACTACGACCGCTATCTGTGCGCGCTGTTCGCGCCCGAACCGCGGCGTCCCGCTCTCGTCGCGCTGCTCGCGCTGAACCTGGAGCTGGGACGGATTCGCGAGCGGGCCGGCGAGCCGGCGCTGGGGCGGATTCGCCTGGCCTGGTGGCGCGAGACCGTCGAGGGGCTGTTCGGAGGGACGCCCCGCCCGCATCCCGTCGCGCGCGCCCTGGCGGGCGCCGCCGCGCGGCATCCGATCCCCCGGGACGCGCTGGACCGCATGATCGACGCGCGGGAGGAGGAGTTCGCCGAGCGGGGGTTTCCGTCGTTCGCGGCGCTGGAGCGCTTCGCGCGGGGCACTTCGGGGAGCCTCCACCGCGCGTGCGCGGCGGCGCTGGGCGCCGGCGCCCCGGAAGCGGCGGCGGCGGCGGAGCACGTGGGCACGGCGTGGGCCCTGATCGGCCTGGTCCGGGGCGTGCCCCATCACGCCCGGGCGGGGCGGGTGTACCTGCCGCGGGACGCCCTGGCCGAGGCGGGGCTCGGCGCGGACGGCCTGTCCGCTCCCGGGGCGGCCCCGCGTCTGGCGCCCGTCGTCGAATCCGTCGTCGACGGCGCGGCGCGGCATCTGCGGCGGGCGCGGCATCTGCGGCGCGACGTGCCGCCGGAGGCCCTCCCGGCGCTCCTGCCGGCGGTCCTCGCCGACGCCTACGCGCGGGAGCTCCGGCGCGCGAACTACGATCCGTTCGCCTCGCGGGCCGAGCCCGGCCGCCTCCTGCGCCAGCTCCGCGTCGTCCGGGCGTCCCTGCGGAAGCGCTACTGAACGCGAAGGCCGCGCCCCGATGGTCCCCTCTCCCGCGAGCGGGAGAGGGACAGGGTGAGGGCGGGAGAACGATGCGCGGTATCCGGCCGGGGCCGCGGGAGAGCCGCCGGCGATCGACGGCCTTGGAGTCCCTTCCAATTTCGACCCTCACCCTGTCCCTCTCCCTGTCCAGGGAGAGGGGACCCTGTGGCACGGCCTCGCCCCGGGGGTCCCCTCTCCCGCGAGCGGGAGAGGGACAGGGCGAGGGTGTCGGAGAACCATGCGCTGCCCCGACCGCGACTCCTTCCAGGGGGGAGGGAGCTAAGCCCGCCGGCGGCGGGGCGGGGCGGCGTCCGCGGCCCGGGCCCCGCGCTTGCGGCCCCGGCCGTCCTTCCGTTTGCCGGGGGCCCGCCGGGTGCGGCCGGCGCGGGCGAGGTACTGCTTGAGGTATCCGCCCGTGTGGCTGCCGCTTGCCCCGGCGACGTCTTCGGGCGTCCCCGCGGCGACGATCCGGCCTCCGCCGTCGCCGCCCTCGGGGCCGAGGTCGAGGATCCAGTCCGCGGTCTTGACGACCTCCAGGTTGTGCTCGATCACGACGACCGTGTTGCCCGCGTCGACCAGGGCGTGGAGCACGTCCAGGAGCTTGCGGACGTCCTCGAAGTGGAGGCCCGTGGTCGGCTCGTCGAGGATGTAGATCGTGCGTCCCGTCGCCCGCCGCGAGAGCTCCTTGGCCAGCTTCACGCGCTGCGCCTCGCCGCCCGAGAGCGTCGTCGCGGCCTGGCCCAGGTGGATGTAGCCGAGGCCCACGTCGCGCAGGGTGGCGAGCTTGTCGCGGATCGCCGGGACGGCGGAGAAGAAATCCACCGATTCCTCGACGGTCATGTCAAGGACATCCGCTACCGATTTGCCCTTGAAGAATATTTCCAGGGTTTCACGGTTGTACCGGCGGCCCTTGCAGACGTCGCACTCGACGTAGACGTCGGGCAGGAAATGCATCTCGATCTTGATCAGGCCGTCGCCCTGGCAGGCCTCGCAGCGTCCGCCCTTGACGTTGAACGAGAAGCGCCCGGGCTTGTATCCCCGGGCCACCGCCTCGGGCAGCCCCGCGAACCAGTCCCGGATCGGGGTGAAGGCGCCCGCGTAGGTGGCCGGGTTGGAGCGCGGCGTGCGTCCGATCGGGGACTGGTCGATGTCGATGATCTTGTCGACGTGCTCGAGGCCGTCGATGCGCTCGTGGTCGCCGGGAACCACGCGGCTCCCGTGCAGACGGCGGGCGACCGCCTTGTAGAGCGTCTCGATGACCAGGGTGGACTTGCCGCTGCCCGAGACGCCGGTGACGCAGGTGAACGTGCCGAGGGGGATCTCCGCCGTCACGTTCCTGAGGTTGTTCTCGCCGGCGCCGGCGACCGTGACCCAGCGGCCCGTTCGCGCCCGGCGCCGTTCCGCCGGCAGCAGGATCTGCCGGTGGCCCGTCAGGTACTGTCCCGTCAGGCTCTCGCTCGACCGCATGACGTGCTCGGGCGTGCCCTCGGCGACGACCTGCCCGCCGTGGATCCCGGCCCCCGGGCCCATGTCGACGACGTGGTCGGCGCCGGTGATGGCTTCCTCGTCGTGCTCGACCACGAGGACGGTGTTGCCGAGATCCCGCAGGCGCTTGAGCGTTTCGAGCAGGCGCGCGTTGTCGCGCTGGTGAAGGCCGATGGACGGCTCGTCGAGGACGTAGAGCACGCCCGTCAGGCCCGAGCCGATCTGGGAGGCCAGGCGGATGCGCTGGCTCTCGCCGCCCGAGAGCGTGCCGGAGGACCGGTTCAGGGTCAGGTACCCGAGTCCCACCTTGACGAGGAAACCCAGGCGTTCGTCGATCTCGCGCAGGACGCGGCCGGCGATCTCCGCCTGCTTCGCCGTGAGGCGGTCCGGGAGTCCGGCGAACCATTCGGCCGCCGCGGCCACCGACATCCGGGTGACCTCGCTGATGTGCAGGCCGGCGATCTTCACGGCCAGGGCCTCGGGCTTCAGGCGCTGGCCGCCGCAGGTCTCGCAGGGCGCCGTGCTCTGGTACTTGCCGAGCTCTTCGCGCAGCCAGGACGAGTCGGTCTCGCGCCAGCGGCGGTCGAGGTTGGGAACGACCCCTTCGAAGGGCTTGGTCGTCGCGTAGGTCCGCGCGCCGTCGTTGTAGTTCATGGTCACGGGCTCGTCGCCCGTTCCTGTCAGGATGGCCTCGCGGACGTGCGCGGGCAGATCCCCGAACGGCGTCCGCATGCTCACCCCGAAGTGCCGCGCCAGGCTCTCCAGCGCCTGGTCGTAGTAGGGCGACGACGCCCGCGCCCACGGCGCGACCGCGCCCGCCGCCAGGGACAGCCGCGCGTCGGGGACGACCAGCCCGGCGTCGAAATACATGCGCGTGCCGAGTCCGTCGCAGGTGGGACAGGCGCCGAAGGGGTTGTTGAACGAGAACAGCCGGGGCTCGATCTCCTCGATCGTGAAGCCGGAGACCGGGCAGGCGAACTTGGCGGAAAACAGGGTGCGCCCGCCGTCCTCCGCGTTCTCCACGACGACGATGCCGTCGCCGATGCCGAGCGCGGTCTCGATGCTGTCGGCGAGGCGGTTGCCCAGGCCCTCGCGCAGGACGATGCGGTCGACCACGACCTCGATGTCGTGCTTGACGTTCTTCGCCAGGGCCGGGACGTCCTCGATCTCGTAGTGCTCGCCGTCGACCTTCACGCGCTGGAAGCCGCGTTTCAGCAGGTCCGCGAACTCCCGCCGGTATTCGCCCTTGCGGCCGCGGGCGACGGGCGCCAGGACGTAGAGCCGGGCGCCGTCCGGCATCTCCAGGACCCGGTCGACCATCTGGCTGACGGTCTGGCTCTCGATGGGCAGGCCGGTGGCGGGCGAGTAGGGGACGCCGACGCGGGCGTAGAGGAGCCGGAGGTAGTCGTAGACCTCGGTGACCGTGCCGACGGTGGAGCGCGGGTTGCGCGAGGTGGTCTTCTGCTCGATGGAGATCGCCGGCGAGAGGCCCTCGATCGACTCGACGTCGGGCTTCTGCATCAGCTCGAGGAACTGCCGCGCGTAGGCCGACAGGCTCTCCACGTAGCGCCGCTGGCCCTCGGCGTAGATGGTGTCGAAGGCCAGCGAGGACTTGCCGGAGCCGGACAGCCCGGTGATCACCACCAGCCTGTCCCGCGGGATGTCGAGGTCGACGCCCTGGAGGTTGTGCTCCCGGGCGCCGCGAATGCTGATCGATTTCTGCATGGACGGGGAAACGTCGAACCGGTCCCGGGCATCATAGGGGATGGCGGCGGCGGGACGCGACCCCGAATCGCGGGCGCGCCACTCGTTTTCTCTAAAATATTGATTTATATAGAAAAATATTGCCGCGTCCACCCCTCCGATGTCGTGCGAACTGTGCGAATTCGGGTGCGCGGGCCATGAACTCCGCCGACCCCACCCGGCCCTTGCGGGGAGAGGGCCGGATGGGGGTGCGTTTCGATTTTCCCCGCGCGTCCCGTCCCGACGCGGTGCGAACTGTGCGAATTCGTCTCCTTGCCGGAAGCTCCGTGCTAATCCGGCAAAAAGTCCCGTCGATCCCTTCTTATTCGCGGAAAAGTCTCTATCCTGAGGTCGGAAGGACCGCCAATGCCCGAAATGTCCGCCGTCGCGCCGCTGGACCGCATGCCGGAGGCGTTCGTGTCCGACGCATCGACGACGCGCGCGGTGTCGCGCGCGGTCAGGGCCGGCAAGCTGCGCAAGCTGGCCTCGCGGCTCTACACCCGCAACATGGCCGATCCGCCCGAGGCGGTCGTCGCGCGCAATCTGTGGAGCATCGTCGCCGGGTATTTTCCGGGAGCGCTGATCGCGGACCGCACGGCCCTGGAGAACGTCCCGGCGAGCGACGGCTCGGTTTGTCTGATCACGCCGCGCGGCCGGGACATCGCGCTGCCGGGTTACACGCTCCGGCCCCGGCGCGGCGCGGGACCGCTCCCCTCCGACCGCCCGTTTCTCGGCGAACTCTTCCTGAGCTCGACCGCGCGCGCCTATCTGGAGAACATGCGGCCGTCGCGCGCGCGCGGCGGCCTCGTGGCCCGCACCCTCCGCCGGGTGGAGATCGAGGAGCGGCTCGACACCCTGATCCGCCGATCGGGCGCGGAGGCGGCGAACCGGCTGCGCGACGAGATCCGTTCCCTGGCGCCGGTCCTCGGCCTCGAGGACGAGGCCTCGACGCTCGACGCGGCGGTCGGAGCCCTGCTCGGCACCCGCGAAGCGGAACTGACCGCGCCGTCTGCCGTCGCCCGCCGTCTGGGCCGCCCCTACGATCCGGACCGCCTGGTCCTGTTCGAGGCCCTCCACGCGGCGCTGCGCGACCATCCCCCGCTCTCCCGCGCGGCCGCCGTTCGGGGACCCGAGGGCCGCGCGACGCTCGCCTTCTTCGAGGCCTATTTCTCGAACTTCATCGAGGGCACCGAGTTCCCCGTCGACGAGGCCGCCGACATCGTGTTTCGCGCCGTCATTCCCGACGAGCGGCCCGAGGACGCACACGACATTCTGGGCACCTGGCGCATCGTCTCCGACGATCGGGAGATGCGCCGCACCCCGGCGGACGCCTCCGCGCTGGAGGCGCTTCTCAAGGCCCGGCACGCATCGCTCATGGAAGGCCGGCCCGACAGGCGGTCCGGCGTCTTCAAGCGGGCGGAGAACCGGGCGGGTTCCACCGTGTTCGTGGCGCCGGACCTCGTGGCGGGCACGCTGGCGCGGGGCTTCGACCTTTGCCGCGCCCTCGAAACGCCCTTCCAGCGCGCCGTGTTCATGAAGTTCCTCGTCTCCGAGGTCCATCCGTTCTCCGACGGCAACGGCAGGACGGCGCGAGTCATGATGAACGCCGAGCTCGTCGCGGCGGGCGAAGAGCGTATCGTCGTGCCCACCGTGTACCGCGCCAACTATCTCTCGGCGCTGAGGGCGCTTTCGCTGACCGGCCGGCCGGAGCCGCTCGTCCGCGTGCTCGACTACGCGCAAAGATGGACCGCGGCCGTGGACTGGCGCTCGCTCCGGCAGACCCGGCGCGAACTCGAAGGCTGCAACGCCTTTCTCGATCCCGGCGTCGCCGAGGAGGACGGCAGGCGGCTGCGCATGCCGGGCGGCGCGTCGCCGTGACGAAAGACGGACGGCTTTCCGCACGGGCGCCGCCGCGCGCCTTTGCGATGCCGCCGCCGCGCCTTACAGTGCCCCCATGAACGGCGAAGAACTCGTCCGCCTCACGGCGTGCGAAGCGGTGGACCTCCTGGCGCGCGGCGAGGCGACGCCCTTCGACCTGCTGGACGCCGCCGAGGCGCGGATCGCCGAGACGGACGGCGCGCTCAACGCCCTGCCGACCCTCTGTTTCGACCGCGCCCGGGCGCGCGCCGGACGGCTCGCCGCGGGGGACGCCGGCGGGCCGGGCCGCCTCCACGGGCTGCCCGTCGCGGTCAAGGATCTCAGCGACGTCGCCGGCGTGCGCACCACGTACGGGTCCCTGGCCTTCGCCGACCACGTGCCGGAGCGGTCGGACTACATGGTCGAGCGTCTCGAGGCCAACGGCGCCCTGGTCGTGGCCAAGTCGAACACGCCCGAGTTCGGCGCCGGCTCGCAGACCTTCAACGAGGTCTTCGGCACGACGACGAACCCCTGGAATACGGCGCTGACGCCGGGCGGCTCCTCGGGCGGCTCCGCCGCCGCCCTGGCCGCCGGCCAGGTATGGCTCGCCACGGGCAGCGACCACGGCGGCTCGATCCGCAATCCCGCGAGCTTCACCTCGACCGTCGGCCTGAGGCCGGGGCCCGGGGTGGTGCCGCACGGCCCCGTCCGGCTTCCCTTCAACACCCTCGCCGTGAACGGCCCGATGGCGCGGACGGTCGCGGACACGGCCCTGATGCTCGACGCCATGGCCGGTCTCGACCAGCGCGACCCGCTCACCCGTCCCGCGCCGCCGGTCCCGTACCGGCGCGCCGCCGCCGAACCCGCGCCGCCCGGGCGGGTCGCCTTCAGCCCCGACCTCGGCCTCGGACCCGTCGACCCGGAGGTCCGGCGGCTGTGCGCCGAGGGGGCGCGGCGCTTCGCGGAGGCCGGCGTCCCGGTGGAGGAGGCCTGCATCGACTTCCGCGACGCGGTGGAGATCTTCGAGGTGGTGCGCGCCGTCTACTTCTCCGGCGACCGGGCGCACCTTCTCGAGGAGCACCGGGACACGTTCAAGCCGGAGCTCGTCTGGAACATCGAGGAAGGGCTGAAGGTCGACATGGAGAGGGCGGCGCGGGCCGAACGGGCCCGGGGCGCGCTCTACCACCGCGCCGCGGCGTTCTTCGAGACCTACGACCTGCTGCTCTGTCCCGCCGCGGTGGCGCCGCCGTTCGACCGCAGCAAGCGCTTTCTGGAGGAGGTCGACGGCGTGGCGTTCGAGCACTACTTCGGCTGGCTGGTCATGGCCTTCGCCGTCACGCTCACCGCCTGTCCGGCGATGTCGGTCCCGACGGGCTTCACCGGCGACGGGCGCCCCGTCGGGCTCCAGATGGTGGCGCCCATGGGGCACGAGGCGGCGCTGCTCTCGGCGGCGGCCATGTTCGAGGCGCTCACCGGCCTGAAGGACCGCGTGCCCCTCGACCCGCGGGCGGGAGCGGCCGGTCCGGCGGTCCCTTCCTGATCCGTCCATAGATGACGGGGCGCCCCCCGCGTATAGTGTGGGGCGGCGCTGGTGCCGGTATCGGGAGGGACGGACATGGCGGGCAGCCTCAACAAGGTGCAACTCATCGGCAATCTCGGGCGCGACCCCGAGGTGCGGCACACGCAGTCGGGCAACCAGATCGTGCACCTCTCGGTGGCGACCAGCGAGACCTGGCGCGACCGCCAGTCCGGCGAACGCCGGGAGCGCACCGAATGGCACCGGGTGGTGATCTTCAACCAGCCGCTCGGGGACGTGGCCAAGCAGTACCTGCGCAAGGGGTCCAAGGTCTATCTGGAGGGTCAGCTTCAGACCCGGAAGTGGACGAGTCAGGACGGACAGGACCGCTACACCACCGAGGTCGTGCTGCAGCCCTACCGGAGCGAGCTGACCATGCTCGATTCACGGGGCGGCGGGGGCGGAGACTTCGAGGGGCCGCCCGACCGCGACGCCCCGACGGAGGAGCCGTCCGCGGCGCGCCAGCCCGTCGCCGGCGCCGACATCGACGACGAGATCCCGTTCTGATGCGCCGGGCGGGCGCCGGGGCCGCCGGCGACGTCTGCCGCATCGGCACGGGAGCGGGGTTCTCGGCGGACCGGCTGGATCCGGCGGTCGACCTCGTGAAGCGCGGGCGACTCGACGCCATCGTCTTCGAGTGCATCGGCGAGCGCACGCTGGCCTTCGGCCACCGGGACCGGCGGGCCGACGCGGACCGGGGCTACACGCCGCTGCTCGAGCGGCGCATGCGGGCCATGCTGCCGCTCTGCCGCGAACACGGCACCCGCCTGATCACCAACATGGGCGTCGCCAACGTGCGGGGGGCGGCCGCGGCGACGGCGGCGGTGGCGCGCGACCTCGGTCTCGCCGGAGTGAAGATCGCCGCCGTGCTGGGCGACGACGTGTCCGACGCCATATCCGACGACGCCCGGCTGTCCGAGCCCGGCTGCACCGTGGGAGAGATCGGCCGGCCCTTCATCGGAGCCAACGCCTATCTCGGCGCCGACGCCATCCTGCCGGCCCTGGAGGCGGGCGCCGACGTGGTCATCGCGGGGCGCGTCGCCGATCCGTCCCTGTTTCTGGCGCCGCTGCGCCAGCGCTTCGGGTGGCGGGGCGACGACTGGCCGGTCCTCGGCGCCGGCACAATGGTCGGCCACCTGATGGAGTGCGCGGCCTTGGTCACCGGCGGCTACTTCGCCGATCCCGGGGTCAAGGACGTGGCCGACCTGGCCGCCGTCGGGTTCCCGCTGGCCGAGGTCGCCGCCGACGGCAGCGCGGTGATCACCAAGCTGCCCGGCACCGGCGGGCGGGTCGACGAGCAGGTGGTGAAGGAGCAGCTCCTCTACGAAGTCCACGACCCGGCCGCCTACGCGACGCCCGACGTGCTGGCCGATTTCTCCTCCGCCGAGCTGGAACGGGCGGGAGCCGACCGGGTGCGCGTCGGCGGCGGCACGGGCACGGTCCGGCCCGAACGGCTCAAGGTGACGGTGGCCTTCGACGGCGGCTACCTCGCCGAGGCCGAGGTCTCGTACGCGGGCGCCAACGCCGCGGCCCGGGCCCGCCTGGCCGGCGACGTCGTGGAGGAGCGCCTGGCCCGCGTGCACGGCAGCAACGCGCCCCGGCGCATCGATCTCATCGGGGTCGCGTCCCTTCATGCCAGCGCCCTCGCGGACCCCGGCGAGAGCCGGGACGTGCGCCTGCGCTGCGCCCTGCGCGCCCAGAGCCGCGAGGAGGCCGACGACCTGCTGTGGGAGGTCGAGTCGCTCCTGAACTGCGGGCCGGCCGGCGGCGGCGGGTACCGCGGGCACGTGACGCCGAGCGTGATGACCTATTCGACGTTCGTCGGACGGGACCGGGTCTCCCCGTCGGTCGAGGTCGTCGAGACATGAGCCGCCGCCCCCTGCGCGAGATCGCCCATGCCCGCGCCGGCGACAAGGGCAACCGCTCCAACGTCTCCGTCTTCGCCTACGCGGCCGAGCACTATCCGGTGCTCCTCGCGGAAGTCACGCCGGCCCGGCTGAAGCGGGAGTTCGGCGGCGTGCTGCGCGGCGGGATCGCGCGCTACGAGCTGCCCAACCTGAACGGCGTCAACCTGGTCATGGACGAGGCGCTGGAGGGCGGCGTCAACGAATCGCTCAACCTCGACGGCCACGGCAAGTCGTGGAGTTCGCTGATACTCGGAATGGAGGTCGAGGTGCCCTGAAGGGATTGCCCGAGAGGTCCCGTCCCGTTGACACGAAACCGTGGAGTCCGCACGATTCGCGCCGTGCGCGGGGGGATGCGACCGGGTTCCGGACGGCCGCGGAGCGGGGAGCGGACTTCTTCCGGCGCCGGAAAAGGAGGACCGTCATGACAGTGACCGAAGGCGTTGAAAAGCCGGGCGGGGCGTCGCGCGGCAAATCCCCCGGTGCCCGCAACGGGGCGGCTTCGAAGCCGGCGGAGCTCGAAGTCAGGCGGGTATCGCCCGCGCTCGGCGCGGAGATCCTCAACGTGGATCTCCGGGAGGACCTGCCGGACGAGACCATCGCCGGGATCAGAAACGCCTTGAACGAGAACTGCCTCGTCGTGATCCGGGATCAGGACATCACGCCGGAACAGCACGTGGCGTTCAGCCGCCGGTTCGGCGCGCTCGAAATTCACGTGTTGACCGAATATCTGCTGCCGGATCTGCCGGAAGTCCTGGTGCTGTCCAACGTCAAGAAGAACGGCAAGGTCGTGGGCCGGGCCGGGGTCGGCGAATACTGGCATTCCGATCTGCAATACCTCGCCAAGCCCTCGCTGGGGTCGATCATGCACGCCTTCGAGGTGCCCGAGATCGGCGGCGACACCATGTTCGCCAACCAGTTCGCGGCCTACGCGGCCTTGTCGGACGGCATGAAGGACCTGCTCGACGGCCTGCGGGTCGTGCACCACTTCGCCAAGGCGCGGTACAATTCGGTCCAGGTGGGCCAGGCCCGGCCGTACAGCGACGAGGAGATCGCGAAGACTCCGCCCGTGGCCCATCCGGCCGTGCGCACCCATCCCGAGACGGGCAGGAAGGCGCTCTACGTCAGTCCCGGATTCGCGCTCAATTTCGTCGGCATGACGGAGGACGAGAGCCGTCCGATCCTCGAATTCCTGTACGGGCACGCGGTCAATCCGCGCTTCGTCTACCGTCACAAGTGGCGCGCCAACGACATCGTGTTCTGGGACAACCGCAGTCTCATGCACTACGCCGTGCAGGACTACGATCACGCCAACGACCGCCGCCACATGCATCGCACGACGATTTCGGGCGACGAGCCGTACTGAGGCCGCCGCCGGGCCGGTTCACCCGTTCCGGTTCTCCCGCCAGATGTCGTTGACGACGTTGTAGAGGTCGCTCCAGTCGTTGTCGCCGCGGCCGCGCTCGAGCGCCGCGTCGTAGGCCGCGAGCGCCCCCGGCGCGGTGTAGCAGGGCAAGCCCTCCCGCTCCATCACCGTGCGCGCGATGTCGACGTCCTTGCGGGCGTGCTTGACGGCGAAGCCGGGGTCGAGGTCGCCGGCCAGCACCTTGTTCGGGAAATGCTGCCTCGAATGCCCGTTGCCGGCCAGGGTGCCGTTGACGATCCCCAGTATCTTGTCCGGGCCGACCCCGCACGACTCGGCGAGGCGCAGCGCCTCCGCCACCATCACGGCGCCGGCCGTGGCCATGAAGTTGTTGACGACCTTGCAGGCCATGCCGTGGCCCACGTCGCCGCAGTCCACGATCGTGGTGCCCATGGCCTCGAGCGCCGGCATCGCCGCGGCCTTGTCCTCGGCCGATCCTCCGACCATGAACATCGAGGTCCCCTGGCGGGCATCGTCGGCGGTGCGGCCCACGGGCGAGTCGACGTAACCCCAGCCGGCCGCCCTGGCTTGCTCTGCGAACGTCACCACGGCACCCGGGTCGATGGTGCACATCACCATGACGACGCGCCCTTCGCCGGGGCTTTTCAGCAATCCGTCGTCCCCGTTCAGGACCGCGTCCACTTCGGGCACGTCCGGCACCATGACGATGACGAGCTGCGAGCCCTCGCCGGTGGCGCCGGGCGTGTCGACGACCTCGCCGCCGTTCCGCCCGACGGCGTCCGCGGCGCCGGGTACGGGGTCGTACCCCTTGAGCCTGAAGCCCGCCCTGAGCAGGGTGCTCGACATCGCCGCGCCCATCACGCCGAGGCCGACAAAGCCCACTTGTTCGATCTTGCCCATCTGTCCTTCCCCCCTGAAGCCGCGTGAACCTACCCGCCGTGCACGGCCGCTTCAACGGCGCGGCGCGAGGCCGCCGGGTAGGCCGCCTGGAGCCGGAGTCCCGCCTGCGGAACCGGGTTTCAACCCGCGAATCCGTCGGCCACCGCGACGTCGATGAGCTTGGGTCCCTCCCGCCCGTAGGCCGCGCGCAATACGTCGCCCAGATCCCCGGCCTTCTCCACGCGTTCGGCCCACAGGCCCATGGCGCGCGCAAGGCCCGTGAAGTCGATGGCCGGATCGCGCAGGTCCATGCCGATGAAGTTGTCGTTGCCGTGGAACGCCTTCAGGCGCTCCTTGAGGATGCGGTAGCTCGCGTTGTTGCAGATCACGTAGGTGAGCGGCAGGGAGCGCCTGGCGGCGGTCCACAGCGCCTGTATGCCGTACAGGGCGCTGCCGTCGCCGATGACGGCGGTCACCGGGCGGGCCGGATGGGCGAGGGAGACGCCGATGGCGCCGGCGATGGCGAAGCCGATGCCGCCGCTGTCGAGCCCGTAGAAGTCGTGGCGGCCCCTGAAGGGCAGCAGCTGGGGAAGCCGCCGCGTGCTCAGCACGCCTTCGTCCACGACGATGGAGTCCGGCGGCAGGGCGTCGACGATCTCCAGCATGGCGCGCTCGGGGTCGATGGCCCCGCCGGTTCCGCGCGCGAGGATCGCCTCGCGCGCCCGCGCCCGCCCGGCGCTCCAGTTCCGCCCGGCGATGGCCGCGAGCCGCGCCCCGGCCGCGCGCGCCTGGGCCTCCGTGCGGACCGCCTCGACGTGGCTCGCCAGTGCCGCGAGCGTTTCCTTCAGATCGGCCCGCACGGCCATCGCCGCGGGAAAATTCTTGCCCATCTCCCAGTCCTGCTGGCCGATGTGCAGGATTTGCGTGTCCTCGGGCACGGCGTCGACCGGCGCGTGGACCGACATGCGGAACACGTCGCCCCCCAGCGCCACCACCAGATCGTAGGCGGACAGGACATCCCGGACCTGCTGCTGCACGCGGGTGAATCCGCCGACGAAGGTCGGATGCTCGGAGAGGTAGTGCGCTCCCGACGGCACGGACTGCTGCATGGCTGCGGCGCCGATCAGCTCCGCGAGGCGGGCGGCCTCCTCCAGGGCGTCCGAATCGGCGACTTCCTGGCCGCAGACCAGCAGCGGCCGTTCCGCCGCCAGCAGGCGCCCGGCGATGGCCGCGACCGCCTCCCGGGCCGGGACGGTGCGCGTGTCCACGCGCGTCCGGCGCCCCAGCTCGGCGGCGGTCCGGGCGTTGAGCACGTCGCCGGGCAGCGACAGGAACACCGGCCCCGTCGGCGGGGTCATGGCGACCTTCGCGGCCCGCCGGACGACCCGCGGCAGATCCTCCGGCCGGGTGACCTCGAAAGCCCATTTGACGCACGGCGCCGCCATCGGCACCAGTTCGCCGTAGAGCATCGGTTCCATGAGGCCGTGGCCCTGTTCCTGCTGTCCGGCGCTGACGACGATGGGCGAGCGGCTCCAGTTGGCGTTGAATATGGAGCCCATGGCGTTCCCCAGGCCGGGCGCCACGTGCACGTTGCAGGCGGCGAGCCTGCCCGACGCGCGGGCGAACCCGTCGGCCATCGCCACGACGACGGCCTCCTGGAGTCCGAGCACGTAGTCGAGGTCGGGATGTTCGGAGAGGGCGTGCATCACCGGCAGTTCGGTGGTGCCCGGGTTGCCGAACAGGTGGGTGACGCCTTCGTCCTTCAGGACGCTCAGGAAAATCGAGCCGCCGCTCGTGGTGTTCATGCCGCCATCCCCGCGGAAGCGGTGCCGGGCGCTCCGCCCGGACCGTGCGTGGCGCCGGTTCGGCCACGGCGAAACGTGTAATCGGCGCGTCGGCGGGGGGCAAGGCCGGAGTCCGGCGGAGCCCCGGCCCGGCGTCGAGTCCCGGCGCCCGGGATTTGCCGGAAACCACAATGACTGGTATACACTGCGGGCAATGTTGCCCCATATGTCGCGGTCCTCGTTGTTGCGCGCGGCATCATCGTTCAGGCGCCGCGCCGGCGTTTCAAACCCGTGACCGACACCCAGATTCCACCTTCCGAGCCGCCCGCCTCCGACGTTGCGCCGGTGACGATCGAGGAGGAGATGCGCCGCTCCTACCTCGACTACGCCATGAGCGTGATCGTGGCCCGGGCGCTGCCCGACGTGCGGGACGGACTGAAGCCGGTGCATCGCCGCATCCTCTACGGCATGCACGAGCAGGGCTATACCCACGACCGGCCCTACCGGAAGTCGGCCCGTATCGTCGGGGACGTCATGGGCAAGTACCACCCGCACGGCGACCAGGCGATCTACGACGCCATGGTCCGCATGGCGCAGGACTTCGCCATGCGCCTGCCGCTGCTCGACGGCCAGGGCAATTTCGGTTCCCTCGACGGCGATCCCCCCGCCGCTATGCGCTACACCGAGATCCGCATGGCGGAGGCCGCAGAGGCGCTGCTCCGGGACATCGACAGGGACACGGTCGATTTCACGGCCAACTACGACGACACGGTCGAGGAGCCGGCGGTCCTCCCCGCGCGTTTTCCCAACCTCATGGTCAACGGGGCCGGCGGCATCGCCGTGGGCATGGCGACCAACGTCCCGCCTCACAATTTCGGCGAGGTGATCGACGCCTGTCTCGCCTGTCTGGACGATCCCGGCATATCCGTCGACGGCCTGATGGCCCACGTGCCGGCGCCCGACTTCCCCACGGGCGGCTTGATCCTGGGGACGAGCGGCGCCCGCCGGGCCTATCACACGGGCCGCGGGTCGGTGACGATGCGGGCGAAACTGACGGTCGAGGAGATCGCCAGGGATCGCGAGGCGATCGTCGTCACCGAAGTTCCCTACCAGGTGAACAAGGCCCGTCTCGTGGAACACATCGCCGAACTGGCGCGGGACAAGCGGATCGAAGGCATCTCCGACCTGCGCGACGAGTCCGACCGCCGGGGCGTGCGCGTGGTCATCGAGGTCAGGCGCGGCGCGGAGAGCGGAGTCGTGCTCAACCAGCTCTATCGCTATACCCAGCTTCAGACCAACTTCGGCATGAACATGCTGGCGTTGAACGGCGGCAAGCCGCTGCTCCACAGCCTCAAGGACCTGATCGTCGCCTTCATCGACTTCCGCGAGGAGGTCGTCGCGCGGCGCACGCGCCACGATCTCGGGAAAGCGCGGGAGCGGGCGCAGGTGCTGGTGGGTCTGGCCATCGCGGTTGCCAACATCGACGAGGTCATCGCCATCATTCGCCGAGCGGCGAATCCCGCCGTCGCCCGCGAGGCGCTGATGGAGCGTTCCTGGCCGGTCGGCGGCGTGGAGCCGCTGATCGCGCTGATCGACGAGCCCGGGCGCGTGGTGGCGGAGGACGGGACCACCCGGCTCTCCGAAGCGCAGGCGCGCGCCATTCTCGAGTTGCGGCTCCAGCGCCTGACCGCTCTCGAGCGCGACAAGATCGCGGAGGAGCTCGAGGAGATCGCCGGGCGGATCGAGGAGTTCCTGGATATCCTGCGCAACCGGTCCCGTCTGCTCGGGATCCTGCGCGCCGAGCTCGCCGAGATGCGCGACCGGTTCGCCACGCCGCGGCGCACGGAGGTCCTCGACGGCGACTTCGAGGGCCAGGACGACGAGGACCTGATCCAGCGGCAGGACATGGTCGTCACGGTGTCGCACGCCGGATACATCAAGCGGGTCCCGCTCTCCACCTACCGGCCGCAGCGGCGCGGCGGCAAGGGCCGGGCGGGCATGTCGACGCGGCACGAGGACTTCGTCTCCAGGGTCTTCGTCATGAACACCCATACGCCCGTGCTGTTCTTCACGAACCATGGCCGCGTCTACAAGATGAAGGCCTACCGTTTGCCGCTGGCGGCGCCCAACGCCCGCGGCAAGCCGATGCAGAACCTGTTGCGCCTGGCCCGCGGCGAGGTCGTCCAGACCCTGATGCCCCTCCCCGAGAACGAGGAGGAATGGGGCAACTTCCACGTCATGTTCGCCACCGCGTCCGGCAACGTGCGGCGCAACGCCCTGTCGGACTTCGCCGTCGTCAAGGCCAACGGCAAGATCGCCATGAAGCTGGACGAGGGCGACCGCATCGTCGGCGTTCGCCTCTGCCGGGAAGACGAGGACGTGCTGCTCACCGCCCGCGCCGGCAAGTGCATCCGTTTCCCGGTCACCGGGGTTCGCGTCTTCAAGGGACGCGGTTCGACCGGCGTGCGGGGGATCAGGCTGGACGACGGCGACGAGGTCATCGGCATGTCCTTCCTGCGGCACGTCGATTGCCCGCCCGCGGAGGCCCGGGCCTACGTCCGCCAGGCCAACGCCCTGCGCCGTGGCGAGGAGGCCGAATCCGAACCCGGCGCGGACGCGGAACCCGACGAGGAGAACGGCGACGAGGTGGTCCTGGGCGAGGACAGGATCGCGGAGCTGGCGCGGCTCGAGCAGTTCATCCTCTCCGTCACGGAGAACGGCTACGGCAAGCGCTCGTCGGCCTACGAATACCGGATTACGGGACGAGGCGGCAGAGGCGTCGTCAACATCGTGACCTCGGAGCGGAACGGGGGCGTGGTGGCGTCGGGTCCGGTCGGCGAGGACGACCAGATCGTGCTGGTGACCGACGGCGGTCAGATCATCCGTACGCCGATCGACGATGTCCGCATTGCCGGACGAAATACCCAGGGAGTAACGTTGTTCGACACGGCGGACGGCGAACGGGTCGTGTCGGTCTCCCGGCTCGAGGAGAGCGCGGTCGGGGGCGACGGGAGGCAACCGAAGGCTACGGACGGGCGGGAATAGGTTTTGGCGACCACTCGAACAGGCGTTTACCCGGGCACCTTCGATCCCATCACGAACGGGCATCTGGACCTGATCGCCCGGGCGGCGCGGCTCGTCGACCGTCTGGTGATCGGGGTCGCCGGCAATCCCGGAAAGCACCCGATGTTCGACGTGGGCGAGCGCATCGCCATGATCGAGGAAGAGGTGGCCCGGCTCGGGAACCTCGATGGCACGAGCTTCGAGGTCCGGCCGTTCGACAACCTGCTCATGCACTTCGCCGAGGAGATGGGCGCCAACATCATCGTGCGGGGACTGCGGGCCGTCTCGGACTTCGACTTCGAGTTCCAGATGGTCGGCATGAACGCCCGCCTCAACGACGAGATCGAGACCGTGTTCCTGATGGCGTCGGAGAGCCATCAGTTCATCGCGTCGAGCCTGGTCAAGGAGATCGCGCGATTGGACGGCGACGTGACCGGTTTCGTCTCGCCCCAGGTGGCGGCGCATCTGGTGGCGCGCGCCGCCGAGGAAGCCGGAGGCTCCGCGTAGCCTCCCACATCGAAACTTCAATATCGTGAGCTGATCATATGTTATCGAGGCTGTTTCTTGCGGCCGTCATGGCATGTGTTTGGATGGAGAATGCCATGGCCGGAGACCCCGAAAACACCGTCTACCTGGATCTCGAGCACGGCCGGGTGGTCATCGAGTTGCGGCCGGACCTCGCCCCCAACCACGTCGGTCGCGTCAAGGAACTGGCGCGCGAAGGGTTCTACGACGGCATCGCGTTCCACCGCGTGATCGACGGGTTCATGGCGCAGGCGGGCGACCCCACCGGCACCGGCGCGGGAGGATCGGACAAGCCCGACCTCGCGGCGGAGTTCTCGGCCGAACCCCACGTGCGGGGTACCCTGTCCATGGCCCGGACCCGCGATCCCGACAGCGCCAACAGCCAGTTCTTCATCGTCTTCGAGACCGCGAGTCACCTGGACGGGCAGTACACCGTCTGGGGCTCGGTCGTCGACGGAATGGAGCACGTCGACAGGATCAAGCGGGGCCGCGGCTCCGGCGGCATGGTCGACGACCCCGACAGGATCGTCCGCATGCGAGTCGCCGCCGACGTCGAGGGGTAGGCCGGATCGGGGTCCGGATCCCGGCGCCGTGCCGTTCTCGCGCGCATGCGGGTCGATCTGTTCGATTTCGAGCTTCCCGGCGAGCTGATCGCGCGGCGCCCGGCGGCGCCGCGGGATTCCGCCCGCCTCCTCGTGGTCGGAGGGGAGGAACTCCGGGACCGGCGCTTCTTCGATCTGCCCGGCCTCCTGAACCCCGGCGACGTGCTGGTGCTGAACGACACCCGCGTGGTTCCCGCGCGGCTCGCCGGGGTTCGCGAGGCGGAGCGGGGAACGGCTAGAGTCGAGGTCACCTTGCTGCGCGAGCTGGCCTCGCGGGAGGACGGCAGCGAGTGGGCCGCGCTGGCCCGCCCGGCCAGGCGCCTGCGCGCGGGCGATTCCGTGCGCTTCGGCGACATCCTCTCGGCCGACGTGGCGGAGCGGGCGGCGGGCGGCGAGGTGCGGCTGCGGTTCGCGCTGTCCCGCGGCGGGGTACTGGCCGCGCTCGACCTCGTTGGGCAAATGCCGATTCCGCCCTATCTCGGCCGCGACGCGGACGCGCGCGACGACGCGGACTATCAGACCGTTTTCGCGCGGGAACCCGGGGCCGTGGCGGCGCCGACCGCGTCCCTGCACGTGACCCGCCGCCTCCTGTCCCGGCTGAAGGAGCGGGGCATCGGACTGGCCTGGGTCACGCTTCACGTCGGCGCCGGAACCTTCCGTCCGGTGGTCGCGGCGGATACGGACGACCACGACATGGAGGCCGAGTGGGGCGAGGTCCCGAGGGCCGCGGCGTCCCTGATCAACCGGCGGAGGTCGGAGGGCGCGCGGGTGGTGGCGCTCGGCACCACGAGCCTGCGGCTGCTCGAGTCCGCGGCGTGCGGCGACGGCCGGATCGAGCCCCGCGCCGGCGACACGGATCTGTTCATCACGCCGGGGTACCGGTTCAAGGCGGTGGACGCCCTGGTGACGAACTTCCACCTGCCTCGCTCGACGCTGTTCATGCTGGTCTGCGCCTTCGCCGGCCGGGACCGCATGCTGGAGGCGTACCGCCACGCGATCGGCGCGGGCTACCGGTTCTACTCCTACGGCGATGCCTGCCTGCTGACCCGCGCCGGCGACGGGAGCCGCGTTCCGTGACGGGGGGCCTCGGCTTCCGCGTGACGGCCCGGGACGGCGCGGCGCGCGCGGGGCGCCTCGCCACCGGACGCGGCGAGATCCCGACTCCGGCCTTCATGCCGGTGGGCACGGCGGGCACCGTCAAGGCGATGAGGCCCGAGGACGTGGCCGCGGCCGGCGCCGCCGTCATCCTCGCCAATACCTATCACTTGATGTTGCGGCCGGGCCCCGAGCGCGTCGCGGCGCTCGGGGGCCTGCACGGGTTCATGAACTGGAACGGGCCCATTCTCACGGACTCCGGCGGCTATCAGGTCTTGTCCCTCTGCGCGCTGCGGACGCTGGACGAGAACGGCGTTGCCTTTCGCTCCCACGTCGATGGCAGCGAACACGTCCTCACGCCGGAGCGGGCCGTCGAGATCCAGGAGCTGCTGGGGAGCGACATCGCCATGGTGCTGGACGAGTGCACACCCTACCCGGTGGAGGAGGCGGCCGCGCGCGAGTCCATGGAGCGTTCCATGCGCTGGGCGGCGCGGTCCCGGGCGCGATTCCGGCCCGCGAACGGGCGCGGGTTGTTCGGCATCGTGCAGGGCGGCGTGTTCGAGGTCCTGCGCCGCGAGTCCGCCGCCGCCCTCCTCGACATCGGGTTCGACGGCTATGCCGTCGGCGGGCTGGCCGTGGGGGAGGGGCGGGCGGAGATGTTCCGCGTCGTCGAGGCGACCGCGCCCCGCCTGCCCGAAGACCGGCCCCGGTACCTCATGGGTGTCGGAAAGCCCCACGACATCGTCGGCGCCGTCTCGCGCGGCATCGACATGTTCGACTGCGTGCTGCCGACCCGCTCCGGGCGCACCGGCCAGGCCTTCACGCGCCGGGGCGCCGTGAACCTGCGCAACGCCCGGCACGCCGGGGACCCGCGCTCCCTGGACGAGGCCTGCGCCTGCCCCGCCTGCGCGTCCTACTCCCGGGCCTATCTGCACCACCTGTTCAAGGCCAGGGAGATCCTCGGGAGCATGCTGCTCACGGCGCACAACCTGGCCTACTACCAGAAGCTCATGGGCGGGCTGCGTTCCGCCATCGCCGGCGGCTCGCTCGCGGACTTCGTCGCCGCCTTCCGGGAGGAGCAGGCGGCGGGAGACATTCCCGCCGTGTAGCGCGCGCTCCGGTTTTTCCGGTGCGGACCGGACCGTGCGGCTGGGAGGCTACGCGGGAAGCGCGCCGAGGCCGAGGCGGTTCTGGCGAAAATAGACCACGGCGATTGTGCAGAAGTTCATCGCGTTGAGGCCGAACGCCGCCAGGAACGCGTATGCGTAGCTCCCCGAGACGTCGAAGACGAAGCCGCCCAGCCATCCGCCGAACGCCATGCCGAGTGCGGCGAACAGGTAGAACGTGGCGATGCGCCATCCGGCCTGGCCGGCGGGGAACAGCAGGCGGATGATCAGGGGGTAGCAGGGCATGATGCCGGCGAAGCCGAGGCCGAACAGGATCGCCGAGACGTAGAGGCCCGGCAGGCTCGTGACCGTCGAGAAGACGAGCAGCATGACCGCCTGGCAGGCCGATCCGATGAGCAGGGTCCGCACACCGCCGATCCGGTCGGCCAGCATGCCGTAGAGGATGCGGCTGACGAAGGCCGCGGCGAACAGCACCGTGATGAGCTCGGCGGCCCGCGCCCGCGGATATCCCAGGTCGGTGCCGTGGCTGACGAGGTGCACGATGGGGATGGCCATGGCCGCGCAGCATCCGACGGTGGCCAGGCACAGCAGGCCCTGCACCGCGTTGGCCGGGAGGCCGAGGACCCGCCCGTCCACCGTGTGGCCGTCGCGCGTCCGGCCCGGAGGCGGGAGGGGCGGCCTCGGCCGCAGGACCAGGGCCAGGGGCACCATGGTGCAGAGCACGAGCACGCCGTAGAAGAGATAGGTCTCGCGCCAGCCGTAGGTGTCGTTGAGGTAGCGGAACAGGGGCGGCCACATGGTTCCCGCGAGCCCCTGGCCCGACGCGATGACGGCCACGGCCAGACCGCGCCGCCGGTCGAACCAGTGGGTGGCGTTGGCGATCAGCGGCGTGATCATCGCCGACTTGCCCAGCAGCCCGATGAGCAGGCCGTTGGCGACGTACAGGCTCCAGCGGCTGTCGGACTGGGACGCGACCAGGGCGCCGACGCCGATCATCGCGGAGCCGAACAGCACGGGCTGGAAGACGCCGCGCTTGTCCATCCACCAGCCCATCGCCACGCCGCCGGCGCCGGCGCCGATCATCATCATCGAATAGGCGAGGGAGGGGACCGCGCGCGGCCAGTCGAATTCCGCCGCGATCGGCTTGAGCGCCACCCACAGGACGATGGGGGCGCCGAGCCCGATGGTGTGCATGGCGAGCGACCCGCCGGCCACGACCCAGCCGTAGGGCACCTCGACGCTGGCGTCGCGCTGGGTCATGCACGCTCCGGAGAGGGGCCGCGGTCCGCGGCGGGTGGATGCGGTGTACCGTACGCGGTGCGCGGCGTCAAAGCGCGCCGACGGACAGGGGCGTTCAGGAGGTGCCGACGGGCTCCGGCCCCGGCAGCAGCTCGGCGACGGCCGTGCTCCAGGCCGGGTCGTCGTGCCTGTCCCAATAGAGCTCGCCGAGGCGTCGGGTCGTCTCGCCCACCTTGCCGTCCGCCACCGGCGCGCCGTCCACGGCAGTGACCGGCATGATGCCGCCGGCCGTCGACGTGATGAAGACCTCCCGCGCCGTCCTGACCTGTTCCGCCGGCAGGGCCGCGACGTCGACCGGGAGCTGAATCGCTTCGCAGAGGTCGATGGCCGTCTTCCGCGTGATCCCCTCGAGAACGCCCGACGCCGGGGTCTTCACGCGCCCGTCGACCAGGGCGAACAGGTTGAAGCCGGGGCCTTCGGTGACGTTGCCAGCCTCGTCGCACAGGACCACGTTCTCGGCGCCGTGGTCGTAGGCCTCGTACAGCCCCTCGATCAGGTCGAGCCAGTGGTAGTTCTTCACCGTGGGGTCGACGGCGTTCGGCGGGATTCGCGTCACCGACCGGGCGATCCGCAGGCGGAGGCCGTTCTCGCGCTGGGCCTCGTCCGCGACCCAGCCGAAGGGCATGGCGAAGGCGTACAGCCGGTTGACGGCGTCCCGCGGGTCGCGGCTCGGCCGGGGCGGCATGCCCCGCGTGCAGATCATCTCGACGAACGCGTCTTCCAGGTCCGCGCGCCGCACGCATTCGGCGAGGATGGCGGCGAGCCCGTCCCGGTCCATCGGCATCTCGAGGCGCATGCGCTCCACGTTCCGGAAGAACCGGTCGAAATGGGCGTCGAGCCGGAAGAAGCGGCCTTTCCAGACGTGGACCACGTCGTAGGTGGCGTCCCCGTGGAGGAAGCCCCAGTCCAGGATCGGCAGGCGGGCCTCCGAAAGCGGCACGAAATCGCCGTCCACGAACGCGATGCCGGGCGGGAAGAAGGGCTGCGGGCCGGTGTTCATGGGCGTCCTCCGTCGACCGTCGCGGCGCGGCCGGCGGTTGAACTCGGCGCCGGCGCGTGATGCAATGCCGGGAGTATCGCAGACTCGGGAGCGACGCGTCGATGGCCGTCACGGTTTGCCCGGTCACGCCCGACTTCTTCGCGGAGGTGGGCGACGTGGACCTGTCGCGGCCCCTCGACCCCGCCGATCTCGAGGCCATCGAGGAGGCGTTCTGGACGTACGCGGTGCTGGTCTTTCCCGACCAGCACCTGAGCGACGCGCAGCATCTCGCGTTCGCCAGGAACTTCGGACCGCTCGAGACCAGGCTGACGGTCTACCGCGAGAAGAGGCGGGGCGGGGCGCCGAGGGAGCTCGAGGACCTCTCGAACCTCGGCCTCGACGACGAAATCAGGAAGGCCGATGACCGTGTCCGCCTGATGCAGCGGGGCAACCGCCTCTGGCACACCGACAGCTCCTTCAAGCGGGTGCCCGCCAAGATCTCGATGCTCTACGCGCGGGAGATCCCGCCCGTCGGCGGTCATACCCGGTTTGCGGACCTGCGCGCCGCTTACGACGCGCTGCCCGATGAGACGAAGCTGCGGCTGGACGGCCTGGTCGCGGAGCACGCCTTCCGGGCGTCCCGCGCCAGGATCGGCTTCACCGACCTCAGCGAGGAGGACGACGGCGACCTCCCGCCGGTGCCGCAGGTCATGGTGCGGACGGTGCCGGAGTCCGGCCGCAGGTCGCTCTACCTCGCTTCGCACATCGGCCGCGTGCTGGGCCTGCCCAGGGAAGAGGGCGACGCGCTGGTCGAGGAGCTCATGGCCCATGCCACCCGGCGCCGGTTCGTTCACGTCCACCGCTGGCGGGTGCGCGATCTCGTGATGTGGGACGACCGCTGCACCATGCATCGCGGGTCCGAATTCGACGACACGCGCTGGCGCCGGGACGTGCGGCGCGCCACCGTTTCCGACGGCCTCAACACCTGCGAGCGGGAAGGCGTCCCGGCGGCGGCCGAGTAGGCGCCGGCCGCGGCCGGCCTACGCCAGCAGGCGGGCGAACTTGGCGCGGGCCTTGGCGACCTTGGGCGCGACGACGGCCTGGCAGTAGGGCTGGTGCGGATTGTTGGCGAAGTAGTCCTGGTGGTAGTCCTCGCCGGGGTGGAAGGCGCCGGCCGGCGTCACCTCGGTGACGATCTCGCCGGACCAGAGCTCGCGGGCGCGCTCGATGGCCGCGCCGGCGGCCTTCGCCTGCTCCTCCGAGAGGGTGAACACGCCCGAGCGGTACTGGGTGCCGACGTCGTTGCCCTGGCGGTTGAGCTGCGTGGGATCGTGGGTGGCGAAGAACACGTCGAGCAGGGTGTCGTAGCCGACGACCTCGGGATCGAAGGCGATCTCCACCGCCTCGGCGTGGCCGGTGGTTCCGGAACAGACGTCGCGATAGGACGGGTTCTCCGTCCCGCCTCCGATGTACCCGGAGACCACGCCTTTCACGCCCTTCAGGGGCTTGAAGACGGCTTCGGTGCACCAGAAGCAGCCGCCCGCGAAGATCGCCTTTTCGGTTTCCGCCATGACCGCCTCCGCCGTCGGTTCAGGGAATGGGGATCGCCTCGCCGCGCTTCGGCACGTCGTAGCCGCGCTCCACGGCCGGGCGCCCGGCCACGGCGAGATACCAGCGCTTGAGGTTGGGGTAGTCGTTGGGATCCATGGTCTGGCGCTCGTAGCGCGCGATCCAGGGCCAGGTGGCGATGTCTGCGACGCCGTATTCGCCGGCCAGATACTCCTCCTCGCCGAGACGCTTGTCGAGGACGCCGTAGATGCGCCCGGTCTCGTTCAGGTAGCGCTCCTCGGCGTAGGGCGCCTTGCCCGGGTTGAAGGCCACGAAGTGGTGGGTCTGGCCGAGCATGGGGCCGACGCTGCCCATCTGCAACATCAGCCATTCCATGGCCTGCCAGCGCCGGTCCTCGCCCTCGGGCATCATCCTGCCGGTCTTCTCCGCGAGGTAGAGCAGGATGGCGGCCGACTCCATCATCGGGCGGCCGTTGTCGTTGTCGACGATCGCCGGGATCTTGTTGTTGGGGCTGATCTTCAGGAATTCGGGCGCGAACTGGTCGTCCTTCGAGATGTCGATCTCGTGGACGGTGTAGGGGAGCCCCACTTCCTCGAGCATGATGGAGACCTTGCGGCCGTTCGGCGTCGCCCAGGTGTAGAGGTCGATCATGTCGCGCATTCCCGCTCCGGTTCTTCGAACGATCACCGGAACATGATATGCCGGCCCGCCGGGATCAAGTCCGGGGCGCGCGGGCACGGGCCGGCCGTTGACTGGCGCGCCGCCACGGTGCACGGTGGCGGACGGGGAGGCACGACGCGGAAGGAGGGAGACGTGAGCAGAGCCGTGTTTATCGAGAACGTCGCCAAGAAGGGCAAGATGAGCAAAGCCGAGGCCAAGCGCACGGTCGATCTGGTGCTGGGCGAGATCGAGGCGGGCCTGAAGAAGTCGAAGAGGGAAGGCCGCTACAGCATCGGCAACTTCGGAACCTTCACCATCGTCAAGCGCCGGGCGCGCAAGGGCCGCAACCCCCGGACCGGCGAGGCGATCCGGATCAAGGCCTCCAAGGTGCTCAAGTTCCGCCCGGCGGCGGCGCTTCGGAAGGCGGCCGGCGCCTGAGTCGGCGAGGAAGCCCCCGCCGGAACGCCGGCGGGGGCCCCGTCGCCCTGCCGCCGGACACCCCGATCCCGGGCGTCGGGCCGTTCCGGCGAGGCCGGGGCATTGCCGTCTCCCACGCCTTTGTCTCGTCGTTCCCGCGGAAGCGGGGGACGTGAGTAGCGGGCCGGGGTACGCGGTCCCCCCGGTCCGCGCGGCTTGTTTGTTCTCCTGCTCGTTCCCGAAGCTGCGCCGACGATCCCTCCGCCGTGTCCCGGCTCCCGGATCGGTCCGGGGGCATTCCAGACATCCGTGTCCGTCCGCCGATTCGCGGTGACGGGCCGTTCGAAGCCGTACCGCTCGGTGGACGCCCCCGCCGTGCCGCGACCCGTGGACGCCCGGAACAAGTCCGTATCTGACCGACACGGCGCCTGCCGTCGTTGAAGCCTGGCGTTCGCCCGGCTTTCGAAAGCCTCCCACGGCCGGAGAAGAGGCGGTTCCTGCCGGCGGGCGGCCGGGACGAATTCGCACAGTTCGCACGGAGTGGGGACGGGGCGCGCGAATTTCGCGGCCGAGACGGTGCCTGCCGTCCTGGATATCTGACGTCCGCCAACTTTCGAAGGCCTTCCCGGGCCGGGAAGAGGCGGTTCCTGCCGGCGGGCGGCCGGGACGAATTCGCACAGTTCGCACGGAGTGGAGAAGGGGTGCGTGAATTTCGCGGCCGAGGCGGCAACTTCCGGCGCAATGTCCACAATGAGGCCGGGGCAAATTCGGGGAATCATAACCCTTGGTTGGCGAGGGCGCTATATGTTGCGGGTTTTGACAAAGATACCTACAAGATATTGGGGTCTGCCAACTTTTGGTTATAATTCCGCTTCTCATCGGCCGGACGGCGCACAAGGGCGGCGGTCTGTTCGTGGGCACCCGGCGCGGAGAAACCGCCGGCCCGCCCACCGCCTGTTGACCGGCCTCCGGTCCGCGCCTAATGTCCGCCGCGTCGCGCGCGGCGAGTGTGCAATCCCGGCGCCCGTAGCTCAGTCGGTAGAGCAACTGACTTTTAATCAGTGGGTCCTAGGTTCGATTCCTAGCGGGCGCACCACCCCGCGGCGATTGATTCGCCTCCGCGCGTGCCGTTAGATGGACCGCCGCCGCGCGGCCCGGCGCGGCTCCGCATCCCGTGCCGCCCCGGACCCGGCGACGACCATGGACCTCATCGACCCCATCGACCAGCTCCCCGACCTGCCGGACACCCACTACCTCGACAACCGGATCTTCACCGACGAGGAGATCTTCCGGACCGAGCGGGAGGAGATCTTCGCCAAGGTCTGGCTGTTCGCCTGCCACGAGAGCGAGCTGGGCGAGGCCGGCGACTACCGGGTCCTGAACGTCGCGGGAAAGCCGGTCCTGATCGTGCGCGGCGAGGACGGGCGGATCCGGGCGTTCTACAACGTCTGCCGCCATCGGGGGTCGCCGGTCGTCCGCGACGATTCGGGGAACGCCCGCGGCTTCCAGTGCTTCTACCACCTGTGGACCTACGGCCTCGACGGCCGCTGCACGGGCGTCGCCAAGCCCGAGGGCTACGAGGCCGTGAAGCTCGACAGGGAGAGGCTGGGCCTCCTTCCCGTCCGCGTCGAGTCCGTCGCCGGCCTCGTGTTCGTCTGCCTGTCCGGCGACACCGAGCCCCTCGCCGACTACCTGGGCGCCGTCATGGAGCCCCTGACGGAGCCCCTGGGCGGCGCCCCGCTCGAGGTGTTCCACGTCCACAAGGCCAGCCTCGAGACCAACTGGAAGCTCTGGCAGGACAACAACTCCGAGCGCTATCACTCGCTCCTCCACCTCATCAACCGCCGGACCATGCCCTGGGTCACGGGCCGGACCAGCCCCATGCGGCTGCGCATCCTGCCCAACGGCCACAGCGGCTACTGGTCGGCGGGCGACGCACCCGTCGAATACGGCGCCGCGGGCTACCGGGGCGTCTCCGGGGCGGTGCTGCCCGGCATGAAGGAGAACGAGATGCGGGTGATCAACATCTTTCCCGACCTCATGGTCAACATCCGCTCCAACGTCGTCCGCATCGACCGCATGGTGCCGGTGGCGCCGGGCCGGACCGTCGTGGAATGGCGCGGCCTGGGCCGGGTCACGGAGTCGCCGGAGCTCGTCGCCGAGCGCCTGCGCCACCACAACATGTTCTGGGGGCCGGCGGGCCGCAATCTCGGCGAGGACACGATCGCGGTCGAGGAGCAGTGGAAAGCCATCGCCGCGGACGCGGTGCGCTACAGCATCGTCGCGCGCGAGGAGGACCTGAACCCGACCGACGACGCCAACATCCGGGCTTACTACCAGGAATGGGGGCGGCGCACCGGCCATCCGCCCCACAACCCGTTCCTGCGGAACGCGTAGCGCGCCGCCGCCGCGGGAACGCCGCCATGTCCGACGAGGCGACGCTTCGGCTGATCGAGAAGGACGCGGTCCGCGAGCACATCGTGCGGACCGCGCGGCTCCTGGACGAGGAGGCGCTGGAGGACTGGCTCGCGCTGTTCTCCGAGGACGGCGTCTACGAGATCCGGGCCTACGCGACCGAGATCCGCGCGGACACGGTGTGGTGGCGCTCCACCCGCGCGGAGCTCTCCGCGATCCTGGCGGAGGCGCGGGACCACGTCCGGGATCCGGCACGGCGGCTCCACCTCGTCAGCCCGGTGTCCGTCGAGGTCTCGGCGGACCGCGCCGAGGCCCTGTCCCATTTCCAGATCGTCCGCACCGACCCGGACGGCGCGAGCAGCCTCTACGTGGCGGGCCGCTACGCGGACGCGCTGGTCAAGACCGGCGGGCGCTGGCTCTACGAGCGCCATCGGGCGGTCCTCGACACCCGGATGCTGGACTCGTTCACCCACCTGCCCCTGTGACACGGGACGGAGATCCCATGACGGCGGAAGGTGCGGTCGCCGGGCCGGGTCCCCGGCTCCTCGCGCCGCTCGCGCTGCGCGGGGTGGCGCTCAAGAACCGCATCGTCATCTCGCCGATGCAGCAGTACGCGGCGGGACGCGACGGCCTGCCCACGGATCACCATCTCGCCCATTACGGGCGTCTGGCGATGGGCGGGGCGGGCCTCGTGTTCACCGAGGCGCTGTGCGTCTCTCCCCGGGGCCGCCTCACGTACAGCGACCTCGGCATCTGGGACGACGCCTGCGTCGCGCCGCTGGCGCGGATCGCCGACGCCGTGCGCGGTCAAGGCGCCGCGCCCGGCGCCCAGATACTCCACGCCGGGCGCAAGGCGTCGGTGCAGCGGCCGTGGGACGGCTTCGAGCCCCTCTCCGGGACGGACGCCGCCGAACGGGGCGAGGCGCCCTGGGAGACCGTCGGCCCGTCGGCGCTCCCCGCCAACCCGGGGTGGCCGGCGCCGCGCGAGATGACCCCGTCCGACATCGACGCCGCGCTGGCGGCGCACGCGGCGGCCGCGCGGCGCTGCCGGGAGGCGGGCTTCGACGTCCTGGACGTCCACGCGGCCCACGGCTACCTGATCCACACCTTCCTGTCCCCGATCGGCAACCGGCGGCGGGACGGCTACGGCGGAAGCCTCGACGGGCGGATGCGGTTCGCGCTGGAGGCCGCCGAGGCCGTTCGTTCGGAGTGGCCGGACGACAAGCCGCTATTCTACCGGATCTCGTGCATCGACGACGAGGAGGGCGGCTGGACCCTCGACGACTCCGTGGAGCTGGCCCGGGAGCTCGGCAAGCGGGGCGTGGACGTCATGGACTGCTCGTCGCGCGGGCTCGGGCCCCGGGGCACGCCGGTCGTGGCTCCCCGCGAGCAGGGGTTTCAGGTCCCCTTCGCCGAGCGCCTGAAACGGGACACCGGCCTCGCCGCCATGGCCGTCGGATTGATCATGGAGCCGGCGTACGCGGAAAGCGTCGTCGCCGAGGGCCGCGCGGACCTCGTCGCCATCGGCCGCGAGGCCCTGAACGACCCGAACTGGCCGCTGCACGCGGCCCGCGCCCTGATGGGCGACGGCGCGTTCGAGAGCGTATGGCAGCCCCGCTACGGCTGGTGGCTCTCGAAACGGGCGAAATCGCTGGCGGCGGCGCGTCGGGAGCGGGGCGGCGGAGACGGTCCCGCCCGCTGACGGATTCCTCTGCGAAACGCGGTTGGGGCGGCGCATCGTTTTCCGACACCCTCACCCTGTCCCTCTCCCGCACGCGGGAGAGGGGACCATTGGGGCGCGGCCGGGCCACTCGGGTCCCCTCTCCCTGGAAGGGGGAGGGACAGGGTGGGGGTGGACGGCGTCTCGGCACCTCTGCCCTGTTCCCGTGGCGCGACCGGACCACTTTCGCAGAGGAATCCTGACGGGGGGAGGCCGGAGAACGGCGCACCGTCAACCCCCACCTGTCCATGGGGAGGAAGCGGCCCGGCCGCGCCCCAAGGGTCCCCTCTCCCGCGGGAGAGGGACGGGGTGAGGGTGTCGAAGAACGACGCGCCGGGGTGCGCTACGGCTGGCACTCCTTCGCGGCGAGGAACGTCCCCTCGAGGTTCCCCTTGCACGGCGCCACGGCGACCAGCCGGCTCTCGTAGATGAGAATCCAGGCGCCGCCGCTCAACAGGATGAGGAGCACCAGGGCGAGAAGGATGCGCACCGGGAGAGCGCGCGTCAGCCGCGCGGGCGCCGGCCCGCGGATCCGGCCGAACCGGCCGCCGCCGGAAACTCCGGCGGCGGCGGGAGCGTTACTCGACGAGGCTCAGATTCTCGGCGGACGACTTGCCGTCGCGGCCGGGCTGGAGCTCGTAGGAGACCTTCTGGCCTTCGTGCAGGGTGTTGAGCCCGGCGCGCTCGACCGCCGAGATGTGCACGAACGCGTCCTTGCCGCCCTCCTGGGGCTCGATGAAGCCGTAACCCTTGGCGGGGTTGAACCATTTGACTGTTCCCGTAGGCATGGTAAGTCCTCAGCCGTTAGTGATCGTGTCAGTGCTGCACACCGTGTGTCGGCTCGGTCTTGTCAGGTCTCACGATGTCACGGGAGAGCAAGGCTAACAGGATTGACGGCCGTTCGAATTACACATGTCGAATGCGTAGCGCCGTCCGCATATAAGATGGCCGCCGCGCGCAAGTCAACAAGGATCGCGCGTCCCCGGCGGCGGAAAACGGGGACCGGCGCCGTAAACTCGCGCCGGCCGCGCGCCGCGGGATAAGGTCCGGCCCATGGCGACGTCGTTCGAAGAGCTCCTCGCTCCCGTCACGCCCGGCGAGTTTTTCGGAGAGTACTACGGGCGCAAGCCGCTCCACGTTCCCGGCCGGGCGGACAAGTTTTCGGGCGTGATGTCGTGGGACGGCCTCAACGAGGCCCTGGCGGTCAACGCCTTCTGGACGACGGACAATCTCAGGCTCTACCAGGACACCGCGCCGGTCCCGGCGGAGGACTACTGCCGCTCCGTGCCGGGGCTGGGCGCGCGGGTCATGCGGCCGGACCCCGAGCTGGTCAAGTCGCGGCTGTCCCGCGGGGCGTCCCTGGTCCTCAATTCCATCGACACCCTGACGCCGGGCATCCGGTCGGTCGCGGACGCGCTGGAGCGCGCCCTGCTCGGCTACGTGCAGCTCAACCTCTACTGCTCGTTCGCGGAGCACAGGGCGTTCGACAGCCATTTCGACACGCACGAGGTGTTCGCCCTCCACGCGGAAGGGGCGAAGACGTGGAACGTCTACGAAGGCCGCCTCGACAACCCCATCCGCCATCCCGCGTTCCTCGACCTGACGGCGGAGCGGCACCGGAGCAACCGGCGCGGCCTGCTCATGGAGGTCCGCATGACCCCGGGCGACCTCCTCTACATCCCCCGGGGCCAGTATCACGACGCCCTGGCGTCGAGCGCCGCCGCGCTTCACCTGACCTTCGGGGTGATGCCTCTGCGGGGCATCGACCTCCTCGAGCTGCTGGAGGAGGAGGCCGCGGCCGACAGCCTGTTCCGGCGCGACCTGCCCCGGCACGACGCCGAGGACGGCGCCGGCGGCCTGCGGGACCGGCTGGGAGAGCTCGCCGACCGGATCGGGACGCTGATGCGGGAGCCCGGTTTCCTGGACGCCGCCATCCAGCTCCAGCGCCGCCGCCGGGGGACCCGCGGAACGTACGAGCTGCCGGAACGCCCGGCGTCCGACGAATTCGTGCTGAAGACCGGGGGCCTGAAGGTGGTCCGGCGCGACGGCCGGTACTTCCTGCGGTCCGGCAAGGCCGGGGTCCCCATCCCGCCGGGCGCGCAGGACTTCGTGAGCTGGGTACTTGAGCGCCCCCGGTTTCTCGACGGCGAGGCGCGCGCCCGGTTCTCCCATCTGGGCCCGGGCCGGGTCGACGAGCTGCTGGGCCAGCTCCGGGGCATGGACGTCATCGCGCCCGCCCGGTCCCGCGAAGGCTGACGCCTCCGCCGCGCCCCCTGGCGGGCACCCTCACCCTGTCCCTCTCCCTGGACAGAGAGAGGGACAGGGTGAGGGTCGAAGGGGAAGGGACCCCGGCCGGACGCCGCGCCTCGTGCTCCCACCCCCACCCTGACCCTCCCCCGCAAGAGCGGGAGAGGGGACCATTGGGGCGCGGCCGTGCCACAGGGTCCCCTCTCCCTGGACAGGGAGAGGGACAGGGTGAGGGTCGAAGGGGAAGGGACCCCGGCCGAACGCCACGCCTCGTGCTCCCACCCCCACCCTGACCCTCCCCCGCAAGAGCGGGAGAGGGGACCATTGGGGCGCGGCCGTGCCACAGGGTCCCCTCTCCCTGGACAGGGAGAGGGACAGGGTGAGGGTCGAAGGGGAAGGGACCCCGGCCGAACGCCACGCCTCGTGCTCCCACCCCCACCCTGACCCTCCCCCGCAAGAGCGGGAGAGGGGACCATTGGGGCGCGGCCGTGCCGCAGGGTCCCCTCTCCCTGGACAGGGAGAGGGACAGGGTGAGGGTCGAAGGGGAAGGGACCCCGGCCGGACACCGCGCCTCGTGCAGGGGCGGCGCGAAACGGGTTACAATTTCCGGAAAGCGCGTCGGTCCGGCACGGAGGGTCTCGGGTTGCGGGTGGGAATCGAAGTCGGCGGCACGTTCACGGACCTCGTCGCCATCGACCGGGGGCGGGTGACCGTCGCCAAGGTGCCGAGCACGCCGGCGCGCCCGGACGAGGGCGCGCTCGCGTCGCTCGCCGCCGCGGGGCTCCGGCTCGACGCGATCGAGGACCTGGTTCACGGATCGACGGTGGCGACCAACGCCATCCTCGAGCGCAAGGGCGCCAGGGTCGCCTTCTTCGTGACCGCCGGCTTCCGCGACCTGCTGCTGCTCCAGCGCCACGACCGCAAGCGCATCTACGACCTGTTCTACCGGAAGCCCGAACCGGTGGTCGGACGCGGGGACACGTTCGAGATCGCGGAACGCATGGACGCGGACGGCAAGGTCGTCACCCCCCTCGACCTGGAGGCCGCCGGGCGGGTCGTGGGGCCGGCGCTCGCCGGCGGCGCCTACGACGCCGCCGCGATCTGCTTCCTCAACGCCTACGCCAACCCCGACCACGAGGAGCGCGTGGCCGGCCTGATCCGCCGAATGCATCCGGACGTGTTCGTCACCCACTCGGCCGAGGTGACCCGCGAGTTCCGCGAATACGAGAGGGCGACCACGACCACGCTGTCGGCCTACGTGCGGCCGGTCATCGATTCCTACATCTCGCGGCTGGAGGCGGAACTCGAGTCGCGCGGCTTCGCGCGGAACTTCTCGATCATGCAGTCCAACGGCGGCCGCCTGCCGACGGAGGGCATTCGCCGCAACGCCATCTCCTGCCTCTACTCGGGGCCGGCGGCGGGGGTGATGGGGGCCGTCCGGCAGGCCGGCGTCTCCGGCTTCGACGACATCGTCACCCTCGACATGGGGGGGACCAGCACCGACGTGTGCCTGGTGCGCGGCGGCAAGCCGGACCTGTCGACCGAGACGGAGATCAACGGGCTGCCGGTGCGCACCCCGGTGATCGACATCGCCACGATCGGAGCGGGAGGCGGCTCCGTCATCTGGACCGACGACGGAGGCATGCTGCGCGTCGGACCCGAGTCGACGGGGGCCGATCCGGGGCCGGCCTGCTACGGCCGGGGCGGGACCCTGCCGGCCGTGACCGACGCGCACCTGCTGCGCGGCACCCTGAAGGCGGACGCCTTCGCGGGCGGGCGCATGTCCCTGGACCGCGGCCGGTCGGAGGCGGCGCTGGCTCCGCTCGCGGAGCGGTTCGGGATGAGCCTCGAGGAGATGGCCGACGCCGCCCTGCGCGTGGCCGATTCGAACATCGTCCGCGCCATTCAGCTCGTGTCCACCGAGCGCGGGCGCGATCCCAGGGACTACGTCCTCGTGCCCTTCGGCGGCGCCGGCCCGCTCCACGCGGCGCGGGTCGCCGAAGAGCTGGAGATCGGGACGGTCGTGGTGCCGCCCAACGCCGGCGTGCTCTCGGCCTTCGGACTGCTGGCCGCGGACTTCCTGCGCTACGACAGCTACACCCGTCACCTCGCGGTGGAGGAAGGCGTCGCCGGCACGGTCCGCGAGGTCTTCGCGACCATGAGGGACCGGGCCGTCTCGGCCTTCGCGGAACTGGGCCTGACCGAGGCGCTCGCCTTCACCTTCACGCTGGAGATGCGTTTCGTCGGCCAGGCGTTCGAGATCCCGGTCACCCTCGACGAGGCGGCGCTGGAAGTCCTGGAGGCGGAGACGCTGCGCGAGTTGTTCGTCGCGGCGCACCACCGCGTGTTCGCCTTCGGCGACGCGGGCCGCCAGCGGGTCGAGATCGTGTCGTTCCGCGTCGGCGTCTCGGCCCCTCCCGGACCCGTGCCGGCCCTGGCGGAAGGGCGCGGCATGGCGCCCTTCACGGCGGACGGCGAGGTCTTCGACCGGGGCGAGCGGACGAGATGCGCCGTGATGAGCCGGTCGGCCTGCGCGCCCGGGTCGGAGATCGCGGGCCCCGCGCTTGTTGCGGACGAAACGTCCACGCTCTATGTACCGGGAGGCTGGGCCGGCGGCCCGGACGAGCATGACAACCTCATCGTGCGGAGGGTCGGATAAGCGGATGGACGTGAACCCCATCGATCGGGCGGTGATCGGCCAGGGGCTGGTGGCCTCGGCGCGGGAAATGGGCGTGAAGCTGATCCGCTCGGCCTATTCGACGATCCTGCGCGAGGCAAGCGACGGGTCGGCCGCGCTGCTGGACCGGCGCGGCAACGTGGTGGCGCAGGCGGAGCTGATCCCGATGCAGCTCGGGCCGCTGGGCGCCACCTTCAGGCCCTGCGCGGACGCCGTCCCGCCCGACGCGCTCCAGGAGGGCGACTTCTACATCAACAACAGCCCTTTCGAGGGCGGCCAGCACCTGCCGGACGTGTTCATCTTCTCGCCGGTCTTCTTCGAGGGGACGCTGGTCGGGTTCAGCGCGAGCGTCGCCCATCACCTGGACCTCGGCGGCGGCGCGCCGGGCATGAACCCGGACGCCACCGACGTCCACCAGGAAGGGCTGATCGTTCCGCCGTCGCGCTACAACATGGGGCGCGACTGGAACGGCGGGCCGTTCGAGCGCCTGATCGCGGCCAACATCCGCGTGCCCGAGCTGACCATCGGCGACTTCAACGCGCAGTTCGCCGCCAACGCGGTCGGCGGCGAGCGGGTGAAGCAGCTCTGCGCGCGCTACGGCGCGGACACCGTCATGTCCGTGATGGACTCCCACCTCGCCTATTCCGAGCGGCGCATGCGGGCGGCGATCGCCGCGATTCCGGACGGCGTCTACCGGGGCGAGGACGCGGTCGACGACGACGGCGTGAACTCCGTGCCGCTGCCCGTCAGGGCGGCCGTGACGGTCGCGGGAGACGAGGTTTCGGTCGACTTCGCGGGCACCGCGGACCAGGTCCTGCTCAACCTGAACTGCCCGTTCGCCTCCACGGTCTCCGCCGCCCTGGCGGCGGTCAAGGCGGTGGCGAGCTCGCCCGACATCCCGTTCAACCAGGGCATGGCGCGGCCCGTCTCGGTAACGGCCCCGTACGGGAGCCTGCTCAACCCCCGGCCGCCGGCGCCCGTGCGGGCGCGCATGATCCCGGCCTTCCGGGCCTTCGACGCGGTGGTGAAGGCCCTGGCCCAGGCCGTTCCGGACAAGGTCATCGCCACCGGGTTCGACACGACCCATTCCATCTGCATGAGCCGGCTCGCGGACGGCGGCTACAGCATCTACCTGGAGATCTTCGGCGGGGGCTACGGCGCGGGGCCGGCCTCCGACGGCAGCGACGGCATCGACGGCCCGCTGTCGAACTGCAGCAACATCCCCGTCGAGTCGCTGGAGCGGCAGTACGACTTCTTCCGCGTCACCGAATACGCGCTGCGGCCCGATTCGGGCGGGCGCGGAAAGTTCCGGGGCGGGAACGGCCTGCGCCGCCGGTTCGAGATCCTCGCCGACGACGTCACGCTGGCCCACTACTCGGACCGCTACCGTATCGCGCCGGACGGCGCCTTCGGCGGCGAGCCGGGCGACCTGGCGCGGACGCGGATCGTCCGGAGGAACGGGGACGAGATCCCGGTGGCCTCCAAGACCAGCGTCAAGCTCCGCCGGGGGGACGTCCTGATCACGGAGACCAGCGGCGGCGGCGGTTACGGCGATCCGGCCGAACGGCCGGCCGAGCGCCTGCTGGCGGATTTCCGGTCGGGGCTGGCGACCCCGCCGCCGGCCGTCGCCGCGGAATAGCCGGCGCCTCCGGCCGAGATGCCCGGGTCCGGACCGCGGCCGCCGGCCGGAACCGCGTCGTACGATCCCCTGAAGGGCGGAGGCCCCGGCGAAGGCCGGCCCCCGCCGGACAGCTACTGGGCGGCGACCGCCGGCCCGGAGCCCGAGGACGACGGCGTCCTCGCCGAGGACCGGGAGGCGGACGTCGCCGTCGTCGGCGGCGGGTACACCGGCCTGAGCTGCGCCCACCGCCTTGCCGGGCGCCACGGCGCCGATACGGTCGTCCTGGAGGCGAACGCGCCCGGCTGGGGATGCAGCGGCCGCAACGGCGGCCAGGTCCGTCCGGGCATCGGGCGCGTTCCCTTGCGACAGTGGCGGGAGCGCTGGGGAGTCGAAGGGGCGAAGGCGCTTTTCGACGCGCAGCTCGCCGCGCTCGCCACCGTCCGGTCCCTGATCGCGGAGGGCGGCATCGATTGCGACCTGCAGGACACGGGCCTGCTGCGCGTGGCGCACCGCCCGTCCGCCGTCGCCGGCCTGGAGGCGGACCGCAGGCTGCTCGCCGAAACGTTCGGTTACGGCGCGGAGCTCCTCGATTCGCGGGAGATCGAGCGGGACCATTTCAGGAGCGCGGAGGCGTTCGGCGCCCTGCGGTTTCCCGACGGGTTCGGCGTCCACCCGCTGAAGCTCGCCCACGGGGTCCTGCGCCTGGCGCGCGGCGCCGGCGCGGCGGTGCACCGGGCGAGTCCGGTGGCGGGCTGGCGGCCGGACGGGGACGGCTACGTCCTGACGACCTCCAGGGCCAGGGTGCGCGCGAGGCACGTCGTGATCGCCACCAACGGCTACACCGGCGAGTCCCTGCATCCGGCCCTCGGGGCGCGGACGCTGCCGGTCCTCTCCAACGTCATCGTGACCCGCCCGATGACGAGGGAGGAAAAGGAGGCGGCGAACTTCCGCTCCGCCGCGCCGGTCGCGGACACGCGGCGCGTGCTGTTCTACTACCGGCGCCTGCCGGACGACCGCATCCTGATGGGCGGCCGCGGCCCCATCGACGAGCGCACCGTCGACCGCCCGGAATGGAGGGAGCGGCTGCTCCGGGCGCTGCGGCGCAAGTTTCCGCCGCTCTCCGGGCTGACCGTCGACCGTTACTGGGCCGGCTGGGTCTGCCTGCCCTACGACGCGATGCCCCACGTGCATCATCTGGACGGGCACCCGAACGTCCGGTTCTCCCTCGGATACTGCGGCACCGGCATCGCGCCGGCGCTTCATTTCGGCTCCCTGGTCGCGGACCGGATCGGCGGCGGCGCGGACATCCCGGCGGCGGTGGGATGTCCGATGCCGAGCTACCCGTTCGCCGCCTTCAGGCGACTCGGCCAGCGCGCCGCGTACGCGTGGCACCGGATGCGGGACGGGTAGGGCGGATGCCGGGCATGGCGTGGGGTGGCTCCAGGCTTCGTCCGGTCTGCCGGGTGGCACGCGCCGCGGTCCGCGCGGTCGAAGCCGAAGGCCGCAGCCGCGCCGGTACATGATCCCGCCACGCTGAACCGTCCTCCGTCAAAACTCAACTGGACGAGATCTCCAGCACGTCCCACGACGTGATCAGGCGCTGGAGCGGCTCGGTCTTCTTGCCCGAGGCCGTCACGAAGGCGGCACCCACCCGCGTGGTCGGCGACGCGAGAGCCAGGAACATCGCGACGAGATCATCGATTGGCGTTCCCGGTTTCACGAACCTGAAAGTTTCCGTGCGGTCGGCGCCGAGGCGGCAATGATGGAGAATGTCGGATATCTGCATCCGCCGACCGACGATCGTCTCCGGCTCTGCCCACAGGTGATCGAAAACGGCCGCTTCGTTGAACACGCCGATGACTGCGTCTCGCTCATCCAAAATTGGAACATGGCTGAAACCGCCTTTCTTCATCTCGGCCGCGAGGTCGCCGAGCCGGTCGGTCAGGCTGGCGGTCTTGATCTGCTTGCGCGGCACACCGACAGAGCGGGCCGTCGGCGGTTTTTTCAGATGGCTCAGCAGGGTCAGAACCTCATCGAGGAACGCCTGGGAGACGCCAACGGCGTGACCTTCGGAACCGTGCCGCGGGTGCTGTAGCACGTTCCGGACCTCCCGAATGTAGATGAGCAAACTTCGGTGTTTCTTCACGATACCGTCGCGCTGCGCTCCCTTTTCGATTTCGAAAAAACACGATGACGGAGCACCGGCGCGGCGGTTCACCTCGGTGACGATCTCTTCGAACTTGCGGATGAAGCTCTCTGTCGGATCGCTCATTGGAGCAGCCGGCACTCAGGGGCGGCGGTAGATCGAACGACGGTCTGTTTCATGATCCAGGCCCTCCGGTCGGTTGACCTGTATACCAGACGAGGCTTCCTTGCGCCGAGGGGGTGGAGAGTTCGGTTGTACGAGACCGGGCTGCATACAACGTCCTTCCCGGCCGTCTCGGAAACTCCGCCGACATTTCCTCCGTCATGCCAGGATCCCGGACCGCAAATCCGCCGTCGCGGCGCGTTCACGCACTGGATTGGCCGGGCGGGCTGTGCCAACATGCGCCGCCCGCGCCGCACCGCGGCGCGGCGCTCACCGGCGGCGGCCTTCGCCGCCATCGGCGGGATGCGTCCCTCGACAACCGTCCAACTACCCAAGGGGAGGACACCCATGCTAAGACGTTCATCATTCATGGCGGCGGCGGTCGCGGCGGCCGTGGCGGTCGGCGCGGGCGCGACGGCCCTGGCCGACGCCCACAAGGTGCTCAAGCTCGGCTCCGTGGGCCGCCCGGGCCTGCCGCTCGGCGACGCCATGGACCAGGGCCTGGTGCCGAAGGTCGCGGAAGTTTCGGGCGGCAAGCTCACCGTCGACCCGCACTACCGCGGCTCCATCTGCGGCGAGCAGAAGTGCGGCGAGCAGGCGAACCAGGGCCTGCTGGCCATCTGGACGAGTTCGACGGCGAACTTCGGCAACTTCGGGACGGCCCTGTCGATCTTCGACCTTCCGTACCTGTTCAAGAACCTGGATACCGCCAATCAGATCTCGGATACCTGGCTCGGCGAGGCTCAGAGCAAGATCGCCGAGGAGACGACCCAGCACAAGGTCTTCGAGGTGTTCGCTTCGGGCGGGTTCCGTCACCTGGGCAACGCGGTGCGTTCGGTCAAGGTTCCCGCGGACATGCAGGGCATCAAGATCCGCGTGACCAAGAGCCCGATCGAGTACACCCTGATCAAGACCTGGGGCGCGATCCCCGTTCCGTACGACTGGCTGCAGCTCTACCAGGGCTTGCAGACGGGCGTCGTCTCGGGGCAGTACGTGCAGGTGCCGTGGCAGTACGTCTACAAGATGTACGAGGTGCAGAAGTACTACACCGAGGTCGGCGGCGCCTGGGGCGGCAACCACATCTCCATGGACTTGAAGCAGTACAACGCTCTGTCAGACGACGAGAAGGCGTGGGTGCGGGCCGGCATGGACGCCTTCTCGCACTTGGCGCGCACCCTCGACAACGAGTGGGTGAAGGAACAGACGGCGTTGCTCAAGGAGCACATCGACGAGTGGTACACGCCGAGCGACGCCGAGATGGATCTCTGGCGGGCCGGTGCCGTCGGGGCCTGGGCGGACGCCAAGGGTGCCTATGAGCCCGAATTGGCCGAACGGGCTCTCGCCGAGCAGGGTCTCGACTCGTTCATCGAGTCTCTCAAGAAAGGCGGCGCGCTCTGAGCGGAGCCGCCTCCGGCGGAACTTCGCAAAGGGGGGCTCCGGCCCCCCTTTTTCCTGGCCGGTTGCGCGGGCACCGTCCGCCTTCATTCTCCCTCCCTCCCGGCCTCCTCCCTGTCAAGGATTCCTCTGCGAAAGTGGTCCGGCCCACCGCGGGAACAGGGCAGGGGTGCCGAGACGCCGTCCACCCCCACCCTGTCCCTCCCCCTTCCAGGGAGAGGGAACCCGAGTGGCCCGGCCGCGCCCCAAGGGTCCCCTCTCCCGCGAGCGGGAGAGGGACAGGGTGAGGGTGGTCGCGTGGGCGGACTTGTTCCGGGCATCCATGTCCGACCGCCCGGTTCATGGCGGCGGGTCGTTCGAGACCGTGCCCTTGGCGGACGCTCCCGCGGTATCCCCAGATGCCCCGCCATGCTGCAACCAGTTGATGCCCGGAACACGTCCGGCTATTATTGTTGCCTGTAACTTGGACATGAGCTTGCATGCGTTGAGAATGGTCCATGGTGTATAATGTATCCCCAGGCCCCGCCAGCGCCGAGCGCCGAGCGCCGAGCGCCGAGCGCCGAGCGCCGAGCGCCGAGCGCCGAGCGCCGAGCGCCGAGCGCCGAGCGCCGAGCGCCGAGCGCCGAGCGCCGAGCGCCGAGCGCCGAGCGCCGAGCGCCGAGCGCCGAGCGCCGAGCGCCGAGCGCCGAGCGCCGAGCGCCGAGCGCCGAGCGCCGAGCGCCGAGCCTCCGTCTTGAGCCGTTCGGGCCGTTACGGCGGTCCACCGCTCTTCCGGGCCTAGCCCGACACTCCCCACCTGAAACGATCCGCCGCCCGGAGGGGCGGCGTTTGCCGTTTCGCCCGCTCGTGCGGGACGGCGCCGTTCGCGCGTGCCGTCCGGCGTTGCCGGTTCGTCGCGAGCGGGCCCGTTCGTTCCCCTCAATCAAGCAATAAAGGAAGAAGCCCATGAGAACCCCCATGAGCACGATGTTCGCGACCGTCTGGCTCGGAGTGGCGGTACTGGCCGCCGCCGGCTTGTCCGGCTGCTCGAGTAGCAAGGACGACGGGATGATCGGCGGCACCCTGTGGTCGGCGGTGGACCGCGACTTCACCGGGTCGACCGCGCAGTTGGCAGACACCGCCGAAGTGTCGAGCATCGAATCGGACGGTGCGGACGGGTATCGCATGACCTATACGGTCGGTAACGAGTCACAGACAATTCACTGGACGGCAAGCGACTATGGAAGTCGTTCGAACTGTTCATACTGCTATTACAAAAAAACAGACGATGTCGAGTATTGGTTCTGGGATCCCAGCAGATACTCCACAGTCCCGGAGGCCGATCATTTTGAGGTCGGGGCATGGTCTTTTGATTACATGGAATCTGGGGAATACACGAACACCCAACGAGGTTTCGTCGTATACGGCACTCCGACTACCGACCTTCCCACCGGCACGGCCACTTATGTCGGGCGTGTCCATGCAGAATCGCACTTACAAGACAATCCTAGCCGATCCCAGAGGGTATATAACAGGGGCCGTTTGGAACTAACGGCGGATTTCGGAGCAAGCACGATCATCGGCAGTATGGACCAGTTCGAGTTCAGGTGGAGGGAGTCAAATTCCTATACAAGTGCGCCATCCACCATCGTTAATATAAAGAACGGTACGATCTCGAACAGTCAATTCACCGCGAATCTGACGAGCAATACCGGTTTCTCGGGTAACATGGAAGGCCACTTCTATGGACCCGGAGCGGCGGAGGTCGGCGGCATATGGGAGGGAACCAACAGCACAAACAACAGGGTGTTTCACGGCTATTTCGGAGGCGACAAACAGTAGGCCGGCGAATAGTTCCTGATTGCTCCCGCTCGCCCGCGCCGCGGTTGCCGTAGCGCTGCTGACCGCGACCGCGGCGGCCGCGCCCGCTTCCGAGCGGCCGCGGCCGTCCGCCAGCCTGTCGGACATGCAGGCGGCCCGGATGCTGGTTCGGGCCGGGCGGCTGGAGCACGCGCGGGCGTTCCTCGAACAGGCACGGCCTTCCGGCGAGGAGGAGCGGATCGAGCGCCTGTTCCTGCTCGGCCGCGTCGAGATGCGCCTCGGCATGCCGAGGCGGGCCGCCGGGCGGTTCGAGGAGATCCTCGCGCTGCGTCCTTCGCTGACCCTGGCGCGCCTGGAACTGGCGCGGGCCTATTACCTCTCCGGACGCGACGACGCGGCGGGGCGTCAGTTCAACCTGTCCCTGGCGGACGGCCTGCCGCCGTCGGCGGAAGCCGCCGTCGAGGACTTCCTGCGGCGGATCGACGCGCGCAGGCGATGGTCCGCGTCCGTCTCCGCGTCCGTTCTGCCGGAGACCGAACGCCCGGACCGGGAGACGGTCCTGATCGGCGGCGTGCCGTTCCGTCTCTCCGAAGACGCGCGGGCGCCCTCGGGCATGGGTGCGCTGATCGCGGGGGGCGTCTCGTTCTCGCCCACGGTCGCGGAGGACGTCCGCGGCGTGCTCGCCGCGTCCGCCGCCGCGAAGGTCTACGAACGCCCGCAGTGGAACGAGACGACGGTCTCCGCGGACGCCGGGCTCGCGCGCCTGTTCGACGGGGGAAGCGCGTCGGGCGGCCTGCGTCTCGGGCGGCAGTGGACCGGGGGCGACGGCTACCGCCGGAGCCTCGGTCCGTGGACGCGGTTCCGCCTGCGGCTCTCCGGCGCGGCCCACCTCGAGCTGGCCTTGAGCGCGGACTACCGGACGCACGACGCGCTGTCCGGCCGGGACGGGTGGCGCGTCGCGGCGAACCCGCACTTCCTGTACGTGCTCGACGGCCGGACCACGATAGAGGCGGCGCCGGCGTTCGAGACCGTCGAGGCGGACACGAAGCATCACGGCAGTCGGCTGCTGGGCCTGGGGGTAACGGTTTCGCGCGCGTTCGGGAACGGCCTCACCGTGTCGCTCGCGCCCGCCGCCCACGTCCGGCGGCATGCCGCGCGGGACCCGCTCTTCGGAAAGACGCGGACGGACAGGAGCGTCGGCGTCTCGGCCAGGGTGCTGCACCGGTCGCTGCGCTACCGCGGCTTCGCGCCCTACGTCGGCTATTCCCTCGAACGGACCCGGTCCACCATCCCGATACACGAGCACCGGAACCACGGCGCGATCGCCGGCGTCACCCGCGCGTTCTGAAAACGAAGCCGACGCCGGGATGTCGTTGCCGGAGCGACGGACCATCCCGCCGGGTCCCCTCTCCCGTCTTCGGGAGAGGGGACCCCGATGGCGCGATTGCCCTGCCGGCTACCGTTTCCCGCGCGACGGCAGGGGCGGGGTTCCCGGTTATGGAAGGCTTTCGCGGGAATGAGTGCGTCCGCGAGCACCATTGGTCGAAACGTCCGAGGTCGGGCAGGCTGGACGGCGGCATGCCTGGCTTTACCCGCCGAGGAGAATGGAACGACCTGCTTTCAAGTGCTATTGTCGACCATCGGCGATTGATCGGGACCGTACGGATGGTTGTGAAGTTCTCGGAGGATGTGGTCCCCCTCACGGACCTCAAGGTCAATCCGGGCCGCGTCGTCAGGCACGCGGCCGGGGCCCGCCGGCCGGTGCTACTGACCAGCCGCGGACGCGGGGTCGCCGTGGTTCAGTCGGTAGGCGACTACGAGGCGGCTACGGAGGAGCGGGCGTTCATGCGGGCGGTGGTCGCCGGCCTTGCAGACCTCGAGAGCGGCCGAGAGGTTTCCCTTACGGAGGCGAAGGCGAAGCTCGGCCTCAGCTAACCGCATGGCCATCCGTCATGCCCAAGTTCCCCCCACCCTCGTCATGGCCGGACTTGTTCCGGCCATCCACGTCGCCCCGCCGACGCCCGGCCGATGGAGATGCCCGGAACAAGTCCGGGCATGACGTCGTTGGGCGTGCGAAGCGGGGGCTCGTCGACATGACGGCGCCGGGTCGGAACGCAAGCGGCGCAAGGCGTCAGTAAAAAGGTGCGGGCCGAAGGCCCGCGTACCCAGGCGTGTTTTTCGTCAGCGGGAGTCCGGGCCGCCGCGGCGCGGCTCAGGCGCCGCCGACGGCCTCGTCGAGGGGCTCCTTGGCGACGAACTCGCCCTTCTTGTACTTGGCCCAGTCCTCCAGGAAGGCGACGAACGAGCCGATCATGATCAGCGCGCCCGTGGTGGGCAGGATCATCATCGGATACTTCTTGGGCAGGTAGTTGAGCTCCCAGTACTTGCCGAAGTTGTTGATCGCCGTGTCGTAGCCGTAGACCAGCAGAACGAACCCCAGCGCGCAGATGATGAGGTTCCACGCCTGCTGGACCGTGAACGACCACTTCAGCGGGAGATAGGTGTAGAGCATGTCGAGCGCGATGTGCTCCTTCTCCCGCGTGGTGAGCGCCAGGGCGATGAACACCAGCCAGATGCAACTGAACACCGCCATCTGGTCGCCCCAGGGGGGCGGGTTCTCGAAGACGTAGCGCATGAACACCGTGTAGACGGTGAACACCACCATCATGGCGAGCAGGATCGCGCAGAACCAGGTCAGGAGCCGGCGGATCCAGAGATCGAGCGTTTTCAGGACGTCCAGCATGTCGGTCGGTCCCCTAGTAGATGAACCCCCACGCCGTCGGCAGCCACATCGTGATCGGCGGCACCAGGATGACGAGGAACAGGAGGAAGAACAGGGCGACGAGATAGGGCAGCATGGCTATGGCGACGGATTCCAGCGTCGCCCGCGCCACGGCCGCGGCGGTGAAGTAGGCCACGCCGATGGGCGGCGTCACGGTTCCGAAGAGGAAGCCGATGACCATGATCATCGCGGCCTGCTCGGGCGGGTACCCGGCCTGCACGCAGATGTGGATCAGCACCGGTCCCAGCACGATGATGTTGGCGCCGGCGTCCATCACCATGCCGATGAAGTAGATGAAGAGCACGAGGACCGTCGCGAACAGGATCGGCGTGTCGGCGTAGCTGAGCAGCCACTCGCTGAGCAGGTTGATCGCGCCCAGGATGGTCAGCAGCCAGCTGAACGGGCCCGCGGCGGAGAGGATGATGAAGACGATGGCGCTGGTGCGGAAGGCGCGGATGAACGCCTGCACCACCGAACGCCAGGTGACGGTCTTGTAGACGAATGCGCCGAGGCCCAGGGCCACGCACGCCGTCATGGCGCCGGCCTCCACGACGCCGGCGATGCCGCCCATGACCGACCCCACCAGCACGACGGGAATGACCAGCGCGAAGGAGGCGTTGAGGAACGCCTTGGCCAGCGCCCCCCAACTGAAGTCCTCGTCGCTGCGCTCGTAGCTGCGCCTTATCGCGATGAAGTAGGTCATGACCATCAGGGTCACGCCGATCATGACCCCCGGGATGATGCCGGCCGCGAACAGGGCGCCGACCGAGATGCCGCCGGCGTTGGCCAGGATGACCATGGCGATGCTGGGCGGGATGATGCCGCCGATGGTGGCGCTGACCGAGGTGAGGGCGGCGGCGTACTCGGGCTCGTAGCCGCGCAGCTTCATGGCCGGGATGAGGAGCGAGCCCACGGTCGCCGTGTCCGCCACGACCGAGCCGTTCATGCCCGCGAAGAACATGCTCACCAGGATGTTCACCTGGGCCAGGCTGCCGCGCATGCGCCCGATGATCCGGGCCGACAGCTCGACGAGGCGGTCCGTGATCTTGCCCGTGCTCATGAGCTCGCCGGTCAGCATGAAGAACGGGATCGCCGTCAGCGTGACGGAGTCGAGCACGTCGAACATCTGGGTCGGGATCAGGTTCAGCGGCACGCCCGGATCGAAGATCAGGATGTAGGCCACCGGCAGCAGGATCAGCGTGAAGCCGATCGGCGCGCCGAGCAGCACCAGGGCGATGAGGCAGAACAGCAGAACGATGCTTTCCATGGCGTGAACCGTCCCGAGCGGTCTTGCATTCTCCGTCGCGGCGCGCCGAACCGGCCGCGCGCCCTGTATGGCGGTTCGGCGCCGTCGGGTCAATGGACCGTTCCGGCCGCGGCGGCCGGCGCGCCGTTCCGCGACACCCCACCCCGAACGGCCAAGCCGCGCCACCGGGTCCCCTCTCCCTGCACAGGATTCCTCTGCGAAACGCGGTTGGGGCGGCGCGTCGTTCTCCGACACCCTCACCCTGTCCCTCTCCCGCACGCGGGAGAGGGGACCCTCGGGGTGCGGCCGGGCCACTCGGGTCCCCTCCCCCTGGAAGGGGGAGGGGACCCTTGGGGCAATCCTCCGGCGGTGCTATGAAGCCCGGGCGAATCCGCTTGCCGTCGACAGTCCGGAGCGATCCCGTCATGCCGAACGAAGACCCCGAGGTCCTGGTCGAGCGCCGCGGGGACGCGCGCTGGATCACCATCAACCGGCCGGAACGCCGCAACGCCATCAACGAGAACGTGCTGGACCTGATCCGCGCGGCGGTCCTGGAAGCGAACGACGATCCGGGCCTCCGCGCGGTCGTTCTCACCGGGGCCGGGGACAGGGCCTTCTGCGCGGGCGCCGACATCAAGGCGGAGGGCTCCGCGTCTCCGGTCAAGCCGGACATGGCGGCGCCCCACAACGCCCTGACCCAGGTCTTCCGGGCCTTCGAGGCGTGCAACCTGCCGCTGGTCGCGCGGGTCAACGGGCACGTGCTGGCGGGCGGCATGGGCCTGTTGTGCGGCTGCGACCTCGCGGTCGCCGCGGACAGCGCCAAATTCGGGGTGCCAGAGGTGAAGATCGGCCTGTTTCCCATGCAGATCCTGGGCTACATGCTGCGGCTGGTCCCGCGGCGCAAGCTGATGGAGATGTGCATGACCGGCGATCCGTTCACCGCGCGGGAGGCGCTGGACATGGGACTGGTCAACGCCGTGGTGCCCGCCGACCGGCTGGACGAGGAGGTGGAGCGGCTGCTCGGGCGGGTCCTCAGGCAGTCTCCCACGGCCCTGCGGCACGGCAAGAACGGCCTGCACGCCCTTCAGGACATGCCCCTGCACCAGGCCTTCGCCTTCGCCGAGGCCAACGTCGCCCGCATGTCCATGACGGAGGACGCGCGGGAGGGGTTCGCCGCGTTCCAGGAACGGCGCGACCCGGACTGGCCGGGCCGGTGACGGAGGGGGCGGCCCGAGGGTGAAGACCGTCAGGATCGGCTCCGGCGCCGGGTTCTGGGGCGACACGCCGGACGCCCCCGGGCAACTGGTGCGCCGGGGCGGCGTCGACTACCTGGTGTTCGACTACCTGGCCGAGGTCACCATGTCGCTGCTGGCGCGGGCGCGGAGCCGCGACCCCGCGCTGGGGTACGCCGTCGACTTCGTCGATCCGGTCATGAAGGACATTCTCGCGGACGCCGTGGCGAACGGCGTCAGGATCGTCAGCAACGCCGGAGGGGTCAATCCGGAGGCCTGCCGGGACGCGCTCGCCCGCGTCGCCGCGGACGCCGGCGTCGACGTCGACATCGCGGTGGTCTCTGGCGACGACCTGATGCCGCGGCTCGGCGAGCTCGGGGACGTCGACAAGAGCGAGATGTTCTCGGGCGCGCCGTTTCCGGACGACGTCCAGAGCCTCAACGCCTACCTCGGCGCCCGGCCCGTCGCCGAGGCGCTGGACGCCGGGGCGCGGGTGGTGATCACGGGCAAGTGCGCCGATTCGGCCGTCGTGCTGGGGCCGCTGATGCACGAGTTCGGCTGGGCGGACGACGACTACGACCGGCTCGCCGCGGGCAGCCTCGCCGGCCACATCGTCGAATGCGGCGCCCAGGCCACGGGCGGAAACTTCACCGACTGGCGCCTGGCGGCCGGCGGCTGGCACGACATCGGCTTCCCGTTCGTCGACTGCGAGCCGGACGGCGCGTTCACGGTGTCGAAGCCGGAGGGCACCGGTGGGCTGGTCAGCCGCGGCACCGTGGGCGAGCAGATGCTCTACGAACTGGGAGACCCGGCCGCCTACGTCCTGCCGGACGTGGTCTGCGATTTCACCGGCGTCACCCTCGAGGAGACGGGGCCGGACAGGGTGCGGGTGACGGGCGCCAGGGGGCGCGGGGCCACGCCGACCTACAAGGTCAACGCGACCTACATGGACGGGTACCGCGCGACGGCCCTGTTCATGATCGGAGGGATCGACGCGCGGCTCAAGGGCGGCGCCGTCGCCGACGCCATCCTCCGGCGCACGCGCCGCCTGTTCCGCGAGCGCGGCCTCGGCGACTACCGCGGCACCGACGTGGAAATCCTCGGCGCCGAAGCGACCTACGGCGCCCACGCCCGCGCCCGGGGAACGCGGGAGGTCGTGGTCAAGATCGCCGTCCACCACGACTCCCGCGAGGCCGCGGGAATCTTCGCCCGCGAGATCGCGCCCGCCGTCACGGGGATGGCGCCGGGCGTGACCGGAGTCTTCGGCGGGCGGCCCCGGGTCTCGCCGCTGGTGCGGCTGCATTCGTTCCTGATCGGCAAGGAGCGGGTTCCGGCCACCGTCGCCGCGGGCGGGAAGACGGTCGAGGTCCCGGCGCATCTTCCGGCCGCGCCGGCCGCGCGGCCCGAACCCGGCCCGCCCGCGGACGGCGCGGGTCCGCCGGACCTCGCCGGGCCGTCGGTGTCCGTGCCCCTGGCCGCGCTCGCCCTGGCGCGAAGCGGCGACAAGGGCGACAGCGCCAACATCGGGGCGATCGCCCGCCATCCCGACTTCGTTCCCGTCCTGCGCGCGCGCCTGACGGAGGACTCCGTCGCCGGGTATTTCGCGCACGTCCTGGAGGGGCCCGTCCGGCGGTACGAGCTGCCGGGCATCGGGGCGTTCAATTTCGTGCTCCGCGAGGCGCTCGGCGGGGGCGGCGTCGCCTCGCTGCGCATGGACCCGCAGGCCAAGGCCTTCGCGCAGATGCTGCTGGACATCGAGATCGCCGTTCCCGAGCCGCTGGCCCGCAAGCACCGTCTTGTCCCATGAGGGCGCGCGTCTCGGCCATCCGCCGCCATCCGAGCGCGTGGCTGCGGCGTTCGGCGGGCGTCGCCCTGCTCCTCGGCGGTCGCCGTCCGGAGTTTGCGGCGCCGCCGGCCATGGGATAGGTTCCGCCGCGCATGACGGCGCGGGACAGGGGGAGGAGACATCGTGGACCTGCAACTGGAGGATCGCGTGGCGCTCGTGACGGGCGCGAGCGTCGGGATCGGCGAAGGCACGGCGAAGGTGCTGGCGGCGGAGGGATGCAGGGTGGCCATCACCGCCCGGCGCGGCGCGCTCCTCGAGGGAGTCGCGGACGAGATCGAGGCGTCGGGCCGTCCGCGGCCGCTGGTCATCGCGCAGGACATCGCGGCCGACGACGCCCCGGCGGCTCTCGAGGAGGCGGTCCACGGCGAGTACGGCCGGCTCGACATCCTGGTGAACAACGCGGGCTTCGCCGTCCCGGCGCCGATCGGCACCGACGAGCGGGTCTGGACCGACACCATGGACCTGAACTGGTCGGCGGTGCGGCGGGTCTCGGACCGCTTCGTCCCGGGCATGATCGAGCGCAAGTACGGACGGATCGTCAACATCACGGGGACCATGGAGCCCTTCGGCATCAACGCGGCCACGTGCGCCAAGGCGGCCGTGCAGGCCTGGTCGAAGGGCCTGTCGCGGGAGCACTCCAAGGACGGTGTGACGTCCAACTGCATCGTCCCCGGGCGCATCCATTCGGAGCAGAACAGGCGCAACTACCCGACGGAGGAGGACGAGCGCGCCTTCGCCGCGGAGCACGTTCCGGCGGGCGAGTTCGGCGACCCCGAGGACATCGGCAACCTCGTCGCCTTCGTCGCCTCGCCGAAGGCCCGCATGATCTCGGGCTCGGTGATGTACGTCGACGGCGGCATGAAGCGGTTCTCGCACTGACCGCCGCCCACGCCCGCGCGCGGCGCGGGCTTCAGCCGATGCCCGGCGGGTTGCCGGGATGCCGGGGCAGTCCGTCGTCGATGAGGGCGTAGGGCGGGGCGCTCGCCACCCAGATGTGGGCGGACGGCTCGAGCCAGCTCGGGTCGTCGACGGTGCCCGCCTTGATCGTCCGGATCCCGGGGCGGGCGTCGGGCTGCGTCATGATCGGCGAGCCGCAATCGCCGCAGAAGTGGCGGCTCTGCATGTTGCCCGTGGCGCCCCGGACGCGCAGGGTCCTGGTCTCTCCCCTGAGGAACTCGAGGCCCTCGGCGGGGACCCACATGACGGGAGAACGGTCGGACGCGGTCTGTTTCTGGCAGTTCGTGCAGTGGCAGATGACGACGCCGAGCGGCTCCATGGTGACGCGGTAGCGGACGGCGCCGCACAGGCAGCCGCCTTCGAAGGGTACGGGCATGGTCTCTCCTCCCGTTCCGTTCCCGCCTCCGGGGCGGCCGGCGTCAGCCGAGCCCGGCGGCGACCTCCCCCAGCCGGCGCAGGCACTTCATCGTGGCCCCGTGATCGTGGCCGGGCCATTGCAGCCGCATGATGAAGTGAGTGACGCCGAGTTCCTCGTGGTAGCGCAGGATCTCGTCCCGGACGGACTCCGTGTCGCCGACGAGGAAACGGTCCCGGGCGAAGTCTTCCAGGGAGCCGCCGGCGCCTTCGGACGAGTTGAGGCCGAGCGCGTTGTAGATGCCGTACTTGCGGGCGAGGCCGCCGCGGCACTCGTCCCAGGCGCCGGCGCGGCTGTCCGAGATGTGGAGCTCCCGCGTGATGGGGATTTCGGGCGGTGCGGGCCGGCCCGCGTCCCGGACGGCCTCCAGATACATGGGGATCCGGTCCTTCAGCTCCCCGAAGGACGCCGTGACGAGGATGACCCAGCCGTCGCCGATGCGCGCCGCCCGCCGGATGGCGGGGTCCGCGACGGCGGCGATCCAGATGGGCGGCCCGGGCTTCCGGACGGGCTTCAGGCTCGTCCCCTGTCCGTCGATCCGGTAGTAGCGGCCCTCGTGGCGGACCGTGTCCTCGGACCAGAGCCGGCGGATGACCTCGACGCCTTCGGTCAGGCGTCCGGCGCGCTCCTTCCAGCCGACGCCGAAGGCCGCGCATTCCTCCGGACGGTAGCCGAGGCCCACGCCGAGCACGTAGCGGCCGCCGGACAGGACGTCGAGGGTGGCCGCCTCTTCCGCGACGGCGACGGGGTTGTAGAGGGGCAGGAGCTGGATGCACGGCCCCACCGTCATGCCGCCGGCCTCGGGGATCAGCCGCGCCATCAGCGGCGTGTACGCGAAGTAGGGGACCTCCCCCATGAGGAAGTGCTGGCCGAGCCAGAGCGAGTCGAGGCCGGAGTCCCGGGCCGCGCGGACCTGCTCCAGCATCCCCGGAAGCTCGCGGCCCACGTCGGTGCCGGGCGTGAAGTGGTTGATGAGGGTGAAGCCGATCTTGATCATGGCGGAACGGTTCCGTTCATACCGGAAAAAACGCCGGAAAGCACCCTCGCTCCCGCTCCGTCATGCCCCGGTCCCCCAATCCGATTCCTCTGCGAAAGCGGTGCGGCCGCGCCACGGGGACAGGGCAGGGGTGCCGAGACGCCGTCCACCCCCACCCTGTCCCTCCCCCTTCCAGGGAGAGGGAACCCGAGTGGCCCGGCCGCGCCCCAATGGTCCCCTCTCCCGCGTGCGGGAGAGGGACAGGGTGAGGGTGTCGGAGAACGATGCGCCGCCCCGACCGCGTCTCGCAGAGGAATCCCCCCCTGGAAGGATTTCTCTGCGAAAGTCGAAAGCGGTCCGGCCGCGCCACGGGAACACGACAGGGGGTGCCGAGACGCCGTCCACCCCCACCCTGTCCCTCCCCCTTCCAGGGAGAGGGAACCCGAGTGGGCCCGGCCGCGCCCCGAGGGTCCCCTCTCCCGCGTGCGGGAGAGGGACAGGGTGAGGGTGTCGGAGACCGATGCGCCGCCCCGACCGCGTCTCGCAGAGGAATCCCCCCTGGAAGGATTCCTCTGCGAAAGTCGAAAGCGGTCCGGCCGCGCTACGGGAACAGGGCAGGAGTGCCGAGACGCCGTCCACCCCCACCCTGTCCCTCCCCCTTCCAGGGAGAGGGAACCCGAGTGGCCCGGCCGCGCCCCGAGGGTCCCCTCTCCCGCGTGCGGGAGAGGGACAGGGTGAGGGTGTCGGAGAACGATGCGCCGCCCCGACCGCGTTTCGCAGAGGAATCCAACCTCGTCATGCCCGGGCCTGTTCCGGCTACCGGGACGAATTCGCACAGTTCGTACGTAATGTCCTTCGCTTATATGGAACTTCTCATAATATATTGATTCACATACGAAATTTTGCACGTCCCCGATGGCCCGGGATGTCGTTGCCCGCCCGGCGGACCGCGCCGCCGGGCGGCTGGTGTAGAATGCAGGCATGGAACGGGGAGGCGGCGCATGAACGGACTCCGTGGCCTGAGGGCCCTCACGATCGCGGCGGCGGTTTTCGCGGCGCCGCTTTCCGGCGCGGCCGAGCCGCTGCCGCTCACGATCGTTCACGTGAACGACTGGGACCGGATGGACGGCCGGAAGGGCCGGGGCGGCGCGGCGAGGATCGCCGCGGTGGTGGCGGAGGAGCGCGCCCGGGCCGAATCCCGCGGCGGATCCGTCATCGTCACCTTCGGCGGCGACATGATCTCGCCGTCCCTGATGTCCGGGATCGACAAGGGCGCGCACATGATCGCCCTGGCCGACGCCATCGGCTTCGACGTGGCGGTCCTGGGGAACCACGAGTTCGATTTCGGTCCGGACGTCCTGCGGGAACGGCTGTCGGAGTCCGGCATCGTCTGGCTGGCCGGCAACGTGCGTTTCGGGGGCGAGGCCGGCTTTCCCGGAACCCGCGCCACGACGATGGTGGAGACGGGCGGCTACGGGATCGGCTTCCTCGGCCTGCTCACGCCGGAGACCGCCGAGATCTCCAGTCCCGGCGCGGACGTGTCGTTCGCGCCCATGGCCGAGACGGGCGCCGTCCTGGCCCGGGAGCTGAGGGAGGCGGGCGCGGATCTGGTCGTCGCGCTGACCCACGAGCGGCTGTCCGGCGATCTGGCGTTGCTGGAGGCGGTGGAGGAGATCGACATCGTGCTCGGCGGCCACGACCACCTTTCGCTCGCCTGGCACGACGGCCGCCGGGCCGTCATGAAGGCCGGGTCCCAGGGACGCCACGTCGGCGTTCTCGACCTCGCCGTCGACCGGGTGGAGGGGGAGGGCGGCAAGGAGCGCGTGGTCTGGAGTCCGGAGTTCCGCCTCCGCTCGACCTTCGGCGCCGAGGAAGACGCCGCGGTGGCCGCCCGGGTCGAACGCTACCGGGAGCGTCTCGACCGGGACCTGGGGACCGTGATCGGCGAGAGCGCGACCGCGCTCGACACCCGGGGCGCGTCGGTGCGCTCGGGAGAAACCGCGTTCGGCAACCTGCTGGCCGACGCCATGCGGGAGGCCACGGGGAGCGACGTGGCGCTGACCAACGGCGGCGGCATCCGGGGCGACGCCGTGTACCCGCCCGGCACCGCGATCACCCGGAAGATGGTGCTGACCGAGCTGCCGTTCGGCGACAGGACGGTGAAGCTCCGCCTCACCGGCGCCCAGATCAGGCAGGCGCTGGAGAACGGCGTCGGCCGGTCCGGGCGCGGCACGGGCCGGTTTCCGCACGTCTCGGGCCTCGCGTTCTCGTTCGACCCCGCGCGGCCGCCGGGCGCGCGCGTGACCGGGGTCGCGGTCGGCGGCGCGGCGCTGGACGCCGGCCGGACGTATACGCTCGCCACCAACGACTTCCTGGCGGGGGGAGGGGACGGCTACGCCGTGTTCCGGTCCGGCGAGGTCCTGATCGACGCCGCGTCCGGGGGCCTGACGGCCGGGCAGTTGATCGACCATATCATCGCGGCCGGCACGGTCTCGCCCGCGGTCGAGGGGCGCATCGCCCGCGAGGAGTAGGGCGGTTCGGGTCTCCCGGTCCCGCGATTCTTGCGCCGGCCGCGGGCTTTCCGTATCGTTCCGCCGACCTCGCGCCTCGAGGGCCAATCAGGGAGCACCGATCATGGCCGTCCGACCGAACTCGCCGGCGACCAAGGACATCGCCTACGTCCTGCACCCCTACACGAACCCTTCGGCGCACGAGGAGGCGGGGCCCCAGATCATCCGGCGCGGCGACGGCATCTACGTCTACGACGACGACGGCAAGAAATACATCGAGGGCCTGGCGGGCCTCTGGTACGCCTCGCTGGGGTTCTCGGAGGAGCGCCTCGTCAAGGCCGCGGCGGCGCAGATGGCGGAACTGCCCGTCTATCACACGTTCTCCCACCGCTCGACGAACCCCGTCATCGAGCTGGCCGAGCGGATCGTCGGGAACGCCCCGGCGCCCATGTCGAAGATCTTCTTCACCTGTTCCGGGTCGGAGGCCGTGGACACCGCGATCAAGCTCGTCTGGTACTACCACAACGCCATCGGAAAGCCGGAGAAGAAGAAGATCGTCTCGCGGCGCAACGGCTATCACGGCGTCACCGTGGCGTCGTCCAGCCTCACCGGACTGAGGGCGGTCCAGGCGGGCTTCGACGTGCCCATTCCCAACCTCATGCAGACGGACTGCCCGCACCACTACCGCTTCGGCGAGGACGGGGAGTCGGAGGAGGACTTCGCCACGCGCATGGCGGACAACCTCGAGCGACTGATCCTGGAGGAGGGGCCGGAGACCGTCGCGGCGTTCATCGCCGAACCCGTGATGGGTGCCGGCGGGGTCATTCCGCCGCCCGCGACCTACTTCGACAAGGTGCAGCCGATCCTGAGGAAGCACGACGTCCTCTTCATCGCCGACGAGGTAATCTGCGGGTTCGGGCGCACCGGCAACATGTGGGGGTCGCAGACCTACGGCCTCGATCCCGACATGGTCACCATGGCCAAGGCGATCTCGGCGGGCTACCTGCCCATCGCCGCGGTGATGTTCAACGAGAAGATCTACGAGGGCCTGCGCCGGCAGAGTTCGGAGATCGGACTGTTCGGACACGGCTTCACCTACACGGGGCATCCCGCCTGCGCCGCCGTCGCCCTGGAGGCGCAGAAGATCTACGAGGAGCGGGGCACCTTCGCCCACGCGGCGAGCGTCGCGCCGCGCTTCCAGAAAGGCCTCGCGGCCTTCGAGGACCACCCGCTGGTCGGCGAGGCCCGCGGCGTCGGCCTGATCGGCGCCGTGGAGTTCGTGGCCGACAAGAAGACCAGGGAGCCGTTCGACCCGTCGCTCAAGGTGGCCGCGTTCGCCACCGCCCGCGCCTACGAGCACGGCCTCATCCTGCGGGCGCTGCCGGCGGGCGACTCGGTCGCGTTCTGCCCGCCCCTCATCATCGAGGAGCCGCAGATCGACGACATGATGGAGCGCTTCGCCCTGGCGCTCGGGGACACCGAACGGATGCTGGCGGAGCAGGGCGTAGGGCCGGCCTCGTAAGGCTGCGGAACCCCTCCGGCCCCGCGTCCTAACCGCCGGAAAACACTCAAAGGGAGGTTCTCATGCCGCAAGGAATATTCGACACGCACGCCCCAAGAAGGATCTCGCTTTCCGCCGCCTTGGTCCTGCCCGCGGCCGCGGTCGCGGGGGACCTGGACGGGACGTGACCCCTCCCCCGGTCGGCACCAAAATCGTCAGTGGCCTCGAGCGGGAGGTCGTCGACGGCAATTGGATCCTCTTCGACAGAACTTCGCGGTTGCGGAACGCCGAATGGCGAAACTATATGGGTCTGTTCAGTGACCTGGGCATTAGCGGGAAGAAGCTTTCTTTCGACGAGAAGGCCGTCGCCAAGCTCTTTCCGCTCGAAAACCACCTTCTACTCCCGAGGGAAGTGGAACGTTCGGAACAGTTTCAAGGTGGTCGGGATCGAGGAAATCGAAACCCCGATCGGCGCCAGAAAGACGTTCGTCATCAACCACACGCTCAGCGACAACGACGGCTATTACTATTCGAAGAACGCGTATTACTTCGACCCGGCTCTGGGAATGGTTTTGGCAGGTAGCTGGCACGTCATAAAAGGCCGCAACAGCGGCAGCAAGGGTGAATTTCGCATCAAGAGGCTGGAGCTTCCCTGATCGGGGGCGTCGGGCCGGCCTCGTAACGCTACGGAACGGGAGACAGGTGATGCGCGTCGGATTCGTCGGGTGCGGGACCATGGGCGAGCACATGGCCCGCAACATCGTCAGGAAGGGGCACGAGCTCGCCGTCTACGACATCGAGCTGAGGCTCCAGGAGGACGGCGTCGGTCAAGCAGCGGCCGGCGGACGTGGCCTCCGATTCCGAGGTCGTCGTCCTCATGGTGGTGAACGACGGGCAGGTCCGCGAGGCGGTCGCCGGCGCGGACGGCCTGCTGGAGGGTCTGCGGCCGGGCGGGATCGTCGTCGTCATGAGCACCGTCTCGCCCGGCGTCTGCGTCGAGATGGCGGAGGCCGTGCGCGGGGCCGGCGGCGACCTGATGGAGGCGCCCGTGGTCCTGAGCCAGCCCGCGGCGATCGCCGGCGAGCTCGGCATCTACCTCGGCGGCGCCCCCGAGACCTGCGAGAAGGCGATGCCCGTCATCCGGTGCATGGGCGCGAACGTCATCCGCATGGGGGACGTGGGCCAGGCCATGGCGATGAAGCTCTGCCACAACCTGATGACCGCCACCATCGCCCAGGGCGTGTCCGAGACGATGGCGCTGGGCGCCAAGGCGGGACTCGACTTCGACGACATGGTCGCCGCCATCTCCTACGGCGGCGGCCAGAACTTCTTCCTCGACAGCAAGGCGCCGGCGATCAAGGAGGGGGATTTCACGGCCCGCTTCTCCCTGGCCAACATGAACAAGGACATGGGGCTGGCGCTCGCCTTCGCCCACGACCTGGGCGTCAGCATGCCGGCGGGCGCGGCCGCCAAGCAGGCGGGCAGCATGGGAATGGCCGCGGGGCTGGGCGGGGAGGACTTCTCCGCCTTCGTGAAGGTCGCGGGGCTGGCGTCGAACGTCAGCGTGCCGTCCCGGAAATAAAGCGAAAAACACCCCTCCCAATCCTCCCCCTGCGAGGATTCCTCCGCGAAACGCGGTCGGGGCGGCGCGTCGTTCTCCGACACCCTCACCCTGTCCCTCTCCCGCACGCGGGAGAGGGGACCCTCGGGGCGCGGCCGGGCCACTCGGGTCCCCTCTCCCTGGAAGGGGGAGGGACAGGGTGGGGGTGGACGGCGTCTCGGCACCCCCTGCCGTGTTCCCGTGGCGCGGCCGGACCGCTTTCGACTTTCGCAGAGGACTCCTGCGAGGGGGAGGGAGCCGTTTCTTCTCCTCCCCCCTGACAAGGGGGGAACGTTCGACGCTGGCGAGAACCCGGTTCGACGGCAAGGAGCCGCTCTACCCGTCGGGCGCCATGCCCTTCCCGGCGAGCTGCGCGAGGGCGTCGGGGGTCTTCTCGAGGCCGCCGGCGCCCATGCCGCGCAGCACGTGGGGCGCCTTGGTGAACTGGACGTCGTCGTAGGGCACGACTTCGATCCGGTTGCCCCAGGGGTCCCGGAAGTTCAGCCCCCGCTCCAGCGTCTCCACGCCCAGTTCCGCCAGCGCCGCGCGGACCGGCTCGCGGTCGTCGACCACGAGTCCGAAGTGCCGCTTGTCGTCCGGCTCCGTGGCGCGGTTCCGGCTCAGTTGCAGGAACTGGTCGCCGAGGTCGATGAAAGCCGCCGTCTCGGACCGGCCCCGCAGCGTGAAGTCGAAGATGGCGCCGTAGAACTCCAGCGCCTCGTCCACGTCCCCGACCTCGAGCACGAGGTGGTTGATGCCGAGGGCCCTGGCCCTCTTCGGCCTCTTCTCCGGATCCGCCATCCCGGCTCCTCCCCGCCGGAACCCTACAGCCAGACGGCGCGCGCGGCCAGGGCCACGGCGAGGAGCATCAGCAGGATCAGGCCGAACCTGCGGAAGGACTCGGGCTCGGCGTTCTCGAAGCGCCGGTGGCCGATCCAGGCCCCGAGGAACAGGACCGGCAGGCAGGCGGCGGTCCGCCAGAGCACGTCGCCGGTGACGAGACCCTGGACGGCGAACGCGCCGGCCCCGGCCGCCCCGGTGCCGAGGAAGAACGTGATGATGGACGCGCGGCTGATGGCGACGCCGATGGGCGAGGAGAAATAGAACAGCACGACGGCGGGCCCGACGAAGCCGACGCCGCCGTTCATCAGTCCGGCGAACAGGCCGATGGCGACGGTCGCGGCCTTGCCGGGCACCGTCTCGAGCGCGAACCCGCGCCACAGGAGGGCGGTGGCGAACAGAACGACGGCCGCGACGACGAGACGCGCGGGGTCGGCCGGCAGCGCCGCGAGGGCGTAGACGCCCGCCGGCGTCGCCACGAGCGTCCCGGCGAGAAGCAGCCCGACGGACCGCCAGTCGATGCGTTGCCAGATGGCGGGCAGCAGGTGAAGGCTCGAGATCACCTCGAACATCAGCGCCATGGGGACGACTTCGAGGGGCGGCAGCAGCAGCGACAGGCCCGTCACCCACAGCATGGACGCGCCGAAGCCGCTGTACCCCTTGATGACCGCGCCGACGAACACGATGAGGACGAACGGCGCGAGACCGGGCCCGCCGACTCCGACGATATCGAGGACGGTTTGCACGAGCGGCGTCCCGGGTTACGCCGCGGCGCGCCTGTGGACGGGAGGCATGGCGTTGTATCGCCCATCGCCGGCCGGGCGGTCAATGCGGCGGCGGCGCGGGCCGCCGGGGCGGATGCGCGGACGCGCGTCCGTGCTAACATCGGGGCCGCCGCGCCGGATCGCGAACGAGGCTGCCATGACGACCGAACTGCCGAGCGTCTGTCCGCTCGATTGCCCCGATACCTGCTCGCTCGCCGTGACCGTCGACGGCGGCCGGGTCGCCCGCGTGCGCGGCACCGACGCCAACCCGTTCACGCGAGGGGTGCTCTGCAACAAGGTCGCGCGCTACTTCCCGGACTTCGTGCACGGCGAGAACCGGCTGCGCCATCCGGCGAAGCGCGTCGGCGCGAAGGGCGCGGGCGCGTTCGAGCGCATCGGCTGGGACGAGGCCTTCGACATCGTCCACGACCGCTTCCAGGACACGATCCGCCGGTACGGGCGCGAGGCGATCATGCCGCTCAACTACGCCGGACCGCACGGCATGCTGATGTACGCCTCCATGGACCTGCGGTTCTTCCACAAGCTCGGAGCCAGCCTCGTCAACCGGCGCGCGCTCTGCGGCGGCATCAAGGCCGAGGCCTACGCGGGCACCTACGGCGGCGCCCCCGGCGCGCGGCCGGAACAGGTCGCGGACGCCGACCTGATCGTGGTGTGGGGAAACAACGTCACCGTTTCCAACCTCCACCTGATGCCCCGGATCAACGCGGCCAGGAAGGCCCGCGGCGCGAAGCTGGTCGTGATCGACCCCAGGCGCGTCAAGGCCGCCGAGCAGGCCGACATGCACCTCGCCTTGCGGCCGGGGACCGACGTGGTGCTCGCCTTCGCCGTCGCGTGCGAACTGGAGCGGACCGGCGGACTCGACCGCGGCTTCATCTCACGGCACGTGAGGGGGTTCGAGCCCTTCATGGAACGGGCGCGGGACTACCCGCCGGAGAAGGCCGCGGAAATCTGCGGCCTCCCGGCCGAGCGGATCCGCGCGTTCGCGGCCCTCTACCGGAAGACGGACAGGGCCATCGTCTCCATCGGCAACGGCCTCGAGCGCAACCGGAACGGCGGCAGCGGCGTCCGCGCCGTCCTCGCGCTGCCGGCGCTGGCCGGCAAGTTCGGGCGGCCGGGGACCGGCGTCGTCGCCGGCGCGGGCAACGCCTTCCCCAAGACCCCGGCCAGGCTGGGGCGACCGGACCTCGTCCCCGAGGGGACCCGCACGCTCAACATCCTCGACGTGGGGCGGCACCTCGTGGAGGAGGACATCGACCCGCCCCTCAAGGCGCTGTTCGTCTACAACCACAATCCGGTGATCGTGCACCCGGACCAGAACCTGATCCGGCGCGGGTTCGAGCGCGAGGACGTGTTCGTCGTCGGCTGCGACGTGGCCATGACCGACAGCCTGGCGTACGCGGACGTCATCCTGCCCGCCTGCACGCACTTCGAGTACGAGGACCTCTACCCCGCCTACGGGCACCACCACCTGCAGCGCGCCGAGCCGGTGATCCCGCCGGTGGGCGAGTCGCGTCCCAACACGGAGATATTCCGCGGCCTCGCCAGGCGGTTCGGGTTCGACGACCCGATCTTCCGGGCGAGCGACAAGGAGCTGATGGACGACGCGGTCGACGGCTCGGACCCGCGCATGCAGGGGATCAGGGCGAGCGAGCTGCCCCTGGCCGCCGCCCTGCCGATGGAATTCGACGGGGAGGAGGCGATCCCCTTCGCCAACGTTTTCCCCGGGACGCCGTCGGGCAAGGTGGAGCTGGAGTCCTCGTACCTGACCGAGGCCTACGGCGAGGCGGTGGCGTCCTACCGCCCGCTGGAGACGGCGTGGCCGCTCGCGCTGATCACGCCGTCGTCGGACAGGCGGATCACCTCCACCTTCGGCGGGCTCGAGTGGAGCGACGAGACGCCGCCGCTGGAACTGCACCCCGACGACGCGGCCGCGCGCGGTCTCCGCGACGGCCAGTGGGTGCGGGTTTGGAACGAGCGGGGCGAGGTGCGCCTGCCGCTCGCCGTCACGGACGCGGTGCGGCCCGGCGTGTGCTGCTCGGAGAAGGGGGCCTGGTTCCGGACCTCGGACAACGGGCAGACGGTCAGCGCCCTGGCGCCGGCCACGCACGCGGACCTCTGCGAGGGCGCGTGCTTCAACGACACCCGCGTCGAGGTGGCCGCCTGGGAGGCTCCCGCGCGGGCCGCCGCATAGGCGGAGAGGGACGGGGGAGACCCTTGGGACGAATCCTGTCCGCCGGGGACGTCGCGCGCTACGGCGAGCGCGGGTATCACTCTCCCGTCCGGGCGCTGGCGCCGGAACGGGCGGAGCGGTACCGCCGGCTGGCGCACGACCTGCACGTCTCCGGCGGGGGACCGTCGGCGAGGTTCGACGTCCGCATCTCGTTCAAGCTGCACCTCGCCTACACGTGGCTCGACGAGATGGCGCACGACCCGCTCGTCCTGGACGCCGTCGAGGACATCGTCGGCCCCGACATCCTGGTCTGGAGCAGCGCGCTGTTCGCGAAGAACGCAGGCGACGGCTCCTACGCGGGCTGGCACCAGGACACCAACTACACGAACCTCGAGGGCCGGGATCAGGTCAGCGTCTGGATCGCCCTCAGCCCGAGCACGGTGGAGAGCGGCTGCATGCGGGTCCTGCCCGGGTCCCACAAGGTCGGCCGGCTCCTCCACGAGGAGACGGACGACGCGAGGAACATCCTCGCCCGGCAGGAGCGGCTGGCCGGGGACCCGGACGAGTCCGGGGCCGTCGACCTCGTTCTGCGGCCGGGGGAGATGTCGCTTCATCATCTGGCGACGGTGCACGGCTCGGGGCCCAACGGCGCGGACTACACGCGCATCGGATACGCCGTCCGCTACATCGCGCCGCGCGTCGGCCCGAGGGGCCGGCGCGAGACGGCGATGCTGGCGCGCGGCGAGGACCGCTACGGCCACTACGAGCTCGAGCCGCGGCCGAAGGCCGACCTCGACGCGGACGCCGTGGCGGCGTTCGAGCGCGCCGTCGCGATCCGCAAGTCGAACTTCTACGACACGGAGGCGCCGGCCCCGACGGCCTCCGTCCGTTGAGAACCGCACCCCCCTCCCGGCCTCCCCCCTTGACAGGATTCCTCCGCGAAACGCGGTTGGGGCGGCGCATCGTTCTCCGACACCCTCACCCTGTCCCTCTCCCGCAGAGCGGGAGAGGGGACCCTCGGGGCGCGGCCGGCGGCTACAGGCGGGTGATCCGGTCCGGGGGGCCGTTCAGCGTCTCGGCGCAGAACTCGACCGCGTCCGCCTCCGCGGCCTCGGACGTGGGGTAGGTGCCGCTCATCTGGATGCGGTTCCCGTCCCGCCAGACCGACCACATGTAGTCCGTCGATCCGTCCGCGTTGACCCAGCGCTCGACGATCGCTTCCAGCATGCCACTTGTCCCCGCCGCATGATAACGTTGCCGCGGCCGGACGTCAGTCGTCGTCGACGAGTCCCCGCGGCCGGCCGCATCGTGGCGCGACGGGAGCGATGGCGGACATGACGAAAACGGAACCGTTCCGGCTCGACGGCGACGTCGCCGTTGTGACCGGCGCCGCCCGGGGCCTGGGGCGCGCGATCGCGGAGGTCCTCGCGGCGCGCGGCGCGACGGTCGTGGTCGCCGACATCCTGGAAGACATGGCCGGGCGGACGGCCCGGGAGATCCGCGAGACCGGCGGTGCGGCCGAGGCGCGGACCCTCGACGTGACGAACGAAGCGGCGGTCGAGGCGGCGTTCGCCGGAATCGCCGAGGCGCACGGCCGTCTCGACATCCTCGTGAACAACGCCGGCATCGGGCTGCGGAAGCCCGCCGTCTCGATCCCGCGCGAAGACTGGGACAGGATGATCGGGATCAACCTGACGGCCGTCTTCCTCTGCGCGCGGGTGGCGGGGCGCCGCATGATCGCGGGCGGGGGCGGGCGCATCGTCAACGTCGCCTCGATCATGGGCCTCGTCGGCAGCCGCTATCCCAACGTCTCGTACCAGACGGCGAAGGGGGGCGTGGTGAACATGACGCGGGGGCTGGCGGCGGAGTGGGCGCGGGACGGCGTGCGCGTGAACGCCGTCGCGCCGATCTACGTCAGGACCGACCTGACGGCGGCGATGCCGGAGGACTGGATCGCGGACCTCGGCCGCATGGCGCCGCTCCGCGGCCGGGCGGAGCCGGCCGACGTCGCCAACGCGGTCCTCTTCCTGGCGAGCCGCGAGGCGGGGATGGTCACCGGCCATGTCCTGCCGGTCGACGGCGGCTACACGGCGCGCTGAGAAGGGGAGGAGGGGCCATGGCGGATGCGAACGGCGGGGCGTTCCGTCTCGACGGCGAGGTCGCGGCCGTGACCGGCGCCGCCGCGGGGCTGGGCCGGGCCATGGCCGGAGTCCTCGCGGGACGGGGCGCGCACGTCGCCGTCCTCGACGTCGACGGGGAGGGCGCGGCGGCGGCGGCCTCGGAGATCGCGGGCGAGGGCGGCAGCGCCGAGGCGCACGCCCTCGACGTCACGGACGAGGCGGCGGTGGACGCGGTCATGGAGGCACTGGCGGCGGACCGCGGCCGCCTCGACGTCCTCGTCAACAACGCGGGCATCGCCCGGCGGCTACCCGCGACGGAGACGCCGCTCGCGGACTGGGAGCGGGTGATGGCGGTCAACGCCACCGGCGTCTTCCTCTGCGCCCGCGCGGCGGCGCGCCGCATGATCGCCGGGAAGACGGCAGGGCGCATCGTCAACGTCGCCTCGATCATGGGATTCTCCGGGGGCCTCTACCCGAACGCGTCCTACAACGCGTCGAAGGGCGCGGTCGTCAACCTGACCCGGGCGCTCGCCGTGGAGTGGGCGCCCCACGGCATCCGCGTGAACGGGGTGGGGCCGACCTTCGTGCGGACGGACCTCACGACCGGGATGTTCGCGGACGCCGGGTTCCGCGAGGCGATCGAATGGTTCACCCCCATGGGCCGGGAGGCGGAGCCCGCCGACGTGGCCCACGCGGTGCTGTTCCTGGCCTCGCGCGAGAGCGGGATGATCACCGGCCACACGCTGCCCGTGGACGGGGGGTTCCTGGCGTGGTGAGGGAACATCCGCATTGGCGTGTCCGGGCGGCTTGTCGGGCCGGAATTCGTTCATATCTCTCCCACGGCACACCGTGTCAGATCTCTTGATACGCATATTTTGTCACGCTATCGTACGTCACATATTGTGAGGTATGGCCGTGAGGTTCGAGGAATTCGTAGAGGATCAGGTGTTCTCCCCGGTGCTCGTCGCCGACGCGTTGCGCACTACCAAGTCGGAGATCGCGGGTACGCTGGGCCTTGGAAAGGACGCCTTCTCGCGTACGTCGCGTGTCCGGGCCAGGAAGACCCAGGTCCGTCTGCGCCAGATGCTGGAGATCCTCAACCGTGTCGAAGCCGAGACCGGATCGCCCCTCGCGGCCTATGCCTGGTTCCGCGCCGAGCCGCTGCCGGGCTTCGGCGGCGCCACGCCGGACCTGTTGGTGCGTGAGGGCAGGGCCGACCACGTGCACGCCTATCTCGACCGGATCATGGCGGGCGGCTACGCCTGAGTCCGCGGTCTCCCGATGCGGTTCCGGGGGCTTGTCTACCGGGCACACAATCCGCAGTGGTCTTGGACGCCCTTGTCCGGCGAGGGTGCGCGCCGTCACGGCGGGCGCTTCAACCGGCGCGGCGTTCCGGCGCTCTACACCTCGCTCGCCGGGCTGACCGCCATACGCGAAGCCGAGCCGCTGGGCCGGCCGATGCAGCCGCTTACCCTGTGCGCCTACGAGGTCGACGCCGAGCCCGTCTTCGATTCTCTGGATGGGGAATGCCGCCGGGCACTGACCGTGAGCGAATCGGACCTGGCGTGTCCCGCTTGGGAAGCGGACATGCGCGCCGGCGCGGTCCCCGCGTCGCAGGCCCTGGCCGATCGCCTGATCGCGGCGGGTTACGCAGGCATGCGCGTCCGGAGCTTCGCCGCCGGGACCGGCGCCGACGACGTCAATCTCGTGATGTGGACGTGGGGTCCCGACCGGCCGGCCCAAGTCGTCCTGATCGACGATGAAGGCCGGCTCGCCGGACGCCGGGCTCGTTGACCGGAGCCCGGACCGCTCCCGCTACGTCCCGGCCTTGTCGAGCGCCTGGGACAGGTCGGCGACGATGTCGTCGGCGTCCTCGATGCCCACGGAGAGGCGGACCAGCCCGTCGGTCAGGCCGCGGGCGTGGCGTTCCGCGGCCGGCACGTCGACGTGCGTCATGGTCGCGGGATGGGTGATCATGGTCTCCACCGCGCCCAGACTCTCCGCGAGGCCGCAGAGCTCCACCGCGTTCATCAGGGTCCGGCCGGCCGCGATGCCCCCCGTCAGCTCGAAGGAGATCATGCCGGAGAAGCCGGACATCTGGGCCCTGGCCACGTCGTGCTGGGGGTGGGACGCGAGGCCCGGGTAGGCGACCCGCGCCACCTTGCCGTGGGCCTCGAGGAACTCGGCGACCTTCAGGGCGTTGGCGGCGTGGCGCTCCATGCGCAGGTGCAGGGTCTTGACGCCGAGCAGCGTCAGCCAGCAGTCGAAAGGGCTCGACACGGCGCCCACGCTCTTCTGCAGGAACTTGAGCCGGTCGCGGATGTCCGCGCTGTCGGTGACGACGATCCCGCCGATGACCTGGTTGTGTCCGCTCAGGTACTTCGTCGTCGAGTGCACGACGACGTCCGCGCCGTGCTCCAGCGGCCGGAGGAAGACCGGCGTGGCGAACGTCGAGTCGACGGCGTGGATCAGGCCGAACTCCCGGGCGATCTCCGTCATGGCGTCGAGGTCGGTGACCTTGAGCAGGGGGTTCGTCGGGGTCTCGATCCACAGCATCCTGGTCTCGGGCCGCACCGCCTGGCGCACCGTCTCGGGCCGCGACGAATCGACGTAGGTCACGCCGATGCCGTGGCGGGACAGCACCCGGTCGAACAGGCGCGTCACGCCGCCGTAGACGTCGTCCGTGCAGACCACGTGATCGCCCGAGTCCAGCATCTTCAGGCAACTGTCCACGGCCGCCATGCCGCTGGCGAAGCTGATGCCGTGGGCGCCGCCCTCGATCGCCGCGAGGTTGTCCTCGAGGACCTGGCGCGTCGGGTTCGACGACCGCGTGTAGTCGAAGCCCTTGTCCCGGCCCACCTCGTCGAGGACGTAGGTCGCGGTCTCGTAGATCGGCGGGACGATGGAGCCGGTCGCGGGATCGGGGGCGATGCCGGCGTGGACGATGGCGGTGTCGCGTTTCAACGAATGTCCTCCCGGAAGCGGGTTCTGCCCTGGTGTCTCGGAGACGGAGTCATTTCAGGGACTTGCGGCGGTGGTAGTTGAGGTAGTCGGCGATGGTGATGAGGCCGTGGAACTGGCCGTCGCCGACCACCAGCACGACGTGGCCGGCCCGGAAGATGTGCATCAACTGGTCGACCGGCGTGTCGGGCGCCACCAGCTCCAGCCGGTCGGTCATGTGCCGGGAGCAGGGGTCCTCGAACCGCTCCTCGTGGTTGTGGACGGCAACCAGCAGGTCCGATTCGTCGATGATGCCGACGATGCGGTCTCCGTCGAGAACGGGGAGCTGCGACACGTCGTACATGCGCATGCGGCCGTAGGCGGTCAGCAGCGTGTCGTCGGGCGCCGCCGAGATCACGCCGCCGTCCTCGGCCCGGCGGGTGATGAGGTCGCGGAGGTCGCCGTAGGTCTCCCGCTCCATGAACCCCTGGTCGAGCATCCAGTAGTCGTTGAACATCTTCGAGAGGTACTTGTTCCCCGAGTCGCAGATGAACGTCACGACGCGCTTGGGCCGGGTCTGCGCGCGGCAGTAGTCGAGGGCGGCCTTGACGAGGCAACCCGACGAGGAGCCGGCGAAGATGCCTTCTTTCAGCAGGAGCTCGCGCGCCGTGTTGAGGCTGTCGTTGTCGGACACGACGATGGCCTCCGAGGCGACCTCCATCTCGGCGTTCGCGGGCACGAAGTCCTCGCCCATGCCCTCGACCAGCCAGGAGCCCGCCTCGTCCTGAATTTCGCCGGTCCGCACGACGTCCGCCAGAACCGACCCCTCGGGATCGGCGAGGACCATCTCGACGTCCGGATTGACGCCGCGGAGGAACCGCCCGACGCCGGTCAGCGTGCCCCCGGACCCCACGCCGCAGACGACGGCGTCGACGTCGCGGTCCATCTGCTCCCAGATCTCGGGGCCCGTGCCCTCGCGGTGCGCCTTGGGGTTGGCCGCGTTCTCGAACTGGTTGATCCACAGGGACCCCGGGATCTCCTTCTCCAGGCGTTCCGCGACGTCCTGGTAGTAGTCGGGATGGCCCCGGCCCACGTCGGAGCGCGTGGTGACGACCCGCGCCCCCATGGCGCGGAGATGGAAGATCTTCTCCTGGCTCATCTTGTCGGGGAGGATCAGGACCAGCTTGTACCCCTTGAGGGCCGCCACCAGGGCGAGTCCCAGGCCGGTGTTGCCCGCCGTCGCCTCGATCAGCGTGTCGCCGGGCCTGATGCGGCCCGAGCTCTCGGCCTCCTCGATCATGGACAGCCCGATCCGGTCCTTGATGGAGCCGCCGGGGTTGTGGGACTCCATCTTGACGAAGAGCCGGCACGGGCCCGTGTCGAAATTCCGCAGCTCGACGATCGGGGTGTTGCCGATCAGCTCGAGGACGTTCGGGTGGGGGGGCATGGCGGGCTTTCGTGTCGGTGGACGCGCGGGATCCGGGCGCCCGCAGAATGCCAACGGGAGGGAGGCGCCGCAAGCGCCGCGGAGACGGCCGCCGGGCCGGATCTCCTGGGCAAGGCGGGGACCGTGCGCTACGGTACCCGCCCGCGGGACGAGCGCGCGAGGCGGCGGCATGAGGGAAGGGGAGTACGAACGCATTACCGTGACGCCGGTCTCCGGCGCGCTGGGCGCCGAAATCGGAGGCGTCGACCTGGGAGAGCCCTGCGGCGAGGCCGTCCAGGCGGAGATCGACCGCGCCTTCCTCGAGCACCACGTGCTGTTCTTCCGGGACCAGCGGCTGGAGCCGGACCGGCTGCTGGGGTTCGGCCGCCGGTTCGGGGAGCTGAACGTCCTGCAGCCGCTGGTCGGGCCGGAGGGGCTCCCCGAGATCATGCGCGTCACCAAGGAGCCCGGCGACGACTACGCCGTCGGCCACGTCTGGCATTCGGACGCGCCCTACGCGGAGGTCCCGCCCAAGGCCTCCGCCCTCTACGCCGTCGAGGTGCCGGAGCGGGGCGGCGACACCCTGTTCGCCAACATGCATGCCGCCTACGACGCCCTGTCCGTGCCCATGCAGGAGCGGCTGGCCGCGCTCACGGCGGTCAACGGCGGCCCCTACATCTACTCCGAGCGGGGCGGCGGTTCGCAGTTCAGCGCCCGCGACGACGCCCGCGGCGAAGGCGACCCCGTCTTCAGCACCGCCGTGCAGCCGGTCATCCGCACCCATCCGGAGACGGGACGCCGGGCGCTCTACGTCAACCCGGCGCACACGGAGTACATCGAGGGGATGTCGCGGGAGGAGAGCGCCGCCCTGCTCGCCTTCCTGTTCGGGCACGGGTCGCGGCCCGAGTTCGTCTGCCGGTTCCGCTGGCGGCCGGGGTCGCTGGCGCTCTGGGACAACCGCTCCGCGTGGCACTACGCGGCCAACGACTACCCGGGGCGGCGGCGCGAGATGCTGCGGCTCACGATCAAGGGGGACCGGCCCTTCTACAGGTAGGCGAGGACTATCCGGCCGCGGCCCGGGACTTCGCCCAGGTGGCGCCCGTCCGCGCGCGGAGATTGCGCAGCACCTCGGCGTGGACGGCCAGATACCCGGGCGCGGGCGGCAGCAGCTTGCCGCCGACCGCCTCGTGGACTTCCGGCAGGACGTGGAACGGCACCGCCGGGCACAGGTGGTGTTCGGCGTGGTAGGGCATGTTCCAGAACAGGGCGTAGAGCCAGCCGGGCGCCCGGGTCGTGCGCGTGTTGACGGTCAGGTCGGCGCTCTCCGCGCACTCGGCGTGCTCGGCGATGCGCAGCCAGCGCATGAACGGCTCTCCCAGCAGGCGCGGCAGGACCCACAGCCACAGGGGCATCCACGACCCCAACGCGGCCGCGGCCAGGGCGACCGATCCGTAGACCCCCCAGACGATCCGGCCCTCGCGCCTCATCGCGGGGACCGCGCTGTCGGGAACGAAGTGCCGGTGCTTCTCCGCGATCTTCCCGAAGGGCAGGGTCAGGAACCAGTGCGCGCCGCGAATCCAGAACGGGACGGCCGACACGTAGTAGAGATAGTCCCACACCGTCGCGTTGCGGGGCAGGACCATGTCGGGGTCGCTGCCGCGGATCTGGGTGTAGCGGTGATGCGCCAGGTGCGAGTGGCGGAACATGCGCGGCGGCACCATGTAGATCAGGCAGACCAGCCAGTAGACGCCCTCGTTCAGCCGGCGCGTCCGGAACGGCGTCGCGTGAGAGCATTCGTGCACCGGCGCGAACAGGAGCGCCATGACGACGCCGTGCAGGACCATCGCGGGGAGGAGCAGCCACCAGGTGCCGACGCAGAGAACGACCAGCGCGCCGGTGGCGGACAGGGCGAGGAGATGCCGCGCCAGGAAGAACAGTCCCCGCGCGTCGGACCGGCGGTCCGTGTACCGCTTCAGGGTCCCGCGGTCGATGACGGCCTCGCGGCCGTGGGCGAACTCCGAAGGCACGGTCTGCGCGGCCCCTCCGGGCGTCGTTGCGGTCCAGGGGTGCGGGCGTCCGCACCGGGCGGCACGGTACAAACCGCCGCCGCCGCCGTCAACGACGGCCGGCGGCGGAACACACGGGATAGCGTCCCGCTTCTTTACCTGGGTACGGGAGCCCGAATGCCCTGGCCGCGCACCCGCCCTTTGCCGTGACGGCGGCGCGGCGCGTGGGATAGCATCCGGCATTCACGGAGGGGGAGGAGGGCGGATGACGGACGAAGCGGAGCGGCTCGAGGCCGCGCGGATCCGGATCCGCGAGGAATACGGGATCGCACTCGACGGCCGGCACCTGAAGGGGGCGGTCGCGGAGACGGATCGCATCCTCGCGGTAGCGCGGGAAATGGCGCCGGAGCTGTCCTTCGACGAAGAGCCCGCGGATTTCTCCGCGAGCCTCGCGCGCCTGCGGGATTCGCCGTGACCGACGTCACGCACCTGAGCCTGACGGACGTCGCGTCCGCGATCCGGGAGGGCCGCGTGTCCTCCGTGGAGGTCACGGAAGCCTGCCTCGCGCGCATCGAGCGGCATCAGCCGGCGCTCAACTGCTTCATCTCCGTCGAGGCCGGAGACGCGCTCGACGCGGCCAGGGCCGCGGACGAACAGCTCGCGCGGGACCCGGACGCCTGCGGCCCGCTGCACGGCGTGCCGCTCGCCCACAAGGACATGTTCTACCGCGCCGGCCGGGTCTGCACGTGCGGGTCGGAGATCCGGCGCGACTGGCGTCCGGACTTCACGGCGACCGTCATCGAACGCCTGGAGGCGGCCGGCGCGCTGCAGGTCGGCACCCTCAACATGATGGAGTTCGCCGCCGGAGCCACCGGCCACAACGCGCATTTCGGCGACTGCTTCAACCCCTGGAACGTCGCGCACTCGCCGGGCGCCTCGTCGAGCGGGTCCGGATCCGCCGTCGCCGCGCGCCTGGTCTACGGCGCCCTGGGCTCCGACACCGGAGGGTCCGTCCGCCTGCCGGCCATGCAGTGCGGGCTGGTGGGCCTCAAGCCCGGCTACGGCCGCGTCAGCCGCCACGGAGCCATGCCGCGCTCCTGGGCCACGGACTCCATAGGCCCGCTGACCCGGACCGTGCGCGACTGCGCGGTCATGACGGGCGTTATCGCCGGCCACGACCCGAAGGACGGCCAGACCGCGCGAATCGAGGTGCCGGACTACGGGGCGCGCCTCGGCGGCGGCGTGCGGGGCATGCGGATCGGCGTGCCGACGAGCTACTTCTACGATGCCGTCGACACGGAGATGGAGGCCGCCGTCGCGGCCAGCCTGGAGGTCTACCGCGGACTCGGCGTCGAGGTCGTCGAGGTCGACGTCCCCGACCTCGAGCGGATCTACGAGCTGGCCCAGGTCGCCCTCAAGGCGGAGGCGTCGGCGATTCACGAAGAGTGGCTGCGCACCCGTCCCCAGGACTATTCGGACGGCGTCCGGGGGGAGCTCGAGAGCGGGCTGCTGATCCCCGCCGTCCGCTATCTCGAGGCGCAGCGCCTGCGCGAACCCAGGATGGCGGAGTTCGTCGAACGGGTCTTCGGGATCGTCGACGTTCTCCACGCGCCGGTCTGCGAGACGGCGGCGCCGAGGATGGCCGACGTCGACCCCCGCGACGCGGCGCGGGCGGCGGAGATCATGCACCGCGCGGCCCGGCTGACCCGCCCCGTGGGGTATCTGGGCCTGCCCGCGCTGGCGGTGCCCTGCGGTTTCGACCGCGCAGGCCTGCCGCTCGGCTTCCAGCTCGTCGGCCGCCCGTTCTCCGAGGCGCGCCTCTTCGTCCTGGGCCACGCCTACCAGCGCGAAACCGGCTGGCACGAGCGGGTGCCTCCGCTTTGAGCCCCGGCGAACGTCCGGGCGGGGACGCCCGAATCGCGGTCGTTCCCTTCCGCGAAGCCCTCGGGGTATGGCTGAAGATCGGGCTGCTGAGCTTCGGCGGCCCGGCGGGCCAGATCGCCCTGATGCACCGTATCCTGGTGGAGGAGAAACGCTGGATCGGCGAGGCGCGCTACCTGCACGCCCTCAACTACTGCATGCTGCTGCCAGGGCCCGAGGCCCAGCAGCTCGCCACCTACGTGGGCTGGCTCCTGCACCGGACCGCGGGCGGACTGGCCGCGGGCATCCTGTTCGTGCTGCCCGGCGCCCTGGTGATCCTGGCGCTCGGCACCGCCTACGCGCTTTACAGCCATCTGGGGGTCATCGACGCGCTGTTTCTCGGCGTCAAGGCCGCGGTGCTCGCCATCGTCGTCGAGGCCGTGCTGCGCATCGGCCGCCGCGCCCTCGGAAACCCGGCCATGTACGCCGTCGCGGCGTCGGCCTTCGCCGCCATCTTCCTCTTCTCCGTTCCGTTTCCCGCGATCGTCGCGGCCGCCGCTCTCGTCGGCTTCGCCGGCGCCCGCCTCGATCCGGGCCGTTTCGCGCCCGTCCGCGGACACGGAGGCCCGGACGCGGAGGCGGTCGCGGACGCGGCCCTCGATTCCGGACGCCTCGAGCACACGCGGCCCTCGGCCGCGCGCGCCGCGCGCGTCGCCGCCGTCTGCCTGCCATTGTGGTTCGGACCCACCGCCGCCGCGCTGCTCGTCCTGGGCGGGGACCATGTCTTTACCCAGATCGGCTGGTTCTTCAGCAAGCTCGCCGTGGTGACGTTCGGAGGCGCCTACGCGGTGCTGGCCTACATGGCGCAACAGGCGGTCGAGGCCCGCGGCTGGCTGGCGCCGGGCGAGATGCTGGACGGCCTGGGGCTCGCCGAGACCACGCCGGGTCCCCTGATCATGGTGGTCCAGTTCGTGGGCCACCTGGCGGCCTTCCGCGATCCGGGCGGCCTCGACCCGCTGACCGCGGGCGTCGCCGGGGCGGCCCTCGCCACTTGGGTGACCTTCGTTCCCTGCTTCCTGTGGATCTTCCTCGGCGCGCCCTATGTCGAGACGCTGCGGGACAACCGGAGCGTCGGCGGGGCGCTCTCGGGCATCACGGCGGCCGTCGTCGGCGTGGTGCTCAACCTCGCCGTCTGGTTCGGCATGCACGTGGTTTTCCGCGAGGTCGGCGCGCTCGAGCTGGGCCCGGCGTCGGTGCCGCTTCCGGCGCTCGGCAGCACGGACTTCGCGGCCCTGGGGCTGACCGTCCTCGCCGTCTGGCTCACGTTCGGCGCGAGGCGGGGCGTGTTCGTCACCCTCGGAGCGACCGCGGCGGCGGGGCTCGCCGTCGGCAGCCTCCCCTGGTGACTCCCGCGGCTCCGGCGCGGCCTCGTCGATCTCGTTCGGTACGCGGCGTCGGTCCCGCCCGGTCTTGATCGACGGGATGTCCATGGGCGATGCTTCAGGCCGTCGATGTCCCGCCCGTTCCCTGTCATGCTCCATCTCCCGTCGTCACCCGTGCGAAAGCCTTCCGCGGCCAGGGAACCCGGCGGCCCGGTCCACCGGTCCGCGCCATGAACTGGCATCTCGGCATCGACATCGGCGGCACGTTCACGGACGCGGTGGCGCACGACGGGACGGCGGGAAGGACCCGGACCGCGAAGGTCTGGAGCGTCAAGGACGACCCGCGGGCGACCGTCTCCTCCGTCCTCGACGCCCTGGACCTGGAGGCGGCGGACGTCCGGATGCTGACCTTCGGGACGACCATCGTCACCAACGCCATCATTCAGGGCCAGCTCGGGCGCGTGGCGCTGCTTACTACCGCCGGATTCGGCGACGTCCTCGACATCGCGCGGCAGTCGAGGCGGGTGCTCTACAGCCTGGCGGCCCCGCCGCGCGAGCCCGCCCCGGTCCCGCCGGACCTGCGGTTCGAGATCGGCGCCCGCATGCGGCCGGACGGCGGCACCGCGGTCCCCCCGGATCCGGACGAGGTCCGGGACATCCTGAAACGCCTCGACGGCGCGGCCGATTCGATCGCGGTCTCGCTGCTGCACGCCTACGCCGACGGCGCGCACGAACGGTCCGTGGGCGAACTGTGCCGGGAGGCCGTTTCGCACGTCTCGCTGTCCCACCGGGTCTGGCCGCAGCTCAAGGAGTACGAGCGGACCCTCGCCACGGTGCTGAACGCCGGCGTGATGCCGATGGTGGCCGGCTACGTTGCCACCCTGGAGGACTTCCTGCCCGCCGGCCTGCGCCTGGAACTGTTCCATTCGGCGGGCGGCATGATGACGCCCGAGGCCGCCGTGTCCCTTCCCCTGTCGCTGGCGCTGTCGGGTCCCGCCGCGGGCGTCGAGGCGGCGCGGCGGGTGGCGGACGAGGCCGGGGCGCCGCTCGCCATCAGCATCGACATGGGCGGCACGACGACGGACGTCTGCCTGATCGCCGACGGCCGACCGGAAATCCGGGATCAGGCGCAGGTGGGTCCGTGGACCGTGAACCTGCAGATGCTGGCCGTGCACTCCATCGGCGCCGGCGGCGGGTCGCTCGTCCGCCACGGCTCGGCGGGCCTGCGGGTGGGGCCGGACAGCGCCGGCGCCGACCCGGGCCCCGCGTGCTACGGCCGAGGAGGCGTCCGGCCCACGCTGACCGACGCCGCGGTCGTGCTGGGGTATCTGCGGCCGTCCGGCCACGCGGACGGCGGTATCCGGATCGGCAGGGACCTGGCGGAACGGGCCTTCCAGGGCCTCGCCCGTCAACTCGATACGCCGATGCCGCGCGTGGCCCGGGGCGTGGTCCGCGTCGCCAACGCCACCATGGCGCGGGCGCTCCGGCGCATCTCCGTGGACCGGGGCGTGGACACCCGCGACTGCGCCCTGATCGCGTTCGGCGGGGCGGGGCCGATGTTCGCCGCCGAGCTCGCCCGCGACGTTGGCATCGGCACGGTTCTGGTGCCGCGGGAGTCGAGCCTTCTCTCGGCGATGGGGTGCCTGACCGCGGCGCCGAGCTACACGCGCCAGCGCACGGTGCGCCTGGCGGGCGCGGACTGGGATGCCGGCGTGTTCGCGCAGACCTGTGCCGAGATCGCCGGCGAGGCGCGGGAAAGCCTGTTGCAGGGCCGCCGTGGGGAACCCGCCGTCGACGTGGAATACGTTGCGTTCATGCGCTACCTCGGCCAGAGCTACGCGATCGAGGTCCCCTGCGCGCCCGACAGCGGCGCCGACCGGCTTCAGGAGGCGTTCCGGCGGCGCCACCGGGAGCTCTACGGCTATCACACGGAGGAGCCGTGGGAGGTCCAGTCGCTGCGCGTCACGGCGAAGATGGAGCCGGAGGCGCCGGAATTCGGTCTCCTGGAAGCGTCCTGCGCGGCGTCGGAGCCCGTGGAGACGGCGACCTGCGTCTTCGCGGACGGTCCCGCCGACACGCCCGTCTACGTGCGGGACGACCTCGGTCCGGAGCAAACCTTGGAGGGCCCCCTCGTCGTCGTGGACCGGACGTCGACGACCGTCGTCCCTCCCGGCTGCCGGCTCGGCGCAACGGCACACGGTCACCTCCGGATCGAGGTCGGAGACGCGCCGTGAGCGGCCGGCCCGACGTCTTCACGGTGGAGGTGATCCGCCAGGCCCTGGCGTCCATCGCCGAGGAGATGTCGCTCGTGGTCATGCGGGCGGCGCGGTCCCCGCTGCTGCGCGAGGCGGGCGACCACTCGTCCGCCCTGACCTCCGCCGACGGCGGAGTCGTCGCGCAGGGCCGTGACATTCCCATCCATCTCGGCGTCATGGGGTTCGCGGCGCGGGAGTTCCTCAAGGCGGTGGGCCGGGAGAGGCTGGCGCCCGGCGACATCTGGTATCTCAACCTGCCCGAGGTCGGCGGCAACCATCTGCCCGACGTGAAGGCGGTGCGGCCGGTCTTCCACAAGGACGAGCTGCTCGCCTTCGCGGTCTCGCTCGCCCACTGGGAGGACATCGGGGGCGCGACGCCGGGCAGCTACACGGCCCACGCCACGGACGTGTGGCAGGACGGCCTCCGCATCCCGCCGACCCGGTTCTTCGCTCGCGACGAGCCGATCGAGGAGACGCTCGGCCTCCTGCTCGCCAACGTCCGCACCCACGAGGTCATCCGGGGCGACATGTTCGCCCAGGCCGCCGCCACGCGGGTGGCGGACGCGCGCCTTCAGGCGCTGTTCGAGACGCACGGCGCCGAGACCTTCAAGGCCGCCGTGGAGACGCTCAACGACCTGACGGAGGCGCAGGCCCGCGAGACCGTCCGCGGCCTGCCGGACGGCGTCTGGGAAGGCGAGGACCACATGGACGACCTCGGCCCCGGCGGAGGGCACGTCGCCATCCGGGTCAGGGTGACGATCGACGGGGACGACGCGACCTTCGATTTCAGCGCTACCGACGACGCGGTCGAGGCGCCGGTGAACGCGACGCCGTCCCTCGCCGCGACCGCCGCCGGGTTCTTCGTCAAGGCCGTCTCCGGGCACGAGATCTTCCACGCCGACGGGTTCTTTCGGGCGGTGAGGGTGATCACCCGTCCGGGCTCGGTCCTGAACCCGCCCCGCAGCTACCCCGTCGTCCTCGGCAACCACGAGACGTCGCAGCGCTGCGTCGACGCCATCACGCGGGCGATGGCGCAATGCGTTCCCGAGGCCGTGACGGCGGGCGGGTCCGGATCGGCGTCGGTGCTCATCTTCAGCGGCCGGTGGCCGAACGGACGCTGGTGGTCCTTCTACGAGGCCCACGGCGGCGGGGAGGGGGGGCGCGCCGACCGCGACGGGTGGTCCGCCACGCGGGTGAACCTCGCCAACGTCATGAACACGCCCGCTGAGATGATCGAGGCGCAGTACCCCATCGCCGTCTCGAAGCAGGCGCTAAGGCGTGGGTCGGGGGGCCGCGGCCGCCGCCGGGGCGGCGACGGCGTCGTGCGGGTCTACGAGATGCTCGGGGAGGACACTCGTTTCGCGGCCATGCTGGACCGCTGCAAGGTGCCGCCCTACGGCCTGTTCGGGGGCGAGGACGGGGCGGCTTACGAGCTGCGCCGCGTCTCGGCGGACGGCGCCGAGGAGGTCATCGAGGGCCGCGGACACTACCGCCTGAAGAGGGGCGAGAAGATCGTCCTCTCCACCGGCGGCGGCGGAGGCTACGGCGAAGCGCCGAACGGGTGAGGGGCGGGCTCCGCGGCGCGCAAGTCCTCCCGCGGGTTGACGGCCTCCGGGAGGGGCCTCTAACCCGGCACCTCGGCTTCGAGCACGCCTTCGGCCTCGCGCGCGGCGGCGACCTCGGCGCCGCGGAAGTTGAGTTCGATCTTCACGCCGTTGGGATCGTGCAGGAAGACCTGACGGATGTCGCGCCCCGGCACGTCGCGCACGTGGAAGGGAACCCCGCGCCCCTCCAGCAGCTCGATCATGTTGCCGATACCCTTGGCCTCGAAAGCGACGTGGTCGATCGTGCCGGTGCCGTCGTCGGGCTGGTCGTCGACGCCCACGAGATGGATGACGGCTTCGTCGCCGCAGTAGAGCCAGGCGCCGGGGAAGTCGAAGGAGGGACGGTCTCCGTCGATCAGGCCGATGACATCGGAGTAGAACTTCCGCGTCGCTTCGAGATCGCCGGTGACGATGTTGACGTGGTTGAGGGCTGTGACGGTCATGGGTTCGTCCCCCGTTCGTGGCGGCCGCGGGTGCAGGATGGGCGCCCGGCAGTGTAACACGACGCCCATGGAACCTCGGCACGGTTCCCGGAACATGCCGGGTTGGCATCGTGCCGGAACACGGATTCCCGCTTTCGCGGGAATCCATGCCTCATCCCCGGCGCCGGCGCCACGTCTCGCGGTGCATGATGTAGAGGCCGCTCAGGACGACGAGGACCGTCCCGCCGATCACCCAGCGGTCGGGCAGGTCGCCCCAGATGGCGAACCCCAGGGCGACGGCCCAGACCATGTTGAAGTACTTGAAGGGCATGACGATGACGGCCTCCGCCAGGCGCAGGGCCTCGATGTAGAGGAAATGCGCCGCGCCCATGAGGACCCCGCTGGCCGCCAGGATCAGCCAGTCCCGGGCGCCGGGGACGGTCCAGCCGAACGGCAGGGTGAACAGGCCGGCCAGGCACGTCGCGGCGGTGGTGAAGGCGAGGGTGCCGACCGACGACTCCGACGAGGCGATCCGCCGGGTGATGACGTCGCGCGCGACCCCGCCCATCACCGACACCAGCGGCAGGAGCATGGCCACGCGCAGGCCCTCGCCGGCCGGCTGGATCATCAGCAGGATCCCGACGAAGCCGACGAGGACGGCGGTCCAGCGCCGCCAGCCCACGGTTTCGCCCAGCAGCAGCGGCGCCAGCGCCGTAATCATGATCGGGCCGGTGAAGGTCGCGGCCATGGCGTCGGCCAGAGGCAGGAAGTTCAGGCCGAACACCCAGAGGAAGGACGACATCACGAAAAAGGCCGCCCGGGCGCTCTGGGCGTGGAAATGCCGGACCCTGAGCGAGCGCCAGCCGCCCGCGCGCCACGCGAAGAACGCGACGGGCAGGAACGCGAACAGCGCGCGAAAGGTCATGATCTCGCCCACGGGATAGCCGGCCGTCAGCCATTTCATCGCCGCGTCGTTGAGGGTGAGGAAGGCGCCTCCGAGCAGGATGCAGGCGATGCCGCCGGTGGGCGAGACCGACCCCGACGTGACGGAATAGCGCGGCGGGCGCCTACTCCCACTCCGCATCGGCTTTCCGCTTGAGGACGTCGAGGGCCATGAGCTGGCGGTCGCGCCAGGCCCGGCGGTCGTCGAGACGCTCCGGCGGCAGGTGCCGGCGCCGGTATTCGTCGACCCGCTCGACGGCGCCGCCGCCCCACTCCCGGTCGGGATACATGCGCTTCATGAGGTCGCCGAAATAGCCCATCACCTCCCGCCAGCCGTTGGGGGCGTTGAGGTCCAGGGTCTCGAACGGTCCCATGAAGGCCCACCGGGGTCCGATCCCGTCCTTCACGACCTTCTCCAGATCCTCGGCCGAGACGTACCCCCGCTCGACCAGGCTCAGGCCCTCGACGACCAGGGCGATGTGCAGGCGGTTGAGGACGAAGCCCATGATCTCCTTCCTGACGACCACCGCGGACTTGCCGATGCCTTCCATGATCGTCCGGCAGCGCTCGACGACCTCCGGCGCCGTCCACGGGGCGGGCGAGATCTCGACGACGCGCAGGAACGACGGAGGGTTGCAGGGGTGGGTGACCACGCACCGGCGGCGGCCGTCCAGGTCTGCCGTGAACTCCGAGGCGCCGATGCCGGACGCGGAGCTGCAGAGGATGCAGTCCGGTCCCGCGAGGCGGTCCATCTTCGCGAAGAGGGCGTGCTTGACGTCCCGGTCCTCCGGATAGCTCTCCATCGCCAGGACGGCGCCGTCCAGGGCGCCGGCGAGGTTGTCGGTGCCGGCGATCCGCGCCCGCACGGCGGCGGCGGATTCGATCTCGCCCAGCCGCTCCAGGTCCGCGAGGCCGGTGTCGATCGCGGTCCAGGCTTCGTCGGCGGCGACCCCCTTCCGGCCGACGAGCGCGACGTCGTACCCGGCGCGCGCGAACGCGACGGCCCAGGCGCGGCCGACCAAGCCCCGGCCCACCGCGGCGATCCTGTCCGGCATGGTCCCGTTCCTTTCCCTGCGCGTGGATTCCCGGGGCGGGACGCGCCCACCGGTCCGGTCGGCCGATGGAATAGCAGACTCCTCCAGCCGGCGGCGAGGCCGCACGAGGTGGCGGCGCGTCCGGCCTAGGCCCTATGATGGCCCCGAACCTTGCGGGAACGCCTTTCATGCGGGAACTCGGCGAACTGGAGCTGATTCGCGAATCGCTCGTCGCGGTCGCGGCGGAGATGCGCGCCAACGTCATCCATTCGTCGTACTCCTCCATCATCTACGAGGGCCACGATTTCTCCTGCGCGCTGCTCACGGCGGACGGGCGGCAGGCGGCGCAGTCCCTCGACGACCATCCCATTCACCTGTTCGCGGTGCCCTATTCGACGCGGGAGGTCCTGAAGGCGTTCGCCGGCGACATCCACGACGGCGACATCTTCCTGCACAACGATCCCTACACGGGCGGCACCCATCTCAACGACATCCTGATGCTGTGCCCGGTGTTCCACGAGGGACGGCACGTCATGTTCGCCGCCGTGCGCTGCCACTGGGGCGACGTGGGCGGGATGTCGGCCGGCTCCATTTCCGGGCGCGTCGCGGAGATCTTCCAGGAAGGCGTGCGGGTGACGCCGACGAAGATCTGCGACCGGGGCAGGATGAACGAGGCGTTCCTGACCCTGCTCATCGACAACATGCGCGTGCCCGTGGAGCGGCGCGGCGACTTCAACACCATGCACGGGGCCGTGCGCAAGGCGGCGGAACACCTCCGGCGGCTGTTCGGCCGGTTCGGTCCGAGGGCGTTCCTCGAGGGGGTCGAGGAACTGATCCGGCGGGGCGAAGCCTATCAGCGGCGGCGGATCGGCGAGCTCCCGGACGGCGACTACTTCGCCGAGGGCTATATCGAAAGCGACGGGCACAACCCGGAGCCCCTCGCCGCCAAGCTCAGGCTGACGGTCGCGGGGGACTCGCTGACCGCCGATTTTTCGGGATCGTCGCCCCAGTCGGCGGGGCCCACGAACGTCGGACCCGCGATGGCGCGAAACGCCGTTGTCACCGTCGCCAAGTCCTTCCTCGACCCCGAGTCGCCGATCAACCATGGGTCCTTCGCGCCGATCGACGTGGTCGTCCCGGAAGGCAGTTTCCTCAACGCCCGCCCGCCGGCGCCCTGCGGCGGCATGGCGGAGGTCAAGTACCTGCTCGACTCCACGGTGGCCGCCGCCTTCGGCCAGATCGTCCCCGAACTGATGACCGGGGACGCGCGCTGCTCCGCCAACCACACCTACGTTTCGGGCCCCTATCCCGAGACCGGCGGCATCTACCTGCTCTACGAATACCCTTCGGGCGGGACGGGAGCCATCCGCGGCCGCGACGGCCACAACGGCATCCGCGTCTACACGGAGGGCGACTTCAACGCCATCCAGTCGTCGGAAGTCGTCGAGAGCCAGAACCCGCTGCGCGTCGAGCGGTGCGAGCTGCGGGAAGGAAGCTGCGGCGACGGCCGGTGGCGGGGCGGCTTCGGCATCCGCCGGGACATCGGCGTGTGCAACGACGGGTCCACCCTGTCCGTGCTGTCCGACAAGAACGTCATTCCGCCCTACAGCGTGAAGGGCGCGCGGAATCCGGCGGCCAACCGCTTCGTGGTCCTGCGCGGCGGGGCCGTCGTCGAGCCGTCCCCGATACCGGGCAAGGTGACGGGGTTTCCGGTGGGTCCGGGCGACGTCGTGCGCATGGAAGGGGCGGGCGGCGGAGGGTACGGCGACCCGCTGACGCGCGACCCGGAGGCGGTCCGGCGGGACGTGAAGGACGGACTCCTGACCGGGGAGCAGGCGGACAGGCGTTTCGGGGTGGTTCTGGACGGCCGGGGCCGCGTCGACGAGACGCGCACGGCCGCCAGGCGCGAGGCGCTCTCGGCGGAGCGGGTCGTGCTGACCGTGCGGGCGGCGGAGGGCGAGATGTTCGACGGCCCCAAGCGCCTTCTGGCGATCTCCCGCGAATCGGCCGCGCGCCTCGGCCTGGACGAAGGCGATATGATCGAGATCACGGCCGGGAAGGGCGCCAACGTCCGCGGCTGGGTGCGCATCGCGGAAGCGGACGGCGACGGCGCGGTCGCGGTCGGCCCCTCGACCCTGAGGCTCGTCCAGGCGGCGCCCGGAGAGGCGGCCCACGTGCGTCCCGTCTTGCGCGACCCGGCCGGGAGCCGTCCCAGATTCTCGACCACGAACGGGGGAGGTGTGGCGTGAGCGGAGTCCTCATCGTTACCGGAGCGAGCACGGGCATCGGGGCGGCGACCGCGCGGGGCGGCGCCCGGCGCGGGTACGACGTCTGCGTCAACTACCGCGGCCGGCGGGAGGAGGCGGAAGCCGTCGCGGCGGAGGTCGAAAGGCTCGGACGCAAGGCGGTCGCCGTGAAGGCGGACGTGGGAAGGGAGGACGACGTCCTCCGCATGTTCGAGACCGTGGACCGGGAGCTCGGCCCGGTGACGGCCCTGGTCAACAACGCGGGGTTCGTGCCGGGCCGCGCCACGGCCGACGAGGTGACGGCGGCGGACGTCCGGGTGACCATGGACACCAAGGTGATGGGCATCGCCCTGTGCTGCCGCGAGGCGCTCAGGCGCATGATGCCGAAACACGGCGGGGACGGGGGCGCGATCGTCAACGTGACCTCGCCCGCCTCCGACCACGGGGCCCCCGGCTACTGGGTCCACTACGCCGCGTCGAACGGCGCCGCGGACACGTACACGATCGGGCTCTCCAAGGAGGTCGCGGAACAACGGGTGCGCGTGAACGCCGTACGGCCCGGGTTCGTCATCACGAACTTCCACATCAACGCCAGCTGGCCCGACCGCATCGAGAAGTTCGTCGCCCAGAATCCGGAGATGCGCGACGGCAAGCCGGAGGAGGTGGCGGACGCCATCCTGTGGCTGCTTTCGGACGAGGCGTCCTTCGTCTCCGGGGCCGTCGTGGACGTGACGGGTGGCCAATCCGGCATGATCAATCCCAGGGACTGAGCGTCCGCCTCAGAAGTCGCCGGGACTCAGGTCAAGGCCGAGGCCGGGGCGGTCGGACAGGCGAATGCGCGAGTCCTCGACCGCCAGGAAGCCTTCGGGCGCGCGGTCGAACAGCCAGTCGTGCAGCATGTGGTATTCCACGGACTCGCAGTCCGGCAGGGCCGCCGCCGCGTGAAGGCTCGCGGCCATGCAGACGATGGAACCCGCACTGTGGATGGTCGTAGGGCTGTGCCAGGCGCGCGCGGCCGCGGCGATGCGCAAACCTTCCGTGACGCCGCCGCAGATCGCCAGATCGAACTGCGTGAAGGTGACGGACCGGCGGCGCAGGAGTTCGTGAAACGCGTGCAGGTCGACGAAGTTCTCGTTGCCCGCGACGGGGATGCCGCTCCGCTCGTTGACCGCCGCCATGCCGTCGTAGTCGCAGGCGGCGACGGGCTGCTCGAAGAAGTGTATGCCGAACGGTTTGATGCGTTCCGCCAGCGCCAGGGCGTCGCGGGCGGTCATGCCGCAGACGGCGTCGACCATCAGCCGGCGGCCGGGTCCGATGGCTTCCCGCGCCGCAGCGACGCGCGCCGTATCGACGTCGAGGGAGGCCCCGCCGACTTTCATCTTGGCGGCGGTGAACCCCCGGGCCATGTAGCCCGACATCTCCTCGGCGAGATCCGCGACGGACTTGTCCGTCCCGTAGAGACCCGCGCTCGCGTACACGCATGCGTGGTCGGAATGCCCGCCGAGGAGTTGATAGAGCGGCAGCCCCGCGTGCCGGGCGAGCACGTCCCAGAGGGCCATGTCGACGGCCGACATGGCCGCCCGGACCAGGCCCGGACGGGCGCCGATGCTGCGGCTGGAGTCCATGTCCTCCCAGATCGCGGCGATGCGGCGCGGGTCCCGACCCACGACCACCGGCGCGATGTCGTCCTCGAGGGTGGCGACGAGCGCGCGCGCCGTTCCGCCGGCCACCCAGCCCTCGCCGACGCCCGTCAACCCGGTATCGGTCTCGACGAAGACGAGCACGATCTCCTTCTTGCTCCAGGTGAGGACCGGGTTCGAGAGGGGAGGGTCGAGGTCCCAGCTCAGCGGCTTGACGACGAGGTTCGCGATCTTCATGGCGCGGTCTCCGGCGGGTGCACGACGCCCAATCAAGGCCACGTCCGGCGGGGTCGGGCAACGGCGGGCGCGAACCTGATAGAGTGGCGTCCGACTGTCATACCACGCGGGAGAGGTTTCGATGGAACTCGACGATGTCATGCGGACCACGTTTTCGGCGCGTGCGTACACGGGCGATCCGGTGCCCGACGAGGCGATCTACGAGATGCTCGACGTCGCGCGGTTCGCGCCGAGCGGCGGCAACCGCCAGGGGAACCGCGTGATCGTGGTCAGGGACCAGGACACCCGCGACCGGATTTCGGAGATCGCGGAACGGCCCGCCAAGATCTACGCGGCGCAGCAGGACGCGGGCGAGAGTCCCTGGAACACCGTCGTTCCCTCCAACGTCACGGAGCAACAGATCGAAGATACGCCGCCCCTCGGTATCCTGGTCGAACCCTACCGCAAGGCCTCCGTCGTGCTCGTGTTTGCCGTCGACCTCCGGGTCGTGGCGTCCATGGACAAGGACCTCGACCGCGTCGGCGTCATCAGCGGCGCCTCCATCTACCCGTTCGTCTGGAACACCCTCCTTGCCGCGCGCCAGGCGGGATTCGGCGGCACCATCACCACGGTGCCGGTGGCCAGCGAGCCGGAGGTGAAGACGCTGCTCAACATTCCGCCGCACTACGCGGTGAGCGCCCTGGTGCCGCTCGGCAAGCCGGTGAAGCAGCTCACGAAGCTGCGGCGCAAGCCGGTGGAGGAAATCGCCACCCGCGGCGCCTTCGACGGCGAGGCGTTCACGGTGTAGCAAGCCGTCCGAGCGCCTCCTTCACGATCGTCCCGACGCAGCGCCGCATCCGCGCGATGTTCTCCGCGTGCCGGCCGGGCCTTTCGCCCCGGATCATCCGCGGCACCAGCTCCTCGCGCGGGGTCGTCATGAGGAAGCCCGCGTTGATCTCGATCTGAACGGCGTCCACGTCCGGCGGTCCGTCCTCGCCGTAGCGCCGCACGATGTGCCCGCCGGCGTATCCGGGAACGTCCTCCCGGACGTCGACGCCCACGGCCGCGACGAGGTCTGCGATGCGGTCGACGACCGCCCGGTCCGCCGTAGCGCCGCCCCGCGTGCCGAGGACGACCTCGCGCTCCCCCATCCGGTTGGGGCTGGCGGTATGCGAATCCAGGAGCAGCACGCGGCCGTGCCGGTTCCGCAGGTCGTCGAGCGCGCCGCCGAGGGCCGCGTGAAAGGGATCGTAGTAGGCCGCCAGCACGCCTTCGGCGCGGGCTTCCGTCATGGGTTCCGCGAAAATCGGCCTGCCGCGCCGGGTGTGGGTTCGGAACACGCCCCCGGCCGACGTGACGACGCCGTTCTTGCGAGTGAAGTCGTCGCGCCGGCGGTTCACGTCGACGAACAGGCGGGAGTAGGGGGTCGCCACGACGGTTGCGCCGTGGTTATGCGCTTGCCCGTAGACCTCGGCGGCGAAGGTGTCGGCGTATCCCCAGGGCAGGTGCACGAATTGGGGATCCGCGTAGTCCTCGGGCCGGACGTCCGGGATGGGTTCGGTCCCGAAGTGCGGGATGCTGACGACGACCGGCCGCGACGCGCCCGGGCCGGGACGCCTGACGACGGGAAACGCGGGCCGGGACATCACGCGCCCCATGCGGCGGACGGCCCCCGGCATTGCCGCGAGGTGCCCGCGTTTGCCATTGTTGCCGGAATTCCGACCCCAACCGGAGGCCCGCCATGTCGACATCCAACGCCGTCGGGGATATTTCCGGCCACTGCCTGTGCGGCGGCGTCCGCTACAGGGCGCCCGCCGCCCGGCGCCAGGCCGTCCGATGCCATTGCGAGATGTGCCGCCGCGCCATCGGCAGCATCTGGACGGCGACCCAGGTGGTGCGGGAGGACCTGACGATCGAGGACGACGACTGCCTCTCCTGGTATCGATCCTCGGACCATGCGAGACGAGGCTTCTGCGGCAGGTGCGGCGCGAGCCTGTTCTTCGACAGCGACCGGCGGCCGACCATGGGCATCGCGGCCGCCACGATCGATCAGCCGTCCGGACTGGAGTTCGCTGCGCACATCCATACGGCCGACGCGACGGACTACGAACCCATCTCCGGCGAGGCGCCGAGCTTCCGGGACGGGCGGCACGGCATCGTCTATCCGTAGCGGGGTCCGGCACCGCGCTACGACATGACGTGGCCGCCGGCGACGGAGAGGGCGAGGCCGGTCACGAAGCTCGACTGGCCGGAGGCGAGGAACGCCGCCATGTTGGCGACGTCCTCGGGCTCGGTGGTCCGCCCGAGCGGCGTCGAGGCCGCCCGTTCCCGGCGCATGTCCGCCAGTTTCTCCTCGAGGCTCTCGTCCTCGTCCTTCAGGGCGCCGGCGATCTCGGTCATGCGCTCTGTCATGGCGAACCCCGGGCAGATCGCGTTCACGGTGATCCCGCTCGGTCCCAGTTCGAGGGCGAGGCACTGGGTGAACCCGACGAGCGCGAACTTGGAGGCGACGTAGGCCGAGTAACGGGCCACGCCGCGCTTTCCGGCGGTGGACGCGATGACGACGATGCGGCCGCCGTCCTCGCGCGCGACCATGTGCCGGGCCGCCGCGCGGCAGCAGAGGAACGTCCCCTTCACGTTGACGCGCTGAACCTCGTCGAAGGCCTCTTCCGTGAGCTCGACCAGCGGCACCCGGTCCCGGCCCGGGCGCGACCCCGCGTTCGCCACCAGTATGTCGAGGCGGCCGAAGCGCGCGAGGATTTCGTCCACCATCGCATCCACGGCGGCCGCGTCGGAGACGTCGGCGAGCACCCGCATGGCCTCGCCGCCGCCGGACCGGATCTCCTCGACGACGGCATCGACGCCGCCCCATCCGTCCTTGCCGTAAGGGTTGGCCGCCATGTCGTTGACCGCGAGCTTCGCGCCTTCCCGGGCGAGCCGGTTGGCGATGGCGCGGCCGAACCCCTTCTCGCCGCCCGCGCCGGTGACGAGGGCGACCTTGCCGGAAAGGTCATACATCGTCGGTCCCTTTTTCTTCCGCTTCCGAAAAGAGGCGCGGCCGCCGGCGTCCCCTGCCTGCGGCGGCGATTGATCCGGTGTCTCCGCTGCTCCATAAGGGAGCGGGGAACCGAACGCAAACCGGGGGAGGCACGTCGATGCGGCTGGACGGCAAGATCGCCATCGTCACCGGCGCGGCAAGCGGCATGGGAGCGGAGGAGGTCAGGCTGTTCGCGCGGGAAGGCGCGACGGTTGTGGCCACCGACGTGGCGGAGGCCCGGGGCCGGGAGGTCGCCGGGGACATCGTTGCGAGCGGCGGCAAGGCGACCTTCATGCGCCACGACGTGGCCTCGGAAGACGACTGGAGCGCGGTCGTCTCCCGGACGGTGGAGCGGGAAGGGCGGGTCGACGTCCTCGTCAACAACGCGGGCTTCACCGGCAGCTCCACCGAGGACTCCATGGACCTCGGCGCCTTCGACACGCTCATGGACGTGAACCTGCGCGGCGTCTTTCTCGGCATGAGGGCCGTGATCCCCGTCATGCGCGGGCAGGGCGGCGGCTCCATCGTGAACATCTCGTCCATCTCGGGGAACATCGGGCAGGACGTGGTCCATGTCGGCTACAACGCGACCAAGGGCGGCGTGCGCCTCGTCACCAAGGCCGCTGCCGTGCAGAACGGCGGGGACGGCATCCGGGTGAACAGCGTGCACCCCGGCATCATGCCGCCCATGCGCACCGCGAGGCTGACGGCCGACCCGGCCCTGCGGGAGCGGTGGATGGCCCGCATACCCCTGGGCCGCGCCGGCGAGCCTATCGAGGTGGCGAACGCCGTCCTGTTTCTCGCCTCCGACGAGGCGTCGTACATCACGGGCGCGGAGCTCTACGTCGACGGCGGGTATCTCGCCGGCTGACCACGCTTCCGGGGCGTCGCCCCCGTTACCGCTTGCCCATCAGCTCGAGGAACTTCCCGTGCTCCTCGGGTTCCATGTGAACGGTGTTCTCGTCCGGCGGATAGGCGCCGGCGACCGATTCGTCGCGGTAGCGGCGCAGCGCGTCCTCCATGACGCTGCCCACGTCGGCGAAGGCGCCGCGGTTCCGGGGGATCGGAAAGGCGCTGTAGCCCACCACGTCGCCGGCGATGTGATAGACGCCGTCGTTGACGCGGCCGCCCCCCAGGGTGATGACCGGCACCGGCAGGTCCTCGGTGAGGAACGCGGCGAGTTCCGTCGGCACCTGCTCCAGGATGAAGCCCCAGGCGCCGGCCTCGACGAAGGCGCGCGCGCCCATGACGATCCCGGCGGCGTCCGCCGACGTGCGGCCCTTGATGCCGAACCCGCTCTGTTCCGAGCGGCGCGACGCCTGCATGCCGATGTGGCCCATCACCGGGATGCCCGCCCGGACGACCTCGGCCACGTACTCGGCGGTGTATTCGTTGCCCTCGAACTTGACCGAATCGGCGCCGCCTTCGCTGACCATGCGCCCGGAGTTGACGATCGCCTGCTCCCGCGAGGCGTGGTAGGTGAGGAACGGGAGGTGCCCCACGACGAAGCCGTACCGCGCGGCGCGGCTTACCGCCTTCGTGAGGAAGAGCTGTTCCTCGAACGTGACGGTCGTCGGGTCCGGGTGGCCCAGCAGGGACATGGGGCCGGCGTTGCCGTTGATCAGGAGATCGAAGCCGACCCGGTCGGCGATCGCCGCCATCGGGGCGTCGTAGACGCCGATCGCGGTGATGCGCTCGCCCCGTTCCTTCTTGCCGCGGATACGGTTCAGCGTGACCTTGCGGCGTTTCTCCCCGGTCATGTCCCCTCCGCGGTTGCCTCCCGTTGCGCCGGAACGACGGCGCCGGCGCGCCCCATGGCCCGGTACCAGGAGAGCACCGAGGCGAACGGGGCGCCGACCCCTTCCGCCCGGGCGGCGGTGGCGAGCAACTGGCGCGTCAGGTGGGCCAGGAACGCCGGGTAGCCGTGGCGCTCGGCCAGCGCGCACCCGAGCGCCATGTCCTTGTCGAAGAAGCCGAACGAGGCGATGCCCTCGGGAAACGCGCCGTGTTCGGAGAAACGTCCGAACATCGCCCGCATCGCCGCCGTGTTGCCGGAGCTCGCGTCGAGCCAGGCGACCGTGTCCTCGAGGGCGAGGCCGGCGGCCTCCGCGATGGACAACGCCTCGGCCCCGGACACCGTGTGCATGCCGAGCAGCAGGTTGTTGCAGATCTTCACGATCTTGGCGTTGCCCTGGACGCCGGCGTGGTCGACCGAACCGAGACGCTCGAGCACGCGCCGGTACCGCTCGAGCAGGGCCTCGTCGCCCGAGACGACGATCGGCGACGCCCCGTCGCGCGCGGCGGCGACGCTCCCGCCGATGACGGCGCCGTCGAGATATCCCACTCCGCGCGCGGCGGCGGCCGCGCCGATCTCCCGGGCGAGATGCTCGGATGTCGTGCTGAGATCGACGATGCACCCGGAGAACGTCCCGACGGACAGGACTCCGCCGTCCCCGTGCATGACGTCGCGCAGGGCCGCGTCGTCGGGAGTCATCAGGACGATCAGCTCGCAGCCTCGCGCGACCTGGGCCACGGACCCGGCCTGCTCCACCCCGCCGCCGGCGACGGCCCGGGCCCTATCCGGGACGATGTCGTAGGCGAGGACCGTGTCGCCGTCCCGGGCCAGGTTCCTGGCCATGGGGGCGCCCATGGCGCCGACGCCGACGACGCCGATCTTCATGTCCGGGCCTTCTCCGTCGGCCCGACCGGCTCCATGTTCGCGGCGGTCTCGTACCAGCGGACGACCGAGCCCATGTAGTCGCGTCCGTGGCCGTAGGCCCGGGCGCCGTTGTAGGCCGCGAGGGCCGCCGCGGCGTAGTGGCTCGGGTGTCCGTGCCGGCGGGCCATCTCCTGCGCCAGCTTCAGGTCCTTGACCATGAAATCGACGCTGAAGCGGCCGGGCCCCATGTCGCCCGCGGGCACCGTCTCCATGATCTCCTTCTCCATGAGGTAGCTCGCGCCGGACCCTTTCATCAGAAGCCGGAACAGGGTCTCCGCGGGGACGCCGGCCTTGACCCCGAGGCCGACCACCTCCGAGACGGCCGCGGTGCCCACCCCGGTCAGGTAGTTGTTCACCAGCTTCATCGTCTTGGCGCTGCCGGTCCCGCCGACGGGCAGCACGGTGGCCGAGCAGCCCCGCACGAAGGCCATGAGATCCTCGTCTTCGTGCACGGCAGTGTCCACGTAGACCGAGAGCGTGCCCTCGACGGCGCGCGGCACGCCGAGGGTCACGGCGGCGGCGAGGCACCGGGCGCCCCTGGCGCGGAACTTCGCGTCGACGTCGCGGACGGTCGCCGGATCGAGGGTGCTGAAATCGACCAGGGTCAGGCCGTCCCGCGCGTTCCCGAGGATTCCGCCGGGGCCCAGCGCGACCGCCCGCAGGTGCTCGTCCGCGGGCAGCATGGTGAAGACCGCGTCGCTCTCGGCCGCGACCTCGGCCGGCGACGCGCGGACCACGCCGCCCCATTCGCCGGCGCCGGCCATGGCTTCGGGGCGGAGGTCGTAGAGGTTGACGGGGATGCCGAGGCGCTCGGCGATGTTCCGCGCCATGGGCTTGCCCATGGCGCCCAGTCCGATGAATCCCAGGCGTTTCCGCGGTGCGGCCATCAGGCGCCGTTGCTTCGATGTGGAGCGCGCGCGAGTCTGCACGGTTTCCAGTTCCGGGTCCAATGCGCGTCCGTCTGTACGTGGCCGGCGCGCACGCTCTTGCAGACGTGTTCGTGGAATTCCGAGGCGGGGAACCCGCGCGCCAGCCGCAGCACGACGCCCTCGCGCTCGCCGCCGAGCGCGGAGCGTTCGCCGTGGGCGCGCTCCAGGAACGCGCGTATCTCCGCGACCGAACGGAAGGTCCCCGTAAACAGGACCGGAACGACCGGGATATCCCGCCGGCCCGCGTAGGCTTCCACCTCGGCGAACGGCGCGAATGCGCCGCTCCCGTCGCGGAGCGCAAAGGCGTAGAAGGTCCGGTCTTCCGGCACCGGCCCGTAGGCGATGCTGTGCACCCCGTAGATGTCCTCGCCGTAGAGATGGACGTCGGGTTCCGTCACCTTCCAGGCGTGGTGCTTCTTCACCATCGCCATCCACTTGTCCTCGGACGGGGCGGAGACGCTGCGCGCGTAGACATTGCCCGCGTGAAGGAGCGTGTTGCTGCCGTCCAGCTTCTCCGTCGCCACCACGGGCGCGCCCACAAAGCGGAGCGGATCCGGGTGCACTCCGTCCTCCCGGCCGACCGCCGGGGAGTGGGGCCAGTAAGGCGTTCTGGGATACTTCAGGGTCATCGGCGTTCCGCCGGGGCTATCGTCTGTCCCTGCCGCGCTGTCCGACGTCCGTGGGGCTCGAGCCGGCCCAGTGGTATTCCCGCCGGGGACCGAGATAGTAGATCGAGTCCATCAGGTTCTCGTAAGCGAGCTCGAAATCGCCGAGGAAATCGGCATTCTGGTAGAAGTACGTCTCGTCGGGAAAGAGGTGGGTCTTGACGGGATCCCATCGCGTCGTCGATCCGGAGCGTTTCGGGAAGCGTCCACTCCAGGAGCCAGCTTATTCGCTCCCTCTTGACGGTGCCTGTGAACCGCGTCGCCTGTGAAACCGCGTCGTTGAACGTCCCGAGGTTCACCAGATGGGACGGGCCGCCGAAATCGAGGACAAGGCCGCGGTCCGTCGCGTTCCTGGTCTGCTTGAGCAATAGGAGAAGTTGAAGAAGGCTGCTCTTGCCGGCGCTGTTGGTGCCGAAGAATCCGGCGACCTTTCCGAATCGCAGATCGGCTTCCCGCCACGCCTTGAAATTGCCGAGCTTCATGCGCGTGAGCATGTGTGCCTCTCCTGTCGGCCCCTTCTGCAAGGTCCATATTCCGCGCGTGTCTCCTTCAAGGCTTCGCCTCCGTCCAGCGGCCGGGTGCGCGGGCCTCCCGGATCAGCCGGGCAGCCGGGCGGGACTCCGTCGGCGGCGAAGGCGGCCGAGGGCCGCGCGGGCATCCTCGTCGATGGCGAGGAGGGCGGGGATGAGGGCCAGCACGATCAGGGTCGCGACGGCGAGGCCGAACACGATCGTGATCGCCATGGGGACCAGGAACTGGGCCTGGAAGCTGCGCTCGAACAGCAGCGGGACAAGGCCGCCGATCGTGGTCAGGGACGTGAGCAGCACCGGGCGCAGCCGGTCCCGGCATCCGGCGGCGATGGCCTCGGGCAGCGGCGCTCCCCCGTCGATGTATTCGTCGACGGTGCGGACCAGGATGATGGCGTTGTTGACGAGGATGCCGGAAAGGCCCAGCAGGCCGATCAGGCTGAGGATGGTGAGGTCGAAGCCGAGCAGCAGGTGGCCCAGCACCGCGCCCACGAAACCGAACGGGATGATGGCCATGACGATGACGGGCCGGCTGAAATTGGCGAACACCCATGCCAGGACGATGTAGATGGCGGTCAGGCCGATGGCGGCTCCGGCGATCATGTCGGCGATGGAGTCGGCCTGTTCCTCCGCCTTTCCCTTGAACCGGTAGCCGAGCCCGTGGCGTCTCGAGATGTCGGCGAGCCCGCCCCCCTCAATGGCCGGGAGCAGGGCGCCGAGGCTGGTGACCCGCTCGTCGATTTCGGCCGTGACCGCGACCTCCCGCGCCCCGTCCTCGCGGCGGAGGCGGGAGAACCCGCTCTCCCGGCGCAGGGCGGCGACCTCGCTCAGCGGCACCTCCGCGCCGTCGGGCGCGCGCAGGAACAGATCGTGGAACGCGCCGCTGTCCGCGCTCCGGCGCGGATACCGCACCTTGATCTCGACCTCCTCGTCGCCGCGGACGAAGCGCTGGGCGACGACGCCCTGGAACGCGTTCCTCACCTGCGTTCCGGCGCTCTCGGTGGTGAAGCCGAGGGCCTTGCCCCGGGGGGTCACTTCCAGGATCAGCTCCCGCTTGCCGCGGGGAAGGTCGTCCTCGATGGAGCTGACGCCGGGGAAACGCGCCAGCAGGGCCTTGACTTCGGTCGCCGCGGCCTTGAGGCCGCCGGCCTCGCCTCCGCGCAGGCGGATGTCGATCTCGCGGCCCGGCGGGCCGCCCACGCGCGCCTTGACGTTGATGCTCTCGACGTTGGACGACGGGCGGATTTCCGCCTGCCAGGCCTCGATGAACTCGTGCGTGCGCACGGCGCGCCGGTCGGACGGGATCAGTTCCACCGTCAGGCCGCCGTAGCGGTCGCCGCCGATCCGCGAGAACTGCCTGCCTCCGCTGCGGCCGGCGGTGCCGAAGCTCATGGCCACCAGCTCCTCGCCGTCGCCGGCAAGGCGCGCGGCGGCCCTCTCGGCGGCGTCCGACAGTTCCCTGACCATGGCCACGGTCTCGCGGCGGGGAGTGCCGGGCGCCATCACGACGTTGCCGACCGCCACGTCGGATTCCGGCGAGGGAAAGAAATGGAACCCCACCCGGTCGCCGAACGTCAGCCCGAGCGACAGCAGGAAGACCGAGACCGCGCAGGACGCCGTCACGTAGCGCCGGCGCACGCAAAACCCGACAAGCCGCTGGAAGGGGCCGGCGCGAAAACGGTCGAAGCCGGCGTCGAAGCGCCGCCTCAGCGCGCTGCCGCCGCCATGGCCGTGACGTTCCAGAGATCCGCGCAGATGGCCGGGCAGGACGAGGAAGCACTCGACCAGGCTGGCGAGGATGACCGCGACCACCACCAGCGGAATGGCGCCGACGATCTGGCCGATGAGTCCGCTCATGGCCACGAGCGGCAGGAACGCGGCGACCGTCGTCAGCGAGGCGGCCGTCACGGGCGCCAGCATGCGCAGCGCGCCCGCCTCCGCCGCCTGCCGCGCGCCCGCCCCCGCCTCGCGCCGCGCCGCCGCGTGCTCGGCCACGACGATCGTGTCGTCGACGATGAGCCCGAGCGTCATGATCAGCGCGAACAGCGTCAGCATGTTGATGCTTCCGCCCAGCGCCAGGACCGCTCCGAACGCGGCCATGAACGCGGTCGGGATCCCGGCGGCCACCCAGAACGCGGTGCGGCCGTTGAGGAACACGAGGAGCACCCCCAGCACCAGGACCAGTCCGCCGAGCCCGTTGTCCAGCAGAACCGCGATGCGCTGCCGGATCAGCCCGACCTGGGCGTCGTACCGCTCGACGCGGAGTTGCGGCGGATAGTCGCCGCGCGTCTCGGCCAGATAGCGGTCGACGGTATCCCCCACGTCGAGGGCGTCGGCGGCGGGGGACCGCTGCACGTGCAGCTCGATCGCGGGCCGGCCCTCGCGCAGGCCGACGGGCGCGCGGTCGTCGAACCCTTCCGACAGGGACGCGATATCGCGCAGATGGATCTTCCGGCCGTCGTCGAACGACCTGATCTCGATGCCTCCGAGGTCGCGCGGCGTGGTCCGCAGGCCGAGGCTGCGCAACTGCGTCTCCACGGAACCTTCGAGGGTCCCCGACGGGATGTCGCGGTTGCTGGCCCGGATCCGGGCTGCCACCTCCGAGAGGGTCAGGTCGAGCTGGCGCAGGACCCTCGGCTCGACCTCGACCAGGATCTCCTCGTCGCGCGCGCCCAGGAACTCCACCCGGTCGACTCCGGCCTCCAGCAGGCCGTCGCGCATCCGCTTCGCGTGACGCTTCAGCGTCGCCTCGGAGAACGGACCCGACAGCACCAGGCGGACGATCGGGTCGTGGCGCACGATCCGGCGCACCAGCGGCCGCTCGCTGTTCTCCGGCAACGTGCCGACCCGCCCCACCGCGGCCTCGGCGTCCGACAGCGCCGCCTGCATGTCGGCGCCCGCCTCGTACTCGACGACCAGCCGCCCGGACCCCTCCGTCGCATAGGAGGTCACCCGGTCGACGCCGTCCAGAAACCGCACCTCCGGCTCGATCGCCGTGACGATGTTGGCTTCGACGTCCCGGGCGCTGGCGCCCGGCCAGACCACCTCGATCGAGATCATGTCGAGGCCGAAATCGGGAAAGAACTGGGTGTTCAGCCTCGACAACGCATAGGCGCCCACGATGAAGATCAACGCCATCAACAGGTTGGCGGCGTTGCGGTGGCGCACGAACAGCCGGATCAGGCTCTTCCCGGACATCGGACTCGACGGATCGGAGCGGTTCCGGTTCGGCCGGAACCGTCTAGTATCCTGGCGCTGAAATGAACATCTGTTCCGTCATTCCCGCGAAAGCGGGAATCCATACGGACGTGGAGGCGGGCTTCGCGGAGAAAAAACACGGAGTCCCGCTTTCGCGGGAATGACGAAGATAAAACACGGCTTGCGTTCCGGAACTTCGGAAACACCGCTCTAGCGCGCCTCGACCCGCAGGCCGGGCACGATGGCCGCCGACCGGGTCGTGATCACCCGCTCGCCGTCCGAGAGGTCGCCGCGCAGCAGGACGTCGTTGCCGACCCGGCCCACGATCTCCGTCTGCCGCGGAACGATCCGGCCGTCCTCGATGCCGTAGGCGACGTCGCCCGGCCGCAGGACCGTTTCCGGAACCCTCGCGACCATGGCGTAGGACCGGTCGCGGACGAGGATCTCGACGAAGGCTCCCGGGCGCAGCGACGCCGCCGCGTCCCCGTCGTCGATGCGCGCGAACAGCTCGACGCCGCCGCTCCCCGGGTCGATCCGTGCGCCCACCCGCTGGATCACCGCGTCCAGACGGAGTTTCTGTCGTCCCGCCCGCCAGATCACCCGCGCCGTCCTTCCGACTATTCCCCGGTCCGTGCCGGCGAGGCGTCCGTATTCGGCGTCCGGGATGAGAAAGCGCGCCTCGAGGCGGGAGGTATCGATCAGGCCGCCGACCTTGTCGTTGACGCCGAGGCGTTGGCCCACCTGCGCCGCCGTATCCCGGAGAACCCCGTCGAACGGCGCGCGCAGCCGGGTCCGCTCCAGATCGTAGCGGGCCCGCCGCGCCGCCACGTCCAGGCGCGCGACGATCGCGTTCTGCTGCTCGAGGCGCGCCGCCTCCGCGGCCACTCCGTTCCGCCGGAGCTCGACCGCGCGTTCCTGACGGACCAGCTCCAGGCGCTTGTCGTCCAGGGCCTTGTCCGAAAGGATGCCCCGCGCCGAAAGCCGTTCCGCCCGCTCGAGGTCGCGCACCAGCAGGGCGAGGATGTTCCAATCGTGCTCCAGGGCCTTCGCCTCGGCCGCCCGCCGCGCCTCCAGCTCGGCAAGCCGCGCCTTCGCCTCGGCGAGCCGCGCCTCGCTCTCCTTCAGGGCGGACCGGTACTCGAACTCGTCGATGGCGAGGATCGTCTCCCCGCGGCGGACGAGCCCGCCCTCCACCAGTTCGGGGTGCACCTCGACGACCTGGCCCGGGACGAGGGCGCGGAGCTGTATTTCGCGGGCCGCGAAAATCCTCCCGAACAGCCGTATTTCCGGCTGCACGTCGTCCAGGCTGACCGTCACGGCGTCGACCGTCCAGACCCGTTCCGCCGACGGCGACGGCTCGAGCCGCGGCTTGCTGCTGATGAGGTGCGACATCCCGCCGGCGCCGACGGCCAGTATCCCGACCGGCAGAACGAACCGCGCCATTCTCTTCATGCGGGTCATGCGGGGCCTTCGTTCGCCCGGATGGCGCCGTGAATCTAGCACCGACCCGGACTCCTCTCAAGATCGAAGCGCGTGCGGGGTTTTCGCCTGGCTTCTCACCCGCTCGGGCCTTCGGGATGAATTCGCACAGTTCGCACGGAGTCGAGAGGGTCGCGCGGGTTCCGCGCCCGGCTCCCCGGGTACGCGGGCGTTCCGCACACACGATGCGGTCCGGAGGCCCGCGCACCAATTCGCACAGTTCGCACGGAGTGGGGACGGGGCGTGCGGATTCCGCGTGCACCCCCTCGACTCCGTGCGAAGTGTGCGAATTGGATCTGCTTTCTCTCGTGTTTCCAGTCGGTTGTCCGGCCGGAGTGTTTTTCGTGAACGGCGGGATGGCCCGGCCTCCCCGGAACAGGTCCGGGCATGACGACGTGGGGAATAGAGGCGGATAGAAAATTTTACCGAATTACGAATTTTTTCCTCGCACACCTCGCACGATTCGGGTAAGATATTGGAATATCGTTGGGAAGCGTGTGCCGACTTGGGGAACAGGGACCCGTCCGCCTCAATCGTCCCAGAACGAGTCCTCGTCGTCGTAATCGTCGTCCTCGTCGAACTCGTACTCGAGCTCCCGCTCGACGAAGACCCGGACGTCGCCGGCCTCCACCGCGAGGTCGTACATGAGCAGGGGTTTTTCCGTCTCCGCCCGGGGCTCGTTGGTCGCCAGGTCCCACTGCCAGAGGTGCTTGGTGCAGGTGAGGATCCTGCCGTCGCAGAGTCCCGACTGTTCGAGCGGTTCCTCCATGTGCGGGCACAGGGGAGGGATCGCCTTGAAGTCGCCGCCGCAATTGACGATGAGGATGGGGACGCCGTCGACGTCGAACAGCTTGAGGCTGTTCTCGGCGACGTCGCCGGCCGCGCAGACCCGTTTCCAAGTCATAGGGGCCAGTGGGTCCCCTTGTCGAGGCGCCGCGTCTCGAGGCGGACCTCGCGGGCGGCGAACCGGGCCTCGTCGTCCGCGATGGTGAAGCTGTCCAGGTAGCGCCCGACGGCGAACAGGTGGTTCGTCCCCGCGTCCATGTGCGAATTCACGCCGTCGAGCATGTTCTGGTAGATCACGAAGGAGGTCACGGCCTCGGCCGACGCCCCGCCGGCGTCGACGTCGACGGTGTAGACGACGGCGTGGCGCTTGAGCGGCGAGCGGTCGGTGTTGTGCTTGGGCAGGAGCTCGCACATCTGCGCGATCTGTCCGCGGTCCCCGTCGAGATAGAGCACGTCCTTGCGGATCTCGGGACTGTAGGCCGTGATCTTGTAGTAGAAGTCCTCCCGGCAGAGTCCGAGCCAGTCGGACCAGCGCTCGTCGTCCAGCAGGAGGCAGGCGCGGTAGACGGTATCCTTCACCGCCTCGACGGCGGCGCTGCGCTCGGCCCTGGTCATCGGCGGACGGCGCGGCTACTCGGCCGCCACGGCGGGACGGTTGGTCGGGTTGTGCAGGGGCCTGCCCATCCAGCGGGACCATTCGTCGTAGTAGTGGCGCATGCCGACCTCGTCGTGGATCGTCTCGTTCTCGTGGCGCCCGTGCAGGATGTGCCGGGGCTCCGTCCCCGGGCGCATGGTCACGCCCTGGCCCGTGATGCTGAGGAGGTCCTCGTGCAGGTTCCGGCCCATCGGACCCCAGATGGTGTTATGGTGCCGGACGCGCGTGAGGCGCTCTTCCTCCGTGTCCTTCTTGAGGCCGAGGCCGCGGAACTCGATCATGACCTCGTTGGCGGACAGCGGCGTCATCAGGTCGACGCGGAGCGCCGAGCCGCGCAGGTTGTAGTTGATGCCCGGGAAGATGTCGATCATGTACCAGTTGTTCGGGGGCAGGGTCGGGAAGCTGAGCGCCTCGCGGGACTCGAAACCCTCGTACTGGTCGTACTGTACCTCGAACGAGCCGACGACGACGTGGCCGTTGTCGAAGGTCATGTTCTTGCGGGCGAAATAGGCGTCGTTGAAGCCCGTGACGCGGTTATGGTAGTGCACGAAGTCGTGGTAGAACTCACTGTTGGTGTCGTGCCACAGCTTGTAGTTCGAGGGTATGACCGACTTGTGGTAGTGGAAGATCTCCAGGGGCTCGGCCTCGATCGGCTCCAGGATGCAGTCGAGCGCATTGCCCACCCAGTTCCGCACGTCGTGCTCGATGCGGTCGTTGAGCGTCACCCAGACCATCCCGCCGAAGGCCACCTCGCAGCGCAGGCGGCGCAGGCCCACGTCCTTGGGCGACAGGCGGTCCTGGTAGCCTTCCTCGCCGCGGGAGATGTGCACGCAGCGGCCCTTCATGTCGAACTGCCAGGCATGGAACATGCAGGTCATGTTCTTCGGGTTGCCGGACGGCGTGCCGTCCTTGAAGCTGCCGGAGGGCCGGCGCTCGATCAGGTTGGCGCGGTGCGGGCAGACGTTGAGGAAGGCCCGGATCCTGTCGTCCGCGTCGCGGCAGACGATGACCGGCTCCCGCGCGATCGACATGGTGCGGAAGTCGTAGGGTTCCGGAAGCTCGGACTCGTGGCAGACCGGGATCCAGACCTTTTTCCAGATCTTCTCCAGCTCCTCCTCGAAGATCTCCTCGTCGCTGTAGATGCGGCTGTCGGCCCACTCGATCCGGCTGGGATCGGGGTGCGCGTTCCACTGCTTCTCGTTTCGAGCCATCGGAACCTCCATTTCCCGGCACGTGTTTAGCGCATCTCCACGGCGTTTGCGAGCGCCGGTCCGTGCCGCGGCGAGACGGCCGGGGCGCCCCGCGCGCCCCGGCCCGACGTCATTGCTGGCCGAACGATCCCGCCTCGCCGCCGCCCGTACCCCTGACTCCCGCGCCCTGGACGCCCAGTTCCACGAGATAGGTGGAGAGCTCGGGGATCAGGGCGATGAACATCCACGCCACGAGCAGGGCGAGCAGGTACGGCACGACGAACTTCAATAATCGGAAGTACGGGATGCCGGTGATTCCGCTCGCCACGTAGAGGTTGAGGCCGTAAGGCGGCGTGATGAAGCCGATCGCGTCGCCGACCAGGAAGATGACCGCGAAATGGATCGGGTCGACGCCGATCCCCGCGGCGATCGGGGCCAGGATCGGAGCCAGGATGATCGTGTTGGGGACGCTCTCCAGGAAGGTCCCCGCCGCCAGCACGAAGAACATGCAGGCGAACAGCACCGGGTAGTAGCCGCCCAGTCCGCTGATCATCTCGGACACGAAGTCCCGCGCGCCGAGCAGCGAGAGGACCTGCTGCATGACGATGGAGATGGCGATCAGCGGCGCCAGCAGGCCGGTGATCTGGCCCGACCGCATGATCACGGCGGGCAGGTTCTTCCACTTCAGCTGCCGGGTGATGAAGAGGCCGGAAAACAGGCAGTAGCCCGCGGTGATCCCCGCGGCCTCGGTCGGCGAGAAGGTCCCGGAGTAGATGCCGAAGATGATGATGAAGATGGCGATGAAGCCGAGGTAGGCGCCCACGGTGTCGCGCGCGATGCGCCGGATGTCGAACTCGATGAGCTGGCCCCACTTCTTGAAGGTGCAGACGCCCCAGCACGCGACCATCATCGCCATGACCATCAGGATGCCCGGCAGCAGGCCGCCGATGAACAGGTCGCTGATCGACAGGTGCATCAGGAAGCCGTAGATGATGAACACGATGCTGGGCGGGATGATGATGCCCACGGTGCCGCCCGCCGCCGAGGTCGCGGCGGCGAAGTTCTCGTTGTAGCCGCCCTTCTTGAGCTCGGGGTACATGATCGAGCCGATCGCCGCCGTCGTGGCCGAGTTGGATCCCGAGATGGCGGCGAACAGGCCGCAGGCGCCGATGGTGGCCATCGCCAGGCTGCCGCGCAGCCAGCCGAGCGCCGAATAGGCGAAGTCGGTCAGCTTCTTGGCGATGCCGGAGGCGTTGATGAAGTCGCCGGTCAGGATGAACAGGGGCAGCGCCAGCAGCCCGTAGAAGTTCACCCCCTCGAACAGCGTGACGCCGATGTTGGAGAGCGTGAAGTCGATGACGAGGCTGACGCCGGCCGTCCACAGGCCGATGATCAGGATGATGGGCACGCCGAGCACGAACAGCACCGTGATGGCCAGCGTGACGAGGGTGACGAGCAGTGCGTCCATGATGCCGTCCTCCCTCAGTCGCCCAGTATGGAGTGGACGATCTTGAAAGGCTCCTTGCGCCTGAACTGCTGGTAGTCGCTCCAGAGGTTCTCCAGGGAGCGGTAGATGATCAGCGCCCAGGCGACCGGCGTGATGACGTAGAACCACCACTGCATGATGTCGTCGGTACCCTGCACGATGGCGAAGTTCATCTTCACGACCTCCACCTGCTCGATCGTGAAATAGACGACGATCAGCGAGAACACGATCCAGCAGACCGCATCGAGGATCAGGCAGAGGAACTGCGCGTTGTACGGCATCCTGAGCCGCAGCTCGTCGAAGCTCAGGTGGGTGCGGATCTTGACGTTGTAGGCGCAGCCGAGCCACGTCACCCAGAGGAAGAGGTAAACCGGCACGGAGGTGCTCCAGGGCGCCTGGAGCGAAAACACGAAGCGGCGGATGACCTCGACGAAGATGATCCCGCCCATGGTCATGTAGGCGGAGAGGATGATCCACTTCTCCAGGTTTCCGTCTATCCAGCGCAACGCGGCAAGCAGCGGGGCCATCGTCAACTCCAGATGTTCGGGGCGGACCGGGACCGGTCCGCCGGGGAATGCTGTCGGAAATGAGGGCGCGGGGGCGAAGGCCCCCGCGCCCCAGGCGAACGGACTAGGACTTCCACCAGCGCCGAGGCTCGACGTGCTCGGCCAGCATCGTCTCCGGGATCTCGCGGGCGATGTTGTAGACGTCGGTGTAGGTGTCGAGGCCGTTGGCCCACTTGTTGATGCGCTCGCGCCACTTCTCCCACGGCTCGGGCACGAATTCCGGCGAGCACAGCTCCTGGCACTTCTTCTTCTCTTCCGCCGAGAAGGGCACGTACCGCACGTTGTGCTGGGAGTAGTGGGTGTTGGGGTGCTGGGGAGTCGAGGCCCCGACCACGTTGACCAGCGACGCCTCGTTGGCGTGCTGGACCATGACCTGCGAGGTGTAGGCGGACTCCATCACGGCGTCCTGCAGCTCCGGCGACAGCGACTCGTAGGTCTGGATCCGCATCCCCGAGAGGTGGTTGCCCGAGAAGAACTCCAGCCCCACGTCCTGAGCGATCACCGGACCCATGTTGGCGAACGCCGAAGCCGACGACCACGTCTCGGCGCCGTCCACGAGGCCCTGCTTGAGGCCGTCGAGGGTCTCCTCCCAGGCGATGGGAACCGGGTTGAGGTTCATGAGCTGCATGGCGATGCGGCCGAGCTGCGTGCCCGTCACCCTGTTCTTGGTGCCGAAGAGGTCCTCGATCTTGGTGAAGTCCTTGGAGTCCTCGTACTTCAGGCCCATCATCATGTTGCGCAGCTCGGCATGGGTGTGCAGGCACACGATGCCGTGGATGCGCCGCATGGGCTCGCGCAGGAGCTGCTCGCTCTTCGGATGGTAGAAGAAGTAGTACTGGGCCGCCCGGGTGGGGAACACGTAGGCGTAGTCCAGGACGTTGAGATAGGGCGCGGAGCCCGCGGCGTTCTGGGTCGACGACGAGTAGATGTCGATGATGCCCTGCTGGCACTTCTTGATGCAGTCGAGCTGGTTGCAGATCTGGCCGCTGCCGATGAACTCGATGCGGATCTCGCCGTCGGTGCGCTCCTCGATGTCCTGGGACCAGAACAGCTCGCCCGAACGCTGGATCAGGAGACGCTCCGCGCTGAGACCGTCCGGACCGAACTTGAGGGTGTGCTTCGCCTCCTTCTTGAAGCGCTTCTCGTAGTTGGATTCGGCCGCGCTGGCGAGCTTCGGCAGGGTGATGGCACCGGTGGCGACGGACGCCGCGCCGAACAGCGTCGACGTCATCCCGAAGCGGCCGGCCACGCGCATGAAGTCGCGCCGGCTCACCTGAAGCCGGCTGAGTGCACTCTTGAAACCGTCTGGCATGGTATGCCTTCCTTTCCCTTGGTTGTCGTTGCGGCTCGTTGCGCGGACGAGTAGCGACCGACCACGCGTCTGCCGGTCAACGGACCGTGGACATACTATCCATCGCGGCCACCCGCGCAAGCCGATTCATGAGCCGGTCCCCCGTCCATCGAAAACCGTGTCAGGGGGGGAGGAGTTTTTCTCCCTCCCCCTTCCAATAAAGGTCTCCTCCCCCCTGACAGGATTCCTCCGCGAAACGCGGTTGGGGCGGCGCATCGTTCTCCGGCACCCTCTCCCTGTCCCTCTCCCTGGACAGGGAGAGGGGACCCTCGGGACGCGGCCGGGCCACTCGGGTTCCCTCTCCCTGGAAGGGGGAGGGACAGGGTGGGGGTGGACGGCGTCTCGGCACTCCTGCCCTGTTCCCGTAGCGCGGCCGGACCGCTTTCGCAGAGGAATCCCTGTCAGGGGGGAGGAGGCCCTTACGTTCACGCGACGGTGACGACCTCCGGCACGATCCCGTCGAAGTGCTTGCGCTGGAAGTTCGTCTCCGTCTGGGGCTGGACGCGGCCTCGCTCGTCGGTCGCCCGCGCCATGATGGCGTACTCCCCGGCCTCCGGGGCGTTCCAGACGTAGGACCAGCGGCGCCACAGCCATTTGTCGCCGGACTCCTCGACGTAGGCGTCGTTCCAGGTCCCGCCCCCGTCGGTGCTGACCTCGACCCGGACGACCGCGCCTTCGCCGCTCCAGGCCATGCCCCGGACGACGTGCTCGCCGCGGGGCAGGGGGCCGTCGTCGTCGCGCGGGTACTTGATCAGGGTCTTCACGCCGAGCGCCGTCATCGGCTTCTTGTCGGGGTCTTCCGGCGACTCGCCGGAGACGAAGTAGTGGGTCTGGTAGTAGCAGTCGGGCATGCGGTCCATGACCTCGATCTTCTCGATCCACTTGACCCACCAGTTGCCCGCCCACCCCGGCACGACCATGCGCAGCGGCGCGCCGTGCACGTGGGTCAGGTACTCGCCGTTGTGGGCCCAGGCGAGGATCGTGTCCGGGTGCATGGCCTTCTCGATGGGCAGGCCCTTGTCGTAGTTGATGATCCCCGGGTCCACCACGTCGAAGTCCGTCCGGCCCACGGACAGGTACTGGGTGACCGGGTCCGGGCGGCCGGTGTCCCAGCCCTGGACCCGGACGGCGACGGCGCCGTCCCTGACGCCGGCGCGCGTCAGAAGCTCGCGCAGGGGCACGCCCGTCCACTCCCCGCCGCTCACCAGGCCCGTCGTCGGAATGGCCTCGAGGATCTCCTCGATGTCGGGGGGGGCGCCGTCCCCGGACATCTGGTTCCAGCCGCCTTCCTCGTTCTGCTTCACGCGCAGGGAGGGCTTCTTCATGTTGCTGCCGTCGCGCGTGTAGGAGAAGAACTCGCCGTCGTTGCCGGCGCACTCGGTCACGGCGCGGACGGTGCGCGAGGGAAGCTTGCGCAGGTCCTCCAGCACGTACGCCCCGGGGGTCTCCACCTCGCCGGACACGGAGAACGTGAAGTCGTCCGGATGGATGGGGTCCGGCATGTCGAGCTGGGCGATGACGTAGTAGGCGTCGACCGGCGTGATCAGCCCCTCGAGGTCGAGCACCGGAGAGCGGGCGAAGACGACCCGGCCCTCGGCGTCCTTGCTGGGCATGATCCCGGCCCGCTTGCGGTCCGGCCACCCGAAGACCCAGTCCCCCTCGATTTCCCGTCGTGCCATGGCGCGGCCTCCCTGTTCCGTCGATCGCCTTCGCGGCGGAACAAGGTTCCACGATCTTCCCGTTCGACGCAAACGGCTTCCGGCCCGCCCGCGACACCCTCACCCTGTCCCTCTCCCGCAAGAGCGGGAGAGGGGACCCTCGGGGCGCGGCCGGGCAATTGGGTTCCCTCTCCCTGGACAGGGAGAGGGACAGGGTGAGGGTGGACGGCGGGCCGCGCGCGGAGCCGGGTCAGGCGCCTTCGACCGCGATGATGCTGGCGACCGCCGCGCCCTCGCGGCGGGACTTGGCCTCCTGGTATTCGGGGGAGTCGTACCAGGTCCTCGCGGCCGCGACGGACTCGAACTCGAGGATGACGTTGCGGGTCTTCCTGTCCTCGCCCTCGAGCGTGACCGTCTCGCCGCCGCGCGCGACGTATCGGCCGCCGTACTTCTCGATCGTGGCGGGCGCCAGTTCCGAGTACCCCTTGTAGGTGTCCGGATCGGTGACCTCGATCCGGGCGATGACGTAAGCGCTCATTAGCGGCACCTCCCCGGTTGCGTTGCCGCCGCAATCTACCGGCGGCGGGACTATTCATCCAGCCGAAGCGGGCTGGTACGCCGCGACGAAAATCCCGATGGCGGCGAGGAGCCACAGCACGGCCAGGCGGTAGGCGCGCTCGGTGGCGCGCCGGAACAGGCGGGAGCCCACCCAGATCGTCAGCGCGTAGGGGACCAGAAGCGCGGCGGCGATCGTCACGACCTCCACCGTCACCGTCCCCCGGAACGCCAGCGCGGCCGCCGTGATGACGAGGAACAGGGTGACCGTCGTGAATATGTTGGCGCGGAGGACGACGGCGGGCTCCCGGCTCGCCACGAAGTAGAGCGTCGGGATCACGCTGCCGGCGCCGACGGAGCCGTTGATCAGGCCGGCCGCCGCACCCGCCACCGCGCTGGTGGCCGGCGTGCGGGGGCCGCGGTAGGTCCATCCGCTCAGCAGGACGAGGGACGTGAGCAGCACGACGGCGCCCATGACGCGCCGGATGACCGCCGGGTCCGCCATGAACAGGAACGCCGTGCCGGCGGGAATGGCCACCGCCGCGGCCCCGGTCATGGGCCCCACGTCGCGCCAGCGGACGTGGCGGCTCGTCTGGGGCACGAGCTGGACCGCGCCGGCGACCCCGATCAGGATGGCGATCGTCATGGCCTGGGGCGGCCAGTACACGAGCGACATGAGGGGGATCATGATCAGCCCGGACCCCGCGCCCGTGAACCCCCGGACCACGCCGCCGAGGCTGACCGCGAACGCGGAGACGGCGAACGCCGGGGTGAGGAGGGGGTCCAGCACGCTTCGGGGGCCGCCGGCCGCCGCCGGCGGCGTCTCCGGCCGGGGAGGTCAGCCGCTCTCCAGCAGCACGTGCGTCCGGAAGGCGGGGCGTTCGCGGATGCGGTCCAGCCAGCCTTCGACGGCCGGGTGGGCGGCGCGCTCGATGGGCAGCGAATACCACCGGTTCACGATGCAGGCCAGCGGGATGTCCCCCATGCTGAACGAGTCCCCCGCGGCGTAGTCGTTGCCGGCGAGATGGCCGTCGAGCACCGGCGGGAAGGCCGCCGCATCGGCTGCCGCCGCGTTCACCGCATCCATGTCCGGCTCGGCCTTGTCCCGGTCGCGCACCAGCGCGAAGAACATGGTCCTCACGTTCTGGTGAAAGCCGTTGTGCGGCCAGTCCATCCAGCGGTCGGCCTTCTGCCGCGCGGCCGGGTCGGCCGGACACAGCGTCCCCTCGCCGTACTTGAGGGCGAGGCAGCGGACGACCGAATGGCTTTCCCACAGGACGTCGCCGCCGTCCTCCACCGTCGGGATGCGGCCGTTCGGGTTCATGGCGAGGTACTCCGGCGCGTCGAGCCCGCCGAACGGCCCGCCCGCGTCGACCCGTTCGTACTCCAGGCCGAGCTCGCCGATGCACCACATCACCTTCTGCACGTTGATCGAGTTCGCGCGTCCCCACACCTTCAGCATCGTTCCTTACCTCTCAGCTCAGCGGGATCATGGCGTGCTCGCGGAACGCCGGACGTTCCCGCAGCCGCGCGTACCAGGCCGCCAGGTGCGGCAGTTCGGGGCGTTCGATGTCCATGGCGTGCCAGCGGTAGGCGATGCAGCCGGCGGGGATGTCGCCCATGGTCAACGCGTCCCCGGCGACCCAGGCGTTGTCCGCCAGGTGCGAATCGAGCACGGCGAGTTCCCTGGCGCAGATCTTCAGCGACCGCGCGACGGCGTCGCCGTCCCGTTCGTCCTCGGGCGTCCGGTAGAGCGCGATGAACGCCGCGATCAGGTGCGGATAGACCGCGTTCCAGGGCCAGTCCATCCACTGGTCCGCCACGGCGCGCGCGCAGGCGTCGTCCGGCCACCAGGAGCCGGCCCCGTGCTTTTGCGCGAGGTATCTCACGACGGCGTGGGACTCCCACAGCGTGAAGCCGCCGTCCGCGACGGTCGGGATGCGGCGCGTCGGGTTCATCGCCGTGTACTCGGGCGCGTCGAGGCCGCCGAACGGCCCGCCCGCGTCGATCCGTTCGTATTCGAGGCCCAGTTCCCCCACGAGCCACATCACCTTCTGGACGTTGATCGACGTCTCGCGGCCCCACACCTTCAGCATCCGCTCCTCCCGTTCGCTTCGCTTCCGTCCGCCTCCATTGATGACGGCATTGCCGCCCGCGCGTCAACCGCGCGGGCGGTCGGGCGGGCGGTGTGACATCGCGGCGCCGAGGGCATAGGGTGGCGCCCGGAGCATGGGGAGCGGCGGTGCGGCGATGAGCTCGGGCGCTCGCCGGACGACCCGACGCGGACGGGCCGTCCGGCCTTTGTCGGAGGCGCGGGCGTGATCCATACGGTCCGTATCCGGGGTTTCAAGCGTTTCGGAGAGGTGGAGTTCCGCTTGCCGGGCCATGCGGTGCTGGCCGGTCCCAACGACACCGGCAAGACCACGATGCTTCAGGCCGTCGCGTCATGGGCGCTTGCGCTCCGGCGGTGGCGCGAGCTCGGCGACTTCAATCCGCGCCGGGGATACGTCCGGGCGCCGATTACCCGGCAGGCGTTCGTCTCGGTTCCCCTGCGGAACTTCGATCTGTTGTGGAGGGACCGGTCGTACCGCCGCAACAACCCGGTCGAAGTCGAGCTCCGGCACGATGACGGCTGGTCGGTGACGATGGAGTTCATCGCCGACAGCACAGAGCAGATCTACGTCCGGCCCAGGGGGGATGCGCCTTCCGATGTGCTGCGCGAACTCGACCTCCGCGTGGCGTTCATCCCTCCGATGACCGGAGTCGGGATCGACGAACCGCTGTTCCTTCCGCCGAAGATCGAGCAGCTTCTCTGCCGCGGCCGCCCGGGCGAAGTCCTCCGCAATCTGCTCGCGGAAGCGTACGACGACGAAGCCGCGTGGGACGCCCTTCAGGCGTCCGTCGGAAAGCTGTTCGGTTACGAGCTGCTGTCCCCCGACGCCAGCGGCGCGCACATCCTCGCGGAATACAGGATGGCAGGGGATGGGCCAGCGTTCGACGTCGCGAGCGCCGGCAGCGGATTTCAGCAGGTGCTGATGCTGCTGGCGTTGCTCAACTCGCGGCCCGGAGCGGTGCTGCTCCTGGACGAGCCGGGCGCACACCTTCACGTCATTCAACAGGACGCCGTTCATCGCGAGCTGCGGGCGATAGCCGCGAGGTCGCGCTCACAGCTCATCGTCGCGACCCATTCCCAGGCCTTCATCGACTCGATGGGGCCGCACGCACTTCGCGTCATGCCGGACCGGCCGCGCTCGGCCGCCGGAGGCTAATGACTGAGGCTGGCCTGTTTCCTCGCACCCGCTGTCATGTGCCTTCCGATTCACCGGGAACAGAGAAGCGCGACACGCGCCCCTCCGAGGAGTCTCTCATCCGAGATTCTCGGAGGCCTTGCCACCGTCCCGATGAGCGGAAGGTGATTTTCATGTGGTGACTTGCCCGGATGTCTTCACGATCATGTCTCAGGCGCGGACCCAACACCACGGTTGACTTGCCGTGTCCTTGTGCTTGTGCATGGCGGTGTCGTGACCGGAAGCTCGGGGTACACGATCCGGTAAGCATTCCGCCGTTCGATGCCATCGCGTTCAGCCTTGGGGACCTGTGGCCGTAAGCGGCGGAGGGTATCCGGCTGCGGAGTTTCGGGGAGGTGCGGGACGCAAAAGTGCGGGCTGGAAGCCCGCGTACCGTAAACACGCCTTCGACGAGTTCCAAACGCCGCATAGGCTTTGGCATATATATAATCGAGACGCGAACTTGACCGAAACCGAACGTCGCGTGCGTCTGTTCCGTAACGGGCGCGATCAGATCTTGTGTATCCCCCGGGGGTTCGAACTCGAGGGGGACGAGGCGGTTGTCCGCAAGGAGGGCAGCCGCCTGATCGTCGAGCCGGTGCGAAAGAGCGGGTTGCTGGAAACGCTGTCCGGTCTGGAGCCGCTGAACGAGCGATTTCCCGATGTCGACGAGGGTCTGGCGCCTTTGGGCGATGTAGAACCAGAACCTTGAGCGCGCCGAAGCGGACCGCGAACCGGGGCGTCGCCGCAAGCACCCTGAACCATTCGCCCGGGCTCGATCGGTCCACGCCTCGCTTGACGCCCTCCAGCCGGACCCTCGACAATGGCGCCTCACGCCGGAGCCGCCGGGGGAGGGGCGTTCGCACCATGGGCCGGTTGACGGGCATCGCCGTACGGGGCGCGTCGCGCGCGCCCATGGAGGAGGTCGACTCCGTCCGGGTCGCCGTCGAGTCGGGGCTGGCGGGCGACCGCCACGGGGACTTCGCGGACCGCCAGGTCACGATCCTCTCGGCTGCGGACTGGCGGGCGGCCTGCGGCGAGCTGGGCGCCGACCTCCCCTGGACCGTGCGCCGCGCCAACCTGCTGCTCGACGGCGTGGTGCTGCCGCGCGCCGCCGGCGCCCGCGTGCGCGTCGGCGAATGCGTGCTCGAGATCACGGGCGAGACCGACCCCTGCGAGCGCATGGACGAGCAGCACGACGGCCTGCGGCGGGCGTTGACGCCGGACTGGCGCGGCGGCCGCACGTGCCGCGTGGTGTCCGGCGGCGAGCTCCGGGTGGGGGACCCGGCCGGGGTCGCCGGCGCGTAGCCGCCGCGAGCAGGCGAGACGGGACAGGCAGGACAGGGCGATGCCGACGACAGCCGGAATCTTCGAGGACCCCATCGATCCGCAGGAGCTCGGCCGCGCCGAGCTCGTCCCCGGCGGGGACTTCGAGGCGGGCTCCTGGCAGACCTTCACCCTGACCTACACCTGCGGGTCCTTCGGCATCGACGACTCGGGGAGCCTGCGCGTCGTCTTCCGCTTCGCGGCCGACCAGACCCGTCCGCAGTTCGACGATCCCGCCGGGCCCAACTACACGACGGTCGTTGCCAGCAACAACGCGGTCCTGGAGTACCGCTACGACCCCAAGGGCAACATCCGCCCCTGGGACCGCACCCTCTACATCAAGGTCGTCCGCGGCTTCATGAAGGAGGGCGACACCATCACCGTCACCTTCGGCGACACCGGCGGCGGCTCCCCCGGCATGCGCCTCCAGACCTTCTGCGAGGACACCTTCGAGTTCCGCGTCCTCGTCGATCCCATCGCCACCTACAACTACCAGCAGCTCCCGGTGCAGCCGATCGTCAGGCTGGTGCCGGGGCCGGTGGACCGCTGGGTCGCCGTGTGCCCCACGTCGCGCGCCGTGGGCGAGCCGTTCCGCCTCTCCGTCAAGGCGGAGGACAGGTGGGGCAACCCCACCGACAGGGCCGGCGGGACGCTGACGCCGAGGTCGTCCCGGCCCGTCAACGGCCTGCCCGACCGGGTCCCCTTCCCGGCGGGCGAGTTCGCGGTCCACGTGGACGGCCTCTCGGTGGACGCGCCCGGAGACGTGGACATCGAGCTTCTGGACGACTCGGGCGCCGTGCTCTGCCGTGCCAACGCGCTCCGCATCGTCGAGGCGGCGGATCTGCGGCCTTTCTGGGGCGACATGCACGGCCAGAGCGAGGAGACCATCGGCACCAACAGCGCGCGCCAGTACTTCGAGTTCGCGCGCGACCGCGCCTTCGTCGACGTCGCCGGCCACCAGGGCAACGACTTCCAGATCACCCGGGAGTTCTGGAGCGCGCTGAACGGGCTCACCGCCGAGTTCGACGAACCCGGACGCTTCGTCACCCTGCCGGGGTACGAGTGGTCGGGGAACACGGCGCTGGGCGGCGACCGCAACGTCTACTACATGACGGACGACCGCCCCATCCGCCGCTCGTCCCACGCCCTGGTGGACGACAAGTCCGACGTCGACAGCGACTGCAACACGGCCGCCGACCTCTTCGCGGCCCTGCGGGAGGGGGACGAGAACGTCGTCTGCTTCGCCCACTGCGGCGGCCGCTACGCCGACGTGAAGCTCGCCCACGACGGCGTCGTCGAACGCTCTATGGAGATCCACTCCTCGTGGGGCACGTTCGAATGGCTCGTCCGCGACGCCTTCGAGATGGGCTACCGCGTCGGCATCGTCGGCAACTCGGACGGCCACAAGGGCCGTCCCGGCGCGAGCTATCCCGGCGCCGCGCACTTCGGCGCCATCGGCGGCCTGACCTGCCTGCTCATGCCCGAGCTCTCCCGCGCGGCCGTGTTCGACTGCCTGCGCAAGCGCCGCCACTACGCGACCACGGGCGCGCGCCTCGTCATGGACGTGCGCGCCGCGTTCGACGGGGAAGGGACCCTCCATCACGACGACCCCGCCCTCGGTCCGGCGGAGGGGCGGCCGGCGGACGGGGCGGCGATGGGGGATATCGTGCACCTGCCGTCGGGCGGCGCCACGCTGACCGTGGACGTGCTCGCGTCGGCGCCGATCGAGCGCGTCGACATCTTCAACGGCCTGGACCACGTCGAGACCGTCCGCCCCTACGGCCCCGGCGAGCTCGGCGAGCGCATCCGCGTCGTCTGGGAGGGGGCGGAGTACCGGGGCCGTTTCCGGCAGGTCATCTGGGACGGCACGGCAGCGTTCGAGGGCGCGCAGATCGAGCGGCACCGCGCCATCAACTTCTTCAACCGGGACAAGACCATCGACCGGGTGGGCGGCGACACGCTGCGCTGGCGCGCCCTGACGACGGGGAACCTGGGCGGTTTCGACGCCTGGATCGCGGGCGCGGACGGCGGCGGCCGGCTGAAGCTCGACACGCCGCTGGTGAAGTTCGACCTGCCCCTGGACGAGATCGGGTACGAGGACCGCGCGTTCGAGGCCGGCGGCCTCGAACGGCGCGTGCGGGTGTTCCGGCTGCCGGACGACAACCCCCACCGCGCCCTGCGCCTCGAACGGCGCATCGACCTCCGGGACGCCGGCGACAACCCGCTGTTCGCGCGCGTCACCCAAGAAGACGGGCACCTCGCGTGGTCGAGCCCGATCTACGTCCACCGGTAGGCCCGGGATGGCGTTTCCAGAGCGACGGACCGCCCCACAGGGTCCCCTCTCCCTGGAAGGGGGAGGGACAGGGTGGGGGTGGACGGCGTCTCGGCACCCCTGCCCTGTTCCCGTGGTGCGGCCGGACCGCTTTCGCGGAGGAATCCTTCCAGGGAGAGGGAGGACAGCAGGCGCGGGACCGTGCCGGAAGGGTTGACCGCCGCGGGGTCCGCCTCCGCTTATTCGGGGTACTACCTGCGCGACGTGCCGTCCCACGATCCCGAGCTGACGGAAACCGGCCCCGGCACACCCATGGGCGAGTACATGCGCCGTCACTGGCAGCCGGTCTGCCTGTCCCGCCGCCTGGCGGACCTGCCCGTGGCGCTGAAGGTCCTCGGCGAGGACCTCGTGGCGTTCCGGGACAAGTCGGGTGCCGTGGGCGTGCTCCACAGGCACTGCAGCCACCGGGGCACGTCCCTGGAATACGGGATCGTGTCGGAGCGCGGCATCCGCTGCTGCTACCACGGCTGGCTCTTCGGAATCGACGGCCGGGTTCTCGAGACCCCGGGGGAACCGCCGGGGTCCCGCCTCAGGGACTCGGTGGTGCACGGCGCGTATCCCGCCGTGGAGCGGGACGGTCTGGTCTTCGCCTATATGGGGCCGCCGGCGGAGACGCCGGCGTTCCCGCTGCGCGAGACGTTCGACCGCGACGACGCGGACAAGGTCCCGTTCCTGGTCGACCACGCCAACAACTGGCTCCAGACCTACGAGAACATGATGGACCCGGTCCACTCCGTGTTCCTGCACAGCCGCGCGACCGGACTCCAGTTGTCGCGGGCGTTCGGGGAGATCCCGCACGTGGAGTACGACGAGACCCACGAGGGGAGCGGCCTCGTCTACATCTCCAAGCGCCGGCTGCCCGGCGACAAGATCTGGGTGCGGCACGTGCACTTCAGGTTCCCCAACGAGGCCCACTTCGGGACCCTCTTCGACATCGGCGGCGAGGAGGTGTTCTTCCGCCGCGCCTACGTCACGCGCTGGATCGTTCCCCATGACGACACGTCGTGCACCTTCTACGGCTGGCGGTTCTTCGGAGACGGCCTTCCGGGCGGGGACCGGACGCGGGTCGGCGTCAACGCCGTCGACTTCGACGGCCAGGCCGAAGGCCCCGACTACGAGTCGAAGCAGCGCGCGCCCGGGGACTGGGAAGCACAGGCGGGCCAGCGCCCCGTCGCCGTCCACGCCCTGGAGCACCGCGGCCGCACCGACGAAGGCGTGACCCTGCTGAGGCGGATGCTGCGGCGGGCGGTGCGGGAGGAGGCGCCGTCGGCGTGGCCGCCCGAATCCGGGGTCGGCGCGCGGGCGGCCCGTGCGCGGCGCACGAATCCCCGCTACACCTATGCCCAGGATACGGTGCTGACCGTTCCGCGAAGGTCCGGACCGGAAGAGGACTGGCGGTGCCTGGGCGATACCGGCCGCCGGGTCACCGACATCCTGTACCGGGCGGACGGGCTGGACGAGGACACGCGCCGGGACTTCGTCGTCGCGGGGCTGCGCGAGCTGAACGGGAGCCGGAACGGCAAGGAAGGGAGGACACCATGACACGCCTGGCGGGCAAGGTGGCGATCGTCACCGGCGGAGCGACGGGCATCGGCAAGGCGACGGCCGCGAAGCTCGCGGCGGAGGGGGCGTCCGTCGCGGTGACGGACGTCGACGCGGACGGGGGCCGCGCGGCCGCGGCGGACATCGGCGGGAGCGCCGTGTTCCTCCATCACGACGTGACGGACGAGAGCCGGTGGGAAGCCGTCGTGAAGGAGACCGCCGAACGCTTCGGCAAGCTCGACGTCCTGGTCAACAACGCCGGCATCATCGGCACCGGCGCGCCGCAGAACCCGGAAGACCTGTCGCTGGACGAGGTCCACGCCATCGCCCGGGTCAACGTGGACGGCGTCCTGCTGGGCTGCAAGCACGCCATCCGGGCGATGCGGGAGCGGGGCGGCGCCATCGTCAACCTGTCCTCCATCGCGGGCATCTACGCCGTCCCCGGGCTCGTCCCGTACGGGGCGAGCAAGGGCGCCGTCCGGCAGCTCACCAAGTCCGTGGCGGCGTACTGCGGACAGCGGGGCTACGGGATCCGCTGCAACTCCGTCCACCCGGGCCTGATCGAGACGGCCATGGGCGAGACCGTCCTCAACTTCATCTTCGACGATCCCGAGCAGGGACGGGAGGAACGCCGCCGGGGGGTTCCCGTGGGACGCCTGGGGCGGCCCGAGGACATCGCCAACGCCGTGTGCTACCTCGCCTCGGACGAAGCGGGCTTCGTGAACGGCGCCGAGCTCGTCGTCGACGGCGGGCAGCTCATCCAGTAGCGCGGTAGCCGTCGAAGGACTTGGCGACGATGCGCCACCGGCCGTCCAGCTCCAGGACCGCCATGTAGTCGACGAAGTCGATCCCGTGGTAGCGGTAGGCGATCTTGGCGACGCCGGCGCGGCCCGACCGGTCGACCGACAGCAGCCGGTAGCCGGACGCGTCCTCCCTGGGCCGGCGCTCCACGCGGGCCAGGAACCGCTCCAGCGAGGAGAACCGTTCCTCGTCGCCCCGCAGGCCCGCGAGGCGGTTCTCCGGGTGGAAGATCTCGCGCAGCGCGGGCACGTCCCCGTCGTATACGGCGTCGAAGTACCGCCGCATGAGCGCGGCGATGGCGGCCGCGCCGGGATCGTCCGCGGTCTCTTCGGTTTCCTTCGGCGCCATGGCCGGCCCTCCCCAACAGTGCGTGTCCGGACAGTGTAGCGCGGACTCCGCGTCGATGCCGAGTTCGGTCATCCGGTCGCGGACGCGCGCCAGCAGCCGGTGCATGGGGCCGTCGGCGATCCCGAGTTCGTCCAGGTGCAGGACGGTGTTCTCGAGGTACTCGCTGCAACGGCCCAGGGGGCCGCGTGCCCTGGCGATGACGTCCGCGGTTTCCTCCGGCGTCAGCTTGCCGGCGTATGCTTCGTGCCGGGCGTCGATGACGAAGGCGATGGCGCGGACCGCGCCGCCGCCGGTGCGCGCGGCGACCAGCCGGGGCGTGTAGGCCCGGCCGATCATCTCCCGGTTCCATACGAAGTCGAGCTCGGCCTCGGCGATGTCCGCCGCGATCCGGAACAGGAGCCCCCGGCAGGATCCGCCGCGTTCCAGGCCGAGTGTGAGGCCGGGACGCTCCGGTGTGCCCCGTCCCAGGGCGCTGCGCAGGCAATAGGACCGGTGATATCCGAAGACGTGCCCGGGACGGCGCTCCGCGTAACGGATGAGGGGATTCCACATGAGGGAGCCGTACCCGAACAGCCAGACGTCCTCCCCCGGCGGCAGGAGCGAGAGGATGCCGCGCTTCGACCGCTGGCGTTCCTCGGGCGTCGTGCGGCGAAGCAGGCCGAGACGCTCCGCCTCCGCCGCGGCGTCCTCGACGCGCCCCTCGAGGATGTCTTCCCGCCTCAGATCCATGACCGGCACCGAACCCGGATTGCCCGCTCCGCGCGCGAACCCATACCACCCTCGCCGGCGCCGTGTCGCGTCCGCGGCGGATTTACTCCTCGCCGGAGGGGACCCGAGAGGCCCGGCCGCGCCCCGAGGGTCCCCTCTCCCGCGTGCGGGAGAGGGACAGGGTGAGGGTGTCGGAGAACGATGCGCCGCCCCAACCGCGTTTCGCGGAGGAATCCTGACAAGGGGCGCGGCCGGGAGGGGGGCCGGAACGCCGCCGCGGCGGCGACGGACCGAGCCGGTTGCGCGGCCAAATCGAACCTGCAATGGTGAAATCCGCCCGGCGCTCCACGGGAGGTCAGGTCGCCATGAGCCCGCCGCTGCAATCGGTCCTGGAGGCCGAAGCCTACACGAGCGAGGCGTTCTTCGCCCTCGAGAACGAGCGGCTCTTCTCCGGCTCGTGGGTGTTCGCGGGCTTCGCGCACGAGCTGGCCGGGGCCGGCGACGCGGTTCCGGTCACCGTCGCGGGCCAGCCGATGCTGCTGCTGCGGGACGCGGAGGGGGAGATCCGGGCCTTCCACAACGTCTGCCGCCACCGCTGCCTCAAGCTCGTCGACGCGCCCGGCAACGTCGGGCGGGCGATTCGCTGTCCCTACCACTCCTGGGCCTACGGACTCGACGGCGCGCTCCTCGCCGCGCCCTACTTCGGGGGGCGCGAGCCGCGCGCGGCGCCGCCCGGCTTCGACCGCGGGCGGTACGGGCTCGCGCCGGTGAGGTCGGCGGCGTGGCACGACTGGATCTTCGTCAACCCGGACGGCGCCGCGCCGCCGCTGGAGGACTTCGTCGCGCCGCTCCGGGACCGGCTCGACGGGATCGACCTCGCCCCGATGCGCCACCTCGTCACCCTCGACCTGGGCGAGGTGGCCGCGAACTGGAAGCTGCTCATGGAGAACTTCATCGAGCCCTACCACGTCCAGTTCGTGCACGCCGCGACCACCGAACAGCCCCTGACGGACCACTACACGGTGAACGAACCGGGCTGCCTCGGGGCCGGCGTCGACGTCTCCGGCGCGGCGGAGCGGGACGGCACGCTGTCGGCGGACTCCCGCTATCTCACCCTGTTTCCCAACTTCGTGTTCGGGCTCTACATCCCCGACCAGATCGGCGTCCACCTCAACGTGCCGCTGGCGCCGGACCGCACCCTCCAGCGCCGCGCGATCTACAGCCTGGACCCCCGGCCGGCGCCGGCCGGGCAGGCGGAGCGGCTGGCGCGGCTCTGGCGCGACGTGCACCTCGAGGACCACGCGATCTGCGAGCGGCTCCAGCAGGGGCGCGCTTCCGGCGCGGCGACCGGCGGCGGCGTCCTTTCGCCGGTGTGGGAGGACTCGGTGCGGAGCTTCCAGGAACTCGTGACGAGCCGCGTGCGGTAGACGCCGCCCCGAACCGTGCCCCCAGGCGGGCACCCTCACCCTGTCCCTCTCCCGCACGCGGGAGAGGGGACCATTGGGGCGCGGCCGGGCCACTCGGTCTCCCGCTCTGCGGGGGAGGGTCGGGGTGGGGGGCCGGAGGCCGGTTGCGCGGCCGGGGCAAACCTGCCAAGGTGCGATCCGGCTAGGGAGCCGCGAGGAAGGCCCCGAACGAGGTTGGGGGGACAGTGGCCGAGAACGCCGATCAGGCCGACGCGCTCGTGCGCTTCGCGGAAGTCCAGAAGAGCTACGACGGCGTCACGCTGGTCGTAAAGAACCTTAACCTGTCCATCGCCAACGGCGAGTTCCTGACCATGCTGGGGCCGTCGGGATCGGGCAAGACGACCTGCCTGATGATGCTCGCCGGCTTCGAGACGGCGACGCACGGCCAGATCTTTCTCGACGGGCAGCCGATCAACAACGTGCCGCCGCACAAGCGCGACATCGGCATGGTGTTCCAGAACTACGCCCTGTTCCCGCACATGACCGTGGCGGAGAACCTCGCGTTTCCCCTCAAGGTCCGCAAGATGGGCGGCGCGGAGGTGCAGGAACGGGTGCAGCGCGCCCTCGACATGGTGCGGCTGTCCGACTTCGGCGGGCGCCGTCCGGCGCAGCTTTCGGGCGGGCAGCAGCAACGGGTCGCGGTGGCGCGCGCGCTGGTGTTCGGCCCCAAGCTCGTCCTCATGGACGAACCGCTCGGCGCGCTCGACAAGCAGCTGCGCGAGCAGATGCAGTACGAGATCAAGCACATCCACGAGAACCTCGGCATCACGGTCGTCTACGTGACGCACGACCAGTCCGAGGCGCTGACCATGTCCAACCGCATCGCGGTCTTCAACGACGGGATCATCCAGCAGCTCGCGCCGCCGTCGGACCTCTACGAACGGCCGGAAAACTCGTTCGTCGCGCAGTTCATCGGCGAGAACAACAAGCTGACGGGCACGGTCGTCGAGGCCGCGGACGGATCGTGTACGGTGGCGCTCGAGTCCGGCGAGCGGGTCAAGGCGCTGCCGGTCAACGTCGGCGGACCGGACACCCCGACCATGCTGTCGCTGCGGCCGGAGCGGGTGGTGCTCGACCCGGGGGACGGCGAGTGCGACACGACCGTGTCGGCCCGGATCGAGGAGCTCATCTACCTGGGCGACCACATCCGCACGCGGATGTCCGTGTGCGGCCGGGACGATTTCATCGTCAAGGTGCCGAACGCGGCGCGGCAATCGGATTTGCGGCCCGGCGCTTCGGTCCCGCTGGGATGGAAGATGGAGGATTGCCGCGCCCTCGACATGCCGGACACGGTTTAGGCGCGGTCTCGCGTGCGTGGAAACGACAACGACAAATCAAGAGGGAGAGAAGTCATGAGGCTAACCCGCGGTATGGCCGTCGCCACGATCGGCGCGGCATCCTTCGCCGTCGCCGGATCGGCGGCGGCGGAGACGGAACTGGTGGTGGTGTCCTGGGGCGGCGCCTATTCCGCCAGCCAGCAGAACGCCTATCACGCGCCCTACATGGAGGCGAACCCGGACATCAAGATCGTCAACGACGACTCGGCGCCGGAGGCCGTCGCCAAGCTGCGGGCGATGAACGAGGTCGGCAACGTGACCTGGGACCTGGTCGACGCGGTCGCGTCGGACGCGATGCGCCTTTGCGACGAAGGCCTCGCGCTTCCGATCGACGTGGACAAGGACCTGGCGCCGGCGCCCGACGGCACGCCCGCCTCGGAGGACTTCGGAGACCTTCTCATCTCCGAGTGCTTCATCCCACAGATCGTCTATTCGACCACCTTCGGCTACCGCACCGACAAGGTGGAGAGCGCGCCGACCAGCGTCTGCGACGTCTTCGACCTGGAGAAGTTCCCGGGCAAGCGCTCGCTGGAGAAGAAGCCCATCAACAACTTCGAATGGGCGCTGCTGTGCGACGGCGTGGCTCCGGAGGACGTCTACGAGGTCATGGGCACGGAGGGCGGCGTCGAGCGGGCGCTGAACAAGCTCGGCACCATCAAGGATCAGGTGATCTGGTGGACCAAGGGCGCGCAGACGCCGCAGCTTCTGGCGGACGGCGAGGTCGTGATGGGCTCGACGTACAACGGCCGCCTGTTCTCGCTGATCGAGGAGGAGAAGCAGCCCGTCGCCATGCTGTGGGACTGGCAGGTCTTCGACCTCGACGGCTGGGTCATCCCGGCGGGGACGCAGAACCTGGAGGCGGTGAAGACGTTCCTGCGGTTCGCCACCGACACGCAGCGCCTCGCCGACCAGGCCAAGTACATCTCCTACGGCCCGGCGCGGAAGTCCTCGGCGCCGCTGGTCGGCAACCATGCCACGCTCGGTATAGACATGAAGCCGCACATGCCGACCGACCCGAACAACTCCAAGACCACTCTGCTGTTCAACTACGAGTTCTGGGCCGACAACCAGGACGACTTCACGGAGCGGTTCGAGGCGTGGCTCGCCAGTTAGCGGCGGCATAGGCGTTCCGGGGCGGCCTTCCGGCCGTCCCGGAACCGCCGGGGCATTCGACCGGACGGGGCCATGGCGGACGCGCAGGCGCAGGAGCTCTTCACCGCGGACGGCACGCCGCTTCGGATAAGCTTGGCGCGCGCGCTGCGCCGGCAGAAGCTGCGGGCGCTGATGCTCGTGGGTCCGCTCTTCCTGTTCATCCTCGTCACGTTCTTCGTCCCCATCGGCGACATGCTGTTCCGGTCGGTGGAGAATTCCATCGTTACCGAGATTCTGCCGCGCAGCACGGCCTTGCTGGCGGACTGGGACGAGTCCGCGGACGAACTGCCCTCCGAGGAGGTCTTCGCCGCCATGGTCGAGGACATTCGGGAGGGCCGCGAGAACCGCACGATCACGCGGGTCGGGCAGCGCCTGAACTACGAGTCGCCCGGCATGTCGAGCCTGTTCCGGTCATCCGCGCGCAAGGTCAAGCGCATCGAGAGCGGCCCGTACCGGCCGGCCCTGATCGAGGCGCACCGGAAATGGGGCGAGGCCGGGACCTGGAAGCTGATCAAGCAGTTCTCGCCGAAATACACCGGCGGCTACTTTCTCGCCGCGGTCGATGCGAAGCGGGAGCTCGACGGAAGCATCGCGCGGGTCGAAGAGAACAAGCGGATCTACATAGACCTGTTCTGGCGCACCCTGCGGCTCAGCCTGATCATCACGGTGATGACGCTCCTGCTCGGTTTTCCCATCGCCTACCTGATGGCGCTGCTGCCGACGCGCACCTCGAACCTGCTGCTGATCTTCGTGCTGCTGCCCTTCTGGACCTCGCTGCTGGTGCGCACGACGGCCTGGATCGCACTCCTCCAGCAGCAGGGCGTGATCAACGAGTTCCTGGTCCTGGTCCGGCTGGTCGACACGGAGAACCGGCCGCAGATGATTCACAACGAGCTCGGCAGCATCATCGCCATGACGCATATCCTGCTGCCCTTCATGGTGCTGCCGCTGTTCAGCGTGATGAAGACCATACCGAAGGGCTACGTCCGGGCCGCGGTATCGCTGGGCGCGCACCCCTGGCTGGCGTTCTGGAAGGTCTATTTCCCGAATACGGTGCCCGGCATCGGCGCGGGCGCGATCCTCGTCTTCATCCTGGCGATCGGCTACTACATCACGCCGGAGCTGGTGGGAGGCACGGAGGGAACCTTCATCTCCAACCGCATCGCGCACCACATCTCGTCCTCGCTGAACTGGGGGCTGGCGGCGGCGCTCGGCGTGATCCTGCTGGGCCTGGTGACCGCGCTCTACCTGCTCTACGACAAGATCGTCGGCATCGACAACATGAAGCTGGGCTAGGACCGTGGGCACGCTGCCGCCCTATCTCTCGACGCCGGAACGGCTGTGGCACTACGGCTTCCGGCTGATGTGCGGGCTGATCTTCTTCTTCCTCATCTTCCCGCTGCTCGTGGTCATCCCGCTGTCGTTCAACGCGGTGCCCTTCTTCACCTTCACGAAGGAGATGCTGGCCCTCGACCCGGCGGGCTATTCGCTGAAGTGGTACGAGGACTTCTTCACGAACCTCAACTGGCAGGGCGCGGTGCGCAACAGCGTGATCATCGCGTTCTTCGCGACGCTGCTGTCGACCACGCTGGGGACCCTCGCGGCGCTCGGCCTGTCGCGGCCGAACATGCCGGCCAAGACCCTGGTGATGAGCATCCTGATCTCGCCCATGATCGTGCCCCTGATCATCTCCGCGGCGGGCATGTTCTTCTTCTATTCCCGGATCGGACTGCAGGGCACCCACGTCGGCGTGATCCTGGCCCACGCGGCGCTCGGCACCCCGTTCGTGGTGATCACCGTGACCGCGACCCTCGTCGGCTTCGACAACAGCCTGATCCGCGCGTCCGCCAGTCTCGGCGCGTCTCCCGCGACCACCTTCTTCAAGGTGATCGTGCCGCTGATTCTCCCGGGCGTGATCTCCGGCGCCCTGTTCGCCTTCATCACCTCGTTCGACGAGGTCGTCGTCGTGCTCTTCGTCGGGAGCTTCAAGCAGCGGACGATTCCGTGGCAGATGTTCTCCGGCATCCGCGAGCACATCAGTCCGACCATACTGGCGGTGGCGACGATCCTGGTCCTGGTCTCGATCGCCCTGCTGATCTCGGTGGAGCTGCTGCGCCGCCGGGGCGAGCGCCTGCGCGGCATACAGCAGACCTGACGGCATTCGGGGCACGCCACGATGAGCGACGCGATTTGCCTCCTGCTTGCGCTCGGCACCGCCGCGCTCGGAGCCCTCGCCCTTTACGTCGGCGTCCGCGGCGACAACATCACGGCCAAGATCGGCGGCAGCTTCATCGTCGTCGTCGGCGTCCTGGGCGTCGTCGCCTGCTACGCGACCGGCTGACGGCCCGGGCGGCCGATCCGGAGGGGGAGGCGGCCGGGCGCGTCACTTGCGCACGATGTTGTGCTCCGGCCCGTAGGGAAAACCGGTGATGTCCTCGGCGCCGTCCGCGGTCACCACCAGGATGTCGTGCTCCCTGTAGCCCCCGGCGCCGGGCCGTCCCTCGGGAATCGTGATCATGGGCTCCATGGACACGACCATGTTGGGCTCGAGGACGGTCGTCACGTCCTCGCGCAGCTCGAGGCCGGCCTCGCGGCCGTAGTAGTGGCTCAGGATCCCGAAGCTGTGGCCGTAGCCGAAGGTGCGGTATTCGAGCAGGCCGTGGCGCTCGTAAATGGCGTTGAGCTCGGCGGCGATGTCGCAGCAGCGCGCGCCCGGCCCGATGAGGCCGATTCCCGCTTCGTGCACCTCGACGTTGATCTGCCACAGGCGCAGGTGCTCGTCCGAGCATTCCTCCGCGAACAGGGTACGCTCGAGCGCCGTGTAGTAGCCCGCGGGCATCGGAAAGCAGTTGAGGCTCAGGATGTCGCCGCGCTCGATCTTCCGCGAGGTGACCGGGTTGTGGGCGCCGTCGGTGTTGACGCCCGACTGGAACCAGGTCCAGGTATCCATCAACTCCACGTGGGGCTGGCTCCCGCCGATCTCGCGCACCATGGCCCGGGTCCCGTGCAGCGCCACCTCGTATTCCGGCACGCCGACGCCGATCGCTTCCACGCAGGCCGCGCCGCCCACGTCGGCGATCCGCGCGCTCTCGCGGATCCAGGCGATCTCCTCGTCGGACTTGACCATGCGCATGCGCATGGCCGGCTTGCTCACGTCGACCAGCTCCGCCGTCGGCAGCGCTCCCCGGAGCTTGCGCAGGTTCTCGACGGTCACGTGGTCGAACTCGATGCCGATCCGCCCGCCGTCGGGGATCAGCGTCTTCACCGCGGCGAAATAGTTGTCCCGGTGCCAGTCGGTGTAGGCAAGGTTGTCCCCGAACGTGCGCCGCCAGGGCTGGCCGGCGTCGATGTTGGCCGAGATCGTCGTCTGGCTCTCGTGCGTCACCGCCAGGCCGTAGGCGCGCCCGAAGGAGCAGTAGAGGAAGTCGCTGAAGTAGAGGACGTTGTGCACCGAGGTGAACAGGCAGGCGTCGATCCGCGCCTCGGCCATGTGGGCGCGCAGGGCGGCGAGCCGCCGGTTCATCTCGCCCGCGGAGAAGGTCGGCTTGACTTTCTCCCCGTTGCGGATCGTCTTGAGCTGTTCCATCGCCGTCACCCCCGGCCGCCGATGATAGCCGCACGTGGATGGCCGGAACAGTCCGGCCATGACGAGGGGGGCGAGGGAGACCGTGCGGCCCGGCCGCGCCCCGAGGGTCCCCTCTCCCGCGTGCGGGAGAGGGACAGGGTGAGGGTGTCCGCCAGGGGGCACGGCTTCGTCCGATCCGCCACCGAGAACCAGGCGGAGGGACGTGGATGGCCGAAACAGGTCCGGCCGTGACAAGGGGGCGGCGCCGCCTCATCCGGCGTGGAGCGGTTCCTCCATGGCGGCGGCGATGCCGAGCAGCTTGCCGTCGGCGTAGCGGGGGGCCACCACGGAAATGCCCACGGGCAGGCCCCGCGGTCCGGTCAGGCCCGGCAGGTTGACGACCGGGACGTGCAGGGCGCTCCAGACGACGTTGAACGCGGGGTCGCCGTGGCCTTCTTCGAACGCCACCGCCTCGCCCGGCGCGCTGGGCGAGATCAGGGCGTCCACGTCGGCGATGACCTTCCCGAAGGCGGCGCGGCACCCGGCGGCGATGTCGTACGCCCGCATCAGGGCCTCGGGCGCGATCCGGCGCCGGTTTTCCACGTCGGCCCTGAGATCGTCGTGCAGGCCGGCCGGGTCCGCGCGGTATTCCGGAAGGAACGCGGCGCGCGCGTCCCCGCGCATCATCGTGGCCACCGCGTCGGGGATGGCCCGGAACGCCTCGGGCAGCTCCAGGGGCACGGTCCGCGCGCCCGCGCGTTCCAGCCGCGACGCCGCCTCCGCGAGCGCGTCCCGCGACGCCGGGTCCGCCCGGTCCCAGACGGGAGACCGGCAGACGCCGATCCGCAGGCCGTCCGGCTCCACGGCGGGGACCGCGTCCGCGCCAGGTATCCCGTAGAGCGCGGCCATCAGGGCCAGGTCGCGGACGTCCCGGCCGTACCAGCCCACGCTGTCGAGGCCCGGGCAGTTGATGCGGATGCCGTTGACGCCGACCGCGCCCCAGGTCGGTTTCATGGCGTGCACGCCGCAGAAGGACGCGGGCCGGATCATCGACCCGCCCGTCTGCGTTCCCAGGGCCAGCGGGACCATGAAATCGGCGACGCTCGCGGCCGAGCCGTTGGACGATCCGCCGGGGCCGCGGGCCCGGTCGTGCGGGTTGCGGGTGTCGGGGTTGCGGCCGCCGGCGGCGAACTCGACCGTCGCGGTCTTGCCGACGATCACCGCGCCCGCCCGGCGGGCGACGGCGACGCAGGCGGCGTCCCGGCCGGGGCGGGACCCCGCGTAGAGGGGGGAATTGAACTCCGTGGCGAAGTCCTCGGTGTCGATCGTGTCCTTGACCGCGAGCGGCACGCCGTGGAGCGGCCCCGCGGGGGCCGACCGGTCGCGGTCGCGGGCCTGGTCGAGGGCGCGGTCCGGGTCGAAGCGGGCGAACGCCCGGATGTCGCCGTCCCGGTCCGCGATGCGCTCGATGCAGGCCGAGACCAGCGCCTCCGAGGTCAGGCGCCCGTCCGCGATCATCGCCGCCGCTTCGCGGGCCGTCAGCCGCGCGGGGCCCGCGGGCGCGTCAACCGGCATCCGCCGCCCTCCTCTCTGAATGTCCTTTCGCTTCGGATTCGAGGCCGAACCCGGCCGAATCCGGCCGAATCCGGATTGACTCGCGCGGCATGCCGTCTACTTTCGCGGAACCCGCCGCGGCCGGCCAAGGGAACCCATACCACCGTTGCCGGCGTCTTGCCGATACCCCCCCTTGCCCGTCCCATCGCAGGAGAGCCACCATCATGGCACCGTCCCGGATCGTCTCGCTGCTCCCGAGCGCCACGGAGATCGTCTCCGCGGTGGGGCGCCGCGACGCGCTGGTCGGCCGCTCCCACGAGTGCGATTTTCCGGCCGGCGTCGAGGCGCTTCCGGTCTGCACCCGGCCGCGCGTGAAGCTGGACGGAAGCAGCCTGGAAATCGACCGGAAAGTCAAGGAGATCGTCCGGCAGGTTCTGTCCGTCTATGAAGTTCTGGACGAGACGCTGGAGCGCGTGTCGCCCGAGGTCATCGTGACCCAGAACCAGTGCGAGGTATGCGCCGTCTCGCTGCCCGAGGTCGAGGCTGCGGTCCGCGACCGGATCGGCCGCGACGCCGATATCGTCTCGCTCACGGCGGAGTCCACGGCCGCCGTCTACGACGACATCCGCCGGGTCGCCGGGGCGCTCGGCGCCGTCGAGGCCGGCGCCCGCGTCGTCGACCGGATGCAGGGCCGCTTCGCCGAGGTCTCCCGGCGCGCGGCGGAGCTCGACGACCGCCCGCGCGTCGCCTGCATCGAATGGGCGGACCCCCTGATGGCCGCGGGCAACTGGATTCCGGAATTCGTCGAGGCGGCGGGCGGCGAGAACCTGTTCGGAGAGGCCGGCGAACATTCGGCGTGGCTGGACTGGGACGCGCTCACGGAAGCCGATCCCGACGCGATCGTCCTGATGCCCTGCGGCTACGATCTCGGCCGCACCCGCGAGGAGGCGGAGCTGCTCTCCCGGGACGTCCGTTGGCGGAGCCTGCGGGCGGTGAGGGAAGGGCGGACCTACGCCGCCGACGGCAACGCCTACTTCAACCGGCCCGGCCCGCGGCTCGCCGACTCCCTCGAGATGATGGCCGAGATGCTGCACCCGGAACGCTTCTCGTTCGGTCACGAGGGGTCCGGGTGGATGCGCGTGCCCGGCCCGGCCGCCGCCTGAGCGGACGGTCCCGTGCGCCCCCGGGTCCTTTGACTCCCGGACGGCGGCTTGTTAGCGTAAATCGACCGTCGTATGGCGGTTTCTCGCCGGAACAGGGAAGCGAGTCGGCATGCCGGACGCAGCGGAAAAGACCAGATACGAACTCGTCGCCGACAGGTATCGGCAACCCCAGAAGCAGGTCGGCAAGGAGTGGTTCGTCCTCGACGGCGACCGCCATCTGATCGAGCCGCTGGAGGCCTTCACGAAGTATCTCGACCCGGAATTCGAGGATCGCCGGCCGACCGTCCAGGTCGACAACGGCGGCGGCATCCGCCTGGTGCTCGAGGGCCGCATGTACCAGAAACCCGTGGGCGGCGGCATGGGGCGCCCCGAGGGCAACTCCGACTACCGGCCGCGCGGCGTGTCGTTGAACCAGGAAGAGGCCATCCGGCATTGCTGGGACATGCGCGACGAGGACATGGACATCACGGGCGTCGACATCGGCATGTGGATTCCCACGGCCGGCCTGTTCGTGCCCGACGTCGAGGACATCGAGCTTCAATACGCCCTGATGCGGGCCCTCAACGACTGGACGGGCAGGGATTTCGCTCACAGCGAACGCCACTTGTGGTGCGGCGCGATCCCGCTCCAGGTCGATTACGCCGTGGCGGAGATCAAGCGATGCCGCGAAATCGGCGCCCGCGCCATGTGGCTGCGGCCCAATATCATGCACGGCGTCTACTGGTGGAAGGAAGACTGGGATCCCGTCTGGCAGACCATGCAGGATCTCAAGATGCCGCTCCTGTTCCACGAGGCCACCGGCACCTACAACGCCACGTTCGGCGCCGACTACAAGTACGACATCTACTGGATGGCCCACGTCGCGTCGCATCCTCTGGAGATGTGCTCGGCGCTGATCGGCATCATAGGCCACGGCGTCCTGGAGCGGTTCCCGGGCCTCAAGGTCATGATGTGCGAGGCCGGCGTCACCTGGGTGCCCTACTTCCTCGGCCGCATGGACGAGCACGTGGAGTCCCGCCCGCCGGGCGAGGTCGCCCTCGAGCGCCTGCCGTCGGAATACTTCCACGAACAGGTCTGCATCTGCGCGTTCGAGGACGACGAGCCGCTGCTCCGGGAAACCATGGAGTTCATGCCCTCCAACGTCGGCTATACCAGCGATTATCCGCACTGGGATTCCAGCGGTATCAGCGGCGTGAAACGCTATCTCGACGAGTTCCCGGACCTCGACGAGGACACCCGCAACAAGTTCTTCTCGCACAACCTCATCGATATCTTCCAACTCGAACCGTAGCCGGCGGACGTGGCAACGGCGCCGGATTCGTTCCGGCGGACCGCGCCCGCCGGCGGGGGAGGGCATGCCATGGAAGACGACGACCTCGAAGGCGAATGGGTTTTCGGCTGGCCGGGGCGGAAGCGCCTGCGTCACTTTCCGAGCACGGACCGGGAAGGGCGGGTGGCCTACGCCCAGTCCCCCATCCTCGACCAGGAGGGCCCGATCACCCCGGTCGACGCGTTTTTCGTCATGGCCCAGATCCAGATGCCCGAGCCGGTGCATCCCGACGACTGGGAGCTCGAGCTCCTGGGTGAGGTCGAGACGCCGCTGACCCTGACCCTGGCGGACATCAGGAAACTGCCGTCGAAGACCGTGCGGGCGGTCACCGAATGCGCCGGCAACGACGCCGATTTTTTCGAGTACCTGGGCGGGCGCCTGAACGAGAAACCGCGCATTCGCCGCATGCGGGAGGAATTCCAGGACTGGAACGCGCTGCGCGCCGGCGGCGACCTGACCGTCGAGGACGCCCTCGCGGCGCCCCGGGCGACCAACCTGTGCAGCGCCGGCGAGTGGACCGGGACGCCGTTGTCGGAGGTTCTCGGCAAGGCCGGCCTGAAGGGGTCGGCCGTGAGCGTCCGGGCCGAGGGCTGGGACCGCGGGCGCCCCGACCCCATGCGGCTCTACCGGGCGCTCGGCACGACGGACGTCGAGGTCCACGACCCCGGCGAGATCAACTTCGACAAGGCCCTCCCGCTGGAGAAGGCGCTCCACCCGGACACCCTCCTGGCCTGGGCGCACAACGGCGATCACCTGCTGCACGTCCACGGCGCGCCCCTGCGCCTCGTGGTGCCGGGATGGGCGGGCAACTGGTGGGTCAAGTGGATCCGGAAGATCGAGGTCCACGACCACATGGCCGAGTGCTATCACCAGGTGCACTACTTCGTCTCCGGGAAATCCCCCGACGACCCGGCGCGGGAAATGATGACGGCCCTGGGCTGCAAGAGCCTCGTCGTCTATCCGCGCGACGACGACTCTCCCTTGAAGCCCGGCTCGCACCTCATCCGCGGGCTGGCCTGGAGCGGCGAGGGCGCGATCGTGGGGGTCGACGTCAGCGTCGACGCGGGTCGAACTTGGACGGCCGCCCGCGTCGAGGAAACGGCCGACCGCTGGCTGTGGCGGCGGTGGTCGGCCCCGTGGGAGGTCTCGGAGCCCGGCTCCTACCGGATCCTGGCCCGGGCCACCGACGAGAAGGGCCGTGTCCAGCCGGCCCAGGAGTGGAACCACCAGCTCAAGCATTTCGACGGGATCGTCCCCGTGGACGTGACCGTCGCGGGATGACGGCGGATCCGGCCGCCGGACCGTCCGAAACGGCGGGGCGGCCTCGATCCTCGCCGCTCGCCGGCGGCCTGTGGATGCTGGGGGCGATCTGTTCGTTCACGTCCCTGGCGCTGGCGGGGCGCGAGCTCTCGGGAGAGCTCAACGCCTTCCAGATCATGCTCTACCGCAGCGGCATCTCGCTGCTCGTCATCGTCGGTTTCCTGGCGCGCGGCGGGTTCGGCGAAACGGGCTTCGGCCAGTTGCGGAGCGCGATTCCCGCCTTCCATCTCGGCCGCAACGTCGTCCACTACGTCGGACAGTACAGCTGGTTCTACGCGCTTCCCCTGATACCGCTGGCGGAGATCACGGCGCTCGAGTTCAGCGCGCCGATCTGGACGGTCCTGCTCGCCGCCGCGTTTCTCGGAGAACGCCTCACCGTCCGCAGGGCTCTCGCCGTCCTCCTCGGCTTCGGCGGAATCCTGACGATCCTCCGTCCGGGCGCCGTCCCCGTGGAGCCGGCGGCCCTCATCGTGCTGGGGGCGGCGTTCTGCTACGCCGTCGTCTTCGTCGTCACCAGGCGCATGACGGCCACCGAAACGCCGCTCGCCATCCTCTTCTACATGTTCCTGATCCAGTTCGCGGTCGGCCTCGGCCCGGCCCTTCCGGGGTTCGTCGTGCCCACGGCGGGGGATTGGCCGTGGGTGCTCGCGGTCGGGATCGCGGGGCTGGCCGCCCACTACTGCCTGGCGCGCTCCTTCATGGCCGCCGAGACGGGCGTCGTGATCCCCATCGACTTCCTCCGGCTGCCCCTGATCGCCGCGGTCGGCTGGCTGGCCTACGGCGAGGGCGTGGAGATGTGGTTGATCCTCGGGGCCGGACTGATCGTCGCGGGCGTCTGGATCAATACCCGCGCGGGTCGGTGAGATTTCTCAAGGCTCGTTTGCCGCCGTCGGCGGCGGGACGCCCGCGCTCCCCTCCCGGCCTCCCCTTTCCAGGGAGAGGGAACCCGGGTGGCCCGGCCGCGCCCCGAGGGTCCCCTCTCCCGCTCTGCGGGAGAGGGACAGGGTGAGGGTGTTGGAGAACGATGCGCCGCCCCAACCGCGTTTCGCAGAGGAATCCTTGTCAGGGGGAGGAGAAAACAAGGGGAGAGGGCTGGAGTAACGGCCGGGCATGACGCGGCGGAAACGTCGCGGGGGATCGCGATCGAGCCTTTCTCAGACGGCCGGAATCGGCTCGCCCTCGATCGGGGTCGAGGGCCGGCCGTCGACTCCGACCGGCACGTCGCCGGCCAGGGTCACCCGGTAGAACAGCCGGTCGAAGTCGGAATCGAAGATGTCCAGGGGCGCGAGATGGCAGGTCGCGCGGTTGTCCCAGAAGGCGATGCTGCCCGGCCGCCAGGCGAAGCGGACCGTGTATTCCGCCCGGACGATATGCTCCCACAGGAAGTGCAGCAGGACCTCGCTTTCGCGCGGCGACAGGCCGACGATCGATTTGAGGAACGACGGGCTGACGAACAGGACCTTCTCGCCCGACTCCGGATGAACGCGGACGAGGGGGTGTTCGCTCACCATCCCGCCGCCCTGCACGGCGTCCTTCAGGTACCGGGAGGCCTCGGTCCCGGGCGGCGCCGCGATCCGGTGGATGCCGCGCAGTCCGTCCAGGAAACCGCGCACGGCCGGGGACAGGCCGTCGTAGGCCGCCGCCAGATTGGTCCACTGGGTGTCGCCGCCGTAGGGCGGCACGACGTCGCCGCGGAGGATGGAGCCGGCGGGCGGGTTGACGGCGCAGGTGATGTCGGTGTGCCAGCCCGTCCAGGCGCGGGTCAGCGGCTCGCCCGAGTAGCGTTTGGCCTTCCGGTGCTTGGAGACCTCGTAGACCTCGGGATGCCCGGCGACGCTGCCGTAGACGGCGTGCCCCGGCGTCGCGTCGCCGAACTGGCGGGCGAACGCCACGTGCCGGTCGTGGTCGAGGAACTGGTCGCGGAAGAAGACCACCTTCCACCTGACCAGCGCGTCCCGGATGTCCCGGACCTGCGGCGGCGGGAGCGGCCGCGTCAGGTCGACGCCGCCGATCTCCGCGCCGATGTGTATCGAAAGCGGCGACACGTCGATGGAAAGCCCGTCCGGCGCCGGATTCAACGCCATGTCCCGCCCCCTTCGCCGTTCCCCGGCGGCCGGCAGCATCCGTCTCCGGGACCGGATGCTACCACACGGTCGCCGCCGTTCCGACCGCCATCAGCAGCCACAGAGCGACGCGGCGGTACGTCGTTTCGGACGTGCCGCGGAAGATCCGCGAGCCGATCCAGACGGAGGCGAGGTAGGCGGGCATGTAGATCAGTATCTCGGGCAGATTTCCGGCGCCCACGCCGCCGGCGGCGGCGAGACAGGCAAGGCCGGCGCCGCTCAGCGCCCCGATGATGACGACGAGGTTCGCCCGTATCGCCGCCGCCGGCTCCGGCGACGACATGAGGTAGAGCGTGGCGATGGAGCCGCCGACCCCGCCGAGTCCCGTCGCCAGTCCGCAGGCTCCGCCGACGGCGCCGTCGAGCGCCGCCGTTCGCGGACCCCGCCAGCTCCAGCCGCGCATCATGGCGATCGCCGAGGCGAGCACGAAGACGCCGATCCCCCTGCGGACCAGGCCCGGGTCGGCCGTCAGCAGCAGCCAGGTGCCGAGCGGCAGCGCGGCCAGGGAGGCCAGGACGAGGGGGACGATCCGCCGCCAGTCGGCGAGCGGCAGCGCGCCGGGCATCAGCTGGGCGGTACCGGCCGCTCCCGCCGCGAGAACCATGGCGACGGCCGTGGCCGGCCCGTAGATCAGGCTGAGGAGGGGGATGGCGAAGACGGCGCCGCCGAAGCCCGTGTACCCGCGCAGCGCTCCGGCGACGAGGCCCACCGCCAGGGCCGCCGGCGTCGCCGCGGAAAGGAAGCCGGCGGGGGTATCCATGGCGCCTCGATAACACACGGAGGCGCCGCCCGGTAGAAACCGGTCCCACCCTGTCCCTCCCCCTTCCAGGGAGAGGGAACCCGAACGGTCCGGCCGCGCCCCGAGGGTCCCCTCTCCCGCGTGCGGGAGAGGGACAGGGTGAGGGTGTCGGAGACCGATGCGCCGCCCCAACCGCGTTTCGCAGAGGAATCCTGTCAGGCGGGGGAGGGAGACAGAAGGCGGCACGGGGGTCTTGGTCCGGCGCCGGGGTTCGCGCTACAGTCCCGACGCGGGACCCGGATACGTCAGGGAGGATCCATGGACATCGCCTCGCACCTCGAGAAGGTGGAACGGTTCGAGCGCTACAGGGCCAAGCTCGACCCGGAAAAGGAATTCGAGATGTGGTACTGGATGTCGCTCAGCGGCGGCACCAGCGCCGTCAACGCCGCGCTGCACGCGGCGGGACTGACCGACGACGGCGACTACTTCTGCACCCAGTCGGTCGACGTCTACATGCGGGGCGGCAGGCACGACGATCCGAAGTCCTGGAAACCCGCGTTCATGTGGGATGCGGACCTCATCCACATCCACATGCCGGAGATCTCCAGGCCGCTGACGCCCAAGCTCGAGAAGGCCTACGCGGCGATGCAGGTGCTCGAGGACGTGCGCGACCCCTGCGTGCGCGGCGGCAGGAAGATCACCAAGAAGATCGTCCGGGACGTCGATACCGCCTTCGCCTCCGCCGTGACGCTGTGCCGGGAGGTGGTCGCGGAAGCGGGCGCCGGAGGGAAAAAGGCGGCGGCGAAGCCGCGGCGCGGCGCGGCGGCATCCGCGCCGCGCAAGAGCGCCGGAGGGAGGACGCGCCGATGACACCCGAATTCCACCGCGACAAGGCGAACAGGATCACGCGCGCCATGCGTCATTTCACGACGCGGGACTACGAAGCCGTCATCGAGGGGTGCATGCTCGCCGGCACGCACTGGTTCAACGCCGCCCTCCACAAGTTCGGCCTGCGGCCCGACGACCACGACGTGCTGCATGCGGAGTACCTGCACAAGGCCGACCGGACCCGAATCGAGATCGTCGCGCCGCGCATCCTCGAGGCGATCGACGAGATCGAGTCCTTCCGGGCGCTCTACGTGCGCGGCAACATGAAGAACGGGGGACGGGCGGCGCGCCGGGCCCTGAGGAACCTCGACGTCATCAGGGAGACGGCCCGGAAGGCGCGCCCCGTCAACAGGCGGAGAGGCATCTCGCCGCAACCCGGATAAGGGGCGCTATTCCACCGCCCTCGGCCGGGCGAGCAGGCCCGCCGCCTCCTCCGCGACCGCGGTGCCCTCGAAGAACCGGGGGTTCATCCCGCCGTGGAGGCGAACCGTGTTGGCGAAGGCGAAGTCGCGGAAATCGTCCGCCGTCAGGGTCTCGCGCTCCACGAGTTCGTGGGCCTCGGCCAGCACCCGCGAGGCGTCCCGCACGTCCCAGTGGCCGATGTCGGAGCTGAACATGGCGTTGAGGCGCGCGCCGAACGCATTGATCCGCGTGTCGAAGGCCCAGGCCGTGCCCCGGTCGTCCGCCTCGCAGCCGAAGTAGAAGCGGGGCACGAAGAGGTCGTGGATGTCCCGCTTCGTGCGGATGGCGCAGGCGGCCCACTCGTCCAGATGCGCCGGGTCCTCGGGCTGGACGAAGTATTCCGGGCCGTCCAGGGAGCCGGTCTCCCGGACCTTGGCGACGATGCGCTCGTCGCCGTGGCGCTCCGCGTAGTCGACCAGTGCCCTCCGGTCGATCCTGGCCGGGTCGAGGTCGGCTTTCATGGCGCCGAGATTGCGCTTCTCCCAGTGCTCCAGCAGGCCGTGGTAGAGAGCGACCGCCCAGCCGGCGCCGCACTCCAGGAACCCGACGTTGAGCTCCGGAAAGCGCCGCGTGACGCCGCCCAGGAAGAGGGCTTTCGCCGACGTTTCCGAGGCGTCGGCGAAGTGGCCGATGTGATTGTAGTTGTAGTTCGATATGGACGTGCGGTGGGGCAGGCCGATGGCGTGGCTGTGCATGGTCGGAGCCACGCCGAGCTCGACGCACTTGGCCCAGAAGGGGTCGTAGTCGTATTCGCTGTCCAGTCCCAGCGGGTCGACCCAGTACGCGTTCGCCTCGGCCGACATGGCGCGAAGACCGGCGCCGGCCGGGCGCGCGGGGCGCCGGACCATGCCGTTCACCATGGCGACCTTGAGGCCGAGCCGGTTGACCGCGAAGTCGAGCTCCTCGATGGCTTCGGCGGGCGTATGGGTGGGGATGGTCGCGGCCGGGACGATCCGGTCCCCGTGCCCCCGGTACAGGTCCGCCGTCATGACGTTGGCGGCGCGGATGAAGCCGCGCCGGGCCTCGTCGTCGGCGATGCCCATGAGCATGAGGCAGATCGTGGGATAGGCGAGGGTGAGGTCGATCCCGAACTCGTCCATCCGGGCGCGCCAGACGCCGGGAATCATGGCCGCCGCCCGATCGGCCGAGTTCGCGGTGGGCAAGGCCCAGAAGGGAGGCCGGTTGACGCGCGCGCGGCGGCGTTCCTCCGGCGACAGGTGGTACCAGGCCCAGAAGCGCCCGCCGCCGACCATCTCGCGGTAGCGTTCGGCGAGGCCGGGTCCGCATACCTCCCGGATGGTGTCGATCAGGATGGGCTCGATCTCGATGAAGTGTCCGTCCGTGTCGATGACCGGATGATCGAGGCGCGCCCGGACGGCGGCGCCGTCCGAAACGCGTTCCCCGCGGGGGGCGGCGCCGCTCATGACCGGTCCTCCTCCTGTTCGGCCGCGGTCTCGGTCCGCCGCATCATATCCGTTTCGTCCCGCTCCCCGGAGGCGGTTCGGGGGTCCCCTCTCCCGTTTGCGGGAGAGGGGACCCTGGTTGCGCGGATCCGGCCCTTCGACGCGGGCGGCGCTGGCGTGAGCGGACGCCACGTGCTATCGGCGGGGCAATTCTCGAGGGCGCGGGCGGGGATGGTTATGACGGGCGACGGCGGAGGGGCCGGCGAAGCGCTGTTCGGCATCGGCCAGACCGTGCGCCACCGGATGTTCGACTACCGCGGCGTCGTGTTCGACGTGGACCCGGTCTTCATGGCCAGCGACCGGTGGTACGAGGCCATGGCGAGGTCGCGTCCGCCCAGGGACCGGCCCTGGTACCACGTGCTGGTGCACGACGCGGCGCACACGACCTACGTGGCCCAGCGTAATCTCGAGCCGGACGAGACGGGCGAACCGGTCGTCCATCCGCTCGTCGACGAGATGTTCGGCGGCCGCGAGAACGGCGTGTACGTCTCGCGCCGAAGGCCGGGCTGACGGCCGGCCGGCGGCGCGCGGGCGCCGAAGTCGGATAGACTGGGCCGTCCGGGGCGGTCCGTGCCCCGGGCATTGCTGTCCGGTTTGGATGGGATGGACAAGGCGCATGGCTTGGAGTCACGCGGGTTTCGGGCGATCGAGGCGAATCGAGGCTTGCAACGGAGCCCAAGCCGCAAGCTCCGCCGACCCTCCTCCCGACTTCCCGCCCGGGAGAGGGGCTGTCCAGGGGGAGGGTCAGGGTGGGGGTGTGTTTCGATTTTTCCGGCATACGACAAACTCCGCCGACATCCCCTTTCGTCATGCCCCGGCCCCCGGATCGAGTCCGGGGGCGTTCCGGGCATCGACTGGTCGCGGCATGACGGCGGGTGTTGACACATGAAGCGTGGAGCAGGCCCGTTCCTGATCGCGGCGCTCGTCCCGGTGGTGCTGGCCGCCGCCGGCGTGTTCGGCTGGGACTGGTGGCTGAACGGCCGGTTCATGGAGAAGACCGACAACGCGTTCGTCCACGCCGACATCACGGCGGTGAGTCCGAAGGTCGGCGGATACGTCTCCGAGGTTCTCGTCGACGACAACGTGTCCGTGGCCGCCGGCGACGTTCTCCTGCGCATCGAGGACTCCTCCTTCCGGGCGGAGGTGGCGCGGGCGCGGGCGGAGCTCGCGGAGAAGCAGGCGGCCCTGGCCAACCTGGAGCGGCGGCGGGCGCTCCGGACCGCTCTCATCGGCGAGGCCGAGGCCGCGGTCCGGGCGGCGCAGGCCAACGCCGACCGCAGCCGGAAGGAGCTCGGGCGCGCGACCGCCCTGGTCGACCGGGGATGGGCCAGCGGGCGGCGCCACGACGATGCGGTGGCGGACGAACGCCACGCCGAGGCCGGGGTCGCGCGCGCCCGGGCGCGCCTCATGGCGGAGCAGCGGCGGCGCGAGGTCGTCGATTCCGAGAGGGCCGAGGCCGAGGCCGAGATCGAGCGGTTCGAGGCGGATCTGGCCCTGGCCGAAATCGACCTTCGCCATACCGTCGTCAACGCGCCCGCCTCGGGCGTCGTCGGCAATCTCCGCGTCGAGCGGGGGGAATACGTCCGGCCCGGCGCGCGCCTCGCCGCGGTCGTTCCCCTGGCGGGCGTCTGGATCGTCGCCAACTACAAGGAGACCCAGCTCACCCGGATGAAGCCCGGTCAACGGGCGACGGTCGAGGTCGACACCTTTCCGGGCGTGGTCGTGCGGGGCCGCGTGGACAGCATGGCGCCCGCCAGCGGGGCCCAGTTCAGCCTGCTGCCTCCCGACAACGCGACGGGCAACTACACCAAGGTCGTCCAGCGCATCCCCGTGAAGATCGCCCTCGAGTCCGGGCACGTTCTGGAAGGCCGCCTGCGGCCGGGAATGTCGGTGGTCGCGGAGGTGGACACGCGGACCGAGACGCAGCGCATTCGCTCGGCCCGCAGCCTTCTCGGCGTCCTCGGCGGCGCGGCGGCGGGGGAGGGCGGCAATTGACGCCGCCCGCGGCGGCGGAGGGCGCATCCGGAGGGTCAACGCAAACACCGTCTTCGCGGCCGGCGGACCCGGAGGCCGTCACGCTCCGTCAATGGATCGCCGTGTCCGGCGCCATCGCCGGCTCGTTCGTCGCCGTGCTCAACATCCAGATCACCAACGCCTCGCTGCGGGAGATCCAGGGGGCCCTGTCGGCGACCCTGACCGAGGCCTCCTGGATCACCACCGCCTACGTCGCGTCCTCGCTCGTCGTCATGCCGCTCACCGGCTGGTTCGTGCGCGTCTTCTCGGTGCGGACCTACGTGGTCTGGAACATGATCCTGTTCATGGTCTCGGTGGCCGGCTGCGCGCTGGCCTGGGACCTCCACGCGATGATCGGCATGCGCTTCTTCAGCGGTTTTTTCGGCGGCGCGCTGATCCCCATGTCCATGTACATCGTTCTGATCACCCTGCCGGCCGCGAAGCGGCCGGTCGCCTTCATGTTCTGGGGGATCTCCATCGCGCTCGCTCCGTCGCTGGGGCCGGCGCTCGGCGGCTGGCTGACCGACCGGTTCTCCTGGACCCTGGTGTTCTACGTGCAGCTCGTCCCGTCGGCGGTCGTGCTGGCGGCGCTCTTCGCCTGCCTCGACCCGTCGCCCCGTCAGCTCGCGCTGCTGCGGCGGGTCAACTGGCTGAGCATCGTGGTCATGGCGGTGGGCCTGCTGCTGCTGATCGTCGTGCTGGAGGAGGGCAACCGCAACGACTGGTTCGAATCGGCGTTCATCGCGCGGCTGGCGGCGGTCTCGGCCGTGCTGCTGGCCGTCTTCCTGGTCACTCAGCTCCTGGACCGGAACCCTTACATCAACCTTCGCCTCTATGCCCGGCGCGACTTCCTCATGTGCTGTATCGTCGCGGCCGCGTTCGGAGTGGGGGTGTTCGGAGCGCAGTTCACGGTCGCGCTGTATCTGATTCAGATTCCCCAGTACACCGCGGGACAGGTCGGCACCGTCCTGATGTGGATCGGATTCCCGCAGTTCGTTTCGGGACTCCTGGTGCTGTGGCTGATCCCCCGGGTCGACAACCGGATGCTGATGGGGTTCGGCTGCGCCCTCTTCGCCGCGAGCTGCTTCCTCAACGTCGGCATGAGCCACGACACCGGATACTGGGACCTGACGGCGATCAACGTGATCCGCGGTTTCGGCCAGCCCTTCATCATGGTGGTGGTGGCGGCGGTGGCCACGGCGGCGATGGAGGCGTCCAACCAGGGGTCGGCGTCGGCGTTGATCAACTGGACCCGGGACCTCGCCGGAGCGGTCGCCATCGCCTCCCTCAAGACGGGAATCGTCCGGCGTTCCGAATTCCACGCGGACCATGTGGGCGAGCACGTCTCGGCCGCCGACCCGGAGACGGCGTCCCGCCTCGACCTGCTCACGCAGCGCTTCCTCGACTACACGGGCGACCTGCAGCAGGCGCGGGACCAGGCCGTCGCGGCCCTCGATACGCTCGTGGAGCGGGAGTCGCTCATCATGGCCTACAACGACATGTTCTACGGCATCGGGATCGTGTTCGCGATCGCCACGGCCGCCTGCTTCCTGATCCGCCGGCCGTCCCGGCCCGGCCCCGCCGCGTAGCGCCTCCGGGTTCGTTGCCTTCGGCGCCGTGCGTCTTTCGGCCGAGTCCGGATAGACTGCGCCGCGGAACGGCAAGGCAGGACGGTCCGGGAACGTTCGAGGGCGCGCGATGAAGGAAGAGGTCACGTTCTACAGCGAGGGAACCAGACTCGCGGGGGATATCTATTTGCCCGACGCTCCGGCCGAAGCGCCGCGGCCCGGGATCGTGCTGTTGGGCGGCTATACCTACGTCAAGGAGGTCCACGGGCCCGATTTCGCCGAGCGTGTCGTCGATGCGGGATATGCCGCCATCGCCTTCGACTACAAGGGCTGGGGCGGCAGCGACGGCCCCTCGAACCGGCTGGATCCCCACGGCCGGGTCTGGGATGCCCACGCGGCCTTGACCGTTCTGGCCCAGCGCGACGACGTCGACGCCGAACGTATCGGCGTCCTGGGCTGGAGCTACGGGGGCGCCACCGCCGTGTGGCTCGCCGCGGTCGACCCGCGTATCCGTTGCGTCTCCGCCCTGATCACGATCGGCGACGGGCGTCGCTGGATGGAGAGCGTTCGTTCGGCCGAGGAAATCGAGGCGCTGTACGCCCGCGCCGACGAAGACCGGGTCGGCCGGGTTCGAACCGGCGCTTCGGAACGCGTGCCGATACCGGAGATCCTCCGGATGAGCGCCCGCGAGCGCGCGCTGCTCGACCGCGCCCGCGCGAAGGAAGGGGTCGAGCCCGGCCTCATTCCCCTCGAGTTCATCGACGAGACCCTGGCGTTCAATCCCGAATGGGTCGTCGACAAGATCGCGCCGCGGCCCGTGCTGCTGGTCGCCACGGAGAACGACGGCGTCACGCCCCCCGAACACAGCCGGGCCCTGTACGGGCGGGCGGGCGAACCGAAGAAGCTCGTGACGATTCCCGATTGCGGCCACTTCGAATTCTATTCGGGAGCTCCGTTCGACCGGGCGATGAAGGAATGTGTCGACTGGTTCGACTCGCATCTGTGAGAAGCCGCGCGGCGAGGTCCGGCGACGGCGGGGCCGGGGAAGGGCGTCTCAGCGTATGTCCGAAACGATCCTGCCGAGCCGGCGGATGGTGTTCAGGACCTTGTCCTGCTCTATGCCCGGCCACTGGACGCGGCAGACCACGTGGTTGAATCCGAGCTCCTCCTTGTAGCGCAGTATCCGGTCCTTCACGGACTCCGAATCTCCGACAAGGAAGCTGCCGCGCACGAGCCGGTCGAAGATCGAACCGGTTCCGGTGTCCTTCAGGCCCCACGCTCCGTAGGCTTCGTATTTGTAGCCCAGCGGTCCCGCGGCTTCCGCGAGCGCCTCGGCATCGGTCGCGCCGATGTGACATTCACGGGTCAGGGGAAGCTCGCTTGGGAACGGCTTGCCCGCCGCCGCCAGCTCGGCCCGATACATCGGCATCTGGCGCTCCAGCAGCTCGAACGAAGCGTTGAAGGGCGGCATCCAGGAATCGCCGATGCGGGCGGCGCGGCGTACCGCCGGATCCACGTGCGCCGCGATCCAGATCGGCGGGTGCGGCGTCTGCAGCGGCCTGAGGCCGACGCCCAGGCCCTCCACCGTGTAGTGCCTGCCGCGATGCGTGACCAGGTCCTGGGACATCAGTTTCCGGAGGAGCTCCACCCCCTCGCTGAGCCGCGACACCCGTTCCTTCAGCGGAATGCCGAATGCGTTGAACTCCTCCTCGCGATAACCGAGGCTCACGCACAGCACGTACCGGCCGCCCGTGAGGAGGTCCATCGTCACCGCTTCCTCGGCGACCTCCACCGGGTTCCTGAGCGGAAGCACGGTGGTATTGGGGCCGACGGTCATGTCGCCGGCCTCGGCGATCAGGCGGGGCAGGAGCTGGTGCGGGGAAATGAACTGCATCGGCCCGACGAGCCAGTGCTCGCCGGTCCAGAGCGACGCGAACCCGCTGTCGCGCGCGACGCGAACCTGCTCGATGAGATTTTCGAGCACGACCGTCGGGTCGACGCCCGCCTTGAAGTGATTGAGGATGTAAAGGCCTGCTTTCATGGTTCCTCCGGCTCTCCGCGCGGGTTTTGTCGGGCCGCATCCCGCCGCGGGGAGATGCACGACGCTGGAATCGATCGCTCCCGTGAGCGACAATCCCGCCGTCACGCCGCCCGCCGCGGCGGCCTGGGCGTTCCGGTTCCGCGCGCCGGATGCCGCGGCGAACGCCAAACCCCCGGGACGCGGTCCACGCTCCGCGCGAGGCTTTCATGACCGTGCGTTTCGAACCGCTCATGACGATCCAGGTCGGCATCGACTATACCGACAAGATCGGAGAAACGCCCTACGGCTGGCGCCGCAACGACGCCGTGAACGGTCGTTTCGAGGGACCCCGGCTGCGGGGACGCGTCCTGCCGGGCAGCGACGACTGGTTGCTCGTGCGGCGCGACGGGACATTCAATCCGCATTGCCGCATGCTGCTGGAAACGGACGATTCCGAACTCGTCGTCATGACCTACACCGGCGTCCGGCACGCCACCCAGGATGTGCTGGATCGGCAGGAACGCGGCGAGCGGGTCGACCCGGCCGAAGTCTATCACCGCATCGCGCCGCTGTTCGAGACGGCGTCCGAAAAATACGGCTGGCTCAACCGGATCGTCGCCGTCGGCCGCGGCCGGCGCGTTCTCGAGGACGGCCACAGCGTTCCGATTTACGATGTCTTCCAAGTGCTGTAGCGAGAGCGTTTCCGACAACATTCCCTGGAAAACGCCATGTCCGAGATGGAAGCCGAACTGCTGATGAAGGTGACGTTGGAAGGGGTGACGCTTCGGGAGGTGGGGGTGACGCCGAGGGGCGAACGGCGGTTCGCCGTCATCGGCGGCGGGCGCTTCGAGGGGCCGGACATGCGGGGTACGGTGATGCCGGGCGGCAGCGACTGGATGACCGGGCGCGGAGACGGATCCGCGGCGATGAACGGCCGGCTCACACTCCGGACTGACGATGGCCACGTCATCGGCATGCGGTACCGGGGCGCCATCGACGGCGAGCCGGTCGGCGAATCGGAATATCGTCTGAGGTTCGTGACCTTCTTCGAGGCGGCCATGTACAAGTACGGCTGGCTCAACCGCCTGGTCGCCGTCGGCGTCGGCCGCCGCGGGGAGGCGGGTCCGGTCTACGACGTGTACCGCGTCCTCTAGAGCGCTGTCCCGCTTATACGGAACTTCCGATAACGCTTTGATCCGTATGCGAAGTTTGCACGGCCCCGGCGGCCCGGGATGTCGTTGCCGGAGCGGCGGATCGCGCCGCCGGGACTGGCGTGCCGTCCACCTCCACCCTGACCCTCCTTCCAGGGGGAGGGGACCCGAGTGGCCCGGCCGCGCACCCCGAGGGTCCCCTCTCCCGCGTGCGGGAGAGGGACAGGGTGAGGGTGTCAGAGAACGATGCGCTGCCCCGACCGCGTTTCGCGGAGGAATCCTTCCAGGGGGGAGGGGACCCCGACGGCGCGATTGTGCTGCCGGCCGCCGTTCCCCGCGCGACGGCGGGGCCGGGGTTCCCGGCCATGGAAAGCTTGCGCGGGAATGACGGCGACGAGGAAACGTATCCTGCCGCCCTCGGCAATCCGGGATGCCCGCGTTTCACGAATCGAGCCGCCGCACGGCCGCCGGGACGGCATGTGACGTATCTGGACTTCATCTGGACCGAGCAGTTCGCGTTCGCCGCGGCCGCGGCGGTCGTCGCCGGCACCGTGCGGGGCTTTTCGGGCTTCGGCGCCGGGCTGGTCATGACGCCGCTGCTGGCGCTCGTCTATGGGCCGGTGGACGCCGTGGTCATCATGATGCTGACCGTGCTGGTGGGCGGCTTTCAGATGGTCCCCGGCGTCCTGCCGTATGCCACCAAGCGGGACCTCGTGCCCATCGGCGCCGCCTGCGTCTTCGCCACGCCGCTCGGCACCTGGCTGCTGGTGACCGGCGATCCGGACGTCATGCGCCGCTTCATCGGCGGGTTCGTCCTCGTGTCGGCCCTGGTCATGCTGAAGGGCTGGTCCTACACCGGCCCCAGGAACGCCCGGATCAGTTTCGGCGCGGGACTCGTGTCGGGCTTCGCCAACGGCGCGGGCGGCGTCGGCGGACCGCCGGTCACGCTGTACCTGATCTCCTCCGACGAGCCCGCCGCCGTGAAGCGGGCGAACATCGCCGTGGCCTCCACGCTCCAGGCGGTCCTGACGGTCATCCCCATGGCCGCCGCGGGCGTCGTATCCGTCGACCTGCTGCTGAGGTCCGCGGCGCTGCTGGTGCCGTTCGCGGCCGCGATCGTCCTCGGCGGCCGGCTGTTCCGCAGGGCCACCGACAGGATCTACCGCCAGACGGCCCTGTGGCTGCTGGTGGCGGTCGGCCTCGCCGTCGCGTTCAAGTAGCGTCGGGGCGGACGGGTCGCCACCGACGGGCGCCGTCCACGTCAGCCGGACCCGAGCGCTTCGTCCGCCAGCCGGCGGCCGGCGGTCCCCCGGGCCTCGAAGCCGAGGACGTCCCGCGCCCGGGAGAGGTCGAACAGCGGCGCAACGGGGTTTTCCCGGTAGACCTCCGGCTTGACCACGTTGGGCGGCGCGCCGAAGAAACGCGCCACGAGGTCGAGCGTCGGTTCCGGCGCATAGGTCGTGGCCGCGCTGACGAAGAACGCGTCGAACGACACCTCCGTCAACTCCAGGGCCAGCCAGAACGCCCGGGCCGCGTCCCCGGGCTCGACGTAGTGGAACCAGGGGCCGCCCCCCGCCGCGCGGGGCGCGCCGGCCACCGGTCCGTCGTAGTTCTCCGGGTCCGCCGCCCGCGCCGCGACCTCGCCGTGGAAGTCCTCGAACAGGATGAACGGCGGCCGCAGCGCCACGACCTCGAGCGCGCCGCGCCGCGCGAAGCTCCTGCCGGCCTCCTCGCCGAGCAGCTTGCTGAGGCCGTAGGGGTCCGACGGCCGGAGGACGTGGGACTCGTCGAGGGGCAGGTACAGGGGCGGCGCCATGTGCCGGGGGAGGAGGGTGTATCCGGTCGCGGCGTCGCTGGAACACAGGACCACGCGCCGGACGCCCGCCGTCTCGGCGGCCCGGAGCACGTTCCAGGTCCCCAGCGCGTTGACCCGCACGATGACGTCCGGCGGCGCCGCGAACAGGTTGGGGACGGCCGCCAGGTGCATGACGGCGTCGTGCCCGGCGAAGGCCCGGGCCAGGGCCTCCGGGTCGGAGATGTCCGCCCGCACGAAGTCCGTGCCGGGGCACGGCGGCGGGGCGACGTCGACGTCGGTCACCGTCCGGCCGCCCGGCGCCGCGGCCGCGACGTGTGCGCCGAGCCGTCCGCAGCCCCCCGTCACCGCGATGCGTTCAAAGGCCATTTCCGCGTTCCCTCGCGCTTCGCCGTCCCGCCGTCCCGGGCGGACATCATAGCGGGAAAGGGCGCGCCCGCCTCCGTCCCGCGTCTTCGGTTTCCCGCGCGTCCCCGAACCTCCGCCGGTGGGCGGCCGCCTGCGCTCCGGTGCGGCGGCCGGGGCGTGACGGAGAGAGGGCCGGCGGGTTTCGGGGACAGGCGGGCATCGCGACGGTCGAGGAGGAGACCCCGCCCGCATGTGCGGACCGGGGGACCGCTTCCGGGAAACTTCGTCTAACCTGTTGATTTATATGAAAATATTTCCATATTCACCTCCCTTCCGATCTTGTCGGACGCTCTTTTCTCCAGTCTGGCGTGTCATTGTAGCGGAACCGTGCGGTTCGTGCGAGTAAAAAATACCATATCAGAAAAATTTTGATCGATATGTCCAGTTTCGCACAAGCCGTTTGTGCGGGCCTCCCCCGACGTCGTGCGAAGTGTGCGAATTCAAAACGAACCGGGGTGCGCGGGCCTCCGGTCCGCACCTTGCGGGCGGGGCGCCCGCGCACCCAGGGGAGCCGGGCGCGGGGGCGACCCCCCGACTCCGTGCGGACTGTGCGAATTCATCCGATGGCGCACGGCCGGGGCCCGTTCGCGAGCCGCGATTCGACGCGATCTTCCAAAACCCCGTCGAATCCGGGCCGCGTGCCCTGGAGTCGACGGCGGGTACCCGCGTGCCCATACTTGCGGTCCCCCCGTCGCGGTCCCGTCCGCCGCCGCGCGCGCTGCCCGAGGAAGAGCCATCGGCCCCGATCTCGCCTGGTTCCCGATCCTGTTCGACCGCGATTTCGCCTGGGCGCTGGCGACGGTGTTCGCCGGAGGCGTCATCATGGGTTTCGGCGGCTTCGGATCGGGCCTCGTCCTCATGCCGCTGCTGACGCTGATCTACAGCCCGACGCATGCCGTGGCCATCCAGATGGTGCTGGTCACGGCCACCGGCTTCGCCCTGATGCCCGGCGCGGCGCCCCACGTCCGCCGGCGGGAGGCGGTCCCCATGCTGGCCGCCGCCTGCCTCGTCATGCCGTTCGGCAGCTACGTCCTGCAGACCGCGGACGCCGCGGTCCTGCGCCCCGTCATCGGCGTCGTCGTCCTCGTTCTCGCGGCCGTCCAGTTGCGGGGCGCGTCCTACACCGGGCGGCGCAACGTCCCGACCGCCGCCGCCGCCGGCGCCGTGAGCGGCCTGGCGAACGGCACGGTGGGGCTCGGCGGCCTCATCGTCGGCCTCTACATGGTGTCGTCCCGCGATCCCGCGGCGACGCAGCGGGCCAACATCATCGCCGTCGGCACCGGCGTCGCCGGCGTCAACCTCGTCATCCTCGCCCTGAGCGGGGTGTACGCGGCCGAACTGGCCGCGCGCATCGCCGTCCTCATGGTGCCGTACGGCTTCACCGCCTGGTGCGGGGCGCGGTTCTTCCGGGTCGCGCCCGGGGCGCTCTACCGCAAGATCGTGCTGACGCTGGTGATGGCCCTGGGCGTCGCCACCCTCGTGTCCTGAGGACCGCGCCATCGATCTCGACCCGACAGTCCTCGCCGGCACGTTCGACGCCAGACTCGCCCTGGCCCTCGGGGTCGTCCTGGTCGGCGGAGTCGTGCTGGGCTTCTCGGGGTTCGGCACGGGGGTGATCTTCGTCGCGCTGCTGTCGCTGATCTACAGCCCGCGCGAGGCCGTGGCGCTGCTGATGATCATGGGAACGCTCGGATCGTCGATCCTGCTCCCGTCCGCCGCCCGGCACGCCGTGTGGCGCGAGACCCTGCCCATGACGGCGGCCGCGCTCCTGGCCATACCCCTGGGCAGCTACGCGCTGCTGACGGTGGACCAGGACACCATGCGGCGCGTCATCGGGGCCGCGGTCCTGGTCCTGTCGATTCCGATGTTCCGCGGCGCGGCCTACGCCGGGCCGCGCGGTCCCGGCGCCGGCGTCGCGGCCGGCGCGCTGTCGGGCGCGGTCGCCGGCGCCACCGGACTGGGGAGGCTGCTCGTCGCCCTCTATTTCATCTCCGCGCCGCGGCCGCCGGCGGTCCAGCGGGCCAACATCATCGTCGTGGGCAGCGCGATCGCCCTGTTCAACCTGATCGTGCTGACGTTCGCCGGCGTCGTCACGATCGAGCTCGCCGTCCGGGCCGCCGTCCTGTTCCTGCCCTTCGCCGCCACGATCTGGGCGGGGTCGCGGTTCTTCAAGGCGTCGACGGCGGAGTGGTTCCGCCGCATCGTCCTGGGCCTCGTCATGGCGGTCGCCGTGGTGACGATCGTCGCCTGACATGGAACTGCTCGCGCCCCTCCTGACGGCGGACTTCGGCCTGGCCGTCCTGCTCGCACTGGCGGGCGGGTTCATGTACGGCTTCGCGGGGTTCGGCGGCGGGCTGATCATGACGCCGCTCCTGGCGATCCTCTACTGGCCCACCGAGGGCGTGGTCATCGCCAACGCGATCCCGCTGTTCGCGGCCTGGCAGACGCTGCCGACGGTGCGCCCTCACATCCGGTGGCGGGAAGTCGGGCCGCTGCTGATCGCCGCGACCCTCGTATCGCCCGTGGGCGCCTGGTTCCTGCTCGTCGGCGACCCCGACGTCATCCGCCGCGCGATGGGCGTCGTCGTGCTGTTCGCGGCCCTGTCCATGCTGTCCGGCTGGACCTACACCGGCCCGCGAAACCGCCTGACGGGGTTCGCGGCCGGCATCGTCGGCGGCGGCATGAACGGATACGTGGGCCTCGGCGGCCCCTTCGTCAGCCTCTATTTCCTGTCGGCCCGGGCGCCGGCGCGGGAGCAGCGGGCCAACATCCTGCTGTCGATGCTCCTGATCGGGATCCTGGTCGTCGTGCCGCTGGCGATCGGCGGCGCCGTCGGAGCCGACACCGTAGTCCGCTGCCTCGCGCTGATACTGCCCTACGGCGCGGCGCTGCGAGTGGGCGCGCGGACGTTCCGCCGGACGCGGGACGCGACCTACCGCCGGGTGGCGCTGGCGCTGCTGATCGCGGTGGGGGTTTCCGCGACGTTCCTGTAGCGGAGGAGGGGCGGCGCGCTCACCACGCCGCGCCGCGGTGGATCATCCAGGCTCCGGCCGCGGCGAGCAGGACGCCGGCCGCGCGGCCGATCAGGTCGCCTCGCGGCGCGATCTTCTCGATGAACACGAAGGCGGCGATGGCCGCGACCCACAACACGTTCATCACGCCCGCCACGAACAGGAGCGCCATCAGGACCCAGCAGCACCCTACGCAGAACGAGCCGTGGCGCAGCCCCATGGCGAGCGCGCCCGTCCGGCCCGGCCGCCAAGACGTCATGAGGAAGGACATGGGGGTCCGGCAATGGACGAGGCAGGCGTGCTTGAGCGGCGTCCACTGGTAGACCCCGCCGGCGATCAGCAGGACGCCCCCGAGGACCGCGCTGGTGCTCGTCATCATCGCCGAGACGAGGGCCGCGGCGTGCAGGACCCACTGCGCGGCGGCGGCGGCGGCGCTGAACGCCGTCCAGGCGGCGAGGTATCCCAGCACGAACGCGCCCACCGGGACGAAATCGGCGCGGTCCGAGTCCCGGCGCCTGCGGTTCACGGCCGTAAACATCATCACCATGGGCGCCGCCGACGGCACCATCATGGCGACCATCATGATCGACCACATGACGAACAGGAATCCGAGATAGCCCGGGTCCCACGGCATCGGGTGGGACATGGCCGCGCCCGTGTCCATGCGCGGCATTCCGTCGGCCTGGACGACCAGATAGAGCCAGGACAGCGCCGCGAGGCCGGCCAGGCCCAGGCCGACGACGGCCCGGTCGCCGGTGGCGGCGCGGGAGTGCAGCCGCTTCACGGGCCGGTATTCACCTCACCCGGCCCGCCGCTGGCAGCGGGGAAGCCGGGAGGGGGCGCGGCGTTCATCAGTTCCGGCTCTCGTGCGTGTGGGTATAACGGCCCCAGAAGACGTTGCCGCCCGAATTGTCCCACTGGAGCCCGAAGCCGTCGAAGCGGCAGACGCTGGACCGGCCGCACTCGAGCTTGCCGCCGAGCGCGATGCGCTGCCGCGTGTTCCTGAGCTCGGGCACGCGCCCGCCGAAGCCGTCGATCGGCGCGTAGTCCACCTCGAGGATCCCCGGCACCGAGGCCTTGCGCGCCTCGACGCTGAATTCGACGGGCGCCGTCTCGACGCCGAGCCATTCGACGGTGAGGGCGTCGATGCCTTCGAAGACCCCGCCGGCCTCGCCGCCGAAGATCGCCTTCATCGCGGCCCGCTGATCCGCGTCTCCGCGCTCGTCGACGAGAACGGCGGTGCGGTAGCCGCCGGCCCGCATGTTGCCGGGCACGTCCGCCACGAGGACGGCGTTCAGGCCGTCCAGCGGCGTCGCGCCGAAGTTGCCGCGGACGACGTGGAAGGCCATCATCAGGTGGCAGCCCCCGTAGTCCGTCGACGGCGCGCCGGTGAACGGGCAGGGGCAGTTCGGCGGGCAGTTGCAGGTCTCGATGTAGTCGAAGTTCATCTCCCAGGGAGTCACGGCGCCGCTCCTCGATTCTCGATTCCCGATGTGCGACGATGTTCGCATACAAGATGCCGGCCCGTACACATCGCGTATTCAAACACGGCGCCGGGGATGGTATATGCAGGCGCCGGGAGCGCATGCCCGCCACGGGTCGGAGAGGTGAGAGCCAGATGTCGATCGTCGAGAACGCCCAGAGCTCCATGCTGTCGAGGCGGGAGGTCAAGCCGTACCTGGAGCGGAAGGACTGGCCGGGCCTCCTGTACCTGGCCGTCCATTTCTCGACGGTTGGCGGCACGGGCTGCCTGGTGTACCTGGCGACGGGTACGGGCTGGATCGTTCCGGCCGTGGTGCTCCACGGGCTCATCCTGTCGACCCTGTTCCACCCGCTTCACGAGTGCATCCACGGCACCGCGTTCCGCACCCGCTGGCTGAACGAGGCCGTCATGCAGCTCCTCGGCTTCATCTACATCTGGCCGGGCCTGCTGTTCCGCTACGACCACGCCCCGCACCACAGCCATACCCAGATCCAGGGCAAGGACACGGAGATGGCGATCCCCATCCCGCGGAACCTGGGCGACTATCTCGTCTACGTGTCCGGGCTCACGCACCACTGGCGCAACCTGGGCTGGCTGTTCCGCCACTCGATGGGCCGGATCCTGCCGCACGACGCGGCCAACGTGCCCCCGAGCGAGCTGCCGAAGATCTTCCTGGAGGCCCGCGTCATGCTGGCGGGCTATGCGCTGATCCTCCTGGCCGGGGCCGTGTCCGGCTACTGGTGGGTGCCGGTCCTCTACTACTTCCTGCCGAGGTTCCTGGGCGAGCCTCTGGTGCGCTTCTTCCGGGTGGCAGAACACGTCGGGATGGACGAATCCCTGGACATGACGCGCAACACGCGAACGACCCTCACCAATCCGCTGGTCCAGTTCCTCACCTGGAACATGGGGTTCCACGGCGAGCATCACGTCTATCCGTCGGCGCCGTTCCACCGGCTTCCCGCCCTCCATCGGAAGATCGGACACAACGTCCACGTGGCGAAGGGCGGTTACCTGCGGGTGCATTGGGACATCGTCCGGAATCACCTCGACGGGTTCTCCCTGGCGACGGCGAGAAAGCTCGAAGCCCTTTAGAGCCGCAACCGCCTCGATCTCGCCGCCCGAACCTGAAGCAGGACGGGCATAGCCACCAGCCGCGACGGAATCCGCGGCTTGCCGCTTCCAATCCGGTTGCTCCGCACCCTTGGACATTCTCGCCCCGCTCCTCACCGGTCAGTTTGCATTGGCGGTCGCGATCGCGCTGCTTGGCGGCTTCACGTACGGGTTCGCGGGTTTCGGCGGCGGCCTGACGATGGTGCCGCTGGTGGCCCTGGTGTACTGGCCCGCCGAAGGAGTCATTCTTTCGTCATTGTTGCCCGTCGTGACGGGTGCCGTCGGCTGGCCGGGAGTCCTGCCGCACGTCCGCTGGCGCGAGGTCGTTCCGGCGCTGATCACGGTGTTGGTGACGGCGCCCGTCGGGGCCTACTTCCTGATCACCGGAGACCCCGAACCCATCCGCCGGGTCATGGGAGCCATCGTTCTTTTCTTCGCTCTCATCATGCTGCTGGGTTGGCGATACAAAGGCCCACGTCACTCCGCAGCCGGCGTATTGTCCGGCGCGGTGGGCGGGGTCGTACACGGATACCTCGGCATGGCCGGCGCGTGGTTCAGCCTCTATTACCTTTCGGGTCGGGAAGATGCCCGGATTCAGCGGGCAAACCTCTACATCACGATGTTGACGGTCTCGGCCATGGCGGTGATCCCTCACATCGTGGCGGGTACGATGGGGCGGGAGACATGGATTCGCGGCATTGCCCTCGTGCCGCCCTATGCGGCGGCTATATGGGTGGGTGCCCGTGCGTTCCGGATCGCCTCCGATCAATCCTATCGCCGCGTCGCGATCTGGCTGCTGGTTGCCATCGGTCTGAGCGTTGCCATCGTCTGAATTTTCATCGCCGCCTGACTTGGACGATGCGTGTCGGGTAACCTTGACGTCGACCTCCCCGATGACCACCTCCCCACCCGCCAAGGAGATGTTTTCCGCCATGACCGACTTCGAGTGGAACCACCAGTACGCGGACCTGTCGGGTCTGCGCGTCCATTACGTCCGGCACGGGCAGGGAATGCCGGTCATCCTGCAGCACGGATGGCCCGAGTTCTGGTACACGTGGCGCAAGAACATTCCGGCGCTGGCCGAGCACTTCGACGTCATCGCGCCCGACCTGCGCGGGTTCGGCGACAGCGGCAAGCCCGAACGGGTCCCCGATGTCCAGGACTACGTGGACGATTTCTCCAACCTCGTCGAACACCTCGGTCTCGACGGCTTCGGACTCGTCACGCACGACGTGGGGGCGTGGATCGCCCAGGCCTACGCCCTGCGGAATACGGGACGGCTGAAGGGTCTGTTCTTTCTGAACTGTCCGTATCCCGGGGTGGGCCGGCGCTGGAACGAGCCCGACCACCTGATCAACACATGGTACCAGCAGTTCCATCAGATGCCGTTCGCCGCGGAGCTCCTCACGCGGGACCGAGAGAACGCCAGGATCTACTTCCGCTACCTTCTGGACTACTGGACCCATGCCGACGGCGCCTTCGACGAGGATCTCGAGGCCTGGGTCGACAACTTCATGAAGCCCGGCAACATGCAAGGGGGGTTCAACTGGTACATCGCCGTCAACGATCTCCGCTCGAAGGCCATGCGGGAAGGGCCGCTCGACGTGCCGAAGATCGGCGTGCCGACACGGATCTTCTGGGGCGGGGCGGACCGCGTGCTCAAGGCTGAGTGGTCCGACAGGCTCGGGGACTATTTCAGCGACCTGCGCAAGGTCGACGTCGTGGACGACGCCGGGCACTTCGTCCACTACGAACGGCCCGAACCGACCAATGACGAGATCATAAGCTTTTTCAAGAGCCTGTAGATCGTCTTCGAGGGACGGTGCGATGTCCGTAGGTCGCGTCAGGAGGGGCTTCGCCGATACGGCGGACGGCCAGATCTTCTATCGGGAGGCGGGAAGCGGGCCGCCCGTCGTGCTGATCCACCAGATTCTGCGCACATCCCTGGATTACAGGTTCGTGATGCCGATCCTGGCCGAATGCCATCGGGTCGTCGCCTTCGACTCCGTGGGCTGCGGCGATTCGGACCGTCCCGCCCGGCCGTACTCGCTGGAGGACCACGGTGCCGCGATCGGCAGGGCCATGGACGCGCTCGATCTCGAGGGGGCGACGGTCGCCGGACACCACTCGGGCGCGGACATCGCCATGGAGGTGGGGCTTCAACGGCCCGACCTCGTCGCCCGCAACGTCTTCTCAGGGCTGGGCTATGTCAGCGACCCGGCGATACTGCCCGAGCTCCACGCCAAGGCCCTGACGCTCCGGGATCCGGAAACCAGGCTGGACGGCTCGCATCTCCTGGAGATCTGGAGGGAAGGGGTCCGGACCAACTGGGGCAAGCCGCGCTTTCCCGAGGACCGGCTCGATCTCATGACGGAGTTCTTCCTCGAGCAGATCAAGACCGGACCCCGCCGGTTCGAGCAGTACGTGGCGATGTTCGCCTACGACGCAACCGTGAAGCTGCCGCGGGTCGAGGTGCCCGTCCTGTTCATCCGCTCCACGGGCGACGTCTTCATGTGCAACGCGGTGGACGACTGGATGCGGGACCAGCCCGGCGCGTCCCTGGTCGAGATCGAGGTGGACGAGGGCGGGGAACTGCCCAGGCTCCACCCCGAACCCTGGGCCCGGGCCGTTCTCGATTTCGCCGGCCGGTAGCGGCGGATCCCAATTCCCCCGGGCAGGGAGACGAAGCGGCCGGCCGGAAACGCGGGAGGACGACCGGCCGCGCTTGGCGATCTTCTGGACATCGCGCCGGTTAAGGCCCATATGTGAGCGGTGGACGGACGTGTGAACGATGGACGGCCAGCGGCAAGAGGCAGAAGAAGAGGATCGGGGGGGGCGCCCGCCGCCGCACATCATCGTGCCGGTGCGGCCCGGCTTCTTCCAGCGGCTTCGCACCTACTTCCTCACCGGAATCGTCGTCACCGCGCCGCTCGGCATCACGATCTTCATCGCCTGGAAGTTCATCGGCCTCGTCGACGGCTGGGTCACGCCCCTCATCCCGACGAAATACAACCCGGGAACCCATTTGCCGTTCGATATTCCCGGCCTGGGACTGGTCGTCGCCGTCGCGGCCCTGACCCTCATCGGCGCCCTGACGGCGAGCTTCACCGGAAGACTCCTGGTCAGGTTCGGCGAGCGGCTGGTGGCCCGCATGCCGGTCGTCCGCGCGGTCTACGGGGCGTTGAAGCAGATCTTCGAAACGGTGCTGGCACAATCCTCCAAGTCCTTTCGGGAGGTTGTCCTGGTGGAGTATCCACGGCGGGGAATCTGGGCCATTGCGTTCGTCACCGGGACCACCGAGGGGGAAATCCAGCATCTGGCCGAGGACGACCTCGTCAACGTGTTCCTGCCGACGACTCCCAATCCGACGTCGGGCTTCCTGCTGTTCGTTCCGCGCCGGGCCCTGATCACGCTCGACATGACGGTCGAGGAAGGTATCAAGCTCGTGATCTCCGGCGGCATCGTGGCCCCGCCCGACACGCGTCCGGAGGCCGTGAGGGGGGTTCCGCTCATCCCGTCCCGCGAGGACGAAGCCGTGGCGGAACGCGCCCGGTTCGAGGCCCCGCCGCGTGCGGCGGGTGGGTCCTGATCCGGTCTAACCGGACCTCGAATAGGCGACGGCGGCGTCGCGCTCGAAGAGATAGAGCAGCACCCTCAGCGCACGGCCCCGCTCCGAAGACAAGTGGGGGTCCCGCTCCAGCGCCAGCTTGGCGTCGTCCCGCGCGGCCAGCATGAGCTCCTCGTGCGCGCCGATGTCCGCCAGCCGGAAATCGGGAAGGCCGCTCTGGCGGGTGCCGAGCACTTCGCCTGCGCCCCTGAGCCGCAGGTCTTCCTCGGCGATCCGGAAGCCGTCGTCGGTCTCCCGCATGATCCGGATGCGCGCGCGCGCGGTCTCGCCCAGCGGCGCCCCGTAGAGCAGCAGGCACCGGCCTTGCCGGTCCCCGCGGCCGACGCGCCCTCGCAGTTGATGGAGTTGGGCCAAACCGAACCTCTCCGCGTGCTCGACGACCATGACGGTCGCCTCGGGAACGTCGACGCCGACCTCGACCACCGTCGTCGTCACGAGCACGGAGACCTCGCCGCCGGCGAACCTGTCCATCCGCGCGTCCCTCTCGGCGCTCTTCATGCGGCCATGCAGCAGGGCGACGCCGTCGCCCAGGCTCTCCGTGATCGCGGCATGGCGCGCCTCGGCCGCGGCGACGTCGAGGACGTCCGACTCCTCCACGAGCGGGCAGACCCAGTAGACCCGGTCGCCGCCACCGACGGCCCGGCGCACCGCCCGTACGACCTCGTCGAGACGTTCGAGCGGCATGGCCCGCGTGTCCACGGGCAGCCGGCCCGGCGGCTTCTCGTCCAGGCGCGAGACGTCCATGTCGCCGTACGCGGTCATGGTGAGCGTTCGTGGGATCGGCGTTGCCGTCATGACCAGAAGGTTGGCGCGGGCGCCGGCGGCCTTGGCCGTCAGGGCGAGGCGCTGGTGGACGCCGAACCGGTGCTGTTCGTCGATCACCGCGAACGCGAGGTCGCCGAACGCGACGCCTTCCTGAAAGATCGCGTGCGTGCCGACGAGTATGTCGATGCCGCCGCCCGCCAGGTCGGCGAGAATCTTCCGGCGGAACGCGCCCTTTTCCCGGCCCGTCAGAAGGGCAAGGCGGATGCCGAGCTTCGCGCACAGCGGCGCCAGCACGCCTTGGTGCTGCCGCGCCAGGATCTCGGTCGGCGCCATGAGCGCCGCCTGCGCCCCGGTCTCGACGGCGTTGAGCATGGCGAGAAAGGCCACGATCGTCTTCCCGGACCCGACGTCGCCTTGCAGCAGTCTGAGCATGCGGGCGGGAGAAGCCATGTCCTCGCACGTCTCCGCCAGCGCCCGCTCCTGAGCGTTCGTCAGGGAGTAGGGGAGGGACTCGACGATCCGCCGCCGGAGCGAGCCGTCCCCGGAAACGGCCCGTCCCGCCCCGCGGCGCACGCTTTCGCGCACGAGCGCCAGGGCAAGCTGGTTGGCCAGGAGCTCGTCGTAGGCCAGCCGCTGCCGCGCCGGGGTCCGGGGCTCCAGGTCGCACGGCGACTCCGGCGCGTGTGCGGCCAGGAGCGCGTCCTTCCACCCCTGCCAGCGGCGCTGCGAGAGGAGCCGGGGTTCCAGCCACTCCGGCAGGTCGGGCGCCCGGTCGAGCGCCGACAGGACGGCCCGTTGCAGCGGCCGCGCGGTCAACCCCGCCGTCAGCCGGTAGACGGGCTCGACGGTCTTGAGGGACTCGAGCTCCTCGACCGTGCCGATGTGATCGGGGTGCGTGATCTGGATCTCATCACCGTAGTGCTGGACGCGGCCGCTCACGACGCGCTCCTCGCCGACGGGCAGCACGCGTTGCAGATAGTCCGGCCTGGCGTGAAAGAAGACCAGGGTCAGCCGGCCGCTGCCGTCGTCGCAAAGGACCTTGTACGGCAGGCGCTTGTTGGGCGCCGGCAGGTGGCGCTCGACGTTCACGGTCACCGTGACGATCGCGCCGTCGCGGGCGGCGGCCACCGGCGGCGAGTGGCGGCGGTCGACGATCTGGGCCGGCAGATGCCAGTACAGGTCGACGAGCCGGGGCCCCGTGGCCTTTTCGATCAGCTTCGCGATACGGGGTCCGACCCCCGGCAAGCTGCCGACGGACGCGAAGGCGGAAAACAGGATCTCCGGGCGCATGTGCGGGTGCGTGCGCGGACCAGGGCGGGGCGGGAGGCGTCTTGCGACCTTATCGCACGCGGGGGAGGCGCGCCATATCGGGCACCGCCCTGCGCCGCCCGGGGACCGTGACAGCGAGGCCCTCACGGACTATATCGGACCCGGGCCGCCCACCGCCGGACGCGCGGGAGGAGGCCGGAGTCTGTCGACTTTGCGGACCGAAGCCCGGTGACCGACGAAAGCCCATCCCTTCAGGCACTGGAGTCGCAGCGCAAGCGCCTGCGCTACCGGAGCCGGAACCGGGGAACGAAGGAGACCGATCTCCTGCTCGGCCGGTTCGCCGACCGCCATCTGGAGGCGTTCGACCCTGGGCAGCTCGCGCGCTACGACGCACTTCTACAGGAGAGCGATCCCGACATTCTGGCCTGGATCACCGGCCGGGAAGCCCCACCGGCCGAACACGACAACGACGTGACGAAACTTCTTCTCGATTTCAAGTTCTATGAATAATTCATTGAAATTTCTTTCAAACACACTCCTACCCCGACCCTCCCCGTGCCAGGGAGTCCTTTTCCTTTCCCCTGACAGGGGGGCGGCCTCTCGGGGATCAGCGGCTTGAACCTGGACGGTCTGGACTGGGAGCGGCCGGGCTCCGTCACGCTGTCGGGCGCTCCCGAGGGCATGGATGCGCTTGCCCTCGCGGAGATCGCTCGCGGCCATGCCCCGGGGATCATGCATATCGCGCTCGACGCGGACCGGATGGACACGACGGCGCGGATGCTCGCGTTCTTCGCGCCGGACGTCGACGTCGTCACCGTCCCCGCCTGGGATTGCCTGCCCTACGACCGGGTGTCTCCCAGTCCCGACGTGGCGAGCGCCCGCCTGGACGCCCTGTGCCGCCTCGCCTCGCCGGGAGGCGGCCCGGCCGCGCGGGTCGTCCTTACCACCCTCAACGCGAGCGTGCAGAGGGTTCCGGCCCGGGAGGTCGTGGGCTCCGCCGTCTACAGCGTTTCTGTCGGAGAACGCCTGGATCTGGACCGGCTCGTCGGGTTCCTGGCGCGCGACGGGTACCTTAGGGCGGGAACCGTCAGGGAACCCGGGGAGTTCGCCGTACGCGGCGGCATCGTCGACATCTTCCCGCCGGGTGCGGAGCGCCCCCTCCGTCTCGACCTGTTCGGAGACGAGCTGGAGGGCGTTCGCGTATTCGATCCCCTGTCCCAGCGCGCCACGGCGCGTGTCGAGCATCTCGTGCTGGAGCCGGTCAGCGAGGTCTTCCTGGACGAGGAGTCCGTGGCGCGGTTCCGCGGCGGATACGGCAGCCGCTTCGGCGCGGTGGCCGGGCAGACCGACCCCCTCTACCAGGCCGTCGCGGCGGGCCGGCGGCACATGGGCATGGAACACTGGCTACCGCTGTTCCATCGGAAACTGGAGACCCTGTTCGACTATCTCCCGGCGGTCGCGGTGACGCGGGACGCCCCGGTCGACGACGCCCTGGACGCACGGCTCGAGACCGTCGCCGACTACTACGAGGCCCGGAGGTCTGGGGAACGGGGCAGCGGGACGGACGACGCGGCCGTATACCGCCCACTGCCACCGGACGAGCTCTACCTGACGGGGAAGGAATGGCGGGCGGTCCTGGCGGCACGCGCGACCGCCGTGTTCTCTCCGTTCCGCCGGCCCGAGTCGCCCCGGGTCCGCGACCTCGGCGGACAACGGGCCCGGGACTTTGCGCCGGAGCGCGCCCGGCAGGACCTCGATCTTTTCGACGCCGTGCGGGACTATGTCGACGACCTGACGCGCGACGGAACGTCGGTGGTCGTGGCGGCGTATTCGCCGGGCACGCGCGACCGTCTGTCGGGCCTCCTGGAGGATCACGGCATCCGAGGCGGCGAGCACCTCGAACGCTCGCCGGAGGCGGGGACGGTCGCTCCGGGCGCGATCGGCCTCGCGGTATTGCCCCTCGAGCACGGCTTCGAGACGGGCGCGCTCGCGGTCGTCACCGAGCAGGACATTCTGGGCGAGCGCCTGTCCCGGCCGCCCAGGCGCGCGCGCCGCGCCGGGGACACCATCATGGAGGCCTCGTCGCTCTCGCCGGGGGACGTCGTCGTCCACGTCGATCACGGAATCGGGCGGTACGCGGACCTACTGACGATCGACATCGCCGGCGCGCCCCACGACTGTCTGCTGATTCTCTACGACGGCGACGACAAGCTCTACATTCCCGTCGAAAACATCGAGGTCGTCTCGCGGTACGGATCGGAGGAGTCCGGCGTCCAGCTCGACCGCCTTGGCGGCGGCGCCTGGCAGGCGAGGAAGGCGCGCGCCAAGGCGCGGATCCGGGACATCGCGAACCGGCTGATCGAGACCGCCGCGGCGCGGGAGTTGCTGAAGGGCGAGGTCCTCACCCCACCGGAGGGCATGTACGAGGAGTTCTGCGCCCACTTTCCCTACCATGAGACGGAGGACCAGCAACGGGCGGTCGAGGACGTCCTGCGCGACCTCGCCGCTGGCCAGCCCATGGACCGCCTCGTGTGCGGAGATGTGGGGTTCGGCAAGACCGAGGTCGCGCTCCGGTCCGCCTTCGTCGCCGTCATGGCGGGCAAGCAGGTTGCGGTCGTGGCACCGACGACCCTGCTGGTGCGCCAGCACTACGCGACGTTTCGCGAACGTTTCGCGGCTTGGCCCGTGAAGCTCGGACGCCTGTCCCGCATGGTGGGGCCCAGGGAGGCGGCGGAGACGAAGGCGGGGCTAGAGTCCGGCGACGTCGACATCGTGATCGGAACGCACGCGCTGCTGGGCAGGACCGTCGGATTCCGCGACCTCGGCCTCGTCGTCGTCGACGAGGAGCAGCGTTTCGGCGTGGCGCAGAAGGAGCGCCTCAAGGACCTCCGCACCGTAGCCCACGTCCTCACGCTCACCGCGACGCCGATCCCCCGGACGCTGCATCTGGCGCTGTCCGGCGTCCGGGAGCTGAGCCTCATCGCGACGGCTCCCGCCGACCGGCTCGCGGTGCGGACGTTCATCATGCCGTTCGACCCGGTGGTCGTGCGCGAGGCCCTGATGCGCGAACGCTACCGGGGTGGCCAGAGCTTCTACGTCTGCCCCCGGATCTCCGACATCCCCGACGTCGAGGCGTTCCTGCGCGAGCATGTCCCCGAGGTGCGGTTCCGCAGCGCCCACGGGCAGATGTCGGTGCGGGCGCTCGACGACATCATGCACGCCTTCTACGAGGGCAGCGTCGACGTCCTGATCTGCACCAACATCATCGAGTCCGGCCTCGACATCCCGACCGCCAACACCCTCGTTGTGCACCGCTCCGACATGTACGGGCTGGCGCAGCTCTACCAGCTGAGGGGCCGGATCGGCCGCTCCAAGGTTCGGGGGTACGCCTATCTCACTCTGCCCGCTCGCCGCGTTCCGACGGAGGCGGCCGAGAAGCGGTTGAAGGTCATGCAGGCCCTGGACGGACTCGGCGCCGGGTTCTCGCTGGCGAGCCACGACCTCGACATCCGCGGCGCTGGAAACTTGCTGGGCGACGAGCAGTCCGGGCACATCCGCGAAGTTGGCATCGAGCTCTACCGGGAAATGCTAGAGGAGGCGGTGGCGGCCACCCGGGGCGCGGACGGCGGCGGTGTTGCAGAGGACAAGTGGTCGCCGCAGATCGGCATCGGCGCCTCCGTGCGGATCCCGGAACGCTACGTCCCGGACCTCGACGTGCGGCTGGGTCTGTACCGGCGGCTCGCGCGGCTTGAGGACCGCGCCGAGATCGACGCCTACGCGGCGGAGCTCATCGATCGTTTCGGTCCCCTGCCGGAGGAGGTGGACAACCTGCTACGGATCGTCGCCATCAAGCAGGTCTGCCGCCGCGCCGGAGTCGAGCGCGTGGAGGCCGGTCCCAAAGGCGCCACGATCTCCTTCCGCGGCAACCGTTTCGCCAACCCCGCGGGGCTGGTCGCGTTTATCTCGGGCCACGCGGGAACGGCGAAGCTGCGGCCGGACCACCGCCTGGTCTACATGCGCGATTGGGACGACCCGGACACGCGCGTGTCCGGCGTCATGAACCTGATGCGGAGCCTGGCCGAGATCGCAAGTCAGGCTTCCGAGGCGACCGCGTCCGGCGCCGCGGCCTCGGACTCCGCTTCCCGCGCCATGTGATCGAACAGTTCCGTGAAGGCATCCGGCTCCCGCGCGCCGAACACCACGTACTTCTTGGCGAACACGAAGCAAGGAACCGCGTTCACGCCCATCGTCCGCGCCGCCTCGTCCTCCTTGCGGACCAGTTCGACGTCGTCACCCCGTTCGAGGAGATCCGCGACACGATCCGCGTTCATGCCCGCGTGCCGCGCCACCTCGACGAGTTCACCCCGGTCGCCGATGTCGCCGCCTTGGGTGAAGTAGCGCTCGAACAGCCGCTCCACGACGGCGTCCTGCACCCCCGCGGTGCCCGCCCAGCGGATCAGCCGGTGCGAATCGATCGTGTTGGGCGTTCTCGGTATGGCGGCGAAATCGAAGGTGATGTCCTCAAGCGCGCCGGCGCCGCGGACGTTCTCGTAGACCGCCTGGGCCTGCACCTTGCCGCCGAACTTCCTGGCGACGTACTCGCTCCGGTCCATGCCCTCCGGGGGCATGTCGGGATTGAGCTGGAACGTCCGCCAGCGTGCGTCGATCTGGATGTCCGGCCGTCCGGCGAGGGCGCGCTCGAATCGGCGCTTGCCCACGAAACACCAGGGACAGATCGTGTCGGAAATGATGTCGACGTTCATGTACATGGGCGGACCATAGCGGGAAACAGTGTTCCGCGAAACCGGTCCGCCCGGCAATTGACCCCTTCGCCGCCAGCGGCGAGACTCTCGCCGCCGGCCGGCATGAACATTCGAGCACCGGGAAGGGAGGGGAAGCGACCGTGAGCGGCTTGTTTTCGCTGGAAGGCCGGACGGCCCTGGTCACCGGCGCCTCGAGCGGTCTGGGGCGGCACTTCGCGGCGACGTTGGCGGGGGCCGGCGCCCGTGTCGCGGCGTGCGCCCGGCGCGCGGACCGTCTGGAGGAGCTCGTCGGGGAAATCGAGGCGTCCGGCGGACGGGCGGGGGCTTTCCCGATGGACGTGACGGACCCCGGCAGCGTCGTCTCCGCGGTCGACGGCGCGGAGGCCGCGCTCGGCGGGATCGATGTGCTCGTCAACAACGCCGGGACCACCGTGACCAAGAAGATCGCGGACTTCACCGTAGAGGACTACGACCGCGTGATGGATACGAACCTCAAGGGCGCCTGGCTTGTCGCGCAGGAGGTGGGGCGGAGGATGATCGCCCGTGGGCGCGGCGGCTCCATCGTCAACATCGCGTCCATGGCGGGCCTCCACACCGTCCGCCTGTTGAGCGTCTACGGCATGTCGAAGGCCGGCGTGGCGCACATGACGCGGTTCATGGCCCAGGAGTGGGCGCGCCACGACGTCCGCGTCAACGCCATCGCGCCGGGCTACATCGAGACCGAGCTCAACGCCGACTTCTTCGCCAGCGAGAAGGGGCGGGAGTTCGTCGGCCGATTCCTGCGCAAACGGGTTGGCAAGCCCGCGGATCTCGACGGCGTGCTGCTGCTGCTTGCGTCCGGCGCCTCCGACTTCGTCACCGGTACGGTCGTCGAGGCGGACGACGGCCTCGGCTTGGTGATGTGACGGATCTCATCCTGATGGGCGGGCGCGTGCTCGCCATGGACCCCGGCGTGCCGGCGGCGGAGGCCCTCGCCGTGTCGGACGGCCTTGTCTCCGCCGTGGGGGCGGCCGCAGACATCCGCGGGATGGCGGGTCCCGGGACGGAAATCATCGACCTCGACGGCCTGACCGTCGTTCCCGGATTCAACGATACCCACGCCCACATGGATCGCGAGGGGCTGAAGGCCCGGCGTCCGTCCCTGGAGGGCGCGGCATCCGTGTCCGACGTGCTTGACCGCATCGCGGCGCTCGCGGCGGACACGCCCGCCGGGGAGTGGATCGTCACCATGCCCGTCGGTGCGCCGCCATGTTACTTCGGTGGACCGGAGACCCTGGCGGAAGGCCGCATGCCCACGCGTCGGGAGCTCGACGCCGCCGCGCCCGATAATCCGGTGTACATCCCCGGCGTGTTCGGGAACTGGGGCGCGCCGCCCGGATACTCGGCCCTCAACAGCCGCGCGCTCGAGCTGAACGGCATCGGCCGCGACACGGTTCCCCGCGTCTCCGGACTCGAGATCGAGCGCGACGCCGCCGGTGGGCCGACCGGCGTGATCGTCGAGCACAACCAGCGTCCGTTCGTCGAGTTTGATTTGTTGTCCGCGGTCCCCCGGTTCGGCTTCGCGGATCGCGTGGATGCCATCCGCCGGTCCATGACGGCCTACAACGCCGTCGGGACCACGAGCGTGTACGAGGGCCACGGCCTCGGCGCGCAGACCGTCGCCGCTTACCGGGAACTGTGGGAGCGGGGCGAGCTCACCGTCCGCGTGGCGCTGACGCTCAGCCCCGCGTGGCGCGATGTCGCCGAAGCGCGGACCGTCATGCGCGACTGGTTGGGCCACGCGCGGGGCCGGGGTATGGGAGACCCCTGGTTCCGTATCTCTGGCGTCCACGTCGCCTACGGCGGGGAGCGGGCCGTCGCCGACCTCGCCCGCAGCGACCTGCCGAACACGGGCTGGTCGGGCTTCGTGGAACAGGCCGTCACGCGGAACGAATTCCGTGACTACTGCTTGGCCGCGGCCGAGCACGACCTGCGGGTCCACACCATCGTCGGCGACGACCTGCAAGACGTGATCCCCGCGCTCGTGGAGGTGGGCGGGCGCTTTCCGATCGGAGAACGCCGCTGGGTCGTTGAGCACGTCGGGCGGGCGCGACGGGAAGACCTGGAGACCCTGAAGACGCTCGGCGTTCTCGTGACGACCATTCCCGCCTATTTCGTCTGGAAAGGCGGCGGGTGGTACGCCGGCGACCCGGACTCCGGCGAGTCGGTCGTCGCCCACCGCACCATGCTCGACCTCGGCATCCCGGTCGCGGCCGGCACGGACAACATCCCCTACGACCCGTTCTTCACCCTGTGGGTCATGGCCTCCCGCCGCGAACGGCACGGAAACCGCGTGCTCGGCCCCGGTCAGCGGATTTCGGGACTGGAAGCCCTCGACCTGCTGACGGCGCGCGGCGCGTGGCTTACCTTCGAGGAAGGGAAGAAGGGCGCACTGACACCGGGGCGGTACGCCGACATCGCCGTGTTGTCGGACGATCCGACATCGATGGACCCGGAGGACCTGCGCGACCTGCGCTGCCGCCTGACGGTCGTCGGCGGCAAGGTCGTGCACCGCGACCTGTAGGCCGCGCCGGCCCAGGTCAGCGTCCGCGGGACTTCCCGCGCCCGAAGATGTGGTTCCAGTTCTGCCGATAGGCGTCGCTGACGGGCTTCTGGTTCTCGCCGCGGCTGTAGTTCTTCGGCGCGCTGCCGGACTCGGCGCCGCCGGACGAATCCCCGTCCGAAGCCGTCGCGGCACCGCCGTCGGATGTGGTCTGGCTCGATGTCGTCTCGCTCTGGGCGGTTTCCGTCATGTCCGTTCGTTCCCGTCTTCGTACCCGAAAATCCGGGGCGTATGTATCGCTCCCGGCCGGGAAAGAAAAGTCTCTTGAATCGAAGCTCGTAACCGAGCCCAAGCCGTGCGCTATCGGATCAATTCGCACAGTTCGCACGGAGGTGGGGGGGTGCCCCGAACCCCGCTCCCCTGAGCACGCGGGCGCCCCAGCCGCACGATGCAAGCCGGAGGCTCGCGCACCCGGGTTCGTTTTGAATTCGCACACTTCGCACGACATTGGGGCAGGGGGTGCGCGGTTTCGTGCGCGGGCGTCCCGCCCGCACGGTGGGGACCGGAGGCTCGCGCGCCCCGGGGAGTTCCATGGGTGGGGCGGACGTTGTATGATGACGGGCGGTGCGGGAAACGGGGCGGAAAACGAACATGGCCGCGAACAGAAGCCAGAGTCTGCAGGACACTTTTCTCAACCAGATCCGGAAGAACAAGGTTCCGGTCACCGTGTTTCTCGTCAACGGGGTGAAGCTTCAGGGCGTGATCGGTTCCTTCGACAATTTCTGCGTGCTGCTGCGCCGGAACGGCCACGTTCAGCTCGTGTACAAGCACGCGATCTCCACGGTGATGCCGAGCCAGCCGGTTCAGCTCTTCGATCCGGCGGAGGCCAGCGCCGCTGAAGACGCATAGACCCCCGGAGGCCGGTGGGAGCCGGGGAGGCTCCGGCCGGACCGGAACCGCGCTCGTCCTTCATCCGCGCCTGAACGGGAGGCGCGGCGGTTCTGTTCCCTCCAGGGATGCCACGTCCGCGCTCGAGGAGGCGGTCCGCTTGGCCGAAGGCATCGGACTCGCCGTCGCGCATTCGGAGGCGGTCGCCGTGGCGCGGCCGCGGCCGGCGACGCTTTTCGGCGGCGGCCGCGTGGAGAGCGTCGGCCGCCTGGTCCGGGAACTCTCCGCCGGAGTCTGCGTCGTGGACGGCAGGCTGAGCCCGATCCAGCAGCGCAACCTCGAACGGGCTTGGGACTGCAAGGTGATCGATCGCACGGGACTGATCCTGGAGATATTCGGCGCCCGCGCGCGGACCGGGGAAGGGCGCCTGCAAGTCGAGCTGGCGGCCCTGGAATACCAGCGCAGCCGGCTGGTGAGATCCTGGACGCACCTGGAACGCCAGCGCGGCGGCTTCGGTTTCCTGGGCGGTCCCGGCGAAACCCAGATCGAGGCCGACCGCCGCCAGATCGCGAAGCGGACCGCGCGCCTGAAGCGGGAGCTGGGACGGCTGACCCGGACGCGCGGACTCCACCGCTCCAGCCGCAAGAAGGCGCCCTGGCCGGTCGTCGCGCTGGTGGGGTACACCAACGCGGGCAAGTCGACGCTGTTCAACCGCCTGGCCGACGCCGACGTGATGGCCAGGAACATGTTGTTCGCGACACTCGACCCGACCATGCGGGGCGTCGCGCTGCCGAGCGGCCGGCGCGTCATCCTGTCCGACACGGTCGGGTTCATCTCCGGCCTTCCGACGAGTCTCGTCGCTGCCTTCCGGGCGACGCTGGAAGAGGTCGTGGAGGCGGATCTGATCCTGCACGTGCGGGATTCGTCCCATCCGGAGTCCGTCCGGCAGAAGGCCGACGTGCTCGCTGTCCTGGAGGAACTCGGCGTCTCCTCGGACGCGTCCGAACGGACCCTCGAGGCCCTCAACAAGATCGATCTGCTGGATCCGGGCAAGCACGCCGCCGTGGCGGCCCGGTCGTCGGCGGGGGTGCCCGTTTCGGCCCGCACGGGGGAGGGCGTCGGCGCGCTTCTGCTCGAGATGGACCGATTGCTGTCCGATGGCCGCAGGACGCTGGAACTGCGAATTTCGCTCGACGACGGGGCGGCGCTCGCTTGGCTCTATCGCCATGGGGAGGTCGTCAGCCGCGAGGACGCGAACGGCGTCGCCCACATGAAGGTGGGACTGGATTCCCGAGGCGCCGCCCGCTTCGAGCGCCGGACCGGCTCCGGGGAGGGTCCGTCCGCCCGATGAATCCCCCGGATTTCCGCGGGGTTTCCGCGGGTTGACAGGGGAATGGCCCGTCACTATATACGCTGGCACTCGCAGGGTTAGAGTGCTAATGCGGCCTGCCCGCCGCGATATCCGTCGTCGCGGGCAATGTCGCGTCACGGAGGATTTTCATGAACATCAGGCCGTTGCACGACCGCGTGCTCGTCCGCCGAATCGAGGAGGATGCCATGTCGCCCGGCGGCATCATCATTCCGGATACCGCCCAGGAGAAGCCGATGGAGGGCAAGGTGTTCGCGGCCGGCCCCGGCGCGCGGGACGGCGACGGCAACCTCGTGCCTCTCGACGTGAAGAAGGGCGACCGCATCCTGTTCGGGAAGTGGTCCGGCACCGAGGTCACCGTGGACGGCGAGGAGCTCGTCATCATGCGTGAATCGGACGTAATGGGTGTCTTGGAATAGGGGAAGTTGGAAGCCATGGCTGCAAAAGACGTCAAACTCAGGGAATCGGCCCGCGAGCGCATGCTCAGCGGGATCAACGTAATGGCGGACGCCGTCAGGGTGACGCTCGGACCCAAGGGCCGCAACGTGGTCCTGGACAAGTCGTTCGGCGCGCCTCGGATCTCGAAGGACGGGGTAACCGTCGCCAAGGAGATCGAGCTCGAGGACAAGTTCGAGAACATGGGCGCCCAGATGCTCCGCGAGGTGGCGAGCCGCACCAGCGACGTCGCCGGCGACGGCACGACCACGGCGACCGTCCTCGCCCAGGCCATCGTGCGCGAGGGCATGAAGGCGGTCGCCGCGGGCATGAACCCGATGGACCTCAAGCGCGGCGTCGACAAGGCCGTCGGGACCGCCGTCGCCTTCATCGAGAAGGCATCGAAGAGCGTGCGCTCGGAGACGGAGATCGCCCAGGTCGGCACCATCTCCGCCAACGGCGAGGGCGAGATCGGCAAGATCATCGCCGAAGCCATGCAGCAGGTGGGCAAGGAAGGCGTGATCACGGTGGAGGAGGCCAAGGGCCTCGCCACGGAGCTCGACGTGGTGGAGGGCATGCAGTTCGACCGCGGCTACCTCTCGCCCTACTTCGTGACCAACGCCGAGAAGATGCAGGCGGAGCTGGAGGACTGCTACCTCCTGCTGCACGAGAAGAAGCTCTCCAACCTCCAGGCCATGCTGCCGCTGCTGGAGGCGGTGGTGCAGACGAGCAAGCCGCTTCTGGTGATCGCGGAGGACGTGGAGGGCGAGGCCCTGGCCACGCTTGTGGTCAACAAGCTGCGGGGCGGCCTGAAGGTCGCGGCCGTGAAGGCGCCGGGCTTCGGCGACCGCCGCAAGGCGATGCTGGAGGACCTGGCCATCCTGACCGGCGGTCAGGTGATCAGCGAGGACCTGGGCATCAAGCTTGAGAACGTGACCCTGGACATGCTGGGCCGCGCGAAGCGGGTGCTGATGGGCAAGGACGACACGACGGTGGTCGAGGGGGCGGGCAAGAAGTCCCAGATCAACGGCCGCTGCGGCCAGATCCGCGCCCAGATCGAGGAGACCACGTCGGACTACGACCGTGAGAAGCTGCAGGAGCGTCTGGCGAAGCTCGCCGGCGGCGTGGCGGTGATCAAGGTCGGCGGCTCGACCGAGGTCGAGGTGAAGGAGCGCAAGGACCGCGTCGACGACGCGCTGCATTCGACCCGCGCGGCCGTGGAGGAGGGCGTGGTGCCGGGCGGCGGCGTGACCCTGCTTCGCGCCATCAAGGCGCTGGACAAGGCCGAGGGCGAGAATCGCGACCAGGATGTCGGCATCGACATCGTGCGCCGCGCCTTGCAGGCCCCGGTTCGCCAGATCGCGGAGAACGCGGGCCACGACGGCGCCGTGGTCGCCGGCAAGGTCCTCGAGTCCAGGGACACGAAGTTCGGCTTCGACGCCCAGAACGAGACCTATACGGACCTTGTCAAGGCGGGCGTCATCGATCCGGCCAAGGTGGTCCGGGCGGCCTTGCAGGACGCCGCTTCGGTCGCCGGGCTCCTGATCACCACCGAGGCCATGGTCGCCGAGATCCCGGAGAAGAAGGCCGCGCCGCCCATGCCTCCGGGCGGCGGCGGTATGGGCGACATGGGCTTCTAGGGTCTGTTCGTACCGGAAAACCGGAAAAAACACCCCCACCCAGCCCTCCCCGTGCAAGGGGGAGGATGCCCTTCTCCCTTTTCACCTCCCCCCTGACAGGGGGGAGGCCGGGAAGGGGGCGGACGCGGCGCCGTTCGGCGGCCCCTCATTCCTCCCGCCGGTGGAGCCTCCAGGGCGAATAGGCCTGCATCACCGGCATGAGCTGGATGACGTTGACGTTGATGTGGTCGGGGAGGGCGACGCAGTAGTAGATGGCGTCCGCGACATCCTCCGAGGTCAGGACCTCGAGGCCCGCGTAGCCGGCCTCGGCCTTCGCCACGTCCCCGTCGTAGCGCACGAGGTTGAATTCCGAGCGCGCCACCCCGGGCTCGACGCAGGTGACCCGAATCTCCTTGCCGAAGCACTCCGCCCGGACGTTCTTCGAGAACAGGTGCACGAACGCCTTGGTCCCGCCGTAGATGTTGCTTCCCGGGTTGGGCTGCCGCCCGCCGACCGAGCCGATGTTGACGATGTGGCCGCGGTTGCGCTCCACCATGCCCGGCAGGATCGCGTGGGTGCAGTAGACGACCCCGTTGATGTTCGTGTCGAGCATTCTCTGCCACAGGCTCATGTCGGCCTCGTAGGCGGGTCCGAGGCCGAGCGCCGCGCCGGCGTTGTTGACCAGCACCGAGATCTCGCGGAACGGGCCGGGCAGGCCGGCGACCGCCGCCTTCACGCCGTCGTGGCTCGTGACATCGAGGGGCAGGGGGTGGCAGGCGCTCCCGAGCTCGTCCGCCAGCGCCTCCAGCCGGTCCTCGCGGCGGCCGGTGGCGACGACCTTCGCGCCTTCCGAGACGAAGCGCCGGGCCGCCGCCGCGCCGAAGCCCGACGTGGCGCCCGTGATGAAAACGATCATGTCTCGCGGTGTCATGCGGGTCTCCAGGCGCGCGCGCGTCACGCCGTGCGATGGATCGCCACCCGGTTCCAGTTCTGGTCGGTCGGCATGATCTCGATGATGTTGGCGTTGACGTGCGGGGGCAGGGCGTAGGCGTAGAACAGGATGTCCGCGAATTCCTCGGCCGTGACGATCCTGAAGCCGCGCTTGAAATTCTCCAGGGCGGACGTGTCGCCGCGGGCCCGGACCTCGAAGAACTCGGTTTCCACGGCGCCAGGCTCGAGCACCGTGACGCGGACGCGATGGCCCAGCAGCTCGGCCCGGAGGTCGAGCGTGAACATGTGCAGGAACGACTTGGTGGAGCCATAGACGCTGTTTCCGGGGGTCGCGTAGACGCCGCCGACGGAACCGATGTTGAAGACGTGGCCCCGGTCCCGTTCGACCATGCCCGGCAGGATCGCGCGAGTCGCGTGGACGACGCCTTTGATGTTGGTGTCGATCATCGTGAGCATGTCGTCGAGATCGTCCTCGTGGAACTTGCCGCCGCCAAGGGACAGGCCGGCGTTGTTGACCAGTACGGATACCCGGGCGAAATCCGGGGGCAGGGTGGCCACGCACTGCTCCACGGCGTCCCGGTCGCGGACGTCGAGCGCGGCCGTGTGCAGGCGCCCGCCAAGCTCGTTCCGCAGGGCGTCGAGACGGCCCGCGCGGCGGCCGGTGGCGACGACGCGCGCGCCTTCGGCGACGAACCTGCGGGCGACGGCCGCCCCCATGCCGGAGGTCGCGCCCGTCACGAAGACCACGTCGCTGGACACGTCGGTCATTTTCCTTCCTCCGGGACGGCCGGGCGGTCCCGTTCCTTGGCGCGCTCCCAGGCCTCCTCGTAGTCGGCGAGGGAGACCCGTTCGGGATCGCCGCGTTCGGACGAGGCCATTTCCGCCTCCATACGGCGGAAGCGCCGTTCGAACTTGACGTTTGCGCTACGGAGCGCGGATTCCGGGTCCACGCCGAGGTGTCGGGCGTGGTTGACGATGGAAAACAGAAGGTCCCCGAACTCCTCCGAAACCGCGTCCCCGCCGTCCTCGTCCCGGGAATCCCCGTTTCCGCGCGTCATCGACACGGCCTGCCGGAGCTCGGCGACCTCTTCCTCGATCTTCGCGACCACGTCGGCCGCCGAGGTCCAGTCGAAGCCGACCCGCGCGGCGCGCTCTTGCAGCTTCCGGGCCCGCGACAGGGCGGGAAGTCCGCGCGCGACGTCATCGAGGACGCTGGCCCGGCGGCCTTCCGCCCTGGCCCGGCTCTCGCGCTCCCGCGCCTTGTGGGTCTCCCAGGCGATCGTCTGCGCTCCGGCGTCCGCCACGCCGCCACAGCCGCCGAAGACGTGGGGATGCCTGCGCACCATCTTGTCGCCGACCCCGTCCACGACGTCGCCGAAATCGAAGCCGCCCGCTTCGCGGGACATCTGGGCATGGAAAACGACCTGGAACAGCAGATCTCCGAGCTCGTCGCGCAAACGCTCCATGTCGCCGTTCTCGATCGCGTCGGCGACCTCGAACGCCTCTTCGATGGTATAGGGCGCGACGGTCTCGAAGGACTGCGCGAGATCCCAGGGGCAGCCGCCGTCCGGGTCTCGAAGCTCGGCCATGATGTCGAGAAGCCGGCGGATGCCGCCGGCTTCGGTGGGGACGCTCATGGCGCGATTATCACGGGCCGGCCGGGGAGGCGCAAGCACGGGACGAAGGCCATGCGCCACTCCGGCCCCGGACGTCAATTTGTCGCATAATGTATATTATCGGAAATAAATCATGGTTTTTCCACAGGGACTTGCGGGAACCCGGTCACCGGGCCGGCCATTCGGCCTTCGTGAACAGGTCGTAAAAGTTCCGGGTCGTCGCGTTGGCGAGCTCCGAGCCGGACATCCCTTTCAGTTCCGCCACCTTGTCGGCCGTATGCACGGCGTAGGCGGGCTCGTTCGTCTTGCCGCGGTGCGGCACCGGCGCCAGGTAGGGAGCATCGGTCTCCACGAGAAGCCGGTCCGGGGGCACGATCCGGGCCGCCTCCCTCACCTCGTCCGCGTTCTTGAACGTCACGATCCCGGAAAAGGAAATCAGAAAGCCGATTTCCAGCGCCTTTTCAGCAAGTTGGCGTGTCGCGCTGAAGCAATGAAGCAAACCCGTGAAGGTGCCGCCGCCATGTTCGTCCGCAAGAATCCGCGCCGTGTCCGCCTCGGCATTACGCGAATGGACGATCACCGGCAGCCCGGTTTCGCGCGCGGCGGCGATGTGGGCGCGGAACGACCGCTGCTGCACGTCCCGGGGACTGTGCTCGTAGTGGTAGTCGAGCCCGGTCTCGCCGACCCCGACGACCTTCGGGTGGTCGCAGAGGTCGACCAGCCGCCGCGCGGTCGCGGCCGGTTCCGCGGCCGCGGTGTCGTGCGGATGCACGCCGACGGAGCACCAGACGTCTTCGTACCGCTCGGCGATCGCCAGCACATCGGGGAACCGGTCGAGGCGGGTGGAAATCGTCAGCGCGGCGCCGATTCCGGCCGACCGGGCGCGCGCCACGACCCCGTCGAGATCCCCGCTCAGAGCCTCGTGATCGAGATGGCAGTGGCTGTCGACAAGCATGGCGGCCGGTCACGTCGCGGCGGCCGGGTCCCTGCCCTCCACGTACCGGGGGAACACGGCCTCCGGCCGGGGCAGCGGGAGGCCGGGTCGGAGAGCGCCACCCTCCCCCAGCCGCGTGAAGTCGCGCGCGCCGTCCGCCTGGCCGAGCTGGTCGAGCAGCTTCGCCGCGGAGTCCGGCATCACCGGCTGCACCAGGATCGCCACGTGCCGAAGCGCCTCGGCCGCCACGTAGAGCACCGTGCCCATGCGCTCCGGATCCGATTTCCGGAGTTCCCACGGAGCTTGCGCGTCGACATACCGGTTGGCGTCGCCGACGACGGTCCAGACCGCCTGGAGGGCGCGATGGATACCCTGGACATCCATCTCGGCCCGGACCGTGTCGATCAGGCCGTGGGCGACGGCCAGAAACCGGCGGTCGGCGTCGTCGAGCGCGCCCGGCGCCGGAACCGACGCCGCGCAGTTCCGGTTGATCATGGACAGCACGCGCTGGGCGAGGTTCCCGAGATCGTTGGCCAGGTCGCCGTTGAGCCGGTTGACGATGGCGCGGTGGGAGAAGTCGCCGTCGTTTCCGAACGGCACCTCGCGCATCAGGAAATAGCGCACGGGATCGAGGCCGTAGCGTTCGACGAGCTGCAGCGGGTCGATCACGTTGCCCAGCGATTTCGAGATCTTCTCGCCTTCGTTGGTCCACCAGCCGTGGGCGAAGACCCGTTTCGGCGGCGCCATGCCGGCCGACATCAGAAAAGCTGGCCAGTAGACGGCGTGGAATCGGACGATGTCCTTGCCCACCATGTGGATGTCGGCGGGCCAGTATCTGGAGAAGGGCTCCGAATCCACGTCGGGATACCCCACCGCGGTGACGTAGTTGGTCAGCGCGTCAAGCCAGACGTACATGATGTGGTCGTCGTCGCCGGGCACCGGTATGCCCCACCGGAAGCTCGTGCGCGAGACGGAGAGGTCGCGCAGGCCGCCCTTGACGAAGCTGATGACCTCGTTGCGCCGGGTCTCGGGCAAAATGAAATCGGGATTTGCGTCGTAGAACTCGAGCAGGCGGTCCCGCCACTCCGACAGCCTGAAGAAGTAGCTCGGCTCCTCGACCCACTCGACCTCCGCGCCGGTGGGCGCGACACGCGCGCCGTCCGGCCCGTCGCTCAGCTCGTCCTCGCCGTAGAAGGCTTCGTCGCGGACCGAGTACCAGCCCGCGTACGTCCCGAGGTAGATGTCGCCGCTGCGCGCGATGGCCCGCCAGATCGCCTGGCTCGAACGGGCGTGCCTAGCCTCGGTCGTGCGGATGAAGTCGTCGTTGGAATAGCCCATCGGGCCGGCGAGGTCGCGGAAGTTCCGGGACACCTTGTCGACGAAGGTCCGGGGCGCGAGGCCCGCAGCCTGCGCCGACTTCTCGACCTTCTGGCCGTGCTCGTCGGTACCCGTGAGAAACATCACTTCGTAGCCGTCGAGCCGCTTGAACCGGGCCAGCACGTCGCACGCGAGCGTCGTGTAGGCGTGGCCGATGTGCGGCACGTCGTTGACATAGTAGATCGGCGTCGTGATGTAGTAACGGCGGCTGTCACGCGACATCGGGCTTCGATCCGTTTGCACCGTCCGCCGCCGCCCGGCGACATCATGCGCGGGATGTTGTTCGGAGGGTGAAGAAGACGTTCAGCAGCACCTGCTTCCGGTCGAGGTTGACGGCCTCCGTCGCGGAAAACAGGTCGCACACGTTTTCCCATACCCGGCACCACCGTTCAAGGCCGCCGGTTCGCGCGAGGCGCGCCATGACTTCGTCCTCGCCGGACACGACGGGCTCGGGGAAGGCTCCCGTCGCGGCCCCGCGGACCATGCCCTCGAGCCAGCGCGGCAGCAGGTCCGCCACCAGGCGGAAGGCGTCGGCGCCCTCCGGCCGGGCGAAACGGTCCCCCAGGCGGTGGACGGCAGGCATGTCGACGGCGGGAAGATCCGACATCAACCGGACGAGCTCTTCGTAAAGAGCGAGGCCGTCCCCGTCGGCCAGCGCCAGCGCCCGGCCCGGGCTCCCGTCTGCCAACCGCCCGAGCGCAGCGCGCCTGTCGGCGGCGATATCCGGCCGTCGTTCCGCCACGATCCGGCCCACCAGCTCCGGGGCGAGCGGGCGCAAGGACAGGCGGCGGCAGCGCGACCGCAACGTCGCGGGCACGCGGCCCGGGACGTGCGCGATCATGATCACGAGACCGCGGGCGGGCGGCTCCTCGAGCGTCTTGAGCAGGGCGTTCGCCGCGTTCCGGTTCATTTCGTCCGCGGCGTCGACGATGGCCACGCGCCACTCCCCTTCGGCGGCCGTCATGGCGAAGAACGGGACGAGGCCGCGCACGTCGTCCACCACGATCTCTTCGCGCCGCCGGCCCCGCTTGGCGTCGAAGCCGCGCTCCACCACCTTGAGGTCGGCATGCGCGCGGGCGGCCACCCGGCGGAACACCGGGTCCTCCGGATCGATCCCGAGGCCGTTCGGCTCCCCGAACAGGCCGCCCCCGCCGCCGGCGGCGAGAACGAAGCGGGCGAGCCGATAGGCGAGGGTCGCCTTGCCGACGCCCCTCGGTCCCGCGATCAGCCAGGACTGGGCGAAGCGGCCCCCGTTCCAGGCCGAGAGCAGCTCCGCCTCCGCGTCGGCGTGGCCCAGCAGGCCCGGATTCTCGCGCGGGCTCGGGACGGTGCCGCCGGCGGCCGCCACGGGTCAGACCCCGAACCGCCGTGCGACCAACGCCATGACCGCCTCGTGGACGACATCGGAGGACCGGGCCGCGTCGACGACGAGGCAGCGTTCGGCGTTTCGCTGCGCGATCTCCCGAAATCCCTCGCGCACTCTCTCGTGGAAGCCGGCATCCATGTTCTCGTAGCGGTGCCTGCCGCGTCCGCGGCCGGCGACCCTGTCGAAGCCTTCGGACACGCCGATGTCGAGAACGATCGTCGCGTCCGGCCACAGATCTCCCACCGCCGCGCGGTGCAGGTCCGCGATGACGGAGACCGCCAGCCCCTGCCCGTATCCCTGATACGCGACGGTCGAATCGGTGTAGCGGTCGCAGACCACCCAGGTCCCCTCGTCGAGAGCGGGCGCGACGACCGTCGTCACGTGATCGCGCCGCGCCGCGAAATGAAGCAAGGCCTCGGTCATGGGATCCCATCCGCCGACGTCGCCCCGGACGAGCAGCTCGCGGATGCGCTCGGCCCCCGGCGAGCCTCCCGGTTCACGGGTCGCGCGGCACGGAATGCCCCTGTCCCTCAGGGCGTCCGCGAGGCGTTCGGCCTGGGTGCTCTTGCCCGCGCCCTCGCCGCCTTCGAACGAGATGAAGCGGCCGCGCGCCACGTCAACGCTCCGTCACGGCGGCCGGGGAGGACATCCGCGTCCGCCGCGACCGACCCCCTACTCCGCCGCGCCCCACGCCAGATACTTGAGGGCCGCGGCCAGGCGACCGAACACGCCCAGCCTGGCGATGTCCTTTCCCGCCACGAGGGGAATTTCCAGGGTCTCGGCGCCGGGGGTCGAGACAGCGAGCGTCGCCAGCGGGTCGCCCGCCCGGACGGGCGCCGCGACGGGGCCGTCGTAGGCGACCTTCACCTTCATCCCCCGCCGGGCCTCGAGCGGCAGGGTCAGCGTCACCTCGTCCTGGACGACGAGCGGCACCTCCGTCTCCTCTCCCAGCCAGACCGCGGCGTTGTCCACCGTTTCGCCGGCGCCGAACAGCTTGAAGTTGTCGAACTCCCGAAAGGCCCAGTCCAGCAGCCGCACCGCTTCCCGGGCGCGCCGTTTCTTGCTGGCGAGCCCGCTGAAGACGAGGATCAGCCTGCGGTCCTTCCTCTTGACCGAGACGGCGAGGCCGTACCCCGACGCCTTGGTGTAGCCGGTCTTGAGGCCGTCCGCGCCGTCGTATCCGTACAGGAGGGGATTCCGGTTTCCCTGCTTGATGTCGTTGTAGGTGTAGGTCTTCTCCGCGAACAGCGGGTAGTACTCCGGGAACTCCTCGATGATGGCGGCCGACAGTTTCGCGATATCGCGGGCGGTCATCACATGGTCGGGATGGGGCCAGCCGGTCGAGTTGACGAACGTGCTGTCGGCGAGACCGATCTCGCGCGCCCGCTTTGTCATGTCCTCCGAGAACTCGGCTTCGCTCCGGGCCAGTCCTTCCGCGACGACGATGCAGGCGTCGTTGCCCGATTGCACCACGATACCGCGCAGCAGGTCCTCCAGCTTGACGCGCGTATTGATGCCTACGAACATCTTGGAGCCGCCCATCCGCCATGCCTTCTCGCTGACCGGAAAGGTATCCTCCAGCCGCAGGCTGCCGGCCTCGAGACGCTCGAAAACCATGTAGAGCGTCATCAACTTGCTCATGGACGCCGGGGCCATCGGTTCGTCCGCGTTCTTCTCGAGAAGCACGGCGCCCGTGTCGTAATCCAGCAGTATGGCGAACTTCGCGGCGGTCTCCGTCGCCGCCGCCGGCCGCGGCGCCGCGAGGCCGACGGCCAGGGCGAGCGCCGGCAAGTGCGTCAGGACGTTGGCGAGGCGACTCGGCATGCGCGCGACCGAAACGGCCTTTCCGGTTGGGTCCGCCCGGGGACGAAACGGGCGCCGAAAGTATGAAGACGGATCAGGGTAGCATCAATCGACGACGATTCTGGCGTCGATATGCCCCTCGTCGATCAGACGCGCAAGGGTCGCGTCCGCTTGCTCGAGGCTGGCAACCGGTCCGATGCGGACCCGAAAGAACTCCTGACCGTCGACGCGCGCCGGCGTGACCGAGGCCTCGGCGAGACCCGCGAGACGTTCCCGGAGGCGTTCCGCGTTCTCGAGGAAGGAGAACGCCCCCGCCTGCACGTAGAGGCTGGTGGGCTTCGGTTGTCCCGGCGCCGCGCCGTTGACCGGGAGCTTGGGCGCCTCCGGCCGCGGCGCCAGGGCGATTCCCTCGGGCGGCGGCAGCTCGGCGGCCTGAACGGCGGCCACCGGCGCCGCCTTCACCGCGAACCTGTCCCGGTCCGGAGTGACCGGTTTCTCCGCGACCTCGACCTCGTCCGGCGACGGCACCGCTTCGACGAGCACGCGCGCGACGCCCTGCTCTTCGAAGCCGAGGAGCTGGGCGCCCCGCCGCGAAAGGTCGATGATCCGGCCGTGCACGAAGGGCCCCCGGTCATTGACGCGGACGGTCAGCACCCGGCCGTTCTCGAGGTTCGTCACGCGCACGTAGGTCGGCATCGGCAGCGTCTTGTGGGCGGCGGTCAGGCCGTTCATGTCGTAGGTCTCGCCGTTCGCCGTCTCCCGGCCGTGGAAGGGCTTGCCGTACCAGGACGCGATTCCCGTCTGGCGGTAGTCCGGATCCTCCTTCGGGTAGTACCAGACGCGGTCGATCTCGTAGGGCGTGCCCACCTTGTACGTCCCTCGGGACGCCGAAATCGCGGCCGCGGGCCGGGACCGTTGCGCGGCTTTCGCCTCTTCCTTCCCGGTCTTGCTCTCCTCGGACAGCCTGACGGCCTCCTTGGTCGCGTGGACCGCGAGACGCGCCGGGGTGCAGGCCGTCGCCGCCATCAGCAGCGCCACGGCCGCGACGCCGACACCGAACCCGGACACCGAGAGGCTGACGGCCGAGCGCATCATTATCTGGTATACGTTAGAGAATCGACCCCAGTATCTTGCGCATTTTACCGGGTACCGATGCGATCCGCAAGATATCCCACCGCGACGGCGAAGAAATCGGACCTGTTCCATCTGAGTATGGCTTCGAAATTGTCATAGACCAGAAACGCGGGATCCCGTTTTCCCTTGTCCGGAAGAACGATCGAGGACTTCAGTTGGCGGCGGGGCAGATCCGTGCCGTCGGCCCGGCGCACTCCGAGCTTCTGCCACTCGCCGATCCGCTTCCTGATCTTGCGTCCGGTCAATCCGAGGTCGAAGTCCCGGGGAAGCCGCACGGCCCTGCCCCAGGTGATGTCGTCCCGCCAGCCCGACGCCGCGAGGTAGTTGGCCGTCGACGCGAACACGTCGGGTTTGCTGGTCCAGATGTCGCGGCGCCCGTCGCCGTCGTAATCGATGGCATGCCGCGCGAAGCTCGAGGGCATGAACTGGTTCTGGCCCATGGCCCCGGCCCAGGACCCCTTCATCCGTTCCGGTTCTATGTGTCCTTCGTCCAGAATTCTGAGAGATATCAGCAACTCCTTGCGAAAAAAGGAACTTCTTCTTCCGTCGAAGGCCAGCGTCGCGAGGGAGGCGATGACCGGGAATCCCCCGGTGTGCCGGCCGAACCCGCTTTCGATGCCCCAGAGGGCGACGATGAACCTGGGTTGCACACCGAACTTCGCGCCGATCTGGTTCAGCAGGCCGCGGTTTTGGGCGAACTTCTCCCTCCCTTCGTCGATTCGTTTCCGGGTGACGACGCGGGACATGTACCGGTCGAAGGTCATCGTGAATTCGGGCTGGTGCCGGTCCAGCTCGATGACGCGCGGAATCGGCTCGACGCCGTCGAAGGCCGCGTCGAACGTCCCCGCCCGGATGCCTCCGGCGAGCGCCTCGGCGCGAAGCGCGTCGCGCCATTCGCCGAAGTCGTGCGTATCGGCCGGCGCGGACGGGACCTGGGCGGCCGACAGCCCGAGACACAGGACGGGGACAAGCCATGAACGCTGCTTCATCGCGCTCCTTGTGCCACAGCCCCCCGGCGGTCCGCAACGCCGCCCCGGTCACGGCGCCGGAGACAGCTCGACCTTGCCCGTCAGCCGACAGACGGTACGGCCGCCGATGCGGCCGCACCGCTGGCCGCGACGCCGCGCCCGTGCCATCATCCCTTGAAACCTCATGCATGGAGCGGTCGGCGATGGATGACGAGCAGGCGGTCCTGCGGGCGAACGATGCCTTCTACGCCGCGTTCGCGAGCGCCGATTTCGCGGCCATGGCCGAGGTCTGGGCGCACGACGACGGCATCGCGTGCGCCCACCCGGGATGGAACGTGCTGACGGGCTATCGCGATGTCATGGAGAGCTGGCGGACGATCCTCGAAGGCGGCGCCGCGCCCCGGATCTCATACCGCTCGGCCCGCGCCCGCCTGCTCGGAACTGCCGCTTTCGTCACGTGCAACGAGGTGGTCGAAGGCGGCCTCCTGGCCGCCACGAACGTATTCGCGCGCAACGACGGGGGCTGGCGCATGCTCCATCATCACGCGGGACCGTGCGCCACGGCCGAACCGGCGTCCGGCTCCGGCCCGAGCGGACCGCTGCACTGACGCGAAACCCCGCGTCCGGCGCTCCGCTTCGGGTTCGGCGACGGCTGTCCCCGGGGACGCCGGCTATCGTCCGGTCGCGGCAGCGCCCGTCGCCTTGCGATACCAGGCGACGATCAGGTCGCGCTCCTCCTGCTCCATGAAGGACACGTTGGCCGGCGGCATGGCATGGGTGAGCCCGGACCAGACGTAGATCTGGCGCGCATTCGCGATGATGTCGCCCTCGCTTTCCAGGAGCATGCCCCCTGGCGCCCACCGGATGCCGTCCCACAAGGGCTCTCGCGCGTGGCACATGGAGCAGCGTCCCAGGACCGCGTCGTGCACATCCTGAAAACCCTCGGTCAGGGCGAAACGTTCCCGGGCGGGCGTCGATGCGGCCTCCGCGTCGGACGGGCCGCGGAACACGGGGACCGACGAGAGCCATACGACCACCACGAACAGGAGAGCCGTGGCGAACCAGGTCCAGACCGGATGCCCGGCCCGCGCGTGGACGGTGTTGAAGTAGTGCCGGACGGTGACTCCCATCAGGAACACGAGGCTCGCGATCAGCCAGTTGTATTCGGTGGCGAAGGCCGGCGGATGGTGAACCGACAGCATCAGGAACAGGATGGGCAGCGTCAGGTAGTTGTTGTGCGTCGACCGCAGACCGGCGGCTTTGCCGTACTTCGGATCGGGCGCGCGCCCCGCCTTGAGGTCGGCGACCACGATGCGCTGGTTCGGAATGATGACCAGAAAGACGTTCGCGGTCATGACGGTTGCGGTGAAGGCACCGAGATGCAGGAGCGCGGCGCGGCCCGTGAAGGTCTGCGCGTAGCCCCAGGCCATCGCCACGAGCACCGCGAACAGCAGCACCATCAACAGGGTGGGCCGCTCGCCCAGGCGGGACTTGCACAACCGGTCGTAGATCAGCCAACCGATCGCCAGGGAACCCGCCGAGATCGCGATCGCCTGCCAGACGGCCAGATCCATCTTTGCCGGATCGATCAGAAACAGCTCCGCGTCCACCCAATAGACGATCGCCAGGAGCGCGGCTCCGACAGCCACGTGGCGTAGCTCTCCCACTTGAACCAGGTCAGATGCTCGGGCAGCGCCTCCGGCGCGACCAGGTATTTCTGGATGCGGTAGAACCCGCCGCCGTGGACCTGCCATTCCTCGCCGTGGACGCCGTGGGGCAGGCCGGGAGTTCTTCTCAACCCCAGATCGAGGGCGATGAAATAGAAAGACGTGCCGATCCAGACGATGGCCGCGATCACATGCAGCCATCGGACCGCGAATCCGAACCAGTCCCAGATCAACGCCGCATCGTACATGTCTGCCCCTGACCCGGTTTTCCCCGGTTTGTACCACAGCCGGTTGCTTGTCGAATCTGGCGATAATCGGGATCTTTCAGGAAATTCAACTCCCGCGATAGGTGGCGTAACCGTAGGCCGACAGCAGCAGCGGCACGTGGTAGTGGGCCGACGCGTCGTCGACGCCGAAGCGGATCGGGATCAGATCCAGGAACCTCGAGGCTCCTGTCCGTCCCGGGATCCGGTCGAGATAGGCGCCCGCGTGGAAGGTCAGCTCGTACACCCCGGGGGCGAATTCGTCCCTGGGCAACAGGGGCGTGTCGGTGCGCCCGTCGGCGTTGGTTTCGACCGTGCGCAGGTGCGTGCGCGCGTCTCCGTCCACCCGGTGCAGATCGATCCGCATGCCTCCGGCCGGCACGCCCCGGACCGTGTCGAGCACGTGAGTCGTCAGATATCCGCCGTGATGGGCCATCTCTCCTCGCACCTCCTTATTCTTGAACCGCAGGCATCCCGGACGGTCAGCGGCGGCAGTCCGATCCGAATGTCCCGTGTCATGAATGTTCGCGCTGTTGGATCGGCGCCGTTCCCTCCGCCGCGGCCGTTCTCCGGCTCAAAGCCGTCTTGCCTCATCGGCCGGGCGCCGGCATGGCGTCGTTTGCCGGAAAAATCGAAACACACCCTCACCCAGCCCTCCCCTTGCCGGGATTCCTCCGCGGATTCCTCCGCGGTCCCCTGGAAGGGGGGGTGGACGGCGCGCCGGTCTCGGCACCCCTGCCCTGTTCCCGTGGCGCGGCCGGGCCACTTTACGCAGAGGAATGGTCGATGCCCCGAACAAGTCCGGGCACGATGACGCGGGGGCGGGAACGCTGTGCCGGAGCATACGACCTTCGGAAACATCGTATACGAATTGAGCCTTTCCCTCTAATGTCCGCCGGCGAGGCCGCGAAGAACTGGTTTGTTTCCGAACCGGTCGACCCGGAGAGGTTCGCTGTGACCCGCTATCCGCGTGATTTGCACGGTTACGGTCCGACGCCGCCCGAGGCCCGATGGCCCGGCGGCGCCCGCATCGCCGTGCAATTCGTCGTCAACTACGAGGAAGGCGGCGAGAACTGCGTCCTGCACGGGGACCCGGCGTCCGAGGCGTTTCTGAGCGAGATCGCGGGGGCCCAGCCCTGGCCCGGACAGCGCCATTGGAACATGGAGTCGGTCTACGAGTACGGGGCGCGAGCGGGATTCTGGCGGCTGCATCGGTATTTTACCGAAGCGGAGGTCCCGGTGACGGTTTTCGGCGTCGCCACGGCCCTGGTGCGCTCGCCGGCGCAGGTGGCGGCGATGAAGGACGCGGATTGGGAGATCGCGTCCCACGGCCTGAAATGGATCGAGTACAAGGATTTCCCGCCGGAAGACGAGCGGGAGCACATGCGGGAGGCGATCCGTCTGCACGCGGAGGCGACGGGCGCGCGCCCGCTCGGGTGGTACACCGGCCGCTGTTCGGTCAACACGGTGGCCCTTGCCGCCGCGGAGGGAGGGTTCGAATACGTTGCCGACAGCTACGCGGACGACCTGCCGTACTGGCTGGAGACGGCGGGCGGACCCCAACTGATCGTTCCCTACACCCTCGACGCCAACGACATGCGGTTCGCCACGCCGCAAGGGTTCAATTCGGGCGACCAGTTCTACGCCTATCTCCGGGATACGTTCGACGCGCTTTACGACGAGGGCGCGGACGGCGCGCCCAAGATGATGTCGGTCGGGCTTCACTGCCGGCTGGCGGGACGGCCGGGCCGCGCGCGCGCGGTGCGCCGGTTCCTCGACCACGCGCGGAGCCGCCCGGGCGTCTGGTTCGCGAGACGGATCGACATCGCGCGCCACTGGCGCGGGCGCCATCCCTACCGGCCGCCGGCGCTCCGGCCGTCGGTCATGGAACGCGGCGAATTCGTCGCGCGGTTCGGCGGCGTGTTCGAGCATTCCGCCTGGGTCGCCGAGCGGACCTTCGACGACGAGCTCGGCGCGGCGCACGATACGGCGGTCGGACTTCACGGCGCGATGGCGCGGAAGTTCCGCGCGGCGGCCGAGGACGAGCGGCTCGGCGTCCTGACCGCCCATCCCGATCTTGCCGGAAAGCTGGCCGCGGCCAGGCGGTTGACCGCGGAATCCGGCGCCGAACAGGCGAGCGCCGGGCTCGACGCCCTGACCGGGGCGGAGCGGGAGGCCTTCAATGACCTGAACGGCCGCTATTCCGGGAAATTCGGCTTCCCGTTCATCATCGCCGCGCGCGATCACGACAAGGCCGGAATCCTCGCGGCCTTCCGGCGCCGGATCGAGAACGACCGCGAGACCGAGTTCGCCGAAGCCTGCCGCCAGGTCGAGCGGATCGCCTTTTTTCGCGTAAGGGACATGCTGTCATGACCGAGGTTCGCCGCGCCTATTTCAGCCCCGACGGCGGTCTGCCGGCCCAGACGGAACTGATGACCGGCCGGGCCGTCTTCACCGAGGCCTACGCGGTCATTCCCCGCGGCGTCTTCCGCGACATCGTGGCGAGCCGTCTGCCCGGCTGGCGCGAGACGCGGAGCTGGATCGTCGCCCGTCCGCTGTCGGGCTTCGCGGAGACGTTCGCGCAATCGATCATGGAGGTCGGCCCGGGCGGGGGCAGCGACCGCCCGGAGCCGGACGACGGGGCCGAGGGCGCGATCTTCGTGACCGACGGCGCGCTGACCGTCGCGCTCGACGGGGAGGCGCATCGTCTGGATCCGGGCGGATACGCCTATCTGCCGCCCAAGGCCCCGTGGACGGTCGAGAACGCGGGAGATCGTCCGGCGCGGTTCCACTGGATCCGGAAACGATACGAGTGGGCGGACGGACTTCCCGCTCCGGATCCCATCTTCGCCCGCGAGCAGGACATCGATCCGGCCCCGATGCCGGACACGCGGGGCCGTTGGGCCACGACCGGCTTCGTCGACCCGGCGGACATGCGTCACGACATGCACGTCAACATCGTCACCTTCGAGCCGGGCGCCGTGATACCGTTCGAGGAGACCCACGTGATGGAGCACGGCCTGTACGTGCTGGAGGGCAAGGCGGTCTACAAGCTGAACCGCGACTGGGTGGAGGTGGAAGCGGGCGACTTCATGTGGCTGCGCGCGTTCTGCCCGCAGGCCTGCTACGCGGGCGGACCGGACCGGTTCCGGTACCTGCTCTACAAGGACGTGAACCGGCACCCGCGGCTGGCGCCGTTCGGCACGGACCGGTGACGCGGGACATCTTCGCCCGGCCGCTGACCGCGGCGGCCTTCGCCGCCTACGGCGAGGTGATCGAGGCGCGGGGCGCTCCCGACATGATCATCAACCAGGGCGCGTGCGGACGCCACCACGATCGGGCCACGCTCGACTTCGGCGGCGGGCGCGCCGGCATCAGCGTTCTCGCGAGCCGGCCCCGCGACCTGCCGCTGACGCTTCGGATGATGGAGCGCCACCCGCTCGGCAGCCAGGCGTTCCTGCCGCTTTCCGCCGACCCGTTCCTGGCGGTCGTGGCGGAGGACGCCGACGGCGCTCCCGGCCGGCCCGAGGCGTTTCTCGCCGCGCCGGGCCAGGGCGTGAACTACCGCCGCGGAGTCTGGCACGGAGTGCTGACCCCGCTCGGCCGGGCCGCCCATTTCGCCGTCGTCGACCGAATCGGCGAGGGCGACAATCTGGAGGAGCACTGGTTCGACGCGCCCTGGGTGGTGCGTCGCGACGACGGCTGAGAGGCGCTACCGCTCCGCGAGCCAGGTCCGGACGCGCTTCTCGATCTCGGCGCGCCGCTCGACGTAGGGCAGTTCCCCGGTCTCCACGATGACGCGGCCGACGGCCCGGCCGATCTCCCCCTGGACGTTCCGGTCGTCCGGCATGTCTCCGACATGAACGACGACGTCGCCGCACTGCGTGGGCACGTGGCCCGAGGCCGCCGGTACGGGCGCGGGCGGGTCCCTGCCCTCCTTCACCGCCCGGATGCCCTCGCGCAGGGTTCGGCGCAGCAGCGCGACGCCCGTGTCCGTGTATCCGAGATTCCCGAGCGCGTGGACGTTGATCGGCCCCTGCCCCACCTGGGCCTCGTAGTCGCCCGGGATTCTCTGTCCGTCCTCGTAGGACCGCGCGCCGGTCTGTCCCAGGAAATCGACCGTGCCGACTCCGATTCGGGAACGGTCGCTCTTGCCGTCCAGGTCCAGGTCGTCGTTGAAGTGCCGCCAGGCGAGGATCGTCGTGTTGGTGTCGTCGACCGGCACGGCCCATTTGCTGAGGCCCGCGCGGACGAAGAACTTCTCGCGGTCGGGGTTCTGGAAGATGTCCGGAGTCTGCGCGAAGTTGGGCGCGACCCACTCGTTGATCCGCGTCCACACGTGGTCTTTCCAGCGCCGGGTATTGGTGAGGTGCACGCCCGTACCGCCCTCCTTCGCGTGCCACTCGACCACCGGCAGGGCGCCCCACGACACGTCGAAATGCACCTCGGTCACGCGGCTGTGCAGGAACACGCTGTGATAGGGATCGACCGGGTTCTCGTTCACCTGCAGCCAGTTGCAGGGGTAGCGGATGGCATAGGGCACCATCTCGTTGTCCGGCAGTTCCAGGGAATCGTAGACGGGGAAGTCCGGCCTGGCGCCCGGCGGACCCATGTACGCGAACACCAGTCCCTTGTATTCGCGGGTCGGATAGGCCCCGTGCACGAAGCTGTCCTTGAGCGGGGAGTCCGGCGGCTCGCCGGGCGTCTCGAGGATTCTCCCGTCCACGTCGAACAGCCAGCCGTGGTAGCAGCAGCGGATGCCGCGCTCCGAGACGACGCCGAACTCGAGGGACGTGCCCCGGTGCGAGCAATGCCTGTTCAGCAGTCCGATTTGTCCGGACTTGTCCCGGAAGGCCACGAGGTCCTCGCCCATGACGGTCAGGGCGAGGGGCAGGTCGGCGAGTTGCCCGGTCATGCAGACCGGTTGCCAGAAGCGCCGCAGGTATTCCCCGCAGGGCGTACCGGGGCCGACGTGGGTGAGCTCCGCGTCCTCCGCGACGCCGTGGGGCTGGCGGTAGCCTCCGTAGGGCTCCCGGGGCATAGCGGCTCGTTCGCTCATCGCGCGCTCTCCTCGAAGGGACCGGCGCCGGCGGTCTCGGTTCGGGCCGGCGCGGTCTCGATCAGATTCCCGTTCTCGTCGAGGTCCAGGCCGGTCTTTCGCGCCCGTTCCAGGACCTTGGGCGACCAGGTGACCCGCCCGGCGTCCGTCCCGCCGAGAATCGCCATCAGGTACGCGTACTCGTTCCCCGTGTTGCGGAACCCCCGCATCACGTCCGGGGGAACCGAGATCACGTCCCCCTGGCCGAGCGCGATCTCGTGTTCGCCGTCGTCGCCCCAGAACACCGCCCAGGTGCCCGTGATCGGGATGAACACCTCGACGCCGGCCGAGTGCGCATGAAGGTTGGCCCCTTTTCCGGGCTCCGCCCCGATGTAGGTGAGATTGAAGTCTTCGGCGTCGGCGATCGCCGGGCGCGACTCGGGGTCCTCCGTGACCCCCGGGCCGATGACGTCGAAGATCTCGCGCCGGTTCTCCGGCAGGCGCGTGTCGACGAACGCCTTGCTCGTCGGCTCGAGGTCTTTCATGCGCGCGACGCGTCCCATCATCTCTTCCATGGACACCTGCCGGTTTCCCATGACTTTCGTCCTCTCGATCAGCTCGCACCCGGACCGTTCATTGGATTCCCGTTCGCACGGGAATGACGGCGGGGCGGATATCCCGTACGCGGTCGCCCTCACCCCGGCCCTCTCACCGTGCAGGGAGAGGGGACCCGGCGGCGCGGTCCGTCACAGCGCCATGCCGCCGTCGATGACGAAGGCGGTTCCGGTCACGAAGGCGGCGTCGTCGGAGGCGAGGTACACGCAGGCCGCGGCGACCTCGCCGGCCTCGCCGAGGCGCCCCATCGGCTGGCGGGCGACGTAGGCCGCGCGAGCCGCCGCCTCGTCGCCCCCGGCGGCGCGGATGCGGTCGGCCAGGGACGGCGTGTCGACCGTGCCCGGGCACACGGCGTTGCAGCGGATGCCCCGCGCGACGTAATCGGCGGCGACGGACTTGGTGAAGCCGATGACGGCGCCCTTGCTCGCGCCGTAGGCGCAGCGGTCCGTCACGCCCTTGATCGACGAGACCACCGAGGCGACGTTGACGACGGCGCCGCCCCCGGCCTCCAGCATGGCGGGCAGCATCCGGCGCGTGACCAGGAACATGCCCCGTACGTTGACCTCGAAGGACCGGTCCCAGTCCTCCTCGCCGCAGGCCAGGATGTCGCCCATGTGGACGTAGCCCGCGCAGTTCACGAGCGCGTCGACCGCGCCGACGTCGCCGGCCGCCGCCTCGACGTCCCGGCGGTCGGTCACGTCCATCCGGCGCAACGCGACGCCCGCCGTGCCGTCGAGTTCCCTCAGCTTCTCCTCGTCGACGTCGGTCGCCCAGACCGCCGCCCCCTCCGCCGCGAAGGCCAGGGCGGTGGCCCGGCCGATGCCCCGCGCGGCGGCGGTGACGAGCGCCGTCTTGCCCTCCAGCCGCCCGCTCATGGTCCGCCGAGATGCTCCCTCTTGACGTAGAGCAGGCATCCCTCCGGCGAGGACGGGTGGTGGACGCTCCCCGGCGGATGGCGGAACCACGTGCCCGCGCCGTGCCGGCCGTATTCGTCCTCCACGCGCCCTTCGACGACGAAGACCTCCTCGCCGCCCGGATGGGCGTCCCGCCCCAGTTCGCATCCCGCCGGTATGCGGACGAGGCGGGCGAACCCCTTGCCGGGCGCCGGGTCCGCGTAGAGCGGGAGAAACTCCCTGCCGCCCGCCGGGCCCGGCCGCCACTCGGCGGAACGGGTGTCCACGGCGGCGCGCGGCCTGTCCGGCCCCGGATACTGCCGCAGCTTCACGAACAGCGTGCAGCCCCGCTCGGACCGGGGCGCGTGGCGCGTCCCGTCGGGGTTGAGGATGTGGCTGCCGGCGGCGTAGTCGCCGCTCTCGTCGGAGAACACGCCGTCGAGGACGAGGATCTCCTCCCCGTCCGGGTGGGCGTGTTCCGGGAATTCGGCGCCGGGATCGAACCGCACCAGCGACGTGACCCGGCCCGCCTCGGCCTCGCCCGCGAGCTCCAGGCGTTTGCGCCAGATTCCCGGCGCGGGGCCTTCCCGCCATTCCATCTCGTCCGTCCGGACGACGACCGAGCGGGAGAAATCGGCGTTGATCTGGTCGGTCATGGCCGCGGCATCCTCGTTTCCCCTGACGGCGCCATGCTACCAGCAACGGCCCGCCGGCGACACAGGAACCCGTCCGTCCGCACACGCGGCCGGCGGCCCGCCCCTACCCTTCCCCGCCGTCCCGGATGAAGGGGAACACGCGGGTGAAGTCCGCGCCCGGCATCTCCCGGCCCATGTCCGCCCAGATCCGGTTGACCGCGGCGCCCACGGCGTTGGGGAAGTTTCCGCTCTCGACTTCCTCGACGTAGACGCCGACGTCCTTCACCAGGATCTCGACCGCCGCGCCGACGTCGTAGGTCTCCGGCTCGATGCAGGTGGGGAAGACGTAGGACGTGGCGACGTTGGCGCCGCTGGAGACGTTGATCACGTCGAGGATCGACTTCATGTCGAGGTTCTGGCTCAGGCCGTAGACCATCGCCTCGCTCGTCGCGGTCATGACCGTGCCGATCAGGAAGTTGTTGATGAGCTTGACGGCCTGCGCCTGGCCCGGCTCCTCGCCGACGTGGAACAGCGTGCGCCCCATCTTCTCGAGCACCGGGCGGACCTTCTCGACGGCGCCGGTCCGGCCCGCGACGATGAACGTCAGCGCCGCGGCCTTCGCCGCCGCCGGGCCGATCCCCTGGCCGCCCGAGGCGCCCGCGACGGCCGAGTCGATGTAGGTCACGTCCACGGCCCCCAGGCGGGCCTCGGCGGCGCGGGCGGTTTTCGAGCCGACGGTCGAGGTGTCGACGACGATCGAGACGGTCCGGTCGTTCGCCGCCGCGATTTCCTCCGTGACGTCCTCGACCGCCTGCCGGGACGCCACGCTGAGGATGGCGAGGTCGGCGCTCGCCGCGACCTGGGTCACGGACCCCGCGACCGCGGCCCCTTCGGGCGCCCGCTCCCGCGTGCCCGCGATGTCGTAGCAGACGAGGGGGTATCCCGCCGCCGCCAGATTGGCCGCCATGGGATTGCCCATGTTGCCGAGGCCGATGAACCCGATGCGTTCTCCCGCCATGCCGTCCTCCCCCGTGCGCGGTTCGACGAGTGCCTCCGTTTACTACCACGGGCGGCGGGCCGCCGGAACAAACCGAAACACACTCCATCCGGCCCGCCCCCCTGGAAGGATTCCTCCGCGAAACGCGGTCGGGGCGGCGCATCGGTCTCCGACACCCTCATCCTGTCCCTCTCCCGCACGCGGGAGAGGGGACCCTCGGGGCGCGGCCGGACCACTCGGGTCCCCTCTCCCTGCTCAGGGAGAGGGACAGGGTGAGGGTCGGGAATGAATGCGGGGGCAGCCCCCACCCTGTCCCTCCCTCTGCAAGGATTCCTCCGCGAAACGCGGCTGGGGCGGCGCATCGTTCTCCGACATCCTCACCCTGTCCCTCTCCCGCGGAGCGGGAGAGGGGACCCTCGGGGCGATATGGTCTCCTCCCTGACAGGGAGGGGGGTGCGGGCCGCCGGCCCGCGCTTGCAAGTTGCGGCCCGCTCGGCGACAAGGTGGGCGATGACGGGAACCAGCGCGAACCTCGCGGCGGCGGCGGAGGCGTACTTCGCCGACCTCGCCCGCGTGCGCGCCTCGGGCGGCGCGACGGGGGAGCGGTCGAGCTACGGGCCGCTCGCCAACCTGCTGAACGCCGTCGGCGCGGCGCTCCGGCCCAGGGTGTTCTGCGTTCAGGAGCTCGCCGACCAGGGCGCGGGCCATCCCGACTTCGGCCTCTACGCGGCAAGGCAGGTGCGGACGGGCCGCCCGCGCGAGGGCCAGACGCCGGAGCGCGGCGTCGTCGAGGTGAAGCCCGCGGACGACGACGCCTGGCTGACCGCGAAAAGCGATCAGGTGAGCCGCTACTGGAACCGCTACCGGCTGGTGCTGGTGACGAACACGCGCGACTTCGTGCTCATGGGCGAGGACGCGGCGGGGCGCCCGGCGAAGCTGGAGACCTTCCGGCTGGCGGAGAGCGCGGACGCGTTCGCGCGGCGGCTGGAGAAGCCGCGCGCCTTCGCCCGCGACGCGGGCGCGGGGCTCGGCGAGTACCTCGCCCGCGCGCTGTCGCACCGCGCGGCGCTGGCGGAGCCGAAGGACTTGGCGTGGCTGCTCGCGTCCTACGCGCGCGACGGGCTGGCGCGGGTGGAGGCGGCGGGCGACGCGCCGGCCCTCGCGGCGGTGCGCGGGGCGCTGGAGGAGGCGCTCGGCGTGCGCTTCGAGGACGAGCGCGGCGCGCGCTTCTTCCGCTCGACCCTGGTGCAGACGCTGTTCTACGGCGTCTTCTCCGCCTGGGTTTTGTGGGCGCGGCAGGCGCCGCCGCCCGAAGGGCGGTTCGACTGGCGCACGGCGGTCTGGCACCTGCGCGCGCCGGTGCTGCGGGCGCTGTTCCAGCAACTGTCGGACCCCGGCCGCCTGCAGCCGCTCGGCCTCGTGGAGGTGCTGGACTGGACCGCGGCCGCCCTCGACCGGGTGGACCGGGCCGCGTTCTTCGACCGCTTCAACGAGGGCGAGGCGGTGCCCTACTTCTACGAACCGTTCCTGGAGGCGTTCGATCCCGACCTGCGCAGGCAGCTCGGCGTCTGGTACACGCCGAACGAAGTGGTGCGCTACATGGTCGCCCGCGTGGACCGGGCGCTGAAGGACGACCTCGGCATCGCCGACGGACTGGCGGCGGAGAACGTCTACGTGCTCGACCCGTGCTGCGGCACCGGGGCCTATCTGGCCGAGGTGCTGCGCCGCGTCGCCGCCAATCTGGAGGGCGAGGGCCTCGGCGCGCTGGCGGGCGCGCGGGTGCGGCAGGCGGCCCTGGGCCGGGTGTTCGGCTTCGAGATCATGCCCGCGCCCTTCGTCGTCGCCCATCTCCAGGTCGGACTGACCCTGCGGGAGCTCGACGCGCCGCTGGCCGACGACGGGACGGAGCGCGCCGGGGTGTTCCTCACCAACGCGCTCACCGGCTGGGAGCCGACGGACAAGGAAAAGCAAACGGTCGCGTTCCCCGAAATGGCTGCCGAGCGCGAACGAGCAAATCGGGTGAAGCGGGATCGGCCCATTCTCGTGATCCTCGGCAACCCGCCCTACAACGGTTTCGCGGGCATGGCGGTGAACGAGGAACGGGAGCTGTCGAAGGAGTACCGCACCACCAAGCAGGTATACGTCCGCAAGCCCGAAGGCCAGGGCCTGAACGACCTCTACGTCCGCTTCTTCCGCATGGCGGAGCGGCGGATCGCGGAAAAGACGGGGCAGGGCGTGGTCTGCTTCATCTCCAACTACTCGTGGCTCGACGGGCTCTCGTTCGCGGGGATGCGAGAGCAGTACCTGGAAGCGTTCGACGCGGTGCGGATCGACTGCCTGAACGGGGACAAGTACAAGACGGGCAAGGTGGCGCCGGACGGCTCTCCGGACCCGAGCGTCTTCTCGACCGAGGGCGACCCGGTGGGCATCCAGGTGGGCACGGCCATCGCCACGCTGGTGCGCAAGAAGGACCATGCGCCAGCGGGCGCGGTGGGGTTCCGGCATCTGTGGGGGCGGACGAAGCGGGCGGAGTTGCTTGCGACGGCCGAGACCGGACCGGATGCGCTCTACGAGACCGTCGAACCCGTCGCGCCGCTCGGGCTGCCCTTCGTGCGGACGGCGGTGAGCGCAGACTGGTTTGGCTGGCCCTCCCTGCCCGACCTGTTCCCGGCGTCGTTTCCGGGCGTCAAGACCAGCCGCGACGGGTTCCTCGTCGATACCGACCTCGACCGGCTGCGGGCGCGCGTCGCGGACTACTTCGATGCCGGCTTGGGCCATGACGAAGTCGCGCGGCGCCACCCGGCGGCGATGAAGACGACGGCGCGGTTCGACGCCCGCGCGGCGCGCGCCGCGCTGCTGAAACGCGGCGGGCCGGACGAGGCCGGGTTCGTCCGCTTCGCCTACCGGCCGTTCGATACGCGGTGGCTCTATTGGGAGGCTGACGGGGTACTGCTCGATCGTCCGCGCGCCGACTACCGACCGCATGTCTTCGAGGGGAATTTGTGGATCGAAGCGCGCGAGCGGGAAGCCAGGGAAGATTTTTCGCGCGGTACGACGGTTCGTCATCTTGCCGACAATTTCGGCAACGGGCTGTCGAGCTACTTTCCGGCATGGCTTCGGGACGAGAGTCTCGGAAACCAAGGTGACGGGGGACGCCGCGCCAATCTTTCGGCTACGGCGCAACGGTATCTCGACCGTCTGGGGCTCCGCGTCGAGGACCTGTTCCACCACGTCCTCGCCACGCTCCACGATCCGGCGTACCGCGCGGCCAACGCCGGGGCGCTGCGCATGGAATGGCCGCGCATCCCCCTGCCCGGCTGGCCGGACGGCGGCGCGGCGGACGAACTCGCCCGGTCCGCGGCGCGCGGGCGCGGGCTCGCCGCCCTGCTCGATCCCGACACGCCGGTTCCCGGCGTCACCCGGGCGCCGCTACGGCCGGAGACCGCCGCCGTCGCCGTTCCCGCCACCGTGGACGGGCGCAACATGGCGGGCGAGGACTTCGCGGTGACGGCCGGATGGGGCCGTTACGGCCAGGGCGGCGCCGTGATGCCCGGCCAGGGCCGCGCCGTCGAACGCGCCTTCACGCCGGAGGAACGCGCGGCGATGGGCGGCGCCCTCCCCGCGCTCGGCAGCGCGGCCTTCGACGTGTGGCTCAACGGCGGCGCCTTCTGGCGCAACGTGCCCGCCGCCGTCTGGAACTACAGGCTCGGCGGCTACCAGGTCCTCAAGAAGTGGCTCTCCTACCGCGAGCGCGCCGTCCTCGGCCGCCCGCTCGAGCCCGAGGAGGTCCGGCACTTCACCGACACCGCGCGGAGGATCGCCGCGATACTGGCGCCGGCGTCGAAGACCTGAAAAGGGCGGACAAGGCGCGCGGCCCCCATTCGGCCGGGTTTCGGAAGATCGAGTCGAATCGAAGCTCGCGAGGGAGCCCGAGCCGTGCGCCATCGGATGAATTCGCACAGTTCGCACGGAGTCGCGGGGGTGCGCGCGTTTCTCGGCCGGCTCCCCGGGTACACGGACATCTCGCCCGCATGATGCGGGCCGGAGGTCCGCGCACCAATTCGCACAGTTCGCACGGAGTCGGGAGCGGGAGCGCGAATTTTGCGGCCAACGGGCAGCCGAGGCGAATTCGCACAATTCGCACGAAGTCAGGGGGTATGTGCGTACCTCGCGGCCGAGGCGGCGCGGTAAAGTTTCGACCGCACCCACCTCAATCAAAAAATTTTCTTTTTAGGTGATTTTTTCTCGTACATCTCGCACAATTCCTGTAGTATGCCGGGATACGCTAGGGAAGCGTGTACCGTTTCGGAAAAGCAACCTGTGGCGCCGGGACGAGGCTACACAATCCAGCGCACCCTCCTCGGCCGCCCGCCACGGCTTGAGGACGTCCGGCGCTTGGCCGGCGCCGCGCGAAGGATCGCCTCGAATGCCCGCGCCAGCGCGGAAGATCGGATAGAGGATGCCCGAATGAAGTGGCTCTCCGAGATCGTCGCAGGGGTTGTCGTGGCCTTGATCGCGGCCTGGCTGTCGGGGCTTCTCAACCGGTTCCTGCCCTCGCCGAAGCGGTCGCTGTTGGCCGCCAGGAACATTCGCAGGGTGAACAGCCGGAGTTCGAGAGACCGTTTCCGCTTCGTGCTGTGCTGGCTGGAGGACGACGCCGACGGGGAGGGCACGGCAATCGTCGCCCAAGCGTTCACGGGCATCCGAGGCGTCGATCTGGTCCGCTCGGCCCGCATCGTGAAAGCCTCCGGCGCCGCGGACGAGTGGCGCCCGGCCATGCAAGCGAACGCCCGCGCGGTGCTGGACAAGTGGAACGCCGACCTGGCGGTCGTCGGTCTGGTCAAGAAACCCGGAGAGACCTTCAGCCTGTGGTTCGTGCCACGCTCGGGCGACGGCACGCTCGGCCGCGGGGACCGGCCATACAAATTGGAAGACGCGACCCTCGGGCCGGATTTCCATGATGACCTCCGCGCCGAGCTCGCCGCCCTCGCGCTGGCGGCCGTGGCTCCGCTCGCGGACACCGAGACGCGCGGCCGGGTTCTGGACGAAGGGTTGACCGAAGCCACGGATAAGCTGGCCGTTCTTCTCCAAGGTTCCGCAATCGACAAACCCGAACGCCGCGCGGCACTGCGTTTCGCGCTGGGCAGCGCCCTTGCGGCCTTGGGCGAGCGGGAGAGCGAAACTGTGCGCCTTGAGGATGCTCTGAAGACTTACCACGCGGCGCTGGAGGACTACCCCCGCGAACGCGCCCCGCTTCAATGGGCCGGAACGCAGAACAACCTCGGCAACGTCCTTGTGGCCTTGGGCGAGCGCGAGAGCAGCGCCGAACGTCTCAAAGAGGCCGTGGCGGCCTTCCGCGCGGCTCTGGAGGAATATACCCGAGAGCGCGTGCCGCTCGGTTGGGCCATGGCGCAGAACAACCTCGGCAATGCCTTGGCGAATTTAGGCAACCGAGACAACGGCACCGAACGCCTCGAAGAGGCCGTGGCGGCCTACCGCGCGGCGCTCGGGGAACGCAGCCGCGAACGCGCGCCGCTTCAATGGGCCGCAACACAGAACAATCTCGGCAACGCTCTTCAGTCTTTGGGCAACCGAGACAGTGATACCGAACGCCTCAAAGAGGCCGTGGCGGCCTACCGCACGGTTCTGGATGAATACACCCGCGAGCGCGTGCCGCTGGATTGGGCCGCGGCTCAGAACAACCTCGGCAACGCCCTGGCGAACTTGGGCGAGCGGGATCATAGTACCGAGTACCTTGAAGAAGCCGTGACGGTCTACCGTGCGGCGCTTGAGGAACATACCCGCGAGCACGCGCCGCTCGATTGGGCCATGACGCAGAACAACCTCGGCAACGCCCTTCTGGCCCTGGGCAGGCGAGAGGGCGACACCGAACGCCTCGAAGAGGCCGTGGCAGCGTACCGCGCGGCGCTCGGGGAACGCACCCGCGAGCGCGTGCCGCTCCGTTGGGCCATGACGCAGAACAACCTCGGCAACGCCCTTCTAGCCCTGGGCGAGCGGGAGGGCGACACCGAACGCCTTGAAGAGGCCGTGACGGCCTACCGCGCGGCACTGGAGGTGCTTGACCCCGAGGGACCAGCCCCGCACCGAGAGACGGCGCAAAATAATCTCGACCTCGCTCTCCGATCACTGCGCGAGCAGAGCTCCCCTCCCTGATCGTCCGGCCGGTGAGCGCGGCTCCTGTCTTGCGCCTTGCCGGAAAGCCGGCGCGGGAAAAGCGGCCGCGTCTCACACGATTTGTGCAAGATATCGGGATACGGCAGGAAGTCGTGTGCTGCCTTGGGGAAATGCGGTTCCGCACACGCCCCGTCGGACGGTCCGTAAAGGCGAAGCCGGGTTACCTGGGACGCCGTTGGAACGGCGGGGCGATGCGATATGCGTCCCCCGGCACACGATACCCATAACGGGTTCCGGAAACGGCCGTCACGCCAGGTCGGACGGCTCGGCGGGAGCCGGTCCCTGTTCCTCCGTGAGGCCGGCCAGATCTTCGGGGCGCAAGCGGTAGCGGTTCAGATTGCCCTCGTGCCGTCCGCGAACCTGACGCCCGACATAGTCGATGACCCGTTCGCCGTTCTGTTCGGGGATGCGGGCTTCGGGGACGACATGGTGCCGTATCGCTTCCCGCCGACGCCGGGATTGTCCGTGACGTAACCGGGAATGGCTTGATCGTCGAGAGGCATGAAACGAAACCGTCAATGTTATGAAACGATTATATGACGGAATTACAATGACATACTCCGATCTCCAACGTATCGTATCAGGTATCGTGAAACGATTTTATGGATCGGTGCCCCTGACCCGGTCCCTGCCGGAAAGCCGGCGCGATGCGTGCGATGCGTTCCCCTGGCATATAGTGCCGATACGGGACGCGACGGGGAGGACGGCGGCATGACGTACGAACTCGATCCGCGGATCGTCGCGCGTTTCATGGCGCTGTCGGGGCCGGACGTGGCGGACGGGCTGGAGCGCAACGGCCTCGAAGGCGCCGCGCCGGGCGTCCTGCCCCTGTGGCCGGACTGCCGCAAGATCGCGGGGCCGGCCCAGACCCTCAAGCTCGCGCCGCCGGGCGAAGGGCCGGAGTCGGCCGCCTACGACACGCTACGCGCCGTCGTGGCCGGCGGGGCGGGCAGCGTCCTCGTCATCGACAACGGCGGGCGGCCCGCCGTGAACAGCTTCGGCGGCATCGTCGGCACCACGGCGAAGCACTACGGCCTCGCCGGGTGCGTCTCCGACGGCGCCATGCGGGACGTCAACGAGTACAAGGCGCTCGACTTTCCCTGCTACGCGGCCGGGCCGGCGCTGACCTCCATCCGCACGCGCTCGTCGAGCCTGGGCTACGGCATCGAGATCGCGTTCGCGGGCCTCGCCGTCCGGCCGGGCGATCTCGTGTTCGGCGACGAGAACGGCGTGCTCGTCGTGCCGCGGGAGAGCATCGGCGCCGTTCTCGAAGCGGCCGAGCTGGTGAAGCGGACGGAGGAGCGGATCGTCGCGGCCATCCGCGGCGGCCAGGACCCGGTCGCGGCCCACGAGGCGGTGCGCTACGACCGGATGCTCACCGGGACCCGAAGGTGAAGGCGGTCTTCGAGAGGCTCCCCCGCGGCGCGGGTGTCGCGCCGTTTCGCCACGACCGGCTCCTTTCGCGTACCATCGGGACATGAACATGGACCTCGTCATGCTCGGCGTCACTCTGACGGCGCTGACGACCGGGCTCTTCGCTCGGCTCAGGACGGACATCTCGCGGATGGGCGATCGCCTGGACAAGCGGATGGATTCTCTGGACAAGCGCATGGACGTCCTGGACGACCGCCTGAGGACGGTCGAGCACGGCCAGGCGAAGCTCGAGGGGCTCCTGGAAGGCCTGCGCGAGGCGATTGCCGGGCGCAGGGACGCGGCCTGAGCGCCCGCGCACTGCCGGGCCGGCGCATCGTTCTCCGACACCCTCACCCTGTCCCTCTCCCGCACGCGGGAGAGGGGACCCTCGGGGCGCAGCCGGGCCTCTCGGGTCCCCTGGAAGGGGGAGGGTCAGGTGTCCAGGACGGAGTCGTCGAAGAGGCTTTCCACGGGGAGCGGGGCGTCGATCAGCCGCTGGTCGGCGACGTAGCCGATGAACCGTTCGAGGTTGGCCCGGTTCGCCGCGAGGCCGTTCGGGAACAGGTCGGGACCCATGGCGTCGCGCTGCCATTCGTATTCGTTCCGGGCGAACATCAGCATCGAGAACGCCGGGTCGTCGTAGAACTCGTCCGTCTTGCGCTTGGCGTCCTCCCAGACGCCGATCATCGCCCCGGGCAGCCAGGGCTCCCGCGCCACGAGCTCGCGCGCGAACACCAGCAGGTGCATGATGGGGCAGTAGCCGAACTTCTCGAAGTGCCGGAGCGACTCGGCGCGCGAGTCGGGGAACAGGCGGCGCACCCGCCCGGGGTTGCGCAGGACGGCGGGCGGCGGCAGCGGGTGGAACAGGGCGTCGACCTCGCCGGCCACCAGCATCTCCCCGGCGTCCTTGCCGTCCGGGATGTTCCGGATCGAGACGTCCTCCCCCTCCCAGGGAATCTCCTCGTGGTGCTGGACGTACCAGTGGACGTCCTCCCAGGGCACGGCGTACTCGCTCTTGAGGTCGCCCTTCGCCAGGACGCAGAGCGTGGTCTGGAAGGACCACACGGCCACCCTCTTGCCGACCAGGTCCCGGGGCTCCTCGATCCCCGCGTCGACGTTCACGAACATGCAGATCTGGCTGAACAGGCGGCGCGGGAACACGGGCGTCGCGATGAAGTCGTCGGACCGGGCGCGGGACATGATGAAGGACGCCAGCGACTGCTCGCAGATATCGAACTCCCGGTCCCGGAACATGCGGCCGTGGCGGTCGATGCCGTCGCGGCGGCCGGGGTCGAACCCGACGCCGACCTCGAGCGCGCGGAACGACACGCCCTCGGGGCCGTCCACGGTGCCCATGAAGAACGGCGCGTGGCGGTCGAGCCGCTCCAGCGCGATGGTGAACGTCTTGTCCGTCATGTCCCCTCCCCGGCCTGTCCGCGGGGCATGGTAGCCCCTCGTCCCCGGTAGTTGAACGTCGTGGCGCCCTTGCGGAGAAAGACGCGGCTCACCTCCGGGCGGTGGGTCAGCTCCCGCAGCAGCGTCGCGACCGGCGTGCGCAGGACCGGCCGGCTCGGATGCAGGCGCCGCGCGACGTCCCAGCGCTCCCGCACGGGGCGGGCGATCTGCAACGCGGCGAAGCGTTCCTCGTCCGACGCGAACGGTCCCTCCTCCGCCTCGAGTTTCGCCATGACCGGCGCGGCGTTCGCGCCCGGCCGGCCCGAGACGGGTTCCCGTCCCCCGCCCAGCCGGTCGAGGACGTCGGGATCGACCTTCCCCGGCGCCTTGCCGAAGCGGCCGAGGACATAGCCGGCGAGGCCGGTCTGCACCGTACGATAGCGTTCCCCCTCGATGACGTTGAACAGGGCCTGGACGCCCACGAACTGGGAGATGGGCGTGACCATGACGGGCCAGCCGAGTTCCGCGCGAATGCGCGAGATCTCGTCGAGGACGCGGGGAAGGCGGTCCGCCATGCCGAGCGCCCGGAGCTGGCTCTCCAGATTGCTGCGCATGCCCCCCGGCACCTGGTGCCGGGCGAGCGACGGTTCGGGCACGGCGGGCCGGCCGAGGGGCTTGCCGAGACGGACGGCCTGCTCCCGGAAATGGCGGGCGATCCGGTCCAGGGCGCCGGGGTCGAGGCGGACCCGCAGTCCTGACCCGGCCGCCTCCCGGGCCACGAATTCCGTCGGCGGGTTCGACGTCCCGTCCGCCAGCGGGGATATCGCCGTCTGCGCGACGTCGATACCGAGGCGCACGGCCTCGACCGCGTTGAGGGCGCCGAGGCCGGAGGCGCAGTGGGTCTGGAAATGGAACAGGGCCCGGCCGCCGACCGCCGACCTCAGTTTCGCGACCAGCGCCCGCAGCCGCGCCGTGGTCATCAGCGAGGCGGCATCCTCCAGGACGACGCTGTCGGCGCCGAGGGCCAGCAGCTCGTCGGCCCTGGCGACGTAGTATCCGTCGGTATGGACCGGGCTCTCCGCGAAGATCAGGGTGCCCGCGACGTGCAGTCCCTCGGCCTTCGCCGCCCTCAGCGGCGCGGCGATGTTGGCGGTATCGTTGAGGCCGTCGAACAGGTTGACCAGGGATATGCCGTTCCGCGCCATCAGCTTCATGACGAAGGGGAAGACCTCGTCCGGCAGGGTCGACCAGCCGAAAACGCTCAGGCTGCGGACGATCGCGGCGACGTGGGTGTCCCGGGCCGCGCCGGCGATCAGCCGAACGCGTTCCCACGGGTCCTCGGCGTTGAAGTGATAGGACGCCTCGTAGACGGCGCCGCTCATCGCCTCGATGCACCAGTAGCCGCACGCGCCCATCGTGTCGGCGATCGGCGCGATCGCGGGCGTGGTCATGCGCGTCGCCCACAGGCTCTGCTGACCGTCCCGCAGCGCGGTCTCCCAGAATTCCAGGGTCCGTGTCATACGCGGCGGACGGCCGTTCCGAGTCACAGGTGATCGAACCTCGCGCCTCAGGATATACTGCGCTCCCGAAGCGTGGTTCAAACGGTGCGTCCGTATCCGCAAGCGGAGGGTTCAACGATGTCCGCCGCCACCGACCCGATGTTCGATCCGGCGTCCTACGACCGGATCCGGCTGCCCCTGGAGCGGGCCGAAACCCTGCCGCCCTGGTGCTACACGTCCGAGGCGTACTACCGCGCCGAGGTCGAGCACATGTTCATGAAGGTGTGGAACCTGCTCGGGCGGGCCGACCGCATCCCCGAGCCCGGCGACTACTTCACCGTGAAGTACGTCGGGGTGCCCATAATCTTCGTCCGCGGCGACGACGGCGAGGTCCACGCCTATTCCAACAGTTGCCGCCACCGCGGCACGCGCATCGCCGACGGCGAGGGCAACTGCAGGAGCTTCGTCTGTCCCTACCACGGCTGGGCCTACGGCCGCGACGGCGCCCTGCTCGCGGCGCCGGGCATGGACGACACGGCCGGGTTCGACATGGCCGACTACGGCCTCGTGCCCCTGCGCCTCGAGACCTGGGGCGGGTTCCTGTTCGTCAACTTCGACGGCGAGGCCGAGCCGTTGTCGGACTATCTCGGCAACCTGCCGGTGGAGATGGCGTCCTACGGCTACGAGGACCTCGTGCTCACCAATCACTGGAGCTACGACGTCGCCTGCAACTGGAAGCTCCACATCGAGAACGCGATGGAGGACTACCATGTGCCGTGGGTGCATTCGACGAGCCTCGACCTGAAGGACGTGCAGTTCTGGAACGTTCCGACGGAGGGCGCCTGGTTCGACATGCGCGAACGCCACGAGGGCACCAGGGCGCTGCTGGAGGAGGACGCCCATCACGGCTTCCCCCGCATCGGCACCCTGGAGGGCCACGCCGCGGAGGGAACGAACTTCGTCTGCATCGCCCCGTCCACCTGCATCGCGTCGACCACCGACTGCATCTGGTACGTCGAGCTCCATCCCCAGGGACCCGGCAGCACCAAAGTGAACGTCGGCACGTGCTTCCCGAAGGAGACGGTGGCGCGTCCCGATTTCGACGAGAAGGTCCGGTACTACTACAGGCGCTGGCGCCGGTCGGTCGGCGAGGACAACAACATCTCCGCGGTGCAGCAGGAAGGGCTGGCCTCCCCCTTCGCGGCGCCCGGGCGCATGTCGACCATGGAACCGCTCGTGCGCAGCCTCGGCGAATGGTGGATCGACCGGGTCATCGACCGGGGCGCCGCCGCCGCAGCCGGGTAGACGGACGGGACGTGTTCCTGACGGACCACTGGTACGCGGCGGGGTTCCCGCGCGAGCTGGGGCGGGAGTTCCTGGCGCGGACCTTCCTGAACCTGGACGTCGTCATGTTCCGCGCGGAGGACGGGACGCCGGTGGCCCTGGAGAACCGCTGCGCCCATCGGCGGGTGCCGCTGTCGCTGGGCCGCCTGTTCGGCGACACGGTCGAGTGCGGCTATCACGGGCTGCGATACGACCGCACGGGCGCGTGCACGAGGATTCCCGGACAGGAGCGCGTGCCGCCCGGGGTCGGCGTCCGCGCCTATCCGATGGCGGAGAAGCACCGGTTCCTGTGGATCTGGCCGGGCGATCCGGAGAAGGCGGACGAGGCGCTGATCCCCGACTACGGCATGCTGGACCGCCCGGGGCTGCGGGTCAGCGACATCCAGTTCCACATGGACGCGCACGTCCAGCTGGTCATCGACAACCTGCTGGACCTCTCCCACCTCGCCTACGTTCACGGAACGACCACCGGGAGTCCCGAGATCTCCGAGACCGCCGACGTGAAGACCGTCCGGGACGGGGACTCGGTGCGGGTCCTGCGCTGGATGGAGGACGTGCCGCCGGCCCCGGCCTTCCGCCGGTTCGGCGGATACGACGGGAACATCGACAGCTGGCAGGTGTCCGAGTTCCGGCCGCCCACGTACGTCCGGGTGAGCTACGGCTCGGCGCCGGCGGGCCACGGCATTCCCGAGGGCGACTGGTACGAGGACCTGGGCCATTGGGGGTTCCAGGTCTATCACGGCCTGACCCCGGAAACGGAGAAGCGCTGCCACCAGTACCGCTACGTCGCCTTCGACCCGGGCATGGGCGACGCCCGGACCGTCGAGGAGTTCCGTCTCCAGTGCGACCGGATCATCGCCGAGGACTCCGTGCTGTTCCCCGTCCAGCAGGAGTCCATCGACCGCGACCCGGCGGGGGCGTCGGCGCGGGACGTCAACGCGCGGGTGGAGATCGTCCACGACGGCGGGCTGACGGCCGCGCGCCGGATCGTCGACGAGCTTCTCGCGGAACGGGAACGGGCCGGACCGTGTTCCTGAGAAACCACTGGTACGTGGCGGCGTGGTCCGACGAGCTCGGCGCCGGCCCCCTGGCCCTCACCATGCTCGGCGAGGACGTGCTCCTATACCGCAAGCGGGACGGGACGCCCGTGGCGCTGGAGAACCGCTGCGCCCACCGCCGCGTGCCGCTGTCGAAGGGCCGGATCGTCGGAGACGACATCCGCTGCGGCTATCACGGTCTCGTCTACGACTGCACCGGCGCCTGCGTCGGCGTTCCCGGCCAGGCGCGGGTGCCCGAGGGGACGCGCGTCCGGTCCTATCCCGCGGTCGAACGCCACGCGTTCGTCTACGTCTGGATGGGCGATCCGGACGACGCGGACGAGTCCCGGATCGTCGACTTCCCGCGCCTGGACCACCCCGAGTGGGGGGTGACCAGGCTGCACCTGCACATCAAGGCGAACTACCTGCTGCTGATCGACAACCTGCTCGACCTCTCGCACGTCGCCTATCTGCACGACACCACCATCGGCAACACGCCGGTGGCGGAGAACGCCGACGTCGTCCACGAGCGCCACGGCGACATGGTGCGGGTCACGCGCGAGATGATCGACGTGCCGGCGGCGCGAACCTACGCGGAGTTCGGCTCCCATCCGGGCACCTTCGACCGCTGGCAGCTCGCCGAGTGGCGGCCGCCGGCCTATTTCCTCATCAACAACGGCTCCGAGGGCACGGGCCTGCGGGAACCCGGCCGGCACCGGGTCTTCGACCGGGGGGAATGGGGCTTCCAGGTCTACCACGGCATCACGCCGGAGACCGGGCGGTCCACCCACCAGTTCTGGGCCATCGCCTACGAGCTGTCGGCCGTTCCCGAGAGACGACGCCCGGAGTTCCACCGCCAGTGCCATCAGGTCATCTGGGAGGACGTCGCCATCTACGAGGCGCAGCAGCGCTCCCTCGACAGCGACCCGGACGGCGCGACGCCGGAGAACGTCAACGAGAAGGTGCGGATCGCCTTCGACCAGGGACTGCTGCAGGCCCGCGAGATCGTCGCCCGCATGCTGAGGGAGGAAGCGGCGGCGAAAGAGAAGCGCGCCGGATAGCGGGGCGGCGGCCGGGGAGGACGGGATGTTTTTGAGGAACTGCTGGTACGTCGCCGCGTACTCGGACGAGGTGACCCGCGAACCGATGGGCCGCGTCCTGCTCGGCGAGCCCGTGGTGCTCTTCAGGACCGGGAGCGGCGCGGCCGTCGCGCTGGAGGACCGCTGCGCCCACCGCCTGCTGCCGCTGTCCATGGGCAAGGTGATCGGGGACGTCATCCAGTGCCACTACCACGCCCTCGAGTTCGACGGCACCGGCGCCTGCGTGCGGATCCCCGGCCAGGACCGCATCCCGCCCGCGATGAAGGTCAGGAGCTACCCGGTGGTGGAGCGGGACAACTGCGTCTTCGTCTGGACGGGCGAGGTCGGGGACGCGGACGAGTCCGCCGCGCCGGAGTTCTTCGGCATGCTCTTCCAGGACGGCTGGAGCGCCACCAAGGTGCACTGCCACGTGCGGGGGAACTACCAGCTCGTGATCGACAACCTCCTCGACCTGTCCCATCTCGCCACCGTCCACGCCTCGACCGTCGGCAGCATGCACGTCGCCGACGTGGCGAGCGTGGAGACGGAGCGGAACGGCGATACCGTGAAGGTCTCCCGCTGGACCATGGACGTTCCCGCCGCCAGGACCTACCGGCAGTTCGGCGGCTACGACTCCAACATCGACCGCTGGCAGATCTCGGAGTTCATCCCGCCCTCCTACTTCCGCATCAACAACGGCTCGGCGGTCGCCGGCACCGGCGCCCGCGAGGGCAAGGGGGACAAGCGGTGGGACTTCTGGGTCTGTCACGGGATCACGCCGTCGACGGAGGACTCGACCCATTACTTCTGGCACCTCGGCCACAGGCTCTGGACCGACGACATGGACCGGGTGAACGAGTTCTACGAGCAGTGCCACGAGGTCGTCGGCGAGGACATCGCCGTGTTCGAGGCGCAGCAGCGGAACATCGACCTCGATCCGGCGGCGCCGATGACGGACATCGGCTACGACGCCGGCCCCCTGCTCGCCCGCCGGATCATCGACCGGCTGCTGAAGGAGGAGGCGGCGGCCGCGGCACGGCGGCTGTCCGGCTGAATCCCGGGATGCGGGCGTCGATGACCGGCGCTACGGCCCCAGCAGCTCCGGCAGGAACAGGGAAACCTCGGGCACGTAGGTGACGATCCCGAGCGCGACGATGTTGATGAAGATGAACGGCACGACGCCGCGGTAGATCGCGGCGAGGGGCGCCCGCAGCACCGACTGCACGACGAAGATGTTGAGCCCGAAGGGCGGCGTGAACATGCCGATCTCCAGGTTCATCACCATGATGATGCCGAAGTGGATGAGGTCGATGTCCGCGGCCAGCACGATGGGCAGCAGCAGCGGCGTCAGGATGATGATCGCCGACGTCGGGTCGAGCAGGCAGCCGACGATCAGCAGCAGCAGATTGATGACGAGAAGGATGACCCAGGGCTGGGCGCCGATGCTCTCGATGAACCCGACGATGGCGGCCGGCACGCCGCTGATCGTCAGCAGCCAGGAATAGAGGCCCGCCGCGGCGATGATGATGAAGATCTGGGCGCAGACGTAGGCCGTGCGGATCGCCGCTTCCCACACGCCGCGCCAGTCGAGCTCCTTGTAGGCGTACATGGTGACGACGATGGCGTAGATGCCGGCGATCGCGCCGGCTTCGGTGGGATCGAAGATGCCCGAATAGATGCCGCCCAGGATGATCAGCGGCGTGAGCAGGGCGAGGAACCCCGCCCCCGTGGCGCGGACGAACTCGCGGAACGCGAAGCTCTGGGTGATCCCCATGCCGTTGCGGCGCGCGTAGAGGTAGATGTAGCCCGCCATCAGCCCGGACAGCAGCAGGCCGGGCAGGAACCCGGCGATGAACAGCTTCACCACCGACACCTCCGCCGAACCGCCGTAGATGATCATGGCGATGGACGGGGGGATGATCACGGCGATGGCGCCGGACGAGGCCAGCACGCCGGCGGAGAAGCTCTCGCTGTAGCCGTTGTTGAGCAGCGGCCGGTAGAGCACCTGCCCGACGGCGGCCGTCGTGGCCGCTCCGGACCCCGACATCGCTCCGAAGAAGGCGCACGATCCGACGGCGGTGATGGGCAGGCTGCCGCGCACGCCCCCGACGAGGGAGAGGACCCAGGAGACGATGCGGTTGGAGAGGCCGCCGCGGCTCATCAGCTCGCCGGCGAAGATGAAGAAGGGCGCGGCCAGGAACGCGAGCTTGTCGACGCTCCCGAACATCTTGATGTGGGCGATGTTCATCGACACGTCCATGAAGAACGCGAGGATGACGACCGAGGTCGCGATGAGGATGAGGAAGACCGGAAAGCCCAGGATCAGGAGGCTTACCGGCAGGAGGACCATTACCCAGCCCACGGCTCGCCTCCCCGTTCGGCAACGTCGCCGGGCATCGCGGGATCACACGCCATGGTCGATGGTTCTGCCTTCGTCCGCGCCCGGCGCCTCGTCGTGGGTCCGGCCCGTCTCGCCGAGCACGTTGGCGCGGAAGCGGACCGCGACGGCGACCAGCATGAAGAAGAAGCCGATCAGCACCATCGAGTGGGGGTACACCATGGGGATCTCGGCGGCGACGCTGTGCTTGTCGAACCGCACCTGGAGGACGGTGACCTGCCAGGACTGGGTGACGATGAAGGCGCAGACGCCGATGAACGTCACCGTGGAGGCGAAGTTCACGATCTCCTTCCACGGCCGCGGCAGGAACTGGGACAGAATGTCCATCCTGAGGTGGCGCCCGTCCCAGGTCACGAGGATGGCGGCGATGTAGACGAAGCAGATCAGGATGTAGCGCTGGACCTCCTCGGCCCAGAAGAACGGCGCGAGGAAGAAGTAGCGGGCCACCACGTTGGCGCCCGCGACCGCCACGATCGCCAGCACGAGGAGGCCGCAGACGAAGCGCGGGATCGCGAACGCGATCCGCTCCAGGCGCCGGCGCCGGGCTTCGGTGCGGGAGGCGGACTCGGCACTCATGGCGGCGCTTCTCCCCGAGGCGGTCCCGGACCGTAAAATTCAAGGAAAAACAAGGCGCAAGCGGGTCCGGCGCACGCTTTACAGTACCGGCATCGCTCTCTAAGCTCAACTCCCCAACCACACCGGAACGGGACAAGGGAGGCTTCGTCATGTTCAGGATTTTCTCGAGACACGTCCCCGGCTTGCCGACGGCCCTGTTGAGCGCGGCGTTCGCGGCGTTTCTGGTTATCGGGCCCCGGCCGGCGGCGGCGGAGGCCGAATTCGTGATCAAGGTCGCCATCTTCCCGACCGACGAGATCCACCACGAGTTCGGACGCAAGTACGAGCAGCGCCTCGAGGAGGTGACCGGCGGCCGCATCGACGTGCAGCTCTTCCCGGGCCACCAGCTCGGCGGCATCGGCGAGATGGTGGACGGCGTGCAGGTCGGCACCATCGAGATCAGCATGCTGCCCCCGGGGTTCTTCAAGGGCGTCGACCCGCGCTACCAGGTGACCGACGTGCCGGGCCTGTTCGACGACATCGCCCACATCTCCCGGGCCCTGAGCTGTCCGCACTTCCGGGACGACTTCATGTGGATGACCGAGGACAAGGGCATGATCGGCGTGGCCATCTTCGACTACGGGCCGACCGCCTACGCCTCGCTCGAGCCTATCCGCACGCTCGACGACTTCAAGGGCAAGAAGATCCGCGTGCTGGCGACCGACGTGGAACGCGCCGTGATCGAGGAGTTCGGCGGCACGGGCATTCCGATGCCCATGGGCGACGCCATCCCCGGCCTGCAGCGCAAGCAGATCGACGGCATCCGCAGCACCATCGTCGTACTCGCGGCGCTCAAGTTCTACGACGTCGCCAAGTACATCACCCTGGTCGAGGACACCCACATCCCCGACATGGCGATGATGAGCAAGAAGTTCTACGACTCGCTGCCCCCCGACTTGCAGAAGGCGGTGCTGGACGTGGGCGCGGAGCTCGAGCGCTACATGGAGGACGTGGTCATCCGCTACGACCGCCGCGCCGCGAACCTGTGGCGGAGCAAGGGCGGCGAGGTGATCCGGCTCTCCACGGAGGACCGGGACGAGTTCATGGCCCGGACGGCCAAGATCGCGGACCGCATCATGGGCGAGGACCCCGAGCTCGCGCCCATGTACAACAAGCTGAAGGAGTGCGCGCGCATCACGCGCCTGACCGATCACGAGAACGCCAAGGGATCGGGCCTGTAGCCCGCGGCGCTACCCCCACCCCGACCCTCCCCCTGCCAGGGGGAGGGAGACCCGGCGGCACGGCCGCGCCCCGAGGGTCCCCTCTCCCGCACGCGGGAGAGGGACAGGGTGAGGGTGTCCGCCAGGGGGCACGCCTTCGAACGTACGATGCATCGCCGCATCGTTTCGTCGGGCTCTCGAGCATGAGAACGACGCTGAACATCGACGACGAGGTCCTCGAAGCGGCGCGATCGCTTGCGGACGAGCGGAATCTCCCGGCAGGCGCCGTGCTGTCCGAGTTGGCCCGCCGCGGACTGCGGCGGCCGGCCCGCTCAGTTCGGGTTTGCCGCAAACCCCACGGCAAACGGGGCTGAATGGGGCGAAGCGGCTACGCCCAGCAGGATTCTTCGCAGGACATCCGAAGGCATTGGCGCCTCCGGTACCGCGACGCCGCTCTCCAGCATCCTGACCGGGTGGGCCTCCGACCGCAGGAACATTCGGCTGTAGTCCACGCAGCTTGGGTGCTTTATGAACGGACGGTCGCCGACCTGGAGAACGCACGTGAGGTCGCACCGCCTGCGCTGCGTTATGACGGGGACGACCAGCACCATGCGACCCTTGGCGAGATCCGGGTCGGTCAATACGACGGTGAGATGTAACTTGTCGGGGTTGGTATGTGTGCCGGGGTATAGGAACGTCGCGCCTGGAACAAGCCGCCCGCTACCCATGTGCTGCTGAAAGTTCGTCTACCGCCCGCGCCGCGGCCACTTCCTGGGCAAGGCCAGCGGCATCTTTCGCCCCAAGCTCTTCAAACAGCCTTCGATACGAGATGAGCCGGCTCCCCCCGGCAACTTCCGTGTACTCGGGACATTTCGTGTGGGTGTAGTTCCGCAGTTGCGCGGGAGTGAGGCGGCCGAACCGCTTCCAGACGATCTGGAGGACCGCGAACTCCGCCGGGCTGACATGGTCCAGGTCGGGCCGTTTCACGGCCCTTGAGGCCACGATGGTGTCCCGGCCATGGCGCCGTATGTAACTGTCCCACAGTGCGGGGTCGCCGGTGCCCTCCATTCCACCCAGTGCCCCCGAGCACACGGGGCCGTGCTCCAGGGAGTAGAGGTCGTCATGGAGCATGGGCTGGTGGTGGTCCTTGAGGAATCGTCTTTCCGCCAGGTAGACGAGCTTGGAGAGTTTGAGCTTGTCGATCCGTCCGCCTGCCCGGGTAGCGAAGTAGGCGCAAATCTGCGCCGCCTTGCGAGCGCGGAAGCCTGCGGGAGGCTGTCCTCCAGGATTTGCCGGCTTTCGTGTCATATTGGCCAGTCTCCCGGTGTCCGGGCACTACAATTGGGTATCACGCCCGCGCCGCGCAAGGGAATTGTTCGGCCGTGCGTGGACGCCGCGCGCCCCGAGCCCTTTCGACCCTCACCCTGTCCCTCTCCCTGTCCAGGGAGAGGGGACCCTGTGGCACGGTCTGTCCAAGGACCGCGGCCGGAAACGACGGACCGCCCCACCGGTTGGCCCGGGGGGCGTCCGGCCGGCCCGGAACCGCGCTATTCGGGCAGGATCTCGTAGGCCATGCCCTGCTCGTTCTTCCAGATCTCGGTGTGCGCCTCGGTGTACTCGACGCCGTGCCCGAGGACGAGGCGGTTGATGAAGTTGTAGCGGCCGCAGACGGCGACGGCGAAATGGAGCGCGCCCTCGTCCCAGCCCGCCGCGTAGACGGCGTCGGCGTCGGCCCGGGTCATCCTGCCCGGCGTCAGCGTGAGCTTGCGGACGAACCGGAGGATCGGCTTCATCCTGTCGTCCACCGGCGACGCGTCGATGTCGTCCATCAGGCCGCCGAAGACGTCCGGGTCGATGCCGAACGCCTCGGCGGCCATGACGTGATCCTTGTAGCAGTACTCGCACTCGTTCAGACCCGAGACGTAGGCCGCGACCAGTTCCCGCTCCGCGACCGGGAGCGGTCCGGGTCCCCGCATCAGGGCCTGGCTGAACTTTCCCCAGAGCCGCCAGATGTCGGAGTGCGGCGCCTGGATCTCGGCGAGGCCCGCGTCCTCGGGAAGCGAAGGAAAGAAGGTCATGACGGTCCTCCCGGCGTTGCGGCCGCGGAGCGGCGTCCCGCGGCTCGGGAAGCACCACCATAGCCCCTTTCCACCAGCGGCGACGCGAAGCCCGGAAACCTTCAGCCTGCACGACCTGCGGCGTACGGTAGCCAGTCAGACCGCAATATCCGGCGAGAATCCACCGCCGGTCCGGATGCTGCGCGAGCGATGATCGCTCGATATCCGCGTCAGGATTTTCGAGCGGAACTTGCCCGCGAACCGTGGGAAGCGGCAACCGGGCGCGCGTGACGGCGCCCGCCGCTTCCGCCCCGACGCTTCCTGCATCGATTCGACGTCCCGATGAGATGGCCGCCACATCGTGCGCCCAGACGCATGACTTCCGCATGGACTCGTCAAGGCGCGTTATGCTCAAATCCTCGTATCGCCAAACCCAGTGCTGGCAGCCCCATGCCGGGCTGCCTGCGGAATACAACAGCCGTCAACCCGGCAAGGGGTAGCTCCCCGAGCCTTGGCAAATACGCAGGAACCTAGCTTTCCAGCACTGGTTGTTTGGCGACCGGCCCGGCGCCCGCCGGAGTCGCTCGCAACAATTGGAGCTACTCATGACCATCAAACCGTTTGCGCCCTTGGCCGCTTTGGCCGTCTTCGCATTTGTTCTCGCCGGATGCGGCGGCGGCTCGGGTTCCGGCCCGGGGCCTGTCATGAACGGAGGATCGACCGACGGGCAGACCGGAGGCGGGCAGACCGGCGGGCAGACCGGCGGGCAGACCGGCGGGCAGACCGGCGGGCAGACCGGCGGGCAGATTGGCAATGACACCAGAGCCGCCGCAAGCTCGATCGCGCTCAACGAGTCTTTTGCCGGGACAATCGCGTCCGCGACGGACAGCGACTACTTCCGGCTCCCTGTGCAAGCCGAAGGCATACTGACGATCACCACGACGGGAAACGCGAATCCGCAGATACGCGCCTATGACGCGGCCGGCGTCGAGATTCGCGGAACGGCGGGAAGCTACGTCGTCGCCATCACGCCGGCCATTCTCGCCAAGGGCCGTCATATATTCATCGAGTTCTCCGGCGGGACCGTTGGCGAGACCTACTCCGGCTCGACCGAATTGACGCCAAGCCCATCGCTGTCGCTCATGGACAAGTTGCGACTATACAGTGGCGGCAATCCCGCGCTCTATATGACGCCGGCCCAAGTGAAGGAAGCTGTCTTGGACACGTTGTTTGCCGTGACTCACAATGTCGGTCCTGCCGACGACTTTCTTCCATACGGAACCAGGAAACCGCACGAAACCACCGATCAATTTTCATTTTCAGACATGCCTTCCTGGTTTTCTGACGGATCGGACACCTTCCGCTACGGACGAGTTATGAGCCATAACGGCGTGAATGTGTTCACAGCCACGGGAAGGTTCGTAATTCCCGAAGGTCAATCCTCCACCCTGGAGGACTATACAAGCCTCGGTGGCTGGATGGATCATTCCTACTTTGAAGCCTCATCCTACCAAACTTGCGACACAGCGAACGTCGGTTGTTCAGGAAGTTCGCCTGTCTACGACCTCGGTCACGGACTGACTTATGACGCATACACCCGTCCATCCGATACCAATCCGATCGGGACAGGGTCCGCGACATGGAACGGCGTCATGGCCGGCGTCAGTCGGGGAAAAAACCCTGATGAAGTGATCCGATACATCGGCGATGCGCGGATCGCGATTGACAACCTTGCCGCTCCCGTCGTCGATGTCGCCTTCACGAATATCCACGATCTCGCCACGGCGGCAAGGCATCCCGATATCTCCTGGAACGACCTTGCCGTCATAGACGGGAAGTTCGGAGAGTACCACAGCAAGAGGGTCGACCTTGGGAATGGCGGCTTTCAATACGAAGTTACCGCAATCGGCGCGACGTTTGCGGGGCCGAATCACGAAGAGGTCGTGGGCACTTTCTCTCGCGATTACATAGTCAGCGGGGCTTTCGGCGCAAAGCGGCAGTAGGTGACCGTCAAGTTGCGATAGCGGCGGGCGCGCTACCCCGTATATTGAGCGAAGTCTCATAAACCGTCGTGGGCCGCGCTTCCGCCTGCCGGGGCAGGCTACCTCGCCTGCCTCAGACGCGGCCCGGCAAGGGATAGCGCCATGGGCAGCGATATCCATGGAGATACCGGTTGCTCACCGCCTCGGGCAGCAGTCTCTGCCGGGTCGTGGGAATCGAAGGCTGTTGTTCCTATACTCCGGAGGCTTGGCTGAACCGCCGGCAACGGCACGAAGGAAGGCGGACAAGATGCGCGCGGTCGGATTCTTCACGTATGGAGGCCCGGAAGTTCTCGAGGTCATCGACATGCCAGAGGTCGAGGCGGGACCGGGTCAGGTGCGTATCAGGGTGCGCGCCGCCGCCGTCAATCCCACCGACGTCATGTCGAGGGACGGCTCGCACGCCGGGCGGCTGAATGTCGACCCGCCTCCCTACGTCCCGGGGATGGACGCCGCCGGCGTCGTCGATCAGGTCGGGGACGGAGTCTCGACCGGAGTGAAGACGGGGGATGCCGTAATGGCCATGGTGTGTTCGAAGGGCACCCATGGGGCTTACAGGGAACGGATCGCGCTGGATGAACGGGCCGTGGTGCCCACTCCGGCAGGTACCACGCACGTCGAGGCGTGCACGCTTCCGATGAACGGACTCACCGCGCGCCAGTCCCTGGACCTGCTTGGATTGCCGCCGGGCGGGAGCCTGGCCGTGACGGGCGCCCCGGGCGCTTATGGCGGGTACGTGGTGCAGCTCGCGAAGGCGGATGGATTGACCGTTGTCGTCGATGCGTCCGAGGCGGACGAAGAGCTCGTGCGCTCGCTTGGCGCGGACATCGTCGTACCGAGGGGCGGCGACTTCGCGTCGCGGATCCGGAGTCATTTCCCCGATGGCGTGGACGGTCTGGCCGACGGCGCCCTGCTGACCGAGCGAGCCGTGCCGGCTGTCCGCGACGGAGGGGCGTTCACATCCGTCCGCGGCTTCATCGGCGAACCTCAGCGAGGGATCAGATTCACCGCAACGTCCGTGCGCAAGTACGACGGCGAGTTCGAAAAGCTCGACCGCCTTCGGCGGATGGCGGAGGCGGGAGAGCTCACGCTGCGTGTGGCCGACACCTACCCGCCGGAGCGGGCGGGAGAGGCGCATCGGCGGCTCCAGGCCGGGGGGACCAGGGGGAGGCTCGTCATCGAGTTCTGAACCCCGCGCATCGCGCACTCTCCGGATTATCGATATCTCCCGTGCTTCTGAAGCACCTCGATCTTGTAGCCGTCAGGATCCCGCACGAAGAAAAATTTCGCCATCAGCGATCCATCCCGATGGAACTCCTTCACGTCCGTTGGCTCAAACCCGAGGTTTTCGAAACGGGCATGTTCTTCATCGACATCGTCTACAGCGACCCCGAGATGCCCGTATCCCGACCCGTGTGAATACGGTTCGGCCTGCCCATGATTAACGGTAAGCTCAACTTCGAAATCGGCTTCGGAATTCCGAAGGTAGACAAGCGTGAAATCGTCAAACTCAAAACGATCGGCGATATCGAGGTCGAAGGCTTTTTTGTAGAAATCGAGCGATCGGTCTTCTTCCTTCACCCGAATCATCGAGTGGATCGCCTTGGCCATGATGCGTTCTCCCCATTTTGCGATTGCGGCACCGCCAATCCGTGACCGTTCCGATGGACCAGGTCCGCCGGATATCCCGGTCACCCTCGAGCGCTCCTGTCTGCGGACTCCTCAAAGAGAGCGTGCGACAAAAGGAAATCCCGTCCTGACACGGAAGAACCACCTTGGCTCATGACCGGGACGCCTGAACCTGCGGACCCGGATCAACGGAGGACAATACAGGCAGCATGCCGGTTTCCACATGTCACGCATTGCCGATTTTCTCTCTTTCAAACCGGCGCCTACAATACCATGGCAAACCCGAGGAGGCCGATAGATGACGGGACAGCTCTACGTGGGTGCGGGCCCCTGGGCCTCCGACAACAGCGAGATGGACTTCGGGCTCTTTCGCAGCACGGATGACGGCAATACCTGGCAGCGACTTACCCGTGGCCTCCCGCAACGGCTGGAGGTGCGCGCGCTGACAGTGGATCCATCGGATCCCGGTACCGTCTACGCCGCTACCCAGGCGGGTCCGTATCGCAGCCGTGACGGCGGCGAATCGTGGGGATCGCTGGGCCTCGACGGGTTGGGTACCACCTGGTCGGTGACGGTGCATCCCGCGGACTCCGACGTGTTGCTGGTGGGGACGACCGATGCCGGTGTGCACCGCAGCGTCGATGGCGGCGCGACCTGGCGGGCGTTACCGACGATCGTGCCCATGGAGGTCTGTGACGGGGGCTTTGCCCCCCGGATACTGCGCGTGGTCCTCGACCCCTCCCATCCGCACGAGATGTACGCGGCTCTCGAGATCGGAGGGGTCATCCGCAGCCTCGACGATGGCCGCAACTGGTCGTCCTGCAACTCGGGCCTGCTCGCCCTGGCTGAAGACGACCGGTACAAGAGCCGCCTCGTCAGCGATGCCGATCACGAGGGCATGATGGACTGTCACGCGCTCGCCATCAGCCGTGAGCGACCGGGCACTCTGTTCCTCGCCTGCCGCATGGGACTGTTCCGGAGCGTCGATCGCGGCGAGAGCTGGAAGGATGCGGGTATCGATCGATTCTCCCCACTCACCTACGTTCGCGACCTGCGCGTGTCGCCCCATGACGGCAGGGTCGTCCTGGGCGCGTTCAGTCGTGCGTTCGACGGCGATGCCGGCTCGCTCTATCGCAGTGACGATCTCGGCGAGAGCTGGCGGCGCTTCGATCATGGATCGGAGATGGGCAGCACACTGATGACGGTTGCCGCGAGTCCCGGCACCGATGAGCGCGTGTGGTGCGCCACGCGGCACGGTCAGGTGGTCGGCACCGAGGACGGCGGGGAGACCTGGCTGTCGCGTGCTCTCCCGGAACGGATCAAGGGTGTCTGGGCCATCGCCTGCGCGTAAGGGGCAGGCGAACGCCATCCGGTGCCGTCCCGTTCGAATTGTCCGGCGTCCGAAGTTTCCCGGACAGTGCGCTCAGGCCGGCGGCGCGGTCTTGCGGAACGCCTCCAGGGTGCCGAGTTCCTGGCTCAGGGTCTCGATCTTCGGGCATTCGAGGGTGGCAAACAGTTCCGGGGTGGCTATGCGCATGAACTCATAGGCCGCCGCGGCGGTCAGGTCTGCCTGCGTGAGCCGGGAACCGGCCAGCCAGGGCGAGCCGGCCTGACCGTCCAGCCATTGGAAACCGCCGCGACTCTGCTCCGAGATCATCTCGACCCAGGGCGGGTGCCATTTTTCCTCGGGGCGGTACCGTTTCTCGTATGCGACCAAGGTGGCTTTCTCGACCGCACCCACGGCCACGGCCATGAGTTTCAGAACCCGTCTGCGTTCGGCCCCGGATGCAGGTGTGAGCGCCCGCTCCGGGCCGACCTGCCCGTCCAGGTAGTCGAGGATGGCTCCGCTGTCGACAAGGGTCTCGCCGTCGTCCAGGATCAGCGCGGGAACACGGATCACGGGATTGAGGTCGCGGATCTTCTGCCGGTCATCCCCGACGACCGCGAACGGCCGGTGCTCGAAGGGCAGGTCATAGAGATGCATCGTCGTCGCCACGCGGCGGACGAAGGGCGAGAGGTAACGGCCAACCAGGATCATGGCTCGAAGCTCCTTGACGAAACGCGCAATCGGACGATTGCCGTTTCAGATTGTCTAAACGCCAACCCCCATTGCATCAAGCGCCGATGTCCGCGGATTCCCAGGGACCTGGAGCGCCAGGCAAACCGGCCGGCGAACGCGCGCGGCCGCCGGCAGACCGCCGAGCGGATCGCGCGGGGAGTCTGCACGAAGTGCGGCCGGGAGCCCGCGGCGCCGGCCCGCCGACCGTGCGCCGGATGCGCCGACAACGGTCGCCGCCCGTCTCCCGGACCGATCCGTCCGGCCTGCCTTACGTGCCGGTCCTACGTGCCGTCGGGGCGCAGCGGGCGGTGCCACCCGACCCCGGCGAACCGGTTGAAGTCGGAGTCGGTGGAAACCATGGTGCAGCCGTGCTCCACCGCGACCGCCGCGTGTCGAGCGTCGGCGACCAGCTTCCCTGTCGCCCCCGCTTCGCGGCACAGCCGCTCGAAAATCTCCAGGTGACCGGGACCGACGATCCGGGCTGTCGGCCGTTCGACCAGGAACGAGACGAAGGCCCACCTTGCCGATGCGCACCTTGTCGAAGTGGCTGAGAAGGTCGGAGCGATCGTCGCCACCGCGATGACGAGTCAGCGCCCACGACCGATAACGCATCGACAATAGAACCTCAGCGCTCCGGGTCGCGGAGCATGTCGAAAGCCTTTCATGGTCGGGGACCCCGCCCCCGCTGTCGCGCAGGGAACGGTGGCCGGCAGGGGCAATCGTGCCATCGGGGTCCCCTCCCCCGCTCTTGCGGGGGAGGGACAGGGTGGGGGTCTCCGCCGCATTCATTCCCGACCCTCACCCTGACCCTCTCCCTGTGCAGGGAGAGGGGACCCGGCGGCGCGGTCCGTCGCTCCGGCACCGACATCCCGGGCCACCGGGGCCGTGCAAACTTCGCATGTGAATCAACACGTTGTCGGAAGTTCCATATAAGCGCGCATCAATCCGGCGCGACCGTGTCGCCCGTGTAAAAGGCCGCCGTACGCTGCGCCGCTGCGCGCGCAACGTCGGCGTCCGTTCCCGCTGCCTCGGCCGCCCGGCCCCACGCCGCACTGCTTCCGACGATGAGCGCCTTTCCGTCACGAGTCGTGTGGAACGTTGCCCCGTCCAACTTGGGTTCGTTCGGCCGCGTAAGATGCAGTTCCATCCCCAGCAAGCCCATCTCCCAACCTACGCCGACGGCACCGGGACCGAACTTGTGCCAGTGGTCGGACACCAGCGCGGTATGCGTAATCGCAAGGCGCGAGCGGCCGGTACCATCGTTACACAGACGCGCCTCCACCCAGCTCACGTCACCGCCGAACTCCCACGTCAGCCCGAGATACGAGGGACGCTCGCAGTGCCTGATCGTACCGCCTGCGTTTCCCTCCAGTCGGTAGCGACCGCCGAGTTCGAGGCGGCCGCTGACCGGCAGGAACCAGCGTGGGATTCGTTCCGCGCTCGTCACGGCATCCCAGAGGTCCTCCACTGTCGTCGCGTAGCTGCGAGCGAGGGTGACCGCGCGAGCGGCCTGTCCATCGTGCTCCAGGGACGACACTGTGCGCTCCACGGCGCCGAGGAGGCGTTCGACATCCAGGTCCATGGCTTCTCCGTTTCGTCACCAAATGCACCGACGGAGCGGCAGAGGATCTCCCTCGAACGCCCTGTTTCTCCGCTCATTCCGAACACGGGGGCACCGGCTATCGCACCCCGCCGTCGGCCAATGCCGGCGGGACGTTCCCGGTGTCGCGGCACACCCGGCGGAGATCCGTCCAATCCCGCTCCGCCGGCAGCGCCTTCCCCGTCGCGCGGGCGCCGCTTCGGATCGCCGCCATCCTCTCCCCGGTCGGGGGATGCGTCGACAGGATGCGAGGCAGCGGCCCGTCGGCCTGTCCTTTCTCCAGGAGGCGCGCGAAAAAGGCCGCCAGTCCGCGGGCGTCGATCCCCGCCGCGTTCAGGCGCGTGAGCGCGAACCCGTCGGCGTCCCGCTCCGCCTCCCGCGAATAGCTCGCGTTGAGCACCCATTCGGCGAGGCCGCCGAGCAGGACGCCGCCGGTCAGGTCTCCGATCGCGACGCCGACGAGGGTGGAGACGGCGGCCGTGCGGTAGAGCGCCCGCGTCGGGTGGTCGTGGACGACATGGCCGATCTCGTGAGCGACGATCCCCGCCACCTCTTCCGCGCTCTCGGCGTTCTCGATCAGTCCGCCCGTCACCGCCACGATGTTTCCGGGCAGGGCGAAGGCGTTGACCATGTCCGTGTTCAGGACGACGAGGCGCAACGCCGGCGCATCGGACATGCCGGCAACGATCCGGTCCGCCATCAGGTTCAGGACCTTCAGACCGCCGGCGCCGCCGCAGTAGCGGCCGCCCTTCGATCCGCGGTCCAGGGCGGCGACGATCGTCGCGAGCCGGTCGAGCGTGACGAGGCCCAGGCGCAGCTTGAGGGAACCGGGCGTGGCCGACGCGAGCTGCGCGGAGAACAACGGGACGAGGACGACAATGACGACGGCGGCAGACGCGACGGCCGCTCCCGCCCAGGCCGCCACCCTGGCGATGTCCCGCCCGGACATGCGCGCCCGTTTCGACACGTTCGAGGCGATCGGGCCGAGGGCTTCGAGCACGGCCCGGTCTTCCACGATCAGCCGCGCCGCGGTGCCGTCGAGACCGAGACGCACCGGCTCTCCGCCACCGGGCCTTTCCACGAGCACGACCCGGTCGGCCGCCCAGGAGGCGACGTGCGCGCCGTCCGCCGAGCGGATGCCGATGCCCGCCGGGGCGACCTCGATCCACACGTCCCGGGCGCGCGCCGTCCGGCCGTCGTAGTACCGCGCGGGGTAGCGTGCCACCGGTCAGAACCCGCCGACGTCCAGTGCGTCCGCGAGCCCTTCGCCGCGCCGGGGGACGCCTTCCGGGGACTGCTCGACGCCGTCCAGGGCATGCCGGTCGGACGGCCGCAGGGTTTCGCAGACGTGCCGCAGAAGCGCGAAATCGAGAATCAACGTCCGGACGAAGTTGTAGAACAGAACGTTGATCGTCAAAAACGACATCGCGAAAATGCCCCCACTGAAGGCCGTGCTTTCCAGAAACACGAGCGAGATCATCGTCGCCGCCGCGACTCCGGCCAGGAACGACGCTCCGATCAGGGTCGCCAGGAAGAGCGCATACGCCTTGAAGACGTAGCCGCCGCGAAGCCCGGAGTCGAACGCCATCCCGCCGACCCGCGTGCCGCCGATCAAGTGCCGGAACTCGACCGCCCGGTACCAGATCCAGAGGACGGGACTCGTCAGAACGAGCGCCAGAGGCCAGAACTGGATACGTTTCAGATAAGAGCCGTCGACGACATCGTTCGCGCCCGCATGTCCTGCTTCCGATACGAAACGCCCGAAATCGGAAGCGAGCGGACCGAAGGTCCAGCCGTTGATCCAGACGAACGCGGCGACCGCCGTCGCGACGGGCGCGGCGACGGCCAGCCATCGGCGGAACAGCCACCGGGCGTCGGCCTCCAGGGCCAGGCGCGCGACGCCGAACCGGGCATGACGCGCGGCGTAACGGACGGTGGCGACCCGCCACCACGGATACGCGAACCCCAGGGTCGCCAGCGCCGCAAGCCCGTATCCGCCCGAGATCAGGGCATATTCGAGCGAGGACCCCCCGAGCCCGAAACGCACCCCCCGCCAGGCGGTGCGCGTCAGCCTGTAGCGCCGCACCCGGTAGACGGCGACCTCGACCAGGAGGAAGAGAGCCAGATAGTAGAACGCGTCCAGGACCAGCGGCGCGGCCGCGAAAGCACCGCCGACGAAGAATTCCACCAGAAAATACAGGCCGAACAGCGGGGCCAGGACGGCGACGGCGACCAGGAAGCCGGTCAGCAGCTCGCGGGCGGTGCCGAGATACTCGAGGGGGTCACCCAGGAAGCGGACGTGCCGCCAGACGTAGCGGCGCAGCCTCGTCTTCGCCCAGAACCGGTAGAAGCCGAAGGTCGCGACGTTGAGCAGCAGATTGCGGATCAGAATGGCCGCCAGGGCGCGGCGGCGGCCGTCGAACGCCGCCGGCGGATCCGCTCCACGGTCCCGGGCGGAGCCGGGACCGTCCGCGCCCTCCCCTTGCCGGATGACGGTCACGTCGCGGCGCTTCTACCGCCGCACGCCCACGTACCGGTGGAGTGATCCCGGGTCCCGTTCGAGCTCTTCCGGCGTCGCCTCGCCCGCGACCGATCCGTTCTCGATGAAGACGATGCGGTCGGCGACCTGAAGGGCCGCCTCCACTTTCTGCTCGACGAGCAGAATGCCGACGCCGCGGTCCTTGAGGCCGGCGACGGTGTCCAGCAGCGTCGCCACGACGGTCGGCATCAGCCCTTCGCTCGGTTCGTCGAGCAGAAGGAGCCGCGGTTCGAGGCAGAGCGCGCGGGCGGTCGCCAGCATCTGCTGCTCGCCGCCGCTCAACGTCCCGGCGCGCTGGCCCAGGCGCTCCGTCAGGACGGGAAACAGGCCCAGCACCCGGTCGAGGGTGTCCCGCCCGCCTCCCCGGGCCAGCAGGCCCATGCGGAGGTTCTCCTCGACGCTGAGCCCGGAAAACAGCCTCCGTCCCTGGGGGACGTAGGCGACCCCGAGTTTCGGGACCTCGTGCGGGCCGAGGCCGGTGAGCTCGTCGCCGTCCAGGGCGATGCTGCCCGACCGCGGCTCGATCTGGCCCATGATCGCGCGCAGCGTCGTGGTCTTGCCGGCGCCGTTCCGGCCCAGCAGGCCGACGATCTCGCCCGCGCCGACGCCGAAGGACACGTCCCTCAGAACCCGGACGGCGCCGTGGTAGCAGTCGACGTTCTCAAGCTGCAGCATCGGTTCCCAGATACGCCCGCTGGACCTCGGGGTCCCGCTCGATTTCGGCCGGGGTCCCTTCGGCGATGACCGCACCCCTGTCCATCACGGTGACGCGCTCGGCCAGCTCCAGGACGACCGACATGTTGTGCTCGATCAGCAGCACGGTCGCGCGCTCCGAAATGGCGCGGACGAGATCGCAGAAGGCGGAGATCTCGTCGCGGGCGAGCCCCTGGGTGGGCTCGTCGAGGATCAGCAGCTCGGGCTCCAGCGCCAATCCCATGGAGACCTCCAGGAGCCTCTGGTGACCGTACGGAAGCTCGCCGGCCCGGCGGTGGATGTCATCCGACAAGCCGACCCGCGACAGCGCCCGCGCGACGCCCTCCGCGACCCGCTCCTCGGCGAGCGCGAGGCGGCCGCGCAGGCCTCCCATCATGCGCCGCTGCGCCGCCAGGGCCACGTTTTCGTAACAGGTCAGGTTGGCGTAGACGCTCGTGACCTGGAACGTGTAGACGATTCCCCGGCTCACGCGGTCCCAGGCCCGCAGGCCGGCGATGTCCTCGCCCTTGAACCGGATGGAACCCTCCGTCGGCTCGAGGCGGCCGCTGACGAGGCTGACGAGCGTGGTCTTGCCGGCGCCGTTGGGGCCGATGACGGCCCTGATCTCGCCGGCCGGGATGGCGAGGTCCACGTCCCTGACGGCCTGCAAGCCCCCGAAGTTCCTGCTCAGGCCCGCGGTCTCGAGCAGCGTCACGGCAGCCACGGCAGCCACTTCTCGCGGACGGTGCCCACGAGTCCCTTGGGGAAGTATAGGACCAGGACGACCAGCACGACGCCGACGACGATCAGGTGGCTCTCGGTCAGGCCGCTGGCGATATCGACGAGGTAGAACATCAGCCCCGTGCCGAGGACGGGACCGAGCAAGGTCCCCATGCCGCCGACCAGCGTCCACAGCAGCGGGAATATCGAGTACTCGATGGAGGCGAAGGTGGAGCCTATGTACGAGAACGACAGCGCGTACATCGCTCCCGCGGCCCCCGAAATCGTGGCCGAGATGGTCAGCGACGCCAGCTTGTACAGGTAGGTGTTGTAGCCAAGCATGCGGGTCCGCGCCTCGTTTTCCCGGATCGCCACGAGGACGCGGCCGACCGGCGAATACACGATGGCGAGGCAGACGGCGAAGGTGACGCCGAACAGCAGCAGCGCGGCGTTGTACTTCACGTCGGGGTCCGAGAATTCCAGCACGGCCCCTCCCACCTCGAGGGGCGGAAGCACCTGCGATATCACGATACCCTGGTCGCCCAGCGTGATCTCGTTGAAATAGAGGGTCGTGAGGAACGCCGCCTGGGCGAACATGAGCGTCACGATCAGGAACGACGCGCCGCCCGTGCGGATGACGATCAGTCCGAAAACGACGGCGAGCAGGAAGCTCGAGGCGACGCCGGCCGCGAACGCCCCGAGCGGACCGAACCCGAGGTAGAACACGGGCAGGCCCGCGCCGTAGATGCCGGCGGCGAAGAACATGGCGTGCCCCAGGCTCAGCAGGCCCGTGTATCCGAGCAGGACGTTGTAGCCCAGCGCGAACGCGGCGAAGATCATGATCCGCGCGACGTTGATGTGGTGGTAGGGGGACAGGAAGAACTGCGCCGCCGCCAGCAGCGCGATGACGCCGAGGTGGACGGCGAGAACCTTGCCCGAGATCCGGCGGTTCATGCTTCCTCGTCCCCGTACAGTCCGCCGGGCCGCACCACGAGCACCAGGGCCACGAGCAGCGTGGCGAGAATCTTGGCCAGCGTCGGTGAGAAGAAGACCGAGATCACGCCGTCCGCGATGCCGATGACGAAGGCGGCGACGAGGGTCCCCCGCAGGTTGCCGAGGCCGCCGATGATCACGACGATGAACGACAGCAGCAGGGGATCGAGTCCCATCAGGTAGTGGGCCTGCTGCATCGGCACCACGAGCACCCCGGCCGCCGCGGCCAGCGCCGCGCCGAATCCGAAGACCAGGGCGTACACGCGCCGCACGGGAACGCCGAAGGCCTGGGCCATCTCCTCGTCCTGCTGGGTGGCGCGCATGTAGAGGCCCATCTGGGTCCGGGAAATGACGATCCACGTTGCGATGAGGAGAAGCGCGGACGTTCCCGCGACGATCAGCTTGTAGCCCGAGTAGCCGAACCACGGGAACGAGACGCGGAAGTAGACGGGGGCCTCCACGGACTTCGCGTCGCCGCCGTAGAACGTCAGCACGATCTGCTGGATGATGTAGAGCAGCCCGATGGTCGCCACGATGGTGCTCTCGGGGTCGTAGTCGATGCGCCGCAGGATCAGCCAGTCGGACGCGACGGCGATGGCGCCGACGGCTAGCGGCGCCGCGATCAGCGCGACGAGGAAACCGGCGAGCGCGGAGCCGCCCAGCATCGTGCCGAACCACCAGGCGAACACGGCCCCGAGCATGAAGAACTCGCCGTGCGCGATGTTGACGATGCGCATCACCCCGAACACGAGCGACAGCCCGAGCGCGGTGAGCGCCAGGACGAGCGCGGTCACCGTGCCCTCGAGCAGGGCCAGGAACAGGTGGGGGCCGAGGCTCATTTCAATGGGTCGGCGGCCGCCCCGGGTTCTCCTCCCCCTGGAAGGGGAGAGTCAGGGCGGGGGTTGACGGCATTGCCCTCACCCTGTCCCTCTCCCTCTCCCGAAGACGGGAGAGAGGCCCCGGCGGCGCGGTCCGTCGTTCGGGCAACGACGTTCCGGGCCGCCGGGGCCGAGTCCGCCACGGCCGCGATCGAGCGGTCTACAGAGACTGCTTCGTGTAATCGTATTCGGGCTCGTACAGCGAATCCTCGATCGAGGTCTTGTGCACGACCTTGAGCCGCCGGTTCTCGACCTGGGAGATGTACTGCTCCGCGTGGGCCTGATGGGCCTCGCCCCGGAACAGCTTGTGGCCCTGGGGATGCTCGATCCCCTCGTTGAACCAGCGGGTGTTCTCGAGGGTCTCGATGAACGCCGCCTTGTCCTTCGCGGTCGGGTCGACGTAACCGCTCTGCTCCACCGTTTGCTTGATGGCGAACAGCGTCTCCCAGCAGCCGAACATGTGCGAGGCGTAGGCCGTATCCTTGGGATCGTCCACGTAGGTCCCGGTTTCCGTCATGCCCACTTTCCCGCGGTAGAAGTCCGCGGCCCGGGTGGGCAGGCCGTCGGCGTAGCGCGGGAAGCCTTCCCAGAAATGGGTCCCTTCCAGGAACTCCAGCCCGGGGCTCGCGATGTCGACCCCTTCCAGGGAGTCGATGAAGCCGAAGATCTGCGGCCGGTTGTCGCCGAAGTGCTCGCCCATCTCGCGCACGAACGTGAGGACGCCCGGACCCACCATGACGTGGTAGAGCAGCTCCGTGTCGGACGGGACGCGCGGGAAGTACTTGGTGAACGACGACTCCCGGGGCGGGATCGGGATGAGCTCCAGGACCGTCCCGCCATGGGCCTTCACCGCCGCGCCGAAGTAGTCCCTGTGGGCGTAGCCGAAGGCGTAGTCCGGGAAGATCATGGTCACCTTCTTGCCGAGCGTGTCCAGGACCCATCCGGCGATCGCGGTCATCTGCGAGCGCACGTCCGAGGTGCCGGCCTGGAACACGTAGCGGCTGAACTGCCCGTTGGGGACGGCCGGGGTCTCGCTGACCACGAAGTACGGCAGCTTCAGCTCGCCCGCGCGCGGCGCGGAGCCGATGACGACGTGGGAGAACAGCGTCCCGAACGCGAAATCCACCTTGTGCTGGGTCGCGAACTTCTCGACGACCTCCGCGCCCCGCTTGGGGTCGGTGCCGTCGTCCTCGACGATCAGCTCGATGGGCCGCCCGCCGACGCCGCCGGTCTCGTTGATCAGGTTCACCGCGGCTTTGGTGGTGCGCTCGTACCAGCGGCCGTATCCCGCGCCGATGCCGGTGCGGTGCGCCTGGAACCCGAGCTTCAGGGGCTTGTCGGTGGCCGACGCCGCCCGCGGCGTCAGGGGACTCGGGACGATGCCGCCGAGGACTCCGCCGGCCGCCGCGCCGCCCGCCAGGGCCGCGCCCCTGAACAGTCCGCGCCGGGAGACACCCTGCCGGCGCGGTTGGGTCGTCTTGTCGTCGCTCTCTTTCCTGGTCATCGCTGCATCCTCCCCGCAGAGCGTCAGTTGTTGTCCACCACGGCGGAACGGTACCACATCGGCGCGCCGAGGTCGCCCGCCGGCCGCGTGCGACCGACTGTCCGCACCTTACCCGGCCGCCGGCGTCGACAGCAGCCAGAGACCGAACATCGTGTAGGCGGTCATCAGCACGGTCATGGGAATCTGGCTGAGCACGGCGGCCCGCGGCGTCCCGTAGAGACGGACCGCGAGGACGTGGGCGACGGCAACCGCGACGACGTGGGCGGCCACGATGCCGGCCACCTGGAGGTTCCAGATCAGCTCGATGGACGCGCGATTGGTTACGACCGAGGCGTGCACGTGCATGTCGCGGGTGCCGATCAGGTCCCAGCCGAGCGCGAACGGGTCCGACAAGGCGCGCAGGGCGAACTGGCCGTCCAGCAGAAACTCCGGCAGGTAGTGGGCGAAGTGGTAGCCGAAGGCGATCGGCGCGATCGCCACCACGAAGCATCCCAGTTGCGTGCTCACCGGTACGTCGGACCCGGCGAGCATGTGCCCCAGGACGACGGCCAGGCAGTACACGAACACGAGGGCGCCGAAGACCGCCGCCAGTCCCAGCGAATTGGCTCCCACGAGAACGGTCCGGCCGGGATACTCGAGCGGATTCACGCCGACGAGGCCGAGCCAGAAAAAGGTGCGCGAGAAGCCGTCGAACGAGACCGAGGACAGGGCCAGCAGGATGAAGGCCATGCCGCCCAACGGGAGGACGCCCACGTCGAGCAGCCGCATGCCGGGAACGGTCGCGAAGACGGCCCGGCGCTCCCCTTCTCCGCTCAGCCCGAAGGGGGACAGCCACGAGACGACGCGGAAGAAGATCGAGAAGATCTCGCCGTGGCGCAGCCAGGCGTCGAGGCCGAACAGGAGCGTGCCGGCGGCGGCGATCAGGACATAGGCGATCACGGCGTGGGCCAGCAGCGCCGGGTCCTGGGGCGCGGGATACACCAGCTCGAACCAGGCGAACGCCAGGAAGAGAAGGATCGCCGGCCAGTATCCCGCTGCCGCCGGATACGCCAGCGGCGGGGCCGACCTCCAGCGGCGGAGAGGCGGCAGGGCGGTCAGCAGGCGGTGCAGCGCGCGCCAGGGATGGAGGACGGCCCACAGGTTGCCGAACGCCGCGTGGAGAAACGTGAGCCCGACCCACCAGACGGTCCACAGCATCAGGGGAAGCGGATTGGAGAGAGGGTCCCGGCTTCCCCAGTAGCCGGTGGCGACGAGCGCCGCCACGACGGCGAGCATGGCCGCGCCCGGCGCGAGCGGAGTCCGGGACGGCGCCGGCCCCAGGGTACGGCGGGCGCGCTCCAGCGCGCGGAGGCCCGCCGCCGGGACCGCGGCCATCAGCACGAACGTCAGCGCGACGACCGCGGCGCCCCCGCCGATATAGAGGTCGGTCGGCAGCAGCAGGATGACCCCGCGTTCCGTCGCATGGGCGAACGCGGGCGCGGGCGCGGCAAGGAGAAGGGTAGCGGCAAAAAACCGGAACGCACCCCCACCCAACCCTCCCTCTGCGAGAGGAAGGGCTCCTTTCTTTACTCCTGCCCCCTGACAGGATTCCTCTGCGAAATTGGTCCGGCCCACCGCGGGAACAGGGCAGGGGTTGCCGAGACGCCGTCCACCCCCACCCTGTCCCTCCCCCTTCCAGGGAGAGGGAACCCGAGTGGCCCGGCCGCGCCCCGAGGGTCCCCTCTCCCGCGTGCGGGAGAGGGACAGGGTGAGGGTGTCGGAGAACGATGCACCGCCCCCACCGCGTTTCGCAGAGGAATCCCGACAGGGGGGAGGCCGGGAGGGGCGTGCGGTTTTCGTCATTTTTCGCGGGCAATGACGGATGCGACCGGCGGCTCCCCTACTCCGCCGCGCGGGCGGCGGCGCGGCGTCCCGCCCGGAGGGCCTCGGTGGCCGGCACGTCCAGGGCGTCCCCCGACAGCACGACGCCGTAGAGCTCGGCGGCCTGCTCGACCGTGTAGTAGCCGCGGCGCACGTCGCCGAGCACGAGCTTCGGGTCGCGGTCGAGGGGGTCGCCGTAGCCGCCTCCGCCCGGCGTCGACACGCGCACCCGGTCGCCCGCCGAGATGCGGATGTCCTGCTCCTTGGACAGGTGCGGCGGAACGTGGGTCTCGCCGCCACGGATCACCCGGACCTCGTTGACGCCGCCGTCGGAGCCGCCCAGCACGCCCTGGGGGCCGGTGCGCCCGTGATCCATGACGAAGGAGGCCCTGGCCTCCCCGCGCCGCAGCGTCACCTCGTAGTTGACGCCGAAGCCGCCACGCCGCTCTCCCGCGCCGCCGGAGCCCTCGTGCAGCGAGTACTCCTCGAACAACACGGGGTAGCGCTGCTCGACGATCTCGACGGGCTGGGTCTTCGAGATGCCGATGGTGGAGCAGCCGTTCGAGATGCCGTCGGCGTCGGCGTTTCCGCCGTATCCGCCGCCGCTCAGCAGGTACATGACGTAGCTCCGGCCCTCCTCCGGGTCGTGACCGCCGAGCGCGAAGTTGCCGCTGGTCCCGGCTGGCGCGGCGAACAGGAGGTCGGGCAGCGCCGGGGTCAGGGCGGCGAACACCGCTTCGGCGATGCGCTGGCTCACCTCGGCCGCGCAGCCGGAGACCGGGCGCGGATACTCGGCGTAGAGAAAGGTGCCTTTCGGATCCTCGATGTGCAGCGGCGCATAGGTCCCGGCGTTGATCGGGACTTCGGGGAAGATGTGCTTGACGGCGAGATAGATGGCGGACCGCGTGGTGGCGATCACGCTGTTCATGGGGCCGAGGCACGGCGGGCTCGAATCCGACATGTCGAAGTGGAGGTCCGTGCCGGCCTTGCGGATCTTCATGTCGATCTTGAGGGGCTCGTTCACGACCCCGTCGGAATCGACGTAGGCGACGCCGTGGTAGTCGCCGTCGGGGATCGTCGCGATCTTGGCCCGCATCTGCCGTTCCGCCCGCGCGCGCAGCTCGACGATGCAGTCGTCCACGGTGTCCTTCCCGTAGCGGTCCAGCAGGGCCGTGAACCGCCGCTCACCCACGGTCAGCGCCGCGGCCTGCGCCTTGATGTCGCCGATGCGCTGGTCCGCCAGCCGGATGTTGGAGAGGACGATCGCCAGAATCTCCTCGTCCATCGCGCCTTCCTTGAAGAGCTTGACCGGCGGCAGCCGCAGCCCCTCCTGCTCGACCTCGGTGGCGTTGGCGGAGAAGCCGCCGGGCACGCCCCCGCCGGTATCCGGCCAGTGCCCCGTGTTGGAGAGCCAGGCGTAGATCTCGCCCCGGTAGAAGAACGGCTTGTTGAAGCGCACGTCCATCAGGTGCGTGCCGCCGAGATAGGGATCGTTGACGATGTACATGTCGCCCGGCTTCAGGTCCCTGGCGCGCTCGATGACCTCCCGCGTGCCGAACTGCATGGTGCCCACGAAGACCGGCAGGCCGAGCTCGCCCTGGGCGATCAACTCACCCGTGTCCTTGTGGTAGATGCCGTCGGACCGGTCCAGGGCCTCGGATATGACGGGGCTGAAGGCGGACCGCACGAAGGCCAGATCCATCTCGTTGCAGACCTGCTGCAGGCCGCTCTGGATCACGGCGAGGGTCACGGGGTCGATCGTCGATGTCATGATGCGGCCCCGTTCCCGGTTTCGGCGAGCGCGCCGACGGTGACGACGAGGTTGCCGACAGCGTCCACGCGCACCTCGCAGTCCGGCTCGATCACGGTCGTCGTGTCCAGTTGCTCGACAATTGCGGGACCGGCGAACTCGGTTCCCGACGGCAGGCCGTCGCGGCGGTAGACCGGGGTCTCCCGCCATCCGTCCCCGAACCAGACGGCGCGCGCGGCGCGCGGCGCGTCCCGGCCGTTCCCGCCCCGCGGCGCCAGCGCGGAGAGGTCCGTGCCCTTTCTCCGACCGATCGCGGCGGTGTGCAGGTTGACCAGTACCGCCTTGATCTCCGGCAGGTCGACGGCGAAGCGGTTCCAGTACGCCTCCTCGAACATCCGGCGCAGCTCGTCTCGGGTCACGCCGGGCGACGGCAGCGGAACCGTGAGGATGTGGCTCTGCCCCGCGAACTGCATATCCGCGTCGTGGACGAAACGCAGGTCCTCGACCTCGATCCCTTCCCGCGCGACGGTCTCCCGGCCCTCCGCCGTCTGCGCCTCGAGGATCGTCCTGAAGCGGTCCATGTCGAGCGCGTCGAGGGGGGCGTTCACGGTGTTGACGTAGTCGTGCCGCACGTCGGCGACCACACAGCCGATGGCGCTGGTGATGCCGGGCCGGACGGGAACGACGACCTTGGGAATGCCGAGTTCCCGCGCCAGGGCCACCACGTGCAGCGGACCGGCGCCGCCGAACGCGAACAGTGCGAAGTCGCGGGGGTCCTGCCCCCGCGCCAGGGTCACCATCCGCAGGGCGCCGGCCATGCGGTCGTTGGCCACCCGGAGGATGGCGCCGGCCGCGCCGTCGGCATCCAGTCCCAGCGGCGCGCCGACGTCCCTGGAGATCACGTCGCGCACGCGGTCCAGGGTGACGGGCGAGTCCACCGCCAGCAGCGCGTCCGGGTCGAGCCGTCCCAGGGCGAGGTTGGCGTCGGTGATCGTCGGCCGCTCCCCGCCCCGGCCGTAGCAGATCGGCCCCGGCACCGCCCCGGCGCTCTCGGGACCCACCCGGAGCATTCCGGCGTCGTCGATGCGCGCGACGGAACCGCCGCCCGCGCCGATAGTGTGGACGTCCACCATGGGAACGTGGATCGGCAGGGCGTAGGCGAGCTCGAGTTCGGAGCTGACCTGGGGGATGCCGCCGCGGATGACGCCCACGTCGCAGCTCGTTCCCCCCATGTCATAGGTGATGACGTCCGCGAACCCGGCGCGGCCGGCGGTGTGCGCGGCGGCCATCACGCCGGAGGCCGGCCCCGACATCACGGTGTTGACGGCAGCGTCGGAGACGATCCGCGCGGAGACCGTGCCGCCGTTGCCCTGCATGACCAGGAGGTCGTTGGCGTACCCCATTTCCCGCAGCTCGCCGGACAGGCGGTCGATATAGCGGTGCAGGATCGGCTGAACCGACCCGTTGACCGCGGCGGTGGTGCCCCGTTCGTATTCCCGGTATTCCGAGAGGATGGCGTGGCCCATCGTGATGTAGCCGTTGGGCCAGAGCTCCGCCGCGACCTCCGCGGCGCGGCGTTCGTGGGCCGGATTGACGTAGGCGTGAAGGAAGTGGATCACCAGCGCCTCGACGCCCCGGTCGAGCAGCGTCCGGCACGCCCGCCGCACGCCGTCCTCGTCGAGGGGCCGGTGCACCCGCCCTCGGGCGTCCATCCGCTCCTCGACCTCGATGCGGAGCTCGCGCGGGATCAGGGGCTCGAAGGTCCCCTTCAGGCCATAGGCGTTGGGGCGCGTTCTCCGTCCGAGCTCCAGCACGTCGCGGAACCCCCTCGTCGTGACGAGCCCGACCTTGGACAGCTTTCGTTCGAGCACAGCGTTCGTCGTCGTCGTGGTGCCGTGCACCACCGTGTCCACGCCGGCCAGGGCGACGCCCGTCTCGGCAATCGCCGCCAGCACGCCGTACGCCTGATTGTCCGGCGTGCTCGGGACCTTCGCGATCCGCGGTTCTCCGCCGTCCCCGTCCGTGACGATCAGGTCGGTGAACGTGCCGCCGACGTCGACTCCGATGACATGGTTGCTCATGGCGCCATTCTATCCGGTCCGACGGTCCGGGTTTCACCCCGCAGCGTCAGGGCCGCCGCGACGATCCGCCCCTTCGCCCGCATGTCGCGGGCCGCGGCGGCACCGCGTTCGAGCGCCGTATCGACGGACTCGGGATCCAGACGTCCGACCTCGACCGTGACGGGGCGTTTGCCCAGGTCGCTGTCGAGGTCGACGTCCACGGCCGGAACCCGCCGCACCGCCGGGTGATCCACGTCGACGGCGTTGGCGATCAGGGTCGCCGCGACGTCCGCATCCGCCGCCGTACGGGCGAGCACCGTGACGCTGTCCGCGATGCCGAGGGACAGGCTGCGCCCCTCCCGGCCGCTGGTGGCGACGCCGCGCACCGGCGTTTCGAAGGGAATCTCCGCCCGGTCGTCCACGGCGGCGGCGGCGAGATCGGACACCATGCCCACCGTGAACGCCTCGCCTTCCGTCAGGTGCAGCGCGATGTCCCCGCCGTTGTTGACGTACGCTCTCTTCAGACTGCGATTCGCCGTCGCGGCGGCCAGCGCCGCGTCCGCGACGGCGCCCGCCACGGCCGCCATGGGCGTCACGAAGACGTCCCGATAGGGCCGGACCGCGGCGGCCATGCGCCGGGCCACGGGTCCCTCGAAGTCGTCCCGGATTCGATGCGCAGGGATCCGCAACGACTCGAGCTCGTCCACGAGCCGATTCAGCACCCCGTCGAAGAAACCGGCCACCTGTCCATAGGCCGCCTCGACCTCCGTCCTCACGCCGAACGCCTCGACGATGAGGTCTATGGGGCCGTGACGGAGGCCCAGGCGGCGCCCGTCCGGGAACATGGAGACCCGGGGCACGTCCATCACGGGTCCGCTCCCGAGGGCGGGCCGTCGTCGAAGGGCCAGGGCGACTCGCCGGACCAGATCTCCTGGCGCAGGCCGTCGGCGTCTATGTCCGTCAGCTCGCGGATGCTGTCCGCGTGTCCGCCCAGCGCCGCGTAAGCGTCCCGGCTCAGGGTGAATTCGATGGGCGCCACGATGGCAGGGGTCGGAACGTATCCGAACCCGTTGGCCGGCAGGCGGGTCACGTCCACCATGATGGTGATGCCGCCGCCGGGCCAGATGAACGCCGGGGCCCCGCCGCAGGTTACCCGGGTCAGCGCCCGGTGCACCGAACGGGTGAGCCGGACCGGGTTCTCGGTGACGCCGGCGCGCAGGCTGCCGCCCGCGCCCGCCATGAACAGGATGGACGTGAGGGCCGGTTCGCAGTTTTCGCCGATCCGGTCCACGACCGTGCCGAGGCGTTCCGGCATGGCCGCGGACTCCGGCTTCAGGTTCTCGTCGAGGACGAAGTACGCGGAGTCCTCCCCCGTCGTGCTGACCATGAGTAGGCGCAGTCCCGGGTAGGCCTTCTTCGGGTCGATCTTCTCGACGACGGCGAGGGGGTCGGTGACGTCGGTGCCGCCCCAGCCGCTTCCAGGTTCCGCCACCTGGAAATAGCGGCCGGGCGTCGAGCGGCGGCCGCGCACCCGGATCCCGGACGGCTCCATTCCCAGGAAGCGGCCGGCCTGATGCTCGCTGAGCACGCCCGTGATGTGGTCGTCGACGACGATCACCTCGTCGGCGTAGCCGTGCCATTGCTTGGCGAAGATGCCGATGGTGGCGGAGCCGCAGCCGACCCTCATGCGCTCTTCCCTGAGATCGTCGATGACCGGAGGGCGGCCGGCCTGCAGCGTGAGGCTCGCGCCGCCGTCGACGGCGAGGTCGACGGCCTCTCCGCCGCACAGGTCGAGCATCATCCGGCAGGTGACGGTCCCCTCCTTCTTGCTGCCGCCCGTCAGATGCCGGACGCCTCCGAGCGCGAGCATCTGGGACCCGTACTCGGCCGTGGTGACGTGTCCCACCTGCTCCCCTTCGCAGCGGACCGCCGCAGTCTCGGGTCCGACGTAACGGTCGGTGTCGATCTTCGCCTTCAGGCCGCAGTAGCTGAAGATCCCTTCGGACACCACCGTCACCATGTCGACGCCCCGATGCTCGCTGGCGACGATGAAGGGCGCGGGCTTGTAGTCCGGGTACGTGGTTCCGGAACCGATCCCCGTGACAAAGGTATCCGCGGGACGCAGAACGGTGCCGTCCCAGTCTTCGTGACCGGCGAAGGGAACCGCGTTTCCCGACGCGTCCACGACCTTGCGCATGACCGCCATGGGGTCCATGCGGGCGAGCACGCCGTCCACGTTGCCGTAACGGTCGCAGGCGCCGGTCCGCCCTGGCCGGATCCGGCACAGCACCGGGCAGGCGTCGCAGGTGACGACGTCGTCCGCTCCGACCCGGGTCGACGGAACGTCCGGCATGGTTCAGCCCCCCTCCCGTTCCGGCAGGGCGGCGCGGACCCGGTCAGGCGTGGCAGGCAGCTTGCGGATGCGTGCTCCCGTCGCGTCGTCGATGGCGCTCAGGATGGCGGGAGCCGTGGGGATCAGCGCCGGTTCGCCGATCCCCTTGGCGCCGTACGGGCCGAGCGGTTCCTCGTCCTCGATAATGATGCATTCGATGTCGGGCACGTCGCCCACGGTCGGGATCAGATAGTCGTGCAGGTTCTCGGTGCGGCCGGGGACGTACTCCTCCATGAGAGCGAACCCGATGCCCTGGGCGATGCCCCCGTGGATCTGGCCCTCCACCTGGGTCGGATTGATCGCCCGGCCCACGTCGTGCGCCGCGGCGAACCGCAGGGGACGGACGAGGCCGAGCTCCGTATCGACGTCGACCTCGACGATCTGCGCGGCGAACCCGTAGGTCGCGTAAGGCTCGCCCTGCCCGTTCGCGTCGAGGGGGGTCGTCGGCGGATCGAAGGTTCCGCGCCCCCTCAGCACGTCGCCGCCGCCGATACCGGGCAGCCGCGACAGGTCGACGCGGCGCGTGGCGTCTCCGTCGGTCACGGTCAGTTCGCCGTCGTCGAGCCGGATCTCCGCATCGGCGCTGGCGTTGGAGAGGCGCAGTATCTGCGCCCGCAGATCCTCGCCGGCGAGGCGCGCCGCGTTGCCCGAGACCAGCGCCTGCCGCGAGGCGGAGGACTTGCCCGCGTCCGAGGTCAGGTCGGTGTCGCCCATCACCTGGTCGAACGTGTCGACGGGCACGCCGAGCGCGTCAGCGCAGATCTGGATCATGACGGTACCGGCGCCCTGTCCGATTTCCTGCGCGCCGTTGTAGAGCGTGATGCGGCCGCGCCGGCCCAGACCCACCTCCATGGTCGAGGGGTTTGACATCGACGTGTTGCCGATGCCGTACCACATGCACCCGATGCCGACGCCGCGCCTGCGGATCCCGCCACGTCCGTTGAAGTCCGCTACGCGCTCCTTCCAGTCGCGCCATCTCGGGCGCACGCCCTCGAGGCACCGGACGAGGCCCACGCTGTGGGACAGCCGCTGCGACGTGGGCGTTTCGTCCCCCGCGCGGATGGCGTTGACCAGGCGGAACTCGAGCCGGTCCATACCCAGCTTGTCCGCCAGCTCGTCCATCAGGCCCTCGTGCGCCAGCGCGGCCTGGGGCACGCCGAATCCCCGGAAGGCGCCCGCCGGGGGGCCGTTCGTGTGAACGGCGCGGGTGCGTGCCTCGACCGCGGGAACGACGTACGGCCCGGAGGCGTGCACCGGCACCCGATCGGCCACCGTCGGTCCCCAGGAGGCGTAGGCTCCCGTATCGAAATCCCCCTCGAACCGGTATGCCGTCAGCCTGCCGTCCCGGTCGGCGCCCGCCCGGGCGGAAATCCGCGCGGGGTGCCGCTTCGTGGAGGCGGCCATGGACTCGGGCCGCGTGTAGAGGCAACGGACGGGCCGGTCCAGGCGCCACGCGGCGACCGCGAGGATGGGCTGCACGGAGACGTCGAGCTTGCCCCCGAATCCACCGCCGCAGGCCGTGGGCACGACGCGGATGCGGTCGGGTTCGAATCCCATGACCTGGGCGACCTCGTCCCGGTCCATGTAGGGAGACTGGGTCGATGCGTGAATCTCGATGCGGTCGCCCACGCGGAGCGCGAAACCCGCTTCCGGTTCGATGTAGGCATGCTCCACGAACGTCGTCTCCCAGCTTCCGCCAGCCTGGACACGGGCGCGGTCGAGGCCGGCGGCGACATCGCCCTTCTTCAGCCGCCCGCGGGTCAGGACGTTGCCGGGACGGCCGGCGTGAAGCCGTGGCGCGTCCTCAGCCAGAGCCGAAGCGATGCCGGCGACCGGCGTCAAGGGCTGCCACTCGATCGGAAGGTCCTCGTCCGCGACGGACTCGACCGCGCCCCTCTCGCCCACGAGCGCGACGACCGCGTCACCCCGATATCGCACGACGTCCCTCGCGAGAACCGTCTGGTCCTTGATGTGCGGATAGATGCCGAAGCCGTTGTTTCCCGGAATGTCGGCCCACGTCAGCACGCGCTCCAGGCCGGGCGTCCGGTCGACGAGACCGTCGAAGTCGCCGAGGGTGAAGGCGGCGCGGGCGTGGGGCGACCGGACGACGCGCAGCCACCACGCGTCCTCCGGCGCGCGGTCGGCGGCATAGAGCGCCTCCCCCCGCAGTTTTGCGGGAGCGTCGACGCGCCTCAGACGCGCGCCGACCGCGGCGCCGGCCGGCGGGCGGACGTCGGCTGGCGGGCCGGCGGAGTTCGCCGCCGAGAGAACGGCGGCGACGATGTTCCGGTATCCGGTGCAGCGGCAGAGGACGCCGCCCAGCGCGTCGCCGACCTCCCGCTCCGTCGCCGGTTCCCCATCCTTGCGGCACAGGAGGTCGCTGGCCGCCATCAGCATGCCGGGTGTGCAGATGCCGCATTGCGCGGCGCCCCGGGAATCGAATTCCGACTGAAGACGCGACAGCGCGCCGTTCGCCGCGAGGCCCTCGACGGTGGCGATCCGCCGGCCCGTGGCTTGCGCCACCGGCACCATGCACGCGCAGACCTGACGGCCGTCCATCAGGATCGTACAGGCGCCGCAGTCTCCGGCGTCGCAGCCGATCTTGGTGCCGGTGAGTCCGAGTTCGCCGCGCAGGACGTCCGTGAGGCGCGTGACCGGCGGAGCGGAAACCTGGACCGTCCCGCCGTTCACCGTGAAAGCGATGGGCGCGGCGGCGGGCGGCCGCAGGCGCCCGGCCGCAGACCGGGCGGGCTGCGCGGCGCCGACGGTCGGCGGCTCCCGCTCCCCGAGTTCGGCGAGGATGCGGCGCACACAGGTCAGGGCGGCGTCATATCGATAGGCGGCGGTTCCGCGCACGTCGTCGATGGGGGTCAGGCCCTCGAGATGATGCGACTGCGGGACGTTCGCCAGATCGGCGGACAGCGGCCGGCCGACCAGCGTTCGCTCGAGATCCGCCAGCCGTCGGGCGGCCTCGGAGCAGGAACCGACGGCGATACGGGCAGCCGCCACCCTTCCGTCTCCGGCGTCCTCGAGGACCGCGGAGACCATGACGATCGAAATGACGAGATGGCGCCGGGCGCCGAGCTTGACGAACGTCGACCGCGCCGGACGGGCGGGCTTTGGGATGCGCAGGCCCGTGACGAGCTCGTCCGGGGCCAGCGCGGTACGCCGGTTGCCGGTGATGAACCCGCTCAACGGGATGCGCCGTTCCCGGCTCGCCGACGCGATGTCGACGGCCGCGTCCAGGGTCAGGAGCGGCGGGACGCCGTCGGCCGCCGGCGAGGCGTTGCACAGATTCCCGCAGACCGTGCCGGCGTTCTGAACCTGCATGCCGCCCACCTCCCGGGCGGCCATCCGGAGGCCCCGGAAATACGGCGGCAGGTCGGCCGCGATCACTTCGCTCCAGGTCGTCGTCGCGCCGATGCGGAAATGGTCTCCCGCATCGACGATGCCACGAAGCCCCGCGACCGCCGTTATGTCGAGAATGTCCTCGTCGACGCGCCGCCCGACCCGGGCAGGATAGAAGTCGGTTCCGCCTGCCAGAATCGTCCGACCGCCCGCGCCGAGCGCCCGAAGCGCGGCGTCGAGAGCATTGGGGCGCAGATAGGTCCCCGTCTCCATGCGGCCTCAATCCTCCGGTGTTCGCTTGCGCGAACACTGGAAAGGTATTGCGAACGCTGTCAAGGCCGCCATGCCGCCGGGAATCCCCGCCGAACCTGCCTGCCCCCGCGCCGGGGAAAGGGCGCTTGCGCGCGGTCGCGGGGGGTCCAGGCTCCGCTTCGCCGTGTTCGGCGTCGGCGTCGCGGTCGCGGCGATCAAGCTGCTGTAGCGGGTTCGGCCGCTGGAGCGTTTCCCGTCAATCGGAAGTGCGCCCGCCGCGGACCGCCCGCCAGACCCGCTCCGGCGTCAGGGGCATGTCGATGTGGCGGACGCCGAATTCCGACAGGGCGTCCACGACCGCGTTGACCACCGCGGCCGGCGCGCCGATGGTCCCGCTCTCGCCGACGCCCTTTGCGCCGAGCGGGTTGTCCGCGCACAGGGTCTCCTGGAATTCGGTTCCAATGGACGGCAGATGGTCCGCACGCGGCATGGCGTAGTCCATGAACGATCCGGCCGGCAACTGGCCGGATTCGTCGAAGCGGCAGTGCTCCAGAAGGGCCTGGCCGACTCCCTGGGCGACGCCCCCATGGATCTGGCCCTCGACCACCATGGGATTGATGACGCGTCCGACATCGTCGACCGTCCAGTAGTTCCGCAATCGGACGGTGCCGTCGACCGGATCCACGAGGACGACGCAGAGATGTATCCCGGAAGACGTGGCCCGGCCTGGCGGATCGTAGAACGCGGTTTCCTCCAGTCCCGGTTCCAGGTCCTCCGGGTAGTCGTCGATGCGGTAGGCCGCCCGGGCGACGTCCGCGAACCCGACGCCGCGATTGGTGCCGGCGATCGTGTAACGGCCAGACTCGAAGACGACGTCCCGGGCATCGCACTCCATGAGGTGCGCGGCGATCTTCCTGCCTTTTCCGATCACCTTGTGGACGGCGTGCGTGACGGCCATTCCAACCGTCAGCAGAGTGCGCGAACCGAAAGTCCCCAGGCCGAACGGGGTCCGGTCCGTATCCCCCTCGACGATCTCGACGGAGCGGATGTCGCAACCCAGCATCTCCGCAGCGATCTGGGCGAACGTGGTGGCGTGCCCCTGCCCGTGGGAGTGTCCGCCGCAGAACACCGTGAGCTTGCCGCTCGGGTGGACGCGGGCGCACGCGGAATCGTAACAGGGCACGCGCCGCCCGGCCCCGGACGCGGCCCGGCTCGACGGCCCGCCCGTCGATTCCACGACGCCCGAGAGTCCGATCCCCATGCGCAGCCCGTCGTCGCGGCGTTCTCGCCGCTCCTTCACCAGCGCCGAATAGCCCGCGGCGTCCTCCAGCAGCTTGAGCAGACCCGGATAGTCGCCGGAGTCGTAGTGCCGTCCGACGGCGTTGCTGAAGGGAAACCGGTCTGGGGGAACCACGTTGTTCGCCCGAAGCTCCAACGGATCCATCTTCAGTTCCCGGGCCGCCGTATCCATCAGCCGTTCCAGCGTGAACGCGGCTTCGGGCTGTCCGGCGCCGCGATAGGCGTCCACGGGCGTCGTATTGGAATAGACGCCGCGAACCCGGCAGCGGGCAGCCGGAACGTCGTAGAGCCCAGTGACGTGCGGCGGGTAGAAGGCGCCGGGGATGCCGGCGCCCATGCCGCTGAGATAGGCGCCGACGTTCGCGATCGTGTCGATATCGAGCGCCAGTATCCGGCCCTCCCCGTCGAGGGCCATGGCGCATCGCGTGACGTGGTCCCGCGCGTGCGTGTCGACGACGAAGTGATCGGACCGGGTGGCGGTCCATCGGACGGGCCGCCGCAGCGTCCAGGAGGCCCACAGGACGACCGCCTCTTCCGGGTAGTGATAGATCTTCTGGCCGAACCCCCCGCCGACATCCGGAGAGACGACGCGGACCTTGTGCTCCGGGACTTTGAGGGAGTTGTCGGCGATCCATTGGCGCAGGAGGTGGGGGTTCTGGCTCTGGGTCCAGAGGGTGTAGGAGTCGTCGCCCTCGCGGTAATCGCCGATCAGGGCGCGCGGTTCCATCGGCGCCGGCGCGATACGATTGTTGACCACATCTAGGCGGACCACCCGCGGGGCTTCCTCCAATATCTTCGCCACGCCTTCCGGGTCGCCGAGCTCGATCTCGAACACCAGATTCGACCCGATTTCCGGATGGACCCGGGGCGCGCCGGGCTCAGCCGCGGCAGCCGTGTCGGCGACGGCGGGCAGAAGCTCGTAGGTCACCTCCAGCGCCTCCGCGGCGTCCCGCGCCTCGGGCAGGGTCTTCGCGACGACGGCCGCGACCGTGTCGCCGACATGACGGACCGTGTCCAGGGCCAGCGCCGGCCGGGTGACTTCGTTCATGCGCCGCCCGTCCGAGAAGTCGACCCGCCACAGGCAGGGGAGGTCGCCAAGGCCTCCCGCTTCCCAGTCCCGCCCCGTCAGGACGAGAAGCACGCCGGGCATCCCTTCCACGGAGCCTCTGTCAATGCCCGCGACCCTGGCGTGGGCATGGGGGCTGCGGACGAAAACGGCGTGGACGGCACTGGGGAGAGCGTTGTCGTCGACATAGCTCCCCTGCCCCAGGAGGAACCGGCGGTCCTCGACGCGCCTGACGGGACGGCCGACGTATGCGGGCTCTCCGCCGATGTGAATTTCGATCGGATCGGGCAACGTCCGCGTTCCGTCAGGCCGCCGGGGCGCCCGCTTCCGCGAGAATGCCGCCGGCCGAGTCCCCGACGACCGTCCCCGCGAAGAAATCCGGGTTCATCCCGCCGTGCAGCCTGACCGTATTGGCGAACGTCAGCTCGCGGAAATCGTCTTCCGAGATCAACTCCCGTTCGACCAGTTCGTAGGCTTCTTCCAGGACCCTCTTCATGTCGGGAACGTCCCAGTGGCCGATATCCGAGCCGAGCACGGGTTTCAGCTTCGCGCCGAAGGGCAGAGCCTTCGTCGAAAAGGCCATGGCGGACATGGGGTCGTCCGCTTCGCAGCCGAAATAGAACGGCCTCGCGAAACGGTCCAGGATGTCCTCGGCCCGGGCGATGCCGACGGCGGCAAAGTCGTCGAGGAGGGCGAGATCCGCCTCACTTGCCTGTCCGTTCATGACCGTCGGATCGATGCTCCAGGCGGCGTAGCCGAGCGACGCCCGGACCTCGTCAGGAGAGTCTGCGAGACGGCCCTTGAACCTGTCGCCTCCGTACCGGTCGAAGAGGCCGGCCAGCTCGGTGCGGTCGATCGCGGACGGATCGAAAAGGGTGACGGCCTCTCCGTTCCGCTTCTCCCAGCAGTTCACGAGGCTCGCCAGAAGATCGCAGGCCCACCCGACGCCGCCCTCCAGGATACCGAAATTGAGACCGGGAAAACGGCAGGTGACGCCTCCGAAGAACAGGGCCTTGGCGAACGCCTGCCCCGCCTCGGCGAAGTGGCCGATCTGATTGTACATGTAATTGGTGGTAGAGCGCCGGGACCCGGTTCCCATGGCGAAGGTGTGGGCCGTCGGCGCGACACCCAGCTCCACGCACCGGGACCAGAACGGATCGTAGTCGTATTCGCTGTCGAGGCCGAGGGGGTCGAGCCAGGAGGCGAAGGCAGAGCCGTCCGATCCGGCGGCCGCGGCGACGGGACGATGGACGAGGCTGGCGACCATGGCCACTTTCAGGCCCAGCTTGCCGACCGCGTATTCCAGCTCCCGGATCGCCTCCTCGGGCGTGTTCGTGGGAATACAGGCCGCGGGCGTCATGCGGTCGGCGTGGGCGCCGAAGATGTCCGCCACCATGGCGTTGTAGGCCCGGCATACCGCGGGCCGAACCTCGTCGTCCGGCTCCGACGGGAGATAGAACCCCAGGGTCGGGTACACGATCGTGAAATCGAACCCGAATTCGTCGAGGCGTTCCCTCAGCAACGCGGGCAGCATGGCGGTGGCGCGGTCCATTGTGTGGCGTGTGGGATTAGCGAAGAACGGCGGCCGCGCGATTCGCCGCCGCCGCCGTTCCTCGGGAGATACGGCGTGCCAAGCGGTGTCGTCGCTGGCCTTCAGGCGCTCCGCGAACCGGGCCGCCATCCCGGCCCCCGCCACATCCTTCACGAAGTCGAGAAGGACCGGATAGCACTCCAGCATGTGGCCGTCGGCGTCGATGACCGGGTGGCCAAGCGCGCCCCGAATGTCCGCCGCGCTACGCCGTGAGTTCATGTCGCGGAGCCCTCCCCCGCGCCCGCCCGCGCGGACCGTGTGCCCTTCATGCCGTTCCCCGGTATTCACCCTGGCAAGCCATATGGATCGGTTCGGACATCGTCAAGGCCGTCCGGCGCAGGGCGGATGTGTTCTTTGGGCATTCGGTCTGTCTGACAAGGAGTTGACGGCGATACTGGACTTTCGCGCCCCGGTTCGATATAGGTGCCGCGAGGCAGCCGTGGGGACGGGGGAGCAGTGTCGGTTCTATCGGAGGTGGCGGTCGACATCGTGGCGGCGGCGGACGAGGGCCGCTTCCGCGATGTGATGCAGGCGCACCATTACCTCGGCGCGCTTCCGGGGATGGGTGAGACGATGCGCTATGTCGCGCATCATCGGGGCCGATGGCTGGCGCTTCTGGTGTTCTCGGCGCCGGCGCTGAAGTGCGGGGCGCGCGACCGCTGGATCGGCTGGGAATACGGCGTCCAGTTCGGCCGTCTTCATCTGGTGACCGACAACGCGCGCTTCCTGATCCTGCCCGGCGGCCCGCCCAACCTGGGCTCGCGGGTGCTGTCCTTGTGCACGCGCCGTCTGGCGCGGGACTGGCCGGTCCGCTTCGGCCACGAGGTGCTGCTGGCGGAGACGTTCGTCGACCCCGCGCTGTTCCGGGGCACGGTTTACCGCGCGGCCAACTGGATCGAGGCCGGGCGCACCCGCGGCTTCGCCCGCGGCGGGGCCGGCTACAGCGCGCACGCCCGGCCCAAGCTGGTGTTCCTTCATCCCCTGCGCCGGGACGCGCGCGCCCGGCTGCGCGCCGCCGAACTCGATCCCCGCCTGCGACATGGAGTGCCGAAGATGACGCTCACCGCCGCGCAGATGCGCTCCCTGCCCGAGTTCTTCCAGGGCATCGACGATCCCCGCCGCCGCCAGGGCCGGCGCCATGCGCTTCCCACGGTGCTGGCGCTCGCCGTCGCGGCGACGCTGTGCGGCATGCGCGGCTACAAGGCGATCGGCGAATGGGCCGACGATCTCAGCCCCAGGGTGCTGCAGCGCTTCCGCGTGCGCCGCCGCGACGGGGTGTACCGCCCGCCCAGCCTGTCGGCGATGCGCAGCCTGTTGATCCGCGTCGATCCGGCCCAGCTCGACGCCGCGCTCAGGGCCTGGCACGAAGCCCACGGCTCGGGCGACAGCGCGCTGGCGATCGACGGCAAGACCATCCGCGGCGCCATCGACGACGAGGGATGCCGGGCTCATGTGCTCGGCGTCGTCGGCCACGACACCGGGGCGCCGTGGGGGCAAAAAAAGTCGGCATGAGGCCGGATGCCGACGAAGGAGAGAAGCGTACCAACGAGATCGGCACCACCATCCCCCTGCTCGAGACCCTGCCCGACATCGCGGGCCGCACCGTCACCGCCGATGCCCTGCTCACCCAGCGCACGCTGGCCACGTATCTCATCGGCCGGGGTGCGGACTACCTGTTCACCGTGAAGGGGAACCAGAAGACCCTGCTGAGCGATATCCGGCTCACTCTCGACGAGGACATCGCCAGCCGCGCGCCGGACTTTGAGGACCAGAGCCCGAAGCCCGAGCACGGCCGCCGCGAGAAGCGCTCCATCTGGGTCTCGGGCGAGCTCAACGATTATCTCGACTTCCCCGGCGTCGGTCAGAGCTTCGCCGTGTGCCGCGAAACCGTCGAGGTCACGTCCGGCAAACGCCGGTGCGAGACCGCTTACGGCGTCACCAGCCTGCTCCCGGACGCCGCATCGCCCGGAACGCCTGCTCGCCCTCAATCGCGGGCACTGGACCATCGAGGCGACCCACCACATCCTCGATTGGAGCTTCGACGAGGATCGAAGCCGCATCCGCGCGGGCCACGGGCCGGAGAACATGACCCCGCTCAGGCGCTTCGCCATCGGCGTCGTCAAGGGACGCGGCCTCGCCGTCGCCGAGACCATGCGCAATCTCGCCAGGAACCCGCGCCGCGTCCTCGACTTCCTCAAAATGACCGACAACACAGCCCCGCGGCCAGCGCCCGGTTGACCCCCCTCCGGGCCACATCCAGCGTCTCGTCATCGACCCTCGGCAATCGAGGGCGGCCGGTCATGCCCGGATCACGCCCCGTTCGACCCGACTGCCCCGTGGAGCGCCGCCGCGTGGACGATGACGACCGAATGGCGTCCCCAAGCCGCCGCACGGACCCCGCCAAAAGCGGATCGGCCGTCATCGAGCGCCGCGAAACGACGAGGAAAATCAGAACGAATTTGCCGTGCCGTCCGGCGGGCCGCGGTCACGTGTCGAGAGACGCGACCAGCGCCGCAAGACGGTCCCTGGCGCCCGTGAGGATGGAAACGCCGTCCCCAACGAGAAGGGTGTTGAAATCGAGGTCCAGCAGCGCGCGGACGTTCTCTTGCAGGCGGCGGCGGTCGTCCATCACCCGGTCCGGCACGAGCGCGCACGCGCCGGGTGGGTTGCCGATCACCGCATCGCCCACGATCAGGATTCGCCTTTCCGGCCAGTGGAATGCCACTTCTCCGGGCGACTTGCCGGAGGCGTCGACGACCTTGAGGGGGCCAATGGACTCTCCGACTGCCAAATATTCGTCGATCTCGGCTCCCTCGCCCCGGGCGTGCGCCGCGTCGTCCCGGTGAACCGCCGTCGGAGCCCCCGTCCTGCCGCGGACCCCGTTCGCGGCGCGCGAGTGGTTGCGGTTGGTGAGCAGGATCCGGGCCACACCCTCGGCGGCGATGTCCTCCAGCGCCGTGGCGCTGAGTTCGGCGGGGTCGATGCACAGGTTTCCGCCCCGGTGCCGGATTAGGTAGCCGTTGAAGTCGTATCCGTGACGCTCCGAAAACCAGGTCCAGGTGAGCACGTCCTTGACGATTTCATGCATGTCGTCCTCCCGAAACAGCCGCAAGGGCGCGGATTTGAACCCGAGATCGGGTGGTGTCAAACGGTTTTCCTCCCGTCCCGGAAATCGTCGGTGCCGTGCCGGAACATGGAGCCCCCTTTCCACCCTCACCCTGTCCTTCTCCCTGTCCAGGAAGAAGGAATCCGGCGGCGCGATCCGTCGGTCCGGAAACGACATTCGGGGTCAGCGGGGCCGCGCAAAACTTTGTATATGAATCAACATATTGTCGGAAGTTCCATATACCGGAAATCCACACGGCCCCTCTTCCGCAAGAACCGCGCTATTGTCTGTCCGGCAGACGCCGACGGCCAGCGCCTCGATGTTCTCGACGGATTCCGGACCACGATCCATACGCCGCCATGCCACGCTCTCCCATGCGGACTCTCGGCGCGCTCCTGGCACTCGCCGCGACCTTGGCGATGCCGGTCGGATCGGTCGCCGACGGTCGCGAGGACGCGGCGCGCTGGCTGCGTCTCGCCGTCGAACGGGTCTGCCCGCGGCCCGGATTGTCCGGCCTCGAGGTACAGGACGCCATGCCCGGCAGTTGGTTTCTGGACGAAACCCGCGGGCCCGACGATCAGGATCCGCAGCGTATCGTCGTTCGCCTTCTGCTGCCGGGGGCCAACCGGCTCGTTATCGAGCGACGGCGGTTCGACGGCAGGCTTCGCCGGTTCGTGGTGTCCTACGCCGCCCGGGACGGCGACGGCGCCCGGCCGTCGTTTCAGGCGACGGCGGATGGAGGGTGCGCGATTCGCTCCGGCCGGGAGATCCGGGCGGACGGCGACGCCTGGCGATACCTCGATCAATTGGAAGGCGACCTCGAGACCCTGAAGTGGGCCGAGACCTTGCAGGCCCCATGGCCCGAGGGGAAGGACCCCGGCGGCATCCGGGTCGCCTTGGTGGACTCGGGTCTGGCCTACGATCTGCCGCTGTTTCGGAGCCGGCTGGCCCGCGACGGCGAGGGGACTCCCTTGGGCTACGACTATTGGGACCTCGATCCCTGGCCGTATGACGGGGACGTCTCGCGCGGACCCTTCCTTCCGATCCGTCACGGCACGGCGGTCGCGTCGGTGCTCGCGCGGGAAGCGCCCGGCGCTGCGCTGATCCCGTTTCGCTATCCGCGCCCCGACATGAGCCGCATGGCGGACCTGGTCGCGCGCGCGGTCGACGCGGGCGTCCGCATCCTCGCCGTACCGATGGGCAGCCGCCGGCCCGAAGACTGGCGCGCTTTCGAAAGCGCACTGCGCGGCCGCGACATTCTGGCCGTTGTCTCGGCCGGAAACGCCGGTCGGGACATCGACGAGACCCCCATCTTTCCGGCCGTTTCGACGCTCGAAAACATCGTCACCGTAACCTCGGCCGACGGCTTCGGACGCCTTGCTCCGGGATCGAACTGGGGAGCGGCGAGCGTCGACGTCATGCTGCCGGCCGAGAACCTGGAGATCGTCGATTTTCGCGGTGCATCCGGGACCGCCTCCGGCTCCAGCTACGCGGTTCCGCGTCTCGCTGCCCTCGCGGCCAGGCTGCTGGCGCGGAACCCGGGGTTGAGCGCGGCCAAGCTCAAGGCGCGCATCCTGGCCCGGGCGGCGCCGTCTCCGTTCGAGCGCGAAGGCGTCGTCGCGGCCGGCTGGATTCCCGATCCGCTTTCGGACTGACCGCGCTATCGGCGCGTCGGCGCGGGCGGGGCGTCGTCAATGAACCGGCGAGCGGCCGCGGCCTGCCGCGGATCCGCCTTCAAGAGCGCCTGATAGGCTTCCTCGGCGAGTTTCGGCGCGCCTCCCCAGACGCCGGACTGTACCGCGAACCGTAAGGCCCGCGGGTCCTCGGGCGCCATGCGCATCAGCCGGCGCGCGTGCCCCGTCATCTCGGCGAAGCGTCCGGCGAGCTGGAGCGACACCAACAGTGACATCCGCGCGTTGGTCGAGTTGGGGACCTGTTCGGCGGCCTTGCCGTGCAGCGCCGCGGCGCCGTCGAAATCGCGGGCGCGCGCCAGGATGCGCCCGGCCTCGAGCAACTGGCCGTGGTTCATCGCCGCGGCGCAGGTCCGAAACAGCGCGTCGCGGTTGGATTCGGCCGCGGCGCCCGCCCGAATCGCGTCCATCCCGGCTGTGCAGTCGGATAGGGCCGTTCCCAGCCGGCGCGTCACCTCGGCGGCTCCCGCGTCCGCGCGCAAGGCCAGGAGCGCGCGGACGCCGTCCAGGGGTATTGCCTCGAAACGTCCGTCGCCGCCGCCCACGGCAATCCCCACAAGTTCGCCGCGCTCGTCCACGAGGGCTCCGCCGCTCACGCCGGGCTGCATGCGCGACCGGATATGGAGTCGTCCCAGCTCCGCACCTTCCGCCGGCCTCGCGATCAGCCCGCCGGGGTCGAAGACGCGTACCTCCCTCCGGACTGCATCGGCGCCGACGACGTAGAATACGTCGTCGTCCTGGACCTCCCCCTCGAGGTCCGGCACGAATCCGTCCCCGGGCAGGCCTCGAACCTCAAGCAGTGCCAGATCGCCGAAATAGGCGGAGGGAACCACCCTCGCACGCCTCGGCCCGTCGGGGGTGTGGACGACTGCGTCCGGTCGGTTCGCCACGACATGCCTGTTGGTGACCAGGAGCGCGGGGCCGACCCGTGTCGCGCTGGCCATCGGATCGAAGCTGGAGACCGGGAAAACCGCCTGCCGGACGCGGCAGACCGGTGCCGGATGGGGGCAGTCTCCAACCGATTCCGGCCTGTCCAACGCGTCGGGCACCCCCGGCGCCGCAACGAAAGACAGGGCGACGATGCGCCGCTGCCCGTCGCGCCGCAGGGTGACGTCGAGCGGCGCGCCGGTGTCGCGAACGACGGCGAGCGCAGCGCGTGCGTCGCGCGGCGTCCGAACCCGGCGCGGGCCGATTTTCAGGACCGTATCGCCGGGCGCGATGCCCGCCATGGCCGCCGGACCGCCGGCGCTCACTTCGCCGACCATCGGCGCGGCCACCGCGGCCAGCCGGTCGCGTCCGACGGCTTCCAGCCGCCAGCCGGGTTCGGGATACCGAACCTCACCGTCGGCGACGAGCGCCTCGACGACCCGCAGCAGCAGCTCCGTCGAAACGGCGAAATTGATGCCGATATCGGTGTCGCCCCTGGAGGCGAAGATCGCCGACATCATGCCCACCAGGCGGCCGTCCGCGTCCACCAGCGCTCCGCCCGACACGCCCGGGTTCGCGGCGGCGTCCGTCTGGACGAAATCTTCCACGGGGTTGAATCCCGCGTCGGACACGTTCAGCGCGGAGACCACGCCGCAGGTCACGGAAAGGCCCAGACCGAATGCGTTGCCGACGGCGCATACCGGCTGCGCAAGCCGCGGCAGGGGTGCGATCTCGATCAGCGGAAGTTCGGCCTCGACGCCCAGCACGGCGATGTCGCTCGCGGGGTCCTTGGCGATCAGCCGCGCCGGCAGGATGCGTCCGTCCGAAAGACGGACGTCGATCCGCTCGGCGGGCTCGACCGCATGCCAAGCCGTCGCGATGTGTCCCGGCCGCAAGACCACGCCGCTTCCTTCCGGCGCGGCGCCCCGAGGTCCGTCAGCGCTGCCCCGGGCGCGCCCGGGCCAGACGGGCAGCACGGAAACGACCGAATTCAGCACGTCGGCGGGAAGCGCACGCGCCGGGACCGGTTGCGCGCCGGCGAACGCGAGCAGCAGCGCGGCCGTCAGGCGGAGTCTTCGACACGGCATGCCGAGCGTATCCGGGCGAGGAGCGAATCCGTACGCGAACAGCCTATCGATTTTCCGGAACGGACACCATGCGTCCGGGCCGGCTCCCGGCTCAGCCGGCCAGCGCCGAGCTCGCGATCCGCGCCACGCCCGCGTCCGCCATCTCCCGCCAAGCCGCCTTCAGCGAGCCGTCGAGGTCGATGCCCCGGCAGGCGTCTTCGACGACGAAGACCGCGAACCCCTCCTGGCGGCCGTCGAGGGCCGAATAGGCGACGCAGTAGTCCGTGGCCAGCCCCGCCATGAACAGCCGCTCGAAACCGCGGTCGCGGAGATATCCCGCGAGCCCGGTGGGCGTATGGTGGTCGTTTTCGAACAGGGCCGAATAGGAGTCGATGGTCCGACGGTAGCCCTTGCGAATGACGAGCTCCGCCGAATCCACCTCCAGGCCGGCGTGGAACTCGGCACCCGCGGTGCCCTGGACGCAGTGGTCCGGCCAGAGGACCTGGGGACCGTAGTCGAGGCCGACGACCTCGAACGGCTCGCGCCCCTCGTGCATGGAGGCGAACGAGACGTGATCGGCCGGGTGCCAGTCCTGCGTCAGCAGCACGTGGCGGAACCGTTCCGTCAGTCCGTTGATCGGCGCCAAGACCTCGTCGCCGTTAGGGACCTCGAGCGCGCCGCCGGGGCAGAAGTCGTTCTGGACATCGATGACGACCAGGGCGTCGGTGTCGTGATCGATGGCGAGTGTCGTCATTCCGCGGTCTCCGCCGCAGCGGCGGCCTCCACGGCTTCGACGATCTTCTTGTAGCCAGTGCAGCGGCACAAGTTCCCCTTGACGGCCTCCACGATCTCGGAGCGGGTCGGGGCGGGGTTCTCTTCCAGCAACGCGGTCGTAGTCATCAGGAATCCGGGCGTGCAGTATCCGCACTGCACGGCGCCGTGGACGAGAAAGGCCTCCTGCAGGGGACTCAGCCGCCCGTCCCGCTCCAGCCCCTCCACGGTCCTGATCTCCCGCCCGTCCGCCTGGGGCGCAAGCAGCAGGCAGGAGCTCACGGGCCGCCCGTCGAGCAGGACCGTGCAGGCGCCGCACACGCCCATGGCGCAGTCCTTGTGCGTGCCGGTCAGGCCCAACCGCTCGCGGAGGACGCCGACGACCGTTTCGGTCGGCTCCACCGACAGTGCGTGCGACCGGCCGTTGACGTTCAGGGTGACGTCCACTGTCATCGGATCAGGACCCCCTCCCCCTCCCAGGTTCCGTCGAACGCCTTCATCACGGTGCGCCGCAAGGTGACGGCCGCGACGTGGCGCTTGTAGTCGGCCGAGTAGAGATGGTCCCCGATCGGTTCCAACACGTCAAAGAGCGCCTCGCGCACCCGGCCGAACGCCTCGTCGGACGGAACCGCGCCGGCGAGCAGGCCCTCCACCTCCTCCGAGTGGACGGGCGTCTGCCCGACGCCGCCGAAGCCGAGCGAGACCTCCTCGATATGCCCGTTGCCGGCGCCCCGGACCAGGCGCGCCGCGACGCTGATCGTGGACGTGTAGTCCATGGCCCTACGCGCGGCGTACTTCCCGAAGGCCGTGACCGAACCCGGTTTCATCGGGGGGACGAGGATCTCTTGCAGCAGCTCGTCCTCGCGCAGGGCGGTCTCGTAGAGGCCGACGAAGAACTCCCGCGCGGGAATGTCGCGCGCGCCGCCGGGGCCCGCGGCCCGCATGACCGCGTCGAGCGCGAGCATGACGGCCGGTGGGTCGCCCTGGGGGTCGGCCAGGCATATGTTTCCGCCGATCGTTCCCCTGTTCATGATCCGCCCGCAGGCAATCTCGGCGGCCATCTCGGGCACCATGGGGAATGCCGCCGCGACGGTCCCGGACTCCGCGACTTCGCGGTGGGTGACGGCGGCACCAATGCGGATCGTTCCGTCGGGCAGCCGGTCGATACCGCGCAAGGCCTCGATGCGCGAGACGTCGACGAGCCAGCTCGGCTCGACGAGCTTCTCGTTCATCAGGATGACCAGCGCGACGCCGCCGGCGATGACGTGCGCCTCCCCTTTCGCCGCGGCGAGGGCGTCCACGGCCTCGGCGACGGTGCGGGCCGGGGTGTACAGGCAGCTCATGCGCCGTTCCCGTGGAGCAGGCCGAGCAGGTATTCGGACTCCATGGGCAGGCGGCCCGGGCGCACGTCCGTCGCGTCGGCGACGGCGCTCGCCATGGCGGCCGGGATCGGGATCAGGCTCACTTCCGCGACACCCTTGGCGCCGTAGGGGCCGGTGCGGTCGTGGTTGTCGACGAAGATGCTCTCGATCTCCTGCGTCACGTCCTTGGCGCCGGGCAGCAGGTAGTCCCGGTAATGGGGATTCACGACGTGGCCGTCCCGGCGGACCACGCGCTCCCACAGGGCCTGGCCGACCCCCATGGCGACACCGCCCTCGATCTGCCCTTCGGCACCCGTCGGGTTGACGATGGTGCCGGCGTCGTGCGCACACCAAGCCTTCAGGAGATCGACCGAGCCCAGCTCCGTGTCCACCTCGATCTCGACCAGGTGGGTAGCAAAGACGTACGTGGGATAGGGATTGCCTTCGAAAGTCAGGATGTCCACGGCGATGTCGGGATCGAACTTGCCGTAGCCGCGGACCCCGTCGATGTCGTCGCCGATCAGCGCGCAGGCCTCCTCGAAGGTCATGGGTTCGTTGCGGACGATGACCGAGTCGTCCTGCAAGCGCACTTCTTCCCGCGGCGCCTGGAGCCTGCCGGCGACAGCCGCCTCGAACCGCCGCTTGAAGTCGCGGCCGGCCATGTGCGCCGCGTTTCCCGAGAAATACGTCGTGCGGGACGCCGACGTCGGTCCCGAATCGTCGGTTTTCGTCGAGTCCCCGCTGACCACCCGGACGCGGTCCACGGCGACCCCGGCGGACTCGGCGGCCACCATGGCCAGCGAAGTGTCGGATCCCGTACCGATGTCGGGCGTCCCGCAGAAGGCGGTTACCGTGCCATCGGCCCCGGCGCGAACGCGCGCCGTCGACGGGTTGCGGACGCCACTATAGCCGATGCCGTAGCCCAGGCAGGCGATCCCGAGGCCGCGCCGCCGCGCACCGCCTAGCCGGCCGGCAAGGTCCTTCTTCCGCCGCTCGTAGATCGGCTCGATGGCGTCGAGCGACTGAAGGAGGCCCACGTCCGTCAAAGTCTGGCCCGTGCTGGTGCGGTCGCCGTCGACCAAGCCGTTGATGCGCCGGATCTCGATCGGGCTCATGCCCAGCCGGTCGGCCAACTCGTTGAGCTGGCATTCCATGGCGAAGGCTACCTTGACCACGCCGAAGCTCCGCATGGCGCCGCTCGGCGCGTGGTTCGTGAAGACAGCGGTGTGACGCACCCTGAGATTGGGGATGCGGTAGGGCATGCCCGCGTGGATCACGCAACGGCCGCTGCAAATCATGCTGTAGGAGCGGTAGGCGCCGCCGTCGAACAGGTTGCGCACGTCCAGCGCCGTGATCCGGCCGTCCTTCGTGGCTCCCAGGCGCTGGTGAATCTTCATGGCGTGGCGCTTGGTCGTCGCTGTGAAGACCTCCTCGCGGGTGAACACCATCCTGACCGGCCGGCCAGTCTTGAGGGTCAGCAGCGCGGATGCGCATTCGACCGTGTTGTCCATCTTGCCGCCGAACGCGCCGCCCACCACGGACTGGACGACCCGCACCTTCTCCGTGGGACGGCCCGTGACTCGGGCGAGCTGCTTGTGGTGGTAGTGGGGGTACTGCGTGCAGACCAGGACGGTCAGCACGTCGTCCGGGTCCACGAAGGCGACGCCGGCCGGCGGCTCCAGGAAGCAATGGTCGACGGGCTCCGTCTCGTAGTCGTTCTCCAGGACGACGTCCGCTTCCGCGAAGCCGGCCTCGACGTCGCCCTGACCGTGCCGCAGGTCGACGATGACGTTGCCGTCGTCGGGATCGATGCGGACGGTCCCGTCGGCCAGCGCCTGTTCCGGCGTGGTGACCGTCTCCAGCGGTTCGTACGCGACCTCGACGAGCAGGCACGCGGCTTCTGCCTGGCGCTCCGTCTCCGCGACGATGGCGACGACCGGCTCCCCGGCGAAGCGCACCTTGTCCCGGGCCAGGATCGGCGTGTCGTCCGAAATCGGACCGACCAGGAGCCGGCCGTCCGGAATCTCCGCGGCGGTCAGGACGCCCTTGACGCCCGGGGCCGCCTCGGCCGCGGAGGTATCGACCTTCAGAATGCGGGCGTGCGGGTGCGGGCTACGGACGAAACGCCCGTGGAGCATGCCCTCCATCTCGATGTTACCTGCGTATCGGGCGCGCCCGCGCACCTTGTACAGGGCATCGTTCCGCGGAATGCGCATGCCGATGGTCCGCGGATCGGCGCCTCCGTCCGCCGGCCGGAGCGCGCGTTCCCGCTCCACCGTCTCCCGTACCAGACGGTGGTATTCCGCCTGCCAGTGCGCCTGCTCCTCTATGGTTCCGAGGGCGAACTTCTCGCCTTCCGGCTCTCTCCAGTCTCCCTGGGTCATCCGACCGCCTCCCCCGGCGGATTATCGGCCGGACGCCAGCCGCTGAACACCCCCGCCCCGCCCGTCCCTCGCGTGACGATGCGGGCATCCACGGCGACCGACCCGCGTTCGTAGACGATCAGGGGATTGACGTCGATCTCCTCGATGGAAGCATGACTCGCGACCAGTTGCGACACCCTCAGGAGCGCGTCCACGACGGAGTCCACGTCGGCGGGCGCCTCGCCCCTTGCTCCCCGCAGCAGCGGGTACAGCTTCAGTTCGGCCAGCATCTCGCGCGCCTCGGCCTCGTCGACGGGCGCCAGACGGAACGCGTAGTCGTCGAGGATCTCCGTGTAGACGCCGCCCGCTCCGACGACGAGGCACGGCCCGAACGTGGGGTCCCGCCTGGCGCCGATCATGACCTCCGTGCCCTTGGGCGCCATCGCCTGAAGCAATACGCCGTCGATCGCCGCTCCCGGATTGGCGCGCAGCACGTCCTCCCGCAGAGCACGGTAATTCTCGACGAGCGCCCGGTCGTCCGCGATGCCCAGCCGGACTCCGCCGCTGTCCGATTTATGAACGACGTCGGAGGACACGACCTTCATGCAGAGGGGATATCCGATCGCGGCGGCGTTCCGCGCGAGATCGCTTTCGCTCCCGGCCAGTCTCCACCGGGCCGGGGCGATGCCGTAGGCCTCGAGGATCTCCAGGCCTTCCGTGAATAGGTGGCGGGAGCCGGACCGCGCCGCCGACGCCAGCAGCCGGGCCACGCGGTCGTCGTCCACGTCGAACCGGGGAGGAGCGCCGCGGGGCGCCGCGCGGCGGGAGGCGCCGTAGTCGGCCATCCTGGCGATCGCGGCGGCCGCGGAGTCCAGCGAAGGAAACACCATCGCGGTCCCCGCCTCCTCGATCCTTCTGGTGAAACCCGCGATGTCGAGACCGTAGGTCCAGCACAGGATGGGTTTCTCCGGGTATCGCGACGCGATTTCGCCGACGTACCGGGAGCTGTCGAGGGCGTCGTACTTGGGCAGGGTGTAGGAGCAGTAGATGCAGATGACCGCGTCGACGGCGTCGTCCCGAACCACTCGTTCGAGGATGCGGGGAAAGGAAGCGTCGAAATCCCGCGCCACCGGAATCCAGACGTCGACCGGGTTGTCGACAGTCAGCCAGGGAGGGAACAGGCCCCGGATGGCGTCGACGGTGTCCTCCGAGAGCCTGGCCAGTTCCAGGCCCGCGCTCTCGATGGCGTCGATGGCGAGGATGGCGCCGCCGCCGGAGAAGCTCACGACGGCGACCCGCTTTCCCTTGGGCGGCGTATAGGTGACCAGCGCCTTGGACAGCAGGCGCAACTCTTCCGGGTTCCGCGCGGGCACGACTCCGGCCTTGAGGAACGCCGCATCGTACACTTCGTTCTCGCCGGCCGCGGCGCCGCTGTGGGAGACGACCGCGATCCGCCCCGTCTCGCTGCGGCCCGCCTTGAGGAGCACGACGGGTTTCTCCCGGGACACCCGCGAGGCCGTCTCCACGAACGTGCCGCCGTCGCCGATCCCCTCCACGTGGCACTGGATGACCTCGATCCTGTCGCTCCGGCCGAAGTACGCGAGCGCATCCACGAGATCGATGTCGCTGGCGTTGCCGAGATCGATGGACATGCAGAAGCCGGCGGGCTCGTTGTTGATCAGGTGATGCCCCATCATGAACAGGCCCGACTGCGAGATCTGCCCGATCGGCGTCCTGTCGTTCTCGAGTTCGATGAACGACGACGTGAAACAGGAGAACGCGTCGGCGACGCCGATCGTATTGGGGCCGAGGATGCGCAGGTCGTTGGCGCGCGCCAGGGCCAGCATCTCCTCCTGGAGGCGGCGGCCCTCCTCGTCCGCGTCGGCGAATCCCTGGGTGATGACGATGGCGCCCCCGATCCCCTTGGCGATACAACCTTCCAGGACGCTCCGGACCTGCTCCCGGGCGACACTGACCACCGCGAGATCGATGTCCGGCGGAAGCTCGCCGAGGCTCGCGCAGACGCTGAAGCCATCCGCGTCCGCCGCGGTCATGTTGGGGTTGATCACGTAGATCTCCCCGCCGTAGCCGTAGTCTTTCAAGGTCGTGAGCACGCTGACCGGCGCGCCGACGGCGGCGCGGGACAGCCCGACGACGGCCACTTTTTCCGGCTTGAAGAAGCGGTCGAGGAAACCGGCATCGCGCGCGGCTCCGTCCGTCGGCTGCCCGGGCGTCATTCGGGATCCCGCCTCAAGCCGCGGCATCTGCGGCCCGGCCCGCGATCATCTCGCGCAGCCGGAATTTCTGAACTTTTCCGGAGGGCGTCATGGGGAAGGCGTCGACGATCTCGATCCGCTCGGGCCATTTGGGTTTCGCGACGTTGGCCTTCTCCATCCAGTCCTGGACCTCCGCGAGATCCAGACCGCCGTCCTCGGACAGGATGACGAAGGCGCAAGCACGCTCCCCCAACCGTGGATCCGGCATGCCCACGACGGCGGCGTTGGCGATCCGGGGATGGGAGAAGAGGACGCTCTCGACGTCCGTCGGCGAGATGTTGACCCCGCCCCGGATGATGAGGTCCTTCATGCGGCCGGTGATCTTGACGTATCCGTCCTCGTCCATCCGGGCTTGGTCGCCGGTGCGAAACCACCCGTCCGCGAGGAAGCTCTCGGCGGTCAGGTCGGGGCGCCCGTAGTAGCCCCGCGTCACCATGGGGCCGCGGGCCATGAGTTCCCCTTCGGCGCGGCGCGGAACTTCGCCGCGGTCCCCGTCGACGACCTTGAGTTCCATAGAACCGCACGGCAGCCCGTCGGTCTCGAACAGCTTTTCCGGAGGCGCGTCGTAAGGGCACGTGGTGACTCCGCCGCACTCCGTCATGCCCCAGAGCGGCGACGTGAACGTGTGGGGGAACGCGGCCCGGGCGTCGCGCAGGAGCCGTTCGGGGATCGAAGCGCCGCCGCACAGGAACAGCTTCACCGACGACAGGTTCCCGCGCGTCTCGAGGTCCGGGTGGTAGGCCAGATCCATCAGGAAAGGGGTCGCGGCCGCCATGAAGGTGCATTTTTCCCGTTGCAGAAGCTCGAGGGCGTGGGCCGGGTCCCACCGCTCCTGAAGCACGATGCTCCCGCCGACGGTCAAGGTCATGCGGAGCGCGTGGGTGAATCCGACCGCGTGGCCCACGGGCGAGCAGCCGAAGATGCGGTCGCCTTCGTCGAAACCGTAGCGTTCGACGAACCCCATGTTGGTGGCATGAAGGATTCGGGTGTCGTACATCGCGCCCTTGAGGTCTCCGGTGGTGCCGGAGGTAAAACCGAGCGCTGTGATGTCCTCCGCCGCCGGCTTCAGGTCCGCGAGGGACGGCCGATCGCCGCGGGCTTCCCAGGGTTCCCGCATCAGGAACTCGTAGCCGACGCCTCGTCCGGACCCGCCGCCGCCCACGTGGATGACGTGCTCCAGCGTCGGCATGCGTTCGCGCAGGCTTTCGCCCATGGACTCGAAGTCGGTCCCGTGAAACGCGCGGGGGACGACGAGCGCCTTGGCCCCGGTCAGCCGGATGACCCCGGTCAGCTCGTGCTCCCGGTAGACGATAGGGATCGTCGCCGTGACGGCGCCGATCGCCGTGAGCGCCATGTGCAGGATCAGGAACGGCGCCCAGTTCGGGAGCTGGACGATCACGACGTCGCCGCGGCCGATTTCGAGGTTCCACAGGCCGTAGGCGAGCCGCTCGACCTGCTCGGCGGCCTGCCCGTAGGAGATGCGTCCGTAGATCGGATCGCAGATCAGCTCGCGGGCCGGGTCGCGTTCCGCGACGGCGAACAGCCGTTCGGAAATGAGCTCGTCGGCCGCGGCGAGCGTCATTGGACTCTCGGGGGTTCCATCCGCTGAAGCGCGGGCAGCACCTCCTTCGCCAGACGGTCGAGGTGCGCACGCCGGTCGGCGGGCGGCATGATGGGCGCGAGGATGAAATAGTTCACGCCCGCCTCCACGTACGCGGAGAGGTAGTCGATGATCCGGTCGGGCGGTCCGTAGGCGCAATACTTGTCGACCAGCTCCCCGAAATCCTGTTCGTAGCGGTAGGACAGCTCCTCGATCCCCCGCGTCCGCGCTTGCGCCGCGTCGTCGTAAAGGCTGACGTAGATGAAGCAGGCCCAGGCGTAGTCGTCGGGGAGCGCCCGGCCGTAGCCGTCCGCGTACTCGACGACCTGGCCGAAGGAGATCTTGCAGCGGTCCGCCGTGTACATGTACGGATGCCAGCCGTCGCCGATCCGTGCCGCCCGTCGCATCGGACCTTCCTGCCGCCCCGAGACCCAGATCGGGATGCCGCCCGGCTGAGCCGGAACCGGGTGCATGTCGACGTCCTTGAGGTGGAAGATCTCGCCGTCGTAGTCGAAGCGCTCTCCGCTCCAGTACTTCTTCATGATCTCGATCGCTTCCGTCGCGCGCCGGCCCCGCTCGTTCATCGGGACCTCGCAGCCGGCGAACTCGCGCGGGTAGTCGCCGCCGACGCCGACCGTCAGCAGGACGCGCCCCTCCGACTGAACGTCGAGGCACGAGAACTGCTTCGCCACCATGGTCGGGTGCCGCAAGGGCAGCAGGAGGGTCGCCGGTCCGACCTTGATGCGGGAGGTGAGCGCGGCCGCGCGGGTCAGCGTCGTGACGGCCTCGAAAATGGGACGGTGGTAGACGATGTGCTCACCGGTCCAGAACGAATGGTAACCGTACTCCTCGACGGCGCGGATGTCGTCCGCGCTCCACAGGTCGCCGCCGCACGAGACTCCGAACTTGGCTGGCATTGGTCCTCCCCTTGCGGCCCGCCGGCGTCCGTCCGGCCACGGGTCCGATGATCAGTTCACCCGGTATTTCTCGATCTTGCCGGGGTCGAGCTCGACGCCCAGTCCCGGCCCGTCGGGAACGGTCAGGCAGCCGTCGGCATAGGCGAAGGGCTCGGTGACGATGTCGTCGGTATAGAAGACGCCGCCGACCTTCGTCTGCTCCCGGCCCGCCAGCGTGTTGATGGTGATCACGGCGGGCATCACGGTGCCGTCGAGCGCCGCGGCGAGGTGCAGGTTCGCCGCGTTCCCCACGCCCGCCTCGAGCGAGCCGTTGACGTTCATCGGCAGCCCGGCGGCCCGGGCGATCGCCCCGATCTCCATGGCCCGGAGGAGGCCGCCGGCCTTGGTGTAGTAGATGGATACGATGTCCGCCGCGCGGCGGTTCACGATCTCCAGCGCGTCCTGCGGCGACCAGCACCCTTCGTCGACGATGACGGGGACGTCGATGCCGGCCGCCACCGCCGCCATGGCCTCGATCCCCTCGACCGGCTGCTCGACGGCGCAGATCGCCGCCTCCTCCCGCATGGCCCTGACGGCCGCGATCGCCGTCTTGACGCCACGGTAACCGCGATTGACGTCAGGATAGAGTTGAACTTCGTCCCCGACGGCCCGGCGGACGGCGGCGAGCACCTCCGTGTCCCTGGCCGGGTCGCCGCTCACCTTGATCTGCATCCACCCCAGGCCGTCGGCGGCGACTTGCTCCGCCTCGGCCGCGGCCTCTTCCGGTTTCGCGAGGCCGACGCTGTGACAGATCGGAATCCGTGCCCGCACGGCGCCACCGAGGAGCTGGTGGAGCGGCACGTTCAGGTCCCTGGCGACGATGTCCAGCAGCGCGGATTCGATCATCGCCTTCGTATAGGGGAACCCCCGGGCGACCTCGTCCATTCGCGCGAGCAGCGTCCGCGCCGATCTCGGATCGGCGCCGATCAGGAGGGGCGACAGGACCTCGCCGGCCAGATAGCACACGATCCGTGGATCCTCGCCGAAATAACGGCCATGTTCGCCGCCCCAACTGAGGATGGCCGGCGCCTCTCCGAGGCCCGTGATCCCGGTATCGGTCGTCAACCGGAGGATGACGTACCGGCCGATGGGAACCTCCAGCGAACGCCAGCCGTAGGCGGACCGCCCCGGCAGCTCGACGACGATGGTTTCGAGGGAGTCGATCTTCACGGCTGCCCGTCCTTCAGGCCATAGATCTCGCGGGCGCTCTCGGCCGAGATCTTTCCCTCCCGCAGGTCGCGCTCGACCGCGGCCCGGCCGCGTTCCTCCGGCGGGCCGAAACCGCCGCCGCCCTGCGTCCGCATGCTGAAGACGTCGCCGCGCCGAAATGCGCGGTTCACGGTCTTCGAACGAAGCTCTTCGGGATCGGTCCCGTCGGGGTTCATCACCATGCGTCCGGTGGCGCCGTCCCCGCCCCCGAACAGGCCGAACGGAGCCACCTTGAACTTGTCGAACTGGGTGTTGAGCGATCCGCTCCTGTCGAGGAATTCGATGTCCCGGCGGACGCCGAGGCCGCCCCGCCGCCGCCCCGCCCCGCCCGTGTCCGGGATGAACTCGTAGCGCTTGAAGCGGAGCGGGTAGGTGGCTTCCACCATCTCGATCGGGGTGTTCGCCAGATTGTGGATGCCCTGGGAGTAGCAATCGGGACCGTCCTTGTCCCGCCGGGCGCCCCAGCCTCCGACCTCGATGTCGAAGAATATCCAGGGGTCCCGGTCCTTGCCGCCGTCCCCGGCCAGGATGTGAACGTTGGACATGCCGTAATAGGCTGCCGTGACCCGGTCCGGGATGACCTGGGACAGCGCCCGCATCAGGGAGTTCACGATGGTGTGAGTGATCGCGTTCCGGCCGACGACGGGGGCGGGCGGCAAGGCGTTCACGACGGTGCCCTCCGGCGCGGTGATCCGGATCGGCTTGTAGACACCGTAGTTGGCGGGGATCGACGGATCGACGATGGATAGGATGGCGAAGTAGACCGCCGACTCGCACGACGACAGCGTGGCGTTGATCGGCGACCGGCGCTGGTGATCGGTGCCCGTGAAGTCGACGTGGATCGTTCCGTCGTCGACGGTCACGGCGGTGACGATCTCGATGGGCTCGTCCACGACGCCGTCGTCGTCCACCAGATAAGAGGACCGGTAGGTGCCGTCGGGAATCTCCCGCAGGCGGTCGCGCAGCCGCCCTTCCGACGCTTCGATGGCCTCCTCCAGACAATCCGCGATGGTGCGTTCGCCGTAGCGCTCGATCAGCTCGAGCACGCCGTCGCGGCCGATCTCGAGTGCCGCCGTCTGGGCTCGGAGGTCGCCGATGGTCATCGCCGGTTGCCGGATGTTCGCTTCGATCATGGCGAACAGCCGCTCGTTGATCCGGCCTTCCTCGAACAGCTTGATGGGGGGAATCCGCAGCCCTTCCTGGAAGATCTCCACGGCGTCCCCGGCATAGCTTCCGGGCCGCATGCCGCCGATGTCGAGGTGATGCCCGAGCGTGCCGCAGATGGCGACGAGCTCGCCGTCGGCGAACACCGGCAGGAACGTCTGCACGTCCGGCAGGTGCTGGCCGCCCTTGTAGGGATCGTTGGTGATGACGATGTCGCCGGGCCGCCACTCGCCGATGGGGATGGCCTCGTCCAGCGCCGTGCGCAGCGAGCGCGACATGGAATTGAGGTGGATGGGGATGCGGCAGGACTGCGCGATGATCCGGCCCCGCAGGTCGAAGACGGCGGTCGAGTAGTCGAGCATCTCCCGGATGACCGTGGAGTACGACGTCCGCAGGATGGTCGCGGCCATCTGCTCCGCGACGCCCACCAGCGCGTTGTTGACGACTTCGAGGGTCACGGGATCGACGCGCATCGGATCACTCCCCGACCGCGATCAGCAGGTTGCCCAGCTCGTCGACGCGGACGCTCTGGCCCGGATGGACGACCGTCGTGGAGTCGGTCTGCTCGACGATGGCCGGACCTTCGAATTCGCCGCCCGAGGACAGGGAGTCCCGGTCGTACACGGCCGTATCCACGTACCCCCCCGTCTCGTCGAAATACACTGAACGGGTTTCCTTCAACCGCGGTCCGCCGCCGTTCGCGGTCCGCCGCCGGGGTTCCGGCGCGGACATCGAGCCGATCGCGGCGACCCGGCCGCTGACGAACTCGACGGGCTTGTCCGGGTGGTGGTGGGCGTAGAGCTGCCGGTGGAGATCGTGGAACCGCTGGACGACCTCGGCCGCCGCCTCGCCGTCGAGCGGCCCGCCCGGAACCGGCACGTTCACCTCGTAGGCCTGACCGACGTAGCGTAGATCGGCGGAGCGCCGCAGATCGCGCCGTGCCTCCGGGACGCCGTCCCGCTCCAGGGCTTCGTGCGCCTCCCGGTCGAGACCGTCGAACAGCGGCCCGAGGGTGTCTCCGGAGATCCCCTCGCCGCGCAGCACCTTCGTCCGGCCGAAGTCGTGACGGATGTCCGACATGACGAGGCCCACGGCGGAGAAGACCCCGGGGCGTCCCGGTATCAGGATCTCGGGAATGCCCACGGCCGGCGCCAGCGCCGCGGCGTGCATGGGCCCCGCCCCGCCGAACGCCAGCAGCGTGATGTCGCGGGGATCGTAGCCCTTCTCCGCGGAGCTCACCCGGAGGGCGCGTTCCATGTTGGCGTTGGCGATGCGGACGATACCGGCCGCCGCCGCCGCCGTCGTCATGCCGAGCGGGCCGGCGACCTTCTCCTCGATCGCGGTCCGGGCAGCCTCCAGGTCGACCGTCATGTCGCCGCCGACGAAGCGGTCGGGGTGCATGCGGCCCAGGACCAGGTTGGCGTCGGTGACGGTCGGCTCCGTGCCGCCGCGCCCGTAGGCGGCGGGCCCCGGATCCGCCCCGGCGCTCCGGGGACCCACGTGCAGGCCGTTCCAGTCGTCGAGCCAGGCGATACTTCCCGCGCCGGCGCCGATGGTGTTGATCTCGATCATCGGCACCTTGACGGGCAGCCCGTCGATGCCGCCTTCCGTCGTCATGCGCAGTTCGCCCTTGTGGATGAGCGAGATGTCCGTGCTGGTGCCCCCCATGTCGACGCCGAGCAGGTTGGGCCGCCGGGCCGCGGCGCCGAGACGCTGCACCGCCAGCGCGCCTCCCGCGGGACCGGAGGTGATCATGCGGACGGGATAGTCCCGCGCCGCGTTGACGGTGAGGGAGCCGCCGTTCGACTGCATCAGCAGGATGCCGGCGTTCGGCAGCACCGCCCCGATCCTGGGCGCGATGTCCTCGAGGTATTCCGTCACCAGCGGCATGGCGGCCGCGTTCAATGCGACCGTGCTCATGCGCTCGAACTCCCGGATCTCGCGGCAGACCTCGTGGGAGGCGGCGACGTGAATCCCTTGCACGCCCTGCCGCAGCCAGTCGCGCACGAGCGCCTCGTTCGCCGGATTGACGAAGGAGTTGAGGAAACAGACGGCCACGGCCCGGGAACCGCTGTCGCGAACGGCGGCGAAGAGTTCCGAAACGTCGTCCCGATCCGGTTCCCGCAGCACCTCCCCGTCCGCGTCCGTCCGCTCGGCGACGCAATAGCGCCGCTCGCGGGGAACGACGGGTTCGGGCTTGTCCTGCATCAGGTCGTACATGTCGGGCCGGAAATGGCGTCCGATCTCGAGCACGTCCCGGAACCCGGCCGTGGTCAGCAGCGCCGTCCGGGGCAGCTTCTTCTCCAGGACCGCGTTGGTCACGATCGTGGTGCCGTGGACCAGCATGGCGACGTCCCCGGCGTCCACGGCCGCGAGCTCGAGACCGCGCCCGATGGCGTCGATCAGGGCGCCGCCGGGGTCGCTCCCTCGGCTCGGGACCTTGGTGACGGTGACGCGGCCGGTGTCCTCCTCGAGGACCGTGACGTCCGTGAAGGTCCCGCCGATATCGATACCGAGCCTTACCGCGCCCATGCCCGGTTTCTCCCGACCTGGAACATTCGACACTCGCTTCTTGTTTTAGAGACTGGCGCCCGGGTATGGGGTCTTTATCATGATTGCCGCAGGGCGTGCAGGTGGAATTTCGAACGGAGGGATGCGCCGGTGACCGGGGAGGAGTACGGACTCGACCGTTTCGTGGAAGACATGCGGGCCGTCGCCGCCGGGACGACGGACGAGGCGGAGCTCGTGTCCCGCCTGAAACCGCTGGCGATCCGGTTTGCCCGGGCCAGGAGTTGGCTCAAGCCCGAACACAGGGAGTGCGACAACGCCCAGGCGGCGGCGGTGTATTTGCTGCACGAAGAACCCGATCACGGCCTCGCGGTCTTCTCCTCCGCCTACGCGGCGGGGCGGGGATTCCCGCCTCACGATCACGGAACCTGGGCCATCGTGGCCGGTGTCGAGGGAACCGAGACGGACACCCGTTGGCGCCGTACCGACGACGGCGCACGCGACGGATACGCCGAATTGGAAAAAGGCGCCGAAACGGTCGTCGAGGCGGGCAGCGCCGTGGCCATGGTCACGGGCGAGATCCACAGCGTCGAGAACCGGACCGGCCGGACGAGCATCTCCATCCACGTCTACGGCAGGCACGTGGGCTTCGTCGACCGCTCGCAGTTCGATCCCGAAACCAACGTCCGGGAACCTTTCCAGGTCGCCTTCGAGGAGTGAGCGGCTTTCGGGTGCGCGGCCGGGCCGTTCGCTCCCTCCCCCGCCTGCGGGAGAGGGGACCCTCGGGGCGCGGACGGGACGCTACGCTCGGGAGCCTGGGTGCGTAGACGGCACGAGGCCCTCGGCGCTGCCGGCGACGACGACCTCGCCGTTTCCGTTCTCGCACCATACGTCGAGCGCGACCCGCTCCCCGCCCGGGCCGGGGTTTCGGGCGGTCACGCGCGCCTTGGCCTGAACCGTGTCGCCGACGGACACGCTCCTGACGATCCTGGCGTCCAGGACCCCGCTTCGATGCCAGTCCGGACCGTACAGCGAGACCAGCAGTTCCAGGAGCACGCCTTCGGACTGCGTGCCGGACGCGATCGGGGCGGAGAGGCCCGCCTCCGCCGCCTTCCCGGCGCTCGTGTGAAGATTGGCCTCGGGCCAGCCGGGCGAGTCGAGCGGACCGCCCGAGAACGCCAGGATCCGGGCGCGGCTCAACTTGCGCGGGCGGCCTTCGAGGAGCCGGCCGACGGCGGCGCCGGACAATCCCGCCGGCACGGGATCAGTCCGCCTTCGGCGGTCCACCCGGACCGTCCCGGAAGAAGAAGGTGTCGTGCATCTCCCTGCGGACGATGGGCGTGCCGTCTTCCGAATCGACGGCGATGGCGATCCGCTGATACCGGCGGCCGCGCTTTTCGTAGGTCCCCGCGACGCGCCAGCTCGCCCGCAGGCGTTGCCCGACACGGGCCGGATTCAGGAACTCGACGTGCTCGCGCGCGAAGATGGAGCCGGAATCCGGCGCCGGCCGGAAAGACGGGCTGCGGGTCCGGGCGGACATGTGCAGCAGCAGGACCGGGTGGACGAGCGCGGCGTCCGTCCCGTCTCCGTCCACGTACCGGGGGTCGAAGTCCTCGAGCGCGAACAGGAACTGCTGGTTCGTCTCCGGCGTGACGGTGAACTCCAGCGGCTCGTACTCGTCGCCCTCTTCCATCTCGTGGGCGTACTTCGGCTCGCTCGCGTTCATGGCCCCGCGGCGGTCCCGGCGAGCCCCATCTGTTCGAGCATCGCCGAGCACAGGGGCGTCAGGGGATTGCCGAGCGAGAACAGGGTCGAGAAGTGCTGGTCGTATTCCGGCTTCAGGTAGGTGACCCGGCTGCCCTGCCCCCTCAGGACGTCCACGTACTCGTCCGTCATGCGGATCCACTCCCGGGTCTCGCGGCCGCCCACGGCGACGACGAGGGGAATGTGGGGAGCCGGCGGCATGTGGTTCGCGCTGACCGCGCGCACGCCGTCCGGCTCCACCCGCAGCTCCTCGGCGCCCGGCACCATGAGGATGGGCTCCACATCCAGGATGCCGCTGACGATCGTCCCGCCCTTGACGACGTCGCGGGGCAGGCCGAGATCGTCGAGATAGTCGTCCCGGCACATCATCGACGCGAGATGGCCGCCCGCCGAGTGGCCCGACACGTAGATCCTGTCGCGGTCGCCGTTGGCCTCCCCGGCGTTCTCCCACACCCATTTCAGGGCCGCGCGCACCTGCCGGATGACCTCGGTCAGCGGGACGGCGGGGCAGAGATCGTAGTTCAGCAGCACCGACGCTCCGCCGGCATCCTGGACGGCGGGCGCGACGAGGCTGTGGTCGAAGCTGTCCAGGAAGCGCCAGAAGCCCCCGTGGACGAAGACGTTGACCGGGGAGCCCGGCCGTTCGGCCGGAAAGATATCGAGGGTCTGCCCCGGCGTGTCCCCGTAGGGAACGCGCAGCTTCCCCTCGCGTTGCGCGCGCACCAGCGCGCTCGCCAGGGTCCACTGCGCCTTCCAGACCTCGTGCTCAGGCACGTGGAGTTGGGGGGTGTACTGAAAGAGGAACTCCTCGCGGGTCATGCCGCGGTAGAACGCGGCGGAGGCCGCGTCCCCGGGACCGCCGCCGTTCCGTTCGGCCGTTTGACTCATCTCCCCCCGCCATCTATCGATCGTGTGCCGTCGCCGTTGGAGTATCACGTCATCGCACCCCTTGAAAACCGCCGCTTCGTGCTGCGCAGCCGTCCGGAACGACTCGCCGGACCCGAGAACTTCGAGTTGCGAAGAGTCCCCACCGGCCCGTTGCGGGACGGACAGGCCCTCGTCGCCGTCGAGATCGCGGCCCTCTCGGCCTGGCAGGGGATGAGGACCAAGGACTTCAAGAACTTCATCCGGCCGTTCCGCATCGGCGAGACGATCAGCTGCGACACCTTCGCCCGGGTCGTGGAGAGCAAATGCGACGCGCTCCCGCCAGGCGCGGCCGTGATGGGCCGCCAGGGCTGGCAGGACTACGCCGTGGTCGCGCCCCAGGACGTCACGGTCGTGTCGGACGACTACACGGCGGAGGAGTGGATGACGGCCCTGTCGTCCCCGGGACAGACGCCCTACCTCGCGTTCACCCAGAAGGCGCGCCCGATGCCGGGCGAGACCCTCGTCGTCAGCTCCGCGGCGGGCGCCGTCGGGTCCTACGCCGTCCAGCTCGGAAAGCTCGGCGGCATGCGCGTCGTCGGCATCGCCGGCGGGCCGGAGAAGACCGCTTACGTCCGCGACCGGATCGGGGCCGACGCCGCCGTGGACTATACGGCCGGGGATTTCGAGACGGCGCTGGCCGACGCCTGCCCCGACGGCGTGCACCTCTATTTCGACCTTGTCGGGGGGCCGGTGTCGGACGCAGTGTCGGAGCTCCTCGCCCTGCGCTCCCACATCCTGCTGGTGGGCCGGATCGCCGCCAACAACAGCGCGGCGCCCGAGCGGGACATGGCCAACATGCGCCACGTCTGGTCCCGGGAGACCACCGTGCACGCCTTCAACCGCTACGCCTATGCGGAGTTCTATCCGTACGTCATCGAGCGGCTCGGCGCACTGCTCCGCGCCGGCCGGCTGACGATGCACAACGTCGTGCTGGAGGGGATGGAGTCCACGCCCGAGTTTCTTAACCAGAAGCTCGCCGGCCGGCACCTGGGCAAGGTCCTCGTCCGCTACGCGGACGGGAACGGCGAGCGGCTCTGACCCTCCCGCCCGTCCCTACTTCCTGGCGGCGACGGCGCAGATCTCGATCTTCCACTCGGGCCGGGTCAGGCCGGCGACCGTGAGCATCGCGGCGGCCCACTTCGGCGCGTCCGGGCCCGATCCGACGGCCTTCTCCCGCCCCGCCCGGTAGCCCGGGATATCGTCCTTATTCACGATGAAGGTCTGGGTGGAAACCAGGTCCTCGAGGTCCATGCCCCGTTCGCGGAGCACGGCCCGGATGTTGAGGAACGCCTGCTCGGTCTGTTCCTCCATGCTCTCGGGCACGGTGCCGTCCGGCCGGATCCCCACCTGGCCCGCGACGTGGACGATCCGTTCCCCCGCCTCGACCTCGACGCCGTGCACGTAGGCCGCCACCGGCGCGAACATGGAGTCCGGATTGTAGCGATGAACCATGGTTTCCCCCTTTCCTGAACGGGCTGCCGTATTCGAGGGCCGCAGCTTGCGCGGCGGGCCGTGGCGGTTCAAGCCGGCCGGCACGGGGACGAATTCGCACAGTTCGCACGATATCGGGGCGGGGTTCCGCGTGTGGAACGACGGCACCCGAAAACCCCACGGCGTACATGCCTCTCCGATTGACTTGCCCCGTCGGGAACGACATGTTCCGGGCATGACCTCCCTCGCGTTCGATGCCCACGCCGTCGTGACCGGCGACCCGCTGTAGGCTACGGCCGGAGCTGACTTGTAAGCCGGTCCCCCTTGGTCAGGGCGGTAACGAGGGGCAAGAACCGAAGTGGATTCCCGCTTTCGCGGGAATGACGGAACAAATGGCTCGTTTGACACCGGTTCCTGCGAATCACGAATTGAGCCTAAGTTATTCAAGAAAGTACCGCGGACCGGATGGGTGCCCGAGCGGTTGAAGGGACCGGTCTTGAAAACCGGCAGGGGTTGACGCTCCTCGTGGGTTCGAATCCCACCCCATCCGCCATTTTTTGTAAATTATATAATGAAATCAATAAATTATAGAAATTTCCTGACTTCTGACTTACATTTCTTTCACCCGCTCGCAGCGAGCCTGGGCTTCTCGTACGCCGGCTGCGCGTCCGCTCCGCCGTCCATCAGGTCGGCGTAGCGCCGGTAGAAGCGGCGCTGGTTCTCTTCCGACGGGTAGCTCGAGACGTATCCGGGAACGCCGTCGGGAGCGTCGGCCTCCCTGCCCCCGAGGGTGAGCCGGTAGTTGAAGTCGAGGCGCTGGCCGATCGCGCCGGCCGTCGACTGCGTGACCTGCTCGAAGTTCTCCGTGTCGTCCGGGCCGAAGATCCCCGACGTGGCCTGGCCGCGCGCGAAGTCGACCCGCGCGATGTCCTTGACGGCCCGGGGTGCGTCCCGGTCCGTGGCCGCCCACTGCCACACCTCCAGGCGGCCGGGACCCTTCGGCGTCCAGAGATAGAGGCCCACCGGCCGGAGCGCGCTGAAGTCGTTGATCGAGAAGTTCGGGAACAGGTTGCCGAACGGCAGGGCGTACACGTCGGCCTGGACCTGCGAGAGAGCGACGAGCCGGGCGTGGCACTCATCGACGTACTCGACGATCTCGGGACCCATCTCCCTCGCCAGCATGCGGTCGACCTCGGCCCGTTCGCCCGTGAGGAGGAACTGGGTGAAGCCGTGGCCGTTGTCCATGGCGATGTCGCGGTAGGTGAGCTTGCGTCCGCCCAGCGTGATGGGATTGGCGGGGTTGAGCATCCGCACCGGCAGCCCGTAGCAGGAGCCGTGGCTGTGGGCGAGGTGGTAGGAGTCGCCGACGAAGTTCTCCGCCGCGATCTTCCAGTTGCCGTCCACCGAGTAGCGCTGCTGGCCCGGAATCACCTCCACGCCACCGAGCGACCGCTCGATCAGGATGTCAAGGTACCAGCGCGCGTTGCCAAGGTACGCGTCCAGGCTCTCCGCGTCCTCGTCCCAGCTCCCGAACACGAACCCCCCATAGCTCGCCAGCTTCGGAACACGCCGCAGGCCCCAGGAACCCCGGTCCAGCGCCCCGAAGTAACCCTCCTCCAGGCTCGGAACCGTCTTCAGAGAACCGTCCGCACCGTAGGTCCAGCCGTGGAACGGACACGCGAACTGCCGCGCGTTGCCCGCGTCCGTCCGGCACACCCGCATGCCCCGGTGACGGCACGAGTTGAGGAAGGCCCGGACCTCCCCGTCCAGACCCCGCCAGATCAGCACCGGGTCCTCGCCCATGTAGTTGGTGGTGTAGTCCCCCGGCGCGGGGATCTGGCTCTCGTGCGCGAGGTAGAGCCAGCACCTGGCGAAGACGTTCTCCAGCTCGGCGCGGTAGATCTCCGGATCGAAGAAGATCCGGCGGCTGATCAGACCTTCCTCGGTCCTGACCAGATCGCGAACCCGGATATCCGGCATCGAAGGCTCCTCCCGGTTGCTCCAACGACATCCATCATAGCGTAAGGGGCGGACCTCGGGTCCGACTCGTCTCACTCGCCCCCGAACAGCATCTTCAGGGGGTTCCCGGCGACACATTTGCTGTGGCCGGGCAGGTCGCAGTCGAGCTGGACCAGGCCCACCCAGACGAGCGTCTGCGGATTCATGATGGAGATGAACACGAACGCGCCGAGACCCAACAGGGCGATCACCACCCAGTGGATGTGGCGCTCGAGGAGGCGCTTCGCCCTGTCCGACAGACTGCTGGATGTCATGCGCCACCACCTCTCGCCGGACCGCCGCCCTCGGGCGCCCCGGCCATCCAATCCATAGCACAACGACGCGGCGGACGGGCTATACTGCCTGTCACGGCCGGTCGCGGAACGGCAGTCGCCATGAGCCTCACGTCCCAGGAACTCGCACGCTTCGAGGAGGACGGCTACCTCTTCTTCCCGGAGCGGTTCTCCGCCGAAGAGGTCCGTGTCCTGCGCGCCGCTGCGGCGGACGTCTACGCCATGGAGCGCGAGGAAGTCTGGCGCGAGTCCTCGGGCGTCCCGCGCACCGCGTTCGCGGCGCACACCTACCACGAAGCCTTCCGGCGCCTGGGCCGGCACCCGCGGCTGCTCGGGCCGGTCGAGCGGATCATCGGCGGCCCGCTTTACATGCACCAGTTCAAGGTCAACGCCAAGGCGCCGTTCGACGGCGAAATCTGGCAATGGCACCAGGACTTCGGCGTCTGGCACCGCGACGACGGGATGCCGGAGCCGCGGGCCATGAACGTCGCCGTGTTCCTGGACGACGTGACCGCGGCCAACGGTCCCCTGCTCTTCCTGCCCGGCAGCCACAAGCGCGGCGTGATCGAAGCGGACCACGACACCGAAGGCACGAGCTATCCCCTCTGGACCGTGGACCGGGACATCGTCACGGAACTCGCCGAGCGCGGCGGCTGCGTCGCCCCCACCGGCCCCGCGGGCAGCATGCTGACGTTCTCCTCGCTGCTGGTCCACGCGAGCCCGCCCAACATCGGCCCGCTCGACCGCAGCATCGTCTACCTCTCGCTCTGCCGCGTCGACAACCGCATCCGCCGGTTCCGGCGTCCGGAGTGGATCGCCCACCGGGACTTCACGCCGATCGAGCCCCTGGACGACGACTGCCTGCTGGAGCTCGCGGAGCCGGTCCCGGCCCGCGCCGCCGGGTAACGGCACTCCCGTCCGCAACGCACGCCGTCCCGCCGCGACTCCTCAGTTCGGCAAACCGGCCCCGCGCGCCTCCATGGTGGGACGGCCGACGTCGCGGGCAACCTCGACAAATCCCGCGATCAACGCCGAATCGTCCCCCGAACGGCACGAAATGCCGCATTCCACGTAGAACTGGGACGAAGGGTCCCTGAGCGGAACGTACACGGCGCCGGGAGGCATGAACCGCCCGAAGGAGGCCGGACACAGCGCGACGCCCAGTCCGGACGCGATCAGGCTTATCGCGTTGTGGATGCGGTCGATCTGCCGCACCTCGTTCGGAATGAACCCGGCCTGTTGGCAGGCGTACAGGACCCGCGCCCGATTGCCGGTCTCCTGCCGCGAGTGAAGAAGGACGAACGTCTCGTTCCTCAGCCGGCGGAGGTCGATGTCCGGGTCCCGTGCCAGCGGGTGATCGCAGGGCAATACGGCGACAAGCGGCTCCCTCAGAAATATCTCCTGACGGATGCCCCGCCGCGTGACCGTCGGCGCGAGAAACAGGGCCACGTCGATGCGCTTCTGCAGCAGCGCGCTCTCCCGCTCCACCGTCGTGAGTTCCTCGAAGCCGAGGCTCACGTCGGGAAAACGGCGCCGGAACTGCCGCAGGACTCGCGGCAGGATCTCGTAACTCGATGCCGGGTTGAAGCCGACGACGATGTGCCCGCGCATCCCGCGGGCGACCGCGCGCGTGACGTCGGCGGCTTCGGCAAGTTGCGAAAGGACCAGCCGCGCGCGCCCCAGGTAGACCAGCCCCGCTTCGGTGAGCTCGACCGATTGCCGCGTGCGCTGGAGCAGCCGGGTGCCGAGCTCGGCCTCCAGTTGACGGATCGAGTCGCTGATCCGCGGCTGGGTGATATGCAGCCGGGCGGCGGCCTTGCGAAAATTCAGTTCCTCCGCGACGGCGACGAATCGTTCGAGGTGAGGGGTATTGGGCATGCCCGGTCCGATCGGCGAATCGAGGATGAATGCGAGGTCAGACTATCACGCATTGATACGAATATCTGATCAATATCCATCGAAATTCGAATTTTGTTATCACTCTCCCATGACCTAGAGTCGCCAGGGGAAGCCGCGCGGGGAAGAACGGTTTCCACACGACTTGCGGAGGGAGGACAGCTATGAAGAGACACACGCTATTCGCGGCGGCCGCAGCGGCGGCCGTCGCACTCGGCACCGGCCCAGCCGACGCACAGAAAGTGCTCAAGTTCGCCAGCGTGGATCGTCCGGGCATGCCTGTGGGAGACGCCATCGAAGAAGGGCTGATGCCCGTCACCGCGAAGATGTCGGACGGGAAACTGACCATCGAAGGCCACTACCGCGGATCCATCTGCGGCGAGCAGAAGTGCGGAGAGCAGGCGAACCAGGGCCTGATCGCGTTGTGGCGGAGTTCCACCAACAACTTCGGCAACTTCGACACGTCGTTGACGATTTTCGATCTGCCCTACCTGTTCAAGGATCTCGAGTCGGCCGACAAGCTGTCGTTGGGCTGGCTCGGAAAGGCGCAACGCGACGAGGCGGAAAAGGGAAGCGGCCACAAGGTCCTGAGCGTGTTCGGCACGGGCGGCTTCCGCCATTTCGGCAATACGAAGAGGTCCGTTCACGTACCGTCCGACCTGAAGGGCCTCAAGTGCCGCGTGACCAAGAGCCCGGTGGAATTCCTTCTGTTCCAGGCCTGGGGAGGAATTCCCGTCCCGTTCGACTGGCTGCAGACCTACCAGGGCCTGCAGACGGGCGTCGTGGAGGGACTGTATGTTCCGGTTCCCTTCCAGTATCTGTTCAAGATGCACGAGGTGGCGAAGTACTACACGGAGACGGGAGGCGTCTGGTCCGGCGCCCACCTGTCGATGGACCTCACGCAGTACAACGCCTTGAGCGACGACGAGAAGGCGGCGCTCCACGAGGGCGTCGCGGCGTTCGACGAAATCGCCCGCGCGCGCGACCTCGCATGGGTCGTCTCCGAGACGGACAAGCTCAAGGCGGAGATCAAGGAGTGGTACAAGCCCACCGACGACGAAATGGCGCTTTGGCGCGCCGGCGCGATCGAGGCATGGGTGGAGGCGAAAGACACCTATGACGGCGGCCGCGCGGAGCGGGCCCTGACGGAACAGGGATTGACCGGGTTCATCGAGTCCCTCAAAAAAGCCGGCGCGATCTGAAGCCGGCGCGCGCCGAATCCGGTTGGGGGGCTCCGGCCCCCCTTTCTTTTGCGGCGGACAGGAAGATCGGAATCGTCCGATGAAAACGGAACAACTTGCCTATCCCCGAAACTCCGCCGACACCCCCCCTCCCGGCCTCCCCTCTGTCGGGGGGAGGAGGCCCTTCGTTCTCCCTCCCCCTTGCAGGAGGAGGGCCGGGTGGGGGTGCGTTTCGTCGTTTAAGGTTGCGGGAGGGCTGGGACAGGCAGGAAATCCGAACCGGACAGCAATGGGGACGGGCAGGAAATGGAAAGACTGACGCTGGAGGGAATCAGAGCGCGGCCGGTCGTCCTCGAACTCGAACGGCCCATCGTCACCCGCTCCGCGCGGACGGAGTCGTGGCCGCTCGTCCTGATCGACCTCTACACCGCGCAGGGCGTGACCGGGCGCAGCTATCTGGAGCCCTATGTCCCCAGGGCGATGCGCTACCTCGTCGCCGCCCTGAACGACATGACGGACCTGCTCCGGGGGCGTCCGGTCGCGCCGTTCGAGCTGTTCGGCGCGGCGCGCGGGTCGCTTCGCCACGTCGGCCATCAGGGACTGTCGGCGATCGCGGTGTCCGGCCTCGACATGGCGGCCTGGGACGCCCTGGCCAGGGCCGCGAACGTGCCCCTCTGCGTCCTTCTCGGCGGCGGCATCGGGCCGGTGCGGGCCTACAGCAGCAACGGACTGTGGCTGAACGAGCCGGCGGCGGTCGCGGACGAAGCCGCGGAGTTGCTGGACCAGGGAGGTTTCACGGCGCTCAAGCTGCGCCTCGGCCGCGAGAACCCCGAGGACGACCTCGCGGCCCTCGAGGCGGTCGAGCGCGCGGTCGGCGGCGGCGTCCGGCTGATGATCGACTATTCGCAGGAACTGGACATGGCGGAGGCGCTGCATCGCTGCCACATGATCGACGACCTCGGCCTGGCCTGGATCGAGGAACCCGTCGTCTACGACAACCTGGACGGCTATGCGCAACTCACCGCCGAACTGAAGACCCCGGTACAGATGGGGGAGAACTTCTACGGCCCCAGGGACCTGCACGCCGCCATCCGGAAACGGGCCTGCGACCTCGTCATGCCGGACTTCATGCGGATCGGCGGCGTCACGGGCTGGCTGCGCTCGGCCGCGATCGCGGGCGCCGCGGGCGTGCCGATCTCCACCCATCTCTATCCCGAGGTCGCCGCGCACGCGATGCGGGTCGCGGAGACGGCGCACTGGCTGGAATGGCAGGACTGGGCCAACCCGGTCCTGCGGGAGCCGTACGCCGTCGGCAAAGGGCAGGTGGAGATTCCCGACCGGCCGGGAACCGGACTGGACTGGGACGAGGAGTTCGTCGCCGCTCATGTCGTCGACCTGTAATCCCGGATTCTGGTAAGGAACGCGGACCGGGAGATCGAACCGTACACGGGGGGCAGCCGACCATGGCCGCGGACAGGAGACTCGAGGGCAAGGCGGCCCTCGTCACGGGAGGCGCCTCCGGCATCGGCGCCGAGACGGCCCGCGTGTTCGCCGAGCACGGCGCTTCGGTCACGGTAACGGACGTGGACGACGCGCGCGGCGAAGCCGTGGCCGCCGAAATCGCGGACGGCGGCGGCACGGCCGCCTACCGCCGCCTCGACACCAGCCGGGAGGCCGAGTGGGAGGCGGCGATCCCAGAGGCGGTCGCCCGCCACGGGCGCCTGGACGTTCTCGTCAACGCGGCGGGCATCTCCGGCCGCATGCCCGACGGCTCCAATCCGCCGCGCGTCGACGAGCTGCCGCTGGAAAACTGGGAACGGGTGATGTCAGTGAACGCGACCGGCGTGTTTCTCGGCACCAAGCATGCCGTCGCGCCCATGCGCCAGGCGGGCGGCGGCTCCATCGTCAACATCGTCTCCATCTACAGCTTCCTCGGCTCGGATTCCAACGCGAGCTACCATGCCTCCAAGGGCGCGGCCCGGTCCCTGACCCGGGCGGCGGCGATCCACTGCGCGCCCTACAGGATCCGCGTAAACGGGATCTATCCGGGTTTCATCGACACCGGCATGACCAAAGGGGTCCACGCGCATCCCTTGTACGGCGGGGCCCGTCTCGAGGCGACGCCCCTGGCGGAGTTCGGCCAGCCGCGGGACATCGCGCTGGGATGCCTGTACCTGGCCTCGGACGACGCCCGGTTCGTCACGGGATCGGAGCTGGTGATCGACGGCGGCGTCACCGCGACGGCCCTGAAGACGAGCCTCCTTCAGCAGGAGGTGTAGCGCGGGCTTTTCTACGTCTGTCATTCCCGCGAAGGCGGGAATCCACGTGTTTCGACTGTATGGATTCCCGCTTGCGCGGGAATGACGGTTAAAGACAGTCGCCTTATCGCCCGGACAGGTGCGCGTCGTACAGGTCGTGCAGCGCCCGGGTCACGGGACCCGGAGCGCCGGTGCCGACGGGGACGCCGTCGATGCGGACGACGGGCGTCACGAAGGACGTCGTGCTGGTCAGGAACGCTTCGCTCGCCCCTTCCGCTTCCCCGAGGGTGAATGGCCGTTCCACGAGGCGCCGCTGTTGCTTCATGGCCAGGTCGCCGACCACCATCCGCGTGATCCCCGAGAGGATGGCGTTGTCGAGGTGGCGCGTGATCAGGTCTCCCGAGCCGTCGACGATCCAGGCGTTGGTGGAGCTGCCCTCGGTGACGCGGCCGTCCTCGTCGACCATCCAGGCTTCGTATGCGCCGGCCTCCCTCGCCTGCTGCTTGGCGAGAACGTTCGGCAGGAGCGATATGGACTTGATGTCGCATCTCTTCCAGCGGATGTCCGGGACGGTGACGACCCCGACGCCCTCCTCCACGACGGCGGCGGGACGCGGCGGCACGGCGCGCGCCGTGACCACGACCGAGGTCCTGCAATCGCCGGGAAAGGCGTGGTCGCGCCTGGCCACGCCGCGCGTCATCTGCAGGTAGACGATTCCGTCGGCGACCCGGTTGCGCCGGACGGTCTCCCCGAGGACCACGGCCAGCGCGCCCCGGGACATGGCCGTTTCCATGCGGAGCTCGGCCAGCGACCGGTCGAGCCGGTCGAGATGGGGCTCCAGATCGATCAAGCGCCCGTCGCGCACGGCCATGACCTCGTAGACGCCGTCGGCGAACTGGTATCCGCGGTCCTCGACGTGAACGGCCGCGTCGGCGAACGGCACGTAGCGGCCGTTGACGTAGGCAACCCGGGACATGATCCGACTCCGTCTCGTTACACCCGCCGGAACGCACCGGCGAGAAACGCCAACAGGGCGAACACCTCCAGCCTCCCCAGCAGCATCGCCCCGCACAGGATCCACTTCGCCCCCGCCGCGAGGACATCGTAGCCCCCTTCCCTGCCCGCCACCATGGCCGTCAGGGGACCCGTGTTGCTCAAGGCGGCCGCGGCCGCCGTGAACGCGTGGCGGAACTCCAGTCCGAACAGGGAGAGGGCGGCGCCGGCGAGGCCCAGGGCGGCCGCGTAGGCGAAGAAGAACGTCAGCACGCCGTTCAGCGTCGACTCGTCCGCCACCTGGTCCGCGTACGCGACGCGCCGGACGGCGCTCGGATGGGGCAGCCGGCTCAACTCGCGGGCCGCCAGCTTGACCAGGAGGGACACCCGCAGCAGCTTGAGTCCGCCGGCGGTGGAGCCCGTGCAGCCGCCGACGAGCGCGAGCACGGTCAGCAGCAGCGTCGCGGACAACGGCCATCGGGCGGGCTCGCCGATCTGGAACCCGGTCGTCGTTATCGTGGAGACGGCGCTGAAGATGCCCGTGCGCAGCGAGTCCGCCGCTCCCGCATGCCCGGCCGCGAGGAACGCCGTGGCGAGCGCCGCACTCCCCGCCAGGGCGGCGGCCGCGAGGTACCTCACTTCGGGGTCGCGGACGTAGACCCCCCATCCCCGTCCGTGAAACAGCGCCCAATGGAAGGTGAAATTGACCGCGCCGGCCAGCATGAAGACGACGAGGACCGACTCCACCGCCGGTGACGAGAACGACGCGAGCGAGCCGTCCCGTGTGGAGAAACCGCCGGTGGAGAGCGTGCTCATCGCCAGGCAGGCGGACTCCAACATGCCGAGGCCGGCGAGAAACAGGCCGAGGGCGCAGGCCAACGTCAGCGCCAGGTAGATCCACCAGATGGCTTGCAGGGACCGCGTCAGTTGGATGCGGAGGTCGCGGCGCTCGCCCCGCGGCATGGCGCCGCGGAACAGCTTCATGGCGCCGACGCTGTAGAAGGACAGGAGCACGACCGTCAGCATCAGGGTGGCCAGGCCTCCGAGCCACTGCATCAGCGCCCGCCAGACGAGGACGCTACGCTCAACGGTCTCCAGGCCCTGGAGGACCGTCGCACCCGTGGTGGTGAGCCCCGACATCGCCTCGAAATAGGCGTCGGTCGCCGTCGGCACGGCGTCGGCGTACAGCAGGGGCAGCGCGCCGAAGAACGGGAGCGCCAGCCACACCAGGACCGCCAATGCGAAGGCCTCCCGCTGGCCGGAGTCGCGCCGCGCGCCGCGAGTGACGATGACCAGGGCGCCGCCGGCGAACAGGGACAGGCCGGCAGAGATCAGAAAGGCCCACGCCTGTTGGATCTCCCCGTATCCCAGGGCCACGAACGCCGGCACCAGCATCGTCAGGGCGAACCCGGCCAGCGTCCATCCCAGGGTGGACAGTGCGGTCGCGTATGCCATCGGGGATCGCCGGCGGGTCCCTCAGAAATACTCGAGGCGCACGGAGAACATCTTTTCGAGCTGCTTGACTCGCGCGGCGACCGTGAAGATCACCACCCGGTCCTTGGGCTGGATCACCGTGCCGCCCCTGGGAATGATGACGTCGTCGCCGCGAATCACCGCCCCCGCGACCATGCCGTCCGGGAGGTCCACGTCGCGGATGGGAACGCCGACCAGCGGCGAGGTCGCCATGGCCTCCGCTTCGATGATCTCGGCCAGGCCGTCCCGAAGGCTGTGGACACCGCGGATGCGTCCGCGCCGCACGTACTGGAGGATTCGCGACACGGTGATGGCGCGGGGATTGACCACGACGTCGATCCCCAGCGAGGCCAGCAGGGGCTCGAAGGTCGCGTTGTTGACCAGCGTGATCGCCCGCTCGCAGCCCTCGCTCTTGGCGAGCAGGGAGGCCAGGATGTTGACCTCGTCGTCGTTGGTCACGGCCACGACCGTTTCCGTGGCCCGCGCGTTGGCCTCGTTGAGCATGTTGCGGTCCAGGACGTCGCCGTGCAGGACCACCGTCCGCCGCAGCCGTTCGGCGATCTCGCCCGCGCGGTCGCGGTTGTGCTCGACGATCTTGGGGGAAACCCTGGGATAGGAATCCTCGATCTCCCTGGCGAGCGACAGGCCGACGTTGCCGCCGCCCACGATCAGCACCCGGCGCGCCTCGACCTCCTCGTGTCCGAAGGCCGCCAGGGCGCGCGGCACGTGATCGACCTCCGCGGCGAAGTAGACCTCGTCGCCGACGGTCATGGAGCTGTCTCCCGACAGCGTCGCGACCTCCCCGTCGCGAACGATTCCCATGACCCGGATATGGAGGTCGGGGAACAGTTCGGTCAGCCGTCTGAGCGGAGTGTCGACGACCGCGCAGCCCTCGTCGAGCCGCGTCGCGACCACCTGGACCTTGCCGTCGGCGAACGGAACCATGTCGATCGCGCCCGGCACCCGCAGACGGCGCATCACGGCGCGGGCGACCTCGATCTCCGGAGAGATGATCACGTCGATGGGCAGGTTCTCGCGGGTGAACAGGTCGCTCCACACCGGGTCGAGGTAGTTCTGGGCGCGGACGCGGGCGATCTTCGTAGGAACGTTGAAGAGGCTGTGCGCGACCTGGCACGCGACCATGTTGACTTCGTCCCGTTGCGTGACGGCGACGATGACGTCCGCTCCGCCCGCGTCGGCGGAATGGAGCACGTCCGGATGGGACGCGAATCCGACGATGCCCTGGACGTCCAGCCGGTCGCCGACCCGTTTGACGAGGTCGGGCGACTGGTCGATGACCGTCACGTCGTTTCTTTCGCTCGACAGGTACCGGGCGATGTTGAAGCCGACCAGGCCGGCGCCGCACACGATGACCTTCATCGCCCATCCCCCGCCGTCCACCCCCACCCTGTCCCTCCCCCTTCCAGGGAGAGGGGACCCGAGTGGCCCGGCCGCGCCCCGCAGGTCCCCTCTCCCGCGTGCGGGAGAGGGACAGGGTGAGGGCGTCGGAGAACGATGCGCCGCCCCAACCGCCTTTTGCGGAGGAATCCTTCCAGGGAGAGGTGACCGGGCGGCGGGGTCCGTCGCCGCGGCGATGGCGTGGGCATTTTGTTCGACCCCCGCTCTCTGGCGCTCAGGCGGCGCGGCCGGTTCCGTCGCCGCCGACGCCGAGGGCCTTCAGCTTGCGGTGAAGCGCCGAACGCTCCATGCCCACGAATTCCGCCGTCCGGGAGACGTTCCCGCGGAATCGCGTGACCTGGGCCGCGAGGTACTCCCGTTCGAACGCCTCGCGGGCCTCGCGGAGCGGCATGGCCATGATCTCCTCGCGGCCGCTGAACGCGATGGCCGACGGAGTCCCCATCGTGCACTCCGGCGGCAGCTCGTCGATGCGGATGACCCGGTCGGACTGCTCGGGCGCCATGATCAGCAGGCGTTCGATCAGGTTCCGCAGCTCGCGCACGTTTCCCGGCCACTCGTAGGCCTGCAGGACCGCCAGCGCCTCGTCGCTGATTTCGCGCGGGGCGAGTCCCGACGCCTCGGCGATGCGCTCGAGGAAGTAGCGCGCGAGGATGGGGACATCGTCGCGGCGGTCGTTCAGCGCCGGAACGCGAATGGGGACGACGTTGAGCCTGTGGTACAGGTCTTCCCGGAACCGTCCGGCCGCGATCTCGGCCATCAGGTCGCGCGTGGACGCGCTGACGACCCGCACGTCCACCTGGATGTTCGTGCCCCCCCCGACTCTCTCGAAGCATTGCTCCTGGAGGACACGGAGTATCTTTGCCTGGGTCTCCAGCGGCATGTCCGCGACCTCGTCGATGAACAACGTCCCGCCGTGAGCCTGCTCCAGCGTGCCGATCGCGCGCCGCCGGCCGGGGCTCTCCTCCACGCCGAACAACTCGACCTCGACGCGCTCGGGCGCCATGCTGGCGGCGTTCAGGACGACGAAGGGTCCCCCCGACCGTCCCGAGCGTTCGTGGAGCAGCCGCGCGGCGATCTCCTTTCCGGAACCCGACGGCCCGGTGATCAGCGCGCGCGCGCCGGTGGGCGCCACCTTGCCGATGGCGGCCCGCAACGCCCCGACCGCGTTCGACTCGCCGATCAGGTCCGTGTCCTGCCACGTGCGGAGGCGAAGCTCCCGGTTCTCGCGGCGCAGCCGCGCCGTCTCGACGGCCCGCGAGACGATGGTGATCAGGCGGTCGCTCTTGAACGGCTTTTCGATGTAGTCGTAGGCCCCTCTCTTGATGGCCGAAACGGCCGTCTCGATGTTGCCGTGGCCGCTGATCATGATCACGGGCAGGCCCGGATGATCGCCGAGCGCCATGTCGAGCAGCTCCAGTCCGCCGATTTCGCTGCCCTGGAGCCAGATGTCGAGGATCAGAAGCGTGGGCAGCCGCCGCGCGATCTCCCGAAGGGCCGCTCCGCTGTCCGCGGCGGCCCGCGCTTCGTATCCCTCGTCGGCCAGGATTCCGGAAACCAGCTCCCGGATGTCGGCCTCGTCGTCGACGATCAGTATGTCGCTGGCCATGTTCCGGCACCCGCCGTCGTCGGGGTCACGCCGCCCGCTCGTCCGGCGGTTCCCCGGCTTCGCGGTGGAATACCAGACGGGCGCGGGCGCCGCCGCCGGATCCGTTCTCGAGAAAGAGCCCGCCCGCGTGATCCTCCATCACTTTCTTCGCGATGGCCAGCCCGAGGCCCGTTCCCGTGGACCGCGTCGTGACGTAGGGCTCGAACAGGCGCTCCCCCCGCTCCTCCGGCAGGCCGGGGCCGTTGTCGGAGATCTCTACGGTCACCGACGGGCCCTCGTCCCGCACCGACACCTCGATCCGGCCGGGCGAACCGGCGTCCTCCGCCGTCCGGCTCTCCTCGATCGCGTCGGCGGCGTTCTGCAACAGGTTCGTCAGGACCTGCGCCGTCTGATGACGGTCGCACATCAACTCGACCGCTCCGTCCGGCAGCGTGCTCTCGAACGCGATGTCGGGGTGCGCGACCTGCTGCATGAACAGCGCCTGCCGCACGAGGTCGCGCAGGTCCTCCCGGTGGAAGTTCGGCGCCGGCATGCGCGCGAACGCGGAGAACTCGTCGATCATCCGCCCGATGTCCCCGACCTGGCGGATGATGGTGTCCGTGCACTGGCTGAAGACGTGCGGGTCGGACGAGACCTCGTTCCGGTACTTGCGTTTCAGGCGCTCCGCCGAGAGCTGGATGGGGGTCAGCGGGTTCTTGATTTCGTGGGCGATCCGCCGCGCGATGTCCGCCCACGCGGACGTCCTCTGCGCGGACACGAGCTCCGTGATGTCGTCGAAGGTGACGACGAAGCCTTCGAGGTCGCCGCCCTTGACCTCCGCGGAGACTCCGCAGTGCAGGGTCCGCGTCCTGCCGCGCCGGGCGATCGAAACGTCGCCTTCCGCGATCCTGCTGGGACGGGCGCGGGCGGCCGCGAGGAGGTCCGCCATCTCGGGCACCGCGTCGGCGAGGGGCCGGCCCGCCAGCGATTCGGCGTCCGTGTCCAGCAACTGGACGGCGGAGCGGTTGGGCAGGTTGATCCGCCCCTCGGCGTCGAGGCCGATGACCCCGGCCGACACGCCGGACAGCACCGCCTCCGTGAAACGCCGGCGGGTCTCCAGTTGCCGGTTGGCGTCGACGAGTTCGGTGCGCTGCGCCTGGAGCTGGGACGCCATCCGGTTGAAGGCCCGGCTCAGCGTGCCGATCTCGTCATCCGCCGGTCCTTCGGGAACGCGGACGGACAGGTCGCCGCCGCGCGCGCGCTCGGTCGCGCCGACGAGGTTGGACACCGGTTCCATAAGGCGTGCGGCGAACGCCAGCGCGAACCAGATCGCGGCGAGCAGCATGAGCAGCGCCACGACGGCGAAGATCAGGACGAAGTTGACCCGAATGCCCGACTTCTCGCCTTCCAGGCGCTTGTACTCGTCGACAGCGAGTTCCGCCCGGGCCACGTAGCTGAGCACTTTCGGATCCACGTAGCGGCCGACGAAGAGGAACGCGTTCGGAATGTGGTCGAGACGCAGCAACGCCCGCACCCGGTCGTGGTCGTCGTCGGCGACGATGGCGACCTCGCCGCTTTCGGCCCGTTCCATGGCCTCGTCGGGAGCGAGTTCGAACGCCATGGAGAACGCGAGCCGGGACTTGGCGAGGATCCGTCCGCCGCGTTCGAAGACGATGGCTTCCGAAAGGCCCCGCAGGGCGGCCTGCGCCGCCACGATCTGCCTGAACCGCCCCGGATTGCGGGCCAGGGAGGGCGCTTCCCGGTTCAGGTCCGCGGCCATGGCCAGCGCGTCCGCGCGGATGAGCTGGCGGTGCTCGTCGGTGTACGCCTTGGCGACGACGAGGGAGTCGGACACCGCCCTCCGGACCGGATCGCTGAACCAGGCCTGCACGCCCAGATCGAAGAACAGGAACGAGAACACCGCGACGACGATGGCCGGCGCGACCGCCACGGAGCTGAACATGAACACCAGTCGGGTGTGCAGCCGCGAGCCCGCCCCTCCCCTGCGCCTCTCCAGCCAGAGCCTCACCATGCGGAACGACACGACGGCCCCGAGGAGCAGCCCCAGGACCAGGTCCACGAGGAGCAGGCCGAAGACCGCCCGGGGATCGGGTCCGAACGGCGAGGAGCCGGTGAGCACGACGTAGGTCGCCACGCCCGACGCGATCGCCGCGACGAACAGCGCCACCGCGAGCCTGCGCCGCAGGCCCGCGTCCCGGACCCAGGCCGACAGCCGGCCCGGCGAACTCCCGCTCAGGGTGTGCGGCGCGGTCGACATGCGTCATGGCCCATTTCGCGAATCGCGGGCGTCGTCGTTCGTTCCGTCATTACCCGCGCAAGCGGGAATCCATGGTCGCGGAGGTGCGTGCGGGGCCATCGGGACAAGGATGCATCACCGGGCGCCGCGCACAACCGGAATTCCGTGCTCGCTGATCTTTTTGCGCAGCGTGTTCCGGTTGAGGCCCAGCAGCCTCGCCGCCCGGATCTGGTTCCCGCGGGTGGCGCTCAGGCACATGGCGATCAGCGGACGCTCGACCTCCTTGATCACGCGGCCGTACAGCCCGCTCGGGGGCAGGCCGCCTTCGTGCGCCGCGAAATAGCGGCTCAGGTGGCGCTCCACCGACTCCCCGAACGAATCCGCCGGCCCGTCCGTCGCCGCGCCGCCGGCGCCGGCCTCGCCGAGTTCCGCGCGGACGGCGTCGGCGTCGATCGCCTCCTCGGAGTACAGCACCGTCAGGCGCCGGACGAGGTTCTCGAGCTCCCGGACGTTGCCCGGCCAGGAATGGGATTCGAGAAGCCGCAGCGCCGCGGCCGAGACGGTCTTCCGCGGCAAGCCGTCGTCCGCCGCCGCGCCGAGGAAATGGCGGACGAGGTCCGGGATGTCCTCTACCCGGTCCCTGAGAGGCGGCAGGCGCAGCGGGACGACGTTCAGCCGGTAGAACAGGTCCTCGCGGAAGAGGCCCTGGCGGACGAACTGGCGGAGGTTCCGGTTGGTCGCGGCGACGATCCTCGCGTCCGCGCCGATGGGGCGGCGCCCGCCGACGGTGGTGAACTCGCCCTGTTGCAGGACCCGCAGCAGCCGGGTCTGCGCTTCCATGGGCATGTCGCCGATCTCGTCGAGAAACAGGGTGCCCCCTTCCGCCTGCTCGAACTTCCCGACGCCCCGGGACGTGGCGCCCGTGAAGGCCCCCTTTTCGTGGCCGAACAGCTCGCTTTCGATGAGCTCCCGGGGTATCGCGGCCATATTGATCGGCACGAACGGGCCGTGCCGGCGTTTTCCGTAATCGTGCAGCGCGCGAGCGACGAGCTCCTTCCCGGTTCCCGAAGGCCCGGAGATCAGCACGGTGAGGTCGGTTCCCACCAGGCGCGCGAGCAGCCGGTAGAGTTCCTGCATGGCCGGCGACCGCCCGATCAGGGGCATGGCCTCGTCCAGGCCGGCCCGCCGCGGCGCCTCCGCGTCGGAGGCCGCGGTCGGAGCCGCGAGCGCGCGGGCGGCGATCCGGGCGAGCTCGTCGAGGTCGAACGGCTTCGGAAGGTATTCGTAGGCGCCCCGTTCCGTCGCGCGAATGGCCATGAGCATCGTGCTGCGGGCGCTCATCACGACGACCGGAAGCTCGGGACGGATCTTGTGGATGCGCGACAGGAGGTCGAGGCCGTCCCCGTCTGGCATGATCACGTCGGTGACGACCAGATCCCCCTCGCCCTCCGACACCCACCGCCACAGCGTCGCGGCGTTGCCGGTCGAGCGGACGTCGTAGCCCTCGCGCCCCAGCGCGCGGCCGACGACGGTGCGGACGCCGCTGTCGTCGTCCGCGACGAGAATCGTGCCTTCCGCCATCTTCACCCCCTGTCATTCCCGCGCAAGCGGGAATTCATGTTTCTTTGCCGTGAAATATGGATTCCCGCTTGCGCGGGAATGACGGAAGCGGGCGGGGTCTTCGTCATCGTGGCGTCAGCCCGCGACGGGGAGCCGCATGCGGAACTCGGTGCGCCGGGGACGCGACTCGAACTCGACGATGCCGCCGTGGTCCCTCGCGATCTTGGCCACGAGGGCGAGGCCCAGGCCCGTGCCGCCCCGTTTCCCGGTAACGAACGCGTCGAACAGGCTGGCCCGGACGTCGTCGGGAACGCCGGGGCCGTTGTCCCTCACCGCCACTTCCAGGGGCAGCTTCAGCCGGCCCTTCGATCCCGGAACGGCGGCCCGCATGCCGTGGCGGTAGGCGGTCGCCAGGACGATCTCGCCGCCACCGCTTCCGAATGCCTCGACCGCGTTGTTGACCAGGTTCAGCAAGGCCTGGATCAGCCGGTCCCGGTTGCCCAGGACCGGCGGCAGCGAAGGATCGTACCGCTCGTCGAAGCGCAGCGGTTTTTCGGCCGCGCCCGCTTCCGCGAGGCGGCGGACGTGGCTCAGCGCTTCGTGGATGTTGACGGGCCCGGTTTCGATCGGCCGGTCGTCCGCGAAAACTTCCATGTTATCGACGAGCGCGCAGATCCGGTCCGCCTCGTCCCGGATGAGGCGCGCCAGGGAGCGGTCGTCTCCCCGGCTCTCCCGTTCCAGGAGCTGGGCGGCCCCCCGGATGCCCGCCAGCGGGTTCTTGACTTCGTGCGCCAGCACCGCGGCCATCGCCGAGACCGAGCGCGCCGCGTCCCTGGAGTCCAGCCCCCGGCCGATGGCGTCGGCGAAGGTCCGCCGTCCGAGGCACACCAGGACGTCCCCCCGCGGCTCGTCGAGAAGCCCGACGTGGGCGTCCACGCGCCGGCTCTCGTCCCGGCGCGACGTCAGTTCCAGGCCCCGGTCCGAAATGCTCGACCCGGTCGCCCGCACCCGGCCGATCAGGTCGACGACGGGGCTGTCGCCGGCGGTCAGCTCCTGTATCGAGAGCCGGTTGAGCGCGTCCCGGCCCTGCCCGAAGAACTGCTCCGCCGCAGCGTTTACGTAGCGGATCCGGTCGGCGGCGTCGACGACCAGGATGGGGTCGGGCAGCGCCTGCGCGACCGCCTCTCCCGGAAGGTGGTCGGTCATGCCGCGGCGTCCCCCGCGCGGGCGGCGAAGAAGTCGGAGAGCGCGGCCGTGACCGCTTCCGCCGTGTCGAGCCGGTTCAGGCGGCTTCGCAGGGCGGCGGACCCCTCCAGGCCCTTCGTGTACCAGGACAGATGCTTGCGCGCGACGCGCACCCCGGCCTCGCGCCCGTAGTGGCTCAGCATGGCTTCGTAGTGTTCTGACAGCAGCTCGAACCTGGTCCGCGGAGAGGGGTCCGGGGGCATCATCCCGGACTTCAGGAACTCGATGATCTGGCGGATGAACCAGGGCCGTCCATAGGTACCCCGCCCGACCATCAGGGCGTCTGCGCCGGACTCCTCCAGGATGCGTCCGGCGTCGTCGAGGGTCGTCACGTCGCCGTTCGCCGCCACCGGGATCGAGACGGCTTCCTTGACCTTGCGGATGAAGCGCCAGTCCGCCCGGCCGCGGTACATCTGGCAGCGTGTCCGGCCGTGGACGGAGATCATCCTGACGCCCGCGTTCTCCGCGATGCGGGCGAGGGCCGGCGCGTTCCGGCTGCCGTCGTCCCAGCCCGTCCGCATTTTCAGCGTCACCGGGAGGGTCACGGCGTTCACCGTCGCCTCGATGATCCTGGCCGCCGCCGGTTCGTCGCGCATCAGGGCGGAGCCCGCGTATCCGTTGACGACCTTCTTCGCGGGGCAGCCCATGTTGATGTCGATGACGGCGGCGCCCCGGTCGGCGTTGAGGCGGGCGGCCTCCGCCATGGCGGCCGGCTCGCAGCCCGCGAGCTGAACGGCCATGGGGTGTTCCTCGGGCCGGTTGGCCGCCATGCGCAGGGTCCGCCGGTTCTCGCGGATCATGGCCTCGCTGGCGATCATCTCGGACACCACCATCCCGGCGCCGAGACGCTTGACGAGGTTGCGGAACGGCAGGTCCGTCACGCCCGACATCGGCGCCAGGATCACCGGCGCCGACAGCTCCACGTCGCCGACGAACATGCTCATTCCTTGTGCACCGCGACCGGATGTCCGAATTTCAGGCAATCTACAGCCGCGCCGCCCGCCCCGCAAGCCCCACGCCCGGCCCCTGTCGTCATTCCCGCGAAAGCGGGGCCGGGCGTCAGAGCACCTGGTAGATGTCGTAGACGGGTCCGGTCCGCAGGCGCGTGCCGCTGCCGAACGCCAGGATCCGGTTGAGCCAGCCGTAGGTTTCGGAGCCGGTCTCGAACCGCGCGGCGATCCGGAAGTAGTACTCGGAGGGGTCGACGTCCTCGCCGCGCTCGACCCTGTCCCACACCTCTTCCGGTCCCGACCTGATCCCCTCGTAGGTCATCTGGACGTGATGCCCGTCGTCGGTCCGCAGCAGGGCCCGGACGTCGGGGCGGAAGGCGCCGTCGAACCGGGTCAGCCTCAGGTCGTTGCCGCCGGCGAGGAGCGTGCCGGAGAGCCTCGGCCCCTCGAACTGCCCTTCGACGAAGGTGTCGACGCGCCGCAGCCGTCCGTACGGCGTCGTTCCCAGCTCGACCGCCGACGAAAGCTCGATCCCGAGCCGGAACAGCAAGTCGAAGCGGGGCTCCGTCATGGGCCGTCGTTATACAGGGATTCTCGAGGAATCCCAACAGGACGTTGATCCGCGGCACCGTTCCCGGCGGTGAAGACCTGTGGATTCCCGCTTTCGCGGGAATGACGGAACAAACGGCTCATTCGACATCGATACCTGCGGTTCAAGAATTGAGCCTTCGTGTTCGCATAAAAATGCGCGAACCGGCAAGGATTCCCTTCCCTTCGACCCTCTCCCTTTCCGGGGAGAGGGCGGGAGCATGGGGCGCGGCGTTTGGCCGGGGCCGCGCCCGGCCCTACAATCGGGCCGGCCATGACCACCGTTGCCCTCATCGTCGCGGCCGGACGGAGCTCCCGGTTCGGCGGGACAACGCCCAAGCCCTACGCGGACCTGGGCGGACGGCCGGTGCTGTCCTACAGCCTGACCGCGCTCGGCGGGCACCCGGACATCGACGCCGTCCGAGCCGTCGTCCACCGGGACCACCTGCCGCTCTACGAACGCTCCCTCGCCCACTGCCCGTCCGGCCTCCCGCTCCTCGATCCCGTCGTGGGCGGAGACGCGCGCCAGGACTCCGTCCGCCTGGGCCTGGACAGCGTGTCGCACCTCTCGCCCCGCCGGGCGGCGATCCACGACGCCGCGCGGCCCTTCGTGACGGAAGACCTGATCGGCCGCGTGCTCGCGCCCCTGCGCGCGGAGGGCGCCGTCCCCGCCGGCAGCGTCGCGGCCCTGCCCCTCGCCGACACCGTCAAGCGCGCCGAACCCGGCTCCCCGCCCGGCGCGCCGATGAAGGTGGCCGAAACCCTCGACCGCCACGGGCTGTGGCGGGCGCAGACCCCGCAGGCCTTCGCGTTCACCGAGATCGCGCACGCGCACGAGCGAGCCGCCGGACGGGCGCTCACGGACGACGCGGCCGTGGCGGAGGCGGCGGGCCTCGACGTCGTGCTGGTGCCCGGCGACCACGGGAACTTCAAGATCACGACCGGCGGCGACCTCGCCCGGGCGGAAACGCTGCTTGCGGCGCGGCGCGGCGACGTCCGGGTCGGGAACGGCGTCGACACCCACCGGTTCGGCCCCGGCGACCGCGTCGTGCTGTGCGGTGTCCCCATCCCCCACGACAGGGGCCTGCAAGGGCACTCGGACGCGGACGCCGCCCTGCACGCCGTGACCGACGCCCTCTTGGGAGCGCTCGGGGCCGGCGACATCGGCGTTCATTTCCCGCCGTCGGACGACCGATGGCGGGACACGGATTCCGGCGCCTTCGCGTCGTTCGCGGCCGAAAAGGTCCGCGAGGCGGACGGCGCCGTGGCGCACGTGGACGTCACGATTGTCTGCGAGGCGCCGCGGATCGCGCCGCACCGGGAGGCAATGCGGGCGCGCCTCGCCGCCGTCCTGGGCATCGACGCCGCGCGGGTGAGCGTCAAGGGCACGACCACGGAGGGCCTCGGATTCACGGGCCGCGGCGAAGGCGTCACGGCCGTCGCCGCCGCGACGGTGCGGCTGCCGTTCGGCCGGCCGGGCACGTGACCGGGGCCGGCGCCGAAGGCCGTCCACCGCCGGGGCTCGGCCCCGCGCACCCGGCCGTGCTGGTGGCGACTTGGTTCGGCTCGGGCTTCCTCCCCGGGGCGCCGGGCACGTGGGGCTCGCTGGCCGCCCTGCCCTTCGCGGTCCTCATCCATTACCTGTGGGGCGCCGCCGGCTTGGCGCTGGCCGCCGCGCTCGCCTTCGCCGCGGGCTGGCTGGCCTCCAACGCCTACCTCGAGGCGTGCCGGTCCGCGGGCGTGGCGAACCACGACCCCAAAGAGATCGTCATCGACGAGGTCGCGGGCCAGTGGCTGACCCTGGCGGCCGTGCCGCTCGACGCCCTCCTCTTCGGGCTCGGCTTCCTGCTGTTCCGCCTCTTCGACGCGGTGAAGCCCTGGCCGGCGGGCGCGATCGACCGGCGCCTCAAGAACGGCCTCGGCGTGATGCTCGACGACGTGGCCGCCGCCGCCTACGCCGCGGTGTGCCTGCTGCTGTACCTGCACCTCGTGGAGTGACCGGTACACGTCATCCGCGGGACGGGCGGTGAAGACCAGTGGATTCCCGCTTTCGCGGGAATGATGAAAAAAAACGCAAGCCCTTTCCGTCATTCCCGCGAAAGCGGGAATCCGTGCCGGCCGCTCCCGGGCGTACACTGGAGAGAGCGAACGCCGAAGGAAGACGCCGATGTTCGGAGAAGAAATTCGCGGCCGGGCCCGCGCCGTCCTCGACGCCTGCCGCGCCAGGGGGCTCCGCGTGGCCACGGCCGAGTCGTGCACCGGCGGACTGATCTCTGCCGCGCTGACCGAGATCGCGGGCTCCTCCGACGTCTTCGAGCGCGGCTTCGTGACCTACCGGAACGAGGCGAAGGCCGAGGATCTCGGGGTCGCGGAGGAGAGCCTCGCCGCGCACGGCGCCGTCAGCGAACCCGTGGCCAGGGAAATGGCGCTGGGCGCCCTGAAGCGGTCCGGGGCCGACCTCGGCGTCGCGGTGACGGGCGTCGCGGGGCCGGGCGGCGGCTCGCCGGAAAAGCCCGTCGGACTGGTGCACCTGGCGGCCGCCTCCGGGGACGGGCGCACGGTCCACCGGCGCCGCGAGTTCGGCGACGCCGGGCGGGAGGCGATCCGCGAGGCGACAGTCCTGGAGGCCCTCGACCTTCTCGCGGGCCTGGCCCGCGGCTCCCGTCAAGGGTGAGGCCCGGAGGGCGGCGGACCGCCGCCGAACAATTCGTCCGCCCGGCGTTCGAAGGCGTGAACCATGACCCTGACCGCCTCGCCGAACACCCGTCCCATCACGGCCTGAAGGACGCGGGAGCGGAACTCGAAATCGACGAAGAAGTCGATGGTGCAGGAGTCGGAGCCTTCGGGAATGAAGATCCAGTGGTTGTTCAGGTAGCGGAAGGGCCCCTCGGCGTAAGTCACGTCGATCCGGCTGGGACGGCTCAGGACGACGGTGGACGTGAAGCGTTCGCGGAACATCCGGTAGCCGATGACGAGGTCGGCCACGATTCGGCCGCCCTCGCGCCGACGGACCCGGGCGTCCACGCACCAAGGCAGGAACTCCGGGTATTTCTCCACGTCCGCCACGAGGTCGAAGAGCTGCTCCGGAGTGTGGCGCAGAACCCGCGCCTCCGCGTGCGTCGGCATCCGGGCCTAGCGCGGCGTCATTCCGCCCGCCCCGCCGCGTCCCGCGCCGCGCGCAGCTTCTCGAAGTCGTCGCCCGCGTGGTAGGACGACCGCGTGAGCGGCGACGCGGAAGCCATCAGGAACCCCCTGGCCCGCGCCGCGGCCTCGTAGCGCCCGAATTCCTCCGGCGCGACGAAGCGGTCCACCGGCGCGTGCCGCGGGGTGGGCTGGAGATACTGCCCGACCGTCACGAAGTCGACCTCGGCGGAGCGCATGTCGTCCATGACCTGGAGGACCTCCCCGTGGTCCTCGCCGAGGCCAACCATCATCCCCGACTTGGTGAAGATCGACGGATCGAGCCGCTTGACCCGGTCCAGCAGCCTCAGCGAATGGTAGTACCGCGCGCCCGGCCGGATCGCCGGATAGAGGCGCGGCACCGTCTCCAGATTGTGGTTGTAGACGTCCGGCTTCGCGGCCACGACCGCCTCGACGGCGCCGGGCTTGCGCAGGAAATCCGGGGTCAGCACCTCGATCGTCGTCCCCGGCGCGCGGCGGCGGATCGACCGGACGACCCGCGCGAACTGGCCGGCCCCGCCGTCGTCCAGGTCGTCCCGGTCCACGGACGTGACCACGATGTGGCCGAGTCCGAGCGCCGCCGCTGCGCGCCCGACGTTCTCGGGCTCCGCCGCGTCGACCTCCCGAGGCCGGCCCGTGGTGACGTTGCAGAAGGCGCACGCCCGCGTGCAGACGTCGCCGAGAATCATCACCGTGGCGTGCCCGCGCGCCCAGCATTCCCCGATGTTGGGACAGGCGGCCTCCTCGCACACGGTGTTCAGCCGCAGGCCGCGCATCAGCCTGCGGGTTTCGTTGTACTCGGCGGACACCGGCGCCTTGACCCGGATCCACGACGGCTTGCGCGGCGACGGACTCTCCGGACGGTTGCGCTTCTCCGGGTGCCGCGCCGCGGCGGCGGCGTTCGTATCGCTTGCCATGACCGTTCCTAATGCGGCGTCGTTCTATTTTCGTCGTTCCCGCGCCCGCTGTCGCGCAGGGAACCGAGGACGTCCATCAGCGGCACCGTTCCCGGCGGTGAAGACCTGTGGATTCCCGCTTTCGTGGGAATGACGGAAAGGGTTTGCATTTTTGTTTTCATCATTCCCGCGAAAGCGGAAATCTATGCACCTCGAAAATTTTTCATATGAATCAAGATGCTACAGGAGCATCGTCACGGGATCCTCGACGAATCCCTTGAACGCCTCCAGCAGCCGCGCCCCCAGGACGCCGTCGATGACGCGGTGGTCGCACGACAGGGTGCAGCTCGCCACGGTCGCCACGGCCAGCGCCCCGTCCTTGACCACCGGACGCGACTCGCCCGCGCCGACGGCGAGGATGGCGGCCTGGGGCGGATTGACGATGGCGCTGAACTCCCGCACGCCGAACATGCCGAGGTTCGAGACCGAGAACGTGCCGCCCTCGTACTCCTCGGGCCGCAGCACGCCCTCCCGCGCGCGGGCCGCGAGATCCTTCATCTCCCGCGAGATGTCCGCCAGCCCCTTCCGGTCGGCGTCGCGGACGATGGGCGTTATCAGGCCCGCGTCCAGGGCCACGGCGACGGAAACGTCCACGGAGGCGTGCCGGACCATGCCGTCGTCGGACCAGCTCGCGTTGGCCTCCGGCGTTCGGCGCAGCGCCAGGGCCGCAGCCCGAACGACGAAGTCGTTCACCGTGAGGCCGTAGTCGGCGCCGTCGCGGCCGTTGAGCTCCTTGCGCACGGCCAGCAGGCGGTCGAACCCGCAGTCGGCCGTGAGGTAGAAGTGGGGCACCGTCCGCTTCGAGTCCAAGAGCCGGCGGGCGATCGCCTTCCGCATGCCGGTGTGCGGGACGACCTCTCCCCCGCCGGCGGGCGGCGGCGGCGCGGCCCGGACCTGGGCATGGGCCGGGGCGGGAGCCGGGGCCGCGAGCGCCGCCTCGACGTCGGCCTTCACGATCCTGCCGCGGGGACCGGTCCCCCGGACCGCCGAAAGGTCGAGGCCCGCCTTCTCCGCCATGCGGCGCGCCAGCGGACTCGCGAAAATCCTGCCGGCGGACGACTCCCCCGGGGGCGGGGGCGCCGGAGCCGGCGTCTCCTCGGGCTCGGGCGCCGCGGGCTCGGGCGCGGCCTCCTCGGGGCGGAAACCGTCGAGGACGGAGGCGTCCTCCCCCTCCCCGAGCAGGACCGCGATCGGCCGGTTCACGAGGACGCCTTCCGTCCCCTCGGCCACGAGAAGCCGTCCCACGGATCCCTCGTCGGCGGCTTCGACCTCCATGGTCGCCTTGTCGGTTTCGATCTCGGCGATGACGTCGCCCGCGGACACGCTGTCGCCTTCCTTGACGAGCCAGCGGGCGAGCGTCCCCTCCGTCATCGTCGGTGACAGCGCCGGCATGGCGACGGTCGTCGGCATCCCCGCGCCTCAGGACCCGTACGTCACGGATCGGACGGCCTCGGCGATGTCCTCCGCCCCAGGCAGGGCGAGCCGCTCTAGGTTGGCGGCGTAGGGCATCGGGACGTCCGCGCCGCTGACGCGCGCGACGGGCGCGTCGAGCCAGTCGAACGCCCGTTCCGTCACGCGGGCGGATATCTCGGCGCCGATCCCGCAGGTCCCCCAGGCCTCCTCCACGGTCACCAGCCGGTTGGTCTTCTTGACGGACTCGACAACGGTCTCCGTGTCCAGAGGGCGCAGGGTCCGGAGGTCGACGACCTCCGCGTCGATCCCGTCCGCCTCCAGCGCGGCCGCCGCCGCGAGGGACTTCTCCACCCCCATCGAATAGCTCGCCACCGTGACGTCCGCGCCCTCGCGGACCACCTTGCTGCGCCCGATGGGAACGACGACATCGCCGCCGGCCGGCACGTCTCCCTGGCGCGCGTAGAGCAGCTCGTTCTCAAGGAACACAACCGGGTTGGGGTCGCGGACGGCGGCCTTCAGCAGCCCCTTGGCGTCGGCCGCGAAGCAGGGCGCCACCACCTTGAGGCCCGGGACGTGCGCGTACCAGGCAGCGTAGTCCTGGCTATGCTGGGCCGCGACGCGCGACGCGGCGCCGTTGGGGCCGCGGAAGACGATGGCGCAGGTCATCTGGCCGCCGGACATGTACAGGGTCTTGGCGGCGGAATTCACGATCTGGTCGATGGCCTGCATGGCGAAGTTGAAGGTCATGAACTCGACGATAGGGCGTAGGCCGCCGAACGCGGCGCCCACGCCGATTCCGGCGAAGCCCTGCTCCGTGATCGGGGTGTCGATCACGCGCCGCGGGCCGAACTCGTCGAGCAGCCCTTGGCTGACCTTGTAGGCGCCCTCGTACTCGGCGACCTCCTCGCCCATCAGGAACACCGCCGGGTCCCGGCGCATCTCCTCCGCCATGGCGTCGCGGAGCGCCTCGCGCACGCTGAGCGAAACCGTCTCCATTTCCGCGAGGGCGCCCCCGGTCATGGTCGGCGACAGGGCGGGCATCAGGAGCTCGGCGGGCATGGCGGCCGTCCCGCGCCTCAGGCTTCCGCCAGAACGTCGGTATGGAGCTCCGAGGGATCGGGTTCCGGGCTCTCCTGGGCGAACGCTGCGGCTTCCGCCACCACGTCCCTGATCTCCCGGTCGATGTCCCGCAAGGCGTCCTCGTCCGCCAGTTTCGCCTCCAGCACGAGGGTCCGCGCGTGGTCGATGGGGTCCCGCTCCTCCCGCACCTTCCGCACTTCCTCGCGGGACCTGTATTTCGCGGGATCGGACATGGAATGGCCCCGGTACCGGTAGGTCTTCATCTCGAGAAGAATCGGCCCGTTGCCGTCCCGGCAATGCCTGACGGCCCGGTCGCCGGCGTCCTTGACGGCCAGCACGTCCATGCCGTCGACTTGCTCCCCCGCGATGGAGAAGCTCTCGCCCCGGCGGTAGAGCTCCGTCTGCGCGGAGGAGCGCGTGACCGAGGTCCCCATGGCGTACTGGTTGTTCTCGACCACGAACACGACGGGCAGGGTCCAGAGCTCCGCCATGTTGAAGGACTCGTACACCTGGCCCTGGTTCGCGGCCCCATCCCCGAAGTAGGTGAGGACGACGTTGTCCGTGCCGTTGTACTTCTCGGCGAACGCCAGACCCGTGCCCAGGGGAACCCAGGCGCCGACGATGCCGTGTCCGCCGTAGAAGTTCCTCTCGCGGGAGAACATGTGCATGGAGCCGCCCTTGCCCTTCGAGTAGCCGCCGCCGCGCCCCGCCAGTTCCGCCATGACGCCCTTGGGATCCATGCCGCAGGCCAGCATGTGGCCGTGGTCGCGGTACCCGGTGATGACCCGGTCGTTCTCCGTGATGGCCGCCTGAAGGCCTACGACAACCGCCTCCTGGCCAATGTAGAGGTGGCAGAACCCGCCGATCAGCCCCATGCCGTACAACTGGCCGGCGCGTTCCTCGAAACGCCGGATCAGGAGCATCCGGCGGTAGTGGTCGAGCAGTTCCCCGGCGTCGCCGTTCTTCGAGCACGTCCGCGCCATGGCCTCCCCTCGAAGTGTCCCGCCGGGGAACGATACCACGAGTGCGATCCGCCACGGAACAACCGTCCGCGCGGCACGGCGGAGCGGTGGATTCCCGCTTGCGCGGGAACCAATAAGCCTTGCAACAAATTATTCATATAAATCAATATATTATCAGAATTTTTTATTGGCAGACCGCACCACCAGCCCCGACCCGTGCGAATTGTGCGAATTGGTGCACGGGTCTCCAGGCCCGCATTTTTACGTTCGTCATTCCCGCGAAGGCGGGAATCCATAGGTTTTCTCTGCGAGGCCCGCACTTGTGGGAGGCCCCCCCGACTCCGTGCGGACTGTGCGAATTCGTCCCCGCCGCCGACCGGCCTTCCCCCCCTGTCAGGGGAAGAAGAAATAGAGACTCCCTCCCTGGCAGGGAGAGGGTCGGGGTGGGGTCGGAGTCAGGGTCTCAGGAACACGAGCTCGTCGGGACGGGCGAGGCTCAGGACGCCACGGGCGCGTTCGTCGAGCATGTCGCGGTCCAGCCCGTCGGAGCGCAGGAGGGCGACCTTGTGCTCAAGCCGCCGACGCTCCGCGCGAGCCACGTGCAGGTCCGCCTCCAGCCGGTCGATCCGCTGGCTCGACTGAAGCCAAGCCGCGAGGCCGCGGTCGCCCTGCACGGTGTGATAGCCGATGTAGGCGATGGCCGCGACCCACAGCAGCGGCAGCACGCAATGGCGCAGCCGGCGGGACAGTTCACGGGCGGTGGTCACGGCGTCACGGAATCACAGGCGATTCTCCGGCGTCAAGGAAATTCGTCACACGAGCACGCTCCGGCCCGCGTAGACCGCGGACCGTCCGAGCCGTTCCTCGATGCGGATGAGCTGGTTGTACTTGGCCAGCCGGTCGGACCTAGACAGGGAGCCCGTCTTGATCTGGCCACAGTTCGTGGCGACCGCCAGGTCCGCGACGGTCGTGTCCTCCGTCTCTCCCGACCTGTGGGACATGACGGCCCGGTAGCCGGACCGGTGCGCGGCCTCCACCGTACGGAGGGTCTCCGTGAGCGTGCCGATCTGGTTGACCTTGACCAGGACCGCGTTGGCCGCGCCCCGCCGGACCCCCTCGGCCAGCCGGTCCGCGTTGGTGACGAACAGGTCGTCGCCGACGAGCTGCACGCGGTCCCCGAGTGCGTCCGTCAGAGCCTTCCAGCCCTCCCAGTCGTCCTCCGCCATCCCGTCCTCGATGGACGCGACGGGGTAGCGGCCGACGAGGTCCTCGTAGAGCGCGATCATCCCGCCAGCGTCGAGGGTCCGGTCCATGCCGGCGAGGACGTACCTGCCGGCGTCGAAGAATTCGGTCGCCGCCGCGTCGAGCGCCAGATAAACGTCCTCCCCCGGACGGTAGCCCGCCGCCTCGATCGCCTTCGTCACGAACCCGATGGCCTCGTCGGCGCCGCCGATGGACGGCGCGAAGCCACCCTCGTCCCCGACGTTCGTTTCGTGACCCGCGTCATTCAGCTCCCTCTTGAGCGCGTGGAACACTTCGGCGCCGATCCGCACCGCCTCGCGGCCGGTCTCCGCGGCAACCGGCACGATCATGAACTCCTGGAAGTCGATGGGGTTGTCGGCGTGGACCCCGCCATTGACGACGTTCATCATCGGGACCGGCAGGGTGCGGGCCGCAACTCCTCCGACGTAGGCGTAAAGCGGAAGGCCGGCGGCCAGGGCAGCGGCCTTCGCGGTGGCAAGGCTCACGCCGAGGATGGCGTTGGCGCCGAGCCGGCTCTTGTCAGGCGTGCCATCCAGGCCGACCATGATCTCGTCGACCGTGGCCTGCTCCCGGGCATCCAGCCCCGAGAGGGCGTCGAACAGCTCTCCGTTGACGGCCTCCACGGCCCGGAGGACGCCCCTGCCGAGATACCGTTCGCCGCCATCGCGCAGCTCGACCGCCTCGTGCGTTCCGGTCGACGCGCCGGAGGGCACGGCGGCGCGTCCCAGCGAGCCGTCCGTGAGTTCGACGTCGACCTCGACCGTGGGATGGCCCCGGCTGTCCAGTATCTCGCGCGCGCGGATATCGACGATGGCTGTCATGCAAGGTTCCCCCGATGGCGCGCGGACTCACCGGCCGGGGTCCGGAGCCGCGTTTCGTTTCCGTCGTTCCCGCGAAAGCGGGAAGCCATGTTTTCGCCGTGAAGCCCGCCCCGCGTCCGTGTGGATTCCCGCTTTTGCGGGAATGACGGAGGCGGGCGGAGACTCTATCTTTATCGTTACGACATTTCGTTGCAGAGACAGAACAATAGCATATCGCTTCACCCTAACCACGGAGACATGGCCCCGGGCGTGGCGGAAAGTATGGGTGGCCCGACTTGTTCCGGACATCTCCGTCGGCCGGGCGCGGGCGGAGTTTCGAGGACAGACGTGTCTTCTATCTTCGAGACGACCCCTCCTTGGCGAGGCGGTCGAACTCCATCAGACGGCCCACGATGGATTCGATCTCCGAAAGACGCACCATGTTGGGGCCGTCGGACGGGGCGTTGTCCGGGTCCTCGTGGGTTTCCATGAACACGGCAGACACGCCCACCGCGACCGCCGCGCGGGCCAGGACGGGGACGAATTCCCGCTCCCCGCCGCTACGCGCGCCCAGCCCGCCGGGCCGCTGCACCGAATGGGTCGCGTCGAAAACCACCGGATAACCGGTCCGCGCCAGGATGGGGAGAGCGCGCATGTCGCTGACCAGCGTGTTGTATCCGAAACTGGCGCCCCGCTCCGTAAGCAGGATGCGGTCGTTTCCGGTGCCGCTGATCTTCCCGGCGACATTCGTCATGTCCCAGGGCGCGAGGAATTGCCCTTTCTTGACATTGACGACGCACCCGGTCCGCGCCGCGGCGAGCAGCAGGTCCGTCTGCCGGCACAGGAATGCGGGGATCTGGAGGATGTCGACGACCTCGCCCAGCACACCGCACTGCGCCTCGACATGGACGTCCGTCAGCACCGGGCAGCCGACGGTCTCCCGGATTTCCGCGAACACGGGGAGCGCGCCGTCCAGCCCGAGGCCCCGCGGACTCGCGGCGCTCGTCCGGTTGGCCTTGTCGAAGGAGGTCTTGTAGACGAGGCCGATGCCCAGCCGCCGTGCGATCTCCGAGAGCTCGCCCGAGATATCCAGCGCGTGCCGTCGGCTCTCCATGGCGCAGGGACCGGCGATCAGCGTGAGCGGCAGGTCGTTGCCGAGGATGAGCCCCCCGACGGCCACATGGCGGGCGCCCTCCCCCATCAGACGAGCCTCGATTGCGCCACGGCCGCCTCGACGAACGACGCGAACAACGGGTGGGGCGCGAAGGGCTTGGATTTCAGTTCCGGATGGAACTGGACCCCGACGAACCACGGGTGACCGGGAACCTCCATGATTTCGGGAAGAAGCCCGTCCGGCGACTTGCCCGCGAACACGACGCCCGACCTCGCCAGGACGTTCTCGTAGGCGAGATTGACCTCGTAGCGATGGCGGTGGCGCTCGCTGATCCGTTCCCGCCCGTAGATCCCGAAGACCTTGCTCGTCGGAGCGACGACGCAGTCGTAGGCGCCGAGCCGCATGGTGCCGCCGACATCCCCGTCGCCGTCGCGGCGCTCCGTCCGCCCTTCCCTCTCCCATTCCGTCATGAGGCCGACGACCGGGGACCCGCACGCGCCGAATTCGGTGGACCCCGCGTCCTGCAGGTCCGCCATGTTCCGGGCCGTCTCGATCACGGCCGTCTGCATGCCGAGGCAGATTCCGAAATAGGGAATCCGGCGTTCCCGAGCGATCCGGGCCACCGCGATCTTTCCCTCGATGCCGCGTTCGCCGAAGCCGCCCGGCACCAGGATGCCGTTGACTCCCTCGAGATAATGGAGATTGCCCTCCTCCTCGAACGCCTCGGACTCGATCCATTCCACGTCGACCCGGACCCTGTTGGCGATGCCGCCGTGGACCAGCGCCTCGTCGAGCGACTTGTAGGCGTCCTTGAGGCCTGTGTACTTGCCCACCACGGCGATCTTCACCTCGCCTTCAGGCGCCTTCAACCCGGCCACGATGTCTTCCCAGACGCCGAGGTCGGGTTCGGGCGCGTCCGACATGCCGAACGCCCGCAGTATCTGGCGGTCCAGCCCGGCCCAGTGGTAGCGGAGCGGAACCTCGTAGATGGATTCGACGTCGAGGGCCGGGATCACGGCGTCCTCCCGGACGTTGCAGAACAGCGCGATCTTGCGCCGTTCGTTCGCCGGGATCTCGCGGTCGCACCGGCACAGGAGTATGTCGGGCTGAATGCCGATCCCCCGCAGTTCCTTGACCGAATGCTGCGTGGGTTTCGTCTTTAACTCGCCCGCCGACGGTATGTAGGGGAGGAGGGTCAGGTGGACGAAGAGCGTCCGGTCGCGGCCGAGTTCGTTGCCGAGCTGCCGGATCGCCTCGAAGAACGGCAGTCCCTCGATGTCGCCGACTGTGCCCCCGATCTCGCACAGCACGAAGTCCCGGTCCCCCCCGTCGGCGAGGATGAAGTCCTTGATGGCGTCCGTCACGTGGGGAATGACCTGGACCGTCGCCCCCAGGTACGCGCCCTTTCTCTCGCTCGCGATGATGCGCTGATAGACGCGCCCCGACGTCACGTTGTCGCTCTGCCGCGCGGCGACGCCGGTGAAGCGCTCGTAGTGGCCGAGGTCGAGGTCCGTCTCCGCCCCGTCGTCGGTGACGTACACTTCGCCGTGCTGGTAGGGGTTCATCGTCCCGGGATCGACGTTGAGGTAGGGATCCAGCTTGCGCAGGCGCACCTCGAATCCGCGCGCCTGGAGAACGGCGCCGAGCGCCGCAGAAGCGAGACCTTTTCCCAGGGAAGAGACGACGCCGCCGGTAATAAAGATGTACCGCGTCATGGACCGCGACCATACAACACGGACGCCCCACGCCCAAGCGAAAGCGGGACGGGCGGCGTCCCGCGCGGCGGGTCGCCTATCGCGACAGGGGAACGGACGGCCCGTCCGTCTGCCCGGGCGGAGGCGCCGGCGCCTGGGGCTGGGTCTCGATCACCGACGAGGGCTCCCGGGCGCCGCCCGAAAGGATGGCCAGCATAATGCTTGTGGCGATGAAGCAGGTGGCGAGGATCGCCGTGGCTCGGGTGAGCAGGTTGGCGGCGCTCCGGCTCGACATCATGCTGCCGCCTCCGGCTCCGCCGCCGCCGATTCCGAGCGCGCCGCCCTCGCTGCGCTGCAGGAGGACGACTCCCACCAGGGCCAGCGCCAGAAGGATATGGGCCACGAGGACGACCGTGATCATGGCGCATTCCTAGACGAAGCGGCGCGCCGGGGCAATCGTGCCCGCCGCCCGGCCGAACGCCCGGACGATGGGCCAGAACGTCCCAGCCTTCAGGCTCGCACCGCCGACCAGGCCCCCGTCGACGTTCTCCACTGGCGCGATGCTGGCCGCGGTGTCGGCGGTCACGGACCCGCCGTAGAGAAGGCGCAGCCCGGCCGCCTCCGGGCCGAACCGCTCCACGAGCAGGCGCCGCATGGCGCCGTGTACCTCGCCGATCTCCTCCGGCGCCGGCGTCCGGCCGCTCCCGATGGCCCATACGGGTTCGTAGGCGACGACCGTGTTCGAGGCCCCGGCGCCGTCGGGAACCGAGTTGTGGATCTGGTCCTCGACCGTCCGAAGGGTCTCCCCCGCGTTCCGCTGGGCTTCCGTTTCACCGAGGCACACGATGGGAACCAGACCAGCCCGGTGCGCCGCGGCAGCCTTTTCGCGGACTACGGAGTCCGTCTCTCCGTGGCCGGCCCGCCTCTCCGAATGACCGACGATGACGTAGGAGCAGCCGGCGTCCTCAAGCATACCAGCGCCGATGTCGCCGGTATGGGCCCCGGCCGGCCGCGCGTGGCAGTCTTGGCCACCCAGGGCGATCGGCGAGCCGGCGACGACGCCGAGAACGGGGAAAAGCAGGTGCGCCGGTGGGCACACGAGGACATCGCAGAGGAGTCCGCTCTCCGCCGCCGCGCCGTCGACCAGCGCGCCGGCGAGCTCCACGGCCTCGGCCCTGGTGCCGTTCATCTTCCAGTTGCCCGCGACGAGCGGGCGGGGCGCGTCCGTCATGCCTGGGGATCCCGCCGGTCCGCGTTGGCGCGACGTTATAGTGCCGAACGCCTTCCGTGGCCACACGCCGACGCGCGACGGTTGACAAAGACGGCCGTTTGGGCCGCTATCCCCCGTCCGACGGCGTGTCGCGACGCCGCGCGTATCCGAGGAACACGAGACGACGAGCAATGCTGGAATCGCTTCGCAAGCAGACGGGCTCCTGGATTGTAAAGGCGTTCCTTGGCGTGCTCATCCTGAGCTTCGCCGTCTGGGGAATCGGCGACATCTTTCGCGGGCCGTCCGACGCCACGGTGGCTACGGTGGGCAGCGTCGAGATAACGCGGTCAGAATTCAGCGACGCCTACCGCCGGGAGCTGGACCGGTTCAACCGGCGCACGGGACAGCAGCTCGACACCGACCAGGCCCGCCGGCTGGGCATCGAGAATCTCACCCTCCAGCGCATGATCAACAGGGCGCTGTTCGACCAGGCGGCGTCGGGATACGGGCTGACGGTGCCGGACGGCGACCTTGCGGCGGACATTCGTTCCAATCCCGCGTTTCAGAGCGGCCTGGGGAGGTTCGATCCGATCTACTATCGCGACGCGCTTCGGCAGCTCGGGTATACTCGCGAGTACTACGAGCACGTGCTCCGCGCGGACCTGCGGCGCAACCAGTTGACGGACAGCGTCTCCCTGGGCGTGGAAACGCCCGAACCCGTCGTCGACGCCATCTTCCGCTACAGAACCGAACGGCGCACCGCCGACGTGGCCGTCGTCCTCAACTCGTCCGTCCCGGAACCGGCGGCGCCCGGCAGCGCCACGCTCGAGCGGTTCCATGAAGAGTCGCCAGGGCGCTATATGGCGCCCGAATACCGGGAGCTCACCTACATCGCGCTGGCACCCGAACAACTGCTCGACCAAGTCGGGGTCGCGGAGACCGAGATCGCGGAGGAGTACGAGGCCCGCCTCGACGAGTTCATCGAGCCCGAGCGGCGGCGCCTGTCCCAGATCGTCCTCCACGACGAAACCGCCGCGAGGGACGCGCTGGAACGGCTCAAGCAAGGGGAAGCCTTCGACGATGTCGCCCGGGACACGGCGGGACTGGAGCCGGAAGACACAGCGCTCGGCCTGCTGACGCTTGAGGATTTGCCGTTGCCGCCGGATGCCGCAAAGACGGTGTTCGCGGCTCCCGAAGGACAGTACCTGGACCCTCGGCAGAGCGACTTCGGATGGCACCTCTACCGGATCGACGAGGTCGTTCCGGGGAAAACGACGCCCCTGGAAGACGCCAAGGAGCACCTGCGCCAGGAGATCGCCCTGCGCCGGGCCGCCGACGGCCTGTTCGAGCTCGCCAACAAGCTGGAGGACGAACTCGCGGGAGGCGCGACGCTGGAAAAAGGCGCGAACCGTCTCGGTCTCGACGTCGGCAAGGTCCCGCGGACCGACGCGGGCGGGCGCGCGCCCGACGGCGCGGAGGCGGGGAACGCGCCGGCTTATCCCGAGTTCCTGTCGACCGCGTTCGAAACCCCGGAAGGCCAGGAGTCAGCGCTGACCGAAAGCACCGGCGGCGGCTATTTCATCGTTCGCGTGGACGGCATCACACCGGCGGCGGTCAGACCGCTCGCCTCCATTCGCGACCGGGTGGCCGCCGACTGGAAGGGCTCGGAGCGCGCCCGGCTCGCCCGGGAACGGGCGGAGGGCATCGCCGACAGTATCCGCCAAGGCGAGAGCCTGGAATCGGTGGCCGCGGACGAAGGCCTGGACGTTCGCTCGATCCCCGCGTCGACCCGCTACGACGCGGGGACGGACGGCGCCGTGTCCGGAGAGCTGCTGGCGAAGCTGTTCGCCTTGACCCGCGTCGGCAACGTCGCCACGGGACCGGCCGCGCGGGACGCGGGCCACGCGGTCGCGGTGCTGCGCCGCGTCGACCGGAACGGCGGCGAAGCGGCGGACGGGTCCGAACGCGGCGAATTGCGGCGTGCTCTCGACGAAGCGCTCGCCGGAGACATCCTTGCGCAATACCGGACCGCGCTGGATCGGGAGTATGGCGTCGAAGTGAACCCGCAAGCGATCGAAAGCCTGTTCTGATGCCGCGTCGAGGAACCTGCCGCAACGACGGACCGAGCCGCGCCGGGGCCGTGCAACTTCACATGTGAATCAGCGCGTTGTCGGAAATTTCATGAAAGCGGGAAACCACCTTATTCTCCCCCCTCCCGCGAACGCGGGAGACGTCTCGTGACGCTCGTTTTCGACGCGCGGCATCCGGCATGACGATCTCTCCCACCATCGACCAGTTTCGCGCCGTCTACGATGCGGGAGAGAGCCAGGTCGTCTGGACCGATCTCGTCGCCGACCTTGAGACTCCCGTATCGGCCATGCTGAAGCTTGCCGACGGCTCCCCGAACAGCTTCCTGCTCGAGTCGGTGGAGGGCGGCAGCGTCAGGGGCCGGTATTCGATCATCGGCATGAACCCGGATCTCGTCTGGCGGTGCCACGGCAACCAAGCGGAGATCAACCGGCACGCGGTGAGCGACCGGCACGCGTTCGAGGCGTGCGAGGAGGGTTCGCTCGACGCCCTGCGGCGGCTGATCGACGAGTCCCATATCGACTTGCCCGAGGAGCTCCCGCCGATGGCCGCCGGCTTGGTCGGCTACATGGCCTACGATACGGTTCGCCTGATGGAGCGGTTGCCGGCACCGAATCCGGACGTGATCGGAATTCCCGACAGCATCTTCGTCCGCCCCACCGTCATGGCGATCTTCGATTCCGCCAGGGACATCGTCACGTTCGTCACGCCGGTCCGCCCGAACCGGGGTGTCGACGCGCGGCAGGCCCACCGCGCCGCCATCGACACCCTGCTCGAGGCGACGTCGGGCTTGGAAAAGAGCCTGCCCCGCGGCCACGGTCCGCGCGAGCGGGATCTCGAACCGCCGGAACCGTCCTCCAACATGAGCCGCCGGGCCTATCGCGAGATGGTCGAGAAGGCCAAGGCGTACATCGCCGCGGGCGACATCTTCCAAACCGTTCTGTCCCAGCGCTTCAGCCTGCCGTTCACGCTCCCGCCGCTCGCGCTCTATCGGGCGCTGCGCCGCACCAACCCCTCCCCGTTCATGTACTTCCTACAGCTGGACGGGTTCTCGATCGTCGGCTCGAGTCCGGAAATCCTGGTGCGGTTGCGGGACGGTACCGTGACGGTCCGGCCCATCGCGGGGACCCGCCCCCGGGGGGTCAACCGCAAGGAGGACGAGGCGCTGGCCAGGGACCTGCTGTCGGACCCCAAGGAGCTCGCCGAGCACCTGATGCTGCTGGACTTGGGCCGAAACGACGTGGGGCGGGTGGCGAAGATCGGTACGGTCGAGGTGACCGAGCGGATGGTCATCGAGAACTACTCCCACGTGATGCACATCGTGTCCAACGTCGAAGGCACGATCGACAACCGGTTCGACGCCATGGATGCGCTGTGCGGCGCGTTTCCGGCGGGCACGGTCAGCGGCGCCCCGAAGGTTCGCGCCATGGAGATCATCGACGAGCTCGAGCCCGAGAAACGCGGCGTGTACGCGGGCGCGATCGGCTATTTCTCGGCGAACGGCAGCATGGATACCTGCATCGCGCTCAGGACCGCCGTGGTGCGGGACGGGACGATGTACGTTCAGGCCGGAGGCGGCATCGTGGCCGACAGCGATCCGGACGCCGAGTTCGAGGAAAGCCGCAACAAGGCCAAGGCCCTGATCCGTGCCGCAGAGGAGGCTGTGCGCTTCGCCGCGGAACCCGGGGCCGGCGACGGGCCGAGGGCGATCGTCGGCGGACGCTGACGCCGGCGCGTCTCCGACAGACGCCGCCGCGCGGACTTGACGGCGCGGGCGGCGCCTTGTTTGGTGCGGTTCCCAGACCGCGAAGCAGACGCGCATGTAATAGGCGGTCGAACGGCGCTTTCTCATAGTCGATCGAAATGCTCGTCATCATCGACAACTACGACAGCTTTACCTACAACCTCGTCCACTTTTTGGGAGAGCTGGGCGCGGACTCGCGCGTCTTCCGCAACGACGCGGTGACCTCGCGGGAGGTCCTCGCCCTCCGGCCGGCCGGAATCGTCCTGTCTCCCGGCCCCTGCGACCCCGACCGCGCGGGACTCTGCCTCGAACTCGTCGGGAAAGCCGCCGGCTCGGTGCCCGTCCTCGGCGTGTGCCTGGGGCACCAAGCCGTCGGCCAAGCGTTCGGCGGAAGAATCGTCCGAGCTCCCGAGATCATGCACGGAAAGCTCAGCCTCATACGGAACGATGGGACCGGCTTGTTCGCGGGCCTGCCGCCGGAGTTCCAGGCCACGCGCTACCACTCCCTGGTCGTCGATCGCGGCTCCATGCCCGACTGCCTGCGCGTGACGGCGGAAACCGACGACGGGGTGGCGATGGGCGTCTCCCACCGGGAGTTTCCGGTCCACGGCGTTCAGTTTCATCCCGAAAGCATCGCGTCGGAGCACGGTCACGCCCTGCTGGCGAATTTCCTCGGACTGACCGGAATGGACGGGATCCGGCCCGTTGCCCCTCCGAAACGCGCCGCACTCCTGGAGACGCGCCCATGAGCGACGCCCAACTCGACATGAAGCAGATCATCGCCCTCGTAGCGGAGGGCGAGCGCCTGAGCGTGGAGCGGACTCATCGCGCGTTCGACATCATGATGTCCGGCGACGCCACGCCTTCGCAGATGGGCGCGCTCCTCATGGCGCTGCGCCTGCGGGGGGAAACCGTCGACGAACTGACCGGTGGCGTCATGACCATGCGCGAGAAGATGACTCGGATCGAGTCCCCGGCCGCGGCGATCGACGTCGTCGGCACCGGGGGCGACCGGTCCGGAACGTACAACGTATCGACCGCCGCTGCCATCGTGGTCGCGGGCTGCGGCGTGCCCGTCGCCAAGCACGGAAACCGCGCGGCGTCGTCCAAGTCGGGCGCTGCGGATGTGCTGTCGTCCCTGGGCGTCGATATCGTGTGCGACTTCTCGCTGACGAAGAGGGCCCTGTGGGAGGCGGGCATGTGCTTCATGTTCGCCCAGCGCCACCACGGCGCGATGCGCCACGTGGGCGGGACCCGCGTCGAGATGGGGACCCGCACGATCTTCAACATGCTGGGACCCCTCTCGAATCCAGCGGGCGTCGACAAACACCTCGTCGGCGTCTTCGCCAGAGAATGGGTGGAACCGTTCGCCCGGGTGCTCAGGAACCTGGGCTCCCGGCACGTCTGGGTGGTTCACGGCAACGACGGCCTAGACGAGATCACGACCACCGGATCCACCTTCGTCGCCGAACTGAAGGACGGCGAGGTCGCGACGTTCGAAGTCACGCCGGAGGACGCGGGCCTGCCGCGTTCCGACGGCGAATCCCTGAAAGGCGGCGACGCGGAATCCAACGCGCGCGCGATCAAGGCTCTTCTCGACGGCCGCGAAGGCGCCTTCCGCGACATCGTGCTGCTGAATGCCGCGGGCGCGCTTATCGCCTCGGAGAAAGTGGACAACCTTGAGGACGGTGCGATTCTGGCCGCCGACTCCATCGACAGCGGCAAGGCGCGGGCCGTGCTGGACGGCCTGATTGCCATCACGAACGAGCCGGTGGCGGCGGATGAGTGACCTTCTGGCGCAGATCGTTGCGGACAAACGCATCCACGTCGCGCACCGGCGCGGCGCCGTTCCGGACGACGAGATCCTGGCAGCTGCGGAGTCGGCGCCCGAAGTCCGCGGATTCGCCCGGGCGCTCAGGCGCGCCGTCGAGGGCGGCGGCTTCGGCCTGATCGCCGAGATCAAGAAGGCCTCTCCGTCGAAGGGCCTGATCCGGGAGGACTTCGATCCGCCCGCGCTGGCGCGCGCCTACGAGGCGGGAGGCGCGGCCTGCCTTTCCGTACTTACGGACGAGCCCTACTTTCAGGGCGCGGATGCATTTCTCGGACAGGCGCGCGAAGCCGGTCGCCTCCCCGTACTGCGCAAGGATTTCATGATCGAGCCATACCAAATCGCGGAGTCCAGGGCGCTTGGCGCCGATTGCGTCCTGCTGATCATGGCGGCACTCGACGAAGAGCGGGCCGGCATGCTCGCCGGCGCCGCTCGCGGATTGGGAATGGACGTCCTGTTCGAGGTCCACGACAGGGAAGAGCTGGAACGCGCGAAGGCGCTTGATCCCGAGCTTGTAGGGATCAACAACAGAAATCTCGCGACCTTCGCCGTCGATCTGGCCACCACCGAGGCCCTCGCTCCTCATGCGCCCAAGGACGCGATCGTCGTCAGCGAGAGCGGCCTATCGGGGCCATGGGACCTGAGCCGCATGAGCGCGGTCGGCGTGAACTGCTTCCTCGTCGGGGAATCGCTGATGCGCGCGGACGATGTGGCCCGGGCCACGTCGGAGCTGCTGACGCCCCTCGAGGCCGGCACTGTCACGGCCTGAGCGCCGGGAACCATGGCCGAACTGACCCATTTCGACGAACGGGGGAACGCCCGGATGGTCGACGTGACCTCGAAAGAAGAGACCGAGCGCGTCGCTACGGCGGAAGCGCGGGTGAGCATGAAGCCCGAAACCCTTGCCATGATCGCGGAGGGACGGGTGGGAAAGGGCGATGTGCTGGGCGTTGCGCGGATCGCCGGGATCCTAGCGGCCAAACGGACGCCGGAACTGATTCCGCTATGTCATCCGCTGCCGCTGAGCGCCGTCGACATCGAGCTGAGTTGCGATCCCGAGGGCGGCACCGTGGCGATCGTCTCGACCTGCCGGACCACCGCCCGGACCGGCGTCGAGATGGAAGCGTTGACGGCGGTGTCCGTGGCCGCACTTACGGTCTACGACATGTGCAAGTCGGCGGACCGCGCCATGACCATCGAATCGGCGCGCCTGACGTTCAAGAGCGGCGGGAAATCCGGCGCCTTCAGGGCTGATTGAGCCGGCGATGATTTCTGTCGCCGAGGCGCGAAGGAGGATTCTCGAGCCCCTCGCCCCGACGGGTATCGAGACCGTGGGACTGGCGGACGCCCTTGGCAGGGTCTTGGCCGAGGACGTGCGCGCGCGCGTCACCCAGCCGCCCGTCGCCGTCTCGGCGATGGACGGCTATGCCGTGCGCGCGGAGGACGTCGCCCGGACGCCGGCCACGTTGCGGCAGGTCGGGGAGGCGCCGGCGGGCGGCGCGTACGAAGGCGTCGTGGGTCCGGGCGAGACGGTCAGGATCTTCACCGGCGGTCCCGTGCCCCGGGGCGCCGACGCGATCGTCATCCAGGAAGACGCCGAGGCGGACGGCGGACGGATCATCGTCAAGGACGGCGCCACGCAGGGGACGTATATCCGGCCCGCCGGCCTAGACTTCAGTACGGGTGACGTCGGCCTGAAATCCGGGCAAATCCTGGGCGCCAGGGACGTGGCACTGGCCGCGTCGATGAACTGTCCATGGCTGCGCGTGCGCCGTAAGCCGCACGTCGCGGTTCTGGCGACGGGCGACGAGCTCGTCATGCCCGGTGAGCCCTTGGGACCCAATCAGATCGTGAGCTCGAACAACGTCGGTCTCCGCGCCTTCGTGGAGGCGTCCGGCGGAGACCCGATGGACCTCGGCATCGCCCTCGACACCGAAGACTCTCTCAAGACCCTTGCCGCCGGAGCGAAAGGCGCGGACATGCTCGTCACCATCGGAGGCGCGTCCGTCGGCGACCACGACCTCGTGCGGAGCGTTCTCGGCGACGTGGGGCTCGAGGTGGATTTCTGGCGTATCGCCATGAGGCCGGGCAAGCCGCTCATGTTCGGACGTCTAGGGGACACGGCGATGCTCGGCCTGCCAGGAAACCCCGTGTCCGCCCTCGTGTGCGGCCTGATCTTCCTGCGTCCAGCAATCGCCAAGATGCTCGGGCTGGGCGAGACGCCGGTCCGCTACGGCAAGGCCGAGCTGGGCCGCAACGTTCCCGGGAACGACCGCCGGGAAGACTACCTGCGCGCTACCCTCGCGCGGGACGCGTCGGGGGCGCTGGTCGCCACGCCCTTCGAAATCCAGGACTCGAGCATGCTGTCCCGTCTGGCGCGCGCCGATTGCCTGATCGTCCGCGCTCCCCGCGCGCCCGCCGCGCCGAAAGGAACGCCGGTGGACATCATTCCCCTGAACCCGCCGGGGAGCGGACTCCGTGGAAATCCGTGAACCCGCCCTTCCCCCGGTCGGCCGCGCCGAGCCGGAGACGTCCACCGCCTCGCATTTTGAAAAACGGCACTTGAAATCCAACAGGAACCAAACTAGAACATGTACGGATGTTTGGTTTTCGTTCCATATTTTGTGCCCTCGAAATCAGAGTCTGGAGCTGATCGATGTTGACGCGGAAACAGCACGAACTCCTTCACTACATCAACGACCACCTCGCAAAGAGCGGCGTTTCGCCATCCTTCGACGAGATGAAGGACGCCCTAGGCCTCAAATCGAAGTCGGGCATCCATCGCCTGATTACCGCCCTCGAGGAACGGGGTTTCATTCGCAGGTTGCCGCACCGGGCGAGAGCGCTCGAGGTGCTCAAGCTGCCCGAAGAAGCCGTCGCGCGCGCGGCAACGCCGGAACCTGGCTTCTCGGCGAGCGTTATCCGGGGCAATTTCGCCGCGAAGACTGCGGCGTCCACCGCGGCGCGGAGCGTGGAGAGCCTCAGTCTGCCCCTGTACGGCAGGATCGCTGCCGGCACGCCGATCGAGGCCCTGCGGGACCAGTCGAACTCCATCGACGTGCCCTCGTCGCTACTGGGACGCGGCGAGTACTACGCGCTGGAGGTGGCCGGAGACTCGATGGTCGATGCCGGCATCTTCGACGGCGACACCATTATCGTCGAGCGCGGCAACATGGCGGACAATGGCACCATCGTGGTGGCCTTGATCGACAACCAGGAAGTTACGGTCAAGCGTTTGCGCCGCAAAGGGAATTCAGTCGCCCTGGAGGCCGCGAACGAGGCCTACGAGACACGGATTTTCGGCCCCGACCGGGTCAAGGTCCAGGGCCGTCTGGCAGGCCTCCTCAGGCGGTACTGACCTCGGTCAGCGGGACCAGGGGCGGCGGCCCCGGTGCCGGCTGACAGTATCGACCCACACCGCGCCGCCGCCGAGATAAATTGCGTGCGCACCATGGCGCCACAGGTCGAAGCGGTCGATGACGACACGCGGCCCCCGGCAGGAAATCCGCACCGGCCGGGAACTCACCAGTACATCGGCGGTCTCGCAGTCCTCCGGGTGTGCCCGGGGATCGGTGGAGAATGCGATGGTCCGGCCCTTCAACCTGAACAGGCAGCCCAACGAGTCACAGCGGTTCGGCGAAGCCGCGTCGGCGCCCGAATCCGGCCAGGGAACCGGTCTCGGCACCGCGAGCCGCCGAAGCCAAGAGTCGCGGACGAAGCCGGCCCTCTTCGACGAAACCATGACCCGGCCGTCGTCCAGCCGCACTGCCAGCAGTCGCCCTCTCTCGTCCACGAGGACGTCAGGAACTTCGACGAACGCGCCGGTCAACACGGCCGCCGCCAGACCGAGAACGCCCAACAGGCGCATTTTTGTCGTCCAGATGCAGAGCCAGAGGCCGCCCACGGCCGTCAGCGCCAGGAACGCCGTAGGCAGGGCGGGAACGAGCCAAACGGCCCCGGGCCAGGACGCCACCGCGTGGGCGACGTCGAGGATCAGTCCGACACCCCAGAGCATGGGAACCAGAGGCAAGTCCTGCCATCCGAGTGGAAAGAGGAGATACGTGACGACGGCCCACGGCATGATCCACAGCGCCATCACGGGAACCGCCAGGACGTTGGCCGCGAGGCCGTAGACGGCGACCCGATTGAAATGGAACGCTGCGAACGGCCCGGTCGCGAGTCCCGCGATCAAGGTGGTCGACACGACGCCGAACAGATAAAGGCCTGCTCGCCGCCAGACGCCTTCGCGGGAGCGGAAGAACTGGATGCGCTGCGCCGAGGTCTCGTATGCGGAGATCAATGCGACCACGGCGGCGAACGACATCTGGAACCCGGCGGAAAGCAGGCTTTCCGGAGCGGCGGCCAGGATGGCGATAGCGGCCCAGGCGACGACGAACATCGAAAGCGCGATCCGCTCGAACACGACGGCCAGCAGGCCGATGGCGATCATCAGGAACGCACGCTGGGTCGGGATCGTGCCCCCGGTCATCAGGAGATAGGCGAACGCGCCGACCAGACTGAACACCGCGGCCCATTTCTTGATCGGAAACCGGAGCGCGACGGGCACGGCCAGCGTCAGCGCGCCGCGTGCGAACGTGAACAGCAGTCCGGCGAACAACCCCACGTGCAACCCCGAAATGGCCAGCAGGTGGGCGAGTCCCGAATCCCGCATGTCTACGAGGTTCATGTCCGGAATCGAACCGCGGTCTCCCGTCAGCAAGGCCACCGCGACGGCGCGGCGGGCGTTCGGAGCGTGTCCCAGCACGGCCCGCGCCACCTCCAGCCGAAGGGCCGATATCCGTCGTCCCAGGTCGTGGGGAAACCCCTCGGATGCCCGCGATACCACCCGAACCCCGCTCACGGCGAAGCCGACAGCTCCAAACCCCTGGAAAAAAGCTTGCCGGCCGAAATCGAACCCTCCGGGAAGGGCAGGCCTCGGCGGAGGATTGAGCGTTGCGCGCAGGGACACGCGGTCTCCGGGCCGGAACCCACCCGCCCCATGGACGGTGATGCGCGCCTGCTTCGGGGCGGCACCCCCTTCCCACCCCTCGATCTCCAGGCCATCCAGGACGATCCGGATCCCACGGGCATGGGTTTCCACCGAAACGACACGGCCGCCGACCTGCGCTGCGTGCACCGTTTCCGCCAGGATGGGAGCGCCGGCCCAGCGGGTGTGGACTTGCGCGAGCGCGAAGCCCGCTGCGACGAGCGCGATGGCGGTCGAGGCGAGCAGGCCGCGCGGCTCGTTCCGCAAGACCCACGCGAAACACAGCGCGCACAGGACGCCCGCCGGGCCGAGCCAACCGGGTGGCTCGGTCGTCCACGAGAAATATCCGGCGATACCGATGCCCAGGAAGACGGGAATCCAGAGAGGCCAGCGCTCCCGCTCTGCGAGAAGGGCATCCCGCAACATCGCGCCAAACCGCGAAAGCCCGGCGTGAACGATATCGAACCGTCCGCTCCGCATCGCCCATGGGATATGGAATGTTCAGACGCGGTCCTTCCCGCATCGAACCGCCGTCGCGGGGGTGCTACACATTCCCGGCCCGAAGCGGCAGGCACCGCGAAGAGTACCGACCCATGACCGTGGCCACCCGGTTCGCGCCATCGCCGACGGGATCTCTTCATGTCGGGAGCGCCAGAATCGCCCTGTTCAACTGGCTGTACGCCCGCCGGCATGATGGTGAATTCCGCCTCAGGCTAGAGGACACCGACCGGAAACGCTCGACGGAAGAGGCGGTATCGTCGATCGTCGGCGGCCTCGCGTGGCTGGGCCTCGACTGGGACGGCGACATCCTGTACCAGTCGGAGCGCCTGGAACGTCACGCTGGGATCGCCCGGTGGCTCCTCGACGAGGACAAGGCCTATCGCTGCTATTGCACGCCGGAGGAGCTGGCGGAAATGCGGGAAGTGGCGAGAGAACGGGGACGCCCAGTTCTCTACGACGGCCGCTGGCGCGACCGCGACCCGTTCGAGGCGCCAGCGGATGTGCCCCCGACCGTCCGGATCAAGTCGCCCCTTTCGGGCGAGACCGTCATCGACGACCGCGTCCAGGGCTCGGTCGCCTGGGCCAACGAGCAGCTCGACGACATGGTCCTGTTGCGGAGCGACGGAACGCCCACGTACATGCTATCCGCGGTCGTCGACGATCACGACATGGGTGTGACGCACGTCATTCGCGGGGACGACCATCTCAACAACGCGGCAAGGCAAAAGATTCTGTTCGAGGCGCTGGACTGGAAAGTTCCCGAGTTTGCCCACGTTCCGCTGATCCATGGAGCTGACGGCGCGAAGTTGTCCAAACGCCATGGCACTGTGGGCGTCGAGGCGTACAGGGACGAATACCTGCCGGAGGCGATGCGGAACTATCTGGCTCGTCTGGGTTGGAGCCATGGGGACGACGAGCTCTTCACGACGGAACAGGCCATTGAGTGGTTCGACCTCGACCGTGTTGGCCGTGGCGCGGCCCGGTTTGATCACGTTAAGCTGCGAAGCGTGAACGCGTACTACATCCGGCGGTCTTCGGACGCGGATCTGGTCAAGACGATTCGCAACCGTCTCGGCCGCGACTTGGAGGACCACGATCTGGAGCGTCTGACGGCCGCGATGCCGGAATTGAAACCTCGAGTCAGGTCGTTATCAGAACTGGTTGAAAATACCTCATTTATTGTTTCCCACAGACCGATAGAAATAGAGGAAAAAGCGGCTCGTATACTGACTCCCGATGTCAGATCCATGCTCCGCGATCTTGCCGACGTTCTGGAGGCACTCGGCGACTGGAGCTTGCCGGAGATCGAGGCCACGATCCGGGAGTATGCCGCCGGAAACGGGATCAAACTCGGTGCAGTGGCCCAACCTTTAAGAGCGAGCCTGACGGGAAAAACCGCCTCTCCCGGAATATTCGAAGTTCTGAACATACTGGGCAGGGAAGAAAGCCTGGGGCGCATCGGCGACGCGGCACGCCCGTAGGTGCTATGTCCGGGTTTCGCGGCCCCAGCCTCCCATCGTATAATCCGACAACCGAACCCGAACCCGCCGAGCGGTCCGCCCGCCGGTCTCCATCCCGGAAAGGACATCGAATGGCTCGGAAATCCGAGGGCCCGGCCCATGACGACGATTTCCTGCTGACGTCCGACACTGGGAAGGCGCTCGACCTTCCCCGCCTCAAGGGCACGATTGGACCGGACGTCGTCGATATCCGCAGGCTCTACTCGGATCTCGGATGCTTTACCTACGATCCAGGATTCGTCGCCACGGCCAGCTGCTCTTCAGAGCTCACCTACATCGACGGCGAGAACGGAATCCTACTTCACCGGGGATATCCCATCCAGCAGCTCGCGGAGAACAGCACGTTCACCGAGGTCGCGTTCCTGCTGTTGAACGGGGAGCTGCCCAGCGCCGGGGAACTCTCCGATTTCGAGAGCGACCTCAAGCGCTACAGCATGATTCACGATCAGCTGACCAGACTGTTCAGCGGGTTCCGGCGGGACGCCCACCCGATGGCGATCATGGTCGGGGTCGTCGGCGCTCTGAGCGCGTTCTACCACGACAGCCTCGACATCAACGACCCGCGGCACCGCATGGTGGCGTCCTATCGCCTGATCGCCAAGATGCCTACTATCGCGGCTATGGCGTACAAGTATTCGATCGGCCAACCATTCATGTACCCTCGAAACACGCTGACCTATCCGGAAAATTTCCTCCACATGATGTTTGCCGTCCCGGCGGAGGATTACAAGGTGAGCTCGGTCTTGGCCAAGGCAATAGACCGAATTTTCATCCTGCATGCCGACCACGAGCAGAACGCGTCGACCTCGACCGTGCGTTTGGCCGGCTCCTCGGGCGCCAACCCATTCGCATGCATCGCCGCTGGCATCGCCTGCCTGTGGGGACCGGCTCACGGCGGTGCCAACGAAGCCGTTCTTGCCATGCTCGACGAAATCGGCTCCGTCGAGAACATCGCCCGGTTCATCGACCGGGCTAAAGACCGCGACGATCCGTTCCGCCTCATGGGGTTCGGACACCGGGTCTACAAGAACTACGACCCACGCGCCGCGGTTCTTCGCGAAAGCGCCCATGCCGTCCTTGAGGAGCTCGGTGTCGGGAACGAACCCTTACTGGAACTCGCGATGGAACTGGAGCGCATCGCGCTCGAGGACGAGTACTTCGTGGAAAGAAAGCTGTTCCCGAATGTCGATTTCTATTCCGGAATCATATTCCGGGCCATGGGTATTCCCCTATCCATGTTCACGGTGCTGTTTGCCCTGGCCCGGACCGTGGGCTGGATTGCCCAGTGGAAGGAGATGATCGAGGATCCGGATCAGCGAATCGGCCGGCCGCGCCAGTTGTATACGGGACCGGTGGAACGGGACTACGTCCCGGTCGACCGGCGACCCTGATCGGAAACCGCAGGTCCTGCCCCGCCGAGCGGCCGGAATCGTCCCGACACACCGGCAACGCGGGCTAGAGCAAGTTACGAGCGTGTGGAATCGAGTGTGGGGTTGGGCGGGTGTCTTTCCAGATGTAGGGGTGTGTGGCAGAAGGGCAGATTTAGCCCAAGTTTAACAGCCTACTTTGAGTTCGTTGTTTGGCAGTGGGTTACGGGGCAGTTTTTCGGCGTATGGCACTACATTGGGCTATCCGCGTAGTTTTGTCGGTTAGACGATCATCTTCTTGACGCCTCCGGGAGCGGGGTCGGCGCTGAGCGCGCGATAGATGGCCTGCTGGCGGTGTTCGGCGCGTGTGGGCTTTCGCACGTGAAGGGTACGGCCGTCCTTGCGCCGGAAGCTGGCGGTGACGCGCTGCTGACCTTCGAGGATCCGTCGCAGGCTGGCCCAGCTTTCGTTTTGGCCCTGTTCGCCGAGACGCCGGCGGATGGTCTGCACCAGTTGATAGGCGATCACGGTGATGAACAGGTGGCCGTCGGAGCGCTTCTGGGTCTGATGGAAGATGGGGCGCAGGCCGAGTTCGGATTTGAGCGAGCGGAACACGGCCTCCACATCGGTGAGCGCGGTGTAGGTGCGCCACAGTGTTTCTTCGTCCCAGTCCTCGACGTTGGTGCGCAGGCAATAGACGCCGGGATGGGTGATCAGGGTGCCGGCGCGTGGGCGGCGCTCCCAGGTGATGGCGCTGGCCTTGTTTCCGCTGTCATCGGCGATGACGTCGATGACGTAGTGCGCGCCGACGCCGCGGCTCTTCTCCTTGATCCGGCCGATCCGCTGCCAGACACGGTCGAGCCGTTTGCGGGTGCGCGGCCTCGACAGCCCGTCGTGGAGCTTCTTCAACTCGCCCTCGAAGCGCGCGGCGAAGCGCTCCGCCATGCCCTGCTCCTTCTTCGCCCGAGCCTCGGAGTAGCAGTAGAGCCGCACCTCCCCCCCGTCCGGGTCGACCGCCTTGTGCACATGGACGGTCTGGCGAGACCGGGTCTTGAGGGCGACCGCCAGGTCCGGGTCGAAGCGCCGCGCGCGTTCCCGGCTGACCACCAGATAGCGGTAGCCGTTCTCGCGCAGCCAGACGACGTTGGCCTCGGTGGCGACCCCCGCATCCATCGCCACCAGGGCGTCCGGCGGCGCGCCCAGGGCGCCCAGCATGGGCGCAAGCGTGGTGTCTTCATCGACCGCGCCGGCAAACACTTCGGAGCGGCCTACGAAGCCCGAGCCGTCGAGCACCAGCCCCAGGGTCAAGAGCGGGCAGTCCGAGCGCTTCTCCTTGGAGTGGCCGCGTTCGGCCTTGGGCTGGGCCGCGGCCTCGCCCTCGAAGAAGGTGTTGGTCAGGTCGTACAGCGTGACCGTGCGGGGCAGGCCGAACAGGTCCGTCGCCTGCGCGAACAGATGGGCCTCGATCGCCGCGCGCCGCGCCAGCAGGACATCGGAGGCGCGATACAGCCGCATCGCGCTCATCCGCTCGAAGTCCACCCCCAGCAGTTCGCCCAGCGCCGAACGCTGGCACAGCCAGCGCCACGCGGCGCGCTCCGAACCCGGCGCCGCCATGCGCGCGACAATCGTCGCCATGGCGAGCGCGCGCTGCGTGGCGTTCAGCCCCAGACGCTCCAGCAGGCTCTCCAGGCCGAGTTGCCGCATGGCCCACAGGGCGACATTCTCGACGCCGACCGAGCGCGGCCGGATCAGCGCCAGCGTGCTCACGTCCACGCTCTGAAGATCGGGCCGGTCGACGGCGCCGGGCGGCGCCCGGTTGACCAGCTGCGCGGCGATGTGCTGGGCATGGCGCTCGACCTCTCGCGGGCAGTCGAGCGGCACCAGCGCGCCCTGCCGGTCGAGCAGCTGCCCGACCCGGGCGCACAGCAGCGGCCAGTCCCCGCGCGCGACCGGGAAGTCGCTGCCCAGGTTGAGCAGGGTACGCTGGCGCACCCGCTCGCCGCTGCGCTCGGAGCGCACCAGGCGGTAGGTGAAATACTCGCCGCGTTCGGTGCTGCGGATCCTGGCGCGCCGGATGAACATGGCGCAAGGATAGCGGCAGGCGCGGCCTGATGGAATAGGCGATAGACAATATTATGTCACTACAAATCCCCACCCGAAACCAAAACCTCGCAAAATCAATGACTTGAACAACGACCGCCGCCGCAAATAGACAAATCTCCCCGCCAGAACGTTAAACTTGGGCTAAGGAGGCTGTGGACGCGCCTTATCGCGTCGTGGGCGCCCCGTCCCGGCCTGTAGGCATGTTGTTCCGGTTGCAGGTCCGCTTCGAATATCGGCTCAAGCACAAGCAGGGCCGATGTCTGCGCCACCCGGTCCCGGATGCAGGGGATGCCCAAGGGTCGGAACTTGTCGGGCTGCTTCTTCGGGATGAGCACCTGCCGTACCGGCCTCGGTGTATACGCCCCATCCCTCAGTTCCCGCGCCAGTTCCCCAAGCCAAGCGACTCAATGTCCGCGAACGTCTCTCCATCCACCCCGGCGGCCCCGCCATTGCGGCGGACCCGCCTCCAGGCTTCAGCGAGAAAGTCCTCGCGCCACACCTTGTCGATCAGGGCATGGAAACGCCGGTCGAGTTCTTCCTTGGCTTTCGCATGTAATACGGTCGGGAGTCGCCAGACCTTTTCAGACCCTGGTAGGCTCTCGCCAGTGGTCACGCCCTTTCTCCTTTCCGCATCGTTCTCGAACCGGGGCTCCTTCCCTCCACCCGCGTTACCCGGCTTCCCCGGTAATACAAGCCCCTCCACCACCCTGCCCCTCGCGGGGTTCCGGTTGGCGCGTGCCACGCCACCGACAGGGCTTCCCGTGTTGTCACCATCCCCCTCTTCCATGCGTGCCGCCGTCAATACCCCGGCGGGGCCGGCCGGTGCGCGCGTCGCTCGCTTCCCGGCCGGTGCCAGCCTGCTCCGTTTCTCGGCGGATCGGCCCCCACGTTGCCCGTTTCGAGGCCTGCTCGACGTTCACTCACGTTGCGGCCCACATGGTCGCTAAGGCGGCCCGTTGCACCGGAGATGCTTCAGTCGAAGTCGTTACCTCCTTCAACCGCTCCGATTGCTACCGGCTGGAGCGACAGTTGCCGGGCGGGGTTCACACCCGCTGGGTGACGGCACCTTTCCACGGCGCACGGGAAATGCGGGTCAGGCCGTCTGGATCAACTCGACCGCTCGCCCGTCAGGGTCTTCGATGAAGGCAATAACGGTCGTCCCGCCCTTAACGGGCCCCGCTGGCCGGGGAACTGGCACGCCTTCTTTCTTGAGGGCTTCGCAGGTCACGGCAACGTCGGGAACGCCGATCGCCAGATGGCCGTACGCCCGGCCCAGCTCATAGGGCTCCTCATGGCCCCAGTTGTACGTGAGCTCCAGAACCGTGTTGCTATCCTCACCGCCGTAGCCGAGAAACGTATTCGTGTACTTGCCGACTTCGTTGTCGCTCTGGCGAAGCACCTTCATGCCAAGCAGACGGGTGTAGAAGTCGATCGCCTTGTCCTGATCCTTGACCCGGATCATCGTGTGCATCAGCCGAAAATCGCCTGACATCGCCGTATCCCCTTCCCTGTTGCCGTTCGAGTTTCCCGCGTCGGGCGCTCGACTGCGGCGCCTGGACCGTGGAAGTTCTATTCGCCGCCGACGCCCGACGCAACGACCCCGACCAGGAATATTCCGGCGGAGTCCGCGCCTTCGATCACCGCATCGCGGCCTAGAACGATCGTTTCACCCGCCTCCACCGCGAGTCCCGAAAGCCGCGCCGCCGCCGCACGTTCGATCGTCCCGACTCCAATGGCGGGCAGATCGGCGCGCCGATCCTGACCTGGCTTTCTCAGCTTGACAAGAACGCCCCCCCGGTCTTCGCGTCTGAGGGACACTGTCCGATCGATCAGGGCGTCGGTTCCCTCGGCCGCTTCGACACCGAGGACGTATCCGTTGTGGACGACGGCGGCCTGACCGACATCGATCACGCCAATGGCCTGAACCACTTCAATGCCGCGCGCGATATCTCCCCATTCGCCGTCGTCCGGCCGATGGGCACCGAGCACGCCCTGGACGACCAGGAGATCGGCAAACGTGTCGTCGGCCCCGACCACCTCGAACCCTTCGCCTTCGAGCTCATCAATCACAACGGTCAGCAAGGCGTCGTCGCCGCGGGCGCGGAGAAGTTTCGGCAGCATCGCCGCACCGCGCCCGTCGAGCCGTAGAGACGCGAGCCTGGGCCGCTGGATCGGCCCCGCTAAGACGACTTCCCGGCAATCCGCTTCCTTCAGCGCCCTTATCACGGCTCCGACGGCGCCAAGATCGAGCCACACGTGAGGCACGTCCGTCACGGAGTCGGGGTGCGACTCACCGTTGAACGCCACGACGAAGACGTCCCTGCCTGTCGCACGGCAAACCTCTACCAACCTCACGGGAAGTTCGCCGCCTCCGGCCAGGATGCCCAGCTTAGGAACCACGATCCTCCCGCGGCAAGCAGAACGACCGGATCGACTCGCCGGTCATGAAGTTCACGATGTCCATGACTTCTGGCGCCTCGGCGTAAGCGACCCCCACCCGCGCCACACGCTGCTTGAGGGTCCCCTGGGGCTCGAACAGCAGACGGTATGCTTCCCGCATGCTTCGAATGCTGCCCCGCGAGTACCCCCGGCGTTTCAGTCCGACGATGTTCAAACCGCACAACGCCGCGCGGTCACCCATGACCGAGCCATAGGGTATGACGTCGTGCTCGACGCCCGACATACCGCCGACCATGGCATGGGGGCCGATTCGGACGAATTGATGAACGGCCGCGAGTCCGCCGATGATCGCGTGATCGCCCACATAGACGTGCCCCCCGAGAGAAGCGTAGTTAGCCATTATCACGCCGTCGCCGATAATACAGTCGTGGGCAACGTGTGCTCCCACCATGAACGTGCAGCCGTTTCCGACGCGGGTCACCATGCCGCCGCCTTCGGTGCCTGGATTCATGGTGACATATTCGCGGATCGTGTTGTTCTCGCCGATTTCGAGACGCGACGGCTCTCCACGGTATTTCAGATCCTGCGGCTGCCGACCGATCGAAGCAAAAGGGAACACCCGGCAACCCCGGCCGACCAGCGTCGCGCCATCCACGACGACATGAGAGTCGACCTCGACGCCGTCACCCAACTTCACGTCCGGACCGATGCACGAATAGGCCCCGACGACGACGTTCTCGCCGAGGCGCGCACCCTCCCCGACGATGGCTGTTTCGTGTATTCGAGTACCCATCAGCTGTCCTGGTCGTTCACGATCATGGCGGTGTAGGTAGCCTCGGCGACGACAGCGCCGCAGACGCTCGCCTCGGCGGAGAATTTCCATACGTTGCCGCGGCTCTGCCGTTTCGCGACGTGAATGCGCATGGTGTCTCCCGGACCAACCGGTTTTCTGAAACGAGCGTTTTCTATCGCCATGAAGTAGACGAGTTTCCCCTCCGCACTTTTTCCCAACGTGTGGACCACGAGGACCGCCGCCGTTTGCGCCATCGCCTCTACGATCATCACGCCGGGCATGACTGGGCGCTGGGGGAAATGCCCTTGAAAATGCGGCTCGTTGATCGTGACGTTCTTGATGCCGACCGCAGACACGTCGGGCACCATGTCGATGACCTTGTCCACCATAAGCATGGGAAACCGGTGCGGAATCATCTCCACGACCTGGAGAATGTCCGCCACGTCCAACTCCTGCGCCTCCACGCCGCGCTCAGCCGTCACTTCGCTTTCCCTCCCCCCGAACCATGCGCCCCAGCAGGACGGTCTGGCGATGCCAGTCCCGAACCGGCTGCGCGGGCATGCCGCCGACCGTCGCACCCGCGGGTACGTCCCGCATAACGCCGCACTTCGCCGCCACGCGCGCGCCGGCGCCGATGGTCAGGTGTCCGGCAAAACCCGCCTGGCCCCCGGCCATCACGTGACGCTCCAATTTGGTGCTTCCGGAGATCCCCGTTTGCGCAACGATCACACATCCATCTCCGAGCGTGACGTTGTGGGCGATCTGAACGAGATTGTCGATCCAGCACCCCGCCCCGATTTCCGTGTCGGGACCGCTCCCCCGGTCAATCGTCGTGTTCGCGCCGATTTCCACGTCGTCATGGATGATGACCCGGCCCAGTTGTGGCACCTTAACGCATCCCGCCGGATCAAGCGCGACTCCGAAGCCCTCCTGGCCGATCCGCGCTCCCGGATGGATGGTCACGCGAGCGCCGACGATACCGTGGCTAAGGGAAACAGAGGCACCGATGACGGTCCCATCGCCGATCTCCACTCCCCGGCCGATCACGGCATTCGCACCGACGCGGCAGTTCGCGCCCATTCGCACATACTCGCCCACCACGGCGCCCGGCAAAATTTCACTTCCGCTCCCGATTTCAGCGGTCTGCGCCACGTTCGCCGACGGCGAGATCCGGCCGGACGTCGGGGACGCGGGATAGAACGCCCACGCCACCAAAGCATAGGCTTTGTATGGATCGTCCGAAATCAAGAGCGCCATGCCAGGCGGGGCACGGTTCGCATGCCGTGGTCGCACGATGCACGCGCCTGCTTCGCTGTTTCGGAAGGATTGCAGGTACTTGGCATTGTCCAGAAACGAGAGCTCCTCGGGGCCTGCGCGTTCTAAGGGAGCCACGTCCCGGATCATCATGCCCGAGTCCGCGCTGGCGCCGAGGGCGGCGCCGCTCAGTCCGGCGAGAGCTTCGAGTGGGAACGGCCCGCTGGACGAATAGAAGCGCGGATCGGCCATCATTCGCCTTCAGGCGGCGGAACCGTGACCTCGGGCAATCGCTCGTCCAAACGTTGCAGAACGATCGGCGTGATGTCGAACCGGTCGTCCACGTAACGCACTTGGCGCCTCTCAAGAACCAGAGTGAAGCCGAACTCGGCAGAGAGGTCATTGATGATCGGGCCGAGAACCTTGTTCACTGAAGCTAGCGCAGTCTCGATGCTGCGCTCCAGGCGTCTGGTGCGATTCTGCACCTGACGCTGGAGACTAGCAACGTTGTCTTCGAACTGCCTCCGGCGCTGCGCGAACGCCTCGGGAGACAGGATGGCGCGCTGCTGCTTGAGTTCCTGTTCCTGTTGGCGGAGCTGCTCCTCTTCCTGGCTGATGATGGCCGCGTATTGAGAACGATAGACGTCGACCTGAGCACGAATATTCTTCGCAGCAAGCGCATCCCGTTCGAGCCGTTGAAAATCAATCACGGCGACCACCGTTCCGGGGAGCCCTTGCGCCGCCAAGATACCGGGAGGCCCGACCCCCACGCAAAGGACAAACAGCCACTTGAGGACAAGCATCCATTTGAGAACAAACGGCCACTTGGCCAGCATTGAAATGACTTCCTGATACATTTTCATTCAGAACCTTGTGCCGAAGCTGAATCTAAAAACCTCTTGACGGTCGAACTCCTTCTTCACCAAAGCCCACGCGAAATCCATGCGAATGGGACCGAACGGCGAGCGCCAGGAAAAACCGAATCCCGAAGAAACCCTGGGCGTTCCAACGTCGTATACGCTCTCTTCGGAGTTCAGGTCCGGATCTGCGAGGCTGCCCACTTCCGTGAACACTCCGCCGAAAACCCCGAACTCCTCCAGAATGCCCAGCGGAGCGGCAATCTCAGCGGTACCCACGTAGTAAATGGTACCGCCAAGAAAGTCGAGTGTGCGCGTGTCGCGGGGACCAACACCGCCGGTGGCGAATCCACGAAAAGAGCGACCACCAATGAAGAACCGGTCGGAGAGACCGACCCGCTCGCCGAGCCCCAGGATATGCCCCTCCTCAAGCATCAACGCTCCAACCCATTTGCCCCACAAACGCTGGTGGTAGGCATAGCTAAGCCTGTTCCTGAGGTAATGAACGTCTCCACCCAAGCCCGCCAAATCCTGAGTCAACCGAACGATGTAGCCTTCTGTTGGGAAGAAGCGGTTGTCGCGCAAATCGTATGTGACAGTATGTCCAATTGCAGACGTGAGCCGCGTTCCTTGCTGATCCCGAATGATGTTGGATGCGCTATCGTCGATGTCTTCGATGCGGTCGCTGTGCAACGTATAGCGTACGGCATGCCGCAGCCTTTCCGCGAATGGGTATCCCGCACGAAGGGTAAAACCGGTGGAATCCTTGTCGAACGCGGCGTTTTCCTGATCCCGCTGTCTGTTGAAGATATCAAATCCGGCGGCCAGGTCACGGTTCAGGAAGTAGGGCTCCGTGAACGAAAGATCAATGTCTTGACGGCGCGTGGAAATCGCCAACGACAGGCGCAGGTCATGTCCGCGTCCGAGCAGATTCCGCTCGCGTATACTAATTTCGCCTCCAATTCGATCGCTTGAGGAGTACCCAATACCTAACGAGAGCTCTCCTGTCGATTGTTCTTCCACCTTGATGGTGATCGAGGTTCGGTCATGAGCGAAGGTGTCGTCCGCGGCCCCCAGTGCCTTTCCATCGGAGAGGCCCTTTTCGTCTTGGATATCAACCTTTTCGAAGAAACCTAGTCCGCGTATTCGCTGCTGTGACCGGCGCAATTTGGCGGCGTTAAAAGCGTCACCCTCAGCCAGCCGCATCTCACGCCTCACGACACGATCCAGAGTCCGAAGGTTCCCGACGATATCGATACGATCAACGTAGACGCGAGGTCCTTCGTTAATGCTGTAAGTGACGGAAATCCGGCGGTTTTCTCGGTCCCGGTCAATTTCCGGCTGCACGTCGACAAAGGCACGGCCTAACCGGCCAAGTTCGAACGTCAGTTTCTGGATGGAGGCCTCGACCTTGTCAGCGTCGTACGTCTCGCCCGGAACGGTCGTCAGCAATGGCCGCAGGATCTCGGGGTCGACCCCTCTTAACTCCGTGGACAGGTCGATATCGCCGAAGACATATTGCCCGCCTTCCTCGACGGCGATCGTGACAAAGAAGTCGGCCCGATTTCGGCTCAGTTCCGCGACGGCGGAAACAACGCTGAAATCCGCGTAGCCCTTCGTCAAGTAATACCGTCGAAGAAGCTCGCGGTCGAAGTTCAGTCGATCCGGATCATACTTGTCGGCCAGCGTGAAAAACCGGTACCAGCGGGACTCCTTGGTTGATATCACTGATCGCAAACTCCCGTCGGAAAAAGCCTTGTTGCCAATGAAGCTTATCTTCCTGATTTCGGTAAGAGGCCCCTCCGAGATCTCGAACACGAGATCGACGCGGTTCTGCGGCAGTTGAATGACCTTAGGCTCGACGGTGGCGGCAAACCGGCCGCTACGCCGGTAAACCTGAACGATTCTCTGGACATCGCTCTGAACGCGCGAACGCGTGTAGACGATCCTCGGCCGAAGCTGAACTTCCGTCTCCAGGGCTTCGTCATTGATCCGGCGGTTCCCCTCGAACACCAGTCGGTTGATGATCGGATTCTCGACCACGCCGACCACGAGGGCATTGCCCTCCCGGCGAATGTTGACGTCGGCGAACAGCCCCGTCGCATACAGCGCCTTCAGGGCGTCGTTGACTACCGATGCACCGATACGCTCTCCCACGGGAACCCCGGTATATGACCGGACGGTTTCTCCCTCGATGCGCTGGTTTCCCCGCACCACGACTTCGTCGACGACGAAAGAGATGCCGGATTGAGCATTGGTAGGCAGCGGTGCCGTCAACAGGACCCCGGCCAGCACCGCTCCCGGGACAGTGCGGCAACCGATGGAAATTCGGCGCAACACCCGCATCACGAGAAAAACCCGACCATGTGCCCGAACACGTCCAATTGGACGAGATCGTTCCACGTCGCCACCACCATCAGGCCCACCACCACGGCCAGCCCGATACGGAAGCCGTATTCCTGCGCTCTTTCGCCTAGCGGTTTTCCCCGTAACGCTTCGACCGCGTAGAACAGGAGGTGACCACCATCCAGGACCGGAATGGGGAACAGATTGATCAGTCCCAGGCTGATCGAAAGGACAGCCATGAACTGAATGACGGACGTCACGCCGATTTGGGCCACTTGACCCGACATTTGCACGATGCCGATGGGGCCGCGCAAGTCGTCCGGCGCCTGCAGCCCCACGATAACCTGCCCGACGTACCGCAAGGTCAAGAAAGCGAATGTGTACGTCTGCCTGATGGCGTACCAGACCGCGCTCGCCGGATCATGGCGGATAAAGTCGACACCACTCCGTTGGATGCCGAGAAATCCAACGTCATGGGCGTTCCCGAATCGATCGGTGAGCGTCCGCACTCCCGGCGTTATATTCAGTTCCAGTTGGCGATTCCCCCGTACCACGAGCATGACGAGCGGCAACCCCGGACTCGCCATTACGAGTTGCTGCATCTCTTCAAACCGGTCGATTCCCCGGCCGTCGATCTCGACAACCCTGTCGCCGGTTTGAAATCCCGCCGCCGCCGCTGCCGTGCCGGGAATGACCTCGTAGACGACGGGCGGCGTGAACGGCTGCCCGACAACCGCGAACAGTCCGGACAGGAGCACCACGGCAAGCAGGAAGTTCGCGATGGGACCGGCGGACACCACCGCCGTCCGCACTCCTAACGACTTTTCCTGAAAATACTCTTCCCGCCGTTCCTCGGACGGCTCCCCCTCCCGCGTGCTTCGCATCGAGGCGGCATCCCCGTCCCCGAAAAACTTCACGTACCCCCCCAGCGGCAACCAACCGATGCGCCACCGTGTCCCCTTGGAGTCATGCCAGCGGCAGATTTCACGGCCAAATCCAATGGAGAAGGTCTCGACGGCAACACCGCACCAGCGGGCCACGAGGTAGTGACCCATCTCGTGAACGAACACCAGTACCGTCAGCACAAAGACAAACGGCACCAGATACGTCCAAACGCCGCTCAAGAATTCCATTCAGCCGACCCTTGGTTCCGAAGGAGTCCAGTGTGCGTCATACTACGAATCCGTCGAACCGGATACCATGCCCATCCGCGCCGTCTGCACGTGGCGCCGTCACAGCCACAGCGGCACGGTCCCACCGCTCGCCACAGCCAGCGCGGCAACGGCCATGGCGCCGAACCACAGGCTGTCCAGACGATCGAAAACCCCGCCGTGTCCGGGAATGACAGTGCCCATGTCCTTTACGCCGAAGCGGCGTTTCACAGCGGAGATTACCAAGTCGCCACCATGTCCGACCAACGAGACCAGGATACTGACCGAAACGGCCCTAATCGTCGATACGTCCGGCAACAAGACGGCCGCCGCTAAGCCGACTGCGGCACCGGACCCAGTGCCTCCGACAAGACCTGCCCATGTCTTGCCCGGACTTATCGTCGGTGCAAGACGCGCTCCGCCGATCCACCTACCCACGAAATAGGCCCCACTGTCAGTCGCCCACAACACAGCCAGCAACCACAGGATTACCGCCATCCCTTCGCCGGAATTTCTTAGCCATACCAAGCAGACCGCAGGTACGCCGACAACGATCAAACCGGCCGCCGGCCAAGGAGAATACGTACCGTCCCTTCGAGTCACGGCGAGGGCGACGCATGCTCCGAGTCCGATGAGGATCAAGGCCGGCCGGACGCCGCCGAAGGACACGACCGACAACGCCGCAGGTGCTGTGATGATCCCGATCCATGCGTGACGCCCCACCCGCTCGCCGCCTGTAACAGCCTCCCACTCGCACACCATGAGCATGACCGTGGCCGCCCCCAGGAGCGAGAACACCCAACCTCCGAAATAGACGGCCGCCAAAGCGATAGGAATAAGAACTATCGCGGCGACCGCGCGTCGGAAGAGTTCACCGGACACACGTTCAGCCACTGCTGGTGCCGTAGCGACGGTCACGGCCGCGATATTCGCCAATGGCCCTCTCGAGGGTCCGTTTGGTAAAATCCGGCCACAAGGTATCAACGAAAACAAGCTCGGAATAAGCCAGCTGCCAAAGCAGAAAATTGCTGAGGCGCTGTTCGCCGCTGGTTCGAATTAGAAGGTCCGGAGACGGCATGTTCGCTGTATCGAGATAGCGTTCGAACACGTCCTCGGTAATGGAAGCAGGATTCAACGCGCCTTCTGACACAGCCCGCGCGATGTTTCGACAAGCACCCAGGATTTCGCTATGGCCGCCATAGTTTATGGCGATCGTCAAGGTCAGACCGGTGCTAGCGCACGTTTTCGTTTCCGCTTCGTCGATCAGCGACTTGATATCGTGGGCGAGCGGCGCCCGGTTTCCAATGAAACACACTCGAACGTTGTTGGCGCGAAGCTCGCCTATCTCCCACCTCAGATAGTGCCGGAGCAGCGCCATCAGCTCTTCCACCTCCGAAGGGGGACGGCTCCAGTTCTCGGACGAGAACGCGTAGAGCGTGAGATAGGAAATCCCGAGTTCGCAGCAGCTCTCCACCGCTACTCGAACAGCTTCGGCGCCTCTCCGGTGTCCGGCCATTCTGGGAAGGCCCCGGGCCTTGGCCCAACGCCTGTTACCATCCATGATGATGGCGACGTGATTGGGCGGTTCCGCGAATTGCCCGGTACCAAGTGCCTGCATCGACTAAACCTGCAGAATCTCTTCTTCCTTGGCAGCGGCGATTTCGTCGATTCTGGCCACCATTTCGTTGGTCAACTGCTGGACCTCATCCGCCCAAGCACGATGTTCGTCCTGCGACATCTCGCCGCCTCTCTCCATCTGTTTGAGCGATTCCATCCCGTCGCGCCGCACGTTGCGCACCGCCACCCGAGCCTGTTCTGCAAACTTGCCGGCGATCCTAGTGAGTTCCTGGCGGCGCTCCTCGTTAAGCTCCGGAATGGGAACACGGATCAACTGGCCGTCCACGGCGGGATTGAGGCCCAGTCCCGATGTCAGGATGGCTCTTTCGACCGCCTTGACCGTGCCCTTGTCCCACACCTGAACCGTCAGGAGACGCGGTTCGGGAACGTTGACGTGCGCCACTTGGTTCAATGGCATCTGGCTACCATAGGCATCGACCGTAATCGGCTCCAGCAAGCTGACCGAGGCCCGACCCGTACGAAGACCGGCGAACTCCTGCTTCAGAACCTCCAGCGCACCAACCATGCGACGTTGAATTCCGTTGATATCCGGCTCAGCCATGACCCCGTCCCTCCTCGCCGATCATCGTGTATCTGCCTTTGCCACACACCACGTCAGCAAACGAACCCGTTGTCTGAATGGAGAACACAAGGATCGGTATCGAGTTTTCACGCGCGAGGGAAACCGCCGCAGCGTCCATAACCTTGAGGTCCCTGGACAGCACGTCCATATAGCTTAAGGTATCATATCTTCGCGCGCCCCTGCTCTTCCGCGGATCGGCCGAATAGACACCGTCGACCTGAGTGCCTTTCAGCAAGGCGTCGCACCCCATCTCCGTGGCGCGGAGAGCAGCCGCGGTATCCGTGGTGAAGAACGGATTTCCGGTCCCGCCCGCGGAGATGACCACTCGGCCTTTCTCCAGATGGCGGACCGCTCGTCGACGTATGTAGGGCTCGCAAACCGTCGTCATCGGGATGGCCGACAACACCCGCGTGTAGACCCCGTGCGCCTCAAGGGCGCCTTGAATCGCGATGGCATTGATCACCGTCGCCAACATGCCCATGTAGTCGGCGCCGACCCTGTCCAAACCCGCAGTGGCCCCCGAGATGCCGCGGAAAATATTCCCGCCCCCGACTACGACGCAAACTTCGACGCCGAGATCATGAACTTCCTTGATGTCACGGGAGATACGGTCGACCGCCGAAAAATCGACACCATAGGCCGAGTCGCCGAGAAGCGCCTCCCCCGATGCTTTGAGCATGACTCGCCGAAACTTGGCAGCACGCGGCATGGCGCTCTCAGGCGGAAGGTCCCCAGATCGTTCCCCGGCCCACGGAGACCGGGTTCACCTGGGTACGAACCTTATAGTATCGGCGCTGTCCCGCGAAGAGAGTCTCTGTCCCGTGAAGCGGTTACCCGGACACCTGTGCCGCGACCTCCGCCGCGAAGTCCCCTTTCTCGCGCTCGATGCCCTCACCCAATGCGTATCTCGCAAATCCGGCGATCTCGACGTCCGTGCCCAAGCCTTTCGCGGCCCGTTCCACGACTTTGGACACCTTCGTCTCGCCATCGATGACGAATATCTGCTCGTTCAGGACCGCTTCCTCGTAAAACTTGCGGAGCCGTCCTTCCGTCATTTTGGCGATGATGTCCTCTGGCTTGCCGGACTGGCGCGCCTGTTCCACGAGCACGGCCCGCTCCCGCTCGACCACCGCAGGGTCCAGGGATTCGACGGACAGGGACAAGGGATTGGCGGCAGCGACGTGCATCGCGATCTGTTTACCAAGTCCTGAGAGCGTCTCTGTATCGCCGTCGGATTCGAGAGCCACGAGCACGCCGATCTTGCCGAGATCGGGAACCACAGCGTTGTGGACGTAGCTGGCCACCACGCCCGAACCCACGGAAAGGGCGTCACACCTGCGGAACCGGATATTTTCGCCGACCGTCGCGATCATATGCTGGACTTGCTGGCCCACGGTGCGCGACTCGCCCGGATAAGACGCCGCTACCGTGTCATCGTAGTCGCCCCGCTTCGCCAACGCCAGATCCGCGACGGCTCGAACAAATCCCAGGAACGACTCGTTTCGCGCCACGAAATCGGTTTCCGAATTGATTTCCACCATCGCTGCGGCGCGCCCGGAAACCGCGGCTCCCACGAGACCCTCCGCTGCGACCCGATTCGCTTTCCTGGCCGCCGCGGCCAAGCCGTTGGTACGAAGCCAGTCGACGGCTGCGTCCATGTCTCCATCGCTTTCGATAAGAGCTCGCTTGCAATCCATCATGCCCGCGCCGGTACGCTCCCGCAGGGCCTTTACCTCGGATGCCGTGATACTCGCCATGTTCTCACCTACGCGTTCAATTCTGGTCGGGCGCCATCGTCATCGGGGTTTATCTGACCGGCGGCCGACCCTGCGGCCCCTCCGGCGGCATCCCTCCCGAATCTACGGACCCGGGGTCTTCGAGAAATCCTTCTGAAGGCGTGTCTTCCGTCCCCAGTTCGACGTCGTCGGCCCCCGCCCTCTCACCATCGGCATCCCTGACGCCGGGAATTTCCTCCGGCACGGGTTCTTCCGCTTCGCCCGCGTCCTTGCCCCGCGCGGACATTTCCGCCTGAATTCCATCAAGAACGGATTGGACCACGAGGTCGCAGTACAGATTGATGGCCCGTAGCGCATCGTCGTTTCCCGGTATGGGATACGTAATCCCGACGGGATCCGAATTGCTGTCGACAATCGCGACCACAGGAATACCGAGCTTTTGTCCTTCCTTTATGGCGATATCTTCCTTGTTCGTGTCTATCGCAAACAGGAGATCCGGGAGACCACCCATTTCCTTGATTCCGCCGAGCGCGCGTTCGAGTCGATCACGTTCTCGGGTCAGACGGAGCAGTTCCTTCTTCGTTAGGCCGACATTGTCGCCCGCCAGCATCTCGTCCAGGTCCTTGAGGCGTTTGATCGAGATGGAGATCGTGCTCCAATTGGTCAACATGCCGCCAAGCCACCGGTGATTGACGTAATACTGGCCGCACCGCCGGGCCGCTTCTGTCACGGGTGACGATGCCTGACGCTTGGTGCCGACGAACAGCACGCGACCGCCCGACGACACGATGTCCCGCGCTGCGTCGAGCGCCCGATGAAGCATCGGCACGGTTTGCTCCAGGTCGATGATGTGAATTCCGTTGCGCACACCGAAAATGTACCGGGACATCTTCGGATTCCAACGGTGAGTCTGATGGCCGAAATGTACGCCGGCTTCCAGTAGCTGGCGCATTGTAAAAGCCGGCGCAACCATGTTCGTACCCTTTTCCGGTTCATCCGCCACGGGGTTCGGTTCGCCGCGGTTCCTTGGATCCGACGAACACCGGATCGACTCTCCGGTTCTCTGTTTCCGGAAGGCTGCATCCCGCGTGATTGTTCGCGCCGCCTTGATCCAGCCGACGCTCCGCGCCGCTAGATACCTACCGAGCGCCGCATATGCAAGGGAATTTCGAGCGGAACACGCGTCTCAGATTTCCTGAACGGCCAGAATGCCGGGCGTACGTGCCAAATTCTCCCGAATTTGGGGAGAGACCGCGAATGTCTCGGGCAACTCGACTTCCACCTCCGTGAGACCGCCGTCCAGCCGCAGAATCAGGTTTACCCTGCCTCCGTTACCGTTTGTTCCGGGGTCCAGCAGTCCGCCGAGGCGCGAAATCGGCTCCTCTTCGTCGACGGCGATTCGCAAACCGGCCACGGTCCGGGACGCCAGATTCTCAAGGGGCCGAATGGACTGAACGGTCAGCCTCGGAGAATCCCCGTCAGAACGGCCCTCGACGTCGATGATCAGGTTGGCGCCGACCCTCAGCAGTTCGCGGCACGACGAGAGCTGTTCGGAGAATACAGTCACCTCATAGCTGCCGCTGGTATCCGACAACTGCACAAAGGCAAACCGGGTCCCTTTGGCCGACGTGCGCTCCTGGATGCCCTCCACGGCTCCGGCGAGTCTCAATCGCCGATTGCCCCCATTCAGCAATGTGAACGTATCCGAGAAGCGGCGGACGCGGAGCCGTTGCAGAGGGACCCGAAACGCTTCGAGGGGATGCGCGGACAGATAGAAGCCCACGGCGTCCCGCTCTTGGACAAGGCGCTCCATGGGGAGCCAGTCCTCCATTTCCGGGACCTGAATCTCGGGCAAGCCGCCGCCGGCTTCCCCAAACAGGCTCTTCTGGCCCGTCGTGCGGAACTCGGCCGCAGACTGTGCATGTCGAAGGACCTGCTCCACCACGGCCAGAACCTGGACACGGTTGGGATTCAGTGTGTCGAACGCCCCTGCCCGCACCAGGTTTTCAAGTTGCCGTTTGTTGATCAGCCGGGGGTCGATACGGTCCGCGAAATCCGAAAGGCTACGATAGGGACCGTTCTCTTTCCGTTCGGCTACGATGGATGCCATCGCCTGTCTACCGACATTCTTGATTGCAGCTAGCGCATATCGAATGCCGACGACCTCACCGTCCCCCTCACCGTCACGTTCGACGGCGAATTCGACATCGGACTGATTGATGTCCGGGTGGCGGAGCTCGATACCCCTGCGCTCCGCTTCCATCTTGAAAACACCCAACTTGTCGGTGTTGCCCATATCGAGCGTCATGGACGCCGCCAGAAATTCTACCGGGTGATTGGCCTTAAGCCACGCCGTCCGGTACGCGATCAGCGCGTAGCAGGCAGCATGAGATTTATTGAATCCGTAACCGGCGAACTTTTCGACCAGTTCGAATATGTAGGTCGCACGGCTGCGGTCGACCCCCTGCTCGATAGCGCCGTCGATAAATTTCTCGCGCTGAGCCGCCATCTCCGATTTGATTTTCTTACCCATCGCCCACCTGAGCACATCCGCGTCGCTCAGGCTGAAGCCAGCCAGAACCTTGGCGATCTCCATGACCTGTTCCTGATAGATGATGACGCCGTATGTCTCGCGAAGAACGGGCGCGATCATCGGATGGAGCGTTTCCGGTTCTTCCTGGCCTTTCTTGCATGCGACGAACCGGGGAATATTCTCCATCGGTCCGGGGCGGTACAGGGCGACGAGGGCAATGATGTCCTCGAACGCGTCGGGCTTCATATCGAGAAGCACCTGACGCATACCTGAACTTTCAAGCTGGAACACACCGACCGTCTCGCCGCGTCCGAGCATCTCGAACGTCTCGCGATCATCGAGAGGGATCTTCTCCAACTCGATTTCACTGTCCTTCGAAGCAACGAGCTTCATGGTCTTGTCAAGAACCGTCAGTGTCTTCAGACCGAGGAAGTCGAACTTCACCAAGCCCGCCTGGTCGACGTACTTCATGGAGAACTGCGTCACCGGCATCGTGGATCTTGGATCGCGGTAAAGCGGGATCAATTCGTCGAGTGGCCGGTCTCCGATGACCACGCCCGCAGCATGCGTGGACGCATGCCGGTACAAACCTTCGAGCTTCAGCGAGATGTCGAGCAGATGGGCGACCGCCTCGTCCGAGTCGCGCATGTCCCGCAGCCGCGGCTCCCCTTCGATCGCATCAGCAAGCTTCACCGGATTGGCGGGATTGTTCGGAACCATCTTGCAGATGCGGTCGACCTGCCCGTAGGGCATTTCCAGGACCCGCCCCACGTCCCGGAGCGCCGCTCGGGCCTGAAGTTTTCCGAACGTGATGATCTGCGCGACCCGGTCTCGGCCGTACTTTTCCTCGACGTAGCGCAAGACTTCGTCGCGGCCTTCCTGACAGAAATCGACGTCGAAGTCCGGCATCGAGATTCGGCCCGGGTTCAGGAACCGCTCGAACAGGAGACCAAATCTCAGGGGGTCGATGTCCGTGATACCCAATGACCATGCCGTGATCGAGCCGGCTCCCGATCCCCGTCCCGGACCGACCGGGATTCCGGCCTTCCGCGCGAAACCTATGAAATCGGCGACGATGAGGAAGTATCCCGCGAAGCCCGTGTCGATGATCACGGACAGTTCGTAGCCGAGGCGTTCGCGGTACGGCGCCGCTATCGACTCCCGATCGGCATTCTCGTCGACGAGCGGAAAGACGATCCGCTCAAGGCGCTGTTCCAAGCCGGCTTCCGCCTGCCGTCGGATTTCCGTCTCCGCATCCAGGCCCTGGACGGACGTGTATGCCGGAAAAATCGGCTCCCGCGTCGATGGACAGAACGAACATCGCCGGGCAACGACCAAAGTGTTGTCCGCCGCTTCAGGAAGATCTCGAAAAAGGTCCCGCATCTCCCGGGCAGACTTGAAGCGGTGCTCCGACGTAAACCGCCGCCGGTCCGCCTGGCTCAGATACGTGCCGTCGGAAATGCAGATCAGCGCGTCATGGGCCTCCCGCATCGCCTCGTCGGCGTAGTACGCGTCGTTGGTCGCCAGAAGCGGAAGGTCGAGCTCGTAGGCCAGATCGACTAGGGCCGCCTCGACCCGGCCCTCCTCGGGCAGACCATGGCGCTGAAGTTCGACGTAAAGGCGTCCCGGAAACATATTCGCCAAGGCCGTCAGATTAGCCTTGGCAGCCGGGCGCTGATGACCGGCGAGCAGTTTGTTGACGGGACCGAGAGGCCCGCCAGTCAAAGCAATCAGTCCTTCGGCACGGTCACTTAGCTCGGCATACGTGACGTTCGGCACGCTGCCGTCCTCCGTCGCGAGATACGCGCGGCTCGACAGCTTGAGAAGGTTCCGGTAGCCTGCTTCATTCTGCACCAGCAGGACCACAGAGTCGACTTCGGATCGATTGTTTCGGCGATCCGCCTCGGCGAACGACGAAATCCCCAACACCGTACCGACAATCGGCTGGATCCCCGCGCCGGCGCAGGCCATCGAAAATTCGAGCGCCCCGAACAGGTTACCGGAATCGGTAATCGCGACGGCCGGCATGTCGTTTCGCAAACAAAGGCCGACGAGTTCACCGACGGTGATGGCGCCCTCCGACAATGAGTACGCCGTATGTGTTCTCAATTGAACGAAATCCGCGTACGTCATGATCCCCACGTCATGCTGAACGCGACATCATCTCACAACCAGCTACACTGGATAAGAAGAACAAAATGTGAATCTGCATAAATATTGTGGACTACGCTGGGAGTATTACCCCATCTTGTAGCTTCACGATCCGATCCATTCGCCGAGCCATACTTGGGTCGTGCGTGGCGACAAGCGTAGCCACGCCCCGCTCGCGCACCAGGGCGACGAGGCTCTCGAACACGGAGTCGGCGGTCTGTCGATCGAGATTCCCCGTCGGCTCATCCGCAAGCAGGACCGCGGGTTCGTTGGCGATCGCGCGTGCGATGGCGACGCGCTGTTGTTCGCCGCCGGACAACCGCGCGGGCCGGTGCTCCAGCCGTTGGCCCAGACCGAAGCCTCGCAGCAGCTCGTTTGCCCGACGCCGTGCCGAGTCTCGTCCGCGCCCCGCGATCAGCATGGGGACCATCACATTTTCGAGCGCCGTGAATTCGGGCATCAGATGGTGGAACTGGTAGACCATGCCCAGCTTGTTGCGCCGCGTCTCGGTTCGAGCGCGATCGTTCATGCCAGAACAATCGACGCCATGGATTCCGACGAGTCCGGCGTTCGGCTTCTCCAGCAAGGCTGCGATATGCAGAAGTGTGGACTTCCCCGCTCCCGACGGTCCCAGCAGGGCGACCGTCTCGCCCGGCCCGATTTCGAGATCGATCCGCCGCAGGACGTCAAGCACCACGCCACCCTGCCGAAAAGATTTGCCGACGGAGCGAAGCTCAAGGACCGGCCCGACATCACTCATATCGCAAGGCGTCGACTGGATCGAGACGCGACGCCCGCCAAGCCGGATAGACGGTGGCCAGCATGGACAGCACCAACCCCATGGCGACGACCATCACGACTTCGGTCACATCGATCCTTGCCGGCAGGTGGGACAGGAACCTTATTTCCGCAGCCCACAGTTCCGTGCCCGTCAAGCCCTCGAGCCAGACCCGGATGATGTCAATGTTGCCGGCGAACGAGATGCCCAGTACGAACCCGATCAGCGTCCCCAGCACCCCGATGCTCGTTCCGCTGAAAAAGAAGATACGCATGACGGAGAATTGACTCGCGCCCATCGTTCGCAGGATTGCGATGTCGCTGCCCTTGTCCTTCACGAGCATGATAAGGCTTGAAACGATGTTGAAGGCCGCGACCAGGATGATGAGCGTCAGTATGAGAAACATCACGTTCCGTTCGACCTGCAACGCCGTGAAGAAATGGGAGTTGGCCTGCTGCCAGTCGAATATTCGAACGGGCTGCGAAACCGCTTCGAATATCCTCTGGCGCGCCGGCGCCAGCGCCTCGGGGTCCTCCAGCATGACCTCGATCGCCGTAGCACCGTCGCCGACGCGAAAGAACACCTGTGCCGCTTCTAAGGGAAGGTAGACGAAGGTCGAGTCATACTCGTACATGCCGACATCGAACGTTCCCACGACGCGATACCCGCGCATCCGCGGGAGCGTTCCCAATGGGCTGACGTTTCCCCGCGGCGCGACGAGGGTGATCGTGTCGCCGACGGCGAGCCCGAGCTTGCGCGCGAGCCGCCTGCCGACGACCGTGGCGTCCTTGCCCTCAAACTCCGCTAGTGAACCTTGCGGGATCCTGCCGGCGACGATGGGCTGGTCGCGGAGGTCGCCGGGACGAATGCCCCGGACAAGGGCGCCGCTCGCCACGCCGTTCGCCATCGCCATCGCCTGCCCCTCGACGATGGGTATCGCCCGGCTTACCCCCTGCACGTCCGCCAGCGCCCGCGCCAGCACGTCGAATGGCTCTTTGGAGCCGGCGACCTGCTGAACGATCAAATGGCCATTCAAGCCCAGGATCCGGCCGAGCAATTCGGCGCGGAATCCGTTCATGACCGCCATCACGACGATGAGCGTTGCGACGCCGAGAGCGATTCCGATCAGCGAAAACCCTGCGATGACTGAAACGAAGCCCTCTTGTTGCCGCGGCCGCAGATAACGCGCGGCGATCATCCATTCTAGGCCGGAAGGCATGATTCGGTCAGCCGGCGAACCGCGAGGCCGCGGAATCGACTGGGACTTGCTCGGCGACGTCACCCGTACGCGATTTTATTTCGACGACCCCTGAAGCGACTCCACGCGGCCCGACGACGAGTTGCCACGGCGTCCCGATCAGATCGCTGGTCGCGAACTTAGCGCCGGCCCGTTCATCCGTGTCGTCGTAGAGGACGTCCACACCGGCTGACGACAACTCGGAATACAGACGCTCGCAGGTCTCCGTCGTTGCCGCGTCGTCGACCTTCAGATTGACTAGGCCGACATGGAACGGCGCCACTGACTCGGGCCAGACTATGCCGGCCTCGTCATGACTGGCCTCGATGATCGCGCCAGCCAAGCGTGAGACGCCGATGCCATAGGATCCCATCTCCACCGGCACTTCCAAACCGTCCGCGCGCTGAACCGTCGCTCCCATGGCCCGGGAATATTTGGTCCCGAAGTAAAAGATGTGGCCGACTTCGATCCCCCGTGTGTGGAGGGCCTTGCCGCTCGGTACCCGGCTCGCAAATCCGTCGGCGTCGTGCTTCTCGTCAGTCGCCGCGTAAAGGTGGGTCCATGTGTCCACGACCGGCTGCAAATCGTCGTCATAGTCGACGCCCCCCGCGAACGGATCGAACTCCAGATAATCGGCATGGCAGAACACCTCGCTCTCGCCCGTGTCTGCCAGAATGATAAATTCGTGGCTCAGGTCCCCGCCGATCGGACCCGTGTCGGCCGCCATCGGAATGGCCTTGAGACCCATGCGCGCGAATGTTCTCAGATAGGCGACGAACATCTTGTTGTAGGACCGGCGCGCGCCTTCGTAATCGAGGTCGAACGAGTACGAATCCTTCATCAGGAACTCCCGGCCCCGCATGATGCCGAATCGCGGGCGGACCTCATCCCGGAATTTCCATTGGATGTGGTACAGAAGCCGCGGCAGATCCCGATAACTCTTTACGGAATTTCGAAAGATGTCCGTGACGAGCTCCTCGTTGGTGGGCCCGAAAAGCATGTCGCGGCCGTGCCGGTCAGAGAGCCGTAGCATCTCCTTGCCGTAATCGTCGTACCGGCCGCTTTCGCGCCAGAGATCCGCAGGCTGTATCGTCGGCATCAGCATTTCCTGACACCCGGCGGCGTCCTGCTCCTCGCGAACGATCTGCTCGATCTTCTTGAGAACCCGAAACCCCAACGGCAGCCACGAGTAGATTCCCGCGCTCGCCTGCCGAATCATCCCGGCACGCAGCATCAGGCGGTGAGAAACAATCTGCGCTTCGGACGGAGTCTCCCGTAGCGTCGGCATGAAATAACGTGACAAGCGCATCGTCCCACCCGTTCGCACGCGCCCGGCCGCGCGCCGCTACTTCCAACTTGGTGCCAAGCGGGTTTCGACGGCGTTCCCGGGCTCATGGCGAATGTAGGCAAAGGGTCCCGTGAAAGCAACGCTACGCTGGTTCACGCTACGCCGGTTCACGTCCTCCATCGCCGCCAGGATCGGTTTCAGCTTCGTCGCGTACGCGGTGGTAGGATTCCCTGACAGATTGCGCGAAGCCTCCCCCGCCGCTATCGTCATCGCGCTCGCTTCAGTTTGAAGTTGACGACTCCGTAGGGACTAATCCGTGGTCGCGCGGAAGTCCACGAAGTCGAATTCGAACAGCGCCCAGACGACACCCGTGATCAAGGTGGTCGCGACCGTCGTCACTGCCACCTTGATCCACATGCGCGGCTTCTCGGGCGCACCGGGCTCCATGCCCTCTTCCGCCGTGTCCGGAGTCCTGATCCCGAACGGCAGCGTCGTGAACAACACGAGCCACCAGACGATCGCATAGGTGGCTACGAGACTCGTCCAGCTCATGCGGCTCCCTCAGACCTGCTCCAGTTCGACGAGCGTTCCGCAAAAGTCCTTGGGATGAAGGAAAAGTACGGGCTTTCCGTGGGCGCCGGTCCGGGGTTCACCGTCCCCCAGAACGCGGGTGCCCCTTGCCGCGAGACGGTCCCGTGCCGCCACGATGTCGTCGACCTCGTAGCACACATGATGAACGCCGCCCGCAGCGTTGCGCGCCAGGAATCCGGCGACCGGCGAGTCGTCTCCGAGAGGGTGCAGGAGCTCGATCTTGGTATTCGGCAGCTCGACGAAGACGACGGTGACGCCGTGTTCAGGGAGTTCCCGCGGCTTCGAAACCCGTGCTCCGAGAACGTCGCGGTACCGGCCAGCCGCGGCCTCCAGGTCGGGTACGGCGATGGCGATGTGATTGAGGCGGCCGATCATGACTTTCTATGCGTCCACAGACGCCCGCCGCCGATGCTCGGCATGTCCGCCCCCGTTCATACCGTCCTCCAGCCGTACGACGTCCACTTCGATCAGCGGCCGGGCACCAGTCAGCGGCTTGAGCAGGCGTCTTATCGTGCGGCGCGCGAGACCGTCGATGGCGTGGTCGTCCGCCCGGCGGGTGGGCAGCAGGGCGCGCAGCTCCCAATCCAGTCGCGCAGCCGCGTCGCGTGCGAAATCCGAGTCTTCCGTCCCGGGCACGCCGCGCGCGAGAATACGCGGCCGCGTTGCCGACAGTCCCTTGCCGTTCAGGATGACGGTCACGGCGACAAACCCATTGAGCATAAGCCGCCGGCGCATTCGCAGATTGCCCGAATCCTCCGCCACGAGCCTGCGCCCGTCGAGCGCCAACCGGCCCGCCGACACGTGATCAACGATGGCACCGGGGTTCGGGCTAAGGCGCAGCACGTCCCCGTTTTGAATGACGACCGACTTCCTCGCGCCATTGTCCAGGGCGAACCGCGCATGCTCCGTCAAATGGCCGATTTCGCCGTGGACCGGGACCGCCAGTTCCGGGCGCGTCCAGGAGTACATCTCGCCGAGCTCGCTTCTCGAGGGGTGGCCCGAGGTGTGCACCACGCGGTCCTTTTCGGTAATCACATCGACATCCAAAGAGATAAGGCGGTTCCGCACCCGGTCGATGGAGCGCTCGTTCCCCGGAATGATCTTGGAGGAAAAGATGACCAGATCTCCCGCCTCCAGCCGGATATGTGGATGGTCCCCGAACGCGATCCTCGATATGGCGCCGCGTGGTTCGCCCTGGCATCCAGTGCACAACAGCAAGGTCTTGTCCGACGGCAGATAGCCGGCGTCCCGGTCAGCGAGGAGCGTCATGTCCGGATCCAAGTGCCCGGTCTCGCGCGCGGCGCGCACCGTCCGCCACATGGAGCGGCCGATCAGGACCGCATGCCGGTCGCACTCCTCGGCGACGGCCAAGAGGGACTTGATCCGGGCCACGTTGGACGCAAACGTCGTGACCGCGACACGCCCCTCTGCCGTTGCGACGATGTCTTCCACGTTTTCCCGGACGGTCCGTTCGGACCCCGAGTTGCCGGGCCGGAACACGTTGGTCGAATCGCAGACCAAGGCCAGCACACCGCCGTCTCCGAGCGCCCGGAACGGCGCCGGGTCCGTCGCGCCGCCGACGACGGGAGCCGGATCCAGTTTCCAGTCTCCCGTGTGGACGACGGTTCCGGCGGGCGTCTTGATACTCAGCGAATGGGCTTCGGGAATCGAATGGGTGATGGGAACATAGCGCACGTCGAAGTCCCCGAGCGTGACCGAGCCGGAAACGGGAATGACGTTGAGGACGACGTCGCCCGAAAGACCCGCCTCCTCGAGTTTTCTCATCACCAAGGCCGCGGTGAACGGCGTGGCGTAGACAGGACATCTCAGCCGTGGCCACAGATAGGGGATGGCGCCGATATGGTCCTCGTGGGCGTGGGTCAGGAGCAGGCCCAGCAGATCCTCCGACCGTTCCTCGATGAACCGGGGGTCGGGAACGATAACGTCGACACCAGGCATGGACCCGTCGGCGAACGTAATGCCGCAGTCGACCATGATCCACTTCCCGCCGAACCCGTACAGGTTGAGGTTCATGCCAATTTCGCCCGCCCCTCCCAAGGCGAGGAAAAGCAGTTCGCGGCGGGACGTGTGTTCCGGATGCGTCACGCGGTGCCCCGGGAATTGCGCTTGTGCAGAGATCTCAGGCCCCGGATCGTGAGGTCCGGGTCCACGTGTTCGATCACGTCCGTCCCGCCCGCGAACAGCGACGCGAGCCCGCCGGTGGCGACGACCTTCATGTCCGAGGCGTCGATCTCCCGGAACTCCTTCCGGATCCGGCCGACAATGCCTTCGATCAAGCTGACGTAGCCCCAGTAGACGCCGGACTGCATGGCCTCCAGGGTTCCGTCGCCAACCACGCAGGGGGGTCTTTCAACCGCGATATGAGGCAGTTTCGCGGCTGCCGTGTGGAGCGCTTCGAGACTCAGATTCACTCCGGGCGCGATCACGCCGCCCCGGTAGTCCCCGTTGGCATCGACGACGTCGAACGTCGTGGCCGTTCCGAAATCGACGGCAATCAGGGGACCGCCGTATCTGTCGCCCGCCGCGACGGCGTTCACCAGACGGTCGGCGCCCACTTCCGCCGAACGCTCAAGGAGAATCCCGATTCCCAGCTCGACGCCCTCTCCCACCACCAACGGTTCGCAACCGAAATAGCCGTGGCACAGCTTGCGGAGGTCGAAGAGAGCTTGGGGCACGACGGTAGAGATGATCGCTTCGCGAACGTCGGACGGCCGGATTCGCTCCAGATCCATCAACTGCATCAGCCATACCGCGTATTCGTCCGCCGTACGCGATGCGCTGGTCGCCGTACGCCACTGGCAGCGGATGTCCTCGCCCTCGATGACGGCGAAGACCGTGTTGGTGTTGCCCGCGTCAATGGCCAGCAGCACGGTCCGTCACCCTTTGCCCGCCGCGCTTCCACGGCCCGACGAATACCTCGCCGGCGGAAACCAGGCGCCGCCCGTGGGACGTGACCAGAACGAGAGCACCGGAGGCGTCGAGGGTCTCGAAGGTCCCCCTCAGCGTCCCCTCGGGAAGCAGCCGCACCTCGATGGCCTCCCCGAGACCCACTGCCCTTCCCAGCCAGACCTCGCGGACCAGTTCGAACCCGTCCCTCTCCCAGAGGGCGAGCCAGGACCGCAACGACCGGGCATAGGCGGTCAGGACGTCAGCGACGGACAGCCCCGCTCCCGCCTGCTCCAGACTGGTCGCGGGACGCTCCGTACCGGAGGGAAAGCTGGCAACGTTGACGCCCGTGCCGATCAGCACCCAATCCAGCACGCCCTTATCGCCGATCTGGGACTCCAACAGGATTCCTGCGAATTTCTTGCCGTCGATGAGGACATCGTTGGGCCACTTGTACCGCGCTGCAGCATCGGACGGCAGGGAGTCCCGTAACCCTTCTCCCAAGGCGAGGGCCGCCACGAAGGAAAGCTGCGCAGCCACCGCAGGGCTGACTGCCGGCCTGAGAACGACGGAACAATAGAGGTTTCCGATCGGGGAATGCCACACCCGCCCGCGCCGGCCACGACCCGCCACCTGCCGTTTCGCCCAGACCATCGTACCCGCCGGCGCTCCCTTCCCCGCCAGGTTACGCGCCTCGTCGTTGGTGCTGCCGACCGACTCCAGGGCGATCAGTGAATAGAACTCGGGCAGGCGCGGACCGGCGCCGACGCCCCGCGCGGGTTGCGCGCCGCCGCAGCGCATCACCGGACGAGGGCCAGGGCGGCCGCCTGCGCGCCGGCTAGGAACGGTGCGGGATAGACGAAGAAGAACAGTGTGAAGACGGCCGTCCCGGCGAGGATGACCCGCGTTTCCGGCGCCGCCGGGACATCGAGGACCTCGGCCGGCGCATCGAAATACATGATTTTGATAATACGCAGGTAGTAGAACGCGCCGACGACGCTCGCCAGCACGCCGGTCACCGCGAGGGCGTAGAGTTCCGCGTTCACGGCCGCCAGGAAGACGTAGAGCTTGGCGAAGAACCCTGCCAGTGGCGGAATACCCGCAAGCGAGAACATGAATATCCCCATCGCCAGCGCCAGCAGGGGCCTCGACCGGGCGAGTCCGGCCAGATCGTGTATTCCCTCGACCATGGCTCCGGCACGCTTCATGTTGAGAATCACGGCGAAGGTCCCGACGTTCATGGCGAGATATATCGTCATATATATGATCGTGCCGCGTATCCCCTCTTCGGTTCCCGACGCGAGGCCCACAAGCGCGTAGCCCATATGGCCGATGGAGCTGTAGGCCACCAGCCGTTTGATGTTGTCCTGCCAAATTGCGGCGAAGGCGCCGAGCACCATGGAGGCGATGGAAATGACGATGACGACCTGTTGCCATTCCGATACCAGATCGCCGAATGGGGACATCATGACCCGGAGGAACAGCGCCAGCGCCGCGACCTTGGGCGCAACGGCAAGGAACGCGGTGACCGGCGTGGGAGCGCCTTCGTAGACGTCCGGTGTCCACATGTGGAACGGCACCGCCGAGACCTTGAACGCCAATCCCGAGATAAGGAACACGAGACCGATGACGAGCCCAACCGGCACGTCGCCGCCGTTCAGGGCGGCGGCGATGGCGCCGAAGCCGGTGGCCCCCGTCATCCCGTAAATCAACGAGCACCCATAGAGAAGCATGCCCGACGACAGCGCCCCGAGCACGAAGTACTTCAACCCTGCCTCGGTGCCGCGCGGCGACTCGCGCTTGAACGCCGTCACCACGTAGAGCGCGAGGCTCTGGAGCTCGAGGCCCAGATAGAGCGCCATGAGATCGTTCGCCGAGATCATCATGAGCATGCCGAGGGTCGCGAGAACCAGGAGGACCGGAAACTCGAAACGCTCCATGCCTTCGTCCCGGATGTACCCGAACGACATGATCACGGCCAGCGCCGAGCTGATCAGCACCAGCACCTTCATGAAGACGGCGAACCGGTCGACGACGAACATGCCCGCGAACGTGACGACCCCGTCCGATGGACCCGCTACCACGAGGGCCCCCGCGGCGGCCATTGCCGAGACGGCGAGCCACGACACGGCCCGGGTAGACCCGTTGCCGCGGAACACGCCCAACATCAGAAGCACCATGGCCGCGACCGCCAGAACCGCCTCGGGCAGGGCCGGCATCACGTCGGGAACGATGTGCGCCATCGGCATCCGTCGGCTCCCGATCAGTGACCCATTCCCGCGATGGCAGTAGCCGCGCCATTCACGGCCACTTCGTGGCTACGGATCAGGTTCTCCACGGAAACGTGCATGACGTCGAGCAGAGGTTCGGGATAGACGCCGAAGAACAGCACCAGGACGACCAGCGGCGTGAAAACGGCGATTTCCCGCCGGTTGAGATCGAGAATCCCCTTCAATTCTGCCTTTTCCAACGCCCCGAAGATCACCCGGCGATAGAGCCAGAGCGTGTAGGCGACGCCGAGGACGATTCCGGTCGTGGCCAGGACCGCCACCCAGGTATCCACGCGGAAAATGCCCACCAGCACGAGGAACTCCCCGACGAAGCCGCTCGTGCCCGGCAGGCCCACGTTGGCCAGCGCGATCACCATGAATACCGCCGCGTAGACGGGCATGCGATGCACGAGGCCACCGTACCGGGCGATCTCACGTGAATGCACCCGGTCGTAGACGACTCCGACGATCAGGAAGAGCGCGGCCGAGACGAGCCCGTGGCTGAGCATGACCATGATGCCACCTTCGAGGCCCTGCGTCGTGAACGTGAAGATGCCGATCGTCACGAATCCCATGTGTGCGACGGACGAGTACGCGATCAGCTTCTTCATGTCCTCCTGCATGAGCGCGACGAGGGACGTGTAGATGATGGCGACCACCGAAAGCGCGTAGACGAGGGGTGTGAAGAACTCGGTCGCCTCCGGCAGCATGGGGATCGAGAACCTGAGGAATCCGTAGCCGCCGATCTTCAGCAGCACCCCGGCGAGGATCACCGAGCCCGCAGTCGGCGCCTCGACGTGGGCGTCGGGAAGCCATGTGTGGACCGGCCACATAGGGATTTTCACGGCGAACGCCGCGAAGAACGCCAGCCACAGCCACTGCTGCCACGAGACGTCGAACCCGGCGCCCATCAGCGTCGGAATGTCTGTGGTGCCGACCTTCAGGTACATGGCCAGGATCGCGAGCAGCATCAGCACGGACCCCAGCAGGGTGTAGAGGAAGAATTTGAACGTCGCGTAAATGCGCCGCTCCCCGCCCCATACGCCGATGATCAGGAACATGGGGATGAGGCCGCCTTCGAAGAACAGGTAGAAGACCACGAAATCGAGGGCGCAGAACACGCCGACCATCATGGTTTCCATGATCAGGAAGGCGATCATGTACTCCTTGACGCGGGTCGTAATCGCTTCCCAACTGGCGAGAATGCAAAGCGGCGTGAGCAGCGTGGTCAGGAGGACGAAGAGCATCGAGATACCATCGACGCCCATGTGGTAGTTGATCCCGCCCCCGATCCACGCCTTCTTCTCGACGAACTGGAACTCCGCTGTGGACGCGTTGAACCAAAACCAGATGACGAGCGACGCCCCGAACGTCATCACCGTCGTCCACATGGCGACCCAACGCGCATTGCGTGCGACGATGTCCTCTTCGCCACGGATCAGCAGGATGAATGCCGCGCCGACCGTCGGCAGGAACGTGACCAAGGACAGGAGCGGAAAATCGATCACGTTCTAGCCCCCGAACGCGTAGACGTACCAGGACACGAAGCCCACGACGCCAATCAGCATGGCAAATGCGTAGTGGTAGACGTAGCCGGTCTGCAACTGCGCGGCCCGGCGGGCCAGACGGACGACGGCGTCGGAAATGCCGTCCGGCCCGAAACCGTCGATGACGCGCCCGTCTCCGCCTCGCCAAAGCGCGGTGCCGACGAATTTAGCCGGCCGCACGAAGACGAGGTCGTAAAGCTCGTCGAAATACCACTTTTTCAGCAAGAAGATGTAGATCGGACGGTGCAGCGCGGCGACCGCCCCGGGAATGCCCGGCCTGGCGACGTAGAGCCACCACGCGGCTGCGATTCCCGCGGCCGCGAGAACCGTCGGCAACGCCTTCACCCAGAACGGCGCGTGATGGGCCGCGGCGACCGTGTCGTTCTCGGGCAGGACGAGCAGCGAACCGCCCCAGAAACCGCTCCCCTCGCCTACCATGGCGCCGTGCGCGACGAAGCCCGCGAACATTGCGCCCAGGGACAGCAGCACCAACGGGATCATCATGACCTTGGGCGCCTCGTGGACCTGCGCCATGACGCTTTCGTCGGCGCGGCCCTGGCCGTGGAACGTCATGAACAGAAGGCGCCATGAATAAAGCGCAGTCAGGAATGCCACGACGACACCCAGCGCGAAGGCGTAGTTGCCGAAGCCCGTGCCGTCGGCGTAGGCCGCCTCCAGGATGATGTCTTTCGAATAGAAGCCCGCGAAAAACGGAATGCCCGCCAACGCCAAGAAGCCGATCCACATGACCGCGTAGGTCAGCGGCAGCAGCGTATAGACGCCGCCCATCTTGCGCATGTCCTGCTCGCCGGCCATCGCGTGAATGACGGAGCCGGCTCCAAGGAACAGCAGCGCCTTGAAGAAGGCATGAGTCATCAGATGGAAGATGGCCGCCGAATACGCCGAGACTCCCACCGCGAAGAACATGTAGCCGAGCTGGCTGCAGGTCGAGTAGGCGATAACCCGCTTGATGTCGTTCTGGACCAGCCCCACGGTCGCGGCGAAGAACGCAGTCGACGCGCCGACGACCGCGATGACCGTCAGCGTGTCAGGCGCGTGCTCGAAGAGGGGTGAGCACCGCGCCACCATGAACACGCCGGCCGTCACCATCGTGGCGGCATGGATCAGCGCGGAAACCGGCGTCGGACCTTCCATCGCGTCGGGCAGCCATGTATGCAGCCCCAACTGCGCCGACTTGCCCATCGCGCCGATGAACAGCAGCAGCGTGATTACCGTCAGCGTATCGAACTCCGACCCGAGAAAGACGATGGAACTGCCCGCGACGCCGGGCGCGGCGGCGAACACGGTGTCGAAGTCCACAGACTCGAAAACGAGAAAGATCGCCATGATGCCAAGCGCGAAGCCAAAGTCTCCGACACGGTTGACGACGAACGCCTTGATGGCGGCGGCATTGGCCGACGGACGGTCGAACCAGAATCCGATCAAAAGGTAAGAGCACAGACCGACGCCTTCCCAACCGAAGAACATTTGCACGAAGTTGTCTGCCGTCACCAGCATCAGCATGGCGAAGGTGAACAACGACAGGTAGGCGAAGAACCGCGGGATGTGGGGGTCGTGCGACATGTAGCCGATGGAGTACCAATGGATCAGGCACGACACGACAGCCACGACGAGGGTCATGACGGCGGTCAGCTCGTCGAACCTCAGGGCCCAGGACACCTCGAACGCTCCGGAGTCCATCCACGTCGCCAACTCGACGACGACCGTGTCGTGCCCGATGGCGACCTGGTAGAAGACGACGATCGAGATCAGGGCCGACACGGTCATGAAGCCGCACGCGATCAGGCGCGACGCGCTGCCGCCCACAGCTCGGCCGAACAGGCCCGCCAGGACGGCGCCCGCGAGCGGCGCGAAGACCAGTACCGCGTGCAGCATCCCGTCAGCCCTTCATCATGTTGATGTCCTCGACCGCGATCGAGCCGCGGTTCCGGAAATAGACGACGAGGATGGCGAGGCCGATGGCGGCCTCCGCGGCGGCCACGGTCAGCACGAACATGGCGAAGACCTGCCCCACGAGGTCGCCGAGGTGCGTCGAAAAGGAGACGAGGTTGATGTTGACCGCCAGCAGCATCAACTCTATCGACATCAGAATGACGATGACGTTCTTCCGGTTGAGGAAAATGCCGAAGATCCCGAGCGTGAACAGGATCGCAGCGACCGTGAGGTAATGACCCAGCGCGACGGCCATCAGATCCCGCTCCCCGGCGCCACATCCTTCACCTCGACCGCCTCGTCCCGGCGCCGGGACACCTGCCGCGATATGGACTGCTTGCGCACCCCCGTCCGGGTCCGAAGCGTGAGGACGATGGCGCCGATCATGGCGATGAGGAGCACCACACCCGCAGCCTGGAACAGGTAGACGTAGCGCGTGTAGAGTAGCGCGCCCAGCGCCTCGGTGTTGGATACGTCCGCGACCGCCGGCGCCGGCGCGGCGGTCACCTGGGGCTGGATCGCCCAGCCGCCCAGGACCAGCAGCAGCTCCAGCAGCATGATCAGTCCGACCAGCCCGCCGACGGGGAGGTACTGGAGAAACCCCTGGCGCAGCTCGGCGAAGTTGATGTCGAGCATCATCACGACGAACAGGAACAGCACGGCGACCGCGCCCACGTAGACGATGACCATGATCATCGCTAGGAACTCGGCCCCCATGAGCACGAACAACCCGGCCGAATTGAAAAAGGCCAGAATCAGGAACAGAACCGAATGCACCGGATTCCGGGCGGAGATCACCATGACGCCGGACGCCAGGGTGACGGCGGCAAGCAGGTAGAAGGTAAGCGCCTGGACGATCATTCGCGGTGCGGCCTCAACGCCGGCGGAGAGCTGTTCGGGATACCGGCCGAGTCACGACCGTCAACGGTACGGGGCGTCCGCAGCAAGATTGGCCGCGATTTCGCGCTCCCACCGGTCGCCGTTGGCGAGCAACTTCTCCTTGTTGTACATGAGCTCCTCACGGGTCTCGGTGGCAAATTCGAAGTTCGGACCCTCGACAATGGCATCTACCGGGCAGGCCTCCTGGCAGTAACCGCAATAGATGCACTTGGTCATGTCGATGTCGTAGCGCGTCGCGCGACGGCTTCCGTCCTCACGGGGCTCGGCCTCGATGGTGATCGCCTGCGCCGGGCACACGGCCTCGCACAGCTTGCAGGCGATGCAGCGCTCCTCGCCGTTGGCGTACCGTCTCAGCGCGTGCTCGCCGCGGAACCTGGGGCTGAGGTATCCCTTCTCGTACGGGTAATTGAGCGTCGCCCGCCGCTTGAACATGGCCTTGAACGTGACGTACATCCCGAAACACAGTTCGGAAAGCAGCGCAGTACGCGCGGCATGGGTTTTGAAAACCATTTTCGATCGCTCCTAGGGCAGCCGGTCGAAGGCCACCAGCACACCGGCCGTTAGGGCCACCCAGAACAGCGAAAGGGGCAGGAACACCTTCCAGCCGAGGCGCATCAACTGGTCGTAGCGGTAACGGGGAAACGTCGCGCGGACCCACACGAAGACGAACAGCAGCAGGGCTATCTTGAGTCCGAACCAGATCGGGCCGGGGATCCAGGTGAACGGCGCGGCGTCGAACGGCGGCAGCCAACCGCCGAGAAACAGAAGCGCCGTCAAGGCGCTCATCAGGACCATGTTCGCGTACTCGCCGATGAAGAAGAGGGCGAAGGTCATGGACGAATACTCGACCTGATAGCCGGCGACGAGCTCAGCCTCTGCCTCGGGCAGGTCGAAGGGATGGCGGTTTGTCTCCGCCAGGGCCGAGACGAAGAAGATCACGAACATCGGGAACAGGGGGATGAAGAACCAGAAGCCGTCCTCCTGGGCCCGCACGATCTCGCTCATGTTCAAAGAGCCGACGCACAGCAGCACCGTGATGATAATGAACCCCATCGAGACTTCGTAGGACACCATCTGGGCCGCGGACCGCAGGGCGCCGAGAAACGCGTATCGAGAATTCGAGGCCCAGCCGGCCATCACGATACCGTAGACGCCGAGCGACGAGACCGCGAAGATGTACATGATGCCGACGTTGATGTCGGACAGCACCAGCCCCTCGCCGAAGGGGATCACGGCCCAGGCGATCAGGCTCAGCACGAACGTCAGCATCGGCGCCGCGACGAACACCGCCTTGTTGGCGCCGGTCGGGATCACCGTCTCCTTGAGAAACAGCTTCAGGCCGTCGGCGAACGGTTGCAACAGGCCGAAGGGTCCCACGACGTTCGGTCCCATGCGCAACTGCATCGCGGCCATGACCTTGCGCTCGAACCACGTGAGCATGGCCACGACCACGAGCAGCGGCACGACGATGGCTAGAATCTGGCCGACGATGACCGCCAAGGGAATCGCATAGGCCACCGTGAATTCAGCCATGGGTGCCGGTTCCCCGCGTGCCTCCGCCGAGGATCTGCGCGCTGCAGGCCGCCATCGTCTCGGACGCGCGGCAGATGGGATCGGTCATGTAGAAATCCAGGATCGGGCTGGCGAACGGCTCCGAAGCCATCGCGCCGTCCGCCCCGAATGCCCCCCACGCCGCGGGCCGGACCTCGTCGGGCGATCCGAACGACGGAGCGGCTTCCGCCAAGCGCGCCCGGACGGACGCGAGATCGTCATAGGGAAGCGTATGGCCGACCGCCTCGGACAAGGCCCGGATCACCGCCCAGTCGTCGCGGGCGTCGCCGGGCGGAAACATGGCGCGCTGGCCCAGCTGCGGGCGGCCCTCGGTGTTCACCCAGGTGGCGTTCTTTTCGACGTAAGCCGCCCCCGGGAGAACCACGTCGGACCGACTCGCACCCACGTCGCCGTGATGCCCGAGGTAGACGACGAAGGCGTCCCCCAGGTCGTCTGTATCGATCTCATCCGCGCCGAGCAGGAGCACCGCATCGAGGGCCCCGTTTCCGGCTCCCTCCAGGATGCCGGACACGTCTCGCCCGCCCTGTTCCGGGACCAGCCCCAGGTCGAGGCCTGCCACGCGGGCGGCGGCCGTGTGCAGGACGTTGAAGCCGTTCCAGCCGTCCCGCACCATGCCGTACCGCTCGGCGACGCGCCGCGCGGCGCCGAGCACGGCGGAACCGTCGGGTCGGGCGAGAGCGCCCTGTCCCAGAACGAGCATCGGCCGCTCCGCGTCGCCCAGCACTGCGCCCGGCGGAAGGGAACCGTCGGCTAGGGCCGCCAGCGCGTCCGCTCCGCCGCCGAGATGCGCCACCGGGAAGGTCAGGTCGAGTTCCGGACCCACCGAAACAACGCGGAATCCGCCGGCGAGATGACGCTTGCGCAGCCGGGCGTTGACGAGCGCGGCCTCCCAGCGCGGGTTCGTTCCGATCAAAAGGCACGCGTCCGCGTCTTCTATGCCGGCGATCGTCGTGTTGAACAGATAGGACGCCCGGACTTCGGTCTCCAGCTTCGCTCCGTCCTGCCGACAGTCCACGTGGGGCGATCCGAGGGCCGACATCAGGTCCTTCAGGGCGATCATGGATTCCGCGCAGGCCATGTCGCCGGCGATGGCCGCGACGCGGTCCCCGTTCGTGGCCTTCAAGCGGTCGGCGACCGCGGAAAGGGCCTCGGCCCACGTTGCCGGCTCCAGGCGGCCGCCGCGCCGAACGTAGGGACGGTCCAGGCGCTGGTGCCGCAAGCCGTCGTTGGCAAAACGGGTCTTGTCCGAGATCCACTCTTCGTTCACGTCTTCGTGAAGGCGCGGCAGCACGCGCAGGACCGCCCGGCCGCGGGAATCGACGCGGATGCTGCTGCCGACGGCATCGTGGGCGTCGATCGTCTCGGTCGTGTTCAGTTCCCACGACCGAGCTGCGAACGCATACGGCTTCGAGGTCAGCGCGCCGACGGGACACAGATCGATGATGTTGCCCGAGAGCTCGGAGGTCAGCGCCCGTTCGAGGTAGTTGCCGATCTCCATGTGCTCGCCCCGCCCGAGGGCGCCCAATTCCTCGACGCCCGCGATCTCCGTGGCAAAACGGATGCAACGAGTGCAGTGGATACAGCGCGTCATGACCGTCTTGACCAAGGGACCGAGATCCTTGTCCGTGACGGCCCGCTTGTTTTCGCGATACCGGGAATGGTCCAGGCCGTAGGCCATGGCCTGGTCCTGGAGGTCGCACTCCCCGCCCTGATCGCATATGGGACAGTCCAAGGGGTGGTTGATCAGCAGGAATTCCATTACCCCTTCCCGCGCCTTCCGGACGTGGGGCGTGTTCGTGTGGATGACCATGCCGTCGCTGGCCGGCATCGCGCACGAGGCGATGGGTTTGGGGGAGTTCTCCATGCCCACCAGGCACATCCGGCAGTTTCCCGCGATGTTCAGCCGTTCGTGGTAGCAGAACCTGGGGATCTCCTTGCCGGCCTGTTCACAGGCCTGAAGAACGGTGGCGCCGGCCTCGACTTCGATCTCCAGGCCGTCGATCGTGACCGTGGGCATGCCGCGCTCCCGTGCCTAGGCCGCTGCTTCCGTGGGGGCGCCGTCGCGGGACAGCGCGCGCTCGACGATACGCCGCTCCAGTTCAGGCCGGAAATGGCGGATCAGTCCCTGGATGGGCCACGCCGCCGCGTCTCCGAGCGCGCAGATCGTGTGGCCCTCGATCTGGTACGTCACTTCCTGGAGAAGGTCGATCTCCCCGATCTCGGCCCGGCCGTCGACCAAGCGATCCATCACCCGGGACATCCAGCCGGTGCCTTCCCGGCAGGGCGTACACTGCCCGCAGCTTTCATGCATGTAGAATCTGGACAACCGGGCGATCGCTTCGACGATGTCAGTGGACTTGTCCATGACGATGACCGCGGCGGTTCCCAGACCCGACTTGACCTCCTTCAGCGAGTCGAAATCCATCAGCACCGTGTCGCAGATGGACTTGGGAATCACCGGCACCGACGCGCCACCCGGGATTACGGCGAGCAGGTTGTCCCATCCCCCGCGCACGCCGCCGGCGTGTTTCTCGACGAGCTCCCGCATGGGAATGCCCATCTCCTCCTCCACGTTGCAGGGTTCGTTAACGTGCCCGGAGATGCAGAAGATCTTGGTTCCGGTGTTGTTGGGACGCCCGAGCCCTGCGAACCAGGAGGATCCGCGCCGGAGAATCTCCGGCGCGACCGCGATCGTCTCGACGTTGTTGACGGTCGTCGGGCAACCCCATACGCCGACCGCCGCCGGGAAGGGAGGCTTCAGCCGAGGTTGTCCCTTTTTGCCCTCGAGACTCTCAATGAGAGCCATCTCCTCGCCGCAGATATAGGCGCCGGCGCCGGGGTGGACATAAACGTCGAAATCGTAACCCGAATTGCAGGCGTTTCCGCCGATCAGGCCGGCGTCGTACGCCTCGTCGATGGCTGTCTGCAGGTGTCGGATCTCCCGATGGAATTCACCGCGCGCGTAGATGTACGCCGCGCGGGCGCCCATGGCGAACCCCGCGACCAGGCATCCTTCCACGAGCTTGTGGGGATCGTGCCGCAGGATGTCCCGGTCCTTGCAAGTCCCGGGCTCGCCTTCGTCGGCGTTGACCACGAGATAGGAAGGACGCCCGTCGGACTCCCTAGGCATGAAGGACCACTTCAACCCGGCCGGGAAGCCCGCGCCTCCCCGGCCCCGAAGGCCGGAGTCCTTGATCTCCTGGACGATCCCGTCCCGTCCCTTTTCGAGGAGCGCCTTGGTGTTTCCCAGTCGCCTCTCGCCCGCGCGCCGGCGAGCCTCCAGTCCTGGAGGCCGTAGAGGTTCGTGAAGATGCGGTCCCTGTCGTCGAGCATCAGGAACTCCCGGCGCTGGCGCTCAAGGTGGTCGGCCCGCTTGCCGGAGCGGAGGTCCGGCGCCCCGTCTGCGGCCCCGGTGGCGGGGCTGCGCCGCGCGCGACCGCCTCCAGTAGGGCGCGGGCACGGTCGGGGTCGAGATCCTCGTAGTAGTCGTCGCCGATCCGGACGACGGGGGCGTTCACGCAAGCCCCGAGGCATTCGACCTCCCGCAGGGTGAACTTGCCGTCCGCGCTTGTTTCGCCCGGACCGATACCCAGGGTTTCCTCGCAGGCGCGGACGATTCCGTCGCATCCCCGGAGCCAGCACGGTGTCGTCGCGCACACCTCCACCACCGTCTCGCCGACGGGCTCGAGGTTGATCATCGTGTAGAAAGTCGCCACCTCGTAGACCCGTATGGGCGCCATGTCCAGGTATTTGGCGACAGCGTCGACCATCTCCGTCGTTACCCAGCCCTCGTTCCGCCGTTGAACGAGATCCAGGACGGGCAGCACGGCGCTGGCCTGCCGCCCTTCCGGGTACTTGGCGACGATCCGGTCGGCCTCCGCCCGCAGGGCCCCGGTGAACTCGAAGCCCGCGCGTTCGCCGCTCATCGGTCGATCTCGCCGAACACGATGTCCAGCGTCCCGATGATCGCCACGGCGTCGGCGAGCATGTGGCCCCGGGTCATGAAGTCCAGCGCCTGGAGATGGGCGAAGCCGGGCGCGCGGATCTTGCATCGATAGGGCTTGTTCGTCCCGTCCGACACGAGATAAACCCCGAACTCCCCCTTCGGCGCCTCGACTGCGGCGTAGGTGTCGCCGGCGGGCACGTGATGGCCCTCCGTGTACAGCTTGAAGTGATGGATGAGGGCCTCCATGGAGGCTTTCATTTCCCCCCGCTTCGGCGGCACCACCTTGTTGTCGGCCGTGGCCACGGGACCGTCGGGAAGCCGTTCGAGGCATTGCTCAATGATGCGCACGCTCTGGCGCATTTCCTCGACCCGGCAGAGGTAGCGGTCGTAGCAGTCGCCGTTCCTGCCGACGGGGACGTCGAATTCCATCGACCCGTAGACCTCGTAGGGCTGGGCCTTGCGCAGGTCCCACGGGACGCCGGAGCCGCGCAGCATGACCCCGGTGAAGCCCCAGTCCATCGCCTCGTCCGCCGTGACGACGCCGATGTCGACGTTGCGCTGCTTGAAGATCCGGTTCTCCGTCAGGAGATTCTCGATGTCGTCGACGACCGCGGGAAATTTTTGCGCCCAGTCCGCAATGTCGTCGGTCAGTCCCGCCGGGAGGTCCTGATGCACGCCCCCGACCCTGAAATACGCGGCGTGCATGCGCGCGCCGGAGACCCGCTCGTAGAACTCGAACAGCTTTTCCCGTTCCTCGAAACCCCACAGGACCGGCGTCATCGCACCGACGTCCATCCCCTGGGTCGTCACGTTCAGGAGATGGTTGAGCACCCGCGTGATCTCGCTGAACAGCACGCGCACATACTGGCCCCGCGCCGGCACCTCAAGCCCCATCAGTTTCTCGATGGCCAGCACGAAGGCGTGCTCCTGGCACATCATGGCCACGTAGTCGAGCCGGTCGAAGTACGGGAGCGCCTGGAGGTAGGTCTTGTGCTCGATCAGCTTTTCGGTGCCACGGTGCAGGAGGCCGATGTGCGGGTCGGCGCGCTCCACGATCTCGCCGTCCAGCTCCATGACGAGCCGCAGAACCCCGTGGGCCGCCGGATGCTGCGGCCCGAAGTTCATGGTGTAGGGCTTGATCCGGACCTCCGCCATCAGCCCTCGCCTTCCGCCTTTTCGTCGCCCGGAAGGATGTCCCGCACGCCTTCCCACGGGCTGAGGAAGTCGAACGTCCGGAATTCCTGGGTCAGCGACACGGGCTCATAGACGACGCGCTTCTCCTCGTCGTCGTAGCGAAGCTCCACGTGTCCGGTCAGGGGGAAGTCCTTCCGCAGGGGATGGCCCTCGAACCCGTAGTCGGTCAACAGGCGACGCAGGTCGGAATGTCCAGAGAACATGATGCCGTACATGTCCCAGGCCTCGCGTTCGTACCAGCCCGCCGAGCTGAAGACGCCGGCCGCTGTCGGCACAGGATGGCGCTCGTCCGTCCGGACCTTGACCCGGATGCGCTGATTGTGCGTGAGCGAGAGCAGGTTGTAGACCACGTCGAAGCGCATCTCCCGCCCCGGCCAGTCCACACCGCAAATATCGAGCAGAATGCGAAAGCCGCAGTTGGTGTCGTCGCACAGGAACGTCAGCACCTTGACGACCGACTCGCGGTTCACCGTCACCGTGAGCTCGTCGAACGCGATGTCCGTGCCCGCGACCTCGTCAGGGAGGGCGCCCGCGATGTAGTCCGCGAGTTCGGAAAGCGCTTCGTCCATGTTCCCCGTGACCACGAAAAAAGGCTTCGCACGGCCGGCCCGCGTCAACGGGCGATCGTTCCCGTTCGCCGTATCTTTTTCTGGAGCTGCAGGATCCCGTACACCAGCGCCTCGGCCGTCGGCGGGCAGCCCGGAACGTAGATGTCCACGGGCACGATCCGGTCGCAGCCCCTGACGACCGAGTATGAATAGTGGTAGTAGCCGCCGCCGTTGGCGCAGCTTCCCATGGAGATGACCCAGCGGGGCTCGGCCATCTGGTCGTAGACCTTGCGCAACGCGGGCGCCATCTTGTTGCAGAGCGTTCCCGCGACGATCATCAGGTCCGACTGTCTCGGGCTGGCGCGTGGAACGACGCCGAAACGGTCCAAGTCGTACCGCGGCATCGAGGCGTGCATCATCTCGACCGCGCAACAGGCGAGGCCGAACGTCATCCACCACAGGGAACCGGTCCGCGCCCAGTTCGCCACGTCGTCGATCCTGGTGACGAGAAAGCCCTTGTCGTCCAAGACCCGCGACATCCGGTCGAACGGCGCGTCCAGATCGTGATCCGGGGGCCGGGGCGCTGCCGTCACTCCCATTCAAGGGCCCCTTTCCGCCACTCGTACACGAACCCGACGGTCAGGACGGTGAGGAAGATCATCATCGACCAGAAGCCGAAGACCCCGATTTCCCCCAGAGCGACCGCCCAGGGGAACAGGAAGGCGACTTCCAGGTCGAAGATGATGAAGAGCAGGGCAACGAGGTAGAACCGCACGTCGAACTGCCGGCGGGCGTCGCCGAAGGCCTCGAAACCGCATTCGTAGGGCGACAGTTTCTCGCTGTCAGGATAGTGGTGCGCCGCGACGTACGAGGCGGCCACGACGGCCACGGCCATGCCGACGGCGATAGCGAGAAACACGAGTATCGGCAAGTATTCGACGATGTACCCTTGCATGCCGCCAGCCGTGGTTGCCAGTGGAGGCGCGAACCATAAAAAACGCGCCCGCTCCGCAGCGGCGGCGTTGCGAAAACCCCGCCGCCGCCCCGTGCAAACGCGAGCGCATTATAGTGACGCGCGGCCGCGATTCAAAGCGGAGATTGGGCGGTGGCGGGAGTGACGGGACTCGAACCCGCGGCCTCCGGCGTGACAGGCCGGCGCTCTAACCAGACTGAGCTACACCCCCTGTCCGGAAACCGAACCCGTGTACCGTACCGCGTTTCACGGAGTCAAGCGACCGCGCGGGAGCGGAACAGGTGGTGCCTCTCTCCCTGGATGGCCAGGATTCCATCGCACCGAACCTCGCGGGCCGGAGACCCGCGTAACGTGAAAATACCCGGGTGCGCGGGCATCCCGCCGCATACCCGGCCCGTCTCCGCCCCCTCGTCATGCCCCGCCCCACCTTCGTCATGGCCGGACAACGTTCCGGTCGTCTCGTCATTCACGAAAAACACCCCGTCCGGCCAACCGACTGGCAACATGAGAAAAAACCGATCCATTCGCACACTTCGCACGATCCGGTTTATGTTCTCGTTCCCTTTCGTCATGCCCACTCGTTCCGGGCATCAACCGGTCGCGGCACGGCGGGGCGAACACGCCAAGGGGCACGGCTTCGAACGACCCGACGCCGTGAACCGGGCGGAGGGACGTGTGAGCTGGCGCCGGAAAATTCGTCGGGGGGTGCGCGGTTTTGGGCCATTGCTGTCCGGTTTATGTTCTCGTTCCCTTCATCGTCATGCCCGGACTCGTTCCGGGCATCAACCGGTCGCGGCACGGCGGGGCTTGGGAACACGTCGGCAGCGTCCGCCAAGGGGCACGGCTTCGAACGACCCGACGCCGTGAACCGGGCGGAGGGACGTGGATGCCCGGAACAAGTTCATTGCTGTCTGGTTCAGAAAGGCTGGACAGGGTGCACGGCCTGGCTTCAAGCGGAGTTTGGAAGATCGGGGCGAATCTAGGCTCGCAAACGAGCCCGAGCTATGCGCCATCGGATGAATTCGCACACTTCGTACAGAGTCGGGGGGGGCGCACTTGGCTCTCCCAAGTCCGTTTTGAATTCGCACACTTCGCACGACATCAAGGGGGGGGGTGGTTTTGTGCCCAACTGGATATGCCAATCAAAAAATTCTTGACATGGACATTTTATTTCAATAGCGCACCAGACTGGGGAAAGGGCGTCCGGCCCGCACATGCGGGCTGAGACTCCTCTCCTCATCGCGATACCCGCTTACTGCCCGAAATTCCGTCAACACTCCCTCTTTCATGTCCGTCACCGGATCAGAACGCAGGCGGTGCAAGATATCTACCAGCGGAGTTTCGGGGGGATTAAGCAAGGAATTCTTCGCACTGACATTACCATCACTGTCGAATTCGAGGCACCTCTCACGTCCAACCGCAGTTCTATATGTCTCTAGCCTCCGAGATCGATAGGACAACGTCTCCGTCACCGGCCGAACTTCTGTTGCGGGACTTTAGTTCCTGATTCAGATGGCCGAGCGGTTCCGAAAACGCCTCGACCAGCCCGACAATGTGACGGCACATCCACTCGATCATCTCCGGCCAGTTCTTCTCATCGCGACTATGGAAGGAGTGTGAATAGTTGATCCTACTTGCTTGTTTATCGTCCATCCGTCGCCACCGAAGTTCATTCCCGAACCGGCCTTCGAGTTCGCATTTCTGACTTTTGAGTCTATCGAATATCCACTTGTTCTCGGCGGCATTAGAGCGCTGGAGACTCAGTTCGACGCGCGCCTCGTCCCTCCGGAATATAAGGGAGAAGTGGCAACCAGACACACCAGTAGCGCAATTCACGTAGTGTTCCTTCGATGGGCCGATATTTTCGAACTGTGGAATGTTCCGGGCGCGGAGTTCCTCCAGCATCCTTGTCCAGAATGCCTGCCGGAGGTCGTGGCTACGTTTCTGCGCTCCCTGAACGGACTTCTCCTCGGAGTCCTTGACCGCCATTCCGATCATGTAGTCTGCGGCCTCAGGCGTCGGGATGATCTGCCGCAGGTCGACGAAGAGTTCTTCGCCGAAGCTGTATGGCGCTACCCGGAAGCACTGAGCGCGCACACCGTGCCCCAATAGCCAGAGTACAGTTGCCGTCACCTCCTTGCGGAAGTTCGCCGCGATCAGCACAAGCCGCTGCTCGTTGCCGGTGTTCAGCACCACTTCGTCGAGGTCCTCGACGTTGAGGAAGTCACACAGGTTCATCTCTGCGTTCGCACCATCCGACCCGCGGTTCAGATACTTCTGGTAGATCTCGACGATCTCCGCTTTCTTCAGGCTGGAGCAGTAGGCAACGTACTTGAGCGCTTGCCACACGACATCGCGGCCCGAGTCGTCAAGCTTGTTCTCGATGACCACCAATCGGCCCTCCTTGTCGAGGGCGAGGAGATCGAGGCGTTCGCGCGTGTCCGCGAACCCGTCGAACTCCTTCTGCACGATCAGAAGTTCTTCGCCTAGCGCATCGGGCATACGCACGAGCCACTCCTGAAGATGCTCGCGTTCGCGAAGTTTCAAATCGGCGAAGCGCCGTTCCTTCAGACGCGTGAGCTGATTTTCAGAAAGGTCGACCCGGAACATCCGTCTTCCCCTGTTCTCTGCGACCAAGTCGCCCTCGGCGGTCAATCATGATCCTCCTTCCCCGTCAATCGTATACGCCGCCTCGTGGCGCCAACCGGTAACAGTAAACCGTGAGACGATCAACATCCGGCCGGTACACGAGCCGGAAATCGCCCAGCCTGTATCTCCAGTATCCACCCATATCACCGGTCAAGCGCTTGATCGTGTTGCCGCGCGGCGTCATTGGACCCTTGCAGATCTCCATGATCGCGTTCGCTACCCGCTCGAACAGGTTGGGCTGGCGCCAGACATCCTTCCGGAAACCCGACAACGCGGCAAACCGCCACTTGCTGTCCCCGCCACTCGCTGATGATTCGGGATTGCCGCCGCCAAGCACTTCGCCCACCGACTCTATCGCGTAGGCCTCGACGATGTCCTCTTCGGCCTGCGACGCCGCGGTCGCCGCCGCTTCGTCCGGGAATCCGCTGCCCGGCACCGGCAGCGCCTTGAAAACGATGCCGTCCATGCGATGTTCCGACTCTAGGGCAAGCAGTTCGCCTTCCGACATCCCCAGCAACCGGCCCCGCAACGCCTGTCCGAACGGGATCAGTGCATAGTCGCCCGCGGCCATGACGTGAAAGCAATGCAGGACCTGTGCGCCGTATCCCGACACTTCATCCCAATCGACGAGCCTGCGGTAAGCGTCAACGGCCGTCAGGTCGATGATCCGCTCGATGGACCGTTCGACGACATAGCTGCTCAGGACCTCCGTGAGGACGCCATCGTCGCGCCAAAGCTGCGCCACCCTGGAGGCGAGGGGGCAGCTATAAAGCTGAATCGGCTCGAACGGCCGCAAGACACCGTAGAGCCCCGACAGCAGAAGCAGGTGATGCGGGGAGGCTCGAAGCACAGCGGTCCTGTCCAACCCCAGTCCCAGGGAGAAGCGCCCTTCGTAGCGCTCCACAGCAGGCCGGTAGCGCGCCTGGCTATCGCCTCCGAAGTCGGGCCCCCGGACCAGATGACGGTTGTATTCGAGCTCCGGCAGCGCCACGCCTTGCCATGTCACATCCGGGGTCTCTCCCGCCACTTGGCGGATCCGCTCGCGTCGCCAAAGCAGCTTCCTGGCGAGACGCGGCGTCAATTCCGAGGCGATGGCCTCGCCCGCGTCGTACTCCTCGTGCCCCCCGCTGGCCTTGGTCAGCGAACAGATCGAGACGAAGAGCACTTTGCTCAAGGGGCCGTGCCGCATGATCGGTGAGGTGACTCCGGTTCGTGGGACAGGTCGTTGAGGTATATTTCACCGTCCGACGGGGAACGCAAATGAGCGGTAAACGACGCAGATTTCCTTGGGCCACCTCACGGCAAACCATGCCTGCGCTCCGAATCTCGACGAATGGTGGGCGGTGACGGGATCGAACCGCCGACCTCCACGGTGTAAACGTGGCGCTCTCCCGGCTGAGCTAACCGCCCGCGATCCCCAACCTAGCGCCGGCCAACGGACGAAACAACGCCGACCGCCCATGGGGGGCGGCCGGCGCCGGGTACCCCTTTCCCTGAAACGGTCAGTTCACGGCGCTCTTCAGGGCCTTGCCTGCCTTGAACTTTGGCTGCTTCGAAGCCGGAACCTGAATCTTCTCTCCGGTCCGCGGATTGCGGCCCTCGGAAGCGCGGCGGTGGGCGACGCTGAACGTGCCGAAGCCGACGAGTCTCACCTCCTCCCCGTTCGAAAGCGCCATCGAAATCGTGTCGAACAGACTGTCGACCGCTTTCGCCGCGTCCGCCCTCGAAAGGCCTGAATCGTCCGCCACGCTAGTTACCAGATCGTTTTTGTTCACGATATGAGCCCCCTTCGCATATTCGTTGAGATTCGAGTGAGCGATGCCTGAAACGGCGTCTCCGACGCGCCGGAAGTGTAGAACGGCTCCCTGCACCATCAAAGAGAAAACCGGAGGCACTGCCAGCCTGCCCGCCCACGGTTCGCCCCGCATGGCGTATCCGGAGGGCAGAGGGCCGGACGGCCATGACCGGGCCGGAGCCCTTGCCGGGCTCAGTGGGTCACCACGCCGTCCAGGTCCTCCGGCTCGATCTCCTTCGCCGGAACCTTGGCGAGCCCCGCCTCCTCGTCCCATTCGATGGGCACCAGCGGTTCGGTCAGCGCGAGCTTCAGGGCGTCGTCTACCGTATCGACCGCGACGATCTCGAGGCCGCGCTTGACGTTGTCGGGAATCTCCGCGAGGTCCTTCTCGTTCTCCTTCGGGATGAGGACGGTCCCGACCCCGGCTCTGAGCGCCGCGAGCAGCTTCTCCTTCAGGCCGCCGATGGGCAGGACACGTCCCCGAAGCGTGATCTCGCCCGTCATGGCGATGTCCCGGCGAACCGGGATCTGGGTCAGTACCGAGACGATCGCCGAGATCATCGCCGTGCCCGCGGAGGGACCGTCCTTGGGCGTCGCCCCCTCGGGAACGTGGACGTGTATGTCGCGTTTCTCGAACGTCGTCGGCTTGACGCCGAACGACACCGACCGTGCCCGCACGTAGCTCGCCGCGGCCTGCGCCGACTCCTGCATGACGTCGCCGAGTTTGCCGGTGATGGTGATGCGGCCCTTGCCGGGGAGCGTGATGGCCTCCACCGACAGCAGCTCGCCCCCCACCTCGGTCCAGGCAAGACCCGTGCAGACGCCGACCAGATTCTCCTCCTCGAGCTCGCTCGACCGGTAGCGGGGCACGCCGGCGTACTTCTCAAGGCTCTTCTTGGTGACGTGAACGCGCTCCTTGCCGTGCTGGAGAATGTCGCGCATCGCCTTTCGCGAGAGGCCCGCGATTTCCCGCTCGAGGTTCCTGACGCCCGCCTCCCGCGTGTAATGACGGATGAGGGACCGTAGCGCCTCGTCCGACAGGGCCCACTCTCCGTCCCTCAGGCCGTGGGCCTCGATCTGTTTCGGGATCAGGTGCTGTTTCGCGATCTCGACCTTCTCGTCCTCGGTGTAACCCGATATGCGGATGACCTCCATGCGGTCCAGAAGCGCCGGAATGATCCGCAAGGTGTTCGCCGTGGTGATGAACATCACGTCCGAGAGGTCGTAGTCGACCTCGAGATAGTGGTCGTTGAAGGCGTGATTCTGCTCGGGATCCAGGACCTCCAGCAGGGCCGATGACGGATCGCCCCTGAAGTCGGCGCCCAGCTTGTCCACCTCGTCCAGCATGAGCAGCGGATTGGATGTCTTGGCCTTCTTCATCGACTGGACGATCTTGCCCGGGAGTGAACCGATGTAGGTCCGCCGGTGGCCGCGGATCTCGGCCTCGTCGCGCACGCCGCCGAGGGACATGCGCACGAATTTCCGGCCCGTGGCCCGGGCGATCGACTGGCCCAGCGAGGTCTTGCCGACGCCGGGCGGCCCGACCAGGCACAGAATCGGCCCCCTGAGCTTCTTGGCCCGCTGCTGCACGGCAAGGTGCTCGAGAATGCGCTCCTTCACCTTGTCGAGACCGTAATGGTCGTCGTTGAGCACCTTTTCGGCGAAATTGATGTCCTTCTTGATCTTGCTCTTCTTGCGCCACGGGATGTTCAGCATCCAGTCGAGATAGTTGCGAACCACGGTGGCCTCGGCGGACATGGGGCTCATGTTACGCAACTTCTTGAGTTCTGCGGTGGCCTTCTCCCGGGCCTCCTTGGAGAGCTTCGTCTTGGCGATCTTCTCTTCCAGTTCGGTCAGCTCGTCGCGACCGTCGTCCCCTTCCCCCAGTTCCTTCTGGATGGCCTTGAGCTGCTCGTTGAGATAGTACTCGCGCTGAGTCTTCTCCATCTGGCGTTTGACGCGGCCGCGGATCTTCTTCTCGACCTGCATCACGCCGATCTCGCCCTCCATCAGCGAGTACACCCGCTCAAGCCTGTCGTTCACGCTCTGAATCTCCAGCAGCTCCTGCTTGTCGGCGATCTTGAGCTGCAGGTGCGACGCGACCGTATCGGCGAGCTTGCTCGGGTCGTCGATCTGGTTCAGGGATACCAGGATCTCCGGCGGGATCTTCTTGTTGAGCTTCACGTACTGCTCGAACTCCCCGACCACGGACCGGGACAGGGCTTCCAGCCCCCGCGGATCGTTGTCGGCCTCCTCGAGGATTTCCGCGTTGGCCTCGAAGAACTCCGCGTTGTCCGTGAAGCCCTGCACGCGCGCCCGGCGCCCCCCTTCCACCAGCACCTTCACCGTGCCGTCCGGCAGCTTCAGCAACTGAAGCACGGACCCGATCGTCCCGACGGCATGAATGTCGTCCGGCGACGGATCGTCCTGGCTGGCGTTCTTTTGAGCCAACAGCAGAATCTGCTTGTCGGCCTTCATGACGTCTTCCAGGGCCCGAACGGACTTGTCCCGGCCGACGAACAGCGGAACGATCATGTGCGGGAACACGACGATGTCGCGCAACGGAAGTACGGGAAAAACCTGGACTGAACTCGCTTCGATCATCTTTCCTGCCTTCCCTCCGGCTATGGCGCGGCGCGTCGGCGGCGCCTCGCATGTCGCCGATGTCTCATGACGACCGCCCGCGTTTCATATGGCCCGGGCGGTCCCGTTATTCAAGCGGTCCGCTCAGGCGCTGGTTTCCAAGTCTCCGCGACGGTCGGAGTATATGCGCAGCGGCTGGGCGCGGCCCTCGATCACCTCGGAATTGACGACAACCTCCTCCACCGCCTCGAAACCAGGCAGCTCGAACATCGTATCCAGGAGGTTGCCCTCCATGATGGAACGGAGACCGCGCGCGCCCGTCTTGCGCTTGATCGCCTTGCGGGAGATGGCGCGCAGGGCGTCGTCCGAAAACGTCAGCTTGACGCTTTCCATCTCGAAGAGCCGCTGATACTGCTTGACGAGCGCGTTCTTCGGTTTCACGAGGATCTCGACCAGGGTGTCCTCGTCCAGATCCTCGAGCGTCGCCACAACCGGAAGGCGTCCGACGAATTCCGGTATGAGACCGAACTTGAGAAGGTCTTCGGGCTCGACCTGCTTGAGGATCTCACCCATGTGCCGCTCGTCCGGTGTACGGACATCGGCGCCGAATCCGATGGACGTCGACTGCCCCCGCGCCGAAATGAGCTTCTCGAGACCCGAAAACGCGCCGCCGCAGACGAACAGGATGTTCGTCGTGTCGACTTGGAGAAATTCCTGTTGCGGATGCTTGCGGCCGCCTTGCGGGGGAACCGACGCGACGGTCCCTTCCATGATCTTCAGCAATGCCTGCTGTACGCCCTCGCCGGACACGTCGCGGGTGATCGACGGGTTGTCGGACTTGCGGCTGATCTTGTCGACCTCGTCGATGTAGACGATGCCGCGCTGCGCCCGCTCCACGTTGTAGTCGGCCGCCTGCAGAAGTTTGAGAATGATGTTTTCGACGTCCTCGCCGACGTAGCCCGCTTCCGTGAGCGTCGTAGCGTCGGCCATGGTGAAGGGCACGTCGAGAATGCGGGCCAGGGTCTGGGCGAGCAGGGTCTTCCCGCAACCGGTCGGACCGATGAGCAGGATGTTGGACTTGGCGAGCTCCACGTCATTCGACTTGCTGCCGTGATTCAGGCGCTTGTAGTGGTTGTGCACCGCCACGGACAACACCCGCTTGGCGTGATCCTGACCGATCACGTAGTCGGCCAGAACGTCGCAGATGTCGTGCGGCGTGGGCACGCCGTCGCGCGACTTGACGAGCGAGCTCTTGTGCTCTTCCCGGATGATGTCCATGCAAAGCTCGACGCATTCGTCGCAGATGAACACCGTCGGGCCGGCGATCAGCTTGCGGACTTCGTGCTGGCTTTTTCCACAGAATGAGCAGTAAAGAGTGTTCTTCGAATCGCCGTTGCCGGGCTTAGACATGGGAACTCCGAAGCTTGCGCGGCCGAACCGAACCCGTACGCGGGCACGGTGTCCACCGCCTCATGTTAGCGACATCCGTCCGCAATCCACAACGCAAATCTTGGGCGCCGGGCAGGGCGCCCCCTTACATGTAGTCGATCGTGCCCGCGGGGAAGCGTTCCGGCCACCCGCCGCGACACCTGCGGCCGGGTCCCGCGCAGGGGTGAACCGGAGAGCCTGCGACAGGACGTCAGCCCCCGCCGCCGTCGCCCGCGGCATCGAGTGCCGCCGGACGGTGCGTCACGATTTCATCGACGATCCCGAACGCCTGGGCTTCTTCGGGAGTCAGGAATTTGTCCCGATCCATGTTCCGCTCGACCACCTCGAGATCCTGGCCCGTATGCTCCGCGTAGATCGCGTTGAGCCGGTCCCGCAACGCCAGAATCTCCCGCGCGTGAATCTCGATGTCCGCCGCCTGACCCTGGGTACCGCCGTGAGGCTGGTGGATCATCACCCGGGCGTTGGGCAACGCGTAACGTTTTCCCTTGGCGCCGGCCGCCAGAAGCAGCGACCCCATCGAGGCCGCCTGGCCGAAGCACAGCGTCGAGACGTCCGGGCGGATATATTGCATGGTGTCGTATACCGCCAGACCGGACGACACGATGCCGCCCGGGGAATTGATGTAGAAGGCGATGTCCTTCTCCGGGTTGTCGGCCTCCAGGAAAAGAAGCTGGGCCGTGATCACGCTCGCTACGTGGTCGTCGACCGCGCCCGCGAGAAACACGATTCGCTCCTTGAGCAGGCGCGAGTAGATGTCGTACGCCCGCTCCCCCCGGTTGGTCTGCTCGACCACCATCGGTATGAGACTCTGCATCCTTGTATCCGTCATGGCGAACCCGCGTTTCCTAAGGTCGTGCTTCGACGGCCGGGAAGGCCCGGCATCTTCGTTCGCGGACGGCACCGCCTCGCGGCCGCGCGGTCCCCCTATGAAGACGGCTCCTCCTCGTCGTCGGATATATCGAGCAGTTCGTCCGGGGTCACCTCGCGTTCGGTGACGTTCACCATCTCGAGAATGAAGTCGACGACCTTGTCCTCGAAGATGGGGGCCGACAGTGCGCTCACCGCCTCGGGATCGTCCCGGAGTTCCCGGATGACCTCGCGCTCCCTTCCGGGATACCGCCGTGCCCGCTCCGCCATCGCCCGGTCGATCTCGTCCTGATGCACCTCGATGTTGTTGCGGCGGCCGACCTCCATCAACAGCAGTCCCAGGCGAACCCGCCGTTCGGCGATTTGCCGGTACTCCGCCTTCAGTTCTTCCTCGGACTTCTCCGGCTCCTCTCCGTCCCCGCCCGTATCCTCATCCTCGTCCGGCCTTTGCACTTGCGCCCAGATGCCGTCGAACTCGCCGTCGACGAGCTTGGTGGGGACGTCGAAGTCGTACCGGTCCGCGAGCGCGTCGAGGAGCTTGCGCTTGGCCCGGCTCCGCGATATCCGGTCGTAGTCCGACTTGATGTGGTTCGAAGCCACCTTCTTGAGCTCTTCCAGGTTTTCCAGGCCGATCTTCACGGCCAGTTCGTCATCCACGGTCGCCACCCGGGGACGCTTGACCTCCTTGACGTCCACCTCGAATGTAGCCTGCTTGCCCGCCAGGTCTTCTGCGGGATAGGTCTCCGGAAACGTCACGTCGAAGTCGAGATGCTGGCCTGAGGCCGCGCCGGCCAGCCGATCCTCGAAGTCCGGGAAGAAGGCCCCGGATCCCAGAATGAACTGAAAGTCCTCGGCGCGGCCACCTTCGAACTCGACGCCGTCCCGCCGACCGACGAAGTCGATCACCACGGCGTCGCCCGGCTCGGCCTTTCGGTTTTCCTCGGTCTCGAACGTCGTCTGGGCCTCCGCCAGGAACTTCAAATGGGACTGGACGTCCTCCTCCGTCGGCACGGCCCGGAACTGCTCGATGGCGATGGACGAAAAGTCGTCCGAACCGATCTCGGGGAGTACTTCGACCGAAAGCGTGTATTCGAGCTCGCCGCCCTCCTCGAATTTCGTGATCTCGATCTCGGGCTGAAGGGCGGGACGCAAGCCCTGGTCCGACAGGGCCCGCTGGGCCCCCTCGTTCACGGTCTCTTCTAAGACCTCGCTCATGACGACGCCACCGTAACGCTTCTTGAGGAGCGACAGGGGCACCTTGCCCGGGCGGAATCCGGGAAGGGATATCGTGCCGGCCAGCTCGCCGAGCTTGGCGTCGACGCGCTGCTCGATCACGGCACCCTCTACGACGACCTTGAACTCGTGCCTGAGGCCTTCCGCGCTGGTTTCCGTCACTTCGATCACGGTCTCGTCCCCGACTGATATGGCCGCGAGAGGCTTCGCGGATCGTCCCGCGGTCGTCCCGGGACGCTGGTGCGGCTGGAGGGACTCGAACCCCCACGCCGTAAGGCACATGCTCCTAAGGCATGCGTGTCTACCGGTTCCACCACAGCCGCGCGAATGTCCGGCAGGCCGGTCTCATTCGGGTTCCAGAGACGCGCCACCTTCTACAGCACATGAAGTTTCGGCGCCAGACCGGATTCATCCGGGTCCCTCTCCGGACATCCGGCCGGGAGCGCGTACGCGCCGCCGGAGCGGGCGCAGGACGGCGGGGAGCGCCTCGGATAGGTCCTCGGCGATCAGGCCGGGGCCGACGGTCTTCGCCGCGGCTCCGTGCAGCCATGTCGCGGCGCACGCCGCCTCGAACGGCTCCACGCCCTGGGCCAGCAGTCCGACGACTAGGCCCGACAGCACGTCACCCGTGCCCGCGGTCGCCAGCTCGGGCGGCGCGTTGCCGTTGATGGCAACGCGCCCGTCCGGCGCCGCGATGACGGTGTCCGCGCCCTTGAGGAGCACCACCGCGCCGACCGCGTCGGCCGCCCGGCGCGCGGAGTACGCCTTCCCCTCATCCTCCGGAGCCTCGCCGAACAGGCGCGTGAACTCGCCGTCGTGGGGCGTCAGGACGCAGGGACCGGAAATTCCCGCCGCGAGCGCGTCCTTCCGGCCGGTGAACGCAGTCAGCGCGTCGGCGTCGAGGACGCAGGCCGCCGGGGAGCGGAGGGCTGCCAGCACGTTCGCGCGCGTCGCCTCCGTCGCGCCGTTCCCCGGACCGAGGAGCACGGCGTTCCGGCGCCGCTGGCCCAGGATCTCCATCAGTTCGGCCGGTCCGGTGAAGCTTTCCGTCATGACGGCCGTCAACTGGGAGGCGTTCACCACAAGGGAGCCGGGCGGACCAGCGACCGTGACCAGCCCCGAACCAACACGCAGCGCGGCCCGTGCGGCGAGGCGTGCGGCGCCGGTGCTGTCCGGGCCGCCGCCGATGACCAAGGCGTGGCCGCGGCGGTACTTGTGCGCCAGGGGGCCGGGGACCGGAACGAGGCCGCCCCAGAGCGACGGGTCGTTTTCCGCCGTCCGCGGCGCGACCGCGTCCAGAACCGAGTCCGGTATTCCGATGTCGACGACCTCGACCTCGCCGCACGCCATGCGTCCGGGAAGGAGCACGTGTCCCGGCTTCTTGCGGAAAAACGTGACGGACAGGTCGGCCCGGAAACAGTAGCCTCGCTCGCGGCCGGTATCGCCGTGGATGCCGCTCGGGACGTCGACAGCGACCCGCGCGGCGTCGGCAGCATTGGCGGTCTGGAGCGCCGCCCGCGCGGCGCCGTCCACGTCTCGGGACAGGCCGGCACCGAAGACGGCGTCGACGATCAGGCCCACCCCCTCCGCAGACTTCGGACCGAGCGGCAGGACGTCCCCGTCCCAAGCATCCGCCATACCCCGCGCGTCACCGCACAGCCTGTCCGGGGATCCCAGCAGAGCGACGCGAACGTCCCGGGCACCCGCCCGCCGAAGCCGCCTGGCGATGACGAATCCATCGCCGCCGTTGTTGCCGGGACCGCACAGGACGACCGTCGGCCTGGGCGCCCAGCGCCGGGTTATCGCCCGCGCGACGCCCGCTCCCGCCGCCTCCATCAGCGCGGCGCCGGACACACCCCGATCCATGGCGGCCTGGTCCGCAGCGTACATCTCGCTGACGGACAGAAGAGCGGTTTTCCTACGCCGCGCTCCTGATAAACGCGAAGCCGCAGGATCTGGGAGAACGCGTAGCCATCGGACACCTTACCGGCATCGAACAGGGACCGGACCTCGGCCGTTTCCACGTCCTCGGCCCGGACTCCGAGTCGCGCCATCATCGGCCGCGTCGCGAATTCCTCGAAGTCGTCGAAGCGCACCCACAGCATGTACCAGTACTCGCGCCCGTCGGCGAACAGCTGCGGGGCCGTACGGTCCAGGGCCTCGATGGCCAGACGGCGCACCTCGGTCTCGTCATGAAAAGGCTTCATGAGCCGGGACCACGTCCCCGACATGTCGGGTTCCACCACGTACAGGAAGCCGTCGCCGGGCGTCAGGACGCGCCGCGCTTCCGAGAGGGCCCGGTCCATGAGGTCGGGAGGCACGTGGTGGAGAGACCGGTTGAAGAAGACACCGTCCGCCTGCCCGTCCCCGAGGGGAATGGCTTCCCCGCCAGCCACCTCGAACGTCACGCGACCGCCGACGGCCGGGGGAAGCTCGAGCGGAGTCCGCCGCTCGTCCGGCTCGATGGCGAGCACGTCGGCGCCGCGCTCCGCGAGGGCGCGCGCGAACCCGCCGTCCCCGCTCCCCACGTCGACGAGGTACCGGCCTTCGACGTGCAGCAGCCGGTCGACGACTTCAATGTGGTCCGCTTCGCCCAGGTCGGCCTTGAGCATCGTGGTATGCCCGTTCACTCGATCCTCCGGATCCGGACAACGCTCAGTCTATCACGGAACCTTCGCCGCTTCCGAGGCTCCTCGATGCGCCCGGCCGGCGCGTGGGATCAAATGGGCGGCCGCCTGTCCGTCAGGGGGAACGCCCGCTGGTAGGCATGGGACGCGCGCAACACCAGATGGTCGGCGAACATGGGACCGACGATCTGCAGGCCCACGGGCAGTCCGCCGGCCGTGAACCCGCAGGGAACGCTCGCCGCCGGTTGCCTGGTCATGTTGAAGGGGTAGGTGAACGGCGACCATGTGACCCACTTCGGGTCGTCGGTCTCGCGGGGCGAGATCTTTCCCGCCTCGAACGCAGCGACCGCCAAACCGGGCGTCAGGAGAAGATCGTAGGTTTGGTGGAACTCCATCATCAACTCGCCAAGGACGGCCCGCTCGTTGTCCGCAGCGATATAGTCGAGGAGCGGAATCCTCCTCCCCTCCTCCACCACGTCCGCCAAGCCGGGCTCCACGAGCTTCATCTGTTCTTCAGTCAACCCACGAAGCCCGTTCGCCGCACCCGCCCACCACAGCGTCCGAAACGCCACCTTGGGATCCTCGAAACCGGGATCCGCGTAGACGATCTCTGCGCCAAGGCTGGAGAACGACTCGGCGGCACAGGCGGCGATCCCGACGACCTCGGGGTCGACTTCGGCGTAGCCCAGGTCGGGCGTGAACGCAACACGGAGTCCGTCGACCCCCCGGTCGAGACCGTCGCGGTAGTCACGGGGATCGTAGGGCAGCGCGGTCCAGTCGCGGGAATCCGGCCGCGAGACGACCGTTAGCATCAGCGCCGCGTCCTCTGCCGTCCGCGTCATCGGACCCACGTGGCCCAAGGTGCCGAACCGGCCCATCGGCCAGGCGGGCACGCGCCCGAAGCTCGGCTTTAAGCCGAATATTCCCGAGAAACCCGCGGGAATCCGGATGGATCCGCCGCCGTCGGTGCCGATGGCCAGATGGCACATTCCCGCGGCCACGGCCGCCCCGGCGCCGCCGCTGGAGCCGCCCGGCGTCTTGTCCAGGTCCCAGGGATTCCGCGTGACGCCCGATACCGGACTGTCGGTGACGCCCTTCCAGCCGAATTCCGGCGTCGTCGTCTTGCCGAGGATCACGGCGCCCTGCTCCCGCAGCCGCGCCACGCAGGGCGCGTCGGCGTCCCACGCTTGGCCGGGATCGGTCGTTTTCGACCCGAAGAGCGTCGGCCACCCCTTGGCCAGCACGAGGTCCTTGATCGCGCAGGGAACGCCATCGACAGGACCCATCGGCTCGCCACGGCGCCATCGCTCCTCCGAGGCCCGGGCGGCCTCCAGGGCCGACTCCGCGTCGACCATGACGTAGGCGTTCGTCTTTTCGTCGATCGCCGAAATGCGGTGGAGCGTGGCGCGCGCGGCCTCGACCGGAGAGAGGCTTCCGTCGCGGTAACGGCCCGCCAAGTCGCTGGCGGACATGTATAGAATATCATCCGGCACGAAGGTCCTCCCGCGGATGCGCCGTCGGAAGGCTACATCGAGCCGCCCGATCGGGTCGAGTCCCTCATACAAGGACAGGGAAAGGAGGGCCGCGGGGTGAAAGTCATCGTGCTGGGCGGTGGGGTAATCGGCGTCGCCACGGCCTATTTTCTTCGCGAGGCCGGTCACGAGGTCTCGGTTGTCGAGCGGCGCGAAGGCGCGGGGCTCGAAACCAGCTTCGCCAACGGCGGGCAGGTGTCCGTCAGCCACGCCGCGCCCTGGTCGCGGCCCGAACTGCCCGGACAATTGCTGCGCTGGGTAGGAAGGCGCGACGCTCCGTTCCGGATGGCGCCGCGACTCGATCCCCGCATGTGGCGTTGGGGACTCTCGTTCCTGCGCAACTGCGCGCCGGAGCGCTTTCACGGCAATACGGTCAGGCTTCAGCGCCTGTCGAAATACAGTCAACGGATGCTGACCCTGGTCCGGGAGTCCACTAGTATCCAGTTCGATCACTCGGCGCGGGGCATCTTGTCCGTGTTCCGCACCCGCCAGGCCCACGACGCCGCAGCCGGACATGCCGAGGCCTTGCGCGGAGAGGGTATCGATAAGGAGATACTCGACGCGCGGGAATGCCTGAGGAGGGAACCGGCCCTGGAGGGTTCGGCGACGCCGATTGCCGGCGGCATATATTCGCCCCTCGACGAATGCGGCGACGCCCACCTGTTCACGCGGGAACTGGCGAAGCACTGCGAACGGACGGGGGTCCGCTTCCACTACCGCGAACGCGTGGTCTCGATCAACACCGGCGGCGGCGCGGCGACCGGCGTAACGACCGACGGCGGCTCGCGGGACGCCGACGCCGTCGTGGTCACCATGGGTAACGAGAGCCCTCTCTTCACCCGGTCGCTCGGACTCTCCCTGCCGATCTATCCGGTCAAGGGGTATTCCGTGACCCTTCCCGTCGACGGCCGCAACACCGCGCCGTCCATGGGAATAGCCGACGAGGAACGCAAGATCGTGGTGGCGCGTCTCGGCGATAAACTCAGGGCGGCCGGCACGGCGGAGCTGGCCGGCTACGACCGCCGCATCGACGAGCGCCGGGCACGGTCCGTTCTCGATCCCCTTCTCGAACTCTTTCCGAACGGCGGCGATCCCGGACGAGCCGTCTTCTGGACGGGGTTGCGTCCCATGACTCCCGACGGCTCCCCTCTCATCGGCGGGACGAAGCTCCGCAACCTGTTCCTGAACACCGGTCATGGTTCGGTCGGCTGGACACTCGCCTGCGGTTCAGCGAAATTGCTGAGCGACACGATGAGCGGCCGTGACTCCGAGATGGACCCCGCCCCATGGGCGCCCGGCAGGTATGGTGCGTAACGCGCGGACGGCCCAATGACCCACGGATGACCTCGAAACGCCGCCGCCGTTGCGAACCGGCGGCACTCGCGACGGTCCTGCGCAACGCCAGCCCGCTCGCCGGATGCGCCGCCCTGACCTGGTGCCGACGCTGCGGGACGACTGCACAGGCAAGTCGCTGATGCAGCCCCAGCACGCGCTCCGCCCGGTGCCGCACGACGGGCACGGGAACCCTGTTCTCGAAGAACCCGGCAAGTCGTGACGGCGGCGGAAGACGCCAGTCAGCCCGCCACTTCTTCCCTGAGGTCATCGATCACGCCGGTCTCGTAGACGAGGTCGGGTTCCCCGCTGAGCTCCAGCAGCCGCTCGCGGGCACGGTCCCGCAACGCCAGCACGGCCGTCCAATCGGAGCCGGACGGAGCGATCGGCCGGTCGATGCGGATCCGGGCGCGGCCGAACCTCGGGAACCAGGATCCGGATCTCAGAATGTAGCGCGTGCCGGTGAGGGCCACGGGAACGACGGGAACGACGCTCCGGGCCGCGCAGGCAAACGCGCCGGTGCGGAACGGCAGTAGCCCCGGCATGCGGCGGAAGGTGCCCTCGGGAAAGAACAGGAGCGTCTCGCCGGCGGCCAGGGCATCGCCGAGCTCCGTCACCGCGCCCGCCCCTTGCCGGGCATCGAACCGCTCGACGAATTTCGTCCCCAGATGCGCGAGGAACGGACCCGTGCCGACCGGGCCTTCGAGTTCCTTCTTGGCGACAAACGCATAGTCGCCCGGCAGCGATGCAAGGAGCAGGAGCCCGTCCAGATAGCTGGAATGGTTCACTACCACCACCTTCGGACCGTCCGGCAGGTTCTCGAGGCCATCCATACGCACCTGGATGCCCGCCAGCGTCAGGAACCGCCGGATGCCGAACCGGACGAGCGCCCGGCAGAACGGAACATGCGGAATCAGGGTCGTGGGGAGCCAAACGAGACCGGCGGCAAGGGCCAGCACCACCCACCACCAGCCCGCATAGGCCGTCTCCGCCGCGCCGCGAACCATGCGCCGGCATTCGGGCAGGATCCCGGCCGCCGTCAGTCGCGCGAATTGCCACCACACGGCTCGCCGGGTCGTGGCGGAGCCTTCCGACTCGTAGGCTATCCGGCAGGCGGCCCTGCGGATCTTGCCGCTCGAGGTCTTGAGGACCGTCCGCGGCGCGACCAGGGCGACGTCGTCGGCGGGCGACCCGGCGACGTCGAGTGCCGCCTCCTCCACGTCCCGCCGCAGCTCCTGAAGCCGCTCGGCGCGTTTCTCGCGGGTTTCGGCCATGACCACAAGCTTCTCGGTGCCGGCCGCCGGATCGAGAACGCCGAACGCCGCGACACACCCCATGCGAATGCCGTCGACCTCGCCCACCGCCCTCTCGATTTCCTGGGCGTAGATGTTGCGGCCCGCCTTGATGATGAGGTCCTTGCGGCGTCCCGTGACGTAGATATCGCCGTCGCGCGTATACGCGAGGTCGCCGCTCTCGAGCCAATCGCCGTTGAACAGATCCTCGGTCGCCGACGGGTTGCGGTGGTAACCCCGTGTCGCCGAAGGTCCGCGAAACTGGAGGCGCCCTTCCCGGCCCTGCGGCAGTTCCCGCCCCGCATCGTCGACGACGCGAATTTCGTGAGCGGGAAGCGGGCGCCCGCAGGCGACGAACGACAAGGCGCCGCGGGCGTCGCCGGCCGGAACCGCCTCCCCGTGAAGCGCGAACCTCTCGCGGTCGATCCGGTCGATCGCCGCACCCCCTTCCAGGGGCGGGAATGCGAGGCCCACCGAGCATTCCGCGAGTCCGTACACGGGTTTCATGCTTTCCTTCCGGAACCCGTGCGCCGCGAAGCGCGCGCCGAATCCTTCGATCGTCCCGGCGATGACCGGCTCCGCCCCGTTGGCGGCGACGCGCCAGGAACTCAGGTCCAGTCCCTCGATGTCCCGGTCGTCGATTCTCTTGAGGCAGAGGTCATAAGCGAAGTTGGGCGCCGCCGACAGGGTGCCGCCGTGGCCATGGATGGCCCACAGCCAGCGCTCGGGACGCGCCAGAAATGTCAGCGGCGACATCACGACGAGCTTGATGGCGTGATACATGCTGCCGAGCCAGGCCCCGATGAGCCCCATGTCGTGATAGAGCGGCAGCCAGCTCACGAACACGTCCGTCGACTCGGCCTTCAGGGCCGTCCCCATGGCCCGGATGTTGGCAAGCAAGTTGGCGTGGGTCAGCGCCACGCCTTTTGGATCCCCCGTGCTGCCCGAGGTATACTGCAAAAACGCAAGATCCTCCGGGTGTGACGCGACGCGGGACGAGTCGCCCGCCACCGCCGAGACGTCCGAGGGCGTGACGACGTGGCGAAGGTACCCGACCTGCGACCGGAGGAGGTGGGCGACGTGCTTAGCTTCCTCGATCGTGACGAGGATGCGCGCCTCGGCGTTCCGCAAGATGGCCGCCTGACGCCTCAGATGGTCTTCGATCTGGGCCAGGCGGGCCGGCGGATAGATCGGCACGGGAACGCCGCCCGCCATCAGGATGCCGAAGAACACGGCGAAGAATTCGGGACAGGTGGGCAACATGATCGCCACGGTCTGCCCCGGGGCAAGACCGCGGCGTCCCAACCCTTCCGAGACCGAACGGGCCGCCTTGCGGAGCTCGGCGTAGGTGACCGTGCTCTCCTCGCCCCCTTCACCGACGAAGCAGGCATGGGGACGATCCGGATGGGTGAGGACGTGCCAGTCGAGCATCTCCGTCAGCGTGGAAGCGCCCAACGGCAGCGCCGCGACCCGTTCGAGACCGCGGCCGCGGCCGGCGCCACCGAGCCGCGCCCGCCCACGGCCGCCCGCCAGGGCACCGACGGCCGCCGCCAGGTCGCCAAGGGACTCGACCGTGGTGAGCGCGCTGTCCGGGATATCCACGTCCAGCTCGCGGCCCAGCCTGAGAAACAGCTCCACCCGTCCGAGGCTGTCGAGTCCGAGGTCGCGTTCCAGCAGCGTCCGCGAGGTCAGGTGCAACCGGCCCCCCCGGTGCGGCTGGAGCTCCAGTATCATCTCCCGCGCCGTCCGCAGGACGACGTCGATGGCTCCATCGGGTTCCCGCAGGACCGCGGCGGTATTGTCGGCTTCGGCCATCGGCTCCCGAAACTGTCGCGACTCGCGCCATGGTAGCCCGCTCGCGGCGCGGCGCGCCACCGATCGCGTTCCTCTGCTATAAGGTCGGCAACCCGGAACACATGCCGACAAGGAGGATGCCCGGTGGAATACGTCAATCTCGGCGGCACGGGTCTACGGGTCAGCCGCGTCGTGCTCGGCTGTATGAGCTATGGCGGCAGATGGTACCGCGACTACATGATCGACGAGAAAGGGGCCCGGTCCCACTTCAAGAAGGCCCTCGATGTCGGGATCAATTTCTTCGACACGGCCGACACCTATTCGAACGGCGAAAGCGAATCGATCACCGGGAAGTGGCTGACGAAGTACGCCAAGAGGGATGAGCTCGTCATCGCGTCGAAGGTCTTCAACCCCATGGGTCCCTCCCCCAACGCCGGCGGCCTGAGCCGCAAGCACATCATGGAAGGCATCGACGCCAGCCTGAAACGCCTGGGGACCGACTACCTGGACCTCTACCAGATCCACCGGTTCGACCACCTGACACCCATAGAGGAAACGCTCGAAGCGCTCCACGACGTCGTCAAGACCGGCAAGGTCCTCTACCTCGGCGCCTCCAGCATGTTGGCCTACCAGTTCGCGAAGATGCTCTATACGGCGGACCTCAACGGCTGGACTCGGTTCGCGTCTATGCAAAACCACTACAACCTCATCTATCGCGAGGAGGAGCGGGAAATGATGCCGCTCTGCGAGGAGGAAGGCATCGGGGTCATCCCGTGGGCGCCCCTCGCCAAGGGATACCTGTCCGGCAAACGGGAACGGAGAGGCGTCGCGCCGACGAAGCGCGCCAAGGGGGATCCGCGGTCCCGGCAGCTCTATCACCTCGACAACAATTTCGACATCATCGACCGGCTCGTCACGCTAGCCAGGAAGCGCGGCCACACGCCGGCCCAGATCGCCATCGCCTGGATCCTCCACAAGCCGTACGTCACGGCGCCGATCGTCGGCGCCACACGGGTGTCCCACATCTCGGACGCCGCGAAGGCCGTGGATATCCGGCTCGACGAAGAAGAAATGACGTTCCTCGACGAACTCTACGAGCCCCACGAAGTCTCTGGCATCGAGCGGGCGCAAGGGATCCCGCTCTTTCCCGGCGCAACGGCCTGAACGTGGGCCGTTGCTCTTCCCGGGCCACGCCCATGCCGTTATCGGAACAGGCCCTGCGGCTGCGGTCCGACGCGCTTATCTGGGACATGACGCTGCCGTACACGGACTACGGCGATCCGGCGCTGAAGGAGGACATGCTGCGGCGCATGGCGGAGAACGGTTTCGACGCGGTTTCGCTGACGGTCGGCGGGGACTGGATGGATCTCCCTTCGGCGGTCCGATCCATCGCAAGGGAACGGCGCTACTTCCTGGGACGGCCGGACAAGTACGTCCTCATCGAGTCGATAGACGACGTCCTGCGGGCGCGGCGTGAGAAGAAATTGGCCGTCGGGTTTCATTTTCAGGGCGCCAATCCCATCGCGCACGATCTCGCCATGGTGGAGGTCTACTACAAGCTCGGCATTCGCCACATGCTCATGTGCTACAACGTCAAGACGGCGATCGGAGACGGCTGCCAGGAACTCACGGATGGGGGGTTGAGCCGCCTCGGCGCCGACCTGGTCAGGGAGATGAACCGCGTGGGCATGCTGGTCGACGTGGCCCATACCGGGTACCGAACCAGCATGGACGTGTTCGACGCTTCCGACGAACCGGTCATCGTCTCTCATGCCAACGCCCGCGCGTTGTGCGATCATACGCGCAACGTGCGGGACGACCAGATCAAGGCCTGCGCCGACTCCGGCGGCGTCGTCGGCGTCGTTGCCTTCGGGCCGGTATTGGGAGACGACGGCACGCCGCCGGTCGATCTTCTTGTCCGGCATATCCGGTACATCGCGGATCTGGTCGGTCCCCGGCACGTCGGTCTTGCCCTCGACCTGATCTACGACCAGTCGGTTTCGAACCCGACCATGTGGAACCCCTTTTTTCATACACGTCCCATAGCCGACGTTCCGCCCGAAGAGATGCCCCTCGTCATCGAGGGCCTCCTGCGCGACGGTTTCACCGAAGCGGAAACACGGGGCATTCTCGGCGAGAACTGGCTCGCGGTGGCGCAAAAGGTCTGGACCTGAACATGGCGTCTTCCGCAAAAACGCGCCGGAGATCATCGAAATTCTCCAATTTAGCTCGCATTTCCGAACTCTATTCCAATATCTTACCCAAGTCATGTGGAGTGTGTGAAGTAAAAATCAACAATTCAGTAAATTTCAATGTACATAACCTGTCCCGACGTCGTGCGAACCGTGCGAATTGGTGCGCGGTCCTCCGGCCCGTATCGGACGGGTGGAACCCCCGCGTACCGGGGTGGCCGGAACGCGGTATGCGAAGACCCCCACCCTGTCCCTCCCCCTATGCAGGGAGGGGGACTTGAGTGGCCCGGCCGCGCCCCAGGGGTCCTCTCTCCCGCTCGCAGGAGAGGGGTAGGGTGAGGGTGACGACAGGGGCGACGCACGGGATGACAAGCGCACGTCAAGGCGACTCGATGACGCTGGTTTCCGGGACACGACACCAGTCCGCGATGAAGCCGGCGGACTTCCGAGGCGCCGTCGATGCGTCGATGCCGATGGCCGCGCGTCTGTTCGAGGAACTCCGGGAGAAGACGGCGGACGGCGAGGGCGTGACGCGCGGCTCCTACGGCGAAGGAGAGCAGGTCGCGCACGACCTTCTGGAAGGGGCCGCGGCGTCCCTCGACCTCGAGATCGCCAAGGATCCGGCGGGCAACCTCCGCATGACGCTGCCCGGCGAGGACCGGGCGGCCCCCGCGTGGTTCGTGGGGTCCCACCTGGATTCCGTGTATCACGGCGGCAACTACGACGGGGCTGCGGGCGTCATCGCGGGTGTTGCGGCGCAGGCCGCGCTTCGGCGGCTGGGCGTCACACCGCTCCGGGACATCACCGTCATGGGCATCCGGGCCGAGGAATGCAGCACCTGGTTCGTCGGACATCACGGCGGCCACCTGGGCAGCCGCGCCGTGCTCGGACTGCTGTGGCCGGGCGAGCTGGACTCTGCGGTCCATGTCCATTCCGGACGCACCCTGGCGCAGTGCATGGACGACGCGGGCTTCGACTCCTCCTATTTCCGGGAGGACAACCCACACTGCCTGGGACCCAACAACGTGAAGGGATATTTCGAGCTTCATATCGAGCAAGGCCCGGTCCTTCATCATGAACGAGTCCCGGTTGGCATCGTCACCGGGATACGGGGCTGCCTTCGGGCCCGCGGCGCGCGCGCGACGGGCGTCTACACGCACTCGGGCGCCGTGCCGCAGGAGATGCGGCGGGACGCGGTGCTGGGGACCGCGGAACTCGTCCTCGACCTCGAGCGGCAATGCGAAAGCGCGCGGGCGCAAGGGCGCGACATGGTCTTCGCGGCGGGAAAATTCTTCACCGATGCCGACCACCATTCCATCGTCAAGGTCCCCGGCTCCGTCGACTTCGCCCTGGACATCCGGAGCCAGGACAAGGCGGTCCTGGAAGAAATACGGGACCACGTCACGGAACGCGCGGCCGAGATCAGCGAAAGGCGCGGCATCGAAATCGACCTGCACGAAATGTCCCTGGTCACGCCGGCCACAATGGACGAGGATTTCCGCGCGCACCTGTGGAAAGGCGCTGGACTTCTCGGCATCTCCTGTATGGACATCCCGAGCGGCGCCGGTCACGACGCGGCCGATTTTCACGACGCGGGAATTCCGGCGGCCATGATTTTCATCCGTAACGACCATGGCAGCCACAACCCCGACGAGGCCATGGAACTGGAAGACTTCGCTCTGGGAACCAGACTGCTCGCCTGGACCCTGGCGACCCTGGACACGTAGCCATCGCCGGGCCCGGGGTAAGGACATCGCGAGACTGCGCCGACGGCCCTCCGCCCCGACGGCGGGCCGTCCCATCAGGAAGCAGGACCGACATGCCGGAGAACAATCCACGCATCCCCTTCCGACTTCTCACCGAAATGCCCCGGCTGGAACCCCTGGAGGGCAAGCCCATCATGATCCACGTCGTGATGAATCTGGAGGTATGGCCGTTCGACCGGCCCATGCCCCGAGCCATCCTTCAGAATCCCCACGGCAAGTCGCCGATGCCGGACGTCGGGAACTTCAGTTGGGTGGAATACGGCTTGCGGACCGGGGTGCCGCGTCTCGCGCGCATCTTCGAGGAACGCGGTCTGCCTGTGACCAACATGATGAATGCCGCCCTCCCCGACTACTATCCGGCCTGTGCACAGCTCGCCCTTGATGCCGGCTGGGAGCTCTGCGGACACGGACTTTTCCAGCGTTCCCTGCTCTACGAAGACGACGAAGAGGGAGTCATCGAGGAAGCGCTGGAGAAATTCGAGGCGTATTCCGGTTCACGGCCCAGAGGATGGCTCGGTCCAGGATACGGCGAGAGCCTAAACACTCCGGACATTCTGAAACGCAAGGGAATCGAGTACATTCACGACTGGATGTTCTACGATACTCCGACCTGGATGCGCACCAGGCACGGACCCTTGATCGCCCTGCCTTATGCGCTGGACATGAACGACGTCATGACGTTCGTGCTCGACAGGAACTCCGCCGAGGAATACTACACGCGATGGAAAGCCGCCGTGGAATACTTCGGTAAGGAACCGGGGTCGCCACCACGCATCATGACGATGGGCCTGCATCCTCACATCATCGGGGTTCCCTACCGCCTGGACATGTTCGCCCGCACCCTCGACATGCTGATGGAGCGCGGCGACACCATCTTCGTTACCGGCAGCCGGATGGCGGACTGGTTCCGCGAGCAGGACCCGGAAGGAAAACGCCTGGTCGAATGACCACAGACGCGCGATCCGTATCCTGAGGTGGCAGCGGATATCCCATACACGCCTGCCGCCACGAGGGCCTCCCCCCTTGCGCAAGAGGGAAAAACAACCTGGATTCCCGCTTAAGTGGGAATGACGGAGGGGTGGTGTTTTTTCATCATTCCCGCGAAAGCGGAAACCCATGTTCCGGCACCAGGCCAATCCCAAGGCTCCACGGACTTTCTGGGATAAGCAGGAATAACAAATGCATTTTTTGACTGTAAAAAAAATTTTTAGCTGGTATAAAGAGAATGTGTTTTCGGCAAATCCAATGGTAAGGGAAATTATGACACAGACGCCTTCCCATATGATCGACGAGAAAACCTTGACCAAGGGACAGCTTCGCAAACTCAACGTGCTCCGGCGGTCCGTCGGCGACGAGATCGGAGAGAAAGCGTTCACGGAGTGGCTTTCGTCGCAAAAGACCGAAACGAAAGACAAGAACGCGGAGCTGATTGCCAGCACCCTTTGGTCGCTGATCGAACAGCGTAGTTTGATGATTCCACGGGGCGGCTACCTGGTCAAACGCGGGCGCGGCCGGATCGTGGTGGAGCCCGCCAATCCTTAGACAGGCGCGCCGGCCGGCCGGTGCGACATAGGCCGGCCGTCTTGCCACCGGCCTTTGTCCTTCTCACGGACTAGGGCCCCGGCCACACCGAATCGACGCGCCCGGGAGGGGTCGGCCGGCCTGTATCGAGGCCCGCCACTACGCCGCGCTTCGTTGCCGTCCGTGACCTTGCGCCCCAGCCCACGGATCGGGGACTCCACGTGACCGACGAAACCGGCACGATCGTCGACGCCCGGGTCCGGCAGACGTTCGTCCTGCTATCGCTCACGTTTGCGGCCGCGCTGCCGACCCTTAACGTCACCATCGCCAACGCGGTGCTTCCCCAGATCCGGGGCGACCTGTCCGCGGGTCTCGAAGAGATCTCGTGGGTGATCACAGCGACCCTGGTGTCAACGGCCATCGCCATGCCCACGGCGGGCTGGCTGGGCATGCGGTTCGGCCAACGGCGGGTGCTGATCGGCGCGGTCGTCGGATTTACGGTCGCCTCGTCGATGCTCGGGTTCGCCGGCAGCCTTGAGGAAGCCGTCTTCTGGCGGGTGGTCCAGGGTCTGTTCGGCGGGCCGATCCCACCCATATGTCTCCCTATCCTCTTGCGATCGTTCGCCAAGGCGGAACACGGCTGGGTGCTGGCGGTCTGGTCGGGCGGCGTGATGCTCGCGCCGATCCTGGCGCCACCGCTCGGCGGATGGCTGACCGAGCTCTACAATTGGCGGTTCGCCTTCCTCTTCATGGTTCCCATCGGCATCGCCACCTATTTCCTCGTCGTTGCCGCGATCACGGAGTCCAGGCGCAACGCGGAGCTTCGCCTCGACACCTTCGGTTTCCTGGCGCTCTCCGTGTCCGTCGGCGCCGCCCAGTTCCTTTTGGATCGCGGCAATCGGGTGGACTGGTTTGAAGCGCCCGAGATCTTCGCCGCCGCGGTCGTCTCGGGAATCGCGTTCTATGTGTTTCTGGTGCACTGCCTGACCACCCGGCAGCCGTTCGTCGACCTGCGCATCTTCCTGGATCGGAACTATTCGGTCGCCTTCTCCTGCTGGTGCATATCGGGAATTCTGACGTTCGCGCCGCTTATGCTGATCCCGACGCTGCTGGGACGCCTGCGGGACGTCCCCGTCGAGACCATCAGTATCATGCTGACGCCGCGCGGCGTGGGATTCGTCATCGGCGCCGTGATCGTCGCCCGGCTCATCAGAATAGTGGACTTTCGCCTCCTCCTTGCCTTCGGCCTGGCCTCTCAGGCACCAGCGTTCTGGTACATGTCGACGTTCGACCTCGGCGTGGGCCTGTTCGAGATTTTCGTCGCGGGGTCCGTCCTCGGGCTGGGAGAAGCCTTCACCTGGACAGCCGTCGCGACCATCGCCTTCTCCACCCTCCCGGCCAGCCTTCACGGATACGGCGCAGCGATATTCCAGTTCGGCCGGTTCTTCCTGAGCAGCGTCGGCATTTCGGTACTGGTCACCGTGCTGGCCCGCTCCACGCAGGTGAACCGCGCCGTGTTGAGGGAGAACATAACGCCGTTCAACGAGACGCTCCGCCTAAACGACCGGAGCGGCCTGCTCGACATAGGGGCCGTCCAGGGCTTGGCACGAATCGACGGCGAGCTGACACGGCAGGCCATGATGATCGGCTATCTCAACGACTTCTGGCTGCTGACCCTGCTCGCCCTAGCAACGGTGCCCCTGGTGCTGCTGCTCGGGCGTCCCCCCGGCCGCGAGGGCTCCGGAACCGCCAGCCCCAAGACCACTCCAAGCGCATGAGCGATCAGCTTTCGGACATCGTGGAGTCGCGCGCCCACCGCTCGTTGATCCTGTTCGTTCTGGCTCTGGCGGCCGCACTCCCGACGGTCAACCTGACAGTGGCCAACGCCGTCCTTCCCCAGATGCAGGGAGACCTTTCCGCGAGTCTGGAGGAGGTATCCTGGGTGCTCACCGCAGCGCTGGTGTCGACTGCGATCGGCGTTCCGACGTCGAGCTGGTTCAGCATGCGGTTCGGGCGCCGTCGGTCGCTGTTGATTGCCGTAACGATATTCACGTTCTCGTCGGCGATGTTCAGCGTCGCGACGACCCTCGAAGAGGTCATTTTCTGGCGCGCCTGCCAGGGCCTGTTCGGAGGTCCGATCCCGGCGTTGTGCATGGCGGGAATACTGGACGCCTATCCAAAGCGGGCACACGCCATGGCCCTCGCGTTCTGGTCGGGCGGCGTAATGCTGGGTCCGATCATGGGTCCGCCGCTGGGCGGTTTCATGGCGGAGATCCACAACTGGCGGCTCGCGTTCGTGTTCCTCGCGCCCTTCGGGGTGCTCACCTACTTCCTGGTGCTCGCCGCAGTCCCCGAAACGAGGCGATTCCCTAGTCTGCGTCTCGATTGGATCGGGTTTGCGACTCTTTCCGTGGGAGTCGCGTCCCTTCAGGTCATGCTCGATCGCGGCAACCGACTGGACTGGCTGGAGTCGGCCGAAATCGTCATGTGGGCGGTGATCGGCGGTTTCGCTATGTACTGGTTCCTCGTTCACAGCCTGACCTCCCGACTGCCCTTCATCGATCTCCGGATATTCCTGGACAGGAACTACGCCATCGGCTGCACCTGCATGGCGATATCGGGGATGCTCACGTTCGTGCCTCTGATGCTGCTGCCCAACCTTCTGGCGCAACTCCGGGACCTTCCGGTCGAGATCGTCAGCTTGATGCTCGTTCCGCGGGGCGTGGGCTATGCCATCGGCACTCTGGGCCTCGCCCGCCTGGTGAGGATCATGGATGGCCGGGCCATGCTCGCGCTGGGGTTCGCCATTCAGGCCTGCGGCTTCTGGTATCTGGTGACCTTCGACCTCGCCGTAGGTCCCGCGCAGGTGTTCTTAGGCGGCACGATCTTGGGGATCGGCGAGGGCGTGATGTGGACCCCCCTGGCCACGATCACCTTCCTGACCCTGGCGCCGCGCCTCCGCAGCTACGGCGCGGCGATCTTCCAGTTCGGGCGGTTCTTCGCCAGCGGCGTCGGCATCTCCATCGCTGTCGCGCTCCTGACCCGCTCGACCCAGGTCAATCGCGCCACGCTGAACGAGCACGTGTCTCCCTTCGACGAATCCCTCCGCCTGTCCAGGTTCCTGCCGGCCTGGGATCCGACGACATTGCAGGGACTGGCGCGGCTGGAAGGCGAACTGGCCCGCCAAGCCACGATGATCGGCTACCTCAACGACTTCCTGCTACTGCTGGTACTGACGCTGGCGGTGCTGCCGCTCATCCTGCTGTTGGACCGCCCGCCCCGCCTCGGATGAACGAAATGACTGCGGGCACACAACTTGGCGACAGGCCGCCGACGATCATCGACTCCGCCTTCCGCCGAACCGTCATCCTGTTCTCCGTGATCGTCGCTGGGGCGCTCCAGACCCTCAGCGCCACGATCGCCAACGCCGTGCTGCCCCAGATGCAAGGGGACCTTTCGGCCGGACTAGAGGAGATTTCCTGGGTCCTGACCGCCACGATGGTGGGCACGGCGATCGGCATGCCCGCTGCGGGCTGGCTGGGCATGCGCTTCGGGCGCCGGCGCTCGCTCCTGGTGGCGCTGGGCGTCTTCACGTTCGCTTCAGCGGCCCTGGGCGTCGCCACGAGCCTCGAGGAAGTCGTGTTCTGGCGCGCCGTGCAGGGGCTCGCCGGCGGCCCCATGCTCCCCCTGTCGATGCCCATCCTCCTCGACGTCTATCCGAAGAAGTCCCACGGCATGGTCATGGGGTTCTGGGCCGGCGGTAGCATGATGGGGGCGGTCCTGGGACCGCCGGCGGGTGGGGTGCTCGCCGAGATCTACAACTGGCGCCTCGCCTTCGTCTGCATGGTGCCGGCCGGCTTGCTGGCCCTCTACGCGATCGCCCTTACCGTTCCCCGATTCCAGACCCGGCCGAATCTGCGCCTCGACTGGCTGGGGTTCCTTGCCCTAGCCGCATGCCTGGCGTCGACTCAATTCATGCTGGACCGCGGCAACCGGCTCGACTGGTTCGAGTCGCGGGAGATTACGACGTGGGGTGTCGTCGCCTCGGCTGCGCTCTACCTGTTCGTCGCCCGCTGTTCCTATGCCCGGCAGCCGTTCATCGACCTGCGGGTCTTTCGGGACAAGAACTTCGCCATCTGCGCCGTCTGTATGGTGGTGGCCGGCGTGACGTCCTTCGCTGCGCTCATGCTTCTTCCGTCGCTTCTCGGGCGGCTTCAGAACCTGCCGCTCGAAACGGTTTCGCTGATGCTGACCCCCCGGGGCGTCGGGTTCATGATCGGAATCTTCGTTCTCGGCCATCTGGTCAAGGTCATGGACGAGCGCCTCATGATGGCGCTGGGGTTCTGCCTCCAGGGGGTGGCCTTCTGGTACATGACGACCTTCGACCTCACCATCGGCCTCTATGAGGTCTTTATCGCCGGCATGTGGATGGGGATGGGCGAGGCCGTCATCTGGATACCGCTCTCGGTTCTCGCATTCTCCAGACTCTCGCCGGGACTGGTCGATTACGGCGCGGCCGTCATCCATTCGTCCCGGTTCTTCGGCGGCGGAATCGGCATCTCGGCGGGCGTGACCGTTCTGGCGCGTTCGACCCAGGCGAACCGTGCTGAACTGAATGAGCACCTCTCCCCCTTCCGCCAGTCGTTCGACATCGCCGGGTCCCAGGGCGTCTGGGATCTCTCGAATCTCCAGGGCCTCATGCAGCTCGACATAGAACTGTTCCGGCAGGCCTCGATGATCGCCTACGTGAACGACTTCTGGGCGCTGACCATCGCCGCGCTGATCGTCCTGCCCCTGATCCTGTTCCTGGACCGTCCGCGCCGCGCCGATTGACGAGGCGTCTCACCGGAATTAGACACCCTCCATGCGCCTTCACGCCAACGGCATCGGCATCGAATACGTCCTCGAAGGTCCCGAGGACGCGCCGGTCGTGACCTTCAGTCATTCCCTGGGAAGCTCGATGGCGCTTTGGGACGCGCAGGCTGACCTGCTCAAGGATCGCTTTCGAGTCCTGCGGTACGACAACCGCGGCCACGGGGGAACCGACGTGGCGCCTCCCCCGTACTCGTTCGAGCAGTTCGCCGAGGATGCGTTTGCCCTGCTCCAGGCGTTGGAGATCGAGCGGACCCATTTCGTCGGACTGTCCAACGGCGGAATGATAGGGCAGACCCTCGCGCTGGCCCATCCTGAGGCCGTCCGCACCCTCGTCCTGTGCGATACCACCAGCCGTCCTCCGGATCCCACCGTTCCCGTCTGGGAAGCGCGCGCGGTCACTGCGCTATCCGAAGGCGTGGAGCCCCTCGTGCCGACCATCATCGAACGCTGGTTCGACCCCGGGACACGGGAACGGCATCCCCAGCTCGTCGCCCGGTTCTCCGACCTGATCCGCTCGACCGCACCCGAGGCCTACGCCGCCTGCTGCCGCGCCATCCAGAAAGTCGACCTGACCGACCGCCTTCACGCCATCGAGGTGCCGACGCTGCTCCTCGTGGGCTCGCAAGACACCGGGACCGTGGTGGAGGAACACGAGATCGTCCGCGACCGCATCGCGGGTGCCGAATTCGTCGTCCTCCAGGGCGCGGCACATCTTTCGAACCTGTGCGCGCCCGAGGAATTCAATGCTGCGCTGTCCTCGTTTCTCGACCGCCATGCCGACGCTTGAGACGAATCGGAAAACCGCTACTGCGCCGTCGCCCGTCGAGGGCGCACGCGTTTGGCGCGGCCCGAACATGGCGGCGCGCCGCGACCGGTGGAGCTACCGGCTTTCCCCGGACGATGTCGCAGAACTCGACGGGGCGGTCGGGAACGTCCTGGCGCGCGACATGGACATCCTGGCCATTCGTCGCGACGACTTCCCGTTGCCGGCGTTGTCGAAGGTGCTACGCGGCGTCCGGGACGATCTGCTGCACGGGCCCGGCTTCTCCGTGCTGCGGGGTGTTCCCGTCGAACGTTACGACAGGCGCCAATCTGCCATCGCCTTCCTGGGCATGAGCGCATACCTGGGCGAGCCAGTCTCGCAGAACGCGAAGGGCCACGTGCTCGGACATGTCCGGGACCTTGGCCTCGGCGAGAGCTTGTGGACCGTCCCGACAGCCCGAGGCTACCAGACGGCGGAAAAATTGATCTTCCATTCCGACGCGTCGGACTTCGTGGGCTTGCTGTGCCTCCGCACGGCGAAGGCCGGCGGATTGAGCCGGATCGCCAGCACCGGGACGATCTTCAACCTGATCCTCGAGACCCGCCCCGACTTGGCGCGAACGCTGACCGAAGCCGTCTATCGCGACCGGCGAGGCGAGATCCCCGAAGGCCGCGAACCCTGGTACCGGCTGCCGGTGTTCAACGTCCACGACGGCCGCCTATTGACGAACTACGTGCGAAGCGTCATTCAAAAGGCGCAACGCTTTCCCGAGGTTCCGCGCCTGACCGGCGAACAAATAGAAGCGTTCGATCTCCTGGATCGCACGGCGGCCGATCCGGCTGTCCATCTCGAGCTTGAGTTCGAGCCCGGCGACGTTCAACTCCTCTGCAATCACTACATCCTGCATTCCAGGACGGCGTACGAGGACCACCCCGAGCCCGAAAGGAAGCGCCACCTCCTGCGCCTCTGGCTGGCCTGTGGCGAAGGCCCGCCCCTGCCGCCGGCCTACGGCGAGTTCATGGGCAAGACGGCGTCAGGCCGACCCAATGGGTATCGCATGCCGGGCGTGCCGCTGACCGTGCCGCTCGACGCCGAATACGGCGGGCCCGACGAGAAACACCAAGCGGCTCGAAAGCCGGTCAGACCGCCGCACGCCCGCCCGCGAATTCCGCCGTCAAAGCCTTGAGGCCGCGCTCGATCTCGGCCTGACGTTCGTCCCCCTCGCGGGCGTCCCCCGCGAAGATAGCCTGGATCACCCTCCGGCCGAGGTTCTTCATCATGGCATGGTCGTCGACGCCGGACCGCTCGGGGATACACAGGATCGTGTCGTGGGTGTAGGTGTGGATCACCCCGTTAGCGCGCTTCTTGTCGGCGGGCTGGGGGACGCGCGTCCCGCTGCGCGCGCCGTCCCGAAGGATGCGGCGCATGCGGAGGACGCCTTCGTCGCTGGCGCCACGATGCTCAAGGGCATGGACGGCGATTTCGCGCTGGCCGACCTGGGCCTCGTAGTCGCCCGGCGTGCGTTGCGCGTCCTCGTACGGCCGTTCCCCCGTCTGGCCGAAGAAGTCGACCGAATTGTCGCCGCACTCTTCCGGCCTGCCCAACCTCTTCGGGTCGATGTCGCCGTTGTAGTGGCGGAAACCGAAGATCCAGCAGTGCGTATCGTCGACGGGCACCGTCCAGCGGGTAATGCTGGCGCGCCCGAAATACTTCTCCCGGTCGGCGTCCTCCCACAGCGCGGCCACCTGACCCAGATTGGGCGCCAGGAAATGGTTGCTGCGCACCCAGACCATGTCTCCGACGCGCCGGCAGGTGATGTAATACATGCCGTCGTCGAGTTCACCGAAATCGACGGTCGGCATGTTGCCCCATGCCTCGGTGAACTGCACGTTGGTCAGACTGGTGTGCAGGAACACGGCGTGGACGGGGTCCTGGAAGTTTTCAGAGACCTGGAGCCAGTTGCACGGGTGATGGATGGAGTACGGCACGAGCGCGTTGCCGCGGGGCCACTCGAAGGTGTCCAGGATGGGAAATTCAGGCTTTTCTTCCGGCGGACCCATGTAGGCAAACACCAGCCCGTTGTACTCGATGGCGGGATAGGCGCCGTGATAGAAGCTGTTCTTCAGCTTCGACCTGGGGGGCTCGCCCGGGGTCTCGAGAATCCGGCCGTCGACGCCGAACAGCCAGCCGTGGTAGCAGCACCGGATGCCCCGCTCACCGACGATTCCGTATTCGAGCGAGGTTCCGCGATGGCTGCAATGCCTGTGCAGCACGCCGACGTTTCCCGATCCGTCGCGGAACATCACAAGATCCTCGCCCATGATCCGCGCGGCATGGGGCAAATCCGTAAGGTTGGCGGACAGCGCGACGGGATGCCAGAACTTGCGCAGATACTCCCCGCACACCGTCCCCGGACCGACGTGGGTGAGTTCTGGATCCTCCGGAGGAACCTCGTTCATGAAGTAGCCCGCGAACGGCACGTTCGGCGTCTTCTCCGCTTTTCCCCGCGCGCTCATGAAATCGGTCCTCCGGCCTTGATCGGCGCATCGGCGGGCGAACATATCACGAGCATCCCCGAACGGTGAGTCGGACGCCGACCGGAACCACCCACTTGCAGGAGGCGCGCCGGTAGGCCAAAAAAGGGCTGCGTCCGGGAGCCGCGGGGAAGACGGCCGTCCCGGCCGAGGAGAGCGTATGGCCATTCAGACGATGGAGTTGCGGATCCGCCGGATCACGAACGAGGCCACAGGGATCAACACATTCGAGCTCGTCCATCCCGGCGGGAACGACCTGCCGGAATTCACGGCCGGTTCCCACATCGACGTGCACATCCCCGGCGGATTTCTCCGGCAGTACTCCCTGTGCAACGACCCCCGGGAACGGCATCGCTACGTCGTGGGCGTGCTCGACGATCCCCAGAGCACGGGCGGTTCGCGCAGCATGCACGAGAACGTCCGTGCCGGCGACTGGATCACGATCTCGCATCCCCGCAACAACTTCCCCGTCAGGGACGAGGCGGAACGCCACCTCCTGCTCGCCGGCGGCATCGGCGTCACGCCGATGATGGCGATGATCGAGCAGCTCGAGGCGACGGACGCGGACTTCACCATGCACTACTGCACGCGCTCCATGGAGCAGACCGCGTTTCGCGACCGCCTGGCCGGCCTCGTGGCGACGGGCCGGGTCGTCAATCACTACGACGGCGGGGATCCGTCGAAAGGGCTCGACATCCCGGATCTACTCAGGGAGCGCGAGGCGGGGACGCATCTCTACTACTGCGGTCCGACCGGGTTCATGCTCGCCACCAAGGACGGTTCCGCCCACTGGCCCCCGGAAACGGTCCATTTCGAGTATTTCGCCCCGGTCGTCCAGAAAAAGCCAGCAGCCGACGAAGCGGTCGATCTCGGCGATGCGGAATTCCAGATTACCCTCTCCAGCAGCGGCGCGACCTACAATGTCCCGGCGGACAAATCGATCGTCGACGTCCTGCGGGAGCACGGCATCGACGTGGACACGTCCTGCGAGGCCGGCACCTGCGGCACATGCAAGACCCACTATCTGGACGGCGAGCCCGACCACAACGACTTCGTGTTGACGGATGCCGAGCAGCGAGAATGGGTGATGATCTGCTGCGCCCGCTCTAGGTCCGAGAGGATCGTCCTCGACCTGTGACGGAGCGTGACGCGCGGGAGCACCTTGGACCATGACACCCTTCAAGAACATCGTCGCGGAAGCGGAAAGACGGCTCGGCGAACCCGAGCTGAAGAAGCGCCTGCTCGAGGTGAAGACGCCGGGCGACCTCGAAGCGGCAGGCGACGATCGCTATCTGTCCCTGATGTGCCTCAGGATGTTTCGCGCCGGCCTGAAACACAGCATGGTCGACGCCAGATGGCCGGCGTTCGAGGAGGTGTTTTCCGGCTTCGAGCCGCGCCGCGTCCGCATGATGAGCGACGAGGAGCTCGAGGCCTGCCTCGGCGACAGGCGGCTCATCCGCCACTGGGGAAAGCTCAAGGCGGTCCGGGAGAACGCGATCGCCATGGTCGAGCTGACCGACTCGTGGAACGGTGGGTTCGGCGGCTACTTGGCGGACTGGCCCGGCGACCGGATCGTGGAGCTGTGGTTCGACATCGCCCGCCGTTTCAGCCAGATGGGCGGAAACTCGGGCCCCACCTTCCTGCGCATGGCGGGCAAGGACACGTTCGTACCGACGCCCTCTGTGGTGAAGGCGCTCGATGCCTGGGGCGCCTACTCCGGCGGTGCCAAGGGCAAGGGGGAGCTGCGCAAGGTCCAGGCCATATTCAACCATTGGTCCGCGGAGAGCGGCCTGCCCCTCGCGCACGTCAGCATGATCCTCGCCCAGACGGTCGACTGACGGTCGGCGGTCACTCTGCCGCCTGGGCGCTCGCCGCGCCCGCCTCGAGCAATCCGACGACGGCATCGGTGTCGCGCACGTCGGCGAAGACCTGGACCATGGCCTTGAGCGTGGCGTTGTGCTCCTCGTCCGTGCGCGTGGCGTTGGCGTCGGATACGAAAACCACCTTGTAGTTCATCATCATCGCGTCCCGCGCCGTGGACTCGCAGCAGACGTTGGTGAGCGTCCCCGTGACGATCAGGGTATCGGCCCCCGTCTGCCCGAGGTGCGCGGCGAGATCGCAGCTCTCCGGCAGCATGGCGCTGTAGCGGGTCTTGTGCAGGAGCACGTCCCCGGGCTGGATGTCCAGATCTGGATGGATGGCGTATCCAGGGGTGTCCGGCGCCGATTCGGCGATCATGCGGCGAGCGAACCCGCCCGACGCGAGGACGCCGTACCAGGACGTCCATTCGGGCACGAAGCTGTGCCGCGTCCAGTACACGCTCCCGCCGCCCCGGCGTAGGGCGGCCGCGATGCGATTGACGTTGCCCACGATATCCCGCGAGCACGGCACTTCCAGGAAGCCGCCGGGCTCCAAGAAATATCGTTGCATGTCGACGACCACGAGAGCCGTGCACGCTGGATCGAGCGCGTCGAATACCTCGACCCGTCCGCGCCGTGCACAGACCTTGGCGAGGGTGTTTTCCGAAATGCGGATCTCGTGCATGACCGGTTCTCCCGCGAGTCGTCCGGGCGCATGTTGCGCCACCGGCGGCATCGTGTCCAACGGACTCCCGCTCCGGAAACGAGGTGCCCGGGTGCGCGGACGTCCCACCCGCACTTGTGGGCCAAAGACCCGTGTACCCAGCCGTTCGATGGCTGCCTGGAGCAGCGCTCTCGTCAACAATCTCTTTCGCAAGGCAGGAGATTTGGGGCGAGTGAGGGGATTCGAACCCCCGGCCCCCAGATCCACAATCTGGTGCTCTAACCGACTGAGCTACACCCGCCACGGGAACCGGCACCCTCTTTAACGCTGCGCCCGCCGCGGCGTCAAGCGGGCGTCAGCCGAAGTGGGCCGCGAGTCTGCCGACCGCCTCCTCAAGCACGGGCCACTGCTTGCTGAAGCAGAACCGGGCGAGGTGGTTCACCGCGCCGCTTGGATAGAAAGCGCTCACGGGGACCGCAGTCACTCCAGCCTCGACCGTGATGTACCGGCAGAACTCCTCATCCGTGCCGTCGAATCCCAAGGGCCGGAAATCAGCATTGATGAAATAGGTGCCGTGGCAATCGACGACATCGAACCCGATGTCACCAAGGCCCCGGGAGACGAAGTCCCGGCGTTCTTGCAGGCCGTCCGCCAGCTCCCGGAAGTACGAGTCCTCCTTTCCCAGCCCGTAGGCCGCGGCGCGTTGCAGATTGGGCGCCGTCGTGAAGGTAAGGAACTGATGCGCCTTCGATACGGCCTTTAGTGTCTCCGACGCCGCCGTCAGGTAGCCTACCTTCCAGCCGGTCAGGGAGAAGGTCTTGCCGGCCGAGCCGATCTTGATCGCTCGTTCTCTCATGCCCGGAAAGGCGATCAAGGGCAGGTGCTCGCGCCCGTCGTAGAGGATGTGCTCATAGGCTTCGTCGCAAACGGCATAGCAATCGTGCTCCGCGCACAGCCCAGCGATGAACGAGAGCTCGTCCCGGGTGAAGACCTTTCCCGAGGGGTTCATGGGATCGTTCAGCAGGATCATCTTGGTCCTGTCGTTGAACGCCGCCGCCAGCGCGTCGCGGGGCAGCTCCCAATGGGGAGGTTCGACCCGGACCAAGCGGGGAGTCGCGCCGGCTCGCATCACCATGGGGTAGTAGCAATCGTAGAGCGGCTCGATCAGCACGACCTCGTCCCCCGGACTGACGAGGCCGAGAGCGCACGCGGCCAGCGCCTCCGTGGCGCCCGAGGTCACCATGGTCTCCGTCCGCCAGTCGACGTCGAGGCCGTAGAAGCGTTTGGCGTGCGCGGCCAAGGCTTGGCGCAGTTCCGGTACGCCCATCATGGGCGGGTACTGGTTGGGACGGTCTTCCAACGCTTCCGCCGCCTTGGCCCTGACGTCGGCGGGTCCGTTGTCGTCGGGGAAGCCCTGTCCCAGGTTGACCGTTTTGTGCTCCATGGCGAGCCGCGACATGACCTCGAACACGGTCATGCCGAAACCCGAGAATACGTCGTTGGTCGGCTTCACGGCCCGCTCTCTCGATCGGTTCCGCCGCACCCACGCTACGGCCGGGAGTTCGTTTATGGGAATCCCCGAGGTCCCGCAAGTCCCGGACATCCCGGACATCTCCCCGCGGCGCGCCCATCCCGCGGCGATTGCCGGGCCGGGGGTCCGGTGGCATATTGCTGTGCCATGAGCGCGGCCCTCCCACTCGCCGGCCGGATGAGCGATCTCGGCACGGAGACCGCCTTCGAGGTCCTCGCCCGCGCGGAACGGCTCGCGCGGGAGGGCCGCGACATCATCAACCTCGGCATCGGCCAGCCCGATTTCAAGACGCCGCCGAACATCGTCGCGGCGGCCAACCAAGCCCTCCTCGACGGCCATCACGGCTACACCCCGGCGATCGGCATCCCGGCGTTACGTCAGGCGGTGGCTACCGACATCAAACGGCGGCGGAACGTCCCGGTGGATCCTGAGCGAATCCTGATCGTTCCCGGCGGCAAGCCCACGATGTTCTTCGCGTGCCTGATGTTCGGCGAGGCCGGCGCGGAGATCATGTATCCGAATCCGGGTTTTCCCATATACGAATCGGCTATCCGGTTCTCCGGCGCTACCCCGGTTCCGATCCCACTCTACGAGGACACGGGATTCTCGTTCGACCCGCACGAAGTGCTTGACCGCATCACGCCGCGCACGCGACTGATCATCGTCAACAGCCCCGCCAATCCCACGGGCGGAGTCGTTTCCAGGGACGACCTGGAAACCCTGGTCCGCGGTCTCGCCGCTCATCCGCGCGTCTGCATCCTGTCCGACGAGATCTATTCGCGCATGGTCTACGACAACCGGCCGCACGTTAGCCTACTCGGCTACGAGGAGATTCGTGATCGTCTGATCCTGCTCGACGGCTGGTCCAAGACCTATGCCATGACCGGTTGGCGGCTCGGGTATTCGGTGTGGCCGGAGCCGCTCATAGACCACGCCGTCAGGCTATGCGTCAACGACCATTCCTGCGTCAACGCCGCCGCGCAGTACGCGGGGGTAGAGGCGCTGACCGGCTCTCAGGACGCGGTGGACAAGATGATGCGGGCCTTCGACGAGCGCCGCCGGGTCATCGTCGACGAGCTCAACGGCATCCCCGGCGTCCGCTGCGTCATGCCGGGCGGCGCCTTCTACGCCTTCGCCAACATCGCCGACACCGGCGCCACCGCCCGGGACCTGCAAAAACGGCTGCTCGAGGACGCCGGCGTCGCCGCCGTCGCGGGTACGAGTTTCGGGGACTACGGCGAAGGCTTTATCCGTTTCTCCTACGCTAACTCGACGGAGAACATCAGGGAAGCCATGCGCCGGTTCCGGAAGCTGCTGGCATCATAGCCGGAGCCAGCCGGAGTCCGGCCCCGCCCCCTCGGCGGCGCCCGACGGACAAAGCCGCCGAACCTCGCAGAGGAGACAGTTTCATACGCGTCGTCAATATGCACGGAACCAAGACCTATCCCTCGCGCCTCGTCAAGGCGACCGCCTACGGTGAACTGCTCGTCACTGCACGCGGGCAAATCCATGGTCAAGGTCGTCGGCTTGGACGCGCCGGACTCCCGGAGCCGGATCGGATTTCTCACCGGCCGGATTTCAGACGATTTCGAGAGCATGGGCGTGCGGGAAATCCAGGTCATGTCCTCGGACGGCTGGTGAAACTCCTTCTTAACACTCCTCTCTTGCTCCGGGCGGTGGCCGGATCGACGCGACTGCCGGCGGAGGTCTGGAGGCGTGCGCCCGGAGCGTGTCGCCGGGCGCCGCTACGGCATGACCACGAGGTGACCCGGCCATGACTCCCGAAGACTTAGCGGCCGAGTTGCGGCGCACGCTTCTCGCACGACTCGGCGAGGAACGCGTCGCAGAGCTCTCCGACGAAATCGACGCCACCGCCGGGCAACTGGCGATGGTGCTGGCTGAGGCCCTCGAGCTCGACAACGAGGACCCCGACTTCATGCGGCCGCCCACGTAGGGGCCGGTGACCAACCTCTCCGACCTCACGGCGACCGAGGCGCTCGGCAGGATGCGGGCGGGCACGCTGTCGCCCGTCGACTATCTTGATGCCCTGCTCGACCGCATCGACGACCGGGAACCGACGATCCGGACCTGGGTCTGCCTGGACAGGGAAGGCGCTCGCGAGGCCGCCCGGTCTGCGGAACGGGCATACGCGGACGGGTCGGCAGGTCCGTTGTGCGGCATCCCCGTCGGCGTCAAGGACCTGATCCTCACCGAACGCCTGCCGACCGCCGGCAACTTCGTGCCCATGCGCGCGTTTAATCCCGGCCGCGACGCGGCGTGCATCGCCAGGCTCCGCACGGCTGGTGCCATCATCCTGGGCAAGGTCGAGACCACCCAGTTCGCCGGCCGTGACCCGTCGCAGACCCGCAATCCTTGGCATCCGGAACGGACGGCCAGCGGTTCCTCAAGTGGTTCGGCCGTGGCCGTAGCCGACCGCATGGTACCCGTTGCCCTCGGCACCCAGACCGGCGGCTCGGTGATTCGTCCCGCGGCCTACGTGGGAGTCGTCGGCTTCACACCGACCTTCGGCCGCGTGAGTCGCCGCGGCCTCCTGCCCCGCGCTTACTCCTTCGATATGATCGGCGTCATGGGACGGAGCGTCGCGGACGCGGCGCTGTTCGGGACCGCAATCTCCGGTCCGGACCCACGCGACCGGACCGCCGTGGGTCGGAACGGTTTCGCGCTCCCCGTCGTTCCCGCGGACCGTCCTCCGCGCCTGCTCTTGTGCGAGGACTTCCTCGAAGTGTCCAGCGCCGACATCGCCCGGAGCGTCTCCAGCGCCGTAGACCGCCTCGCCCGGGCGGGCGCCGAGATCCACCCAACGAGACTGCCCGTACCCCTGGAGCTCCTGATCTCACTGCACACCGCGATCCTGATTACCGAGGCCGCCGCGACCCAGACCAGCAATATGGCCCGGCACCGCGAACACTTCGCGCCCGGCCTGTTGTCACAACTCGACATCGGGTCGGCCGTCCCGGCGACGGTCTACGTGCATGCCCAGCGTCTCCGGCACCGCATTCGCCTCCGGTTCGAGGCCCTGCTGAAGGGCGCCGACGGTTTCGTCTTGCCGTCCACGTCCGAGGTCGCGCCGAACCGGAGCACGATCGGTCCCCGCCTGTGCCAGACGCCATGGACGATCCTGGGATGGCCCTGCTTCACCGTTCCCGCCGGACTAGGTGACGAGGGCCTGCCTGTGGGTCTGCAGCTCGTGGGCGAACCCCTCGGGGAAACCCGGCTCATTGAGGTCGCGGACTGGGTCGAGCGGCGGCTCGACCCCATGCCCGCACCCGGAGGCGTGTTCGAGTGATGCGCTACAGCGTCGGCGTTGACGTAGGCGGCACGTTCACCGACGTGGTTCTGTTCGACCATGCCGAGCGGCGCCCCCTTGTTGCCAAGGTTCCGTCGGATCCAGGCAACCAGTCCATCGCCTTCATGAACGCCCTAGCCAAGGTGGGGACTGAACTGGCCGAGGTCAGACGCGTGCTGCACGGCACCACCGTGGCGACGAACGCCATCCTCGAAGGCAAAGGAGGCCGCGTCGCCCTGCTCACCACCGAAGGGTTCCGCGACATTATCGAGATCGGCCGCGGCGAACGCACGAGGCTCTACGACCTCAAGCTCGTGAAGCCGCCGCCCCTGGTCCCGCGCCCGGACCGTTTCGAGGCCGCAGAGCGTACCCACGCGGACGGCACCGTCGACCGCACCATCGACGCCGACGGACTGCGTGCGGCGCTCGTGCCTCATGACCCTGCATCCTACGACGCCTGGGCCGTATGCTTCCTTCACGCCTACGCAAATCCCGCGAACGAAGAGGCCGCGAGGGACGTGCTCGCCGGCATGACCGGCGACGTTCCGATTTCGATGTCGTCGTCGGTGACTCCGGAATACCGCGAATACGAACGCTTCAGCACCACGGTACTGAATGCGGCGGTCGCTCCGGTGATGGACCGTTACCTGGGCTCCGTCGAGGACTGCCTATCGGACGGGGGCTACGCGCATCCGCTGCTCGTCATGCATTCGAGCGGCGGGGTCGCGACCGCGCGCGGCACCCGCGGGATTCCCGCGGCCACCATCCTGTCGGGACCTGCCGGCGGCGTCGCGGGTGCGCGCGCCGTCGCCCGAAACGCAGGCCTCGCCGACGTCATCACATGCGACATGGGCGGGACCAGCACTGACGTGGCCCTGATCAAGGACGGAGAGATCCGGCACACCACGGAAGGCCGGATCGCCGGCTATCCCACCCGCATTCCCCAAGTGGACATCGTCACCGTGGGAGCCGGAGGCGGCAGCATCGCGAGCGTCACCGGTGAGACGCTACGGGTGGGGCCAGAGAGTGCCGGCGCGCGGCCCGGCCCGGCCTGCTACGGACACGGCGGCGAGGCCCCCACGGTTACCGACGCGAATCTTGTGCTCAACCGTCTCGACGCCGGCGACCGGCTGTCGGGCGAAATCCCGCTCCATCCCGGTCTCGCGAAAGCCGCCGTCGGCGGCCTGAGAAAATTCTTTCCGAACCTGGAAGTCATGGAGCTGGCGGAAGGGATCGTTCACCTAACGACGGTGAAGATGGCGGGCACGATCCGTGAGGTGTCAGTGTATCGGGGTCACGACCCGCGCGATTTCGTGCTGCTCGCCTATGGCGGCGCTGGACCCATGTTCGCATCCGAGCTCGCCAGCGAACTCGGCATGACCTCCGTCCTGATCCCGCCCCATCCCGGTAACCTCTCGGCGCTGGGCCTTCTCGTCTCGCCGCTTAAACGAGACTTCGTGCGCACCAAGGTGCGCCGTCTTGAGGACATGGAAGCATCGGAACTGGCGGCGGCTTGGTCCGAGCTCCGGGCTGACGGCGTGCGCGAGTTCGAGACCGACGGCTTGCCCGTCGCTACACTCGAATTCGAACGATCCGTCGACGCGCGCTATGTCGGGCAGTCGTCCGCGCTCAATCTCAAGTGCGCGGCCGACTCGCCGGATCCCCGGGCACTCGCTGCGGATTTTCACACTGCCCACGAAGCCGCCTTCAGCCACTCGGATACCGACGAGCCGGTGGAGCTCGTGAACGTGCGGCTCTCCGCGGCTCTGCCGGCCGCTCCCCTGGACATCGGTGCCGAAGCGCCGGAAGAAGGTTTCGCGAAACCCTGCGGGACGCGGCTCGTCCATTTCCGCGGACGCTCCCTGGACTGCCCCGTCTACGCACGGGACGACCTGCCTCGGGGTTCGGAGATCGGGGGTCCGTCGATCGTCGAGGAGACGGGGTCCACCACGGTGGTCTGGCCCTCCGACGTCCTGTGCGTGGACCCGCGAGGCAATCTCCGGCTGGAGGTCGGGGAGAAATGAGCGAGCTCGACCCCATCACCGTCGAAGTCGTCACCGAACGGCTGATCGCCGTCGTACGCGAAATGCGCGCGACCATGATCCGCACCGCCTATTCGGTGACCATCACCGAGATGAAGGATTTCTCGTGCGCGCTGTTCGACGGCGACGGCCGCCTGATCGCCCAATCGCGGGAAGACTTGCCGGTCCATGTGGTGCCGATGCCTTGGACCGTCGCCGCGATCCTGGAGACCTACGGCGGCGACGTAAACCCCGGCGACATCTTTCTGATGAACGACGCCTACCGGGGCGGGACGCATCTCAACGACGTCACCATGCTCTATCCGGTCTTCGACGGCGGTGCGCTGGTCTTCTTCGCCGCCAACCGCTCCCACTGGGACGACGTTGGCGGCATGGTGCCCGGCAGCATGTCCGGCCTGGCGACCGAGATCCTTCAGGAGGGCATGCGCATTCCGCCGATCAGGATCTACGAGAGAGGCGAACCCAACCGAGCCACGCTCGACCTCCTGTTCGACAACATGCGGGTGCCTGAGAATCGCAAGGGCGATTTTCGCGCCATGCTGTCCACCTGCCGCGTGGCGGAAAGCCGCGCCCGGGAAATCCTCCGCCGCCACGGTCTCGAGAACGTTATCGCCTGCGTCGATCACAATATCGAGCGGACCGAGAGGCGCACACGCGAGCACATCCGCGCGCTTCCGGACGGGACCTATCACGCCGAGGATTATCTTGAGTTCTATCACGACGGCGTCTTCGACCCGGTACTTCTCCGTCTCGCGCTAAGCATCGAGAACGACACCATGCATATCGACTTCTCCGGCTCTTCCGAACAGGTCGCCGGCGTGGTCAACGCGTCCCTCGCCGTCAGCGCCGCCGGCTCGGTGATCGCGCTCAAGGCCTTCTTCGACCCGGAGGACCCGATTAATCAGGGCATCTTCGCACCCCTCGCCTTCAAAGCCGCGCCCGGTACCGTCGTTAATGCCACCCCGCCCGTGCCCTGCGGTGCACACGCGGAAGTCCGCCGTCGCACGATCACCCTGACTACGGCCGCGCTCGCCGCGGCGATGCCCGAACGCATGGCGGGCGACATGCAAGGCACGTCCAACCATACCTTGATCGGCGGCACCGACGACCGCACCGGGCGCAGCTATGTCTTTTATGAGGTTCCGGTGGGTGGCTCCGGCGGGTTCGCGGAACACGACGGATCGTCCGTATTCGGAACCGTCGACTGGGCCGACAACCAGCCGATTCTGCCCGCCGAGGCCATCGAGGTGCACTTCCCGCTGGAGGTCGTGCGCGAGGAGATCCGCACCGACTCGTGCGGCCACGGGCGCCGGCGGGGTGGGTTCGGCCTCCAGCTCGAGATCAAGGCCCTTGGCAGGCAGGCAACCTTCTCGCTGGTGTCGGACCGGGCCGTAGTGCCGCCGTTCGGCGTGCTCGGCGGCACTAGCGGCGAGCCTAACGCCTATGGAATCCGGTCGAACGGCCGTGTCACTCCCCTCGCCACGCCAGGCAAGGCGAGCGGCGTCCTGCTCTCCCGGGACGATGTCGTGGTGGCCCGCACGGCCGGCGGTGGCGGCTACGGGGCGCCCCACGAGCGGGAACCGGAACTCGTGGCCGCGGACGTCGCAGACGGGTTCCTTTCTACCGCGGTGGCTCGCGACGTGTACGGCGTCGTCGTGTCCGACGCGGGGATCCTGGATGCCGCGGCGACCGAGGCTCTGCGGACGGCCACGCGGCCGGACTGGTGCGACCTGACCGTGGCCGGGGAGGACGAGTCGTGCGTCGGCGACCTCGGCCGGCACCGCGTGTTCCGCATCCATCCCGAGAGCGCGGCGAACCTGGATCTGCGCGACGACGATCTGGTCGAGGCGCTGGGCGGCGTCCCCGTGCCGCTACGGGGTTGGGTGCATACCACGGAGGAGATGCCTGCGAACGGAGTTTCGCTGGACTCGTGGGGCCGGTGGCAACTGCGCGTCGCGGAAGGAGACCGGGTGCGCCTGCGCCTCCTGCGGCGGCGCGCCGCTACGGATTTGCCGCTCGCCAACGGACCGCGCGAAAGGACTTGACACCTCGCCTTGCGGAGCATTTTGCCTGATTTTTGGGCATACCGATCGAATATTGAGCGGATTCCTGATCATTCGAGAACGGAACACCGCAGAATCCCATCGCTCTTCTTGGAATCGGCACCGCCCGGAACTGGCACGCTACGTGCAACGAGTCTAATATGCGGTCTTAGTGGCTCTTTGGGACGGCCAGCCTGTCCATTGTCCGGATCCGCCTCACGTCGCCCAACAGGGAGTCCGCACCATGAAAAAGATCGAAGCTATCATCAAGCCCTTCAAGCTCGATGAGGTCAAGGATGCCTTGCACGAGATCGGATTGCAGGGGATCACCGTGACGGAGGCTAAGGGATTCGGTCGCCAAAAAGGTCACACCGAGCTTTACCGGGGTGCCGAGTACGTGGTGGATTTCCTGCCCAAGGTGAAGATCGAAATAGTGCTCGAAGACAACATGCTTGAGCGCGCGGTGGAAGCTATACGACAGGCGGCCCATACGGGCCGGATCGGTGACGGGAAGATCTTCGTCTCGTCCGTCGAAGAGGCCATCAGGATACGAACGGGAGAAACGGGAGCCGAGGCTATCTGACGCCGCTCCCGGGTTTGCAGCGCCCACAGCCGGGAACACAGAAAGGATGATCATGTCCGACGCTAACTCCATCCTCAAGTTGATCAAGGATGCCGACGTCAAGTACGTCGATCTTCGCTTCACGGACCCGCGGGGGAAATGGCAGCACCTCGCCATGGACGTGGGCATCGTCGACGAAGAGATGTTCGAAGACGGAGTCATGTTCGACGGCTCGTCCATCGCCGGCTGGAAGGACATCAGCCAATCCGACATGACGCTGGTGCCCGACCCGGAAACTGCGACGATGGATCCCTTCGCCGCCCAGAATTCGCTGATCGTCTTCTGCGACGTCATCGAGCCGACGACCGGTGAAGCTTACTCGCGGGACCCTCGGTCGGCAGCCAAACGGGCCGAAACCTATCTCAGCTTCACGGGGCTCGGCGACCGCGCCATGTTCGGCCCGGAAGCGGAATTTTTCGTGTTCGACGATGTGCGCTTCAACGTCGGCATGAACGGGAGCTCCTACATCATCGACCAGGAGGAAGGGCCTTACAACAGCGACCGACCGTTCGACGGCGGCAACACCGGTCATCGCCCGCCAGCGAAGGGCGGATACTTCCCCGTGCCACCCGTGGACTCCATGAGCGACCTCCGCGCCGAGATGGTCACCATCATGGGCGAGATGGGTCTCGAGACCGAAAAGCACCACCACGAAGTCGCGCCCTCGCAGAACGAGCTTGGCATCCGGGGCTCGAGCCTAGTGCGGACCGCCGACGTGATGCAGATCTATAAATACGTGGTGCACAACGTGGCGCATTCGTACGGAAAGACCGCGACGTTCATGCCCAAGCCCGTCATGGACGACAACGGTTCGGGAATGCACGTCCACCAGTCCATCTGGAAGGGCGATGACAACACCTTCGCCGGCACTGGATACGCAGACCTCTCGGAAAGCGCGCTCTACTACATCGGCGGCATTATGAAGCATGCCCGGGCGATCAACGCGTTCTCCAACCCTACGACCAACAGCTACAAGCGGCTGGTGCCGGGTTTCGAAGCGCCGGTGCTCCTGGCCTATTCGGCGCGGAATCGGTCGGCGTCATGCCGCATCCCCTATGCGTCCAGCCCTGGAGGGAAGCGCGTCGAGGTCCGCTTCCCGGATCCTGCCGCCAATCCCTATCTGGCCTTCGCGGCCATGCTGATGGCGGGCATCGACGGGATCGAGAACAAGATCCATCCGGGCGATCCGATGGACAAGAACCTCTACGACCTGCCGCCGGAGGAGCTTCAGGACGTTCCCACCGTGTGCGGTTCGTTGCGCCAAGCCTTGGACTCTCTCGACGGCGATCGCGACTTCCTCAAGAAGGGCGACGTCTTCACCGACGATATCATTGATGGGTACATGGAACTCAAATGGGACGAGGTCCATGCCTTCGAGCAGACAACGCATCCCATAGAATTTTCCATGTATTACAGCGTGTAACCGGATATATCTCATCGTCCGAGTCAGGGAAGCCGGTCCCCTAGATCGGCTTCCTTCGTCCGTGGAGGATCGACCGGCCGCAGCCGGCCGTTCTCGTCGATCACCACATTGACGAAGCTCCCCTCAGTCACCGAAATTTCCTCGGCGAGAACGTGCCGGCGGATGATCGTCTCAAGACGCACCGTGATCGATGTCCGTCCGACAACGCTTGACCTCGCCATAGATGCTGACGATATCGCCCACCCGCGATCGGACGCTTGAAGGTCATCGCGTCTATCGCGACCATCTCAACCCGCGCCCGGGGGAGCGTTTTGCAGCGATGGTACCGCCCGCTATATCCATCTGTGATAGCACACCCAGCCGCCAAAAATATCGCCGTTCGAGTTGGCGTCGGAGGACATGGGAGCGGTTCGAATCGCGGGTTCCACTCGCTAGGCCATGATGTCGGCCTACCCCCGTTCGACTCCGACTGGGAGCTATATGTCGTCGTTGCCGAGAGAAATCCTACCGTATAGTGTGCCGCTACGTACACATGTCAAGCCGCCACGGAGGCGCGCCGGATGTCCATGGCAATGAACGATCTGTTCGAGAACGGCGGCAAACGGCCGAAAAGAGGGGACGCCGGGTATTCCGCCAAGGACATCGAGGTTCTGGAGGGCCTCGAACCCGTCCGCCGGCGCCCCGGCATGTACGTGGGGGGCACCGACGAGGCTGGCCTGCACCACTTGGCGGCCGAGGTCATCGATAACGCCATGGACGAGGCAGTGGCGGGCCATGCCAGCCGCATTTCAATAGTGCTGTGGGCCGACGGGACGCTCATGGTCGAGGACAACGGCCGCGGTATCCCGGTCGACCCCCATCCGAAATTCAAGGGCAAGTCCGCCCTCGAGGTCATTCTCACGACGCTGCACTCGGGCGGCAAGTTCAGCGACAAGGTCTATCATACGGCGGGCGGCCTGCACGGCGTCGGCCTGTCGGTCGTCAACGCACTGTCGGACCGGTTCGAAGTCGAGGTGACGCGAGACAGACAGATCTGGTCGCAACGCTATTGCCGGGGAAAACCCGAATCGAAGCTCAAGAAAAGGGGCAAGTCCAACAGGCGCGGGGGCACAAAGATCGCCTTTCGTCCCGACCCCGAGGTGTTCGGCCAAAAGTCGGCGCTCCGGCCCATCGAACTCTATCGCATGGCCCGTTCCAAGGCCTTCGTGTACGGCGGGGTCGAGATCGACTGGTCTTGCGACGAGGCGCTGCTGAAGGAAAAGGACAAGACCCCGGCCAGGGAAAAGCTCCGCTTTCCGGGTGGCATTGTCGACTACCTCTCCACGATGACCGGTGAGTCGGAAGCGGTCACCGACACCCCGTTCACGGGACGGGTTTCCATGGATTCCCGGGGAGGCAGGATCGAGTGGGCCATCCGCTGGCTCTCCGCCGGCGATCCTTTCCTGAACTCCTACTGCAACACGGTCCCGACACCGGAGGGCGGCACCCACGAGGCAGGACTGAGAGCCGCCCTGATCAAGGCGCTACGGGCCTACGGCGAACGCCTGAACAACCGCCGGGCCAGCCAGATCACGGCGGACGACGTCCTCGGCTCCATGGCCGGAGTCCTCTCGGTGTTCATCGCCGACCCGCAGTTCCACGGGCAGACCAAGCAGAAGCTGTCCAGTCCCAAGGCCCAGAAGCTGGTCGAATCGGTGATGCGGGACCACATGGATCACTGGCTCTCCGGCGCACCCGAGAGCGCGAAGCGGCTGCTCGACTTCATCGTGGAGCGCACCGAGGAACGGCTCCGACGACGGCAGGAACGAGACCTATCCCGCAAGACGGCGGGCAGGCGCGCGCGGCTTCCGGGAAAACTCGCCGATTGCACGCGGGCCCAGAAGGAAGGAACGGAACTCTTCATCGTCGAGGGCGACTCCGCCGGCGGCTCGGCGAAGCAGGCCCGGGACCGCGTAACCCAGGCGGTTCTGCCCCTGAGGGGCAAAATTCTTAACGTCGCCAGCGCGGGAAGAGAGAAGCTCCACGCCAATCAGGAACTGTCGGATCTCATGCTAGCGCTCGGTTGCGGCGTGCGCGAGGGGTACCGGGAAGACAGGCTCCGCTACGACAAGGTCATCATCATGACGGACGCGGACGTCGACGGCGCTCACATCGCGTCGCTCCTGATGACGTTCTTCTACCGGGAAATGCCCGGACTGCTCGACAACGGCCACCTCTATCTGGCCGTACCGCCCCTTTACCGCCTGAGCCAGGGTGGCAAGACGTTGTACGCGCGGGACGACGCGCACCGCGAGCGGTTGCTGGCCGACGAATTCGACGGCAGGAGCAAGGTCGACATCAGCCGGTTCAAGGGTTTGGGTGAAATGCCGGCGGTCCAACTCAAGGAAACGGCCATGGCGCCCCGCAAGCGTACGCTGCTGCGCGTTATCGTTGCGGACTCCGAAAGCACGGGAACGGACCGGCTCGTCGAGCGTCTCATGGGCAGGAAACCGGAGCTCAGACTGGCCTTCATCCAAGAAAAGGCCGCCGAGGTCGAGGACCTAGACATCTGAAGCGGTTCCGGTTCGACCGGAGCGGCCCTATTCCCGCAACGAGCTCAACCAGCGGCGTATCAGGCGGGTTGTCTCCTCCGGCCATTCGAGTATCGGAATGTGGCCGCAGGTGTCGAGGACCGTCAGCCGGGCATCTGGAATCCCGTTGGCAATCTCTTGGGACATTGCCAAAGGGGTAATGACATCGTCACGGCCGCACAGCACGAACGCCGGGCACGAAATGCCGGGAAGGGTCGGCCTGCTGTCGGGACGACCCGCGAACGCCCTCTGTTGATTCCGCAACCCCCCGTACCCGGCTTCCTCGATCATCCGCTCAAGCGTACGGACATGGGCGCCGCCCCGGGTTCGCTCTGGATGAAAGAACACCGGAGCGTACATTTCGGCGATGGACTTGAAGTCACCGAGCGCGGCGAGCTCCGCGGCCGGCCGGCGACGCGCGCGCTGGGAAGGCCACTCCGGGCGCGCCGTGGTCCCCACCAGGGCCAAGCCGACGACGCGCTCGGGAACTTGGCGCATCACCTCGAACGCGACGGCACCTCCCATCGAGTTTGCCAGAACCGCGAACTCCCCAAGCATCGGCGCGACGGCGATGGCGGCCAGTTCGCGGACGCTATCAGCGCCGTACAGATCCGCGACGGCGATGTCGGCGACGTCGGACAGATGGCTCGTCTGATACCTGAACAGCCGGTGATTGCAGAGATGTCCGGGCAAGATCAGCAGCGGAACGGAACCGTTCATCCCACACTCCCATGACTTGAACACCGCGCGTCGAGTCCCATCTCCACCATACCGGCCGCAATCGCCGCACGCTCGGCCGGACAACGGAAATGCCGGGATTTCCGCCCCGTCCGGCGAATGACAGTTGACATCCGAAGGTGCGTAGAGTATTGCGCTCCCCAGCCAGCGGCCAGACAGTACACATTGTACGCCGCAATATTTGGAAACACATGAATTTCTCCGATCTTGGTCTAAGTCCCGAAGTTCTCAAAGCGGTTACCGAGGTGGGGTACCAGTCCCCGACGCCGATTCAGGAACAGGCGATACCGTTCGTGGCGCAGGGCCGCGATCTCATGGGTTGCGCGCAGACCGGTACGGGTAAGACGGCATCCTTTACCTTGCCGATGATCGATATGCTGGCGAAGGGCCGCGCGCGGGCCCGAATGCCGCGGGCGCTGATTCTCGAACCGACGCGGGAACTGGCCGATCAGGTCGCCGAGAACTTCACGGTCTACGGCAAGCACCGAAAACTTTCGATGGCGCTGCTGATCGGCGGGGTTTCGTTCGACGAACAGGACAAGAAGATCGATCGCGGCGTCGACGTGCTCATCGCCACGCCGGGACGCCTGCTCGACCACTTCGAACGCGGAAAGCTGCTGCTCAGCGGCGTCCGGATCCTGGTGATCGACGAAGCAGACCGAATGCTCGACATGGGGTTCATCCCCGACGTCGAGCGTATCGTGAAGCTGTTGCCGCCGTCGCGGCAGACCCTGTTTTTCTCGGCGACCATCATGCCCGAGATCCGGCGCATCGCGGGGCGATTCCTGAGCAATCCCAAGGAGGTGGTCGCCGACCCGCCGGCGTCGCCCGCCGAAAACGTCGACCAGCAACTGGTCGTGGTTCGCGGACAAGGCAAACGCGAAGCGCTTCGCCGGATCCTTCGCGGCAGGGAGGTCGGGTCGGCGCTGATCTTCTGCAACCGCAAGCGCGACGTTGATATCGTGGCGCGGTCCTTGGCCAAGCATGGATTCAACGCCAAAGCGCTTCACGGCGACATGGGGCAGTCCATGCGAATGGACACGCTCGAGGGTTTTCGCAACGGCGACGTCAACCTGCTGGTGGCCAGTGACGTTGCGGCGCGGGGCCTCGACATCACGGGCCTTCCGTTCGTCTTGAATTTCGATGTGCCGTTCAATGCCGAGGACTACATTCACCGTATCGGCCGGACGGGTAGAGCGGGCTCGTCAGGCACCGCCATCACCATCGCGACGCCCGACGACAGCAAGTTCGTGTCCGCCATCGAGCGCCTCATCGGTTCCTCCATCCAGGTCACGGAAGCCCTCGAAGTCGAGAATCCAAGGCTCGAGACCGGTTCCGGGCGAACGAGGGCGAGCCGCAGAGGCCCGGCCGATCGGCGCAGGCGCGGGAGAAAGGCGAACAGCCTCTCCTCCTCCACCGAGAACGGCCCGGCGCCAAGCGCACGTCCGGCGTCGAAGATGGAGAGTCGCGGGCGAAACACGGATGGGAAACGATCATCCAAAAAAACACACGAACGAAGGAAACCGCTTTGCGACAAAGAGGCGCATGCTGGAGCGGATTTGAAATTCGGCATCACGGACGACGTGCCGGCGTTCTTGGCGCGGCCCGCACGGCCCGGCAGCGACTGACGCGAGGCCCGCACCGTGCAGACCATATTCGTAATGGTCGGGTGTGAACTCGGAGAGGCCTACCGGGTCGCCGAGGAAGCCGCCGATGTAGCCCAGGTCTCCGAAGTGCACTCGACCTCGGGGCAGTACGATCTCCTGGTAAAATGCTATTTGGACGACGGCACGGACATCGGGCATTTCGTCACCGAGAACATCCAACTTCTTTCGGGCGTCAAGGACACCTTCACCATCATCGCGTTCAAGGCCTTTACGTAAGCACCCGAAAGGGCCGGCGCTCGGAACTCCGCCGACCGGCGGGCAGGTCGAGACAGGGGCCGCGGACCGTCATGCAATGATCATCGCGCAGATAACTGACTTTCACATCGCGCTTCCAGGCGAGCGCATGGACAGGATCTTTCGCACGGCGACATTTCTCGAGACCGCGGTGGAACACCTCGCGTCCCTCGAACCGCCGCCGGACATCGTGCTGGCGACGGGCGACCTCGTCGACAAGGGACTCCCGGAGGAGTACGAGCGCCTGCGCGGGATCCTGGCACCTATCGGCGCTCCCATCTATGTCATCCCCGGCAATCACGACGACCGCGATACCATGTCGGCGGCTTTCGCGGACTGGGGGTATCTGCCCTGCGGCGGGTTCCTGCACTACGTGATCGACGCTTGGCCCGTGCGCCTGATCGCCCTGGACACGGTGATTCCCGGGAAGATCGGCGGAGAGCTGTGCGAGGAAAGACTCCGGTGGCTGTCGGACCGTCTGGCGGAGGAGCCCGACAAACCCACTCTGATCTTCATGCACCACCCGCCCATCAGGAGCGGACTCGACGCGATGGACCGGCACGGCTTCAACGCGGGCGCCCCCGAAATGGGTGCCATAGTCGAGAGGCATTCGAACATCGAGAGAATCGTCTGCGGCCACCTGCACCGCCCCGTCACGGCTCGCTGGCACGGGACCGTCCTCAGCGTGGCACCGGGCACCGCCCACCAGATGGGGCTCAACATGCTCGAAGGCACCAAGCAGCGGGTCGTCATGGAACCCCCGGCCTGCCAGCTCCACCTGTGGCGGCCAGACGCGGGCATTGTCAGCCACACGTCCTACACGGGGCGATACGAGAGTCCGCTGTCGGTCGACCTGTCCTGACGATCCCACCGTCGGGCGGTACCGTTACGTCCGGCCCGCCGGTACAGCTCTTTCCAGGCATCGACGAACCGGTCCGCGTCCTCGGACCGGGAGGCCCAGCCGAAACTGACCCGGATGGCGGAGCCACTCTGGTTCTCGGGCAATCCCATGGCGGCGATGACGTGAGAGCGCGCCACCTTGCCCGAGGAACAGGCCGCACCGGCGCTGACCCCGACGCCCGCGAGGTCGAAGGCGATGACCTGCGTCTCCGCGGGCACCCCGGGCATGGCGATGCACGACGTATTGGGGAGACGCGCCGCACCAGACCCGACGATGACTGCGTCGCCAGCGATCGAACGGATCCGGCCTTCCAGCCTATTCCGCAGTTCTTCGACACGGCGCGGCGTTTCCGTGTCCGCCAAGGCACTCTCGGCGGCAGCGCCGAACCCGACAATCCCCGGGACGTTTTCCGTGCCCGCCCGCTGTCCGCGTTCCTGCCCGCCACCCACGAACATCGCCTCCGGAGGCTCGGCGCCATCCCGCACCACCAAGGCGCCGATGCCTTGGGGACCACCGAACTTGTGTGCCGATAGCGACATCGAGTCGACTCCGAGCTGATCGAACTCCACGGCAATCTTTCCGGGTGCCTGCACGCCGTCACAGTGCACCGTGGCATGGTGTGCCCTCGCCACTTCGACCACCTTGGCAATCGGCTGAATCACGCCGGTCTCGTTGTTCGCGACCATCACGGATACGAACGCGCCGACGGGCTGCCGCCGCAACTCCCGGTCAAGCGCCGAGACGTCGACAACGCCCTCGCGACCGACGGGTATCAACGACCCCGTTCGCTTACCGGACTTGACGGCATCGAGCATGGAATCGTGCTCGATAGCAGAGACCGTGAGGTGTGACCCTCTCGACACCGCGCCGCGCAACGCCATGTTGTTCGCCTCGGTGCCTCCGCTCGTGAAGACGACGGATCGCGGGGACGCGCCGACGAGGCGGGCCACCGACCGGCGCGCAGCCTCGACCTTGGCCTTGGCCTCGCGTCCGGCCCCGTGCACCGAAGACGGATTCCCCCCGATTTCAAGAGCCGAGGCGACGGCCCGCATCACTTCCGGCCGTACCAGCGCGGTCGCGTTGTAATCGAGATATGCCCGATGCCTATCGGTCATTGCCGCAGATGCCCTTTCAAGCACCATCCTGGCGACGGACGGGCACAGCGCCGGTCCCGGAGATCCGCCGGGCGCCGACAAATCCACGCTTCACGGTACCGTCCGGAAAGATGGAGTCCAAGGGCGCCTCCGCCCCTCGTCGCGCTCTCCCGAGAGAACCGCTTCAGTCCGGCGATTCCTCGGAGGCAACGTCGCCGGCGCGGCTGGGATCGGAATGCCATGCCATGGCGCCATCCCCGTCGTTCTGGCCTCTCTCCAGCTCCGCCACGCGCAGGCTGAGGGATTGAACCTTATCCAGCAAGGCATCAATCCGCCGGGCGATCGGATCCGCGTCCTCGTCGACGGGCATTCCGTAAGGATCGAAGCGTTTCGGGACTTCGCGCTTCGCAGCCGCGCCCACCGGGCGCGCGGGAATGCCCACAACGGTGCCGCCCGGCGCGACATCCTTGAGAACGACCGAATTCGCGCCGATTCGGGCGTTGGCGCCGACGGTTATCGGGCCCAGAACCTGAGCCCCCGATCCGATGATCGCGCCGTTCTCCAAGGTCGGGTGCCGCTTCTCGTTCACTTGGGACCTGCTGTCGACCGCGGGCGCGATGCCGCCCAGTGTCACATCGTGATAGAGCGTCACGTTGTGGCCGATAACCGACGTCTCGCCGATGACGACGCCCATTCCGTGGTCGATGAAGAATCCCCGGCCGATCCGAGCGCCCGGGTGGATCTCGATCCCGGTAAGGAATCGGCCCAGATGGGAGACAATCCGGCCCAGCAACTTCCAGTCCCGCGACCAGAACGCGTGCGCGGCGCGATAGAACAGGACGGCATGGAATCCCGGATAACACAGGATGACCTCGAGCCTGGACCGTACGGCGGGGTCGCGCTCGAAAACCGCCCGGACATCCGCGCCAACGGTATTGAACATCGGCTTCCCCACGATAATATTAGGGTGGCGGCTCACCTTCGGACCCAACCCACGACAAGTCGTCAAAAGGTATTCGGCGCCCAATCTCTTTCGATATAGGTTAGCTGTACATACCAGTCAACGATTGAACCGGTCTGGAGCGCCGCCCGCGGCGGCCGTGCCATGCGATTTGCATGTCCGTGAGGCGTATGCTTTCGACAGGTACACCGGAACGAGGTCATGATCGGCGCTTCGCGCCCGGAGGATGAATGCCCGAAGTCAACATCGTCGGTCCCGAGGGACGACTCGAAGGCCGCTACCACCATCAACTGAACGCATCCCGGTCACCCATCGCGCTGATCCTTCACCCGCATCCCCAATTCGGCGGGACCATGAACAACAAGGTCGTGTACAACCTGTTTCACGCGTTCGTGCGCAAGGGGTTCTCGGCGCTCAGGTTCAATTTTCGCGGTGTCGGCAAGAGTCAGGGCACCTTCGACAATGGTCAGGGTGAGCTGTCCGACGCGGCTTCGGCACTCGACTGGCTTCAGGCCTCCAACCCGAACGCTTCCGCATGCTGGGTCGGAGGCTTCTCGTTCGGTGCGTGGATCTCGATGCAACTGCTCATGCGCCGGCCGGAAATCAACAGCTTCATTTCGGTCGCGCCACCCGCCAACATGCTGGACTTCAGCTTTCTCGCCCCGTGTCCAGCGTCGGGACTGATCGTTCATGGTACGGACGATGATATCGTGCCGACCGAAGACGTCGAGAAGCTTGCCGCCAAACTCCAGAGCCAGCGCGGCATCGAAATCACCTGCAGGACCATCGCGGGCGCCAACCATTTCTTCGAGGAGAAACTGCCCGATCTCAATGCCCAGGTCGAAACGTACTTGAAGACGGCCGTCGCCTAGTGTTCTGTCTGATTAATTAGTTGAGTAATGTGGTTGTCTGTTGTGCAATGGCGCCCTGACGATTACGAGGGTGTGTGCCATGGGACGACGGGCAACGAAGATTGTGCTGAGCGACGAGGAGCGGGCGGAGCTTCAGCGGTGGCGCCGACGGCGCACGGGGAGTTCGGGGCTGTACGTCCGTGCGGGGATCGTGCTGGACTGCGCGGCGGGGCATTCCGGCGCGGAGGTCGCCGAACGGAACCGGACCAGCCAGCAGACCGTGACCAAGTGGCGGCGGCGGTTCGCCGGCAAGCGCTTGGCCGGACTGTCGGATGCGCCCCGGACCGGCCAGCCGCGCCGCCACGGCGACGAGAAGGTGCAGGAGGTTCTGGACGCGACGCTGAACCGGCGCCCGAGGAACGCGACGCACTGGAGCGTGCGCAGCCTGTCGGCGGAACTCGGCGTCCCGCGGGACTTCGTGCATCGGGTTTGGCGAGCGTTTGGCCTGAAGCCCCATCTGTCGCACAGCTTCAAGCTGTCGACCGGCACTTCGTGGAGAAGGTGCGCGACGTCGTCGGCCTCTACCTGGATCCGCCGGACAAGGCGTTGGTGCTGTGCGTGGACGAGAAGAGCCGGATTCAGGCGCTGGACCGGACCCAACGGTCGTTGCCCCTGAACTACGGCACGCCGGAGACGCGCACCCACGACTACCGGCGCTACGGCACGACGACGCTGTTCGCGGCCTTGGACATCGCGACGGGCAAGGTCATCGGCCAGCTCAAGCGCCGCCACCGCAGCGTCGACTTCATCGGCTTCCTGCGGCATATCGACCGGGTCGTTCCCGCCGATCTCGCGGTCCACCTGATCCTCGACAACTACGGCGCCCACAAGACCGCGAAGGTCAAACAGTGGCTGCTCCGTCACCCGCGGTTCCATTGCCATTTCACGCCGACCTACAGTTCCTGGATCAACCTGGTCGAGCGTTTCTTCGCCAGCTTGACGGAACACCAGTTGCGACGTGGCAGCAAGCGGGCAATCCGTGGCTACCTGGAGATGCACAACGAGCAGCCGACGCCATTCCGCTGGACCAAATCCGCCGACGAGATCATCGAATCGGTGAACAGTGTACTTCAATTAATTAATCGGACAGAACATTAGAACCCCAGCGGTTTGTACCGTCGGGGCGGTGGACGACTCCACCTACGCAAGGATGCACAACTCCGGTCGTCGTGGGCCAGCTCGAGGGCAATTTCCTGATGGTCCGGACGGCGAGGAAGGCGAAGGCTTCCGCCTCCAGAACGCTGCCGTCCCATCCACGGCCTCCACCGGCTCCACCGGGGCGCCGATGCGGGCCGCCAGTTCATCCATCACCGCACGGTTGTGCCGCCCGCCGCCGGCGACCAGCCAACGCTCAAGGGAGAATGCGTCGCGGTCGAGCGATTTCGGAGGCAGGCGCGAGAAATAAGGATGATTCATGAGCTTCTTCAAGGCAGGCGCGTTCGAGCGACCCCTCGACGCGAGCGCGCCATCCCGGTCGAACGGATCGCCCGTCCGCAACCCTACCCAGTCGTCGAGCAGGGCGTTTCCCGGTCCGGTGTCGAACGCCCGGATCTCCGGGACGGCCGTCCCCGTCATTTCGGACGTCTGAGGAGCGGGTGTCACCTCGCCGATCCAGGTCACGTTCGCCACGCCGCCCAGATTGAGGACCGCCAGCGGTTTCGGGAGCTTCCGTGCGAGGGCCCAATGATAGGTGGGAGCAAGCGGCGCTCCCTGCCCACCCGCCGCAACATCGGCGCTGCGGAAATCGTTGACCACCGTAACCCCGGTCGTCCTTGCGAGCCGCTCGCCATCACCTATCTGAAGCGTCCGGCGTACCTCCGGCGCATGAATGATCGTATGTCCGTGAAATCCAATAATATCTATTTCAGAGAAAGTTATGGAATTTTGTTGGAGAAGATTTTCAATAATGTCTGCATGCCTTGCCGTCAGATCGACCTCCACGTCCGAGGTGTTTCCTCGACCGTCGATCAAGTCGGCCAACCGTTTCCGGAACTCTCGATCGTAAGGTGCCGTCATCGATGGGCCACGCTCGAGCACGGAAATCCCGTCCGTTCGCACGATCGCCGCGTCGACTCCGTCCCGTGATGTCCCGCTCATCAAACCGAGCGCGGTCATCGTCGAAAGCGGACGATCATTCATCGAATTGCCCATGCCTTCTCCGCCATGGCCGGGGCGAAGCAATCTCTGCCCGGAACGCATATTGTCGCAATTTCGAGTTTGTGTTACATGGCTGGCCGTCGCCTGCCCCGTTTCCTTCTTATACGTTCCTACGCCGTCTCGCCACGGATCGTGAAATCGACGGGCGGGCCGGCACGGTGACGACTCCCGGCTACTGTCCCGTTTCCGAAGTTCGTATGAAACCTAAAGGTGACGAACTTGGGTACGCGGGTCTCCGGCCGGCACATCTTTATGTTTTCGTCATTCCCACGAAGGCGGGAATCCTACGGACATGGGACGGGCTTTACGGCGAAAAAACATGGATTCCGGCCTTCGCGGGAACGACGGAGAAGAGCTTGCGCCGGGACGAGAGAGGTGATCGAGGCCTCCTCTTGGTGATGTTTGTTTCAGAAACAGGACACTACCGAAGATGCAGCAACCGAAGTCCGAACTCCTGCGCGTGCTGACGGCGCGCGGATACGTCCATCAATGCACGGACATGGACGGCCTCGATCAGCTGGCGTCCGAGGGAACACTCACCGCCTACGAGGGGTTCGACTGCACGGCGCCTAGCCTGCATGTGGGAAATCTTGTCGGAATCATGATGCTCCGGCACCTTCAACGCACCGGCCATCGGCCCATCGTGCTCATGGGTGGCGGGACCACGAAAATCGGCGACCCCTCGGGCAAGGAGGAGAGCAGACGAATCCTGTCCGAAGCGGAAATCGCCGCGAACATGGCGGGAATCAAACGGACGTTCGCGAGGTTTCTCGAGTTCGGGGACGGTCCCACGGACGCCTTGATGGTCGACAACGCCGATTGGCTGGATGTCCTCGAGTACATCCCGTTTCTGCGGGAGTTCGGTCCCCATTTCTCCGTGAACCGCATGCTCGCCATGGACAGCGTAAAGCTGCGCCTCGACAGGGAGCAGCCGCTCAGCTTTCTCGAATTCAACTACATGGTGCTGCAGGCCTACGATTTTCTGGAGCTCGCTCGGCGCCATGACTGCGTCTTGCAGATCGGTGGGTCGGATCAATGGGGCAACATCGTCAACGGCGTCGAGCTTGGCCGCCGCGTCGGCAACCGGGCGCTCTACGGTTTGACATCCCCGCTGCTGACCACGTCGTCCGGCGTGAAGATGGGGAAGACAGCGGACGGGGCCCTGTGGCTGAATGAGAGCATGCTGTCCCCCTACGACTACTGGCAGTTCTGGCGCAACACCGACGACGCGGACGTGGGCAGGTTTCTGCGCTTGTTCACCGAGTTGCCGCTCGACGAGATCGAGCGCCTCGAGTCCCTTCGAGACGATGAAATAAACGAGGCGAAAAAGATTCTCGCGACAGAGGCCACCGGTCTTTGCCACGGCTCGGAAGCGTCGCGAACAGCGGCGGAAACGGCCCGCGATACCTTCGAGGGGGACGGCCTGAGCGAGAATCTGCCGGGAATCGACGTGCCACGAGCGGAACTCGACCGTGGTGTGGCGGCATTCGAACTGCTTCATCGGGCGGGCCTTTGTCCGAGCCGCAGTGAAGCGCGGCGCCTCATCAAGGGCGGCGGCGGACGCGTCAACGGCGTAGTCATTGGAGATGAAGCCCAACCGATCACGCTGGGCCATCTGGGGGCCGAAGGTTTGATAAAGCTGTCGGCCGGAAGGAAGCGGCACACCCTCGTCAGGCCCGTGTAGGCCCGCATCGCGGGACCGTGTCTACCCGCCGCCCTGCGACAAACCCTCCTCCGGCACCCTGTCCGCGGGTTCCCCATCACCCCAAATAATCGACCGCAAAAACCCCGGTGTCAGCATAGACAGCGGATTGACCGTGATCGTCGGTTCTCCGACCGGACCGTCGACAGCGTAGTTGATCGCGAAAACACCCTCCCCCTTTTTTCCCACGAAAAGATCTCCCAGCAGCGGGATATTTCCCAGCACGGAGTTCAGGGTATAGGCGGGAACCAGGGTTCCCCGCATCTTGACCCGACCGCGTTCCCGATCCAGCCCTCCCTCCAGTGTGACGCCGAGTGCGGGACCGTAGGCACGCGCCCTTTCGATTTCCAGCCAGTTGTTCCGAATGTCGAAGGGTGCGTCGAAGCGGACGAACGAGATTCCTTCGCCGTTGAGAAGGTCCGCCACCCCCGCCAATGAACCGGCCGTGAGAATTTGCGCGAATACGGGAGCGTCTACAACCTTGAACTCGTCTACGCCGACCTTGCCCGTAAGCGAGCGAGAGGGCAGTGTCTCGTCAAGGGTTGCCACGAGTTCGAGACGACCCCCAACCGCGTTATCGAAGAGCCCCAAGGATCTCGCGAACGCGCCCGCGTCGCTCGAGTTCACGGTCAAGCTCGAGTTGCTGGACTGCCTGCGAAGGGATATCCGCATGGGCGCCCCACCGGTTAGAGTTCCTTCGGCCTCGAATTCCCGCCAGGACGCGCCGGAGTGAACGGCTTTCCCGTTTGCGTCGGTGAGACTGTGCCGGTCGCCGAGAACGACCTCCCCGACACGCATTGTCAGTATCAGGGGTGGGATCGGCACGGCATCCTCCGTGCCGAACAGGTGCTCGAGGTAGGGCCGCATGTCGAAGCGACCGCCTTCGACGGCGATGACGAAGCCCTCGGGCTCATGAGGCCTGACCGAGGCGGACACGCTGCTCTCTCCCAGTTCCACCAGCGAGAAGTCCAGGCGTCGCATGTCGTTGTCGGCATTCAGTTCGCCTTCTCCAACAGCCTTGAGGCCCGGCCCGGCGAACTCGAGCGATGCCGTCCATCCACCGTTTTCGCCCAGTCGCACGGCATCGATCTTCGCGTTCGCGGTTTCGCCACCGGATTTGCTCCATGCGAGTTCGGGAAGGTCGAGCCGCGCGGCCGTCAGATCCGCAGTCGCGCCGATATCCAGGATGTCCCGCCCGCGGGTTCGGATTCGGGCGTTGATCGGTGTCACGCCGATCAAGTACGGAGCCGTCGGCAGTCCCAGTGTCCGGCGATGACCGTCATCCAGATTTGCCGCAAGCGACCACGAACCGGCCGCAGGACCCAGGGACCGGAAGGCTTGCCGCCACTCAATACTGAACGGCACCCCATTGATCGATGCGGTCCCGGACGCATCGATACCGTTTCCGTCGAGCTGAACCAGCAGGTCGCCGGCGCTCAGCACGTGATCGTCGACGACGTTCCGCACGCTGAAGTCATGCAGGTTCGCCGCCGCAGCGTACTTCACCTCGTGACCACGAAGTCCCTTCTTCAATGGTAGATCGAACCGAACGCGCACGGCGCTCAAGCCGGATGTCGTCTCAGGTCGTATGCCGATGGCTCCGGAGAACCCGTAGGGCTCGCGATTCAGAACGGCCAAAACGTCGGATGCTTTGCCGTGACCGACGAATTCGATACGAGCCGTCTTTTCTGGGACGTTCAGCCCTTCGATTCGAACGTCGCCTTCGGAAATCGAGATTTCGCCTATGCGTCCGCTTTCGACGATCAATTCGAGCGACCCCCCTGCCAAGCGCCCCGACCCACGCGCATCGACAAGCTTTGGCAGGCTGGTCAAGTATCGCGTCGACACGTCCTCGAATTCGAATGCCAGATCGACGTCATCTTCCCGCACGCCGCGCGCCGTCCACGTTTCGGGCGAAACCACGAGGCGCACATCGCCTCGCGTAATCGTCCCGCCGCGAACCCTGGTCGTTACCCAGCTTCTCGCCGTCCGCTGGAGATCATTGGGCCAGTACCGTTCCAGAGCATCCACGGGAAGGTTCTTGAAACTTCCCTCCAAGGCAACGGTCAGTCGATCTGCGAAGTCGATCGATCCGTTCGCCGAGGCGGAAACGTCGCCCAGGTTCACGAGCAGTTCGTCGAATTGAACGGTGGAATGCCCTTCCAAAAGTCGTCCTTTGACCGCAAACCGCCGGAAGGCCGGGTCGTCGTCGAAATATTGGGGAAGGCGAACGTGTCCCGGACTTCCTACGAGATCGAAGGCGACGGCACCCGCGACTCCTTCAGTATTCAGGACGAGGTCCACGTTGCCGCCGATTGACGCCCTGAGGGCCTCGAGCCGGGAGAACGACGGGTGGTATTTCGCCAGCGTGCGCGGCTCCAACGCGGAAAAGCTCAAATTCACCGTGACTTCACCACTGTCCCGGATGTGCGAGAGGCTGGCGTCGACCGGCGTCGCAACGCCGTCCAACTCCAGCAGGCCGGAGATACGACCGGAAAGGCGCGCGGCGTCCCGCGCCAAGGAGACATCGACTTCGCTCGATCTCCAGGTCTGGTCCAGCACACGGTCGACCAGAACGACTTGCGCATCCCGTACGCTGACCCGGGACAGCGCGTCCGCCGGGGTGTCCGCCTCGGCTCGCGCTTGCAACCGATCGATGAGGACCGAGGCCACGACCCCCGCGTCCCGGGCCCCACCGTCGTCCGTCCCGATCCCGAAGGAACCGTGTTCATCCCGGAAGAGCGTGATGCGAGGTCGGTGCAATCCGATTCGGGTGAACACCAGACGCCCGCCGAGCAATGCAACGCCGCTCACACCGAGCGAGATCTCCGGAACACCAGCGACGACACGATCCTCGGAGTCGAGGAGCCGCACGCCACGGACCCGTATGTCGACCGCCTGCTCCCATCCCGCCCAGGCCAGGATGGTATCGTCTAGATCGATCTGTACGCCCCGCATTCCGATATTCAAGGCGTCGCGCACATGGGAAGTGAAAGGCTGCAACGAAATCGGTCCGGACCAGAGCAGCCAGCCCACCGCAACGAACACGATGGCGGACCCCGCCGAGACCGCTGCAAGCAGCCGAAGCGCCGCCTTGCCGATAGAGACGATCACTGGCCCTTCGCGCCGTATCTCAAAGTATCGACCGCGGCACCGGCGATCCTTGACCGCCGTTGCCCTATTTCGCAGTGTGCCTCACGCCGCGACCCGAAGGAACGCGAGTATTGCTGTTTCTATCACAGATCGAATCCCTTCCCGCGCCATACTCGCCGGAACGCGTCAAGCACGGTCTCGACGAGTGGCACGGCCGGGCGTCCGCATCCGGGCACCCGGACCTGGACGGTTTCGCGCGGCACGTGTCGGCGGATTCGACGGGCCGCGACTTCCTGGCCGCGATACTCGGTAACAGCCCGTTCCTTTCCCGGTGCCTGTTGCAGAACATTCCCTTCACCCGCGACCTGTTCGAGATGGGACCGACCCGACTCGGTGACAGGGTCCTCGATTCGGTCCGGGACATCCGCAGTTCGGAGCGAAGCACGTTGATGACGGCCCTGCGAGAGACCCGCGCGAAGATGGCGCTTCTCGCTGCCGCCGCGGACATCGCCGGCGCCTGGTCCCTGGACGAGGTCACCGGCGCCCTCAGCGAATTCGCGGCCGGGGCGACGGGGGCTGCGGTGGACCATCTTCTCGGGGTGGCCGCCGGCGCTGGGGACTTGCAACTTCGCGACGGGGAACACCCCTCGGAGCAGAGCGGCTTCGCCGTGATCGGCATGGGCAAGCTCGGCGCCAACGAACTGAACTACTCCAGCGACATAGACCTGATCGCCCTGTTCGACCAGGAGCGGGTCCGCTACACGGGCAAGAAATCGGCGCAGGACCTGTTCGTGCGGCTGACTCGGGACCTGATACATCTGTTGCAATCCCGGACAGCCGACGGCTACGTGTTCCGGACGGACCTGAGATTGCGGCCCGACACGGGCAGTTCCCCACTGGCGATGTCCATGGCGGTGGCCGAAAGCTACTACGAAAGCGTCGGACAGAACTGGGAGAGGGCCGCGCTGATCAAGGCCCGCCCGGTCGCCGGCGACATCGCCGCAGGCCGCGCCTTCATGAGCCGCATCTCCCCTTTCATCTGGCGGAAGTATCTGGATTTCGCCGCCATCGAGGACATCCACTCGATCAAGAGGCAGATTCATGCGCATCGTGGATACGGATCGGTCACGGTTCCCGGCCACAACATCAAAGTGGGGCGGGGCGGTATCCGAGAGATCGAATTCTTCGTCCAAACCCAGCAGCTTATCGCCGGAGGCCGCGACCCGGCTCTCAGGGTTTCGAATACCCGCGGGGCACTCCGGGCACTCGAGGCCTGCGGCCGCATCGAGCGAGATGTTGCCGACGATATGGCGCGCGCTTACGAATATCTGCGCCGACTCGAACACCGTCTGCAGATGATCGCCGACGAACAGACGCATATCGTGCCGGAAACCGAAGCGGGCCTCGCGCACATAGCCACTTTCATGGGATTCTCCGGCGCTGACGCCTTCATCGCGGAGACGTTCGCCACGTTGCGAACGGTCGAGCGGCACTTCGCGCGGCTCTTCGAACACGCTCCGGCCTTGGGAGACATCGGAAGCCTCGTCTTCACGGGCGCCGAGGATGACCCGGAGACGATCTCGACGTTGATCGAACTCGGGTACGGAGAGCCCTCCACCACGGCGGCACTGATCCGAAACTGGCATCACGGCCGCTATCGGGCGATGCGGAGCGCGCGCGCCAGGGAGTTGCTCACCGAGCTCACTCCTGCCCTGTTGCGGGCGTTCGCCGGCACAGCCAATCCGGATGCCGCGATCCTCAAGTTCGACGACGTTCTCGCCAAACTGCCCACGGGCGTTCAGATATTCTCCCTGTTCCACGCCAATCCCGACCTTCTTGACCTGATGGCCGAGATCATGGGCAGCGCGCCGAGGCTGGCTGAGCATCTGGCACGCAATCCCCGCCTCATGGACAACGTCCTGAGCGCCGACTTCTACGATCCCATCCCCGAACCGGACCGACTCGTTCATGAGTTGTCCCTGACACTCGCCGATTGCGAACATTATGAAGAGGTGCTCGACGGTTCTCGCCGGTGGGGTCACGACCAGGCGTTTCAGGCCGGCGTGCACATCCTGCGAAACGTCGAGTCCGCAGCTGACGTGGGCCCGAGACTGGCGGATGTCGCGGATGTCCTGCTGCGCGAACTCTTCGCCGCGACGGAAACCGAGTTCGCGCGAGTCCACGGCAGAATCCGGGGCGGCGCGTTCGCCGTCGTCGCCTTCGGCAAGTACGGCGCGAGGGAACTTACGCCCGGGTCCGACCTGGACCTCGCCTTCGTCTACGATTATCCCGCCGCCGAGAGGTCTTCCGACGGCGAGCGTCCTCTTGCCGTCGGTGAGTACTACTCACGGCTCAGCAAGCGCGTGATCAATGCGGTCTCGGCGCCGACCGCGGAAGGCCGGCTATACGACGTCGACATGCGCCTCCGTCCGTCCGGCGCGAGCGGGCCGATCGCGGTCCACGTGGAAGGGTTCGAGGAGTATCAAAACAACAGGGCCTGGACATGGGAGCACATGGCCTTGACCCGGGCGCGTGTCGTGATGGCGCCCCCCGAGCTCCGGACTCGAATCGAGAAGATCATCGACACGGTCGTGCGCCTGCGCCGGGATCCCGCGAAACTGCTCCGGGACGTGGCGGAGATGTATGCGCGAGTCGAGCGCGAGCACGGCACCGACGACCCATGGCAGATCAAGCACGCGCGCGGAGGATTGTTCGGGCTCGAGTTCCTGTGCCAGTACCTGATTCTCCGCCACGCCTGCGATCATGCATCGGTCGCCGCCGGAGGCATGTCGGACGCAATCCACGCGCTGCGGCGGGCCCGGATCATCGACGGCGAATTGGCAAACGAGCTGACCGACGCCTTGCGGCTGTTCAGGAACGCGCAAGGATTTCTCAGACAGACTCTTCAGGCCGGTTTCGTGGAAGAACAGGCGCCGGAAGGCCTCCGGCAAGCGTTGGCGCGAGCCACGGGCCAGGAGAGCTTCGAGACCCTGAAACCGGCGATCGTCGAAACCGAACACAGGATTCACCGACGGTTGCGGGAGTTCATCGTCGACCCGGCCCAGGCTGCAAACGCGGCGAGGCCCGGCGGGGAGTGAGGTCGCCGAACCCGGGTGCGCGCTTGCCGCCCTTCTCGGGAGAGGGCAAAATCTCTAGGTCATGTCGAAGACGCGTGGGACGCCGTGAGCGTCATGACCCGAGAGGGGCCGGGACTCGACAAAATGAAAAACGGTCACGACAGGGATTGGTGCGCCGTTCTCGCTGGATTGACCGACCGGATATTCCCGGAGCGGCAGTTCTACTACCGCAGCCGGGGACATGTTCGGTTCGTTTCGCTCGGCAAGTCCGGGCAAGGTATTCTGGCCGCGATCCTCATCGTCTCATTCGGCTGGACGATTTCCGCCTCCGTCCATCTCCTGTTTCAGGATCGGGTCATCGAGTCCAAGAACCGCCGGATCGCCAGTGTGGAGTCGGCGAACGAGCGGCTCGCCCGGGAACTCTCGGACACGCGGGACCGTTTCGGTTCGGTGACCAGAGATCTCGAAGCACAGCACAGGCAGCTACTGGACCTCGTGCACCATAAGGGATGGCTGGAAGCGCGGCTGAGCGCGCTGGCGGGCGAACTCGACGCGACCGTCGGTGAACGGGACAAGGCCCTCGCAACCGGGCGGACGCTCACGGCGCGAGTGGACCGGCTGGAAGCGGATCTGGACGCGGCATCGTCTCGCAACGCCAGCCTGTCCGATTCCCTCGGGAAGACGCGGCAGTCGTTAAGCCAGGTCACCAGGGACCGGGACGGCGCGCGTCAGCGGCACGCTTCCGCCGCGAAGCGCGCCGTTCGGCTGAAGCAGCGCCTGACCGGTTTGAAATCCTCTCAGCGGGCTCTCGTCGAGCGAATTCGGGACCGGACCCACGCCGGCGTCGAAAAGATGGAGGCAATGGTCGAATCCACCGGTCTCGACGTGGGGGACCTGCTGCGTCTGACCGAGGCGGGCAAATCCGGTCAAGGCGGGCCGCTCACCGGTCCCGGTCCGGCCGGTTACGCGAACGAATCCGATGGCATGGGGACCGGATTCGAGAACAGCGTCCTGGAGCTGGAATCGCAACTGGCCCGCTGGGAAGGACTGCAACGGATTCTGGAGACGCTGCCCCTGACCCCGCCGGTGGACCACTACTATATCTCCAGCAGATTCGGCAAACGCCGCGACCCATTCACGAAACGCTGGGCGATGCACCAAGGACTGGATTTCGCCGGACCGCTCAAGACTCCCGTTCATGCGACAGCCGCGGGACTGGTGACGTACGCGGGCCGGAAGGGACCTTACGGCCGGTTCGTGGAGATCGACCACGGCCTCGACATCAAGACCCGCTACGCGCACCTCCATAAGATTCTCGTAAAGAAAGGTCAAAGGGTCGAATTCCGCGAGAAGGTCGGAACGATGGGCAGCACGGGACGCAGCACCGACTCGCACACCCATTACGAGGTGCTGTTCAACGGACGGCCGCAAGACCCGGAAAATTTCCTCAAGGCAGGCAAACATGTTTTCAAAGACTGAGCGAAACAAGACCGGCTCCTCGTCCAGCCAGACGGGAGGCGTCAAGGCCGCGCCGTCGATCATCAGCGTCAATCTTCATATCATCGGCAATCTCAGCTCGGACGGTGAAATGCAGATCGATGGACGCATCGAGGGAGACATCACGTCACAATCGCTGACCGTCGGCGAAAGGGCCTCGATCGACGGCGAGATCGTCGCAGATGATGTCGAGATCCGCGGCGCCGTCTCGGGACGGATTCGCGCCGGAACGATCAAGCTCGCCAAGACCGCCAAGGTCGTCGGCGACATCTGTCACGAAGTCCTTTCGATCGAGCCCGGAGCATGCATCGAAGGCCAGTTGACACGCACCGCCAGGATGGAGGCGGCAGACCGGGAGGTCCCGCCGCCGGCCGGGGTCACGGCCGCCCCGGCGGCGCGGCCGGTGAGCGGCGGCGAGGCGGCGGCCACCGTGCAAGAGGTCGCCGGACGCTGACGTTCCCGCTGAATCGAGAGTGCCCCGGTGGCGCCCATCCGGCCGGGAAACGCAACCGTTCGATCCGCATTTCCACAACCCAGGAGCATTTTCATGACGAAGCTTGACGGTGAGACCGCGTTCGTCACGGGCGCGACGGCAGGGTTCGGGGAAGCCGTCGCCAGGCTGTTCGTCGCCGAAGGCGGGCGCGTCATCGCGTCAGGGCGCCGGACCAGCCGGCTGGAGAAACTGCGATCGGAACTGGGCGATCGTTGCCTGACGGTCACCCTCGACGTGCGCGACAGAAACGCGGTCGAGGCCGCGATGTCGAATCTCCCTAACGACTTCGCCGAAATCTCGATTCTCGTCAACAACGCGGGACTGGCGCTCGGCCGGGCGCCGGCTTGGGAGGCGGACCTAGACGAGTGGGAGACGATGATCGACACGAACATCAAGGGCGTCCTGTATTGCACGCGGGCGATCATGCCGGGCATGGTGGCCCGCGACCGGGGTCACGTGATCAACGTGGCGTCGGTGGCCGGAAACCACTATGGGCCTGGCGGTCCGGTCTACGGCGCCACCAAATCGTTCGTCACCCAGTTCGCCATGAATACGCGAGGCGACCTCATCGGCAGAAACGTTCGGGTCACGTCGGTCTCGCCGGGGATGTCGGAGACGGAATTCGACGTGGTGAGGACGGGCAACCCGGACGCCAATTTCTACCAGGACTTCAAGGCCATGACCGCCGCCGACGTCGCCCGGGTCCTCCTCGACGTGGTCACGCTCCCGCCGCACGTCAATGTCAATACGCTCGAGGTCATGCCCGTGGCTCAGACGTTCGGTCCACGGCTCGTCCACCGGGGCCCGTCGAAAGGCTCATAGCCCGGCCCGGCCGCTACCCGGCCGGATCACTCCCTGAGCCTGGACATCTCATCCATCGCCTTTTCCAGAGCGCCGACCGTAAATCCGGGACTCCGGGCGGCGTCCAGAACGATCTTTTCGCGCCGGGCGATGACGCGAGCGCCCCCGGCGATGTCGCGGGCCAGATCGTGGGGAACGACGACGGCCCCATGCCGGTCCGCGTGGACGAGATCGCCGGGCCGGACGACCATGCCGAGGATGTTGACGTCGCATTCGAAGTCGACCAGATGCACGAAGGCGCGGCTCGGCACGACCTTGCGCGCTAGAAGCTGAAACCCCGGTGCGATCGCGTCGACATCCCGGATTCCGCCGTCCGTGATCCCGCCGATACATCCCAACGCATTCAGCGACGTCGACGTCACCTCGCCCCAAAAGGAACCGTACCCCGCCCGGTCGCCGTCCAGATCCTGGATCACCGCGACGCCGGGGACAGGATCGGCCGCAGCATAACGGAAGTAGTCGAGGCGGAGTCGTCTCGCTTCGCCGGCCGGCTTGCCCGAAGGCCGGGTGCTCCGAATCGCGGCGGTCTTGGCGTATCCCACGAGGGACGGAAGGCCGGGGTCGACGCACACCACGGTGTCCGTCGTATAGCCGAAGCCCTGACGTTCCGGCCGCAGCATCTCGATCACGTTGCAGACCGTCGGCGTATCGAGCTCCCGCAGCCCGGCCAGTTCCTCTTCATTCAACGGCGTGTCCGTCATGCATGCCTCCGATCGTGCGATACGACGAGAGCCGGGAGATCGCGTGTCTAACCGAGAAGGCGGCCGCCGTCCACGGTGACGACGGTGCCGGTGGTCGATCTCAAATCGGCCGCTACGGCGAGAACCGCCCGCGCCACATCGTCTGGCCGGGCGAATTCCTCGAGCGGCGTCCGAGCCATCTGCCGATCCCGCCACCCTTTGTCGAAACTCTCGATCCAAGGGGTGTCGACCACCCCCGGGGCGACCGAGACGACGCGGATCCTGGGCGCCAGCGCCCGGGCCAGGGACCGCGTCAAGCTGTCGAGCGCCGCCTTCGAGGCGCAGTAGGCAACATTGCTGCCCAATCCCGTCGCGGCGGCGATCGAAGACATGTTGACGACCACGCCGCCCTCTCCCGCCTCGAGCAACGGACGAAGCGCGCGGATGCAGGCGAAGGAACCCCTGACATTCACCCGCATGATCCGGTCGAACAACTCGTCGTCGAGTTCCTCGAGATCGTCGTGAGGGATGAAACGCGTAGTCGCCGCGTTGTTGACCAGTATGTCGAGACCTCCGAAATGCCCGGTCACCGCCTCGGCCAGCATGGCGAGCGAGGCTCCGTCCTCGATCGCGACGCACCGGGCGAAATGTCCGTCTCCCGGAAGGTCGCCAACGAGACTCCGCGCGCGCGCCTCGTTGCTATGGTAGGCCACGACGACGCAGGCACCGCTCGCGGCTAGCAGCCTGCTGACCGCCGCGCCGATACCGCCCGCTCCGCCCGTGACGACAGCGGCCTTGCCGTCGAGCGTTCCGCTCATGTCATGGCCGCCGACAGCCCGGGCAACGGCCGGCCCAGGTCGCCGCGCTGCGCCACGCCCCCGCGCGGACCCGTATTGAACCTGTCCGCGAACCGGGCATCCAGCGGGCGGCATTCCGGCCGCGCGATCCACAGCCGCAGTAGCCGGCGCCGGCGATGGGGCTCGTCATGGTCTTCGTAAGCGTTGCGGGAATGAAGGACGGTGTGGTTGTTGACGAACTGAATGTCGCCGGCCTCGAAGACCATGTCGTAGCGGAACGCCGGGTCGCGGGCGAGGTTCACGATACGGTCGACGGCGGCTCGCTGCATCGGGGTGTAATCCGTGCCTCTCTTCGCGTTCGCCTGTTCCATGGACTTCGTGTTGAAACTGCAGCTCAACGCCCCCTCGCAGTAGCTGAAAACGGGAATGGGATGGTTGGTGAGCTCGTCGAGACGGGCGGTGGGCCCCTCGCCCCGGAGGTCGTGGTAGAAGCCGCGGTACAGGTCGTCGAGGTAGTCGCCGTGCCTGGTCAGAATCTCGTTGTAGATGGCCATCGAACTGGCGAGCGAGCTCTCGCCGCCGCTCTTCGCCGGATGGACGCAGAGCAGGCCCGTAAAGTCGGGACCCGCATCGCAGTGCGGAACCAGTTCGGCGCGGGTGGTGTAGCCTCGGGCATTGGCCTCGTCGTAGGAAACACCCCGGTCGACCACATGGGCAATGCATTGACCCGCACTGTTCTGCGAGACCGGCCGGCCCATCAGCAGTCCCATCGCCCAGAACGCATTCTCCAGATCCGCGACGTCGACATTCTCCACGGGAAAGCCGGACACCCGTGCCACGCCGAAGCCCGACTCCACTTCGCCGCGAACCCGGGAGAACAACGCGGCCAGGGCGGGCGCGGAAAAGTCGTCCCTCGAAACCGTGGGCGGCCGCTTGCCGGACACACGCAACGACCCGATCAACGCCTCGATTTCGCCGATGTGCCGCCGGTCCAGCGAGAACCGCCACGACACATCGGACCTGAGGTCCTCTCCCTTCCAGGCGGATTTACCCGTGACGGGCTCGAGTCGCCGCTCGGTCATCTCGCTCGCGTATCCTGATCCGCGCAATCCGCGACCGCTTGATATCACGAACGCCGGCCGCGCAAAACGCTCGCCGGCGCAACCTTGCCGACGCCCGCCTTTTTCTTCTAACTTCGGATTCCGATTCCGTCCCCGCGGCGGGAAGGTCCTCGCCGAAACTCCCGACTTCCCCCGGAGGTCTCCTATTGATGCAGATCATCGACGCGCATCACCATCTGTGGGATATCGAGAATCACGACTATCCCCACATGAAGGGGCCCGAATCGATCCGCATCTGGGGACCGAACACCCGACTCCGCCGGAATTACCTCGTTGAAGACTTCCTGGCGGACATTCGGAACCAGGACGTCGTCAAGTCCGTTCACGTGCAAGCCAACTACGATCACGACGACCCGGTGGGCGAAACCCGTTGGCTGCAGAGCGTGGCCGACGGCCCCGCCTCGCGGGGCTTCCCTCACGCAATCGTCGGCTGGGTCGACCTCGCCTCGCCCGACTGCGAACGCCGGCTCGAGGAGCATACCGAGTTCCCCAACTTCCGCGGCATCCGGCAGATCGCAAGCCGCCACCCGGCGGAGCCTCTGCTCGATCTGACGCCGGTGGACCTGCTGAACGACGACACCTGGCTGGACAATTTCGGGCTCCTCGGGAAGCACGATCTTTCCTTCGATCATCAGATCTGCGCCCACCAGGCGGCGGATACGGTTCGCCTCGCCAACCGTCATCCGGGCATCTCCATCGTCTTGGTGCATTTGGCCTTCCCGCTCGAGCGGCACTACGCCGGCATCGAAGCCTGGCGGGCGAACATGCGCGCGATGGCGGCATGCCCGAACATTTCGCTCAAGCTGTCCGGACTGGGTATGACCGATTTCTACTGGTCGGTAGACAGTATCCGGACGTTCATCCTCGACGGTATCGAGATCTTCGGCATCGACCGCTGCATGTTCGCGTCGAACTTCCCCGTCGACAGCGTTATGAGCGATTACGATACGCTGTTCGACGCGTTCAAGTCGGTCGTGGAGGACTTCTCCGACTCGGAGAAGCGGAAGCTGTTCCACGACAACGCGGCGCGAACCTATCGGATCTAGCACCCGATGCCGCGCGGCACGGGTCGGCAAGCCCTCCGATGCGATTGACGGAGGAAAAGGTCAAGGCCTGGCTTCGGGAAAACCGGTTCCCGGTTCCGGACGGCGCCGCCGCGGCGGATCCGTCCGAGGCGTCGGCTATCGCGGAGCGTCTGGGCGGCGTGGCGGTGAAAGCCATCGTGCCGGCCGGACGGCGGGGCAAAGCCGGCGCCGTCCGTCTGGCAGACACGCCCGAGGAAGCCGCGGATGCGGCGAGCGCCCTGATCGGCCGGACCGTCAACGGGTATCCGGTGAGGGAAGTCTACGTCGAGGCGCGGTTCCCCATCGATGCCGAGTACTACCTGAGCTTCGCCTTCGGAACGCGGGCGCCCAGGGTCGCCGTCAGCCGCCACGGCGGCGTCGAGATCGAGCAGACCTTCGGCCGGAGCCCGGACGCGGTCGTGACGGCGGACGTCGATCCCTTGAAAGACTTGCGGCCGTGGGACGCCATCGGCCTTTGGGAGAAGGCCGGCATCGAAGGGCCGGTTCTCGCCCGACTGGGCCGGCTCACGTCCCGGCTTTACGGGGCGTTTCGCGACGCCGATGCCATCATGATCGAGTGCAATCCCATCGCCGTGGACGGGAACGGCCATCTCGGCCTCGTCGGCGCCATGATGGAGATCGACGACAACGCGCTCTTCCGTCACCGCGACTGGGCCGACGGAGGATCCGGTTTCGGTGCCGAAGGGCGTATCCTGAACGAGCGTGAGCTCGCCGTGATGCGCGCCAACGAGACGCTGCCGGGCGGCGCCCTTCGCTATGCGGAGCTCGACGGCAACATCGGGGTTCTCATGGGAGGCGGCGGGGCCAGCCTTCTCCAGCACGACATGGTGGTCGACTTCGGTGGCAAGCTGGCGAACCATACGGACTTCAGTCCCGCGCCGTCGATCGACAAGCCGCTCGCCGTGCTCGACGCCATCCTCGAGAACCCCAACGTCAAGAGCCTGCTGGTGAGCTTCAACTACCTCCAGCTCCTGCCCTGCGACGTCCTCGTGGGCGCGTTGTGCGAGGCCCTCCGCCGGCATGGGATCGACGCCGAAACCTTCCCCGTCGTGGTCCGCGTGTTCGGCCCCGGCGAAGAAGCGGCGCGGGCCATGGTCGGGGCGTTTCCCGGCGTGCGCTACATGCCCCCGGGGACCTCGCTCGACGACGCCGTCAAGCTCGTCGTCGACCTCACGAGCGAAGCGGCCGGCCGCGAAGGCGTGGCATGAGCATCCTGATCGACAAGTCGACGCGCGTCCTCGTCCAGGGCATCACGGGGGCCCAGGGCCGCTTCGATACCCGGTACTGCCTGGCCTACGGCAGCAACATCGTGGCGGGGGTCACCCCCGGCCGGGGCGGGCAGGATGTCGAGGGCGTCCCCGTCTACAACACCGTGAAGGCCGGAGTCGAGGCGTCGGGCGCGACGGCTTCGGTCATCTACGTTCCGGCGGCGGGCATCAAGGACGCCGTGCTGGAGGCGGCCGACGCGGGGCTCGAGATCGTCGTCGCGCTCACGGAGAACGTGCCCCGGCACGACGCCGCGGCCGCGGTCGCCGCGACCCGCGCGGCCGGCATCTGGCTGGTCGGGTTCAACACCAACGGCATGATCTCGCCGGGCAAGAGCAAGCTCGGCGGGATCGGCGGAGACCGGGCCCATGAACTCTACGTGCCCGGGCGGATCGGCGTGTGCTCCCGCTCCGGCGGCATGTCCGCGGAACTGAGCGCGGCGCTGGCGGCTGGCGGCTACGGCGTCTCGACCTGCATCTCCATGGGAGGCGATCCCATCGTCGGCAACGACATGTCGGAATACGCCGGACGGTTCGAGGCCGACCCCGATACCGACGCCATGCTGTTCTACGGCGAGCCCGGCTCCGGGCACGAGCAGGGTCTGGCACGAGCCATGCGCGACGGCGAGATTACCAAGCCGGTCGTGGCGCTGATCGCCGGCGTCTTTCAGGAGAGCCACCCCAAGGGCCTGAGCTTCGGCCATGTCGCAGCCATGATTCGCACCGACGACGATTCTGCGTCCGCGAAACGGACTCTCCTGGCCGAGGCGGGGGCACGCATCGCGCACCGCCTGGGGGAGATCCCCGAACTGCTGAACGAGGCCTTGGGATAAGACGGAGCCCCACGGGGAAAGAGGACTCCGCCCCCAGGAAAAACGGGGCCGCGCCGCGGCCCCGCCGCGCGCCGGAAGGCTACTCCGCGTCCTTCTTCTTGAGCTTCGACCACAGGCCGCCGCCAGGCTGCCGACCGTCGTTGGTCCGCGTCAGCGTGGCCGTTCCGGCCTTTTCGGCCTTCTCGTCCTTGATGGCGTAGAGGTTCACTTCCTGCTTGTGGGTGCAGGTCTGGTCGAATCCGCCGCAGTCCGTGGCCTTGTGGAGCTTCTTGGCCATTTCGAGCTGCTTCCTCTCCTCCTCCGTCATCTCGCTTTCGTCCTTCATCGACCCGCCCATCTCGGCGGATTTCTGCTGGGACGATCCGGACGCGGCCGATTTTTCTTCCTGCTTCGCCGGCTCGGACGTGCTCGCCTCCTCTACCGCCTCGTCGCAGCCGACCAGCAACAGCGAGGCAACAAACGCGACTCCGATCGTAGAGAGAACCTTGCTGATCATGGAACGCCTCCTCGAGTGCTCTAAAGCGCCTTCGATTCACGCGCCCTTCGGGCGTCATGGTTGGTTTGCCCGGAGCCCCGGCGGGTTCCGGGCGTGTCGCCAAGTTATACACGAAGTAGAGAGATTCTCAAGCGTCCATCTGCCTCGAAACTTCGCCGGCGGGGCAATTGCGCCATCGGGGTCCCCTCTTGCGGGAGTAAGGAGAGGGAGAGGGTGAGGTTGGACTGCGGCCGTGGCGGTCCGGACCGAGCCCCATGAAAAAGGGGCGCGCCGAAGCGCGCCCCGAAGTTCGGATCGGTGCCGGGACCTAGAGGGCGCCGGCATCCTTGAGCACGGCGATGAACTCGTGCATGTTCTGCTGCGCGAGCGCGCGCTCCGCGATCTCGGTCGGGTACGTACCCTTCGCCTCGACCCAGGCGTGAAGCGATCCGGCGAACCACTCGAGCATCTCCTCGTCCGTCGGATAGTAAACGTCGCAGCATTCCTTGAGTTCGATCGTGGCGGTCTTGAGCCACTGACGGTCGATCTCGTAGACCATGCCCTGCTGGAGGTCGTTGCCCGCCGCGTTCACGGCGTAGGACACTTCCTCGTCCCACTTGCCCTGGTGCTCGTGCGACGTCCACAGGCCGCAGCCCGTGTAGGACCCGCCGGTCTCGGTGATGTACGGCGCCACCTCGTTCAGCTTGACGTGGACCGTCCAGCCGTCGGGAATGTAGAAGCCGTTCACCACGCCGGCCTGCATGCCCTGATAGAGCTGGGCCCAGTCGTACGGAACCGCGATGCCGCCCCAGCCCTTGATCAGCTCGTAGGCCGTCGGGCTCTTGGTGACGCGGATCTTGATGCCCTTCAGGTCGGCGGGCCTCGCGACCCGGCGAACGTTGTTGGCGAGCTGGCGGAAGCCCCCGCACGGCACGACGGCCGGCGCGCCGACGTTCATCTGCTCGCGGGACTGCTGGTCCAGCCACTCGGCGAGCCATTCGTTGAGGATGATGTCGGCCCACTCGAGATCGCGGAAGAAGTACGGCAGGTTGATCACGTCGAAGACGCGGCCGAACGAACCGATGTTCTCCGTCGAGGACGTCGATATCTGGATCAGGTCCTGCTGCATCTGCTCGACGCACTGGTGCTCGACGCAGATGGCGCTGGGACCGTCGAACTCGACGAACGCCTTGCCCTGCGAATACTTCGTGACACGCGGGATGAAGTGGTCGAGAAGCGCGATGCCGAAGCCCGTCGGCGGTCCTTGCACGGTGCCGAGGATGAGCTTCTGCTGGGCCATTGCGCTGCTGCCGGCGGCCAGCACGGCCGCGCCGGCAAGCGCGATCAAGGTCTTTCTCAGCATACTGTCTTACCTCCCAGTTGATCTGGTGCCAGTCAGTCTAGTACGTGCGACCGGGTGCTGGCTCGTGGCGCCTCCCAAAAATCGCAACGAGCCCGATTATCACACTAGGCCCCGCTTCGTCCAGACCGAAAAGCATATGCGCGAGGGCGGATGTGTTCTTTGGGCATTCGGTCTGTCTGACAAGGAGTTGACGGCGATACTGGACTTTCGCGCCCCGGTTCGATATCGGTGCCGCGAGGCAGCCGTGGGGACGGGGGAGCAGTGTCGGTTCTATCGGAGGTGGCGGTCGACATCGTGGCGGCGGCGGACGAGGGCCGCTTCCGCGATGTGATGCAGGCGCACCATTACCTCGGCGCGCTTCCGGGGATGGGTGAGACGATGCGCTATGTCGCGCATCATCGGGGCCGATGGCTGGCGCTTCTGGTGTTCTCGGCGCCGGCGCTGAAGTGCGGGGCGCGCGACCGCTGGATCGGCTGGGAATACGGCGTCCAGTTCGGCCGTCTTCATCTGGTGACCGACAACGCGCGCTTCCTGATCCTGCCCGGCGGCCCGCCCAACCTGGGCTCGCGGGTGCTGTCCTTGTGCACGCGCCGTCTGGCGCGGGACTGGCCGGTCCGCTTCGGCCACGAGGTGCTGCTGGCGGAGACGTTCGTCGACCCCGCGCTGTTCCGGGGCACGGTTTACCGCGCGGCCAACTGGATCGAGGCCGGGCGCACCCGCGGCTTCGCCCGCGGCGGGGCCGGCTACAGCGCGCACGCCCGGCCCAAGCTGGTGTTCCTTCATCCCCTGCGCCGGGACGCGCGCGCCCGGCTGCGCGCCGCCGAACTCGATCCCCGCCTGCGACATGGAGTGCCGAAGATGACGCTCACCGCCGCGCAGATGCGCTCCCTGCCCGAGTTCTTCCAGGGCATCGACGATCCCCGCCGCCGCCAGGGCCGGCGCCATGCGCTTCCCACGGTGCTGGCGCTCGCCGTCGCGGCGACGCTGTGCGGCATGCGCGGCTACAAGGCGATCGGCGAATGGGCCGACGATCTCAGCCCCAGGGTGCTGCAGCGCTTCCGCGTGCGCCGCCGCGACGGGGTGTACCGCCCGCCCAGCCTGTCGGCGATGCGCAACCTGTTGATCCGCGTCGATCCGGCCCAGCTCGACGCCGCGCTCAGGGCCTGGCACGAAGCCCACGGCTCGGGCGACAGCGCGCTGGCGATCGACGGCAAGACCATCCGCGGCGCCATCGACGACGAGGGATGCCGGGCTCATGTGCTCGGCGTCGTCGGCCACGACACCGGGGCGCCGTGGGGGCAAAAAAAGTCGGCATGAGGCCGGATGCCGACGAAGGAGAGAAGCGTACCAACGAGATCGGCACCACCATCCCCCTGCTCGAGACCCTGCCCGACATCGCGGGCCGCACCGTCACCGCCGATGCCCTGCTCACCCAGCGCACGCTGGCCACGTATCTCATCGGCCGGGGTGCGGACTACCTGTTCACCGTGAAGGGGAACCAGAAGACCCTGCTGAGCGATATCCGGCTCACTCTCGACGAGGACATCGCCAGCCGCGCGCCGGACTTTGAGGACCAGAGCCCGAAGCCCGAGCACGGCCGCCGCGAGAAGCGCTCCATCTGGGTCTCGGGCGAGCTCAACGATTATCTCGACTTCCCCGGCGTCGGTCAGAGCTTCGCCGTGTGCCGCGAAACCGTCGAGGTCACGTCCGGCAAACGCCGGTGCGAGACCGCTTACGGCGTCACCAGCCTAACCCCCAAGGCCGCAACGCCCGAGCGTCTGCTCGCCCTCAATCGCGGGCACTGGACCATCGAGGCGACCCACCACATCCTCGATTGGAGCTTCGACGAGGATCGAAGCCGCATCCGCGCGGGCCACGGGCCGGAGAACATGACCCCGCTCAGGCGCTTCGCCATCGGCGTCGTCAAGGGACGCGGCCTCGCCGTCGCCGAGACCATGCGCAATCTCGCCAGGAACCCGCGCCGCGTCCTCGACTTCCTCAAAATGACCGACAACACAGCCCCGCGGCCAGCGCCCAGCTGACCGCCTTACGCAGGCAACATCCAGCGCCTCGCCGCCAACCCCCGGAGCATGGGGGAAACCGGTCATGCCCGGATCACGCCCCGTTCGACCCGACTGCCCCGTGGAGCGCCGCCGCGTGGACGATGACGACCGAATGGCGTCCCCAAGCCGCCGCACGGACCCCGCCAAAAGCGGATCGACCGTCATCGAGCGCCACTAGTGTCCCAACGTTAATGCAATAGGTTCAATTGGTTAGGATGATCCAGTTGTTGGGAGTGCGGAGCGTCGGGGTCAAGTAGTTGATTGAGGGGTGTTTTCTCGAACACGGTGAGGCTGAGGATCTGTAGCATTGTGTAGAGGCTCTGCTCCAGCTTCAGTCGTTTGCGAATGATCGCGACCAGGACGTAGACCGACACCGCAATCCAGATCTGGGTCTTGACGGCGTTCTGCGAGGTACCGAAGAAGGACTTGATGCGGAGGTGCTGCTTGATCCACTTGAAGAACAGCTCGACGTGCCAGCGGGCGCGGTAGAGTTCGGCGATGGTCAGAGCCGGCAGAACGAAGTTGTTGGTGAGGAAGACGAGGGTCTTGTCGCGTTCGGCGTCTCGGTATCGGATGCGCCGTAGTTTGTCTGGATAGTCGGTCGTGCTGTTGACGCCGCTTGGCCGCACGACCTGATCGCAGATGAGGCCGGTGGCGCGATCGACAGGGCGGGAGTAGAGGCGGCGGAGCCTGGTGTTGGATTTCGCGCGCAGGACGAAGAAGCTGCCCCTGTGATGCAGGTGATGGAGACGGCTGAAGTCGAGATAGGCCCGATCCATGATGTAGAAGGCGCCCGCCTCGGGCAGGAGCATGTCCATCACGTTGACGTCGTGGAGTTTTCCGTCGGAGATGTGGATGAAGGCGGGGATGTTGCCGCGCAGGTCGAGCAGGGTGTGGAGCTTGACGGCGCCCTTTGCCGCGCGGAACCGGGCCCACGGGAACAGGGACAGGCAGAGATCGATGGTCGAGGAGTCGAGGGCGTAGACGGTGCTGCCGAGATCGAGGCCGGGAGTGTTGTCGTCGGCGTAGAGGTTTCGGGCGATGTGGATGAGGTGTTGGGCGAAGTCGGCGTAGATCTGCCATTCGCGGACAGCGTTGGCGTTGGCGAGGGTGTTGCGGGAGACCCCGCCCCGAAGCCCCATGTGGTAGAGCTTCGCGGGTTGAACGCGCAGGCAGGTCTCGATGTCCCGCAAGCTGGCCCGATAGGTGAGCTGAGCGAACGCCATGCATCGGTACTGGTCCGCGCAGGTGAACGACTTGACCTTGCGGTTTCCGTCGTATCGGGCCACGCAGTGACGGAACCTGTGCCAGGGCAGGTGATCCATGATCTGCGCGAAGACCAGTTTGCCGGAATACATCGGCCCCCCCTTCCTGGCGACATGTCGGATGGGAAAGCGTGCCGAACCGGCGTTGCGATCTCAAGTCGGTGACCCCCTTGAGCAGGGATTCATCGAATAATATCAATCTATTAACGGTACTCAATCCCAAAACGTTGGGACACTAGTGATCGAGCGCCGCGAAACGGCGAGGAAAATCAGAACGAATTTGCCGTGGCATATGCGCTCCGGGCGGCCGGAGCACGGGAACCGGCGAGACCCGGAGTGTCCCGGCCCCGCCCTTGCAAGACCGTGACGGCGCCGGCTTCGATGCGTGGGGTATGACCGACGAACCGGATGGGATATAGGGATACCCGCGACGGAACTCCGGCGACGACGCCCGCCCGGCGGAAAACCCTTGCGGCATGGCCATGACCAACCGTTTCCCCTCCAAGGGCCGAACGCGGGACGAGGTCCTCGCCGAGCTCGAGGCCGCGAAGGACGACGACGTCGACTGGCGCGGCGGCCGCATCGGCCTCTACACCCATTTCGGCGGCGACGACGTGCTCGACATCGCCAAGGACGCCTCCCGCCTGTATTTCTCCGAGAACGCGCTCGGACCCGGCGCGTTTCCCAGCCTCGCGCGCCTCGAGAACGACGTGATCGCCTGGACGCTCGGGTTGCTCAACGGCGGCGACGACGCGGCGGGCAGCATGACTTCGGGCGGCACCGAAAGCATCCTGCTGGGGGTCAAGACCGCGCGGGACTGGGCGCGGGACGTCCGTCCCGGCGTGGCCAGGCCCGTCGTCGTCGCGCCCTACAGCGCCCACCCGGCGTTCGACAAGGCGGCGCACTACCTCGGCATGGAGGTGAAGCGCGTGCCGGTCGGCGAGGACTTCCGCGCCGACGCCGGCCGCATGGCCGAGGCGGTCGACGACCGGACCGTCATGCTCGCCGCCTCCGCCCCGCAATTCGCCCACGGCGTTGTCGATCCGGTATCCGACATCGCCGAACTGGCCCGGGAGAAGAACCTGTGGCTGCACGTCGACGCCTGCGTGGGCGGCTTCATCGCCCCCTTCGCCCGCGCACTCGGCCGGCCCGTTCCGCCCTTCGATTTCGAGGTTCCCGGCGTGGCGTCCATGTCGGCCGACCTGCACAAGTACGGCTTCACCGCCAAGGGAGCGTCGACCTTCCTGCTCGCCGACCGGAAACATCGCAAATACCAGGCGTTCGAGTTCGACGAGTGGCCCCGCGGCCGCTACGCCTCGCCGACGATCCCGGGGTCACGTCCGGGCGGACCCATCGCCGCGGCTTGGGCCGTCCTGAGCTATCTCGGCCGGGACGGCTACCTGCGCATAGCCGGCGAGCTCCTGGACGCGGTCGACCGCCTGAAGGCGGGGATCGCCGCCATCGACGGGCTGACGATCGTCGGGGACCCACCGCTCACGATCCTTTCCTACGCTTCGGAGGACCACGACATCCTCGCTGTCGCCGAGGCCATGACGAACCGGGGCTGGTTCATCACGCCGTCCGCCGATCCGCCCGCCGTTCACATGGGCATGCTGACGATGACCCACGTGCCGGTCGTCGACCGCTACCTCTCCGATCTGGCCCGGTCCGTCGAGGAGGCGAAGTCGGGAACCGTCGCGGCGGTGGAGCGGGCCGTCACCTACGGCGCATAGCGGCGGGAAGATCGCGCCGTCGGGGTGCCCTCCCCCCGGAAAGGATTGCCCTGCAAAACGCGGTCGGGGCGGGCAGGTTGGCCCGTCGAAGGTTGCAGACGCTTGCCGCGGCAGCGCGTTGTTCTCCGACACCCCTCACCCTGTCCCTCTCCCGCAAGACCGGGAGAGGGGACCCTCGGGGCGCGGCCGGGCCGCCAGGGTGATGGGGGCGTGTCGCCCGGTTTTTCCGTCCGGTACGAACTTCGAAAACGCCGCGCTCAGTGCGCGTCGGCGCGCTCCTGAACCTCCAGCTCGTCGGCTTCGATCCCGGCCAAGCGCTGGAACTCCTCGATGTCCTCGAGCTCGTGAGCGTGCACCTGGATGTCCCCTTTCCTGAAGCGGAGGACATCCTCGATCAGGACGATGAGCGCCATGACGAACATGAGTACGCCGACCGTCGGCATGATCATCATCGGCCATTTCTTGGACATGTAGCCGAACTCCCAGTACTTGCCCGGCACGTTCCATGAGGCGTCGAAACCCCAGATGGCGATGAAGATCCCGAAGATGCAGATCAGGAGGGTCCAGAGGAACTCGCACGAGAATCCGACGATCGGCGGCAGGATCTCGTAGAGCATCGTCATGGAGATGTGGTTGCGGTCGCGCACCGTGAGGGCGAGCGCCAGGAACACCATCCAGACGTTGAAGAACATGGTGAGCGTGTCGCTCCAGAACGGCGCGTTCAGGAACACGTACCGCATCACCACCGTCCACACGGTGAAAAACACCATGAGAATGATGAAGGTCGAGCAGATCGTGCTCAGCAGCCCTTTCAGGCCCGTATCGAACTTGTGCGCCAGAGCCACCATGTCCCGGACTCCCTTGACTTGACCCGCGTTCCTCGTCGTTGGGGCGTCCCTCCCGCTGGAGGGACCCGATTCACTCCACGAAGCCGAACACCCTGGGCAGCCACATCGTCAGCGGCGACCATACCATCATGAGGAAGAGCACCAGGAACTCGGCGATGAGGTACGGCACCATTTCCACCGCCACAATCTCGAGGCGAGCCCTCGCGATCGACGAACCCGTGAAGTAGGCCACCCCGATGGGCGGCGTCACCGTTCCGATCAGGAAGCCCACGACGACCACGAGGGCCGCCTGCACCTCGGGGAAGCCGGCGTCGACACTCACCTGGATGAGCACCGGACCGACGACGATGATGTTGGCGGCGGCGTCCATGATCATGCCGACGAGCAGGATGAGGAGGATCAGCATGACGGCGAACATGAACGGCGAATCCGTATATCCGCCCATGAAGTCCTGCACGAACTTCAGCGTCCCCAGCCGCGTGAGCAGCCAACTGAACGGACCGGCCGAGGCGATGATGATGAACACCGCCGCCGCCGTCTTGAAGGCGCGCGTGATGGCCCCCACGAGGATATCGGCGGTCACGCTGCGGTAGACGAACAGGCCGAGGATGAACGACGTGATTGCCGTGATGGCGCCGGCCTCCACCGGGCTCGCGATGCCGCCCACGATCGATCCCACCAGCACGAGCGGGATGGAGAGCGCCAGCGCGCAGCCGAGGAACGCTTGCCAGATCCGCCGGATGTTCCAGGGCTCGTCGCTACGCTCGTAGTTGCGCCTGCGGGCGATGAACCAGGTGATGGCCATCAGCGCCAGGCCGATCAGGATTCCCGGAATGATGCCGCCAGAGAACAGGGCGCCCACCGACAGCGACGCCACCGTCGCCAGGATGATCATGCCGATGGACGGCGGGATGATGCCGCCGATGGTCGCGCTGACCGACGTTATGGCGGCGGAGAAGGCCGCCGAGTACCCGGCGCGCTTCATGGCGGGAATGAGGATCGAACCGACCGTCGCCGTATCGGCGACCACCGAGCCGTTCATGCCGGCGAAGAACATCGACACGACGATGTTCACCTGCGCCAGGCCGCCGCGCGCGCGGCCCACCAGCGCCCGGCTGAGTTCGATCAGCCGGTCGGTGATGGTGGCCGACGTCATCAGCTCGCCGGTCAGCATGAAGAAGGGAATGGCGATCAGCGGCGGATGCGCCAGGGACTCGTACATGTTGTAGGGGATCATCGTCCACGGAACCTCGCCCGTGATCACGATGTACGCGGTCGGGATGAGGACCAGTACGAACCCGATCGGCGCGCCCAGCAGCACGAATACGACCAGAAGGGTCAAGAGAATGACACTAGCCATGCGCTTCCCAGTTCTCCGTTTCCGGCCGCCCCGAACCGCAGGCGAACCCTGCCCTGCCCTGCCGCGGGTCCCCCGGGACTCCCGGAGGCGCCGACATCGTTTTCCCGAACCTACCGGCCAACGCCCGCACAATCAAGCGGTAACGAGCACGCACCGGGGAGGTCCGCGGCATCCGCCGCCCGGCCGGGCCGGCCCCGCCCCTACTTGCGCATGGAGCGCGTCACCGGCCCGAGCTGCGCGGGCAGGGTCTTCCAGGCGTCCTCGAGCCAGTTCCAGAGGACCTCGCGGGTCCGCCGGGGATCGATGATGTCCGGCACCCGGAAGCGCTCCGCCGTGAGGAACGGCGACGCCAGGCGCGAGTAGTGGGTGTCGAGTTCCTCCATCCGCCTGTCGCGCTCCGCCTCCGGGAGGCTGTCGAGCTCGCGGCGGTAGGCGGCCATGATCCCGCCCTCGAACGGGATCGAGCCCCATGTCGCCGACGGCCAGGCCACGTGGTAGTTGAGGCCCTGCATGCGGCCGTAGCAGTTGCCGGCCAGCCCGAAGAGGCGGCGCACCACGACGGCGCACCAGGGCACCTGCGTCTGCTCGATGGCGGTGAGCACCCGCACGGCCTTGCGCACGTTGCCCTGACGCTCCGCGTCGACCCCGACGACGGTGCCGGGCTGGTCGACGAAATTGACGATCGGCAGATGGAACGTGTCGCAGATGTCGATGAAGGTCTCGAACTTCTCGGCCGCGGTCCGGTTCATGCCCCCGCCGAAGAAGCGCGGGTCGTTCGCCAGCACGCCGACCGGCAGGCCGTTGAGGCGGGCGAGGCACGTCACCGTGGAGCGCCCGAACTTCGGCGTCACCTCGAATACCGACTCCCTGTCGAACACGAGCTCGAGGATGCGCCGGGGGTTGTAGATCTTGCGCCGGTCGCGCGGGATGATGGAGAGCAGCTCCTCCTCGCGCCGATCCGGCGGGTCGTCGGAGTCGACGGCCGGCGGCAGTTCGTAGACGCTGTTCGGCATGTAGGATAGCCAGCGCCGGGCGAGCTCGAAGGCATGCGGCTCGTCGTCGGCCGCGTTGTCGATCACGCCGCTCGTCTCGGTGTGGATCTTCCAGCCGCCGAGCACGTCCTTGTCCACGCGCGTTCCCGACATGCCGGCCTCGAAGGCCACCGGCGGGCCGCCGGCGAAGACCTGGCTCGTGTCCTTGACCATGATCGAGAAGTGCGCGCAGGCCGCCTTCAGGGCCCCCAGTCCGGCGCACGGACCGAGCGCGAGCCCGATCACGGGAACCTTCCCGAGCAGCTTGCCCATCGGCCACGTCGGATAGCCCGGGATCTTCGTATGTCCCATCTTCTCCACGAGGCGCACGCTGCCGCCGGCGCTCTCCACCAGGCGCACCAGCGGGATGTTCATCTCGTGGGCCCACTGGTCGGCGTAGATCCACTTCTCGGAGACCGTGGCCTCGGACGAGCCGCCGCGGTTGGTGTAGTCGTCGCCGTCGATGGCGACCTTGCGGCCGTCGAGGCGCCCGGTCCCGATCACCGCGTTGGCCGGCTTCACGTCGACGAGCTCGGCGTCGTCCCCGTAAGCGGCCGTGCCGGTGAGGATTCCGATCTCCCGCCAGCTTCCCGGATCGACGAGCCCGTCGATGCGTTCGCGGATCGTGAGCCGTCCCTGGTTGTGCTGGCGGTCGACGCCCTCCTTGCCGCCCAGCTTGCGGGCGAACTCCTTGCGGCGTTCGATCTCCTCGACTTCGGGTAGCCAGCTCATGAGCTTCGTCGCCCCTCGGATGCCGGAGGCCGTCGGGTGCCGGGCGTACCGGCGCGGGGCCGTCCTGTCAAGCATCCGCCGGAGAGGTCCCCGCATCCGGACGCGGCGGCGGCCTCCGGCGGGGCGGCGCGCTTGGCACGAAACGGGGGGATGGGCTAATTTGCCGCGCCCGCGCGCCGGGCACTCACGGAACGACCCGAGGGGCATCATGTCGTTCGACGCGATTCTGGATGATTACGAGAAACGCCGCGAGCACGCGCTGGCGATGGGCGGCCCTGAACGCGTCGCCAGGATCAAGGCCCGTCCCGGCCTGCACGCGCGCGAACGCATCGACTACCTGTTCGACGAGGGGACGTTCATCGAATCGGGCCTCTTCGCCACTTCGTTCATCCCGGAGGCGCAGGCATCGACGCCTACGGACGGCAAGGTTTGCGGCTACGGGCGAATCGACGGACGCGAAGCCGCCGTGGTCTCCCACGACCTCTCGGTCAAGGGCGCCTCCAGCAGCCTGACCAACGTCAAGAAGATGCGTCACATGCGCGAGACCGCGGTCAGGAACGGCATGCCGCTCGTGCTGTTGAACGAGTCGTCCGGCGCGCGCATTCCCGACACCATGGGCGCCGTCGGCACGGGCGCCCTGGGACAGGACCCGGAGCAGTTCGTCCGCCGCCGCGAGGTACCCTATGCCGCCGCCGTGCTGGGCCCCGCGTACGGGACCGCCTGCTGGTTCACGCAACTGTCCGACTTCGTCGCCATGCGCAAGGGCGGCGTGCTGGCCGTGTCCAGCCCCAAGGTCACGGAAATCGCCATCAAGGAGAAGGTGGACCCCGAGGAACTCGGCGGCTGGAAGATGCAGTCCGAGATCACCGGCAAGGTCGATTACGCCACCGATACGGACGAGGAAGCCCTCGACCTCATCAAGAAGTTCCTGAGCTACCTGCCGAGCCACCACAACGAGCGGCCGCCGGAGGCCCCGGTGCCGGCGGGGTCCGACGACGCGGCGCGGCGAATCCTCGACATCGTCCCCGCGGAGCGCCAGAAGGTCTACGACATGCGCAAGGTGATCGCGGCGCTCTCGGATACGGGCAGCGTGTTCGAGATGAAGCCCCGTTTCGCGCGCGCGGCCACCACGGCGCTCGCGCGCGTCAACGGCCGGACCGTGGGCTACGTATGCTCGAACCCCCTGTTCAAGGCGGGGGCGCTGGACCCCGACGCCTGCGACAAGGTCACCGGCTTCCTCGTGCTCTGCGACTCCTTCAACATCCCGCTGATCTTCCTGACGGACACGCCCGGGTTCCTCATCGGCCTCGCGGGAGAGGTCAAGAAGGCGCCCGGCCGCATCATGAACTTCATGTCGGCGATGCAGCTCTGCACCGTGCCGAAGCTCTCCATCGTCATGCGCAAGAGCTACGGCCAGGCCTATCTCAACATGGCGGGCACCCGGAACGCCGACGAGATGCTGGCCTGGCCCTCGGCCGACATCGGGTTCATGGATCCGAACGTCGCCGTGAACGTGGTGTACGGCGTGACTTACGAACAGGATCCGGAGCTGTTCGCGAAACGCCTCAAGGACGTCTCGGAAGCGTCGTCCGCCTACGACCTCGCCAGCATCTACTCGTCGCAGTTCGTGATCGATCCGCGCGAGACGCGCCGGACGATCGCTCGCCTGCTCGAGGTGCACGCCCGGGACCGCACCGGGGGCATCTCCAGGCACCAGCTCGGCAACTGGCCCACGACCTTTTGACCGGGATGTCCATGTTCGAGAAAGTCGTCGTCGCGAACCGCGGCGCCGCCGCGGCGCGCGTCATCCGGGCCCTCGACGGCCTCGGCGTGAAGGCCGTCGCCGTCTATTCGGAGGCCGACGGGAACGCCCCTTACCTCGCCGAGGTCGGCGAGGCGCACTGCATAGGGGGCGCCGCGCCCGCGGAGAGCTACCTCAACCAGGACGCCATTCTGAACGTCGTGAAGGAGACCGGCGCCGACGGCCTCCATCCGGGATACGGGTTCCTGGCGGAGAACCACGAGTTCGCGGCGCGCGTGGAGGCCGCGGGCTGCCGCTTCATCGGGCCCGCCGCGCGGTGGCTCGAGGCGATGGGCCACAAGACCCGGGCCCGCGACATGATGCGGGAGCGCGGCATGCCGATGGGGCCGAGCTCCGGCGTGCTGCGCGACGACGAGGCGGCGCTCGCCGCCGCCCGGGAGATCGGCTTTCCGGTACTCGTCAAGCCGGCGGGCGGCGGCGGGGGAATCGGCATGCTGCCGGCCCGGGACGGCGCGCAGCTCGCCAAGGCGCTGGCGCGCGCCCGGTCGATGGCCGAGCGAAGCTTCGGAACCGCGGAGGTCTACCTCGAGCGGCTCCTCGAACGGCCCCGGCACGTCGAGTTCCAGATCGTGGCCGACAGGCACGGCAACGCGCGTCACCTGTTCGAGCGCGACTGTTCCGTCCAGCGGCGGCACCAGAAGGTGATCGAAGAGGCACCGGCGCCGTTGCTGGCCCGCGAGGCGGTGGCGGCGCCCGCCGGGTCGGCGGCGGAGATTCTCGGCGCCATGGGATACGACAACATCGGCACCGTGGAGACCCTCTACGAAGGCGGCGGCTTCAACTTCCTCGAGATGAACACCCGGCTCCAGGTGGAGCACGGCGTGACCGAGGAGGTCACGGGAGTCGACATCGTCGCCGCCCAGGTGAGGAGCGCCTGCGGCCACCGGCTCGACGACATCCTGCCCGAGAACGTGGAGGTCTCGGGCCACGCCATCCAGGCGCGCGTCTACGCAGAGGACCCGATCAGGTTCTTCCCCTCCCCCGGGCCGCTCGACGTGTTCCGTCCCCCGCAGGGCGGCGGCGTCCGCGTCGACACGGGCTTCGCCGAAGGCGGAACGGTCACCCCTTACTATGACCCCCTGGTCGCCAAGGTCATCGTCCGCGCGGACGACCGGAACGGCGCCATCCGCAAGCTCGGCGAAGCCCTTGACGAATTTGCGATCGAAGGCATAAAGACCAACATCCCGTTCATCCGGGCGGCGCTGGGAAACGAACGCTTCGTCTCCGGCGACGTCCATACGGGACTGGCGGATGAGGTCGTTGCGTCCCTGAAGGCGTGACGGCACCGGGGGCAACCGAACCGGGAGAATCGGCGGTGGCGGAAGAACGTGTCAGATCGGAAATGACCGGGAAGGTGTGGAAGATCGTCGCCGCCGTCGGCGACCGGGTCTCCGACGGCGACGAGATCATGATCCTGGAATCCATGAAGATGGAGATCCCGGTCATGGTCGACACCGACGGCACGATCAGGGAATTCCTGGTCGGCGAGGGCGACGAGGTGACCGAGGACCAGGAGATCGCGGTCCTCGAAGTCTGACGCCGGGCGGAAGAGAATGCCAACGTTCGATCGACCGGCCCGTCCGTTCGGAAGATCCGCCATGTCCGAAGAAGACGCCCGCGAGGCGGCCGAAGAAATCGCCCACCTGCACAAACGCCTCACACGGTTGGAGGTCATGTCGGCCCTCACGTTGGCGGTAGGCGTGGCCGTCGCCGTTCGAGTCTTCGCCATTTAGCGTCCCGCCCGGCCGGCCGTCCATTCAGGGGATCCGCCATGTCCGCCGGCAAGACCGACTCCGCAGCCGTCCGGGAGACGCTCGACCACCCCGTCATCGACAACGACGGACACATGATCGAGATCGAGCCGGTCCTCTACGGCTACCTCGACGAGGTGGCCGGACCGGGGATGGTCGACCGTTACAGGAACCTGATGAAGGACGGCCGGTTCTGGGGCTGGTACGGCCGGTCGCGCGACGAGGTGCGGGAGCGGCGCATCAAGCGGCCGCCCCATTGGGTCCTGCCCGGCAACACGGTGGACCGGGCCACCGCCATGGTGCCGCGCCTGTGGCGCCAGCGCATGGACGAATTCGGCGTCGACTTCACCGTCGTCTACCCGACCCTGGGCCTGCACACCCTGGCGATCGCGGACGACGAGCTCCGCCTGTCGGTGGTGCGCGCCAGCAACCTCATGAACGCCGACGCCTTCCGGGGCCACGGCGACCGCATCATGACGGTGGCCACCATCCCCATGCACACGCCGGACGAGGCCGTCGAAGAGCTCGAATTCGCGGTCCGGCGGCTCGGCATGAAGGCGATGATGATGGAAGGCGTGGTGCGCCGTCCCATCGAGACGGACGCCGACGGGGCCGTGGCCGCGTCCTTCTGGCTCGACCCGCTGGGCATGGACGGCCTCTACGACTACGACCCGCTGTGGGCGAAGTGCCTCGAACTGAAGGTCGCGCCCACGACCCACAGCCACGGCATGGGCTGGCCCAACCGGACCTCGCCGACGAGCTTCAACTACAACCACATCCACAACTTCGCTGAGTCGTCGGAGGCGTGCTGCAAGGCCATGTTCTTCGGCGGCGTGACCCGGCGTTTTCCGGACCTCAGGATCGGCTTTCTGGAATGCGGCGTCGCCTGGGCCGTGAGCCTCTATCACGACCTCATCGAGCACTGGGAGAAGCGGAATCGACACGCCCTCGAGCGCGACCTGAACCCCGCCAACGTCGACCGCGGCGCGCTGCTCGCCCTGATCACCGAGCACGGGGACGACCGCGTCCGGGCAAGGGCCGCGGAACTGGCGGGCTACATCAATCCGGCGTTCTGGAACAACCCGGAGGACGAGGCGGACCTCGACGAATGGGCGGCCTGCGCCATCGGGACCGAAGAGGACATCCGGGACCTGTTCGTTCCCAACTTCTTCTTCGGCTGCGAAGCGGACGACCGCTGCATCGCCTGGGCCTTCGACCGCCGCGTGAACGCGATGAACGTCCGCTTCAACGCGATGCTCGGATCGGACATCGGGCACTGGGACGTCCGGGACGCCACCAGGGTGCTGGCCGAATCCCACGAACTGGTCGAGGACGGCGTCCTCACGCCCGAGGACTTCCGCGACTTCACGTTCGCCAACGCCGTCGCCATGCACGGCGGCATGAATCCGGACTTCTTCAAGGGCACCGTCGTCGAAGCCGAAGCCGAAGCCGTCCTGAACGAACGCCGCCCCGCCGCCTGAACCCCGCCGCCGACGACGACGTTCCGGCCCCCCCCAGGAAGGATTCCTCTGCGAAACGCGGTTGGGGCGGCGCATCGTTTTCCGACACCCTCATCCCGCACGCGGGAGAGGGGCGCGGCCGGGTGGGGGTGGACGGCGCGCAGGTCTGTCAGAGGGCGCGGTACCAGGTGTCGGAGAGGGTGTATCCCTCGGGAAACGGGTCGCCGGGATCGAGACGGTACTCATGAAAGCCGGTGATCCAGGCTCGTCCCGCGATCTCGGGCACGACCGCCGGGACGCCGCCAACCTCGGTCGTGCGGACGATCCGGCACCGGAACTCCGTGTCGATGGGGGAGCGGCTCAGGAACGTCTCGCCGGGGCCGATCTCGCCGCGCGCGTGCAGCACCGCGAGGCGGGCCGAGCTTCCCGTGCCGCACGGGGACCTGTCGATCTTTCCGGGCGAGATGACCACGGCGCTGCGGCCGGCCTTGCGCCCCTCCCCGTCCACCTCCAGGGGCGCCGCGAACTCGGTGAAGGTCACGGTGTGGATGTCCGGGTTTTCGGGGTGCGCGACCGGGTGCTGCTCGACGACGGCCGCCTTGACGGCCTCCCCCGTCTCGACCAGCTCGCGGGCCTCCGGGCCGGTCAGGCCGAACCCCAGCGCCCGCGCATCGACGATGGCGAAGAAGGCTCCGCCGTAGGCGATGTCCACGCGGAGCGTCCCGAGACCCTCCACCTCCACGGGGGCGTCGAGCCTGGACACGAAGCACGGCACGTTGGTCACGGCGACGGACTCGCACGTCCCGTCCCGGCAGGCCGCCGTGACGTCGACCGGGCCGCCCGGAGTGTCCAGCACGAGGCGCGTCTCCGGTTCCTCCATCTCCACCATGCCGGTCTCGAGCAGCACCGTGACGACGCACATGGCGTTGGAACCCGACATCGGCGGGTAGTCGGCGGCCTCCATGACGATGAAGCCCGCCCGGGCGCGCGGGTCCTTGGCCGGCACGATCAGGTTGGCGTGGCAGAAGGCGCCGCCGCGCGGCTCGAACAGCAGGAACTTGCGCAGGCCGTCGTCCCGGGTGCGCAGGTATTCGCGCTGCTCGAAAAGCGTGGCGCCGGGCGGCGGCGGCACGCCTCCGGTGACCACCCGGCCCACTTCGCCTTCGGCGTGGGCGCCCACCACCGTCACGCGGCGCGCCCGGCTCCCGGAGGTTCCCGCGCCCTTTGAGGACCGTGCCGTCATGTGGCATAGCGTAGCAGCATGTCCGGCCGCCGCGCGCCCGGCCGCCGGGAAACACGCCATGGAGGACCAACCTTGACCCGGATCCGAATCGAGTTCTCGCGCTTCTCCGCGTTCTACAGTCCGCTGATCGGCGCGATCGCCGCGGGCTTCCTCGAAGAGGAAGGGCTGGAACCGGAATACCGCGTGTCGCCGCCCGGCAAATCCGCCGTCGCGTCCCTTCTCGACGGGACCTCGGAGGTGGTGCAGTCGGCGCCCGCGCAAGGCTTCCTGGCGCTCGAACGCGGCGGGACGCCGGCCTTCGCGCACTTCGCCCAGATCAACGAGATGGACGGCTTCTTCATCGCGGCGCGGGAACCCGACCCCGATTTCTCCTGGAGCAAGCTCGCCGGCCGGAAAGTGCTCGTCGACCACTTCGGGCAGCCCCTCGCCATGTTCAAGTACGCCTGCCACAAGTCGGGCCTCGACTACGCCACGATCGACGCGGTGGACGCCGGCGACGTCGATTCCATGGACGCCGCCTTCCGCGCCGGCCAAGGCGCCTACATCCACCAGCAGGGCCCCGCGCCCCAGCAGCTCGAGCACGACGGCGCCGGCCACGTCGTCGCGTCGGTCGGCGCGGCCATCGGCCCCTGCGCCTTTTCGAGCCTCGCGGGCATGCGGGACTGGCTCGAGACCGACATGGCGGCCGCGTTCATGCGCGCCTACCGCAGGTCGCGCGCCTGGGTCAACGACACGCCGGCGGCGGACATCGCCGAGGCCGAGAAGGGATTCTTTCCGGACATCGACGCCGCGGTGCTGACGGAGACCATCGCCTTCTACCAGGGACTCGGCTGCTGGACGCCGCACGTGGAAATCACGCCGGACGCCTACGACGCAACGCTGGACGTGTTCCTGCACGCGGGTCTGATCACGCGGAGGCACCCGTACGAGGAGGTGGTCTCGCCGCCCCCCGCGTGAGCGGCGGCGCGCCGGACGGGGTCAGCGCCGTTTCCGCAGAAAGCGCTCGTGGCGGCGCATCGCGGCGAGAGCGCCCGCCGCGTTGGGCAATTCGTCGAACACCGGAACGCCCAGGGCCTGGACGTTCCGCCGGTCGGCGATCTTGCGCTCTTCGACCTCGAGAGACCCGTCGGAGCGCAGCACGAGGAGGAAATGGGTGCGCGCGGAGGCCCGGGTCTGGGCCTCCAGGGACGATTCCACCATGTGCGCGGTGTAGTCCGCCCCCTGGTCGTAGGACAGGGTGAAGACGGGAAGGTTGATGTGCATGACGAACGCGTCGGGCTCGCCCGACGCGTAGACGGCGTCGACGATCCTCCCGGCGATGCGCCCGTCGTCCACCCGCAGCGTCCCGCCCGGCGCGTCGATCGGGTTGTCGATGCTCGTCCCGGGCGGGAAATTCATCTCCCGGAGACGGCGCATGGTCTCGTCCCCGAACCTGGGCACGTCCAGCCCGGCGCGCGCGAAGAAATCGGTCGCCAGGACGCTCGCCCCGCCGCCGTTGCCGAACATCGCCACGTCCCGCGTCGGACGGTCGGCCCTGGGCTCCAGAAACTGGAACGCCAGCAGGGCGTCCAGGAACTCTTCCAGCGTATCGACGAGCACCAGCCCCGTCTGTGCGGCGAGGGCCGGCCAGACGCGCTCGTCGCCGGCCAGCGCGCCCGTGTGGGACGCCGCCGCGCGCTTGCCCTGCCCCGTCATCCCGCCCTTCATGAGAACCACCGGCTTTCGGCCGTCGAGATCCCGCAGGACATCGAAGAAACGGCGGCCGTCGCCGATCCCCTCGGCGTAGAGGCCGATCACCCCGGTCGCCGGATCGGCGGCATAGAAATCGAGAATGTCGCTGGCGCCGAGGTCGGCGCTGTTGCCCACCGTCACGAGGCGGCTGAAGCGGATGCCGCGAACGCTGCCGCGGCGGATGATGTCGACCCCGAGGCCCCCCGACTGCGAGATCACGCCGACCGGGCCGGGGTCCCGAGCGGATCCCGCGATGAAGGTGACGCGGCCCTCGGGACAGTAGGTGCCGAGGCAGTTCGGGCCGACGACGCGGACGCCGGCCCCCCGCGCCGCGCGCAGGAGATCGTCCTGAAGGCCCCTGCCCTCCTCGCGCTCGCCGAAACCGCTCGAGACCACAAGCGCGTACTTCACCCGCCCCCTGGCCGCGGCGAGGGTTTCCGGCACCTGGGGCGCGGCGACGACGACATAGGCGAAATCGACGGGCTCGGGCGTCTCGCCGAGGGACGCATAGGCCTTCAGCCCCTCCACTTCATCGGCCCTGGGGTGGATCGGGTAGACGGCGCCCCGGTACTCCATGCTGCGCAGGTGACGGATCATCTCGTTGCCGAGCGTCACCCTGGAGGTGGAGGCGCCGACGACCGCGTAGGTGCGGGGCTCGAAGAGCGGGCGGAACCGCTCCCGGATGTCGGCCTCGCCGGCCATTTACCCTTGTCGTTCCCGCGAAGAACCCTCCCCCCGCAAGGATTCCTCTGCGAAAGCGGTCCGGCCGCGCCCCAAGGGTCCCCTCTCCCGCTTGCGGGAGAGGGACAGGGTGAGGGTGTTGGAGAACGATGCGCCGTCCCAACCGCGTTTCGCGGAGGAATCCTGCAAGGAGGGAGAACGAAGGATCTCCCCCCCCCTGGCGGGATTCAGTGGTCCGGCCGCGCCCCGGGAACAGAGCAGGAGTGCCGAGACGCCGTCCACCCCCACCCTGTCCCTCCCCCTTCCAGGGAGAGGGAACCCGAGTGGCCCGGCCGCGCCCCAAGGGTCCCCTCTCCCGCGTGCGGGAGAGGGACAGGGTGAGGGTGTCGGAGAACGATGCGCCGCCCCGACCGCGTTTCGCAGAGGAATCCTGGAAGGGGGGAGGTCGGGAGGGGAGCCGGGGCGATTCGGCGTCCCCTGGAGCGGCGCTTCACGGAATGCGCTCATCGGGAGTCTTTCCGGCCGTCCAGCCTCTCGAGCAGTCCGCCCAGGGCGGCCAGCGGAACCGCCTCTCCGTCCCGCCGGCTTTGTCGTTCCGAACCTCCGTAGACGACGGCCCTGGCGGCGGTATCCGGCAGCTCCCTCGCGACCCGGTCGAGGGAATCGAACCAATCGGAGGCGATCGTCGCCCCGGACTTGATCTCGATGGCGCCCATGCCGTCGCCGTTCCCGTAGAGCAGGTCGCACTCCAGGCCGCGGCTGTCCCGGAAAAAGGACAGATTGGACCGGCGGCCCCGATTGAAACGATGCTTGAGAGCCTCCGCCACGACGGCATTCTCGAACAGCGGCCCGCGAAGCGGGTGGGTGGCGATCTGTCCGGCATGTTCGATGCCGACGAGGTGGCTCGCCAGCCCGACGTCGCAAAAATAGAGCTTGGGTGTCTTGACCAGCCGCTTGCGGATGTTGGCGTGAAACGGCGGTAACCGGAAAACGACGTAGCTCGCTTCAAGGACCGTAAGCCAATGGCCCGCCGTGGTGTGGGACACCCCGGCATCCGCGCCCAGGGCCGACAGGTTGGCCAGTTGCCCCACGCGCCCGGCGCACAGGCGGACGAACCGGCGGAAGTTCGCGAGATTGCGGATCTCGCCGATCCTGCGCACATCCCGCTCGACATAGGTCTCGAAATAGTCGCCGAGCGCCTGCCGGGGTTCGAGCTTCCGGTCGTGAATCCGGGGATAGAAACCCGAATACAGGATGTCGTCGACGCCGTCGCTCGCGCCCGTCCGCCGGCGTTCGGCCAGCGAGAACGGCAGCAGGCGAAGCAAGGCCGTGCGCCCGGCAAGCGACTGGCTTGTGGCATCGGAGAGCCGGAACTGCTCGCTCCCGGTCAGAACGAACAGGCCGTTCCGCCCCGCCTTGTCCGCCAGGACCTGCAGGTAGGACAGGAGGTCGGGGACACGCTGGATTTCATCCAGGATGGCCCCTTCGCCGAAACGCGCAAGAAATCCCCTCGGATCGGATTCGGCGAATTCCCGCTGATCGGGCGCTTCCAGATTGACATAGGCGAGATGCGGGAAGGCGGCGCGGCAGAGCGTGGTCTTGCCGGACTGTCGCGGCCCGGTCACGGTGACGAATGGGTACCGCTCGAACAATCCGACAAGGCAAGGTGCGATCTCGCGCTCGATCATGGCCCACCGTAGCCGGACGATAGGGATATTGCAAATTCCATTTGCAAATTGTACGACATCGCGGCCGGCGATCGAACGTCGCCCATTTTGCCTTCGTCATTCCCGCGGAAGCGGGAATCCATGTTTTTTCACCGCGAGGCCGCACCACGTGCGCGTGGATTCCCGCTTCCGCGGGAATGACGAGAAAGACACTGGGATGCCCGCGTTTCACGACGACGCGCCGTCCCGCTTCAGGACGAATCGCGCGTCCACCGCGACGGCTCCGTTCTCCGACACGATGAGCGGGTTGATGTCGATCTCGGCAACCGTGCCTTCGAGCGCGAGCATCAGCCCGTCCTCGCCGCCGACCTTGAGCAGCGTGTCGACGATGGCCTCCTCGGACGCGCGGATGCCCCCGCGAGCGCCGCGCAGCAGCTTCACGGCCTTGAGCTCGTCGATCATCTCCCGGGCGTCGACCGGCGCGACGGGGCAGATGCGGAAGGCCACGTCGGCCAGCACCTCGACGAAGATGCCGCCCAGGCCGACCATGACGACGGGGCCGAAGGTCGGGTCGGTCGATCCGCCCACCACCACCTCGTGGCCCGCCGGCGCCATCTCCTCGACGAGATACCCCTCGACGTCGGCCCCATGCGCCCCGGCGGCGGATTCGATCTCCCGTAGCGCCGCCTCGAGTTCCCCGGCGGAGCCGATCCCGACCTTGACGCCGCCCACGTCGCTCTTGTGCACGATGTCGGGCGACACGACCTTGGCCGCGAGCGGGGGACTCAACGCGGCGAACGCGCCGGACGCGCCGTCCGGTCGGGCGACGGCCACGGAGGCGGGAACCCTGATCCCGCTGGCCGCCAGCACCCGCTTGCCGCTTTCCTCGTCCAGGGTGCCGCGCCCCGCCCTCAGGGCCTCGCCGATGGTGGCGTGAACGTCCATGGTCAACCGTCTCCCGGATGGCGGCGCCTTTGTATAGCCAGCGCCGAAACCCCGGGCAACCGGGCGGTCCGCCCGAACGCCCCATGCCGGCGCGCGGTGTGGTAAACGTGGCCGCGGCGGCATTCGAGGCCGCGGTTGCCCGAAGGGAGTTCCGACGATGAACGACGCGCCCGGTTACGTTCCGCCCAGGGTCTGGACATGGGACAGGGAGAACGGCGGACGGTTCGCCAACATCAACCGTCCCGTCGCGGGCCCCACCCACGACGAGGAGCTGCCGGTCGGCAAGCACCCGCTGCAGCTCTACTCGCTCGCCACGCCGAACGGCGTCAAGGTCACCGTGCTGCTCGAGGAGCTGCTGGCGCTGGGCCACGAAGGCGCCGAGTACGACGCCTGGCTGGTCAGGATCGGGGACGGCCACCAGTTCGGCAGCGGCTTCGTCGAGGTTAATCCCAACTCCAAGATCCCGGCGCTGGTGGACCGCGGCGCATCCAGGCCGACGCGGGTGTTCGAATCCGGCGCGATCCTGCTGTATCTGGCGGAGAAGTTCGGCGCGTTCCTGCCGAAGGACCCCGCCGACAGGCCCGAATGCCTGTCGTGGCTGTTCTGGCAGATGGGCAGCGCGCCCTACCTGGGCGGGGGCTTCGGCCACTTCTACGCCTACGCCCCGGAAAAGATCGCGTACGCCATCGACCGCTTCGCCATGGAAACGAAGCGCCAGCTCGACGTGCTCGACCGCCGCTTGGCCGAAAACCGGTACATGTGCGGCGACGAGTACACGATCGCCGACATGGCCATCTGGCCCTGGTACGGGCAGCTCCTGCTCAACCGGCTCTACGACGGGGCCGAGTTTCTCGACGCGCCCTCCTACCGGCACGTCAACAGGTGGACCGAGGAGATCGGCGGCCGCGAGGCGGTGAAACGCGGGCGCATGGTCAACCGCGTCCAGGGAGAGCCGGAGACGCAACTGCACGAACGCCACGACACCAGCGACTTCGAGCTGAGGACTCAGGACAAGCTGGAACCCGAAGCCGCGGAGTGAGCCGGCGGCGGAACTCAGGCGGCGTTTTCGGATTGCCCGCCGTCCGCCCCCTCGGCGAGCCGCCGCGCCTTGAACGCGCGGCCCCACTCCTGCATGAGGGTGAGAATCGTCTCGAGCGAGCGTCCGAACCCGGTGACCTCGTACTCCACGCGCGGCGGCACTTCGGCGTAGACGTGCCGCGCGACGACGCCGTCGGCCTCCAGCTCGCGGAGCTGGAGCGCGATCATGCGCTCCGTCGCGTTCGGAGTGAGGCGGCGCAACTCGCCGAAACGCTTGCGCCCGCCGAGCAGATGACACACGAGGACCGGCTTCCAGCGCCCGCCGATGACGCTCAGCGTCGCCTCCACGTCGCAGCCGGTCTTCCAGTTGTACTTCCGCGTCATGCCGGGCCCCGAAACGGTCGGGAGTTCCCATTACTTACATAAATGTGGGTACTTGTCAATTTCGTCATAAGGGCGCACCCTCGGCCGCGACCGGCGAACGCCGGCCGGAGACGGGACGAAGGGAGGACAGGATGAAGGCCATAGGCTACACGGACGCGGGTCCGGTCTCGGCGGAGACCGCCCTCGTCGCGTTCGAGACAGACACGCCGCGGCCGAGTCCGAACGACCTGCTCGTGGACGTCCGCGGCATCTCGGTCAATCCCGTCGACGTCAAGGTGCGGGCCAACAGGCGGCCGCCGGACGGGGAGCCGCGCATTCTCGGTTTCGACGCCGCCGGGATCGTGAAGGAAGCCGGCACGGCGGCCACCCGGTTCGGGCCGGGCGACGAGGTGTTCTACGCCGGCGACTTCACCCGCCCCGGCACCAACGCCGAGTTTCACGCGGTCGACGAACGCATCGTGGGCCGGAAACCGTCGTCCCTCGGCTTCGCCGAAGCCGCCGCGATGCCCCTGACCAGCATCGCGGCGTGGGAAATCCTGTTCGACAGCTTCGGGCTCGAGGAGGGGGACGGCGCGGGGGACTCCCTGCTCGTGATCGGCGGCGCCGGGGGCGTCGGATCGATCCTCGTCCAGTTGGCGAAGAAGCTCACCGGCCTGACCGTCGTCGCCACCGCGTCGCGTCCCGACACGCGGGCATGGGCCGAGAAGATGGGCGCGGACCGCGTCGTCGACCACCGCAACCCTCTCGACGCGGAGATGCGGGCCCTGGGCATCGCGCCGCGCTACGTCGCCGCGCTCACCCACACGGACAGGCACTTCGCGGCGATCGTCGATTTGATCGCGCCGCGCGGCCACATCGCGATGATCGACGACCCCCAAGGCCTCGACATCGCCGCCATCAAGCTCAAGGCGCTCTCCTTCAGCTGGGAGTTCATGTTCGCCCGCTCGATGTTCCAGACCGCGGACATGGACGTGCAGCACAAGCTGCTGAACCGCGTCGCCGACCTCCTGGACGAAGGCACGCTCATCCCGACCGTCAACAGGCACGGCGGGGAGATGGGCGTCGCGAGTCTGCGCGGCGCGCTCGAACTGCAGGAGAGCGGGACGGCGATCGGCAAGACCGTCCTGGACGGATTCGGCCGGGGGTGACCGAAAACCGGACGGCGGGCCGCCCACCCGAACCCGGACGCAGCGGCGAGTCGCCAAGCGGCCGCCGGAGGAAACGCGCATACCCGACATCGAAACGGAATTTCTCTTTCACATTCAGCTCGAAGTCGGCGGGTTCCACTTCATCGGAAACACGCCCTGCGGAGACCGTCGGGTCGCGTTCGTCGACGGCGGCGCCTTCGAAGGGCCCAAACTGAAAGGCATCGTTCACGGCGGCAGCGACTGGCTGCTGGTCCGCGGCGACGGCTCGACGCAACTCGACGTCAGGCTGGTTCTGGAGACCGACGACAACGAGAAGATGTGCCTGAGCTACCCCGGCCTGCGCGCCGGAGAACGGGACGTGCTCGACCGGCACTTTGCCGGGAACCCCGTCGATGCGTCGGAATACTACTTCCGCACGCCGATGCAATTCGAGACCGGCTCGGAGAAGTACGGGTGGCTCAACCGCATTCTTGCCATCGGGATCGGATACCGGTCCGAAATCGGGCCGGCCTATCGCGTCCATCGAATCCTGTAGCGCCGTATTCGCTCTGCCGGAGCGCCGCCGCTTGAAAGCCCGGCCGGGTATCGGCACCCTTGCCGCGCCGGGCGTCGCCACGGGGCCGGGGAGCCCGGACGCCGCCGAGAGGAGCGGCCGCGCATGAGCGACGAATTCGAAGCCCGCTACGGCGATACGATGCGGCGGGTCCGCAGCGGCCATTCGGTGGCCGCGACCCTCGACCGCGTGGAGGCCGCGATCCGCGGGCGGGGCCTCAAGTTCTTCGGCCGCCACGACCACGCGGCCGCCGCCCGGGAGTACGGGCTGGAGATGCCGCCGGCGACCACGTTCGTATTCGGGAACCCGACGCTGGGGACGCCCTCCATGCTCAAGGTCCGCGAGTACGCCATCGAAGCCCCGCCCCGGGGGCTGGTCTACGAGGACGACGCGGGAGAGGTGTGGATCGCCTGGAACACGGCCGAGTACCTGTTCGGCATCGTCTACCCGCGGCACGGCCTCGACATGCCCAGGGACGCCTGGGCGGCTTTCAACGACGCCGTCAGGGAGGCCTGCGAGGAAGCGGCCGGTTGACCGCGTCATCCGGCGCGGCCCGTATCGCCCGGCGTCCCGTTGTGAGTCATACTCTCGATGACAGCACCGATGCGGGAGGCGGCGGGAAAGCGGACACTTTCCGTTATTCTCGTCGCTCCCGCGAACGAATGGGAGGTCTCGGCATGTTTGCATCATTCGGACGCACGGCGGTTGCCGCCGTCGCGGCCGTCATCGTCGCCGGCGCGGCGTCGACGGCATGTATCGGCGACGGCGCCTGGGCCGGCGAGCGGTTCAAGGGGCAGGTGCTTCGCGTCGGAACCTGGGGCGGCAAATGGGGCGACTTCCAGAAGGAGATCATCGCGCCCAAGATCGAGGCCGAAGGCGGCAAGGTGGAATTCGTCCTGGCCAGCACCCAGGACAACATCGCGAAGCTGGTGGCCGCCCGGGGGCGCGAGGTGCCGATCGACGTGCTCGAGATCCTCGACGCCCTGATGCCGACCTTCATGGGCGAAGAGCTGCTGCAAAAGATCGACCTCGGCCAGGTGCCCAACACCAAGTACCTCCGGGACGGGTTCTACGACGAGTGGAAGGTGGCCACGTGGATCGTCCAGGAGGGCATCTGCTACAACCGGGAGACATTCGAGAAGCTCGGCCTTCCCGCGCCCACGACGTACAAGGACCTCGCCCGTCCCGAGCTCGAAGGCCTGGTCGTGATACCCGACATCACGGCCGGCGGCGGCCTCGCCAACTTCGCCGGCATGGTGTACGCGGCGGGCGGCGACGTCGGGAACATCCAGCCCGGTCTCGACCTGCTGAAGGAGATCAACGCCCTCAAGTACTGGAAGCGCGCCGGCGAGGCGATCAACATGTTGCAGACGGGCGACGTCGCCGCGGCCCTGATCTATTCCGGCCACTGCGCCCGCGTCCGAAAATCCGGCGAGCCGGTGAACGCGGTCATGCCGCTCATGGCGGACGGGAAACGGGGCGTCATGAAGAACGGCTGGATCGGCGTCGTGAAGGGCACGCCGGTTCCGGAACTCGCCACCTTCTACGTCAACCAGTTCATCAATCTGGACTTCCAGTCCGCTTGGGCGCCGGCGATGGGCGTGATTCCGTCCAACCAGGAGGCGCTGAAGGCGTTCCTCGCCGACGAGGTCTCGCAGGAGATGTGGGTGCCGCTCGAGGAGAACCTGCAAATCGACTACAACGAGGCGGACATTCCCGACTGGACCGACCGCTGGACCCGCACGGCCGGCAAGTCCGGGTAGCGGCGGCGACGGATCAGGCGGCCGCGCGCCGCCGGCAATAACAGGAGGCGTGGACCTCCACTTCCGCGCGCGCGAGCGCCTTGTCGAGCTGCTGCTTGACGTGGACGGCTTCGACCGTTTCGCCGCGCCGCGCCAGGCACTCGTGAAGCCCGTGGAGGCTCCAGAGGTTGCCCGGATGCTGGCAGGCCCGGCTCAGGGCGGGCACCAGCCCGAGGTCCTCGCGGTAGACCGCCTCGGCCTCCTCCAGCCGGCCCTGCTCCAGCAGCAGGGCGCCGAGCGCGTGCCGGGTCGGCTGCATCCAGCCCCACGGCTCGTCGTACGGCAGGGCGTCGTCCAGTTCGACGGCCCTTCGGAGATGGGCGAACGCGGTGTCGAAAGCCCCCCGCCGGTACTCGAGCTCGCCCTCCAGCATCGCCTCCGCGATCCCGAGCAGGTCCTCCACCGTGTTGTTGTGCACGCGGCGGCTCTCCGGGACGTTTCGTTTGGCCTCCAGGAAGGCCGCCTTCTCCCGCTCCGCTTCGGCGACGTTGCCCAGGGCCGAGTGCGCGACGGACCGCGCGTAGAGCGTCATCGCCGTCGTCGCGCAGTAGAGCTCCCGGTTCCCGGGCAAATCCTGGTCCACGATCTCCCGCCAGCGGCCGAAGCGGATGAGCACGTGCTGCTTCATGGAAAGGTAGCCCTCGATGAAGTCCGCCATAGGCGGGGACTCCATGAGCAGCAACTCCTCGGGCGTGGTGTCGATCAGTTCCCGGGCCGCCTCGATCGCCGGCGTGTACTGGCCCAGGAACATGGCGCCGTACATGGCGAAGTGGAGGTTGTGGATCCGGTACAGCGAATAGAAGTTCAGCGCGCCGGCCCGTTCCACGAACTTGCGGTCGGCGACGACGGCCTTCCGGTTGTAGACGACCACGTCGCGATAGTTGCCGCACAGCACGTCGATGTGGGTCGGCATGTGGACGAGGTGGCCGCCGTCCGGCACGATGTCGCGCAGCCTGTCCGCCGCGCGCAGGGCGCGTTCCGGGAACGGCGACATCTCCATCAGATGGACGTAGAGGTGGAGCAGGCCCGGGTGGTCCCAGCTCGCCGGAATGCCGCGGAACGCCGACTCGAGAACCTCCCGCGCCTCGGCGGTGCCGGCCCCCTCCGAGACCTCGCCGGTCTTCAGGTCCCACATCTGCCAGGGCGTCTCGTTCATGATGGACTCGGCGAAGACGCAGCGCACCTCCAGGTCGTCGGGAAAGTCCTCGTGGACGCCGCGCATGGCGGCGGTGAAGGCCTTGTCCCACGGCGACAGGTCCTCGACCGGGTCTCGCTGGGGATAGCGGGCCGGAAGGGCGTGGATCAGCGCCCGCTCCACGGGCGCGGCGCCTTCGGCGTGGGACAGCGCGAGCCGGGTGGCGTCGTAGGCCGCGGCCAGCGCCTGCGCCCGCCCGTCCGGGTCGTACAGGTGCCAGGGCAGGTTGTAGTTCGGGCCCGCCGCATAGGCCACGCCCCAATGGGCCATCGCGCAGCCCGGGTCGGCGTCGAGAGCCTTGCGGAAACACTCGATGGCTTCGCCGTGGTTGAAGGCGAAGAGCCAGTTGAGCCCCCGGTCGAACCACAAGCGGGCCGCCTCGGAATCGGTCGTGACGGTCCGGCCGTAAGGCCCGAGGTCGTAGTAGTCCATCGTGTCCTCCCCTCTCGCCCGCACCTTTGCCGACGGGAGCCTATCACGGCCGCTACTTCGCATGACGGTTCTCCGGCGGCCAGTTGGGCGGCGGCGGGGCGCGGGGCGGCTCGTCCCCGAGCCACTCCTCCCCGGCCGCGGCCGCCTGCTCGGCCTCGGCCTCCGCCCAGATTTCCTCCATCATCTCCCGGTAGGCCCGGACCTTGCTTTCGTGCTCCAACTCCTCCTCCGTCTTCTCCTCCGCTTCCTCCTCCGCCACGGCCCTGGCCCCGGGCGCGTCCCGGTACTTCTCCGGCCGGTGCGCCCTCAGCAGGAACGTCGCCAGGGCGTCCGAGTAGTGCCGCCACTCCCCCACGCGCTCGCCCTTGTAGTAGACCGGCCTCTCCACGCCCTCGAAGGCCCGCCGGTGCACCTCCGCCTCCAGCAGGTCGATCCCCTCCTCCAGGGCCTCGTCCCAGCGGTCGGCGAAGGCCGCGTCCGCCTCGCGCCAGTCGTAGACCGTGCGCCGGGGGACGCCGGCCTTGCGGCACGACAGGGTGACGTTCACCGTCTCCGTGAGGGCCTTGAGGAACAGGGCCTGTTTCCGCGGCTTCCGCGCCGCCGCCGCCTTGGAGTTCCCGCGCATGTGCGTCCCCGGACGATCCAAACCGATGACATTTTACCCACCACAATGGAGAAATCAACAATTATTTCCCATCTCTGTCAAATTCCTTATAACGTATTGATTCGCAAGAAAGATTCTTGCCCGGACCGACGGATCTTGCCCCGGGGGTCCCCTCTCCCTGCTCAGGGAGAGGGACAGAGCCTGCCCCTGCGAAGGCGGGGGGTGAGGGTCGGGCCGAAGCCTCCCTCACGGCCGTCGACCCCCACCCTGTCCCTCCCCCGCAAGAGCGTATGTCCTTGTGCGGCCGGCATGTGAGAGGGCGGTTCGCCCTACACTGGCGGTTTTCAACGAGGGTTGCTCGATGAGCAGTGCCTCAAGCCAGGAGGGCGAACCATGGTGGACTGTAGCGAAGTTTTCATCGGATTGGACGTGTCGAAGGATCGCCATGCCGTGGCGGTGGCCGATGGCGGCCGTGATGGGGAGGTGAGGTATTTTGGCGAGATCGGCTCCGACGGCGGTTCGGTGCGCCGCTTCGTGCGCAAGCTGGAGGGTCGGGGCGTGGCGCTCCGCTTCTGCTACGAGGCGGGGCCGACGGGCTACGGGCTGCAGCGTCTGATCGAGGGTCTCGGCCACGACTGCGCCGTGATCGCGCCGTCCTTGATCCCGCGCCGGCCCGGCGAGCGGGTGAAGACGAACCGCCGGGACGCGGTGAAGCTGGCGCGGCTGTACCGGGCCGGCGAGTTGACCGAGGTCTGGACGCCGGACGAGGCCCATGAGGCGATGCGCGATCTGGTCCGCGCCCGCGAGGCGGCGGTCAAGGACCGCACCCGCAAGCGCCAGGAGATCCGCTCCTTCCTGCTGCGTCACGGCAAGCTCTATGCGGGGAAGAAGGCGTGGGGGACGAAGTACTTCAAGTGGCTCCACGAGCTGAGCTTCGGCTGGCCGGCCCAGAAGGTGGTTCTGCACGAGATGATCGTCGCGGAGACGCAGAGCCGCGAGCGGGTGGCGCGCCTCGATGCGGCGATCGAGGACGGCCTGCTCGACTGGTCGCTCGCCCCGGCGGTGGGACGCCTTCAGGCGCTGCGCGGGGTCTCGCTGATCGTCGCGGTCACCTTCATGGTGGAGGTCGGCGACATCCGCCGCTTCGAACATCCGCGGCAGTTGATGGCCTATCTCGGCCTGGTGCCCTCCGAGCGGTCCACCGGCGCCAGCGTTCGGCGCGGCGGCATCACCAAGACCGGCAACGCTCGGGTGCGCCGCGTGCTGGCCGAGAGCGCGTGGACCTACCGGCATCCCGCCAGGGTGGGCAAGCGGAAGTACTTCGCGACGCGGCACCTGCCGGAAGCGGTCCGGGAGGTGGCCTGGAAGGCGCAGGCGCGCCTGACGCGGCGCTACCGCGCGCTGACCGCGCGGGGCAAGCGCAGCACGGTCGCGACCACCGCGGTGGCCCGCGAACTGGTCGGCTTCATGTGGGCGATCGCCCTGATGGAGCCGGCGGAAGCCTGATCCGAAGAGAACGGATCGCCCACATCGCGCTTATCGGCGGGGGCGCGGCGACGACAGGGGAACTCCCGTTCCCGCTTTGTGGCCGGCAGTGCCGACGCCCGTTGCAAGAGAGGACCAGCCCCGGACGAATTCATGGACATGCGGTTTCGACCCGCGCATCAGAGCTTGTTCACCACCGTCTCGGGCCGCGCCCCCACCGATATGCGTACATCTTTCGAGGCCGACGCCACGTGGCAGTCGAGGCTCCAACTCGACCTCGGGCTTGACGAAGGACATCAGAGCGGAGAGGGGACCCTCTCACGGGCGTTTGCGGACGCGGGACGCGGGGCGGCCCGCCCGACTCCGTGCGAACTGTGCGAATTCGTCCCGGCGGGCGGTGCATGTAGGATAGATGGGAGATCCGGCGAACGACACGGAGCCCGACCGATGCCCGGCCGAACCTTCATCGTGGGACTGGCGCCGAGCATGGCCCTGGTCCTGGCGCTGGTGGCGACCGGCGCGGTCGGCGCCGGCGAAGGCGCCGCGGTGGTCGCGCTGATGGCCGCCGGCGCCATGTGGGCGGCGCGGCGCGGCGGACCTCGGCCCCCCGTCCGGCCCGAGGCGGCGCCGGCCGAGCCGGAGCCCGTGGAACGCCGCGTCCTCGACGAGCTGCCCGACCCGGTGATCCTGGTGGACAGGTCTCGCCACGTCGTGTCCGCCAACCAGGCGGCGCGGGACCTGTTCAACATCGCCGAGATGGGCCGGGACCTCGCGGTCGCGCTGCGCCACCCGGCCGTGCTCGACGCGGTCGACGTCTCCCTGGCGGGCGGTTTCCCCGGGCCGGTCGAACTCGAGCTCGTCGCGGGCGTGCCCGTCGCGTTCGAGGTCCAGGTCGCCGCGGTCCCCCGTTCGAACGACGAGGACGGCGCGCGCGTCGTCGTCCTGCTGCACGACGTCACGGGCGCGAAGCGCACCGACAAGGTGCGCGCGGACTTCGTGGCCAACGTCAGCCACGAGCTGCGCTCGCCGCTGGCGGCCCTCACCGGCTTCATCGAGACGCTGAGCGGCGCCGCCAGGGACGATCCGGCCGCCCGGGAGAAATTTCTCGGCATCATGACCGGCGAGGCGCGGAGAATGACGCGCCTGATCGAAGACCTCCTTTCCCTGTCGCGCGTCGAAGCGAACGAGCACGTCCGTCCCGAGGACGAGGTCGAGGTCGGCGCCGTCGTCGGCGAAGTGGTCGATACGTACGCGAACCGCTGCGGCGAAAGCGGCAACACCATCCGCGCGGACCTTCCGGACGATCTTCCGAGCGTGCTCGGAGACCGCGACGAACTGAGCCAGGTGTTCCGGAACCTGATCGACAACGCCTTGACGTACGGGGGGCCCGGAAAGCCCGTGCACATCGCCGCGAGGTCCGTCGAACGGGTGCCGGAGTCGGGCGCGCGCGGCGTCGCCGTCAGCGTGCGGGACCGGGGAGACGGGATTCCCGCCGACGACATCCCGCGCCTCACCGAGCGGTTCTACCGTGTGGACAAGGGCCGGTCGCGGAGCCTCGGAGGCACCGGCCTCGGGCTCGCCATCGTCAAGCACATCGTCAGCCGGCACCGCGGCCACGTTCTCATCGAAAGCGCGCCGAACTCGGGCAGCACGTTCACCGTGACCCTGCCCTCGTTCTCCCGGGACTCCCGCGACGCGCCGGCCGGCGTTGTCACGAAACCGTAACGGAACCGTCATATGGAGGTCGCGGGCCGGATATACGGTCGGAGCATCCACACCGGAACCGGCGAACGCCGCCGAGGCTTCGTCCGTCTATCCAACCTGCAGCGGGAGATACCTGAATGAACGGCAAGCTGCTGCCCTTGGCGGTCATGGCCGGCGTCGCCGTCGGCGGAGCCGCCGAGGCGCGCGACCAGATCACCATCGTCGGATCGTCGACGGTGTATCCGTTCACGACGGCCGTGGCCGAGACCTTCGGCAAGACCACGAACTTCAAGACGCCGGTGGTGGAGAGCACCGGGTCGGGCGGCGGCCTCAAGCTGTTCTGCGCGGGCGTCGGCGTCGAGCACCCCGACATGACGAACGCGTCCCGCCGCATCAAGACGTCCGAAGTCGAAACGTGCGCGAAGAACGGCGTCGCCGAGGTCATCGAGGTCAAGGTCGGCTACGACGGGATCGTCCTCGCCAACGCGAAGTCCGCGCCGCGGATGGAGATCAGCCGCAGGCACCTGTACCTGGCGCTCGCCAAGGACGTTCCGCAGGGCGAGGGCGAGCTCGTCGCCAACCCGTACAAGACGTGGAACGAGATCGACCCGTCCCTGCCCGCCGCCAGGATCGAGGTCCTGGGTCCGCCTCCGACGTCGGGCACGCGCGACGCCTTCGTGGAGCTCGCCATGGAGGGCGGCTGCAAGACGTTCGACTGGATCAAGGCCATGAAGAAGGCGGACAAGAGGAAGTACAAGGCCGTCTGCCACGGCATCCGCGAGGACGGCGCCTTCGTCGAGGCGGGCGAGAACGACAACCTGATCGTCCAGAAGCTCGTCGAGAACCCGAAGGCCTACGGCGTCTTCGGCTTCAGCTTCCTCGACCAGAACGCCAACCTGGTCCAGGGCAGCGTCATGGACGGCGTCGAGCCGACGTTCGAGAACATCGCGGACGGCAGCTATCCGGTTTCGCGTTCTCTCTACGTCTATGCCAAGAAGGCGCACGCCGGGAGGATCCCGGGCATCGCGGAGTTCCTCGCCGAGTACACCAGCGAGAAGGCGTGGGGTCCCGACGGATATCTCACCGACAAGGGCCTGATCCCGATGCCGGACGAGGAGAGGGAGGCGTTCCGCGACGCCGCGACGAAGATGATCCCGTACGGATCGTAGGCATGCCGCTACTTGGGTCCCCTCTCCCCGTGCAGGGAGAGGGGACCCGGCGGCCTCGCGGAGTTCGATGGATGAGCGGGCCGGGATAAGCAGGAATGGAAATTTCCCTTCTCGCCGCGGTCGTTCTCGTCCTGGCCGCGATCGGCTTTTTCCTGGGCCGGTCCCGCGCCCTGGCGACGGTGGGCGGCAGGGCGCGGGAGCTGCACTCCCTTCCCGGCCACCACGGATACTACGTCGCCGCGTGGTGCGGCGTGCCGGCCCTGCTGCTGATTCTGGTCTGGTCCTTTTTCCAAGGCTCCGTCGTCGAGTCGCTCCTCGTCTCCGGCCTGCCGGGCGCCCAGGGACTGAGCCAGGCCGAGCTCGGCCTTCTGGTCAACGACATCAGGAACCTGGCCGGCGGCGATATCGTCTCGAAGGCAATCGACCCGGAGATGCAGGCCGCGGCCGACCGCTACGCGTCCCTGCGAACCACGGCCCACGGCGCGCTGGCCGCGCTTTCTCTGGCGCTGGCCGTCGGAGGGGCCGGGATCGCATGGCGGCACGTCTCGCCGCGTTTCGCCGCGCGCCAGCGGGTCGAGCAGGTCGCCTACGCCTTCCTGACGGTCAGTTCGATGATCGCGATCTTCACGACCGTCGGCATCGTTCTCTCGCTTCTTTTCGAAGCGCTGCGCTTCTTCAACCTGATCCCGTTCACGGAGTTCCTCTTCGGCCTGGAGTGGAGCCCGCAAACCGCGCTACGGGCGGACCAGGTGGGGAGCACCGGCGCCTTCGGAGCGGTTCCGCTGTTCGCCGGCACCCTTCTGATAACCCTGGTCGCCATGATCGTCGCCACGCCGATCGGACTGATGTCGGCGATCTACCTGTCCGAATACGCGCCCTACAAGGTGCGCTCGGCCGTCAAGCCGCTGCTGGAGATTCTGGCGGGCATCCCCACGGTCGTATACGGGTTCTTCGCCGCCCTCACCGTGGCGCCGTTCATCCGGGACGCGGGGAGCGGACTCGGCCTCGACGTTTCCTCCGAAAGCGCGCTCGCGGCCGGCGCGGTGATGGGGATCATGATCATCCCCTTCGTCTCTTCCCTGTCCGACGACGTCATCAACGCGGTGCCGCAATCGCTGCGGGACGGGGCCTACGCGCTCGGCGCCACGCAATCGGAGACCATCAGGCAGGTCGTCCTGCCCGCAGCCCTGCCGGGCATCGTCGGCTCCGTCATGCTGGCCATCTCCCGCGCCATCGGAGAGACCATGATCGTGGTCATGGCCGCCGGCCTCGCCGCCAATCTCACCGCCAATCCCCTGGAGTCGGTCACGACGGTCACCGTGCAGATCGTGACGCTGCTGGTCGGGGACCAGGAGTTCGACAGCGCCAAGACCCTCGCCGCCTTCGCCCTGGGCCTGGTGATGTTCGGCGTCACCCTGTCGCTCAACGTGATCGCGTTGTACGTCGTGCAGAAGTACCGGGAACAGTATGACTGACTCCGCCCGAGCGCGACGGATCGATTTCGGTTCCCCGGCGACGAGCGTCCGGCTGCGCCGCCGCCACGCGGCGGAACGGCGGTTCCGCGTCTACGGGATCGTCGCGATCGCGCTCTCGATCGCGTTCCTGCTGATCCTGTTCGCGACCATCGTCTCCAACGGCTACACGACGCTGGTCCAGACCCACATCCGCCTGAAGATCGACTTCGACGCCGAACGAATAGACCCGCAAGGCACCGGGGACCCGGCGGTCATACTGACCGGCGATTTCGGCGGGATCGTCAAGTCGGCGCTGCGGGAGCGTTTTCCCGACGTCACGGGACGGCGCGACAAGCGTTCGCTGTATGCCATCGTCAGTCCGGGCGCGGCGTTCGACCTGCAGAACATGGCCGTTTCGAACCCGGGACTGGTGGGCGCCGTCCGGGACGTCTGGCTGGTGGCCGGCGATGACGTCGACATGCTGCTCAAGGGATTCATTTCGCGCGACGTGCCCGAGTCGGAGCGCCGCATCGGCGACAGGCAGATCGGCTGGGTCGACGCCCTGATCGCCGACGGCGCCGTCGAGAAGAAATTCAACACCCGGTTCTTCACCGCGGGCGACTCCCGCGAGCCGGAGCTCGCGGGCATCTGGGGGGCCGTCGTGGGGTCCTTCTTCACGATGGCGGTGACGCTGATCCTCGCCTTCCCGCTCGGCGTCGCGACCGCCGTCTACATGCAGGAGTTCGCGCCGAAGAACCGCTGGACGGATCTCGTCGAGGTGAACATCAACAATCTCGCGGCCGTCCCGTCGATCGTGTTCGGGCTTCTGGGCCTGGCCGTGTTCCTCAACGTCGCGCACCTGCCGCGTTCGGCGCCCGTGGTCGGCGGCCTCGTCCTGGCCCTGATGACCCTGCCCACGATCATCATCGCCGGACGCGCGGCTCTGGGCGCCGTGCCGCCGTCGATCCGGGAAGCGGCCCTCGGCATCGGAGCGTCGCGCATGCAGGCCACGTTCCATCACGTGCTGCCGCTGGCGATGCCCGGAATCCTGTCGGGGACGATCATCGGCATGGCCCGGGCGCTCGGCGAGACGGCGCCGCTCCTGATGATCGGAATGGTCGCCTTCATCGTGGACATCCCCAAGGGGCCGTTCGATCCCGCGACCGTGCTGCCGGTGCAGGTTTTCCTGTGGGCCGACAGCCCCGAGCGGGCCTTCGTCGAACGGCTGTCCGCGGGCATCCTGGTTCTGCTGGTCTTCCTCGTGGCGATGAACGCCGCGGCCATCTACGTGAGGAAGAGATTCGAACGACGCTGGTGAAATCATGTCGATCGCTATAGACACGGGGCCGCCCCCGAAACCCGCTCTGGTCGAAGTCCCCCGCGACGCGAAGGTCGTCGCCCGCGGCGTCGACGTCTTCTACGGCGAGAAGCAGGCTCTCAACTCCGTTTCGCTCGACGTCGAGACCAACCGGGTGACCGCACTCATCGGTCCGTCGGGGTGCGGCAAGTCCACGTTCATCCGGTGCCTCAACCGCATGAACGACACGATCGACGCCTGCCGCGTCTCGGGCGGCATCCTGCTGGACGGCCAGGACATCTACGACGACGACATGGATGTCGTGCAACTGCGCGCGCGCGTCGGCATGGTGTTCCAGAAACCGAATCCGTTTCCCAAGTCGATCTACGACAACGTCGCGTACGGGCCGCGGATTCACGGAATGGCGGGCGGCAGGGACGAACTGGACGAGATCGTCGCGACCAGCCTGGAGAAGGCCGGACTCCTCGGAGAGGTCAAGGACCGGCTGTCGGAACCGGGCACGGGCCTTTCCGGCGGCCAGCAGCAGCGGCTCTGCATCGCCCGGGCGATCGCGGTGCAGCCCGAGGTCATCCTGATGGACGAGCCCTGCTCGGCCCTCGATCCCATCGCCACCGCCCGCATCGAGGAGTTGATGGACGAGCTGCGCGACAACTTCACGATCGTCATCGTGACGCACTCCATGCAGCAGGCCGCCCGCGTTTCGCAGCGGACGGCCTTTTTCCACCTCGGCGACCTCGTGGAGTTCGGGGACACCGAGCAGATCTTCACGGCGCCCGACGACGAACGGACCCAGTCCTACATCACCGGCCGTATCGGGTAGCGGCGCGCCGGACAGCGGAGCACCTCCACGATGCCGGAACACATCGTCAAGTCCTTCGACGAGGAGCTGAACCTCCTCAACGACACCATCGCGCGGATGGGCGGGCTCGCGGAGGCGCAGATGGCCGAGGCGGTCCGGGCCCTCGTCAGGCGCGACATCGACGCGGCGGCCCGAGTCGTCGCCGGGGACAAGCGCATCGATGCCCTGGAGCATGACGTCGACTCCCAGACCGTGCGGCTTCTCGCCCTGCGCCAGCCCATGGCCCAGGACCTGCGGGCCATCGTGGTGGCGCTGAAGATCTCCTCCGACCTCGAGCGCATCGGCGATCACGCGAAGAACCTGGCCAAGCGGATCGGGCCGCTCACGCAGACCCCGCCGCTCGAGCCGGTCCACACCCTGAGGCGCATGGCCGCGCTGGTGCAGGCCATGATCAAGACGGTTCTCGACGCCTACGTGGAGCGCGACCTCGACAAGGCGGGCGACGTGATCGCCCGCGACGAGGAGGTCGACGCCCTCCATACCAGCCTGTTCCGCGAGCTGCTGACCTACATGATGGAGGACCCCCGCAACATCACGCCGTGCACCCACCTGCTGTTCGTGGCGAAGAACATCGAGCGGTGCGGCGACCACGCCACGAACATCGCGGAGAACGTGCGGTTCCTGGTTTCGGGCGAGACGTTCACCGACGAACGGCCGAAGGGCGACGAGTCGAGCGTCGTGGTCGTCGAACCCAGAACGGCCGACGCGGACGGGACGGGATGAATCCGCGCGTTCTGATCGTCGAGGACGAAAACGCCCTCGTCGAGGTTCTGAAGTACAACCTCGAGAAGGAGGGATTCCGCACGGAGATCGCCCTCGACGGCGAGGAGGCGCTCCTGGCGCTGGAGGAACGGTCCCCCGACCTCGTCATCCTCGACTGGATGCTGCCGCGCGTGTCCGGACTCGAAGTCTGCCGGCAGATCAGGCGCCGCAAGGGGACCCGGAACATTCCCATCGTCATGCTCACAGCCCGGGGCGAAGAGGGCGATCGCGTCCGGGGGCTGGAGAACGGCGCCGACGACTACGTGACCAAGCCCTTCTCGCCCAGGGAGCTCGTCGCCCGCGTGCGGGCCGTGCTGCGCCGTTCCTCCCCGGAGTCGATGGAAGAGGTCCTGCGGTACGGCGGCGTCGAGATGGACCTGACGACGCACCGGGTGACGCGGGACGGCCGCCGGATCCGGCTCGGCCCGACGGAGTTCCGCCTCCTGCGGGTCCTGATGGAACGTCCCGGACGAGTGTATTCCCGCGAACAGTTGCTCGACATGGCATGGGGAACCGACAAGGAGGTCGAGCCGAGGACGGTCGACGTCCACGTCCGGCGCCTGCGCAAGGCGCTGAACGGACCCGGCGACCTCGAGCTGATCCGCACCGTGCGCTCGGTCGGCTACGCCATCGACGCGACGGACGCCTGAGCGCCGTCCACGAAAAGGAACCGCACGCGCCCCCGCCCGCCGGCCGTTCCGCCGTCAGAGACCGAGAAGTTTCGCCGCGTTGTCGTGGAGGATGCGGTCGACCACCTCCGGACGCCAGCCCATGGCGCGGAAATCCCTCACGGCCTCGAGGTGCGGCCGGGTCGGGTAAGCCGTTCCGAACAGGGTCCGGTCGGCGAGAAAGAGGTTCGCCGCGTCGACGTAGGTCTGGCGGCACGGCATGCCGGCCGTCGCCACGTACAGGTCGGGAGACACGTAGACGTTCCGGCAGGCCAGGGCGACCGCCACCATCTCGTGGGCGTAGGGCCAGGACGCGTGCGACACGACGATCGGGAGATCGGGGTACCGCATGGCGAGCCGCTGGACGGGCACGGGGCTGCACCAGGAGATGTCGTGCCCCGCGAGGGCGCTCAGCAGGCCGCTCAGCGAGACCGACACGGGCAGCCCCAGCTCCAGACAGGCCTCGTAGACAGGGTCGAGCGCCGGATCGTCCGCATGGCGCGGGGTCCTGCTCGAGCCCGGCTCGATCGACAGGCCCTTGATTCCCGGATGGCTCGCCAGCTCCCGCGCCTCCGCAAGCGACGCATCGACATTCTCGAGATCGACCCCCAGGAACGCCACGAACCTGTCGGACCAGGTTTCGACCGCGCGGACGATGGCGCCGTTGCCGACCCCTCCCAGATCGCCGGACGCCGCGCGGCCCATGATCACGCCCCACGCGACGCCGGCCGCGTCCATTTCGTCGAACAGCAGCTCCATGGACTCTTCCCAGGCCGACCTCGCGCCCGGCATGGCCGTATTGCGCGGATACCACATGGCGGTGCGGAACGTGGGGCCGTCCACCCATTCGGGAATGGGCGGGCGGAACCGCATATCGACGATGCCTTTCGCCACCGGTTACCCCCCGTCTCCCGCGGGCGCCGGCTCGCCGAGCCTCGCCGCCAGCGCCGCGGCCATGAACTCGTCGAGACCGCCGTCGAGGACCGCGTTCGTGTTGCTGGTTTCGACGCCCGTCCTCAAGTCCTTGACCATCTGATAGGGCTGCAGGACGTAGGAACGGATCTGGCGGCCCCACCCGATCTCCGACTTGGAATCGTGGACGGCCTGGCGCTCCTCCTCCCGGCGGCGCAGCTCGAGTTCGTAAAGCCGGGCCTTGAGCATCTTCATGGCCGCCGCGCGGTTCTTGTGCTGCGAGCGGTCGTTCTGGCACTGCACGACGATTCCCGTCGGCAGATGCGTGATGCGCACGGCGCTGTCCGTGCGGTTCACATGCTGACCGCCGGCTCCCGAGGCCCGGTAGGTGTCGACCCGCAGCTCCTTGTCCTCGACCTCGACGCTGATTTCCTCGTCGATGACGGGATACGCGCCGACGCTCGCGAAACTGGTGTGCCGGCGACTGCTCGAATCGAACGGCGATATCCGGACCAGGCGATGCACGCCGCTCTCCGTCTTGAGCCACCCGAACGCGTTGCCGCCCGTGACCCTGACGGTGGCCGACTTGATGCCCGCCTCTTCTCCCGGACTCTCCTCGATCCACTCGACGCCGTAGCGGTGCGCTTCCGCCCAGCGCGTGTACATGCGCATGAGCATGTCGGCCCAGTCCTGCGACTCCGTCCCTCCGGCGCCGGCGTGCACCTCCAGGAACGCGTCGTTGGCGTCCGCCTCTCCCGACAACAGGCTTTCGAGACGCAGCCGGTCGGTCTTCCTGGCCAACTCCGCGACCGACGACTCGGCGTCGGCGACGACGTCGACGTCGCCCTCTGCCTCGCCGAGCGCGATCAACTCGACGCTGTCCGCGACCTCGGTCTCGAGGGCCCGATAGCCGGATATGGCGTTGTCGAGGCGGGTCCGCTCGCGCATGACGGCCTGGGCGCGCCCGGGATCGTTCCACAGCGACGGCGTCTCGGCGAGCGCGTTCAGCTCCTCCAGGCGCTTCAGCGACGCCTCCCAGTCAAAGGCGCCTCCTCAGCAGTTCCATGGACTGCCTGATTTCATCGACCATGACCTGGATTTCGGCGCGCACGGGACTCTCGCGGAAGCAGGACTCGCTGGCGCCGGAACGGCGCGGCCCCGACGCTAGGTCGGCTCGCCCGCGGGGTCAATACAGGCCGCCGGTGCCGGCCCGCAACGTGCTCCCGTCCGACGCGAGGCTGCCGGAACCGTCCAGAACGGGCCCCTGGCCCACGGGCTCGGAACCGGGCCTGAACGCTTCCAGAATGACGTTCCCCTCGCCCGGCCGCGCCGCAAGGCCGCTCCGCGCGTTGACGCGCACCAGGCGAATGCCCGGCGGCACGCGGAAGGGCACGATGGGCTCGCCGGCCAGCGCCTCGGACATGAACCGCTTGAATATGGGCGCGGCGACGCTCGCTCCCTGCTCGTGCGGGCCAAGGGACTTCGGCCGGTCGAACCCCACGTAGACCCCGACGGCCAGGTCGGGGGAAAAACCGACGAACCACGTGTCGAAAGCGTCGTCGGTGGTGCCCGTCTTGCCCGCCAGCGGGCGGCGCACGTCCCGGATGCCGCGCCCGGTGCCGCGCTGCACGGCGCCGTGCAGCATCGAGACCACCTGGTACGCCGTGGGCGCCTCGATCACCCGGGGCCGCATGTCGGGAATCCCAGGCTCCTCGCCGCCGCGCCAGCGGACGTTCCGGCAGTCCGGGCAGGGCCGCGCGTCGTGCCGGAAGACGGTCTTGCCATAGCGGTCCTGGATTCGGTCGAGCACCGTGGGAACGATCTTCCTGCCGCCGTTCACGAACATGGCATATGCCGTCGTAAGCCGGAGAAGCGTGGTTTCGCCGGCTCCCAGCGCCATCGACAGCAGTTCCGGCATCTCGTCGGAGATCTCGAACCGCCTGGCGTAGCCGACGACGCTGTCCATGCCGATGAACTGCGCGAGGCGGACCGTCATCAGGTTCCTCGACTTCTCGATGCCCAGGCGCAAGGTGCTGGGTCCATAGAATTTCCTGGTGTAGTTGGCGGGCTTCCACTTGCCCAGGCCGGCCCCCTGGTCGATCACGAACGGCGCGTCGAGCACCAGACTCGACGGCGTGAAACCGTTTTCTAGCGCCGCCGCGTAGACGAACGGCTTGAACGCGGAGCCCGGTTGGCGCGCCGCCTGCGTCGCGCGATTGAATTCGCTCGCCTCGAAGCTGTAGCCGCCGACCAGGGCGAGGATCCGGCCGGTATGCGGATCGAGGGCGACGATGGCGCCGTCGACGTCGGGCACCTGCGACAGGGAATAGTTCCCGGGAGGCCCGCCGCCGGCCGGCACCACGGGAACGACGTCGCCGACCCGGACGACCTGGCCGGGACGGGACGGCACCTTGCCGACGCGCTGTCCGTCGCGCCACGGGCGCGCCCAGGCCATTCCGTCTATCGGGAGGTATCCGCGCGCGCCGGAGGCGAAGCCGATCTCCGCCCCCAGTGCGTCGTAGGCCAGCACCAGAGCGGGTTCGCGGCCTCCGAGGCGGGAGGACCGTCCGATCCGGGCGAGCCGCTCCGCCCAGTCGGACGCCGGCTTGAAATGGCCGATCGGTCCCCGCCATCCGTGTCGGCGGTCGTACGCCTCGATGCCCTCGCGGAGCGCCCTTCGCGCCATGTCCTGGAGTCCGGGATCCAAGGTCGTGCGAACCGAAAGACCTCCCTCGTACAGTCCGGCTTCTCCGTAGCGCGCCAGGAGAGCCCGCCGTACCTCCTCCGTGAAATACTCGGCGTTCACGAACCGCGTTTCGCTGCGCGGGCGGACGGCCAGCGCCTCGGACGCGGCGAATTCGGCTTCGGCCGCGGTGATGAACCCGTCGGCCGCCATTCTCCCGAGCACCCAGTTTCGCCGGCCGGTCGCGGCCTCGCGGTTGCGCACCGGGTGGTAGTTGTTGGGCGCCTTCGGCAGCGCGGCCAGAAAGGCCGCTTCCGCCAGCGTCAGTTCGTCGAGCGGCTTGTCGAAATAGTTCAGCGCCGCCGCCGCCACGCCGTAGGAGCCGAAACCCAGGTAGATCTCGTTGAGGTAGAGCTCCAGGATCTGGTCCTTGGCAAAGGCCCGCTCGATGCGGAAGGCAAGAATCGCCTCCTTGATCTTGCGCGCGACGGAGACTTCGTTCGACAGCAGGAAATTCTTCGCCACCTGTTGCGTGATCGTCGATGCGCCCACGGGGCGGCGGTTGGCGGCGCGGTTGGCCACGTTGGTGACGACGGCCCGCAGGATACCGGGCAGGTCGACGCCCGGATGTTCGTAGAACGTCTTGTCCTCCGCCGCCAGGAACGCCTGGACCACCCGTTTGGGAATGGCGGAGACGGGCACGAACACGCGCTTCTCCCGGGCGTATTCCGCGAGCAGCGAGCCGTCGCCGGCGTGAACCCTCGTCACGGTCGGAGGCTCGTAGTGCGCCAACTGCTGATAGTCGGGGAGTCCCCGGCCGAAGTGGTACAGGACCAGCAGAACCCCACCCCCGCCGGCGACAGCCAGCAGAACCAGTCCCGCGAATATGGCGGCGATCGTCCGTGTCACGATCCGGGCCCCCCGCGCCGGCCCGTCCGGCGCCCTTCGGCGCCACGACGACCGGAAGCATGCGAGTCCGACGGTAGCCGGAAATTGTGGCGCGCTTGTGACCGCGTCAACCGCCGATTTCGGCGAAATACCGATCGACCGCCTCGGCCAGCGCCTCCAGGATGGGACGCCGGCCTTTCGCCGTCGTCAACACGCGCTCGTCCCGGCGATTGGACAGATAGCCCATTTCCACCAGCACCGAAGGCACGTCCGACGCCCTCAGGACGGCGAAGTTCGCGAACCGGCGGCCGTTGCGCAACGTCGGCACGCGCCTGCCCAGCTCCGACAGCGCGGCGTTCGCGAATCCGGCCGACTGGTTCATGGTGTCGCGCCGGATGAGGTCGATGAGAATCGGTTCCACCTCCCCCTCGCTCCCGCTTTCCAGTTGCACGTCGCCCAGGAGATCGGCCTTGTTCTCCTTCGCGGCCAACGCGGCCGCTTCGGCGTCGGATGCCTTTTCCGACAGGGTATAGACGCTCGCGCCGCGGACACCCGGTTTTCTTATCGAGTCCGCATGAAGGGACACGAAGAGATCGGCGCCGCTGTCGCGGGCCAGGGCCACACGGTCGCGAAGCCGCAGGAACGTGTCGCCCTTTCGCGTCAGGACGACTTTGTACCGGTTCGTCTTTTCGAGAATTTTTCTCAATTCCCGGGCGGCGGAAAGGGTCACGGTCTTCTCGAAGACCCCGGACACGCCGATGGCGCCGGGATCGGTCCCGCCGTGACCCGGATCGAGAACGACGACGCGCCGCCCGGCGGCCGACGTCCGGGACGAGTCCGCCCGAGACGGCTTGGCCGCCGGCCTCGCCAGCCGCTTCGGCGCGCCCACCGAGTGCACGAACGACGCCTCGTCGACGGGCGCGAGATCGATAACGAAGCGGTAAGCCCAGTTTCCCCGGGGCGGAAGCAGGAACGCCTGCTTGATCTCCACCGGACCGCTCGCCTCGATCACCATGCGGGACGTGCCCGGGTCGAACCGCCCGAACCGCAGCCCCGAGATCACGCCCTTGTTGTCGTCCTCGCCGGGTTTGGCCCGCCAGCGGAGCGGCGGCAGGTCGACCACCACCCGGTAGGGATCGGCCAGCGTGAACGTGTGGAAATCGACCTTCTCCGTAATGTCGAGAACCAGTCGGGTGAGGCCGACGTGCTCTCCCGTCCTTACGGCCGTCACCACGGGCTGGGCGGCCGCGGCGGCGACGTGCCATCCGGCCAGGACACCTGCCAGGGACGATACGAAGGCTTTTCCGCCCAACATTTAGGCCCGCTCCGACAGACGGCAGCTACATATATACATTGACACGTACGGCGGCTTCCATGAAGAGCGGAACCGCCGGTACCGGCAAACGACAGGATGCCCGTCATTGCTGTCCGGTCTGGATTTCCTGCCTGTCCCGCCCCCTGCAAGAAGGGAGAGGACGTCATTTTACTCCTCCCCCCTGACAGGGGGGAGGCCGGGAGGGGGGTCGGCGGTCATGGCTCGGACCCTACCGCGTCCCGCTGGCGGTCGATGGCTCGCGTCACCGCCTGGCCGACCAGGTCCATGCGGGCGATCCGCGCGATCTTGGGCGCAAGCCTCAGGCGCGCGCTTTCCTCGAGGAGGCTGGGCCAAAGCGCGCAGATCCGCCAGGCTGACGATCATGATGTCGCGCGGGTCGGGGATATCGTCGCTCAGCAGCACCCGGGCAAGCCTCTGCTTGACGTCGCGCAGCGGCTGACCGTCGTCGCCGCGGTAGTGGTGCGCGCCCATGACCATCAACGCGCCGTCGCTCCCGCGCGCCACGATTCAGCCAGCCACTCGGCTTGCCGGTGTCGTAGTCGAGCGTCAGGAGGAAGACCTCTTCGCAGACCGTTGTCACCGCGCGCCGTCCCTTCGTGGAGGCGGCAGTATGGAACACATGGATTCCCGCCTTCGCGGGAATGACAAACGTAAAAAAATGCGCGCCGGAGGCCCGCGTACCGGCATGGCGGTCGAAGCCGGCGAATTTTCTTCCCGTCGCCGCGAACCTGTGGTTATTATGACCGTGCGCGATACACCGCAGTCGAGGTCCCATCCGGTCAGGATGCGGACCGCGCGGCTGGCCGGGATCCGGAATCGGCACGTTTCGATCCGGTTGCGGCGGGCCGCGCCGACGACAGGGCGGTGGCAAGTGAAAACCGCGTCACCGGCCCCGGCCAGCCGCGAATCGCGGCGGCCGCGGATTTCCTCGCCGAACCACGAGGCGAGTAGAAAGAGACGGACCGATGGCGCCCGAAACAGTGGCGGGCAGACGCCTGTCGTTCGCGCCGACGGCGCCCCGCCCCGGAGTTGGTCCCATGACCACGCGTATGCTTATCGACGCGGCGCACCCTGAGGAGACCCGGGTTGTCGTCGTGAAAGGGTCCCGACTCGAGGAATTCGACATGGAGTCGGAGACCCGGAGGCAACTCAGGGGCAACATCTATCTGGCCAAGGTGACGCGGGTGGAGCCCTCGCTGCAGGCCGCGTTCGTCGACTACGGCGGAAACCGCCACGGTTTTCTGGCCTTCAGCGACATTCACCCCGACTACTATCAGATCCCGATCGCGGATCGCGAGGCCCTCATCAAGCAGCAGGAGGCCATACAGGCCGCGCAGGACCGCGTCGACGAAGAGGCCGACGACGCCGACGGGCCGGACCGCGCATCCGAAGCGGATGAAGACACGGACGCGGGCGACGACGCGGAGCCGGCCGCCGATGCCGACGACGACGAAGCCGAGAGCGCGCAAGCCGAACATGCCGCTCCGGACGACGCCGAACCCGCGGAAGGCGAGGCGGACTACGCGGCGCCCGCCGACGAAACCGACGACGACGATGTCGCCGAGCAAACGGGATACGAAGGCATCGCGGATCTGGACGAGTGGCGCAGGCAACTGACGCGGCGCTACAAGATCCAGGAAGTCATCAAGCGCCGTCAGATCCTGCTGGTGCAGGTCGTCAAGGAAGAGCGCGGCAACAAGGGCGCCGCCCTCACCGCCTATCTCTCGCTGGCCGGGCGGTACTGCGTGCTGATGCCCAATTCGACCCGCGGCGGGGGAATCAGCCGCAAGATCACGAACGCGGCGGACCGGAAAAAGCTGCGCGGCATCATCGAGGGACTGGACATGCCCGACGGCATGCGCCTGATCGTGCGCACCGCCGGTCAGAGCCGGAACAAGGCGGAGATCAGGCGCGACTTCGAGTATCTGCTGCGCCTGTGGGACAGCATCCGGGACCTGACCCTCAACAGCACGGCTCCCAGCCTCATTTACGAAGACGCCAACATCATCAAGCGGTCGATCCGCGATCTCTACACGAAGGACATCTCGGAGATCCTCGTCGACGGCGCCGAAGGCCACAAGTCGGCGAAGGCGTTCATGAAGATGCTGGTGCCCAGTCACGCCAGGAGGGTTCAGCCCTATCAGGACCGTATCCCGCTGTTCCAGCGATACCGGATCGAGGAGCAGTTCTCGTCGATGCACAGCCCGACGGTGCGGCTCAAGTCCGGTGGCTACATCGTCATCGACACGACCGAGGCCCTGGTCGCCATAGACGTGAACTCCGGCCGCTCGACACGGGGGCGCAACATCGAGGAAACGGCCTTCAAGACCAATCTGGAGGCCGCCGAGGAGATCGCGCGGCATCTTCGCCTTCGGGACCTCGCCGGTTTGATCGTCATCGATTTCATCGACATGGACGAGAACCGCAACGCGCGCAAGGTCGAACGCTGCCTCAAGGACTGCCTCAAGTCGGACCGGGCACGCATTCAAGTGGGCCGGATCAGCTCGTTCGGACTCCTGGAGATGTCGCGGCAGCGCCTGAGGCCCAGCCTCGTCGAGGCGAGCACGGATACCTGCCCCCAGTGTCGCGGCACGGGAGTCGTCAGGTCGACGGAATCGTCGGCGCTGCACGTCCTGCACGCCATCGAGGAGGAAGGCATTCAGGGCCGGGCGTCGGAGGTGACCGCATACGTCGCCACGGCGGTGGCGCTGTACGTCCTCAACCGGAAACGCGCGTCGCTCGTCGCACTGGAGGAACGCTTCGACCTCCGGGTCAACGTGGAGGGAGACGAGGCGCTCAGGCCGCCGGAGTACCGCCTCGAACGCGTCGCGACCCGGCCGGCCCGCGCCAGGGAAGACGTGCCGGAGAAGCAGGAGAGCGCACCGCCGCCCGCCGAAGACGAAGAGAACGCCGAGGACGCTCCAAAGAAGCGTCGGCGCCGCGGACGGCGTGGCGGACGTCGGCGGCGGAAGGAAGAGGCCGGCGACGGCGTGGAAGCGGAGGCTGCGAGCCCCGATACCGGGGAGGAACAACCTGGAGAGGACTCCCCGGCGGAGCCCGTTTCCGGGGCCGGAGCGGCGGACGCTCCCCACGAGGACATCGGCGGCGACGGCGCGGAGCCGCCGGCCGACGCCGGCGAGGAGCCCGAGGCCAGGACCAGACCCCGGCGGCGCGGCGGCCGGCGGCGGCGGAAGGAAGAGGCCGGCGACGGCGTGGAAGCGGAGGCCGCGAGCCCCGATACCGGGAAGGAACAACCTCGGGAGGACTCCCCGGCGGAGCCGGACGGCCCGGAGGAGCCCGCTTCCGAGGCCGGGGCAGCGGACACCCCCCACGAGGAAACCGGCGGCGACGGCGAGGAGCCCGGGGCCAGGGCCAGACCCCGGCGGCGCGGCAGCCGGCGGCGGCGAAAGGAAGAGGCCGGCGTGGAAACGGAGGCCGCGAGCCCCGATACCGCGGAGGAACGACCTCGGGAAGACTCCCCGGCGGAGCCGAACGGCTTGGAAGAGCCCGCTTCCGAGGCCGAGGCGGCGGACGCTCCCCACGAGGAGAGCGGCGGCGACGGCGAGGAGCCGCCAGCCAGCCCGTTCGACGATGACACGGTCCTCGTCGGCTCGATAGACGCGGCGGGCGGCGCCGGCGAGGAGCCCGAGGCCGGAACCAGACCCCGGCGGCGCGGCTGGTGGCAGCGCACGTCGCCGTGACTCCGGCGCGGATTCCGCGAGCGGTTCCGGTCGATCCGGAACCGCACTAGCTCAGCCACGCCCTGATGCGCCGGGCGGCCTCCGCAACGTCGCCGGGATCGCCGGCAAAGGAAAAGCGGACGAAGGCGCGGCCCCGGTCGGGGTCGAAATCGACCCCGGGGGTCGTCGCCACGCCGATTTCATCCAGCATCCGCCGGCAGAACTCCCCGCTGTCGTCGGTCAGTCCGGAAACGTCCGCGAAGATGTAGAAGGCGCCGTCGGCGGGCGCCAGTTTGTCGAATCCGGCGAGCGGTAGCTCCCTGAGCAGGAGCTCTCGATTGCGGGCATAGCCCGCGACCCTGGCATCGAGCTCGGGGCCGGCGTCGAACGCAGCCAACGCCGCGTATTGCGAAAGGGCTGGCGCCGAAATGGCGACGCTCTGGCCCAGCATTTCCACGGGACGCGCCAATTCCTCCGGCACCACCATCCAGCCCACGCGCCAGCCCGTCATGGCGTAGTATTTGGAGAAGCTGTTGACGACGACCGCGGACTCGCTGAGCTCCAGCGCGCTCACCGCGGGCTCGCCGTAGGTGATGCCGTGGTAGACCTCGTCGGAAATCAGGCGGATGCCGTTTTCGGCGCAATAGCCGGCGAGTTCCGACAGAGCCTCCCGATCGAGCATCGTACCGGTCGGATTGGCGGGGCTCGCCACCAGCAAGCCGTCGGGCGCGGGACCCGCCTCCGAGATCAGTCGCGGGGTCGGTTGGAACCGGGTCTCAGGCCCCGTCCGCAGGATCTCCGGCGCGGCGCCCACGGATTTGAGGATGTTCGGATAGGCGGGATACCCGGGCGCCGTCAGCAGAACCCGATCCCCGGGATCGAACGCGGCCAGGAACGCCAGCACGAACGCGCCCGACGACCCGGTGGTGACGGCAATCCGGGAAGGATCCACGACGGTATCGTGGACCTCCTCGTAGTATCGGGCTATCCGCTCCCGCAGGGGGCGAATCCCGAGCGCTTCCGTGTATCCGATCCGCGAGGACCGCAGGGCTTTCTCCGCCGCCTCGAGGACGTGACGCGGAGAACCGCCGCCCGGCTCGCCCACCTCCATGTGCAGCACGTCGCCGCCCGCCGCCTCGCGGTCGTTCGCCGCCTTCAGGACCTCCATGGCGTGGAAGGGCGCGACCTCGGTGCCGCGGCTGGCGATTTTCATGCCGGACCCCCTCTCCCGTCCTCCCGAGAGGGACAGGGTGAGGGCAACGAATGCCCCGGCACCGCGCTCCACCCCCGCCCTCCAAGGTTACTCCTCCCCCCTGACAGGGGGGAGGCCGGGAGGAGGGTCCGGATCGACGGGCCGTGCCGCCGGGTCCCCTCCCTCTGTCCCGAGGGAGGGCCCGTCACCCGGCGCCGGGCCGGCACCCCCGCCGATTGACGGGGCGCGGACCCCCACCTACCTTTCGATTCGACGATGAGAACCACCGATTTGCCGAACTTCATCACCCGGACGTGGCTGACGGCCTTGCGCGGGACGGTCCTTTGCGCGCTTGTGGCCGGCGCCGCCGGTCCCGCCGGTGCCAAGGGAATATCGCTCATCCGCGACGCGGAAACCGAACATATCATTCACAGAATCGCCACGCCACTTTTCGCGGCGGCGGGGCTCGACGCGAACGCGGTGCAGGTGCACATCGTCAACGACCGCACCCTCAACGCCTTCGTCGCGGGGGGGCAGAAGATATTCATCAACACCGGGCTGCTCCTCGAGGTCGACGACATGAGCGAAATCGCCGGAGTCGTCGCGCACGAGACTGGGCACATATCCGGCGGACATCTCGCCAGGACCCACGACGCGGTTCGCAACGCGTCCGCGGCCAGCGTCCTGGCCATGGTGCTCGGAGCGGCGGCGGTCGTCGGCGGCCAGGGCCAGGCGGGAACCGCCATCATCGCGGGCGGACAGCAGGCCGCGGCGCACTCGTTTTTCAGCTACAGCCGCGCTCAGGAATCGGCGGCGGACCAGGCTGCGGTCGAGATCCTGGCCGCGACCGGACAAACCGCGCAGGGCCTCTACACGTTTCTGGACCGCATCGGGGATCAGGAAGCCCTGGCCGGATCGCGACAGGATCCCTACGTGCGGAGCCACCCACTGACGCGGGACCGCCTGCTCTTTCTGAAGGACCGGATCGCCCGTTCTCCCGTCCCCCCCGGCGCTCCCGACCCCGGGTCCGCGCGGACGCTTCGGCGCATGCAGGCGAAGATCCACGGATTTCTCGGGTCGCCGCAGAGCGCGTTCAGACGGTATCCGGAGTCGGACGGGTCCGTCCCGGCGCGCTACGCGCGCGCCGCCGCCCATCACCGGCTCGGCCGGCTGGAAGAGGCCCTCGCCGAGGCGGACAGCCTGATCGCCGACGACCCGAACGACCCGTTCTTCAACGAGTTGAAGGGCCAGATCCTGTTCGAGAGCGGCAAGGTGCCCGAGGCCATCGCTCCCTATCAGGCCGCCGTGGACCTGTTGCCGTCGTCGCCGCTCCTCAAGCTCGGCCTCGCCCGCGCCCAGATCGAGTCGGACGATACGAGTCTCCTGCCGGCGGCCATCGAACACCTGGAGGACGTCACGCGGCGGGACAGACACATTCCCCTGGCCTGGCGGGAGCTCGCGCGCGCGTTGGGGCGGAACGGCGACATCGGCCTCTCCTCGCTGGCCAGCGCCGAATACAACCTGTCGATCGGGCGGCCCCGGGACGCCGCGCGCTTCGCGGCGAAGGCGGAACGACTGCTCCCGGAGGGAACCCCCGGCCATCTGAGGTCGCAGGACCTCAAGAGTGCCGCGAACACGGCCGCCAAAAGGAAGAAATAGCGGCCGCCGAAACACGAAAGGACGGGAACCCCATGAAATCCTGGAGACGTCTTCGACGCGCCGCGATCCTCTCGGCGATGGCCGCCCTGGCCGCGGTCGCCGGCCTGGGTCACGGGACCGTTCCCTCCCACGCCCAGGATTCGTTCACGGAACCCGAACGGCGCGCCATCGAGCGGATGATCCGGAACTACATCATGAACAATCCGGAGGTCGTCGTGGAGAGCGTCCGGCGCATGACCGCGCGCGCGGAAGCGGCGGGCCGGGAGGAGCAGCGCCTGGTTCTGGCCGACCTTCGCCCGGAGCTGGAGCATGATCCCGGGTCTCCCGTCGGCGGCAACCCGGACGGCGACGTGACCGTGGTGGAGTTCTTCGACTACCGCTGCACGTACTGCAAGCGGTTCCTTCCCAACCTCGTCGAACTCCTGCGCAAGGACGCGAACGTCCGTATCGTGTTCAAGGAGTATCCCATCCTCGGCCCCGATTCCGTCACCGCCTCGCGCGCGGCCCTCGCCGCCCGGATTCAGGATGAAGACCTCTACATGCCGTTCCACGCCGCTCTGATGGAAGCGCGCGGGTCCCTGTCGGAGCGCCGGATACTGGACTTGGCGAAGGAGGTCGGCCTCGACCCAGTCCGGCTCGAGCGCGACATGGCCGCCCCGGAGATCGAGGCGACCTTCTCCCGCAACCGCGCGCAGGCCGAGGCCCTCGGCATCCGGGGCACTCCCGGGTTCGTGATCGGGGACCGGGTGGTTCCCGGGTATATCGACGGTGACGCGCTCGCGGCGCTGGTCGAGGAAGCGCGCGAGAGCTGTCTCACCTGTTAGCCCGGAAAACCGCGCACCCCCGTCCCAGCCTCCCCCTGTGAGGAGTCCTCTGCGAAACGCGGTTGGGGCGGCGCATCGTTCTCCAACACCCTCACCCTGCCCCGGTCCCGTGGTGCGGCCGGACCACTTTCCCAGAGGAATCCTGTCAGGGGGAAGAGAAAACTAAGGACTCCCTCCCGCTGGCAGGGGAAGGACCGGGTCGGGGTGCGTTTTATCTCGGCGGGCCGAGCCGTCCGAGACCGGGCAGCTTGAGGGCCGGAGGTTGAAAATCGACCCCCACGACCAGGCCGAGAAGGTTCAGCTCGAATCCTTCCTTCAGCGCGGCCATGGCGCCGAGGAGCCCCCAGAGCGAGACTTGGTATCCCGTCCCGCTTGGTGACGGCGCGACGAAGGAACCGTTGGCGAGGTAATCCTTGCCCACCGCCGTCGGCGGCAGATCGATCCCGAGCTCCGGCACCCGGCGTCCGACGAAGGCCGTGAAGGTGTTGCTGTTGGGGCCGGGCCAGGTCCGATAGGTCCCGGCGTAGGGGTAGGCCGCGACCGCCGCCTCGACCTTGTCGATGACGTCCTCCACGTCCTCGCCCCGCAGGTCGGCCAGCAGGTCGGGACGGTTGGAGAACCACATCGCGTCGGGACTCCCGGGCCTCTGGACCAGCGCCGTGCCGCCCCGGCGCGCGTACCAGCCGATGACCTCGTGACGCACGTAATGGCCGGCGCCGGCGCGCTTGCTCGCGATCCACGTATGCACGGCGACCGAGCCCCGGAGGCCCCACGTCCGTGCCGCGTAGACCTGGATCACCGGCTCCGGCGTCGTCGCGGGGTCGGGCGCCTGTCCGGTCGAGACGTGGCTCGCCCTGCTCCAGTGCGGCCGCTCCTCGAGGGTGAGCCGCGCGGCCGAGATCAGGACCGGCGCGACGATCAGTCCGAGGACGATCCAGAGGGTCACGTGCCACCGGCCATGACGGCGCATGGGAGAATCAGATCAGTCCCCCGAGGGGAGACGAGGGATCGGCGGCCATTTTCCTGGGCATGCGTCCGGCCAGATGCGCGAGGCGGCCGGACTCGACCGCGAGCTTCATCGCGCGCGCCATGGCGACCGGATCGCCCGCGTGGGCGATGGCCGTGTTCATCAGGACGCCGTCGCAGCCGAGCTCCATGGCCAGCGTCGCGTCCGACGCCGTTCCCACGCCCGCGTCGACGAGCACCGGCACGGTCGCCCGCTCCACGATCGAACGGATGCCGATCGGGTTCCGCAATCCCAGTCCGGACCCGATCGGCGCCCCCAACGGCATGACCGCGGCGGCGCCGGCGTCCTCGAGCCGTTTCGCGTAGAGCGGATCGTCCGAGCAGTACACCATGACGTCGAATCCCTCCTCGACGAGGAGCTCCGTCCCCTTGAGAGTTTCGATCATGTCGGGATAGAGGGTCTCGTCCTCCCCGAACACTTCCAGCTTCACGAGGTTCCAGCCGCCCGCCTCGCGCGCCAGACGCATGGTTCTGAGCGCCTCTTCCGCCGTATGGCATCCGGCGGTATTGGGAAGGTACGTGTAGGTCTTGGGATCGACGAAATCGATCAGCATCTCCTGGCCTGGATCCGTCACGTTGACCCGGCGAACGGCGACCGTGACGATCTCCGCGCCGGACGCCTCGATGGCCAGCCGCGTCTCCTCGAAATCCCTGTACTTGCCGGTACCCACGATCAGGCGCGACCGGAATTCGCGGCCGGCGACGACGAACGCGTCCCCGGCCGCGCCGCCGCCGATGAAGTGGACGACCTCCAGCCGGTCGCCGTCGCCGAGCTCCGTGCTTTCGTAAGCCGAGCGGGGAACGATCTCGAGGTTCCGCTCGAGCGCAACCTTGCGGGAATCGATCCCGAGCTCGGCGAGAAGCTGCGAGACGGTCAGGGAGCGGTCGAACTCGCGCTCCTCGCCGTTTACGGTCAAACGCATCGCGCCCCGTTTCTCCGCGCCCGCGGAATCGCGGGTCCGGGACGAACGGACTGGCGAAAAGGACGGCCTATCGCGTATGACATGACACCGGCGCAAGTATGGGTTCCCCCGGCGGCGCTTTCAACCTGCGCGCACGGCGCCGCCCCCGTGCTATAACCGTGCGGCTCCGCGTTGTCCCCCGGCAGACCGGTGAGCGCCATGGCCGCAAGGATACTCGTACTGAACGGACCGAATCTCAACATGCTGGGAACGCGCGAACCGCACATTTACGGGAGCGCCACCCTCGGCGACGTCGAGACCCTCACCCGCGCGCGGGCCGCCGAACTCGGTCTCGAGGTCGATTTCCGGCAGAGCAACTCGGAAGGCGAGCTGGTCGGCTGGATTCAGGACGCGAGGGAGTCGGCGGCCGGGATCGTCATCAACGCCGGGGCCTACACGCACACCTCCGTCGCCATCCTGGACGCGCTCGCCGCCGCGGAACTGCCCGTGGTCGAAGTCCATCTTTCGAACCTGTTCAAGCGCGAGGCGTTCCGGCACCACTCCTACGTCAGCGCCGCCGCCGCCGGTCTGATCGCGGGATTCGGCCCTTTGGGGTACCCCCTCGCCCTGGAGGCGATGTCCTCGATTCTGGCAGCGCCGCCATCGGGCGGCTCGACGTAGCGCATCCCCCATGGCCGCGGATCCGGAACTCGACAAGGACCTGATACGGGAGCTGGCGGCGCTCCTGGACGAGACGGGGTTGACGGAGATCGAGTGGACCCGCGGAGACCGGACGGTCCGCGTCGCGCGCGGGGCGGGACCCGCGGCCGCCGCCGCGGTCCCCGCCGCCTCTACCCCGCCGCCGGTGGCGGAGGCCGAGCCCTCGGCGGCGGACCCGGCGAGCCATCCCGGCGCGGTCCTGTCTCCCATGGTGGGCACGGCCTACGTGGCGCCCGAGCCCGGCGCCGCTCCCTTCGTCCGGGTCGGCGTCCAGGTCTCCGAAGGCGAGACGCTCCTGATCGTCGAGGCCATGAAGACGATGAACCCGATTCCCGCGCCGCGGAGCGGAACCGTCCGCCGGATCCTCGTTTCCGACGGCGTGCCCGTCGAGTACGGGGAAGTCCTGATGATCGTCGAGTAGCGGCCCCGCCGGGGATGTTCGACAAGGTCCTGATCGCCAACCGCGGGGAAATCGCGCTCCGCATCCACCGTGCCTGCCGCGACATGGGTATCGCCACGGTCGCCGTGCATTCGACCGCGGACTCGGAGGCGATGCATGTCCGTCTCGCCGACGAGACGGTCTGCATCGGCCCGCCCGAGGCGAGCGAGAGCTATCTGAACATTCCCGCCATCATATCGGCGGCCGAGGTCGCGGGCGCCGACGCCATTCACCCGGGGTACGGGTTCCTCTCCGAGAACGCGCGCTTCGCGTCGATCGTCGAGGAGCACGGAATCGCGTTCATCGGCCCCAGGCCGGACCACATCCGCGCCATGGGGGACAAGGTTCTGGCCAAGACCACGATGCGGGACCTGGGCGTGCCGGTGGTTCCCGGCTCGGACGGCGCGGTGGACACGGTCGAGGAGGCCCGCGCCGTCGCCGGGGACATCGGATTTCCCGTGCTGATCAAGGCTTCCGCCGGCGGCGGCGGGCGCGGCATGAAGGTCGCCGGGACGCCCGCGGAGCTCGAGCAGGCGTTCCGGACCGCGCGCGGCGAAGCCCGGGCCGCCTTCGGGGACGAGTCCGTCTACATCGAGAAGTTCGTGGCCGCGCCCCGCCACGTGGAAGTGCAGGTCATGGCGGACTCCCACGGCAACGTCGTGCACCTCGGCGAACGCGACTGCTCGGTGCAGCGGCGGCACCAGAAAATTCTCGAGGAAGCCCCCTCCCCGCGGCTGCCGGCGGAAGAAAGGGACGAGATCGGACGGCGCGTGACCTCCGCGATCCGGCTGCTGGGATACCGGGGCGCCGGGACCGTGGAGTTCCTCTATGCGAACGGCGCGTTCTACTTCATCGAGATGAACACGCGCCTCCAGGTCGAGCACCCGGTCACGGAGATGATCACCGGCATCGACATCGTGGAAGGGCAGATCCGCGTCGCCGCCGGCGAGGCCCTGGGATACGGCCAGGACGACGTCGCGTTCGCCGGACACGCCATCGAATGCCGCATCAACGCGGAAGATCCCCGGGACTTCACGCCCGCCCCGGGGACGATCACGGACTACCACCCTCCCGGCGGCCCCGGCGTCCGCGTGGACTCGGGCGCCTACGCCGGATGCCGGGTGCCGCCCCACTACGACAGCCTCGTCGCCAAGCTCGTCGTGCACGGCGCGACCCGCGCGGAATGCCTGACGAGGCTGAGGCGCTCCCTCGAGGAATACGTCATCGGGGGGATCCGGACGACGATCCCGCTCCATCGGGCGCTGACGGACGACGACGACTTCGTCGCCGGCGACTACCACATCCATTGGCTGGAGGACTTCATCGGACGGCGCGCGGAATGGAGCGCCTGACGCCCGAGACCGTGCTGCGCGCCTACATGCGCGGCGTCTTTCCGATGGCCGAGAGCCGGCACGATCCGGCCCTCTACTGGATCGATCCCGAGATGCGCGGAATCATTCCCCTCGACGGGTTCCACGTCCCGAGACGGCTGGCGCGAACCGTTCGGAACCGGACGGATGCCCTGCACGTCGACCGGGATTTCCGGGCCGTCGTCGAGGCGTGCGCGGAACCGGGCCGCGGCCGCCGAAACACGTGGATCAACGACGAGATCGTCGCCCTCTACACGGAACTGCACGCCATGGGCTTCGCGCACAGCGTCGAGTGCTGGAACGCCGGCCGGCTGGTCGGGGGCCTTTACGGCATTTCCATCCGGGGCGCCTTCTTCGGCGAAAGCATGTTCAGCCGGGAACGGGACGCGAGCAAGGTGGCTCTCGTCCATTTGGTCGCGCGCCTGAGGTCCGGCGGCTACCGGCTTCTGGACGTGCAGTTCGTGACCGCACACCTCGAACGTTTCGGCGCCGTCGAAATCCCGCGGGCCGACTACCGCAGCCTTCTCGCGGGCGCCCTGTGCGCCGAGGGCGACTTCTATTCGCTGTCCGACCCGCCGGACCCGGCGGCGGTCCTGCAGTCGATCACCCAGACGTCGTAGACCGGGTGCTCCATCGCCGAGAGCGCGGGGCTCGAGGCGAACATCCAGCCGCTGAACACGAGACGCGGCGGCTCGCCGGGCCTGTGGTCGACGATTTCGAGGAACGCCGCCGTCTCGGGCGTCTCCTCGGGCGGGCGCTTGCGGCAGGTCCGCGCGGCGATGACCAGGGTTCCGAAGGACGCCTCGCCGCCGACGGGCGCCTCGATCGTGGAGACGCGGGCGGTGACCTTGTCGAGCCCCTGGAGCACAGCCGCCGCCGCGGACGGCGCGTCCGCGCGGGCCGTCCACGAGGCAGCGCAGACCGCCGCGCAGACGAGGGCCGCCGCCGCGCGCCGGAGGATCATCGGCCGCGGCCCCTTTCAGGCCAGACGCGCCGCGAAACGAAGCCGGACGTAGTCGACCGACCAGCTCCCGTCGGGGCGCTGGAGGGCGTTCCGGACGGCGTTCCGCACGTCCGCGATCACGGCGTCCCGCCGCGCCTCGGCCACGACCGCGAGGAAGCTGCCCGCCAGCGTCCTGATCCAGTCGCCCAGATCGCCGGGGATGGGCGTGGGCCGCGGGACGAGCGCGACGGACTCCACGTCGAACCCGCCCGCCCGGAGCATGTCCCGGTAGCGCCCGGCCGAAGGAAAGAACCACGGGTCGGCCGCCGCCCCGTCGTAGCCATGGACGTCCAGCGCGGAGACCAGCGCCCGGCGGACCGTTTCGACGTTGCCCTCCCCGCCGAATTCTCCCACGAACCGCCCTCCGGGCCTGAGCGCCCGGGCGACCCCCTCGACGACGGCTTCGGGGGGACTGATCCAGTGCAGCGCCGCGTTGGAGAACACCGCGTCGAACTCGTCCTCGAAATCGAGTCGGCGGGCGTCCCCGACCCGGGCGTCGAGTCCGCGGGCCCGCGCCGCCGCCGCCTGGGACTCGCTCGCGTCGACGGCCACGACGTCGGCGCCGGACCGGGCGAGCCGTTCGGTCAGGGCGCCGTCGCCGCAGCCGAGGTCCAGGACCCGCAGCCCGTTGACCGGCCCCAGGAGCGCGACGACGGGTCCGCCGAGGTCCGATACGAAGCGGGCGTTGCGGGCGTAGCGCGCGGCGTCCCAGTCCTGCCGGGCGCTGGCTTCCGCGCGGGCCCGCTCCCGCTCCGGGGCGTCACGCCCCGGCCGGCCGCCACGGTTCATAGTCTCCGGTCGTCGGGTCCCGCCGGCCGCCCCGCGCCACGTCCCCGGGCGGCCGGTACGCCGCCGGCGTGCCGGTGAGGTTGGCGGCGTGAGGCTTTTCCCAGTCCCGGCGGGGCGCCGGGTCGGACGGCACGTCGTCGGACGTGTGGTGAAGCCACGCGTGCCATTCCGCCGGCACCTTCGAGCCCTCGACCTCGCCGCGGTAGAGGACCCAGCGGCGGCGGCGGCCTTTCGCCGGCCCCTTTTCCCGGAAGTACCGGTTCCCGTAGGCGTCGGCGCCCACGAGCTCGCCCTTCCGCCAGGTGAACAGCGCCGTGCCCAGGGTCTCCCGTTTCCACCACGTCAGGAAGTCCAGAACCCCCATGCCCTCGCCCGTTCCGGTGCCTCGGTTCGGGCGACTATCGCACCGGCCCGGTTCCGCGTCCATCGAAAACCGGACCCCCCTCCCGACCTCCCCCCTTGGCGGAGGAGCGCTTGCGCCCGGCCGCGCGGCGGGTCTAGGCTCCGCGGCATGAGCACGGCGTCCTTCGATACCCTCGCCGCCGCCCGCAGCCTCGAGGCGGCGGGCTTCGCCCAGGAACAGGCCGAGGCGATCACCAACGCCGTGCGCGACGCCGTGACCGAAAGCGTCGCCACCAAGACCGACGTCTCCGACGTCAAGGCCGAACTCAAGGCCGAAATCGCCGACGTCAAGGCCGAAATCGCCGAAGTGAAGGCCGAACTCAAGGCCGAAATCGCCGACGTCAAGGCCGAACTCAAGGCCGAAATCGCCGACGTGAGAGCCGAGATCGCCGAAGTGAAGGCCGAGCTCAAGGCCGAGATCGGCCGGCTGGACGCGGGGATCGCGGACGTGAAGAGCGACATCGCCAAGTTGGGCGCGAGGATCGACGCGCTCATGCTCCGCTTCGCCGTGTTCGGCGTCGGTCTCGTGGGCGTCGCGGTCGCGGCGATCAAGCTGCTGTAGCGGATCCTGTCCGACGCCCCTGCCGTCTTCGGGAGAGGGACGGACACTCCCTCCCGCGCCCGCTCCCCCCGCCACGGGGAAGGGGCGGCGGGGCCGAGGATAACGCGCGCTACCGCGCGAACGTCCGGGCAACGCGGAACCCGACGCTGAAATAGCGGTTTCCGGTCCCGATCGGGGAGCGGTCCGCCGAGCGGAGGAGCCCCGGTTCGTTGACCCAGGAGCCGCTACGGAGAACATGGATGGAGCAACGGCCCCGCATCCACGCGCTCCCGTCCGAAGGCGCGCCTGCGTAGCTGTTGTTCCCGCAGTCCTCCACCCATTCCCACACGTTGCCGTGCACGTCGTGCAGACCGAACCCGTTCGCCGGAAACGAGCCCACCGGCGCCGTGCTCTCGTCATCCCAACGGCTCCCGCAGCCGTCGCAGTTCGCGCGGTTCCGGCCGATGCCGTCCCCCCAGGAATAGCGCGTCGCCGTCCCCGCCCGCGCCGCGTACTCCCACTCCGCCTCCGACAACAGGCGGTAGGACTCCCCCGTCTTCTTCGACAGCCAGCCAACGTACGCCTTCGCGTCGTTCCAGCTCACGTAGATCGCGGGGCGGTCGCCCCGGCCCCAGCCCTTGTCGTCGGGCCTGTACCTGCCGCAGCCCCCCGCCGCCGCGCACGCGTCCCACTCCGCGAACGTCACCTCGTACTTCCCCACCGCGAACGGCTCCGCGATCGTCACCCGGCGGACCGGGCCTTCATCGGCGTCGCGGCCCTCCTCGGACGCGGGCGAGCCCATGGAGAACGCGCCCGCCGGTACCACCACCATCTCCGGGCAGGAGGGGCAGTCCCGGAACGTCCGGCCCGGCCGCTTCTCCTCCCTGACCTCCGCCAGCGTCATGCCCCGCAGCAGGGCCGCGACGGCCGGGGGCGAGTCCCTCCCCCGCGCGCCTTCCCCGTCGCCGTGCTTGAGCCGCCACGCCTCGCCCGCCGTCTTGCCCCCGGGTCCCGCGATCGAGGGATCCGCCCCCGCCTCCATCAGCGCCACGACGATCTCCGTGTGCCCGTGCACCGCCGCGATGAACAGCGCCGTCGCCCCGTCGGGCGCGCGCAGGTCCGGGTCCGCCCCCGCTTCCAGCAGGGGCCGCGCCAGCAGCGTGTAGCCCTCGTCCACCGCGTGCATCAGCGCCGTCCAGCCCTTCCCGTCCCGCGCGTCCGCCTCCGCGCCCGCCGCCAGCGCCGCCGTCAGCCCGTCGATGTCGCCCGCCCGCGCCATCCGGTGCAGCGCGTCCCGCGGTAATGCCGGCGCCGGCGGCGCGCGGCGGCGGCCGGCTCCCCGCCCCCGCCCGCCGCGATCTCGCGCATCGCCCGCAGCGCCTCCGGCGTCAGCGCCTCCTCCGGCGGCAGCCCCGCGTCCCGCAGGAACGCCGCGTAGGCGCTCCCCGTGCGCGCGCCCCACTGCCCGTCCGCCGGGCCGGGCGCGTAGCCCAGCGCCGCCAGCAGCTCCTGAGCCTCCCGGATCGCCGCGGCGGCGGCGGTCCCGGCGGCGCGGGCGACGCCCCGGCCCGCGCGGCGGGAGCCGCGGCCGCGCCGGGCTTCCACGACCGCGCGGCCTTGCGCGCCTCCGCCTGCTCCTCCACCGTCATCTTCGCGGCCAGCGCGTCGCGCTCCGACGCCGCCTCGGCGTCCCCCCGCGCCGCCGCCAGGTTCAGCCACTTGTGCGCCTCGATATAGTCCTGCGGGACGCCGAGGCCCGCCACGTACATCCGCCCCAGCGCCCGCATCGACCGCGCGTCGCCCCCCGACGCCGCCACCCGCCACTCCGCCAAAGCCTCCGCGTAACGCTTCGAATCCCACGCCCGCTGCCCGTCGTAGTAGTCCGCGCGGACGGCGGAGGCGGAGACCAGTGCCGCCGCCAACGCGAGCGCGGCAACGAACGTTCCCTTCGGCATTGCAATCCTTCCTTTCAACGAACGTCTCCGCCTTTCGCTTCCTTCTCTGCGACACACCCGACCCCCGGAGGTGGATAGGCCAGGACTCACGGAGCAAGCGTCCAGGCAATCGAAACCCGATGATGACGCTCTCGGATCCCGGTTACGTTCCTTTGGTGGAATGTCGAGCGGAGGAACCTCGGTCTGTTGCTCCATGAGCCGCCACGGAGAACGCGGACGGAGCAGTTGCCGCCCGACATCCGTGCGCTTCCGTCCGAAGACGCGTCCCGGTAGCTGTCGTGCCAGCAGTCCTCCACCCACTCCCACACGTTACCGTGCACGCCGACACCACCACCATCTCCGGGCACCTATCGCAATTCCTGAAACGCCTCCCCTCCTCAAACTAATCCAGCGCCAAGTCCCGCAACAAGGCCATCACAGTGAGGTCCTCGTCCCTCCCTCACGCGCCTTCCGGATCACCGTACTTGAGGCGTCCCGCCTCGCTCGCCGTCTTGCCCTCAGGCCCCTTGACCTTGGGGTCGGCACCCGCCTCCATCGGCGCCGCGACGATCTCCGTATGCCCGTACAGCGCCGTCGCCCCATCCAGAGCGCAAAAGTCGAGGTCGGGATCCGCGCCCACCTCCGGCAAGGGCCGCACCGGCAGCGGATAGCTCTTGTCGACCACGTACAACAGCGCCGTTTAACCCTTCCCGTCCCGGTTATTGGCGTCGGTCCTCTCACCAGCGCCGCCTTCAAGTCGTCGATGTCCCCGGCCCACCATCCGGTGCAGGGCATCTCGCGGCAACGCCAGCGGTCGGAAGCCGACGCCCTGCATTTGACAGAAGGCGAACATCCTATCTGTGCAAATCACTGAATATCGCGTGCGACACGGAATCCTAGTGAATTTGTTCGCCAAGTAGGGGGCCTATCGTCTCTTTTCAATTCAAAGATATCATAGGAATTCCAGCCCTTGCCGCACGTTCCCTTATCACCTCTATCGCACCCACGCGAATCACAATCCAATGTCCATTCTTCGACGTTTCCATGCATATCATGCACACCAAGTTGATTTGGCAAGAAACCCCCAACGGGTGCCGTATAGGCGTATCCATCATCACAATCAATAATATTAATATTGGCTGTTTTAGCAGCATTTTCCTTAAGATATCTATCGGCAATATTTCCATATTTGCATGCATACTCGTTATGATGTAGTCCCTTCAGATTTTTATCATCTGTATTCGCGATAGCAACTCTTCCACGGATTCTTCTCCCGAACATGGCCGCATATTCCCATTCAGCTTGCTTCAACAACCTATAGTTCTCGCCGGTTTTCCCAGAAATCCACTCGGTATATTCCTGAGCATCGTGCCAGTTGACACATACTACAGGATGATTTTTTTCTTGGGGAAAAGCAGGAGATCTGTAGCCTTGATATTGAGCTCCGATCTCGCTGACATGCCATATATGGCAGTTATCATATTTGTCAACCTTGCGGTTCGTTGCGCGGGAGAATGCCTCGTATTGACCACGCGTTATCTCAAATTTACCTACCGCAAATGGTTTAAGAGATTTGCGATTTGACGGTACCACGATCATTTCAGGACAGGTGTCACAATCCCTAAAACTTTCTGTAGTTCGCAAAGCCAGCAGGAAAAGAGGGCCATGACTTCTTGCTATGTCGATCGACGTCATGCCCTTGGGTCCTTTGATTCTTGGATCAGCTCCCGCGTTCCTCAAGGCTTCAATGATTGCGGTGTGTCTGTGCAGTGTAGCGATGAACAACGCCGTCGCACCGTCGGACGCACGAATATTCGGGTCTGCCCCCGCCTTCAGCAGGGGCGGGACCAGCAATATACTGCCCTGGTCCGCGGCATGCATCAGCGCCGTCCAGCCCTTCCCGTCCCGGCCGTTCGCGTCGGCGCCGGCCGCCAGCGCCGCCGTCAGACCGTCGATGTCGCCCGCCCGCGCCATCCGGTGCAGCGCGTCCCGAGGCAGCGCCGGCGCAGGCGGCGGCGCCGCGGCGACCGGCTCCTCGCCCCCGCCCGCCGCGATCTCGCGCATCGCCCGCAGCGCCTCCGGCGTCAGCGCCCCCTCCGGCGGCAGCCCCGCGTCCCGCAGGAACGCCGCGTAGGCGCTCCCCGTGCGCGCGCCCCACTGCCCGTCCGCCGGGCCGGGCGCGTAGCCCAGCGCCGCCAGCAGCTCCTGCGCCTCCCGGATCGCGCGCGGCGGCGGCGGACCCGGCGGCGCGGACGACGCCTCGGCCCGCGCGGCGGGCGCGGCGGGCGCGGCCTCCGGCGCGGCGGCGGCGTCCGGCCGCCACTCCCGGGCGCGGTCCTGCGCCGACGCGATCTGTCCCGGCGTCATCTTCGCGGCCAGCGCGTCGCGCTCCGACGCCGCCTCCGCGTCCCCCCGCGCCGCCGCCAGGTTCAGCCACTTGTGCGCCTCGATATAGTCCTGCGGCACGCCGAGGCCCGCCACGTACATCCGCCCCAGCGCCCGCATCGACCGCGCGTCGCCCTCCGACGCCGCCCCCCGCCACTCCGCCAAGGCCTCCGCGTAGCGCTTCGAATCCCACGCCCGCTGCCCGTCGTAATAGTCCGCGCGGACGGCGGAGGCGGAGACCAGTGCCGCCGCCAACGCGAGCGCGGCAACGAACGTTCCCTTCGGCATGGCGGTCCTCCCTTTACAACGGACACCCCCGTCCTTTGACGGTCGTCCCCCTGCGGCCTCTCGCCTCGAGTCGCCGCAACGCATGCGTTTCCCCAGACTGTCTCGGGTACGACGATCAACTACAAACACATCGACCATTTATCTGTGTACAAACTTGAAGGAAGCAATTGCCCTGGGAAATACAGATTCGTTTCGGCCGGCACTGAACCTGTTGCCGCTGTTCCTCGTAACGCTGCCGCTGCCGTTCCGCGGCCTCCCGCCGTTGCCGTTCCAAGGCCTGCCGCCGCTGCCGTTCCTCTTCCCGCCGTTGGAGCTCCCGTTGACGCTCCCTCTCCCGCTGACGCAGGCGCTGCCGTTGAAGGTCGGCGGCCCTTTCCCGTTCGTACGCCCTCTGCTGTTGCCGCCGCGTCTGCTGCAGCATCTGGATGCCCTGATTCAGTTGCCGCACGCTCTGCTCGTACATGCGCCGGCTGACCTCGCGCCGTTCCCGGGCCGCGCGCTCGAACACCTCCCGCCTTTCCCTCTCGCGGGCCTCGGCCTCCCGCCGCGCCGTTTCCTCGCGCTCCGTCCGCTCGCGCCGCTCCTGCGCCGCGCGGGCCGCCCGGAGCCGGCGTTCCTCCGCCGCGCGCGCGACCTCGCGCCGTCGCGCGGCCTCCGCCTCCGCCTTCTTCCGCGCCCGTTCGGCCCGGCGGTCGGCCTCCAGCTTGTCCAGGGCCTGCCGATAGTCGGCCGGACGCGCGCCGCCGTCCCGGAGGCCCTTCAGCGCCGCCTCGTAGTTCGAGACCTCCCCCCCGCCACCGTCCGCCGCGGCCGCCGGACGGGCGGCGGGCCACGCGGCGCCGGCGCCGCTCCAGGGGTCGTTCCCCGCCCCGGACTTCGCGGCGGCGCCGCTCCAGGGGTCGGCCGCCGTCTTCGCCCCTTCCCGCTCCTCCCGCAGCCTGCGCATCGCCTGGCCCACGGCAAGGACGTTCGACAGATCCTCCTTGTGCTCCCGCCTGCGCTCCCCCCGCCGCTTCAGTTCGGCGGTTTCCCGGGCGAGGCGCTCCGCGTCCTCCGCCCACCTGCCCTCGTAAAGGCGGTCGATGGCCGCGACCGCGAGAGGGGCCAGCTCGCCGCCGACGGCCGTGCTGGCGTCCCAGACGCCCATGACCGCGCGCACCTTGGGGGTGACGGCGATCCCCCTGGCGACCGCCGCGCCGTATCTCCTGGCGATCTTGCGGGCGGCCGGCCCGAACGTCCTGGTCTTCTCCAGCCTGTCCCAGGCCTTACTGCCGCCCCGCAACGCGGCCCGCTCGATCCGGTCGGCCGCCTTGTCCGCGAGCTTGCCCGCCGCCTTGTCGATCTCCCAGTCGAGCTTCTGCCGGGCGAGGGACGTCTCCCCGTCCCGCGCGCGTTCCTCCGCGGCCGCGTTCCGGCCGGCGGCGGCGTCCCTCAGCCCGAACCCGTGCGCGGGCGCGGCCGGCAAGAGCGAAACCGCCGCCAGGACCGGGACGGCCGCGCAGACGGCCGCCGCTCTCCGGAAGATGCTCCGAATTCGCGTGCGCATGGCGCTACCCCTTCGTCCGCCCGCCGCCGTCGAGGACGGAGACCATGACGATGCGGCGCAGCGCGCAGGCCGCGCCCTCCAGCCGGCACAGGACCAGGAAATACATCTCGCCGTCGTCGGGCAGCGACCCGATCAGCAGCCGCCCGTCCGCGCCGGCCGAGAGCACCATGTCGAGGACGAGCCGGGCCGCCAGCGCCCGGGGCAGCCCGGCGACGGCCTCCGCCGTCTCGGGATCCGTCGCCGGCGCCGCCGCCGTCACGGCCCCGGCGTCGCCCGCCGCCAGGGCCCCGGAGATCTCGGCCAGGGCCGGGCGCAGCCAAGCCTCCCCGTCCGACGTCCAGCGGACGCGCTGGCGGGCGTTCCACAGCAGCCGCGGCCACGCCGCCCGCGCGTCGGCGGCGGCCGCGGCGAAGGCGACGGCGTTCCGCGCCGCCTCTCCCGCCTCCGGCGGGTGCGCGCGGCGGAAGGCCTCGATGCGGGCCGAGGCGGCCGCGGCCAGGGCCTCGACCGGCGCGTCGTCCACCGAGAGCCACGACGGCAGGGGAGACGCGAGGCCGCGCCCGCCGCCCAGCCTCTCGCCGGGCAGGAGGCGCGCGGCGGCGACCCGCCAGCCGCCGTCCCGCCTCTCCCACGCGGTCGAGACGGCGACGTCCAGCAGCGGATTGTAGTAGAGCGCCACGGGCGCCGGCGAGCGGAGACGGCCGAACGCGACCATGGCGTTCTCGAAGACCGGCGGCCACAGGCCCGGCGGCGCCTGCGCCGGGACCCCGGGAATCCGGGCGAGTACCGCCGCGCCGCCGCCCTCCACGACCTCGGCCCGCAGCGCCAGCGCGTGGGCGGCGAAGCGGCGCACGCCGTCGTCGTCCCGGATCGGTTCGGGCGCAGCGCGGGGACGGGCGGTTTCGTCCTCCGCCCGCGGCGCCCACTCGGACGAGGCCCCCTGAGAGGCCGCGGCCGACGCCGCGAGCGCAAGCGCCACTCCCGCCGCGAATCCCGTGAGACGACGCTCCATCGCTGTCCCCGCTTCGGATACGTCCACGGACCGGCCGGGGCCGGACCGGAGCCGACCATAGCGCGATGCCGGCCGCCGACGGAAGGGTCCGCGAGGGGGAAGAGACCCTTGGCGGTCTCCACGCGGCCCCTGGAAACACCGGACTACCTTATCTGGACGTTTCTGACTCCCACGACACAAAATGTGGTTGACAGGCATTGCCGGGCGATGGCAGATTTCGTGCTTCGTGCCGTGACCGGTCACAATATCTGGAATCGACCGGCGCGGTTCGGGAGGCGAAACGGGGCGCAGGATGCGGATACGCCGTCGATTCACGGAGGAGGGAAAGCCGCCCTACGCGGACATCGCGTTCCGGGAGGCGGACAGCGAGATCCGCAACCCGGACGGAACGGTCGTCTTCCGTCTCCAAGGCTTCGAGGTCCCCGAGGACTGGTCGCAGGTCGCCTGCGACGTCATCGCCCAGAAGTATTTCCGCAAGGCCGGCATCCCGGCGCGCCTGAAGGCGGTCGAGGAGAACGGCGTTCCCTCGTTCCTCTGGCGCAAGGCCGCCGACGAAGAGGCGCTCGCCGAACTGCCGGAGGACGAGCGGGAGACCGGCGAGACCAGCGCCAAGAACGTCTTCGACCGTCTGGCGGGGACGTGGGCCTACTGGGGCTGGAAGGGCGGCTACTTCGATTCCGATTCGGACGCCCGGGCCTTCGTCGACGAGATGCGCTTCATGCTGGCCCGCCAGATGGGCGCCCCCAACTCGCCGCAATGGTTCAACACGGGTCTGCATTGGGCCTACGGCATCGACGGCCCCTCCCAGGGCCACTACTACGTCGACCACCGGACCGGCGAATGCCGCGCGTCCGAAACCGCGTACGAGCATCCCCAGCCGCACGCCTGCTTCATCCAGGGCATCGCCGACGACCTGGTGAACGAAGGCGGCATCATGGACCTGTGGGTCCGCGAGGCGCGCCTGTTCAAGTACGGCTCGGGCACGGGCTCCAACTTCTCCGCCGTGCGTGCGGCGAACGAGCACCTCTCCGGCGGCGGCAAGTCCTCCGGGCTCATGAGCTTCCTCAAGGTGGGCGACCGCGCGGCGGGCGCCATCAAGTCGGGCGGCACGACACGGCGCGCGGCCAAGATGGTCGTCGTCGACGTGGACCATCCGGACATCGAGGAATTCGTCAACTGGAAGGTCTCCGAGGAACGGAAGGTCGCCGCGCTGGTCACCGGATCGAAGACCAACGCGAAACGCCTGAACGCGGTTATGAAGGCCTGCCACGCGGTCGAAGGCGAAAACCGGTTCAGCCCGTCCGACAATCCGGAATTGAAGAGGGCGATCAGGGAAGCCCGCCGGGCGCTGGTGCCCGAGGCCAGCGTCAAGAGCGTGATCCAGTTCGCCCAACAGGGCTTCACCGAGATCGAGTTCGAGACCTACGACACCGACTGGGACGGCGACGCCTACGGCACGGTGTCCGGGCAGAACGCCAACAACACCGTCCGGGTGACCGACGAGTTCCTCCGGGCCGTCGAAAGGGACGCGGACTGGAATCTGGTCCGCCGGACCGACGGCGGGGTCGCCAAGACCCTCCCCGCACGGGAGTTGTGGGACGAGGTCGCCCGCGCCGCCTGGGCCTCGGCGGATCCCGGGGTGCAGTACCACACGACGATCAACGACTGGCACACATGTCCCGAAGGCGGACCCATTCGGGCGTCGAACCCGTGCTCGGAGTACATGTTCCTCGACGACACCGCCTGCAACCTCGCGTCGCTCAACCTGCTCGCCTTTGCCGGCGAGGACGGCGCGTTCGATACCGGCGCCTTCGAGCACGCGGTCAGGCTGTGGACCCTCGTCCTGGAAATCTCGGTGACGATGGCCCAGTTCCCGTCGCGCCGGATCGCCCAGCTTTCGTACGAGTACCGGACCCTGGGTCTGGGATACGCGAACGTCGGCGGCCTGCTGATGGCGCGCGGCATTCCCTACGACAGCGACGAGGGCCGTTCGCTCTGCGCCGGAATCACCGCGCTGATGACGGGAACCGCCTACGCGGCGTCCGCGGAGATGTCGGCGGAACTGGGAGCGTTTCCGGCCTACGGGCGAAACCGGGAGGCGATGTCGCGGGTCATGCGTAACCACGCCCGCGCCGCCGGGGCGTTGTCCGGCCCCTACGAGGGCATCTCGACGCCGCCCGTCGCGTTCGACCCCGGGTCCTGTCCCGACCGGGAACTCGCGGACGCGGCGACTCGCGCCTGGAGCGGGGCCGTCGAGAAGGGAATGGCGCACGGCTATCGCAATGCCCAGGCCACCGTCATCGCGCCGACGGGCACCATCGGGCTCGTCATGGACTGCGACACCACGGGCATCGAGCCGGACTTCGCCCTGGTCAAGTTCAAGAAACTGGCCGGCGGGGGATACTTTCGAATCATCAACCGGTGCGTGCCGCGCGCCCTGGCGAATCTCGGCTACTCCGACTCCCAGGTCGACGACATCGTCGCCTACGCCGTCGGCCGCGGGACGCTGAGGGACGCGCCCGCGATCAACCACGAGACCCTCTCGGCGGCGGGCTTTACCGACGACGCCCTGAAGGCGCTCGAAGGGGCGTTGGCCAACGCGTTCGACATCAGGTTCGCGTTCAACAAGTGGACGCTGGGCGAGGATTTCTGTTCCGAGGCGCTGGGGTTCACGGCCGGCCAGCTCGAGGACATGTCCTTCGACATGCTCGGAGCCCTGGGCTTCACGCCCGGCCAGATCGACGACGCAAACACCTGGTGCTGCGGCGCGATGACGATCGAGGGCGCGCCGCACCTCCGGGATGCTCATCTGCCCGTGTTCGACTGCGCGAATCCCTGCGGCGCCAGGGGAACGCGGCACCTGCGGACGGAAAGTCACATCCGGATGATGGCGGCGGCGCAGCCGTTCATCTCGGGCGCCATATCCAAGACCATCAACATGCCGAACTCCGCGACGGTCGAGGATTGCAAGGACGCCTATCTGTTGTCGTGGAAGCTTGGACTCAAAGCCAACGCGCTCTACCGCGACGGCTCCAAGCTGTCGCAGCCGCTGGCGTCCGCGCTCGCCGGGGCCGACGACATCGACGAAGACGCGGAGTCCGCGGCCGCGGAGCGGCCCGCCCATGTCGTCGCGAAGACGATCGTCCGCCGGATCGTGAGGGCGGAGCGGAGACGCCTTCCCGGGCGGAGGAAGGGTTACACGCAAAAAGCGTCGGTCGGCGGTCACAAGGTGTACCTCCGCACGGGCGAGTACGACGACGGTTCGCTCGGCGAGATCTTCATCGACATGCACAAGGAAGGCGCGGCGTTCCGCAGTCTGATGAACAACTTCGCCATCGCCATCTCCATCGGCCTGCAATACGGCGTCCCGCTCGACGAGTTCGTCGAGGCGTTCACGTTCACGCGATTCGAGCCCCAGGGCATCGTCGAGGGCAACGACGCCATAAAGATGGCGACGTCGATCCTCGACTACGTCTTCCGCGAAGTGGCCGTGTCCTATCTCGGCCGCAACGACCTGGCCCACGTCGAGCCCGACGACCTGCGGCCCGACAGCGTCGGGGAAGCCCATGTCCGGTCGGGCGGCGGTCCCGAGGAAGGCGGCTCCAGCCTGGCCAGCAACGGCTACGTGCGCGGCAACCTCTACGTCGTGGGCGAGGGGGCCGCGGGGGCCGGCGCCGAGGCTCGGGCGATGGGTCCGGGCGCCGCCGCCCACGCCCTGGCCGCGGAACCCGGCGCCGCGGTCGGCATCTCGGCGGACGCGGACGTCGGCGTGGACCGCCGGCTAGAGCGAATCCGCGAGGCCCGCATCAGAGGATACGAAGGAGACGCGTGCGGCGAGTGTGGAAATTTCACCCTGGTGCGCAACGGGACATGCCTGAAATGCGTGACCTGCGGCGCCACCAGCGGATGTTCCTGAGGCGCAATGTCTCGGGATCGCCTACCGGGCCCCGTCCCATCGCAAAGCCCGGCAGGCCGTGCGTGGTGAGTGGTATGTGACCAACACTAGTCCTCCCTGTTGACTCGGCGCGTCGCTTCAGTCCAAGCGGCGCGCCTTTTTCTTCACCGGGCGGGAAAACCGAAAAGGCTCAATTCGTGAACCGCAGGCATCGGTGTCGCATGAGCCATTCGTTCCGTCATCCCTCCGCGAAACGCGGTCGGGGCGGCGCATCGTTCTTCGACGCCCTCACCCTGTCCCTCTCCCGCACGCGGGAGAGGGACCCTCGGGGCGCGGCCGGGCCTCTCGGGTCCCCTTCCCCTGGAAGGGGGTCAGGGTGTGTTTCGGATTTTTCCGGTGCGAACTTCCGGAACACGGCGCTACCGCGGCGTCTCCGGCTCCGGCGGAACGGCGCGGATGTGCAGCTCGCGGAGGTGCCGCGCGGGGGCCTCGGCGGGCGCCCCCATCAGCGGATCTTCCGCCTGCTGGTTCATGGGAAACGCGACGACCTCGCGGATGTTGGGCTCGTCCGCGATGAGCATGACGATGCGGTCGATCCCCGGCGCCACGCCGCCGTGAGGCGGCGCGCCGAACTTGAGCGCCCGCAACATGCCTCCGAACCGGGCCTCCAGCTCGTCGCGGCCGTAGCCCGCGATCTCGAAGGCCCGGTACATGATCTCGGGGTCGTGGTTCCGGACGGCGCCCGACGACAGTTCGACCCCGTTGCAGACGATGTCGTACTGATAGGCCAGGACGTCCAGCGGATCCCGCGTGTCGAGCGCCTCCAGGCCCCCCTGCGGCATCGAGAAGGGGTTGTGACTGAATCCGACCCGGCGCTCGGTCTCGTCCCATTCGTACATCGGGTAGTCCACGATCCAGCAGAACCGGTACGCGCCCCGTTCCGAGAGCTGGAGCTCTTCCGCCAGCCGGGTCCGCGCGAGTCCGGCGAGCGCCGCGGCCCGGTCGGGCCGGTCGCTGGCGAAAAACACCGCGTCGCCGTCCGCCGCGCCGGCGATCGACCTGATTCGTTCGACGCGCTCCGGCTCCAGGTTGTTGGCGATGGGACCCTTGCCGTTCCCGTCCTCGAACACGATGTAGCCCAGTCCCGGCCAGCCCTCGCCGCGCGCCCAGTCGTTGAGCCTGTCGAAGAAGCTGCGCGGCCGGCCGCCGGCGCCCGGAGCGGGAATCGCCCGCACGACGGCGCCCTTTCCGATGGCCCGGTCGAAGAGGCCGAAGCCGCCCCCTTCGAACGCCGCCGTGCAGTCGCCGATCTCGAGCGGGTTGCGCAGGTCTGGCTTGTCCGTGCCGTACTTCAGCATCGCCTCCGCGAAAGGAATCCGGGGAAACGGCGGGGGGGTGATCTCCCGGTCCGTGAACTCCTCGAACACGCCGTGCATCACCGGCTCGATGACGTCGAAGACGTCCTCCTGCTCGACGAAGGACATCTCCACGTCGAGTTGATAGAACTCTCCGGGCGACCGGTCCGCGCGCGCGTCCTCGTCGCGGAAGCAGGGCGCGATCTGAAAGTACCGGTCGAAACCGGCGACCATGTACAACTGCTTGAACTGCTGCGGCGCCTGCGGAAGCGCATAGAACCTGCCCGGATGCAGCCGGCTCGGGACCAGAAAATCGCGGGCGCCCTCCGGCGAGCTGGCCGTCAGTATCGGGGTCTGATACTCCGCAAAACCCTGCTCGATCATGCGCCGGCGGATGCTCGCGATTACGTCCGACCGCAGCGCGACGTTGCGGTGGATGCGCTCGCGGCGAAGATCCAGAAAGCGGTAGCGGAGCCGGGTCTCCTCCGGGTACTCCTGCTCGCCGAACACCGGCAGGGGCAGGTCCTCGGCTGCGGACAGGACTTCAAGGGACTCGATGCGCACTTCGACGTGTCCCGTCGGCAGCCTGGGGTTGACGGTGTCCTCGCTGCGGGCCACGACGGGGCCGGTGATCGTCAGGACGCTCTCGGGCCGGGCTCCGTCCGCGGCGTCGAACGTTTCCGTGCCGACCTCCACGACGCACTGGGTGATGCCGTAGTGGTCCCGCAGGTCGATGAACAGCAGGTTCCCGTGATCCCGCTTGCGGTGAACCCAGCCGGAAACCCTGGCCGTGCCGCCGACGTCGGACTCCCGAAGCTCTCCGCAGGTATGCGTCCGGTATCTGTGCATGGGAGTGCTTCGGGCTGCCTGGTGAACTCGTTGGGGCCGCGGCGCGGCGCAAGAGCGCATGGACGGCCCGGACCTGTCAAGGCCGCGCCGACGCGATTCGCGCACGCGGGCGCGGGCGCATGAATCCCTCTATGCTTCCGGCCATGAACGTGGTGACCGCCACCCCCGATCTCGTGTCCGCCTGCCGCCGGCTTCGCGATGCCGGCTACATCGCGGTCGACACCGAGTTCATACGGGACAACACCTACTGGCCCCGGCTCTGCCTCATACAGGTGGCCGGCGAAGACGAAGCTTTCGCCATCGATCCGCTCGGCGGAGATCTCGACCTGCAACCCTTTCTCGAGATCCTGACGGACGGGAACGTGCTCAAGGTGTTCCACGCCGCGCGCCAGGACATCGAGATCTTCCACCGGCTGGGAGAAACCATGCCGGCGCCGCTCTTCGACACCCAGCTTGCCGCCATGGTCTGCGGTTTCGGCGACTCCGTGGGGTACGAGACCCTCGTCCAGAGGCTGCTCGGCCGGACGGTCGACAAATCGCACCGGCTGTCCGACTGGTCCCGCCGCCCCCTGACCCGGCAACAGATCCGGTACGCCCTCGACGACGTGATCCACCTGCGCGGCGTCTACTCCGAGCTCGACCGGCGGCTGCGGGAATCGGGCCGCGAACGATGGCTCGTCGAGGAGATCGCCGCGCTCACCGACCCGGACACCTACGACACTCCGCCGGAGGAAGCCTGGAAGCGGATCAAGAGCCGGGGCGGCAAGCGGCGCCAACTGGCCGTCCTGCGGGAGCTCGCGGCCTGGCGCGAACGCCAGGCGCGGGCGCGGAACGTTCCGCGGAACCGCGTGCTTCGCGACGAAGCCCTTTCGGAAATCGCCGCGCATCCACCAAGGAGCGCGGCGGACCTGAAGCGCCTGCGCTTTCCCCGGAGGGGTCTGGCGGAGCACGCGGACGGCCTGGCGATCGTGGGCATCGTGTCGGATGTCATGTCGATGCCGGAAGACGAGCTTCCGGCGCCGCCCGCCCGGCGTCGGCCCGGCAAGGGCAAGGGTCCGCTCGTCGACCTTCTCAAGGTGCTCCTCAAGGCGAAGTGCGAGGAGCACGGCGTGGCCCAGAAACTGGTGGCGACGGCGGACGATCTCGAACGCATCGCGGCGGTCGGCGAGGACGGGATCCCGCCCCTGACGGGGTGGCGCCGCGAGATTTTCGGAAGAGACGCGCTACGGCTGAAACGGGGCGAGGTGGCGCTGACGGCCGACTCGAACGGCATCCGGCTGATCGGCACCGACCCGGACCGCGGCCGGCCATAGGGACGAGCCCGCGGCGGGCGCATCCGTCATCCCGGGAAAGCGGGAGTTCAGGAAAATCCGGCCCCCGGGGCATCGCGCGTGCGTCGCAACGGTCCGACTACCGCGGGCGGATGACACGAAAACGGGCATCGCCATCGCGCTCGACCTGCTCGACAAGGCCGACTTCCCAGGCGAGGTAGTCCCGCATGGCCTGTTCGACTCCGCCGTCCCGGTCATAGGCCCGCGGGAAACAGTCGTCCGGTTCCTGCGCCATGTTCTCGAAACCATGGGCCTGTGGATATCCGAGGTCGCGCCACGCGATCATGCCGCCGCACAGGACCTTGACCGGCGTGTTCGCCGCGGCGGCCGCCTCGGGCGCGGCCAGCCGGGCGAGGATTCCGTCCTCGGAAGCGAGAACGAGAAGAGGCGATCGGGGGACCGCCGCCAGATTGTCGGCGAGCCTGGCCCGTGTCGAGTACCAGGCACCGGGGACATGACCGGCCTTGTAAGCGCGGCTGAGGGACAGGTCGATCACGACCGCTTCACCCGTATCCAGTACCCGTTTCAGCGCCGCGGGCGTGATTTTCCCGGCATCGATATCGCTCGAACCCAGGACCTCGGGTTCATGGGCGCCGGTCTCGAGATCGCGCGTATCCAAACCGCCCCTCAGAACGACGGTGTCCTTCCATCCCATCTGCAGAAGCCACGAAGCCGTCATGGTGGCGCGCACACAGGTGTCGTCGATCAGCACGACGCGGGCGCCGCGCGTGCCGATGTAGGAATCCGTGTTCTGGACGAGCTGGCCGCCCGGCGCGTGACGCGAACCGGAAACGTGGCCGCCCTCGTATTCTTCCGGATGCCGGACATCGAAGAGATAGAGGCTCCGTGCGTCGCGCTCGGCGCGCCATCGGTCCAAGGTGCCCGGATCGATATACGTCACACCGAAACGCTCCGCGACATCCGCGGCGGCTGTCCGCGCCCTCGCGAGATCGGCGGCGTTGACCTCCGGGGCGCGACGCGTCGCGCCCCGCTCCAGCTCGTAGCCCGCCAGTCGCCATCCCATGGTGCCGTTCTTCAGTGCCAGAACGGGGTTGGGCAAGCCGGCATTGATCAGCGACTGCGCGCCGATGATGCTGCGCGTACGGCCCGCGCAGTTCACCACGACCTGCGTCGTCGGGTCGGGAACGATCGTTCGCACCCGGTATGCGAGCTCCGCGCCCGGCACGTTGACGGCGCCGGGAACGGTCATGTTCAGGTATTCGTCGAAGGGGCGGGAGTCGAGGACGATCACGTCTTCGCCCGCGGCGCGTTTCGCATGCAACTCCTCGGACGTGATGTTGGGCGTCTCGTCGATGTGCTCGACGATCTCGCCGAAGGCCTTGCTCGGAACCGAAATGCCGCTGAACAGTTCGTAGCCGGCATGCTCCCAAGCCTGAACGCCGCCGTCGAGCACGGCGACATCCGTGTACCCGAAACCTTCGAGCTTCTCCGCCGCCCGTTCGGCGAGTCCTTCGCCGGCGTCCGAGAGCACGATGCGCGTGCCGTATCGCGGTACGAGATCGCGCGCGCGCAGCTCCAGATGGCTCAAGGGCAGGCAGCTCGAATAGAAGAGGTGCCGCGCGCCGAAGCTTCCCTGTTCACGGGCGTCGAGGAGCGCGAGCTCCTTCCCCTCGTTGATCGTCGCCTTCAGTTCGGGCGCGGACACAAGCGTCGACATCCTGAACCTCCGAAGTTCGGGCAGGTCAAGTTCGAATCGAAGAACGAACCGACCGCGACATCGTACCGGCCACTCGAGATCCACACGGTCTTCATTCTCGAGGGCTCAATTCGTCAAACGTGGGCATCCCGGATTGCCGACGGCACAGGATACGCTTCTCTTTTTGTCGTCATTCCCGCGAAAGCCTTCCATGGTCGGGCCCCCCGCCCCGCTGTCGCGCAGGGAACGGTGGCCGGCAGGGCAATCGTGCCATCGGGGTCCCCTCCCCCTGGCAGGATTCCTCTGCGAAACGCGGTCGGGGCGGCGCATCGGTGTCCGACACCCTCACCCTGTCCCTCTCCCGCACGCGGGAGAGGGGACCATTGGGGCGCGGCCGGGCCCACTCGGGTTCCCTCTCCCTGGAAGGGGGAGGGACAGGGTGGGGGTTGACGGCGTTGCCGTGGGATTCGTTGCCCTCACCCACAGCGCTCCGGCAACGACATCCCGGGCCACCGGGGCCGTACAAAACTCTGCATGTGAATCAACACGTTGTCGGAAGTTCCATATAAGCGGGAATGACGGGACAAATGGCCCGTTTGACGCCGATGCCTGCGACTCAATCCCCGACCCGGCATCGTGGAGCGAGATCCAGGCACCGCGCCACGGAAGCCAGCCGCCTCTCGATCAGTTCGCTGTAGAGATGCGAATCCTCGCGGCGCACGTGGAGCGTCACCTCGCCGTCGCGCCGTTCCAGCCTCGTCCGCGCCAGGACGTCCGGGGCGCCGCCGGAGAACGTGAGCCCGAGACGGAGCAAGACCCCGACGAGCTTCGCCCGTTCGGCAACCGCCGATTCGACCAAGGCCCGGGCGGGTTCCGTGACCGGCGTGTCGCCCGTGCCGTTGTATCGCGCGTGGACGGCCAGCGCGACGAACGCGCGGCCGGCGTGGTCGATCCCGACGACCGGCGCCTGAAACACCTCTTCGAAGGCCCGCGCCGCACGGTAACCGGGGTGGGCGCGCCAGGCCACGTCGGACAGCAGGCAGGCCGCCAGGCGCAACCGGCTCTCCCTCGGGCCTTCCCGGTCGAACAGGGGCGCCATCCAGTCCGCCAGTTCGTCCCCCGTATCCCCGAAACGCGCGGCGCGAACCGCGAACGCCCTGCACTGGCCGATCAACGGATCCTCGCCCCGGACCTCTTCCGGCAGATGGCGCTGCAACAGGCCCTCGCGAAGTCCGCCGGCCAGAAACACGATCCCTCCGGGCCGCAGGCGGCGCAAGACCCCGGAGAGGACGGCGGCGGCGCTGGGAAGCGACTCCAGCCGGCGCCTGTTCACGCCTTCGATGCGCGCCAGGGACTCGGGGCTCATGCCGGAGATCGCGCCCGACAGGGTGTTCGCCTCCCGCCGCGTGATCCGGTACTGGTGCACGATGCGCAGCGGGTGGCCGCGTTGCGCCATGTGGATGCGCGCCAGCGACCGCCAGGCGCCGCCCACCCCGAAAAAGTCCCTCTTTTTCGATTTGCCGAGCCACGCCACTTCGTCGAGGGCCCGGTCGACCGTGGCGATGCGTTCCGCGGGCCCGAGACCCGCCAGCCGCAACGCTCCCAGCGGCAGGGTCACGCTGTCCCCGATCTCGCCGGACTCGAGCACGACCAATTCCAGGCTGCCGCCACCGAGATCGCCCATGACTCCGTCGGCGCCGGGAATCGCCGACACGGCGCCCAGGGCCGACAGGCGCGCCTCCTCGACCCCGGACAGAACGCAAACCTCCAAACCGCACGCTTCGCGCACGCGGGCGACGAATTCCCGTCCGTTCGAGGCCTCCCTCACCGCGGCGGTCGCGACCGCCTCGGGGACGCCCGCGCCGGTCTCGCGCGATATGGCGACGAACCGCCCGATCGCGGAGAGGGCCAGGCCGACGCCGCCCTCGTGCAATGCGCCGGTATCGGCGAGGTCCCTGCCGATACCGCACAGGACGCGTTCGTTGAAGACGGGAAGCGGGGTGCGCACCAGGCCTTCGAAGACGACCAGCCGCACCGAGTTCGATCCGATGTCGATGACCGCCCGGCGGCGCTTCCCGGGCCTGGGCGGCGGGCGGGGACTCAATCGCCGCCGAGAACGAGACGTGGACTGGGGGCGGACGTCTCCAGCGCCTTGCCGCGCCCGGAAAGACTGGGGTTGGTCATGAAATAGGTATGCGCCGAAAACGCCTCGTCGTCCAGTTCCGATCTCACGTACGTTCCGTCGGATTCGAGCACCCAGCTCTGGGCCTTGTCTTTCAGGTTCGCCACCATGATCTGGTCGAGAACCTGTTCATGGACCGTCGGGTTCTGCAACGGCGTCAGCAGTTCGACCCGCCAGTCGAAGTTCCTCGGCATCCAGTCGGCGGACGAAATGAAGACCTTGGCGTCGGGCGACGGCAAGCCGTGGCCCGCGCCGAAGCACACGATACGGGAATGCTCCAGAAAACGGCCTATGACGCTCTTCACGCGAATATTGTCCGAGAGGCCCGGGACCCCGGGACGCAGGCAGCAGATCCCCCGCACGACGAGGTCGATCTGCACGCCGGCCTGACTCGCCCGGTACAGGGCGTCGATGATCTTTCCGTCCACCAGGGAGTTCATCTTCGCCCAGATCTCGGCCGGACGCCCCGCCCGGGCGTGCGCGATCTCCCGGTCCACCATGCCGATCAGCGTGTCGCGCAGGTTCTGGGGCGAATTTACGAGCTTTTCCAGGTGGCGGGGCGGCGCCGTGCCCGTCATGTAGTTGAAGATGTCCGCGGCGTCGCGGCCGATGACCGGGTCGGACGTGAAGAACGAGAGGTCCGTGTACACCTTCGCGGTGACCGGATGGTAGTTCCCGGTTCCCAGGTGCACGTAGGTCTTGAGACCGCCTTTCTCCCGCCGGACGACGAGCGACACCTTGGCATGGGTCTTCAGGGAGACGAAGCCGTAAACGACCTGGACACCGGCGCGCTCCAGGTTTCGTGCCCAGCGCAGGTTCGCTTCCTCGTCGAACCTCGCCTTGAGCTCCACCAGGGCCGTCACGGACTTCCCGGACTCGGCCGCCTCGATCAGCGCCGAGACGACCGGCGAGTCGTCGCTCGTGCGATAAAGGGTCTGCTTGATTGCGACCACATCGGGATCCGCCGCCGCCTGATCGATGAACTGCACGACGACGTCGAAGCTCTCGTAGGGATGGTGAACCACGAAATCCTTTTCCCGGATCGCGGCGTACAGGTTCCCCCCGGCCTCCCTGACACGCTCCGGGTACCGCGGACTGTAGGGCGTGAACAGCAGCTCGCTGCGCTGGCCCGGAACGAGCTCGCGGGTATCTCCCAGGCCGAGGATTCCATCCACCACCGTCACCGCGTCGTCCGGCGCTCCGATCTCCGCCGCGACGAACCGGCGCAGGTCGTCCGGCATGCCCGAATCGACGAGCAGCAGCGTCACGCTGCCCCGGCGGCGGCGCTTGATCGCGGACTCGTAAAACCGGACCAGGTCTTCCGATTCGTCCTCGATCTGTATGTCCGAATCGCGAAGCACCCGCACGAGCCCCTCGCCCAGCACGTCGTAGTCCGGAAAGAGCTGGTCGATGAACATCCCCACGATGTTTTCGAGCGAAAGGAATCGGACGGCGTCTCCCGGCAAACGGAAGAACCGTTCGACTTGGCGCGACAGCGGGATGAGGGCCTGAAGCGCGTGACCGTCGCCGCGGCGGGAGAGTTGGAGCACCAACGCGAACCCGCGGTTCTGAAGGAACGGGAAAGGGTGCGCCGGGTCGACGGCGATCGGCGTCAGGACGGGAAATATCCGCTCGAGAAAGAGCTGGCCGACAAACGTCCTGTCGTCGTCCGTCAGGTCGGCGGGATCGAGAACGACGATGCCCTTTCGGCGGAGTTCGCCCACGAGCCTCGACCAGACGCGGGCCTGACCGGCCATCAGCCGGTTGGCCCGGGTGTTGATCTCGACCAGTTGCTCTTCGGGCGAGAGCCCGTCCTGACTGAGCTCGCGAACGCCGGCCGCAATCTGGCCGCGTATGCCCGCCACGCGGACCGTATAGAACTCGTCCAGGTTGACTGCCGAGATGGACAGGAACCGGAGCCGCTCCAGCAGCGGGTGGGATTCGTCCCCGGCCTGCTCGAGAACCCGCTCGTTGAAGGCCAGCCACGACAACTCCCGGTTGATGAAGCGCCCGCTCGACCGGGCCAGCTCCTCGTCGAGGTCCGTCCCGGCCGTCTCGCGAGGCTGCGTCTCGGCGGTCGTCACACGTCCTTCCTCCCCCTTCCGCGGGCGCCCCGATACTACCGCGGCGTTTCCGGCGTTCATACCGGACTCTCTCCAGCCTGGAACGCCATTGTAGCAGAACCGTGCGGCCTGTGCGAAGAAAAATATCCATAACGGGAAATTTTTCTACTTATCCCTGAAACTCCGCCTACACTCCCTCCGTCACGCCCCGGTCCCTCCAACCTCGTCATGGCCCGGTCTCCGGAACAGGTCCGTTGCCGTCCGGTTCGAAAAGGCCGGACACGGTGCATGGCCTGGATTCCAGCGGGTTTTGGAAGACCGAGTCGAATCGAGGCTCGAAACGGAGCCCGAGCCCTGCGCCATCGGATGAATTCGCACAGTTCGCACGGAGTCGGGAGGGTTGCCCGCACCCGGCTCCCCCGGGTACGCGAGTGTCCCGTCCGCACGGTGCGGACCGGAGGCCGCGCGCCCAGGTTCGTTTTGAATTCGCACACTTCGCACGACGTCGGAGGGGGTGGATGCAGAAATATTTTTGTATATGAATCAATGTGTTATATGAAACTTCACGGACACGAGCCTCCGGCCCGCACATGCGGGCGGGGACCCCTCTTCTCATCGCGATACCCGCCTGTGCCCGATACTCCGCTGACCCTCCCTCCGTCGTGCCCGGCCCCCGGATGGAGTCCGGAACCGGGCATGATGTTGGGGATGCGAGGCGGGGGTCCGTCGACATGACGCCGCCGGGTCGGAACGCGGGCGGCGCAGAGTATCTACCGGCGGAGTTTCAAGGATATGCCGGCACCCCGCGGTGCCGCGGTTGGTCGTGGCAGCAGCGAGGGATTGCGTCCGGTGTGGCATGGGATGAAACGACGCATCGACCGACCCAGATCGCCCACAACGAAAAAATATTGTAAATCAATAGATTATATGCAAGTTGCTCAAGAGCGGGAGATTTTCGATCGGCATTTCCGGTTTGACATGACCCCCCCGATGTCGTGCGAAGTGTGCGAATTCAACCAGCCGTTTTTCATGGACGACAGGGCGGCCTCATCCTCGGGGGCGTGCCGCTCCTGCGTTCCGGAACGTCGTCGCCGGAACGACGGATCGTGCCGCCGGGTCCCCTCTCCCGTCTTCGGGAGAGAAACAGCGTGAGGACAACGAATCCACCGCAATGCCGTGTTTGACCCCAGGTCCCCGGCTACATATACCTGCGCGCGTCATGTCCAGCTCTCGTCACGCGGAGATAGCCGGGGCCGGATTTGCGGGTCTGACGGCCGCCGCCGCCCTCGCCCGGCGCGGGTGGTCGGTGCGCGTGCACGAGCGGTCGCCTGAGGTCAGGGCATTCGGCGCAGGAATATGGACGCGGGAGAACGGCGTCCGCGCGCTCACCGAGTGGGAAACGCGCTGGCGTCCGGCGACGGAGCACGCCCAGCTCTGGTCCTGGATAAGCTGGCCGCTCACGCGGATTCCGGTCGGAGTGGCTCGCCGGGCGTTCAAGACGCCGGTATTCGGCGATTGGGTCGTGGCCCAGCGCCGCAAACCATCGTACGTTGTGCCCTACGGCAGCGAGAGCGATGCCCGGTGGTTCCCGAGGACTGCAGATGGCGACGCGGCCGCGCGCCGTGCCCGTTGAAACATCGAACATGACTCCATGAAAAAGACGCCGCTGTTCGACATCCACATGGCCTCGGCCGCGCGCGTGATCAACCTCAAGGGATTCGCCCGTCCCGTCGAATACGTCGGCCACGCCGCGGAGCACCGGGCCATCCGGGAAGGGGTCAGCCTCTGCGACGTCTCCCACATGGGAGAGCTCGAATTCACCGGCAGGGACGCTCCGAAGCTGGTCGACAGGCTGATCACCAACGACGCGTCGCGGCTGGATGCGGGCCAGGCTCTCTACACGGTCATGTGCGGCGAGGAGGGCCACGTCATCGACGACCTCGTCTGCATGCGCTTGACCGAGGATCGCTTCATCTGGGTCGTCAACGTCACGAAGACCGACGAAGACTACCGCTGGGTCCTGAAGCACGCCGAGGGCCTCGACGCGCACGTACGGAACCTGTCGACGGATCTCGCGCTGCTCGCCTTGCAGGGCCCCTGGTCCGGCGAAGTACTCCAGAAGGTCACGGCGGCCGATCTCTCGCGGATGGCCTACTACCGTCTGGCCGAAACGGTCATCGCCACCGCGGAGACGGACGTCCCGTGCATCGTCAGCCGGACGGGCTACACCGGCGAACGCGGCTACGAGATCTGCGTGTCGCGAGACCTCGCGGCGCACGTCTGGGAGGCGCTGATGCGCGCCGGGCGCCCGTTCGGCATCGTCCCGCACGGAGTCGCCGCCCGCGAGAGCGCACGGACCGAGGCGGGCTACCTGCTCAACGGCAACGACATGGACGACCGGACCTATCCCTACGAGGTCGGCCTCGGATGGGTCGTAAAGCTGGACAAGGACTTCATCGGGCGCGACGCCCTCGCCCGGGTGGCTGAGTCGGGGGCGCCCCGCAGACTGGTGGGGCTGGCGGTGGACGGCCGCCGCACCATCCGCCACGGCTGCCCCATCCTCAAGGACGGCGAGGAGGTGGGCCGGGTCACGAGCGGCCCCCTGCCGCCCGAACTGCCGGGCGGCGCCGACAGCCTGGGGCTGGGTTTCGTGGCGAGCGCCCACGCCCGGGACGGCGCCGCCCTTCGGATCGATGTCCGGGGCGAACGCCACGACGCGCGCATCGTCCCCTACCCCTTCATGGAACGGCGGGTGCGGGACGATGCCCAAGTGGCCACCCTGTCTCCGTTCGGCCTTCGGTTCAGCGAACACCACCTCTGGGCGCGGGAAGAGACCGGCGGGCAGGTGACCGTCGGTCTGAGCGAGTTCGGACAACGGGATCTCGGCGAGGTGTTGTTCGCCAGACTGCCCGAAGCCGGCGACCGCATCGTCAAAGGATCGCCCTTCGGCTGGCTCGACGCCTACCGCAGGCCCTTCGACCTGATCGCGCCGCTGTCGGGAACGGTGGCGGCGGCGAACGCGCCGGTACTCGGCAGGCCGGGCGACGTCAACCGCTTTCCATACGCGCGCGACGGCCTGGTTCGGGTCGAACCCGACGGGTCCGGCGGACTCGGAGATCTCGTCGATCCGGCCGCATACACCCGGATCACGCGCGGTCTCGAACGTTACGAAACCTGGTCGCGGGACCTCCGGCTGACCTGAACGGGGGACCCGCGGGCTTTCGCCGCCACGACTCCCCGCGCGCCGTAGCGTTTCAGAACAGCGCGGGGTTCAGGCCGCCGTCCAGCAGAATGCTCTGGGCGGTGATGTAGCCCGCCTGGTCGCCGCACAGGAACGCGCAGGCCTGGCCGAACTCCTCGGCCCTGCCGAAGCGCCCCACCGGGATACGCGCGATCCTGCGCCGCTGTGCCTCCTCCGCACTCACGCCCTCGCGTGCCGCGATGGCCTCCGTCGTCGCGCGCAGACGGTCGGTCCAGACCTCTCCGGGCAGCAGGTTGTTGATCGTCACGTTGTGCCGGGCGACCTCTCGGGCGATGGTGCCCGCGGCGCCGGTCAGCCCGGTCCTCGCTCCGTTCGACAGCACCAGGATGTCGATGGGCGCCTTCACAGATCCCGACGTGATGTTGACGATGCGGCCCCATTTCCGCTCGATCATGCCGTCGATCGTGGCCTTGATCAGCTCGATCGCGGTCAGCATGTTCGCGTCGAGCGCCCTGATCCAGTCCTCCCGCGTGAACTCCCGGAACCCGCCGGGCGGCGGCCCCCCGGCGTTGTTGACGAGGATGTCGGGGGCCGGACAGGCCGCGAGCGCGGCGCGGCGCCCCTCCTCGGTGGAAATGTCGCCGACCGCCGCGGTGACGGCGGCGCCCGTGGCCTTCCGGATGTCCTCCGCGGTTGCCTCGAGGGTGTCCGGCGTGCGCCCGGTGACGGTCACGTCCACGCCTTCGCGGGCCAAGGCGAACGCGCAGGCCCTCCCGAGTCCGCGGCTCGACGCGCACACGATCGCCTTCTTTCCCGAAATGCCGAGATCCATGCCTAGTCTCCTCCCAAGTCCGGACGATGCGCCAATATCCGCCGCGCGAGCGGAACCGTTATCTCCCGCCGGTCGGCGAGCGCGCCTTCGTCGAGCGCCTCGACGACGTCCCGGGCCGCACGGAACGAACGCTCCATGCGGCGCGCCAGATACATCACGACCTCGTTCCCGACCCGGAGCTGCCGATCCGCCAGCAGCTTGACCAGCACTGCTGCGAGCAGGGCGTCGTCCGGCCTCCCGACGGCGGCCGCTCCCAGCGCGTTGATCCGCGACCGGAGGTCGGGCAGCCCGACCCCCCAGGACCGGGGCGGAGTCCGGCCCGTCATCAGCAGGGATCCGCCGCGCTCCACCGTGGCGTTGTAGGCATGAAGCAGGGCCCGCGGATCGACACCCGAATCGACATCCTCGACGACCAGCTCGGCGGACTCCGCATAGGGGCCCGATCCCGAGACATCGGACGCCCGCACGATACGGGCGCCGGAGCGTACCCGGAACACGTGCGCCAGATGCGTCTTTCCGCACCCGGCGGGACCGTGGATGACGAGCCCGTGGCCGGGCCAGCGGGGCCAGCGGTCGAGCCAGGCCACCGCCTCTTCGTGGCACGGAGCGACGAGGAAATCGTCCCGCCCGAAGGCCGGCCGCCGGCCCAGATCCAGGGCGAGCTGGGTCCGGGCCCCGCTCATGGCGCGCTCCGTTCCCGTTCCGGGAAACAGACGCTCCGGCGGTAATGCCCGATCGAGAAGCGGACGAGAACCGCGGCCGCCGCGGCCGCGGGCACGGCCAGGAAGACGCCGACGAATCCGAACAGGGCGCCGCCCGCCATGAGCGCGAATATCACCCAGACCGGATGAAGCCCGATCCGTCCGCCGACGAGGGTGGGCGTCAGGTAGAGCCCGTCCAAGGCCTGTCCGACGACGAACACGAGCGCGACGAGGCCGAGCGGCAACGGATCGAATCCGAACTGCACCAGCGCCACGACGAACGCGGTTCCGAAACCGATGATGGCGCCCACGTACGGTATGAACGCGAGCAACCCGGCGCCGAGGCCGATGAGCAGGCCGAATTCCAGTCCGGCCAGCGACCATCCGACGGCGAAAATGACGCCCAGGACGAGGGCGACCAGACTCTGGCCGCGAACGAAGCCCGAAAGCGCCCGGTCGACGAGTCGCATCTGCTCGCGGACCGTGTCCGCGTTCCGTGGCGGCAGGAGGGCGTCGACCCCGGCCACGATGCGGTCCCAGTCACGGATCGAATAGAAGGCCACGACCGGCGTGACGAAAAGGAGCGAGAGGAAGTTGAACAGGGCGACTCCGCCGCGCCAGATATTCCCCGCCGCGTCCGCCAGCCAGGCGGCCGACTGGCTCGCGAAGCCCGCCGCGACGCCGCTCACCTTCTCGAGGCCGTCGGCGTCGAACCCCGGGATCCGGCCCTCCACGATGGGGAGGGCAATGCCACGGATCCGCTCCGCATATTCGGGAACCCGCGCCAGGAAGCCCGCGGTCTGGGCCTCGAGCAGAGGGTAGAGAAGAAGGACCGACAGGACCACGAGCGCGAAAAAACCGCCGGTGATCGCCGCCGTGGCGAGAGTCCGGGAGAGGCCCACCGCTTCCAGGCGGTCCACGGCGGGATCGAGCAGGTAGGCGACCGCCAACCCGACGACGAACGGCAGCAGAATATCCCGCAGGAGAAACAGGACGAGAACGAATCCCGCGAGTCCCGCGGTCCAGACGAGAACCCGGTCGCGCCGGGTCATCGGGGCCGTTCCACGCCGCTGTCCCGCATCCAGTTGCCCAGGTACCGGGCGCCCGACAGCGCGGTGCTCGCCGCAACGGCGAACACCAGCACCGTGACCAGCCCGGTCAATCCCACCCGGAACGCGGTATCCCCCAGGACCGTCGCGGCCAGGGAAATCTGCAGCACCGTATTCACCTTGCTGATGAACAGCGGCGCCGGCCGCACGGGCTGGGACACGGCGTAGGCGAGCAGGGCCCCGCCGACGATCAGGAGATCGCGGGACACCACGAGAATCACCAGCCAGACAGGCAGCATCCCCTGGTGGCCGAGCGTGATGTAAATGGACACCAGCAGCGTCTTGTCGGCGATGGGGTCCAGAAACCGGCCGATCTCGGTATCCATCCCGAACTGCTTGGCGAGGTAACCGTCGACGGCGTCCGACGCCCCGGCGAGCAGGAAGACCAGAAAGGCGGCGGTGTATGCCTCCCCCAGGAGAAGCCAGACGATGACGGGAACGGCGAGGAGGCGTCCCAGGGACAGAGCGTTCGGAAGATTCACTCGTCCGCGGCCCGATTTCCGCCGGCCCTGACGCCCCGTTCCCCGCGCGGGCGCACGAACCAGTACCCCTCTTCCTCGATCAGATCCAGATCGCGCTGCGCGAGGGTCACGGCCAGTTGCTCCGGCGATCCGAAATAGCGCAACGCGACCTGCGCCGCCTCCCGGCTTATCTCGAGTACCTCCACCTTGCCGATCTCGGGCGCGCGGGACAGACGGGACCGGACCTCCACCCAATCGGAGAGACCCGAGAGCGGCACGCGCGCGCTGAGCGATCCCTCGTCCTCGAAGCGCAGCAGCGTCAGGCGCTTCCAGTCGTCCTCGATTCGCGACGCGACCTCGCCGGCGGCCCGCCCGAGGAGCGCGTCGACCGTCCCCCGGGACACACCGTCGAAGTTCTCGACGACGACCGAACCGCCGTCCCGTCCGTGCCGATGCAGCGCGACGGAGAGGCGCGGAATCCCGGCGGCGAGGTCGTGGCGCAGGACGGCGTGAGCAATCAGCACGTCCGCGACCCCGTATCTCCTGGCGACCGCCGACAATGGCCCGCCGTCGCCGGCGAGGGCCTGCCGCGCGCCGATGGCCGCGACGTCGGCCAGGTCCCCGGCCGGCATGACGAAAGGCACCACCGAGTCCCGTTCCGACCGCGCCTGCCAGGCCGCCCACCAGGGGTTTGGATCGTCCCACAGGTTGAGGGCGCCGGCCGCCTCGTAGACCGGAAGCACGAGCAGCGGCTTGCTGGGCGTCTCGCTGAACGGCAGGCCGTTCTCCCGGAGCAGGGCCCTGACGTCGTTCCTCTTGAAGCCGACGGTCAGTCTGGCCAGGTACCGCTCCGGCGACGTCTTTTCCTCTTCGATCTCGAGTCCCCGGACCAGGGTCGCGATCTCGGCGTCCTCCAGCACGGGTATCCGCGGATGGTGCTCGCGCAACGTAAGGCGACGGATCAAACGGTCCAAGGCCTCCCGCTGCCCCGACGCGAGAGCGATTTCGCGAGCCTCGATGGCCGTCCCGGCGACCGCGTCCACGGCGACACCCGAAACGAAGAACGACTCGGAATGCCGCGCCTGCGCGACCGCGTCCCCGGCCAAAACCGCCACGTGCGGGAACATACAGACAAGGGCGACTCTACATGCCCTGTTGCCCACGGCGAGGATCATTGCAAACGGGCCTGGATTCGGTATGTTCGGCGAACGTCTCGGCAGCATACTTGGGATCGGAATCGCCATCAACAAGGCCCCCCGGAACGCGGCCTCTTCCCCGAACACCTATCGCGCGGCCGGCGTCGATATCGAGGCCGGGGACCGGTTCGTTCGCGACATCGCGCCTCTCGCCGCCGCCACGCGACGGCCCGGCGGCGACGGCGGGATCGGCGGGTTCGGCGCGTTCTTCGACCTCAGGAAAGCCGGCTACACGGATCCGATCCTGGTCGCCTCCGCCGACGGCGTCGGTACGAAATTGCTGATCGCGCGCGACATGGCCCGGCATCGCGAGGTCGGGGTGGACCTGGTCGCCATGTGCGTGAACGACCTCGTCGTTCAAGGCGCCGAACCGCTCTTCTTCCTGGACTACCTGGCGATGGGACAACTCGATTCCACCGCCGGGAAGGCCGTCGTCGAAGGCATTGCGGATGCCTGCGTCGAGGCCGGCTGCGCCCTCGTCGGAGGCGAAACGGCCGAACTGCCCGGCCTCTACACGGAGTCCGGATACGACCTGGCGGGCTTCGCCGTGGGCGCGGTGGAGCGCGGCGCTCAAATCACCGGCGAGCGCGTGCGGCCCGGCGACGCCGTCCTCGGTCTTGCCTCGAACGGGCTTCATTCGAACGGATTCTCCCTCGTCAGGGCGATCGTCGCCCAATTGCGGCTGCGCTACGCGGACCCGGCGCCTTTCGATCCGGGGCGGCCCCTCGGCCACGCGCTTCTGGAACCCACCCGTATCTACGCAGGGTCCTGCCTCGCCGCGGCGCGCTCGAATTTCGTCCATGCTCTGGCCCACGTCACGGGAGGCGGGCTGGCCGCCAATCTCGCCCGCGTGCTGCCCCACGGCGTCCGCGCCGAGATCGACGCCGCGTCCTGGCCCGTACCGCCAGTGTTCGGATGGCTCGTGAACGATGGGAACGTTCCCCTGTCCGACGCCTTCCGGACCTTCAACATGGGCGTAGGCATGGCGGTCGTCGCCTCCGCCCGGCATGGGGACGAGGCCCTCCGCCTCCTCGAGGACCGGGGCGAAGCGGTCTTTCGAATCGGCACGATCGTGGACAATGCGGGCAACGGCCCGAGCGTCGCGATCCACGGAGACATTGCGCCGTGACCTTGCGAGTCGGGGTCCTGATCTCGGGGCGGGGGACCAACCTCCAGGCCCTGATCGACGCCTGCGCCGAACCGGCATATCCCGCGGAGATCGCCATCGTGATTTCCAACGAGCCCGGCGCCAAGGGCCTGGAACGCGCGCGCGACGCGGGACTGCCGACGGAGACCATCGAGCACCGCGCGTTCGAGGAGCGGTCCGCGTTCGAGCAGGCCCTCACGCGTTCCCTGCGGCGCGCCGGGGTGGACCTGGTGTGCAACGCCGGATTCATGCGGATCCTGACCGAGACCTTCGTACAGGCCTGGCACGACCGCGCCATCAATATCCACCCTTCCCTCCTGCCCGCGTTCAAGGGTTTGAGGACCCACGAACGGGCGATCGGGTCGGGGGTCAGGTTCAGCGGATGCACGGTCCATTTCCTCCGCGCCGCCCTGGATGCGGGACCCGTCATCATCCAGTCCGCGGTGCCGGTGCTTCCGGGCGACACGCCCGGCGACCTCGCCGCGCGAGTGCTGGAAAGCGAGCACGAGTGCCTGCCTCAGGCCGTGCGGTGGATCGCGGAGGGCCGGGTTCGCGTCGTCGACGAGGTTGTCCGGATCGACGGGGCCGGCGGCGCGGCGGCCGTGTCGATCAATCCTTCGATCGGGAGCTAACCGACGATTTCCTCTTCACCGAAGAAGAAGGCGATCTCGTCCGCCGCCGTATCCGGCGAGTCCGAACCGTGTACGCTGTTGGCCTCGACCGACTCGGCGAATTCCGCCCGAATCGTGCCGGGCGCCGCGTCCTCGGGATCGGTCGCGCCCATGACCTCCCGGTTGCGCCGAATCGCGCCGTCACCTTCCAGAACCTGAACCACGACCGGCCCCGACACCATGAACGCGCACAGGGAGTCGAAGAAGGGACGTTCCCGGTGGACGGCGTAGAATCCTTCGGCACGCTCGCGCGTCAGCCGGATCCGTTTCTGGGCGACGATGCGCAGTCCGGCCTTCTCGAATTCGGCGTTGATACGGCCCGTCAGGTTCCGCCGGGTCGCGTCGGGCTTGATGATGGACAGGGTTCGCTCCAGCGCCATGAACGGTCGTCCCCTCGAAGCGGCGAATGGCGCGCCTTATAGCCAGCGCGCCGCCGGGCCGCAACCGCGCGGCCGCCGGGACGGCAGATCACCCTTTCCGTTCCCAGCCGCCCCCCGCCGTTTGCCGCCAATAGGTCAGCTCGTGACCGGCGTCCTGGAGATCGCGCCAGCGGGCCCGTGCGGCTTCCACCGCCTCGGAATCGTGGCCGTCGAACATGTCGAGAACCCTGTCGAACGCGTCCAGGTCGGTCGACGCGGCGCCGTCCACGAGCACCAGCACGTCCGCGCCGTTGGGGGTCTCGTTCCCGGCGGTCAGGTAGATGGGCTGGCAATCGGCATATCCGTCCGCAGCCGCGCCGTGCGGCAGGAACGACCGCTGCTCGTAGGTCCAGAGCGCCGTGTTCAGCGCGTCCACCCGCTCCTCGGAGCCGGCGACCACCACTGCCCGGTGTCCGCGCTCCAGCACCTTCTCGAGGAGTTTCGGCAGCGCCCGGTCGAGCGACGTCCGCTCGAGATGGTAGAAGCTGATCGCGGTCATGCCGGCAGCGTTGCGGCGCCCGTCACGACGCCTCGTAGTTGTCGGCGACCAACCGGTCGAGCAGGCGGACGCCGAACCCGGTAGCGCCCTTCGGCACGGTCGGTCTCGCCTTGCTGGACCACGCCATTCCGGCGATGTCCAGATGGGCCCACGGCACACCGTTGGCGAACCGCTTGAGAAACTGCGCCGCGGTAATGCTGCCGGCGGCCCGCCCCGCGCCGACATTCTTCATGTCGGCGATGTCCGAGTCGATGTCCTTGTCATACCGGTCGCCGATGGGCAGGCGCCACACCGTCTCGCCCTCTGACTTGCCGGCCTCGATCAGCGCGTTCGCCAATTCGTCGTCGTCGGAGAACAGGCCGGCGTGAACGTGCCCCAACGAAACGATAATGGCCCCGGTCAGGGTCGCGAGATCGATCATCGCCCGCGGCCGGAACCGTTTTTGGGTGTACCAGAGCGCGTCCGCCAGAACCAGGCGCCCCTCGGCGTCGGTATTGATCACTTCGATGGTCTGGCCGGACATCGACGTCACGACGTCGCCCGGCCGCTGCGCCGTGCCGGACGGCATGTTCTCGACCAAACCGCAAACGCCGACGACGTTCGCCCGCGCCTTTCTCGCGGCGAGGGCGCGCATCGCGCCAATCACGGCGCCGGCGCCCGCCATGTCCCACTTCATGTCCTCCATGCCGCCGGACGGCTTGATGGAGATACCCCCGGTATCGAAGGTTACACCCTTGCCGATGAAGGCGACGGGACGCTGTCCGGCCCGCCGCGGTGCCCCGTCCCATCGCATGACCAGCAGCTTCGCCTCGCGTCCGCTACCTTGATTGACGCCCAGCAGCGCACCCATGCCCATCTGTTGCATGCGGCGCTCGCCGATCGCCTCCACCTTCACCCCAAGCGTCCGCAATCCGCGCGCGTCCCCGGCGATGGTCTCCGCATACTTGACGTTCGCCGGTTCACTCACCAGATCGCGCGTCATGAACACGCCGCCCGCGACCGAATCCAAGGGCGCGTAGGCCTTCCTCGCGCCGGCCGCGTCGCGGGACATGACCACGACGGACTTGAGGCTCGGTTTCTTGTCGTCCTCGAGCTTGGTGCGGTACCGGTCGAATCTGTAACCGCCCAGTTTCGCGCCGTAGGCCAAACGCGCGGCGGCCTCGGCCGCGTCGATCTTCGAACCCTCGACCGGATCGACGGCGACGGCGACTTCGGTTTCTCCGCTGGTGGCGAGACGCCCCGCCACCGCGCTCCCCGCAGCCTCCATGGCGGGAGCGGCGACGTCCGCCGCCTTGCCCAGCCCGACCACGAGCAGGCGGCTGCCCTTCAATCCGGCGGGCGCGGGGAATTCCAGAACCTGCCCCTTCTTGCCGGAGAACCGGCCCGATCCCATCGCCTTTCGGATCGCGCCGTCCATCGATTCGTCGACGGCGGTTCCCGTGCGCGAAAGCCCGCCGTCGGCGGTCGCGGTCACGACGAGGACGCCGCGGCGCGACGTCGAAATGTTTGCAAAGGAGATGCGCATGTAAAGCCTTCCTGCCTCGGGATCGGGTCCGGCAAACCGGCGCTCGCAGTGTCCCGGTCCCCCGGCGATGGCCGAAGCGGCACGCCTTCGAGCCGGCGAGCGCGGGCATATTAGCCGGCCGACACCGGAAATGAACCCCTTCCGTCCAATCGACGAACGGGAGACACTGGGAGGTCGGACGGACGGGGCGCAGCACAGCCCCGGAGCGTTCGTGGCACGGATGCACGGCTGTCCGCGCGAGGGAAAACGGGTGAAGCCCCTCCTATCGGGTACGATGTACAATGTACATATGAGCCGCCTGACACGCTATATCTTGAGCCAGCTCATCCTGCCCATCCTGTTTATCTCGGTGGCGCTGGTGGGTGTCGTCTGGCTGACCCAGAGCCTGCGGTTCGTCGACCTGATCGTGAATCGCGGCCTCTCCGTGAATCACTTCCTCTACCTCACCGTCCTCCTGCTGCCGGGTATTCTTGCCGTCATATTGCCCGTCGCGCTGCTCTGCGGGGTCCTCTTCACCTATCATCGGCTGAGCTTCGATAGCGAAATCGTCGTCATGAAAGCGGTGGGGCTGAGCCCGCGCGCGCTGGCCACGCCCGCCGTCGTCATCGCCTTGTTCGTCACGGTCGCGACTTATGGGCTGACGCTCTATCTGCAACCGCTGGGATTCAGGACCTTCAAGGACCAGCAGTTCACGATTCGCCACAACCACGCCACCGTGCTCATGCGCGAAGGCACGTTCAACAGCGTCATAAAGGACGTCACCGTGTACGTCCGAGAACGACGCGGCGGCGAACTGCGCGGAATCCTGGTCCACGACAATCGGGAACCGGACAGGCCAACGACGGTGATGGCGGAGCGGGCGGTCCTGGTCCAGACGCCCGCCGGCCCCCGGTTCGTCATGGAAAACGGGAACAGGCAGGAACGGCGCCGGGACAGCGACCAGCTGTCGCTGCTCTATTTCGACCGATACGTGCTCGATTTGGCGCTGATCGCCGAATTCCCCGATACCCGCTGGCGCGAACCCGGCGAACGGTACATCGGCGAGCTGCTATTCCCGGGAGACTCGGAAGCCGCCAACCGCGCCCGCCGCGAACTTCGAGCGGAAGCGCACAAGCGGTTCGTTACGCCGCTGTACGGCATCGCGTTCGTGCTGATCGCGCTCGCCGCGGTCCTCTCCGGCGAATTCGACCGCCGTTACGAATGGCGTCGAATCCTCTTCGCCGCGGTGGGCGCGGCGGCCGTCCAGGTTGTCGGTATCGGCCTCGTCCCCGTCATCTCCACGACGCCGGCGCTGACGCCCCTGCTGTATCTGAACGTCATCCTCGCCGGCGGCGGCGCGGCCTGGATCCTGCTGACGGTCCGGCGCCGGCCGAGACCGGATCGGCCGGCGTTGCCGCAAGGTGCCTGATGAAACCGCCCCCGATCCTCGCGGCGTATCTTGGGCGCCATTTCATCGCGAGCGTGGCGATCATGATGGGCATCCTGCTCGGCTTGGTGTTCGTCATCGATCTTGCCGAGTTGTTCCGGAGATCCTGGGGACGGGAAGGCGTCTCGCTCCTGACCGTCATCCAGATGGCCGTCTCCAGAATTCCCTTCATGTCCCAGAAAATCCTGCCGTTCGCCATGCTGTTCGGAAGCATGGTGGCATTTGCCCGTCTTACGCGGACGAACCAGCTCGTCGTCGCGCGCGCCGCGGGTCTGTCGGTCTGGCAGTTCCTGTTTCCAGCGGTCGCCATCGCCCTGCTGGCAGGAGTGTTCGTCATCGCCGTTTTCAATCCACTGGCTTCGGCCGCGACGTCCTATTTCGAGTCCCTGGAATCCAAACATCTGCGGGGGCGGTCCAGCCTGCTCGCGGTCTCGCGGTCGGGCCTCTGGCTGCGGCAGACCGACGAAACCGGCCAGTCCGTGATCCACGCCAGGGGCGTGTCCCGGCACGGAACCGAATTGAGGGACGTCATCGTATTTCTCTACGACAAGGCCGGCCGGTTCACCGGACGCATCGACGCCGGCGACGCGACGCTCGAGGAGGGATACTGGCAACTCTCGGACGCGCTTCTGATCGGCCCCGGCCGGCCATTGAAGCGCGTGGAAGACCATCGCCTCTCCACCACCCTCACCCTGGAACAAATACAGGACAGTTTCGCGCCGCCCGAGACGCTGTCATTCTGGTCGTTGCCGGGTTTCATCGAAACGCTGGAGAAGGCCGGGTTCTCCAGCCTCCGGCATCGACTACACTGGCATTCGATATTGGCGGGACCATTGTTCCTCTGCGCCATGGTTCTCGTCGCCGCGGCCTTTTCCGTCCGCCTGACGCGCCGGGGCGGCGCGAGACTGCTCGTGGCGGGAGGCGTGTTCACGGGCTTCGCCCTGTATGTCCTTTCGGACATCGTGCACGCGATGGGTCTGTCGGGCGCCGTACCCGCGGTGCTCGCCGCCTGGTCTCCCGCCGGAATCTGCACCCTGCTGGGACTCACGACCCTGCTCCACCTGGAGGACGGCTAGGCGCGTATGTCGACGTGCCGCGCCACGGCCTTTCTCGCCGCCACGCTCGTCTGCGCCGCTCCGGCAGGGGCTCAGATCGCTGGGGATTTCGGAGAAGGCCCGGTGCTCCTGAGTGCCGACACCCTCGCCTACGACCGCGAACCCGGCGTGGTGACGGCCACCGGCAACGTCGAGTTGGTGTCGGGAGGACGGATTCTCCGCGCCGACGCCGTAAGCTACGACGAACGGCGGGATCTCGTCACGGCGCGCGGTAACGTCGCCATGGTGGAGTCGTCGGGGGAAGTGCTGTTCGCGGAGTACGCGGAGCTGTCGGACGGACTGAAAAACGGATTCGTGTCGGAAATCCGGGTCCTGATGACGGATCACTCCCGGCTAGCCGCGAATTCCGCGAGGCGCTCGGATGGAAACCGGACCGACATGTCGAAAGCCGTGTTCTCCGCCTGCCGGTCTTGTCCGAACCGCCCGGCCCGCCCTCCCCTGTGGCAAATCAAGGCTCTTCGGGTAACGCACGATCAGAGCGTGGGGCGCGTGGACTACCGGGACGCCTTCCTGGAAGTGTTCGGCGTCCCGGTCGCGTATACCCCCTTTCTTTCCCATCCCGACCCGACGGTCGAACGCAAGAGCGGCTTCCTGGTTCCCAAGTACGGGAGTTCCAGCGAACTCGGAGCCAAGATTCGCGTGCCGTTCTACTTCAATCTCGCGCCGCATCGCGACGCCACGCTCTCACCCCTGTTCACGAGCGAGGAAGGCACCGTCTTGGCGGGCGAGTATCGGGAACGAACGCACACCGGCCGATTCCGGATCCAGGGCAGCGTCACCCACATCGACGAACGGGACGAGAACAACGCAAAAACCGGAAACAAGGAAATTCGGGGTCATGTCGAAGCGGCCGCAGCGTTGGACGCCGACGATACCTGGCGCTGGGGGTTCACGGCGGCGCGGTCGACGGACGACACATATTTGCGCCGGTACAATTTTTCGGGCGAGGACACGCTCACCAGCAACGCCTACGTGGAAGGGTTTCGAGGCAGGGTCTACGCGTCCGCGAATGCATACGCCTTTCAGGGCCTCCGCCGCGAGGACAGCCCCGGCCAGACGCCGCTGGTCCTGCCCGAGCTCAACTACAACTTCGTGGGCCAGCCGGGCCCCTTCGGACAACGCTGGGAAATCGACGCCAACGCCCTCGCATTGAGCCGAAAGAGCGGCACGGACAGCCGCCGGCTGTCCCTCGGACTCGGCTGGTACTTGCCGTACACGTCGGCAAGCGGCCAAGTTTACAACCTTCTCGCGTCGGTGCGGGGCGATCTGTACCACGTCGCCGACTTCACCGACCGCTCGATGCCGGGCAGGTCGCTGGACGGTTTCGAGGGAAGGCTGCTGCCAAGACTGGCCCTCCACTGGAGATACCCCTTCATCCGGAAGCGGGGGCGCATCAGCCAGATCGTCGAGCCGGTGGCCGCCGTCGTCGCCGCTCCCTCCGGCGGTAACCCGGACGACATCTCGAACGAGGATTCACGGAGTTTCGAATTCGACGACACCAACCTCTTCAGCACCAACAGGTTCCCGGGCCTCGACCTTTGGGACGGCGGCCAGCGGGTGAACTATGGACTCAAGGTCGGCGCCTACGGCGCGGGGGGTGGATATTCCACGGCCCTGATCGGGCAGTCGCTCCGCTGGCGGGAGAACGGGCCCTTCGGGGAAAAGACCGGTCTCGAGGACCGCCGGTCGGACTATGTCGGCCGAGTCAGCATATTCCCCAGCCGGTTTCTCGGCTACACGCATCGTTTTCGTCTCGACAAAGACCGATTGTCCCTCCGCCGGAACGAATTCGACGTGGCGTTCGGCGCACGAGCGTTTCGGGTTGACGTCGGCTACGTCGCTCTCAGCCGCGAGCTGACCCGGGAAGGATTGACCACCCGGGAAGAGGTACGGTTGGCGAGTCGCATCCGGATAACCGACCACTGGTCCGCGAGCGCCAGCACGAGGCGCGACCTGACCGGCAAGGGTGATACGATTTCCTGGAGTTTCGGCGCGGCCTATATGGACGAATGCATCGAGTTCGGAATACAACTCGACCGCAGTTTCACCGAGGATCGGGACGTGCGGCCCTTCACGGACTTTTCGTTGCGCGTGAGGCTGAGACACATTGGCTGACCGCGGCTCGACGGTCCGCCGTGCCATTCCGGCGCAAGTTGACGTAGAGTACGGGGCCCCGGCGCGGCGACAGGCCGGCCGGTTTTGTCAACCCACGGCATCAGGCGCGATTCGATGAGTCTCGATCCGGGAAAGCTGGCGCGTTTCGTGTTCCTGGCGGCACCGTTCTGCGCAGCGCTGACGCCCGCCGACGCCCAAGTCTTCGGAATCGCGGCCGTCGTGAACGAGGAGGTCATCTCGGCCCTCGACGTGGAGAACAGGCTCCGCTTCAACCTCGTATCGGCCAACCTGCCGGACAACAATCAGTCACGCCGTCGACTGACGCCCCAGGTCCTCCGTTCGCTGGTCGACGAGAAACTGCAGATGCAGGAGGCCCGGCGGCTGAACATCTCGGTCGAACCGGGTGAAATCGAGGAAGCCGAGCGCATCCTGGAAGCTCAGAACAATCTTCCCAGGGGCCGCTTGACCGAATACCTGCGGTCGCGCGGACTGGACGAAAACACGCTCATGGCGAAGATCCGGGCCGAAATCGCATGGGGAAAGGTGCTCCGGCGGCGCGTCGCGTCCCGCGTCGACATCAGCGACGAGGAAGTCGAGGAAATCCACGCACGCCTTCAATCGCGCCGCGGCATACGGCAGCGCCTCGTGTCGGAGATTTTTCTCATCGTCGACACTCCGGAGAACTCGGAGGACATTCGTCGGCTGGCGCTTCGACTCGTCCGCCAGTTGCGGGACGGTTCGCCGTTCGCCGCCGTCGCCCGGCAGTTCTCTCATGGCGTGACGTCGCGATTGGGCGGCGACATCGGCTGGGTCACCGAGGGCGAGTTGCCCGCCGAGCTCGAACAGGGCATCGCGAGCCTGAGCCCAGGCGAGATCTCCGAACCCATCCCGAGCCCCGGCGGATACACCATTCTTCACCTGCGCGACCAGCGCCGGATGGGCGAAGCCAGCGCGCTCGACACTCTCGTCGACCTGAAGCAGATTCTCATCCCTCTGCCGCCATCGACTCCGCAACGGACCGTGAAAGAGAAGATGGCGGAAGCCCGCCGGATCGGCGGGGAAATCCGCGGCTGCGATACGCTGGAGAGCTACGGCCAATCCCTCGGGATCGGGCAATCGGGCACTCTGGGCACGGTGAGGCTGGGCGACGTCCCCGGGAACATCCGCCAGGAGATCGGCAATCTGGGAATCGGCCAGGCCAGCGAACCGCTGCGGATGGACGGAGAGATCCGCATCCTCGTGGTGTGTGGCCGGACGGAACCTGCCTCCACGCTGCCGAGCCGGGAAGAGATTCGGACACGCCTCGGCCGGCAACGGCTGGACATGATGGCCCGCCGTTATTTGCGAGACCTGCGGCGCGACGCGGCTATCGAGACCCGATGACGTCCGCGGGCGGCGAACACCCGGAGTCCCGGGGCGCTCCGCTTGCCGTTACGATGGGCGAACCCGCGGGGATCGGGGGCGAACTGACGTTGAAGTGCTGGCTCCGAAGAGAGTCCGAACATCTGAGCCCCTTCTTCGCGATCGACGCCCCCGCCCGCCTGGAGTCGCTGACCCGCCGTCTCGGTCTGGACGTCCCCATCCGCCGGATCGAATCCGCCGACGAGGCCGGCCGGGCGTTTCAGGAGGCGTTGCCGGTCATGCCCGTGGACGTCCCCATCGACGCCGCCCCGGGAAAGCCCGATCCGTCCAACTCCGGCGCCGTCGTCCGTTCCATCGACGACGCCGTGGCGGCGGTGCGCCGGGGAGAGGCCGCGGCGTTGGTCACGAACCCGATTCACAAGTCGACGCTGTCGCGGGCGGGGTTTTCCCATCCCGGCCATACGGAGTATCTGGGCGTTCTCGCCGGCGTGCCGAATCCGTTGATGATGCTCGTCGGAGAGGGGCTGCGGGTCGTCCCCGTAACCGGCCATATGGCGTTGCGGGACGCCGTCGCGGCGCTCACGAAGGAAACCGTCGAGGAAGCGGTCAGGGTGTCGCACGACGCCCTCTTCGCCCGTTTCGGCATCGACCGGCCGCGCCTCGCCGTCGCGGCGCTCAATCCTCACGCGGGGGAGGACGGCCTCTTCGGAGAGGAAGAGCGAACGGTGATTCGACCGGCCGTGGAGTCGCTCCGGGCCGGCGGACTCGAGGTGCGAGGACCGCTGCCGGCCGACTCGCTCTTCCACGCCGGCGCGCGCGCCGCATACGACGCGGCGGTCTGCATGTATCACGACCAGGCACTCATCCCCCTGAAAACCATCGACTTCGCGGGAGGCGTCAACGTGACGCTCGGCCTGCCTTTTGTCCGCACGTCTCCGGACCACGGGACGGCGCTCGACATCGCCGGCCAAGGTGCCGCCGACGAGACCAGCATGCTCAACGCCCTCGATCTGGCGGCCCGGCTGGCGCGGCGCGCCGAAACGCCCGGGGACCCCTCGCCGCCGGCGCATGGCTGACGCGCGCGAACGGGAGGGCCCGGCCGGCCGGGCCCGGCCGCGCGCGCTCCCGCCTCTCGGTGACGTCATCGCAAGGCACGGACTGAGCGCGCGAAAGAGCCTCGGGCAGAACTTCCTCCTGGACCTCAACCTGACCCGGCGAATCGTCCGGGCGGCGGGCGATCTTCGGGACAAGGAGGTCATAGAGATCGGCCCGGGCCCCGGGGGCCTCACCCGCGCGATCCTGGAATCCGACGCGCGGCGCGTGGTGGCGATCGAACGGGACGCGCGTTGCGTGGGCGCGCTCGAGGAACTCGCCGCCGCCTATCCCGAAAGGCTGGTCATCGTGAACGGGGACGCGCTCGAAACGGATCTGGCCGCGCGCGTTTCGGGTCCGGCCAAGATCGTCGCGAACCTGCCCTACAACATCGCCACGGCGCTCCTCGTTCGCTGGATTCCCGACCTCCGCCGTTTCGACGGGCTGACCCTCATGTTTCAGAAGGAGGTCGCGGAACGTCTCGTCGCGCGGCCCGGCACGAAGCGGTACGGCCGCCTGTCTGTCCTCGTCCAGTGGGCGGCGCGGTCCACCTCGCACTTCGACGTTCCGCCCTCGGCCTTCGTACCGCCGCCCAAGGTGACGTCGGCGGTCGTCGGCCTCGCGCCGCTGAGCCCGCCGCTGGCCGCCGCCGACCGCCGGTCCCTGGAGCGCGTCACGTCCGCGGCGTTCGGACAGCGCCGGAAGATGCTGAGGTCCAGCCTGAGATCGCTGGGCGTCGACGCCGGCCGGCTGCTGGCGCGCGCCCGAACCGCTCCGACCGCGCGCCCCGAAGACCTCGACGTACCGGCGTTCTGCGCGCTCGCGCGGGCGCTGGACGAACTCGAGGCGTCCCCCACCGGCGGCCGGACGACGGCGAAGAAGGCGCGCCGCGCCTAATCGCCGGCCTGGAGGTTCTTCACGAACCCCGCGAGACCGGTCTGCCGCGCGCGTTTCGTGCGTTCGGCGGCCAGGATCGTGCAGACGGTTTGCAGACTCCGGCCGACATCGTCGTTGACGAGCACGTAGTCGTACTCGGCCCAGTGACTCGTCTCGTCCATGGCTTTCTGCATGCGGCGAAGCACGACATCCTCGGGATCCTGGGCGCGCGCGCGCAACCGCCTCTCCAGTTCCTCCAGGGACGGCGGAAGGATGAACACGCTGGCGACGTCTTCCCGGGCGGCCTCCTTCAACTGCTGCGCCCCCTGCCAGTCGATATCGAAGAGAATGTCCCGCCCTTGGGCCAACGCCTCCCGCACGGGGGCCGCCGGCGTTCCATAGCGATGGCCGAAGACGGTGGCGTGCTCGAGAAACTGCCCGTCCGACACCATCCGGTCGAACCGTCCGTCGTCGACGAAAAAATAGTCCGTGCCGTCCGTCTCGCCCGGCCGGGGACGCCGCGTCGTCGCCGACACCGACATGACGATGGCGCCGTCGCTTTCGATGAGCCCGCGCGCCAGGGTCGTCTTGCCCGCCCCCGACGGCGAAGACAGGATGAACATCAGCCCCCGGCGCTGGACGGTGGTGTCAGCCATGGCGCATGTCTACTCGATATTTTGAACCTGTTCGCGAAACCGGTCGATGACCGCCTTGAGGTCGAGTCCCAGGCGCGCCAGGGACACGTCCGCCGCCTTGGCGCACAGGGTGTTGGCTTCCCGATTGAGCTCCTGAGCCAGAAAATCGAGACGCCGCCCCACCGGGCCGCCCTCGCCGAGCAGTTCGCCGACCGCCTCCACGTGCGCGGTCAAGCGGTCCACCTCCTCCTTGACGTCGGACTTCACGAGCAGGGCGGCGAGCTCCTGCGCCAGACGGTCCTCCGGCAAGCCCGGCCGCGCGTCCAGGATGCCGGAGAGCTGCTTGTCGAGCCGGGCGGAAAGCGACTCCGGCAGGGCGGCCGCGCGCTCGGCGGCCTTCGCGGAAAGGTCCCCGATCTCCGCGGCATGGCCGCGCAGGACCTCCGCCAGCCTGTCGCCTTCCGCGCGCCGCGACGCCCGCAGCTCGTCGAGAGCGGTCTCCAGCGTCTTCATCATCGCCTCGACACGCGCCGGCTGCTCCTCGTCGGTCCCCCCTTCCTCCACCGTCTCGACGACACCCCGGACGGCGAGCAGACCGTCGAGGCGGGGCGGCAGAACCCCCGGCGCGTCCCCGTATTCCCGAGCGACGTCGAGAAGCCGTTCCAGCAGCGGCCGGTTGATCGCCACGGACGAGGCGGCTTCGAGCGGAGTCACCCGCAAGGTCATGGTCAGGCTGCCGCGGCTCAACCGCTTCGACGCCGCCGCGCGCGCGGCCGCCTGGAGCATGTCGAAGCCGTCGGGAGTCCGGCAGCGGATATCGAGCCCCCGGCCGTTGACGCCCTTGAGCTCCCAAACCCACTCGTACCGGGAGTCTCGTCCGTCCGCCCGGGAGAAACCGGTCATGCTGGACAGACACGCCCCCGCGTCCTTCCCACGGGCCGCCATTCGCCTCCACTCCTCGACCTCGGGCGCGCCCGGGAGCATGCCCGTCGAAACGGCGCCGAAGCATAGCAAACCGGCCCGCCGGGCGCTCATTCACGGCCGTCCCGTATGCGCCGCCAGCGGGACACGTTCGCGAGATGCTCCTTCAGGGTCCGCGCGAAGGCATGGCCGCCCCCGCCGTCCGCGACGAAATACAACTCGTCGGTTTCGGCGGGGTTCACGGCCGCTTCCAGGGAGTCCCGTCCCGGATTGCAGATCGGTCCGGGCGGCAGCCCGCGGACGGCGTACGTGTTGTACGGATGCCGCATGCGCAGATCCCGGCGGGCCAGTCTGCGTCCCAGGGGTTCCTTCCCCCCGGTCACGGCGAACGCGACGGTCGGGTCCGATTGCAGACGCATGCCGCGCCTCAGCCGATTGACGAACACGCCGGCAATCCGGGCCCGCTCGTCCGCCTTCGCCGTTTCCTTCTCGACGATGGACGCGAGGATCAGGGCGTCGCGCGGACCGTCGAGGGGCAGATCCGCGGCGCGGGTCTTCCAGAGCGCGTCCAGCGTATCGGTCATGGCGGTCCGCATGCGCGCCAGCACGTCCGCGCGCCGGTCCCCGAAGCTGAAGTGATACGTGTCGGGCAACAGCTCGCCTTCCCCGACGGCCCGCGCGTCGACGGGGCCCACGAGGCCTTCCGCCGCCGACAGGATGTCCAGGACCCGGGCCCGGGTCAGGCCTTCCGGCACGGTGAGCCGGCGAACGACCGTCTCGCCGCGAACGAGGATCTCCATCGTCTCCATCGGCGAGACCCCGGGCGGAAACCTGAACTCGCCGGCCTTGAGCCGGCGCGACTTTCGGAGCGCCCGCGCGGCCGCCCGGAATACGCCGGGACGATCGATCACGCCGCTTTCGTGAAGGCGCCGCGCGATCTCGCCCACGTCCGACCCCCGCGGGAACACCACGTCCGTCGCCTCGGCGAGAGGTCCCGGACTCCGGAGGACGGACACCCCCCAGAGGGCCGCCCCGCCGGTCGCGGCCGCGGCGGCGGCCAGCAGAAGCGCCAGCGCGCGGCACGCCCGACATGGCCGCGAACCTGCCACGCCGGCTCCCGGCGTCTCCTAAGGTGCCGGTGTCAGGACGAGCGCGGCGTTGGTTCCGCCGAATCCGAAGGAGTTCGACAGCACGGCCTTCACCGGACGTTCCCTGGACCGGAGGGGAACCAGGTCCAGGTCGCACCCGTCCGAGGGATCGTCCAGGTTCAGCGTCGGCGGCACCACGCCGTCCCGCATCGCCAGGAGACCGAAGATCGCCTCCACGGCGCCGGCGGCTCCCAGGAGATGTCCGATCGACGACTTGGTGGAGGACATCGAAAGCCGGTAGGCATCGGCGCCGAACAGCCGCTTGACGGCGCCCAGCTCGATCTCGTCCCCGAGCGGCGTCGACGTGCCGTGCGCGTTGATGTAGTCGATGTCGCCGAAATTCATCCCGGCCCGTTCCAGCGCCATCTTCATGGCCCGGAACCCGCCGTCTCCGTTCTCGGCCGGCGCGGTGATGTGATGGGCGTCCCCGGACAGGCCGTAGCCCCTGACCTCGCCGTAGATCTTCGCCTCCCGGGCCTTCGCGTGCTCCAGTTCCTCCAGGATCACCGCGCCCGCGCCTTCCCCGATCACGAACCCGTCCCGCGCCCGGTCCCACGGTCTCGAGGCCCTGGCCGGCTCGTCGTTGAACGCGGTCGACAAGGCCTTCGACGCCGCGAACCCGGCGACTCCCAGGCGGCAGATCGCGGCCTCGGCGCCGCCCGCCACCATCACGTCGGCGTCCCCCAGCGCGATGATCCGGGCCGCGTCGCCGATGGCGTGGGCCCCCGTCGCGCAGGCCGTGACGACCGCGTGGTTCGGCCCCTTGAAACCGAACTTGATCGAGACCTGGCCGGACAACAGGTTGATCAGGGCCGACGGGATGAAGAACGGGCTGACGCGGCGCGCCCCCCGTTCGTGGACGGTGATCGCCGAGTTCTGGATGCTTTCCAGTCCGCCGATCCCCGATCCGAGAAGCACACCCGTTCGCTGGAGCGACTCCTCGTCGGTCGGGGCCCAGCCGGCATCCTCGACCGCCTGCTGCGCGGCCGCCATGCCGAACACGATGAACTGGTCGACCTTGCGCTGATCCTTGGGCGGAACGTAGTCGTCGGCGTTGAACAGGCCCCCGCCCTCCCCTCGGGGAACCTCGCAGGCGATGCGGCAGGCCAGATCCGACGTATCGAACTTTTGAATCGAGTCCGCGCCCGACTCTCCGGCGATCAGGCGGCTCCAGGTCTCCTCCGCTCCCGACGCGAGAGGCGTGACAAGGCCGACCCCGGTGACGACGATTCGTCTCATTTCCGCAATGCGGGTTTGCGCGCGCCACGCCCCCCGGCCGGGGCGGCGCGAAAGGACGTCAAGACGCCTACCCCTCCAGGTACGTGATCGCGTCCTTCACGGTCAAAATCTTTTCGGCCGCGTCATCGGGGATCTCGCAGCCGAACTCTTCCTCGAATGCCATGACCAGTTCGACCGTGTCCAGGCTGTCAGCCCCGAGGTCATCGATGAAACTGGCGTTTTCGGTGACTTTTTCATCTTCGACGCCGAGGTGCTCGATGACGATCTTCTTTACGCGTTCGGTGACATCGCTCATGAATCAAATCCCCGGATGCAGACTGTCGAGAGCCGTTTCTCCGGCCTGGGCGGCCGCGAGTCCCGCCTCCGTGGGCGCCGCTCCCCGGCACCGGCTGAAGGCGGGGGCTTGGTAACACACTTTGGAAGCCGTGACCAGCGGGCCGGCGTTCTCCCTCGAAGCGGTGTCACGACGGGTACGGCGGGGCGACGAATTCGCACAGTTCGCACGGAGTCGGTGGGGGCGGGTGGCGTGAGGGAGTCTTCGGCTCGACCCTCACCCTGTCCCTCTCCCTGTGCAGGGAGAGGGGACCCCCGGGGCGCGGTCCGTCGGTCCGGGCCGCCCCGCGTCCCGCGTCCGCAACCCTCCGTGAGAGGGTCCCCTCTCCCGCTCTTGCGGGGGAGGGACAGGGTGGGGGTGGACGGGGTGAAGGAGTCTTCGGCCCGACCCTCACCCTGTCCCTCTCCCTGAGCAGGGAGAGGGGACCCCCGGGGCGCGGTCCGGGCAAGAATATTTGTTTTGAATCAATACGTTATAAGGAATTTGACAGAGATGGGAAATAATTGTTGATTTCTCCATTGTGGTGGGTAAAATGTCATCGGTTTGGATCGTTCGGGGACGCACATGCGCGGGAACTCCAAGGCGGCGGCGGCGCGGAAGCCGCGGAAACAGGCCCTGTTCCTCAAGGCCCTCACGGAGACGGTGAACGTCACCCTGTCCTGCCGCAAGGCCGGCGTCCCCCGGCGCACGGTCTACGACTGGCGCGAGGCGGACGCGGCCTTCGCCCGGCGCTGGGACGAGGCCCTGGAGGAGGGGATCGACCTGCTGGAGGCGGAGGTGCACCGGCGGGCCTTCGAGGGCGTGGAGAGGCCGGTCTACTACAAGGGCGAGCGCGTGGGGGAGTGGCGGCACTACTCGGACGCCCTGGCGACGTTCCTGCTCAGGGCGCACCGGCCGGAGAAGTACCGGGACGCGCCCAAGGCCAGGGCCGCCGCGGAGGAGGAAGCGGAGGAGAAGACGGAGGAGGAGTTGGAGTACGAACGCAAGGTCCGGGCCTACCGGGAGATGATGGAGGAGATCTGGGCGGAGGCCGAGGCCGAGCAGGCGGCCGCGGCGGGCGGGACGTGGCTCGGACCGGACGAGGACCCGCCCCTCCCGCCCCCGCCCAACTGGCCGCCGGAGGATAGTCATGCGAAGTAGCGGCGCGGCGGAAACGCCGTCAGACCATCGTCATGCCGCCGTTGACGTGCAGTGTGTGGCCAGTGACGTAGGACGCTTCCTCGCTGGCCAGGAACACGGCCGCGGAGCCCACGTCGGAGGGAGCGCCGAAACGTCCGGCCGGTATGGCGGCCGCGAGCCGGTCCCGCCGGCCGGCGTCCAGGGCCTCCGTCATCGCGGTCTCGATGAACCCGGGAGCGATGCAGTTGACGGTGATGGACCGCGAGGCCGTTTCCTGGGCCAGGGACTTGGTCAGCCCCACGAGGCCCGCCTTCGAGGCCGCGTAGTTGGCCTGGCCGGCGTTCCCCGACACGCCGACGACGGACGCGACGTTGACGATCCGTCCCCAACGGCGGCGAATCATGCCGCGCAGGGCGGCGCGGGAAATCCGGAACGCGGCGGTGAGATTGACGTCGATGACCCGCTGCCAATCCTCGTCCTTCAGGCGCACCGCGATGTTGTCCCGGGCGATCCCGGCGTTGTTGACGACGATATCGACCGGACCCATGAGCTCTTCCGCCTCTCCCACGAGGGCGGCGGCGGCGGCCGGGTCGGAGAGGTCGCACGGCGCCGCGCAGGCGCGGGCGCCGAGTTCCCGCGCCAGTCCGTCGAGCGCCTCCCGGCGGGTACCCGAGACGCAGACGGCCGCTCCCCGTCCGTGCAGGGCGCGGGCGATCGCTCCGCCGATCCCGCCCGAACCGCCGGTCACCAGCGCACGCTTCCCGCCGAGATCGAACACTTGCCGCACTCCGTTCCATGCACGATCTCCGGCCGCCGCGCCGGAGATCAGAAGGTCTTCAACACGTCCTCGACGTCCCGCGGGGAGCCGACCGCGATCCCGGTCAGGTCCCGGTCGATTCGCCGCGCCAGCCCCGTCAGCACCTTTCCCGCGCCGAGCTCGACCAGTGTCCCGACTCCGCGATCCCGCAGGAACTCGACGCTTTCCCGCCAACGCACCATCGTCGTGATCTGTTCGACGAGCAGCCTCCGAAGGGTCTCCGGGTCGCTCTCGCCCCGTGCGCTCACGTTGCTGACGACCGGAACGAGCGGCACGGCGACCGGGACCTCCGCCAGCACCTCCGCCATCTCGTCGGCCGCCGGCTGCATCAGGGGACAGTGAAAGGGCGCGCTGACATCCAGCATGACCGCGCGCCGGGCGCCCCGTTCCGAGGCGAGGGTCACGGCGCGTTCGACGGCCTCCCTGTCTCCGCTGACGACGACCTGGCCCGGCGCGTTGTCGTTCGCCGCCGCGCACACCCCGTCACGGACGCCGGAGGCCTCGTCCCCGCCGCGCCGGGCCTCCTCGGCGACGGCCGCGACCTCTTCGAGCCCGAGTCCGAGCAGCGCCGCCATCGCGCCGTCGCCGGCCGGCACCGCCCGCTGCATCGCGGCCCCCCTCCTCCGCAGGACACGGGCGGTGTCGTCGAGCGCGACGGCGCCGGCCGCCGCGAGGGCCGAGTACTCGCCGAGCGAATGGCCCGCCACGAACCGGCAGACGTCCGGCAGCGTCACGCCTCCCTCGGCTTCGAGGACGCGGAACGCCGCGACGCTCGTCGCCATCAAGGCCGGCTGGGCGTTTTCCGTCAGGGTCAGCTCGTCCTCGGGTCCCTGAAACATGAGGCGCGAAAGATTGACGCCCAGGGCGTCGTCCACTTCCTCGAACACGTACCGGGCGGCGGAGAAGGCGTCCGCGAGCTCCTGGCCCATTCCCACTTCCTGCGAACCCTGTCCCGGGAAAACGAATGCGCGCGTCATGACGTCTGTCCGGCACTGTTCCGAGTCGCGTCCCGCCGGCGGCGCCGCGCGGGACCGGGAGCGGGGCGGACGCACACTGCACACTTGCGCCCCGCGATGCAATCGGCATAGTCTCGCGCTTCGACATCGCTCCTTGCCGGTTCGCCCGGCTATGTGCGGCATCCCGCCGCACCGATACAGCCAGAAGGAGTCTCGACATGCCGCTCTACGAGAACGTGTTTCTCGTTCGCCCCGATGTGTCCACGAGCCAGGTGGACTCGCTGACGAAGGAATTCAGCGCCATCGTCGAGGAAGGCGGGGGATCCGTCCCCAAGACGGAACACTGGGGGCTGCGGACCCTGGCCTACCGGCTGAAGAAGAACCGCAAGGCCCACTACGTCCTGATGAACCTCGACGCGCCGGCCGGCGTCGTCCACGAGATGGAGCGCAACATGCGCATCCACGAGGATGTCCTGCGTCACCTGACGATCGCGGTCGAGGAGCTGGAGGAAGGGCCGTCGATCGTCATGCAGTCGAAGGGAAGCCGCGACGACCGGCGGCACGACCGCGGCGGGCGGGGTTCGAGAAGCGCGGCGCCTCCGGGCGGCCGCAAGCCCGAGGCCCGCGAAGGCGCCAGTTCGGGAGGCAAGGAATGAACGCGACCCGACCGAAGTCGTTCTCTCCGGCGCGCCGCACGTTCTTCCGGCGCCGGAAATCGTGCCCGTTTTCCGGCGCCGGAGCGCCGAAGATCGACTACAAGGACGTGAAACTGCTGCAACGGTTCGTCTCGGAACGCGGAAAGATCATGCCGAGCCGGATCACCGCGGTTTCGAACAAGAAGCAGCGCGAGCTCGCCCGGGCCATAAAGCGCGCCAGGTTCCTGGCGCTGCTTCCCTACGTGCTCCGCTAGGTCCGGCGCGGGGCGGGCGAGGCCCGCGGCACCATGACGAGAACGGTATTCCTTGCGGCAGGCGCGGGAATCGTCAGCGCGCTCCTCTACCTCTCCATCACGGCGGGGTCGCCGGGGGCGCTCATTCTCGCCTATCTGTCGTCGCTTCCCCTGTTCGTGGCGGGATTGAGCCTGGGCGCCGCGCCGCTGCTGGTCGCCGCCGCGGCGGGGACGGTCGTGACCGGGGTCGGCGACCAGCTCCTCAGCGCCGCGATGTACGGCGGCCTGACGGCAGGACCCGTCGTGTGGATCGTTCACCTCGCCCTGTTGTCCCGGCGGAGTTCCGGGACGGTCGAGTGGTACCCGGCGGGGCGGCTGATCGCCTGGTTGTCGGCGCTGGCCAGCGGCTATTTCCTGATCGCCGTCGCGGCGTTCGCCGGGCTGGAGGGCGGGCTGCGAGGGCGTATCGAAGATTTTCTCGCGACCGTCCTGGAAAGACTGTCCGCCCCCCCCTGGGGGGAACCGGAAGGCGTGCGCGCCCTCATGGAGGTCTGGGAGCCGCTGTTCCCGTCGCTCGTGGGCGTGTCGTGGATCGTCATGCTGACGCTGAACGGGACGCTGGCCCAGGGTCTTCTGGCCCGCTTCGGCCGGAACCTGCGCCCGTCCCCGGTGATGGCCGTTCTGCAGTTGCCCCGTCTTCTCGCTCTCGCGCTGGGAGCCGCCCTGCTGGCCTCCCTGGCGCCGGGCCTGACCGGTTACGCGGGCACCACGATCTCGGTCTACATCATGGTCCCGTACGTGCTGCTGGGTCTGGCGGTGGTGCATGCGCTCGCCGGCAAGCTGCGCTACACCCACATCGTGCTCGTGGTTTTCTACGTGGCGCTGGTTCTGTTCGGGCTCAGGGGCTTGGCGTTGATTTTCGGGATCGGCCTCGTCGAGCAATGGTTCAATCTCCGCCGCCGTTGCGGCGTGGTCTACAAAGGTGAGGAAGAGTGATGGACGTGATTCTCATGGAGCGCGTCGAACATCTCGGCCAGATGGGCGACGTCGTCACCGTCAAGGACGGCTATGCGCGCAATTTCCTGTTGCCTCAGCGCAAGGCGCTTCGGGCGACGGGGGAGAACCGCAAAAAATTCGAACACCAGCGGGCCGAGCTGGAGGCGCGCAACCTCGAACGCCGGTCGGAGGCCGAATCGGTCGGAACCCGGATGGAAGGCCTGTTCATCGTCCTGATCCGGCAGTCCAGCGACACGGGGCAACTGTACGGTTCGGCCAACGCCCGCGATATCGCCGTTGGCGTGACCGAAGCCGGATTCAACGTCGATCGAAAGCAGATCCTGCTGGACCGCAGCATCAAGACGCTGGGAATCCACCCGGTGCGGGTCTCCCTGCATCCCGAGGTCACGGTGTCGGTCAACGTCGACGTCGCCCGCTCGCAGGAGGAGGCCGAACAGCAGGAAGCCGCGTTCCGCGCGGGCACGCTCGGCGCCGGCACCCCCGCCATCGCCCAGGCGGAGGACGACGCGGACTTGGAGACCGCCGACGCGGAAGAATTCCTCGAGGACGCCGCCCCCGCCTCCGGGGAAGAACCCGAACGGGAGGGCGAGTCCGGGGACGGATCCGCGGGTGCGGCCGATACCGGCGGCGAAGGGAGCGGCCCGATTCCGGCCGGAGCGTAGCCCGTCCGCCCCCGCCCCGACCCTCCCCCCTGGACAGGGTGGAGGACGCGGCAAATCGCCTTGTCGACAGCCGCCGCCTTCCCATAAAATCCGAGGCCGGCAACAGGAGAAGGACGAAGACGCCGCGGTCGTCATGCTGCTTGCGCGAATCCTGAACGGCACGTTCTGGTGGGGCGGTCTGGACATCATCGACGCCCGCGGCAAGCGCCACCGGTTCAGGGGCGAGCCCGGCCTCGAATCGACGATTCGCCTTCACGACCCCCGCCTTCACCGCCGGCTCGCCACGAATCCGTACCTCGTGCTCGGCGAGGCCTACATGGACGGAACGCTGACCGTCGAGGAAGGCGACCTCGCCGACTTTCTGGGAGTCGCGGTGGCGAACATGTACGCGCTGGACGGGCACTGGAGTCAGCGCCTGATCCTGTTCCTCGGCCGGGCGTTGCGGGCCCTGAACCGCGCCAACACGGCGAACCGGGCCCGGCGCAACGTCGCCCACCACTACGACCTGTCGGGCCGGCTCTACGACCTCTTCCTGGACCGCGACCGCCAGTACTCCTGCGCGTACTTCGTCGATCCCCGGGATACCCTGGAGCACGCCCAGGAGAACAAGAAACGCCATATCGCGGGAAAGCTCCTGCTCGAGCCGGGACTGCGCGTTCTCGACATCGGATCGGGCTGGGGCGGCCTCGGGATTTCCCTCGCCCGGTGGGCCAACGTCGACGTCACCGGCATCACCCTGTCGGAGGAGCAGCACGCGGTCTCGAACGAACGCGCCAGGGCGGCGGGCCTCGCCGACCGCGTCCGCTTCCTGATGAAGGACTATCGGGAAGTCTCCGGCAGCTTCGACCGAATCGTCTCCGTGGGCATGTTCGAGCACGTGGGCGTCGCGCACTACGGCGACTACTTCCGGAAATGCCGGGAGCTTCTCGCCCCGGACGGTGTCGCCCTCCTCCACACCATCGGCCGCTCGTCGGGCCCGGGCGTGACGGCGGCCTGGCTGCGCAAGTACATCTTTCCGGGAGGCTACTCCCCGGCGCTGTCGGAGGTCGCCCCGGCGATCGAGAAATCGGGCCTGAAGCTGACCGACATCGAGGTCCTCCGCCTCCACTACGCCGATACGCTCAAGGAGTGGCGCCGCCGCTTCCTGGCGAACCGGGAGGAAGTCTCGTCCCTCTACGACGAGCGGTTCTGCCGCATGTGGAACTTCTACCTGGCGGGCTCGGAGGCGGTGTTCCGGTACGGAGACCACGTGGTCTTCCAGTTTCAGCTCGCCCGCGGGCACGGGGCGGTGCCGCTGACCCGGGACTACCTGTACGAGTGGGAACGAACCGGCAACCGGAACCGGCGCTCCGCCGCCTGAGAACGACGTTCAGGTCGGCTTATCCCCGAAACTCCCCGGCCGCGCCCCGAGGGTCCCTCTCCCGCTTGCGGGAGAGGGACAGGGTGAGGGTATCCGCCACGGGGGCGCCGCGCCGCCGGCGGTCTCCGTGTTTCACAGCCTGTGGACGACTCTTCTCCCCGCGTTCCTTGCCGGCGGAGCGCGGAATCCCCTACCGCGGGCCCGCCGGTTGCAGTACTACTTGCCGCGGTCCCATGGCAGATCAGGCCGTCTCCAGTCCTCACCTCTCCGCCGTCGGGCAGGCCCGCGGCGAGGACGTCTCCTACCGGGAACTACCCCACAACATCGAAGCCGAGCAGGCGCTGCTCGGCGCGGTCCTCGTCAACAACGAGGCGGCCCACCGCGTGCTCGGATTCCTGGAACCCGAGCACTTCCACGAGCCGGTCCACGGGAGGATCTACGAAGCCTGCCGGAAGCTCGTCGAGCGCGGGCAGATCGCGACGCCGGTCACGCTGAGAAGCTATTTCGAGAACGACGACGCACTGGCCGACGTGGGCGGCGCGCAATACCTGGCCAGACTCGCGGGCTCCGCGGTCACGATCGTCAATTCCGGAGACTACGGCCGCACGATCTACGACCTCGCGCTGCGCCGGCACCTGATCGACCTCGGCGAGGACATCGTCAACCGGGCCTACGACTCGGACATCGACGATGCCGCGGCGCAGCAGATCGAAGACGCCGAGCAGCACCTGTTCCGCCTGGCTCAGAGCGGAGAGCACGAAAGCGGCCCGCAGGCGTTCCAGGCCTCTCTGCGGGACGCGGTGCTGGCGGCGGAGGCGGCGCACCGGCGGGAAACGAGACTGACCGGCGTGGCCACGTCGCTGACGGACCTCGACGAGCTTCTCGGCGGCCTGCACAGATCGGACCTGATCATCCTGGCCGCGCGGCCGGCCATGGGCAAGACGGCGCTGGCCGCCAACATCGCGGTGCACGCGGCGATGTCCTATCGCGGCGAAAAGGACGAAAACGGGGAATGGCGGACGGACGACGGGGCAGTCGTGGGGTTCTTCTCCCTGGAGATGTCCGCCGAGCAGCTCGCCACGCGCATCCTGTCCGACCAGACCGAGATTCCCTCGTACAAGGTGCGCCGGGGCCAGCTCAGCGACGACGAATTCCAGAAGCTCGTCATCGCCAACCAGAAACTCGAGGACATCCCCCTCTTCATCGACGATACGCCCGCCCTCGGCATCGCGGCGCTCAGGACGCGCGCGCGCCGCCTCAAACGGCAGTCCAACCTCGGACTCATCGTCGTCGATTATCTGCAGCTCGTCTCGCCGTCCGAACGCCGCCGCCAGGACAACCGCGTGCAGGAGATTTCCGAGATCACGCGGGGATTGAAGGCGCTGGCGAAGGACCTCGACGTTCCCGTCCTCGCGCTCTCCCAGCTTTCGCGGGCCGTCGAGCAGAGGGACGACAACCGTCCGCAACTCGCGGACCTCAGGGAGTCCGGGACGATCGAACAGGACGCGGACGTCGTCATGTTCATCTACCGGGAGGAGTACTACTGGAGCCGCACCCATCCGAAGCCGAAACGCCGCCGGGAGGAGACCGAAGACGAATTCAACATGCGCATGGAACAGTGGAACACCGACTACATGACCGAAGGCCGCGCCGGCGAGGCCGAGATCATCGTGGGCAAGCACCGCCACGGTCCGACGGACACGGTGACGGTGTATTTCAGCAACCAGTTCACGCGTTTCGGCAACATGGAGGCGCCCGGCCACCTCCTGTCGGACGTTCCGTTCTGCTGAAGCGGTGTTTCCCTGGAAGGGAGAAGGAATCCCGTGGAGCGGTTCGTCGCTCCGGCGATGGTGTCCCGGACCCCCCTCCCGGCCTCCCCCCTGTCAGGGGGGCGGAGAAAAGACTCCCTCCCCCTGCAAGGATTCCTCTGCGAAAGTCGAAAGCGGTTCGGCCGCGCCACGGGAACAGGGCAGGGGGTGCCGAGACGCAGTCCACCCCCACCCTGTCCCTCCCCCTTCCAGGGAGAAGGAACCCGAGTGGCCCGGCCGCGCCCCGAGGGTCCACAGGGTCAGGGTGTCGGAGAACGAGGCGCCGCCCCCACCGCGTTTCGCAGAGGAATCCTGCAAGGGGGGGAAGGGTCGGGGTGGGAGTGGACCGCGGCGGCGCGGTCCGGCCACTTGAGCGGGGATGAGCGCATGTCGCGGGAGCGGCCGCAACGTCACGGAGGCGTCTCCGGCGCGGTGTTGACCGTCGACCTCGCCGCCCTCAAGTCGAACTACCGGTTGCTGAGGGACAAGTCGACTACGGCCCGGTGCGCCGCCGTGGTCAAGGCGAACGCTTACGGCACCGGGATCGAGCGGGTCGCCCCCGCCCTGCGGGACGCCGGATGCCGCGTCTTCTTCGTCGCCACCGTCGACGAGGCGGCCGCCCTGCGGGGGATCGTCGGGCCGGACCCCGGAATATTCGTTCTCAACGGGCTGCCGGCCGGCGCGGGCGGCGCTTTCGAGGCCTGCGGCCTGACACCCGTCCTCAACGACCTGGGACAGATCGAACGCTGGAGCGAACGTGCGCGGACCGCGGGCCGCGCGCTGCCGGCGGCCATTCATTTCGATACCGGGATGTCGCGCCTCGGACTGCCCGAGGACGAGACCCGGCGGCTCATGGACGATCCCGCCGCGATCGAGGGGCTGGACGTCGCGTGCGTGATGAGCCACCTCGTCTCCTCCGAGGAACCCGGCAATCCGCTCAACGGCCGCCAACTGGAGGCGTTTTCGGCGATCCGGGCGGGATTCCCGGGTATCGCGGCCAGCCTCGCCAACTCCTCGGGGGTGTTCCTCGGTCCGGAATACCACTTCGATCTGATGCGTCCGGGCGTAGCGCTCTACGGCGCCAACCCCCGTCCCGGACATCCCAACCCCATGCGCGAGGTCGTTCGCCTGACGGCAAAAATCGCGCAGGTGCGCCGCATCGACGCCCCTCGAACCGTGGGATACGGCGCCGCGCACCGCGTCTCGGGGCCCACCGCGATCGCCACGCTTCCGGTCGGATACGCGGACGGCTACCTGCGGTCGCTGAGCGGCCGGGGGTTCTGCTTCCTGGGAGGGTTTCGGGTGCCGGTCGTAGGCCGCGTCTCGATGGATCTCGTCACCCTCGACGTGAGTTCGGTGCCTCCCGGGCTGGTGTTCCCGGGCGCCGAGGTCGACGTCATCGGCGGACCCGTGCCCATCGACGACCTGGCGGAGGCGGGAGGCACCATCGCCTACGAGCTGCTGACCGCCCTGGGCGCCAGGTATCGCCGGGACTACGTCTCGGGAACCGACGGCGAATGACCGGGACGGCCGTGAACGCCGGGAGGCGCGGCGTCTGATGGCGCGGCGTTCCTCCCGCTACGTGTGCCGGGAATGCGGCGCGGTCGCCGCGAAATGGAGCGGCCGTTGCGAGTCCTGCGGCGTCTGGAACTCCATCGTCGAGGAGAGCGAACCCCTCTCGCCGCCCGGCGCCGCCCCGGCGCGGGGACGGCCGTTCGAATTCGACGCCCTCGACGGACCCGCCAGGCCGGTCGAGCGAACGGTCGTCGGCATCCCCGAGTTCGACCGTGTCTGCGGCGGCGGCCTCGTGCCGGGATCGGTCCTGCTCGTCGGCGGCGACCCGGGAATCGGCAAGTCCACCCTGCTGCTTCAGGTCGTCGCGGCCCTCGGAAAGCTCGGCGTTTCCTGCGCCTATCTGTCCGGGGAAGAGGCGGTCGATCAGGTTCGCATGAGGGCGCGCCGTCTGGCGCTGTCGGAGTCGCCGGTCAAGCTCGCCGCGGCCACCGACGTCGGCGATATCCTCGCGGCGCTGGAATCCGAAGGCCCGGTCCGGATCGTGGTGGTGGATTCCGTGCAGACGATGTTCGCCGATTGGCTGGAGTCGGCGCCCGGCACGGTCGCCCAGGTGCGCGCGGCGGCCCAGGCGTTCATCCGCTTCGCCAAGAAAACCGGAGCGGTCGTCGTGCTGGTGGGCCACGTGACCAAGGAGGGACAGATCGCCGGTCCCCGCGTGCTCGAGCACATGGTCGATACCGTTCTGTACTTCGAGGGAGAACGCGGCCACCAGTTCCGCATCCTCCGAGCGGTCAAGAACCGCTTCGGTCCGACGGACGAGATCGGCGTGTTCGAAATGACCGGCGCGGGCCTGGCCGAGGTCGCCAACCCCTCGGCCCTCTTCCTCACCGAACGGTCGTCGGCGATCAGCGGGACCGCGGTCTACGCCGGAATCGAGGGAACCCGGCCTGTGCTGGTGGAGATCCAGGCGCTCGTCTCCCCGTCGGTTCTCGCCGCTCCGCGCCGGGCCGTCGTGGGCTGGGACGCTTCCCGCCTGGCGATGATCGTCGCGGTGCTCGAGACGCGCTGCGGCCAGCCGCTGTTCGGCAACGACATCTATCTCAACGTCGCCGGCGGCCTCCGGATCGGCGAGCCGGGCGCGGACCTCGCCGTCGCCGGCGCCCTGCTGTCGTCGCACACGGGAACCTCGGTGCCGGAAGGCTCCGTGTTCTTCGGGGAGGTCGGACTGTCCGGCGACGTGCGGCCGGTGAGTCAGGCCGACAGCCGACTGTCGGAGGCCGCCAAGCTCGGGTTCTCGCGCGCGGTGACGCCGCCCGGAAAGGGACGGAAGTCGCACGATATCCGGGTCACCCCGATCGAGCGGCTGGCGGAGCTGGTGGACATGCTGCAACCCTCGCCGGCGGACCCGGGACCGGAGGCGGCCGGGCGCCGACATGGCTGACCTTCCGTTCACCGTCGCCGACGTCGGCGTATCGGCCGTGTTGATCGTCTCGGCGATTCTGGCGTTCGTCCGTGGGTTCATCAAGGAGACCCTCTCGGTCGTCGGCTGGGTCGGCGCGATCTTCGCCGTACTCTACGTTTTCCCGCTGGCGCGGCCCCTCGCCAGGAGCGTGATTCCGCTGGAAATCCTGGCGGACGCCTTGACGGCAGGCACGATTTTCCTGGTGTCCCTCGCCGCCATCTCGATCGTCGGCTACGCGGTCGCGAAGCGGGTGGGGAAAAGCTCGCTCAACGCGGCCGACCGCTCGCTCGGATTTCTGTTCGGACTCCTGCGGGGCGCCGTCGTCATCTGCGTCGCCTACCTCGTGCTCGTGAAATTCGTGCCCGTCTCCGATCACCCGAGCTGGATTCGCGAGGCGAGAACCCGCCCTCCGGTCGAAGCGGGAGCGAATCTTCTCGTCGAGCTCATACCCCGAAACGGCTGGGGTTCCGGCGAGAGCGCGGCACGGGACGGTGCGGAGTGAGCCGCGTGGATCCGCTCCGGATTCGTTCGGGACTCTTCGCCCGAATCCGGGTACAAGAAGCCGCCCAGTTGCCTGGGATGCCCGTCGGCGACCCTATGCTTCACGAGATGCTTCACGAGTTTTCGGCAGGCTGATGGCCGGACCCGCCCGTCCCGAGCGCCCGCCACGCGACGGCTGCGGCGTGTTCGCCGTGTTCGGGCACGCCGACGCGGCGGCGCACACGGCCCTGGGCCTCCACGCCCTCCAGCACCGGGGACAGGAATCGGCGGGGATCGTCAGCTACGACAACGGGCAGTTCAACACCCACCGGAGCCTGGGACTCGTCGGAGACACGTTCTCGTCTCCGAACGTCATGGACCGTCTGGCGGGAAACGCGGCCGTCGGACACGTCAGGTACTCGACCACCGGCGGCACCCTTCTGAGGAACGTGCAGCCGCTTTTTGCCGAATTTTCCTTCGGCGGACTGGCCATAGCGCACAACGGCAACTTCACCAACGGGTACAGCCTGCGGCGCGAGCTGGTGAAGCGCGGCAGCATCTTCCAGTCGACCACCGACACCGAGGTCGTGATCCACCTGATGGCGACGAGCTCCTACCACGCGGTGGAGGACCGGATGATCGACGCCCTCAGGCAGGTCGAAGGCGCGTACTCCATGGTCGCCCTGACCAACGACACGGTGTTCGGCGTGCGCGATCCCCTCGGGGTCCGGCCCCTGGTCATCGGCCGGCTCGACGGCGCCACCGTTCTCGCGTCGGAGACCTGCGCGCTCGACATCATCGGCGCGGAGTTCGTCCGCGACGTGCGGCCGGGCGAACTCGTCGTGGTCGATGCGAGCGGGCTGCACGGCGTCTCGCCCTTCCCGCCGGCGCGGCAACGCTTCTGCGTATTCGAATACATCTATTTCGCGCGCCCGGACTCGGTGGTCGAAGGCGCGGGGGTCTACGAGGTCCGAAAGCGCATCGGCGCGGAACTGGCCCGCGAGGCGCCGGTGGCGGCGGACGTCGCCGTGCCCGTGCCGGACTCCGGCACGCCGGCGGCGATGGGTTACGCCTCCGAAGCCGGAATCCCGTTCGATCTGGGGATCATTCGGAACCACTACGTCGGCCGGACCTTCATCGAACCGACGGACCAGATTCGCCACCTCGGCGTCCGACTGAAACACAACGCCAACCGGGCGAGCATCGCGGGACAGCGGATCGTGCTGGTGGACGATTCCATCGTCCGGGGCACCACGTCGACGAAAATCGTCGAGATGATGCGGGCGGCCGGCGCCGCCGAGGTGCACATGCGGATCGCGAGTCCGCCGATCACGGACTCCTGCTACTACGGGGTCGATACGCCGGAGAAGGAGAAGCTCATGGCGTCGCGGCTCGACGTCGGGGAGATCGCCGCCGCCATCGGCGTGGACAGCCTCGCCTACCTGTCGATCGACGGCCTCTACCGGGCGGCCGCCGGTGCGGATCGCGACGGCGAGGCGCCGCAATTCTGCGATGCCTGCCTCAGCGGCGACTACCCGATCCGTCTCACGGACCGGGAAGGCGGCGACATTCCCGCCCAGTTGTCGCTGCTCATGGAACGGGTCTAGCGTCCTGTCACCCGTGACATGTCGTCATCGTTCGCGGCGTTCGTGCCGGGGTCCCCTCCCCCTGGAAGGGTCAGGGTGGGGGTTGAAGGCCCATCGTTCTCCAACACCCTCACCCTGTCCCTCTCCCGCACGCGGGAGAGGGGACCCTCGGGGCGCGGCCGGGCCACTCGGTCTCCCTCCCCCGCTTGCGGGGGAGGGCCGGGGTGGGGGTTGAAGGCGTGTCGTTCTCCGACACCCTTTCCGGGAAGATCGTTGGCCCCGCGCCTGGCGGATAGCGTCGCCCTGATCACCGGCGCCTCCAGGGGAATCGGCGCGGCCGTCGCCGAACGGTTTGCCGCCGAGGGCGCCCACGTGGTTCTCGTCGCCCGCACGCCGGGCGGCCTGGAGGAGGTCGACGACCGCGTCCGGGCGGCGGGCGGCTCCGCGACCCTGGTGCCCGCCGATCTGACGGACTTCGGCGCCATCGACAATCTCGGGGCGGCCGTCGCCGAGCGTTGGGGCCGTCTCGACGTCCTGGTCGGGAACGCCGCGACGCTCGGTACGCTCGGCCCCGCGGGCCACGTCTCTCCCGACGTGTGGGAGGCCGTATTCGCCCTCAACGTCACGGCGAACTGGCGCCTCATTCGGTCGTTCGACGCGCTGCTGCGACGCTCCGACGCCGGCCGCGCCGTCTTCGTCACGTCCGGCGCCGCGAACACGGTGCTGCCGTATTGGGGGCCCTACTCCGCCAGCAAGGCCGCGCTCGAGTCGCTGGCCAGGGTCTATGCCGCGGAAGTCGCCAAGACCGGCGTCCGCGTCAACCTGATCGATCCCGGCGTCGTGCGGACCCGGACGCGCGCCCAGGCGTTTCCGGGAGAGGATCCGGATACGCTCAGGCCGCCCGAGGACGTCGCCGGACACTTCGTCGCGCTCGCGGAACCCTCCTGCCGCCGGAACGGAGAGGTCATCCGCGCCCGCTGATCCGCGGTCCGCCCTTCCCGGCGTAGGGGTTCCGGCCCCGCCGCAGCCGCATCCGTATGGGCGTGCCCGGCAGGTCGAAAGCGGTCCGCAGCTCGTTCTCCAGGTAGCGGAGATACGTCTCGCCCACCGCCTCCGGGCGGCTCGCGAACAGGACGAAGGTGGGGGGGCGGGCCTTCGCCTGCGTGACGTAGCGCAAGCGCGGCCGGTGCCGTCCGGCGAACGGCGGCGGGTGGCGGTCCACGGTCTCGCTCAGCCAGCGATTGAGCGGGCCGGTCATGACCCGCCTGTTCCACACCTCGTGGACGGAAAACACGGCGGGCAGCAGGGTCTTCAGGCGCCGGCCCGTGAGCGCGGACAAGGGAACGGTCTCCACGCCCCTGGCCTGCGGGAGGGAGTCGCCCAGCCGATCCCGCAGGCGCGCCATGGCGGCCCGGCCGTCGTTCACCAGATCCCACTTGTTGACGACGATCAGCAGCGCCCGGCCTTCCTCCGCGGCCATCGCGGCGATACCGAGATCCTGCTTCTCCATCCCCGTGGCGCCGTCCACGACCACGGCGACGACCTCGGCCAGGCGGATCGCGTTCAGGGTGTCGTTCGCGGACAGCCGCTCCAGCCGGTCCGTCACGCGCGCCCGGCGGCGGAGACCGGCGGTGTCCACGAGCTCGATCTCCCGCCCGCCCGCTTCCAGCCTGACCGCGATCGCGTCCCGCGTGATCCCGGGCTCCGGCCCCGTCAGCAGGCGGTCGGCCCCCATGAGCCGGTTGATCAGCGTCGACTTGCCGACGTTGGGGCGGCCGACGACGGCCAGCTTCAGCGGCCCCGCCTCCCGCGGGGAGCCGGCCTCCCCGCCCGCCTCCGCCGCGGCCCCCGATGCCATAGCCTCGCCGATCCGGTCGTACAGGTCGGTCATCCCCTCGGCATGTTCCGCGGAGATCGCCACCGGTTCCCCGAGGCCCAGGGAATAGGCGTCGTAGAAGCCCGTCTCGCCCCCCCTGCCCTCGCACTTGTTGGCGACGAGGATCACGCGATTTCCGTGACGGCGCAGCAGGCCGGCGAAATGCCGGTCCACGGGCGTTACCCCCGCGCGGGCGTCGATCAGCATCAGCACGAGGCTCGCCTCGACAACCGCCCGTTCCGTCTGCCGCCGCATCCGGGCCTCGAGGCTGCCGCCGCCGCCTTCCTCCAGGCCCGCCGTATCGACGACCTTGAATTCCAGCGAACCCAGCCGCGCCGCGCCCTCCCGGCGGTCGCGCGTGACGCCCGGCGATTCGTCGACGATGGCCAGGCGCCGGCCCACGAGGCGGTTGAAGAGGGTCGATTTTCCGACGTTCGGACGGCCGACGATGGCCAGCGTGGGGCTCATGACTCAGCGGTAGGCGACGAGATCCCCGCCGTCGGTCAGGACGTAGACCGTCCGGTTGGCGACGACCGGCGGCAGCGATGCGCCCCCGGGGAGCTCCATCCGGTCCAGTACGTCGCCGCTGTACGGGGAGACGGAGACGCCGTCGCCGCGGGACGAAACCACGATCAGGCGGTCGCCCGCCAGGACCGGACCGCTCCATTCGATGGAGTCCCGCCGACGCTCCTCGTCCTCGTATCTGGAAAGCTGCCGTACCCAGCGGATGCGGCCGGTGTCTCTCGCCAGGCAGACGATCTGCGCTTCGGTGGTGACCACGAACACGAAGTCCCCCGCCACCCACGGCGTCTGGAGGCTGGCGATTTCCTGTTCCCAGAGCCGGGCCCCGCTCCTCAGGTCGATGGCGGCCATGCGGCCGGCGTGGCTCGCGGCGACGACGATGTCGCGGTCTACGACCGGAGAGCCGTTGATGTCGTTGAGTTCGGCCAGCGGCGTCGCGCGGCGGATGCGGGTCAGGGAATCGGTCCAGAGCAACCTGCCGTTGCCGGTCCGCAGGGCAACGAGTTCGCCCGAGGAGTACGGCGCCAGCACGACTCCGCCGGCCACCGCCGGGCTGGCCGCACCGACGATGCCCGCGTCCTCGGCGATACCGGTATGGGTCCAGGCGACGGCGCCGTCCTCGACGTCCAGGGCATAGAGGCGGTTGTCGTTGGTGACGGTGAACAGCCGGCCGCCGGCCACCGTCGGCGCTCCCCGCAACGGAACCCCGATGTCCCGCCGCCAGATCTCGGCACCGCTTTCCGCGAGCACGGCGATCGCCTCGCCGTACCCCGTCGCCAGGTACAGAATGCCGCCCGCATGGCCCAGGCCGCCGCCGATCGCGCCCGGTTCCTCGTCTTCCGGGACGACGCTGTGGCGCCAGATCCGCCGCCCGTCGTCCACCCCATGCGCCGAGACGCCGCCTTCGGAATCCAGGACGAAGACGCGGCCGCCGGCGACGACCGGCGCCGCGGTAAGGCGCACCAGACTGCCCGCCCCCCGCCCGGCCCGCGCGCTCCAGGCTCGCGACAACGCATCCCCGAGCATCAGATGATGCATGGCGTGCGTCGGGTGACCGCCCGCCTGCGGCCAGTCCTCGTTCACGTAGGGCCGGGGCAGGCGGACGCGGACGTCGGCGATTTCCCGATCAGGCTGGAGCGTCCGCTGCAGCGCGATGACGGAGATCCGCTCGCCCGGCAGCGTGTCGTCCTTGGCACCTTCGATATAGTCGGAGATGCTCCCGCACGCGCCGAGCGTGACGATCAGCGCGGCCGCCGCCGTTGTAAGGATTCCTCTGCGAAAGCGGTCCGGCCGCACCACGGGAACAGGGCAGGGGTGCCGAGACGCCGTCCACCCCCACCCTGTCCCTCCCCCTTCCAGGGAGAGGGGACCCGAGTGGCCCGGCCGTGCCCCGAGGGTCCCCTCTCCCGCGTGCGGGAGAGGGACAGGGTGAGGGTGTCGGAGAACGATGCGCCGCCCCGACCGCGTTTCGCAGAGGAATCCTGTAAGGGCGTAGCGCATGAGGTTCAGGCGCCGTGCTCCAGGGCGGCCACCAGTTCGGCAGCACGGGCGCGGACGCCCGGCGGCGCGCCCGGGTCGTCGGCAAGGGACGTGAACTCCCGCTTGGCCGTGTCGAGATCGCCTTCCCGGAGCGCCAGAGCAGCCCGCGACTCGCGGGCCGAATGCCGCCAGGGATTGCCGTCTTCCAGCAGGGGCGCCAACCGGGTCGCCACCTGGTCGTCGGCCGTGCCGAGATCCAGCAGGGTCTGCGCGCCGAGCAGCCGGGCCAGATCCCTCAGGTGCCGGTCGACACCGCCGTCCGCCGCCAGGCGGTCGTAGGCGGAAAGCGCGGCGGCGCGATTGCCGATCCGCCGCAGCGCCGCGGCCCGCCTCAACCCGGCGAGCGCCCGGTAGCCGGCACCGGCGTCCTCGGTCAGCGCGGCCAGCGCGGCGGTCCCCTCCGCCTGTTCGCCCGACTCGATGAGCCGGACCGCCGCGATGAACCGGGCGCTCTCCGACTCGCGGGTGGCGATCCTGTATTCCTTCCACCCCACGCTGCCGGCGGTACCCAGGACGACGGCGACGGCGACGGCGATCGCGTACTTGCCGTACTTCTTCCAGAGCTTCTGGTACCGCTCTCGTCGTATTTCTTCTTCGACTTCGCTGAAGACGTCGGCCACGCTGGTCTCCATATGCGGGAAGGGCCGGCTACCTTAGCCGCATTTCCCGCCACCGTCACGGCCTTCCGCGCGCGGACGCGGCCGTGCGCGGTCGGCGCGGAACGCTCCGGGCCGAGCGACCGCTTCAAACGCACGATGCTTCGACGCATCTCGGCATCGCCGCATCGTTTCGTTAGGTTCTCGAGCATGAGAACGACGCTGAACATCGACGACGAAATCCTCGAAGCGGCGCGGTCACTTGCGGACGAGTGGAATCTCCCGGTGAGCGCCGTGCTGTCCGAGTTGGCCCGCCGCGGACTGCGGCGGCTGGGCACGGGCCGGCGGCGGCACAAGGGGTTTCCCGTATTCGATGTCTTGCGCGGGAGCACCCCCCTGACGCTCGGCCGCGTCAAGCGGCACGAGGACGCGCCTTGACCCTCCTGCTCGACCTCGCTTGGCCGTCCCATGTACATCACGACGTTGCCCATGACTGGTTCCAGCAGGATGTCTGGCCACGTTGGACCGCCGGATGAACCGGCTCCTGCCCCCGAACGAACGGCCGAACCGCCACCTTCGGGTTATCGAAGCCAGCGGCTGACTGACTTTTTCTTGTCGTCATTCCCGCGAAAACGGGAAGCCATCCGGACGCAGAGCGGGCTTCATGGCGAAAAAACATGGATTCCCGCTTATATGGAACTTCCGACAACGTGTTGATTCACATGCAGAGTTTTGCACGGCCCCGGTGGTCCCGAATGTCTTTGCCGGAGCGGCGGACAGCGCCGCCGGGTTCCCTCTCCCGTCTTCGGGAGAGGGACAGGGTGAGGGCGACGAATGCCGCGGCAACGCCGTCAACCCCCACCCTGACCCTCCTGCCAGGGGGAGGGGACCCCGATGGCACGATTGCCTTGCCGGCCACCGTTCCCTGCGCGACAGCGGGGCGGGAGCCCCGACCATGGACGGCTTTCGCGGATAATGACGGAACAAACGGCTCACCCGACACCGACGCCTGCGAATCGCGAATTGAGCCAAAATGTATATGGCAGACCCGGCCGCCCGTCCTATGACGGGAGTTTCCCGCCGTCCCGCGTGAAGGCGTACATCGTGACCTGATCCACGTCCGGGTCCGCCTCGTGGAGTTCCGTCATCGACCGGCAGGCGGACTCGGCCACCGCGACCCGGCACCCGTCGGCCCTCGCTTCCTCGACGAAGGTCTCGATATCCTTTCGCGCGATGCCGATCGTCGCGCCGGTGTCGTACGTCCCCGTCAGCACGGCCCGCGGAAAGTAGTGGTCGGTGGCGATGTTGCGCCCGGACGTTTCGGCCAGGACTTCCAGCATCGTCCCCATGTCGAGACCTCCCCTCTCGCCCCAGGCCAGGGCTTCGCTGGAGACCGCCAGCGCCGTGTGGACGAGGCAGTTGTTGACGAGCTTCATGCGCTGGCCGTTTCCCACTTCGGGACCGAGATCGAAGACCCTCTCGCTGAAGGTCTCGAACACGGGCGTCAGCCGCAGCAGGTGCCGGGGCTCGCCCGAGAACATCACGCGGGCCTGCCCCGCCCGCGTGCGGGGCGGAGTCCCCGAGACGGTCGCGTCCGCGTAGCCGATGCCTCTTTCGGCCAATCGTCCGTGGGCCGCGACGGCGCACCTCGGGCTCGCCGTCGACGCGTTCACGACGACGAGGCCGTCCGGCGCGTCGGAGTCGCGGATTTCCGCGACGACCGCCTCGACCGAGGCGATGGTCGGCAGGCACATGAACACGAGGCTGGAGCGCTCCGCCACCTCGGCGACGGACGCCGCGGCGTACGCCCCCTCGGGCGCGCGCTCCCGGGACCCGGCGACGTCGAAGACCGCCATATCGAACCCGCCGTCGGCGATCCGGTCCGCGATCGCCTTGCCCAGATTGCCGAGACCGATGAATCCGACCGTTTCCCCAGCCATGCCTCCATGTCCTCCCGTCCGTTCGCGCCGCCGGCGGCTATTCCCATTCGATGGTGCCGGGCGGCTTCGACGTGACGTCGTAGACGACACGGTTGATGCCCTTCACCTCGTTGACGATCCGGTTGGCCACGTTGCCGACGAACTCCATGCCGAAGGGATAATAGTCGGCGGTCATTCCGTCCGTGGAGGTCACGGCGCGGAGCGCGCAAACGTGGTCGTACGTGCGCCCGTCGCCCATCACGCCGACGGTCCGCACGGGCAGCAGCACCGCGAAAGCCTGCCAGATATCGCCATAGAGCCCGGCGCGCCGAATCTCCTCCAGGTAGATCGCATCGGCCCGGCGCAGGATGTCCAGCTTCCGGGGCGTCACTTCCCCGGGCACGCGTATGGCCAGACCCGGTCCCGGGAAGGGGTGGCGCCCGACCAGGGACTCTGGAAGTCCCAGTTCCCGCCCCAGCTCCCGCACCTCGTCCTTGAACAGGTCGCGAAGGGGTTCCACGAGCCGGAGGTTCATGCGCTCGGGAAGGCCTCCCACGTTGTGGTGGGACTTGATCGTCGCGCTCGGACCCCCGGCGGGAGAGACGGACTCGATCACGTCCGGATACAGCGTCCCCTGGGCCAGGAACCCGGCGCCGCCGATCTTGTCGGCCTCGCCCTCGAAGATCTCGACGAACGTGTTGCCGATGATCTTCCGCTTCTCCTCGGGATCGGTGACTCCCCGCAGCCGCCGCAGGAAATCGCCGGCGGCGTCGCGCGCGACGAGCGGGATGTTGTAGTGGCCGCGAAACGTCCGCTCCACGTCTTCCGCCTCGCCGGCGCGCAACAGGCCGGTGTCGACGAAGATGCAGGTGAGCCGGTCGCCGATCGCCTCGTGCAGGAGGACGGCGGCCACCGATGAATCGACGCCGCCGGACAGGCCGCAGACGACGCGTTCCCCGCCCACCCGCTCGCGGATGCGGGCGACGGCCGTCTCGCGGAAGGCCGCCATGTTCCAGCCGCCCCCGCAGCCCGCGACCCGATGGGTGAAGTTGCGCAGGAGCGCGCCGCCCCGGGGGGTGTGGACGACTTCCGGGTGAAACTGAACGCCGTAGTAGCGGCGCTCGTCGTCTGCCACGGCGGCGAATCCGGTCCCGTCGCTGACGGCGACGGAGCGAAATCCCTCCGGAAGCCGGATGACCCGGTCGCCGTGGCTCATCCACACCTCTTCCCGGTCGCCGGCCGCCCACAACCCGTCGAACAGGCCGCAGCCGTCCGTGACTTCGATGAACGCGCGTCCGAATTCGCGCCGGTCGGCGGTTTCCACTTCGCCGCCGAGCTGGGCGACCATGGTCTGCTCGCCGTAGCAGATGCCGAGGACCGGAACGCCGAGCTCGAACGTCAGCTCGGGGGCCCTCGGCGCATCCGCCTCCGGCACGGACGCGGGGCCGCCCGAGAGCACGACCCCCCGGGGCTTGAACCGCCTCAGCGCGGGTTCCGACCTGTCGAAGGGGACGACCTCGCAATAGACGCCGTTCTCGCGAATCCTGCGAGCGATGAGTTGCGTGACCTGGGAACCGAAATCGATGATGAGCACGCCGTCGGTCATCGTTCCATCGCACCGCCCGGCCCAGGGTTCGTTGCCGGAGCGGCGAACCGCGCCGCCGGGTCCCCTCTCCCGTCTTCGGGAGAGGGACGGGGTGAGGGCAACGAATGCAACGGCACCGCCGTCAACCCCCACCCTGTCCCTCCCCCTTCCAGGGAGAGGGGACCCGAGTGGCCCGGCCGCGCCCCGAGGGTCCCCTCTCCCGCACGCGGGAGAGGGACAGGGTGACGGTGTCGGAGAACGATGCGCCGCCCCAACCGCGTTTCGCAGAGGAATCCTGACAGAGGGAAGGCCGGGAGGGGGGTCCGGCGGGCGCGGGTCATTCGGAATTCGGATAGTTGGGCGATTCCCGCGTGATGAGGACGTCGTGGACGTGGCTTTCGCGAAGTCCCGCGTTGGAGATCCTCTGGAACCGGGGCTCCGTTTGAAGCCCGGCGATGTCCGCCGCGCCCTGGTATCCCATGCCCGCGCGCAGACCGCCGACCAACTGATGGAGAACGCCGTTCAGCGGTCCCTTGTAGGGCACCTGCCCTTCGACCCCTTCCGGGACGTACTGCACGGACTGTCCCGCGTGCTCCTGGAAATAGCGGTCCGCCGACCCCTGGGCCATGGCCCCGGCGGACCCCATTCCCCGGTAGGACTTGTAGGACCGGCCCTGGTAGAAGAAGACTTCGCCCGGCGACTCGTCGGTGCCGGCCAGAAGCGAGCCGATCATCACCACGTCCGCGCCGGCCGCGACGGCCTTGACGACGTCTCCCGAGTATTTGACCCCGCCGTCCGCGATCGCGGGCACGCCCTGGCGGCGGCATTCCCCGGCCGTGTCCATGACCGCGGTGAGCTGGGGCACGCCGACGCCCGCTACCATCCTCGTGGTGCAGATCGATCCCGGCCCGATGCCGACCTTCACGGCGTCCGCGCCCGCGTCGATCAGCGCCTTCGCGGCATCCTTCGTGGCCACGTTGCCGGCCACGACCTGCGCGTAGTTGCTGAGCTTCTTGATCCGTCCCACCGCCTCGATCACGCGCCTCGAGTGGCCGTGCGCGGTATCCACCACCACGACGTCGACCTCGGCCTCCACCAGCGCTTGCGCGCGCGCCACGCCCTTCTCGCCGACGCCGGTCGCGGCGGCGACGCGCAGCCGGCCGTGTTCGTCCTTGCAGGCGTCGGGATTGAGCTCCGCCTTCTCGATGTCCTTGACGGTGACGAGGCCGACGCAGCGCCCGTCGCCGTCGGTCACCAGCAGCTTCTCGATCCGGTGCCGGTGCAACAGCCGCTTGGCCTCCTCGCTGTCCACCCCCTCGCGGACGGCGATCGGGTCCCGCGTCATCAGTTCCCTGACGGGCTGCCGGTCGTCCGTGGCGAAGCGGACGTCGCGGTTGGTCACGATGCCGACGAGCCGCCCGGCTTCGCCGTCGACCACGGGGATGCCCGAGATGCGATGCCGCCGCATCGCCTCCAGCGCGTCGGCGAGCGGTTGATCCGGGGCGATGGTGACCGGATTGACCACCATCCCGGACTCGAACTTCTTGACGGCGCGAACTTCGTTGGCCTGGTCCTCCACCGGCAGGTTGCGGTGGATCACGCCGATCCCGCCGGCCTGGGCCATGGCGATGGCGAGGGAACTCTCGGTCACCGTGTCCATGGCGGCCGACGCGAGCGGGACGTTCAGTCCGATCTCGCGGGTGAAGCGCGTTCGGGTGTCGACTTCGGCGGGCAGAACCGCAGAGTATTTCGGCTTCAGGAGGACATCGTCGAACGTGAGCGATTCCGGTATCTCCATCTCGCCTCCCGAATTCGGTGGCGGGCAATATGCCACGCCCGCCGGCGCCTGGATAGCGAAAACGGATGGACGCGCGCCCTACAGGACGAACGTCCGGAACGTGAACGACGCCACCTGGTAGATCACCACGACCTCGAGGAAGATCATCAGCAGGCCGGCGCGGTTCAGGCGCATCATCGAGGACTTGTTCCCGGGGTCGATGTCGATCCGGTCGAGGATCTTCATCAGCCCCAGTTGCAGGTAGTAGTGCGCCCCGCCCAGCACGAAAACCGCGAGGCCCGTGTCCACGGTGAAGAACCGCAGCCCCCCGGCCGAGCCGAGGGGAATCTCGGGGTGTCTGGAGAAGATGTGCAGCCCGCACGCCAGCCAGACGACCGCGACGAACCCCCAAGCGAAAACGACCTGAGCTTTCGTGCTCTTGATGACGCGCCCCCATGGCTGCGGGCCGGCGGCCGGGCCGGAAGGCGCCGGCCGAACGGCGAGCGGCGGAACGGATGGTAGCACCCGCCGTCCCGGTCCTCCAATCGCCGGCGGTTCAGGCTTCGAAGTCCGACTGCCTGAAACCCGTCGCGACGACGTAGGTTTCGGGAGACTCCCGCCGGCTTGCGCCGGGCTTCGCATGTCTGACCGTCCGGAACGCCGCCTTCATCGCCGCGAGCAGCTCCCGCTCGGCTCCCCCCTGGTACACCTTGGCGACGAACGCGCCGTGGGGGCGCAGAATCCGGCGCGCGATGTCGAACGCCGCCTCCGCCAGCGCCACGATCCGCAGATGGTCGGTGGCCCGATGGCCGGTCGATGCCGGCGCCATGTCGGACAGCACGACGTCGACGCCGTGGGGCGCCGCCCCGAGGATCGTCCCGACGGCGTCCCGGCCGAGGACGTCGGCCCGGAGGACCAGTGCGCCCGCCACCGGCTCCATGGGCGACACGTCGACGGCGATCGCGTTGCCCCGTCCTGCGCGCTCGACCGCTATCTGCGTCCAGCCGCCCGGCGCCGCGCCGAGGTCGACGACGCGCGCTCCCGCCCCGAGAAACCCGAACCGGTCGTCCAGCTCGATCAGCTTGAAGGCGGCGCGCGACCTGTATCCGGCCTTCTTCGCCCGCGCGACGTACGCGTCGTTCAGTTGCCGCGACAGCCACCGGGTCGAGGACGCCTTGCGGCCGCGGGCGGTCCTGACCCGCTCCCGGCCGCCGCCCGGACGCGACCGGCTCACAGACGGGCTTCGGCGTCCGCCGCCCGCATGAGCGCGTGAAGCAGTCCTTCGCGCAGGCCCCTGTCGGCGACGCGCAGCCTCCCCGCCGGCCAGGCCCGGGAGATCGCCTCGACGATGGCGCAGCCGGCGATGACGAGGTCGGCCCGCTCCCGGCGAATGCAGGCGTGACCGGCCCGCTGGTCGTAGGGCATCGCGCTGACGGCGCGGGTCACCCTGCCGAGGTCTCCCAGGGACAGCCAGGTACCGTCGACCCGGGACCGGTCGTAGCGGGCGAGGCCGAGGTAGACGGCGGCCAGCGTCGTCACGGTGCCCGACGTGCCGAGCATGTGGACGTCGCCGTCCCGGATGGCGGCCTCCATGCCGTAATCGGCGACGAAGGGATCGAGCAGTCCGGCGACGTGATCGACGAGGCGGCCGTACCCCTCCGGATCGCCGCCGCGGTCGCCGAACTCCTCCGACAGCGTCACGACGCCGCAGGGCAGCGAGGTCCAGCCCAGGATCTCGGGCTTCCGGCCGCCCGCGAGGCCGAGCCACATGAGCTCCGTGCTGCCGCCGCCGATGTCGAAGACGAGCGCTCTTCGGCAGCGGTCGTCGAGCAGCGGCGAACATCCCGCGAGTGTGAGTTCCGCTTCCTCGGCCGGCGTGATGATGTCCAGCTCGATTCCCGCCTCGTCGCGCGCGCGCCGCAGGAATTCGTCGCAGTTGCTCGCCCGCCGGCAAGCCTCCGTGGCGATGCTTCGGGACCGGGTGACGCGGCGACCGCGCATCTTGCCGGCGCAGACCTTGAGGGCGGAGAGGGTGCGGGAGATCGCGTCGTCGGAGAGCCTCCCGGAGGCGCCGATCCCTTCGCCGAGACGAACGATCCGCGAGAACGCGTCGATGACCCGAAAGCCGCCGCGGGCCGGCCGCGCCACCAGAAGACGGCAATTGTTCGTCCCCAGATCCAGCGCGGCGTAGACGTGATGCCACCGTCCCCGCGGACGGCGGCCGCGCCTGCGCGGCACGGGCGATAGCGCGTCCACCGATGCCCCCTGCCCCGGACGCCGCAACCCGCGCCCGCCGTCTCGTTCGCGTTTCGGGCGCAGTCTAACACACGTCGCGCGCCACTCGTCCGTCCCCCGGTTTTGGAACCGGCCGGCCAAGGGGTGTAGGCTGCCGCCCTCGGGCGTCGGCGGAGCGTCGGACGAGGCGGACATGACATCGGGCAAGACCCTGTATCTGGCCAACCCCTACGGGTTTTCCGGGCAGCAGCGCGCGGGGCCGCTGGCGGCGCTGGTGGCGGCCCTGGAGGCGATGGGCGCGGAGGTCTGGGAGCCGTTCGCCCGCAACAACCAGATCGACCGGGCGAGCCCCGGCTGGGCCTGGCGGATCGGACAGGCGGACCTCCGCGACGTGCGCGACGCCGACGGGCTGTTCGCGGTGGTCAACGGCTGTCCCCCGGACGAAGGGGTGATGGTGGAGCTGGGCATGGCGATCGCCTGGGAGAAGCCCGTGTTCCTGTTCCGGGACGACTTCCGCCGCTGCACCGACAGCGAAGCCTATCCGCTGAACCTGATGCTGTTCACCGGCCTGCCGGAGGCCGGCTGGGAAGCCTGGTGGTACGGCGCGGTGGAGGAGATCGCCGATCCCGGCAAGGCGCTCGCCCGCTGGCTGAGGGACGAAACGGCGGGATAGGCCGGGGGAGGGAACCCAAACTTCCGGCCGTGCCCCGAGGGTCCCCTCTCCCGCTCTTGCGGGAGAGGGACAGGGTGAGGGTGTCGGAGAACGATGCGCCGCCCCGACCGCGTTTCGCAGAGGAATCCTGACAGGGGGGTCCGTCCGGAATGCCGCCGGCGCGCGACGACCCCCACCCCGACCCTCCCCGTGCCAGGGGGAGTTTTTCTCCCGGGATCGGGGCATGACGAGGTTGGGGGGCAGCGACAGGCAGGAAATTCCCGGTGACGGAGACGGGATTGACCCGGAACATCGCGTGGAAATAATGTGAAGTAAATGACATTACAGGGATGCGGAGGCAGCATGAGCCAGATCGTCGCGCGCTTGCCCGATACGGTCGTGGATGCGCTGGACGCGGCCGCGCACCGTCTCAAGCGCAGCCGGGCGGAGATCGTCCGCCAAGCGGTCGAACGCTATCTCGAGGACTTCGACGACCTCTCCGTGGCCGTGGACCCGCTCCGCGATCCCACCGACCCGGTACTGGACTGGGACCGGGTCAGGCGCGAGCTTCTCGATACGAATCAAGGCCAGCGCGGCCAGGGAGCTCAAGCGTGTCGCGCGACCGGATCGGGTGCGGATCGTCTCGGCCATTGACCGGCTGGCGGAGAACCCGTTTCTGGGCAACGCGCTGAAGGGCGAACTGCGGGGCCTGCGGCTTCGCGTCGGCGACCACCGCATACTGTACGAAGTCCAGGACGATGCGCTTGTCGTGCTGGTCGTCCGTGTCGCCCACCGGCGGGACGCGTACCGCCGGCCGGCACAATGACCGCCGGCCGGAACCGAGGCCTTCGTTGCCTCGCCGACGCGGCGGCGCACACGCCCCGTTCTGTACACCGCACCGGGTATGAACTAATATTCGCACCGGGCCGTTCCGTTGGGGCCTGCCGAGCCAGAAGGAGACGTAAACATGAAGAGAATCCTCATTGTTTCCGCGGCGCTCATGACGATTGTTTCCGCGGCGCTCATGACGATGGCGTCTTCCGCGCATGCGGATATGAAGATCGGCGTTCTGCTGGGTTTCACCGGACCGATCGAATCCCTGACGCCCGGTATCGCGGCCGGGGCCGAACTCGCCATGACGGAGGCGTCGGAGTCCGGCAAGTTCCTCGGCGGCGAGAAGGTCGTGCCGGTGCGCGGCGACTCCACCTGCGTCGATGCCGCGGCGGCAACCGCGACGGCGGAGCGCCTGATCACCTCCGACGGCGTCGCGGCCATCATGGGCGCGGACTGCTCGGGCGTGACCATCGCCGTCGCCAACAACGTGGCGGTGCCGAACGGCGTGGTCATGATCTCTCCTTCGGCAACCTCGCCGGCGCTCAGCACGATCGAGGACAAGGGGTACTTTTTCCGGACGGCGCCTTCCGACGCCCGTCAGGGCGAAGTGCTGGCGCAGGTGGCCCAAGCGCGCGGCATCGAGAGCATCGCCATCACCTACACCAACAACGATTACGGAAAGGGACTGGCGGAGTCCTTCGCCGGCGCGTTCGAGGCCATCGGCGGCCGGGTCGAGCTGTCCGCGTCGCACGAGGACGGCAAGGCCGACTACTCCGCCGAGGTCGGCGCGCTGGCCGCTTCGGGCGCCGAGCATCTGGCCGTGTTCGGCTATATCGACAAGGGCGGCAAGGGCGTCATCCAGGCGTCCCTGGACACCGGCGCGTTCGACACGTTCCTCATGGCGGACGGCATGGTCGGGGACTCCCTGATCGAGGCCATCGGCGATCCGCTGTCCGGTTCCGTCGCCACCGCGCCGGGTTCGGATTCTCCCCATGCCATGAAGTTCGTCGATACCGCCAACGCGGCGGGGTTCAAGGGCGATGCGCCGTTCGTCGGCGAAGCCTACGACGCGGCGGCGCTGATCATCCTCGCCGCGCAGGCGGCCGGCTCGACGGATCGCGCGGCGATCCAGTCGAAGGTCGCGGACGTCGCCAACGCGCCGGGCGAAACGATCGGGCCGGGCGAGCTGGGCAAGGCCCTCGAGCTTCTCGCCGCCGGAAAGGCCGTGAACTTCGAGGGCGCGACGGACGTCGAGTTGAACGACGTCGGCGAGGCTGCCGGTTCCTACAAGGAGTATGAGGTCAAGGGCGGGGAGTTCGCCGTGGTTAAGGTGCATTGACGCCGTAAGGGAACGGCCCGGGGCGCCCTCCGGGTCCGTTCCCGCCGGCGCCGGGCCGCCGATGATCCGCGTGGCCGACGTGCACAAGCACTTCGGCGGCGTGCGCGCCGTCAACGGCGCCAGCCTGGAGATCGAGGAAGCCGCCATCACCGGGCTGATCGGCCCGAACGGCGCCGGCAAAACCACCCTGTTCAACGTCATCGCCGGGGTCTATCCGCCGACCTCGGGGCGCGTCTACCTGGGGAGCGAGGACATCACCGGGCTTCGGCCCTCCCGGCTCTTCCACAAGGGCGTGCTGCGCACGTTCCAGATCGCCCACGAGTTCTCCACGCTGACGGTGCTGGAGAACCTGATGGTGGCCGCCGCGGACCAGGCCGGCGAAAGTCTCCTCGGGGCCTGGCTGCGGCCGGGGCGGGTCCGCTCCCAGGAAGCGGCGGTCCGCCGCCGGGCCGAGGAGGTCATCGAGTTCCTGAACCTTGAGGGAGTCGCCGGCGAACCGGCCGGCAACCTGTCGGGCGGCCAGAAGAAACTGGTCGAAATCGCGCGCGTCATGATGACGGACGCCAAGGTGATCCTGCTCGACGAGATCGCGGCCGGCGTCAACCGCACCCTGCTGAAGGACATCTCCGGCGCCATCCTGCGGCTCAACCTGGAGCGGGGCTACACGTTCTGCATGATCGAGCACGACATGGAATTCGTCTCGCTGCTCTGCGATCCGGTCATCGTCATGGCGGAGGGCGTCGTGCTCACCCAGGGCCCCGCTCCGGACGTCCGGGCCGATCCGCGGGTCATCGAGTCCTATCTGGGCAGCGGGCACGGAAACCCGCCCGCCGATCCCGCATGAGCTATCTGACCGGCGAGAACATGCGCGGCGGCTACGGCGCCGCCGACATACTGCGCGGATGCGCCATCGCCGTGGACAAGGGCGAAATCGCGGTCATCGTGGGCCCCAACGGGGCCGGAAAATCGACGGCGATGAAGGCCCTGTTCGGCATGTTGCCGCTGCGGGAAGGCGGGGTGTCCCTGGACGGGCGCGACATCACCGGCCTGACGCCGCGGGACCGGGTGAAGGCGGGAATGGCCTTCGTCCCGCAGACCGACAACGTGTTCGCGACCATGACGGTCGAGGAAAACCTGGAGATGGGCGCCTTCCTGCGCCGCGACGACATCTCCGGAAGCATGGAAGACGTCTTCGAGCTGTTCCCCGTGCTGAAAGAAAAGCGCCGGCGGCGGACAGGCGAACTGTCGGGCGGCCAGCGCCAGCAGGCCGCGATCGGGCGGGCGCTGATGACCCGGCCGCAGGTGCTGATGCTCGACGAGCCGACCGCCGGCGTGTCGCCGATCGTCGTGGACGAGCTGTTCGACCGTTTGCTCGAGATCCGGCGGACGGGCATCGCCATCCTGATGGTCGAGCAGAACGCCCGCCGGGCGCTGGCCGTCGCCGACCGCGGTTTCGTTCTGGTCACCGGCAGAAACCGGTTCACCGATACCGGACGCGCGCTGCTCGCCGATCCCGAGGTGAGACGCGCGTTTCTCGGCGGGTGACGGGACGATGCTCGTCGATGTCGCCAATGCTCTGGTTTTGCTGTGTAATTTCGTTTTCATTCCGGCTATCTCCTACGGCTCGCAACTTGCCCTGGGCGCGCTCGGCATCACGCTGGTGTTCGGCATCCTGCGCTTCGCCAATTTCTCCCACGGCGATTTCATGGCTCTGGGTACGATGGTGGTGATCCTGGCGACGTGGCGGTTGCAGGGCTGGGGTATCGGCATCGGCCCGTTGCCCACGGCGCTGCTGGCGCTGCCCTTCGGCGTACTGGCGGCGATCGCCGTGAGCCTTGCCGTCGACCGGGCGGTGTTCCGTTTCTACCGCGTCAGACGGAGCGCGCCGGTGGTGCCGATGATCGCGTCGGTCGGCGTGATGTTCGTGATGCACGGGGTGGTCCGCTTCGTCATCGGTCCCGACGACCGTTCCTTCGCGGACGGCGCCCGCTATCTGGTCACCGCGGGCGAGTTCAGGCGCGCGACCGGCCTCGACGAGGGGCTCGCCATCCGTTTCTCCCAGGTTCTCACCGTGGCCGTCGCCGTCGTGGCGGTCGCGGCGCTGTTCTGGTGCCTGCAACGTACGCGCGTCGGAAAGTCGATGCGGGCCTACGCCGACAACGAAGACCTGGCGCTGCTCTCGGGCATCGACCCGGACCGGGTGGTGCTGGTGACCTGGGCCATTACCGCCGCGCTCGCCACCGTCGCCGGCACGCTCTACGGCCTCGACAAGAGCTTTCAGCCGTTCACCTACATGCAGCTCCTGCTTCCGATGTTCGCCGCCGCCATCGTCGGCGGCATCGGCCAGCCCCTGGGAGCGATCGCCGGGGGGTTCCTCGTCGCCTTCTCCGAAGTCACGATCACCTACGCCTACAAGAAGTTCCTGCGCTATCTGCTCCCCGAGCAACTGCACCCCGACGGCCTGGTGCAGCTTCTCTCGACCGACTACAAGTTCGCGGTGTCGTTCATCATCCTGGTGGCGGTCCTGCTCTGGCGGCCGACCGGCCTGTTCCGGGGGCGGGCGCCGTGAGCGAACGGGCGCGCGCGGCGGCCGGCTTCGCGATCGTCACCGCGCTGCTGCTCGCCGTCGGTTTCGGCCGGTCCTGGTCGGTCAGCCTGGCGGTGCTCAATCTCTGCCTGATTTCGGCGGTGATGGCGCTCGGGGTCAATATCCAATGGGGCTACGCCGGCCTGTTCAACGCCGGCATCATGGCTTCCGCCGCCCTCGGCGGGCTGGCGGGCGTGCTGGTCTCCCGGCCCCCGGTGACGGCGGCCGTTGCGGCGGGCGGCGCGGACCTTCTGTGGGCGGCCCTGGCGGCATGTCTGACGATCGGCCTGATCCGGGCCGCGTTCCGGCGATTGCCTCCCGGCCGGCTGCGATCGCTGGGCGTGGCGGCGGTGGCCGTGGCCGGCTTCCTGGCGACGCGCGCCTTCTTCGACCCCGCCGTCGAGGCGATCGAAAGCGTCGATCCGTCCACGAGCGGCTATCTCGGGGGCCTCGGCCTGCCCATCGTCCTGTCCTGGGCCGTCGGCGGCGCCTTCGCGGCCGCCGCCGCCTACGTGGTCGGCCGAATCGCGCTGGGGCTGCGCTCGGACTACTTCGCCATCGCCACGCTCGGCATCGCCGAAATCGCGATCGCGGTCCTCAAGAACGAGGACTGGCTCGCTCGCGGCGTGAAGAACGTGACCGGCCTCGACCGCCCGGTTCCCTATGAGCTTGACCTGCAGCAGACCCTCTGGTTCCAGGACCTGGTGGCCTGGCTCAACGCCAGCAGGCTTTCCGCCCTGGCCGCGTCCGAGCGCGCCGCGGCGCTGCACAGCCTCGTGATCGAGGCGGCGGGCATCTACGTCAAGCTGTGCTACGCGGGCCTGTTCGCCGCCGTCCTGCTGGCCGTCCTGCTGCTCAGCGAGCGGGCGCTTCGTTCGCCGTGGGGACGGATGATGCGGGCGATCCGGGACAACGAGGAGGCGGCCGAGGCCCTCGGCAAGGACGTCGTCCGCCGCCACCGCCAGGTCCTCGTCCTCGGCTCCGCGGTCGTCGGCATCGCCGGCGCGATGCTCACCACGCTCGACGGACAGTTTACGCCCGTCACCTACAACCCGCTGCGATTCACGTTCCTGATCTGGGTGATGGTGATCGTCGGCGGTTCCGGCAACAACCTGGGCGCGGTGCTCGGCGGCTTCGTCATCTGGTTCGTCTGGGTCGAGGCCGAACCGGCCGGCCTGTGGCTGGTGAACGCGGCGACGTCGGCGATGGCGCCCGACGATCCGATCCGCGTGCATCTGGTCGAGGCGGCGGCCCACATGCGGCCGATCCTCATGGGTTCGATCCTGCTTCTGGTGATGCGCTTCAGCCCGCGCGGGGTGGTCCCCGAAACGACCCGGCACTGACGGCCCGCCGCCCGGCCGCCGCCGTCGTTGACAGCCTTCGGATACGTTCCTATGTTCCGGAACTCCGACGACACGGCCCCGCTGGGGGATCGTCTAATGGTAGGACAGCAGGTTCTGGCCCTGCCGGTGGGGGTTCGAGTCCCTCTCCCCCAGCCACCGGAGATTTCACCGCCCGCCCGATGACGGCGCGGGACGCCGGGCGGCTCCCGGCGGAATGACGCGCCGTGTGTGCGGCCTCTCGATGCGGACCCGTTGCGGGCATCCATGTCCGCCCGGTTCATGGCCATGGCGGCCGGTCGGGCGAAGCCGTGCTCCTTGTTGGCGGACACCCTCGCCCTGTCCCTCTCCCGCATGCGGGAGAGGGGACCTTGGGGGCGCGGCCGGGCCACCCGGCCTCCCTCCCCCGCCCGCATGTGCGGGCCCGAGGCTCGGGTCCGTGAAACTTCCGATAACATATTGATTCATATACAAAATATTTCCGCATCTGCCCCCTCCGATGTCGTGCGAAGTGTGCGAATTCAAAACGAACCCGGGCGCGGGCCTCCGGCCCGCGTACCCAGGGGAGCCGAGTGCGCCCCCCTCCCGACTCCGTGCGAACTGTGCGAATTTACCCGATGGCGCAGGGCTCGGGCTCCGTTTCGAGCCTCGACTCGAGGGGGCATGACGGAGGGGCGGGTCGGGATGCGGGCCTCCCGCCCGCATGTGGACGCCGGAGGCTTCGCCGAAGCGGGAGACGGGAGAGGAACGGCACGAGCGATCCGGCCAACCGATGGACCACTCGCCGACGTGCCCGGGACTCCCGGCTCGGCCCGGCCTTGATACGAGAGGATTGAAACGCTATACCGGACGGTGAGTGGCGACTCTCCCGACCGAGCGGCGGAGGCCTTCGAACTTTCCAAGCTCGAAGGGGGAGGTTTTGTGTTCCGCCTCGAAGGAGAAAGGCACTCTGAATTTGTCGGCAGGGATCCGGCTCGTTCCCATGCATTATGAAATAAGAAACCGAGGGGAGGAGGATGGAAAAATGAACCAGATCAAGGTTGGCGCCATTGGCGTGGGGAACTGCACCAGTTCATTGATCCAAGGTCTGTACTATTACCAGGACAAGCACCCGGAGTCCGCGATCGGTCTGATGCACTGGGACCTCGCCGGATACCGGCCCCTGGACATCGAGGTCGTCGCGGCGTTCGATATCGACGAACGAAAGGTCGGACTCGACCTGTCGGAGGCGATCTTCGCGCAGCCCAACTGCACGACCGTGTTCCAGAAAGACGTTCCGGCAATGGGCGTCCCCGTCCAGATGGGCCGGATCCTGGACGGATACTCGGCCCATATGGCGAACTGGGACGGGTCGCAGTCGTTCCGGCCGTCCCAGGCGAAACAGCCGGAAAAGGACCGCATCGTCGGCGAGCTGCGCGAACGCGGCGTCGAGATCCTTCTCAACTACCTGCCGGTCGGATCCGAACAGGCGACGCGGTTCTATGCGGAGTGCGCCCTGGAGGCAGGATGCGCCTTCGTCAACAACATCCCGGTGTTCATCGCTTCCGATCCGGCCTGGGCCGAACGTTTCGGCTTGGCCGGCCTGCCGATCATCGGCGACGACATCAAGGCCCAACTGGGCGCGACGATCACCCACCGTACCCTGGTAGACCTGTTCAAGAAGCGCGGCGTCAAGCTGGAACGCACGTACCAGCTCAACACCGGCGGAAACACCGATTTCCTGAACATGCTCAACCGCGACCGGTTGGCTTCCAAGAAGGAATCCAAGACCGAGGCGGTCCAGTCGGTGGCGGGGATCCGGCTGCCGGACAGCGAGATCCACGTCGGCCCCAGCGATTACGTTCCGTGGCAGAAGGACAACAAGATCTGCTTCATTCGAATGGAAGGCAAGCTCTTCGGCGACGTTCCCATGGATCTCGAGCTGCGCCTGTCGGTCGAGGATTCGCCGAATTCGGCGGGCGTCGCCATCGACACGATCCGTTGCGCGCGGCTGGCTCTGGACCGTGGGTTGAGCGGCCCCATCCATCCGCCGTCGAGCTATTTCTGCAAGCATCCGCCGATCCAGTACACGGACGACGAGGCCTACCGCCTGCTGGAGGAGTTCATCGCGGGTGCGGAGGAGCCCCGGAACGAGGTGTTCGATTTCGGCAGCCGGCAACGGGTCGAGGCTGCCGAATGAAGCGACGGGCGAACGGCCCGCACCCGTTCCGGACATCGCCCTGATCGATCGGGTCGTCCGCGCCGGCCACGATGCCGGTGCGGACGAGATCCCGGCGCTGGCGGGCCGCGACGCCCAGGCCATCGGCCCCGTTCCCCGGGACACGGCAAAGATATCGGAGATGCCGGCCCGAACCTCCGGGAACGAGGCCTTCGCGACGCCCGGGAACGGCGCTTCGGACCCGCCCGTGCCCGCTTCGCCGCCGCACGGCGAGAAGCCTTCATGACGTCACGCGCGACGCAGATCTACGAAGCCCTGGTGCTCCGTAATCCGAAAGCGGTGCTGGCCGTTCTGATCGCCGTCCTGGTTTTCTTCGGCGTCCACGCGCAAGACTTCAGACTCGACGCGTCAGCCGACTCCCTGCTGCTGGAAGACGACGCCGACCTCGATCTGTTCCGGAAGATCCACGAGCGGTACCCCAGCAACGACCTGCTCATCGTGACCTATACCCCGGACGCGGACCTCTTTTCGGACCGGGCCCTGGAGCCGTTGAAACGGCTTCGCGACGATCTGAAAACGATCGAAAGCTTCGACTCCGTATTCTCGATCCTCGACGCGCCGCTGTTCATCAGCTCCGATGTCCCCATCCTGCAGTTGATCGAAGACACTCCGAGCATCGAGACGCCCGGCATCGACCGCGCCAAGGCCGGCGAGGAATTGCGGACGAGTCCGATCTTTCGCGACCTCCTCGTCAGCTCCGACGGGCGGACCACCGCGCTGCTGCTGGAGTTCGCCGAGGACCAGGACACCCGCCGCCTCTTCCAGGCCAGAAACGAGCTCCGCGCCAAGCGGCGCGGCGCCGGCCTCTCGGACGGGGAGGCGCGAACCCTGGAACGCTTCTCCGCCGAGTACGACCGGGCGCAGGAAGCGCTCAACGACCGGCGCCATCTCGATGTCCAGCGCGTCAGGGACATCGTCGCGCCGTACCGGCGGCACGGCGTCCTCCATCTCGGTGGCGTGCCGATGATCGCCGACGACATGCTGACCTTCGTGCGCAACGACCTGATCGTCTTCGGCGGCGGAGTCCTCGCGTTTCTCGTCATCGTGCTCGCAGCCATATTCCGCGAAGCGCGCTGGATCGCGCTACCGCTCCTGAGCTGCTTTTACGCCGGTCTGGTCATGATCGGGATGCTGGGACTGACCGGCTGGAAGGTCACCGTCATCTCGTCCAACTTCCTCGCCCTGATGCTTATCATCACCATCTCGATGAACATCCATCTCATCGTGCGCTACCGGCAACTCCACCGGGACCGTCCCGAGGACGGCCAGTCGGCGCTGGTCGGAATCACCGTGAACAAGATGGCGAGACCCTGTCTGTACACCGCCCTCACGACCGCCATCGGGTTCGGCTCCCTGGTGGTCAGCGGGATCAAGCCGATCATCGACTTCGGGTGGATGATGAGCGCCGGGCTGGCGGTGACGTTCGCGACATCTTTCCTCCTGTTCCCGGCGATGCTGATGGCGATGGGCAAGGCCCGCGCCGCGCCGGGACCCGGCGGCGGCCGGTTCCGCCTCCCCGCCTGTCTGGCACGCCTGACCGAAACCCAGGGCACCGGGATCATGGCGCTGGCGGCGGTTCTGACCGCCGTGGGCACCGTCGGAATAACGCAGCTTCGTGTCGAAAACAGCTTCATCGACTATTTCAGCGACGACACCGAGATCTATCGGGGCATGAAGCTCATCGACGAGGAACTCGGCGGCACCACGCCTCTGGAGATACTCGTCAGGTTCGAGTCCGGCCCCGACGACCTCCCCGCTCCCGAAGACCTCGAAGGGCTGACCGAGGACGAAATCGAGATGGAGATGGAATACGCGCGGGAGCGCGCCAACTCCCCGCAGTACTGGTTCACGGTCGACAAGATCGACCGCATCAAGGAGGTCCACGACTATCTCGACGGGCATCCCTACATCGGCAAGGTGCTCAGCCTCGCGTCGACGGTGCGTGTCGCCGAGGCCGCCCTGGACAGGGAACTCGACGGAATCGAGACCGCCGTCCTGTACACGAAGATCCCGCCCGAAGTTAAGAAGAGCCTCATCGACCCGTATGTCTCCGTGAGCCACGACGAGGCGCGGCTGTTCGCGCGCATCGTGGACTCCAGGCCCGGTCTGCGCCGTGCGGAGCTGCTGGAAACCGTCCGCCGCGACCTGACGGACAAGCTCGGGTACGACGAGAAGGACGTGACCGTGAGCGGGCTTCTCGTGCTCTACAACAACATGCTGCAAAGCCTGTTCGCGTCCCAGGTCAAGACCATCGGCGTCGTGATGCTGGGAATCGCGATCATGTTCCTCGTGCTGTTCCGGTCGATCGTCCTGTCGGCGATCGGCATCCTGCCGAACCTGCTCGGCGCCGTGGCCGTCCTCGGCTTCATGGGGTTGGGAAAGATCCCCATGGACATGATGACCGTCACGATCGCCGCGGTCGCCGTCGGCATCGCCGTCGACAACGGCATTCATTACATCTACCGCTTCAGGGAGGAGTACGCGCTGAACTGCAGCTATGCGGAGACCCTGCGCATCTGCCACGCCAGCGTCGGCCAAGCGATGTGCTACACGACCATGACCATCGTCTTCGGCTTCTCCATCCTGATGCTGTCCAATTTCATCCCCACGATCTACTTCGGCGTGTTGACCGCGGCGGCGATGTTCATCGCCCTCCTCGCCGCCCTCACCGTCCTGCCGAAACTGATCCTGATGTGGAGGCCCTTCGGCTGAGGCCGGCGGCGCCTCGTTCATCGCGTTCACGGGGAAAGGGAACATGACGACGACCGGAAAAACCATCTGCGTGGCGGGAGCCAGCGGCCTCGTCGGCTCCAACATCGTCCGGGCGGCCCTGGAACGGGGCTACGCGGTCAACGGCACCTGGCGCGACCCGGATCACCCCGGCAAGGCGCCCTATCTGAAGGCCCTGCCGGGCGCGCCGGAACGCCTGCGGCCGTTCAGCGCCGAAATGACCGAGGACGGCGCATTCGACGAGGCCGTGTCCGGATGCGACTGCGTCTTCATCGCCTGCCTCGTCCCGGTGTACGCGGGCCCCTCCGGCAAGCCCGCCCGCGAGATGGACGACGAGCAGGGCTACGCCGAGATCATCATGCCCACCGTGAACGGCTGCCTGAACATCATGCGGTCCGCGGCGCGGGCCGGCGTCGGGACGGTCGTGATCTGCAGCAGCACCAGCAGCACCAACCCCGTGCCGCCCGTGGCGATCAAGAACGAAATCGACCATTGGTCGGACGAAGAGGAGCAGTGCCGGGCGAAGAAATACACGTCCGCCACCAAGACCGTCATGGAGAAGGCGGCTGCCGCGTACGCCGAAGAGAACGGCGTACGCCTCTGCATCCTCATGCCGACGGGCATGTACGGACCGCTGATCCTGCCCGGACACATGAACCACAACCCGCACGTCTGGCTGCGGCGCGTGATGAACGGGGGGGAGGCCCGGCATGCCGCGGTGCCCAACGACTCCCACTCCATGATCCATCTGCACGACCTCGCGGCCCTGTTCATGGCCGCGTACGAAAATCCCGGCGCGTCGGGGCGGTACTACGGCGTCTACGACAGTTGGCACTGGCAGGACATCTACGCGGAGGTCCAGAGGCTCCTGCCCGACATGAAGATGCCGGCCCCCCTGACCGAGCCGCCCGTCCCGCCGACGGGATTCGACTTCACCCGCCGGGACAGTCTCGGCGTGGCGCTCAGGGACGTTCCCACCATGCTGCGCGAGACCGTCGAGTGGCTGCGGTCCGATCCCTTCGGGCCAATCGCGGAAGCCTGACACCGGACCGACGCCGACGGGGCCCGGAAACGAGCCCGCCGGCCGCGGGGCTACGGGATCCGCGCGTGGCTGCGGCCGGCCCAATCGCCGCCGCTACAGGTAACGGCGTGAACCAGAACCTCCCCGGCCGCGTTGTCCACCGTGAACGCGATCACGGCTCTTCTCCCGGCCGGGACGGTCCGCAGGCCGGGAGCGATTTCGTCGCGGAGCGATCCCTCATGCGGCGTCCGCGCCGGAGCGGCCCCGGTTCACCCCTGCTCCCCGAAAACCTGTAGAATCTCGGCGCCCGTCGCGACCCACGCGCCGCCCGCGTCGGTCAGCCACGCCGGCATGTCCTCGAAATAGCCGATACGGCGGGGATGGCCGCTGATCCAGGCATGGAAGGCGAGCCCCATGACGCGGCCCCCGCCGGGCGGCCTCCCGCCGCAGATCGAGAAGGACCTGCCGGTCACTCGACTCGTATGCGTACGGCATGGCAAAGAGCGGGCCGGATCTCGTACGGAAGATCCTCGTTGACCCATCCGCAGACGCAGGCCGTCCCCTCCCCCGCCAACAGTTCGAGCGTGTGCATGGACCGGGACCGGTCCGGCGACAGCCACCCGGTCACGGTCTGGCCCGTCGCTTCACGGAGCGTCCCGAGGGTTCGGCGGATGAAACCCGGCCTCTATCGTAACTGGGCTTGCCGGCCCCGGTTCGCCCGCGGGCCGCGGCGAAACGGGACCTGTCAATTGTTCAAGACAGGCTCGAACCGCCATAGAATGTCCCGCGATGAGGCGATCCTACATTCTGGCATTCGTGTTCGCGGTCGCCGTGGCCGGCTGGGTAGCCTCCGGCCAGTTCGGTATCGACGGCGAGCCCGAGGGTATGGGTGCGACCGGGACGGCGGTCGGGAACGGGTCCGCCGACGGCGCGGACGGGCCGATCAAGGTGCGCGTCAGTCGAAGCGTCGCCCGGATGCAATCCCGGGATCTCGTCCTGCGGGGCCGGACCGAGGCCAATCGCTGGGTCGATGTCAAGGCGGAGACCAAGGGACGGGTCGCCGAGGTCGTCGCTCGGGAAGGCGTGCGGGTCGGCCGGGGGGATACGATCGTCAGGCTGGCCATGGACGACCGCGCGGAGCGTCTGGCGGAAGCGGAGGCCCGCGTCCGCCAGCGGCAGATCGAGTTCGACGCCGCCAGATCGCTCCGCCGGAAAGGCTTTCGCGCCGAAACCAAGCTCGCCGAGGCGGCGGCCGAGCTCGACGCGGCGATCGCCTACGTCGCGCGGATCTCGGTGGACATCGACCGTACGGAAATCCGCGCCCCCTTCGTCGGCGTGATCGAAACCCGGGACGTGGAGCTGGGCGATTTCGTCGAACCGGGAGACGTGATCGCGCGAGTCGTGGACGAAGACCCCTACCTCGTCGTCGGGCAGGTATCCGAACGGGACGTCGGCCTGATCGGGAAAGGCGACGCGGGCGCCGCCCGGCTGGCCAACGGCGAAACCGTGAAGGGCAGTATCCGCTATGTCGGTAGTGTCGCAGACGCGGCGACCCGCACCTTTCGCATGGAGCTCGAGGTCCCCAACAAGGCCCGCGCGCTACGCGGCGGCGTCACCGCGGAAATCCGCATTCCCGTCGAATCCGTGCAGGCTCATTTCCTGTCGCCGGCGCTGCTGACCCTGGACGACGACGGCGTGCTCGGGGTGCGGACCGTCAACGGCGACTCCGTCGTCGAATTCAGGCCGGTCAGCGTCTTCGCCACAAGGCCCGACGGCGTCTGGGTCACCGGACTTCCGTCCGCGGCGACCGTCATCACCGTGGGCCAGGAATTCGTGCGCCATGGGGAGACGGTGCGGACAGTCCCCGAACAACCCGGGCGAACGTCTTGACGGGATTCATCGACGCGGCCCTGAGCCGCCCGCGCTCGGTACTGTTGGCGCTGGTACTGATCCTGATCAGCGGGACCGTCGCGGACCTCACCATTCCCAAGGAGTCGGATCCCGACGTCAACATCCCCATCATCTATGTCTCGATGACCCACGAGGGCATCTCGCCGGAAGACGCGGAGCAACTCCTGGTGCGACCCATGGAGAAGGAGCTGCGGTCCATCGAGGGCGTCAGGGAAATGCGCTCCAGCGCCAGGAACGGCCACGCCTCGGTGCTGCTCGAGTTCGATGCGGGTTTCGACGCCCATACCGCCCTGCAGGACGTCCGCGAAGGCGTGGACACCGCCAGGAGCCAACTGCCCGGGGACACGGACGAGCCCACCGTCAACGAGGTCAACGTCGGCCTGTTCCCTGTGCTTGTCGTCGTGCTGTCCGGAGACGTTCCCGAACGCACGCTGCTGAAGCTCGCCCGCAACCTCCGCGACGAACTCGAGGGACTCCCCGGCGTCCTGGAGGCCGACATGGCCGGTGACCGAGACGAGGTCATCGAGGTCGTCGTCGACCCGTTGCGTCTTGAAAGCTACAACGTGCGCTACGAGCAGATTGCCCGCACCGTCGCGCGAAACAACCGGTTGGTCGCCGCCGGCGCGCTCGACACGGGGCATGGCAAGTTCGCCGTCAAGGTGCCCGGCCTCTTCAGGACGCTGGACGACATCCTGTCCCTTCCGTTCAAGGTCGAGGGAGACGCCGTCGTCACTGCGGCCGACATCACCACGGTAAGGCGGACCTTCAAGGACGCCACGGCCTTCGCGCGCCTCGACGGCCAGCCCGCGATCGCACTCGAGATCAAGAAGCGGCTTGGCGAGAACGTCATCGACACCATCGAGGACGTGCGCCGGGTGACGGAGGCGGAAGCCGAGGCATGGCCCGAGGCGGTGAAGATCTCCTTCATCCAGGACCGGTCCGTACAGATCCGGAACATGCTCGGGGACCTTCGGAACAACGTCGTCACCGCCGTGATCCTGGTGATGATCGTGGTCATCGGCGCTCTCGGGATCCGCAGCGCGGGCCTCGTAGGCCTGGCCATCCCCGGATCCTTTCTGACGGGGATTCTGGTCATCGCGGTGCTGGGGATGACCATGAACATCGTGGTGCTGTTCAGCCTGATTCTCGCCGTCGGCATGCTCGTGGATGGCGCCATCGTCGTGACCGAATTCGCGGACCGCCGCATGGCGGCGGGCGTTCACCGCCGCGAAGCCTACGCGCAGGCGGCGAAACGCATGGCGTGGCCGATCACCGCGTCGACGGCCACCACGCTCGCCGCCTTCATGCCGCTACTGTTCTGGCCGGGCGTGGTGGGTGAGTTCATGAAGTTTCTGCCCATCACCCTGATCGCCACCCTCACCGCGTCGCTCGCCATGGCCCTGATCTTCGTGCCGACGATCGGCGGCTACGTGGGGCGCGCCGGCAGCACGAGCCCGGAAGTCATGGCGGCACTGGCGGCCGGGGAGCACGGGGACCTCGACGCCATCTGCGGCGCGACGGGATGGTACGTCCGCATGCTCTCCGCCGTCATCCGCCATCCGTTCAAGGTTCTCGCCGCCGCCGTGGCGTTGGTGATCGGCGTGCAGGCGTACTACGCGCTGCACGGGAACGGCATCGAATTCTTCCCGGACGTCGAGCCGGAGTTCGGCCAGATCCTCGTCCATGCCCGGGGAAACCTCTCTATCCGCGAGATGGACCGGCTGGTGCGGGAAGTGGAGCACGAGGTACTCCGGGTCCCCGGCCTCAAGACCGTATACGCGCGGGTCGGCACCGGGGGCGGCGACGGCCGGGAGCTGTCGGAGGACGTGATCGGGGTCATTCAGGTCGAATTCGAGGACTGGACCCTCCGCCGCCCCGCCGACGAGATCTTCGGCGAGATCCAGCGCCGGACCGGCCACCTCGCGGGCGTGCTCGTGGAAGCGGCGGAGCCCGACGTCGGACCGCCCACCGGCAAGCCGGTCCAGGTGCATCTTTCGTCGAGACACCCGGAGGCCATCGAGCCGGTTCTGGAACGCATCCTGGCGAAGATGCGGACGATCGAAGGTCTCGTCGAAATAGAGGACACGCGGTCCACGCCGGGTATCGAATGGCGGATTTCCGTCGACCGGACGCAGGCGAGCCGCTTCGGCGCCGACATCGTGCATGTGGGCAACGTGGTCAAGTTCGTGACCAACGGCCTCACGGTCGACGACTTCCGGCCCGACGACTCGGACGAGGAGGTCGACATCCGGGTGCGCTTTCCGACCGACGAACGGACCCTCGATCAGCTCGACACGCTACGCGTCACGACCGAGGCAGGCCTGATCCCGATCAGCAATTTCGTCGACCGGCAGCCGCAGGAAAAGGTGGGGACCATCCGCCGGACCGACGGCCGGCGGGTCCTCGCCGTCAAGGCCGACGTCGCCGAAGGCACCCTGGCCGACGACAAGGTCGGCGAGATTCGCGCCTGGCTGGATACCCAGGAACTCGATCCCCGCGTCGAGATCGCCTTCAAGGGCGAGGAGGAAGAGCAGAAGAAGGCCGAGGCTTTCCTGTCGAAGGCTTTCGGGATCGCGCTCTTCATCATGGCGATCATCCTGGTCACGCAGTTCAACAGCTTCTATCACGCATTCCTCATCCTCTCCGCCGTCGTCATGTCGACAGTCGGCGTCATGATTGGCCTCCTCGTCGCCGGTCAGCCCTTCGGGATCGTGATGACGGGCGTGGGCGTGATCACGCTGGCCGGCGTGGTTGTCAACAACAACATCGTCCTGATCGACACCTACGACCGGCTGCGGGAGGCCGGCATCCCGGCGATGGAAGCGGTCGTGAGAACGGGTGCGCAACGCCTCCGCCCGGTGATCCTCACGGCCGTGACGACCGTGCTCGGCCTCATGCCCATGGTCCTGGGATTCAACATCAACCTGTTCACGCGCGAGATCACCGTCGGCGGGCCGTCGACCCAATGGTGGGTCCAGCTGGCCACCGCGGTGGCCAGCGGCCTGACGTTCGCCACCGTGCTCACCCTCGTGGTGACTCCGTCCCTGCTGGCCCTCGGCGCCAACGTGGGCGCGTGGGTCCGGAACCGGCGCGCACGCCCCGCCTGAAGGCCGCCGCGTCTCGCATCGACGTCTACCGGCCGGGCTCTGGCCCGGCCGGTCAACGGTCAGCCGCCGGCCTCTTCCTCTTCCCGCAGGACGCTCGAGAGCTCCCCGACCGAAACACCCTCGCTCGCCGAAGCGGAATAGCGGCGATGGCTCCGCACGCTCAGGGGGATGCTCGCCAGATAGAGCGCACCGACGCCCGTCAGCGTCTGCCACGGATAGCTCCACAACACGGCGGCAAGAACCCCGACCACGATAAGGACGGGCAGGATGTATTCGCGCCGGACGCGCAGCCGCTTGAACGAATAGGTCGGCACCTTGCTCACCATCAGGAAAGCGACGGCGGCGACCGCCAGCGCGTTGACCAGCGGGTGGTCGAAGAACGACCCGGCGATCTGAAAGCTCAGCATGACCGGCAGCAGCACCAGTCCTCCCGCGGCGGGCGCCGGAACCCCCATGAAGAAGTTGGCCATCCATGTCGGCTGGTTGGCCGAGTCCAGCGCCGTGTTGAACCGCGCCAGCCGCAGGGCGCAGCAGACACTGAACGCCAGGACCAGGACCCAGCCCAAGCCGCCCAGATCGTTCAGCGTCCAGCGGTACAGGAGAATGGACGGCGCCACGCCGAAACAGACGAAATCGGACAGCGAGTCGAGCTCGGCGCCGAACTTGGACGTGCCCTTCAACAATCTCGCCAACCGCCCGTCCAGACCGTCGAACACCGCCGCGGCGAGGATCGCCATGACGGCGAGCTGCCAGCTCTCGTCCAGCGAGAAGCGTATCGACGTAAGGCCCGCGCACAGGGCCAGCACCGTCAGCATGTTGGGCGCCAGGCTGTTGACGGGAAGCGATCGCAGCCCCGCGGTGCGACCCCTCAGAATCATCTAGCGCACCTCTCCCCGGCGCGGCTCTTCCGGCGACCGCGCGTCGGCGATCACCGTCTCGCCGGCGACCGCCCGTTGTCCGGCGGCGACGAGGGGCGACATCCCCGGCTCCAGGTAGACGTCCACCCGGCTTCCGAAGCGGATCATGCCGAACCGCGCGCCGGCGCGCACCCGGTCGCCCTCGGCGACATCGCACACGATCCGCCGCGCGATCAGACCGGCGATCTGCACCACCGCGATCCGGCGGTCGTCGGCCGTCCGGATGGCCAGGGCCTGCCGCTCGTTCTCCTCGCTCGCCTTGTCGAGGGCGGCGTTCACGAATTTCCCGGGACGATAGCTCGCCCGGTCCACCGTGCCGTCCACGGGTATTCTGTTCACGTGCACGTTGAACACGTTCATGAAGATGCCGATCCGCGGCCGCGGCGCGTCGCCGAGACCGAGCTCCGCCGGCGGGGCCGCCGCTTCCACCATCCGGACCACGCCGTCCGCCGGGCTGAGCACCAGTCCGTCGCGCACCGGCGATACCCGCTCCGGATCGCGGAAGAAGCAGGCGCACCAGACCGTGAGCGCGAGCCCCGCCCAGCCCAGGGGCTCGAAGGCGAAGAACATCGCCAACGCGACGGCCGCGAAGACCGCCACGAAGCGATAGCCCTCGCGGTGCATGGGAACCAGTACGGATTTGAGAGCGTCCATCGGTGCCCCCCGGCCTCGGCGAGGCGGAGTCTACTCGGCCGGCGCGCCCGCGGGAACGGCAGACCGCTCCACCCCGGGATCGTCGTGGCGTAGCGGCCCCAACGCCTCGGCCAGCCTCTCCCGATACTCGGCCGCCTGCCGCTGGCGGCGCCACATCGCCGCGTACAGCCCATCCCGCGCCATCAGCGCGCCGTGGGACCCCCGTTCCACGACCCGGCCGGCATCGAGAACCAGGATCTCGTCGGCGTCGACGATCGTCGACAGGCGATGCGCGATGATCAGCGTAGTGCGGTCCGCGGAGACCTCGTGAATGCTGGCCTGGATCTCCTTCTCGGTATGAGAGTCGAGCGCGGACGTCGCCTCGTCGAACATGAGTATGGCCGGTTCCTTCAGGATGGTTCGCGCGATCGCCACACGCTGCTTCTCGCCCCCGGACAGCTTGAGTCCCCGTTCTCCCACGACGGTCCGGTAGCCTTGGGGCAGACCGCAAACGAAGTCATGGACATGGGCCAGGCGCGCAGCTTCCTCGACTTCGGCGTCGGTCGCACCGGGCCTGCCGTAGCGGATGTTGTATCCTATGGTGTCGTTGAACAGAACCGTGTCCTGAGGCACGATCCCGATCGCGGAGCGGCAGGACTCCTGGGTGACGTCCCGGATGTCCTGGCCGTCGATACGGATGGTGCCCCCGGTGACGTCGTAGAACCGGAACAGCAGTCTTGAGATCGTGGACTTGCCGGCGCCGCTCGGCCCGATAATGGCGAACGTCCCGCCCGCGGGGACGGTGAACGACACGTCGCGAAGTATCCCACGGTCCGCTTCATATCCGAAATGCACCCTGTCGAAGACGATCTCTCCCCCGGCGACCTCCAGCGCACGGGCGTCGGGCCGGTCTTCGATTTCCCTGTCCACGGCCAGCAGGCTGAACATGGCCTCCATATCGACCAGGGACTGCCTGATCTCGCGATAGACGAAGCCCAGGAATCCGAGTGGAAGATAGAGCTGAATGAGGAAGGTGTTGACCAGCACGAAATCTCCGATCGTCATCGTGCCGTCCCGCACCCCGAAGGCGGCCAGTAGCATCACGCCGATCAGCCCCAGCGCGATGATCGCGCCCTGTCCCATATTCAGTCCCGAGAGCGTGACCTGGCTCCTGACGGCCGCCTTCTGGTATCTCTCCAGGGACCGGTCGAACCGCTCCTCTTCGTGCGCCTCGTTGCCGAAGTACTTGACGGTTTCGAAGTTCAGCAGGCTGTCGATCGCCTTCGTGTTGGCCTCGCTCTCCGAGCGGTTCATCTCGCGGCGAAACCTGATACGCCACTCGGTGACGAGCACGGTGAACGCGATGTAGCCGACGACGCTGAGGAACGTGATCGCGGCGAACCGGAAATCGTACCGGTAGAGAAGAATGCCGCAGACCAGCCCGATTTCGAACAGCGTCGGGAGCACGTTGAACAGCATGAAACGCAACAGGAAGTCGATTCCCTTCGTCCCCCGCTCGATCGACCGGGAGAGTCCGCCGGTCTGCCGCTCCATGTGGAAACGCAGGGACAGCCGATGCAGGTGATGGAAGGTGTCGAGCGCGACCGCGCGTAGCGCATGCTGACCCACGCGGGCGAAGACGGCGTCCCGAAGCTCTCCGAAGGCTTGCGCCATCACCCGCGCCGCGCCGTAGCCGACGATGACGAACAGCGGAACGGCGACGACAGCCGCGCCTTCGATCGTCAGCGCATCTACGGCCGCCTTGTAGAGGAAGGGCACATAGACTGTCGTCACCTTCGCCGCGGCCAGGAGTCCGAGAGCGGCCACGACGCGGAGCTTCAGCCCCGGCCGGCCGCGCGGCCACAGGTAGGGCAGCAACGCGCGCAAGGTCCCGAGGTGCGCCGAAGGCATGCCGCCTCCGGCGCCGCCGGCGGATGGCAGGCTCATGCCCGCCCGGTCTTTCCCGAACGGCCCGCGCGCCGGTCCGCGTAAGGTCCTGCCAGGTTTTCCGCCACGGTCACGGCCCGCGAAGCGGCAGCGTGAAGACCTGACCGGGATAGATCAGGTCCGGGTCCTCGATCTTTCCGGCATTCGCCGAATAGATCACGGTGTACAGGACGCCCCGCCCGTACATGGCGCGCGCGATCCGCCACAGGCTGTTTCCGGGTTGAACGGCGACGCGAAGTTCGCCCGGCCGCAGGCTTGCCTCGGCGATGTCCGCGCGCATGAACGGTACTGCCGTCGACGCGACGACCTTGCCCGCGTCGTCGACGCCCGCGATCGACAAAACGTGATCTCCGGCCGCGACGGCCCGGGCCGGGCTCAACTCCCAATACCCCCGATCGTCGGCGACGGTGGAGCCGACTGCGCGACCATCGATCCCGATGCGCACTTCCGACCCGGGCCGCGCGACCCCCGCCAAGACGAGGCGGCCCCGCTCGTCGTAGTTGACGGTGCGCAACTGCACGGCGTCGCCCGACAGCGCCTTGGGCGAAACGGTCGGTCCCTGCAGCACGCGGCTGGCCCCAAGGGTCTCCCGCGGCGTGGCGACGGCGACGACTTGTGGAGGTCCCGCCGGGGGTTCCCGGGATGCACTTTCCGCCGCCGGCTCTTCGCTCGCCCGCTTTTCCCCCGCGGCGGCCGCGGCGGCGGGGGCGGTGTCCCGGGACGCGCGTCCCGCCTCCGGCTCGTCCCGGGCGGGGATCACCACCATCACGACGTCATCGGACGTCGCCGTTTCCCCCTCCTCGCCCAGCGCGCTAAGCGAGAGCACCCGCGACCCGCTTTCCAGCGACGCCTCCGGAACGAGGACCCACTCCCCGCGATCGTCGGCCTTCACCGTTCCGACAGCGTCTTCTCCGGCGTAGACGGTGACTTCCGAACCGGGGGACGCCCGTCCCGCGATGACCGCGTCTCCCTCCGGGTTCACCCGCACCACGTCGAACGTAGGCGTGGCGAAGGGCGGCACGGCGTCCGGCGCCCTGGGATGCGCCGGCCGGCTCTCGTCCCGGGGCGGCGCCGAAACCGTTGCCGTCGTCGGCAACGGCTCCGGCACCCGCGCGACGACCGGTTCCGGAGACTCGGTCCGGGTGGCGACGTACAGCATCGCGGCGCCGACCAGCATGGCGACCGCCACGGCCGCCGTGATCAGTCTGGCCGGCGACTTCCGGCGGGTTGCCTGTTCGTCGGTCCGATACGCCATACCCTTGATCTCATCGCCCTGAATGGGTCAGGTTCGCACCCCGACATCCCGCCTCGCGAAGAAGGAACGAGGCATTCGCGGGCATAGAATGCCACGATCCCGCGAAAATCGCGCCTTATTTCGTTGCCCTGAGTCGACGACAGGGACGCGGTATCCCCGTTCCCGCCGCCCGACATCGCCGAAGTCGGGTTTCAGGCCGGACTTCGGTTTGACAGCCGCGCCGAAGCGGTAGATACCACTGGCGAGTTTCCTCACGGCGATGTCCAGGATATCCGCCGCGCCGGCGGCCCCCCGGAAACGAGCGGCGGCGGAAACGGTTGTGCATGACCAGGCTGACCTCACTTTGCGTCTATTGCGGCGCCCGGGCGGGGACCGACCCCACGCACAGGGCGGCGGCCAAGCGCCTCGGAACGGTGCTTGGCGAACGACGGATCAGGCTCGTCTTCGGCGCGGGCAGCATCGGTCTCATGGGAGCGGTGGCGGACGCGGCGCTCGCGGCCGGAGGCGACGCCGTCGGCGTGATCCCGCGCCATCTCGACCGGGTGGAGCTGGTGAACGACCGCCTCACGGAGGTTCACGTGGTCGAGTCCATGCACGAGCGCAAGCACCTGATGTTCGAGCTCGCGGACGCGTTCGCGGTCCTGCCGGGCGGTCTGGGAACCCTCGACGAGGCCATGGAGATCATCACGTGGCGTCAGCTCCGGCTTCACGACATGCCCGTGGTGCTGGTCGATCACAACGGATACTGGCGGCCGTTCGTCGACCTCGTGGGCCATGTCGTGGCTCACGGTTTCGCCGATCCATCGGTCGCCGGTCTGTTCACGGTCGTCGCGAGCGTGGACGACGTCGTTCCGGCCATCGAAGCGCGCCTTCCGGCGGGGAAGCCCGCGGTGCCGGGGCGTCCGTAGGACCTCGGCTTCAATCCCCCGGAAGCCGGTGTTATCTTCCGGCAGCCAATTCAGGGCCCCGGGACGTCCGGGAACGGGAGCGCGACATGGCGAAAATTCCGGTGCGGAACCCGGTGGTCGAGCTCGACGGCGACGAGATGACGCGCATCATCTGGGCGTTCATCAAGGAGAAGCTGATCCTGCCGTATCTCGATCTGACCCTTGTCTACTTCGACCTCGGCATCGAAAACAGGGATTCCACGGGCGACCGGGTCACCGTCGACGCCGCGAACGCCATCGGGGACGTCGGCGTCGGAGTCAAATGCGCCACCATCACGCCGGACGAAGGCCGCGTGGAGGAATTCGGCCTCAAGAGCATGTGGCGCTCGCCCAACGGCACCATTCGGAACATCCTGGGCGGAACGGTCTTCCGCGAGCCGATCATCTGCCGGAACGTCCCCCGTCTCGTCCCCGGCTGGACCGATCCCATCGTCATCGGCAGGCACGCGTTCGGCGACCAGTACCGAGCCACCGACTTCGTGGTGCCCGGACCCGGCAAGCTCACCCTGACGTACGAACCGGAGGACGGCGGCGAGGCGACGGAGTACGAGGTTTACGAGTTTTCCGGCGGGGGCGTGGCCCTGGGCATGTACAACCTGGACGAGTCCATTCGCGGGTTTGCCCGCGCCTGCTTCAGCTACGGCCTGGCCCGCAAGTGGCCAGTGTACCTCTCCACCAAGAACACGATCCTGAAGGCTTACGACGGCCGCTTCAAGGACCTGTTCCAGGAGGTCTTCGAGACCGAATTCAAGGACCGGTTCGAGGACGGCGGCATCGGCTACGAACATCGGCTGATCGACGACATGGTCGCCGCCGCCCTGAAATGGAGCGGAAAATTCGTATGGGCCTGCAAGAACTACGACGGCGACGTGCAGTCCGACACGGTGGCGCAGGGCTTCGGCTCGCTCGGCCTCATGACGTCCGTGCTGATGACGCCCGACGGCGGAACCGTGGAAGCCGAGGCGGCGCACGGGACGGTCACCCGCCACTACCGCCAGCATCAGCAGGGCAGGGAGACGTCCACCAATCCCATCGCGTCGATCTTCGCCTGGACCGGTGGCCTGAAGCATCGCGCCCACCTCGACGGCAACGGGGAACTCGGGACCTTCTGCGAGACGCTGGAGCGCGTTTGCATTGACACCGTGGAGAGCGGTTTCATGACGAAGGATCTGGCCATGCTGATCGGACCCGATCAGTCGTGGCTCACGACCAATCAATTCCTCGACAAGCTGGACGAGGGCCTGCGGGCGCGGATGGACGCGTAGACCGGGCGAGCTACGCCGCGGCGCGGGCTCCGATCGCCTCTTCGATCGCGGAGAGGGCCTGGTCGGCCTTGGCACCGTCGGGTCCGCCCGCCTGAGCCATGTCGGGCCGGCCGCCGCCTCCCTTGCCGCCGAGTGCCGCCGCGCCGCGCCTGACCAGATCGACCGCGTCGAACGTCCCTTCGAGGGACTCCGTGACCCCGACGACGAGCGACGCCCTGCCCCCGTTCACCGCGACGACGGCGTAGATGCCTTCGCCCGATCGTTTGAGGTCGTCGACCATCGCCTTGAGATCGCGGGACGAGGCGCCGTCGACACGCCGCCCGACGTACCGCACGCCGGCGACCTCCCTGACCTCCGGACCGGCCGGGGAGCCGCCCGTCGCCAGCTTGTGCCGCGCCTCGGCCAGTTCCCGCTCGAGGCGCCGGCGCTCCCCGGCGAGGGCCCGGACCCGCTCCGCCACGTCCGCCGGCGAGACTCTGAGTTCGGCGGCGGCCTCGTTCAGGGCACGCTCCGCCACGCGCGCATGGTCCGCCGCGGCTTCGCCCGTGAGGGCCTCGATGCGGCGAACGCCCGCGGCGACGGCGCTCTCGCTCACGATCTTGAAGAACCCGATGTCGCCCGCGCGCCCCACGTGCGTGCCGCCGCAGAGCTCGACCGAGTTGGGCGCTCCCTCGCCGCCGCCCATGGTCACCACCCGGACCTCGTCGCCGTACTTCTCCCCGAACAGCGCGAGAGCGCCCCGTTCCACGGCCTCCTCGGGGCTCATCAGGGCCGTCCCGACACTCGCGTTCCCGCGGATGTCGAGGTTGACGTCCGACTCGATGGTTTCGAGCTCCCCGGCGGTGACCGCCTTGGGGTGCGCGAAGTCGAACCGCAGCCGGTCCGGCGCGACCAGGGAGCCTTTCTGGACCACGTGACCGCCCAGCGCGCGGCGTAACGCCGCGTGCAGCAGGTGCGTCGCGGAGTGGTTGCAGCGCAGCCGCGCACGCCGCTCGCCGTCGACGCGAAGCTCGACCGCGTCCCCCACGCGCAGGGTCCCCCCCTCGACCGAGCCGGCGTGCGCGTGGATGTCGCCCAGGTGTTTCCGCGTATCGTGGACGGCCACGTCCACGCCGCCGGCCGCCCGCATCGCGCCCGTGTCTCCCACCTGACCGCCCGATTCGCCGTAGAACGGGGTCTGGTTGACGACGATCAGGGCTTCCGTCCCGTCCGCGGCGCTCTCCACCTCGGTCCCGTCCACGACGATGGCCTCGACGCGGGCCTCCGCGGCGGCGGTCTCGTAACCGAGAAATTCCGTGGCGCCGACCCGCTCGCGCACCTCGAACCACAATGCTTCGGTCGCGGCTTCGCCCGAGCCGGCCCACGCCTTCCGCGCGTCCTCCCGCTGACGGTCCATCGCGGCCTCGAAGCCAGCGGTATCGACCTCGATACCGCGGTTCCGCAGGGCGTCCCGGGTCAGGTCCAGGGGAAAGCCGTAGGTGTCGTACAGCCGAAACGCCACGTCCCCCGGCAGGGGTCGGCCGTCTCCGAGATCTTCCGCGGCGTCTTCGAGGAGCCTCAACCCGCGTTCGAGGGTTCGCTTGAAGCGCGTCTCCTCCAGTTTGAGGGTCTCGGCGATCAGGGGCTCCGCGCGGCCGAGCTCGGGATAGGCCTGGCCCATCTGCGCGACGAGGGCGGGGACCAGCCGCCAGAGCAGCGGCTCCTCGCATCCCATCAAATGGGCATGGCGCATGGCGCGCCGCATGATCCGCCGCAGCACGTAGCCCCGTCCCTCGTTCGACGGCATGACGCCGTCGGCCATCAGGAAACCGACCGAGCGCAGATGATCCGCGATCACGCGGTGGGACACGGCATGGTCCGCGTCCGCGTCCTGCCCGCTCGCCGCGGACGACGCCTCGATGAGGGCGCGGAGCAGGTCGATGTCGTATATGTCGTGCCGGCCCTGAAGCACGGCCGTGATCCGCTCTAGCCCCATGCCCGTGTCGATGGAGGGCCTGGGCAGGTCGACGCGCTCGTCCTCGGCGACCTGCTCGAACTGCATGAAGACGAGGTTCCAGATTTCGACGAACCGGTCGCCGTCCTCGTCGGGGCTCCCCGGAGGCCCGCCGGGAACGCGGTCGCCGTGATCGTAGAATATCTCGGAACACGGCCCGCAGGGACCCGTGGGGCCCATCGCCCAGAAATTGTCGGAGGTCGGAATGCGGACGATCCGGTCTTCCGGCAGGCCCGCGATCTTCTTCCAGAGGCCGAAGGCCTGCTCGTCCTCGGCGTACACCGTGGTCAGCAGCCGCTCCGCCGGCAGCCCGAATTCCCGGGTCACCAGGTTCCACGCGAACTCGATCGCCAGCTCCTTGAAGTAGTCTCCGAAGGAGAAATTGCCCAGCATTTCGAAGAACGTGGCGTGCCGCGCGGTATAGCCGACGTTGTCGAGGTCGTTGTGCTTGCCGCCGGCGCGCACGCACTTCTGCGCCGTCACGGCCCGGCTGTAGCCGCGCACCTCGGCCCCGGTGAACACGTTCTTGAACTGCACCATGCCGGAGTTCGTGAACATGAGCGTCGGGTCGTTGCGCGGCACCAGCGGACTCGACGCGACGGGCTCGTGGCCGTGCGCCGCGAAGTAGTCGATGAACGCCTTTCGAACGTCGTTCGCCGAAGTCATCCGTTCCACCGTCCGCGCGGCGCCCGGGGGCGCGGCGCCTCTTCCGCGCGCGGCCCGGATCGGGACCGGGCGCGCGACGCTTGTAGCCTTGCGCTAGACTCCTGTCCAGCGCGCCGCCGGAACCGCCCCCTCTCCTCCCGACCTTTCCACTCGCCAGAGAAACGGAGCATTCCCCTCCCCTCTTACGAAGTGAGGACTGGACGAGAGCGCCCAACGGCTCCGTTGTCGTTCCATGGTGGACAGACAACGCGAGCTCAAAATATTCGACTCAGTCCGCCATGTCCGTGAGCCACGTCCCATGCGCCCGAATATCGACAATGGGTGGATTGGCCAAGGATTCCATTATCCTTGCGACGAACTCGATTTTTGCTGGCGAAAACGAGTCGAGCGTTGCCTTGAGTTCGTCGAGTGTCACCATTCGTACATTCGCCGCTCGATCAAATCCACGAAGCCGGGCCTGATTTCGACGCCGACCCACCGCCGCCCCAGCTCGCGCGCCGCCAGGAGTGTCGTCCCCGAGCCGGCATAGGGATCGAGCACGACACCGCATTGGCCGCTCGTGATGGCCAGGCAACGCCGCGCGAGCGAAATGGGCATCATCGCCGGGTGGCCGTCGGCCCGCCCGTTCCGGCGTTTCACGGGCTCGGTCGGAATCTCCCAGACGGTTCTGAGACGGCGGTCCCGCGGCCCTGTGACGATCCCGTTGCCGTAATAGTAGTCCTTCCGCTTCGACAGGAGGAATACCGTTTCATGCGCCTTGGTCGGCCGGTCCCGGACGGACTCCGGATGCGCGTTCGGCTTGTACCAGATCACCTCGCTGCGGAGCCACCATCCCGCTTCCTGGAGCGCGAACGCCAGCCGCCAGGGAACGCCGATCAGGTCCTTCGGCTTCAGTCCTCCCGGCGTGGGCGGCCGTACATGCATCGCCCGCGCGCGGTTCTTCCGGTCCGGCGCGCGATATCTCCGATTGCCGGACGTGTAGGAATCGCCCACGTTCAGCCACACGGTGCCGTCGCCCCGAAGAACGCGCCTGACCTGTTCGAACGCGCTTACGATGCTGTCGACGTACGCCTCAAGACTGTCGTCCCGTCCGATCTGATCCTCGATTTCGTAATCGCGCAGCGACCAGTACGGCGGCGAGGTCAGGACCGTTTGAATCGACTCGTCGGGCAGGAGTTTCAGCGCCTCGCACGCATCTCCGCACAGCAGCACGGACCCGGAAATTGCTTCGAAGGGCGGTCCGTCGAGATCGTCGACCCGGACATGACGATGCCGGGGACCGGTGCCCGGTTCCGGACGCCGCCCAAGCGGGAGAAGACCGCTCCCGCAACCTCTCTCCGGCAGGGTCTTTTCGCTCACGCCTCCTCCGGCCCGGCTTCATGTCGGGGATGCCCTTCGAACGTGTCGCCCACGGGTAGACGGCGGAACACCCCCGCGCGGAGCGGCGCCGCGAGCCGCCGTGCCGCCTACGCGCCGCGGGCCGCCCCTTCGCGCGCGCCGTCGTCGTCGCCGGCCGCGGCCACCGGCTCCTCCATGATCGTATCCGCGATCAGGCCGGCGTTGCGGCGGATTTCGGCGTCGATGGCGTCCGCGACCTCCGGCGTGTCCTTGAGATAGGACTTGGCGTTTTCCCGGCCCTGGCCGATCCGCCGGCCGTCGTAGGAGAACCAGGATCCCGATTTCTCGACGATGCCGGCCCGGACGCCGAGATCGAGGAGCTCGCCCATGCGGGAGACGCCCTCGCCGTACATGATGTCGAATTCGACCATCTTGAACGGCGGCGCGAGCTTGTTCTTGACCACCTTCACGCGGGTCTGGTTGCCGACCACCTCGTCGCGGTCCTTGATCGCGCCGATCCGGCGGATGTCGAGGCGCACCGACGAGTAGAACTTGAGCGCGTTGCCGCCGGTCGTCGTTTCCGGATTACCGAACATCACGCCGATCTTCATGCGGATCTGGTTGATGAAGATCACCATGCAGTTGGAGCGCGAAATCGAGGACGTGAGCTTGCGCAGCGCCTGGCTCATCAACCGGGCCTGGAGGCCGACGTGCGTGTCCCCCATCTCGCCTTCGAGTTCCGCCCGCGGGACGAGGGCCGCGACCGAATCGATCACGAGAGCGTCCACCGCGCCGGAACGCACGAGCGTATCGGCGATCTCGAGGGCCTGCTCGCCGGTGTCGGGCTGGGAAATCAACAGGTCTTCGACGTTCACCCCCAACTTGCGGGCGTACACGGGGTCGAGCGCGTGCTCGGCGTCGACGAAGGCGCAGGTCCCGCCGCGCTTCTGCGCCTCGGCCACCACGTGAAGCGCCAGCGTCGTCTTGCCGGAGCTTTCGGGTCCGTAGATCTCCGCCACCCGGCCGCGCGGCAGACCGCCGATGCCGAGGGCGATGTCGAGGGCGAGCGAGCCGGTCGGGATCGCTTCGATCTCGACGGCCTGCTCACGCTGCCCGAGCTTCATGACCGAGCCCTTGCCGAAGGCCCGCTCGATCTGGCTCAGCGCGGCTTCCAACGCCTTTTCCTTGTCCATTCCGCCGTCCACGACGCGAAGTGCCGATTCGGTCATTGCCGTTCCTCTCTTATTCCACACGGGGTATCCCCTTGCAATGTCGCCGGGACCTCGCCGCAACGCCCGGCCCCCGCGGCGACCCGCGCCAATGTACACTGTTTGTTCCCGTTTGCAAGAGGAAATGTGGCCCCTTGCACCGGAGGCGCGACTCCACTCTATTCCCCCTTCGTTCGGGAAACGCCGTCTCGAGTTTGGATATGGAAGGCCGAGAGCGGTTTTCCGCTCGCCGGGACGGCGCGAAAGCCCCCCGGACGGCGGCCGGGGGAACCGGCGTCAGTCGTCCCGGTAGGTTCGTTCGCGTTTTTCGTGACGCTCCTGGGCCTCGATGCTCAGCGTGGCGATCGGCCGCGCGTCGAGGCGGGACAGGCTGATCGGCTCCCCCGTCTCCTCGCAGTAGCCATAGTTGCCGTCCTGAAGCCGTTCCAGGGCGTTGTCGATCTTGGCGAGAAGCTTGCGCTCCCGGTCCCGGGTTCTCAATTCGAGAGAGCGCTCCGACTCCGTGGAGGCCCGGTCCGCGAGGTCGGGCTCCTGCAGGCTGTCTTCCTGGAGGTGCTGCAGCGTCTGGGTGGACTCCCGGACCAGTTCGGCCTTCCAGCTCGACAGCTTGCGGCGAAAATACTCACGCTGCCGGGCGTTCATGAACGGTTCGTCGTCGGACGGCTTGTAACCCTTGGGCAGGCGGGTCGCCATTGCACCTCCTGTGGCCGAGAGATCTGTCCGTTTTTCGGCGGCGCGGAGTATATGGAGGCAAACGGCCCGCAAGCAAGGCCGGAGGGCGCCGCGTTCCCCGATTTTCGGCCCGCCCCGGCACGGTGCCCGGGAGAGCCGTCGGGGCGGGCCGGAACCGCTCTAGCCGCGCCGATCCAAAAGATTGTAAAACCGCTTGTCGCGCGCTCGGCGGCCCGCCCGCCGTTCGGCAAGTCCAGGTCCGGTGCCGGAACATGAATGCCGTTCCACCACGGATACCGATCATCGACGTCGAGGCCCAGCATCGGAAGCTGCGTTCCGAAATCCTGGAGGCGCTGCGGGACGTCTTCGATTCCCGGGCCTACATCCAGGGCCCGCATGTGCGGACGTTCGAGACGGCCTTCGCCTCGGCGCACGGCGTGACCCACGCGGCCGGCTGCAGCAACGGGACGGACGCCCTGTCCCTGGCGCTGGAAGCCGCGGGCGTCGGCCCCGGCGACGAGGTCGTCACCACCCCGTACACCTTCGTCGCCACCGCGGAATCCATCCTTCACCGGGGCGCTACGCCGGTGTTCGTCGACATCGAGCCCGGCACCTACAACATGGATCCGCGCCTCGTCCGGCAGGCCGTCACGCAGCGCACCAGGGCGATCGTTCCGGTCCATCTCTACGGGACCCCCTGCGCCATGGACGCGCTCAGGGACATCGCGGACGAGAACGATCTGGTGATCGTTGAAGACTGCGCCCAGGCGCATCTCGCGAAGTTCCGCGGCCGGGCGGTCGGCACCTTCGGGCGGGCCGGCTCCTTCAGCTTCTACCCCGGCAAGAACCTGGGCGCGTGCGGCGACGCCGGAATGGTGGTCAGCGAGGACGAGGACGCCGTCTCCCGCGTCGGGAAGCTCCTCGACCACGGCCGGGAGACGAAGTACCTCCACGACGTCGTCGGCTACAACCGGCGCATGGACGCCATGCAGGCGGCCGTTCTCGGCGTCAAGCTCCGCCATCTGGAAGCGTGGACCGCCCGGCGGCGGGAGAACGCGGCGTCATACGATTCCCGGCTCAAGCCGGCCGGCTTCCGGGTGATCGAGCCTCCCGGCGACACGGAACCCGTCTATCATCTCTACGTGGTCCAGGTGGACAACCGGGAGGAGACCGCCGAGGCCCTCGCGTCGAACGGGATCGGCTTCGGCGTCCACTACGCGACGCCCCTCCACCTGCAGCCGTCCCTGTCGGAACTGGGATACAGGGCCGGCTCGTTCCCCGTGGCGGAGGCGGCCGCGGACCGGGTGATCAGCCTGCCGATGTGCGCGGAACTCTCGCGAGAGCGGATCGACCGGGTCTGCGACGTGCTCACGGCCGTCGCGCGGCCCTGAGCGGCGGTCTCGCTTTCGCGGCATGACGGTCAGAGAGTGGCGGCACCTTTGACACTTCGGCTGGCAGTTGAACCGCCTCACGGCATGCTGCCGCAAGCTCATGACCAGCGATCCCTATATGTCGACTTTGGCCATGACGACAAACAATGCTACAAATACATACAAGACTTCAGCTCTCAAACAAAATCAGCAGGCTTGGATCGACAGGAGCCACGCTGGTGAATATGTCGGATGTCTAACCCGTTGAGACGAGCATGATCACCCTTGAACAACCCCCGGAATTCGATGATCGGATTGTAGCTTCGGTGCGTCAATACTGGAACCAGCACCGGGTGCCGCTACTCCTGAGCCGGCTGGGAAGCCAAGAAAATGGCGATATCGCGAGGATGGCGAAACAGCGAGCCGGCAGCCTAGGGGCGTATCTACGCCGTAATCTCGACGATCGTATCCGGGTGCTTCAGCATAGCGTCAGGCCTCCCGTGATTGGAGCCATTCCAATGGATGCGGAGGTCGGTAACGATGGCATTGATGCGTTACTGGACCGAACGCGCGAACAGTCAACGGAAACTACGCTCCGTTTCCATCCCGCCTTCTGGGCAGCCTTCCGGAAACCTCTGGACAAGTCTGTGCGACGATACATGAGTGCCCAAGCACCACTGCACTTCCGGGATACGAGTCCAGAGGAACGACCAGACGGTTTTATTGAAATCGAATGTAATTATATCTCCGGTCCGGATGCCAAATCTGAAGAGGTACAGCAGCAGGTACAGCAGTGGCTTGTAGCCAACAAGATAGAAGTGACGCCTTTTTTGTGGAAAGGACAAGCGGGAGTCAGGCACCTGCCATCCGGTAATCTACTTGACCGACTGATACTCGCCCTTGAACCTGACGATCTTCGACGAATATCCATGCCACTGGATATTGTCGGCAAGTTGAGAAGATATCCTCTGTGAAGCCGAACCTGTTGGTCGCTGCCGCCGGACTACCACCTGAAATCGGCGAGGAATTCGTGGCTAAATCTGTCACTACGCCTTCACCGATCATATCGTGGCTTCCTCTTGATCGACAGAAGGAATATACGCAATCGTACTCTACGAAGCTTTATGAACGTTTATCTACCAATTTGAAAAAACGATATCGATTGAAAAAACATGATCTTCTGGCGAATGTAAACCTTGTTTTGCTGTATATCCATAAGGATGACGAGAGCGAGTCGTGGCTCTTCGAAAAGTTCGGTACCGAAGCCCTGTTGGTACCTTTGCAACAGTCGGATATTGTAGACAGGACCCTGATTACAGGAAACCAGAAAAGACACGCTGTCAATGATTTAGCCCGAAAACAAAAACAGGCTATGAGACGAGCAGAGTCTTTACTTTCCGCAATCTCGGAGGAAGTGACGAATCGTGACAACAAGACGTGCCTGCTTTTACCGCCCAAGAATTTTGGCCGAGACATCGAAAAAGTGTTCGACTGTATCCGAAATGTCTCTTTAGCGGGAGACAGGAAGGAGGGATTTCAGAAAAAGTTGAACCGTACCCTTGGATCACTTCGCACAGTCCGCGAAGATGGACGGACGTATATCGTGGGGCAAGGTGGATTGGTGTTCAAGAGTCCAGGAAAAGCCGGCGCAAGACACGGCTTGGCTCCTGTATGGGAGACTCCAGGCCACGATCTGTCTTGTGTGATTCGGGGCAGGGTAAGATTCGGTGTATCCTATGACCCGAGATTTCACTACGATTGTGACATCTCAAAGGATAATAAAAGGCGATTCCCTAGCTGTCACGGCTCCAAGACAATACCACGAAATCGAGGCCATGTGAACATCGCACCGAATGACAATGTCAGATAACAAAAATGGGCTGCAAGTTTACTCCCGCAGCCCATTTCTTGATCTCATACGTTGCTCAAGTTAGCGACGAGTGCACCTCCTCAATCTCCAAAAAATGAAGACTCCACCCTGTCTCCACGCCTTTAAGCCAAGACAGCTAACAAGGAGAGAACGGGCCCGCTCAGGTCCTTGCTCTGGCCTCTTAGCCACATTCCCCGGACGGCGCAACGCAAACCTGTGCCGAGGAACTCCGCAAAGGGAATCTCCGCTCCGCTCCTCGGAGCTTCGATATCCGCGTGAAACTGAAATGCAAGATGAGCCTTCGGTTCCGCAAAGTCAAGCGAAATGAAGAACGCGAGGACGTGTGAACCCACGGGAGTCTCAAGGGGACAGGGCTCGACGGCCGGTTCCGCCGGTCCGAGCGGCCGCGCCGTATCCGGGCGTCAGGAGACCGGCTCTCCGTCGACGAGCACCTCGTCGACCTTTTCGTCGTGGAAGCACACCAGCCCCTTGACGGCGGCGCATTCGGGCAACGGGTCCGCGTAGCTCCACGCCAAGTCCTCGGTCACGGTCCCGCCGACGTCCGCCGACCAGTAGCACGCCGTCCCCTTGTAGGGGCAGGCGGTTTCCGACGACGACGGAACCAGACGGTCCATCGCCACGTCCTCGGCGGGAATGTAGTAGCGGGTGCGAAGCCCGGTCTCGAAGAGCAGGACCGGCCGTGACGTATCCGCCAGCGTCACGCCCCCGTGCCGCACGCGGACGGAGCGCGAGCTGACGAGGGCGTCGACCCGCACGCAGGGGTCCCGGGGATGCACGAAGACCTCCTCGTCCTCCTCGTACCAGCGGTCGATCCTGTTCCAGTAGAAGGCGACGCGGTCCGCGAGTTCCAGCGCCTCGTCGTACGGCGTCTCGTAGCTCCACATGGCGTCGGCTTCCGACCGGCCGCCGGCCTTCAGCGTCCAGTACGAGGCCTCCCCCTTGAACGCACAGTATGTCCGGCTGTCCGTGCGCTCGGCCAGATCCATCCGCGCGTCGTCCCGCGGGAAGTAGTAGACGGGAGCGTGTCCGCGCTCGCGGACGAGCAGCGTCCGCTTGCTGTCCGCGACCGTTTCGCCGCCGAGCACGGCGCGCACCCGCTTGGGATTCGGGCGGGCCTCGACGTAGTGGCCGGGATGCGTCCGGTATCCCGGCGCCGGGTTCCCGGGCGTCGCGGCCTCGGCCATCGTCTTCCCTCCCTGCCGCGCGGCGGGCGCGTCAGGACTCCGTTTCGCGGACGATCATGACGGAATGGCCCGCCTTCTCCAGCACCTTGACGGCCACGCTGCCGAGGAAAAACCGCTTCAGCGCGGACTTGCCCGTATCCGACAGCACGATCAGCGAATAGTTCTGCCCCTGCTCGATGATCTCGTCGATCGGGTTGCCCACGGGGGTATAGCTGTCCTTGACCTCGAATCCCATGGACTCGACGAGTTCGCGCGCCTCGGCGACGTTCCGCCGGGCCTCGGGCAGGCTCTCCCGGTCCAGGGCCACGGACATCAGCGAGATGGAGCAGTTGCACCGCGCGGCTATGTTCGCGTCGATCTCGACGGTCCGCAGGGCCCGCTCGGAACCGTCGGTGCAGATCAGGTGCCCGTGCCCCTCCTCCAGTTCCCGCGCCACGAGCACGGAGCAGGGCGCGTAGAGGGCGATCTTCTCGGCGACCGCCGGGTCCCAGAGCGAGAGCGGCGCGGGCGCCCAGTTCGAGGAGGCGCCCAGGACGATCAGGTCGTACTTGAACTGGTCCCACTGCTCGAGGATGCCCGAGGCGATGTCCGACGCGACTTTCAGCTTGAGGATCAGCCGCTTGCCCTGGGCGTTGGAATAGACGGTCGCGTTGTCGCCCAGGGGATCGCCCTGCACCTCGCGATGCACGGTCTCCTCGTCCCAGTCCCCCTCCATGCTGGCGAGCCGCATGAGCATGTCGCGGCCCTTCTCCAGGTGCTTGATGCCCGGAAGCTCCAGACCCCAGTTGAGCATGTTCTCGCGGGCGACGCGCACCTGGAGCCCGCCCGAGCGGAGGCCCTGATCGACGGGGCGCACGTAGAGCAGGCAGATGTCCGCGTCGACGCCTCCGCCGAGACGCGCGGCGTAGCGCAGGCCGCGGTAGGATTCCTCGGAGCCGTCTATGCAGACGAGAATGCGGAACCGCTTCTCCTCGGGCGCCGGCGCGGCGCCGGGCCCGGCGGGCTCCTCGGTGTCCGGCGTCCGCTGAGTCATCTCGTCCCGCGGGTTCCCCCTGTCAGATGCCGACCAGAGGCCAGTACACGGCCGCCGCCGCCAACATGATTATCGTGGATGCGACGACCATTTTCCAGCCGACGACGAGAAAATCGGTCGTCTTGAGGAACCCCGAGGAGTAGACGATCGTGCAGGCGGGGGTTCCGACCACGGTCAGGTAGGCGAACGCGGAGGACACCGCGCAGACGAACCCGACCACGATCGGGCTCTCGCCGGCGAGATCGGCCATGTTGAGGACGATCGGTCCGAGCACGGCGACGGCCGCGCCGTTGGACATCATGTTGGTGATGCCCGTCGTGAGCACGGACACGGCCGCCCAGAGTCCGATCCCTTCGCCGCCGCCGATGGGCGCCAGGGCGTCCAGGAAGGACTGAGCGACCCAGGCGGCGGCCCCCGTGTCCTTCATCTGGACGCCGAGCGAGATCGCCGCGGCGTAGAGGAGCACCACGCCCCAGTTCACGCCGTTGTTGATGTCCTCCCAGCGCACCAGCCCGGCGATGAGAAACGCCACGGCGCCGGACACGGCGACCGTGCCCATGCCCAGATCCTGGGAAAACAGGATCCAGCCCAGCAGCACCAGGAAGAAGAGGCCGATGCTCACCCATTCGCCCGCCTTCATCGGACCTTCCGCCGCGACCTGGGCGCGCAGCCGGACGATGGCGCGCGACAGGTCCCGGTGCTCGGGCCGGAACGTCATGAACAGGATGAGCGTGACGATCGGGACCTGGATGAGGAACATGGGATACGCGTAGAGCATCCATTTCGCGTAATCCATCAGGTAGACGAAGGTCTCCGGGTTGGTGGGGTCGTAGAAGAACTCCTTCCAGTACCCGATCATGATGGCGTTGCGGGCGCCGCCCGACGGCGTCCCGATGCCGGCGACGGAGCACCCGTAGGAGATGGAGAACAGGATCACCGCGGCGAGGGAGCGCACCTTCTTGGGGTCGTCCGAAGTCAGCGTCACGAGCAGGATCCCGACGGGCAGCATCATGGCCGCGACGGTGTGCTCGCCGATGAACGATGCGAGCAGGCCCGAGACGATGGAGATCCCGAAGCAGACGCGCGTCGTCTTCGTGCCGGTCATGCGCACGATGAGCCAGGCGATGCGCTTGTCGAGGCGCTGGCGCACGACGGCGACGGCCAGCATCAGCGATCCCATGATGAACAGCACGGAGTCGTTCATCAGGCTCTTGGCGACCTCGGTCGACTCCAGGCCCATGAGCAGGACCTCGCCGATGATGATGAGGAGCGCGACGCCCGGCAGGGGAATCGGCTCCGTGATGAACAGGATCGTCGCCATGATCGACATGGTCAGGACGATCTGGCCGGCCCGCGTCAGACCCGCGGGGGGATCGAAGCTCAACAGCGCGACGCCCACGAGCAGCGCGATGAAGAACCACTTCTTTTCCCAGAAATAGTAGAGGTTGGCGCCGAGTCTGAGGTTGAAACGCGACGGAACCGCCTCGACGGCGGTGGGTTCGGTTGACCCGGTTTCTGAAACCATGTTCTCGGGAGCTCGCGGATTGTCGTGGCGTGGCATACGCCGATTCGTCGGGGGCGTCTAGGGCAAAGTGGCGGCCCGCCGGGGCGGGAGACGGGAGGGGTTCTCCCGGACGGCGGCCGGAGCGCCTCGGACGCGATCCGTTCCCTCACCCTACATCCGCTCCGCCCGAGGCGGCGCGCGTCACATGGACGATCCGGTCCGACGGATAGGGACGGCTGCGCACCTTGTCGCGAAAGCGCGCATCGGCCGTCAAGACCGGATACTGCGTCTGAACGGCGAGTGCGAGATGGAAGCAGTCACAGGCCGGGTGGCCGAGGTCGACCGCCAGCCGCGTGGCAGTCGCGGTCGCGGGGGCGTCTCCGTCGTGCGGCTCGTGCCGATCCGCCCTGGTGCGGACGGCGCCGGATCGTCCGCTATACTGTGGCGGCCCGGCGGACATGCGGGCACGACAGGGAGGACGGAGGACCGGCCATGACCCGCGCCATCATGCTCACCGGGAGCGACAACGTCGCCACGCTCATCGACGACGGCTCGTCCGGAGACCGTTGCCTGCTTCAGGGGGAAGGATCCGGTTCCGTGACCCTCGGCCGGGACATCCCCTTCGGCCACAAGGTCGCCGTCGCCGACATCGGCGTCGGAGACGAGGTGATCAAGTACGGCCAGGTGATCGGCCTCGCCACGGAGGCCATTCCGACGGGGCAGCACGCCCACGTCCACAACATCGAGTCGCGGCGCGGACGCGGCGACAAGCCGGCATAGGAGCGGAACGATGAACTTTCTGGGTTACGAGCGTCCCGACGGACAGACGGGAATCCGCAACTGGATCGGCGTCATCTCGGTCATGGACAACATCAACCCCATCACGCGCGCCGTCTGCGGCGCGGTGGACGGGACCATCCCCATCACGACGCTGTTCGTCCGGGGGCAGTTCGGCCGCGACCTCGAGATCGCCTTCGACACCCTGGGCGGCATGGGACGGAATCCCAACCTGGCGGGCGCGCTGGTCATCGGTCTCGAGGAGTACAGCACCGGACAGATCGCCGACCGCATCGCCAACACCGGCAAGCCGGTGGAGACCGTGATCCTGCAACGGACCGCCGGCTCCATCGCGGCGACGGCGGAAGGAACGGAAAAGGCGGCCAGGCTGGTCGCCGAGGCCTCGAGCCTCCGGCGGACGGAGATCCCCGCCGCCGCGCTGACGCTCGGCGTGGAGTGCGGCGGCTCCGACACCACCTCGGGACTCGCCTCCAATCCCGCCATCGGACGCGCGGCCGACCGCCTCGTCGACGACGGCGGCACGGTCATCATCTCGGAGACGTCCGAATTCCTGGGCGCCGAGGACCTGTTCGCCGAACGGGCGGTGGACGCCTCCGTCAAGCAGGCCTTCCTGGACCGCGTGCTGGGACACGAACGGGCGTCGATGGAGCGCGGCCTCGACATCCGCGGCGCCAACCCGGTCGCCGACAACATCAAGGGCGGCCTCAGCACCATCGAGGAAAAGGCGCTCGGCGCCATGTCGAAGGCCGGCACCCGGCCGCTCGTCGGCGTGCTCGACTACGGCGAGTCGCCGGTCCGCAAGGGCATGCACTTCATGGCGACGCCCGCCCCGGCCGTCGAGTCCATGACCGCCTTCGCCGCGTCGGGCTGCCAGCTCATCGCGTTCTCCACGGGCGTCGGCAACATCATCGGCAACTACGTCTCCCCCACGATCAAGGTGTCGGGCAACCCGCAGACCGTGGACAAGATGCCGGTCAACATCGACTACGACGTCCGCGCGATCATCGAGGACGGCCGGACCATCACCGAGGTGGGCGACGAGCTCTACGACTACATGCTGGGCGTCTCGTCGGGCACGAAGGTGGCCAGCGAGATTCTCAATCAGCGCGAGACGGCCATCAGCCGCTTCGAGCCCTCGATATAGGCGGGGCCGCCGGCGGAAAGCGGGGACGGCCGGCGCGCGGAGCGCCGGCCGTCCGGCCGCGTTACGCTTGCCCGTCCGTCACCTGGCGACGGTCCGGTTCCACTTCCGGGTCCACTGCTTCACGTCCAGGTCGGACCAGTCGGGCTGATACAGGTTGTCGATCTCCGACGGCTTCATCATCAGGAACGGCGTACCCGTGGCGTCCAGCTTCAGCTTCGCCGGATCGGAGTACGTCTTCTGGATGTTCTGGTTCGGCGGCACGATGCCGTTCTTCACGTGCAGGAGCTCCTGCATCTCGTCGGAGATCAGGATGTTGAGGTAGAACTCGGCCGCCTCCTTGTTCTTGGTGCCCGCCGTGACGCCCGCATAGCCGACTCCGGCGAATCCCTTCCTGTCCTTCACCGGCGGGTGAACCATGCCGACCTTCACCCCGCCGTCGTGGAGCCTCACGGCCCAGCCCGCGTGGGCGATGGTAGCGTACACGTCGCCCGCCTTGTGGAGCTGGGTGACCGTGGTGCCCGACGACCAGAACGAGTGGACGTTGAGCTGCTTGATCAGGTCGAGTCCCGGATCGATGTTGTCTTCGTCCCCTCCGGCCTCGGCGGCGAATCCCACGATTCCGCCGTACACGGCATTGACGTCGATGTTGGGGAACGCCACCCGGCCCGAAAGCTTGGGATGGAGGAGGTCCTTGTACCTCGTCGGCCTCGGCAGCCCGAGCTCCTCGAACTTCTCGATGTCGAACAGGAAGCCTTCCTCGGTGATCCAGTTCGCCACCTTGTACTCGTCGTAGAAGTTGGGGCTGAGGTTCTTCAGGTTCGGGACGTTCGCCGGATCGTACTTCTGGACGAATCCGCCCCTCATGGTGTCGGGCGTCGTTTCGACGATCTCGATCACGTCCATGGGCGGCTCCTGCCCGCGCGCCGCGACCATCTTCGACAACAGAAGCTTGGGATTGCCGGTGACCCATTCCACCTTGCCGCCCTCGGCCTCGAACTTGGGACAGAAGACGCTGCAGAGCCGGTCCTTCCAGCTCCCGCCGAACGTGCCGACCTTGAGGGTCACGCCCTCGAACTTTCCGGCGGCGGTTGCGGAGCCCGCGCCCAGCGCCAGAACGACGGCGGCTGCCAGTGCACCCGCGGTCACGTGTTTCAAGCCTTTCTTCATGCCGGTCCTCCCGTTGCAAGTCGCGCCGTCCCCCGGGACGGCGCCCTATCCGTTGCCCCCGGAACGCAAGAGAACGTCGAGGCCAACGATCCGTTGAATGAAATAGAGAACGACGAGGGAGCCGCCGAGGACGACGGTCGAGATCGCCAGCACCGCGGCGTCGAAGTCGAACTCCATTCCATGAAAGATCTCGAGCGGCAGCGTCGTGAACGACGCGCCCGCCAGGAACAGCGATATCGGCACGTCGCCGAAGGACACCATGAAGGCGAACAGCGCGCCGGCGTAGATTCCGGGCATGACGATGGGCAGCGTGATGCGTCGGAAGGTCGTCAGGCGGTCCGCGCCGAGGCTCAACGCCGCCTCTTCCAGACGGACGTCGAATCTCTGCAGCGCGGCGCCGACCGACCCCACGACGTACGGCGTCGCCACGAAGACGTGGCCCAGCGCGAGGCCCGCGAACGTCCCCTGCAACCCGAAGCCCACGGCGTCCGCGAGGAAGTAGTAGGTCTGCAGGAAGGCGATTCCGATGACGATGAACGGTATCTGGAGCGGCGCGCGGAACAGCGTCGCGATCAGGGTCTTGCCCGGGATGTTGCCGCGCACGATGCCCAGCGCCGCCGGCACTCCGAGAACGGTCCCGACGGTGGCCGCGACCGCCGCGACCGACACGCTGACTCCCAATGCCTCCCACAGCCGCGGCTGGATGTTCTCGTACCAGTAGAGCGTCAGGTCGCTCGGAGGGAATTGCAGGAACGCGCGGCCCGCCACCGACTTGCCGCCGTCGAACGACGCGCCCGCGACCACGATGACCGGCGCCAGCAGGAAGAGGTAGACCAGTCCCACGATCGACCCCACCAGCACCTTCGGGAGGAGTTTCCGGCGTCTCATGCGATCACCAGCCTCGCCTTGCGGAACCGGTTCAGCAGCCAGATCGACAGGATGTTGATGAGGATGACGGAGATCAGGAGGATCGCCGACAGGGTGCCGCCCATGGCGTATTCGGTATCGAGCACGATCGCCCGCTCGATGACGACGGGCAGGGTCAGGACCCTGCCGCCGCCGAGCAGCGCCGCCGACACGAACGCCCCCATGCACAGGTTGAAGACGATCAGCGCGCTCGTCGCCACGCCGGGCAGGCTCAACGGGAACACGACGCGCAGGAACATGCGATAGGGAGAGGCGCCGTGGACGAGCGCTGCCTCTTCCAGCGACCTCGGAATGGTCTGGATGACGCTGAAGAGCATGAGCACCATGAAGCCCAGCACGTAGTGCATGAGGCCCACGACGACGCCGTACACGTTGCCCACGATCTTGAGCGGCTGATCCGTCAGGCCGAGCCCCATCAGCGTCCGGTTCAGGGCCCCGTCGCTGCCGAAGATGATGATCAGCCCGAGCACCTTGATGACGATGGTCACGAACGACGACACGACGATGGCCGCGAGCATGACCATGGCCCACTGCTCCGACTGCATCCTGGCGATGACGTAGGCGACCGGGTAGGCGCAGACGAGGCCGCACGCCACGACCACCGAGGACACCTGGATGTTGAGGATCAGGGCGTCGAGGTAGAAGGAATCCGTGAAGACCGTCAGGTAGTTGCTGAAGACCAGCTCGTCGCCGATGAGCCCGATCCCCAGGTCCTCGAAGAACCCCGCCCGGATGAACAGGAACTGCGTGCCCCCGAGCAGCAGGAAGCAGAACAGCATCGGCGGCAGGAGCACGAGTGTCCAGTTGGCCTTCATCCCCTCCCCGGCCCCCCGCCGCCGCCCGGCGTCACGCCCGCCCGGCTTCCGAAATCTCCCGCAGCCGCCGCTCGATATGCGCGGCCCGCCGGGCCGACGGCACGTCGTGCCCCGAGAGGATGGCGTCGAGGACCCGCCGCCCCACGTCGGCCAGCAGCTCCCGGTCGTCGCCGCCCTCCCGGGGCGGCACGCGCAGCACCGTGTCGTGGGACACCGTCGGGATGGGGCCGCCGTCGGCGGCGCGGCCGCCCGGGAACGTCCGGTGCCGCAGCCCGCCCTCGGCCGCCCGCGCGAACAGGCGGCGGATCATGGCCACGCCCACGTCCGTGGCGCCGAGGTGCTCCTTCCTGTGGTTGGCGATCGGACGCTGGCTCATCTGGGCTTCCCAGTCGCCCGGATTGCGCTGGGACTCCTCGTACGTCCGGTTGCCCGTCTGGCCGACGAAATCGACGCTGTCGTGTCCGCAGAGGGACTTGTCGCCCAGGCCCTCCGGGTCCACGACGTCGTTGAAGTGGCGCCAGCCGAAGAACCGGGTTCCGGTGTCGTCCTCGGGCACGGTCCAGCGGCTCAGGCTGACCCGCCCGAAGTACTTCTCGCGGTGGCCGTATTCCCACAGGGCGCCGGTCTGGGCGAAGTTGGGAAACACCATCTCCGCGCTGCGCACCCAGATCATGTCGCCGAGCCGCCGGGCCGTGATGTAGTACGCCCCCTTGTCCGACTCGCGGAACTCCAGGGTCGGCATCTCGAGCCACGTCTCGTTGAAGTGCCGCTCCCCCACGCGGCCGTGCAGGAACACCGCGTGGATGGGGTCGATGCCGTTCTCGTGGACCTGCAGCCAGTTGCAGGGCGTGTGCGTCGAGTACGGCACGAGCTCGTTGTCCGGCAGCTCGAACACGTCGTAGACGGGGAAGTCGGGCGTTTCGCCGGGCGGCCCCATGTAGGCGAAGATCAGGCCCTTGTACTCCAGCGCCGGGTAGGCGCCGTGGACGACGCCGTCCTTCAGCCGGGAGCCGGGCGGCTCGCCCGGCGTCTCCAGGACCCGGCCGTCGACGTCGAACAGCCAGCCGTGGTAGCAGCAGCGGATGCCGCGCTCGCTCGGGATGCCGTATTCGAGGGAGGTGCCCCGGTGGCTGCAATGCCGGTGCAGGACGCCGACGTTGTCCGACTTGTCGCGGAAGACGACGAGGTCCTCGGCCATGACGCGGACGGCGACGGGCAGGTCCCGGACCCGCGACGACAGGGCGACCGGGTTCCAGTGCCGCCTGAAGTACTCGCCGAGCGGCGTGCCGGGCCCGGTGTGCGCCAGCACCCAGTCGTCGTCGGACGCGTCGCGCAGGTGGTAACCGCCGTAGGGCCTCCTGGCTTCGGCCGCCTGAACCGGCATACCTCGAACTCCCCGCGACCGCCCCGCGCCTCCGTCGCCGTTCAGGTTAGAGGAATCGAGCCTTTCCCGCCAAACGGATATTGCGGCCCGCCGGCGGGTGACGCCCCGGCGGGCATATGGTCTAGACTGGCTTCCCCCGAAGTTCCGGGCGACGCCACGAAGAGCCGGCCATGACGACGATCACGCCGATCCGGAAGGCGCCGGACCTGCCGGACGAGCCGGGCGAACGGGACGTGCGGGTCGATCTCGCCGCGTGCTACCGCCTGATCGCCCACTTCGGCATGGACGACCTCGTCTATTCCCACGTCACGGCGCGCGTGCCGGGGGCCCCGGACCGTTATCTCCTGAACCCCTACGGGCTGATGTACTCCGAGATCACGGCCTCGAGCCTGGTCAAGGTCGACGACGGCGGCAACCCCGTGGAGCCGACCGACCATCCGGTCAACCGGCCGGGCTTCGTCGTCATCCACGGCGCCGTCCACCGGGCCCGCCCCGACGTCGCCTGCGTGCTGCACTGCCACTCCCACGCCGCGACGGCCGTGTCGTGCCTCGAGGAGGGCCTCCTGCCCCTCACCCAGGGAGCGCTCCAGTTCCACGGCCGGCTCGCCTATCACGCCTACGAGAGCATGGCCTTCGACGACGACCAGAGCGCCCGGCTGGTCGCGGACCTCGGCGACAGGCGGGCGATGCTCATGCGCAACCACGGCCAGCTCACGGCGGGCAGGACCGTGGCCGAGGCGTTCTCGCTGGCCTATTTCCTCGAGGAGGCCTGCCGCATCCAGCTCGAGATCATGCAGTCCGGCGGCCGGATGATCCTGCTGCCGGACGAGGTCGGAACGCGGGTCGCCGAGCAGTACGAGAAACAGGTCGTGCCGCCCGAGGAACGGGAATGGCCCGCCCTCCTCCGCCTGCTCGACCGCGTCGATCCGGGCTTCCGGGACTGACCGTCGCCGTCCGGTCCGGATTTCCCGCCCGTCCCCGCCACGTAATCGTCGCCCGGACTTGTTCCGGGCATCCACGTCCCTGCGCCCCGTTCATGGCGGCGGGTCGTTCGAAGCCGTGCCCCCCTGGCGGACACCCTCACCCCCCGCCTTCGTAGGGGCAGGCTCTGTCCCTCTCCCGCAAGGCCGGGAGAGAGGACCCTCGGGGCGCGGCCGGAGTGGACCGCAATGCGCTCGGGCTCCGTTGCGAGCCTCGATTCGCCTCGATCTTCCGAAACCCGCTTGAATCCAGATCCTGCAGCGTGACCGGGGGACCGACCCGCGCCGCGCGACACGTGGCTTCCCTTGTAAATACCGGACACAGTGTCCAGTATTGCAAGCATGGACGGAGGGGCCGTTCCCAGACGGCTGACCGCGTGCCTCGGAGACCGCCTGCGGCTGTTTCCCGCCGTAGCCCTGCTGGGGCCGCGTCAGGTCGGCAAAACGACGCTGGCGCGCGCCTTCGCGGAATCCGGCGGCGATGAGCCGCGCTTGCCGAAGAGGGGGTTGTATCTCGATCTGGAAAACCCGGCCGATCAGGAGAAGCTGGCCGATGCGCCCGGCTATCTCGGCGCGCGGCGCGGCCGTCTGGTGGTGCTGGACGAGATCCACCGGGCCCCGCAGTTGTTTCAGGTCTTGCGCGGGATCGTCGACGAGCGTATCCGCGGCGGCGAGCCGGCCGGACAGTTCCTCCTGCTGGGTTCGGCCTCGATGGACCTGCTGCGGCAATCGGGCGAGAGCCTGGCCGGGCGCATCGCCTATCTGGAACTGGCTCCGCTGGACATCCTGGAACTGGCGGATCGCGACCCGACGCGGCTATGGATCCGGGGCGGGTTCCCACGCGGTTTTCTCGCTCCGACCGACGCTGACAGCGCGATCTGGCGCGAGAACTTCATCCGCACCTATCTGGAGCGGGACATTCCCGCATTCGGACTACGCATCCCGGCTCAGACGCTACGGCGGTTCTGGACCATGCTGGCCCATGCCCAGGGCGGTTTGTGGAACGCCGCGGCGCTGGCCAGGAGCCTCGCGGTGGACGCCAAGACGGTTGCCCGGTATGTCGACCTGCTGGTCGATCTGCTGCTGGTGCGGCGCCTGCCGCCGTTCCACGCCAACGTCCGCAAGCGGCTGGCGAAGTCGCCCAAGGTCTACATCCGCGACAGCGGACTTGTGCACACGCTGCTCCGTCTGGACGACGTGGACAGCGTGCTCGGCCATCCGGTGGCGGGCGCGAGCTGGGAGGGGTTTGTCATCGAGACCCTTGTCGGAGCGGCTCCGGAACGTACGCGGGCCAGCTTCTACCGCACGGCGACCGGGGTAGGGATAGACCTCGTCCTGGAATTGCCGGGGGACCGGATATGGGCGGTGGAAATCAAGCGCCGCCTCGCGCCGTCCCTCGAAAAGGGATTCCGCGTCGCGCTCGACGACGTGAAGCCGGACAGGGCGTTTCTTGTTCACGGCGGCGACGAGCGCTACCCCAAGGGCGCCGGCGTCGAGGCGATCGGACTGAGGGCGCTGGCGGAGGAGCTGGCGCGGGGCGCCCGCGGGAGATTTCGATGACCGTCGACGACGGGCTTCGATGCGGCGTATCGGCCCGGTCGGGAATCCGGCTTCTTCGTGCCGGTCAGTGCCCGATCGCCTCCCCGGGATCGAGGAATTCGTAACCGAGACTTTCCGCAACCGCCGGATGGGTGATCCGGCCGGCATGAACGTTCAATCCGTTCATCAGGTGCGGATCCTCGCCCAGCGCGCCGCGCCAGCCCTTGTCGGCGATGGCCAGCGTGAAGGGCAACGTCGCATTGTTCAGCGCCTGGGCGGACGTGCGCGGCACGCCGCCCGGCATGTTGGCGACGCAATAGTGGACGACACCGTCAACGACGAAGACCGGATCGTCGTGGGTCGTCGGCCGGGAGGTTTCGAAGCAGCCGCCCTGGTCGATGGCGACGTCGACCAGGACCGACCCGGGCTTCATCCTGCCGACAAGGTCGGCGGAAACCAGTTTCGGCGCGGCGGCCCCGGGCACGAGGACGCCGCCGATCACCAGATCCGCGGCAATGCAGTGCCGCTCGATCGCGTCGCGGGTCGAGAACACGGTGTTCAACGGCCGGCCGAACCGCTGCCACAGGCTGCGCAACTGGTCGACGCGGCGGTCCAGAACCCATACGTCCGCGCCCATGCCGAGGGCAATGTGGATGGCATGGGTTCCGACCACGCCGCCGCCGATCACGACGACCTTGCCCGGATCGACTCCCGGCACGCCGCCCAGGAGTATGCCCAGGCCGTGATGGGTCTTCTCCAGGTAGTAGGCGCCCGCCTGCACCGCCATGCGGCCGGCCACCTCCGACATCGGCGCGAGCAGCGGCAGGCCGCCGGACGGCGAGGTCACGGTCTCGTAGGCGATGCAGGTCGCCCCGCTCTCCATCAGGTCCGCGGTCTGTTCCGGATCGGGCGCGAGATGGAGATAGGTGAAAAGGATTTGCCCCTTGCGCAACATCGCGCGTTCCGGCGCCAGCGGTTCCTTGACCTTCACGATCATTTCGGCGCCGGCGAACACGTCGGCCGCCGTCGGTACGACCCGGGCGCCGGCCGCCTCGTAATCGGCGTCGGACATGCCGACCGCGGCGCCGGCGCCGGTTTCGACGATCACGTCGTGCCCGTGGGCGACGAGTTCGCGAACATTGCCCGGAATCAGGCCGACCCGGTATTCGTGAACCTTGGTTTCTTTCGGCACGCCAATCAGCATCGACTTGCGCCCGGCAATGCTACGTTCCGCGATCGCTGCGGTATTTGCCTCACGCGGCGATTCATACTGAACCTCCCGCCGTTGCGGCGCAATCGGCCATCGACATCGATGTACCCCGATTCCCGGGCGCCGCGACCTCGAAAATCGAAACGCACCTCCTCCCGGCCCTCCCCCTGCAAGGATTCCTCCGCGAAACGCGGTCGGGGCGGCGCATCGTTCTCCGACACCCTCACCCTGTCCCTCTCCCGCACGCGGGAGAGGGGACCCTCGGGGCGCGGCCGGGCCACTCGGGTCCGTCGTCGTTCAGATGTGGGCACCGGGTGCACGGGGTCGGGATCGAACGGAGCGATTGGCAGGCCTGTGGCGAATGCGCAATGCAGCGGCGGTGGAAATCAAATAGCGATCCAGCTCGGGAAGGCCGCAGGAAAAGGCCGCCCGGTCGTGCCGTCTTCCGAGCGGCCCGATAATGAGCGCATCGGACTCGGTCAACGCGAGTCGACGCGCCGTGCGTGCTCCTCGAGGGCCGCGCGGAGACGATCGTTCGGCGGCGGCGGATGGGAGAGTGCATCGAAGAACCGCGTCGCATCCTCGCGGGCGAGCGCGACGGTCTCGTGACGGCGAACGGCCTTCTCCGCGTTTTCCAGCGCGCTGGACACGATGAAGGCGCTGACGGTCTTGCCCTCGACGGAGGCCGCCTGCTCGATACGCCGCTTCGCCGTCTCGCCGAGCCTCGGATCGATGCGCTCGCTTCGGACCGTGTCGGTCCGGGCCATGATGGCGACCTCCTCTTGGACACCGGTGTACGTCATTTTGGTGCCCGACGCTAAGGTGAGGCACCGGCGCGGAGGGCGGCGGCGGCTACGCGGCCAGCAGCTCCTTCAGGGACTCCTCGATGAACCGGGTGTCGGCGCCGGTGGGGTCCTTGCCGCCGCCGGAGGTGCCCCCACAGCGACGGGATGGGGCGCCTGCTCGATACGCCGCGTTCGCCGTCTTGGTAATAGGAGACAGGCGCCTCGCCGAGCGTAGGAGCTCTGGGATCGATGCTTCTCGCGTTCTGGGACCGTGCCTCGCGGTCCTTACGCATCCCTTCCAGCCATATTCCCTTGCCAAGGCTAATTCGACAATCACTGCTATCGACAGTAGCGGCAGAGATGTTCTTGGACACCGGTGTACGTCATTTTGGTGCCCGACGCAAGGTGAGGCACCGGCGCGGAGGGCGGCGGCTACGCGGCCAGCAGCTCCTTCAGGGATTCGTCGATGAACCGGGTGTCGGCGCCGGTGGGGTCCTTGCCGCCGCCGGCGTAGTGCCCCCACAGCGACGGGATGGGGCGGAACTCCGCGTTCGGGATGTGCGCGGCCTCGTACTCGCCGTCTTCCGGCGGGAAGTACATGTCGGTCCGGCCCGGCATCACGAAGGTCCTGGCGGCGATGGCGCCGAGCGCCTTCTCGAAGTCGCCGCCGAAGGCGTCGTTGGCGCCGATGTCCGCGTGCTGCCAGGTGTCGATCATGGCGAGGAGGTCGTTCGCCTCCCGCCGCACGAACATGCCCTCCCAGTAGGCGACGAGGAAATCGTCGAGGGAGGAATAGCCGAGGGACCTGTACATCTCCTTCCGGTACCACGTCTGGCACAGCGCCCAGCCCGCCCACACCCGGCCCATGGCGCGCAGTCCGGTGAGCGGCGGCTTCTCGTACCAGCCGTTCCTGAACTCCGCGTCCGCCGTCAGCGCCGCCTTCACCCCTTCGAGGAAGACGCGGTTGTGCCTGGCGCAGCGGGCGGATCCCGCCAGCGGCGCCAGCCGCTCCACCATGCCGGGGAAGAGGCAGGCCCACTGGTAGACCTGCAGGGCGCCCATGGACCAGCCGACGGCGAGCGCGACCCTCTTCACGCCGAGGACCTCGGTCATCAGCCGGTGCTGCTGGATCACGTTGTCGTAGACGGTCACGCGGGGAAACCTCGGGCCGCCGAACGGCGCCGGCGTGTTCGACGGCGACGACGAGACCCCGTTGCCGAACTTGTTGGGCACGACGATGAAATACTTCGACGGATCGAGCGCCATCCCCTCGCCGATCAGGAACTCGTTGTCGGCGTGGGTGCCGCCGTAGCGCGTCGGGTAGACGACGGCGTTGGTCCCCCCGGCGTTCAGGGTGCCGTGGGTCTTGTACGCGAGCCTGGCGCCGCGCAGCGTCATCCCGCTCTGCAGGACGACGTCGCCCGCCTCGAAGACCTCGTGATCGCTCATCGGACGCCCCCTCCGTCGCGCCTCCCGCCGGATCAGAAGAACCGCAGGTATTCCCGGACCTCCCACTCGGTGATGTACTCGTGGAAGCGGTCCCACTCGTCGTGCTTGTAGCGGCTGTAGCAGCCGTGCATGGTCTCGCCCAGGATCCGCTTGGCCAGCGGGTCCCCGTCGAACGCCTCGATGGCGTGCTTCAGCGTCCTGGGCAGCGGCCGGATGCCGTACTCCTCCCACTTCGCCTCGGGCACGTCGTACAGGGTCTCGTTGGTGGGCGGGCCGGGCGGCCGCGCGCCCGACTCCATGCCCTCCAGCGCGCACGCGGCGGTCATGGTCAGGCCGAAATAGAAGTTCATGGTCATGTCGCAGGCCCGGTTCTCGATGGCCTTGCGGTTCTGGGGCATGCGCAGCATGGCCGACCGGTTGTTCATGCCGTAGGACACGTGCGTCGGCGCCCAGGTCAGCACGCCGCCCTCGAAGCCGCGGGCCGTTCCCACGAACCCCTTGTAGGACGTGACCGTCGGGCAGGTCATCGCCGTCAGCGCCTCGCCGTGCCCCATGATGCCGGCGACGGCGTTCCAGACCGCGTCGTTCCAGGGCCCGCCCCGCTCGCCGAACAGGTTGACGCCCGGCCGGCCCACGTCCTGGGCGCTGAAGTTGAGGTGCGCCCCGTTGCGCCAGTCGCCCTGGGTCGGCTTGGGCATGAACGTGACGAACATGCCGTGCTTCTTGGCGACCTCCTTCAGGATCATGCGCAGCAGCGTCAGGCGGTCGGCGGACGCGACGAGGTCGGTGTAGCCGAAGTCCAGCTCGAACTGGGAATAGGCGCCCTCGGCGACCGTGTCGTGCAGGTCCCAGTCGAGCTCCACGAGGATGTCGACGATCTCGCGGATGTAGGGCAGCGAGTCGATGGAGGCCTCGGTGTCGTAGCCCCAGGCCTGGCGCGCCGGGCGGACGCCGCCCGTCGAGGGATGGGGGTCGTTGTCGAAGGCCTTCGCCGGCTGTCCGAACTCGTCGTACTTCAGGGCGATGAATTCCGGCTCGAACCCCGCCATGAACCGGTAGCCGGCGTCGGCCGCCACCTGGACCTGCCGCTTCAGGGCGAGGCGCGGGCAGACGTCGTAGGGTTCGCCCTCCAGGTAGAGGTCGGCGAACATCCAGGCGCAGGACCTGTCCCAGGGGCAGACGACGAGGCTGTCGAGGTCGGGCACGGGAATCTGGTCGGGGTCCGCCGGGCCCCGCTCCGGCACCATGGAGACCGAGTGGACGGCGAACTGCGGCCCCCGGCCCGCGCACCACTCCTCCAGCTCGCTGAGCGGCGTGGGCTTGGTCTTGGGCTGCCCGAGCAGGTCGATCCAGTTGACCAGCAGGAGCTTGACGCCCTTCGACTCGAGCTCCCTGCGCACCTCCGCGACCCGCTTGGGGTCGGGCAACGCCTCTTCCATGGAGGCGGGATAGATCCTGTCGGCCATGCTCTCTCCGTCGCTCGATGCCGGGCCTGTCCCGGCGCCGCCCCTTTATTCCAGCTTCGCCGCGCCGGGGTCAAATGCGGTCCGGCGCGTCCGGTCGAGTCGCCCGCCGTCCGTCCGGCGGCGCCCTCCGCCCCGCGCCTCCGCCGCCTCGCCTTCGCCCTCGTCCCGGCCTCCAGCGGCGCGCGCATCTTCTCGTAGAGGGTGAGGGACAGGTGTTCCACGCGCTCGCGCTCGGAGGCGAAGGGCGCGCGGCGGTAGAGACGGTCCACGGCGCGGTCGAGGGCGCGATGCGCCCGGCGCAGGTTCGGCGGCATCAGGCCGGGGTCGTAGAGGTCGGCCAGCGTCGCCCCGGGGTGGGCGGCGCGGGCGTCGCAGCAGCCGTCCTTGGAGCGCAATCCGCGTTCTCGCAGGATCGCGCCTAAACATTCCGCCCGAGCGGTTTGTCCCAATCGGGCGTTCCGTAGTTCAGAATGGCCAGATGGAATAGCGGTACATGCTTCCCGCGGTCCAACAGCCCATCGTCCCGTCCACATACGTGGCGCAGCCGGCGTGGATCACTCTTGTGCATCCCCGGAGGTTTCGTAGCAGTCGCGTAATATCGGCAAGCGTGGCGTTCCTCGAAGTTCTGCCAACGTGGCTTCAAGGGCCGACGGGTGGCGATCGTCAGCCATCTCCAGCATACAGCGCTTCAATCGACTCTCGGAAACTCAATGAGAAATGATCCTCCGTTTCCGACGTGCGGTTACGACCCATAAGCCGAATCGCCATAATCTGCAAGACGTCCTTGTCGGAAGCGTTCCGCTCTCCGCGCGAAAATTTCGACTGCCTCGCCTGAAGCCTCTCCCTGAGCATTTCGGCACGATCGCGAACGCCAATTTTCTTTGACTGGAAGGCGGGATATCTCGAATGCATTGAATTCATCCCATGTTCTCCGCTCTTCTGTCGCCGGAGGAAGCCTCCCAGCCACCCACGCAAGGGGCGGATCCCAATACGGTTCCCGATTCCTGCAGGTTCCGAGTTCTCGATGAATTCGGCTGCTTCAAGTATCGGTTGAGAACCCGTAAGACTTTCTCGAAGAGCTTATAAAATGCCGTGCCGAACATCGAGCTTGCCCATCCCGTTGATCGGCGCGACTTTCTTTTCCTCCCGTAGTTTCGACGTCCATGGGTGCGGATCGGAAAATCTGACTCGAAAATCTGTTCGAATATTTCGATTCCGTCATGAGGTAGTGGTTTTCGATCTTCAGTCGCCGCGTACTGCATATTCTCTTGCTCTCAGGTACGCTCGCCGACCCATCGTCAAAATTTCGAACAGGCGCTGAAGCCCGAGTTTTACGTCCTGCGCATCGGTCCAGTTTCCGCGCGAGTTCACGACGTGCACATGTAAGATATCCGCGCGCGTCCGACCCCGAGGCGAAGGAAAAATCCATTACCAATCGAACGCTGTTTCTTCCAGCATATAGCAGCCGGAGAAATGGTGTGATCGGCCAGAGCTAGCGAAATCGGCCTGCTCGCCCGACGAACGAGTTAGTATTGGCCACGAATCCGATCCGGGCCTTGCCGCGATACGGACGTACGTCCCACGCCTTGACGAACCACTTGCGGCCACGACAAGTCGAAGCGTCCCGCCATCGTCTTGCCGATGCAAAGCGTTCAGTACGTCGTCCATTCGGTGCACCTCCCGGCAGTTGAACTTGTCCACGGGCGTCTTCTCCTTCATCGCCGCCTCTAGAAGGGCGCGGTCTGCTCGAGCACGAAGCGAACAGGTGTTCCGGCGGCAGCAGCTCACGCCCAGTCGGTCTCCAGGGGGCGTCGGCCGTAGAGACGATCGGCGGCGCGGTCGCAGAACGGATGTGCGCGCGGCGGACGGCCGAACTCCAGGTGTCCGGGTTGTTCATGATGTGCGTCCATCGGCGAGTCAGCGAACTGGCCCGGGCGTCGAGGACGGCTTGGGATAGTTCGCCGATCTCGATCCCACTGTGGAACCGGTCCACGTCCGACGACGGGAGCGTGTCCGCCAGCAGCGGGCGAGTCCGCTGTACACCGCCTTCAGCACCTCGTCTCCGCGACCGTTCGCATCCCGGTAAGCCGATGAGGCATTGCCGCAGCCGCAGGATGCCGAAATCGAGTGCAAGCGGCGCGCCCGGGCCGCTCTGGAGTTTAGCGCACGCAGGTCACGGCCGGCGGCGGTGGGGATGTACTCCCGTGTTTCCGACGACACTTCAGGGACGGCGAGATCGTCCAGGATCAGCGGCTGCCGATCACCTTGCGTGTTCTTCTCGGTCGTGTAGTGGGCCCCTTCGCCGGCGCTGGCCGCGGGGTCCATGCACCGACCGGAACAGCGCGCACGAAGAGTCGGGCGGCTATGCTTCGACGCAGTCGAATTCGGCAGGCGTCCGCATCTTCCAGCGCATAGGCACCAGCGCCACCGTCCGGAAATGCGCATTTCGGCTCCGTCGACACAGGGCCTCAGCCATTTCTCGCAGTTCCGGGGGAAGCGGCCAGAGGCCTCGTCCCTGTCGCCGCGCGATCGAGTCTCCGGGTGGCCAGAACCTGGAATGCGCCAGATCCGGCTTCCTAGGTCGGCGCCGTCCGTCCGGCTCCTTTGCGCATTTTCGGACGTCCGGTCGGAGGAGCGGATGTCGCGCGGCTCGGTTGATTGCCGGTGACCATCGATCAGGTAGCACGTTGAGCGCAACTTCCGAAGCGTGCGGTTCGCCCCGCACAGATCGTAGTCGTAAATCGAGCGCTTTTCCTGTCTGAGAAAGTAAGGCCCGTCTGGACCGCTGCCGCCTCGACCAGCCTCGCTGGCCGCGACGTTGGCCGGGTCCGGCGCGGAAGGATCCGTCGCCGCTGCACGCGGCCAGGACGAATACCGAACTGCCTCGACCGGGCGGGCAGAGTTGGTCGAGCGCGAAGGCGACGGTCTCCCCCTCGAGCGAGATCGTGCCGCCTCGAAGGTCCGGCCTTGTTGCCACCAGGTCACATAATCCAGTCGGGACCTGCAGTCGCCCTCCGGCAGGGCGTCTTGTTGGGATACTCCCCCGCACTGGTAGGCGCGGCGGAGGTCGCGGCCCGAAGACATACGAACAGTCTTCTGCTCGACGATCAGCACTGCCCGTCCAGATCCAGGTCGCATTGCCCAGCCCGATGCGCGGCGACGTCCGCAGCGGAATGCGCGCGTAGGTGCGGCCGAACTCCAGGCTCAGCCGGTTGTTCATGATCGCAGGCGGTGGTCCATCATCCACAGCGCGGCCTCGGCGATGCGGGCCGGGAACTCGCCGATCTCGATGCCGTGGAACCGGTCCACGTCGACGACGGAGAGCGTGTCCGCCAGCGCGTCCAACTGGCGGTCCGGGTACACCGCCTTCAGCACCTCGATCTCCAGCACCCGCAGCTCCCGGTACGCGACGATGAGGAAATTGCCGCAGCCGCAGGCCGGATCGAGGAAGCGGAGCCGCCCGAGCCGCTCCTGGAAGCGCAGCAGGTCCGGCCGGCGGCGGCTGTCGCGCCGCGCCGCGAGGCGCGCGAACTCCGCGCGCAGATCGTCCAGGAACAGCGGCTCGATCACCTTCAGGATGTTCTTCTCGGTCGTGTAGTGCGCCCCCTGCGCGCGGCGCTCCGCGGGGTCCATCACCGACTGGAACAGCGCGCCGAAGATGGCGGGCGAGATGTTCGACCAGTCGAAGCGGCAGGCGTCCAGCAGCGCCGCGCGCATGGCCGAGTCGAAGGACGGGATGCGCAGCGGCCCGTCGAACAGGGCGCCGTTGACGTGGGGGAAGCGGGCGAGGTCCTCGTCGAGCGTCGCCGCGCGACCGGTCTCCGGCGTGTCCAGAACCTGGAACAACTGCGCCAGCCACGGCCCGAGGTCGGCGCCGTCCTCTCCGGTCCGCGCTTCGACGAAGTCGAGGAAGATGTCGCGCGGCTCGAAGATGCCGGTGTCGTCGGCGAACAGGCAGAAGACGATCCGCACCAGGAACCGCTCGAGATCGTGGCCCCGGTAGCCCGCCTCGTCGAGCGCGTCGTGCAGCCGCCCGACCAGCTCGGCCGCCGCGACGTTGGCCGGGTCCTGGTCGCGGAAGGCCCGCCGCTGCACGCCCAGGACGAAGCCGAACGCCTCGACGCGGGCGGGCAGGTCGGCGAGCGCGAAGGCGACGGTCTCCCGCTCGTCGAGATCGTGAAGCTCGAAGGTCCGGAAGTCGCTCACCAGGATGTAGCGGGGGCGGTCGCGCTCGGGCAGGGCGTCGAAATACTCCCCCGCCTGTCCGTAGGCGCGGCGGAGGTCGCGGCCCGCGCTCTTCTGCTCGACGATCAGCACGCCCGGCCAGAACAGGTCGATGAAGCCCGAGCGGTTGTCGAGCTTCTCCACGTGCTGCTCGTAGCGCGCGACGGTCCGCCGCCGGACGCCGAACACTTCGAAGAAGTCGTTGTAGAAGCTCTGCGTCTCGCCCTTCTCGCAGGCGGCGTCCCGCCACTTCTCGGCGAAGGCGGCGGCGCGGGCGCGCACCTCGTTCCACGACAGGCGCACGGCCTACCGCGCCTCCCGGGCGAAACGGTACGCCGCCGCCTCGCGCGGGACGCGCTCGCCGCGGTCATGAACGCGCCTCCCCGTCCCATCGTCCGCGCCGGATCAGAAGTCCGGCTCGGTGCCGGCGAAGGCCGGAAGCCGGGCGCAGGCGGCCGACAGCGCGTCGAGGTTGGGGTACCGCCCCTCGGGCATGAGTTCGGGACAGGTCAGGGCGACGTGGCCGCACAGGACCCCCACCGTCACGTCGGCCTGGGTGATCCCGGCTCCGGCGAGCCACGGGCCGGGCGCGAACCCGTCGAGGGCGGCGAGGCCCGCCGCCGCCTGGCGCTCGCAGCGGTCGATCCAGGCCCGCTCGGCGTAGCCCTCGGAAGCGTCCGGTAGCGCTCGTGGTTGGCGAGGACCACCTTCTCCTGCGTCCCCATCGCCCAGTGGACGATCTTCCGGACGAAGAGCCGTTCGGGGCCCGACGAAGGCGTCAGCGCGCGCTCCGGCCCCACGAGGTCGTCCAGGTACTCCAGGATGTACCCGCTTTCCCACAGCGCCTCCCCGTCGTCGAGGACCAGGACCGGCACCCGCCCCATGGGGTTCGCGGGCAGGAGCTCCGCGTTGTCCGGCCACGGCCGGACGGGCCGGTGCTCGTAGTCGAGGCCGAGGAGGCGCAGCGTCACGGCGACGCGGCGGGTGAAGGGAGAGCGGTAGCGGCCGATCAGTATCATCCGCCGAGGCCCGCGGTTTCGCTTGCGGCCGGCGGGAAGGCGCGCGGCCACCGACTCCACTCCCGGCCGTCCAGGGTCCGCCCGCGCGCCTTCGGCGTGGGTCCGCCCCACTGCTTGAAAAAGAACGGCACACGGGAGGCGACGCAGCGGTCCCTGATCCTGCGCACCCACTCGGAACGCATCGGCCGCGCGCCCGGACCGCTCTCGCCGCCCACGATGACCCAGTGGATGCCGCCGAGGTCGAGGCCGTCGACGGGTCCGATCAGGGGTTCCAGCGACAGGAAGCGCACCCGCGCCGCCGTCTCCGCGAGATGCCGGACCCGCGACAGCTTCGTGCCGTCCTCGACCGAAACGCCCATCCAGACGTGGCCCGGCGCGGGCCGGTCCGCGTAGCGGGCGTTGACGTAGGCGCGCAGGCGGGAGCTGCGCTTGGTGAGCACCTGGAACACGTGCCGGTCGGCGCGCTCCATGGTGTCGAAGACCGCGTCGACGAATTCGCGCGGCACCCGCTTGTGGAACAGGTCGCTCATCGAGTTGACGAAGATCATCCGCGGCCGCCGCCAGGACGCGGGCCGGTCCAGCCGCTCCGGCCGGAGCGTGAGGTCGAAGCCGTGCTCGTACGGGTGGCCGGGGACGCCGCGGAACCGCTCGGCGAAGCGCTCCGCGTAGCAGCGGTCGCAGCCGGCGCTGATCCTGGTACACCCCGTCACCGGGTTCCAGGTCGCGTCCGTCCACTCGATCGCGGTCTTGCTGGTCATGATTCGATCCAAGAACAAACAGGGAACGACTATGGACTTTCCCATTACCGTTGTAAACCCTTTCCGCCTGTTCCCGAAACTCCGCCGGCGGATGTCCCGCGCCGCCCGCGTTCCGGTCCGGCGGCGTCGCGTCGACGAGCCCCTGTCCCGCATCCCCCCACACCGTCATGCCCGGACTCGTTCCGGCCATCCACGTCGCCCCACCCCCGGCGCCCGGCCCCGATGGAGATGCCCGGAACACGTCCGGCCAACCGACTGGAAACATGAGAAAAAGCCGATCCAATTCGCACACTTCGCACGACATGGGGAGCCGGGGCATGACGGGGGAGCGCTGGCGGAGGTTCAGGGGCCCGCGGGAGAAAATTTCCCGTAGACCGTCGACCCGGTTACGAAACCGCCCCCCGAGGTTGCGCGAAGTGTGCGAATTGGATCGACTTTCTCCCGCGTCCTCAATCGGTTGGCCCGGACCTGTTCCGGCCATGATGTCGCGTTTGCCGGAAATATCGGACCCCCTGAGGGTCTCCTCCCCCTGGCAGGAGGGAGTCGGGAGGGGGGTCGGCGGCGTCCCGGGGATACCGGACGGACATCGCGCCGGACATGGCCGTCCCGGCCGCGATACGCGCCCACTCCTCCGACTCCGTGCGAACTGTGCGAATTCGTCCCGACCGGACGCCGTTGCGCGCCTCGGGCACCCTGTACTGTAATGGGCCGGCGGCGCGCCGGGCCGGCGGAGGGAAGGTGGTGTTGGTCCGGATGACGAACAGGGCCGAACGCTTCGAGGTTCGCGACGAGCACGTCGAGGCGTACGAGCGGGACGGGGCGGCGCTGCTGCCCGGCGCGGTCGGCGAGGACTGGCAGGGCCTGCTGCGGGGGGCCGTGGCGCGCGCGCTGAAGACGCCTTCGGGCTTCTTCTACCGGCGCCTGACGTGGCGCGAGGATGCGGATCTGGAGCGGTTCTGCAGGCGGTCCCCGGCCGCCGGCATCGCCGCCGCCCTGATGCGGACCGACAAGGTCAACCTGCTGTACGACCAGATCTTCGTCAAGGAGCCGGGCACGGCCACGGTCACGGGCTGGCACAACGACCAGCCGTACTGGCCCGTCCGGGGCTGGCCCGTGACGACCCTGTGGATCGCGCTCGACCCCGTCACGGCCGAGAACGGCGCGCTCGAATTCATCCGGGGGTCCCACGCGTGGGACCGCTGGTTCCAGACGTTCATGCCCGACGAGCACGGCGCCTGCCTGCGGCCGTATCCCGACCAGGACCCGGCCTTCGAGCCGCTGGTCGACTTCGAGGCCGAGCGCGGCCGCCACGACATCGTGTCGTGGGACATGCGTCCGGGAGACGCCGTGGCCTTCCACGGCCTGTCGGTGCACGGCGCGCGGGGCAACGTCGGCGCCGCGCCGCGCCGCGGCTACGCCGTCCGCTTCGCCGGGAGGGACGCCCGCTACGAGCCGCCGAGGACCGGCAAGGAGGGCTTCCTGGCGAACCCCGAGCTGCGCCCGGGCGATCCCCTGGACAGCGCCCTCTTCCCGGTGGTGTACGAAGCCCCGTAGCCGCCGCCGGCGGGCGTCACGGGTCCGCTTTCTCCGGCGCCCCGTTGGCCAGGTAGAGCCCGGCGAAGATCAGCAGCAGGCCGGCGACGTGGAACGGCTCGAAGGTCTCGCCGAGAAAGGCCGCGGCGAGGCCGGCCGTGAAGAGGGGCGGCAGGAACAGGAACTGCCCCGCCCCCCGCGCGCCCAGCGCCCTGGCGCCGGCGTTGAAGCAGACGTAGGCGAGCACCGTGGGAAACACCCCGCAGTAGGCGAGGAAGACGAGGTTCCCGGCGGCCGGCTCGAAGCGCCAGGGATGGAAGACGCCCGAGAAGTAGATCGTCCCGCTGACCAGGAGGGCGGGCGGGATCATGGCCCAGAGCAGCGCCAGGGAATGGATCTCCGGGGGCCGGTAGCGCAGCAGGATCGAGTAGGAGGCCCAGACGACGATGCCGGCCAGCATGACGAGGTCGCCGGGGACGAACTCGATCTCCGCCAGCGCGGCGAGGCGCCCCTGGGTGACCACGACGGCCACACCGAGGGCGCCGCAGGCCATTCCGAGCGCCATCCGCCAGGACACCGGGTCGCGGAAGCAGAGCCAGGAGAGGGCCACGATCCAGGCGGGCGTGGCGGTGTTGATGAGGGCGACGTTGATCGACCTCGTGAGCCCGAGCGCCCCGTAGAGGAACTGCGGAAAGAGCCCGATCCCCAGGATCCCGAGCACGGCGACGATCCTCCAGTGCCGCAGGATGGCGCGCCGCTGGCGCACGACCTGCCGGACGGCCCAGGGCGTCAGCAGCGCGAACGCCGTGACCCAGGCCCAGAACGCGAGGCCGGTGGTGGGGACGTGGAAGCTGGCGGCGCGGCTGACCACGGCGTTGGCGCCCCAGAAGAGCATCGAACACGTCAGCAGGACGCTCGGGACGAGGCGGCCGGACCGCGGCGCGTCGGCGTTCATGGCCCCGGAGATAGCACGGCGCGCGCGGCCCGCGCCAAGCGGGGGCGGGAGCGGAAGGAACGGGATCCGCAGCCGGGCGCCGGCGCCTACTCGTGGGTCCAGACGGGCGGACGCTTGGCGATGAAGGCGTCGATGCCCTCGCCGGCGTCGCGGAACGTCATGTTGCGCGCCATCTCGTCGCTCGCGCGCATGTAGGCCGACTCGAGGTCCATCTCCAACTGCTCGTAGAACAGGCGCTTGCCCGCCTCGACGGCGGCCCGCGGCTTGCCGAGGACGGACCGGCACAGCTCGTCCACGGCGTCGTCGAGGCCGCCGGACGGCGCGACCCGGTTCACGAGGCCGGCCTCCCGCGCCTCCGCGGCGGACAGCAGGTCGCCGGTGAACAGCATCTCGAACGCCTGCTTGCGCCCCACGTTCCGGGCCACGGCGACGCCGGGGGTCATGCAGAACAGGCCGTGGTTGATCCCGGACGTGCCGAAGCGGGCATGGGGCGCGGCGACGGCGAGGTCCGCGTTGGCCACGAGCTGGCAGCCGGCCGCGGCGGCGACGCCGTGCACCCGGGCGACGACGGGCTGCGGCAGCCGCACCATGCTCAGCATCATGCGGCTGCATTTCCGGAACAGGAACTCGTGGTAGCCGCGCTCGGGCCGCGCCCGCATCTCCTTGAGGTCGTGCCCGGCGCAGAACGCCTTGCCCGCGCCGGCGAGCACGACGACGCGGACCGACCTGTCCCCGGCGACGGCGTCGAGCGCGCACTGAAGCGCGTCCAGCATGTCCTCGGACAGCGCGTTGTAGCGCTCGGGCCGATTGAGGGTCAGCCGCGCGACCCCGTCCGAGTCGTCCCGGAGCAGGATCGGGGCGTCGGACGGCGAAGGTTCGGCTTGCGCGCTCATGGCCGTGTCCCGTGCGGGCGAATCCCGTCTGCGCCCAAGGTAGCTCCGGCGTCGGGCGGCGGCAACCGCCCGGTCCAGGCTCAGGAGCCGCCGTCCGCTCTCCGCTCCCTGGCGATGCGCGAGACGACCGTGAATTCCTCGCCAGCCCAGCCGTTGTCCATCGCCTCCCGGAACGCCGCGGCGGTCTCCTCGAGGATCGGCGCCCGCAGCCCGGCGCGGCGGGCCAGGTCCCCGGCCAGCCCCGTGTCCTTGGCGGCGACGGGCAGCAGGCCCGCGTTCGTCTTCCCGCCCCCGGCCAGCGCCTCGGCGTAGCGCTCGAACAACACGGACAGGCCGAGGGCCCGGGCCTCCCGGACGAGGCCGATGAACGCGTCCGTGTCGAGCTCCAAACGTTCGCAGACCGCCAGTACCTCGGCGGCGAGCGCGGCGTGCCCCATGCCGAGGCCGTTCTGCAGGATCTTCATCGTGTGGGCGACGCCCGCGCCGCCGACGTAGCGCCAGCCCCGGCCCATCGCCTCCAGGAAGGGCGCGACCGCCGCGACGCACGCCTCCTCGCCCGCGACCGCGAAGAACAGGTCCCCCTCCTCCGCCTGCGGCGGTACGCCGAAGATCGGGGCCTCCAAGTGGCGGATCCCCCGTTCGGCCAGCCGCCGGGCCAGCGACCGCGAGACCTCCGGCGCCGCGGTGGAGCAGTCGCAGGTCACGAGCCCGGCCGGCCCCGCCGACGCGACGCCGTCGACACCCGTATAGACGGCCTCGACGGCGCTCGCGGACGGCAGGCACGTGAACACGACGGGCGCCCGCGCGGCAACCTCGGCCGGCGAGGCCGCCACGACGACGCCGTCCAGCGCGCCGGCCGCCGCGCAGACCTCGGCCTTCAGGTCGCAGGCGGACACCGAGAAGCCGGCCCCGGAGAGGTTGGCGACCATGGGCAGGCCCATCTGCCCCAGCCCGACGAATCCCACGTCACCGGCCATGCCGCCCCCGACGGTCGTAGTCGGCCTTCTCGACGTAGGGAACGCCGACCCGGCCGCCCGACTCCGCCGCTTCGTAGACGGCCTCGATGACGTGCAGGCCCGCGAGGGCGTCCCAGGCGGAGGCCTCGTCCGGCACGGTTCCCCGGACGATGCCGAGCCAGTGGGCGTGGTGGCGGGCCCCGAAGGGCCGGTCGTCGAGCTCCGGCGCGTGCCAGTCCGAAACCCCGGTGACGTCGGGGGCATGGATCGCCAGACGGCCCCGCTGCCCGCGCAGCAGCACTGTCCCCTTCTCGCCGTAGATCTCGACCAGGAACCGGTCGGTCCCCGCCCGCTCGCAAGCGGTGACCTCGTGATCGACGAGAATGCCGCTCTTCATGCGGTAGGTGGCGAAGGCGACGTCCTCCAGCTCGATGCCGGTGACGACCTCGCCGTGGGGCAGCACGCGCTCGCGCATCATGCACGCCGTCCGGGCCGAAACGTCCTCGACGGGACCGGCGAGATGCTGAATGAGGTCGATGCCGTGGCTCGCCAGCGAGAAGACGACGCCGCCACCGACCGCGGCCGGGTCGTAGTACCAGGCCCAGATCGGACCCGGGGTCGCGTTCCGCATGCGCACGGTGTGGACGGGGCCGAACCTTCCCGACCCGATGAGGTCGCGGACGTAGACGACCTCCTCGAAATGGCGGTGCATGTAGCTCACCTGGAGGTTCACGCCGGCCCGCACCGCGGCCTCGATGAGGCGCTCGCACGAGTCGACGCTGCGCGCCACCGGCTTCTGGACCATCATGGCCTTGCCCGCTTCGGCGGCCGCGACTCCGATCTCCTCGTGCGAGTCGTCCGGCGTGAGGATCAGCACGGCGTCGATGTCGTCCCGCTCCAGAACGGCCCGGTAGTCGGTTTCCACCCGGGGAATTCCGTACCGTTCCGCCACCGGCGCGGCGCGGTCGGCGCTGCGCCCGCAGACGACCCGGACGTCCGCGCCCCCGGCGGCCCGGAGGCCTCCGAGGTGATAGTGGCTGATGTCGCCCGCGCCGATCACGCCGACCCGCACCGTGTCGCCGTTCATCCCGGATATCCCCGACGTGTGCCGCCGCGCCGAACATAGCTCCGCCGGCGGCGAAGCCGCAACGCGCGCGTGGGCGCCCCGCACCCCGCGCGCCCGTCTTGCGGCCGCGGCGCGTTTCCCGTACATGCGCGGATCGCCGATTCACGCGCGGGAGGCCCCATGCTCGTCACGTTCGCCGGCTGCGGCGCGCTCGGCGGCCTGATCGCGTCGCGCTTCGTCGCGGCGGGGCACGACGTCCAGGCGTTCCAGAGGCCCGGCGCGCAATTCGACGCGCTCGCCGCCAACGGCATCGTCGTCGAGGCGGACGGAAAGAGGTCGTCCTACCCCCTGGCCGGCGTCGCCTGCGACCCCGGGGAACTGCGGCCGTCGCGGCTGATGATCGTGCTGGTCAAGTCCTACGGCACCCCGGACATCGCGCCGGCAAGCCGGGCGCTGACCCCCGACGGGATCGCGTTGACCCTGCAAAACGGCCTCGGCTCGGCCGACGTCCTGGCCGGCATCTTCGGCGCGGCGCGGACGGCGGCGGGCACGACGACCATCGGGGCCTACACCGTCGCGCCCGGCGTCACGGGCCTCGGCGGCTGGGGCGACACGGTCATCGGACCGTGGAGCGCCGGGGGCGACGTGTCGTGGATCGGCGCCGCGTTCGAGAGCGCCGGCATCCCGGTGGACCTCGTGGACGACCCGAGGCCGGCGATCTGGCGCAAGCTCGTCATCAACGCCATGGTCAATCCGTTGACCGCGCTGACCGGCCTGCGGGTCGGCGGCCTGCGCGACCGTCCCATGCTCCTCGACCTGGCGCGGCGCCTGGGGCGCGAGGCCGTGACGGCGGCGCGGCGGGGCGGGGTCGAGCTCGACTTCGACGGCGTCTGGGAACAGAACGTCCGGAACCTCGCGCGCACGGCGCGGAACAGGACCTCGATGCTCCAGGACGTCGAGGCGGGCCGGAAGACCGAGATCGACGCCATCTCGGGGAGCGTCCTCCGATTCGCGGACGGCGACGAGGACTTTCCCCATACCCGGGCGGTGTATTCCCTGGTGAAGGCCATCGACGACAGCCGCGAACACTGACGTCCCGTCCCGGACCCGGGCGGGGCGCCCGCCCGCGCGGGATCACCAGCCGACGGCGTAGGCAGGACGGCGGGGGTCCGCCCCGCCGGTGTGAATCCCGGTCTTCAGGTCCTTGTGGATCATGCACATGGACCCCGCCCGCCAGGTCCAGTCGGGCCAGAGGTCCACGTCGTGGCCGAAGGTGCCCACCGCCCTCGCGGCGGCCTCGCCGAACCGGCCCTCCAGTTTCACCTTGTCGGGCTGGTAGCCATGGGGCTCGAAGGAGTCGGGGAAGCTGTACGTGGCGAACCGGGGTGCCTCGACGGCCTGCTGCGGGTTCATGCCCCAGCACACGACGTTGAGGAAGCACTGGAGCATCGCCTGCACCTGGACGTCGCCGCCCGGCGTGCCGAAGGGCATGACGAACTCCCCCTCGCGGAGGGCGATCGCCGGGTTCGGAGTCAGGCGCGGCCGCTTGCCCGGCGCGACGGACGAGGGGTGGTCCGGGTCGACCCACGACTGGGAGCCGCGCGACGACGGGCAGAGGCCGGTCCCCGGCACCACCGGCGTGTCGGTGGACACGTCGCTGGGAGTGGCCGAGAACACGTTGCCGTGGCGGTCGGTCACGCAGACGTAGGACGTATCGAGGGCGGGCCTCCACGCATCGTCCACCGGGACGAAGCTGCTCGCGCGGGCCGGCCCGACGGCCGTCCGGGCCGGCATGTCCCCGCACGGGGGCATGCCGCGCCAGGTCTTGTGGGGCTGGATCAGCCCGCGGCGGCGGCGGTTGTAGTCGTCGGACAGCAATCCCTCGATGGGCACGTTCACGAAGCGGGGGTCGCCGTAATAGTGGTGACGGTCGGCGAAGGCGAACTTGAGGGCCTCGACGACGAAGTGGACGTAGCCGGGCGAGTTGTGACTCGTCAGGACGTCGAGATCGAAGCCCTCCAGCAGCCGCAGCGCCTGGAGAAGCGCGGGACCCTGGCACCAGGGGCCGCAGGCGTAGACCCTGGTGCCGCGGTAGTCCACCGAGACGGGCGGCTCGATGCCGACCCGGAAGCCGGCGAGGTCGTCCGCGCGCAGCCAGCCGCCGTTCTCCTCGTGGAACCTCACGATGGCGGCCGCGATGTCGCCTCGGTAGAAGGCGTCGCGCGCGGCCCGGAGCCCCGCCTCGCGCCCCTGGCCGGCGGCCGCGGTCTCCTCGTCGGCCATGTACCGCAGCGTGCGCCCGAGGTCGCTCTGCACGAACAGGTCGCCCACGGCGGGCGGCGCGCCGCCGGGCAGGTAGATCTCCGCGCTGGAGGGCCAGCGCCGGTACTTGTCCTCGTTGGCGCGGATCAGGTCCGACATGAGCGGGTACATGACGAACCCTTCCGAGGCGAAGCGGATGGCCGCCGCCGCGACGTCGGCGAAGCTCATCGTGCCGTACCGCTCGAGCGCCGTGATCCAGGCGTCGGGCGCGGCCGGCACCACGGTGCGCAGGATGCCCTCGGGAATGTGGGAGTCGTGCTCGCGCCGGAACAGGTCCGGGTCGGTGGCCGCGGGCCAGGTCCCGAGGCCGCTGAGGGTGACGACCTCGCTGGAGTCGGCGAGATACACGATGATCGGCGCCACCCCGGCCACGTTGACCAGCTCGCTCTGGAGCACGCCGAGGGCGATGCCGCCGGCGCATCCCGCGTCGATCGCGTTGCCGCCGGCCTCGAGCACCTCGAAGGCGGCATGGGCCGCGAGATAGTGGCCGGCGGCCGCCATATGGCGCGTGCCCGCGACGGCCGGCCGCAGCGTCGACACGCCTTCCCGGGCGCCGGATTCGTTCAGACCGTCGATGGGCATGGCTCGTTCCCCCGTTCCCGGCGGAGCGCGGCCGCCGCCCCGCCATATTGCGCGAGCGCCCCCCGCCCGGCAAATTGGCGTTTCCGATGCGGTTGCCGTGGCCGTTCGATTGCACCAATGTAGCGGCCCGGTCCTCGATCCGATGCGCCATGGCCACAACCGCGACAGATACGCTTCGCTTCGCTCGCAAGCTCGAACGGGCCGGCCTGCCGGACGAGCGGGCCGAAGCCATGGCCGCCGCGCTCGGCGAGGAACTTGCGGAGCATCTCGCGACCGAGGCCGATCTTCGTTTGCTCAAGTGGATGGTCGGGTTCAACCTCGCGTTCTCCGCCGCCATTCTCTGGCGCATTCTCGATCTCGTCTGATGCGGCGGGGGTCGGGGCGAGCCTGACCGGCGACGCGAACCGCCTCGTCCGTGCTCGACTCCCTGTTTCCCGGCGCCGCGCCCTTCGCCGACATCTCCTGGGGGGCGGTCGGGGCCATCGGCCTGATCTATTTCGGCTCGTTCTTCGTGCGGGGGACCTTCGGGTTCGGCTCGGGCGTGCCCGCCATCCTGCTGGGGTCGTACATTCTCGAACCGCACCACGCGGTGCTCCTGCTGCTCACGTGCTCCAGCATCAGCCACGCCCAGTTCATCGGACACGGCCTGCGGCACGCGGACTGGGGCGTCGCCGGGGTGATCCTGGTCTTCCTGATCCCCGGCGTCGTCGGCGGCGTCTGGGTCTTCCGGGAGCTGAGTTCCGCCTGGCTGACGCTCGTGCTCGGCATCGTGATCTCGATCATCGTGGCGATCAGCTTCACCGACGTCATGTACAGGGTGTCCGAGCGCGCCGACATCCGCTCGCCCTGGATCGCCGGAACGCTGGCGACCTGTTCGGGATGGATCGCGGGCGCCGTCGGCGCGGGCGCCAACTACCTGACCGCGGCCTACCTCCGGCACGCCTGCCCGACCGCGCACAAGCTCCGCGCGACGGGGTTCACCCTGAGCACGGTGTCGATCGTGGGGCGAATCGTCGTCACGTCGTTCGCCGGACTGATCACTCCGCGGATCGTCGCCGAGACGATCGTGCTGGCGCCCGTCGTGATCGCGGGCGGCTGGCTCGGGGCGCGGTTCTTCCGGGCGCTGCCCGGCGCCCGGTTCGACACCGTGTTCCGGGTGTTCCTGCTGCTGGTCTCGATCAGCGTCGTCGGAAAGGGACTCTGGCAGGTGGCCGACCTCGTCCAGGCGGACGCACGGCACGGAGCTTGAGGCAAGGGTGTCACGCGCCCGGAATTGCTATATCGTCCGCGCGCGGCCGCCCGCCGGCACATCGGATTGGAGCGTCCATGTCGATCGACACCGCGGAGAATGCGGCCCCGCCGCTCGATCCGGCCAAGTTCCGCGATCCCGAGGTCACAGCCGACGGGTCCGTGCGGGCGAAGGTCGCGCTGAGGCGGCTGGAGACCCTGTGGTTCAACACGGGCACGCGCTGCAACCTCGCGTGCACCAACTGCTACATCGAGTCGAGCCCCGCCAACGACCGGCTCGCCTGGATCACGGCGGCGGAGGTCCGGACCTATCTCGACGAGATCCGCCGCGACGGCCGGGGGACCCGCGAGATCGGCTTCACCGGCGGCGAGCCGTTCATGAACCCGGAGATCGTCGACTGCATCGAGGCCGTCCTGTCCCGGGGGCTGGACGCGCTGGTCCTGACCAACGGCATGCGGCCGATGATGAAGCGCCGGGAGGAGCTGTCGAGGCTGAACCGGACGTACGGCCGCAAGCTCAGGATCCGCGTATCGCTCGATCACTACACGCCCGCCCTCCACGAGCTCGAGCGGGGCGCGCGGAGCTGGGAGCGCGCGCTGGCCGGCCTCAAGTGGCTTTCGGACCACGGCTTCCACGTCCGCGTGGCGGGGCGGACCCCGTGGGCCGAATCGGAGGACAGCCTGCGGGCCGGCTACGCCAGGCTGTTCGCGGCCGAGGGCATCCGGGTGGACGCCCGGGACCGCGCGGAGCTCGTCCTCTTCCCCGAGATGGACGAGACCGTCGACGTCCCCGAGATCACCGCGGCCTGCTGGGGAATCCTGGGCGTCGACCCGGACGGCGTGATGTGTGCGACCTCGCGCATGGTGGTCCGGCGCAAGGACGCCGCCGGGCCGGTCGTGCTGCCCTGTACGCTGCTGCCCTACGACGCGCGCTTCGAGATGGGCGGGACCCTCGCCGACGCCGCCGGAGACGTGGCCCTCAACCATCCCCACTGCGCCCGGTTCTGCGTCCTCGGCGGCGGCGCCTGCTCCGCGGGACGGCCGGAATGAGCGGCCCCCTCGACGGCGTGCGGGTCATCGACCTGACCACCGTCCTCCTCGGTCCCTTCGCCACCCAGATGCTCGGCGACATGGGTGCCGACGTCGTCAAGGTCGAGCCGCCGGACGGCGACCCCATGCGCGGCCTGGGGCCCAAGCGCTCCGAGGGCATGGGGCCGGTGTTCCTGAACGGCAACCGCAACAAGCGCAGCCTCGCGCTCGACCTCAAGGCGGAGGACGGCCGCGCGGCCATGCTCAAGGTCGTGGAGTCGGCGGACGTCTTCTTTCACAACATGCGCCCCCGGGGCGCGCGCAGCCTCGGCCTCGCCTACGAGAACCTGCAGGCGATCAATCCCCGCCTCGTCTATTGCGGCGCCTACGGCTATCGCGAGGACGGCCCCTACGGGCACAAGCCGGCCTACGACGACATGATCCAGGCGGCCTCGGGCCTGGCCATGCTGCAGGCCGGGCCGGCCGGCCGGCCGGCCTACGTGGCGAACGTGATCTGCGACAAGATCGTGGCCCTGTCGGCGGCCGGGGCGGTGGCCATGGCGCTGTTCCACAGGGAACGGACCGGGCGGGGGCAGCGAATCGAGGTGCCGATGTTCGAGACCATGGTCGGCTTCCTGCTGCCCGAGCACTGGATGGGCATGACCTTCGAGCCGCCGCTCGGCCCGCCCGGCTACGGCCGCGTGCTGTCGCAAGGGAGGCGGCCGTACAGGTCGAAGGACGGCTACGTCGCCGCGATGCCGTATTCGGACCGGCAGTGGGAGACCTTCTTCAGGCTGGCGGGGCGCGAGGAACTCCTGGAAGACCCGCGTTTCGCCACCCTGGACGAGCGGGTCAACCACGTCGAGGAGCTCTACGGCGAGCTCGCCGGGATCATCGCCACCCGGACCACCGCCGAATGGATGGAACTCCTCGACGAGGCTCACATCCCGGTGATGGCCGTGAACTCCCTCGAGGACCTGGCGGACGACCCCCACCTCGCGGAGACCGGCTACTGGCACATGATGGAACACCCCACGGAGGGCACCCTGCGCCTGCCCGGCGTCCCGACAGGCTTCTCCGACTCGCCCGGGGGCGTGCGGCTGCCGCCGCCCCGGCTCGGCGAGCACACGGCGGACGTGCTGCGGGAAGCGGGCCTGTCCGGGGCGGAGATCGACGGGCTGATCGCCGGCGGGACCGCCGTCGCGGCATAGGCGCGCCGCCGGGGTCCTCCTCCTTGCAGGGCGAGGGCCGGGCGGGGTCGCGTTCCGGTTTTTCCGCCAAGCGCTTCATGATACACCGCACCATGGACCCGGCCTCCCGTACGATCCCCTCCCCCACCGGAGCCCGCGCATGGCCCACCTGATCGGCGTCGACGTCGGCGGCACCAACACGGACCTCGTCCTCGTCGACACCGAGGCGGGCGAGCTGCGCGTCGCCAAGGTGCCGTCGACGCCGTCCAACCAGGCGGACGGCCTGATGCACGGGATCGACGTCCTCGATGTCCCGCTGGACGGGATCGACCTGCTGATCCACGGCACGACCGTGGCGACCAACGCCGTGATCGAGCGCAAGGGCGCCCGCTGCGGCCTCATCACGACCAGGGGGTTTCGGGACGTCCTCGAGATGGGCCGCCGCGACCGCCGCCAGGTGTACGGGCTGTTCGGCGATTTCCAGCCCCTCGTCGACCGCCGGGACCGCCGCGAGGTGGACGAGCGCGTGAGCGCCCAGGGCGAAATCCTCACGCCCCTCGATCCCGAGGACGTGCGCGCCGTCGCCCGGGCGCTCGCCGAGGACGGCTGCGAGGCCCTGGTCATCTCGTTCCTGCACGCCTACGCCAACACCGGGAACGAAGCGGCGGCCGGGCGGGCCGCGCGGGAGGTCTGGCCCAACGATTTCGTCGTGACGGGCTCCGAGGTCCTGCCCGTGGTGCGCGAGTTCGAGCGGACCAGCACCGCCGTCGTCAGCGGCTACGTCCAGCCCCTCATCTCGCGGTATCTCACGCGCCTGGGAGACCGGCTGAACGACGGCGGCTACGACAAGGAGTTCCTCGTCGTCCAGCTCAACGGCGGCGTGATGACGGCGTCCGTGGCGGCGGGACTGGCCTCGAACACCATTCTCTCCGGACCCGCGGCCGGCGTCACCGCGGGAGCGGCCATCGCCGCCGACATGGACATCGGCGACGTGGTGTGCTGCGACATGGGCGGCACCAGCTTCGACGCCTGCATCATCCGGGACGGCCGGCCCGCGATCGCCGGCGAGAAGTACCTGGATTTCCGCATCCCGCTGAGCCTGCCCATGCTCGACGTCGACGCCATCGGAGCGGGCGGCGGCAGCATCGCCCGCATCGATTCCTCCGGCATCGTCGAGGTCGGTCCCGAGAGCGCGGGCGCCGATCCGGGACCGGCCTGCGCCGGGCGCGGCGGGACCGAACCGACGGTGACGGACGCGAGCCTGGCGCTCGGCTACCTCGACCCCGGCGAGGCCATCGGGCGGGACGAGGGAGTCGGCATGGACGCCGGGCTCGCCCGCGCGGCGATCCGGGACAGGATCGCGGGACCGCTCGGCCTGGCGGTGGAGGACGCCGCGGAGGCCATCCTCACGGTCGCCGGCGCCAAGATGGCGGGCCACGTGCGGCGGAAGCTCCTGGGCAAGGGTCTCGACCCGCGGGAGTTCTCCGTGATCGCCTTCGGCGGCGCCGGTCCCGTCCACGTGAACCGCATCACCCGCGAGGTCGGTTTCCGCTCGGCCGTCGTTCCCGCCTATCCGGGGCTGACCTCGGCGCTGGGCTGCGTTCTCGGCCGCCTGCGGCACGACTACCTGCGCACCGTGAACGTCGCGCTGGACGCGCTCGACCCGGCCGCCCTCGGCGCGATCCTCGACGAGGAGGCGCGGAAGGGACGCGCCCTGCTCGCGGCCGAAGGCGTGCCCCCCGGCCGGACCGCGGCGACCCTCGGCGCCGACATGTGCTACGCCGGCCAGGCCTACGTCATCCAGGTGGTCTTCCCCGACGGCGAGCCGCTGTCGAGGGACTCGGTGAAGACGGCTTTCGAGGCCGCCTACCGCGAACGGTTCGCCAACCTGCTGCCGCACGCGGGCATCAAGATCATCAGCACGCGGGTGACGGTCGCCGACACCGGAGACGTCCCCTCCGTCGCCGATCTCGTCTCGGCGCCGACGGACACGACGCCGGCCGCCGGCACCGCGCGGGCCTACTTCGGCGGCGCCTGGATCGACGCCGCCAAATACCGGCGCGCCGAGCTCCCGGGCGGCTTTCGCGTAGACGGCCCGGCCCTGCTGACCCAGGCGGACGCCACGACGTTGATCGAACCGGGATTTTCGGCCACGGTGCACCCGACGGGGAATCTGCTGATCGAAGCGAACGCTTGAGGCGGGACATGCGGAACATCGACCCGACGACGCTGGCCGTGATCCGCGGCGCTCTGGAACAGATCGCCGACGAGATGGACACCGTGCTGTCCACCTCGGCCTTCTCGCCCATCATCTCCGATGCCTGGGACCGCGCCAGCGGCATCTTCCACCCCGACACCGGCGAGGTCATCGTCCAGGGACAGACGGGCCTGCCCATCTTCATCATCGTCATGCAGCACACCGTGCAGCACGTGCTCAGGGACCACCCGCCGGACACCATGAAGCCGGGCGACGTGTTCATCGTCAACGATCCCTACCGGGGCGGCACCCACACCATGGACGTCAAGTTCGTGCGCCCCTTCTTCCGCGACGGCGAACTCAAGGCGCTGCTGGCGAACACGGGCCACTGGCCGGACGTCGGCAGCATGACCCCCGGCGGCTTCACGACGACGGCGACGGACATCTACCAGGAAGGGTTCCGCATACCGCCCGTCAGGATCTACGACGGCGGCGAGTTCAACCAAATCCTCGCCGACGTGATGTTCCACAACATGCGCGTGGCGGACGAGCGCCGGGGCGACATGGCGGCGCAGCTCAACTCGCTCGAAATGGGCGACAAGCGCCTGGGCGAGTTCTTCGACCGTTTCGACGAGGACACCGTCTTCGCCTGCATCGACGAGCTGAAGGACCGTTCGGAGAGGCTGATGCGCGAACGCATCGCCGGGATCCCCGACGGCACGTACCGCTTCGTCGACCACATGGATTCGGACGGCCTCGACGAGGGCCGGCTGACCATCGACGTCAAGATGATCGTCGAGGGCACGAACGTCACCTTCGACCTCTCCGGCAGCTCGCCCGAATGCCGCGGCCCCTTCAACAGCCCCTACAGCAACACCGTGACCGGCACCATGATCGCGGTGAAGCACGTGTTCTGGGACATCCCGATCAACTCCGGGTGCTTCGAGCCCTTCACCTGGATCATTCCGGAAGGCACGATGCTCAACCCCCGGCCGCCCCGGCCGGTCTCCGGCACGACCACGGAGTCGTGCAACATGATCGTCAGCACGACCCTCGGCGCGTTGGCCCAGGCCCTGCCGGGCCGCGTGCCGGCGGGCTACTTCGCGACGGGTTCGAACGTCTGTCTGGGCGGCACGCATCCGGACCGCGGGGAGTACGCGACCCTGCTGCTGGTCGGCGGCGGGATGGGTGGCAATCCCGACGGCGACGGCCTCGCCAACGGCTGCCCGGCGGTCGGCGGCTCGCGCAACGGCTCCATCGAGATCACCGAACAGTCCGTCCCCTTCCTCTACACGAAATACGGACTGCGCGAGGGTTCCGCGGGGGACGGCGAGTTCCGCGGCGGCCTCGGCGTCGAGGCGGCGCTGCATCTCCGCGAGGGCGAGGGCTACCTCACGTTCCTCGGCGACCGGGGCACGATCGGCCCCTACGGCCTGGAGGGCGGAGAGGCGGGCGCCACCGCCGACCACGAGTTCCATACCGGCGGCGAATACTGGCGGGCGCCCCACGGGACCAAGATCGACCGCGTGTATCTGAAGCCCGGCGACGGCATGGTCGTGCGCACCCCGGGAGGCGGAGGCTACGGCGACCCGGCCCGGCGCGCGCCCGAGGCCCGCGCCGCCGACTCGCGCCGCGGCTACCTGGTGGGGCCGGGGACGGCGGGCGGCGCATGACGGCGGCCGTCCCCAGGTTCCTGGACCGGAAGGCGCTCGACCGGTACGAGCGCGAGGGCTACCACTTCCCGATCGACGTGCTCGACGGGCGGCAGGTTGCGGCGTACCGGGCCAGGCTCGAGGCGTTCGAGTCGGCGCAGGGCCGCCCGCTGGAAGGCCCGCAACGCAACAAGTCCCACCTCCTGTTCACCTGGGTCGACGAGCTCATGCGCCATCCGGTCGTCCTGGACGCGGTGGAGGACCTGATCGGACCCGACATTCTCTGCTGGAACACCCTCTTCTGGACCAAGGAGCCGCGAAGCGGGACGTTCGTCTCGTGGCATCAGGACGCCAACTACTGGGGTCTCGACAACAACGAACTGGTGAGCGCCTGGCTGGCGCTATCGCCCGCTTCGGAGGAGGCCGGCTGCATGCGCGTTCTGCCGGGAAGCCACAAGGGCGGGCCCATGCCGCACGCGGACGAATACGCCGCCGGAAACATGCTGACCAGGGGCCAGAACATCCGGGGCGTCGACGAGCGCGCGGCCGTGTCCATGCCGCTGAAGCCGGGCCAGATGTCGCTCCACAACGTCGGGCTCGCGCACGCCTCGACGCCCAACCGCACCGGCGAGCGCCGGATCGGGCTGTCCATGCACTACATGCCGACCCATACGCGCCAGACCGTCGGCGAATGGGACAGCGCCGCCCTCGTCCGGGGCGAGGACAGGTTCGGCCACTTTGCACTCGCGCCGCGTCCCGCCCGGGACCTCGACCCGGACGCCGTGGTCTTTCACGAGCGCGCCAGCGGCGCGGTGCGCGACATCCTGTTCCACGGCGCCGAGCGCGTGCGGCCGACGCTGTGATCCGCGATATGGACCGCGGCGCGCATACGAAGGCCACCGGCGGCACCGGAGCGCCGCCGGTCGAAAGCGGCGCATGGAGGCGCCGATGCGGAACATCGGCCCGGCGGCCGCGGCGGCCGGGGAGCCCGGGGAGCGCGGCGCGGCCATGACCCTGCCCGACCGCGCCCGCGCCGTCGTCATCGGCGGCGGCGTCGCCGGCTGCTCGGCGGCCTACCGCCTCGCCGAGCTGGGCTGGACGGACGTCGTCCTCGTGGAGCGCAACACCGTGTCCTCGGGCACCACCTGGCACGCGGCGGGCGACGTGGTGATCATCCGCGGCTCGCTGGAGCTCACGCAGATCATGCGCGACAGCGTCGCGCTCTACACCTCCGCCTCCGCGGAGACCGGCCAGGACATCGGCATCAAGCACTGCGGCGCCATGTCGCTGGCCCAGACCGAACACCGCCTGACCGACTACCGACGCCAGGTGGCGCTGTTCCGGTCGATCGGCGGGGAGGCCGAGGTCGTGCCGCCGGAACAGGTGGCGCAGCTCAACCCGTTCGTGCGCACCGACGACGTCCTCGGCGCGCTCCACGTGCCCGAGGCCTACCGCGTCAACCCGGCCGACGTCGCCCAGGCGGTCTCGAAGGCGGCGCGGAACAGGGGCGTGGCGATCTTCGAGAACACCCGCGTCACCGGCATCGAGACGCGGCGGGCGGGACAGGCGCGCGAGGTCGTGGCCGTGGCCACGGACCGGGGCCGGATCGCCTGCGAGACCGCGGTGCTGACCGGCGGCGCGTGGTCCCGCGACATCGGGCGGCTGGCCGGCGTCTCCGTGCCGCTGCACGCCGTCGAGCACAGCTACCTGATCACCAACGTCATCGAGGGCGTCGACGACCGGCTGCCCATCTCCCGCGATCCCGACGCCTACATCTACTCGCGGGAGGAGGTCGGCGGATTCCTCATCGGGTTCTTCGAACCGGGCGCCAAGCCCCTCTCCCGGGCGCAACTGCCGGACGACTTCTCGTTCGCCAGCCTGCCCGAGGACTGGGACCATCTCGAACCCCACGTCGCCAACGCCGTCAACCGCTACCCGGCGCTGGAGACCGCCGGCATCAAGCTGCTGTTCACCGGCCCCGAGAGCTTCACGCCCGACGGCGCGTTCCTCATGGGCCCGGCGCCCGGCGTGGCGGGCCTCTACGCCCTGACCGGAATGAACTCGTCGGGCATCGGCCAGTCGGGCGGCGCGGCCAAGGCGCTGGCCGAGTGGATCGTCGGCGGCGAGCCCACCATCGACGTCGCGGCGTTCGACATGCGCCGCTTTCCGCGCGTCTTCGGGAACACGTCCTGGCTGGCGGAGCGCGCCCGGGAGCTGCCGAGCTGGGTGTTCGATCCCAACCTGCCCCGGCGCGAGCACACGCACGGCCGGAACCTGCGGCTGTCGCCCTTTCACGGTCGCCTCCAGGCGGCGGGCGCGCGCTTCGGGCAGGCCGCCGGCTGGGAACGTCCCAACTGGTTCGCGCGCGGGAACGGGGACGCCGCCGACGCGCCGACCTACGGGCGGCCCGGCTGGTTCGGCGCCGTGGCGGAGGAGCACCGGGCGGCGCGCGAGACCGCGGCGCTCTTCGACCGCACGCCGATGGCGAAGATCCTCGTCGAGGGCCCGGACGCCGAGCACCTGCTCCAGACCCTGTGCGCCAACGACCTCGCGGGTGCGGACGGCCGTCTGATCTATACGGCCATGCTCAACCGGAACGGCGGGTTCGAGGCGGACCTCACGGTCACGCGCCTCGGCGGCGGCCGGTTCCTCGTCGTCACCGGCGCCGGCGAGGGGGTCCGCGACCATGACCGCATCGCGCGGCACGCCGGGGACCGGGCGGTCTCCATCGCCGACGTCACGAGCGCCTACGCGGGACTCGCGCTGACCGGACCGAACGCCCGCGAGCTGTTGTCCCGGGTCGTGGAGGGCGACATGTCGGACGAGGCCTTCCCGTACCTCTCGGCGCGGGAGGTCTGGATCGGCCCCGGACAGGCCTGGGCGCTGCGCGTATCCTACGCCGGCGAGCTCGGCTGGGAACTGTTCATCCCGACGGAAAGCGCCGCCGCGGTCCACGACGCCGTCGTCGCGGCGGGCACGGACCTCGGCCTCGTCCACGCGGGCGCGTACGCCGCCAACACCCTGCGCATGGAGAAGGGCTTCCGGGCCTGGGGACACGACGTCACGCCGGTGGAAACCCCGCTCGAGGCGGGGCTCGGGTTCGCCGTGCGCCTGGACAAGGAGGTCTCCTTCATCGGGCGGGACGCCCTGCTGCGCCAGCGCGACGACGGCGTCCGCAAGCGCATGGCCGTGTTCACCTCGGACGAGGCCCCGCTCTGGCCGATCTCCCGCGAGCCGGTCCGGCGGGACGGCGAGGTCGTGGGACATCTCACGTCGTCGGGCTACGGCTACTCCGTCGGCAGGACGGTCTCGATGGGCTTCGTGAGCGACGGCGGCGCGCCGGTGGAGGACGACTTCGTCCGTACGGGCTCCTGGGACATCGAGATCGCGGGCGAGCGGATCCCGGCCGAGGCGAGCCTCGCCGCGCCCTACGACCCCACGGGCGCGCGCATGCGGGGATAGGCGCGGCCGGCGGCGGGGCCGCCCGGTTCGGGCGCTACTCCGCCTCCAGGGGCGCGGTGAGGACCTGGCCGGGGACGCGGAGGCCGCCGCGGAACGGGCTGCCGACCTCGAGCTCGCGGTAGCGGGGCCGCAGGGACTCCGGCAGCGGCAGGCCGTCCGCGCAGTTGAGCCACAGGCGCAACAGATGGCGCTTGCGCTCGGGCTCCGGCCAGTCCTCGAACGCGGTGCGGTCGTGCAGGGTCTGGTGGTTGTGGATGAGCTGGATGTCCCCCGCCCGGAACTGCATCTTCAGGTGGATGTCGGGGTCGTCCGCCACCGAATCGAAGAAGTCGAGCGCCTCGACCTCCCGCTCCGTCAGCGGCGGCACGTCGTCGAAGCGCCGGGCCGAATCGATATAGCGCCGGGCATACCGGCAGTAGAGCCGCCCCGCGCGCCAACTGAAGACCGGCACGGAATAGTGGCCCTCGCCCCCGTCGGGCGCCTCGTTGCGCCAGTCCGTCGCGTAGGGCCGGAAGAGCAGCGGCAGCAGGTCCGGGCGGCGGCGGCCCACCTCGTTGTAGAGGGTGTCGGAGGAGACGACGGCCGACTCCCCGCCCGTCCTGGCCGGATGCAGGCACATGAGGCCGACGATGTCCGCAGTGTCCGAGTGGAACGTCTGACGCGCGGTGGTCTGGTAGATGCGCGACTTCGTGTCGAACTCGTGGCGGCCGAGGTCCTTGACGTGTCCGAGCACGTGCCCCCTGGCGTTCTGCGGCAGGGCGATGCCGAAGTGCGCGCCGATGCCGAAATAGACGATCGCCGCTTCCTCGACGGAATAGCGCTCGACCGGGATCCCGCGCAGCAGGACGAAACCGCGGCCATGCAGCAGTTCGCGGCGGATTCCGTCGAAGACCGGGGAGAGCGTCGGCAGCGGAAAGGCGTCTCTGTCGATGTCCAGGATGCCGAGGCCCCGGGACTTCACCCCCCGTATGGCGGCCTCGAGCTCGGCGAGCTCGTCCTCGCCGAAGGGGCGGATCCACTCGTCCTCCCGCGCGGCCATGTCGGGGCCGTACCAGACGCTCGGTCCGGCGATCTCGGCGGGCGCCATCGCGTCGTCGGTCAGGTCTTCGGCGGCGGACATGGGCATTCTCTCCCCGCTGGACTCCCCGTCGTGTGTATCACGCTCCGCCGCGCCCTGTCGAACCCGGTTCACGCACGCTCGACGCGGGCGGCGCCCTTGCCGATCAGCGCGTCGATCTCGTCGTCCCGGTAGCCGATCTCGCGGAGCACCCGGCGCGTCGACGACCCGTAGAGCGGGGGCCTGGACCGCGCCGCGCCGCGCGTGCGGCCGAACTTGATGGGAAGGCCGGTGCCCCGGTAGTCGCCGATCTCCACCACCATCTCCCGGTGCGCGGTGTGGGGGTGCGCCGCCATCTCCGGAACGGTCAGCACGGCGCCCGCGGGCACCCCCCTGGCCAGCAGGCGGCGCGAGACCTCCTCTGCCTCTCGGCCGGCCAGGGCCTCGGCGATCAGGGCGTTGAGCGCGTCCCGGTTCTCGACGCGGTCGCCGTTCCGGCGGAACCTCGGATCGCCGGCGACCTCGGGCCGGCCCAGCTCTTCCCAGAGATAGCGGAACTGCCGCTCGTTGCCGACGGCGAGGAAGAGGCTGCCCTTGCCCGTGGGGTACTGGTCGTAGGGGGAGATGTTGGGATGGGAATCCCCCGTCGGGACCGGCGTCCTGCCGCTCATGAAGTAGTTCGCCGCCTGGGGGTGAAGCAGCGCCACGCCGGTATCGAACAGCGACGTGTCGACGCGCTGGCCGCGGCCGGAGCGCCGCCGCTCCTCGGCCGCCATGAGCATGCCGATGGCCGCGAACAGGCCGGTCGCCATGTCGACGATCGGGATGCCGAGACGTATCGGACCCGTCTCCGGCGTCCCGTTGACGGAGATCTGGCCGGACAGCGCCTGGACCACCGCGTCGTAGCCGGGAAAGCCGCCGAAGGGGCCGTCGGCGCCGAATCCCGTGATCGAGCAGTATATGAGCCGGGGGAAGCGCTCCCTCAGGACGTCTTCGTAGCCGAGTCCCCAGCGCTCGAGGCTCCCCGGCTTGAAGTTCTCGATCATCGCGTCGGCGTCCTCGAGCATGCGGAACAGCACCTCCCGCCCCTCCGGCGCGCGGAGGTCGAGCCCGAGGGCGCGCTTGTTGCGGTTCACGCCGGCGAAATAGGCCGAGAGCCCGCCCTTGAACGGCGGCCCCCAGTCGCGCACCTCGTCCCCCTGGGGCGGCTCGACCTTGATCACGTCGGCGCCGTTGTCGGCGAGAACCTGGGTGCAGTACGGCCCGCCCAGCACCCGCGTGAGATCGATCACCCTGAAGCCGGCCAGCGCCCCGCCGGCGTCCGCGCCCTGCGTCATGTCACGTGTCCTTTCAGGCCGAGCGCCTCGGCGGCGAACTTCGGATACGGGTCGGAGATGGCCGCGGCGATCTCGCCGCGGATGAGGGCGAGGCGCGACTCGCCGGGCGCCGGCGTCTCCGGGACGGCCGCCGGTGAGTCCGGCGCGTCGAAATCGAATCCCGTGTTGTCCCGGACCTCCTCCACCGTATGCCCCGGGTGCACCGACTCCAGCCGGAAGCGCCGCCGCTCCCGGTCGAAGGCGAAGAGGCAGAGGCCGGTGATCAGCGCGCGCGGGCCGCCGGGACGATAGACGTTGTCCGCGCTCGTTCCCGGGGCCGAGACGAAGTCGACCCGCCGGACCATGGTCCGCCGCGTGTGCTCCAGGCGGAACAGGATCACGCGCGGCACGAGGTAGTACAGGTAGGCGGACCCGAACGAGCCGGACCAGCGCACCTCCTGCCTCGGATAGCTGCCCACGCCGACCAGGTTGATGTTGCCGGCGCCGTCGATCTGCCCGCCGCCCAGGAAGAACGCGTCGATCCGGCCCTGCGCCGCGAGGTCGAAGATCTCGACCCCGCCGTCGGTGAAGTCCTGAAGGCGGCGGGACCCCAGCACCGAGACGCGCATGGCGCCGCCGGACAGGCGCCGGGCCAGCAGGGCGGCGCACCCGGGAATGGGAGAGGCGGCGCCGACGGCGACGTGGCGGGACCCTTCCAGCAGGTCCGCGATACGGCCGATCAGCAGCTCCTCGGGCCGGTATCCGGGCGTCACCGCGGCATCCCGGAGGGCGCCGTCCGCTCCGCCGCGGCCCCGGAGCCGAAGACGAACCGGTCGAGGTACCCGGCGAAGCCGGCCTCGTCCCGGGCCATGTCCGCATAGAGCGCCAGATGCCCGCCGTCGGTCCCGTAGGCGCCGGGAAGGCCGAGGGGCCACGCCCCGTCCCTCGCCTCGGCGAGGGCCGACACGTAGACCCCGGACACGACGCCCGGCCGCAGCGTCTCGTCGTCGAGCAGATTTCCGTCGACGACCGCTTCCGCGGTGGCCAGGGTCTCGCGGGCGGCGTGGGCCATCAGCGCCGCCTCGCGCACGTCCCCCACGTAGAGGTTGCCGTGCCGGTCCGCGCGCCGCGCGTGAACCAGGGCGAGGTCCGGGACGATGGCCGGCAGGCAGACGACGGGATCGTCCTCGCCGAAAGGGTTGTCGATAACCCGCCAGTCCGCCCGGTGCCCGGCGACGTCGGACCCCACCAGACCGCGCAGGGGCATGAAGGGAAGCCCCTTCTCGCCCGCCTGCAGCCCGGCGTAGACGGCGGGGCACGTCGCGTCGAGCAGCCGCAGGCCGCCGGCGCGCACGGCGCGTCCGAAGGCCGGCGCCTGGCCGAACTCGTCCAGCGTGACCGCGGAGGTCTCGAGGGTGTCGACGCAGCCGGCGCCGACGAGCAGGTCGACGGCGAAGCCCCCGGTCGGCACGCAGACGAGGTGGAGGCCGCGCGCGCCGCGGCGCGCCAGCGCTCTCGCCAGAGCCGTCGGCGGGCCGCTCGCGCTCTTGACCAGCGCGACCTTGGCGCCGTCGGGAACGCGCCCCGCCAGCGCCTCGATGCCGGTGACGACCTCGGCGGACATGCGGCGGAGTCTAGCCCACATCGCCCGCCGCGGTCACGGCCCGCGCCGCTCTTGCGGTATAGTGCCGGTCCCGCGGGCCACCGGCGGCAATCCCGGAGCTCCCGCGGGAAGAGGAACGAATCGACCGGCCGCGCAAGGCGGCGCGCGGGGCGGCCGGCCGAACGGATCGGGAATGAAGCTCTACTACTACGACACGCAGAATCCCTGGCGGGCCTGCGCCGTCGCCAAGTACCTGGAGTTCGACGTGGAGTACGTCCACGTCGACGTGGGCAAGGGCGAGCACCGGGCCCCCGAATTCCTGGCCGTCAACCCCAACGGCAAGGTGCCGGCGCTCGTGGACGGCGACGTGACGGTGTGGGAGTCGGTGGCCATCATGGCCTACCTGTCGGACAAGGCGGACTCCGACCTCTGGCCCCGGGACGAACGCCTGACCGAGGTCACGCGCTGGCTGGTCTGGGACGCGGCCCATTTCACGCGCTGGGGCAGCATCCTTCATTTCGAGAACCGCATCCGCGAGCGGTTCGCCCTGGGGGAGCCCGACGCCGCCAGGGTCGAAGAGGCGCTGGGCAACTGGAACCGGTTCGCCGCGGTGCTGGAGGCGCACCTCCGGGGCCGGACCCGCCTCGTCGCGGAGACCCTCAGCATCGCCGATTTCGCCGTCGCCTGCCTGCTGCCCCTGGCGAAGGCCTCGAAGCTGCCCCTGGACGGCTACCCGGAAATCCGGCGCTTTCACGACACCCTGATGGAGATCCCCGCCTGGCGTCAGCCGTTCCCGGACTGACCTTCAACGTTTGGCTCAATTCGTGAAGCACAGGCATCCCGACAACGCGTCGGTTCGCTTGCGAAGTTTTGCGCGGCTCCGGTGGCCCGGGATGTCGTTCCGGAGCGACGGACCGCACCGCCGGGTTCCCTCTCCCTGCACAGGGTGAGGGTGTCGAAGAACGATGCGCCGCCGATGCCTGCGGTTCACGAATTGAGCCTCATCCTTTCATCAGGTCCGGATCCTCCGTGAGCACGATGCCGGCGCGGTCGAGGTCGCCATGGCCCGCCGCCACGGCCCGCTCGTACCACTCCAGGGCGGCGCGCCCCACGCCCGACGGCGCGCCGAGGTCGCCGGCCATCTCCACGGCCAGGGCCACGTCCTTGCGGGCCAGCGAGATCTTGAAGCGGGGCGAGAAATCGCCGGCCAGGGCCTTGCCGATGAGGCCGTTGCGCAACTGCCACGAGTCCGCGGCGGAGCCCGGCAGCAGCCGGGTCACCAGCCCGATGTCGGCGCCGGCGCGCCTGGCCAGCGCGTAGCCCTCGGCCACGACGGCCATGGTGGTCGACGAGACCAGGTTGTTGACGAGCTTGACGGCCTGTCCCGCGCCGAGAGGCCCGCAATAGTGGATTTCCCTCCCCAGGAGCGACAGCAGTCCGCGCACCTCCTCGCAGTCCTCGGGCCTGCCGCCCATCAGGACGAACAGGTCGCCGGTTTCCGCCTCCGCCGGGCCGCGTCCCACGGGCGCGTCGACGACGCGGATGCCCTTCTCCGCCAGCGGTTCCGACAAACGCGTCACCACGGACATGCCGTCCGTCGCCATGTCCACCAGAAGACTGCCCGCGGCCATGCCCTCGATCAGCCCGTCGCCGCCCAGGGCGACCGTCTCGAGACTCTCCGGAGTCGGCAGCATGGCGATGACCACGTCGCTGGCCGCGCCCAGCTCCCTCGGGCTCGCCGCGGTCCGGGCGCCGGCGTCGGCCGCCGCCCGGACGGCGGCCTCGTCGACGTCGTGGACGGTGAGCGCGACCCCGCCCCCGAGAAGGCGGCGGACCATGCGGCCGCCCATGATTCCGAGGCCGACGAAGCCGACCCGCGGCGATGCAACGTCCTGTGCCATGCGTTCTCCTCCTCCCGCCCGGTTCATCCGAACAGCGCCGCCGACAGCAGCCGGTTGCGCGAGAGGGCGAACGCCCCGGCGGCGACGAGGCCGGTGAAGGTCCCGATCATCCAGCCCGCGTGCGCCCGCACCCTGCCCCGCCTGACGGCCAGCACTCCCATGGCCAGGGCGAACAGCGTCCACACGGAAAGCAGGTGAATGGCGCTGAAGCCCGCCCCGCCGCGGATCTCCATGATCCAGAAGGATACGATGGACGTGACGGCCATCAGACCCACCCAGGTCCGGCCGAACGCCTTGTGCCTGGGCGTGCCCTTGGGCCGCAGAAGCACGAAGGAGCCGAATCCGAGAGCCGCCAGGGCCGTGACGAGGTGGAATGCGACGGGGATGCTCATGACCGGGCGCACTATACACGCCGGACGGGACGGAACCTTTGGCGGCGACTCGGTTAGAAATGTTCGCCCCTTGACAGGTGTGTCGCGAGACGGATGCCATATGCATGGCCTGCGAAGCGTGCTTTATTGCATGTAGATGCAACCGAAGCCCGTCTCTGGCGGTCACTGGGAAGGCCGGCATCGCAGAGAGGAAGACGGCCTCGGGCGTGACGAGCGGGAGCGAAGGAGCGACCGTGACGGAAAGGGGCTGGCCGTGCCCAAGGGGCCATGCGGAGAGAAGCGCCCGGCTGACGCGGCCGGTGTGTGATGTACACGTCGCGAAGACCGCGACTGGCGAAATCGGAGACATCGCCTGCAAGATGCCGAACAAGGCGCGAGCCGGCGAGCCGGTGTTCGCGCGCGTATGGAATCCCTGACACCGGATGAGCGCAGCGCTATTGCACGCGCGGCGGCAAACATCGGGTGGAGGAACCATCAGGCGGCGCACGATGTCATGACTGTGGGACTGCGGCCGTGGCTGACAACCGGAAACTGAAGAAAATCATCGGGGCGGTCCTGAGGGATGTCTTCGGCGCAGCCCGGATTGGCGACCTACACGTCGTTCGCACTTTCAACGAGGACGACGAGGAGATTCTGCGCGTCTATGTCGTGTTCAACGGCGCCGAAGATCAGTTTGACGCGGCGCTCGCATCTGGCGTGGTGCGACATCTGCGCCCCCGCTTGTTGGAGGAACTCACGGAAGATGCTTTCCCTGTCATTTCCTACCTTTCCGGTTCTGACATGAAATCGGTAAAGAATGCAGTGGGATGATCTGCTGAATACGGCCGATGAACTGGTTGCAGGTGTGGGGGGGAACAGGCGACCGCGCCAATCCAATCTGCGCAGGGCGGTGAGCACGGCCTACTACGCCATGTTCCATTGCCTGGCGAGTTGCTGCGCAAATACTTTGGTGGGCGGTCCGAATGCGGAAAGAAGCGAACCGGCATGGCGACAAGTATATCGTGCTCTTGAACATGGATTCGCTAGAGATAACTGTACGAACAGGAGTTTCATATCAAGATTTCCACAGGAAATTGAGGATTTTGCCAATGCTTTCGTCTCACTACAGGCAAAGCGCCATTTGGCTGACTATGACCCCTCTTCCAGGTTCACCAAGTTGGAAGTCCAAAGAGACATCGCAGCCACCAGGGTAACGATCAAGGCATTTCAGTCTTCACCTCTCAAACATCGCCGAGCCTTTGCTGCGTACGTATTGTTCAAGAGACGCCCCGGCACGTTAATGGAATGGATCGTCGGGCCGATCGACGCGCGGATGCCGAAGCCCAAGCGGTCGGAGACCTGCCGTCGCCGAGAGATTTCAACTGAATCGCTGCCGAACCTTTTCTTGCCGGGTCGAATGGCGGACACTGACCGTCCGTCCATCGGTTATTCGCCATCGGCAGGAGGGAGGGTCCGGGACATGAAAGCGGTGGAGATCGACGCCTTCGGCGGAATCGACGTGCTCGAGGTCCGGGACGTGCCGGCGCCCGAGCCCGCGGAGAACGAGGCCGTCGTCGAGCTCGCCTGCGCGGGGGTGAACTACACGGACATCTACCGCCGGAACGGCGACTACGCCCGGTCCCCGACCTACCCGACGCCGCTTCCCGCGCGCATCGGCGTCGACGGCGCGGGCCGCGTGAGCGCGGTCGGAGGCGGCGTGTCCGGCGTGGCCGTGGGCGACCGGGTGGCCTTCACCCGCATCCAGGGGAGCTACGCCGAGTACGCCGCCGCGCCCGAGGCGGTGGTCATGCCTGTGCCGGACGGCATGGAGCTGGACGTGGCGGCGGCCCTGATCACCCAGGGCACGACGGCCCACTACCTGGCCACGTCCGCCTGGCCGCTGGAGGCCGGACACACCTGCCTCGTCCACGCCGGCGCCGGCGGCGTGGGGCAGCTCCTGATCCAGATCGCCCGGATCCGCGGGGCGCGGGTGCTGGCCACGGTGGGATCGGCGGAGAAGGCCGAAATCGCCGTGTCGCGGGGCGCCGACGCGGCCATCCTCTACCGCGAGGCGGACTTTCGCGAAGCCGTGATGGACGCGACCGGCGGCGCCGGCGTCGACGTGGTCTACGACTCCGTCGGCAAGGCGACGTTCCACGACTCCCTTCGGTGCCTGCGGCCGCGCGGCCTCTGCGTCCTGTTCGGCCACGCCTCGGGCAAGGTGGACAGCCTCGACCCCCTGGACCTGTCGGAGGCCGGTTCCGTCTTCTTCACACGGCCCCACATGGCCCACTACATCCGCACGCGGGACGAGTTCGCCGGCCGCTGGCGGGACCTGGCCGGCTGGGCGTCGGACGGCCGGCTCTTCGTGGCCATCGACCGCGTCCTGCCCCTCGACCGGGCGGGCGAGGCCCACCGGATCATGGAGGCCCGCGAGTCCCGCGGCAAGCTGCTGCTGCGGCCCGGCGGGGACGGCGCCGGTCCGGTCCCGGCCTGAGCCGCCTCAGTCGTCCGCCGCCAGCTCCTGGCGCTGGACGCCCAGGCCCTCCACGCCGAGCTCCATCACGTCGCCCGGCGCGAGGAACCTGGGCGGCTTGAAGCCCGCGCCGACGCCGGGCGGCGTGCCCGTCGACACGACATCGCCGGTCCGCAACGACATCATGGCGCTGAGGTAGCTCAGCAGGTACGTCAGGCCGTAGACCATCCTGTCGGTGTTGCCGTCCTGCCGGGTCTCGCCGTTGACCTTCGTCCAGAGGCGGAGCTTCTGCGGATCGGCGATCTCGTCCCGGGACACGAGCCAGGGGCCGAGGGGCGCGAAGGTGTCGCAGGACTTGCCCTTGGTCCACTGGCCGGAGCGGTGGAGCTGGAAGTCGCGCTCGCTCACGTCGTTGCAGATGCAGTAGCCGGCGACGTGGTCGAGGGCCGGCTTCGAGGTACTTGCCCGGAGCGCCGATGACGGCGGCGAGCTCGACCTCGTAGTCGGTCTTGTCGGACCCGCGGGGGATGACGACCGGAGGAACCGATGGCGCTCGTGGCCTTCATGAACACCACGGGCTCGGGCGGCACGTCTTGAAGCCGGAATAGTTGAGGCGCCGATCTTGCCGACGCCGGCGGCGTGACCCAGCCGCGGGTTTCCGTCGACCCGGGGCAGCGAGGCGGGATCGATGCCACGTCGCCCGCGATGTCGACCTCGCCCGAAAGGTCGCGGATGCCGCCGTCCGCGGACGAGGCCGCGTCCCGCGGGACCGTAGCGAACGACCATTGTTCCTCCTGTGCGTTCGCGGGCGCGCCAGCCGCCGCCCGTCGCCCGCCTTCTACGATAGCCCCAACGCCCCGCCCGTGGCGAGCGTGGGCGTCACGCCTGTCGCAGGAGGAGGCCGGGCCGGACTCCATGGACGCGCGCCGGGAACGTGGCCGGCGGGGCAATCGTGCCGTCGGGGCCGTCCTCTGCGAAACGCGGTGGGGGCGGTGATCGTTCTCCGACACCCTCACCCTGTCCCTCTCCCGGTGCGGGAGAGGGACAGGGTTGGACGGCGGCGCGTCCGTCGCCGGCAACGACATCTAACCACCGGGGCCGCCGCTTGCGACGCGTTGTCGGAAGTCCAGAAGCGGCGGAGCGAATTGAGCCGCAAAGTACAGGGACGCGCGGCAGGGGTTTCAACCCGATCGCGGGGCGCCGGCGGGACCGGCGATCACGTCGCCGAACCCGAACCGTTCCGCGGGGAAGGCGTCCTCGATGTCCGTGGTCGCCCAGTTCAGGTCGATGGGATGGGCCGTCTCCACGAACGTGATGAGCAGATGGAACAGCGTCCGCGCATCGTCCGGAAGGTCGTCCAGATCCAGCGCCGAGGGGCGATCTCCTCCGCCCGCGGCGCCATGGCGTCGTAGCGCGCGAGAGCGGTCGGCCGCAAGGACATCCTCCAGGTCGTGGAGCTCGACCGGCTGATCGCCTCGCTGGCGCGCCATTCCGAGCGGGCGTGGAAGCTGGCGATCTCGCCTGCATCCGCCGGCGACCGCTGCTGTTCGGACGTGGGAGAGGCTGGGGCTGGGTGCGGTGGTGAACGAACTCCTGGAGGGGCGTGGCTTCGGGTTTGCGCTCGGGCGGTGTTCGTGAGCGTCCTGCACCGGCTGTTCGTCTCGGGCTCGGACCGTCGTGCGAGAAGTGGATGGCCGACTACGCCATCCCGGGGATCGCCTGCGCCGCACCATCTCTACCGGGTCGATGGCCTGGCTGGGCGAGGAGTTCGGGCCGGTCGCGGAGGGCGGTCTCGCGCCGCGCTGCGTCAAGGACGTGATCGAGGAGCGTCTGTTCGCGCGTTGTTCCCGATCTGTCCGTTCATGGACACCACGACGCTGTCGTTCCACGGCGCGGGCGAGAGCCTGGGAGTACGGCCATTCGAAGGACCGCCGGGCCGACCAGATGGTGCTGGCGGTGGTGCTCCGTCCGGTGTGCACCGATGACTGGCGGGCAACACGGCCGACGCGGGGCTGCCAGTGGCCGACCGATCGTCGGCCGGGTGTGCGTGGTGGCGGACCGGGGGATGATCTCGGCGGCGACGATCGCGGCGCTGGAGGAGCGCGGCCTGGACTACATCCTGGGCGCGCGCGAGCGGGGCACGGCCGTGCGCGAGATCGTGCTGAAGGACGAGAAGCCGTTCACTCCGCTGCTGGTGGAGCGCGGCCGCGGCGACACCCAACTGTTCGTGAAGGAGGCGGTCCGGCGCGGCATCGTGTGCCGCAACGAGGCCGAGGCCGCGAAGGACCGGGCCGACCGCAGGCGATCGTCCCTGGAGAAGCGGCTCTCCGGCCAAGGCGCTGGTTGGCAACGCCGGACCGCCGCTACCTGCACAGGACGGGCACCGGCAAGGCGTTCGAGATCGACGCCGGCAAGCTGGACGGCATCTTCGTGCTGCCACCATCTTAATGCGGTCCTCCAGGGAGTTGCTCATGGTCGATCCAGGCGGGCGAAGGTCCAGCTGCGCACCCGGCCCATCTACCACTCCTGCACGCCGCGGGCCATGTCTTCTGCTCGTTCCTCGAGTGCTGCGGAAGGAGTTGGCCGACCTCTGCCGATCCCACGAGGTCAGCGTCGAATGGGACGATCCGATCCGCGATCTCGACCGCCTGCAGGAGGCGACCGTCGAGAAGGACGGCAAGCGCGTCACCACCCGCACCCATGTCGAGGGCTAGGTCGGGCGCGTCTTCCAGGCCACCGGCGTCGCCCTCCCGGCCAACTGGCGCGAACGCCCCGCCTGACCCTTCATACCCCCGAAAATGTAGGCATACACCCGGCGCCTCTGGCGTCGCAACCGAATCGCACTGTTCGTCCAAGAAGCACCTGGAGCATTACGCCCAGGAGTTCACCCGCCACAACATCCGGGAACTGGATACTTTGGAGCAGATGGTGAAGTTGTTCAAATTATGGATGGCAAGCGTTTGACCTTTGACGAGTTCGGCATAGCGGATACCAGACCGCCGAGGCCGTCTTTTTTTGTTCTCTTTCTGTTCCAGGCCATACTTAAAACGCATATACATCGCTCGTGGGCGTGTTTGCGTCCTTTGAAGAAACCACTGCCGATTTGCACCGAATCCTGGTTCGACTCACTTGCCCGCTCGCGCCTCCAACCGGTCAAGAAATTCTGGCTTGTACCCATCGGTAACATGCTTGCTGTTCCAGATCCCCGAGCTTCTTATTCTCCTGATCGGCTATGGCGCCCCAACCAGCGCGATGGCGGATCGATGGGGTCCGATATTCGCTCAACAGCCCGATCGCATTTTGTTCGATGTAGCGCCGACGGGATTCTTTGCCAATTGGAACAAAAAGTAGATGCATGGGCGCATATGGCGCGGTTAAACGTTCCAATTTCCACTGCTGTTCGGGATCCAATACCTTCCCCATATCTTTAAAGTTTTTCTGTGTGATATCCCATTCAATTTTTTCCGTTGACCTTTGAGATATATGGCCGCTACCCATTTTCGAAAGCTGGAACCCCTCAATGGACGCCCCGGACCTCTATGCATTCTGGAAATGCACGATACTGAGTGCATATCCCAACATAGACAATTCGATCTCCATTACCACTTCCCGTCCGCATTTCTCCCTTCTCGGAAATACGCACCGGACGGGCCGGGTCGCAGTCGCCTAGTTTGCACCTTCCGTATTCTTCTCCAGCCTGTTCATCAGCCTGTAGAATCTCTTCAGGTCTTTCAGTCGTGCCATCTCTGGTGTTGTCCTCCACACATCCGAATTCACTTCATTCCGGACCATGACAAAGTATTTAGCGCTTATATACTTGGCTGAACGGGATCGCGGTTCGTTCCATGGGTACTGTCACGCGTCGTCCGTCGATTCGATCCTACCGCACGCGGACGCGATCAGTTGGCGCGGTAGGCGGAATCCTGAAGACGCTTTAGAAGGAGATTATGTACGAAGGTCACAATTCCCTCGAAAGAACGGAGCCTAGTCCCCCTATGCAACCGCGGTTTCGGAATCAGCCTCCGTCCGGCTTTACTTCCGTTACGGATATGGGCGGTGCGACTAGGTCGGCGAGCGCGTTGGCCAGCGTGCAGAGGATTAAAAAGTTCCGTTGCATCGAGGCTCGGGTGGGAGGGTTAGGGTCCTCGACGCCTAACGGGCTACCGTACCGAAGCGCGGTTGAGCCCATTTTATACGTTGCAAGGACCTTCCATACTTCGTCCAAGGTGGTGTCCGCTCCCATCGCACCGACGCGCTTTCTCCACTTATCTGTCAGACGGTCCCACAAAGCGGCGAGGTTGTGCTGGTCCCGAATTTGTTGCCCCATCTTATCGTCGATCAGCGCCTTGAGACCGAGTTCAATGCTGTTGACACGCAAAAATGTGCATGCCATGGCGCGCCATCATCGTCGCCCTTGGATAAGCCGCGTTGCTCCCATTCCGCGGCGGAATCGAGCATGACGGCGGCGAGGGCGTAGGCCCGAGTCCCTAGTTTGTAAAATTCGGGATTATCTTGTCGTGTCTTGGGCATGATCATTCTTTCACAAGAAGCGGGACCGCCGCTCGATCTGGAGCGGCCCCGAATCGGTACTCGCACAGGCGGGATTCGAGTACGAGCCGTTCGACCCCCGACATCGCCGCGTGCTACCGTCCCACGGGACCGATGGCAGAAGCGCGCGAGATTTCACTCCGGTGTAGGGCACAGCCCCTACCGAGGGTTCGAATCCCTCTCCGTCCGCGTCTTCAATTATGGTGACGGGCGTTCTCGTCGTCAAGGGCGAAGGGCTAGATGTAGAGACGCGGAACGAACCAGAATCATGTTCAGTCAAGTATATAAGCACCAAGTATTTGGGTATGCTCTGGGGGTATAGCTGAGGCATTGGGGGTGGAACCGGTAACCAAGTAAGGAATCTCCAAAACTTCGCTACAGTCCACCATGGTTCGCCCTCCTGGCTTGAGGCACTACTCATCGAGCAACCTTCGTTGAAAGCCATCAGTGTAGGGGAACCGCACCCTCACATCCCGGCCGCTGAAGGACATACGGTCTTGCGGACGGCGTGGAGGTCTCCGCCGCATTATTCGCTCCTGACCCTCTCCCTGTGCGACCCGGCGGCACGGTCCGCGGCCTCACGGCTCCGTCCGGCTGCGGGGCGCCGGCGGGACCGGCGAGCGCCGGCTCACGTCGCCGAACCCGAACCGTTCCGCGGGGAAGGCGTCCTCGATGTCCGTGGTCGCCCAGTTCAGGTCGATGGGATGGGCCGTTTCCACGAACGTGATGAGCAGATGGAACAGCGTCCGCGCGTCGTCCGGAAGGTCGTCCAGATCCAGCGCGTCGAGGAAATCGGCGATCTCCTCCGCCCGCGGCGCCATGGCGTCGTAGAACGCGCGCAGTGTCTCGATGGGAGTCGCCGTCAGCTTCGCGAAACGGTCGCGCTCGTTCTCCAGCGCCCACTCGTCCACGAACGCCTCGAGCCCGGCGAACTCGGGCGGCAGCACGCTCACGGGCGCGCCATCAGCTCGTCGGCCGCGGCGTAGTGCTTCCGGAGCAGCATCTCCTGCTTCGACAGGTGGATGTCCTCCATGGCGCCGGACTTGAGCTGCCGCGTGATCGCCTCGATCACCGCGACGTCCTCGCGGAACACCTCGCGGAGACGGGTGCGGAAATAGGTCTGGCACATGTGGTCGCCCACGGTCTCCGGCTCGTAGGCGAACATCTCCGCGCGCACGAACGTCCGGTCCACGGCGACGGGCCAGAACCAGGCCAGGGAATGCCAGTGGGCGCTGCACACCAGCATGACGTTGGGGAACACCTCGCCCACGTCGTGCAGCCAGTTCTCGATCCTGAGCGCGTTGACGCCCGGCGGCAGGCCGAGCTCCGCGGCGGCGTTGGGCGGGAACGCGGGATACATCTTGCGCCCGCGCCGGTAGGCGATGCCCTCGACCCTGGTGGGCTTGTGGTCGGGATTGCCCTCGACCGAGTAGCGGCCGTGGTAGTTGGTGACCTCCATGTACGGCCGGTGCCGGTCCGGGTTGCCGGAGCCGCCCTGGTAGTCGGGCACCGTCGCCTTGTGGACGAACAGTGCGTGGTAGCCCTCCGTGAAGGAGTTGACGGCGACGTTCCAGTTGGCTTCGACGGTGATCTCGTGGCTCGCGATCTTCCGCCGGCCGTCGAAGAAGCCGCGGTACTGGCCGTACATGGAGCCGAGCCAGTCCTCCAGGGTCTCGCGCGGCTCCCTGTCGAAATTGACGAAGACGAGGTCCTCCCAGACCTCGCAGCGGACGGACACGAGGCCGAGCGCCGCCTCGTCGATGTCCGTGAACTGGCCGCGGTCGGTGATGCCGGCGAGGCGGCCGTCGTTGCGGTAGCTCCAGCCGTGGAACCCGCACACGAACGCCCGCGCCCGCCCGCGGCCTTCCGGGACCAGCCTGTTGGCGCGGTGGCGGCACATGTTGTGGAAGGCGCGGACGACCCCGTCCCCGCCCCGGACGACGATCAGCGACGTCTCGAGGGGCGGGATCTCCCGGCAGAGGTAGTCGTTCCTCTCCGGGATGTCCGAGGCGCAGGCCACCAGGAGCCAGCCCCGCCGGAAGATCTTGTCCACTTCCTCCCGGAAGAAGTCGGGCTGCATGCGCCGCAGCATGTTGACGCGGCCGCCGAGGCTGCCGGTGTCGCCGACGAACTTCGTGGTCGTGACCTCTGACATTCCCCACGACTCCCCTCAAGCCGCCCCACGATAGCGGGCCCGCCGGGATATGTCGCCAGTCCCCCGATATGTCGCCAGTCCCCCGCTGACATATCGCGCCGGGAGGCGCCGTGCACGCCATGCACCTGGAATTCAACCGGCTTCGATATGATGACGGAAGTCGGGCGGCCACACTCCGAATTGTTCGACCGGCCCGGTTCGGGGAAGGCGGGCCGGCCCGTTCGGCTCCGTCCCGGTATTTCTGCATAACTGTGGAGGCCGTCGCGCTCAGGGTCCCCTCCCCCTGGAAGGATTCCTCTGCGAAACGCGGTCGGGGCGGCGCATCGGTCTCCGACACCCTCACCCTGTCCCTCTCCCGCGCGCGGGAGAGGGGACCATTGGGGCGCGGCCGGGCCTCTCGGGTCCCCTCTCCCTGCACAGGGAGAGGGACAGGGTGGGGGTGGACGGCGTCTCGGCACCGGCATCCCGGGGCGCCGGAGCCGCGCAAAACCTTGCATGTGAACCGACACGTTGTCGGGATGCCCACGTTTGACGAATTGAGCCTTCCGCATTCCTGCGGGGAGAAGGTCGCGGACCCGCCTCGTTCACGCCGCCGCGAACGTCCGCAGCACGTGTCCCGGACGGGCGCCGTCCACGCAGTAGGCGGACCCGTCCCAGACCCGGGTGCCGTTCACCCAGACGCCGTGGACGCCGACCGGGTCGCGCGCCAGGCGGCTGGCGCCCCCCGGCAGGTCGAACGCCCGCCGGGGTTTCGAGACGCCCACGGCGGCGGGGTCGAACAGGAGAAGGTCGGCGAAACCCCCTTCCCGCACCCGCCCGCGCCCGGCGATGCCGTAGTGGTCGGCCTGATCGCTCGTGAGCCTGCGGATCGCGTCCCCGAGGGTCAGGCTCTCCTTCTCGCGCACCCAGCGCGACAGCAGGTGGAGCCCGTAGCCCGCGTCGCACAGGAACGAGAGGTGCGCCCCGGCGTCCGAGAGCGCGAGGACGCTCGACGGGTGCTTGATCATCTCCTCGACGGCCTCCTCGTCGAAGTTCTGCACCTGCGCGACGAACACCGTCTTCAGGTCCTCCTCCAGCGCCAGGTCGAAGAAGACATCGACCGGGTCCGCCCCCGTCCCCTCGGCGAGGGACCCGATCGTCTCGCCCTCGAGGCCGCGGTTGCCGGGGGAGGCCGCCTCGGCGACCTGGACCCGCGACCAGTCGCCGTAGAAGATCTTCTGGGGCTTGGGAGCGGCGAGCCCGGCCCGGAAGGCCTCGCGGAACGACCGGTCGGCGATGGCCCCGGCGATCTTCCCGGGGCCCGCGCCCACGAGCGGGTGCCAGGCGTCGTGGCTGCCCATCGGGTAGGCGTTCTCCAGGGTGAACTCCATGCTGACCGGCTGGCCCGTCACCTGGGCGAACACCCGGCGGCCGCGCTCCCGCGCCCCGGCGGCCTGGTCGAGCATGGTCCGCGCGCGGTCCGGGATGGCGGGAATGTGCAGGAGCGCCGACCAGAACACCGGGCGTCCGGTCATGTCCGCCCACCTCTCCATGTCGGCCACCTGGATGTCGGGGCCGCTGGCGATCTGGAAGACCCCGTGATCCGCGTCCGCGAGGGTGCCGGCCAGGGCGTCCCATTCCTCGCGGGCGGCGAGCCGCGAGGGCATGGGCAGCCCGTCGTCCCCGAAGTGGTTGTGGGAATCGGACGAGGCGAAACCGATGGCGCCCGCGTCCAGCGCCTCGGCCACCAGGGACCGCATGGCCGCGATCTCGTCCTCCCGCGCCTCGCGCAGCGACGCCTCCTCGCCCATGACGTAGGTGCGCGTCACCGAATGGCCGGCGAAGACCGCCATGTTGGGCACGATGCCCATGCGCTCCAGCATGTCGAGGTACTCGGGGAAGGTCTCGTACTCCCAGCGGATTCCCGCCCGGAGCGCCTCGATGGGCATGCCCTCCACCTGCGAGAGGTTGCGGGCGACGAGGTCGCGGTGCTCGGGCCGGCACGGCGCGATGCCGAAGCCGCAGTTGCCGGACACGACCGTCGTCACGCCGAGGGACGTGGACGGCGAGGCGACGGGATCCCAGGTGATCTGGGCGTCGTAGTGGGTGTGGATGTCGACGAAGCCGGGCGCCAGCACGAGGCCGCCGGCGTCGACCGTCCGCGCCGCCGCCTCGCCCCGGAGGTCGCCCGTCGCCACGATCCGGCCTCCGGCGACGGCCACGTCCGAACGGCGCAGCGGCCCGCCCGAACCGTCCGCGACCTCCGCGCCCCTGATGAGCAGGTCGTGCATCGCCCGTCCCCCGCTCACGCGGCGCAGCGCCCGCCGTCCACCGGCAGGAGCACGCCCGTCAGGAACGACGCGTCGTCCGAGGCGAGAAAGACGGCGGCCCGGGCGAGGTCCAGGGGCCGGCCGAGGCGCCCCATGGGAACCGTCGCCTCGAAGGCGGCGATCCTGTCCCGGTCGCCGCCCAGGAAGGCGTCGAGCATGGGCGTGTCCGTGGCGACGGGGCACAGCGCGTTGACGCGGATGTCCGGGGCCAGCTCCTGCGCCATGGTCAGGGTCAGGTTGGCGACGGCCCCCTTGCTCGCGTTGTACCAGGCGAGTCCCGGCCGCGGCCGGACGGCGGCCGTCGACGCCGTGTGAAGGATCGAGCCGCCGGGCTTCATGAGGGGGATCCCGTGGACGGAGGTGAGGTAGATGCTCTTCACGTTGACGGCGAAGATGCGGTCGAAGGTGTCCTCGTCGGTCTCCGTGAGCGGCTGGTTCCACTGGGGCACGCCGGCGTTGTTGACGAGGGTGTCGAAGCCGCCGTATGCGTCCATGACGGCGTCGAACAGGCCCTTCACGTCGCCGCCGCGCGCGACGTCCGCCCGGTGAAACATCGCCTCGCCGCCGGCCTCGCGGATGCCGTCGGCCACCGGCCGGCCGGCCGCGGCGTCGAGGTCGTTGACGACGACGCGGGCGCCTTCCCGGGCGAATTCGGCCGCCATCGCCGCCCCGAACCCGGAGCCCGCCCCGGTGACGACCGCGGTCTTCCCTTCAAGGCGCATCGCCACCCCTCCCCGTCCGTCCGTCCGCCGGGCCGGCGCGGTCGGTCAGGCCCTCGCGGAAGCCGACCTTCTGCCACAATCCCTGGGCCGTGAGAATCGTCCTGCCCTCCGACGCGAGGACGCCGCGGGCCCAGACGACCCTGCCGCCCTCGCGCGTGATCTCGGACCGCCCTTCGACCCAGTCGCCCAGCCGGACCGGGTTCATGAAGCTGACGTTCAGGTTCACGGTGACCGCCTCGATGCCCGCCCGGATGAGGGACGTGGTGATGAGCTGGTCCGCGAAGGTGCACAACATGCCCCCCTGGACCAGCCCGACCTGGTTGATGTGCTTTTCCAGCGCCCGGAAGGCCCGGACGAACCCGCCGTCCGGCAGGTCCTTGTGGTAGTACGGGCCGACCAGCTCGCCGAACGGACCGGGATGGCTGTAGGCCTCGAACCCGGGCGGGACGCCGTTCCCGGCCGCGGCGGTCATGCCGGCGCCTCCTGGAGGGGACCCTCGTAGCGCGGCCGGTCCGCTCGGGTTTCCTCCCCCTGGAAAGGAGGGTCGGGGTGGGCACGGAAGACCGTCATGCGGACGTCGCGGAGCATTTCAGCGATGGGCGATGAGCAGGGACGGGACGGCGCAGGTCACCGCGGGCTCCAGCACCGCGCGGCCGCCGTCCGTCCGCCAGCCGCAGGACGTGATCCCGCCCGTCTCCAGGTCCACCCAGTTGCCGGCGCCGGCGTCCGCGCCGCCGGCGTGCCGGCCGACGGCAGCGCCCACGTCCATGCCGCCCTCCGACTCCGGCAGCAGCAGGTACAGCCGCAGCCGCTCCTCCGCCCCCCGCAGCATGGCCACCCGGCCGTCGCCGGCCTCGGCGATGTCCAGCGCCGTCACCTCGCCGCCGACCGCCTTCAGGACGCCGTGAACGTGGCGGACCGTCCGCGCCGCGAGGCGCGGGTTGAACAGGCGGTCGATGAGGCCGTTGCGCAGGAAGTAGCCGCGGTCCTGATCGACGAGGGTGTCCAGGAACACGGTCAGCCGGTCCGCCGCGAGCGCCGCGGCCGTCGCCTCGGCGGCGCGGCAGGCCGTCGCCAGGTCGTCCGTCGGGCCGCCCCGCATGCCGTCGGCCGCGAAGCGGACGTTGACGACGGCCCGTTCGTCCCGGGCCGCCGCGAACTCCTGCGCCTCGCGGATGCCGGACCAGGCGGACGCGCCGCGGTCCACCCGGAACACGACTCCGTCGATGAGCCCGCCGGCGCCGGTGGAGGCCGCGAACTCCGCCACGTGTCCGCGTTCCTCGATGGGGAAGCCGCTCGAGATCATGTGGCTGAAGGTGCCGCCCTCGTGGGCGGAGCGCGCCAGCGAGTGGAGCGCCGACAGGTAGACCGGCGCGTCCGTCCGGGCCTTGACGTCGCGGACGACCGCGCCGGCGCCCGCGGCCTCGTCCTCCGGCACGATGAACTCGACGGCGTCGTAGGCGTCCCGGCGCTCGGCCAGCGCGGCCATGATCCCCGGCCGCGGCGCGCCGTAGGTGAAGACGGTGAACTCGTGGCCGACCGACCTGAGGTCGCGCATCCGCCGGGACGACGCCGGGTCGGTCAGGTCGTCCGCGGGCGTCCGCAGCTTCTTCACGCCCATCTCCCACAAGGCCAGCAGCGGATAGTCGTTGCGGACCCGCTTGCGCATGAACTCGTCGAGCGCGTAGTTGTGCGGAATGGTCGTCACCTCGCTCCAGGGGTGGCGGAGCTGCACGCCGACCGACGCCGGCGCGTCGTCGCGGCTGTGGACGGCCGGCAGCGTGGGAGGCGCCTCCGGAAGCTCCTCGCCCTCGGCCAGCATGCGGCCGTGGCTGCGGACGTTGTGGGCGATGTGCCCGTTCCCGTAGACCTCCACCACGAAATAGCCGAGCTTGGGCAGGTCGTTGCGGCCGCCTTCCAGCGCGGGCTCGGGCCGGGAGCGCGCGAATTCCGCGTAGTCCTGGCGGACGAACGAGACCGACGGCAGGACGTAGTGCTCCGTCGCGCCCTGGCGGTTGTAGAAGAAGTTGTGCACGTGGCCCGCGAACACCGCCTCCACCCGGTGCTTCTCGATCAGGTCCAGAAGCCGGCTCCGCGCCGGTTCGTCGATGTTGTCGTAGTGGGTCTCCTCGTCCGGGTCGGTGACGTAGGGCGGATAGTGCGTGAAGAGGAAGATCCGCTCGCAGGCGGTCTCGGCCAGATCCTTCTCCAGCCAGGCCTGCTGCTCCGCCTCCAGGGGGAGGCCGGAGTTCAGGACCGGCGAGTTGATCAGCACGAAGTGGACGCCCTTGTGATCGAAGGAGCCGTAGTGCGGGCCGAACAGCTTCTCGTAGGTGTCGAGGAAGGCCCCGTTCACCTGCACGGCCGGCATCCAGGAGATCTTCTTGTCGCCGCAGTCGTGGTTGCCCGGCGTGATGTGCAGGGGCGCCTCGACCGTCTCGTAGAGCCGGTTGAAGTCCTCCGCGACCTGCCCGAACGTCGGGTGGCCCGGCACCGGATGCACGAGGTCGCCCATGTGGATGACGAAATCGGGCTCGAGCCGGTTGACCTCGGCGATCACGCGGCGGGAGCGCGCGTTCGCCATGGCGTTGGTCCGGAACGGCGAGGAGTTCTCGTCGCCCGGGTTCATGTGGGAGTCCGCGATCAGCGCGAACGTGAACAGGGGCGATTCGCCGTAGGCGACGGTCATGTGCTCCTCCCGCTGGGTCCCGCCCCGGGCCGGGGCGGGACCGGTCGAACCGCGGCCGCGTCCGGGATCAGTGCACCCGCACCACGAAGGTGTGCCGGCCCACCGTGGTCGAGACCTCGATGTCCCCGCCGGCCGCGCGCCAGTCGTCCGACACGGCCCCGTCGGCGACGACCGTACAGCGGCCGGGATCGACGTTGGTGACGCGGAACGAGGTGGGCTCGCCCGCGGCGCCCGGAGCGCCCTTGTCCGTTGCGACGATCAGGCAGCGGCGGTCGACGTCGTAGACCGCCTGGGACAGGCAGACCTTGGGGAAGTCCACGCCCGTCACCGTGGGCTCGACGAACTTGCGCAGATTGGGCTCCCCCAGCAGGCGTCCCCAGGCCCCTTCCGTCATGGCCTCGGACAGGGCGGCGATGGCGTTGAACTGCCCCCTGGGATGGGGCTCGTCCAGTCCGAAGCCCCACCAGAATTCGCCGGAGGCCTCGTCCCAGGTCGGTTCGAACTTCTCCTCGGCGTAGGCCTTCAGCCTGCCGTAGAGCCCCTCGTCGCCGTATTCGCGGGCGTAGATCATCCCGTAGATCGCTTCGCGCGGGTTGCCGCCGGGGGTCTCGATCGGCGCGCCCTCGCGCCAGCCGAGCTGGTCGAACGCGGCCTCCACGAGAACGCGCGCGTCGTCGGGCCGCGACGGCTGGATGAGCTGCGCGATCCCGAACTTCTGGAAGGCTTCGTGATCGCCCGGCATGTAGATGCCGAGAATCGGGTCGTAGTACATCGTTATCGAGCCGACGAGCTCGCCGCCGCGGATGGGGACGTAGCGGTCCCGCGCGTACTCCCACCAGTTCTGGAAGACGCGGTTGTGGTCGCTGCCGTAGAGGGTGTCGTGGAGCCTCAGACCGAGGCCCGCGGCGGACATTCACAACGGCCAGATCTTGGTGTTCTCGCAGTGGCACCCCTCGGGGCGGCCGGCCCACTGGCCGGCGAGGAACTCCGCGATGCGGGAGTGCGTCCAGGTGAACGTGTTCTCCCCGTCGCGCACGACGTCGAACGGCTCGTTCCACTTCTCGTCGGCGGTGACGTAGAGATGGAGGCCCAGATTGACGAGGAAGAAGCCGCGGAAGAAGAGGTTGCCGTCGGCCCCGATGGGGTCCATCTGGAGGCCCCAGGGCTCGACGCCGTTGGCGGTCCAGCCGGGCACGTCGTACTTGCCCCGGAGCGTCGGCGGGATCAGCGTCTCGTACCAGTCCTCCGGATACTGCTCGCGCCGGGGATCGTCGCCGATCTGGTCGAGCCAGTCCTTCGCGGCCCAGTAGCCGGTGAACCGCGCCACGAGCTCGTCCAGGATGGTGCCGTAGACCTCGCGCCACGCCGGCGTCACGTCCGCCATGACGGCGACGGCCTGCGCCGAGTCCTGGAGGTCGAAGCGGTGCCAGGAACGCCGGGGCTCGCCCGAGACGCCGTCCCAGTGGGGGTGCGGCCGGCCGTCCCTGTCCCAACTGTCCGGCGTGGTCGCCTTGCGGTACATGTAGCGCAGCCAGCCGCGCGAGCGGTCGGTCGTGGCCCCGTAGCCGCGAACGGTGCTTGCCATCCGTCCTCCTCCCTGCCGCCGGAATGTTACCGGGACGGGGACGGGCGCCGCAACCGGCGCGGGACGGCCCGGCGCCCGTTTCCGAACGACGCCCCCGCGCGGCAGCGCCTCCGGCGGAAGCGGACAAATCCGCTTGCCAGCGGCGCCGTTCGGCCTGCACTCTCGGCCCATGACCCCCGACCCGGTCCCGGCTCGAGACTGCCCGGTCGCGCCGTGCGGCGACCCCTGCCCGAGGGCCGCGGGCGTTGCCGAGGGCATCTCCCCCGACCAGACCGCGCGCATCCGCACATGAAGGGCGGCGAACGGCCTCTCTCGATGCGGCGCGTCGGCGGGCAGACCGACATACTCGGCGAGTGCCCGCTCTGGCACGAGGGAGAGCGGGCGCTCTACTGGGTGGACATCCGGCGGCCGGCAATCCGGCGTCTCGACGACGCCACCGGGCACGTGGACTCCTGGATCATGCCGGATCTCGTCGGTTCCATCGCGTTCGCCGACGACGGACGCCTCCTGGCGACGCTGCCGGACAGGATCGCCCTGTTCGACACGGCGACGGAGCGGTTGCAGACGATCGCGGTCCCGCCGGTGCGTGTCCCGGACCATCGCTTCAACGACGGACGGTGCGACCGCCAGGGGCGGTTCTGGGCCGGCACGATGCACAATCTGACACGTGCGCCCGAAGGCGTGCTCTATCGCCTCGTCGGTCGGGACCTGACCGGGACGATGTCGGGAATCCGCATCCCCAACAGCCTGGCGTGGAGCCCCGACGGGCGGACCATGTACTTCGCCGATTCCCGTCTCTACAGCATCTTCGCGTTCGACTTCGACACGTCGTCGGGCGAGATCGGGAACAGGAGGGTATTCGCGACGACCCGGGCGCCGGGGTTTCCCGACGGCTCCGCGGTCGACGCGGAAGGTTTCCTGTGGAACGCGGAGTTCAACGCCGGGCGTATCGTCAGGTACGCGCCCGACGGCCGTGTCGACCGCGTCGTCGAAACGCCCGTCGACCGGCCGACCTGCTGCGCGTTCGGGGGATCGGAACTGAGCACCCTGTTCGTCACGTCGACGAGCCAGTTCATGACGCGGGACGAGCGCGCGGCGCAGCCCCTGGCCGGAGCGCTGTTTGCGCTCGAGGCACCGGTCAAGGGACTTCCGGAGCCTCGATTTGCGATTTGCGCGTAGTGTCCCGTCGCCCGTGACGCGCCGTCATCGTTCGCGGTTCGGCCGGTGCCCGGCAGTTGTCGTGCGACAGGACGATCGTGGTATGGCCTTGCGCCCGTGGGCGGCGCCCGTCCGGCGGCCGCATGCCCCCTCTACGTTCGACGATGGGAGAAGCCGATGAACGACACGCAGGACCGGATCGCGCGACTGACGCCGGTCGATATCGCGAAGCGGAAGGGAGGGCGGAAGGTCGTCGCCCAGGTCGCCTACCACTCGAGCGTCGCCGGGATCATCGACCGTCATTGCGACTTCATTCTGGTCGGCGATTCGCTCGGCATGAATCTGCTTGGCATGGACACGACCGTACCGGTGACGCTCGAAGCGATGATCCAGCAGGGACAGGCGGTGGTGCGCGCGACCCGCCAGGCGCTGATCGTCGTCGACCTGCCGTTCGGCTCCTACGAAGAGAGCCCCGAGCAGGCATTCAGGAACGCTTCCCGCGTCATGAAGGAAACCGACGCGGGAGCCGTGAAGATGGAAGGCGGCGCCCACATGGCCGACACCGTCTCGTTCCTGGTCCGGCGCGGCATTCCGGTCATGGGCCACGTCGGCCTCACGCCGCAGGCGGTGAATGCCATGGGCGGCTTCCGGGTCCAGGGCAAGGCCGAGGGCGCCGACGACATCCTGACGGCGGACGCCAGGGCCATTTCGGACGCGGGCGCTTTCGCGATGGTCATCGAGGGTGTCGTGGAACCCGTCGCGCGCAGGATGACGGAGAGCGTCCCGACCGTGACGATCGGCATCGGCGGGTCGCCGGCCTGTGACGGCCAGATCCTGCTGTTCGACGACCTCATGGGCATCAACGACCGGGTCCCCAAATTCGTGCGCAAGTTCGCCGCTCTCGGACCGGAGATCGACCGCGCCGCCTCGGAATACCGCGAGGCCGTGCTGGACGGCTCGTTTCCGGCCATGGAGGAGACCTACCGGGTCAAACGGCCGAAATGAGCTGCCGCTTCAATCCGCCCGGCGCGTAGCGCTCGCAAGACCGCGACGCCGCGCACCGGAGGATCAGAACGCCGCCGTCAGGGTCAGGAAGAACGTCCGTCCCCTGGCGCTGTCCAGGTCGAGAAAGAAGGAGCCGGGGTTGGCGCTGTCGATGGAAGGCCCCTCGTCGCCGAGATTGATGACGCCGGCGGTGAGGCTCGCGCCGGAGAGCCCGAGGGGGTCGCGCACGTCCAGGGCGAGGTCGTGGCCGATCCAGGATCCGAACCTTCCGGTTCCCCTCGCGTTGGCGTAGCCGGACCGGGCGTTGACGCTCCAGTTCGCGGCGACGCCGCCCCGGCCCGCCCGGAGCGTCGCGTGGACGCTGTCGCGCGGCAGATGGCCGGGGAGCCGCGCGCCGGCGTTCCAGGCCTCGTAGTCGGCGCGGCGCAGCCAGTGCAGCGTCAGTCCCAGATCGGCCCGGTCCGTCCGCCACGCGCCGTCCAGGGCGACGTCGAAACCGGAGACCTCTTCCCTTCCGGTATTGCCGTAGGAACTGCGGACCGCGACCGGGTCGCCCCGCCCGTCCCGAGCCACGGCGACGCCGTCCGGCAAGGCGCCCGCCGCCTCCAGGTCCAGGATATCCTGCGCGGAGCCGGAAAACGCCAGCGGCGTCCGGGACAGCTCCACGCGGAACCAGTCCGCGCTCAACGACACCGGCCCGAAATCCAGCGCCGTCCCGACGCTCGCGGTTCTCGACCGCTCCGGGTCGAGCGCCGGGTTCGGGACGACCTCGTGCGTCACCTTCCGGAGTGCGCAGGGCTCTCCGCTGCCGCCGTGACTCCCGCTGTCGCAGACCCACGCGGCGCTTCGGGACGCCTCGCGGTTCAGGGCGGCGAAGCCCGGCGGCCGCGCGCCGGCGCCGACGGAGCCGCGCACGGCGACCCCGTCGCTCAACCGGTAGCGGGTCTCGGCGCGCCAGGCCGGCGCGCCGCCGACGTCGTCGTACTCGTCGCCCCGCCCGGTCAGGACCACGTCCCAGCCGGCGCCGGCCGGGAGCGAGAGCTCCGCGAAAACCGACGCTCTCCGCCGCTCGCCGTCGTATTCGGTCCTGTCGCTGGCGCTACGGATGCCGAGGACGTCGCCGGCCGGATACGCCCGGCCGGCGACGTCCCGGTAGTCGACGCGGTTGCGCCGCTCTTCCGAGGCCAGTTCGACCCCGGCCGTCCATGCCGCCGCGCCGCCGCGGAGCGCGATGCCGGCGCCGTCCAGAGCGACGCGAAGCTCCCTGTAGCCGGCGCGGTATTCCCGGTCGAGGCGGAGGCCGGTGTTGCGGACGACGTCCTCCGGCGAGGACAGGGGGTTCGCCAGATCGTAGCCGCCGCCGTCGACCGCGGCCCGGATCGCGCTTTCGCTCACGAGCGAGTCGACCGTGCGGTCGAATTCGTAGCGGTACGCGGTGACGTGCGCCTCGTAGCCGAGGCCCGCCGCCGTCCGGCCCCGCACGCCCGACGACAGCCGGTGCTCCCGGCCGGCCACGCGCAGCTCGCGGTCGCCGTGCGCGGCGAAGGTATGCGCCACGCGGAACAGGTCGTCGCCGGTTCCGCCGAAGTCGGCGGGGTCGGACGGCGTGAACTCGAACTGTCCGGACGACGGGGCGAAGCGCGCGAGCGCTTCGGATTCGAGCATGAGCCGCGCGTCCGCGAAGATCTCGGCGTCGTTTCCCGCCGGGTGGGTCAGCGTGGCCAGGACGCCGGCCTGGTCGTAGCGGAGCGAGAGCCAGTCGCGGTCGCCGGTGGCGAAGCCGCACCCCGTGTCCCCCTCTCCCATGGAGCCGAAGGGGTTTCCGAGAGCGCCGGTATAGCCGTCTTCGGCGCGGCACTCCCCGAGCGAGCGGAAGCTCTTGGTCCTCTCGGTCTTCGTGGGCCGCAGGCGGTTCCGGTTCACGATCACCGTGTTGCCCGCGGGGCTCACGCCGACCGTGTCCGCGAAGCCGCCGCCGTCCCGCCAGGAGGCTCGGGTGTAGCTCCGGTCCGCCCTCCGGATCTCGTCGCGCCGGAAGCCGTCGACGCCGAGCGTCATGCGCCCCTCGCCGATCCGTCCGCCCCAGAGGACGCCGCCCGACGGGGACCCGGCGCCCCTCCCGGTCGGCCGCGTGACGGCGGCCCGCGTCTCGAACCCCTCCAGATCCTTGCGCAGGACGACGTTGACCGCGCCGCTCGCGGCGTGTCCGGCAAGCGCCCCCACGGCGTTGCCGTCCAGAATCTCGACGCGCTCGACCATGGACAGCGGGATCGTGTCGCGGTCCCCCAGCGGACCGGCCCTCCGTCCGTCGATGAGCAGCGCCATGCGGCTCCGGTCCGCGGCGAGCAGCCGGCCCAGGCCGAAGAAGTTCGTCGTGCCGTGCAGGTCCAGCAGCTCCAGCAGCGTGTGCTGGCCCGAAAGGGCCATGTCCGCCCGGTCGATCGTCGTCACCGGGCGCAGCGCGGCCGTTCCGATGCCGTCGCGCGCGATATCGCCGGCGTGGACGGGAACGCTCCATGCGGCGGCGAGAGCGGCCAGGAAAACGGCGAACGGACGGTTCATCGGCATCACGCTCACAGGCGGCCGCCGAGCCCGCGGTAGCCGCGGGCCAACTCGATATTCGTCTCCGCCACGTCCTCGGAGAACGCCCTGACGTCCGCCGGGACCCGGGGAAGGCCCGCGGCATCGGCGTCGGACCGGACCGTCGTCGTGGACGGCACGTGGCGACCCGGCGGCACGCGGCAGCCTTCGACCACCGCATTGTGCCGGATGACGGCGCCGTCGCCGATCGCGCAGTCGAACAGGACGGCGTTGAAGCCGACGAAGACCCCGTCGCCGACCGTGCAGGGCCCGTGGACGATCGCGCGGTGGGCGATCGACGTGCGCGCGCCGACGGTGACCGCGGCTCCCGACTTGGAGTGGATGACCACGCCGTCCTGTACGTTCGACCCCCGGCCGATGCGGACCGTCTCCATGCCTCCGTCGCCGTCGGTCTCGTCCGCCCGGACCACCGCGTACGGCCCGATGAAGACGTCCTCCTCGACGACCACCTTGCCGCAGACGATCGCGGTCGGATCGACGAAGGCGCCGTCGGCGACCTCCGGCCTGTCCCCCCGTGGATTGCGCCTGATCATGGAAGCTCGGGGTCCCCTTCCCGTGGAAGGATTCCTCTGCGAAAGCGGTCCGGCCGCGCCACGGGAACAGGGCAGGGGTGCCGAGACGCCGTCCACCCCCACCCTGTCCCTCCCCCTTCCAGGGAGAGGGGACCCGAGAGGCGCGGCCGCGCCCCAATGGTCCCCTCTCCCGCGTGCGGGAGAGGGACAGGGTGAGGGTGTCGGAGAACGATGCGCCGCCCCGACCGCGTTTCGCAGAGGAATCCTGGAAGGGGGAGGGACAGGGTGGGGGTGGACCGGGGCGGGGCGGGCGGGGATTTCTCTTCGTTCGTCATGACGTTCGTTTCCGTATCGGGACGCTACCAGTCCAGCCCCTCGAAGAACGCGATCATCTCGGCGTTGGCCCGGTCCGGCGCCTCGTAGGGCGCGAAGTGGCCCACGCCCTCGAAGACGCCCACGTCCACGTCGGCGAAGCACTCGCCCAGCCGGTCGCGCCACTCGACCCGGAGGATGCTGTCGTGCTCGCCCCACAGCACGCGGGTGGGGACGGCGATCGGCGCGAGGTCGCCGAGGTCGCCGCGCACCGTCCTGATCCGGTTCTCGTGATTGGCCTTGTACCAGTCGAAGCCGCCCTGGACGTTGCCCGGCTTCATGAAGTTGTCGACCCAGGCCTCGAGGTCGTCGTCGAAGGCGTGCGGGTCGTGGCTCCAGTGAGACAGGAAGTGGGAGATGTAGGCCCGGCAGTTCTCGCGGCTCGAGGCGACCAGGGAGGCGGCGAAGGGAAGCTGCTGAAAGGCCTGGTACCAGACCTCCTTCACGTGGTCGACGGCGTACCAGCGGTCGCCGATCTGCGGGTAGGGAAAGCTGTACAGGAACAGGCCCGAGATGCGCTCCGGACGCCGCCGCGCGTATTCCTGGATGATCCAGGGCGCGAAATCGTGGCCGACGATGCCGACGCGCTCCAGGCCGAGGCGGTCGATCAGCGCGGCCAGATCCGCCACGTAGTCGTCCACGGTCGGCGTCCGCCCGCGCTTCTCCGAGTCGCCGAAGCCGCGCCAGTCCGGAGCGATGACGTCGAAGCGCTCCGCGAGCGCGGGGATGTTCTTGCGGTAGACGTACCAGAATTCCGGGTAGCCGTGGCACATGAGGACGGGGCGGCCGCCGCCGTGCCGGACGTAGTGGATCCGGGCGCCCGGCAGGTCCGCGTACCGGTGGTTCCATTCGAGGCCGCTCATCCCGTCTCCTCCCGTCCTCCATGACATAGACCGTCCGGCCGTGCCCGCGCAACGCGGCGGAGATCGAAGGCGGAACGAAGCGGATGCCCGGAACAGGGGAGCGTCCGCCGGGTGCCGCGGGCCTTCGCCGGTTTCCGTTCTCAGAGTCCCGCCTCGATCGCCGCGACGGCATCCTGGCCGACGATCATGCCTGTCGTGTAGGCGACGAGCAGCCCGTTCCCCGACGTGTAGCCGCCTGCGGTATCGCCGGACAGCCCGGCCATGGTGTTGCCGCCGGCGTAGAGGTTCGGCACCGGAACGCCGTCCGGACGCAACACGCGGCACGAGGCGTCGACCTTGAGGCCGCCCTGGGTGTGCGCCATGGCGCCGGTGACCCGCGAGGCGCGGAAAGGCGGGACGAGGGGTTCGGCAAGTCTCTTTCGCCCCCAGGCGTCCGCTCCCGCGCGAACGCCGGCATTGTAGGCGTCGATGGTCTCATGAAGGGCTTGCGGCGGCAGGTCGAACCGTGCGGCGATGTCCGTGACGCTCCCGCAGGTCTCGATACCGCCCTTGCGCATCGCCTCCTTCATGACGTGCATGTTCATCGTCATGCGCTGGATGCGCTCGTCCCAGATGAACACGGCAAACCCGCCGGGCTGCGCCCGGTAAACCGCCGCCAGTTGCGAGTAGTCCCGTTCCTCGTCGACGAACCTCCGTCCCGTCTTGTTGACGGCGATGCCGCCTTCGTTGATCACTCCCGGCGTAAGGCGCGTGCCGTCCGAGAAAATACAGTCCCGGCCCTGATAGCCGGTCATCCGGTCGGTCGCGGCGCCGGCCTCCCGGCCCCAGAGGATGCCGTCGCCGGTGTTGGACCTGGCGCCGATGTTGGGCGCATCGGCCATCTCGGGGATGTAGCGCGCCAGCATCTCCCGGTTGGCGTTGAAGCCGCCCGTCGTGAGCACGGTCTTCTTCGCGCCGATCCGCAGTTCCGCGCCGCCGCGAGCCGCCGTGACACCGGTGACCGTTCCGGTATCGTCCACCACCAGGCCCGTACCGGGAGTCCTGTCGCAGTACTTGGCATTGCCGCGGGACGCGAGATGGGCGCGCATGCGCTCGACGATGGGCACGCCGATCCGCGTCGGATGGCTGTGCATGCGCTGGCGGCTATGACCGAACCACGCGACTTCGGATGCGAATTCCAGATCGACGCCGAGTCCGTCGATGAACCAGTGGATCGTCTCCGCCGACCGGCGGCACAGTGTCAGCGTGACCTCGCGATCGCTCGTATGGCCGTTCTTGCGGAGGATGTCGTCGGCCATGATCTCGGGCGAGTCCTCGATGCCCGCCGCTCGCTGCAACCGGGAACCGGCGGCCGGTATGAAACTGCTGGTGATTACGGACGTACAGGGATCGCCGGAGTCCTTCTCGAGCAGAACGACGTCCAGTCCGTCCCGAATCGTCGCGGCGGTCGCGGCCGCCATGAGACCGGCCCCGCCGCCGCCCACGACGACCACATCGGTCTCGAAATCCCAACTCATCCCGACGCCCGGGCCGGCCGGCCTCCCGTGAGGAGACCGCTCACGGGCCGGCCTCTCCGGAGTCGGGAGAAATCGCGCCGGCGAAGGCGCCGCGGTACCCGAACAGCCCCGCGCTGCCGCCGGTGTGAACGAAGACGACGTTCTCGTCCCGGGCGAAACGGCCCTTGCGGACGAGGTCGATCAGCCCGGCCATGCCCTTTCCCGTGTAGACGGGGTCGAGGAGGATGCCCTCGAGGCGCGACAGCAGGGTCACGGCCTCGACCATCCCGTCCGTGGGCACGCCGTAGCCGTCCCCCACGTAGTCGCAGTTCGCCGCCACCCGCTCGCGCCGGATGTCGATGCCCGTATCCAGCAGTTCCGCGGTGCGGCGGGCGAGGCCGTGCACCCTCTCCTCCTGGACCTCCCTGGGCGCGTTGACGCCGATTCCGAGGACCGGGATGCCGCTGGACGCGCCTTCGAGGCCCGTCACGAGGCCGGCCTGCGTTCCCGCGCTGCCGGTGGCGTGGACGACGCGGTCTATACGAAGGCCCTGCCCGCTCGCCTGGTTGAGCAGCTCCATCGCGCACTCGACGTAGCCGAGGGCGCCGACCGGGTTGGAGCCGCCGCCCGGAATGACGTACGGCGTGCCCCCTTCGCTCCTGACCTCTTCGGCCACCTCCTCCATCGCCGCGTCCATGTCCGTGCCGGCCCGGTAGCGGCGGATGCGGGCGCCGAAAAGCCGGTCGAGGAAGACGTTGCCGGACTGCGTGAAGTCGGGGTCCCGGCTGCCCGTGCGGTTCTCCAGCAGGACCTCGCACGCCATGCCGAGCCTCGCCGCGGCCGCCGCGGTCTGGCGGCAGTGGTTCGACTGCGTGGCCCCCTGGGTGATGACCGTGCCGGCGCCGCTGCGGACCGCGTCGGCCATCAGGAACTCGAGCTTCCGGGTCTTGTTGCCGCCGGTGGCGAGCCCGGTCTGGTCGTCCCGCTTGATGTAGATACCGGGTCCTCCGAGTTCCCCGGAGAGGTTGGGGAGCGGCTCGAGCGGCGTGGGCAGATGCGCGAACCGCAGACGGGGGAAACGGCCGAGATTCATGAGGACACCTTCTCTCCCGCGGATCTGGGAGCGGGAGCGCACACATAGCACGGCGGCGCGGGCCCCGCACGTTTCCCACCGCGCGGATTCTGGGGTAGAGAGGCCCGCGAACCGGAGGACCCATGACCGACTCCCCAGCGGCCTGGCCGAACGACGTCCACGCGGCCCTGAAGGCGCTCGGCGTCCGCCACGTGCCCTACGTGCCCGACGCCGGCCACGCGCGCCTCATCGAGCTGTGCCGGGACGACGACGGGATGCGCGCGGTGCCGCTGACGACGGAGGAGGAAGGCGTCGCCATGCTGGCGGGAAGCTGGCTCGGCGGCCGGCGCGGCGCGCTGCTGATGCAGTCGAGCGGCGTCGGCAACTGCGTCAACATGTTCTCGACCGTCCGCGTCGGACGCTTCCCCCTGCTGACCCTGATCGCCATGCGCGGACAGTGGGGCGAGGCGAACCCCTGGCAGATGCCCATGGGCCGGAACGCCGCCGCGATCCTGGAGCTGTGCGGGTTCCAGGTCCTCCGCCTCGACGACGCCGGCATGGCCGCCGAGACGGTCGCCGCGGGCGGCCGGACGGCGTTCGAGGCCAACGAGATGGTCGCTGTGCTCGTCTCCCAGCGCCTGATCGGCTCCAAGGCGTTCGCGGCGGGGGACGGCTGACGTGTGGGACCCGGACCGCGCCGGCCGCTACCCCCTGCGCCGCCGCGAGGTCGTCGCGCACCTCCTCGCCGGCATGGACGACCTGCTGGTCGTCGCGGGGCTCGGCGCGCCGGCCTGGGACGCGGCGGCGGCGGGGGACCGCGACCTCCTCTACCCGCTGTGGGGCGCCATGGGCGGGGCCGCCATGATCGGTCTGGGCCTCGCCCTGGCGCGGCCGGACCGCCGGGTCCTGGTCCTGACGGGCGACGGAGACATGCTCATGGGGCTGGGCTCCCTCGCCACCGTCGCCCTGCAGGGACCGGCCAATCTCTCCATCGTCGTCCTCGACAACGAGCGTTACGGCGAAACGGGCATGCAGGCGACGCACACGGCCGGCCCCGCCGACCTCGCCGCCGCGGCCCGCGCCTGCGGGTTCGAGCAGGCGGCGACGCTCTACGACGCGGACGAGCTCGACCGGGCGGCGCCCGCCATCCTGGAGGGCGAAGGCCCCCTCTTCTTCGCCGTCAAGGTCCGCGCCGAGGAGCCGCCCCTCGTCCTCCCGCCGCGCGACGGCGCCCACCTCAAGGACCGCTTCCGCGCGGCCCTTCTCGGCCGGGAGGCCGGCGTCAACCCGGCGGCCCGGCCGAGAAGGGCCGCGCCCCAAGGGTCCCCGCTTGCGGGGGAGGGACAGGGTGAGGGTGACGGCCGGGCGCGCGGCGACCGGTAGCCGGCAGGGCGATCGCGCCATCGGGGTCCCTTCCCCCCTGGAAGGGTCGGGGTGGGGGTCGACGGCATATCCATTTTCATTCTTGACCCTCTCCCTGTGGATTCCTCTGCGAAACGCGGTCGGGGCGGCGCATCGGTCTCCGACACCCTCACCCTGTCCCTCTCCCGCACGCGGGAGAGGGGACCATTGGGGCGCGGCCGGGCCACTCGGGTTCCCTCTCCCTGGAAGGGGGAGGGACAGGGTGGGGGTGGACGGCGTCTCGGCACTCCTGCCCTGTTCCCGTGGCGCGGCCGGACCGCTTTCGCAGAGGAATCCTGTGCAGGGAGAGGGGACCCGGCGGCGCCGTCCGTCGCTCCGGCGGCCGGAGGAGCGTTCGCGCCGCCTCCAAGGGTTTGCGGGGCGAGGGTAACGCGCGCTACCGCGCGAACGTCCGGGCAACGCGGAACCCGTAGTCGTCGTTCCGTATGCTGGTCCCGAGCCAGATGCGGCTTGCCGAGCGGAGGACCTTCGGTACTTTGAACCAGGAACCGCTGCGGAGAACGCGACGGGAGCAGACGCCCGCCGTCCACGCGGTCCCGTCCGACGGCGCACCCCGGTAGAGGCGATTCCAGCAGTCCTCTACCCACTCCCACACGTTGCCGTGCATGTCGTGCAGTCCGAACCCGTTCGCCGCGAACGACCCCACCGGCGCCGTGCTCTCGCCGTCCCAACGGCTCCCGCAGCCGCGGCAGTTCGCCCGGTTTCGGCCGACCTCGTCCCCCCAGGAATAGCGCGTCGCCGTCCCCGCCCGCGCCGCGTACTCCCACTCCGCCTCCGACAACAGGCGGTAGGACTCTCCCGTCTTCTCCGACAGCCAGCGCACGTACGCCTTCGCGTCGTCCCAGCTCACATTGATCGCGGGGCGGTCGTCCCGGCCCCAACCCTTGTCGTCGGGCCTGTACCCGCCGCAGCCCCCCGCCGCCGCGCACGCGTCCCACTCCGCGAACGTCACCTCGTACCTGCCCACCGCGAACGGCTCGGCGATCGTCACCCGGCGGACCGGGCCTTCGGTACTGAAGCGGCCCTCCTCGGACGCGGGCGAGCCCATGGAGAACGCGCCCGCCGATACCACCACCATCTCCGGGCAAACGTCGCAGTCCCGGAACGTCCGGCCCGGCCGCCTCCCCTCCCTGAACTCCGCCAGCGTCATGCCCTGCAACAGGGCCGCGACGGCCGGGGGCGAGTCCCTCCTCCGCGCGCCTTCCCCGTCGCCGTGCTTGAGCCGCCACGCCTCGCCCGCCGTCTTGCCCCCGGGTCCCGCGATCATGGGATCGCCCCCGCCTCCATCAGCGCCACGACGATCTCCGTGTGCCCGTGCACCGCCGCGATGAACAGCGCCGTCGCCCCGTCGGGCGCGCGCAGGTCCGGGTCCGCCCCCGCCTCCAGCAGGGGCCGCGCCAGCAGCGTGTAGCCCCTGTCCACCGCGTGCATCAGCGCCGTCCAGCCCTTCCCGTCCCGCGCGTCCGCCTCGGCGCCCGCCGCCAGCGCCGCCGTCAGCCCGTCCATGTCGCCCGCCCGCGCCATCCGGTGCAGCGCGTCCCGCGGCAGCGCCGGCGCAGGCGGCGCCGCGGCGGCAGCCGGCTCCCCGCCCGTCGCGATCCCGCGCATCGCCCGCAGCGCCTCCGGCGTCAGCGCCTCCTCCGGCGGCAGCCCCGCGTCGCGCAGGAACGCCGCGTAGGCGCTCCCCGTGCGCGCGCCCCACTGCCCGTCCGCCGGACCGGGTGCGTAGCCCAGCGCCGCCAGCAGCTCCTGAGCCTCCCGGATCGCACGCGGCGGCGGCGGACCCGGCGGCGCGGGCGACGCACCGGCCCGCGCGGCGGGCGCCGCGGCCGCGCCCGGCTTCCACGATCGCGCGGCCTTGCGCGCCTCCGCCTGCTCCTCCACCGTCATCTTCGCGGCCAGCGCGTCGCGCTCCGACGCCGCCTCGGCGTCCCCCCGCCCCGCCGCCAGATTCAGCCACTTGTGCGCCTCGATATAGTCCTGCGGGACGCCGAGGCCCGCCACGTACATCCGCCCCAGCGCCCGCATCGACCGCGCGTCACCCGCCGACGCCGCTCCCCGCCACTCCGCCAAAGCCTCCGCGTAGCGCTTCGAATCCCACGCGCGCTGCCCGTCGTAGTAGTCCGCGCGGACGGCGGAGGCGGAGACCAGCGCCGCCGCCAACGCGAGCGCGGCAACGAACGTTCCCTTCGACATGGCGGTCCTCCCTTTACAACGGACGCCCCTGCCTTCGCCTCCTCCTCCGCGACGCGCCCGGACTCCGGAGGGAGAGAGGCCAAGACTCATGGAGCAAACGTCCGGGTAACGCGGAACCCGATGATGGCGCTCCGGAACCCGATCCCGTTCTTGCTGCGGTCGGCCGAGCGGAGGAACTCCGGTCCGTTGTCCCAGGAGCCGCTACGGCGAACGCGGCGGACACAACTGCCCGCCTTCCACGCGCTTCCGTCCGAAGGCGCGCCCGCGTAGCTGCCGTTGTAACAGTCATCCACCCACTCCCATACGTTGCCGTGCACGTCGTGCAGACCGAACCCGTTCGCCGGAAACGAGCCAACCGGCGCCGTGCTCTCGTTGTCCCAGCGGCTCCCGCAGCCGTCGCAGTTCGCGCGGTTCCGGCCGATGCCGTCCCCCCAGGAATAGCGCGTCGCCGTCCCCGCCCGCGCCGCGTACTCCCACTCCGCCTCCGACAACAGGCGGTAAGGCTCCCCCGTCTTCTTCGACAGCCAGCCGACGTACGCCTTCGCGTCGTTCCAGCTCACGTAGATCGCGGGGCGGTCGCCCCGGCCCCAGCCCTTGTCGTCGGGCCTGTGCCTGCCGCAGCCCCCCGCCGCCGCGCACGCGTCCCACTCCGCGAACGTCACCTCGTACCTGCCCACCGCGAACGGCTCCGCGATCGTCACCCGGCGGACCGGGCCTTCATCGGCGTCGCGGCCCTCCTCGGACGCGGGCGAGCCCATCGTGAACGCGCCCGCCGGTACCACCACCATCTCCGGGCAAACGTCGCAGTCCCGGAACGTCCGGCCCGGCCGCTTCTCCTCCCTGACCTCCGCCAGCGTCATGCCCCGCAGCAGGGCCGCGACGGCCGGGGGCGGGTCCCTCCCCCGCGCGTCTTCCCCGTCGCCGTGCTTGAGCCGCCACGCCTCGCCCGCCGTCTTGCCCCCGGGTCCCGCGATCATGGGATCAGCCCCCGCCTCCATCAGCGCCACGACGATCTCCGTGTGCCCGTGCACCGCCGCGATGAACAGCGCCGTCGCCCCGTCGGGCGCGCGCAGGTCCGGGTCCGCCCCCGCTTCCAGCAGGGGCCGCGCCAGCAGCGTGTAGCCCCTGTCCACCGCGTGCATCAGCGCCGTCCAGCCCTTCCCGTCCCGCGCGTCCGCCTCGGCGCCCGCCGCCAGCGCCGCCGTCAGCCCGTCGATGTCGCCCGCCCGCGCCATCCGGTGCAACGCGTCCCGAGGCAATGCCGGCGCAGGCGGCTCCGTCGCGGCGGCGGCCGGCTCTCCGCCCCCGCCCGCCGCGATCCCGCGCATCGCCCGCAGCGCCTCCGGCGTCAGCGCCTCCTCCGGCGGCAGCCCCGCGTCCCGCAGGAACGCCGCGTAGGCGCTCCCCGTGCGCGCGCCCCATTGCCCGTCCGCCGGGCCGGGCGCGTAGCCCAGCGCCGCCAGCAGCTCCTGAGCCTCCCGGATCGCACGCGGCGGCGGCGGACCCGGCGGCGCGGGCGACGCACCGGCCCGCGCGGCGGGCGCGGCCTCCGGCGCGGCGGCGGCGCTGTCCGGCCGCCACTCCAGGGCGCGGTCCTGCGCCGATGCGATCTGTCCCGGCGTCATCTTCGCGGCCAGCGCGTCGCGCTCCGACGCCGCCTCGGCGTCTCCCCGCGCCGCCGCCAGGTTCAGCCACTTGTGCGCCTCGACGTAGTTCTGCGGCACGCCGAGGCCCGCCACGTACATCCGCCCCAGCGCCCGCATCGACCGCGCGTCGCCCGCCGACGCCGCCACCCGCCACTCCGCCAAGGCCTCCGCGTAGCGCTTCGAATCCCACGCCCGCTGCCCGTCGTAGTAGTCCGCGCGCGCCGGCGGCGCGGAAGCCAGGACCGCCGCAAGCGCGAGGGCCAGGCAAAAGGCTCCCATCGGCATGTCGGTCCCCCTTTCACGAAGTCACGGCGGCGCCGCCGGTCGCGGCGCGGACCGCGCACCCGGATCCGCGCGGGCCACGTATACCATGCCCCTATTCCCGTCGCGCCCGGCACCGCCGGGCCCCGACTCTCCCTGCGAGGAGGGAGACCGAGTGGCCCGGCCGCGCCCCGAGGGTCCCCTCTCCCGCGTGCGGGAGAGGGGCAGGGTGAGGGTGCCCGCCGGAGAGCGCGGCTGCGAACGACCCGCCGCCATGAACCAGGGGGGCGGACGCGGATGCCCGTGTCCATGGAATTTCATTAACTTATTGATTCATATACTAAATATTTCCTCATTCATCATGTCGGCGGCTCCCCGGGGACGTGTCTCAAGCGCCGGACGCTCTTTCTCCAGTCTGGCGCGCCATCGTAGCGGAACCGCGCGGCTTGTGCGAGGAAAAATTTCCTTATCGGGAATTTTTCCCAACTGACTTTTCCGGTTCGGCACAAAGCCGCGCGCGTACACCTCCCCCGATGTCGTGCGAACTGTGCGAATTCAGATGCGCGGCCTTCGCCCCGCATCGTGCGGCCGTGCCCCCGGGTCCCCTCTCCCGCAAGGATTCCTCTGCGAAACGCGGTTGGGGCGGCGCATCGTTCTCCGACACCCTCACCCTGTCCCTCTCCCTGAGCAGGGAGAGGGACAGGGTGAGGGTCGAAAGAGGGAAAGGGAATCCATGCCGTCGAGCGCCGGCTCTCCCCCGGCTCCGTGCGAACTGTGCGAATTCGTCCCGGCGGGGGCGGGGTATCGAGTTGAAGGCGGCGTGGGGCGCCGTTACAGTCCACCGTCGGGATCCGGCCCGCGGCGGGCGCCGGACGGGACCACGGAACGCACGGACTCATGGACGTTCGCGACGGATTCACCGATACCATCGGCAACACCCCCCTCATCCGGCTGCGCAGGCTGTCCGAGGAGACCGGGTGCGAGATCCTCGGCAAGGCCGAGTTCCTCAATCCCGGCAGCTCGGTCAAGGACCGCGCGGCGCTGTTCATCGTCGAGGACGCCGAGAGGAAGGGCCTGTTGCGGCCGGGCGGGACGATCGTCGAGGGGACCGCGGGAAACACGGGGATCGGACTGGCCCTGGTCGGGAACGCGCGGGGCTACCGCACGGTGATCGTCATCCCGGACACGCAGACCCAGGAGAAGAAGGACATGCTGCGCATGTGCCGCGCGGACGTCCGCGAAGTCCCCGCCGTGCCCTACCGGGACCCGAACAACTACGTCAAATATTCCGGCCGGCTGGCCGAGGAGCTCGACAGGACGGAGCCCAACGGCGCGATCTGGGCGAACCAGTTCGACAACACGGCGAACCGGGACGGCCACTACCGGACCACCGGTCCGGAAATCTGGGAGCAGACGGGCGGCAGGGTCGACGGGTTCGTCTGCGCCGTCGGCACCGGCGGCACCCTCGCGGGCGTCAGCGCGTTCCTCCGGGAACGGAATCCGAACCTCAAGGTGGGCCTCGCCGACCCGCCCGGCGCCGCGCTCCACAACTACTACGCCCACGGCGAACTGAAGGCGGAAGGCTCGTCGATCACCGAGGGCATCGGCCAGGGGCGCATCACCGCGAACATCGCGGAGCTCGAGGTGGACTTCCCCTACCGCATCCCGGACGAGGAATGGCTCCCCTACCTCTACGGCCTGGTGGAGGACGAGGGGCTCGTGCTCGGCAGCTCCTCGGGGATCAACGCCTGCGGCGCGGTCAGGCTGGCCCGGGAGCTCGGCCCGGGGCACACGGTCGTGACGGTGCTGTGCGACTACGGCGCCCGCTATCAGAGCAAGCTGTTCAACGCCGAATTCCTCAGGGAAAAGGGTTTCGACTTTCCCGACTGGGTCGAACGGATCGGCGGCGGACCCCAGGGATGAACGCAACGCCGGCGGACGTGACGTGACGGAAGCGATATTTCGCGAAGACGCCTACGCCCGGACCTGCGCGGCCGCCGTCGTTTCGGTGGACGCGCGGGGCATCCGGCTGGACCGGACCGTGTTCTATCCCGCGGGCGGCGGACAGCCGGGAGACCGCGGCACCCTCACGACGGACGACGGAACCGCGGTTCCCGTCGCCGACACGGTCAAGGGCGACGGACCCGACGGCGTCCTGCACGTGCCGGCGGAGGACGCGCCGCCGGTCCCGGCCGGCGCGCGGGTCACGGCCGCGATCGACTGGGAGCGGCGCCACCGCCTGATGCGCATGCACACCTGCATGCACCTGCTCTCCGCCGTTCTCCCCTACCCCGTCACGGGCGGCCAGGTGGGCGACGGGAAGGGCCGGCTCGACTTCGACGTCCCGGAGGCCGCCCTCGACAAGGAGCGTATCGCGGCGGAACTCAACCGCCTCATCGAGGGGGACCATCCCGTCGGTTCGGAATGGATCTCCGACGAGGCGCTCGACGCCCGGCCCGACCTGGTCAAGACGATGGCGGTCAAGCCGCCGCGCGGGTCGGGCCGCGTGCGCCTCGTCCGCATCGAAGGCCAGGACCTGCAGCCCTGCGGCGGAACCCACGTCCGGCGCACCGGCGAGATCGGCCGCGTCCGGGTCGACAAGATCCAGAGCAAGGGGAAGCGGAACCGGCGCGTCTCGCTCTCCTTCGCCTGACGCCGGGGCCGGACTCCATGCACTACGCCAGGCCCGAGGCCCTCGTCTCCACGGAATGGCTGGCCCAGCACCTGGACGATCCGGAGGTGGCGGTCATCGACGCCTCCTGGTATCTGCCCGCGCAGAACCGCGACGCCGACGCCGACTACCGCCGGGCGCACGTTCCGGGCGCCGTCCGCTTCGACATCGACGAGATCTGCGACCCCTCGGCGGGCGACCTGCCCCACATGATCCCGAGCGCCGGGGACTTCGCCGCCAGGGCCGGGGCCCTCGGCCTGGGAAACGGCTTCCGCGTCGTCGCCTACGACTCGGGGAGCATGATGGCGTCCTGCCGGGCGTGGTGGATGTTCCGGCTGTTCGGCCACGACGACGCGGCGGTGCTCTCGGGCGGATTCGCGAAATGGCGGCGGGAGAACCGGCCCGTCGAGTCCGGAGAGGCCGCCCCGGTGCGCCGCGCCTTCGGCGCCCGCTTCCGGCCGGAGCTGGTGCGCTCGCTGGACCGGATGCGGGACAACCTGCGGTCCGGGGCCGCGCAGGTGCTGGACGCCCGGTCGCGGGGGCGGTTCCACGCCACGGAGCCGGAGACCCGGCCGGGCCTGCGGGGCGGCCACATCCCGGGCAGCATCTGCCTCCCCTACCCCGAGCTGACCGATCCCGAGACGGGCGAAATCCTCGAGGCCGGCAAGCTCAGGGCCGCCTTCGAGGACGGCGGGGTCGACCTGGACCGGCCCGTCGTCGCCACGTGCGGCTCGGGCGTCAGCGCCTGCGTGCTCGCGTTGGGGCTGCATCTGCTCGGCCACGAAGACGCCGCGGTGTACGACGGGTCCTGGACCGAGTGGGGCGGCCGCCCCGATACGCCCATCGAGACCTGACGGCGACGGCGCGGCGCCGCTTCGGCGACCTCGGCCCCCGGCCTCGCGGATGGCGCGCCAGACCCGCTGCGGCGTGGCCGGTCCGTCCAGGCGGGTCACGCCGAGGGGCGCCAGCGCACGAAGGACCGCGTTGACCACCGCCGGAAATGCGGCGACGGCGCCGGCCTCTCCCAAGCCCTTCACGCCGAGGGGATTGGTCGCGCACGGAACGCCCTGGAACGCGAGATCGAAGGACGGCAGGTCGTCGGCCCTCGGCAGCGCGTAGTCCATGAAGGACCCGGTCAGCAACTGGCCCGTGTCCGGATCGTAGACCGCGTGCTCCAGCAGCGCCTGGCCGACGCCCTGGGCGACCGCGCCGTGGACCTGCCCCGCCGCGATCGTGGGGTTGACGATGACGCCGAAGTCGTCGACGGCCACGTAGCGCAGCAGCGTCGCCGCGCCCGTATCGGGATCGACCTCGACTTCGGCGGCGTGGCAGCCGTTCGGGAACGTTCCGTGCTCGCGGGCGAACGAGTGACAGGCGTCGAGGCCCGGTTCCATGCCCGCGGGCAGGTTGGCGGGATCCCGGGCCAGCCGGGCGACCGCGAAGAGATCCACGGCGCGGTCCGTTCCCGCCACCCGGAACCGCCCGTCGGCGAACTCGACGTCCGCTTCCGCCGCTTCGAGGAACCGCGCGGCGATCGTCCGCCCCTTGGCGACGATCTTCCCGGCCGCGAAATGCATCGCCGTCCCCGCCATGAACGTCGCGCGGGAGCTGCCGTGTCCGCCGCCCTTCGCAATGAGGTCGGTGTCGCCCGCGAGGTACCGGACACGCGCGTTGGGCACCCCCAGCATCCCGGAAACGAGCTGCCGGAAGGTGGTCTCGTGCCCCTGGCCGATCGCCGTGGTCCCGGTGACCAGCGATATCCGGTCGTCGCCGTCGAAGCGAAGCTCCACGTTCTCCTCGGGAGGACCCATGGTGATCTTGATGTGGTGGACGATCCCGTAGCCGCGCAGGCGTCCCCGCGCTTCGGACCGTTTCCGCCGCGAGTCGAACCCGGCGACGTCCAGCCCGGCGGCCGCGGCCTCCTGGTTGGCCGGGAAGTCCCCGCTGTCGACGGTCGTGCCGTGCGCGTTGGTGAACGGCATGGCCGACCTACGCACCAGATTGCGGCGGCGCAATTCCGCGGGCGCGACGTCCATGTCCCGGGCCGCCCGGTCGATCGCGCGCTCCATGAGATAGACCGCCTCGGCGAACCCGGGACCCCGCGTGACGCCGACCGGCGCCGTGTTCGTGTGCACGGCCCGGAGGTGGACGTGAAAGGCGGGCAGCGCGTAGACGGTGCCCGTGAGGGCGACGTACTGCGCGCCGCCGACCGCCCCCATGGCGCCGGTCAGGTAGGCGCCCAGGTTGGCGGATGCCGAGACGCGCAAGGCGAGGAACCGCCCCTCGGCGTCGAGCGCGAGTTCCCCGCGGCTGACGTGATCGCGGGCGTGGTCGCCGCCGGCGAAGGTGTCGCCGCGGGTATCGATCCACTTGACGGGACGGCCCGTCTCGCGGGCCGCCCAAAGGGTCAGCGCGTATTCCGGACAGGGGAAATTCTTCGCCCCGAACCCGCCGCCCACGTCCGGCGCCATGAAGCGGACGCGTCCGGGCTCCACCCCCAGCGTCGCCGCGACGTTGTCGCGGACCAGGTGCAGTCCCTGGCAGGAAACGTGCAGCGTGTACCGCTTCGATTCCGCGTCGAACACGCCGACGGCGCCGCGCGGTTCCATGGGACTCGCGACGACGCGGTGATTGACCGCGTCGACCCGCGCCACGTGCGCCGCGGCCTCGAACGCCGCGTCGACCGCGGCCCGGTCGCCGACGGACTCCTCGGCGCACAGGTTGCCGCCGGAGCCGCCGTTCGGCGGGCCCGCGGCGGCGGCGAGCGCGGCGGCAGGCGTCGCCGCCGCCGGCAGACTCTCGTAGGCGACCGCGATGCGCTCGCCGGCGTCGCGCGCCCGCTCGCGCGTCTCCCCCACCACGACCGCGACCGGCTCTCCCACGTGCCGCACGCGGTCCACCGCGAGGGGCAGGCGCGGCGGATACGCGAACGGCCTGTCCGTCAGGGGACTCCGCGACCGGTAGGGCGCGATCGGCCGAATCCCGGCGCCCGCCTGATCGGAGCCGGTCAGGACGGCCAGCACGCCGGGCGCCGCGCGGGCGCCCTCCGTCCCGATGTTCAGGATGCGGGCGTGGGCGTGGGGCGAGCGGAGCACGACGGCGTGCGCCATCCCGTCCAGAACCATGTCGTCGACGTAGACGCCGGCGCCGGTCAGGAACCGTTCGTCCTCGACGCGCTTGGGCGCCTCGCCGACGCCGGCGCGGCTTCCGTCCATTCTTGTCCTCCCGTCCCTCCCGAACGATACTGCCGCCGGCGCGACGCATCCGGCACCCCGGCCGTGGCGCAGACGAGGTTCCCGCGAATGGCCATCGACCGCCCCCCGAATATCATCTTCATGCATTCCCACAACACGGGGAGGTTCGTTCAGCCCTACGGCCACGCGGTGCCGACCCCCCGTCTGCAACGCCTGGCGGAAGAGGGCGTGCTGTTCCGGCAGGCGTTCTGCGCCGCGCCCACGTGCTCGCCCAGCCGCGCGAGCTTCCTTTCGGGCATGTTTCCCCACTCGTGCGGCATGTACGGACTCGGACACCGCGGCTTCAGGATGACCGACTTCCGGCATCACGTGGTGCGCACCCTCGGGCGCAACGGGTACCACACCGCGCTCGCGGGCGTGGAACATACAGCGCCGGACCCGACCGCCGCCGGCTACGCCGAGCTGCTCTCCACCGAGGACACCAACTATCCGGAGTTGGCGGATACGCGGGACCCCGTGGAGGCCACCGTCGAGTTCCTGGCCCGGGACCATGCGCGGCCGTTCTTCGTCTCCTTCGGCCTGAACGCCACCCACCGTCCGTTCCCGCCGCCCGACCCGGCCAACCATCCGGCCGAGGACGAACGCTACTGCGCGCCGCCCCCGCCCTTGCCCGACGTCCCGGAGATCCGGACCGACATGGCCGGATTCAAGGCGTCCGCCCGCGAGATGGACGCCTCCTACGGCGCGGTGATCGACGCGCTCGACGCGAACGGCCTGGCCGAACGGACCCTGGTGTGCTGCTTCACCGATCACGGGCTGCAGTTTCCGCGCCACATGAGCAACCTCGAGGACCCGGGCATCGCGGTCTATCTGATCGTCCGGGGACCGGGCGGCTTCACCGGCGGACAGGTCGTGGACGCGATGGTCGGCCTGACGGATCTGGTGCCGACGGCCTACGATCTCGCGGGCATCGAGCGGCCGGCGTTCGTGGAGGGCGTGTCGCTGCGCCCTCTGGTCGCGGGCGAGCGGGACAGCGTGCACGACACCGTCTTCGCGGAGAGCAACTACCACGCGGCTTACGAACCCATGAGGTGCGCCCGCACCAGGCGCTACAAGTACATCCGCCGCTACGACGGCCGGGACCGGCCGAACCTGCCCAACGTCGACGACACCGACAGCAAGGCGTTTCTGCTGGAACAGGGCTGGCGGGATCGGGCCCGCGACCCGGAAGCGCTCTACGACCTGGTCTTCGACCCGTACGAGACCGACAACCTGTTCGGCCGTCCCGCGATGCGGGAGGTGACGGCGGATCTGCGCGGGCGCCTCGAGACCTGGATGCGGGACACCGGCGACCCGCTGCTCGAGGGCGGCACGGTACCGGCGCCCCGTGGCGCGGTGGCCAACGATCCGGAGGGCGAATCGCCCAACGAACCGGCCATGACGATCGTCTGACACGGAACCTCGACACGGGACGCCGGATGACGCGCCGTCCGACGAAAGAATCTCCGCCATGATTCGCGTGGCCTCCGTCGGCTACGGCGACATCGCCCGCCGGCGCCACTTTCCCGAACTCCTGGACTTGCGCGGCCGCGCCGAGCTGGTCGCCATCGCCGGCCGGGACGAGTCCTCGCTCGAGGCCTGCGCCCGCGAGCTCGGCATCCCGGACCGGTACACGGCGGCAGACGAGATGCTGGCGCGCGACGACGTCGACGCCGTCCTGATCCTGACGCCGCCGGACAGTCACGGCCCGTTCGCGCGCAAGGCGATCGAGGCCGGCAAGCACGTCCTGCTGGAAAAGCCGCTCGTCACGTCGTTGGAGGAAGCGGCCGACCTCCTCCGGGCCCTCGAAATCCAGCAGCGGAGGAAGCCGATCACGTTCCTTCCCCTGCCCCATGTGGAATCGCCCGAGCACAGGGCCGTCGCCCGCCTGATCGCGGCCGGCGCGATCGGCGATGCGACCGGCGTCGAATGCCATCGCGGCCATCGGGGACCCACCCACGCCGACTGGTTCTATCGGAAGGAACGCGCCGGCGGCGGGGTGCTCTTCGACCTCGGCATCTACCAGGTCAGCGCCGCGGTCTCGCTGTTCGGCCCCGCCCGGACGGTGACGGCACTGTGCGGGCGCCGCTACGAGACGCGGACGATGGACGACGGCTCGACGATCGTACCGGACGTCGAGGACAGCGCGCTCGTGAGCCTGCAGCTCGAGAACGGCATGGCCGCGTCCGTCAACGCCAACTGGAACGGGTACGTCACCCACCATGCCACGCGGCGGCGGGTCACCGTGATCGGGCGCGAAGGCAGCCTGCATTTCGGCGTCGACGACGGCGGCATCTACATCCACCGGTCCGACGGCGACTACGGCATCGTCGGAGGCCCGTCGGAAGAGGCCCGATTCGACGGATACGCCTGCCGCCGGCTCGTGCCCCGCGGCGGCGCGCCGCCGCCGACCGCGGTCGGCGACTTCGTGAATCTGATCGAGGCGGGAGAGGCGTCGACGCGCGCCCTGGAGATGCAGGTGCACGTCATGGAGATCGTCTTCGAGGCCTACCGGGCGAGCGACGCCAACGGGGCACGACCGCTCACGACGCGATTCTCATTCTGACGGCCGGACCTTCGGGAGCGGAGGATCGGCCGCCCCCGTCCTCAGGCACCGCCACACGGCCTCCGGCGTCGCCGGGCCCTCGAACCCGCCCGCGCTGCGGGGACCGAGGGCGTCGATCACGGCGTTGACGACCGCCGGAAAGGCGCCGACGGCCCCGGCCTCGCCGCAGCCCTTCACGCCCAGGGGATTGGTCGCGCACGGCACCCCGTTGAAGGAGAGGTCGATGTCGGGCATCTCGTCGGCGCGGGGCACGGCGTAGTCCATGAACGTGGCCGTGAGCATCTGCCCGGTCCCGGGATCGAAGCGGATCCGCTCCATCAGGGCCTGGCCGATGCCCTGGGCAAGGCCGCCGTGCACCTGGCCCGACGCGATCGGCGGATTGATCAGCGTGCCGAAGTCGTCGACGACCGTGTAGCGGACCAGCGACACGGCTCCGGTCTCGCGGTCGATCTCGGCCTCGCACACGTGGGCGCCGTTCGGAAAGGTGGACGCCTCGCGCCGATACTCGCGCCAGGTATCGAGGCCCGCCTCCATGCCCTCGGGACGCCGCCGCGGATCGCGGGCGATCCGGGCGGCCTCCAGGATACCGAGCGCCCGGTCGGTGCCGGCGACGACGAAGCGCCCCTGGGAGAACTCGATGTCCGCTTCCGCCGCCTCCAGGACGTGGGCGGCGACGGCGCGGCCCTTTTCGACGATGGAGTCCGCGGCGAAGTGGAGCGCCGAGCCTCCCATGTGGGTGGACCGGGACCCGCCGTGCCCGCCGCCCCTGGCGATGAGGTCGGTGTCCCCCTGTCCGAACGCGATGTTCTCGAACGGGATGCCCAGCCTGGCGGAGAGGATCTGCGGAAAGGTGGTCTCGTGGCCCTGGCCGTTCGACCGCGTCCCCGTGGCCAGGGCGACCCGGTCGCCGTCCTCGAACCTGATCTCGACGCACTCCTCCGGCGGCCCCATGGTCATTTCCATGTAGTAGGCGACGCCGAGGCCGCGAAGCCTACCGGCCGCCTCGCTCCCGGCGCGGCGCGCCGGAAACCCGCCGGCGTCGGCCCGGTCCAGCGCGCGGTCGAGGATGTCCGCGCAGGCCCCGGTGTCCACCGTGACGCCATGGACGTTCGTGGCCGGGGCGGCGTCCGTCCGCAGGAAATTCCGGCGCCGCAGCTTCCGCGCGTCGATCCCCGTCTCCCGCGCGGCGGCCGCGACGAGCCGTTCCATCACGTTCATGGATTCGGCGTAGCCGACGCCGCGGTAGGCCCCCAGCGGCGTGGCGTTGGTGAAGACCGCCTTGACGTCGAGGTGAACCGCCGGGATGTCGTAGACGCCGCCCGTGAGCGAGCCGTAGGCGACGGTGTGGAGCAGCGCCGCGGTCGCCGTGACGTACGCACCGAGATTGCCGAGCGTGCGCACGCGCAGTCCCAGGAACCTGCCGTCGGCGGCGAGGCCGAGCTCGGCGCGGGTGACGTGGTCGCGGCCGTGGTCGTCGCTGAGGAACGATTCGGTGCGCTCGTTGATCCACTTCACCGGCCGGCCGAGGCGTCGCGCCGCCCACAGGACGAGCACGGTCTCCGGGTACAGGAAGTTCTTCATGCCGAAGCCGCCGCCCACGTCGGGCGCGACGACGCGGATGTCCTCCGCCGGCACGCCGAGAGAGTCGGCGAGGATGCCGCGGGCGAGATGGACGTTCTGGCCCGAGGTGTAGAGCAGGTAGCGCCCCTCGTCCCCGTCCCAGGCGCCCAGGGACCCGCGCGGCTCGATGGGATTGGCGATCACCCGGTGGTTGACGAGATCGAGGCCGACGACGTGCTCCGCGGCCGCCAGGGCCGCGTCGGCCGCCGCCGCGTCCCCCGCCTCCCAGTCGTAGCAAAGGTTCTTCCGCGGGCTGTCCCATATGGCCGGGGCGTCGCCGGCCAGCGCCGTCTCGGCGTCGGTGACGGACGGCAGGGGCTCGTAGTCCACGGAGACGAGCTCGGCCGCATCGAGCGCCTGCTCCCTCGTCCCGGCGATCACGAACGCGACCCCGTCGCCCTGGCAGCGGACACGGCCGGACACCAGCACGCGGCGCGGCGGCACGAAGAAGGGCGTCCCGTCCTTGTTGGCGGTGTGCGCGTGGGGCCGCACCGGCAGCAGTCCGTCGGCCGCGGCGTCGGCACCGGTGAGCACCGCGGCGACGCCCGGCGCCGCCTCCGCCGCCGCGGTGTCGATGCCGTGGACGGCCGCGTGGGCGTGGGGCGACCGCAGGACGACGCCGTGGAGCATCCCGTCGAGGACGATGTCGTCGACGAACCGGCCGGTTCCGGTGAGGAAGCGCCGGTCCTCGGCCCGCCGTACCGCCTGCCCGATACCGTAAACCGCCACGGCCCCGCTCCTTTCAGTGCCTCGCGGGCATTCCGGGACCGGCATGAAAGCCCTTGGGAATGTCCCGGCGCCAGCCTATTGAAAGGTCATATCCACGGCCGTTCAAGACAAGCTTGGGCCGCCGCCGCTTCCTCCCCGCGCAAGGGAAGGCGCGCTTGCGTCCGGCCGCGCCGCGGGTCTAGGCTCCGCGGCATGAGCGCTACGTCCTTCGACACGCTGGCCGCCGCCCGCAGCCTCGAAGCTGCGGGCTTCGCCCAGGAACAGGCCGAGGCGATCACCAACGCCGTGCGCGACGCCGTGACCGAAAGCGTCGCCACCAAGACCGACGTCGCCGAGGCGAAGGCCGGACTCACGGCCGACATCGCCGACGTAAAGGCGGAGATCGCCGAGGTAAGGGCTGAACTCAAGGCCGAGATCGCCGAGGTAAGGGCCGAGATCGCCGAGGTAAGGGCTGAACTCAAGGCCGAGATCGCCGAGGTAAGGGCCGAGATCGCCGAGGTAAGGGCTGAACTCAAGGCCGGGACCACCGACGTGAAGGCGGAAGTCGGCCGGCTGGATGCAAAGATCTCCGACGTGAAGGCCGATGTCGTCGACCTGAAATCCGAACTCAAGGGGGACATCGCCAAGCTGAGCGCGCGGATCGACGCGCTCATGCTCCGCTTCGCCGTGTTCGGCATCGGTCTCGTCGGCGTCGCGGTCGCGGCGATCAAGCTGCTGTAAGCGAGCCCGGACGCCGGGGAAAAACGTCTTCTCTACAGCTCCGGCATCCGCTCGTGCCAGCCGGTTTCGCGCTGGTACAGGTGCGCCGCATTCAGCAGCCGGGCCTCCGCGAACGGCCGTCCGACCAACTGGAACGCGACGGGAAGCCCGTTGTCCGCGAACCCGCAGGGGACGGAGACGGCGGGCAGGCCGAGGTAGCTGATGGTCCGGGTGAACTTGGGGAAAAGGCCCATGGTCCGCACCGCGCGCTCCGGGGACGCCGGATCGCTGTCCGCCAGGGTCGGCGCCGGCGCCGGACCGGTCGGGACATGCAGGACGTCGACGCGCCCCAGCACCTCCTCGAGAAACTCGTCGAGCAGCGGACCGCGCAGGCGCAGGGCCTCGATGTACCGGGTCGCGGGAACGAACAGGCCCGGCTCCATCGGCGCGCGAATGGCGATCTGGTAGTCGCCGGGCCGCTCCGCCAGCCACTTTCCGTGAAGCGCGGCGGCCTCCGCCGCCAGGATGAGCTGTCCCAGGCGCATGGCGAGCCCCGGATCCGGCACGGAGACTTCGACCGGCTCGGCGCCCAGCGTCCGGAATACCTCGCGGGACTCCGCCATGCCCCGGGCGACGTTCTCGTCGATGTCCTCGTTGTAGTAGTTGACGGGGAGGCCGACGCGGAGGCCCTTCAGCGTCTTCTCCAGCTCCGCCTCGTAGTCGGGGACGGGTTCGGCGCTCGATTGGGGGTCGCGGGGGTCGAAGCCGGCGACGGCGGACATCATCCTGGCGACGTCCCGCGCCGTTCTCGCCATGGGACCCAGGGTATCCGTCGCCCAGGACCGGGGCATGACGCCGTATCGCGACACCCGGCCGTCGGTGGGCTTGAGCCCGACGACACCGCAGAGACCGGCCGGAATGCGCACGGACCCGCCGGTGTCCGAACCCAGGGACCCGGTCACCATGCGCGCCGCGACGGCGGCACCGGACCCGCTGGACGATCCCCCCGGTATGTGATCCGTGTTCCACGGGTTCCGGCAATCGCCGAAGTGCTCGTTGTGTCCGGTTCCGCCGGCGGCGAATTCCGCCATGTTCAGGGCGCCGATCTCGATCGCGCCCGCCGCGTCCAGCCGCTCCAGGGCGGTCGCGGTGACGTCCGCCGCCGCGTCACGCCGAATTTTCGAACCGCATGCCGAAACGCGGCCCTTGCGATAGAGCAGGTCCTTGTGCGCCAGGGGCACGCCGAAAAGGGGCGGCACCTCGCTTCCGCTGGACAGCTTCGCGTCCGCGCGCCGGGCGGCATCGAGCGCCCCGTCTCCATCGACACGGACGAAGGCATTGACGAGGGGCTGCAGCCGGCCGATTCGGGCCAGCGTGGCCTCCATCGCCTCGACGGCGGAGACGCGGCGCGCCCGAATGGCCTCGGCGAGGCCGCACAGCGTGTAGCCGGCGATGTCCACGCTCACGATCCCCCCCGTTCCCGCGTGGCGCGGGTCAGAGCCTGGCGGGCGCTCAGCAGCTCGTCGTTGAAGTCCGGCTCGCGCCCCGCGCGGCCGGCCGCCCCGGCGATCTGTGTGACCTGGCCCGCGATCTCGGCGGCCCGGTCCTCCGTCAGCTCGATGCCGTAGAGTTCCCGGGCCATCGCCCGGACGGTTTCCCCGCTGTGGTCCATGTCAGCCTCCCCGCGAGAGATCGCTCCCCGCATTCTTACATCAACGGCCGTCCCGGCGCACACGGCTTCGACCGCGCCGTCGCGCGATGTATGCTTGCGGCCGTTCCAGGCACCGCGGAACGGGAAAGGATCGCATGCCCCGCATACTCGTCATCGTGCCGGCGCCGGTCTCCGGAGAACAGCTCGGCCTGCGCGCGGCGCAGGCCGCGGCCGCCGGGCTGCCCGGCGACGTGGAGGTGGACTACCGCGCGGTCCGCGCGTCGGCGGACAACCAGGTCAGCCACCACGACTATGCCCTCAGCGAGATCTGCATCCTGGAAGCGGGACTGACGGCGGAGGAGGACGGCTACGACGCGGTGTGCGTCGACACGGTCAGCGACAGCGGCGTGAACACCCTGCGCTCGATGCTCGACATCCCGGTCGTCGGTCCCGGACGGACGGGCTTCCTGGTCGCGCTCATGCTCGGCAACCGGTTCTCCGTCGTGACGATGTGGGACAGGTGGAAGCCGCTCGTCAGGAAGACCCTGACCGACCTCGGGATGCTGGACCGCTGCGCCTCGATCCGGGCCATCGGCATGGAGCCCGACACGCGCGGCCTGCTCGGCGGCAAGGAAGAGGAGACCTTCTCGGAGATGCTCGAGGCCGCGCGGCTGTGCGTCGACGAAGACGGCGCGGAGGTGATCTGCCTGGGCTCCACGACCATGCACGACGCCGCCGAATTCCTGAAAGCCCGGCTCGAGGTTCCGGTCGTCAACCCCGGGCCCCTGTCCTATCAGGTCGCCGCCGCGCTCGTCCGCCTGCGGCTTGCCCAGAGCCGCGCCGCCTGGCCGTCTCCGGTCAAGCCCAAGGAAGACATGATCCATGCCATGATCGAGGCGGCGACGGCCTTCACCAGGTAGTCCACGACCGCCTCCGATCGCCAACGCCGCGCCGGCTGGAGGAAGCACCATGCCCAAGGACGGAGCCCGGCACCTCGAGTCGCTCCGCGACGGTCGGGAGGTCTTCATCAACGGCGAACCCGTCGCCGACGTGACCGCCCATCCGGCATTCCGCAACGCGACGCGGTCGGTGGCGTCTCTCTACGACTTCCAGGCGGCGGGCGACAATGTCGAGCGCATGACGTTCGCCTCCCCCGCGACGGGCGAGCGCGTCAACCTGCAATGGCAACTCCCCACGTGCCGCGAGGAACTGGCGGCGCGCCGCCGGGCTATCGAAGCCTGGAACGAAGTGCACTACGGATTCATGGGCCGGGCGCCGGACCACGTCGCGTCCACCCTCGCCGGCTTCATGATGGGGATCGATCTCCTGAAGGCGCACGAACCCGGCCGCGCCGCCGCCCTTCGCGACTACTTCGCCTTCGTCCGGGACAACGACCACTACGTCACCTACGTCATCGTCAATCCCCAGGGCGACCGCTCGAGGGCGACATCCGATCAGGGCGACGAGTTCCACACCGTCGCCGTCGTCGACGAGGACGGCGAGGGCATCACCGTCAAGGGCGCCAAGATGCTCGGGACCGGAACCGTCATGTGCAACGAGGTGCTGGTGGCCAGCCTGCTGCCCCTAAAGAAGGGGGAGGAGCGCTACGCCGTCACGTTCGCCCTGCCGATGAACGCGAAGGGCCTGAAGCAGATGTGCCGCCGGTCCTACGAGGAGCATGCGGCGTCCGTCTTCGACAATCCCCTCTCCTCGCGCTTCGACGAGAACGACGCGATTCTTTATTTCGACGAGGTCAAGGTGCCGTGGGAACGGGTCTTCGCGCTACGCGATCCGGAGATCTGCCGCGGCCTGTTCCACACGGCTCCCGGGCACGCGATGCAGAACTACCAGTCCATGATCCGCCTGACGGTGAAGATGCGGTTCCTGGTGGGCATCGCCCGCATGGTCGCCGAGACGACGGGTGTCGTGAACTTTCCACAGGTTCGCGAGAAGCTCGGCCAGCTCACGTCGGAAGCCCATATGATCGAGGCGCTGGTCCACGGCATGGAGGCCGGCGCGCGCCGGGTCGGACCCTACCTCGCGCCGACGCGCAACGCGGTGATTTCCGGCCTCGTCCTGGCTCAGCAGCTCTACCCGAAGGTGATCACCGCCATACGGGAGCTGGCGGGAGGCGGTTTGATCATGCTGCCCTCGGACGTGCGCGACTTCGCCAACCCCGAGCTCGCCGATCTCATCCACAAGACTCAGAAATCCTCCCGCTACGCGCCGGCGGACCGGGTGAAGGCGCTCAAGCTGGCGTGGGACGCCACAGGGTCCGAGTTCGGATCGCGCCACACCACTTACGAGATGTTCTACGCCGCGCCGAACTTCATGAACCAGGCCATGGCCTTCGATTCCTACGACTGGGACCGGGCCACGGACATGGTGGAGCGCATGCTTGCCAGCTACGATCTCCGGGACTCCCTGAAGGACGCAGCCTCGGCCCGCCGGGCGCCGGCGGCGTCGCGCCCATGAACGCCACACGCGAGTCGGAATACCGGTTCGGCTTCGATATCGGGGGAACGTTCACCGATGTCGTCGTGTCCGACGCCGGCGGCGGCCTCCACGTCGGCAAATGCCTGTCGCGGCCCGACGCGATCACGCGGGCCGTGGTCGAGGGCCTCATCGACCTCGTCGAACGCGAGTCGATCCCCCGCGACAGAATCCGGGAGACGATCTCGGGCGCCACGACCGTCGTGACCAACCTCATCATCGAGGGCCGGGGCGCGCCCACGGGCCTGCTGACGACCGAAGGCTTCCCCGACCTCATCGAGATCGCCCGCGAAGTGCGCTACGACATCTACGACATCACGGCGAGGCTGCCCGCGCCCGTGGTTCCCCGGCGATGGCGCAAGGAAGTCCCGGAGCGGATAGACAAAGACGGCAGCGTCGTCGTCCCCCTCGACGAGGATGCCGCGCGGCGCGCCGTCGAGGACCTCGCCGCCGGGGGCGTGACGTCGATCGCCGTCTGCTTCCTGCACGCCTACCGCTACCCGGCCCACGAGCGGCGCGTTCGCGAGATCGCCGCGGAGACCGCGCCGGACCTGTTCGTCTCGCTGTCGTCGGACGTGCTGCCGGAAATCCGGGAGTACGAACGCACCGTCGCCACCGCGCTCAACGCCTACGTCCGTCCCCACATCGGTCGATACCTCCGGGACCTGGAGCGCGACCTCGGGGCGGTCGGCGTGAACGCGAAGCTGAACATCATGCAGTCGAACGGCGGGGTGATCTCGCGCGACTTCGCCGAAACGATGCCCTTGCGGATGCTGGAGTCGGGCCCCGCCGCGGGTGCCCTCGCGGCCTCGCACGCCGCAAGGTTCGCGGGCCTGGAGAACGTGCTGTCCTTCGACATGGGAGGGACGACGGCCAAGTCCTGCCTCGTCACCGGCGGGCGCCCGGAGATAACCCTCGACTTCGAGACGGCGCGGGTCCAACGCTTCAAAAAGGGCAGCGGCCTGCCGGTCAGACTGCCGGTCGTCGACATGATGGAGATCGGCGCGGGAGGCGGCTCGATCGCCCGCGTCGACGAGACGGGCCTCCTGAAGGTGGGACCGGACAGCGCCGGAGCCATGCCCGGCCCCGCATGCTACGGTCTCGGAGGCGAGGAGCCGACGGTAACGGACGCCGCCCTGGTGCTGGGATACCTGGACCCGGCGGCGAAGCTCGGCGGCGCCGTAACGCTCCATCCGGCACGCGCGGAAACGGCCATCGCGAAGTTCGTCGCCGAACCCCTCGGCATGACGCCGATCGAGGCGGCCAGCGGCATCCACCGGATCGTGTGCGAGAACATGGCGTCGTCGGCCAAGGTCCATTCGGTCGAGAAAGGGAAGGACATCCGGCGCTACACACTCGTGGCGTTCGGCGGCGCCGGCCCCATGCACGCGCGGGAAGTCGCCAACCGCCTGGGGTGCGGCCGGATCCTGGTGCCGCCCGACGCCGGCGTGTTCTCCGCCGTCGGCCTCCTCGTGGCGCCCGTCATGACCGACGCCGTGCGGACCCACTACACCCCGGTCGCCGGGGCCGACTGGGCGGCCATCGACCGCATCTACGCGGAGCTCGCCGAGGCCGCGTCGCAGGCCCTGATCCAAACCGGAATCCCGGCCGGCTCGATCGCGTTGGAGCGCAGCGCGGACCTGCGCTACGTGGGCCAGGGGTTCGAGGTGACCACGCCCCTCCCCGACTGCTTCGGTCCGAACGCCTCCGACGAGACGCTGGCCTCCTTCCATCGGACGTACGACGGGCTGTTCGGCCACCATCTGACGAACGTCGGCGTCGAGGCGCTGACCTGGCGCCTGCGCGCCACGGCGCCGCCGCCCGCGCCGCCCGCCGTTCGCCGAGAGAACGGTTCGGACCTGACCCGGACGACGGGGAGTACGCGCCGGGTGTACTACCCCGACATCGGGGAGTTCCACGACACGCCGGTGCTGGACCACTCCAGACTGCAGGTGGGCCGGGACCTCGAAGGCCCCGCGCTGATCGAGCAATCCGGGTGCACGGCCGTGGTCGGCCGGGGAGAGCGCTTCTCCGCGGACGACGGCGGCAATCTTCTGATCTCGCTGCCGGGATGAGAGACTCCGGCGATGGATAGCGCGGCCCCGCGAATCGACCCGGTCGATCTGGAGATCTACTGGAACCGCCTGATCGCCATCGTCGACGAGGCGGGCGCGGCCATGAAGCGGACGTCGTTCTCCACGGTGGTCCGGGAGTCCAACGACTACACCTGCGTCATGCTCGACGCCGACGGCGCCCTGCTGGCCCAGTCTTCGCGGAGCGTTCCCGGGTTCATCGGAACGACTCCCCATTCCCTGCGGCGCTTCCTCGCCGTCTATCCCAGGGAGACGCTCTCGGACGGCGACGTCATCCTCTCCAACAATCCCTGGATCGGCTCGGGCCATCTCAACGACCTCACGATGGCGGCGCCCATCTTCCACGAAGACCGCCTCGCCGCCTTCGTCGTGACGGTGGCGCACCTTTCGGACATCGGCGGGCGGCAGTGGTCCGCGAGCGCGACAGAACTGTTCGAGGAAGGGCTGCACATGCCCGTCCTCAAGCTCTACGAGGCGGGGGCCAGGAACGAGGCACTCATCAGGATTTTCGAGGCCAACGTCCGCCTGCCCGGCCAGGTGGTGGGCGACATCGAAGCCCAGGTGGTGGCGATCGACGTGGTGAAACGGCGCCTGCTCGAATTCATGGCGGAGTACGGCCTGGAGGACATCGGCGCTATCGCCCGGGCCATCTACGGCGTGACGGAAGCCGCGGTCCGCAAGCAGCTCCGCGGCATCCCCGAAGGCACCTATTCCGCCGAGGTGGAGGGTGACGGCTGGAACGAGAGCATCCGCATCAGGGCCACGGTCACGGTCGGGGACGGCCGGATCCGCGTCGACTACACGGGAAGCTCGCCGCAGGTCCGCTACGGCGTCAACGAGTCGTACAACCACACCCACGCGTACACGGTGTATCCCTTCAAGTGCATGCTGGCGCCGGGGCTGCCCAACAACGACGGATTCATCCGCCTGTTCGACGTGATCGCCCCCGAGGGCCTGATCGTGAACGCCAGGTTCCCCGCCGCCGTCGGCGCCCGCCAGCTCGTCGGGCACATGCTCCAGGGCGCCGTCTTCGAGGCCATGTCCGGCGTCATGCCCGACAAGGTCCAGGCGGACAGCGGAACACCCCTGACCGTGCTGGTCTTCAAGGGCCTCGACATCGAATCGGGGGAGTCGTTCCAGCAGATCACGTTCTTGAACGGCGGCATCGGCGCCACCAGGGGCCGGCATGGGGAGCCCTGCTCCAGCTTCCCGGCGAACATCTCGAACACGCCGGTCGAAATCCTCGAGAACCTGGCCCCCGTGCGCTATCGCCAGAAGCGCATCCACGAAGGGTCCGGGGGCGCCGGCACGTTTCGCGGCGGCGACGGCCAGATCGTGCAGATCGAATCCTGCTGGCACAAGCCGATGACCGTCGCCCTGCTGACGGAGAGAACGCGGAAGGCGCCGCGCGGCGTGCTCGGCGGGGAGCCCGGAGCGTGCGGATTCGTCCGAAAGAACGGAGAACCCGTCGCCGAGACCAAGGGTGTCGTGGAGCTGGCGCCCGGCGACGTGCTGGAAGTCGCGCTGCCCGGCGGCGGCGGCCTCGGCGCGGTGACGGAGGCCGCCGCGCGGCCCTCTACATGCCCCCCGTCAGGAAATCCCCCACCACCTGGTTGAAGAGGTCCGGCCTTTCCAGGTGCAGGTTGTGAGCGGCGCCCGGCAGGATGGCGAGGCGCGCGTCGGGCAGGCCCTCGAACAGGCGCATGGACCGCCCCGGCGGCGTCCCCCGGTCTCCGTCGCCGCAGATCGCCAGGGCCGGGGCCGCGATCTCGTGGAGCCGGCCATCCGCGCTCCAGGTCTTCATCGCGGTCAGCGCGTTGACCGCGGCCGCCGCGGTCGCGCCGCGGCCGGCCCGAAGACAGAAGTCGAAGGCCGGCGCGCGATCCCCGTGGAGAAACCACGATTCCGCGAAGCGGACCGCCGTCCGTTCGATACCGTCCTCCTTCAGCTTTGCGATGCTGTCGGCGATGGTCTCGAACCGGCCCGGGATCTCGCCGACCGACGAGGCCCCGTAGAACACCACCCGCTCCAGGCGATGCGGATGGTCGAGCGCCACCTGCTGGGCGATCGAGCCGCCCAGGGAATGCCCCACGAGGGAGAACGTCCCGACCCCCAGTTCGTCCAGCAATCCGATCAGGGCGCCGGCGAATCCCTCGATCGAATCGGGCGCCGCCATGTCCGCGCTGCCGGCGAAGCCGGGAAGATCCGGCGCGATCACGTCGAACCTCGGGCAGAGATACTGGAGCTGGGGAAGCCAGTAGCCCGATCCCCCCAGGAACCCGTGTTGCAGGACCACCGTGGACCCCGCTCCCGCGCGCAGGTACTTCTGCATCCGTTCTCCCCCTTCCCCGCCGCGCCGCTTCTCGGAGGTCCGCGGCGCTCACCCGAACGCTTCCCGTGGAATGTCGGCCGTTCCGTCCATCAGGCGCCGGCCGTCGGGCCCCTCGCACCAGACCTCGTAAGTCACGACGCCGGAACCGCTCTCCGGCGCGCGGTCCGCCCGCGCGGCCCGCATGGTCAACCGGTCGCCCGGGCGGGCGGGGGCGCGGAACCGGACGTCGAGAGCGCCCTCCGACAGCCATGACTCCGGACGGTCGAGGCCGCGGGAAATCTGCTCCGCCATCGCGGCGAACAGGAGGAACCCCTGGCCGATGGTCCCGCCGAGGGGCGTTCTTCGGGCGAATTCCGGATCCACGTGGATGGGATCGTTTGCCCCCGCCACCTCGGCGTAGGCGTCGATCCGCTCCTGGGTCAGCGTCCAGGAGCGCGGCGGCAGTTCTCCCGGAGCCGCGGCGCCGGCCGTCATACCGGCCACACGACCGTCATTTCGCCCCTCGCCACCTCGGCACCGTCGAGGTCCGAGAGCGTCGACTCGAAGACGACCCAGGGCTTGTCCTTGCGGACGTATTTCTCTTTCAGGCCGATGCGGACCCGCAGGGTCGATCCGGCGGCGACGGGCCGGGCCCAGCGCCAGCTCTGGCGCGCGTGGATACCGCCGGCCGGGACGTTCCATTCGCGGAACATGACCCGCGGAACCGTCCACATGGCCGCCATCGTCGGGGGCGCGGTGCCTTCGCCTGCCTCGCCGCCGCGTCCGGAGTCGACGGAGGTGGCGCGGCGGAACCCGGTGATCGATTCGGCGGTGACGGTCACCGTCGAATCGACGAAAACGTCTCCGACGGACATGCCGTCGTAGGTCAGGTCGGGCGCGTCCGGGTTCGACATCGCCGCTCAATCCTCCAGGACGCGGTAGCCCATGACCTGGCGTTCGGTGATCAGCGCGCGGCCCGACGCGGTGCCGTAACGGTTGAGGGTATCGACCATGACGGACGGCCCGACGGCGTGGTCCGGACGGAAGGCCGCCCCCGCGAGAACGCAGTCCGCCGCGAGCGTCTCCCCGGGGCGGACGAGGGAATGGATCTCCACGAAATTCCCACCGTTGAAGATACCTCCGGGAGGCACGCCCAGCCGCGCGGGATCGAGACGGCCCACGTCCGTGACGCCTTCCCGGCCCAGCGTCGCCGGATCGGGATCGAACGGCTTGGCGTCGGGCCACGACTCCAGGCCGTGCAGCGGATACAGGGGCATCGCCACCACGCCTCCGAAGGGGCCGTCCTCCGCCTTCTCCGGGTGGTAGTGCCAGGGATGCACGTTCATCACCGCGTCGGCCATCAGCCGCAGGCGGCTCAGGTCGACCGGGACGACCGACTCGACCGCGTCCATCCGCTTCCCGACCATCTCCCGGATGCGGTCCGGCACGCCCTCGTCGGCCTCCCGGATCCCGGTGTCCACGCGCCACCCGTCCGGCAAGTCCCGGTCGTCGACCTCGACGACATGGCGTCCGTCCGGATCGAGCAGGACGATGGCGTCCCCCACGGTCGTGTCCGCGCCCTGGTCGGGATTGTGGATGCGAAAACCGACCCGCGCGGCGACGTAGCGCCCCGCCTCCGCGACTTCCCGGATCGCGCCGTGAACGGCGAGACGCTCCTCGGCGAAGTCCATCCCGCGAAAATCCGTGTCCACGCGCCACACCCAGCCCCGATGGCCGAACGACGCGCCCAGGAACTGGACGATCGATTGCGCCTTGATCGCGCCGTTGACGTACACGTCCTTCAGCTTACCGCGCTCGCGGGCGTAGTCCTGGTTGTAGTGGACCTTGTCCCAGTTCTGCTGGGCGGCGCACCACCGGGCGAGGTGCTTGTAGCCGATCGGGCCCTTGTCCAGCGGAGGCAGGTCCGCGCCCGCCCGCAGGGGCGTGTCGAGTCCCGGAATCCGTATCGCCATCCCTCCCTCCGGCCGCTACCCGGCCGCGTTGGCGAGGTGGAACGACCTGATGCTGCCGCGCTCGGAGAGCTCCTTCATCAGGGTCGCGAGCGGGGTCGGACCGACGGCGTAATCGGTGTCGATGGGCCCCGCGGCCTTCAGGGCGCCGTACTCCCTTTCGGCGTAATAAGCCGCCAGCAGCAGGTCGTCGTCGCCGGCGAAAGGTCCCCGCTCTCCCCGGATCCGCGGCAGCGCGGGAGGCACCAGGGCGCCGGGACGCTCCGTCACGGGCTCCTCGCCGCGCGTGATCTTGTCGTAGAGGTTCGGGTCGATCGGCCCCGCGATCTCGCCGTAGTAGCCGAGGACGTACTTCCTGACCTCGTCGGGTACGGTGTCGTAGCGATCCTTGCCCTGAAGCTCTCCCATCACGTTGAGCACGGCCTGCGTCATGACGTACTGCGCGAAGGGGCTCACGATGATGGGATAGCCGAGCTCGCGGCGCACGTGGCCGGCCTCCTCCATCACGTCGTCCAACTTGTCGACGATGCCCAGCGGCTCGAGCTGCGACTTCAGGTTCGAGATCATCCCGCCCGGGACCTGGTGGTGGTAGTGGAACTCGTCGTACTCCACGGGCTCGCCCGTGGGCTTGTCCTCGCGCGCCGCGATGTAGCGCAGCTTGTCGGCGGCCTGCTCGACCGGACCGAGGTCGAGGTCCACGGAATGGCCCCGGCGGCGGACGTTCCGCACGAACCGTTCCGTCGGCGGATGGGACGCGGCGTTGGCCAGGGTGGACGTGGCCGTATGCACCACGTCGACGCCGTGGTCGACGGCGAGAACCGCGACGTACGGCGACAGCCCCGACAGGCAATGGCTGTGAAGCTGGAGCGGGACGGCGCCGCAGACCCCCTTGAGGGCCGGCACCAGGGTGGGCACGCGCTCCGGCCGCAGCAGGCCGCTCGGGTCCTTGATGAATATCCCGTCCACGCCGAGCTTCAGGAGCTCCCGCGCCTTGGAGACGTAGTAATCGTCCGTATGCACGGGCGTCTCGGTGTAGACCAGCCCGCCGACCGTGTGCATCCCGAGGCGCTTGGCGGCGCGGATGCACACCTCCAGGTTGCGGATGTCGTTCAGGGCGTCGTAGGTCGTGTGGTAGCGCATGCCGTTGGCGATCATGCGCTCGGCCGTGAGCTCCACGACGTCGTCCGCGAACAGCTCGAATGTGAACAGGCTCTGCCCGCGGTGATGCAGGATGAGGGGCGTGTCCGTCACCCAGCCCGACAGGATGCGCATGCGCTCCCAGGGATCTTCTCGGAGGTAGCGGACGCAGACGTCGAACACCGCGCCGCCCACGAGGTCGATGGCCTCGAACCCGGCCCGGTCCAGCAGCGGCGCCGTCTCCCGCATCATCGCGGTGGTCATGCGCGTGGCCCACAGGCACTGGTGGGCGTCGCGCAGCGTCACGTCGATCAGATTTACGGTCCGCCCGCCGTTCCCTGGAGGCGCTCCCGCCGCCGTCATCTCCTTGCCCCCCTCGACTCCCGTGGCCCCTGTGCTAAAACGCCGTTCCCGGAGCATTATATCCCCGCGGCCGTCTCGCGCCATTTGCGGCCGGAACCCGCTCTCGAATCGGTTCCCGCATGAGTCTGACCTACGCCGAAATCGCCGAGATCATCAAGCTCATCGACGCCAGCTCCTGCGAGGAGATCACGCTCGACCTCGGCGAGATCAAGCTCTCCATGCGCCGCCACGGCGGCGGGCCGGCGACGGCCGCGATCGCGCCGCCGGCCGCCGAAGGACACGCCGCGGGTGGGGAGCCGAGCGCCGCCCCGACCGGAGACGCGCCGGCCGCCGCCTTGTCCCGGACCGAGGCCCCCGCGCCCGCCGGCGACGGCATGTCGGAAATCCGTTCCCCCATGGTCGGGACGTTCTACCGGGCGCCCTCGCCCACCTCGCCCCCGTTCGTCGAGGTCGGCAGCGAGGTCGGCGCGGACGATCCGTTGTGCCTCATCGAGGTGATGAAGCTCTACACCACGATCTCCGCGACGGGTCCCGGCCGCGTCGCCGAGATCCTCGCCGAGAACGGCGCGATGGTGGGAGCCGACGAGGTCCTGTTCCGCATCGAGCCCCTGTAGGCGCGCGCCCCACGCCCGATGCCTGGAGAGACGCCGGCATGAAGCCCAAGGCCGCCTACATCGGCATCGGCGCCATGGGGTTCCCCATGGCCGGACACCTTGCGGACAACGGTTTCGACGTCTCCGTCTTCGACACGGATCCGGTGCGCATCGAGGCCTGGACGCGACGGTACGGGGGGCACGGCCGGCCGTCGGCGGCCGCCGCGGCGGCGGGCGCCGGGTTCGTCTTCTCGTCGGTGAGCACGGAACGGCAGGTGCTGGCGTCGACGACGGACGAGGCCGGCGCCTTCCGCTCCATGGCGCCGGGCGGGATCTACGTGGACCACACGACCACCTCCGCCGTGCTGGCGCGCGGCCGGGCGGACGCGGCACGGGAGCTCGGCCTCCACTACCTGGATGCCCCGGTCGCGGGCTCGCCGGCGGAGGCGGCCCGGCGCGGCTCCCTGACGATCATGGCGGGCGGCGACCGCGACGCCTTCGAGCGCGCCTTGCCGGCGCTGCGGTGCTACGGAACGGAGATCGAGCACCTGGGTCCGTCCGGCGCCGGCCAGCTCGCCAAGATGGTCAGCCAGATCGCCATCGCCGGCATCGTGGAAAGCCTCGCGGAGGCGCTCCACTTCGCCCGGCGGGCGGGCCTCGACGGGAAACGGGTTGCCGGCCTCCTGTCACGGGGTCCGGCCACCTCCTGGTGGATGGTCAACCGGGCGGAACCGATGCTGGAGGACCGGCACGACGTGGGCGGGCCGGTACGGAACATGCTGAAGGACTATGCTCTGTGCCTCGCCGAGGCGGAGCGGCGCGGCGCCCGCCTGCCGGTCGTCGAGCTGGTCCACGGGTTCTGTGAGGCGATCGCCGCCCAGGGCGACGGGGAGCGGGACTTCACGGGGCTGATCAAGCACCTGGACGACACCGCGGCAGGCGGACGGGGCGGTCAGGCGCCCCGTTCCATCTCCCGGTAGCGCTCGCGCACGAAGGCGCGGCGCTCGTCCCCGAAGAGGCGCGCGCTCTCCGTCACCGTCTCGAACACCTTCCGTCCGGTCTCGCGCAGCAGGGCGCGGTCCGCCCCGCCGCCCGCGGGCGGGATCTCCAGCACCGCGTCCTGGGTGAAGGTGTTGATGTGGGGGCCGCCGGTTCCCCGCTGGGAACGGGCGACCGCCTCCGGGATCTCGCCGCGCGCCGCCGCGCGCAGCAGCCGCCGCAGCATCGTCACGCCCGCGTCGTGCACGCCGAGATGCTCGAGCGCATGCACGGCGATAGGGCGCTGACCGGTCAGCACCTCCCAGTCTCCGGGCTCGCGCTGCCGCTCCGCGTAGCCGCGGTTGCCGTCCTGGCCGAAAAGGTCGATGGAGTTCGGTCCGCACAGCTCCTCCCGCCCCTCGCCGCGGGGGTCGACGATGTCGCCGAAGTGGCGCCAGCCGATCATCGTGCACTCGTCGTTGCCGATGGGCACGCACCACCGCGTGTTGCCGGCCCGCGCGAAGTAGGTGGACACGTGGGTGCGCGGGAAGATCGGGGCGACCTGGAGGAAGTTGGGCAGCAGGGCGTGGTTGGTCCGCACCCAGACGCGCCCGCCGACGCGGCGGGACGTCACGAACAGCATGCCGCTGCCGCCCTCCGTCTCGTGGAACTCGAGCTCGGGAAGGCTCCCGAAGTCCTCGGAGAGCTGGAGGTTCGTCATGTTGACGTGCAGGAAGCAGGCATGGATCGGATCCATGATGTTCTCCTGCACCTGGAGCCAGTTGCATCCGTGCCAGACCGAATACGGCACCGTGCGGACGCCGGGCTCGTCGCAGGTGTCGAACAGGGGAAACTCGGGCTCTTCCCCGGGCGGCCCCATGTAGGCGAAGACGAGGCCGCGATGCTCCCGCGCGGGGTAGGCGCCGTGCCGGAACGATTCCTTCAGGCGGGAGCCCGGAGGCTCGCCCGGCGTCTCCAGGATCGTCCCGTCGGCGGCGAACAGCCAGCCGTGATAGCAGCATCGCAGTCCGCGCTCCGCGACGATGCCGTATTCGAGGGAGGTGCCGCGGTGGCTGCAATGGCGGTGCAGAACCCCGACGCCGCCAGACTTGTCGCGGAAGGCGACGAGGTCCTCCCCGAGTATCCGGACGGCCTTGGGCAGGTCCGTCAGTTCCTGGCTCAGGCACACCGGCTGCCAGAAGCGGCGCATGAGCTCGCCCATCGGCGATCCCGGCTCCGTGTGCGTGAGCTCCGCGTCCTCCGCAGGCACGTCCCGCAGCAGATAGCCCGAATAGGGCTCGGTCACCGCCATGGTCATCCGCGTCTCCTTCCCGCCTCACGATGCCGAACCGGCGGCGCCTGTCAAGACGCACTCCGGCTTCATGACCACTCCTCCCCGCCCGGGACCGCCCTATCAAGACACCCCGGAGGGAAGACGGAGCGGTTCCGGCCGGTCGGCGGCCGAGACGAATTCGCACAGTTCGCACGGAGTCGGGCCGGTCGCGCGGGTTTCGTGTTCGGTTCCCCGGGTACGCGGGCGTCCCGCACGCACGATGCGGGCCGGAGGCCCGCATACCGAGGTTCGCTGTCGTCCCCGAAAACGCCTCGTTGAATTCGCACACTTCGCACGACATCGGGAGGGGTGCGCGAGATGATATTATGTATATGAATCAATATGTTATCCGAAGTTCCACGGTACGCAGGCGTCCTGCCCTCATATCCGGCCCGCCCCCTCGTCATGCCGGGGACAGGGCCATTGCCGCCCGGTTCGATTTTGGCGAACAAGTTGCGTGGCCTGGATTCAAGCGGGTCTTGCAAGACCGAATCGAGGCTTGCAACGGAGCCCGATCCATGAACGCCGCCGATACCCCCCTCCCGACCTCCCCTTGCAGGGGGGCTGGGTGGGGGATGTTTGAGTGTCAGGGTCCACGAACTCCCGGACCCCGTGGCGGCAACCGTCGAGGACGGACGGCGGGAGCTCTCGCTGTGAGCCGGTCGCGTGGACGAACGATCCATGGGCGCTCCGCATCGATACGGCATCGCCACCCGGAATAAAGACGACCGGGTCGCGGCGGCGGCGAAGCGCGGCGCGGCCGTCAGGCGCCGCCGAGCGGCCTGAGGAAGCCGACCGTCAAGGCGGTTTGCGCGGCGACGATTGCGAAGGCGAGTCCGACACCGAACCTGAGCATCCGATTTTCAAGCGCGGCGAGACCGGCCTTGGTCGCGACGCCCTCCGAGACGGCATCGCGCGTGATCCCGGTAATGGCTTCCGCCTGGTCCGCGTCGAAGCCGGCAGCGGTGAGCGCCTTGGCGGCCCGGAGCGTATCGAACGTGCCGGCGGCCATGGCTGGCTCCGCTGTCGGTACGGGGAGGTTCGATCATGCTGCCGGCCGCCGTCCCGCCGGGCCTATTCGAGGCCCAGGTACTCCGCCTCCCGGGCCCGCCACCACTCGGTGTTGACCGCCGTTTCGCGGTCCATCCACGACGCCATACGGTCCTCGTAGCGCTCGGTGTCGCCGTCCTCCCGGAGCACCCGGAGCACCTCCTGCGCCGCGAAGATGGCGGCGCGGTGGGTCTGGTTGGGATAGATGCCGATGCGGTAGCCCATCTCGGCGAACTCCGCCCTGGGAAGGACGGGCGTCTTGCCGCCCTTGAAGACGTTCACCAGCGCGGGCGCGGCGATCCGCGAGGGGATGGAGCCGAGCTGCCCGCGGTCCCGGGGCGCCTCCACGAAGCCCACGTCGGCCCCCGCCTCGATGTAGAGGTTCATGCGGTCGATCGCGGCGTCGAACCCTTCCACGGCGATCGCGTCGGTGCGCGCGATGACGACGAGGCGGTCGTCCTTCCGCGCATCGACGGCGGCCTTGATCTTCCCGGCCATCTCCCCGGGCGGCACGATCTCCTTGCCCTCGTAGTGTCCGCACTTCTTGGGCGCCACCTGGTCCTCGATGTGGATGCCGGAGACGCCGGTCCGTTCGAACTCCCGCACCGTGCGCACCACGTTGACGGCGTTGCCGTAGCCGGAGTCCGCGTCGGCGATGACGGGAATGTCCACGGCGTCGCACACGAGGCCGACCCAGTGGGTGACCTCGAGCATCGTCATCAGTCCCATGTCGGGGTAGCCGTTGGCCCGCGAGAAACCGCCGCCCGTCAGGTAGAGGGCCTCGAAGCCGGCGATCTCGACGAGGCGGGCGGTCAGGGCGTCGAAGGCGCCGGGAACCACGAGGTACCCGTCCCCGGACAGGTGCTTGCGGAGTTGTGCGCGCGGTTCCATGTCGAGACGTCCTCCCTGTGGGCCGCGGCGACTCTTCGGGGCGCGCCTCCGTCTGTCAACCGGGCGAACGGTCTATACTCCCCGCCGAATCCGCCCGGGGAGCCGCGGCGGACCGGTCCGGAGACGCCGTGTTCGACACCGCCTTCAGAAGATCGCTGCTGCTCCTGTGCGTCGGCTCGGGCGCGATGTGCGCCCTCATGGGCGCCTGGTACTGGACGACGCCGGGACCCGCCGGGCCGGAGGCGCCGGCCGCGGACCTGACCCTCACCCTGACCATCGACCTGTCCGAGTACTGGCGGCCCGAGTTCGCGTACGCCGTCCTGGTGACCGCGGCGGGCGGCATGCTCCAGGGCTTCACGGGCTTCGGCAACACCCTCGTCATGGTGCCCCTGCTCACGTTCGTCTACGGACCGGCGGAGTCCGTCGCCGTCGGCATCGGCCTCTCCGCCCTCGGCACCGTCCTGCTGCTGCCGGAGATATCCCGCGACGCGGACTGGCCGGACGTCCTCCCCGCCTGCCTCATGGGGTTCGTCATGGTGCCCGTCGGCGTCGCCCTCCTGCTCACCGTCGATCCGGGCGTCACGCGCCGGCTGATGGGCGGCATCGTCATCCTGGTGGCCCTGATCATGATCCGGGGCTGGAGCTACGCCGGACCGCGCAACGCGCTGACCAGCGGGACGGCGGGCGCGTTCAGCGGCTTCACCGCCGGCTTCTTCGGCATGGGCGCCCCCGGAGTGACCCTCTACTACCTCTCGGGGACCGTCCGGGCCGCCGTGCAGCGGGCCAACATCCTCGTCGTCCTCGGGGTGGTGTCGGCGGCCACCATGACGGGGGTCGCCGTCGGCGGCGGCGCGGACCTGGGCTCCCTCCTCCTGGGCATCGCCCTGATCCCGCCCTTCGCGCTCCCCGTGTGGGTGGGCGCCCGCTACTTCCGCCGCGCCTCCAACGAGGTCTACCGGAGGGTCTGCCTGTGGCTGCTGATCGTCATGGGCACCGCCGTCATCGTGCTGTAGCGCCGCGCCGCCGCCCCGCCCCGGCGCCTCCCGGATGATCGAGCTCTCGCCGTTCCTGACCCCGGCGTTCGCCTTCGCCGCCGCCGCCGCCGCGCTGGGCGGCATCCTCATGGGGTTCACGGGGTTCGGCTCGACGCTGGTGATGGTCCCGCTGCTCTCCATCCTCTACGGCCCCGCCGAGGCGGTGGCCGTGGGCGTCTCCGTCTCCGCCGCGGGTCTGGCGCAGACGGTGCCGCGGGCATCCCGCGACGCGGCGTGGAGGGAGGTCGTCCCGGCCTGCCTCGGCGCCGCGGCGCTGATCCCGGCGGGGACCGCGCTGCTCCTGCACGCGGATCCCGAGCTGACCCGGCGGCTGATCGGCGCGGCGGTCCTCCTGACGGCGCTCGCGATGCTGCGCGGCTGGTCGTACGCCGGGCCGCGCAACCGCTGGACCGCGGGCCTGTGCGGGGCCGCCGGCGGGTTCACCAACGGCTACTTCGGGATCGGCGCGCCCGCGGTCACGTTCTACTTCCTCGGGCCGGGCGTCCGCGCCGCGACGGCGCGGGCCAACATCCTGCTGACCATCGGCGTCTTCTCGGTGGCGACCGTCGCCGCGCTGGCGACAGGCGGCGGCATCGGCCCCGGCACGTGGATACGCGCCGCCGTCCTGTTCGTGCCCTATTCCCTGTCGCTCTGGATCGGATCGCGGCTGTTCGGGCGCGCCTCCGACGGCCTGTACCGCGACGTCGCCCTGTGGCTGCTCGTGGCCATGGGCGCGACGGTACTCGTGTCGTAGCGCGGCCTTTCCGGGGTGTGCGCGGCCCCTCCCGACTTCTTCCCCTCTACCAGGAGCCTCTGCGAAACGCGGTTGGGGCGGCGCGTCGTTCTCCGACACCCTCACCCTGTCCCTCTCCCGCGGAGCGGGAGAGGGACCCTCGGGGCGCGGCCGGGCCACTCGGGTCCCCTCCCCTGTTCCCGTGGCGCGGGCGGACCGCTTTCGCGGAAGAATCCTGACAGGGGGGAGGCCGGGAGGAGCGCTATTCCGCCGCCCGTCTCCCGGCGAACTCGGGCCGGTCCTTGATCCGGGCGAGCTCGGCCTCGATATGGGCCGCCCGCTCCCCGCGCGGCAGCCCGTCCGCCGAACGGAGAACCTCGACGACGGCGCCGGACACGCGCCGCCGCAGCTCCTCGTCGTCCCCGCCCGGCGCCTCCGGCACCGGGATGATCGTGTCGCTGCACCAGGACGGCACTTCCGCGCCGTTCTGCGGCGGCCGGGCGGGCGGCTCCCCGTTCCGCACCCGCTCGAGGCCGGCGCGGAGGTTCCTGCGCAGGATGGCGACGCCCCGGTCCGTGTGGCCGAGGTTCTCGGTGCCGTGCACGGCGACGAGCCCCTGGCCCACCTGCGCCTCGTAGTCGCTCGGAACGCGCTGGCGCTCCTCGTAGGGCCGGTCCGCGGTCTGGCCCAGGAAGTCGACGGTATCCTTGCCCACGAGCTCGCGCCGCCCCAGGCCGTCCGGGTCGACGGCCTTGCCGAAGTGCCGCCACGCCGTGATCCTGGTCGTCGTGTCGTCGACCGGCACCGTCCACTTGGTGATGGCGGCGCGCTGGAAGTACTTCTCGTCCTCCGCGGTCTCGAAGAACGATCCGACCTGGCTGAAGCTCGGGAAGAAGGTCTCGTAGACCCGCACCCAGACGTTGTCCTTCCAGCGGAAGGTACAGACGTTGCAGGTGTGCCGCCCGTTCTCGTGCTCGTACCAGTCGATGACCGGCATCTCGCCCCAGCTCTCCTCGAAGTGGTCGACGGAGTGGTTCGCATGCAGGAACACCGTGTGATAGGGGTCCGTGGTGTTCTCCGCGATCTGGAGCCAGTTCGCCGGATACGAGATGGAATACGGCACCAGCTCGTCGTCGGCGAGGTTGAAGGTGTCGTAGACCGGGAACTCCGGCATCCAGTCCTGCGGCCCCATGTACACGAACAGCAGCCCCTTGAACTCGACCACGGGATAGGCGCCGTGGAACACCCGTTCCTTGATCCGGCTGCCCGCGGGCTCGCCGGGCGTGTCGAGGATGGTGCCGTCCACGGCGTACTCCCAGCCGTGGTAGCAGCAGCGGATGCCGCGCTCCGTCACGTGTCCGAACTCGAGGGACGTGTTGCGGTGGCTGCAGTTCAGGTGCAGGCAGCCGTAGTCGCCCCGGCGGGTCCGGAACAGCACGAGGTCCTCGCCGAGGAGCCGGGTCCTGTGAGGAAGGTCGCCGGGAACCTCCTCCGTCATCCCGACGGGCCACCAGAACGTGCGCAGGTATTCCCCGCACGGCGTGCCCGGGCCGGTCTCGGTCAGCAGCGGGTCGGGCGGCGGGCGGACGGCCTTCCGCGCGCCGCGGAAGTCGCCCTTCGGCGTTTCGGGCCGGACGTATTCCGCAACGCTCATCGGACCTCTCCCCTCTCGCCGCGTTCGCGCCGCACCGGGGCGCTCGCGGGACTCTCGCCGCGGCAACTATGCCCCAGGCGAACGCACGCCTTCAACCGGCGGGCCTGCCGGCCCGCTCGATCGGCGTGCGAACGGCGACCTCGGCCTCGGCGAGGCTCGGCCGACGGCGTGCTTCCGAACTGGGGCGCGTTGGGGTCGAGGTTCGACGCTCCAAAACCGCACTGTCCATATCCCGGCCTTTACCTCCGATGTCGGGCTGCCCCGGACAGCGACTCTACTTGCAAAGTAATATACAACGTTATAACATTTCTTGCATGTCTCGCAAGACCGAGGCCGGGAGATGACGAAACCGTCTACCCGGCCCCGCACCGATCCGGATTGCCGCGGGCGGCACTCGCCGCTCGAGCGGGTCGCGCTCGCGGTATCGATTTGCGAGGAGCGCGGCGTACGGATGACGGAGCTGAGGAGGCGTGTCCTGGAGCTGCTTTGGGCGAGCGGTCGGCCGACGGGCGCCTACGAACTCATCGAAGCGGTCAGGCTCGGAGGTTCACGTCCGGTCGGACCGCCGACCGTGTACCGGGCGCTTGAGTTCCTGATGGCGCAGGGCCTCGTTTCGAAGATCGAAAGCCTGAACGCCTACGTCCCGTGCGTCCATCCCGAGCACGACCACGACTGCCTGTTCTTCATCTGCAGCGGCTGCCGCGCATCGGTCGAGCTCGAGGATCCGCGGATCGGAGGACTGCTTGCCGAGGATGCCGCCGTCATCGGGTTCGTAGCGACACGTCGGACGGTCGAGGTCGAGGGCATGTGCGCACGGTGCGCGGAAGCCGGCGCGGCGTAGGCGGGAACGAGGAGCTCCACCCATGGAGAACCGGTATCCGGATGAATCGCGGGCGCGGCTGGACGTGAGCGCCCCCGCTCGGCAGGAAGCGCCGGCATGAGGACGCGGCACGCGGCTTCGATCCAGCTGCTGCTGCTCGGCGCCGGCCCCCGGCTGCTCGGAGCGGCCCTGATCGTGGCCGCGCTCTGGGGCGCGTTCTTCTTGGCGACGTCCACGCCGGGTGGACCATGACCTGCGCCCTCGAGTTTCAGGATCTGAGCCTCGGCTACGACCGGCATCCGGCCGTGCACCGCCTGCGCGGCGAAATCGCCGAGGGCAGCCTGACCGCCATCGTCGGACCCAACGGGGCCGGCAAGTCCACGGTGCTGAAGGGGGTGATCGGCACGCTCCACCCGCTCGAAGGCCGGATCGCCTTCGGCGGGATCGCGCGGAGCGAGATCGCCTACCTGCCGCAGCAATCGGACGTCGACCGGTCTTTCCCGATCGCGGTCGCCGACCTCGTGGCGATGGGCCTCTGGCGGGAGATCGGCGGCTTCGCGGGCTTGCGGGCCAGTTCACCGCGCGCGCGTCGCCGAGGCGATTTCCGCGGTCGGGCTCGAAGGGTTCGAGAAGCGGCCGATCGGGTCGCTTTCGGGAGGTCAGATACAGCGTGCGCTCTTCGCGCGGCTTCTGTTGCAGGACGCGCGGCTCGTCCTGCTCGACGAACCCTTCACCGCGGTCGACGCGAGAACCGTGGCCGACCTGATCGGCGTGGTGCGGCGCTGGCACGGCGAAGGCCGCACGGTGCTCGCCGTCCTGCACGACGTCGACACGGTGCGGGCCCACTTCCCCCGCACGCTGATGCTGGCGCGCGAGCTCGTTGCCCATGGACCCACGGCGCAGGTGCTGACGGCCGAAAACCAGTTCCGCGCGCGCCAGATGTGCGAGGCCTGCGCCGGCCCCCCGCACATATGCGGGCGAAGCGCCGCATGATGTGGGAGGTCCTCGTTCAGCCCTTCGCCGATTTCGGCTTCATGCGGCGCGCGCTGACGGGCTGCATCGCGATCTCGGTCGGCGCGACGCCGGTCGGCGTGTTCCTGATGCTGCGCCGCATGAGTCTGACGGGCGACGCGATGGCTTGTGCGATCCTGCCGGGCGCGGCCGTCGGCTATCTCGTCGCGGGCCTCTCGCTCGGGGCGATGACCGTCGGCGGGCTGATCGCGGGCATGACCGTGGCGCTGCTTGCGGGCTTCGTGACCCGCGTCACGGCGCTGCGCGAGGACGCGAGCCTGGCGGCCTTCTACCTGATCTCGCTGGCGGTGGGCGTGCTGATCGTGTCCACCCGGGGCAGCAATGTCGACCTGATGCACGTGCTCTTCGGGACCGTGCTCGCGCTCAACGACGCCACCCTGACCCTGCTCTGTTCCTTCGCGAGCGTTTCGGTCTTCGCGCTCGCGGCCCTGTTCCGGCCGCTCGTGCTCGAATGCGCGGACCCGCAGTTCCTGCGCTCGGTCAGCGGGCTCAGCGCCATGACGCATTTCACGTTTCTCGCCCTCGTCGTGCTGAACCTCGTGGCCGGCTTTCACGCGCTCGGCACGCTGATGGCCGTCGGCATCATGATCCTTCCTGCCGCCGCCGCGCGGTTCTGGGCGGTCGGCATCGGCGCCCTGATCGCCGTCGCGGTCTCGGTCGCGATGCTCTCGAGCCTGAGCGGCCTTCTTCTCTCCTACCATTTCAGCCTGCCGTCCGGGCCCGCGATCATCCTCGTCGCGGGTCTCGCCTACGCGCTGTCGCTGGTCTTCGGACCGGTGAGCGGTCTCGCCGGGCGGGCCTTCCCGCGCCGCCATCTCGAAGTCTGAAAGGAGTTCCGATGCTTGCCCGCAGAGCGCTTCCGGTATCCGCCGCCGCCGTCCTCGCCCTGTCGCTCGCCGCCCCGGCGATCGCACGGTCCGACGGACCCATCCCGGCGGTCGCCACCTTCTCGATCCTCGGCGACATGGTGAAGCGCATCGGCGGCGAGCACGTCGCAGTCACGACGCTCGTCGGCCCCGACGGGGATACGCATGTCTACCAGCCCACCCCCGCCGACGCGCGGGCCGTCAGCGAAGCGACGATCCTTGTCGTCAACGGGCTGCAGTTCGAAGGCTGGCTGGACCGGCTGATCGCCGCTTCGGACTTCCGCGGCGTCCGGGTGGTGGCGACCGACGGCATCGAGCCGATCGCGTTCGACGACGAGCACGACGACGAGCACGATAACGGCGGCGGCCACGAAGACCACGCAGAAGAGGCCGGTCATGACCGTGATCACGATGACCACGCCGAGGCCGGGCATGATGACGACCACGAGGCACGCACGAGGCGCATGACCGAGGGCGACGATGACGACCACCATCACCATGGCGCTTTCGACCCGCACGGCTGGCAGAGCCTCCGCAATGCCGTGACCTATATCGACAACATCACTGCCGCTCTGGCTCACGCCGACCCGGCGAACGCGGCCGACTTCCACCGGAACCGCGCAACTTACGGCGCCGAGATCGAGGCGCTCGACGCGGAGATCCGCGAGCTCGTGGCGGGCCTGCCGGCCGACCGCCGCACCGTCGTCACCTCGCACGATGCGTTCCAGTATTTCGGCCGCGACTATGGGCTTACCTTCCTGGCACCCCAGGGGCTCAGCACGGAGTCGGAGGCGTCGGCGCAGGACGTCGCCCGGCTGATTGAGCGCATCCGTGACGAGGGTATCTCGGCCGTTTTCCTTGAGAACATCACCGATGGGCGCCTGCTCGAGCAGATCGCAAACGAGACCGGGGCCACCATCGGCGGCACGCTTTATCCGGGCGCGCTGTCCGGCCCGGACGGTCCGGCACCGACCTACCTCGACATGATGCGGCACAACGCGATGACGCTCGCGCGGGCGCTGACTCCGTAAGGCTCGGCGCGGATTTCGGAAGATCGAGGCGAATCGAGGCGCACACAGGAACCCGAGCCGTCGACTCCGTTTGCGGCACGGCGGGGCCTGGAGACACCGCAGGGGCGTCCGCCCAAGGACACGGCTTCGAACGACCCGCCACCATGAACCGGGTGGACGGACATGGATGCCCGGAAGAAGGGATCGACAAACCTGTCGACCCGGATCGAGCGAGAGGCGACAGCGAAGCCGACGGTGCTTCCCTTCAACTCCGAGGGGGCGGCGGGAGTGTCGGCGGAGTTTCGGATCGGCATCCCGCGGCACCGAGCGCCGCGTCGGTGCCGGCCCGAGACGGGCGTGGCCGCCCTATCTGCAACATGGTGCGAACTGTGCGAATTCACCGGGGTGCATGAGCGTCCGGCCCGCATCGTGCGGATGGGACGCCCGCGTACCCAGGGGACCGGGGGCCGGACGCGAAACCCGCGCCCTCCCCCCTACTCCGTGCGAACTGTGCGAATTCGTCCCCGCCGCCGACCGGCCCCGACTCCCGCGGCCGCTTCGTGTAGATTGGCGCCGTCCCCGGATGGCGGGGGGCGCGAACCGTGAGACCGCGGGAGGGGGCATGGCGACGGGGTACGGCGCGGACGACGTGGTGCTGGTGGAGCGCGGCGGCGACGTGGCCACCGTGGCGCTGAACCGGCCGGAGAGGCTGAACGCGCTCAACCGGGAGATGTGGGCCCGCGTCGGCGAGGCGTTCCGCGCGCTCGACGGCGACGACGGGCTGCGCTGCGTCGTGCTGCGGGGCGCGGGCGACGAGGCCCTCGCGCCGGGCGCCGACATCGGCGAGTTCGCCGACGTGCGCAACGATTCCGGCCAGGCGGCCGAATACGGCGGCCTCATGCACGAGGCCATGGCCGCCGTCCGCGACTGCCCCGCTCCGGTGGTCGCCCGCATCGGGGGGCTGTGCGTGGGCGGCGGCCTCGAGCTCGCCCTCATGTGCGACCTCCGCATCGCCGGCGCGGGGGCCCGCCTCGGCGTGCCCGTCAGCCGCCTGGGGCTGGTCATGGCCTATCCCGAGGTGGAGGCGCTCGTCGATCTGGCGGGACCCTCGGCGGCCCTCGAGATCCTGCTGGAGGCGCGCGTGTTCAGCGCGGAGGAGGCGAGGGACAAGGGGCTCGTCAACCGCGTCGTCCCCGACGGCGAGCTGGACGCGGAAGTCGCCAAGACGGTCGCGCGCATCTGCGCGGGCGCGCCGCTGGTCAACCGCTGGCACAAGAAGTTCGTCCGGCGGGTGGCCGCGGGCACCCGGACGCCCGCCCCCCTCGCGCCGGACGAGGCCGCCGAGGGCTTCGCCTGCTTCGATACCGCGGACTTCCGCGAAGGCGTCCGCGCCTTCCTCGCCAAGGAAACGCCGCGGTTCGAGGGCCGGTGAGCATGACGGACGGCGGAGGGGATGGCGGCGGCGGACTGCTGTCGGGCGTCCGGGTGGTCGAGATGAGCCACGTCATGGCCGCGCCCGCGTGCGGGCTGCTGCTCGCCGACATGGGCGCCGACGTCATCAAGGTGGAGCGGCTTCCCCACGGGGACGGCATCCGCGGCAACGGACCCTTCGCGGACGGCGAATCGGCCCCCTTCGCCATGATGAACCGCAACAAGCGGGGCGCGGCCCTCGACACGGGGACGGACGGCGGCAAGGCGGCCCTGCGGCGGCTGATCGCGGGCGCGGACGTGTTCGTCGAGAACTACCGCCCGGGCGCCATGGATCGCTACGGCGCGGGCTACCGGGAGATGGCGAAGGCCAATCCCGGACTGGTCTACTGCTCGGTCTCGGGCTTCGGCGGCACCGGGCCGTACGCCGGACGCGGCGGCTTCGACCTCGTGGCGCAGGGCATGAGCGGCCTCATGAGCATCACCGGCGAAGGCCCCGGCAGGCCGCCGGTCAAGGTGGGCGCCCCCGTCACCGACATCACCGCCGGGACGCTCGCCGCGCTCGGCATCGTGGCGGCCCTGTTCAAGCGCGCGGGCACGGGGCGGGGCCAGCTCGTCGACACCTCCCTCCTCGAGGCCGGCATCCTGCACACGTGCTGGCAGTCGGCGATCTTCCTGGCCTCGGGCGAGCGGCCGGCGGCCATGGGGTCGGCCCATCCCCTGATGGCCCCCTACCAGGCGTTCCGGACCGGCGACGGCTGGATCAACGTGGGCGCCGCCAACCAGGGCCTGTGGCTGAAGCTCGTGGAGATCCTCGGCGTCCCCGAGCTCGCCGGCGACCCGCGCTTCGCGGGGCCGGAGGAACGCCGGGCCAACCTCGCGGACCTGCAGGAGGCCCTCGCGCCCGTCTTCGAGACCGACACCGCCGACGGCTGGTTCGCGAGGCTCGACGCCGCCGGCATTCCGGCGGGCCCGGTCCTCGACATCGCGGGAATGACGACAGACGAGCACGTTCTGGCCCGCGGGATGATCGCGGAGGTGGGAACGTCCCGGGGCGGACCCATGCGGGTCCTGGGCCACCCCGTCAAGTACTCGGAGAACCCCGCCGCCATCCGCCGCCGGGCGCCCCGGCTCGGCGAGCACACGCGGGAGGTGCTCGGCGAGGCCGGCTACTCCGGCGAAGAGATCCGGGCGCTCGAGGCCGCGGGCGCCATCGCCTGACCCGCCCGCCGCTCAGCCCGCGAGCGACCGGCAGGCCGCCGCGACGTGGCGGGCGCTCATGCCGTAGCGGTCCCGGACCTTCCCGGTCGGTCCCACCACGGCGTATTCGGCGGGCATGCCGACGAAGCGCATGGGCGTGGGATGCTCCTCGGCCAGCAGCTCGGCGACGGCGCCGCCGAGGCCGCCGGCCAGACGGTGCTCCTCCGCCGTGACGATCCCGCCGGTCTCGGCCGCCGCCGCGAGAACCGCGTCGCGGTCGAGGGGCTTGATCGTGTGCATGTTGACCACCCGCGCGCCGATGCCCTCCCCCGCCAGGGTTTCGGCCGCGGACAGGGCTTCCGGCACCATGCAGCCGCAGGCGATCACGGTCACGTCCCCGCCTCCGCGCAGGACGTCGGCCCGGCCGATGCGGTAGTCCGCGTCGACCGGCGTCGCCGGGGTCTCGACGGCCCGCCCACCCAAGCGGAGATAAACGGGGCCGTCGTGGTCTTGGGTGGCCAGGGTGGCGTGGTAGCCCTGGTGGGCGTCGGCGGCGACGATCACGGTCATGTTGGGCAGGGTGCGCATCAGGGCGATGTCCTCTACCGCGTGATGGGTCCCGCCCGACACCGCGAGGGAGATGCCGCTGCACGCCGCGCCGATGACGACCCGCTGGTTGGCGTAGTCCACGTCGTTGCGCAACTGCTCCATCGAGCGCGCGGTGATGAACGGCGCGTAGCCGCAGAGATAGGGATGCAGGCCCGTGGTCGCGAGGCCGCTGGCGACCCCCATGGCGTTCTGCTCCGCGATGCCGACGTCGATCACGCGCTCGGGATGCCGCTCCATCAGCGTCCGCAGGCCGATCAGGTCGAGGGTGTCGGCCGCCACGGCGACGACGCCGTCGTCCCGGTCCGCCAGCTCCGTGACGGCCAGGCCGAACGACAGGCGAGACTGGTTGGCGGCGAGGCCGACCCATTCGGGCGCGTCCGCGACTCCCGCGCCGGCGCCGGCCGTCATGTCCGCGCCTCCTCCAGCTCCGCGAGGGCCTGCGCGTAGACCTCGTCGGTCACGGCGTTGTTGTGCCAGAGGTAGGTGTCCTCCGCGAAGCTGGCGCCCTTGCCCTTGACCGTGTGGGCGATCACGAAGGACGGCTTGTCCTCCTCCAGGGGAAGCGCGTCGAGGACGTCGACGATCTCGCCCACGTCGTGGCCGTCGACCTCCCGGACCGCCCAGCCGAAGGCGCGCCACTTTTCGGCCAGGGGCTCCAGCGCCATCCTGTCGCGGACGTGCCCGCTCTGCTGGACCTTGTTGTAGTCGACGATGGCGGTGAGGCTGGAGAGCGACATGTGCGCCGCGGCCATCGCCGCCTCCCAGTTCGAGCCCTCCTGCAACTCGCCGTCGCCGATCATCACGACGGTGCGGAACGCCTTCTTCCGGAGGCGCGCGCCGAGGGCCATGCCCATGCCGACGGAGAGGCCGTGGCCCAGCCCGCCGGTGCTCATCTCCACGCCCTCGCACTTGATGTCGGGGTGCATGCCGAGCAGCGACTCGTAGGCGTAGAAGTCGTCGAGGCGGCTCTCCTCGAAGAAGCCGGCCTGGGCCAGCACCGCGGCCAGCGCCGCGTTGCCGTGGCCCTTCGACAGCACGAAACGGTCGCGGTCGGGCCAGTCCGGCTCGTCGGGCCGGAGGCGGAGATGATGGAAGTAGAGCGCCGCCAGCAGCTCCGCCGCGGAGAGTGCGCCCCCGACGTGGCCGGCGCCCGCCGCGCGCAGCGCGCGCCAGGAGTTGCGCCGGATGTCGCGGGCCTCGTCCCGCAGCCGTTGCAGCACGGCGTCCCTGTTGCTCGTCTGGGGCATGGAAGACCCTTTCGTACGCCGCGGGGGAACGGCACCGGGGGCGGATCATACCGAACCGGGCGGGGGCGACAAACGTCCGCGTCCCGCCCGCGTGCCGGCGCAGCGGTCCCTGTGGTAATGTCCCGCCGTATCCGCCCGGCGGCGGAGCGGAGCGGACCAACGGGGAAGGAGTGGACGAGATGGGTTCGACGCGGACATTGAAGGCGGGCGACGGCCACGAGCTCGGCGCCTACGAGGCGGTCCCCGAAGGCACGCAGCGCGGCAGCCTGGTCGTGATCCAGGAGATCTTCGGGGTCAACGTCCACATTCGGGACGTCTGCGACAGGTTCGCGGGCGAAGGCTACCGCTCCGTCGCACCGGCGCTGTTCGACCGGGTGGAGCCCGGCGTGGAGCTCGACTACACGCCCGGGGACATCGAGCGCGGCCGCAACCTCATGGGGCAGCTCAGTTGGCGCAACACGATGGCGGACGTAACGGCTGCCGCGGACGCTGTGGCCGGCGGCAAGCGGCCGGGCGTCGTCGGCTACTGCTACGGGGGCACCGTGGCCTGGGTCGCCGCCTGCCGCCTCGACCTGACGTGCGCGGTCGGATACTACGGCGGCGGCATCATCGACTTCGTCGACGAATCCCCCGGGTGCCCCACCATGCTTCACTTCGGCGAGCGGGACGCCGGCATCCCCATGAGCGACGTGAAGGAGATCTCCGGCAAGCACCCGGAGATCACGGTCCACACCTACGCCGAGGCCGAGCACGGCTTCAACTGCGACCGCCGCGCGTCCTATCACGAAACGGACGCCAGGCTCGCGCTGGAGCGCACCAACGCCTTCTTCTTCCAGCAATTCCTGTAGGCCCGAAGCCGATGTCCGGGGATCGGAAAAAACGCTCGTGCGGCAAGGACGGACCGCGCCGCCGGGTCCCCTCTCCCTGCACAGGGTGAGGGTCAAGAACGAATCTGCCGTCGACCCCCACCCCGACCCTCCCCCGCCCAGGGGGAGGGGACCCAGGTGGCGGCGACCGCGCAGGGGGCATCCGCCGCTCCGTGACCCGTCCTCATACGCGGGACGTTCAGACAGATAGCGTGGCCACCGCACGACGCGAGCCCTCTCGAGGCCCATGGCGACAGCGAAACCATCGAACCTGGCCGCGATTCCGTCCGTGGACCGGGTGCTCCGGGAGCCGGCGGTCGCGGCGCTCGCGGACTCCCACGGGCAGCCCGCCGCCACGGACGCGGTGCGGGAGGTCCTGGCCGACCTGCGCGCCGCCCTGACGGCGGACGGCGGCGCGCGGCTGGCGGCGCGCCCGCCCGCCGACCTCGCCGGCGCCGTCGCTGCGAAACTGGAGGCCGCCGCCGCGCCCAGCCTGAGACCCGTCTTCAACCTCACCGGCACGGTGCTCCATACGAACTTGGGACGCGCGCCCCTGCCGCCCGAGGCCGCTGAGGCCGCGGTCCGGGCGGCGTTGCGGCCCACGAACCTCGAATTCGACCTCGACGGCGGGCGGCGCGGCGACCGGGACGGCCACCTCGAGGCGCGCCTGCGCGCGCTCACGGGCGCCGAGGCCGCGACCGCCGTCAACAACAACGCCGCCGCCGTCCTGCTGACCCTCAATTCCCTGGCGCTCCGCAAGGAGGTGGCGGTCTCCCGCGGCGAGCTGATCGAGATCGGCGGCTCGTTCCGCATGCCCGACATCATGGCCCGCGCGGGATGCCGGCTGCGCGAGGTCGGCACGACGAACCGGACGCACCTCCACGACTACGCCGCCGCGGTCGGCGCGAAGACCGCCCTGGTCATGAAGGTGCATACCAGCAACTACGTCGTCCGGGGGTTCACCGCCGAGGTCCCCGAACGGGACCTCGCCGAGACTCGCCCGCGCGCGCGGCCTGCCCTTCGTCGTCGATCTGGGCAGCGGCTCCCTCGTCGACCTGACGCGCTGGGGGCTGCCCCGCGAGCCCACGCCCCGCGAGACCCTGGCGGCGGGCGCCGACCTCGTCACGTTCAGCGGCGACAAGCTCCTGGGCGGACCCCAGGCCGGAATCGTTGCCGGGCGCGCGGACCTCGTCGCCCGGATCAAGCGCAACCCCATGAGACGGGCGATGCGGCTCGGCAAGCTGTCGATCGCCGCGCTGGAGGCCGTCCTGCGCCTCTACGACGATCCCGGCCGGCTGGCGGAGAAGCTTCCGGCCCTGCGTCTCCTGACCCGCCCGGCCGGGGAGATCGAGGCCGCCGCCGAACGCCTGCTGCCGGCGCTCGCGGACTGGGTCGGCGACCGCGGTACCGTGACCCTCCGCTCCGTCCGAAGCCAGATCGGAAGCGGCGCGCAGCCTTCGGCGTCCCTGCCGAGCGCCGCGCTGGCCGTGCGCCCGAGCGGCGGACGGCGCGGGGCCGGGTCCCGCCTGCGGGAGCTGGCCGGGGAGCTGCGCGGCCTGCCGGTCCCGGTGATCGGCCGGATCGAGGACGGCGCGCTCGTCCTCGACCTGCGCTGCCTCGACGACGAGGCGGCGTTCGCCGCCCAGCTCGGCCCGGCGGGTCCGGGGACGGGAGGGCAGCCGGCATGATCGTCGCCACCGCGGGGCACATCGACCACGGCAAGACGCTCCTGGTCAAGGCCCTGACCGGCGTCGACGCCGACCGCCTGCCCGAGGAGAAGCGGCGGGGCCTGACCATCGACCTGGGCTTCGCCTACCTCCCCCTCGACGGCGGTCCGACCGTCGGCTTCGTCGACGTCCCCGGACACGAACGCTTCATCCGCAACATGCTGGCGGGCGTGTCCGGGATCGACCTCGCGCTCCTGATCGTGGCGGCCGACGACGGGCCCATGCCCCAGACCGAGGAACACCTGGCCATCCTCGACCTGCTCGACGTCCGACGGGGCGCCGTCGCGGTCACGAAGACCGACCGCGTGGGCGGGGAGCGCATCGCGGAGGTCGAGGAGGACATCCAGATCCTGCTGGCCGGGACGTGCCTCGAGGACGCACCCGTGTTCCCCCTGTCGGCGCGGGCGGGAACGGGGGTGGCGGCGTTGAAGGCGTTCCTCGGGCGCGCCGCCCGCGCCATCCCCCCGCGGACCGATGCGGGCGGGTTCCGCCTGGCCGTGGACCGCGCCTTCCACCTGAAGGGGGCCGGACTCGTGGCGACGGGCACCGTGTTCGCGGGCGAGACGCGCGCGGACGACCGGCTCGTGGTGGCGCCGCGCGGCGTCGAGGTCCGCGTGCGCGGCATCCATGCCCAGAGCCGCGAGGCGGACAGGGGCACGGCGGGGCAGCGCTGCGCCCTCAACCTGACCGGGCGCGGACTCGGGCGGGAGTCCGTCGCGCGCGGCGACTGGCTCGTCTCTCCCGCGCTCGGTTCCCCGACGCGCCGGTTCGACGCGCGGCTGAAGGTCCTGCGGAGCGAGACGCGCCCGCTCCGGCACTGGACCCCCGCCCACGTCCACGTGGGCGCGGCGGCGCTGACCGGCCGCGTCGCCCTGCTCGAGGACCGGTCCCTCCGGCCGGGCGAGGCCGGGCTGGCGCAGATCGTGCTCGACTCCCCCACGAGCGTCGTCTTCGGCGACCGCTTCGTGATCCGGGACCAGTCGGCGCGGCGGACGGTCGGCGGGGGCCGCGTGATCGACCCCTTCGCGCCGGGACGCGGGCGCCGCGCTCCCGGCCGCCTGGCCCTCCTCCGGGCCGGCGACGAGGAGGATCCGGCGGCGGCCCTCCGGGGCATGTGCGCCGCGTCGCCGCGCGGCGTCGACCTCGACCGGTTCGCGGCGGCGCGGAACCTGTCCGGAGCGGACGCCTCCGCCGCGGTCCGCGGCGCGGGCGCCGTCGTCGCCGAGACGGGCGGGACGGGAACCGCGGTCGCGCGGGAGAGCTGGGAGCGGACCCGGTCCGGCATCGTGGACGCCGTTGCCCGCCACCACGCGGGCGCGCCGGACAGCCCGGGGATCTCTCCCGGCGAGCTGCGGGCGGCGGCCGGTCGGGAGCTCGGCGGGGCGCCGTTCGAGGCGGCCGTCGCCGACCTCGTGAGGTCCGGCGCGGTCGTCCGCGAGGCGGGCCGCCTGCGGCGGGCCGGCCACGAGGCCGTCCTCTCGCCGGAGGACGCGGCCCTCTGGGACAGGGTCGCCGCACTGCTCGAAGCGGACCGGGGGCGTCCGCCGTCGGTCCCCGCCCTTGCGGCCGGCCTGGGCCTGTCCCCCCGGACCCTGGAGCGGTTCCTCGTCGGGCTGGGACGCCGGGGCGTCGCGGTGCAGGTGTCCCGAAACCGCTTCATGACCCCGGACATGGCGCGGCGGCTGGCGGAGACCGCGGAGCGGGTGGCCGCCGGCTCGCCGGGCCGGCGCTTCACCGCGCGCGCGTTCCGCGACGCGACGGCCCTGGGCCGGAACTTGACGATCGAAGTGCTGGAGTTCTTCGACAGGTCCGGTTTCACCCGCCGCGCCGGAGACGAGCGGACGGTGCTGAAACCGGCGGCCGACGCGTTCGGACCTCCGCGCGCGTGACGGGCCGGGGCCGCGGAAGGGAATCGTCTCCGGTGGGGCGGCCGGACGGGCAAGGGGCGGCCCCGGTTCACCGGATTGTCCCGCTCCCGCGCCGTCAGGCGGCCGGCGAGAGACGCTCGACCTCGATACTGTCGGCCTTGTCCATTGCCTGGGCCAGTTCCCAAGTCGATTGGAGGCGATACCACGTTTCGGCCCCGCCGCCGAACGCCTTGTCGAGACGGATCGCCATCTCGGGCGAGATGCCGGAGCGGCAGTTCACGATGTCCGACAGTTGCTTGCGGCTGACGCCGAGCTTCCGGGCGGCTTCCGATACGGTGAGCCCCAAAGGCTCGAGGCAGTCGTGACGCACCGACAGGCCTGGATGGGGCGGGCTCTTCATCGGCATGTCGTGATCCTCCCATGCTCTCAATGATAGTCGACCAGGTCCACGTCCCTCACGTCGCGGCCCTCGAAGCGAAAGACAATGCGCCAGTTACCGGACACGGCAACCGCCCAGTAGCCGGCGAGTCCGCCTCGCAACGGGTGCAATCGGAAACCCGGCAGGTTCATGTCACCGGGTCGTGCCGCTTCGTCGAGACGGGCAAGAACACGCTCGACCTTTGGGACCATATCGGGCGAAACGCGTCTACCGTCACCCCTCTCGAACAGACGCCTCAGGCCCGTGTGGCGAAAGCCGAGAATCATGTTCGTTCATGTAACCTGTCACGGGATACCTTACAACATGAAACGCTACCGCCACCCCCGGCCTCGCGTTCGGCCCGCGCTTCGCCGCACGCGTTCCGCGACGCGACGGCGCTGGGCCGGAACTTGACGATCGAAGTGCTGGAGTTCTTTGATAGGTCCGGTTTCACCCGCCGCGCCGGAGACGAGCGGACGGTGCTGAAACCGGCGGCCGACGCGTTCGGACCTCCGCGCGCGTGACGGGCCGGGGCCGCGGAAGGGAATCGTCTCCGGTGGGGCGGCCGGGCTTCAAACCCGTGCTGGGGCGCTCAGCGTTCCTGGTGGGTTCGACTCCCACTCTCTTCCGCCATCCCCCGGCCCGGCCCGGCCCGTTCCGCCGCGGCGGATGCGCCGATCGCGGCGTTGACCCGGGGCATGACCTCTTCCGCGAAGAGCTGCATGGACCGCCTGCCGAGATCCGCGTCCAGCCAGTCGTGGCCGCAATAGACCAGGTGCCCGAAGTCCCCGGTCTTCTCCCGGAAGGCCAGGATCTGGTCGACGACGCTGTCGACGGTGCCGGCGATAACGAGGGAGTCGACCACCCAGTCCGGGGTGACGTCCTCGTCGGGCATGGCCGGGTCGGCCTTGAAGGTGCCGATGCGGCCCGCGTCGGCGAGCTTGCCCATGAGCGTCCTGAAGTAGTGCGCGTAGGGGCCGTCCGGCCCCTTGCCGTAGCGCCGCGCCGTCGCCTCGTCGTCGGCGACGAAGATGCTCTTGCCGACGCGCCACTCGGAGACCCTCGGCACGGCGCCGGCGTTCCGCCGGCCCCGGGCGTACATCGGCCAGTGGGTGGCGACGACCTCGGGCTGGACGAAGCTCGACGACAGCGGCAGCCAGCCCCGTTCCGCCGTCTTCATCAGCCCCTTGGAGTTGGGGGCGATGGTCGTGACGACGATGGGCGGGTGCGGCCGCTGGTACGGCTTGACGAAGATCCCCTGCCCCACCTCGGGCAGCAGCGTGCGCTCGGTGCTGATGTTCCAGAACTCGCCCTTCAGGTCGTAGGGCGGCTCCCCCGCCCAGATGGCGAGGATGTGGCCGATGGACTCGACGAACATGGCGGCGCGGTCCCGGTCGATGTTCTCGAACACCTCCATGTCCGAGCGCAGGCCCCCCGGTCCGATGCCGAACATGAACCGGCCCTCGAGCAGGTGATCGAGCATCGCCACCTGCGCGGCCACCTGGGCCGGATGGGCGTTGGGCAGGTTGACCGTCCCGGAGCCCAGCCTGATGTCCCGCGTGGCGTCGACCAGCGTGGCGAGGAACAGCGTGCACGACGTGATCGGCTCCGTCCGGTCCGAGACGTGCTCGCCGACGTAGGCCTCCTTGAACCCCAGCTTGTCCGCGAGGACGATCGCCTCGCGGTCCTCCTTGAGGACCTGGGTGTAGTCCCGCTCCATGTCGTGGAGGGGCATCATGAACATGCCGTAATCCAAGCGGGCGTCCTCCGCCGGCCACCGTGCCGCGGCGGCATCCTATCCGCTCCCCCCGGCCGCGGCCAGCGACGGACGTTTGGCTTACACGGCCAAGTCATGACGCGGCGGATGTCCCGTACGCGGTCCCCGCCACTTGGGCCCCCCCTCCCGCTCTGATGTCCTTCGTCAAGCCCGAGGTCGAGTTGGAGCCTCGACTGCCACGTGGCGTCGGCCTCGAAAGATGTACGCATATCGGTGGGGGCGCGGCCCGAGACGGTGGTGAACAAGCTCTGATGCGCGGGTCGAAACCGCATGTCCATGAATTCGTCCGGGGCTGGTCCTCTCTTGCAACGGGCGTCGGCACTGCCGGCCACAAAGCGGGAACGGGAGTTCCCCTGTCGTCGCCGCGCCCCCGCCGATAAGCGCGATGTGGGCGATCCGTTCTCTTCGGATCAGGCTTCCGCCGGCTCCATCAGGGCGATCGCCCACATGAAGCCGACCAGTTCGCGGGCCACCGCGGTGGTCGCGACCGTGCTGCGCTTGCCCCGCGCGGTCAGCGCGCGGTAGCGCCGCGTCAGGCGCGCCTGCGCCTTCCAGGCCACCTCCCGGACCGCTTCCGGCAGGTGCCGCGTCGCGAAGTACTTCCGCTTGCCCACCCTGGCGGGATGCCGGTAGGTCCACGCGCTCTCGGCCAGCACGCGGCGCACCCGAGCGTTGCCGGTCTTGGTGATGCCGCCGCGCCGAACGCTGGCGCCGGTGGACCGCTCGGAGGGCACCAGGCCGAGATAGGCCATCAACTGCCGCGGATGTTCGAAGCGGCGGATGTCGCCGACCTCCACCATGAAGGTGACCGCGACGATCAGCGAGACCCCGCGCAGCGCCTGAAGGCGTCCCACCGCCGGGGCGAGCGACCAGTCGAGCAGGCCGTCCTCGATCGCCGCATCGAGGCGCGCCACCCGCTCGCGGCTCTGCGTCTCCGCGACGATCATCTCGTGCAGAACCACCTTCTGGGCCGGCCAGCCGAAGCTCAGCTCGTGGAGCCACTTGAAGTACTTCGTCCCCCACGCCTTCTTCCCCGCATAGAGCTTGCCGTGACGCAGCAGGAAAGAGCGGATCTCCTGGCGCTTGCGGGTGCGGTCCTTGACCGCCGCCTCGCGGGCGCGGACCAGATCGCGCATCGCCTCATGGGCCTCGTCCGGCGTCCAGACCTCGGTCAACTCGCCGGCCCGGTACAGCCGCGCCAGCTTCACCGCGTCCCGGCGGTTCGTCTTCACCCGCTCGCCGGGCCGGCGCGGGATCAAGGACGGCGCGATCACGGCGCAGTCGTGGCCGAGACCCTCGATCAGACGCTGCAGCCCGTAGCCCGTCGGCCCCGCCTCGTAGCAGAAGCGGAGCGCCACGCCCCGACCCTCCAGCTTGCGCACGAAGCGGCGCACCGAACCGCCGTCGGAGCCGATCTCGCCAAAATACCTCACCTCCCCATCACGGCCGCCATCGGCCACCGCCACGGCATGGCGATCCTTCGACACGTCCAATCCGATGAAAACTTCGCTACAGTCCACCATGGTTCGCCCTCCTGGCTTGAGGCACTGCTCATCGAGCAACCCTCGTTGAAAACCGCCAGTGTAGGGCGAACCGCCCTCTCACATGCCGGCCGCACAAGGACATACGGTCTTGCGGGGGAGGGACAGGGTGGGGGTGGGCGGCATGAGGGAGTCTTCGGCCCGACCCTCACCCTGTCCCTCTCCCTGAGCAGGGAGAGGGGACCCGGCGGCGCGGGCCGTCGTTGCAGCGCCGTGGCGGGTTGGCCTCGCCGTGGTCTTGCCCCTAAACTCCCGCCTGTGCCGCGGCCCAGCCGGCCGCGGCGGTTCAGGGAGGAGAGCGGCGTGATCATCAAGTCGATGGCCGGCGAGTTCGAGATCTCGATCGAGGGATTCGAGATCGAGGGACGCCACCTCGTCATGGTCGGACGCATGGGGGTGTGGGACGCGAGGACCTACATCGGCGTTTCCGATCTCCTCTCCGTGTTCGGAAGGCTGCTGCGGCCGGGCGTTCTCTTCGGCCTCGTCACGCTGCCCTTCCGGCGCGCCGCCCCCCCGACAGGAACCCAGACGGAGGACGACGATGACCGATGACCCCAAGTTCAGCGTTCTGCCGGAATTCGAGGAGGTCTGGAACTTTCCTCTGTTCGAGGCCCTGACCGGCCGGCGCTCGCGGCGGTTCGGCTTCGGCATGGAGCTCACCCACGGCCCGTTCGTCCACAAGTCGCCCTACGAGCCCTATCCGCTCTCCGAGGAGGAGACCGCGGTCCTCGTCGCGGCGGCCTGCGGCACGACGGGCGCCATCCTCTGCGAGGGCGACACCCAGGGCGGCATGGTCAAGTCTGTCGGTCGCACCCATCCGAGCGCCGTCGGCGCCCACCGGACGCTGCTGTTCTTCACCAACGACGACGGGCTCTACCTGTACCAGGCCGACAAGGCGAAGATGAGCAAGATGAAGGAGTACGAGACCGTCGACGACCGCGACAAGGTCTGGGACTTCTACCGGGACCATACCGTCAAGCTGTCCGACGGGCGCTTCGACCTGCCCCAGGCGGAGCCGGGCCTCTTCGCCCACAACCTCTGGGTCACCAACCGGCCCGGCTCCACCCTGTTCATGCCGGTCACGGACATCAGCCAGGACCTCATCCGCCTGACGGTCAACATGTGCGACACAAAGGGGGGCGCGCGCTACGCCAAGGGCGGCGGCTACTACATCTGCGACGAGCGCCGGGGCATGAAGCCGGCGGGCTGCGAGAAGTGGGCCGACAAGGGCCTGCTCGACCGGAACAGGATCCTTCCCCTGGGCCGTCTCGAGAAGATCATCGTGAGCTGGCTCTGCGCCGAGGGCGCCATGATGGGGCAGCTCATGCAGCTCGCCATGGCCGCCACGGGGATCGGCGGCTGGATGCACGGCGGCTTTACGCCGCTGGTGGTCATGGGCGGTACGCCGATCTGCAAGGGCCTGGGCTTCCGCTTCGTCACGCCCAAGGACGACCCCTTCCCCAATCCGGTCGGCCTCGACGGCTACTTCGAAGGGTTCTGCCCGCCCTACTACAAGGACATGGACGCGGCCGTGGAAGCGGCGGTGGCCGGCATGGGCGAGAAGCTCGACGACTGGGAGCGCCGGGGCATGACCCTGCCGCACACCGTCTCCAACGAGGAGTTCGAGAAGGCGGTCCCCGGGATTTCCGACGAGGGAGTCGAGTGCGTCAAGGACATCTGCCGCTACATCTACGAGGAGTACGGCAAGTTCCCCGCCCACAACGACACCATGCACCTGCTCTACTTCATCCAGGCGCACCACCTCGATACGGAGTTCTACGACCAGTACTTCAAGGAGGGCGCCTACCTCCACACCCACAAGAACCACTTCGAGAAGTGGCACAAGGGATCCAACATCCCGCGCCGCGACGAAGGCTAGAGAGCAGGGAGGCCGAGGACATCCGATGACCAGGATACTGAAACGCTCGCCGCACTACGGCCAGCACGTCGCCCACGGAGCCAACGGCTTCTTCGACTTCGCCGGCTGGGAGATGCCGGAGACCTTCACCTCCGTGGAGGACGAGGTGAAGGCGTGCCGTTCGGCCGCCGTCCTCTTCGACGGCCATCAGATGGGCGAGCTCCATCTCAGGGGCCCGGACGCGCACGACGCCGTGCAGAAAGTCTGCGCCAACGACATCAGACCCGAGCCCGGACGCTGCTTCTATTCGAGCCTGCTCGACGAGAACGGCGGGATCGTCGACGATCTGGTCGTGCTCTGCCTGGCGCCCGACCACTACCTGCTGACGGCGGCCGCCTTCAACGTCGGCAAGACGCCGGGCTGGGTGCGCGGACACGTCGGCGGCATGGACGTCGAGATCGAGGACCTGACCAGCGGCACCACGATCATCGAGATCCAGGGGCCCAAGTCCCGCGACATCCTGCAGAAGATCACCGAGGCCGACATCTCGAACGAGGCGCTGCCCTATTTCCGCTTCGTCGAGACGAAGGTCGCCGGCATCGACTGCATCGTCGCGCGCCTGGGCGTCACCGGCGAGCTCGGCTACGAGATCGTCTACGACCCGGGCTACGCCTACACGATGTACGAGGCCCTCGTGGAGGCGGGCCGGGACGACGGCCTCCAGCTCTGCGGCAACAAGACAGTCGGCGTGTTCCGCCTCGAGAAGGTCTATCACATCTACACGCGCGACATCGACGAGAGCACCAATCCTTACGAGGCGGGCCTCGACAAGGCGGTCAAGCTCGACAAGGGCGACTTCATCGGGCGCGACGCGCTCCTGCGCATCCGGCAGCAGGGCGTGAGCCGGAAGCTCGTCGGCTTCGAGATCGTCGAGGGCTCCGCCGCCGCGACGCCCGGCACGCCCATCGAGATCGGCGGCCGGGAATGCGGCAAGGCGACCTTCGCGGGCTACAGCCCGACCCTCGGTAAGACCATCGGCATCGGCTACGTCCCCGCCGAGCACGCGGGAGCGGGCACGGAACTGGCCATCAAGACCGAACCCGAACCGCTCAAGGCCACGGTGGTGGAGATCCCGTTTTTCGACCCCAAGGGCGACCGCATCCGCATGTAGGGTGGTTTCGCCCACGTACGCGGGCGCCGTCGACCCCTTCCCGACCTCCCCCTGTCAGGGAGCGGAGGATATCCCTCCCCCTTGCAGTGGGAGGGCCGGGTGGGGCTGTGTTTGCGTTTTTGGGCCCGCCATCCGTCCCGCTACGTCGAACGTCCACCGTTCCCCGCGCGGGGGCCGGGGCGGTCAGCGGCTGTAGTACTCGATCACGAGGTGCGGCTCCATGGGCACGGGATAGGGCACCTCGGCGAACGCCGGCACGCGGACGAACGTGCCCCGCATGTTCGCGTGGTCGACCTCGAGGTAGTCGGGAACGTCCCGCTCCGCCGAGTCCAGGGACTCCAGCACCAGCGCCATGTTCCTGGACTTCTCGCGCACCTCGATGACGTCCCCTTCACGGACCCGGTAGCTCGGGACGGTCACGCGCCGTCCGTTGACCGTGACGTGGCCGTGGCTGATGAACTGCCGCGACGCGAACACCGTCGGCACGAACTTCATGCGGTAGACCACGGCGTCGAGCCGGCCTTCGAGGAGGCCGATCAGGTTCTCCGTCGTGTCGCCCTTGCTCTTCACCGCCCGGTCGTAGGTGTTGCGGAACTGCTTCTCGGTGATGTTGCCGTAGTAGCCCTTGAGCTTCTGCTTCGCCTTGAGCTGGATCCCGAAGTCGCTCAGCCGGCGCCGACGGGCCTGACCGTGCTGCCCCGGACCGTAGGACCGGCGGTTGGACGGGCTCTTGGGCCGCCCCCAGACGTTCTCGCCCATGCGGCGGTCGAGCTTGTACTTTGCGGATTGACGCTTGCTCATCGGAGAGTCCACGCACGAAACCGGAAAAACCGGCGCCGGGCGCCGGATCGGGCGCGTACTATACGCGGGGCGGAACCCGTGTCAATTCGCCTTGCCCCGGCCCCCTCATCGGTATAAGGGACCGCCATGACGGCCGGAGGATTCGACGACATCGGCGCGTGCGTGTTCGACGCCTACGGGACGCTGTTCGACGTCGACGCCGCCGCCCGGCATTGCGCGGCGGAACTCGGCGACACGTGGCGGCCCCTGGCCGGAACCTGGCGGCTGAAGCAGCTCCAGTACACTTGGCTGCGCAGCGTCATGGGCCGGCACGCCGATTTCCGGCGGGTCACGGAAGACGCGCTGGACTACGCCATGGAGAGCCTCGGCCTCGACGACGCCGCGTTGCGCGGCTGCCTCATGGACCTCTATCTCACCCTCGACGCCTACCCGGAAGTGAAGGGAGTCCTGACGCGGCTGAAGTCGGCGGGACTGCAAACGGCCGTCCTGTCCAACGGCTCGCCGGACATGCTCGAGGCGGCGGTCGGCAACGCCGGCATCGCGGACCTTCTCGACGCCGTCCTCTCGGTCGAGGAGGTCGGCGTGTTCAAGCCGCACCCCAGCGTCTACCGGATGGGGGAGGAGCGGCTCGGCCGGCCGGCCGGCCGCATGTCGTTCCAGTCCTCCAACGCCTGGGACGCCGCAGCCGCTGCCGCGTTCGGATACCGCGCCGTCTGGGTCAACCGCTTCGGCCAGGCGCGGGAGCGGATCCCCGATCCGCCCCACGCCGAGATCGAGACGCTCGAGGGGCTGCCCGGGATCGTCGGCGCCGGCCGATGAGCGCGGCCGGACAGGGATACCGGCCGCGCCAGTACTCGGCGCAGGACGGGCTCCGCCTGTTCTATCGGGAGTACGGGGACGCGGTCCTCCCCGGCACGCCGCTGGTGTGCCTGCCGGGGCTGACGCGGAACGCCGCGGATTTTCACGAGCTGGCGACCCGGTACGCGCCCGCCCGCCGCGTCATCGCGCCGGATTACCGCGGCCACGGCAGGTCCGCCTACGACCCCGACCCGCGGAACTACCGCGCCGAAACCTGGCTCGGCGACCTGCTCCACCTCCTGGCCGCCGCCAACGTCCCACGCGCCGTCGTCGTCGGCACCTCCCTCGGCGGGATCCTGGCGATGCTGCTGGCGGCGCAGCGGCCCGGCGTTCTCGCCGGCGTCGTCCTCAACGACATCGGCCCCGAGGTCGAGAGCGCGGGCCTCGAACGGATCGGGAGCATTCTCGCGCGGGGCATGCGCCCCCGGACGTGGGACGAGGCGGCGGCCATGACCCGGGAGGCCGCTCTGGACGCGGCGGTGGACTTCGGCGACGACCAGTGGATGGCCCTGGCCCGGCGCAGCTTCCGGGAGGACGAGGCGGGCGTCATCCGCCCCGACTTCGACCCCGCCCTCGGCGGCGCCTTTTCGAGGGACGGCCCCCCGCCCGACATGTGGCCGCTCTACGGCGGCCTGCGGCGCGTGCCCACCCTGGCGGTCCGGGGCGACCTGTCCGACATCCTGTCGGCCGGGACCTTCGACCGCATGGCGGAGGTCAAGCCCGACCTGGTCCGGGTCCGGGTCCCCCGCCGCGGTCACGCGCCCTGGCTCGACGAGCCCGAGTGCGCCGACGCGCTGGACGGGTTCCTGTCCGCTCTTTAGCCGGTCTCCGACTTCCCGGCCCGGTACCTCCTGTAGACGACCGGCACAAGCGCCAGGAGCGCCAGACCCACCAGCGCCGTGACGATCTCCGGCGTCAGGATGCCCGCCGCCGTGAACTCCCCGTCCGCCTCGAAGAGGCTGCCGAGACCCGCGCCGACGCTCGCGTACACGAAGGTCGCGGGGACGATGCCGACGAAGGTGGCCCCGACGTAGGGCGCGAGGCGCACGCCGAGGAAGGCGGGCACCAGGTTCACGACGAAGAACGGGAACAGGGGAACCAGCCGCAGCACCAGCAGGTAGCTGAAGGCGTTCCGCTGGAACCCCGCCTCGAGGCGGCCGAGCCAGGGGCCGGCGCGCGCCCGCAACGGCTCGCCCAGGGCGGTCCGCGCGGCGAGGAAGATCGCGCTCGCGCCCACGGTCGCCGCGACGACGACGTAGGCGGTTCCGACGACGTTGCCGAACAGGAACCCGCCGGCGATCGTCATCGCCGCGCCGCCGGGCAGGGAGAAGGCGACCGCTGCGGCGTACATCGCCATGAAGATCGCGGGCGCCAGCAGGACGTGCCCGTCCACCGCGGCCCGCAAGGCGTCCCGATGCTCCCGCAGGGTCTCGACGGTCAGGTAGTCGTCCAGTCCGAAGGCGAAGAACGAGACGAATCCGGCGGCCAGCACGCCGATCAGGGCGGCCCGCGCTCCGAGGCGCGCCCTCCGCGGCCCGCTCCCGTCCGCGCCGCCCATGGCCCCGGACCTAGCCCGTTTCCGCTGCGGCGGCGGCCCGCGCCGCGGCGGACCGGGTCGGGAGAACGGCGACCGCGGCCAGGACGACCGCGGCGAAGGCGGCCAGGAGCGCGAACAGGGTGGCGAAGCCGCCCGCGAACTCGTGGGTGAACGAGATCAGCGGCACCGCCAGCGCGCTCACGCCCAGGGTGATCACGTACTTGACGGCATAGATCCGGGAGCGCCAGGCGTCGGTGGTGAACCGGGCGATCAGGGCGTCGTGTATGGGGATCTGCCCGAACACCAGCGCCATCATGACGAACGCCACACCCAGCATCGCGGTGTCGTGGGCGACCGCCGCCAACAGCATCAGGGGCAGTTGCGCGGCGACGACGACGACGAACACCGGCTTGACCGGATAGCGGTCGATGAGGAAGCCGACCGCGATCTGCGCGAACGCCGCGCCCGCGAACACCATGGAGGCGAGCGAGCCGACGCCGAGGGGCGTCGTCGCCATGCCCGCCAGCCGCTCGTCGAACACCTTCGGCAGGGCGATCGTCGTGACGTTGAAGATCAGGCCGCCGAACAGCGACGCGACGGCGAGGACGAGCAGGGCCTTCAGGAAGAACGGCGCGCCGGACGCCGGGGCGGTCGCCCGCGACGCGGCACGCCCGCCGGCCGCGGCCTCCCCCCGCATGGCCAGGACGTAGGCGACGCCCGTGGCCACGGCGACGGCGCCGGGAATCACGAACGCCGCGCGCCAGCCCAGGGCCTGGGCGAGGAAGCCGGCGACGACCGCGGCGCCGGCGACGCCGAGATTGCCGAAGACGCCGTTGACTCCGAGGACCTTGCCGACCTTCTCCCGCCCCTCCACCAGCATGGCGATGCCGACCGGGTGGTAAATCGAGCCGAACAGGCCGACCAGCGTGAGGCCCGCCGCGATCTGCCAGGGGGTCTGCGCCAGCCCCGTCAGGATCGACGCGCCGCCGATCCCGAGGAAGAAAATCGCCATCAACCTGGTGCGGTCCCAACGATCGCCGAGCCAGCCCGCCGGCAGCGCGCCCACGGCGAAGGCCAGGAAGCCGGGGAACGACAGGGCGATCAGCTCGCCGTAGTTCATGCCGAAGGCGTCCTCGAGCGTGAGCACCACCGTGGCGTAGAGCAGCATGAACAGATGGTCGTAGGCGTGGCCGATATTCAGGAACGCCAGTCGCAGGGAGCCCCGGGTCATGGCCCGTCTTGTAGCACATCGGCCGGCCGTCTCCGCCGGAGAGCGGGCCGCCCGGGGAACGGCGGGCCCGAAATTGCAGGTCGACGCGGACCGGCCCGGAAGACTACCCTGTCGGTCTTCGCGGACGCGCCGGTCCCCGCGGGAGCGGCGCGGCGATTCCGAAGTACAAACAGAACCATGGAGAGGGGAGTCATGTCACAACGAAAACCCGCTTTCGCCGCGGCCGGACTCGCGCTGGCGCTGGGGTGCGCGGTCGCGACCGGCGCCGCCGCCGACGGTCATCTCGTGAAGCCGGACGGCTATCCCGAGCGGACCGTGTCGATCATCGTGCCCTACGGGCCGGGCGGCGGTTCCGACCAGGTGTCCCGCGCCTGGGCGGCGGCCATGCAGAAGATCACCGGCGTCGGCTTCTCGGTGGAGAACAAGCCGGGCGGCGGCGGCCTCGCGGCGATACCGGACTTCATGAGCCGGCCGAAGGACGGCTACGCGATCCTCGAGCAGACCGACGGCATCGTCACCGCCGAGGCCGCTAAGCAGATCGACTTCACCCTGGGCGTGGACCTGATCCCCATCTGCGTCACCCAGGCGACCTTCAGCCAAGTCTACATCCGCCCCGACGAGGACCGCTACACCGACTGGGCGTCGTTCGTCGCCTACGCGAAAGCGAACCCCGGTCAGGTGAACCTCGCCAACATCGGCGTCGAAGGCTCCATGGAAGTGGTGCAGTGGGGCGCCATCGAGGAGGCCGCCGGCATCCAGGTCAAGCAGATCAGCTTCGACAAGCCGGCGGAGCGCTACGCGTCGCTCATCGGCGGCCATACCGACGCGCTCTTCGAGCAGCCGGGCGACGTGCGCAAGTACCTCGAGGGCGGCCAGATGAAGGCCATCCTGAACGTGCTCCCGTCGAGCCCGGACGCGTTCAAGGACGTTCCGTCCCTGGCCGACGCCGGCATCGGCGACGTCCCGGTGCTGCAGCGCATCCGGCTGTTCTGGGTCCACAAGGACGTGCCGGCGGAACGCCAGGAGTACCTGGTCAAGGCCTGCGACGCGGCCTTCAAGACGGACGAGTACCAGGAGTTCAACCGCAGCAAGTACATGCACCTGGCGCGCAGTTACTACGGCGGCCAGGACGCGACGGACCTGGTGCGGGGCCTCGTGGACGCCTACGTCGCGCTCTACGAGAAGATCGGGTTCTCGAAGTAGTCCGGAAGAGTAGTCCGTCGTTCCGGGCTCCCGCGCTCGGAGCCGGCGCATGAGCGGTGCCGAACGGGAGCAGGCGCGCGCGCGGAGCGCGCGCCTGCTCGCCGAGGCGGGGGTCTGGCTCGCCATATTCGCGCTCATGTGGGCCTATTCCTACGCGTTCGAGCGCGACCTGGAGATCTACCGCTGGGGCACCGTGTCGTGGCCCCGGGGAGTCCTCCTCATCATATTCGTCGTGGCGTCCCTGTCGCTGATCTCGGGGTGGCGCGCGATCCGGCGGGGCGCCCACCTCTCCGAGGGGGTCGGAGCCGAACACCACGAGGTGGAGACCGGCGCATGGGCCACGCTCCGCATCGCGGGCACGTTCCTCTGGCCCCTGCTCTACCTGTGGCTGCTGCCCCGCGCGGGCTACTACGTCACGACGCCGGTCTTCATCGCCGGGTACATGTACATCTTCGGCCAGCGCGACTGGCGGCACCTGGCGTTCACCACGTTCGGCATCTACGCGGCCGTGATCCTGATGTTCACCGCCTGGCTCTACGTGCCGCTGCCCACGGGCAACTGGCCCGTGTTCTACGACATCAGCAACGCCTTCCTCGTCATGATCGGCGCGCTGTAGCCGGCGCGGGTGCCGCATGGACGATTTCATCCTCGGCTTCACGACCCTGTTCTTCGATCCGGTCGGACTGGCCGTATTCTTCGGCGGGCTGATCGGCGGGCTCCTGTTCGGCGCCATCCCGGGGCTCTCCGCCGTGACCCTGGCGACCGTCCTCCTGCCCTTCTCCGTCTACTTCGCGCCGTCCCACGCGATCATGCTGCTCGCCGTGATCTACGTGTCGGGCATCTACGGCGGCGCGGTCACGGCCATCCTGTTCAACATCCCCGGCAGCGCCGAGAACGCCCCCACGGCGTTCGACGGCTACCCGATGACCCGGAACGGGGAGTCGGGGCGGGCGATCGGCGCCGCGGTCACGTGCTCGGCCCTCGGCGGCATCGGCTCGTGCATCCTCATGATGGCGGCGACCGAGCCGCTGGCGAACTGGGCCATCCGGGCCTTCGGACCGCCGGAGATCTTCGCGCTGATCTTCCTGGGCCTCTCCATCGCCGCGACGGTGGGGGCGGAGACCGTCTGGAAGGGCTGGCTCTCGGTGTCGTTCGGCCTGCTGCTGGCCACCGTCGGCACGGACCCGGCGGGCGGCCTCGCGCGGTTCGATCTCGGCATCGGCTACCTCATGGCCGGTATCCACTTCGTGCCCCTGATCCTCGGGTTCTTCGCCGTGTCCGAGGTCTTCATCCAGGGGCACCAGATCGCCCGCGGCCTGCGCGTGCCGCCCGTGCTCGGGATCGACTTCCCGAGCCTCGCCGAATTCTGGCGCCTCAAGCTCGCCGTCGTCCGGTCCATGACGATCGGATTCTTCGCGGGCATCCTGCCGGGGATCGGCGCCGTCCTGGCGTCGTTCCTGAGCTACGGCGAGGCGGTGCGCTGGTCGAAGAACCCCGAGCGGTTCGGCAAGGGCGAGATCGAGGGCGTCGTCGCCTCCGAAACGGCGAACAACGCCGCGACCGGCGCGGCCATGATCCCGCTGCTGGCGCTCGGCCTGCCCGGCGGCGCCCTGACCGCGGTCATGGTCGGCGCCTTCCAGATCCACGGGATGGAGCCGGGGCCGCTGGTGCTGATCACGAGCAAGGAGCTGGTGTGGGTCGTGTTCGTGGCCATGTTCTTCGCCAACGTCGGCATCTTCCTGCTCGGCTACATCGAGACCAAGACCGTCGTGCACCTGCTGCGCGTGCCCTTCAGCCTGCTGGCGCCGGCCATCCTGCTGATCGCCTCGATCGGCGCCTTCGCGCTGCGCGGCCTCGTCGTCGACGTCTGGGTCATGTTCCTGGCGGGGATCGTCGGCTACCTGATGCGGCGCTCCGGCTACTCCATGGCCGCGGTGGTGCTGGGCGTCATCCTGGGACAGCTCGGCGAATCGGCGTTCATCAAGAGCATGCAGCTTCTCGACTACAACCCGCTCAACTTCTTCACCCGTCCGGTCTCGGCGATCCTGCTGGTCCTGGGCATCGCCTCGCTGGCCTACAGCGTGCGCCGGGCCAGCCGCATCGTGCCGGACGGGAGGTGACGCGCGCCGTTCCGGCGTCCCGGTCGGTCTCCGGGATCCCGGTGGTCGATCCCTGGGCCGGGAGCGGGACGGCACCGTGAGTCCGGCCGCGCCGACCGGCGCGGTCGAGCGGCGACTTGCCGGACCGGACCGTCCCCGAGGATGCGCAGGACGCGCCCTCGACCGGCGGGCTTGAAGCCGGGGGGCGGTTGACGGTCCGCCGCCGCCGGTAATGTGGGATAAGGTACGCCCTGCCCGACCCGCCCGTCCACGCGTCATGCCGACCGATCCCGCAACGCCCCGCGCCGGTCCGCTCGCCCTGCTCGGTGAGCGCACGTTCTTCGCGCTGTGGCTCACGGGGGCCGTCGTTGCCGTCGTGCGCTGGCTCGAGGTCCTGGCGATCGGCGTGTTCGCCTTCGACCTGACGGGCTCGCCCCTCGTCGTCTCGTTCCTGCTGCTGATCCGCATGGTGCCCATGTCCGCGGTCGGGTTCTGGGTGGCCCTGCTCGCGGAGAGGGTGGGGCCCCGCCGGCTGCTCCTGGCGCTGCTCGGGGCGATGATCCCGGTCTCGGCGGTCCTCGGCGTCCTGGTCCGTCTCGGGGCGATCGAGATCTGGCACCTGGCCGCCGGCGTGGTACTGAGCGGCTGCCTGCAAGCGGCCGACATGCCCGTGCGGCGCGTCCTGCTGGGCGAGGTCGCGGGCCTCCCCCGCGTCGCCGCCGCGATGGCGCTGGACTCCTCGACCAACCACATCACCCGCCTGCTCGGCCCGATGCTGGGCGGCGTGCTGCTGGCGACCGTCGGCCTCGAGGGCGCCTTCGCCGCGGGCGCTGCGCTCTACGCGGCCGGCGTCTGCCTGCTCCTGACGGTCCGCGTGGGCGCGCCCGCCCGCGCCGCGCCCGGCGCGCCGTTCCTGCGGAACCTGATCGAGGGCGTCCGGCTGGCGCGGGAGAACCGCATGCTGGTCGGGTTCCTCTGGGTGACCGTGATCTACAACATCTGCGGCTTCCCGTTCCTGTCCATGGTGCCGGTGATCGGCAAGGACGTGCTCGGCATGGGTCCGGTGGCCGTGGGCCTCCTCGCCGGCGCCGAAGGGGCCGGCGCGTTCGTCGGCGCCCTGTTCGTCGCCGTGTTCGCGCGGAGGCCGTGGTTCCTGAGGATCTACCTCTACGGCACGACGCTGGGAATGAGCATGGTCCTGCTGTTCGGCCTGTCGGGCACCGCGCTGCTGTCGTCCCTGGCGATGCCGCTCGCCGGCCTCGGGGCGGCGGGCTTCGGCTCGATGCAGAGCGCGGTGATCTTCTCCTCCGCGCCGGCGCACCTGCGGGGGCGCCTGATGGGCGTGCTCGTCGCGTGCATCGGCGTCAGCCCGCTGGGCTACCTCCAGCTCGGGCTGCTGGCCGAGCGCTTCGGCGCCTCGGCGGCCGTCGCCATCGTCGCCGTCGAGGGGCTGGCCGCCCTGGCGCTCGTCATGTGGCGGTGGCCGGAACTGCGCCGGCGCCTGGGGCCGGCCGAGCACCGGTAGGACGGCTCAGTCCGCGCCCCCCAGCCCGAACGCTCCCGCCAGCAGCTCGTAGCTCCGGCGCCGGACCCCCTCGTCGTGGGTCCAGGTGACGATGGCCATCTCCCGCGCGCCAACCCGCCCGGCGAGCTCCCTGACGCGCGCCGCGACGGCGTCCGCCGTGCCCACGAACGACTCCCGGCGGAGTCGCTCGATCCGCGCCCGCTCCTCGGCGTCCAGCGGCCGGGCCGCCGCGGCCTCGGGCGAGTCCATGGGCAGGAAGACGCCCCGGTCGCGGGACAGCTGCCAGACCGCCCGGGAGGTGTAGTGGTGCTGCGCCTCCTCGTCGCTGTCCGCGGCCAGGCACCAGACGCAGAGCCCGGCCAGCGGCTCGGGAAAGCGCTCGCTCGGCCGGTAGTTCCGGTAATAGAGGTCGATGGCGCGCTGCCCCCCGCGCCCGTCGGTGAAGAACCAGGCGAAGCAGTACGGCAGCCCGAAATGCGCCGCGAGCTGGGCGCCGTAGTCGGAACTGCCGAGGATCCAGACCTCGGGAACCGTGTCCGACTGCGGGTACGCCTTGACCATGCCGAAGGGATGGTTCTCGAGCAGGGGCTCCCCGTAGACCCATGCCATCAGGTCGCGGACGTCGGCGGGAAAGTGCTCGGCCCGCTCGTGGGCCATGGGGTTGAGGGCGAAGGCGGTGCGCCCGTCGGACCCCGGCGCCCGGCCCAGCCCCAGGTCGATTCGGCCCGGCGCGAGCGCGTCGAGCACCCGGAACTGCTCCGCGACCTTGAGCGGGGCGTAGTGCGGCAGCATGACGCCGGCGCTGCCGATGCGGATGCGGCCGGTCCGGGCGGCGATCGCGGCGATGAGGATCTCCGGCGCCGTCCCGAGGATGGTCGGATGGCTGTGGTGCTCGGACACCCAGAACCGGGCGTAGCCCAGGTCCTCGCACAACCGGGCGAGCGCCACCGTGTCGCGGATGGACTCGTCGTGGGGCCGCCCGACGACGGCGATGGACTGATCGAGGACCGAAACGCGGATCATCGCCTCTCTCTCCCAAAGCGCGCGGCATTTGGCCATGACGCCCGGCGTATCGTGAACGGTCGAATCGTCCCGGACCGGGATCGCGCGGCGCAGGGACCGGACAAGGCTACGGAACGAGCCTTACTCGTCACCCCGCGGCATCGACGCGGCGTCCCCCGATGGACTCGCGCAGATCTTCGAGCAAACCCTCGAAGTGCGCGAACCTCCGCTCGAACGCGGCGAGACGCCGTTCGAACGCATCGATCCAGCGCTCCGGATTGTCGATCCACGCGCCCGGCGAACGTTGCCCGCCGGGCATCGCCCTGGCAAGGGCCACGCCGACGGTGACCGTCGCGATCGGTTCGGGGCTCATGGTGCCGATAATTCCACAAGTGCCGTGGCAGGCAGGGAAACGGTCAGGTGACGAACAGGCTCCAGAGGATCGCGAGCGTGGCGGCGAGGTTGAAGCCGAGCACCCATTGCAGCATGGAGAGCCTGGCGTCCGGACGGGACAGCAGATTGTCGATGCTCCCCGGCCGGTTCTCGAACACGGCAATTCCTTCGGCTGCTTCACGCGCTTTGTCGTCGGGCGCGCCCGCGACCTTGAAGGCATCGCAGGTCTTGGACAGCATCATGGCCATGGCGCCGACGATACCAAATGCCGTCTTCGGGACGCAACGCCGACGCTCGAAAACGAAAGCCGATACCCGACGCTCGTTTCCCGGCGGCGCAGAACCGCGGTTCAGCGCTTCTCGAAATCGATCCGCTCGTCCACGGGAAGGCCGAGGAGGTGGCGCCGCAGGCAGTCGAGCGCCATCTCCGCCGCGCCGAGACGCACCCACCGGCGGCCGCCCATGAGACGCGCCCGCCGGGCGACGGTGCCGTTCCCGGCGGCGAGTCCGATGCAGACCTCGCCGCCCGACTCCGGCCCGTCCGCGCCCTCGTCCGGCGCGACGAGCACCGCGAGGGCGTGGCTCGCCGCGCTGTCCTCCCGCAGCGCCCCCGCGACCAGCGACGCCGTGCCCGGGGTCACGCCGCCCGCCGCCGCCGCTTCGTCGAGGCCGACGGACCGGGCGAGGTCGGCAAGGCCGCGGGCCACGACGCCCCGCCGGAACAGGGTGTCGCCGCCGTCGAGCGGGGCGATCCGAGCCGCGATGTCGCCGCCGGTGTACGTCTCCGCCGTCGAGAGCGACCCGGCGCGGGCCTCGAGGCCGGACAGGACGACGCCCTCGATGGTGTCTCCGTCCTCGGCGACGATGAAATTTCCGTAACGGCGCCGGATCTCGTCCGCCACCGGAGCGATCTCGCTCTCCACCTCGTCCGCGTTCGCGCCGCGCGCGACCAGCTTGGTTTCGAGTTCGGGATAGTGCGACTGGAACCCGAGCTTCACGCCGCCGTTCGGCGCCAGCGACTCCACGCCGCGCAGCAGCTCGTCGGCGCGCGACTCGCCGATGCCGAACGAATGGAACCGCTTCATCCGCGTCACGCCCCGCGCGCCGCTCGCCGCCGACAGCCGGGGCAGTACCTGCTCGTCGAGCATCCGGCGCAGCTCGCGAGGCACGCCGGGCGTGAAGTAGAAGCGCGCCGCCCCGATGCGGAGAACGAACCCGCACGCGGTCCCCACCGGGTTGTCCATGACCTCGGCGCCCCTGGGCAGCATCGCCTGCTTGCGGTTGACCTCGGGCATGGTCCGGTCGCGGCGGGCGTAGTACTCCCGCATGCGGGCGAGCCAGCCTTCGTCGAGCTCCAGCTCCACGCCCGCCGCCTCGCCCGCGACCTCCTGCGACAGGTCGTCGACCGTCGGACCCAGGCCGCCGTTCACGATGACCGCGTCCGCCCGCTCCGCCGCCTGCCGGAAGGCGGCCAGCAGGCTCTCCCGGTCGTCGCCGACCGTCGTGCCCCAGGCCGCGGAGAGGCCGGCCTCCTCAAGGCGGCGGGCGATGTGGCTGTAGTTGGTGTTGACCGTCTTGCCGGTGAGGATCTCGTCGCCGGTGCAAAGAATCTCGATACGCATGCCGAATTCCAGATTGACCGCCGCCGGGCGGGGCAGAAGGGGGGCTCGGCGGAGGGAGAGACCGCCAAGGACGAGTTTCAGGTGTTATCATGCATTTCCCAAATGAGAAATCCGGGTCACCCCCGATCCCGTTCATTCAATGGTTTCCACGGGGGCGGCCGGACATGCGGGAGGGAGTTGTGGGCGCCCCGGTTCTCGCGGCAGGTAACTGCCCGTCCCGCGTTCGACCCCGCTCCCGGCGGTCTGGCTCCACGATCACTCGGCGCGGCGGCCGCGCGAGGCCCGGACCAGATGCGCCACGACGGTGGCCGCGCCCAGCACCAGGAACACGGCGGCGGTGGGATATTCGAGGAAGCCGAGCAACCGGTATTCCATCAGCACCATCGACTGGTAGAACGCCTCCTCGCCGATCTGGCCGAGGATGACGCCCATCACGATGGCGGGCAGCGAATAGCCGTAGCGCCGCAGGACATAGCCCAGAATCCCGGCGATGAAGATCGTCCAGACGTCCAGGATGTTGTTGCGCAGCGAGAAGGCGCCGATGGTCGAGAAGAACACGATCGCCGGGCCGAGAATCGAGAAGGGGATGCGCAGCAGGTTGACGATCATGCGCGTCTCGATCAGGCCCAGCGCCAGGATGGCGATGCTGGCCCAGAACATGCCGCAGAACAGGACCCAGACCAGCGCCTGGTGCTGAATCATGACCAGCGGGCCGGGCGTCAGGTCGTGCAGGGTCAGGACGCCGATCATGATCGCCGTGAATCCGCCGCCCGGCAGCCCGAGCGCCAGCAGCGGCACCATGGCGCCGCCGGTCGCAGAATTGTTCGCGGTTTCCGCCGCCACGATGCCCTCGGGCTCGCCGGTGCCGAAGCGTTCCGGATGCCTGGACCACCGTACCGCCTCGCTGTAGGACAGGAACGACGCGAGCGCCGCGCCCACTCCCGGGAGAACACCGCAAGCAAACCCGATGACCGACGAGCGCAGGATGGCGAACTTCAATCTCCAGAACTCGGCCAGACCTGGAAAATCCACCGAGACCTTGGGTGCTCTGTAGGTGCCCCGGACCAGGCGCTCGCCCTGGACGAACACTTCGGACACCGCGAAGAAACCGACGATCAGCACCGTGAAGTTGATGCCGGTCATCACGTAGTAGTTGCCGAAGGCGAACCGGCCGAGCCCGCCCACCGGATCGGTGCCGATGGTGCCGATCCACAGGCCGAAGAACAGGGAAATCCATCGCTTCCAGAACGATCCCCGGCCGATTCCCGCGACGACCGCCAGCGCAAAGAACACGATGGCGAACTTCTCGATCGGGCCGATCGCCGAGATCGCCCAGCGGGCGATCGGCGCCGTGCCGGCCATCATGACGATGCAGGAGAGCGTTCCGCCGATCGCCGACGCGGTGATGGCCAGCCCCACGGCCCTGCCGGCCTGCCCCTTCCGGACCATCGGGTGGCCGTCGAACGTGGTCGGCGCGTTCTCGACCGATCCCGGAATATTGAACAGGATCGCCGTCGTGGCGCCGCCGTAGACCCCGGAAACATAGATGACGCCGTAGAACAGGATCGCGTGTTCGGAAGGCAGAAACACGGAAAACGGCAGGAAAATCGCCGCCAGGGTCATCGAACTGAGACCGGGGACGGAGCCGAAGACCAGCCCCGCGATCAACGCCAGCGCAAACAGGAGCAGTGCAACCGGGTCGCCGGCGAGTTCATAGGTTCCGAGCAGGAAATTTTCCACCTTGCGCCGCCCCGCCTATTGGATGAAATCCACGAACCGGCCGGTGAGGCTGTGAAAGATATCGAGGCCGGGCGGAAAGTGCGTGTAGAGCAGACGCACGAAGACCAGCAGAACGACCGCATAGATGGCGAGATTGACGGCGATCAGCACCCGCCATCGGCGGTAGCCGAACAAATACATGTAGGCGACCAGGAAGACCGGGGAGACGAAGAGGAACCCGAATCGGTGCATGGCCGCGACATAGACCAGCGGCAGGCCGAACGTCAGCAGCCTCTTCGGCTCCAGGGCCTGCCGCCAGAATTCGGCCGTCGAGGCGGCCGGCGACGATGCCCCCTCCGCCTCCGCACCGAACGAACCGTCGAGACTGGCGGGTCCATTCGCTTCGCCTCGGGCGCACGATAGCCGGGACACCAGCAGGCCCAACGCGCCCAGCCCGATCATCAGAATGATCGCCCGCGGCCAAGTCGCGGCGCCCAACGCGTAGCCGCGCAGCGGCTGGTCGAATTCGTAGGTCAGAAAATAAGCGAGCGCCGCGAAGGCGAGCCAGATCAGCCCCTCGGCGGCGCGCGCTCCCAACGGTTGCGGTTCGCTCTGCGAGGGGGCCGGCGTCCCGCCCCCGCAGACGCTACCGGCTCGGCAATCCGAGTTCGCGATAGGCGTCCGAATAGGTCTCGATTTCGTCGGCCGCGATCTTCGTCGTCTCGGCGCTGTCGCGATAGGAATTCAGCAGGTGCATGCCCTTCTTCTCGAGCCACGCCTGATGGCTCTCGCTTGCCCAAGCCTTCTTCATCGCCGCCTCGAGGAAATCGAAGACCGGTTTCGGCGTGTCCTTGCGGACGAACAGCGCCCGCCACTTGACCGTCGGGGTCCATTCCATCCCGTAGTCCTGACCGGTCGCCTTTGTATCCGGATACACCTCGAACCGTTTCGGCCAGATCGAAAGAACCGGCGCAAGGTCGCCGCTCTGGACGAGGGAGCGGACGTCGCTGATCTGCTCGAACAGCACGTCGATGCGTCCCCCGATCACCGAGCCGTAGCGTTCGGCCGGTTTGTCGAAAGCCACGATCTTGGTCTCGATGCCGAAGAATTTCTCCAGCTTGCCCATGGTCACGCCTTCAAGATTTTCCGACGTGCCGTAATTCGCCACCGTCATCTTGCCCGGATTGGCCTTGGCGAATTCGAGAACCTTGTCGAAATCCGGCTTGCCGTCGGTCAGAAAGCGCTCGTCCTTGGGATTGATGAAGAGCTGGCTGGCCACGACGTTGGCGATCAGCAGGGGCTTGATGTCCGTCGCCGGATTCAGGTCGCTCTTTTTCGATGCATAGAGCGTCACGAGGTTGTCGGTATGCTGCAGGATCGTATAGCCGTCAGCCGGCGCGCCGAGGAAATCGGGCAGGCAACCCAGGCCCCCGGCGCCCTTCTTGTTGGTCACGACGACCGGGACGCCAAGAACCTTCTCGGCCGCCGCGCCCATGGCGCGGGCCATCTGGTCGCTGCCGCCGCCGGCACCGAAGCAGACGATGATCGTGATTTGACGTTTGGGAAAGCCGTCCGGACCGTCTCCCGCGCCGACCGCGGTGGGCATGACGGAAAGGCCGGCGACGGCGCCTGCGGCGAGAACCGCGACTGCGCTCTTACGCACGATCTTCAGGCACGAGTTCGAAATCATGACGACGCTTCCTTCCGCTCGGCGAAGCCGAGTACCCTGGCAATGCTCGGCCGTTTCGAAGGTTTGCCCGCCAGCAGCGTCGTCGCCGCGCCAGGCGGCAGGATCATGAATTGGATATAAATATGGGCGGGCGCCGTGTTCACTGTCAACACGGGATTGTGTACAAAATTCAATTTGACTGCGGGGGTGCCGGTCGGCGCCCCCCGGCGCGGGCGGAGGAGCTCATGGCGGCACGGGATGAGCGCCGATGGTAGCCGGACCCGAACCGCTCCCCGGTCTGGACAGGGAGTCCGTCGAGGATCTGACGCTGCCGGTGTCGGGGCGGATCGCCAATCTGTTGGAGCGCGCCATCCTGGAGGGCCGCTATCAACCGGGCCAGCGGCTGCGCGAGGTGGAACTGGCCAACCGGCTCGGTGTCAGCCGGACACCGCTTCGCGAGGCTTTCTATGCCCTGGAGACCAGGGGTCTGATCCAGATTCAGCCGCGGCGCGGCGCCTTCGTGAAATCGATCACGGTCGAGGAGATGGACGAGTTGTTGACGGTTCGCGTCGCCTTGGACGGATTGGCCGCCCTGCTCGCGGCGGAAAAGGCCGAAGCGGCCGACATCGACGAGTTGCGAACGGTGCACGAATCCCAGCGCGCCGCCTTCCGGAAGGGGGACGATTCCGCGTTCCATGCGCTCGGCCAGGAATTTCACAACCTGATCTACGGGGCGTCGGGAAACCCGAAGCTGATTTCCATATACCGCTCGTTGCGCGTCGATGCCGCCCTGTACCCCGTCGCCGATATCCTGTTGCCCGGCGAATCGGAAAAGTCACTCGAAGATCACGGCGCGCTGCTGGCGGCGATCGGCGCGCGCGATCCCGAGACGGCCAAGGACATCGCGGAGCGCCATATCCGGCGTATCAAGGCTCATCTGAGGGCCAACCTTCCGGCCGAACCGGATCCGGATTGATGCCGCCGCCCAGAGCGCGTCAGGCGCTCACGTAACCTTCCGACAGGTCCCGGGCCAGCGCCGCCGGATCGCGCCGGTCGGCGCGTCCGAAACCGCCGCCGCCCGCCGATTCCACGACCAGAACCGACCGTGGCGGAAAGTCGACGAGGGCCTTGTCGGGGACGGTCTTGCCATCGAGGGTGACGACGGCGGGGCGGCCCTCCGATCCGCCGAACAGACCCTGCGCGCCGCGATGGGTCAACTCCGCCAGGATGGAAAGCTGGATCGGCTCGCCCGACGCGTTGCGCACCGCCATGCGCTGCCCGCATCCGCCCCGCCACTGTCCCACGCCGCCGGAATCGGGCACGAGCTCCTTGCACTCGATCTGCAATGTCGTCAGCGCCTCGATAATCTCGACGGGCGTGCAGGTCGTGTTGGCGGGGAAACACAAGGCGTTCGGACCGTCGGCTACCGAACGCGCGCCCAGTCCGCTTACCATGAATATGTGCTCGACGAACCGCTCGCCCTCCCGGGTCTTCCCGCTGAAGACCAGTTGCGGCCGGGTCACCCCACTCTCCGCCATGATGCGGTCCGGGATGCAGTCGGCGAGCGCCAGGAAAACGGCCGCGCTGAGGTATTGCCCGGTCAGGTGGCGTGCCGACACCGGCGCGGGGAACTCCGGATTGAGTACGCATCCCTCCGGGGCGGTCACGCCGAGTGGTGTCAAGGTGCCGTGGTTGTTCGGAATCTCCGGCGCGAGGATACACTTGAGCGGGTAAACGGTATGCGCGTAGGTGTAGCAGAGCGGCACGTTGATGCCGAAGCGCTGCGCGCCGCTGGTGCCGCTGAAATCCACGCCGATGGCGTCGTCGGAAACGGTCACGGCGCAGGCAATCCGAAGCGGTTCTTCCAGGCCACTGGTCGTCAAGGCGCTGCGATAGGTGCCGTTCGGCACCTCCCGGATTGCCGACCGCACGGCGGCTTCCGACCGGCTGACGATTTCGTCCGTGCAGGCCAGGTAGCGCGTCGGCGACATGGACCGCGCCAGATCGCGGACCTGGCGGCCAGCTTTTTCCACGCAGGCGGCCATGCCCTCCAGGTCGCCGACGACCTTTTCGGGGACACGCACGTTGGACACGATGAAATCACGCACGAGCGGATCTCGGACGCCGGCCCTGGCATAGTGGCATATGGGAATGCGCAGGCCTTCCTCGAACACCTCGCGGCTCAAGGCCGAATAGAGGCCGCCGCCGATATCCGGCCCGTGAGCCGCGATCAGGGCGAACCCGAACAGTTCGTCTTCCAGGAAGATCGGCGACGCCATGGTGATGTCCTGCAGATGCCCGGCGCCGATCCACGGATCGTTCGTGATGACGCAGTCTCCGGCGCGCCAGTCGCCCGCTGGAAACGCTTTCAGGAAGGCCTGCATGGAGCGCGGCAGCGTGCCGATGAAGGATGCGTTGGCGGACGTGCACTCGGCGACGGCGCGGCCTTTCGGATCGAACAGGACCACCGTCAGGTCGCGGCTTTCCCGTATGGTCGTCGAATAGGCCGTCCGGATCATGGTCGTCATCGCTTCGTCCATGAAGGAGACGAGCCGACGCCAGACGATTTCGACATCGCCCAGACCGAGTTCGGCGCGCGCTCCCTCCGCAACCGCCGCGACGCTTCCCGAGGCGGGCCTCATCCGGCTCCTCCGATCCGAAGTCTGAGGTTGCCCAGACGGTCCGCCCAGAATTCGGCGCCGGGCGGCACCACGGTGGTCGTCTCGCGTTCTTCGACAAGGGCCGGTCCGGTACCGTGCCTATCCGGATCGAGACCGCTTCTTCGCAGAACCGGAACGTCCGTCGCGCGGCCGGCGAAATACGCCCTGCGCGCGACGCCGGCGCACTGCTCCGGATGCGACGAACCCACGGTGTGGACAGCGGAATCCGGACGCGGCCCTCTGGCCTCCAGACGCCAGCTCACTACCTCCGGGCGGGCACCTGGGTTGGTTCGGCCGTAGAGCTTCCGGTACGCGTCGGAAAAGGCGTCGCTCAGGACGTCCCTCCGCCCGTCCGCGGGCAGTGGCCAGGGGACGGGAACGTCGATTTCGTGTCCCTGTCCACGGTAGCGCATGTCGCAGGACAAGCTGAATTCGAGATTGCCGACGCCGTCGGTCCCAAGATCATTCTGCAATTCGGCCTGCATGTCCCGAATCGACGCGAAGACGTCCTCCCACCGCACATCGTCCAGCGCCTCGAGACGCGAGCGCGACGCGCGCGCGACCGCTGGCGCCTCGAGCAAGCCCACCGCGGCGCCGACGCCGGCATGGGGCATGACCAGGACGTCCTTCACGCCGAGATGACCGGCGAGAGCGGCGGCATGCATCGGTCCCGCACCGCCGCACGCGACGATCGAGAACTCGCGGGGATCGAGGCCGTGCTCCAGAACGTGAATGCGCGCCGCATTGGCCATCGTCTCGACGACGACGCGAAAAATGGCCTCAGCCGCCGTGTGGACGGGGACCGACCGGGGACCGGCGACAGCCTTCGATATCGCATCGCTTGCCGCCCGGGCGTTCAAGGCGTAGTCGCCGCCGACGAGTCCGTCCGGATTCAGGTAGCCGAGCAAGAGGCAGGCGTCGGAGACGGTTGGTTCGTGCCCGCCTCGGTCGTAGCAGGCCGGACCGGGATCGCTGCCGGCACTATCCGGTCCGACCTCGACCAGACCGAGACGGTCGACTCTCGCAATGCTGCCGCCGCCGGCGCCGATTTCGATCAAGTCGATGGCGGCAGCCTGAATCGGGATGCCGCTGCCCTTCTTGAGCCGCGCATTGCGCGCGACTTCGTAGCTGCGCGCCAGGACCGGTTCGCCATCGAGAACGACCGCGGCCTTTGCCGTCGTGCCGCCCATATCGAAGGCTAGCACCTTCGGCCATCCGACCCGGCGGGCGATGCCGGCCGCCGCGAGAACGCCGGCCGCGCCGCCGCATTCCAGCAGTTCCACCGGGCGGCGCACAGCCGCCTCCACTCTCAAGCGTCCGCCATGCGAGGAGAGGAGATGCCACGGCGCCCGCACGCCGCGGTCCTTCATCAGCCCGTCCAGACGCTCGATATAGCCCGCGACCCGCGGGCTCAGATAGGCATTGGCGACGGTCGTCGAGGTTCTCTCGTACTCGCGAATTTCCGGACACGTTTCATTCGACAGCACAATCCACCCGGCGAACCCCTCGTCGCGCAGGACGTCGCGTATGCGCTCTTCGTGGACCCCGTTCCGGTAGCCGTGCAGCAGGCAGACCGCGACGGCCTCGACACCCTCCTCCGCGAGTTCGCCGGCGAGACGCCGGACCCGTTCGACATCGACCGGCGCGGCGACGGAGCCGTCGGCGTTCAGCCTCTCCTCCACTTCGAATCTCAGGCGCCGCGGCACCAGAGGCGCGGCCGGCCGGACCGTCAGGTCGTAGAGGTCGTATCGGGCTTCCCGGCCGAACTCGAGAACGTCGCGGAAACCCCGTGTCGTGATCAGCGCGGTGCACGGCCCGCTCCGCTCGATCAGCGTGTTCGAGGTTTGCGTGGTCGCGTGAATCAGCGAGGCGATGTCGCCGGGTCCGACGGCCGCCCGGTCGAGGAGAGTCCGGATTCCGGCCGCCGCGCCCAGCGCGATATCGGCCGGATTCGTCGGCACCTTCGCGGCGCGCTCCACGCGGCCTTCGGGATCGAGCAGTACCAGGTCGGTGAAGGTGCCGCCCACGTCGAGGCCCAGGCGATAGCCGCTCCGGCCCGGTTTTGCCGTCGTCGTGGCCGTCATTTCGTCGCCGACCGGAGGGCGGCGGCGGCGGCCCGAATCGTGAACTCGACCTCCCGTTCGCCGTGGGCAGTCGAGAAATAGCTCCGCCCCCCGACCCGCACCATCACGCCATGCTCGACGAGGCCGCGATGAAACCGTCGATGCCTGCCGCCGTCGGCGGTCGAAGCCGACCGGTGGTCGCGGATCTCGGCATCGGTAAACACGATATCCCAGAGCGGTCCCACGCCGACCACCTGCGCCTCCGCGCCGCTGCGCCGGACCACATCCCCGAGTCCAGCTTTCAGGTCTTCGGCGGACCGGTGAAAGTCCCGCATGACTCCGGGCCGCGACAGTTCGTCCAGCGTCGCCAGCGCGGCCGCGCAGCCGAGGGGATTGCCGGCCTGCGACGAGGTCACGTAACAGTAACCGTCTTCCGGGCCGCCGCGATGCGGGTCGCCGTGGGACATGACGGCGGCCGTGCCGGCGACGGCGCTGACCGGCAGGCCCCCGCCGAGCGCCTTGCCGAACACCGAAAGGTCCGGCTCCACCCCCGTCAATTCGGCGGCGCCGCCCAGCGCATGGCGGAAACCGGTGACCACCTCGTCGTAGATCAGCACGATTCCATGGTCGTCGCACAACCGGCGGAGCGTCTCGAGGAACCCGGACTCCGCCGCGTAGTAGCGCTGCACGGGCTCGACGACGATGGCCGCGATACCGGGCCACTCCCGCGCCACGATCGAATTTACGGCTTCGGCATCGTTGTACGGCGCGACCAGGACGAGCTCTCCGATGGCCCCGGGTATGCCCGCCGAGTCGGGCTGCGGCGCCGGGAGGCCGGCGCCGCGGCGGGGCGCCACGCCCCAGAGCGCATAGTCGGAGTTGCCGTGATAGGCCCCCTCGAACTTGAGAATCCTGTCCCGGCCGGTCGCCGCGCGCGCCAGGCGCAGCGCGAACATGACGGCTTCCGCGCCCGAAAGCGCAAATCGGACCCGGTCGACCCAGGCCACCAGCTCCTTGATGCGCTCGGCAAGCCGCAAGGCCGGAAAATTGAGGATGCTGACGAATTGCGTCGCCCGTTCGGCCTGCTCCTGCACGGCCCGCACCACGGCCGGGTGGCTGTAGCCGAGGATCAGGGAGCCGCCGCCGCAGGAATAGTCCAGATATTCGCGGCCGGCGTGGTCGACGATCCAGGCCCCCTTGCCGGACACCGGGATATGCTCCATGCCTTCGGGATAGGCGTGCCGCCCGAGCACGCCGCCCGGAAGGACCCGCTCCGCCCGCCCGGCGGTCTCGGTGTATGATTCAGACCCGGAGTCGGCGAGGATGTCTGAAGCGGGTCCGCCCAAGGGATATTCTCCTCGACTCGACGTCGATACGCCTTGCGGGCCGCGTTTCGTGGCGCGACAGCGTACCGGTAGACTGCATTCGCTTCAATTTGACCGTGTCGACGACGCACGCGTATTTTGTGGACATAATACAACCAATCCGCTGATGTCCAAGCGAACGGCGCGAGTCGCGGCACGGGACTCGGCCGGCGATCAGGATCGGCGGCGATATTCCGGGGGCGGCAGGATCATGCAGGATTGTTTCGGGAACCCGCTCGATCCCGTGGTCGGTTATGCGCGCGGCGCTCATCTCGCCGGCCCCTTCGACGAATTCCGGCGGCGCGCCCACGGCCTCGACGTCGTTCGGGCAAGGGTCGCATCGGAGGGGCGCGGCGGCCTGTTCAATTTCACGGGCCACCGCCGCGATTTTCTGGCCCAGGACAGCGATCTCAGGGACGATCTCGCCGAAGAGTGGATCGGCACGGCCCTGATCGACGAGCAGTTCGACCGGCTGGCGCGGGATCACTTCGGTGCCGGCGAGGACGCCGGTGTGGCTCTGTTCAACCGTTCCGCTGCCGGCATCGTTGCGACGATTCTCTCCCTGGCCTCGGCCGGCGACCGTGTGGTCGCGGTGGCGGCGCAGGGCCGGACGCATCCTTCGGTCCGGCGCGGGGCGAGCCTTGCCGGCGCCGTGCTGAGCGAACCGGATCCGGACGACGGCCTGGACCCGCGGCATTTCGACGGCGCCGCGCTGACGGTCGTGACGCGGGTCAGCAGCGAACTCGACATCCTCGCGCCCGAACGCGTCCGGGCCGTCGCCGCCGCAGCGAAGGCCGCCGGATCGCCGGTCTTCGTGGACGATGCCTACGGCGCCCGCGTGGGACCGGCGCTGCTGGGACAGGAAAGGACGCTGCGACTCGGCGTCGATTTGGGCATCACGAGTTGCGACAAGGCCGGTCTGGGCGGGCCGCGCGCCGGCCTCATGGCCGGCCGGCCGGATCTGGTCGACCGGGCCGTGGCGCGGGCCAGCGAACTCGGCCTGGAGGCGCGCGGCCCGCTGGTCCTGGGCGTGCTGCGTTCGCTCGAGACCTACCGACCCGAGACCTTGAGGCACGATTCGTCGGTCGCCCGGCAAATCGCCTCCGGTTTGCAGGAACGGTTCGGGACGGCGCGCGTCCTCGACCTCTGCATGGGCCCGACGATTTCCGAGGAGGATGCGCTGACCATCGCGCTGGAAGGCCGGGACGAAGGCGCGGGCGATTGCGCACTGGTGCCCGCCGAGGCGTCCTGCATCCTCGGCATGATCCTTCTGGAGGACTACGGCATCGTCACCTCCAACGTGGCGGAACGGCCGGGCGCCCGGGTATCGCTGCGCCTGCGCCCGACCGCGGCGGAAGTGGAGCGGTTCGGCGGACCGGACCGCGTCGTCGATGCTGTGGCGGACGGGTTCGGCAAGCTGCGAATGCTGCTCGGCGACGCCGACGCGGCCGACGTGAAAATCTTCGGCAACGGACGCCCGCGGTGAAACGCTCCGGCCCATCGGGACCGGCCGGATCCGTGCTCGACCCGGGCACATGGCGGGATCAATTTCCGGTCACCCGCGAATGGACCTATCTCGACATCGCGAACAAGGCGCCCCTGCCCCTCGCCATCAAGGATGCATGGCTCCGCTTCCTCGACGAACAACACGAAAGTCCCGGCGACAAGGACGGCTGGAAGCGGCGCGCCGAGACTCTCCGCGCCAAGATCGCCGCGTTGATCGGCGCCGGAGCGCCTGAGATCGCCTTCGTCAAGAACACCTCCGAGGGGCTCAACGCGATCGCGCAGAGCTTTCCCTGGCGCCCCGGCGACAGCATGGTCGTCCATGCCAGGGAGCATCCCAACAACCTGCACTGCTGGCGCCATCTGAGGCGCCGCGGCGTCGAGGTCCGGGTGGTCGAGAGCGCGGGCCGGACCATCGACATCGACGACATCCTGGCCGGCATCGGGCCGACCACCCGCATGGTCGCCGTCTCCGCCGTCAGCTATCGCACCGGCCAGAGATTCGACCTCGAACGGCTTGGCGAACGCTGCCGGCGCCAGGAGGCGCTGCTCGTCGTCGATGCGGTCCAGGCCGTCGGCGTGGCGCCGTTCGACGTGAACGACCCCGCCATCGACGCCATGGCCTGCGGGCCGCAGAAAGGCCTGATGTGCACCCACGGCCTGGGCTTCATCTATTGCCGCGAATCGCTGATCCCGCGCCTGACGCCGCCCTTCGCGGCGCGGTCGAGTCTGGCCGATACGTCTTCGGGTTCGGCGCTGCCCGAATTCCACGGTGACGCGCGCCGTTTCGAACACGGCAACATGAACTACGGCGGCGTTCACGCCCTCGACGCGGCAATCGATTTCATGGGCGAGGTCGGGCTTTCCCGCATTCACGAGCGGGTCCTGGCCCTGACCGGCCATCTCATGGACCTCGTCGACCGCAAGGGGCTGCCCTGCCTCACGCCGCGCGCCGACGACGCCCGCGCCGGGATCGTCGTGATCGGGACGAACGACGCCCCGCGGCGGCGGGACGATCTGATGCGGAGGCGCTTCGTTCTGAGCGCCGTCGAGGATGGCCTGCGCGTCGCGCCCCATTTCTACAACACCGAGCGGGAGCTCGAGGCCCTGGTCGACGCTCTCTAGCGGTCGCGGGAGGAAGCGAAGATGGCGGAACGATATCGACTGTTGATTGACGGCCGGTGGACCGATTCGGTGTCGGGCCGGGACTTCGCGACCCATAACCCGGCGACAGGCGATCACGTCGCGGACGTGGCGGAAGCGGATGCGGCGGACGTCGACGCGGCCGTTGACGCGGCCCGGCGGGCGTTCGAGGCCGGCCCCTGGCCGCGCATGGACGCGGCGGCGCGCGGACGGCTGCTCCTGCGGGCGGCGGAGAAAATCCGCGCCCGGGGCGACGAACTCGCGCGCCTGGAGACCCTGGACAACGGCAAGGCCATCCGCGAGACCCGCGCACAGGTCAATGCTTCGGCCGACTATTTCGAATATTACGGCGGCTGGGCGGACAAGCTGGAAGGTCACGTCGTGCCTGTGCGCGGCCGGTTCCATACCTACACGGTGCTGGAGCCGGTCGGCGTCTGCGGCCAGATCATTCCCTGGAACTCGCCGCTGCCCCAGGCCGCGCAGAAGCTGGCGCCGGCGCTGGCGGCTGGCTGCACCACGATTCTCAAACCCGCCGAGCAAACGCCGGTGACCGCGCTGGTTCTGGGCGAGATACTGATGGAAGCCGGCCTGCCCGAAGGCGTGGTCAATATCCTGCCCGGCTTCGGCCCGGCCGCGGGCGCGGCCCTGGCAGGCCATCCCGGCATCGACAAGGTGGCCTTCACCGGCGAGGTGTCGACGGGACAGGCAATCCTGCGCGCATCCATCGACAACCTCACCAAGGTCACTCTGGAGCTGGGCGGCAAGGCGCCGAACATCGTGTGCGAGGATGCCGATCTGGACGCCGCGGTCCGCGGAACCCTGTTCGGAATTTTCGCCGGCGCCGGACAGTATTGCGACGCCGGCCCGCGCCTTTTCGTGCATCGCGGCGTTCGCGATGCCTTCGTCGAGAAGCTGCTGGACATGACCCGGCGGATCCGCATCGGCGATCCTCTCGACCCGGCGACCCATGTCGGCTCCCTGACCACCCGCGAGCAGTTCGACAAGGTGGCGCGCTATGTCGAGATCGGCCGGAACGAAGGCGCGGAGTTGGTCGCCGGGGGCGCGCCGCCGGACGACGCGGAGCTGGCGCGGGGATACTTCTTCCTTCCGACCGTCTTCGACCGGGTGAAGCCCGGCATGCGCCTCGCTCAGGAGGAGATTTTCGGCCCCGTCCTTTCGGTGCTCGACTTCGAGGACGACGACCAGCTCGTGGCTGACGCCAATGGAACCGTCTACGGCCTCGTGGCCGGCCTCTGGACGGAAGACATGCGCCGGGCCCTGAGGCTGGCGCAAAGACTCAAGGCGGGAACGGTGTGGATCAACACCTTCCGGCAGACCCAGATTTCGGCGCCTTTCGGCGGCTACAAGATGAGCGGCATCGGCCGCGAAAAGGGCCTGTCGGGCCTCGAGGAATACTGCGAGGAGAAGACCGTCTGGGTGGATCTCGACGACGCCGGAATCGGATACTTCGACAGCTAGAAGGGCCGAAACCGCGGAGGCCGAAGGATATGCTCAAAAAGAGGAAAATCGAGTCCCCCCTGGCGCCGGGAAAGATCGCCAATCACCCGTATCCGTTCTCCCAGGGCTGGAGGGTCGGCGATTTCGTGTTCACCGGCGGCATCGCGCCCGAGGATCACGAGACCGGAGAGATCGTCGAGGGAGACATCGATGCCCAGGCGCGCCGGGTTTTCGAAAGCCTCAAGGCGATCCTCGAGGAAGCTGGCTCGTCCCTGGAGAAGGTCGTCAAGGTCACCGTCTACCTGACCGACATCGGGAACAAGCCGGGCTTCGAGAGGGTCTACAGGGAGTATTTCCCGGTGGACGCGCCCGGACGCATGACCGCCGAGGTCAGCTTCATCGGGCCCGGCATCCTGCTGGAAATGGACGCCATCGCCTACGTGTAGCGGGCCGGTCGTCAGGCCATTTCGCTCGGCAGGTAGTTGCCGCCGACCATGCGCGTCATGCGGCGGAACAGGCGGTCGATGACGATGCCGAGGACGCCGAGAACGGCGATCGCCACGACGACCGTGTCCATCCGGGAAAACTCGCGGGACGAGAAGATCAGGAACCCGAGGCCCGAGTTCGCCGCGAGAATCTCGGCCGAGACGATCGTCGCGAAGGCGCGGCCCATGCCCATGCGCATGCCCTGGATGGCGTAGGGCACGACGGAGGGCACGATCACGAACTGCAACACCTGCCGGCGGTTTGCGCCGAGGCTGCGCACGGCGTTGATGCGTACCTGAGATATGTGCTTCACGCCGGCTTCGGTCGCCAGGGCGACGGAAAAAAACGTGTTGTAGAAGATCAGGAAGACCTTCGAGGCCTCGCCGATCCCGAACCAGATCAGCGCGAAGACGACCATGGCGATGGCCGGGATGTACCGGAAAAACTCGGTGATCGGTTCCATCATGCGCCGGAAGAAGGGGACCAGGCCCATGGCGAAACCGATCGGGATGGCGATGGCGCTGCCGATCAGAAAGCCGATGAGCAGCCGCTGGAGGCTGGCGAGGGCGTGGAAGAGGAGCTCGCCGCCGGCAAGGAGGTTCAGCGCTTCCTCCAGGGCCTGGCCGGGCGAGGGCAGGACGGTCACGTCGTAGCGCAGCGAGGCGATCCCCCAGACGGCGACCAGGATGGCGGCACCGGACACGGGAAGGACCACCGCGCCCGGCCGCTCCAGCTCGCTGGCCTGCCAGCTCGGGGCAAGTAGCAGATGAAACGCCCTGGAGACCGCCATGTCAGGCGACCCTCGCGTATTCCCCGCCGCAGCGGTCGATCAGGACGCGGAAGATGCGGTCGGTCACGAACCCCAGCAGGCCGAGGACCACGAGGCCGACGAAGATGTCGCCGGTCTTCAGGAAGACGCGCGCCTGCTGGAGCATGAAACCCAGGCCGAACTCGGCGGCGATCATCTCGGCGGCGATGATGGTCGAGAAGGCGTTGCCCATGGCGACCCGCATGCCGGTGAGCGCATGGGGCAGCGTCGAGGGAAAGATGACGAGCCGGAAGACCTGGGCCGTGTCGGCGCCGAGGCTCTCGGCGGCGCGGACCCGGTTGCGGATCACGTGATAGACGCCGTCCTCGGTGTTGATTGTCACGATGAACACCGTGGCGAAGACGATCAGGAAGACCGTTGCCACATTGCCGGTGCCGAACCACGACACGGCGAGAACGATCATGGCGATCGGCGGAATGAAACGGAAGAACTCGACGACGCTGTAGAGCATGCCGCGCGCGAGCGGCAGCCCGCCCATCAGGATGCCCGTCAGCACGCCGAGCAGGCTGCCCAGAAGAAAGCCGGTCCAGATGCGCAGGAGGCTGACCAGGATCTGGGCCCAGAAGTCCTCCGTCGCCAGCCGCAGGAACGACTCGGCGATGGTGGCGAGGCTCGGGAAGAATAGCGGATTGATCATCCGCGAGCCCATTTCCCAGAGGCTCAGAAGCAGGACCACCGTCAGCGTATAGGGCAGCGCCCGATCCAGCAGGATCCGCCTCATTCCGCGCGACTCTTCTGCACTTCTTCGGCGAGAATCTCCTGAATTCTCCGGTAGATCTCCAGCAGCTCGGGATCGGTCCGGTCGCGCGGGCGCGGCAGGTCGATGGAGAATATCTCCCGGATCGACGAGCGCGGCCCCGCGTGCATGACGCCGATCCGGTCGCCCAGGATCAGCGCCTCCACCACGTCGTGGGTGATGAAGAGCACCGTGCGCCGGCTCGAGCTCCAGATACGGGTGAGCTCGTCCTGCATCTGTCCGCGGGTCTGCGCGTCCAGGGCGGCGAACGGCTCGTCCATCAGCAGCATGTCCGGCTCGGTCGCCAGCACTCGCGCGATCTGGATGCGCTGCTTCATTCCGCCGGACAGTTCGCGCGGAAATTTCCGGCCGTGGCCGTCGAGTCCCACGAGCTTCAGCAGGCGCTCGGCGATTTCATCCTGTTCCGACTTGTCCAGACCGCGTATCCGCGGCCCGAGCAGCACGTTGTCCCGGGCAGTCAGCCAAGGCATCAGGGAGTCGTCGCCCTGGAAGACGACGCCGCGGTCTGCGCTGGGCCCGCGCACCGGGGCGCCGCGATGCAGCGCCTGCCCCTCTGTCGGCATTTCGAAGCCCGCCAGCAGCGTCAGGGCCGTGGTCTTGCCGCAGCCGCTCGGGCCGAGCAGGCAGAAGAACTCCCTCTCCCGGATGGCGATCTCGAAATTCTCGAGGGCAGGCGGGCCGGGATCCTGTCCCCGCCCGCCGAATTGTTTCTTGACCCCGATGAACTCCGCCGCGTGCATACGCGCCGACTGCTAGCAGTCCGGCAACGACTTCGCGGTAACGCGCTCCGGAGCGACGTCCTTCATGATGCTCATATCGAGTCCCGTCTTCCAGTCGGGTGTGCCCTCGACCTTGCCGAGCCCCTTGAGGAAGCGTAGCGACTGGCAAAGGTCGTTGACGGTGCCGTCCGAGAACTGGACCCGCAGGCTGATCGTCTTGGAGATTGCCTTGGTGTCCTCGAGCTCGATCTTGAAGGCCTTGCTGACGATCTCGGCCGATTCGTCGGGATTCGCATCCAGGAACTCGCTGGCCTCGACCATCGCCCTCATGATGCCGAGCGCCGCCTCGCGATCTGCCAGCAGGCGGCTGCTGAAGGTGATCGGCGTGTCGTTGACGAAGCCGATGTCCTTGTCCCGCGCCAGCACCATGGCACCGTCGAGGACTCCGGCGGCCCGGCCGGCCCACGGATACCAGATCGAAACCGCGTCGATCTCGCCCTTGCTGAAGGCGATGAGCTGTTCCTGCGGCTGAAGCCAGAGCCGCTCGAATTTCGTCAGGCCCTGCTTGGCGGCGTACTTGTCGAACCACATATGGGACGACGGGCTGCCGCGCGCGATGCCGATCTTCATGCCCTCGAGGTCCTTGGGTCCCTCGATGCCCGGCCGGACCACGATCGCCGTGAAGCCGCTCTGGCTGTTGCGGGTCGAACCGACGATCTTGAACTTCTCCGATCCCTGCGCCAGCGTGCTGACCGGCGCGAAGGAGCCAGAGTTCGCCATGTCGTTCTCCCCGGCCAGCATGCCGCGGAATCCGCGGGTCGCCGACGAGTATTTCTTGACCGTGACGTCGAGGCCCTGCTTCTTGAAGAAGCCCTTGGCTTCGGCAATCACCTGGAACGGTCCGGACGGGTCGACACCCGAGGAAATCACCCAGTCCGTCTTCATGGGCGCGGCATGGACGCTCGAAGCGACGGCGAGCGCCAAAAGCGCGGCAAACCCTCGAATAATGGCAGGCATCCCAAGTCCTCCTTGTAGCCGTCCTCTTCGCGGACGGCGTTGTAGAGTTCGAATTGGGGACGGTCCGTCCATCTTTCGGGGACTTCGGAGTGCCGCGGACTCCGCGGCGACACCCCCGATGGCCTCCGGGGATGGGAGCCGCCCTCTATTGTTCTTGCCTCGCGCCAACCCTATCACGCGGCGTTGGACTGTCAACAAAGGCGGAACCGGGATGCCCGATCGAACCGTCGGGTTGCGGGATCGGCGCGCCCGTGGTCGTGGCGGACGTTGTATTCGCACGGCGCGATGGGGTCCCGCTAACGCGGGACCCCATCGCGGTTCACCCCGCTGGTATCGGTGCGGTCCCTCCGCTCCAGGTTCAGATTGTCGTGCTCGTCCCTTCGCAGTTGCCAGTCGGGAAAGACCACCGTGGTGGCGCCGGCTTCCTCGACGACAGCCGGCCCCGCGATCCAATCCCCGACGGGAATCCGATGCCGCTCGTAGACGGGCGTCGGGGTGAAGGCGTCCCCGAACCAGACCGCCCGTTCGCCGACGGCGCCGGGGCCGTCGGGCTGCCGCGTCCGCAAACGCGGTTGCGGCACGGGCACGATGACGGCCAGGCGCAGGTTGACGATTTCGATCGCCTCCTCCCGGTTGCAGTGGCCGTAGGCCCTTTCGTAGCTGGCGTTGAAGGCATCGGCGAGTCCGTTCGGGTCGAGTTCGCCGGCGACCGGGACGGCAAGTTCGTGGGCCTGACCGACATAGCGCATTTCGCAGACGCGCTCGACGACGACTCCGTCCCGTGCGAAGCCTTCGGCCGCGAACCGCTCGCGCCCCGTCTCCTCCAGCCGGGCGAACGCCGCGGCCGCCGCCGTCATGCTCGCGGCCTCGTTGGGCAGGAGCACTGTTTCGCTCAGGTCGATACGCAGATCGGCGGAGACGAGGCCGAGCGCCGAGAGATTCCCCGCGTGCGGCGGCACGATCACCCTGGGAATCGCCAGGGCCTCGGCGACCTGAGTGGCGTGCATCGGCCCTGCCCCGCCGAACGCGACCAGCGCGCAGCGGCGCGGGTCGTGGCCGCGCGCGACCGAAATCTCGCGGATCGAGGCGACCATCTTGGCGACGGCGATCCGGACGATGCCGTCGGCCATGCGCTCCGGACCGTCGATGCCCAGGCGGTGCGCCAGATCGCGTAGCGCCGGCATGACCCGATCCGCGGAAGGCTCGATCCGGCCGCCGAGCTTGCGGCCGAGGGTCAGGCGGCCAAGCGCGAGATTCGCGTCCGTGATTGTGGGCTCGGTCCCGCCCAGGCCGTAACAGATCGGTCCGGGACGCGAGCCGGCGCTCTTCGGGCCGACACGGAGCTGGCCCTCGTCGCCCAGGCAGGCGATGCTGCCGCCGCCCGCACCGACCGTGGAAATGTCGATCTGCGCCGTCTTCAGGGGCATTCCGGCGATGACGCCGTCCTTCTTCACCGTCGGCTTCAGATCGCGAACCATGCTGACATCCGTGCTCGTGCCGCCCATGTCGCAGGTGATGAGATCGCGCGCGCCTGCGGCGGCGGCCGACTGCAACGCGGCGATCACGCCGCCGGCCGGCCCCGAGAGCACAGTGGTCACGGGGAATCGGCGGGCCCGTTCGAGAGAGAGCACGCCGCCGCTCGAAGCCATGATGAAGAGCGCACCCCGCACGCCGCGGCCGCGCAAGACGCTTTCGAGCTTCGCCAGATAGTCGTCCAGGCTCGGGGCGATATAGGCATTCAGGACCGTGGTGCTCAACCGCTCGAATTCGCGATATTCGGACACCACCTGGTGGGACAGCGAGACCGGTATTCCGGGGAATCGCTCGCGGATCGCGTCTCGGGTGTCCAGCTCGTGCCGCGGCGCCGCGTAGGCATGCAGATAGCATACGGCCACGGACTCGACGTCCCGCCGCCGGAGGTCGTCGAGAACGCTCTCGAGGGCGCCGCGGTCCAGCGGCCGGACAGTCCGGCCCGACGCACTTGCCCGTTCCGGGACATCGTAGCGCAGCCCGCGCGGAATCAGCGACTCCGGCCGCTGAAAGGTCAGGTCGAACAGGGTGTTCGGCGCCATGCGGCGGGTCCGGCCGATGACGAGCAGGTCGCGAAAGCCCTGCGTCACCAGGAGAGCCGTGCGCGCGCCCCGGCGCTCCAGGATGGCGTTGGTGCCGATCGTCGTGCCGTGCACGAGGCGGTCGATTTCGCCGTGGACAACGCCGACGTCGCGCAAGCCCTCCATAAGGGACCCGGTCTCGTCGCCGTAGCGCGTGAGGGTTTTGGCGGCCCGCACGCCGCCGGATTCGAGATCCAGGGCGACCACGTCCGTGAAGGTTCCGCCGATGTCGATGCCGACCGCGACCGCCATGCGCTTCCGGTTCTACAGCCGTGCGGCGACTCGATCCGCCGCCCGCAGGACCGTCTCGACGTCCTCCTCGGTGTGGGCCATCGAGAAATAGTGTCCGCCGCCGGGCCGCACGAAGATGCCGGAATCCAGCAGGCCGAGGTCGAAGGCGCGCTGGCGGTCGCTGTCGGAGGTCGCGCGGACATCGTGAATGCGTCCGGGATCGCCGAAATAGACCCGCCACATCGGCCCTTCGCCGACGACGCACGCATCGATCGCGCGATTTTTCAGGATCCGTGAGAGCCCCGATTTGAAGGCTTCCGCGCGGGCCAGGAAAGGCGGATAGGCGTCCGGTTTCCGCAAAGCTTCGAGAAACGCCCGTCCGGCGGCGCAGGCCATGGGGTTGCCGAAGAGCGTGCCGGAGAAGAAGACCCCTCTGGGATCGTTCCGCCAAGCCTCTGCCGAGGCCAGCCCCATGATCTCCGGATCGCCGGCGACGGCGGCGAGCGGCAGACCGCCGCCCAGCGACTTGCCGTAGACGGCCAGGTCGGGAAGCACGCCGAAACGTTCCTGCGCGCCGCCCAGGGCGAGGCGGAACCCGGTCACGGTCTCGTCGAAGACCAGAACGGTGCCGTGTTCCGAGGCGAGCTCCCGGAGCCGTTCGAGATATCCCGGCGCCGGCGCCGTCATGCGCTGCACGGGCTCCGCGATGACGGCGGCGATCGCCGATTTCTCGCGCCGGAACACGTCTTCCGCCGCGGCCACATCGTTGTAGGGCGCGACCAGGATGTCGGCGGCGAGTCCGGCGGCCATGCCGGCCGAGTTCGGGACCGGCGAGAAAGCGTCGGCGCCGAAGCGGTTGTAGCTCCACATGGCGTAGTCGTGATGGCCGTGATAGGCGCCCTCGAACTTCAGGATCTTGCCGCGGCCCGTGTACGCCCGGGCGAGCCGGATCGCGTTGAAAGTGGCCTCGGCGCCCGAACAGCAGAAGCGGATGAGCCCGCCGACCGGCAACACGTCGAGGAGCTCCGCGCCGTAACGGATCGCCGTCTCGTTGAGCAGGCTGAAAAAGTGGACGCCGCGCCGGGCCTGCGCGTCGAGCGCCGCCAGGATTTCCGGATGATCGTAGCCGATGAGCACCGCGCCGCCCGCGCAGGTGAAGTCGATGAATTCCCGACCGGCGGCGTCCGTCACGCGGGCGCCGCGGCCTGAAACAAAGACGAGTCGATGCGCTTCGTCGAGCGTGTGCCGGCTCAACACGCCACCGGGAAAGATACGTTCGGCGGTCTCGATCAGTTCGCGCTGGTCGGATCGTCCCGTCATGACAGCTCGGCGCGCGGCGGTTCGGAAAGCGGGCGAAGGGCGACGCCATCGCCTTCGCGCACGTTCAGCGCGCGGCAAATCCGCTCCGGCACTCTCAGCGCCCGCTCGCCGACCCGCTCGCCGCACCGTATCCAGACCCTCAGCCCCGGCCCCCGCGCATCGAGGATTTCGTGGGCCCCGTGCTCGTTCAGTCGGAGTCGAGCGATCGTGCCTTCCGCCAGTTCGCACCAGACTCTGCCGCCCGACGGCGCATCCGGAACCGGATCGACGGTCAGCAACGTCCGATCCTTCTCAAGTCCGGACCGTAGCGCGGCCGTTGCTTCGAGATCGACTCCGTCCTGGTCGGCGGCGACGCCGTAAATCAGGCGCGCCGCCTCGCACGAGATCCGGCCTTCCGCGATGTCGTCCACGACCGAATCCGGATCCCGTTCCAGAGGATCGCCGAACCCGCCACCGCCGGAGGAGCGCATAACCACGATATCGTCGCGGCGCAGGGGGAATCCCTGAACCTGGCCGGGCGTATCGGAAGGCGCCAGTTCGTCGCCGTCCCGAACGACCGCGAAGCTGTTGGGGGCGCCCGGCCAACCCGCCGCGACGCCGAACGGCGGCAGGACGTTCTTGTTGGACGAAACCGAGAGCAGGGAGTCCTCCACCAATACGCGCACGTCCCTGCGCAGGCCGCACCCTCCACGGTAGCGGCCGGCACCGCCGGAATCGCGGCGGATTTCGCAACGTTCGACCAGCAGCGGGCTTTCGTGCTCGATCGACTCGACGGACTGTATCGATGCGAAATCGCCCTCCGCGAAGTTTCGCAGCGCGTCGCCGCCGTCGCCTTCCGCGGTCGCACCCGTGCCGCCTGCAGGATATTCATAGAAGATGAAGGGTTCCGTACGATCCGGGTCCCGTCCGCCGATATAGATGTGGTTCGACGTGCCCTTGATGTCGCCGGCCATGCGTTCCGGCATGGCTTGGCTCATGGCTCCGAGGACCGCCGAAATGGCGGCGTGCCGAACCTCGGACGATCCCGCGCAGGAGGCGGGATACCGGGCGTTGAAGAAGGACCCTTCGGGCGACGTGATCGCGATCGGCCGGAAATTCCCGTGATTGATCGGCTCAACCGGATCCAGAAACGCCTTGAGCACGATGAACGCACCGGTCGCGGCAACGGCCGGACCGGCATTCATGGCGGCCCTGGTCTGGTCGGAAGAGCCGGTGAAGTCGACCTCGATGTTGCTCCCTTCGATCCGGATCCGCGCCCGCGCGATCACGGGTTCGGCCCCGGCGCCCACCGGATCCAGATAGTGCTCGTAGACGTGCTCCCCGTCGGCCAAGGCCTCGATACGCTGCCGGGTCCGGCGTTCGGCCCGGTCGATCAGTTCGGCAACGGCGCTCTTCACGGTCTCGACGCCGTACCGCTCGAACAGTTCGGCGATGCGCCGTTCGGCGACCTGGCACGTGCCCCAGGTCGACATGAAGTCGCCGCGCCGTTCGCGCGGCACGCGCATGTTGGCCATCATTACGTCGAACAGGCCCTGGTTGAGCACCCCGCCGCTGGCGACCTTCACGATCGGCAGGCGCACGCCGTCGTGGAAGATCTCCGTCGACTTTCCGGAAATGCTGCCCGGCGTGGTGCCGCCGACATCTCCCCAATGCGCGCGGACGGTCGGAAACAGGACCAGCCGCCCCTCCGCGAATACCGGAAACATCATGGCAATGTCGTTGAGGTGGGTCCCGCCGGTATAGGGATCGTTGTGGAGGAAGACGTCGCCCGGCCGGATGTCCTCGCCGAAGGTATCGAACATCCGTTTGACCGACCACGGCACCGGAAAAATGTGCGAGGGGTTGTCCTCGGCGAGCGCCACGATCTGCCCCTGGCCGTCGATGAGCACACAGGAGAAATCGTAAGCTTCGTAGATGATGGAGGAGTAGGCGGTCGCCACCAGATTGACGCGCATTTCCCGGACGATGGAGATCATCGCCTCCTGGATGATCTCGAGCTCGATCGGATCGACCGCAGCGGCGGACTTGCCTTCGGCTGCCATGTTCGACGGTCCAACCTTTCCCGATATACCCGAGCCTGGGGCCTCGCAAGCACGGCGCCGGCACGGACAGAGGCTTGTGCATCGCCGACAGCGATGGGGGCCGAGCACCGAACGACGCAGCTCGACACCGGAACATGATAGTCACCGCGGGGCCGTCGCCTCAAGATCGCGCGATTCATCCGTCATGGTACCGTCGTGCCGGCGGTCGGGAACGGCGGCCATGTCCTCTCTCGGACGCCCGGTCCCCGCCCCCGCTAACGGCCCGGCTCCTGCCCTCGGCGGCGCTGGCCCCCGCCGCCGGCCGCGTCCAGGCGAACCCACCTCCCGGTCCCCTCTTCGCGTCACTCGGTTCGAGCGTGTCCAGGCTCGCGCCCGTGTCGCGCCGCCGGTGCGCGACGGGCGACCGTCGGGAACCGGCCGTGTTTGCGGGGAGGTTCGAAGGAAGGTCCGCAGCCGGGAGCGCCGGCGGCCGGCAGCCCATGCGCATTGAGGGATGCAGTGAGGGAACGAATGTGACAGTCTTCTGAAAAACTATTTTATATCAATAAATTACTGAATCAAGATGGCGGAGGGAGAGGGATTCGAACCCTCGGTACAGCTTGTCACCGTACTACGGTTTAGCAAACCGTCGCCTTCGACCTCTCGGCCATCCCTCCGGTCTCGACGCCGTCCTCGGGCCTATCTATAAAGCGGCCTCCGCGCCTGTCAACGGCGCCCGCCGGACGCGCGCCGGACCGGGAGACGAGGGATGATCCTGATCGACAACGCCACGCAGCCGGGGCTGCTCACGATGTCCGAATGCGTCGACGTGCTCGAGCGCGCGTTCGGCTCCATCGACTCGGGCCAGGCGATCTACCGCCCGAAGACCGACGTGAACGTCCCGAACTCCAAGCCCGACGAGTACTACCGCTTCGGCTCGATGGAGGGCTGGTTCGACGGCATCTTCGCCATCCGCTTCATGTCGGAGGTGATGACGTTCGACCGCCGCGCGGACGGCTCGTGGCGCGAGGACAACTACTCCGTGGAGCCCGGCCGGAACTGCGCGGTGGTCCTGCTCTTCAGTTCGGAGAACGGCGAGCCCCTGGCCCTCCTCAACGACGACTGGATCCAGCACATGCGCGTGGGCGGCACGGCCGCGCTCGGGACCGGGCTCCTGGCCCGCGCCGACGCCGGAACGGTGGGCGTGATCGGTTCCGGCGGCATGGCGCGGACCTTTCTCGAGGGGATCCGCGCGGTGCGCCCGATTGAGCGGGTGCGGGTCTACAGCCCGTCCCGCGGCAACCGCGAGGCCTACGCGGCGCGGATGGGCGAACGGCTGGGGATCCCGGTCGAACCCGTGGACGGCGCGCGGGAGGCGATGGCGGGCGCCGACATCGTCGCCACCTGCACGAACTCCGGCGTGCCCGTGTTCGACGCCGACTGGCTCGAGCCCGGCATGCACGTCGTGTGCGTCGGCACCAACGAGGTGCCGCCCGAGGCGGTGCCGCGCTTCGACGTGGCCGTGCGCCAAGGCGTCCATTCGATGGCCCCGAGCGGGGAGAGCGCGCGCCACCGGGCCGGCGTGGGGCTGAGCTACGCCGGTTTCGTCGCCGGCAGCGAGGAGGAGATGGCGCGGCTCCCGGAGGGCGGGACGGCCCACATCGACGCGAGCGCCTTTCCCATGTACACGGACGTCGCGGCGGGCCGCGCGCCGGGCCGCGCGCGCGACGAGCAGATCAGCTTCTACTATTGCCACGGCAACCAGGGGCTGCAGTTCGCCGCCGTCGGCGGCGCCATCTACCGCAACGCCGTCGCGGCCGGCAAGGGCACCCCCATGCCCCTCGACTGGTTCGTCCAGGAACGGGGCGCGCCGGCCGCGTAGCGTCCCGCCCGCGTACCCGGCCGGCCGGCACGCGGCCCTACGCGACCCGCTCCGCCAGCCGCCGGAGGTAGCGCAGCCCCTCCACGGCCCGGCTGCCGTACCACGACGTCATCTGGCCGTCGATCGGCAGCAGCCGCGCCGCGCCGGCCGGAAACGCGGCGCGGAACCCGTCGATGTCCGGCGGCCCGAAGGCGTAGGGCTCGCTGGAGAACAGCACGAGGTCGGTGCGGCGCAGGAGCTCTTCCGTGACGTCGACCTCGGGGTAGCGCGTGTCCGGGTCGTGGCACCGCGTATGCCAGTTGGCGAGGGCCAGGAACCGCGAGATGTAGGTGTCCTCGGACACCGTCATCCAGGGCTCCTTCCAGATGAGGTAGAGGACGTCCCGGCGCGGCAGGTCCGCGGCCGCGCCGCGCAGGTCGGCGAGGGCCGTCCCGAACGCCCGCGCCAGCGCCGCGGCGCGCGCTTCGCGGCCGAACAGGCCGCCCAGGAGCGCGAACAGCCGCAGGTTGTCCTCGGGCGCGACGGGATGGGTGACGACGATCGCCGGACCGAGCCCGGCGATGGCCTCGACCTGCTCGCGGGCGTTCTCGTCGACGTTGACGACGACGTGGGTCGGCGCGAGGGCCCGGACGCGGTCGAGCGCCACCTTCTTGGTCCCGCCCACGCTCGGGACGCCGTCGACCCCGGGCCGCGGGCGGACGCAGTAGTGGGTGCGGCCGACGAGGCTGCCCGAGAGGCCGAGGTCGAAGATCAGCTCCGTGATGCTGGGGACCAGCGAGACGATCCGCGCGTCCGGGCCCGCCGGTTCGTGCGCGGTGCCGGCGTGATCGGTGAGGTCCGTCATCGGGCGCGGCTCAGCCGAGTCGCCCGCGGAGGACCTCGTTGACGACCGCCGGGTTGGCCCGGCCGCGGGACGCCTTCATGACCTGGCCCACGAAGAAGCCGAACAGCTTTTCCCGGCCGGCCCGGTACGCCTCCGCCTTGTCGGCGTTCTCGCGCACGACCGCGTCCACGAGGGCCTCGATCTCGCCCCGGTCGGAGACCTGCCGGAGCCCCCGTTCCACGACGATCTCGCCGGGCGGGCGGCCGCTCTCGAACATGGCGTCGAAGACCTCCTTGGCGAGGCGGCCGGACAGCGTGCCGTCGGCGACGAGGTCCATCAGGCCGCCGAGGTCTTCCGGGGAGACCGGCGCCTCCGCGATCTCCCGCCCGCTCTCGTTGAGCTTGCCGAACAGCGCGCCGGTGACCCAGTTGGCGGCCGTCTTCGCGTCGCGCCCCTCCGCGGCGCGCTCGAAATAGTCCGCCACGTCCTTGTCCGCGGCCAGGACGCCCGCGTCGTAGGCGCCGAGGCCGAGCTCGTCGGCGAACCGGGCCTTCTTCTCGTCCGGGAGCTCGGGAAGGCCGGCCCGGATGGCCTCGACCCAGGCCTCGTCGAGCACCAGCGGCGGGAGGTCGGGGTCCGGGAAATAGCGGTAGTCGTGCGCCTCCTCCTTGCGGCGCATGGGGCGCGTCGTCCCGCGGCCGGCGTCGAAGAGCCGCGTCTCCTGCTCGATCTCTCCCCCCTCCTCCAGGATGCCGATCTGGCGCCGGGCCTCGTGGTCGATGGCCTGCTGCACGAAGCGCACCGAGTTGAGGTTCTTGATCTCGCAGCGGGTGCCCAGCGGCGCGCCGGGGCGCCGCACCGACACGTTGACGTCGCAGCGGAGGCTGCCCTGCTCCATGTTGCCGTCGCAGGTGCCGAGGTAGCGCAGGACGGTGCGCAGCTTGCGGACGAAGGCGCCGGCTTCCGCCGCGCCACGGAGGTCGGGCCTGGACACGATCTCCATGAGGGCCACGCCCGCCCGGTTGAGGTCCACGCAGGTCGCGTCCGCGCGCCGGTCGTGCAGGCTCTTGCCCGCGTCCTGCTCCAGGTGGAGGCGCTCGATGCCCACCTCGCGGACCGACCCGTCCTCGAGGTCGACCCGCACCGCGCCCTCGCCGACGATGGGCTGCTTGTACTGGGAGATCTGGTAGTTCGCGGGCAGGTCCGGGTAGAAGTAGTTCTTCCGGTCGAAGACCGAGACCCGGTTGATCTTCGCGTTCAGCCCGAGGCCGGTGCGCACGGCCTGCGCGACGCAGGCCTCGTTGACGACGGGCAGCATGCCCGGCATGGCGGCGTCGACGAGGGAGACCTGGGCGTTGGGCTCCGCGCCGAAGGCCGTGGCGGCGCCGGAGAACAGCTTGGAGTCGGAGACCGCCTGGGCATGGACCTCGAGCCCGACGACGACCTCCCACGGGCCGGTGGCGCCCTCGATCGTCGGCCCCCCCGTCACGGCGCCGCCTCCCACCACGGCTCGGGCTCCGCCCCGAAGCCGGCCGCGCGCTCCAGAACCCCGGCCGCCCGCAGCACGGTCTCCTCGTCGAACGCCTTGCCGACGAGCTGCAGGCCCAGGGGCAGGCCCGAGTCCGAGAGACCCGCCGGGACCGAGACGGCCGGCAGGCCCGCCATGCTCGCCGGCACGGTGAACACGTCGTTGAAGTACATGGCGAGGGGGTCGCCGGACGTGCCGCCGGCCGCGAAGGCCTCGCTGGGCGCGGTCGGCGTCAGCAGCACGTCGACGTCCCCGAAGGCGTCGCGGAAGTCCCGGGCGATCAGCGTGCGCACCTTCTGGGCCTGGAGGTAGTAGGCGTCGTAGTACCCCTCCGACAGGACGTAGGTGCCGATCATGACCCGCCTCGTGACCTCGGGACCGAAGCCCGCGGCCCGCGTGCGCTCGTACATGTCCGCGATGTCCTCGCCTGCGACGCGCAGTCCGTAGCGGACGCCGTCGTAGCGCGCGAGGTTCGAGGATGCCTCGGCCGGCGCGACGATGTAGTAGGCGGGGAGGGCGTACCGGGTGTGCGGCAGGCTGACCTCCCGGGTCTCCGCGCCGGCCTCCTCGAGCCAGCGGAGCCCCCGCCGCCAGAGCGCGTCGATCCCGGCGGGCAGCCCGTCCGTCCGGTACTCCCCGGGGACGCCGACGCGGAGCCCCTCGACGCCGACGCCGACCGCCGCCTCGAAGTCGGGCACGGGCACGTCCGCGGACGTGGAGTCCCTGGGATCGTGGCCGGACATCGCGGCGAGCAGGACGGCCGCGTCGCGCACGGTCCGCGTCAACGGCCCGGCCTGGTCCAGGGACGAGGCGAAGGCGACGATCCCCCAGCGCGAGCAGCGGCCGTAGGTGGGCTTGAGGCCCACCAGACCCGTGAACGAGGCCGGCTGGCGGATGGAGCCGCCGGTGTCGGTGCCGGCCGCCCCGAGGGCCGCGCGCGCCGCCACGATCGCCGCCGAGCCGCCGCTGCTGCCGCCGGGGACGATGGGCGTGTCGTCTCCCGGCCGCCGCCAGGGGTTCTCGACCGGCCCGAAGCGGCTCGTCTCGTTCGACGAGCCCATGGCGAACTCGTCCATGTTGGCCTTGCCCAGCATCGCGGCGCCCGCGTTCCAGAGCCTGGCCGTGACGGTCGATTCGTAGGGCGGGACGAAGCCGTCGAGGATGCGGGAGGCGGCGGTCGTCCGCACCCCGTCGGTGCAGAACAGGTCCTTGACGGCGAGGGGAACGCCCTCCAGCGCCCTCCCCTCGCCCTTCGCGAGGCGCCGGTCGCTGGCGTCCGCCATGGCCAGCGCGCGGTCCGCGGTCTCCAGCACCATGGCGTTGAGGGGCCGGGCCGCCTCGACGGCCAGGACGTGGGCCTCCGCGAGTTCCCGGGCCGTGAACGCGCCGGCGCGCAGGCCGTCGCGGGCTTCGGCCAGGGTGAGGCGGGTCAGTTCGGACATCTACTCGACGACCCTGGGCACGACGAAGAAGCCCCCCTCCGACTCGGGCGCGTTGCCCAGGATCGTCTCGGGACGGGCGCCGTCGGTCACGGCGTCCCGACGCCGGGAGAGCCGCGTCTCCGCGACGCCGGTCATCGGGGGCACGCCGGACGTGTCCACCTCGTTTAGCTGCTCGACCCAGCCCAGGATGCCGTCGAGCTCCGCGCCCAGCCGTTCGAGGTCCTCGTCGGGCACGCGGATGCGGGCCAGGCGGGCGATCCTGCTCACGGTGGCCTTGTCGAGCGGCATGTGCCAACGTCTCGGCGATGATGTCGTTTCGGATGGTCCGCCGCCGGCCCCGGAGGCCCGGCCCGGGAGCGGAGGCCGGCGGGTCCGGCACGCCGCGGGGAGCCGCCCGTCCGCGCGCGGCGGACGGTAACACCCGGCCGTGATCGCCCGCAACCCGAGGGAGCTCGCGGAGGCGCTCGGCGGCGGCGAGCGCTGGCTCGGCATCGACGTGGGGTCCAGGACCCTGGGCCTGGCCCTGTCCGACGTGACCCTCACCATCGCCACGCCCCTGGACACCCTGCGGCGGGGAAAGTTCGCCGGGGACGCGGAGGCGCTGCGCCGGATCGTCGCGCGCGAGCGGGTCGGCGGCCTCGTGCTCGGCCTTCCCCTCAACATGGACGGCAGCGAGGGCCCCCGCTGCCAGTCCGTGCGCCAGTTCGCGGCCAACCTGGAGGCCCGCCTGGACGCGCCCATGACCTTCTGGGACGAGCGCTGGTCCACCGCCGCCGTCACCCGGACGCTGCTCGACGCCGACGCCAGCCGCAAGCGGCGCGCGAAGGCGGTCGACAAGATGGCCGCCGCCTACATCCTCCAGGGCGCCCTCGACAGCCTGGACCACGGCCAGCGGTCCTGAGCGGCCGCTCATCGACACGACGCCGCCCCCACCCCGTCGTGGCCGGACGTGTTCCAGTGCTGTCCGGTTCAACAGGCCCGACGCGCTGCAAGGCCGGGATTCGAGCGGGTTTTGGAAGATCGCGTCGAATCGAGGCTCGAAAGGGAGCCCGAGCCATGCGCCATCGGACGAATTCGCACAGTTCGCACGGAGTCGAGGAGGTCGCCCGCACCCGGATCCTTCGGGTACGCGGGAGTCCCGCCCGCACGGTGCGGACCCGGGCCCGAGCACCCGGGTTCGTTTTGAATTCGCACACTTCGCACGACATCGGAGGGAGGGTGTGGAAAATATTTTATATATGAATCAATATGTTACTGGAAATTTCACGGATACGAGCCTCCGCCCCGCACACGCGGGCGGGGACTCCTCTTCATCATTGCGATACCCGCTTGTGCCCGAAGTTCCGCCGACTCCGTGCGAACTGTGCGAATTCGTCCGACAGCGCACGGCGAGGCGGCGCCGAAAACCGGACGGGCGGCGGCGCGCGGCCGGGGAACCTCGAAGCCGTTGCCCGGAGGGGGATGTTTTCCGTAGATTGGGGCGACCCGCGATATCCCGGAAACCTGCCGCCATGCCGAGCCTGTCCCGGACGCTCGCCGACCACGTCGCCGCCACCCGGTTCGAGGACCTGCCGGCGGAGGCCGTCGACACCGCCAAGTGGTTCCTGCTGGACACCCTCGGCGTCGCGTGGGCGGGCACGGATGCGCCGGGTGCGGACGTCCTGCGCCAACTGGTGTTCGCCGAGGGCGGGAGCCCCGACTGCACGGTGTTCGGCTCCCCGGTCCGCCTGCCGGCGACGGCGGCGGCGCTGATGAACGGCACCTACGCCGGCGCCCTCGACTACGACGGCGTCTACGAGAAGGGCTCGGTCCACCCCGACATCGTCACCCTGCCCGCGGCCTGGGCAGTCGCCGAGCGGCGCCACGCGAGCGGCAGGGACTTCCTGACGGCGCTGGCGCTGGGCAACGACATCGGCTGCCGGTCCGGCGGGGCCATGGCGGGCAACCGCGGCTGGTTCAACACGGCGGTGCACGGCGTCTTCGGCGGCGCGGCGGCGGCGGCGAAACTGCTCGGGCTCGACGCTGAGGGGACGGCCAACGCGCTCGGGCTCGCCTTCAGCCAGGCCGCGGGCGCGCAGCAGGCCGTCCTCGAGAAGAGCCTGGTCAAGCGCGTGCTGTCGGGCCTGGCGGCGCGGTCGAGCGTCTTCGCGGCGCTCGCGGCCGAACGGGGGATCACCGCGCCGCGGCAGGCGTTCGAGGGCAAGTTCGGGTTCTACGCGCTCTACGGAGAGGGTGACGCGCAGACCCTGGTCTCCGGCCTCGGCGAGCGCTACGAGAACGTCGCCACCGTGACCAAGAAATACCCGAGCTGCACCGCCAACCACGTGGCGATCCAGGGCGCCGCCGCGCTGGCCGACGAGTTCGACCTCCGCCCGGGCGACGTCACCGGGGCGGAGGTGGTCGTCTCTCCCTTCATGAACCAGCTCGTCGGCGCGGACTGGGACCCGGGCGACAACCCCCAGGTCGCGGCACAGTTCAACATCCGCTACTCCGTCGCCTGCGCCGTCGCGCGGCGCGGGCTCGGCATCGCCGAGATCCAGGAGGACGCCATCTTCGACCCCGCGATCAACGAGCTCGCCGGCAAGGTGGCCGTCCGCGTCGACGACGGCTGGCCGGGCAAGTTCGCACCCTGCGAGCTGACGATCCGCACGGACCGGCACGGGACCCTGACCCGGCGGATCGACCACACCCCCGGCACGCCCGAGAACCCGCTGAGCCTCGACGACCTCAAGGCCAAGTTCCGCGACTGCGCGGCGGCCGGCGTCGCGCCGATGACGCCCGGGCAGGCGGACGCCGTCATCGGCAAGGTCCTGTCGCTCGAAGACGTCCCGGACATGGCGGTCTTCTTCGACGGCATGCCCGCGGCCGCCGGCGCCGCCGCGGAATGAGGGTCGGATCCATGGACACGGCGGCCGCGAACGAAACCGGATTCACGCGCATCGCGGCGCGGCCCCTGTCCGGAGCCCTCGGCGCCGAGATCGGCGGACTCGACCTGTCCCGGCCCATGGACGACCGGGTCTTCGCCGAAGTGCGGGAGGCGTTCCACCGGCACCTTGTCATCGTCATGCGGGACCAGCGAATCGAGCCCGGCCACCTCGTCGCCTTCACCGAGAAGTTCGGGCCCGTGGAGCCGCACCCCCTCGGCTCCCGCCGCGGCCTCGACGGCCATCCCCATGTCATGGTGCTGGAAAACGGGCCCGGCAAGCTCGGCCCCCGCAACGACTTCTGGCACTCGGACATCTCTTTCGGCGAAACGCCGCCGTTGGGGTCGATCCTCTACGCCGTCGAAGTCACGGAAGGCCGCGCCGACACCATGTTCTGCAACATGTACGAGGCCTACGAGGGGCTGTCCGAAGGCCTGAAGTCCATGCTCGACGGCATGACCGCCGGGCATTCCGCGGAGAAACTGGTGCGGGAAGTGCCCAACCGCCTGTCCGTGGACGTGGCGCCGCCCGCCGTGACCCATCCGGTCGTGCGCACCCATCCCGGCACGGGCCGCAAGGCGCTCTACGTCAATCCCCACTACACCTCGGCCTTCACCGGCTGGACGCCGGGGGAGAGCCGGCCGCTGCTCGACATGCTGACGGCGCGGGCGACCCGCCCGGAGAACGTCTTCCGCCACCGCTGGCGCGTCGGAGACGTGCTGATGTGGGACAATCGCTGCGCGATGCACTACGCCGTGCGGGACTACGACGACACCATGCCGCGCCTGATGTACCGCACGACGGCGGCCGGCGACCGGCCGCGCTGACCGGGGAGCGTTCGAGCCATGACACCGGACATACGGCCGTTCGCCGCGGCGCTCGGGGCCGAGGTCCATGGCGTGGACCTGTCGAGGACCCTCGACGACGCGACCTTCGCCTGCATCGAGGACGCCTACAACGAGCACTCGGTGCTGCTGTTCCGCGGACAATCGATCGACGAGGCCCGGCACCTCGCGTTCAGCCGCCGCTTCGGGGAGCTCGAAGTGCACGTCCTCGACCAGTACCTGCACCCCGAACACCCGGAGATCCTGATCGTCTCCAACGTCATGGACAGAGACCGCCACGTCGGCATCTACGACGCCGGGCGCTACTGGCATACCGACTTGTCCTACATGGCCGTGCCGAGCCGCGGCTCGCTGCTCTACGCCATCGAGGTGCCGCGCGGCGCGGACGGCGAGCCCCTGGGCGACACCCTGTTCGCCAGCACGTCCGCCGCCTACGACGCGCTCTCCGACGGCATGAAACGCCGGATCGCGAACCTGAAGGCCGAGTTCAGCCTCGCCAACCGCCACGCGAAACTGGTCGCGGACGGCGACGCGAACGCCGAGCTGGAAGACCGGCATCACGACAAGGCGCCGCCGGCGGTGCACAAGATCGTGCGCACCCATCCCGTCACTGGGCGCAAGAGCATCTACGTCAACGAGGGCCAGACCGCGCGGATCCTCGGTCTTCCCGAGGACGAGGCGCGCGGCCTGCTGGAGGAGCTGTGCGCCCACTGCACGAAGCCCGAGTTCGTCTACCGCCACCGGTGGCGCCCGGGAGACCTCCTGATGTGGGACAACATCCCCACCCAGCACCTCGCCATCTGCGACTACGCGCTGCCCCGGCGCCGCTACCTGCACCGCACGACCTTGCGGGGCACGCCGCCCGAATAGCCCGGCGCGCCGCCGACTCGTGTCGAACCGCGCCGCGGCGCGGCGGGCTTGCTCCCCGTCGCGCGCCGGGCGTATACAGCCCCTTCGATGCCCCACTCCTATCCGCACCGCCACCTGCTCGGCATCGAGGGCCTGTCGGCCGGCGAAATCGCCGTCCTGCTCGACAAGTCGGAGGAGTACGTCGACCAGAACCGGCGGGTGGACAAGAAGCAGTCGCTGCTGCGGGGCCGCACGCAGATCAACCTCTTTTTCGAGAGCTCCACCCGCACGCGCACGTCGTTCGAGCTCGCCGGCAAGCGCCTCGGCGCGGACGTCATCAACATGTCGGCCGAAGCCTCGTCGATCCGCAAGGGCGAAACCCTGATCGACACGGCGATGACCCTCAACGCCATGCGTCCCGACGTGCTGGTCGTGCGCCATCCGCACTCCGGCGCCGTCGCCCTGCTCGCCCAGAAGGTGGACTGCGCGGTCGTCAACGCCGGCGACGGCAGCCACGAGCACCCGACCCAGGCGCTCCTCGACGCGCTCACCATCCGGCGCCGGCGCGGACGCCTGGGCGGCCTGATCGTGGCCATCTGCGGCGACGTCCTGCATAGCCGCGTCGCCCGTTCGAACATCCAGCTTCTGGTCACCATGGGCGCCCGGGTGCGAGCCGTCGCCCCGCCGACGCTGGTCTCGCCGCTGTTCGCCCGCATGGGGGCGGACGTGCACCACGACATGGAGAGCGGCCTCGACGGCGCCGACATCGTGATGATGCTGCGCCTGCAGACGGAACGCATGCGGGGAGCCTACGTCCCTTCGGTGCGCGAGTACTTCCACTTCTACGGCCTCGACTACCGGAAGCTGGCGGCCGCGAAGCCCGACGCCCTGATCATGCATCCGGGCCCGATGAACCGGGGCGTCGAGATCGACACCGACGTGGCGGACGACATCGACCGGAGCGTGATCCGCGAGCAGGTCGAGATGGGCGTCGCCGTCCGCATGGCCTGCCTCGACGTCCTGACCGGCCGCCCGTCGCACGCCGCGCCGGCCGGCCCCGGCGCAGCCGGGTAGCGGAACGGCCGCCGTGGCGCGGAGTTTCTCCAAGGGCGACCCCGGCCGCGTGGCGTACGTCAACGCGCGGCTGATGGATCCCTGGCACGGCCGCGACGAACCGGGGTCCCTGCTCACCGAGGGAAACCGCATCGCGGACCTGGGCCCCGGACTGTTCGCCGGCGGGATGCCGGCCGGCGTCCGCGCGGTCGACTGCGGCGGCCGCATTCTGGCCCCCGGCCTGATCGACATGCGGGCCTTCCTCGGCGAGCCCGGCCACGAGCACAAGGAGACCCTGGCGACGGGAACCGAGGCGGCGGCGGCCGGCGGCGTCACCACCGTCATCTGCCTGCCCGGAACGAACCCGGTGATCGACGACACCGCCCTCGTGGAATACATCGAACGCCGCGCCCGGGAAGACGCCGTGGTGCGGGTGCACCCCATGGGCGCGCTCACCAAGGGGACCGAGGGGCGCGAGATGACCGAGCTCGGCCTTCTTGCCGGCGCCGGCGCCGTGGCCTTCACGGACGGCGACCGGGCCGTCGCCGACGCCCAGCTCATGCGCCGCGCGCTGGCCTACGCCTCCGGACTCGGCCTGCTGATCGTCCAGCACGTGGAGGAAGCGGCCCTGGCCGGCGCCGGCTGCATGAACGAGGGCGAGCTGTCCCTGCGCCTCGGACTCCCGGGCATCCCCGCGGCCGCGGAGGCGATCGTGCTGGAGCGCGACCTGCGGCTCGTGGAGCTGACCGGCGGGCGCTACCACGCCGCCTGCGTCTCGACGGCCGAATCCGTCGCCTGCCTGGCCGGCGCCAAGGACCGCGGCCTGCCCGTCTCGGCCGGCGCCGCCGCGCATCACTTCGCGCTCAACGAGACCGCCGTCGGCGAGTACCGGACCTTCGCCAAGACGTCGCCGCCGCTCCGCGCCGAGGAAGACCGGCGGGCGCTGGTCGACGGCATGCGGAACGGCGCGGTCGACGTCATCGTCAGCGACCACAGCCCGCAGGACCAGGAAAGCAAGCGTCAGCCCTTCGTCCAGGCGGCCGACGGCATCGCCGGCCTGGAAACCATGCTGCCGCTCGCCCTCGAGCTCCATCACAACGGTTCCCTGCCGCTGATGCGGGTCCTGGAGATGATGACGGCCGCCCCGGCGCGTCTCCTGGGGCTCGACGCGGGGCGCCTGGAGGCCGGGGCGCCCGCCGACCTGACGGTGATCGACCCGGACACGCCGTGGCGGCTCAGCGAGGACGGCCTGATCGCCAAGTCGAAGAACACGCCGTTCGACGGCCGTCCGGTTCAGGGACGGGCCGTGAGAACGGTCGTCGCCGGGCATACGGTCTACGAGTTCGCCCCCCCGGCATAGCCGCGAGCGCCGCCATGCCCGATCCCATGGGAGACCTCGGTTTCACCTGGCCGTTCTACGCGGCGGCGGCGCTCGGCTACCTGCTGGGATCGGTCCCCTTCGGACTGGTGCTGGCGAAGCTCGCCGGCCACGGGGACATCCGGCGGATCGGCTCGGGCAACATCGGGGCGACCAACGTGCTGCGCACCGGGAGCAAGGGCCTGGCGGCGCTGACGCTGCTGCTCGACGGCGGAAAGGGCGCGGCGGCCTTCTGGACCGCCGGCCTGCTGGGACCCGACATGGCGGTGCTGGCGGGCGGCGGCGCCTTCCTCGGCCACCTGTTTCCGGTGTGGCTCCGGTTCCGGGGCGGCAAGGGCGTCGCCACGGCGCTCGGCGTCCTGATCGCGGCGAGCTGGGAGGCCGGCCTCCTCGCCTGCCTGACCTGGGTGGCCGCGGCCGCCGCGTTCCGCTACTCCTCCCTGGCGGCGCTCGTGTCCCTCGCCGCCGCCCCCGTCTACGCGTGGTTCCTCGCCGACCTTCAGCGGACGGAGCTCGCGGCGTTCCTCGCGGTCCTCGTGTTCGTCCGTCACCACGCCAACGTCCGCCGCCTTCTCAAGGGCGCGGAACCGAAGATCACGTTCAGACCTTAGCCACGCGGCGATTGCCGGGCCGCGCGCTCAGGTGTATACGCACCGATATACTCGAACGGCGTCCGGAGTCGCGCCATGGCATCGCGGACCTCTCCTTCCGAACCGGCGAACTGCCTGTGCTTCAACCTCCGCAGGGCGGCGCGGGCGATCACGCGGACCTACGACCTCGCACTGGCTCCGGCAGGCCTCAAGGCGACCCAGTTCACCGTCCTCCGTACCGCGGGCGAGCTGGACGGCGCCGCGATGAGCCGCCTGGCGGACCGGCTCGGCATGGACCGGACGACCCTGACCCGGAACCTGCAACCCCTGGAGCGGCGGGGACTCGTCTCCGTCGGCGCGGGCCGGGACCGGCGCGAACGGCCGGTCCGGATCACCGAGGCGGGGCGGGAGGTCCTTGAGGCGGCGCTGCCCCTGTGGGAGGACGCCCAGTCCAGGCTCTACAGCGCGCTGGGTCCCGTCGCCTTCGTCTCCCTTCTGGACCGGTTGGACAGCGTGGCCGGCAAGGCCGCCGCGTAGCGCGGCCACCCGCGGGAATCCGGCCTCATCCTTTCATAGAGTCGCCGAACCGGTACTGGCGGCATCCTGGACCCTGCCGTGTCTGCTGCTCCGCAAGCTCTCGCGACGCCATCGACGAGCCCCGAGCTCGGCGACGAGGAGCGTATCGCGTGCCTTCGCCTGATACGCAGCGAGAACGTCGGCCCCATCACCTATCACCATTTGATCGCGCGGTACGGCTCGGCATCAGGGGCGCTCGAAGCCCTGCCCTCGCTGGCCCGCCGCGGAGGAAAGCCCGTCCTCCGCGTCTGCGGCGAGGCGGAGGCCCTGGCCGAGATGGAGACCGTGGCGCGCCTGGATGCCCGGCTGATCGTGCACGGCGAACGGGCGTACCCGGAAGCGCTGGCCATTCTGCCGGACGCGCCGCCGGTGATCTGCGTCAAGGGACGGCGCGGCCTGCCCGACCGTCCGGCCGTGGCGGTCGTCGGCGCCCGCAACGCCTCCGGCGCCGGACACCGGTACGCCCGAATGCTTGCCGCGGAACTGGGCGAAGCGGGCTTCGCCGTGGTATCCGGACTGGCGCGCGGCATCGATACCGCGGCCCATACCGGCGCCCTGGAGACCGGCACGGTCGCAGTGCTGGCAGGCGGTGTCGACACCGTCTACCCGCCGGAAAACGCGGACCTCCAGTCCGACATTTCCGAACGGGGCCTCCTTGTCGCGGAGCAGAAGGTCGGCAGGCGTCCCCAAGGGAGGCATTTTCCCGCCCGGAACCGGCTGATATCGGGCCTGTCGCTCGGCGTCGTCGTGGTCGAGGCGGCGCTCCGGTCGGGCTCCCTGATCACCGCCCGCTGCGCGCTCGAGCAGGGCCGCGAGGTGTTCGCCGTGCCGGGCTCGCCCCTCGACCCGCGCTGCCACGGCAGCAACGGGCTGATCCGGGACGGCGCCGTCCTGGTTCAGTCGGCGAGCGACGTCACGTCCGTGCTCGACCCCATGACACGGCCCCGCCGGCCCCCGGAACCCCCCGTCCGGCGTCCCGAACCGGCGCCGCTTCCGGACGAGGGGCAGCTCGCCGAGCCGCGCGACAAGGTGGCCGCCGCGCTGGGTCCGACGCCGGTGACGGTCGACGAACTCCTGCGCCACTGCGATTTGACTCCCCCGGTGCTTTTGACCATTTTGCTCGAACTCGAAGCGGCAGGTCGCTTGCATCGGCATCCCGGCAACCGGGTTTCCTTTTGCAATCAGGGCGTTACGGACCCATAGACCGCCCCGAGCGAACAATCGTCCGGATCCCCCATGAACGTCGTCATCGTCGAATCGCCCGCCAAGGCCAGGACGGTCAACAAGTACCTGGGTGACGATTTCGTCGTCCTGGCGAGCTACGGGCACGTGCGCGACTTGCCGGCGAAGGACGGTTCGGTGGTGCCCGGCGACGACTTCGCCATGACCTACGAAACCAATCCGGAGTCGGCGAAGCACGTCCGCGAGATCGTCCGGGCGCTGCGGAACGCCGATCGCCTGTATCTGGCCACCGACCCCGACCGCGAGGGCGAGGCCATTTCATGGCACGTACTCGAGGAACTCCGGGAGCGCGGCGCCGTCAACGGCGTCGAGGTCAAGCGGGTCGTCTTCAACGAGGTGACCCGCGGCGCCGTGCGGGACGCCATCGCGCATCCGCGGGACCTGGACATGGACCTGGTCAACGCCCAGCAGGCCCGAAGGGCCCTCGACTATCTGGTGGGCTTCACCCTGTCGCCCGTGCTCTGGCGCAAGCTGCCCGGCTCACGCTCCGCCGGCCGCGTGCAATCCGTCGCGCTGCGCCTGATCTGCGAACGCGAGCTCGAGATCGAGGCCTTCGACCCGCGGGAATACTGGTCGATCGAGGCCGCCCTCCGCGCCGCCGACGGAACGCCGTTCTCCGCCCGCCTGACATCTCTGGAGGGCGCGCGACTCGGCAAATTCTCGCTCTCGTCGGAGGAGGACGCCGAGCGCGCCGCCGAAATCCTGCGCGCCTCCCCGGCGCTTTCGGTTTCAGGCGTCCGATCGAAGGAAACCCAACGCAACCCGCGGCCGCCCTTCACGACGTCCACGCTCCAGCAGGAGGCGGCGCGCAAGCTCCGCATGCGCGCGCAACACACCATGCGGGTGGCGCAGAGGCTGTACGAAGGCGTGGACGTGGGCGGGGAAACCGTCGGCCTGATCACCTACATGCGCACCGACGGCGTGCGGATCGCGCCGGAAGCCGTCCGGGCCTGCCGGAGCCTCGTGTCGGAGAGGTTCGGCGCGTCCTACCTGCCGGACAGGCCGCGCGCCTACCGCAGCCCGGCGAAGAACGCCCAGGAAGCCCACGAGGCCATCCGGCCCACGGACCTGTCGCGCACGCCCGCGGACGTCTCGAGGTTCCTCGACGGCGAGGCCGGCCGCCTCTACGACCTGATCTGGAAGCGAACGATGGCGAGCCAGATGGCTTCGGCCCGTCTCGAGCAGACCGCCGTCGACATGGCGACAGCCGACGGCCGGGCCGGCCTGCGCGCCACCGGGACCGTGGTGCTGTTCGACGGTTTTCTCAAGCTGTACCAGGAGGGCCGCGACGAGCCGTCCGAGAACGAGGGAGACGAATCGGGCGAGCGCCGCCTGCCCAAGGTCGCCGAGGGCGCGACCGTCCGGTGCGAGCGCGTCCGGCCCGAACAACATTTCACGGAACCGCCGCCCCGGTTCACCGAGGCGACCCTGGTCAAGCGTCTCGAGGAGCTCGGCATCGGACGGCCTTCGACCTACGCCAGCATCATTTCGGTCCTCCAGGACCGGGACTATGTCCGCCTCGACGGATCGCGGTTCTTGCCCGACGACCGGGGCCGGCTCGTGACCGCCTTCCTCGGCAATTTCTTCAACCGGTACGTGGAGTACGGCTTCACAGCCGCGCTGGAAGAAACCCTCGACGACATCTCGGCCGGGAACGCCGACTGGAAACGGGTCCTGCGCGAGTTCTGGGACGCCTTCAGCCACGCCGTCGAAGAGACGAAGGATCTGCGGGTCCGGGAGGTGCTGGACGCCCTCAACGAGACGCTCGGCGTCCACTTCTTCCGCTCGGACGACCCGGCCGCCCAGCCCCGGGCCTGCCCTTCGTGCAACGGCGGGATACTGTCCCTGAAGCTCGGCAAGTTCGGCGCCTTCATCGGCTGCTCGAACTACCCCGATTGCCGGTACACGCGGCGCCTGGCCGGCGGAAACGGCGCCGACGCGGACGCGGACAACGGTCCCCGCGAGCTCGGCCCCGACCCGGAGACCGGCCGGCCCGTCAGTGTGCGTTCCGGCCCGTACGGCCATTACGTTCAACTCGACGCGGACGCGGAGGCCGGGGACAAGACGAAGCGCAAGCCCAAGCGCGTCTCCCTGCCCCGCGGCATGCCGCCGGCGGAGGTCGGGCTCGACACCGCCCTGGCGCTGCTGGCGCTGCCGCGGGACGTGGGGCGCCACCCCGAAACCGGGAAGAACATCTCCGCGGGGGTCGGCCGCTTCGGCCCCTACGTGCTCCACGACAGCAAATACGCCCCCCTCAAGCCGGACGACGACGTCCTGACCGTGGGACTCAACCGCGCCGTGGTGCTGCTGGCAGACGCCGGCCGGCGCAGGAGCGGCGGCAAGGCGCTCAGGGAGTTGGGCGAGCACCCCGGCAACGGCAAGCCCGTCGTCGTCATGGACGGCCGCTACGGCCCGTACGTCAAGCACGGCCGGATCAACGCCACGTTGCCGAAAGGCGCGGCGCCCGAGGACGTCACCATGGAAACGGCCCTGGCGCTGCTGGCCGAAAAGGCCTCGAAGAAGGGCAAGGGCGGCACCCGCGGACGCAAGCCGGCCCGGTCCCCGCGCTCCAGGACGGCGCCCGAAGCGGCCTCGGACTAGGCGAACGTGGTTTGACCCGGGCGCGTCGCACGCGGGGACCGCGCGGGCCCAAGGGAAGGGCGAAGGCGCGGGCCGACGGTCTCCCTCCGGTCACGGTCCTCGAAATTACGGGCGCCGACGCCGACGGCGAACTCCGCGCGCGGCCCGCGCGGTGGGACGGCGAAGCGGAGCCGCCGCCCATCCTTATGGCCCCGGGCCGGACCGGCGAACCGGGCCTCGCGCCCGGCGACCGCGTTCTGGCAAAGCTGCGGGAGACGCCGGACGGCACTTACGAGGCCCGGACGATGCGCCGGCTCCCGGACCGGCCCCGCGAGATCCTCGGGGTCTACAACCTCGTCGCCGGTCACGGCCGCATCGTGCCCACGGACCGGCGCGTCAAGCGGGAGTTCGTCGTGGCCGGCCCGGACTCCCTCGGCGCCCGCCCCGGCGACGTGGTGTTCGCCGAGACCTCGTCGGGCACGCGCCTGGGTCTCGGCAAGGCGCGGGTCGTGGAACGCCTCGGCTCTTTCGACGATCCGCGCAGCTACGGCCTCATCGCCGTCCGCAACCACGGCATCCCCGCCACGTTCGGCGCGGAGGCCCTGGCGGAGGCGGAGGCCGCGGCGCCGCTCCCGGCCGGCCGGCGGCGCGATCTCAGGGACCTGCCGCTGATCACCATCGACCCCGCCGACGCCCGGGACCACGACGACGCCGTCTGGGCGGCGCCCGACGACGACCCCGGAAACCCCGGCGGCTGGAAGATCGTCGTCGCCATCGCCGACGTCGCGGCCCGTGTCCGGCCGGGATCGGCGCTCGACGCGGAGGCCCGGGAGCGGGGCAATTCCGTCTACTTTCCCGACCGCGTCGTGCCGATGCTGCCGGAGGCGCTGTCGAACGGCCTCTGCTCGCTCAAGGCGGGCGTGGAGCGGGCCTGCCTCGCGGCGTTCCTGTGGATCGACGCCGACGGGAACCCGCGCCGCCACGAATTCGTCCGGGGCACGATGCGCGCGGCGGCGAACCTGACCTATCGGAGCGTCCAGGACCGGCGGGACGGCGGCGGCGCGGAGGACGGGGCATCGGACCTCGGCCCCGTCATCTCCGACCTCTACGGGGCCTACGCCGCGCTCGGCCGCGCCCGCGACCGCCGGCAGCCGCTCGATATCGAGCTTCCCGAACTCCGCGTCGTGCTCGGCGGCGACGGACACGTGGAGAGCGTGCGGCCGAGGGCCCGCCGGGACTCCCATCGCCTGATCGAGGAATTCATGGTCGCGGCCAACGCCGCCGCGGCGGAGACGCTGCAAAGCCGCGGCGTGCCGTGCATGTTCCGGGTGCACGACCGCCCCGACGACGAAAGGGTCGAGGCGCTGCGCGAGCTTCTGGCGAGCCTGGACCTGCGGCTAGCCAGGGGGCGGGCGCCCAGGGCCGGGCATTTCAACCGGATCCTGGAGCGGGCCGCCGGAACGCCCCATGCCCGCCTCGTCAACGAGGCGGTCCTCCGGTCGCAGACCCAAGCCTTCTACAGCCCCGAGAACAACGGGCACTTCGGCCTCAACCTGCGCCGCTACGCGCACTTCACGTCGCCCATCCGCCGCTACGCCGACCTCGTGGTGCACCGCGGCCTGATCGCGGCGCTGGGGCTCGGCGACGACGGTCTCGCCGCGGGCGCCGCGGACGAGCTGCCCGAGCTGGGAGAGCGGATATCCGCGACGGAACGGCGCGCCATGGCGGCCGAGCGGGAAACGCTCGACAGGTATCTCGCGGCCTACCTCGAGCCGCGCCGGGGCGCCGCGTTCACGGGGCGGATATCGGGCGTGACCCGTTTCGGCCTCTTCGTGACCCTGGACGGCGTCGGCGCGGACGGCTTGGTGCCGATCCGCGCGCTGGGCGACGACTTCTACGTCCATGACGAAACGCGGCGCACGTTGACCGGGGAGCGCACGGGGGAAACGTTTTCGCTCGGATCGGCGGTCGACGTCCGGCTCGTGGAGACCGACGCCGTCACGGGATCGCTGCGGCTCGAGCTGCTCCGGGACGACGCGCCGTCTCCCCTGCGCCGCGGAACGCCCGGCGGCAAACCGCGGAAGGCGGGGAGGAAGCGCGGCCGGCGGGGGTGAAAGCGCGGGACGGGCCCCGCCGCACCACGGCCGGGTGGACAGGCCGCGGCGGCTCCGGCAACGTTGGGCCTCCGCCGCGGTCCCGCGCCGCGGGCAACGCCATCGCACAATGTCCGACACGCCCAGACAACGACCGCCGCGGCCGAGACACGCCGCGAGCCTCGTCCTCTACCGCAGGCCGAAACGGGGACCGGTCGAGATCCTGATGGGCCGCCGCGACGCCAGGACCCGCTTCATGCCGAGCGTGTACGTGTTCCCTGGCGGACGCGTCGATCTCGGCGACTGGCACGCGCGGGAGGCGACGCCGCTCGCCGGCCACGTTCTGGCCCGGATGACCCGCCGGTGCAGCGCCGGGCGGGCGCGGGCGCACGCCATGGCCGCGGTCCGCGAAACCTACGAGGAGACCGGACTGGTTCTGGGCCGGCGGACGCCGGACGCCGGTTCGGGCCCGCCGTCCTGGCGGCACTTCTTCGAAACCGGGTATGCGCCGGCCCTGCACGGGCTCGACTATCTCGCCCGGGCGCTGACGCCGTCCAATCGTCCGATCCGCTACGACGCGCGGTTCTTTCTCGCCGACGGGACCCAAGCTGAAGGACGGCTCGGCAGCAACGGCGAGCTCCACGACCTGCATTGGGTCGTCGTCGACCATGCCCACGACCTGCCGCTTCCCAGCGTCACGACGCACATGCTGCTCGAGATCGAGCGCTACATGGCGGACCCGCCGAAGAGGAACGGCGACTGGCGGGTCTCGTTCTTCTCCCACCGCCGGGGACGGTTCCACCACCACTACGAGTGACCGGCGGGGCGCGCCGGCCCACGACGCCCGAAGGGACGAACATGACGGCCCTCACCGCCACCGACCGCCGCCGCGGCCTGATCGCCGTCTACGCGGCCGCGGCGGCCTTCGGGTTCACGTTCGGGCTCTCCGCGCCCCTGCTGTCGCTGGTCCTCGAGTCGACGGACGCGGGCAGTTCCCTGATCGGACTGAACGGCGCGGCGACGCCCGCCGGTTTCCTCGCCTCGGCCCCCGTCTTTCCCTTTCTGGTCCGGCGATTGGGCGTCATGCGGTTCATCGCCTTCAGCGCCTCGACGGCGGCGGCCGCCCTGCTGCTGCTTCGGGCGACGGACGACCTCGCGGCATGGTTCCTGCTCCGCTTCGTCTTCGGCATGGCCCTGAACGGCCTGCTGATCGTCAGCGAGACCTGGATCAACCAGATCGCGGACTCCGCGAGCCGCGGGCGGACGGTCGCGACCTACGTCACGGTCATCGCGGCCGCCTTCGCGGCCGGCCCGGCGATCATTCCCCTGACCGGCACCGAGGGCTGGACGCCCTTCGTCGTCGGCGCGGCGGCCGTCGCGGCGTCGGCGGCCGCGTTCCTGCCGGCGCGGCGCATCGCGTCGCGCTTCGACGACCGGCAGACGCTGGCGGTCGTCTCCTTCTTCAAGGCGGCGCCCACCCTGATGGCCGCGGTGGCGGCCGTCGCCGTCATCGACAGCGCGATGATCGTGCATCTCGCCGTCTACGGCCTGCGCCTCGAAGCCGGTCTCGCCGTCGCCGCGGGCATGGTGTCCGCGTTCATGGCGGGCAACGTGCTGTTCCAGCTCCCCCTCGGATGGATGGCGGACCGTTCGGACGGATACCGGATTCTGGCGGGCTGCGCGGGCGTCGGCATCGCGTGCGGCGCGGCCGTCGCCGTCGCCGCGCCCGTCCACGCGGTGGTATTGCCGATCCTGGTCGTCTGGGGCGGCTTCACCTACGGCCTCTACACCGTCGCGTTGACCCTGCTGGGCGCGCGCTTCTCCGGCGCCGATCTGGTCGCGGCCAATGCCGCCTTCGCGCTGATGTGGGGACTCGGCGGCATCGCCGGCCCGGCGGCCGGCGGCGCGGCCATGGACGCGCTCGGACCCCACGGTCTTCCCCTGACCGTGGCCGCGACGTGCGCCCTCTTCCTCGTCCTGCTCGTGTTCCGACACCCCGAGGTGCTGACCCGGAGACGGGCGTAGTCCGCTGGACCCCGGACGCATTCGTCCCCGACGAGGACCGTGATCGTTTCGCCCACCAGGCACGGCGTGCACGCGATCCAAGTCGACACCAACGTCTTCATGCAGGTCCGCCACCCGCATCCGCCATGCCCACCCGCTCGGGGGTTCTTCGCCGACCGCCCAGGGAGAGGACAGAGCCAGCCCCGGCGAAAGCGGGGTTGGAGGCGGCGGCGCTTGTATCCCGCCGCTTCGTGGTACTCTATTCGCATACGCCGCACGGCGATCCGAGGAGCTCGACCATGAAGCAGCCTTACGCGCACCCGATGATGCCGTTGCCGACCAGCGACGAACTGGCCCGCCAGAACTTCATCGCCAGCCTCAAGATGCACATGGAGGACCACGTCTACCCCGGCGACGCGGTCGTCGGACGCACCCGTGTCGCGCCCCGGTTCCGGGAACGGCACGGCCGCGATCCCGAGGGGCGGGTGGAATGGCGCCACGCCATGGAAGAGGACCCCTTCGTCCAGACCTGGAGCTCCATCGCCCGCACCATCCAGGAGATGCACTGGGACACCGTCGGCGAGATCGTGCTGCGCCAGTTGCCCGAGCTCATCGAGAAGAGCCGCATCCGCGAGCCGAAAGGCAGCCTGACGCTGGATCCGGACCTGAAGATCCCGAGCTACAACGCGGCGATCGACATCCACTGCATGCCGGGCGGCTACCACACCGACATCGCCGAGGACGACGTCTACGCCGGCGCGCTGTTCGACCGCGGCGCCTATTACTACAGCCTGCCGATCCGCGGTTCGGCCGCCCTCGAGTACCGGGACAGCCGCGAACGCCTGCAACGCGCGATTCCCGGCCATACCGTCATCGACTACGTGAAGGAGCGGTTTCCGGATCTGGAGCCGCGCCGGATCGTCGACCTCGGCTGCACCATCGGGGGCAGCACGGTCGCCTACGCCGAGCGCTTCCCCGACGCCGAGGTCCACGGCGTCGACGTCGCGGCGCCGCCGCTGCGCTATGCCCATGCCCGCGCCGAATACCTCGGCGCCGCCGTGCACTTCCATCAGGAAAACGCCGAAACCCTGTCGTTCGACGACGGGTCCTTCGACCTCGTCGTCTCGCACGGCCTGTTCCACGAGACCTCGGCCAAGGGGGCGCCGCGCATTCTCAGGGAGTGCCGCCGCGTGCTGCGCCCGGGCGGCGTGACGATGCACCTCGATACCCAGTTCGCCCGGGGCCTCGACGACTACCAGGCCTACTACTGGGACTGGGACACGCACTACAACGCCGAGCCCTTCTGGGGCACGCTGCACCACACCGACGCCCGCGAGCTGCTGGCCGACGCCGGCTTCGCCAGGGAGACCATTAGCGAGGTGTGGCCGGTCCCGCGGGCCGACGGCGGCGTCGACTACAAGCCCGTGGAGGACACGGGCGGCGAGATCGTCGGCTCGACGATCTTCGGCGGCCGGAAGCCGTAGGCCCCCCACCGCGGAGCTACCCGGAGACGTCCTCGACGACCTCGTCGCGGTTCTTCCCGGCCGCGCCGCTCGCCGCCATCTGGTCGATCTCGGCCTGAACGATGCGCAGGACGCGCGCGACGAAGTCGCCGCGCCATTGCGCGCGGAAGGCCTCGGCGGTCTCGTCGGGCTCGTAGTCCTCGATCGCCCGGTGCGTCGCCCGCTTCCCCTGCCCCGCGAGCCGCTCGTGCGTGTCCAGGCGCTCGCGGATCACCGAGACCTCGCCGGCCAGGGCCATGACCATGGCGAGCAGCCTGTCGACGTTGGGGTCGTCGAAGAAGTAGGGACGGCGGCCCTTGGCGGTCCGAACGCGCCTGGCCCCGGGCTCGGGATGGGGATGGCCGGGAATCCGCTTTGCGCCCGCGGCGGCCCGCTTCGATGCCGTCTTCGCTGCCTTCGCCATGTGCTCCTCCCGCTGTCCTGCACCGTCCGCGCCCGACTTCACCCGCGCGCGCCGATACGTGTCAATGCTCCGACCGGCCGGAGGGGCCGGCCTTGACTCGCGGGCCGCCGCCGCTAGAGTCCGCCGCGAATTCTCGAACGGCCCGGCGCGGGAGCCGCCAGCATGGCAAAGCCCACCACCCTCAAGGTCAAGCTCGTCAGCACGGCCGACACCGGCTATTTCTACGTGACCAAGAAGAATCCCCGGACGAAGACCGAGAAGCTGTCGATGAAGAAATACGATCCCGTCGTGCGCAGGCACGTCGAGTTCAAGGAATCGAAGATCAAGTAGCCTGGTCCATGTCGGCAGCGGAAACCCTCGACGACTGGAGAACGGCCGCCGCCGGCCTCGACATCCGCGGCAAGGCCTTCATCGGCGGCGAATTCGTCGACGCCGCCTCCGGCGCGACGTACCCCAGCGTCAACCCGGCGGACGGCTCGGAGATCGCCGCCGTCGCGTCCTGCGGCGAGGAGGACGTGAACCGCGCGGTCAAGGCCGCCCGCGACGCGTTCGAGTCCGGCGTCTGGTCCCGGATGGCGCCGGCGCGCCGCAAGCGCGTGCTGCAGAAGTTCGCCCGGAGCATGCGCGACAACCGCGACGAGCTGGCGCTGCTGGAGACCCTGGACGTGGGCAAGCCGATCCGGGACACCACCCGGATCGACATTCCGGCGTCGGCCGCGAGCATCGACTGGTTCGCCGAGCTCGTCGACAAGGTCTACGACGAGATCGCCCCCTCCGATCCGGCGTTCCTCGGCATGATCACGCGCGAGCCGCTGGGCGTCGTCGGCGTCATCGTGCCATGGAACTTCCCCCTGCTCATGGCGTGCTGGAAGCTCGGCCCCGCCCTGGCGACCGGAAACAGCGTCATCCTGAAGCCCGCGTCGGTCTCGTCCCTGACGGCGCTGCGGGTGGCCGAGCTGGCGTCGGAGGCGGGCATTCCGGACGGCGTGCTCAACGTCGTCACGGGCGGCGGCGGCACGGTGGGCAGGGCCATGGGCCTGCACATGGACATCGACGGCATCGGGTTCACGGGCTCCACCGAGGTGGGCAAGCAGCTCATGCAGTACGCCGGACAGTCCAACCTCAAGCGCCTCGGCCTTGAGCTCGGGGGCAAGTCGCCCAACATCGTGCTGGCCGATTCGCCCGACCTCGACTACGCCGCCAGGGCAGCGTGCTTCGGGATATTCTTCAACCAGGGAGAAATCTGCAACGCCGGGTCCCGGCTGCTCGTCCAGGACTCGATCAAGGACGAGTTCATGGAGCTCGTCACCCGGAACGCCGCGCGCCACGTGCCGGGCGAGCCGCTCGACCCCGGCACGCGCATGGGCGCCATCGTGGACCGGACCCAGATGGACAAGGTGCTCTACTACATCGACGAGGGGCGGAGCGCCGGCGCGGACCTCCTCCACGGGGGCAACCGGGTGCGCGAGGACACCGGCGGCTACTACGTCGAGCCGACGATCTTCGACCGGGTGAGCAACGACATGAAGATCGCCCGGGAGGAGATCTTCGGGCCGGTCCTTTCGGTCATCGCCTTCGCGGACGTGGACGAGGCGATCTCCATCGCCAACGACACCATCTACGGCCTAGCGTCGGCGGTCTGGACCAGCAACCTGGCGACCGCGCACAAGACGGCCCGGGCCATCAAGGCCGGGACCGTGTGGGTCAACAACTACGACCAGGCCGACATGACCGTGCCCTTCGGCGGGTACAAGCAATCCGGATTCGGGCGCGACAAGTCGATCCACGCCCTCGACAAGTTCACCCAGCTCAAGACGACCTGGATCAATCTGGCGGTAGGGTGACGACCCGGTCGCGGCCCCGGCTCTTGGCCGCGTAGAGCGCCTCGTCGGCGCGCCTCAGGAGTCCGTCCGCGCCGGACCCGCCGCCGGTCCGGGTCGTCCCGCCGATGCTGACCGTGACCGCGATCTGCCCTGCGCCCGCGCGCGCCCCGAACGGCCTTTCGGCCACGGTCCGGCGCAGCCGCTCGGCCACCGTCGCGGCGGCGTCCAGGTCCGTCCCGGGCAGAACCACGACGAACTCGTCGCCGCCGTACCGAACGGCCAGATCGACGCCGCGGACGTTGCGCGCGATCCGCGCGGCGACTTCCCTGAGCACCTCGTCGCCGGCCGCGTGTCCGTACGAATCGTTGACGTCCTTGAAACCGTCGATGTCGATGACGAGGAGCGCCACCGGCCGGCCGCTTTCGCGCCCCTGCTCCATCAGGGTATCGAGGTGGCCCGCCATGTACCGCCGGTTGCGGAGCCCCGTCAGGCCGTCGGTCGCGGCCAGGGCCAGACCGGCCTCGTAGCGCGCGCGGAGCCGTTCCCGGTACGCCTTGCCGCAAATCTGGGCACGGACCCGCGCCGCGGCCTCCCCGGCGTCCACCGGCTTTCCCAGACAGGCGTCGACGCCGATCTCCAGGGCGCGAACGAGCCTGTCCGGCCGCCCCAGTCCGGTCATGGCGAGAATCGGGGTCCGGCGCGTCTCCTCCATGGCGCGGAGCCGGGAACAGAGGCGCAGGCCGTCGCTCCCGTCCATCGCCAGGCTCGCGACGACCAGGTCGAAGCCGCCGCCGCGGGCGGCGACGGCCGCGCGGTCCGGGTCGCGTTCCGCCGTCACCTCGTAAGAGGGCGCCAGGGCCGACGAGAACTCTTGGACATCGTCCTCCGCGTCGTCGACCAGGAGGATGCGCCCGCCAGGCGCCTCCCCGTCGACCGCGGCTCCGCCGGTGTCCGGGACGCCGAGCCGGACGGCGGTCCGCTCCCGCCTCCGGAGCTCGTCCACCGCCAGCTTGGACCGCACCAGCGAGCGGATGCGCGCCAGCAGGACCGCGTCCGCGAGCGGCTTTTCCAGACAGTCGTCGGCGCCCGCCTCCAGCGCCCGCGCCACGCCGCCGGGCCCGGCCCCGGCCGACAGCATCACGATGGGCAGGTGGGGCGGGTCCGCGCCGTTCCGCACGCGTCGGCACACCTCGTACCCTTCGCCGCCGGACGGGGCCGCGTCCACCAGGACGATGTCGGGCGGATCGGCTCTCATGCGTTGGAGCGCACGCTCCCCGCCGCTCGCCGCGGCGACCTCGAAGTATTCCGCGGAAAGCCGAGCCTCGAGCGTCCCGACCGCAGCCGGGTCGTCGCCGACGACGAGCACGCGGGCCGGCACGGCTCAGGTTCCCGCGCCCACGGCGCCGGGATCCGACCAAGGGTCTCCTCCCCCCTGGCAGGGGGGAGGCCAGGAAGGGGGTGCCGGCGGCCCGGACGAATTCGCACAGTTCGCACCATGTCGGGGGGGTGCGCGGGTTTCGCGTCCGGCTTGCCCGCTCCCCGGGTACGGGGGCGACCCGCCCGCCCGATGCGGGCCGGAGGTCCGCGCACCAATTCGCACAGTTCGCACCATGTCGGCGGCTCCCCGGAGGCGTGTCTCGAGCGTCGGACGCTCTTTCTCCAGTCTGGCGCGAAACCGCACGCGCGCGCACCCCCGACATCGTGCGAAGTGTGCGAATTCAAGCGGCCACGGCGCTTGCCCGGCACCGGCGCATCGGGCACAAAGGCGCCGTCCATGAACTCCTCCCGGATACGCGCCGGCGGGGACCCGGAGGCAGACTCGAATGGATGGCGCCGCGGCCGAAACCGTCGCCCTGCGAGCCTTGGCGTTTCTCGCGTCCGAGGAGGCGGCGCTGCGCGGTTTCATGGACGGGTCGGGCGCCACGTCCGACGACCTGCGCGCCGGAGCCGGGGACCCGCGGTTCCTCGCCGCCGTGCTCGATTTCCTCCTCGAACGGGACGACCGCCTGCTGGCCTTCTGCGGCGGCGCGGACGTGACGCCGGAAGAGGCCCGACGCGCCCGCGCCGCGCTGCCCGGCGCGGCGGCCCCCATGTGACCGGCGCCGGAGCATGTCCGAGGACCTCCCCGCCGAGATCGCCGAGCAGATCGATTCCGTGGTCCTGGAGGCGGCGCGCCCGCTGATCGTCTGCGACGCCGACGGCGTCCTGGTCGAATTCATGACGGCCTTCGAGGCCTACCTCGAACACCGGGGGCGCTATTTCGACTGGGCCTCCTTCCGGCTCGTGGGAAACGTGCGGCGGCGGGCCGACGACGAGCCGATCGAAGCCGGAGAGGTCAAGGCGATCCTGGACGACTTCTACAGGGAGAGAGTCGAGGACCTGGAGCCCCTGCCCGGCGCCGCCGCGGCGTTGGGCGCCCTGTCCGGCCGCGCCGGGATCGTCGTCCTTTCGAACATCCCGGCGCACGCCCGCGAAGGGCGCGCCCGGTGCCTGCGGCGGCACGGCATGGACTATCCGGTCATCGCCAACGCCGGCGGCAAGGGGCCGGCCGTCCGGCGCCTGAGCGCCCGGGTGGACGCGCCCGCCGTGTTCATCGACGACATTCCCCGCAACCACACGTCCGTCGCCCGGGCCGCGGGCCATGTCACGCGCGTCCATTTCGTGGCGGATCGCCGGCTGGCCGAGCTCTTCGGGCCGGCCGAGGACAGCCACCATCGGGCCGGCGACTGGACCGAGGCGCGCGCCGTCATCGAACGCCGCCTCGCCGACCGGGGCTTCCGATGACCGCCGACACCCCCGCCGCGCCGCAGCGCGGGGCATCGGGACTGCGCATCGGGGTCGATGTCGGCGGCACGAAGATCGAGGCCGCCGCGCTGGCGCCGGACGGCGAAGAACACGGCCGTATCCGAATCGCCGCGCCCCGGGCCGACTACGGCGAAACGGTGAGAGCGGTCGCCGGCCTCGTGGACGAGCTGGAACGGCGCGCGGGAGCCCGGGGCACCGTCGGCGTGGGCATTCCCGGCACCCTGTCGCCGGCCACAGGACTGGTGAAGAACGCGAACTCCACGTCGCTGATCGGAAAGCCCTTCGACAGGGATCTGGCCGCCGCCCTGGCCCGTCCCGTCCGCGTCGCCAACGACGCCAACTGCTTCGCCCTGTCCGAGGCCGTCGACGGCGCCGGCCGCGATGCCCGGGTGGTCTTCGGCGTGATCGTCGGCACCGGAACGGGCGGGGGCATCGTCGCCGGCGGCGCGGTCCTCACGGGACCGAACGCGATCGCCGGGGAATGGGGCCACAACCCGCTGCCGTGGCCCGACGGAGACGAGACGCCGGGCCCCCTCTGCTACTGCGGCAAACGCGGCTGCATCGAGACGTTCCTGTCGGGACCGGGACTGGCCCGCGACCATGCCGGGAACGGCGGTCCGGCCTCGACCGCCAGGGAGATCGCGTCCCGCGCGCTGGCCGGCGACGAAACGGCGGAGGCGGCGCTCGCCCGCTACGAGCGGAGAATGGCCAAGTCCCTTGCCTCCGTGATCAACGTCGTGGACCCGGACGTCATCGTCCTCGGCGGCGGCTGCTCGAACATCGGGCGCCTGTACGAGAACGTGCCCCGCCTGTGGACGGCATACGCGTTCTCGGACGAAATCGCCACCGAGTTGCGGCCGAACGTCCACGGCGATTCCAGCGGCGTGCGGGGGGCCGCCCGGCTGTGGCCCGTCCCGGACGGGTAGGCCGGCACCGCCGTCAGCAACCGGACTCGGGAAGCGCCTCGAAGTGCGCGATCCTCGAGCCGACGACGAAGTCGCCGTAGTCGAGGACGAGCCGGTCCGCCACGCCGTTGGCGAACAGCCTGAACCCGAACTCGTATTCCGGCAGTCCGGACGTGTCCCCGACCGTGAAATAGGCCATCCGCATGTTCCAGGCTTCCTGATCGTCCAGCTCGGCGAAGCCGGTGGCGGTCCGGCCGGCCGGGGTGTGGCCCGTGACGAACGCGATCGCGTCGAACAGGCCCTCTTCGCCCGTCCCGTCGAAGACCCGGACCTCGATGCGCCTCGCCCCTTTCCCGGCCTCGCGCGCCAGAATGCCGGCGTGCTCGGACGGAAACACGGTGCCGGCGGGCAGCGGGATGGTCGCGGCGGCGGGGACCTTCATGCGAACGAGGCCCTCGCGCCCGGCGCCGTCCCGTTCGGCGAGCCCGCCGAATTCCTCCACCACGTCGCCGTCGACGATATTGCGAATCCTGAACCGGAACATGTCGCCGTCCTTGGACTCCCAGGAGACGACCGTGAAATCGCTGTCCACCGGCCGCCCGGCGGCCGTATCCATCCGCATGCGAATCCGCTGGGCGGTCGTATAGCCCTCGCAGGCATCGGCCCATTCCAGCACCATGCGCCCCGAGACGCCGGCAATGCCGCTGTCCGATCCGGCGGCTTTCAGGGCCAGATCGTAGACGGCGCGATGCGGCAGCGGGTCGGGGGCCGAACGGGCGTCCCCGACGGGCGCGAGGAAGGCCGCGGCGGCGAACGCCGCAACGGCGATCGTCCGGCGCGGCGCGGGCGAGCTTTTGATCCCCATGGAAACCGCAGTGTATATCACGGGTTCCCGGCGGAGCGCCCGGGCGGCCCGGAACGACGACGCGGCGGCGGGAGCGAACGATGACGGACAAGCCACGGGTCCTGGCGACGCGGAAGCTGCCGGATGCCGTCGAGGCGCGGCTGGCGCGGGACTACGACGCGAAGCTCAATCCCGACGACACGCCGTACGGCACGGAGAAGCTGTTGGCGCTGTCGCGGGACCGCGACGCCCTGCTGGTCTGCGTGAGCGAAAGGCTCTCCTCCGACACGATCGAGCGCCTGCCCCAAGGCCTGAAGGCGATCGCCACGTTCTCCGTGGGACACGAGCACATCGACGTCCCGGCCGCGGCGGCCCGGAACATCGCCGTGACGAACACGCCCGGAGTCCTCGACGCGGCGACGGCCGATCTCACGATGATGATCATGCTCGGCGCCGCCCGGCGCGCATCCGAGGGCGAGGCGGCGATCCGCGAGGGACGCTGGGTGCCCTGGAGCCCCACCGGCATGCTCGGAACCGACATATCGGGGAAGCGCCTGGGCATCTACGGCATGGGCGGCATCGGGCGCGCCGTGGCGGCCCGCGCCCGGGGCTTCGACATGGAGGTGCACTACCACAACCGGAACCGGCTGCCGCCGGAACTCGAGAAGGGCGCCGAGTTTCACGAGACCCCGGACTCCCTGCTGCGGGTCAGCCAGGTCCTCTCGCTGCATGCCCCGCTCACCCCGGCAACGCGGCGCTTCCTGACGCAGGAACGGATCGCGCTGCTGCCGGACCGGGCGATCGTGGTCAACGCCGCGCGGGGAGACCTGGTCGTCGACGAGGATCTGATCGCCGCCCTCAAGTCGGGCAAGCTGGCCGCCGCCGGGCTGGACGTCTATCCGGGCGAGCCGAACATCCACCCGGACTACCGCCACCTCCGGAACACCTTCCTGCTGCCCCACATGGGGACGTCGACCGTGGAAACCCGCGACGCCATGGGGTTCCGCGCGCTCGACAACCTGGACGCCGTGTTCGCCGGCAAGACCCCTCCGGACCTCCTGTCGTAGCCAGCCGGACACCGGAGGCAGGTGCGCACCGCCGCCGACCCCACCTCGGCCGCGCCGCAGGGTCCCCTCCCCCTGCCAGGGGGAGGGAGTCCTGTTGCTCCCCCCCCCTGGCAGGAGCCGGTGGCGCATTCAGCCCTGACCCTTGGCGGCCGGTCAGGCGGGCAGCGCTTCGAAGGGGTCGATCGCCCGGACGCCGAGCGGCACGAAATGGCGCAGGTTGCGCGTGAGGACCGCCAGATCGCGGCTGCCCGCCGTGGCGGCGATAGCGAGATCGGCGAAGCCGGGCGCACGGCCCGTCGCGCGGGCCATGTCCATCAGCGCCCCCGCCAAGCGCGCCGCAGCAACGTCGAACGGTATCACCCGGTCGCCGTAGAGATGGAGCACGAGTTGAAGCCATTCGGCCAGACCGGCGGCCTTGGCGCCGTCTCCGGTCCGTTCCAGTTTGGCAATGCCGTCGCAAATTTCGGCCACGGTGACCGTCGACAAGAACAGTTCGTCCGAGCGCGCATCCATCCAGTCGATCAACGCCGCCGACCGCTCTCGCCGGCCGGGCGCTCCGGTCGAAAGAATGTTGGTGTCGACCAGATACACAAGGTTGCGCCTTAAAGCCCGGCGTCGCGCGGCGGGTTCGCGTCCCGTGGCGGGAGATCGCCGTCCTCCAATCCCGAGGCGAGCAGCAGACGGCCGAAAGACGGGACCTGGCGCAGGCGTTTCCACTCGTCGACCCCGAGGATGACCGCCCGCGGCTTGCCATGGCGGGTGATGACGGCGGTCTCTCCGTGGGCCGCCCCTTCCACCAGCGCGGACAGTCTGGCCTTGGCCTCGCGCAACTGGACCTCTCGCATGACGGTTCCTCCCGGACCAATGTAGTCACCATAGGCCGCGATGCGTGTCCGAACAATACGGCCCCGACGGAGACTCCCCGTTCGAAGGTTTCGTCGGCCTCGACGATCCGGGCAAGCCGCCCGAGCGTTCTTCCCGACCCCCGCCCCGCCCGGCCGGGCTGGCGCGCGGCCCCGGAGATACGGTAATACGGGAACGGCGGCGCAACGGGGGGCGGACGCATGGCGAGACTGGGGGGACGGGTCGCGCTCGTCACGGGCGGCGCCGGCGGGCTGGGCAGCGCGACGGCGCGCCGCTTCGTCGAGGAGGGCTGCCGGGTCGTCGTCGCCGACATCGACGGCGCCGCGGGCGACGCCGTCGCGCGCGACCTCGGAGACGGCTGCGCGTTCGTGCGCAACGACCACCTGGACAACGACAGCAACGCGGCCGCGGTCGCCTTCGCCGTCGACGCGTACGGGGGGCTGGACATCCTCGTCAACAACGCCGGCGCCCCGTACACCGGGAAGATAGAAACGGCGGACGACGACGCGGCGCGGCGGTCCTTCGATTCGAACCTGCTCGGCCCCTTCCGCATGACCAAGGCGGCGGTGCCGGCGTTGCGGGCCCGCGCCAGGGAGACCGGAAGGTCGGCCTCGATCCTGTATACCGCCTCCGGACAGGCCATCAACGCGAAGCCGGGCATCTCCGCCTACACGGCCGCGAAGCACGGGGTTCGCGGCCTGATGCGCAGCGTGGCGCTGGAGCTCGCGCCCGACAACATCCGGGTCAACTGCGTATGCCCGGTCGCGACGGACACGCCCCTGTTCCGCGAGATGGCGCGGGACATGAGCGGCTCCGTGGAGAGCACGATCGCCGATTTCGAGCGGACGGTCCCCCTGGGACGGCTGGCCCGCCCCGTGGATACCGCGAACGCTTTCCTGTTCCTGGCGTCCGACGAGGCGGAAATGGTCACCGGAGTGGCGCTGCCCGTCGACGGCGGCGTGTCGGCGTATTGACCCGGCGGCACGGGAACGGAGCCGGACGGATGACCCGTGGACCGACGCCCGAGCAGATCGCGCGCGGCGAGGACCGGGGCTTCGTCTTCCCCATCGACGTACTGAGCGCGGACGAGGCCGAACGCCACCGCGGGCTCTACGAAGAGGCGCGGCGCAAGGGCGCCGAGCTCGGCAGCGACGTCGTCAACCTCAAGGGCCATCTCGTGCTCAGGTGGATGGCGGATCTTGCCCGGAATCCGCGCATCCTCGACGCCGTGGAAGGCGTCCTCGGGCCGGACATCCTGTGCTGGACCACCAACTTCTTCGTGAAGCGGCCCGGCGACCGGACCTATGTCTCCTGGCACCAGGACGCGACCTACTGGGGGCTGAGCGGCTCGCGGATCTGGTCCGCGTGGCTGGCCTTCACGCCCAGCAACCGCACCAGCGGCTGCATGCGGGCGATTCCGGGATCGCACGGGAAACCGGTGCCCCACGCCGACACGTTCGACGACAGGAACCTCCTGTCGCGGGGCCAGGAGATCGCCGTCGAGGTCGACGAGAACCAGGCCGTCGATATCGAGCTGGAGCCCGGCCAGATGTCGCTGCACCATGTCCGGATCGTGCACGGCTCCGCGCCCAACACCTCGCCGCTGCCGAGGATCGGATTCGTCGCGCGCTACATCTCGACCGAGACCGAACAGACGTCGGGGTTCCGGGATTCCGCCATGCTGGTCCGGGGAGAGGACCGTCACGGCCACTTCGACCCGGAGACGGCGCCGGACCGCGATTTCGACCCGGACGCGCTGGCCCGTTTCGAGCGCCTGCGGGAACGGCGCAACCGGATCCTCCACCGGGCGGTTTCCTGAGGACCGGGAGGCGCGCGCCATGGCCTCGCGGATCAGGGAGCGCTGGCGAAACTACGTCGGCGGCGAATGGGTGGACGGCTCGACGGGCGAGACCATACCGGCGATCGACCCCGCGACGGGGAGCCGGATCGCCGAGGTCGCGCGCGCCACTCCCGACGACGTCGACCGCGCCGTCGCGGCCGCGCGGGAGGCCTTCGACCGCCGGACGCTCCATGACATGCGGCCCGCCCGGCGGGGCGAGCTCCTGCTGGACGTGGCCCGGATACTGGAGGAGATGGCCGACGACGTGGCCCTGGTCGACTGTCTCGACTCCGGCCGCACCCTGGCGGGCGGCCGCAACGAGGCCCTGGCCGCGGCCCGCTACTTCACCTACTACGGCGGCGCCGTCGCGCAGTTCGAAGGGAGGTCGATCCCCCTCGGGGAGGGCTACGTCGACTACACTGTCAACGCGCCGTTCGGCGTGTCCGCCCAGATCGTGCCCTGGAACTTCCCCTTGCAGATCGGCGCCCGGTCCGTCGCCTGCGCGCTCGCCACCGCCAATACGGTGGTCCTCAAGACGCCGGAGCTGTGCCCGCTGCCGCTGGCGATGCTCGGCGAGGCCTGCGAGCGCGTCGGCGTGCCGAAGGGCTGCGTCAACATCGTCTGCGGCTACGGCCGCGACGCGGGCGCCGCCCTGGCGGCCCACCCGGACGTCGACCACATCGTCTTCACGGGCTCGGTCGCCACGGGCCGGAGCATCCTGCACGCCGCGGCGGAGCGCGTCGTCCCCTGCGTCATGGAGCTGGGCGGCAAGTCGGCCGCCATCGCGTATCCGGACGCGGACCCCGAACAGGTCGTCGGATCGAGCGCCACGGGAATCTTCAGCCACGCCGGACAGGTCTGTTCCGCCCAGTCGCGTCTCGTGGTCCACAGGTCGATTCACGACCGGATCGTCGACGGCCTGGTCGAGGCGGCGAAGGCGCTGACGATCGGGCCGGGACTGGAAGGCCACGACCTCGGCCCGCTGATCTCGGAGACGCAGCTCGACAAGGTCGAGGGGTATTGCATGGCCGGCGAACAGGCGGGCGCCACGGCGCTGACCGGCGGCCGGCGCCGCGGCGGGGACGGCTACTTCATGCAGCCGACGATCTTCGCCGACGTCACGCCCGGCATGACCATTGCCCAGGAGGAGATCTTCGGTCCGGTGCTGGCGGTCATTCCCTTCGAGGATCGCGAGGAAGCCGTCGACATCGCCAACGGCACCGACTACGGGCTTTGCGCCGGCGTCTACACCAGGGACCTGGAAACGGCCCACTGGACCGCCGACCGCCTGAGCGCCGGCCAGGTGTTCGTCAACGAGTGGTTCGCCGGCGGCGTGGAGACTCCGTTCGGCGGGACCCGGCGCTCGGGATACGGCCGCGAAAAGGGCGCGGAGGCGCTCCTGAACTACGTCCAGACCAAGAACGTCGCGGTCAGGTTGGGTGCCGGCGCCGGTGGACGCCCCGGCGGCTAGATGGTATCCCGACCCGACCGTCGGCGAATCGAACCAGGGAGGACTTCATGGCCGGAAGGATCGACGCGCGGCTCGCCGAACTCGGGATCGAGCTCCCCGAGGCGGCGGTGCCCGTCGCGAACTACGTGGCCTACGTGGTCAGCGGCAACACCGTTCACGTGGCGGGTCAACTGCCCGTCGAAGACGGCAAAGTCAAGCACGTCGGGATCGTCGGCGACGCGGTGTCCGTGGAGTACGGACAGGCCGCGGCGCGGCTCTGCGCCCTGAACGTCATCGCCCAGGTCAAGGCGGCCTGCGGCGGCGACCTCGACCGCGTCGTGCGCGTGCTCAAGCTGAACGGCTTCGTCAACGCGCCCGCCGGCTTCGCGGATCAGCCCGCGGTCGTCAACGGCGCCTCCAACCTCATGGTCGACGTCTTCGGCGAGGCAGGACGGCATGCCCGCAGCGCCGTGGGCATGGGCTCGCTGCCCTTCAACGCGTCCGTGGAGATCGACGCCATGGTGGAGATCGGCTGACCGCCGGGCCGTCCACGGCCCATGGGGGACGCGGAACAGGCGCCGGTGGCCGTCAAGGCTGTCGGCGGCATCGGGGGAATCGACGCCGCCGAATGGGACGCCTGCGCCGGCGGCAACGACCCGTTCCTGTCCCACGCCTTTCTCAAGGCCCTCGAGGACAGCGGCAGCGTGCGCGCCGAAACCGGCTGGTTGCCCTACCACGTGGCGGTGGAGGACGCCGACGGAACGCTGCGGGCGGCGGCCCCCCTTTACGTGAAATCCCACTCCATGGGCGAGTACATGTTCGACTACGGGTGGGCCGACGCCTTCGAGCGGGCGGGCGGGCGGTACTATCCCAAGCTCCAGCTCGCCGTTCCGTTCACGCCGGTCACCGGCCCCAGGTTGCTGGCCCGGAACGACGCGGACCGGGAAACGAACCGCGGACTCGCCCTGGCGGGATGCGTCGAGGTCGCGCGGCAGCTCGACGTCTCGTCCCTGCACGTCACGTTTCTGACCGAGGAGGAATGGACGCAGTGCGGCGAGTCCGGCCTGCTCCGGCGCACGGGCGAGCAGTTCCACTGGCTCAACAAGGGATACGCCACGTTCGACGATTTCCTGGCCGACCTGGCCTCCCGCAAGCGCAAGCAGATCCGCCGGGAACGCCGGGAGATCCGCGAGAACCCGGACATCGACGTGCGCGTCCTCACCGGGGACGACCTGCGGGAAGAGCACTGGGACGCCTTCTTCGCGTTCTACATGGACACCGGCAGCCGGAAGTGGGGGCGCCCCTATCTGAACCGCCGCTTCTTCTCCCTGATCGGGGAGGCCATGGCCGACAGGATCGCCCTGGTGATGGCCTCGCGCGGCGGACGCTACATCGCGGGCGCGCTCAACTTCATCGGCGGCGACGCCCTCTACGGGCGGAACTGGGGCTGCCGCGAGGACCATCGCTTCCTGCACTTCGAAGCCTGCTACTACCAGGCGATCCAGTTCGCCATCGAGCGGGGCCTCGCCCGCGTGGAGGCGGGCGCCCAGGGGCCGCACAAGCTCGCCAGGGGCTATCTGCCCGTGCGCACCTATTCGGCCCACTGGATACGCGAGGACCGGTTCCGTGACGCCGTCGAACGCTACCTCGTCCACGAGCGCCGGCAGATCGACGAGGACATCTCCGCCCTCGCCGCCCACTCGCCGTTCCGGCATTCGGAGGTCGAGGACGACGGGTTCTGATTCGGTTCCGCCAGCGGGGAACGGCGGATGTCCCGTGCACCGCCGCCGCCGCTTGGGTCCCCTCCCCCGCTCCGCGGGGGAGGGTCAGGGGTGCCGGAGAACGGCGCGCCGGTCGCCGCCGACCCCCGCCCCGGCCCTCTCCCTGTGCAGGTAGAGGGAACCGGGACCCGCTACGCGACGAGCTCGGCGGCGCGGCGTTCGCGCAACGCGCGGCGGCGGGCCTCCGTTTCCTCGGCGTCGACGGCGGTCCCCGACACGTCGAGCACGACACCGTAGACGTCCCGCGCCGCCGCCACGCTCACGACCTCGTCTCCGACGTCGCGCAGCACCCGCTCCGGGTCGCGCTCCAGCGGATCCCCCCAGCCCCCGCCGCCGCCGGACACCAGCTCGAGGCGCGACGGCCCGATGTCCATGACTCCGTAGGTGGGCGCCGTGTACGTCTCGCCGTCCCGGGGCGTCAGCGTGACCCGGGACGTGGTGCCTGGATTGCCGCCGTTGCTCCCGTGAGCCCAGGACCTCTTGACGGATTCGGCCCGGAACGAGATCTCCGAGGGGAACAGGATGTCGGCGACGTACTCGACCCCGGGACCGCCCCGGTACTTTCCGGCGCCGGCGCCGTCGAGCCGCAGCTCCTGCCGCCGGACGCAGGCCGGGTAGAGCTGCTCGCTCATCTCGGCGTTGGGCAGGATCAGCGCCCCGAACGCGCACAACGGCCCGATCTGGGGAAACCCGTCGCGTCCGTCCACGGCCCCGCCGCCCGAACCGCCGCCCCAGTGGTACATGGTCGACACGCGCCCGTCGTAGCCCCTGGCGGAGGACAGCGGGAACGCGTTCATGCCCCAGCCCGCGCAGGCGCGGGAGGGGTCCGCCTGGCCCAGGGCCTGCCAGATCGCGTGGATGATCTGGTGCGCCGGAAACACCGTGCACATGGTCATGGGAGCGGGCGGCCGGGCGTTGGCGAGCGAACCCTCGGGCGCGATGACGGTGACGCCGCGGAAGGTGCCCTCGTTGCGGGGGATCGACGGGTCGAAGAAGGTGGACAGCGCCGAGAACACGGACGAGTGCGTGTTGGCCACGGAGCTGTTCTTGAAGCCCCGGATCTGGTCCGCCGTCCCCGTGAAATCGACGGTCATCTCGTCGCCGTCGATGGCGATCCTGACGCGGATCGGCAGCTCCATGTCGTCGAAGCAGTCGTCGTCGAACCCCGACTCGGCCTCGTACGCGCCGTCGGGGAGCCGGGCGACGGCCTCGCGCATCAGGGCCTCGCCGTGATCGAGCACGCCGGCGAAGCACCGGCGCCCCTCTTCCGGGCCGAAACGCTCCATGGTCTCGATGACGAGCTCGCGGCCGATGTCCGTGGAGCCGACCATGGCGCGCAGGTCGCCGTCCATGAAATGGGGCATGCGCGAGTTGAGAATGAGGAGCCGCCACAGGTCCTCGCGGGTCTCGCCCCGCTCGACGAGGCGCAGGGGCGGCAGGCGAAGGCCCTCGTGCCAGATCTCCGTCGCCGAGGAATTGTACGTCCCGGCCGCGCCCCCGCCGATATCCGACTGGTGCGCCCGGTTGCACGTGAAGGCCGCCAGCCGGGAGCCCACGAAGACCGGCCGGGCGATCACCCAGTCGGGCAGGTGGTTGCCCCCGGCGACGTAGGGATCGTTAAGGACGAAGACGTCGCCGTCCGACATGTCGTCCCCGAAGGCGTCCAGCAGGGCCCGGACGGCGAATCCGCCGCCGCCGGTGTGGATCGGGATGCCGTCGGCCTGCGACACGAGGTTGCCGTTCTCGTCGGCGACGAAGCACGAGAAGTCGTGGGACTGGTTGAAGATCGGGCTGCGGGAGGTGCGGATCATCACCCAGCCCATCTGCCGGGCGATGTAGTCGAGCCGGTTCTGAAACAGGGCCAACGTAATGGGATCGGTCACGCGTCTCCCTCCACGCGAGTCGGGACGGGGCTCATTCTAACATTCCCCGCCACCTCATGGTCAGCGCGGCATCAACCGACCGCTTCCGCCCCCCTCGCCTTGCGCAGGGACCGGCGCCGGGCCGCAGTCCGTTCGGCGTCCACGCGCCCGTCGGAAGCGTCCAGCACGACGCCGTAGGTGTCGCGCGCGGCCTCCACGCTGACGATCTCGTCGTCGACGTCCCGCAGCACGCGGCCGGGATCCCGGTCGAGGGGATCGCCGCACCCGCCGCCGCCGCCCGATGTCAGCTCAACGCGGATGGGCTCGAACTCCCTGATGCCGTAGCGCGGCCCGGGGAACGCCGGCCCATTTTCCGGCACCAGGCGCAGCGAGTTGACCTTCCCGGCCTCGCCTCCGGCGACCCCGTAGGCGCGGGGCGCGCCGAGGCACTCGCCCCGGAACGAGAACTCCGACGGAGCCAGGACGTCGGCGACATAGTGGACGCCGGGTCCGCCGCGATACGCGCCCGCGCCCGCGCCGTCGCGGCGCAGCTCCTGCCGGTGCACCCGGACCGGGAAGAGGTGCTCGCTCATCTCCGCGTTCGGGATGATCAGCGCGCCGAAGGCGCTCATCGCACTCACCTGGGAGAAGCCGTCCCGGCCGGGCACCGCGCCGCCGCCGGGCGACCCGCCCCAGTGATACGCCGTCGACAGCCGGCCGTCCCAGCCGACCGCGGAGGAGAGCGGGAACGCGCACATGCCCCACCCGGCGCAGGCGCGGTCCGGGTCCGCCTCGCTCAGGGCCTGCCAGACCGCGTGCACGATCTGCTGCGCGGGATAGAGCGTGCACATGGTCATCGGCGCCGGCGGCCACGCGTTGACCAGCGTCCCCGGAGGCGCGACCACGGTCACGCCGCGAAAGGTGCCCTCGTTGCGCGGGATCGACGTGTCGAAGAACGTCGAGAGCGCGGAATAGACGGACGAATACGTGTTGGCGAGGGAGCTGTTCTTGAAGCCGCGGATCTGGCCGTCGGTCCCGGTGAAGTCGATCGTCATCTCGTCGCCGTCCACCGCGACCCGCGCGAGAATCTTCAGGTCCGCGTCGTCGAAGCAGTCGTCGTCGAAACCGGACTCCCCCTCGTAGACGCCGTCCGGGAGTTCCGCGACCGCCTCGCGTAGGAGCCGGTCGCCGTGATCGAGAATGCCGGAGAAGCATTCCCGGCCCTCCTCGAGACCGAAGCGCTCCAGCGTCTCGACGACCAGCCCGCGGCCGATCTCCGTCGATCCGCACATGGCCCGGAGGTCGCCGTCCAGGAAATGGGGCGTGCGGGAGTTCAATATGAGGAGCCGCCACACGTCCTCGCGGATCTCGCCCGCCTCCACGAGGCGCAGCGGCGGCAGCCGCAGACCCTCGTGCCAGATTTCCGTGGCGGCCGAATTGTACGTACCCGCCGCGCCGCCCCCGATATCGGACTGGTGGGCCCGGTTGCAGGTGAAGGCGGCGAGCTCCGATTCGACGAATACCGGCCGGGCGACGACCCAGTCGGGCAGGTGGTTGCCGCCGGCGACGTAGGGATCGTTGAGCACGAACACGTCGCCCTCCGACATGTCCGCCCCGAAGGCGGCGAGGAGGGCCCGGACGGCGAATCCGCCGCCGCCGGTGTGGATGGGAATGCCGTCCGCCTGGGACACGAGGTTGCCCGCCTCGTCCGCGACGAAGCACGAGAAGTCGTGCGCCTGGTTGAAGATGGGGCTGCGCGCCGTCCGGATCATCACCCAGCCCATCTGGCGCGCGATGTAGTCGAGCCGGTTCTGGAACAGGGACAGTGTGACGGGATCGGGCACCCGCGATTCCCCTACGCCGCGGGCAGACGGATGAGAAAGTTGTTCGCGCCGTCGATCTCGAGCTCGTCGGCGGCGCCGACGAACACGGTGGTCGTCGCCTCCTCGATCACCGCCGGGCCGGGGACCCTGTGTCCGGGCGCCAGACCGGCCCCGGAGTAGACGGGAACCTCCCGCCGGCCGCGCTCCTCGTCGATCCAGACGTGCCGCCGGCCGGACGGCGACGGCGCGCCGTCCCCCTTCGCCGCGGCGGGCACCTCGATCTCCGGAAGCAGACCCTCGGCCACCACGCGGAGGGCCGAGATGCGCACGAGCCCCTCCGGCTGGATATGTCCGTAGAGACGCTGGTGCTCCCGCTCGAACAGCTCGCGCGCGCGCTCGACGGAGAACGCCTCGGACCCGTCGAGCCGGACCCGCACGTCGTACTGCTGCCCGATGTAGCGGATGTCGATCTCCCGCAGGATGCGGGCGGACCCGCCGGCGAAGCCGTCGCCGCGCAGCGCCCGCGTTCCCTGCTCCGACAGCGCGGCGAACTCCTGCTCGACCGCCTGCGCGCCGACGGTCTCCAGGGGCTCGAGGAACACCCGCATGAAGTCGTGCCGGACGTCCGTATGCAACATGCCCAGCGCGCAGAAGACGCCGGACAGGCGCGGCACGTAGACCTTCGGGCAACCGAGCAGCCGGCCCACCGACGCCCCGTGCATGGGCCCGGCCCCGCCGGTCGCCACCAGGGTGAAGCGGCGCGGGTCGTGGCCGCGTTCGCTGCTGATCTCCTGAACGGCCTGCAGCAGGTTCTGCTCGACGAGGCGGACGATGCCGGTCGCGGCATCCTCGACGCTCAGGCCGAGCGGCGCGGCGATCCGCTCGCGGATCGCCTCGCGGGCGCGGGCCTCGTCCAGGTTTATGGACTCGTCGGCGTGGACGCCGGGACGCAGGCGGCCGAGGACGAGCTGCGCGTCGGTGACGGTGGGCTCGGTGCCGCCGAGGCCGTAGGAGGCCGGCCCGGGGTTCGCGCCGGCGCCCGCGGGACCGGCGTACAGCATGCCGCCGCGGTCGACGCCCGCGATGGTGCCGCCTCCGGCGCCGATGGTGAAGATGTCCACCGAGGGGACGGCGAGATCGTATCCGCCGATCTTGAAGCTCTCCGAGACGTCGACGGTCCCGCCGCTCATGAGGATGACGTCGCAGCTCGTCCCGCCGACCTCCATGGAAATGAGGTCGTCGGTCCCCGCCGCTTCGCTGTACAAGCGCAGCGCGCCGACTCCGGCGGCCGGACCCGACAGGAGGAGCGCCGCCGGCCTGTCGGCGACGCGGGCCACCGGGATCGCGCCGCCGTTGTTCTGCACCAGCAGGATGCCCTTGGGCAGGCCGAGCTCGCGCAGCCGGCCGTCCAGGCGCCTCAGGTAGCTGACGGTGCGCGGCGCGACGTAGGCGTTCATCACCGTCGTCGAGGTGCGCTCGTACTCGCCGATGATGGGGGCGATATCGACCGAGGCGTACACCCAGTCGCCCTTCCAGCTTTCGCGCAGGACCGCCTCGGCCCGTTTCTCGTGAGCCGGATTCAGGAAGCTGTTGAACAGGCAGACGGCCGCGGACTCGACGCCGGCGTCGGCGAAGACCTTCGCGGCCGCCTTCACGTCGTCCGCGGAGAACTCCAGTATCTCGTTTCCCTCGCGGTCGAATCGTCCCGCCACCGGACGCCGCAGGCTGCGCGGGACCAGCACGGGCGGATACGGCGTGCGGTGATCGAAGGGATTGGCGCGGTAGCCGCGGCGGATCTCCAGGGAATCCCGGAATCCCTCGGTCGTCAGCAGGCCGACCCTGGCACCCTTCCCTTCCAGCACCGTGTTCGTGGCGATGGTGGCGCCGTGAACGAGAAGGGCGCAATCGCGGAGCAGCGCCTCGAGGCCCGTGCCGAGGACGTCCGCCGCCTTCCGCAGCGCGTTGAACACGCCTTCCGCGGGATCCGACGGCACCGAGGGGACCTTGACGGCATGGACCCGGCGGTCGGCGTCGGCGAGCACGAGGTCGGTGAACGTGCCGCCGACGTCCACGCCGATATACCAGCCGCCGCGCGCCGGTTCGTTTGCCGAGTCCGTCGACATGAGTGCCGCCATCTTCGTCTGGCCGTTGGGGACGACGCCGGGGCGGCGCCCCGGCGGGGACGGCGCCCTGTGTAACGCGCGGACGCCGCCGGAGCAACCGGACCCGGAGGACCGCGCGGTTCCCCGGCACCCTCACCCTGTCCCTCTCCCGCACGCGGGAGAGGGGACCCTTGCTGCGCGGCCGGGCCACCCCGTCCCCGCGGTGCAGGTGATAGGATGGACCGTCCATGAAGTCGAACTTCGACAGCGTCTTCCACCGGCAGATCCCGCGCTCGTACCCGGCCGTCGCGCGGGGCGAGGGCGTCGCCCTTTGGGACGAAGACGGAAAACGGTACCTGGACGGAGCGGCCGGCGTGTTCGTCGCCATTCTCGGTCAGGGCGTAGACGAGATCGCGGACGCCATCCACGACGAAATGCGCCGGGTGGCCTTCGCCTACACCGCGTCGTTCTCCAGCGCGAAGGAACGGGCCCTGGCCCGGAAGCTGGCGGAGTGGGCGCCCGAGGGACTCGACAAGGTCTGGATCTGCACTTCGGGTTCCGCCGCCAACGAAACGGCGGTCAAGCTCGCCCGGCACTACCACCTCGTCAGGGGAAACGCCGGCAAGCACCGCGTCGTCGCGCGGAAGCACAGCTACCACGGCAGCTCGCTGGGCGCCCTCTCGCTGACCGGCGCGGCGCCGCGGCGCGCGCCCTACGAGCCGCTGCTGCTCGACTTTCCGCACGTCTCACCGCCCAACTGCTACCGCTGCCCCCTCGACCTCTCCTACCCCGCCTGCGCCGCGGCGTGCGCCGGCGAACTGGAAGAGGCGATCCGGCGGGCCGGGCCGGAAACGGTCTCGGCGTTCATCGTGGAGCCCATGGCCGGGGGACCGCTCGGCGCGCTCGTGACGCCGCCCGAATACCTGCGGTCCGTCCGCGAAACCTGCGACCGGCACGACGTCCTGCTGATCGCCGACGAGGTCGTCTCGGGACTCGGCCGCACGGGACGGAATTTCGCCGTCGAGCATTCCGGGGTGATCCCCGACATCGTCACCGTGGCGAAGGGGCTGGGCGCGGGATACGTTCCCATCGGGGCCGTCCTCGTCCACGAACGGATTCACGCCGCCTTCGAGGCGGCGGGCGCGTCGTTCGTGCACGGGGAGTCCTTCACCGGGCACACCGCCGTCTGCGCCGCGGGCCTGGCGACCCTCGAATACATCGAGGCGCACGGCCTCGTGCGCCGGGCGGGAGAGCTGGGCGAACACCTCGGGTCGCGCATGGACGCGCTGAAGAATCATCCCATGGTCGGCGAAATCCGGGGGCTCGGGTTGATGCGGGGGGCCGAGCTCGTGGCCGACAGGACGACCGGGCGCCCCTTCCCCAGGAGCCGGGGCGTCGCCGAGAACGTGGCGCGCGAGTGCGCGGAACGGGGCCTTCTCGTCGTGCCGGGCGTGGCGGGCGCGGACGGGGTCGACGGCGATACGGTGGTTCTGGGGCCGCCCTACGTGGTCACGCGCGAAGAGATCGACACGATGGTCTCGATCCTCGGAGAGGCGATCCGGGCCGTTCAGGCGACGCTGTAGCCGGGACGCGGCCGCCGAAGGCCGTCACTCGGCCAGAGCGGGCACCCGGGAGCCGCGCGGTCCTCCTCCCTTCCCGGGCTTTTGCGGGCGCGCCGGCTCCTCGTACTCGAAGACGATCCCGTCGTCCTCGACGTCCACGGTGACCCGTCCGCCGTTCTCGAGCTTGCCGAACAGCACTTCCTCGGACATCGGCCGCTTGACGTGTTCCTGGATGACGCGGCCGAGCGGCCTGGCGCCGAACGCCCTGTCGTACCCCTTCGCGCCCAGCCAGCGGCGGGCTTCGTCGGTCGCGGCGATCTCCACGTTGCGGTCCTGGAGTTGGGCTTCCAGCTGCAGCAGGAACTTGTCGACGATCCGCATCATGATCTCGGGAGTCAGATGCGCGAAGGCGATGGTGGAATCCAGCCGGTTGCGGAATTCCGGCGTGAACAGGCGTTTGATCGCCTCTTCGTCCTCGCCTTCCCGCAGTCCGCGCTCGAAGCCGATGGACTGCTTGGCCATCTCCTGCGCGCCGGCGTTGGTCGTCATGACCAGGATCGTGTTGCGGAAATCGACGGATTTGCCGTTGTGATCGGTCAGCTTGCCGTGGTCCATGATCTGCAGCAGCAGGTTGAAGACGTCGGGGTGGGCCTTTTCGATCTCGTCGAGCAGCAGCACCGCGTGGGGATGCTGGTCGATGGCGTCCGTCATCATGCCGCCCTGATCGAACCCCACGTATCCGGGCGGCGCGCCGATCAGGCGGGACACCGTGTGCCGCTCCATGTACTCCGACATGTCGAAGCGGACGAGCTCCACGCCCATGAGGTCGGCGAGCTGGCGCGCGACCTCCGTCTTGCCGACGCCCGTGGGACCGGAGAACAGGTAGCAGCCGATGGGCTTCTCGGGCTCCCGCAATCCGGCCCGAGCCAGCTTGATCGCGCTCGCCAGGGCGCCGATCGCCTTGTCCTGCCCGAAGACCACCGCCTTGAGGTCGCGTTCGATGGTCCGCAGGACCTGCTTGTCGCTCTTGGACACCGACCGCGGCGGGATGCGGGCGATCTTGGCGACGACCGTCTCCACCTCCCGGACGCCCAGCGTCTTGCGCCGCCGGTTGGCCGGCTTCAGCATCTGCGCCGCGCCGGTCTCGTCGATGACGTCGATGGCCTTGTCGGGCAGCTTGCGGTCGTGAATGTGGCGCGCCGCCAGCTCCACCGCCGAGCGGATCGCCTCCGCCGTGTAGCGGACCTTGTGATGCTCCTCGAAGTAGGGCTTGAGGCCCCTGAGGATCTTGACCGCGTCCTCGACGGACGGCTCGTTGATGTCGATCTTCTGAAAGCGGCGCAGCAGGGCGCGGTCCTTCTCGAAATAGCCGCGGTATTCCTTGTAGGTGGTCGAGCCGATGCAGCGCAGGGTCCCCGCCTGGAGCGCCGGCTTCAGGAGGTTCGACGCGTCCATGGCGCCGCCCGACGTGGCGCCCGCGCCGATGACCGTGTGGATCTCGTCGATGAACAGGATGGCGCCCTCGTAGTTCTCGATCTCGTTGACCACGGCCTTGACGCGCTCCTCGAAATCGCCGCGGTAGCGGGTTCCCGCCAACAGCGAGCCCATGTCGAGCGCGAAGATGGTTCCGTCGGCGAGCACGTCCGGCACGTCGCCCTCGACGATGCGGCGGGCCAAGCCCTCGGCGATGGCGGTCTTGCCGACACCGGGATCGCCCACAAACAACGGGTTGTTCTTGGACCTCCGGCACAGGATCTGGATCGTCCGGTCGATCTCGCCGTGACGGCCGATCAACGGATCGATCTTCCCGTTCTCCGCCTTCTCGTTGAGATTGACGCAATAGGACTTGAGGGCCTCGGCGCCCTGCTCCTTCCTGTCCTCGTCCGCGTCCTCCTCCGCGCCCCGCGCGGTGCGGGTCTCGGACTTGCCGGCGACCTTGGCGACGCCGTGCGAGATGTAGCTGACCGCGTCGAGACGGGTCATGTCCTGTTTCTGGAGGTAGTAGACCGCGTGCGACTCGCGCTCCGAGAACACGGCGACGAGCACGTTGGCGCCCGTGACCTCCTCGCGCCCCGACGACTGGACGTGGATCAGCGCCCTCTGGATGACACGCTGGAATCCCGCCGTGGGCTTGGGATCCTCGTGGCCGTCGACGACCAGGCCGCCGAGGCTGTCGTCCAGATAAGAACCCAGATCCTGGCGCAGCACGTCGACATCGACGCCGCAGGCCTTGAAAACGGCGACGGCGTCGTTGTCCTCGGTCAAGGCGAGCAGCAGGTGCTCGAGCGTCGCGTATTCGTGGTGGCGCTCACTGGCCAGCGCCAGCGCCCGGTGAAGACTCTTCTCGAGGCTGTTGGAGAAACCCGGCACGTCACTCCTTCTCCATCGTGCATTGCAGAGGATGCTGGTTGCGGCGGGCGATGTCGACCACCTGGTTGACCTTGGTTTCGGCGATCTCGTACGTGTAGACCCCGCAGACGCCGACGCCCTTCTGATGCACGTGCAGCATGATCTGGGTCGCCTCGTCGCGGCTCTTGCGGAAGATGCGCTCGAGAATGTGCACCACGAACTCCATGGGCGTGTAATCGTCGTTCAGAAGAAGCACCTTGTACATCGAGGGCCTCTTTGTCCTGGTCCTGGTCTCGGTGACGGTGATCGTCCCCGAATTGCCGCCCCGGCGGCGAACCGTCTCCTTATCCGACATGGCGAGGATCCCGGCGACTCCGGCATGCCGGAGCGCGCCTCCGGTCCCGCGGCCGCCCGGCGGTGTGCAACCGAACCATGCTCAATCAAAGACTTGTTTTCGGGGGCATTGCAAGGGCTTCGGAGTTCCCGTCACGGGAAATCGCCGGCCGTGTCCCGCGACTATTACCGTGCCGTTTCCAAAACTGTATTTCGATGCGTAAAGCGGAAATCAAGGGAATCTCGCGGAGCCGCCAATAAACGGCACACGTCGCCCAATAGATCGCCCAATAGATCGATAGACACGGAAACGCCGCTTTACTAGACTGCCGCCGCCGCAGGCCCGAAGACGCTCCGGGAGAGGGAATTTGTTGGGGACGCTTCCGACGGCGGAGACCCCGCGCGTGTTCGTACGTCCGTCGACCGGCATCGGCGGCCGCCGCCCGTGAGCCGGGTTCGGCGGGCCCTGCGCTGGGCGGTCGCGGCGGCGCTGCTGCCGGCGGCCGTGGGGCTTGCCGCTTCCGAGAGCTCTGCCGCCCGTTACAAGGCCATCGTCGTCGACGCCGATTCGGGCCGGGTCCTGTTCTCGAGGCACGCGGACAAGCGCCACTATCCGGCGTCGCTGGCGAAGATGATGACGCTGTACCTCGTTTTCGAGGCCGTCGACTCCGGCCGGCTGAGGTTCGACCAGCGCGTCCGCGTCTCCAAGCGCGCGGCGGGCCAGACGCCGTCGAAGCTCGGGTTGAAGCCCGGGCGCTCGATTCCCGTGGAAGACGCCGTCCTGGCGATGATCACGAAGTCGGCGAACGACGCCACCACGGTGCTCGCCGAGGCGATCGCGGGGACCGAGGTGAACTTCGCCAAGCGTATGACCGCGACGGCGCGGCGGCTCGGCATGAAGAAGACGGTGTTCCGCAACGCGACCGGGCTGCCCAACCGGCGCCAGATCAGCACGGCGCGGGACCTCGCGCTCCTGGCGCGGCGACTGATCGACGACTACCCGCACCACTACCATTACTTCTCCACCAGAAGCTTCAGGTGGGGAAAGCGGACCTACAGGAACCACAACACGCTGCTCAAGACCTATGACGGCGTGGACGGACTGAAGACCGGCTACATCCGGGCGTCGGGCTTCAACATCGCCACGTCGGCGCGGCGCGGGGGCAAGCGCATCGTCGGCATCGTCCTGGGAGGGCGCACGTCGAAATGGCGGGACCGCCAGATGGCCCACCTCCTGAACGCCGCCTTCGACAGGCTGCGGACGGCGCGCGTCGAGGCGCGAAAGAGGACGCCGCCGAAGCGGAAGCCGGCGCCCGGCGTTCCGCGGAAGCTGGCCGCGGCCGGCGCGCACGCGAACGCCCTCGGGCCGGGCCGGATTCCCAGGCCGAAGCCGCGGTCGTCCAAGCTGGACCTGCTGAAACCCAAGCCGCCCGTGCCGGCCGGGGCGGGCGCGCGGGAGGCCGGCGGCTGGGGGATTCAGGTGGGGACCTATTCGGCATACGCCGCCGCGCTCCGGCAAATCGGCGAGGCCGCGGACGCCCTGCCGGACCTGCTGAGATCGGCGCGGACCGCGGTGGACCGGACGGTGGGGGACTCGCGCCCGCTCTACCGGGCCCGTTTCCTGGGATTCAGCGAACGGACGGCGCGGGAGGCCTGCCGCCGGCTGGTCCTCCACCGGCTCGCGTGCATCCCCGTTCCGCCGAAGGGCGGGTTCGTGACCCTCGCCAGGAACTGATCCGGGCGGCACTCACTTCAGCGGCCGAGATGGATGACTTAAACGGCCGGAACATCCGCGCTGGCCAAATTGGCGCTCCATCGGCCGCGGCGCGCCGAATGCATGGAACGGCCTTTTCGTCTTGACCGGTAGTATCCGCATATACCGCTAGTCTTGTGGAACTGAAGTAGCAATCATTGTATGGTGACCGTCCGGGTATGAGCACGGAGGTCATTGCGATGCCACGTGGTATGGGGCGCCCTTTGGCGGCGCTGGTCTTGAGCGACGCGGAACGTTCGTTTCTGGAAGCGCAGGTTCGCCGCCACCGGATTGGGCGCGCGATGGCGGATCGGTGTCGCATGATCCTGCGCTGCGCGGACGGTCTGGGCAACAAGGCGGTGGCGGCGGAGCTTGGCGTTCATGAGCACACGGTGGGGAAGTGGCGCCGGCGCTTCGTCAAGGACCGCATCGAGGGCCTGTCGGACGAACCCCGGTCGGGACGGCCCCGGACCCTCGCGGACGAGCGGGTCGCCGAGGTGATCGAGCGGACGCTGACCGCCACCCCGGCCGACGCCACCCACTGGTCGCTGCGCTCGATGGCACAGGAGACCGGACTGTCGCACACGACGATCCGGCGCATCTGGGGTGCGTTCGGCTTGCAGCCGCACCGCTCCGAGACGTTCAAGAGCCTCACCGGCGCGCTGCTCGACCGCATCACACACAATGTCCACATCCTGGAGATGAACGCAGACAGCTACAGGCTCAAGTAGAGCCGTCGGAATAACTCCGCTTGTCCCCGTGGGTCCACAGGCCCCTCCCTGATTCATGTCGTCACGCACAACGCCTCCAACCACAATATCAAGCCGATCCAGGACTGGTTTGCCGAGGGGCCACGTCGGCGCCGCAACGTCGTCAAAAGCGTGGCGTAGGGGAATTCGCAGAAGGCCGGGCAACGGTCCGTTCCAAACCGGTAGACCGGCGGCACGCCGAGGGCTAGTGGCGACCACATCGGGAAGCGTTTTGGCGCCTCTAGATCGAGCCCAGGCGCCGGCCATGACGGAGAGATTTTTGACGGAGTTTCGGGGACAAGCAGGTATCGCTACGCCTTCCGAGACAACCAGACCTCGAGGCCGTTCAGATGCGTCCGAGGAAGATGGCCGTTGTGCTGACGCATAACCGACGACGACGGGAGCGATGCCCTGCTCGTCGGCGAACGCCCGGACGGCGTGCGCGCTGCGTGGCGATGCGACGACAAACCGTTCCCACACCCGCGTGGGGATCAACGTGCCGGATGCCCACTCGTTGACCTCCACCTCAAGCTCCATGTCGTCCCTTTCGGCCTCGTCGACGAAGACGCCTTTCTTGCTGTGAAGCAGAGCGTGCGCCGCCTCGTGGAAGAAGCCGAGCCAGCGTGAGAGTCGTCGATCGCAGACATTTCGATCTTGTCGCTGTTCGACGACATGTGTACATTGTTGGCGTTCGACGACATTGGGACCATCATGCATATCCGGACGCCCCTGGACCTCGGCCTCGCCATCCGCAATAGACGCCGCAAGCTCAAGCTGAGCCAGACCGAGCTCGCTCGCAAAGCGGGGGTCGGACGACAATGGGTCGTGGCCATTGAGCACGGCAAGTCCCGTGCCGAGCTCGGTCTGGTTCTCCGCACCCTTTCCGCCCTGGACTTCCCGTTGACGATCGATCCCGATGATCACCAACTTCCGTCGAGCGACGACATGAATCCCGTCGATATCGACGCCGTCGTGAATGCCGCGAAGGAAGATCGGACGTGACCGAGCTTCTTGTCATCGTTGCCGATCGCCGGATCATGGGCGAGATCCGGCGCGACCGGCGAGGCCGGCTGACATTCGTCTACGACCGCCGCTGGCGGTCCATGGATGCAGCCTATCCGCTTTCCCTCTCGATGCCGCTCGTGGTCGCCGAACATAAGCACGGCAGGATCGAGCCCTGGCTCTGGGGACTGCTTCCCGACAACGAAGCCATCCTGGCCCGCTGGGGACAGCGGTTTCATGTATCGCCCCGCAACGCATTTGCATTGCTCAGTGCGGTTGGCGAGGATTGCCCCGGCGCCATCCAACTGGTGCGACCGGACAGGGTTGATGACGTTCTTCAGGACGATGAACAGCAGATCGAATGGTTGACCGAAGCCGACGTCGCCGAACGCCTGCATATCCTGAGGCAAGATCAGGCGGCGTGGCGCATGGCGCGCGATGCCGGCCAGTTCAGCCTCGCCGGTGCACAGCCGAAGACAGCGCTCCTCTTTGACGGTCAGCGCTGGGGGGTGCCCAGCGGCCCGACGCCGACCACCCACATCCTGAAACCGCCCATCGACGGGCTCGACGGTCACGCCGAAAACGAACACCTTTGCCTCACGCTGGCCCGAGCGCTCGGGTTGCCCGCGGCACGCTCGGAGGTGCGCAGATTCGCGGGTGAAACGGCAATCATCGTGGAACGGTATGACCGAACCAAGCTCTCCGGTTCGATCCGGCGCCTTCACCAGGAAGACATGTGCCAGCTCCTTGGGCTTCCCCCGACGAAGAAGTACCAGAATGAGGGCGGCCCCGGGTGCGCCGAGCTGAGCGAAGCGATCCGGACACACTCGGGAGAGCCCGGCGCGGACGCGTGGACCTTCGCGCGAGCCATCATGCTGAACTGGATCATCGGCGGCACCGACGCGCACGCAAAGAACTTCTCCATGCTGATCGGCCCCCAAGGGCGCGGACGCCTCGCACCTCTTTACGACGTGGCGAGCATGTTGCCCTACGACGCAGATCCCAGAAAGCTGAAGATGGCCGCCAAGATCGGCGGGAAATACCCGCTCCACGAGGTTCGCTCGCGCCACTGGACCAAGTTCGCAACGGAAGCGCGCCTGCCACCCGCCGACGTCATCGACACGGCAAAAGCCATGGCTGAGATGCTACCCGCCGCGTTTGTCCAGTCAGTCGACGACGCCCGCGACAACGGGCTCGATCACCCGATTCTGCAGCGCATGATCGAGGTGTTGCACGCACGCTCAGAACATTGCGCCCGCATCCTGGAAGCGGCGGCAGGCTGAACGGCTGCTCATGTCTTCGGGGAGGGTCCAGCCATCACAGAGGGGCCTCGGCGCAGAGCGGCATCGCCCATCCAGACGCCGTCGGCGCGTAGTTTGTCACCCCCCACGCGCGGCGAGGGCCGCGGCGAGGCGGGCGGCCAGCGCGGCGTTGCTTGCCGCGAGCGCCCTGTTGCATTCGAGCGTCCGTCCGCCCGACAGGCCGTGCAGGGCCTCGAGGACGTAGGGCGTCACGTCCGGCCCCTCGATCCCGTCCCGCTCCGCCCGTTCGAGCGCCCGGTCGATCCAGCGCTCCAGCTCGCCGGCCGGCAGGGCCGCGTCATCAGGCGGCGGATTGCAGACCAGGACGCCGGACCGCAGCCCCAGCGCCCGCTGGCGCCGCACCGCGTCCGCCAGCGCCGCCACGTCGTCGAACGCGTGGCGCAGGGGAATCCCGCTGGACGACACGTAGAAGGCCGGGAAACGGTCCGTCCCGAACCCGTAGACCGGCACGCCGAGGGTCTCCAGGGCCTCGACGGTGGCGGGCACGTCGAGGAGCGTCTTGGCACCGCTGGCGACGACGGCGACGGGGGTCCGCGAGAGGGCCAGGAGATCGGCGGAAACGTCCGGCGCCCCTTCCCCCGGCGCGCCCCGCCGGCGGTGGACGCCGCCCAGCCCGCCGGTGGCGAACACGCCGATCCCGGCCTCCACGGCCAGCGCGACGCTCGCGGACACGGTGGTCGCCCCGTGGCCGCCGCCGGCGCAGACCGCGGCGATATCGGCGACGCCGCACTTCCGCACGGCCCCGCCTCGGGCGATGGCTCCGACGGCGCCGTCGTCGAGCCCGACGCGGACCTCCCCGGCGACGACGGCGATCATGGCGGGAACCGCGCCGGCGCCGCGCACCGCCTCGTGCAACGCGCGCGCTACGCGCAGGTTTTCCGGATGGGGGAATCCGTGGGCGACGATGGTCGATTCCAGGGCGACGACCGGCGCGCCGGAGGCGAGCGCCCGCCGCACGTCTTCGGAAACCGTCAACCCGTCGCTCATCGCGCACACCTCGAACACCCGCCCCCGCGGAAACCGGCATAGTCGGCCGCCGTCCCGGGGGCAAGCGTTCAGCCGGGAATCCGTATCCCGCTTCGGGCCAATTCGGCCTCCAGGGCGGACCTGACACGGGAGAGCGCGGCCTCGTCCCGCGCCTCGTAGCGCGCCACCAGCACGGCCTGCGTGTTCGAGGCGCGGAGCAGCCACCAGCCGTCCTCGGAGTCCACACGCACCCCGTCGATGTCGTTCACCCGGCGGCCCTCCGACACCAGGCGGTCCCGCAACCCGGCGACGACGCCGAATTTCTCGTCGTCCGGACAGCCGAAGCGGATTTCCGGCGTGCTGGCGAGCGCCGGAAGCCGGTCGCGCAGCGCCGACAGGCTTTCGCCGGACTCCTCGATCAGGTTGAGGAGCCTCACCCCGGCGTAGGCGGCATCGTCGAACCCGTAATACTCGTCCGCGAAGAACAGATGACCCGACAGCTCGCCGGCCAGGGGGGCGCCGGCCTCCGCCATCTTGGCCTTGATGAGGGAATGGCCCGTGCGCCACATGACGGGATTGCCACCCAGCCTGGCGATCTCGTCGAAGAGAACCCGGCTCGATTTCACGTCGGCAATCACCGTGGCGCCGGGCCGCGCCGACAGCACTTCGCGCGCCAGCAGCGCCAGCAGCAGGTCCGCCCAGACGATGCGGCCCCGATCGTCGACCACGCCGATACGGTCGCCGTCGCCGTCGAGCGCGATGCCCACGTCGCGCGATCCCTCCTCGACGTGCCGCCGGAGCTGCGCGAGGTTCGCCGCCACCGTGGGGTCCGGGTGGTGGGACGGAAACGTGCCGTCGATGTCGCCGTTGATCACGTCGTGCCGCCCCGGCAGGCGCCGCGCCAGCGCCCGGACCACGTCGCCCGCCGCGCCGTTGCCCGGATCCCAGGCGACCTTCAGCGCCCCCGTCCCCCGATAGGCCGCGGCCAGCCTCCCGACGTAGGCGTCGAACACGCCGACGTCCGCGACTCTTCCGCCGGCGGCCCCGGGCGCGCCCGCCGCCGCGAGGGCGCCGAGCCGCCTGATCCGGTCGCCGTGGAACGAGCCGCCCGCGAGCATGAACTTGAACCCGTTGTGTTCGGGCGGGTTGTGCGATCCCGTGACCATGACGCCCGCGTCCGCCCGCAGGCGGTGGACCCCGAAATAGAGCATGGGCGTGGGTCCCCGGCCGACGCGCAGGACGGACGCGCCGGCCGACGCCAGCCCTTCGGCCAGCGCCGCCTCGAGGGCCGGAGACGTGAGCCGGCCGTCGAACCCGAGGCAGACCGCCGGCGCCGCCCCCCGGTCCCCGGCGACCGTCGCGGCGAAGGCGCGGCCGACGGCGAAGGCGTCGCGGGCGTCCAGCGTCTCGCCGACGACGCCCCGGATATCGTACTCGCGGACGACGGAGGGATGGAGCGAACGGGCCGCGGTCACCCGGCCGCCCCGGCGCCGGTCCCGCGCTCCCCGGACGGCCCGGGCGGCCGTCCTATCGAGTGGTAGTCGAACCCCGCCTCGGCCATCTCCGCCGCGTTGTAGATGTTGCGCAGGTCGACCAGCACGGGCGCGGCCAGCAGCTCCCGGACCCGACCCAGATCGAGAGCCCGGAACTCGTTCCATTCGGTCACGATGACGAGCGCGTCCGCGCCCTCCATCGTCCGGTAGGCGTCGTCGCACCAGTCGACGCCGTCGAGAAGCCCGCGCGCCTTGTCCATGCCTTCCGGGTCGTACGCGCGGACCGCCGCCCCGGCCTTCCGCAACGCCGGAACGATCTCGAGGCTGGGCGCCTCGCGCATGTCGTCGGTGTTCGGCTTGAACGTGAGGCCCAGAACGGCGATGCGCTTTCCGGCGACCGAACCGCCGCACGCCGCCACCACCCTGTCGGCCATGCGCCGTTTCCGCGCCTCGTTCACGGCGATGACGGCCTCGACGATGCGGCTGGGGGTCCCGCACTCCTCGGCGGTCCGGCGCAAGGCCAGGGCGTCCTTGGGAAAGCAGCTCCCGCCGTAGCCGGGACCGGCGTGGAGGAACTTCGGCCCGATTCGCCCGTCGAGCCCCATCCCCCGGGCCACGTCCTGAACGTTGGCGCCCACCTTTTCGCAGATATCCGCCATCTCGTTGATGAACGTGACCTTCGTGGCGAGAAACGCGTTGGACGCGTATTTGGTGAGCTCCGCCGTTTCCAGCGTGGTGTACAACACCGGCGTCTCCATGAGGAAGAGCGGCCGGTAGATCTCGCGGAGCACCTCCCGCGCCCGTTCGGAGCCGGTTCCAACGACGACCCGGTCGGGCCGCATGAAGTCCTCGATCGCGGAGCCTTCGCGCAGGAATTCGGGGTTGGACGCGACGTCGAAGTCCGCGTCCGGCCGGCGCTCCCGGATCAGGGCCTCCACCTTCCGGCCGGTGCCGACCGGAACGGTCGATTTCGTGACCACGACCGCGTACCCGTCGAGCGCCCCGGCGACCTGCCCGGCGGCGGCGAAGACGTACCGCAGGTCGGCGTGTCCGTCGCCGCGCCGGCTGGGCGTTCCGACCGCGACGAAGACGGCGTCCGCCGACGCGACCGCGGGCGCCAGCTCCGTGGAGAACGAGAGGCGTCCCGCCCGGACGTTGCCGGCGATCAATTCGTCGAGTCCCGGCTCGTAGACGGGACTCTCGCCGCGCCCCAGCCGCGCGATCCTGCCGGCGTCCGTTTCGACGCACGTCACTTCGGCGCCGAATTCGGAAAAGCAGGCCCCGGACACGAGCCCGACGTAGCCGGCGCCGATCATCGCGATACGCATCTAGCGTCGTGTCCCGCAAACACGTATGCGGAGACCCCCGCCCAACCCTCCCCCTTCCAGGAGACCCGAGTGGCCCGGCCGCGCCTCAAGGGTCCCCTCTTGCGGGAGAGGGACAGGGTGAGGGTCAAGAATGAATGCGCCGTCCACCCCCACCCTGTGCAGGGGCCCCACCCTGTGCAGGGGGAGGGGACCCGGCGGCGCGGTCCGCCGTTGCGGCACGGCTTGCGTTCCGGTTTCTTCCGCTACGAACTTCGGAAACATCGCACTACAGCGTCGCGGCGACGTTCCGGACGATCTCCCGGACCTCGCCGCTCAGGTCCGGCCGGGACAGGGCGAAGGCGATGTTGGCGTGCAGGAAACCGGCCCTGTCTCCGCAGTCGTAGCGTACGCCGTCGTATCGAAGGCCGTGGAACGGCGTGGACCCGAGCATCGCCGCCAGCGCGTCGGTCAACTGGATCTCCCCGCCCGCTCCCGTCGCCGCGTTCTCCAGACGGCCGAAGACCTCCGGCCCGAGTATATAGCGGCCGATGATGGCGAGGTTGGACGGCGCCCTTCCGACCGGGGGCTTTTCGACCAGGCCCCTGGCCTCCACCAGACCGCCCGTGTCCGAAGCCACGTCGAGGATGCCGTAGCGGGACACGTGCCCGGCCGGGACCTCCATCACCGCGACGAGGTTGCCGCCGGTCTCCCGGTAGGCGTCGACCATCTGGCTCAGGCACGGCGGGTCGGCCATGACGAGGTCGTCCGCGAGAAGCACCGCGAAAGGCTCGTCGCCGACGAGATTGCGCGCGCACCACACGGCGTGGCCCAGACCGAGCGGTTCCTGCTGCCGGGTATAGGCCACGGAACCCGCCCGGGGCAGCCACCCGGCGACCGCCTCGATCAGGTCGTGCCTGCCCCGGGCCTCGAGCAGGCCGCGCAGCTCGGAGGAACGGTCGAAATGGTCCTCGATCGCCGTCTTGCCGCGTCCCGTCACGAAGACGAACTCCTCGATGCCGGCCTCCCGCGCCTCCTCGACGGCATACTGGATGAGGGGCTTGTCGACGACCGGCAGCATCTCCTTGGGCATCGACTTGGTCGCCGGAAGGAACCGGGTCCCCAGTCCGCCCACGGGAAACACGGCCTTGCGCACGGAATTCGACATCTGGAACCGCTGCTCGAGGAGGGCGTGGACGGTGCGGGGGCCGCGGCGGCTTTGTGCCATGGCCCATCTCCGGACTCAAGGGCGCCTCAGGCGCCGAGCAGCAGTTCCTTCGCCTGGTTGATCTTGGCGGCGATGTACGTCGACCCGCCCTTGTCCGGGTGCATCTTCAGCATCAGGCGATGGTGCGCCTGCTTGATGTCGTCTTCGCTGGCGCCGTCCTCGAGCCCCAGGATGTGAAGCGCCTCTTCCCGGGTCATGGGACCGTCCTCCGCGGCGCGGCCCGGCGGCCGATCCCGCTCCCGCCACCCGTCGCCGTGAACGCGGTCGAGGAAGGTTTCGATCAGCGCGGCGCTCTGGGGGTCCGCCCGCCGGCATTCCGACAGCAGCTCGAGAACGTCGTCCACCCCCATGCCGCCGAGGGACCGGCCCTGGAACCTTCCCTTGAGCACCGTCCCGTCGACGGACCCCGTGTCGTGATCGAGGATCATTTTCAGGTAGGCGGTCTCCACCTCGGAACTCTGACCGCTGGAGCGCGCGGCGCGCTGGGAGAGGGACGGAATGGGACTGCGCCAGCGGCGGAGAAGACCGAGAGCCAGCATCCCCAGGAGAACCCCGAACGGAATGCGGCCGGTCACGGCCAGGAACACGGCTCCTCCCCCCAGCAGGCCGAACAACGTCCAGCGCAGGGCGCGGGCCACGGCCCCGGGATCGGCGGTGACGAACCACCTCGCGGCCAGGAACACCGCGGCGAAGATGCACAGACCGAGGACGAACCAGGCAAGCAAGATGGATCACTTCACCTGCCGCGCGATGAGCAGGGCCTCGCGTCCGGCGCGTTTGCCGAAGTTCTCCAGCGCTTCCCGCCCCCCCGCGGCGAAGACGGCGACCGCGCTCAGGAGATCGCGCAGTTGATGGGCGCTCGACGAGTCGAAGCTGCAATGCGCGCCCCCGGTGAGGCGGGCGATCTGCCTGAACGCGCGCGCGGCGATGGGCTCGTGGCCCTCCTGAAAGATGAACGCCGGCACGCCGAGAATGCCCAGTTCACCGGCCAGCCGGCACAGGTCGTCGACGTTCTCTTCCATGCAGTCGCCGATAAAGACGACGGCGTTCACCTTGCGGGAGTTGGCTTCGGCGATGGCGTGTTTCAGGACCTTCGCGATCTGCGTCTGTCCGCCGAGGCAGAAGACCCCTGTCATCCGCCTCACCAACTGGGCGGAATCGGCCAGCCATTCGGACGCGCGAAACTCTCCGAATCCCCGGTAGTAGGCCATCTGGATCTCGAGGCCGCCCAGGGAACCGGCCTCCTGGAACATGTGCCCCTGAATCTGGCAGGCCCGGTCCCAGGTGGGTTCCCGGCTGGCGGTCGCGTCGAGCGCGAAGATCAGGCGCCCCTTCTCGCGGGACCGGCCGGGCGCCGGCGTCATCGCCACCTTCCGCACGAAGGCGTCGATCTCGGCGTTCGTCGCGGTTTTCGAGATATCTCCGGTCTTTTTGCTCATACGTCGGGCCGAACTCGTCCGCGCATCCAGGAACGGGGCAGTTTAGCGCAACCGCGCCGCGGCGGGCCAACGGACGCGGGACTTCGGGGCCGGACCCGGGCGGTCAGCGGACGTGAATCGGACTGTCGGGGTAGAAGGCGCGGAACGCGAACGCGAAATCCACGCCGTAGACCGCGTCTTCGTAGCCTCCGCCCGACCTGCGCCGGACGATGACGTTGCCGACGTCGATCCCCTCGGCGATGCGCTCGGAGTCGAGAGCCGAGTTCTGGCCGGGCTCCCAGGTGATGACGAGCCCTGCGCCGGTCTCGATGCGCCCCTTCTCGCGCAGCAGATCGAGGCTCCAAGCCTCGCGTCCGCCGGACGCCGATTCCACGGTCACGACCCGCGCCAGCGGCGCCAGCTCCTCCGGGCCGGCGCCCCCGTAGAGGAACGGCCGCGGCGACGAGTCGTAGCCGACGTACGGATTCGCCCCGTACCGGCGCCGGTCCGGATCGTTCGGCACCAGCACCTTTCCGTCCGGCGCGCGGTCGCGAAATCTCGCGAACGACTCCAGGCGGGCGGGAATCGTCTTCAGTACCGTGCCGGTGAGGTCGCCGACGATGGCTTCGCCCACGAACTGCTGCCACCAGCTTTCCGTCTGGCGGTCGTACATGACCAGGTCGGAGTGGCGCAGGCGGCCCGTGGTTCCGAAGTCGAGCACCATGCCGCCCGCCCGGCGGTCGAAAACGACGGCGGCGTTGCACAGGGGGCAGAAGGTGACGGCGACCGGCACGCCCCCGACGGTATCGTTGACGATCTCGTGCCACATCAGGACCCGCAGGGGATAGGCGCGGGCGTCCTCGCCGACGACGACGCCGACGACCGGCTCGGTGTCGGCGAGATGGCCCGCGGCGGACAGCGGCGCGAACTTCGGACGGTCGATCGGCGGAATCCCGTCCTTGGGCGGACCGCCCGACACGATCTCGCCGAGATCGACGGAACGGACGTCGAAGTTCGTCTTCCACGACTCGGCGGCGGCCATCCACGCGACGGCGAGCAAGCCCGCCAGGAACACGGCCGCGGCCCCGTAACCGGCATATCCGCGCACGCGCGACATGCGCCCCTCCCGCCCGACCGAAGGTGTCGCCGCGCATGGTCGGTCGCGCCGCGCCGATTGGCAAGCCCCGCTGACCTCATGCTCCGGCGGCCGGGACGAATTCGCACAGTTCGCACGGAGTCGGAGGGTCGCTCCGCACTCGGCTCCTCCCGGGTGCGCGGGCGTCCCGCCCGCATGGTTGCCCCGGCCCCTCGACATCGTGCGAACTGTGCGAATTCATCCGACGGGCACGGCCCGGGCTTCGTTGCGAGCCTCATTTCGACTCGGTCTTCGGGGGCGTCCGGACCGCCTTGACGCGGGCGGCGCGGCGGTCCGACATTCACGGCGGGTCGCGGCGGGCCGGGGAGAAAGGCGTGGCGGAGCGGGTGGAGTGCGTCGTGGTCGGCGCGGGCGTGATCGGACTCGCCATCGCCCGGCAGCTGGCGATGCGCGGCCGGGACGTCGTCGTTCTGGAACGTCACGACGCCATCGGCACCGAGGTGAGCTCGCGCAACAGCGAGGTCGTCCACGCGGGGATCCACTACCCCGAGGACAGCCTCAAGGCGCGGCTGTGCGTGGCGGGAAAGCATCTCCTGTACGAGTTCTGCACAAAACACGGCATCGCCCACCGGCGGACCGGCAAGCTCATCGTCGCCGTGACCGGGGAGGAGCTCGACGGCCTGGACGACGTCAGGGCCGCCGCGCACCGCAACGGCGTGACCGACGTGGAACACGTGACCCTCGCGCGGGTTCGGGAACTGGAGCCCGCCGTGCGTTGCACCGGCGCGCTGATCTCCCCCTCTACCGGGATCGTCGACAGCCACGGTTTCATGCTGGCGTTGCAGGGCGACGCCGAGGACCACGGGGCGATGGTGGCCTTCCTGTGCGACCTGGTCCGGGGCACGGCCGGCTCCGGCGGCTTCAGCCTCGAAGTCGAGACCGGCGGCGGCCCGCCGCCTCGACGATCGCTGAGTCTCGAGTGCGGGATACTGGTCAATTCGGCCGGCCTGGGCGCGCAGAAGGTCGCCCGGGGGATTTCGGGCATTCCCGCCCACTCCGTTCCGCCGCTGCACCTCGCGCGGGGCTGCTACTTCACGATGAGCGGGGCGTCGCCCTTCCGCCGCCTCGTCTACCCCATGCCCGACCGCGCCAGCCTCGGCGTCCACGTGACCCTGGACATCGGCGGCCGGGCCAGGTTCGGCCCGGACGTCGAGTGGATCGACGCCATCGACTACGACGTCGACCCGGCGCGGGGAGAGGCCTTCCAGGCGGCCGTCCGCCGCTACTATCCGGGCCTGCCCGACGGCGCCCTCCAGCCCGGCTACGCCGGCATTCGCCCGAAGGTCCAGGCCCCCGGCGAGCCGGCCGCGGATTTCGTCATCCAGGGACCGCGGAGCCACGGCATCCCGGGGCTGGTAAACTTGTTCGGCATGGAGTCGCCCGGACTTACCGCCGCCCTCGCCGTCGCGGAGCACGTGTCCGGGCTGCTGGAGACCTGACCGCCCGAAAGGACCGCGCATGGCCATCGACGTAGTGGGCCTCGACCACGTCGTGCTGCGGGTCCGGGACGTGCCCGCGTCCCTCGCCTTCTATTGCGGCGTCCTCGGGTGCCGCCTCGAGCGGGAGGTCGAGGACATCGGCCTCTTCCAGCTTCGCGCCGGCCGGTCCCTGATCGATCTCGTGGACGTGGCGGGGGAACTCGGCCGAAGGGGCGGAGACGTGCCGGGACGCGGGGGCCGGAACCTGGATCATTTCGCCCTGCGCATCGCGACGTTCGACGAAGACCGGATCCGTTCATGGCTCTCCGGCCACGGAATCGACGCGGGCGAGGCAAGGGACCGGTTCGGCGCCGAAGGCACCGGACCGTCGCTCTACCTCCAGGATCCCGACGGCAACACGATCGAGCTCAAGGGGCCCGCCCGCGCGGCCGGACGGACATGAGGGCGCACTTGCGCGGCGAAGCCGCGTTCGGCTACCTTCCCGCGTCCATGCCGCAGGAGCGTCCGTTGAGAAATTCAGCCCCGGTCTCCACCGTCCCGGGTGACGCAACTTCGATCCCCGTTTCGATCCCGGACCATCGGTTCCATTCCGGAACGGTGGCCGCCCGCCGGATTTGAGTCCGTCGCGCGCCGAACCCGGCGGAACGGAACGACGGCGCCGACCGGTTCGGACCGCGCGCCGCGCGGCCGTCGGGGGAACGACATGACGGACGCGGGCCACGACGCCGGCCGGACCTGGGACGAAGAATTCGATATCGTCGTCGTCGGATACGGATACGCCGGAGGCGTCGCGGCCATCGAGGCGAGCGAAGCCGGCTGCGGGGTCCTCCTCCTGGAGAAAATGCCCGATCCCGGCGGCATTTCGATCTGCTCGGGCGGCAACGTGCGCGCCGCCGAAAACGCCGGCGACGCGCTCGCCTACCTCAGGGAAACCTGCGCCGGCACGACGCCCGACGACGTCCTCGAGGCCCTGGCCGTCGGCATGACGGAGGTCGTCGACTATTTCAAATGGCTCGCCGAGGCCAGCGGCGCCGAGGTCGGGTACCGCGCGAGTCCGGGCAACTATCCGTTCCCGGGCGCCGGGACCTTCGGCTACGCCAGCATCGCCAGCGTCCCCGACTACGACGCCGCGGCCCGGTACCCGCACGTCAACAGCTACGTTCCCATTCATCGCGCCGCCGGCGCCCGCCTGTTCAAGGTCCTGGAGGACAACGTCGCGCGGCGGGACGTCACGGTCCGGCTGGAATCGGCCGCCAGGCGCCTGATCACGGGTCCGTCGGGGGCGGTCAGGGGTCTGACCGTGGACACGAGGGACGGCGCCAGGGACGTCAAGGCCCGGAAGGGAGTCATCCTCGCCTGCGGGGGATTCGAGGCCGACCCCGCTCTCCAGCTGCAGCACTGGCCGGAACAGCCGGTGTTGCTGGCGGCCTTCCGCGGCAGCACGGGCGACGGCATCCGCATGGCCCAGGACGCCGGCGCGGCGCTGTGGCACATGTGGAACTACCACGGGGTGTACGGCTTCCGGCATCCGGACCCGGACTACCCGTACGGCCTCAGGCCCAAGCGCCTGCCCGACTGGGTTCCGGGAGAGCCGCCCCGCGACGACGTGAAAATGCCGTGGATCGTCGTCGACCGGAAGGGACGCCGGTACATGAACGAGTATCCGCCCTACATGCAGGATACCTCGGCGCGGCCCATGTCCCTGTACGACACGCACACGCAGAGCTATCCGCGCATACCCTCCTACGTCGTGCTGGACGATCCGGCGCGCTGGACCTGGCCCCTGTGCTCGCCGACCTTCAACGACCGGGGCCTCTCGTTCGAGTACAGCGAGCAATCCCTGCGCGCGCTGGAAGACCGCATCGTCACCGGGGCAGACGGCCTGCCGGAGCTGGCGTCCCGCATGGGTGTCGAGGAACGGGTCCTGACCGAAACGGTCGCGCGCTGGAACACCATGTGCGACGCGGGGCGCGACGACGATTTCGGCCGGCCGCCGCCCTCGATGATGAAGATCGAGACGCCGCCGTTCTACTGCGCGGAAGTCTGGCCGACCTGCTCCAACACGCACGGCGGGCCGGTGCATGACGCCCACCAACGGGTCCTGAACGCATTCGACGAGCCCATTCCACGCCTCTACGCGGCCGGGGAGCTCGGCGGCGTGTTCGGACACCTGTACCTGGGCGGCGGCAACATGGCCGAATGTTTCGTCGGCGGCTGGACGGCGGCGCGCCACGCCGCGGCGCTGGACCCCTGGGACGAGTCCGCGCCGTGAAGCCGCCGCCCTTCCGCTACCACGACCCCGGCACCGTCGACGAGGCGGTGGCCCTGATGGCCTCGCTCGACAACGCCAAGCTCCTGGCGGGCGGACAGTCCCTGATGCCCATGCTGAACATGCGCTACGTTCTGCCCGATCACGTCGTCGATCTCAACCGGATACCGGACCTGTTCCATATCAGCGAGTCCGGCGGCCGGCTGACGATCGGCGCCATGACGCGCCAACGGGACGTCGAGCGGTCCGACCTCCTCCACCGGCGCTGCCCCCTGCTGCGCAAGGCGTTGCGGCAGGTCGGGCATCGCCAGACGCGCAACCGCGGCACCGTCGGAGGCAGCCTCTGCCACCTGGACCCCGCGGCGGAACTGCCCGCCGTCCTCGCCGCCCTCGACGCGACCGTTCACGCCGTCGGCCCCGAGGGTGCGCGCGACATTCCGATGGCCGACTTCCCGGCGTTCTACATGACGCCGGCCATCGCGCACGACGAGATCGTCAGCGCGGTGAGCTTCGCCCCCTGGCCCGCAGGACACAGGTCGGCGTTCGTCGAGTTCGCCCGCCGTCCCGGCGACTTCGCCATCGTCGGCGCGGCGGCGCTGCTGGAGCTCGGAAACGACGGGACCGTCGGCCGCGCGAGCATCGCGCTGGCGGGCGTGGGTCCGGCGCCGGTGCGCTGCGCGGCCGCGGAGGAACGGCTGGCCGGCCGCGCGCCCGACGCCGACGCGGTCCGCGCGGCGGCCCTGACGTGCGCGGACGTCGACGCGATGGAAGACGTCCACGCGCCGCCTTCGTACCGGCGGCACCTGGCGGTGGAGTTGACGTCGCGCGCCCTCCACTCGGCCCTGGCGGAGCCCGGCGCGGACTCGCCGGCATGACCGGCGGCGGCGAACGTCCCGAGACGAGAGCCGTCGTCCTGACGGTGAACGGCGAACGCCACGACGTCGACGTCGAAACGCGGATGACCCTGGCGGACTGCCTGCGGCGCAAGCTCGGCAAGACCGGCACCCATCTCGGATGCGAACACGGCGTCTGCGGCGCCTGCACGGTCCTGGTCGACGGCCGTAGCGCCCGCAGCTGCCTGATGCTCGCCGTTCAGGCCGACGGCGCGGAGATCACGACCGTCGAGGGGCTCGCCTCTCCCGGCGGGGAATGGCACCCCCTCCAGCAGGCCTTCCACCGGCACCACGCGCTGCAATGCGGCTTCTGCACCGCCGGCATTCTCACCTCGATGGTGGAGTTCCTGGATGAGAGCCCGGACCCGTCCGAGGATGAGGTGCGCGAAGCGCTTTCCGGCAACATCTGCCGCTGCACGGGCTACCAGGGGATCGTGAGGGCGGTGCTCGACGCGGCGGACCGGATACGCGCCGGGGCGGGAGCCTCCTCGCCGTGACGGGGGAGTTCACCGGCGCGCCGGTCCGCCGCCTCGAGGACGCGGCCCTGCTCACGGGCACGGCCCGGTTCGCGGACGACATCCAACTGCCAGGGATGCTCGAGGCCGCCTTCGTGCGGAGTCCGCATCCGCACGCGCTGATTCGATCCATCGACCCGGCCGCGGCCCGCGAACTGCCCGGCGTCCATGCCGTCCTCGGTCACGCGGACCTCGCGCCCCTCATGACCGGGAACCTGATCCCGCCGGACAACCCGGCGCTGACGTTCGCCGAGTCCACGAGGGCCATCGTGCTGGCGGAGGAGGAAGTCTGCTACGTCGGCGAGATCGTGGCGGTCGTGCTCGCGGACTCCCGCTACGTGGCGGAGGACGCGGCCGCGCTGGTCGACGTGGCGTACGAAGTCCTTCCCTCGGTCTCGGATTGCAGGGACGCGCTGGCGCCGGACGCCCCCCGGGTCCACCGGGACGCTCCGGACAACGTCGTGGCGACGTTCCGCACGGACTACGGCGACTGCGGACCCGCCTTCGCGAAGGCAGCCCACGTGCTCGGACTTTCGCTCAAGCAGCACCGCGGCAGCGGACACCCCATCGAGGGGCGGGGACTCGTCGCCCGGTTCGATCCCGCCACGGAAGGACTGACGGTCTGGTCGTCGACACAGGGCTCGCACCGGGTGCGCAATACGCTCGTGGACCTCTACGGCCTCGACGAAACCCGGGTGCGTGTCGCGGTCCCCGACGTCGGCGGCGGGTTCGGATCCAAGCACATCGTCTACCCGGAGGAGGTCGTCGTGGCGGGGGCCGCGCTCCTGCAGCGGCGTTCCGTCAAATGGATCGAGGACCGCCGCGAGCATTTTCTCGCCGCCATCCAGGAACGCGACCAGTACTGGGACATCGAAGTGGCCGCGGACGCGGACGGCCGCCTGCTCGGCCTGCGCGGCTCCATGATCCACGACCAGGGCGCCTACACGCTGCTCGGCTTCAACGTTCCCCACAACGCCTCCCTCGCCGTTCCCGGACCGTACCTGCTGCCCAACTACCGGCTCGACGTAACGATCGCGGCGACAAACCGGGTCGGCACCATCCCCGTCCGGGGCGCCGGCTACCCCGAGGGCACGTTCGCCATGGAACGGGCGATGGACGCCATCGCCGACGAGGTCGGCATCGACCGCGCGGAAGTCCGCCGCCGGAACCTCATCCCGGCCGACCGCATTCCCTTCGAGTTGCCCCTGAAGGCGCGGGACGGCTCCGTCACGCACTACGAAAGCGGCGATTTCCCGGCCTGCCTGGAAAAGGCGCTGGACGCCTCGGGCTACGGCCATTTCGCGGAGCGGCAGGCGGCGGCCCGCGACCGGGGCCGCTACATCGGGATCGGCGTCGCCAACTGCACGAAGATCACCGGCCGCGGCCCCTTCGAGACGGGGATCGTCCGCATCGGCCCGTCCGGCCGGATCACGGTCCACACCGGCGCTATGCCGATGGGGCAAGGCATCGAGACCGCGTACGCGCAGATCTGCGCCGACCAGTTCGGGGTGGAGCCCAGGGAGGTCACGGTCATCGCGGGGGACACGGTCATCGTTCCCATGGGCATCGGCGGGTTCGGCAGCCGCCAGACCGTCACCGCCGGTTCATCCATACACCTGGCGGCCGTCGAAGTGCGCGAAAAGGCGCTGAAAACGGCGGCCCACATGCTGGAGGTCTCGGAACGGGACCTGGAGGCGAGGAACGGCGAGATTTCCGTCTCGGGCGTCCCGGGCCTCGCGGTGCCGCTGGCCGACGTCGCCAAGGCCCTGTCCGGCACCGCGGAGTCCGCGCGGCCCAGGGACATGCCTCCGGGCCTGGAAGCCACAGTCAACTTCCTGCCCACCGGACTCACCTACGGCAACAGCGTGCACATCGTCGAGGTCGAGGTGGATGTCGGCACCGGCGGAGTCCGGATCGTCCGCTACCTCGTGGTCAACGACTCCGGCCGCCTGATCAACCCGATGATCGTCGAAGGACAGATCGTCGGCGGGGTCGCGCACGGCATCGGCAACGCGCTCTTCGAGTGGATGGGCTACGACGAAAGCGGACAGCCCGTGACCACCACGTTCGCGGAGTACCTCCTGCCGACGGCCCCGGTCGTGCCGAACGTGGAGATCGTCCACCACGAGACGCCCTCGACGGTCAATCCCCTGGGCGTCAAGGGCGTCGGCGAGGCCGGCGTCATCCCCGCCGCCGCGGCCGTGATGTCCGCGATCGAAAGCGCGCTGGCGCCGTTCGGCGTGCGCATCCGGGAGGCGCCCCTCGGCCCGCCGCGCCTCGTCGAGCTCATCGAGGACGCGAAGACCGGACGCTGAGGGTGGCCCCCGCGCACCGCGCCGCGCTCAGGTGCGGCCGAACATCCGTTTGAACCGGCCGACCAGCGCCGACCACGCGCTCAGGGCGAGAAGGCGGAGTCCCGGAATCGGCGCCGCCGGGGCGTTCTCCCGGACGCCGGACGCGGAGGTCTCGCCGGCGGCGACGATCTTCTCGTGGAGCGCCTCCGCGAACCGGCCCACGAGATGGTTGGCGAGCTCCTCGATCATGCCGGCGCCGCGTCCGTACTGGGCCACCGGGCCCGACAGGCTCAAGTCCGTGTCGATGATCACCCTGGTCCCCGGTTCCGCGGGCTCCAGCCGGAACGTGATGTCGGCGGCCGCCCCGCCCCGGCCCTTGCCGTCGGTGCCTTGCGCGGACACGCGCGCGCGGCGGGCCTCGGAATCAATCTCGTCGAAGCGCGCGGTTCCGGCGAAGGTGAGGGTGACGGGCCCCAGCCTGACGGTCACGTTCCCGCGATACGCGCCGCCGCCGAGAACGTCCGTCAGTTCGGCACCCGGCATGCAGGGTGCGATTCCCTCGATGTCTGTGAGCAGCTCCCAGGCCCGGGGCACCGGCACGGCAACGTCGAACGCGTTCTGAATCCGCAAGGGTCTCTCCGAATCGTGAACCGGCGGCGGAGAGGCCGGGCCGGCCGGCTAGATCAACCCGATCTCGCTCAAGTCCATCGCCATTTCCTGGGGGATGTCCCGGTCCCGGTTCTTGGGATCGAGGTCCTTCGGCGCGTGTTCGGGCTGCAGATACCGCCAGCCCTGATGGGGCCGCCGGGGTTGAGGCTCGGTGCGTATCAGCTCCGGGTCGAGCACGATGTCGCAACGTGGAACGCCGTCCCTTCCGATCACGGCCTCCAGTCCGACGATGCGCTGCCGGACCCGGACGAACCGCTTGATGATCCAGTACATCGAGCCGCCGCCGAGCACGTCCCCTTCCCGCCGGGGCATGTGACGCGTCCGGTGCCACAGCCTGTCGCCCAGTCCCCGCGCCAGAGACTGCTCCATCTTGGCGGACTGCGCCCGCCTCAGATGTTCGACATCCTCGATTCCGACACACATCTTGAGCAGGTGAACGGCCATTGCGGGACCGCCTTCTACCACAGATTCGCGGCGGGGCGGAGTCAGCCGAGATAGCCGAGCACCGACCACCAGAGAAAATCGAGGGGGAGCAGCACGATCATCGTGACCGCAGCAAGCAGAAGGCAGAAACGGGACGTGACCGCCAGCCCCAATCCCGTCACCTGGGCCGCGACGAGAAGCGGCGGGAGCTGGTAGGGAAGAATCACCGTCGAGTAGGCGACGGCCTGGGTCATGAGAACGACGTCCAGCGACATTCCCGTGGCCTCGGAAACCCCGCCGGCCAGCGGGATCATGACCGCGGGAATGCCGACCACGGTCGCCGCCAACCCGACGCCCATGGACGCCGCGACGAGGGAGATCAGGGTCTTTCCCTGATCTCCGGGGGAAAGGTCCGCGGCTTCCAGCATGGCCTGGCCCAGGTACTCTCCGATCCCGCTGTGGGCGACGAGCCCGGCGATCCCGAGGATTCCCGCGGTCGTGAACATGGGCGTGAAGTTGATCCTGGTGGCGAAGGCGCCCGGAGGCAGCACCCCGGCGCCCGGCATCAGGCACAGGAACGCGGCCCCCAGAGCGATCCAACCCGGCGATACGTGGTGCAGGAAATCGAAGATCCAGAGCAGGAGCGCGGCGCTCACGATCGCGGCCAGCCGCCATTCCGCGTGCCCGAGCGGCGCCGGCGGGGACGGAGGCCCGTCCGCCCGCCCCTCCAAGGCGGGTTGCCGCGGCGTCTCGCGGTAGATGGCCCAGACCAGCGCGACCACGACGACGCATTTCAGGAGGCCGAGCACGGGAAAGTGGAGCAGCATGTACTCGGCGTAGGACAGGTACACGCCGTACTGAGACTCGATGCCGCCCATGAGGACGACGTTGGGCACGTTCGCGGGCAGGATCGCGAACCCCGGGAAAATGGCGCAAAACGAAAAGGCGATGAGAAGTCCGGTGCGTCCGCGCGTCCCTTCGACGAACCCGAACCGGTCCGCGACAGCCATCACCAGGGGCACGAACACGACGATACGCCCCATTCCGGACGGGATGAGAAACGTCGTGAAGAGGCCCATGGCGGCCAGACCGGTGACGATCGCCAGGTACGAAGGACGAAGCCGCGCGGCGATGGCGCGCGCGATACGCGCCCCCAAACCGGTCTCGTCGACCGCGACGCTGATGACCAGCCCGCCGAACACCAGCCAGAACGCCGCGGAGTGAAAACCCGAAAAGACGACGCTGGCCGGCGCCACCGCGAACAGCATGGCGAACAGGAAATAGAGGACCGCCGTGACGTGATCCGGAAACAATCCGCCGGCGAACAGGCCGAGCGCGAAGACGCTGAGCGCCGCGGCGCGCGCCATTTCCGGGGTGAAGGCGTCCGGCGGCCAGAACAGGAGCGCGAGAGCCCCGGCCGCCGCCGGCACGGCGATCAGTTTCTGCCAGTCGGTCATCCGCGCGCGGCCGTCCTGCGCGGTGCTTCGAAAACGGGCATCGGACGTTGAAGTCCGGCAGGATGGCGCCTTCCTCCACGCGTGCGGTGTTTCCGAAACTTGTAGCCGAAAGGGCCGGACCATGCCCCCACCCGGCCCTCCGGCGAAAGCGGGAGTCCGGAGCCGTGTCTCGCCTTCGTCATTCCCGCGAAAGCGGGCATCCATGTCCGGCCGATGGCGTGTGGATTCCCGCTTTCGCGGGAATGACGGGGGTGGGTTGCGACATTCATTTCAGAGACAGGAGACGAGGTCCCCGGCGCGGAAACGGACGGTTCCGACGCTCCCGTCCGCGGGGGCGGCAGAGGACAGGCGATGCGTACGTCCGTCCTCGTCCACGATCCTGAACTCGTCCCCCGACCGGTACGCCGAGACGGCGCGTCAGGTCATGCCGCCGCTATCGCGTCTTCGTAGCAGCCTGCATCGGACTCGCCGAACAGAATGGCCAGAACGGCCGACGTGTCGACAATCACTTGGGCAAGCCCCGCTCGTCGTAGAGCAGATCGCCGTGCTCCACGGCCGACGGTCCAGGCCCGAGGAAACCGGCGCAGCGCTGTCCGATGGCGTGAAGTTCCCGAGCCAGGGCATCCGCGCCCCGCCGGCGCCTTTCACGCTCCAGACGTTCGCGCAACGCGACGGTCATCGCGACGGTCATGGTCTCCCCGGTCAGCCGCGCCAGTTCCCGAGCCAGCCGGCAAGTCTCCTCGTTCTTGATGTTGAGGCCCATCGCTTCGCTCGTTTCCGGTGGAAGAATTGGGAGACATCCACCCTAAGCGCCGTTGCGGTCGGGTGCAATCGAATGGAGATCAGACTTCGAAGTCCAGCAGGCGGGCGCCCTCCTCCACGAGGTCCCCGGCACGGACATGGACGGTTCCGACGACCCCGTCGGCGGGGGCGACGACGGTGTGCTCCATCTTCATCGCCTCGACGGTCACGAGTCCGGTTCCCTTTCTGACGCGGTCGCCTTCACGGACGAGGAGGCCGCCGATCCGGCCCGGCAAGGGCGCGGCGATGTCGAGGCCGGCGTCGTCGGCGCCCGCGGCGGCGGCGGCGGGATCCTCGAAGGACAGGCGATGCGTGCGTCCGTCATCGTCCACGACCCAGAGCTCGTCCCCCGACCGGTACACCGAGGCGGCGATCCGGACGCCGTCGAGGATCGCGTGAAGCCGCCCCCCCTCTTCCAGGTCTCCGGCCGCGGCCACCGGGCCGCCGGGAAGATCCATCCGGTACGCCGAGGCCCCGCCGGCCCGCGGCCTCACCGTCAGCGCCACGCGGCCGCCGTCCCGCCCGCGGCCGGGATCCACGAAGACGACCTCCTCGACAGCGGGCAGGTTCAGCCGCCAACCGTCGCTCCGGCCCCACGGCGAATGGGGATCCGCCGAGTTTCGGGCATCTTCGGCCCGCCCGGCGGCGCGGGCCCCGAGAACGGCAAGGGCCGCCAGCGCCAGCGTCCTGTCGCTCGCCGGCCCCGCCTCGGGAACCAAGTCGGCGAGGTACCGGTCGACGAAGCCCGTGTCGAGGGAGGCGTTTCGGAATTCCGGATGATTGGCGACACGGAGCAGAAAATCCCGGTTGGTGGGCAGGCCGATGACGTGGAATTCGGCCAGCGCGCGGGACAGCCGGCGCACCGCGCCGGCCCGGTCGCCGTCCCACACGGCGAGCTTGGCGATCAGCGGGTCGTAATGCGGCGTGACGGTGTCGCCGGCCGCCACCCCGGCGTCGATGCGGACGTGAGGTCCTTCGTCGGGAAGCCGCAGACGGGACAGCCGCCCCGGCGACGGGAGAAAGCCCCTGGCCGGGTCCTCCGCGTAGACGCGCGCCTCGATCGCGTGCCCCGCGAGGGCGATGTCGTCCTGCGCCGCCGGAAGAGGCTCGCCAGCGGCGACGCGGAGCTGCCATTCCACGAGGTCGAGGCCGGTCACCAGCTCGGTCACCGGGTGTTCCACCTGAAGGCGGGTGTTCATCTCCATGAAGTAGAAGCCGGTGGCGTCCAGACCGGCCTCACCGTCGACGAGGAATTCCACGGTTCCCGCGCCCACGTAGCCGATGGCGCGGGCCGCGGTCACCGCCGCCTCTCCCATCGCCGAGCGCGTTCCGGCCGTCATGCCGGGCGCCGGCGCTTCCTCGACGATCTTCTGGTGGCGGCGCTGGAGCGAGCACTCCCGCTCGAACAGATGGACCACGTTGCCGCGGGCATCCCCGAAGATCTGAACCTCGACGTGGCGCGGCCTCGTCAGATAGCGCTCGACGATGACGCGGTCGTCTCCGAATCCCGCGACCGCCTCGCGTCTGGCCTCGTCGAGCGCTCCGGCGAAGCCGTCTTCCGCTTCGACGAGCCTCATGCCGTGTCCGCCGCCTCCCGCCGAGGCCTTGACGAGAACGGGAAACCCGATCTCCCTCGCGGCGGCGAGCAGGCCGTCTTCCGACCGGTCGTCGCCGTGGTATCCGGGCACCACGGGGATGCCCGCCGCCTCCATGAGGGACTTGGCGGCGTGCTTGGCCGCCATGGCGCGCATGGCCCCCGGCGGGGGACCGACGAAGACCACGCCCGCGGCGGAACAGGCCTCCGCGAATCCGGCGTTCTCGGACAGGAACCCGTATCCGGGATGAACCGCGTCCGCGCCCGTGCGCAGCGCGGCGGCGACGATCGCCCCGACATCGAGATAGCTCTCGGCGGCCGGAGCGCCGCCGATGTGCACCGCTTCGTCCGCCGCGGCCACGTGTTGCGCGCCGGCGTCGGCGTCGGAGTAGACCGCGACCGTCCGGATCCCGAGCCGCCGCGCGGTGCGCGCGACGCGGCAGGCGATCTCGCCGCGATTGGCGATCAGGAGCTTGTCGAACATGGCGCGCCTCCCGAGCAATTTACATCTAAGCCGTTGATCTCGCGACGTTTGTCTTTTCGTCGTCAGGAGCGATCCGGACCGGTCGGCGTCGGGTCGCGTCCGCGACGGCCACACGCTTTCGTTGCCGCAACGACGGACCGCGCCGCCGGGTCCCCTCTCCCGCGTGCGGGAGAGGGACAGGGTGAGGGTGTCCGCCAGGGGGCTCGTTTCGAGCGAACGGCCGCCATGGATCGCTTTGCGGCACTGCGGAGGTCTCCGGACGGAGACGCGCCGCCCGCTCACATCCTGAAGACGCCGAACCGGGTCTCCGGAACCGGCGCGTTGAGCGCCGCCGAGATCGACAGCCCCAGGACCGTCCTGGTCTCGGCGGGGTCGATGATGCCGTCGTCCCAGAGACGGGCGCTGGCGTAGTACGGGTGCCCTTGCGTCTCGTACTGCTCGAGCACGGGGGCCTTGAACCGGGCCTCGTCCTCCTCGGTCCACGACTCCCCCCTGGCTTCCAGCCCGTCCCGGCGCACCCGGGCCAGCACGCTGGCGGCCTGCTCTCCTCCCATGACCGAGATCCGCGCGTTCGGCCACGACCAGAGGAACCGCGGACCGAACGCCCGCCCGCACATGCCGTAGTTCCCGGCGCCGAACGATCCGCCGACGATCACCGTGAACTTGGGCACCTGCGCCGAGGCCACGGCGGTCACCATCTTGGCGCCGTCCTTGGCGATGCCGCCCGCCTCGTACTTCCGGCCGACCATGAACCCGGTGACGTTCTGCAGGAACACGAGGGGAATGCGCCGCTGGCAGCAGAGCTCGATGAAGTGCGCGGCCTTCAGCGCCGATTCGGAGAACAGGATCCCGTTGTTGGCGACGAGTCCGACGGGATAGCCGTGGATGCGGGCGAATCCCGCGACCAGCGTGGTTCCGTAGAGGCGCTTGAACTCGTCCAGCTCGCTGCCGTCGACGATGCGCGCGATGATCTCGCGCACGTCGTAGGACGAGCGCAGGTCCGGCGGCACGACGCCGTAGACCTCCCGCGGATCGTAGACCGGCTCGGCGGGTTCGCGGCAGACGACGTCCGGGCGCTTCTCGTAATTGAGGCCGGCGACGAGCCGCCGGGCGATGGAGATCGCGTGCGCGTCGTCCCGGGCCAGGTGATCGACGACGCCCGACGTACGCGCGTGCACGTCCGCGCCGCCCAGCTCCTCCGAGGTCACCGCCTCCCCGGTCGCCGCCCTCACCAGCGGCGGCCCGCCCAGGAAGATGGTTCCCTGTCCGCGGACGATGACGCTCTCGTCGGACATGGCCGGGACGTAGGCGCCGCCCGCCGTGCACGAACCCATCACCAGGGCGATCTGCGGAATGCCCGCGGCGGACATCGTCGCCTGGTTGTAGAAGATGCGGCCGAAATGCTCGCGGTCGGGAAATACCCGGTCCTGGAGCGGAAGGTAGGCGCCGCCCGAGTCGACGAGATACAGGCAGGGCAGCCGGTTCTCGCGGGCGATCTCCTGGGCGCGCAGGTGCTTCTTCACGGTGAGAGGAAAGTACGTCCCTCCCTTGACGGTGGCGTCGTTGGCGACGACGACGCACTCGCGGCCCTCGATGCGGCCGAGGCCGGTCACGAGTCCCGCCGCCGGCACCTCGTCGTCGTAGACCCCGTGCGCGGCGAACTGTGACAGCTCGAGAAAGGGAGAACCGGGATCGAGCAGCCGCTCGACGCGGTCCCTGACCGGCATCTTGCCCCGCCGCGCATGGCGCTCCCGCGCGGCCTCTCCGCCGCCGAGCCGGATCGCCGCCGCCTTATTGCGAAGATCGGTGACGAGGCCTTCCATGTGCGCCCGGTTGCGGGCGTAGGCGGCCGAGCGCGTATCCGTGCTAGAACGGAGCCGTGTCATGACGGGAGCGTAGCACGCGCGGGAGAGGACCGGACTCCATGACCTACGCGGCGTTCGATCTGACGGGCAAGGTCGCGCTGATCACGGGCGGCAACCGGGGGATCGGCCTCGGCATGGCCGACGCGCTCGCCCGGGCGGGCGCCGGGGTCTGCATCTGGGGGCGCGACGCGGCGCGGAACGAGGCGGCGGCGGAGTCGCTGAAGCGACACGGGACGCGCGTCGCCGCGTCGGTCTGCGACGTCTCCGACGAGGCCCAGGTGTCCGCGCGTTTCAAGGAGTGCCTCGCCGAGTTCGGCCGCCTCGACGGGTGTTTCGCCAATGCCGGCGTGCTGGGCGGGGCGAGGTCCTTCTTCGACATTTCGTCGGACGACTGGAGCCGGGTCCTCGGAGTCAACCTCGACGGCGCGTTCTTCACGCTGAAGGCGGCGGCCGGGCACATGAAGGCGCGCGCCGAGGCGGGCGATCCCGGCGGGCGCCTGATCGTCACCTCGAGCCTGGCGTCCATCTCCGGCGCCGCGCGGAACGAGCATTACGCGGCCACCAAGGGCGGCGTGACCGCCATGACGAAGGCGCTGTCCGTCGAGCTCGCCCGCTACGGCGTGACGGCGAACGCGATCCTGCCGGGGTGGGTCGAGACGGACATGACGAAGAAGGCCATGGCCAATGATAAATTCGCGGCCAACGTCATGCCGCGCATCCCCGTGCGCCGCTGGGGCCGGCCGGAGGACTTCGGCGGCATCGCCGTCTACCTGATGAGCGACGCCAGCGCCTATCACACCGGCGACGAGATTCTCATCGACGGGGGGTATTTCCTGTTCTGAGGGAGCGGGGCCGGGGAGGGCCGGCCTCACGTCCGCCTGCGGGGCGTTCGGCCCGGCGCTTTCACGCGGACCGTCACGATTTCGGTGTCGTGATACTGCTGATGGCGAACCGAGGACGCGAGGTGCCGCAACAGCCGGAGCGAGACTTCCCGTTCGATCTCCTCTTCCTCCGCCTGTTCGCCGAGCAGCGCGAGCCGATCCTGAAGGTTTCCTCCGCCCGTCGAGGCGACGAATTCGAGGATCGCGCCGTCGTCCTCCTTGCGCGCCGTCAGGAGCAGGCGCCGCCGCCCGGACTCCTCTCCGGCTTCGTCCTTCCGCGTGAGCGTCAGCAACGTCTCCTCGCCGACGGCATCGAGACGGTCCGCCATCGCCGCATCCCAGCCGCCGCGGGACGCGAACGCGGCAAGAAACTCCCTGATGTTCTCCAGGGCCGAGACGTCCAACTCCACCCCGACCCGGCTGGGGCGCGGTTTCGTCAGCTCCATGAACAGGGTCATGGCGATGGCCACGAGGCCGCCGGCCACCATCCCGTTGTGCAGATGAGGGCCGGCGAGCGCCGTTATGTACTCCGGAAACACCACGCCGTTCTGGAAGCCGACGCCGACCCAGAACGCGACTCCGGCGATCGTGCCCTTGCGGTAGTCGATCCCGTCCTGAACGACGATCCTCATGCCGATCATGAAGATGGTGGCCATCATTACGGTAATGAACGCCGCGACGACCGGACCCGGTATCGCCAGGATCACGGCGAGCGCCTTGGGAAGGAATGCCAGCGCGACGAACACCGCCCCGCAGGCGACTCCGACCCGGCGGGAGCTGATCCCCGTGAGTTCGATCATCGACGTGCCCGTCGGACGGAACCCGATCGGCATCGTTCCCGCGAGGCCCGACAACAGATTGCCCGTCCCGTCCGCGGCCACCGCACCTTGCGTCGTTCGGAAGTCCACCGCCCGGGGCGGAGACCAGGATACGCGCTGGACGGCGACGGAGCCGCTGATCGTCTGGATCGTGCAGACCACGGCCATGAACAGGAACGCCGGAAGAAGGCCCCAGAAGGCCGGTCCGAAGCCGAGATCGAAGCCCGGCCATTGGGCCCTCGGAAGGCCGACCCACGCAGCCTCGGCGACACGGTCGACGTCGTAGAGACCGAACGCTCCGGCGACCGTCGAGCCCGCGACGATGCCTATGACCGGCGCCCAGAGGCGCAATGGCCCCCTCGCCTTCAGCACGATGACGGCGATGACGAGCAGGGTCGCGAGAGTGCTCAGCGGAGCCGCCGACGGCGGCGCCCCGGCCGGCACGTTCTTCAACTGATCGAAGATGACCGGCATCACCGTGACCGGGGTCAGCATGATGACCGTCCCCGTGACGGTCGGCGTCAGGATCCGCCGAAACAGCGAGAGCCGCGCGGAGAACACGAACTGGAAGAGAGACAGGACGAGCACCAGGGCGGCGAGCAACGCCGGACCGCCCTCGGCCAGCGCCGCGATGCTGATCGCGATGGAGGCCCCGGACGTTCCCGTCACGAGGACGTAACCGGCGCCGATCCGGCCGACCCGAATCGCCTGCAGGATCGTGACCGCGCCGCAGATCATGACGGACGCGGAGACCGCCCACAGCAGGAGCGGTTCGGCCTGACCCGCGGCCCGGAACACGACCGTCGGCATCAACACGATGCCGGGTATGGCCAGACCCGTGATCTGCAGACCGAGACCGGCGGCCAGCACCGCCCGAATCTTCTCGCCGGGATGGTGGCGGGCATCGGAAGGGGTGTCGGACGCGTCAGCGCTCATGTCTTCGGCACCTGTCGGAAACACTTCGAATTGACGGAGGCGGGCGGGGGTTCCGTTCCCGTTGCGATATCCGTTCGGAGACAGGACATCAGAGCAGCCCCGGAAGCCAGAGGCAGGTCGCGGGCACGGCCAGAATGATGGCGACGCGGACGAAATCGCTCAACAGGAACGGAAAGATGCCCCTGAACGACTCGCCGAGCGGGACGTCGCCGGCCAGGGAGTTGATCACGTAGACGTTGAGGCCGATCGGCGGGGTGATCAGACCGACCTCGACGACGATCAGCGCCAGGATCCCGAACCAGATGGCGATCTCCTCCTCCGTGAGGCCGAATTCGAGTCCGGTGACGAGGGGAAAGAAAACCGGCACCGTCAGCAGGATCATGGCCAGGCTGTCCATCACGCAGCCGAGGACCAGATAGACGAGCAGGATGCCGATCAGGATCGACATCGGCGCCAGTCCCGATTCCGCGAACGCGTCGGCCAGCGCGACCGGGATCTGGGACAGCGCGAGAAAGCCGTTGTAGACCTCGGCGCCGATCAGGATGAGGAAGATCGCCGCGGTGGCCTGCGCGGTCTCGAGCACGCTCGAGACGAAGCCCTCCCGGTTCAGCCGCCCGGACGCGAACGCCAGCAGGAGGGTGGCCGCCGCCCCGATCGCGGCGCCTTCGGTCGGCGTGAACACGCCGAGGTAGATGCCGCCGATGACCAGTAGAAAGATCGCCGCGACCGGCAACACCGGACCCAGGCTGCGCACCCGCTCGCGGAACGGCACGGTTGGAACGACTGGACCCGATTCGGGGTTGAGCCGGACATAGATGGCGACCGCGGCGGAATAGCCGAACGTCGCGATGGCGCCGGGGATCAGCGCGGCGAAGAACAGCTTGCCGATCGACTGCTCGGTGATGATCGCGTAAATCACCAGGATCACCGAGGGCGGGATCAGGATGCCGAGGGTACCGCCAGCGGCCAGCGAGCCGGTGGCCAGCGCCCCGGAGTAGCCGTAGCGCCTCATCTCGGGCAACGCCACCGAGGCCATCGTCGCCGCGGTCGCGAACGACGACCCGCAGATCGAGCCGAACGCCGCGCACCCGCAGACGGTCGAGATGGCCAGCCCTCCGCGACGGTGCCCCACCCAGGCGCGGGCCGAGTCGAACAGCGAGCGGCCGAGCCCCGCCCGGGTGGCGAACTGGCCCATCAGCAGGAACAGCGGCAGCACCGAGAGGGTATAGCCCGACGTCCGGCCGAACGGTCCGGTGTTGAGCAGGCCGAGAAACGCCGGCCATCCCGCGAGCGCGGCGAACCCGAAGCCGCCGACCGCGAACATGGCGACCGCGACCGGCATCCGAAGGGCGATCAGCACCAGGCAGACGCCGAACAGGAGCCCGCCGAACGCGATATCGGTCATCGGCCGAGCGCGCGCAGATGGCGATAGAACACCCAGACGCAGACGGCGGTCAGCAACACCGCCCCCGGCAGCGCGGAGACGTAGCCCAACCAGACCGGAATGCCGAGAAACAGCGTCGTCTCGCCGTCCTCGAGCTTGTGCATGCCCCCGACGAAGAGACGCCAGGAGATCAGCGCCGCGACCGCCGCGAAGACGAGGCTGTGCGCCGTGTCCAGCGCCGCCTTGCGGCGCGGGCGCATCCGTCCGGTGAAGAACTCGACGACGATGTTGGCGTTCTTCATGTGGCAGTAGGGGAAGAAGGCGAATACCGCGACCCCGCAGGCAAGCTCGGTGATCTCGTAGTCGCCGGGGATCGGCATGTTGAAGAGGTAGCGTCCGAGGACGCTGATCACGGTCATCGCCACGACCCCGATCAGGAGCAGGCCGCCCGCCATCGCCAGCGCTCCGGCCAGACGCCCGCAGGCGGCGCCGAGGCGACCTTCCGCCGAATACGGAACCGGTTCGCGAAGCCCGCTTCCCGCCTCGTCGTCCGTCACCCGCTCGCCGCTATTGCTGGCCGCCGCCGTACTTGGCGAGCAGGCGCCTCGCGTCGGCGAGCAGCGCCTGCCCGTCGTACCCCAGGGCGCCGACCTTCTCGACCCAGCGGTCGATGACCGTCCGGGTCTTCTCCCGCCAGCGCTCCCTCTCCGCCTCGGAGAGGGACAGGATCGGCTGGCCCCGCTCGACCGCGATCGCGCGGCCCGGCTTCTCGTCGTCGTGCCACATCCGGCCGAGCCGTTCGGCCAACGCCATGCCGGTGCTGCCGTCGATGACAGCCCTGACGTCCGGCGGCAGTTCGTCGTAGCGCCGCTTGTTCATCGTCATCACGAACAGGACGCGGGAGAGGGCGACCTCGGTGTGGTAGTTCGTCACCTCGTGCAGACGGAAGGGACGCATGATGGTCCAGGGGATCGCGGTCCCTTCGACCACGCCCCGGGACAGGGCCTCGTAGACGGCGGGGACCGGCATGCCGACCGGAACGGCGCCCAGCGCGCGGAGCGTCTCCGCACCGATCCGCGAGGGGGTGCGTATCTTCATGCCCTCGAGGTCCTCGAGCACGCGAATCCGTTTCCCGGCGGTATGGAGGTGGGTCGGCGCGGTGCTGTGAAAGACCAGCGGGTGCGTGTCCTTGTATTCGTCCCCCATCCACTCTCGGTGGAACGCGGTCAGCGCCTGGCTCGCCGCCGTCGCGCCGCCGGCGAGGAAGGGCAGCTCGAACACCTCCGTCAGCGGAAACCGCCCCGGCGAGTAGCCGGGTATCGTCCAGACGATGTCGACCACGCCGTCGCGCGCCTGGCCGTAGAGATCCGACGGCTTGCCGCCGAGCTGCATGGCCGGAAACACCTGGATCCTGACCCGGCCCTCCGATTTCTTCTCGATCTCGTCGGCCCAGGGCTGCATGAACAGCCGGTGGGCGATCGCCTTGGACGAGTTGAAATGGTGCAGCCGAAGGGTGATCGGCTCCGCGTCCGCGCGGTCCGGAACCGAACAGGGCAGTCCCGCGGCGAGCACGACCAGCGCCGCGGAGCCCGCGAACCCCCGAATCACACGCATACGCCCTGTCCTCCTGGCTCCCGGTGTCCGGCCCGAAACGGGCCGGGCGACTTCAGGATGCGCGGCCGGCTCGTCCTCGTCCTCGTCCTCGTCCTCGTCCTCGAGCAGGGAAAGATCGAGGCGCCCCGAGGCGCCTAGTCGGGGCGTCCGGTTTTCCAGTCCAGCTGCCGAACGTTCAGTTCGCCGAGACCCAACCTCTGGATGGGGTTGTCGGCGGCGAACGCCCGCGCGGCCTCGAGCGACGGGGCTTCGACGATGTTGACGGTACCGTTGATGGCCCCCCCGTCGTCGAGCGTCGGGCCGGCGTGATGAACCGTCACGTCGGGATGGCCGGGGTGGTTTTTCACATAGGACACGACGTCGTCCAGCGTATCGCGCCGTTGCTGCCCCGTACCGGGCTTGTCGGTTCCGAATATCACGAAATACATCGGATGCTCCTTGTATCGGACATGGTATCGATATCGTATGCGGCAACGTCCGCGCACGTAAAGAACGGTGTGGCCCGCGTCATACGGCCGGACCGGCGACGATTCGCCGCCCGGTCGGGACGCGCGGCCGCGGCGGCTACCAGCCGCCCGTTTCGAGCCACGCGTCGACCTCGTCCAGCCGGTCGTTTCCCCAGAAGGCCTCGCCGTCGACGACGATGAACGGCGAACCGAACACGCCGCGGGCGATGGCGCCGTCGGTGGCTTCCCGAAGCATGTCCTTGACGGCCTGCTCCTGGACGGCCGCCGCCGCCTCGCCGGCGTCCACGCCGCCCTCCGCCGCCGCGATCCCGGCCACGACCTCCGCCCGGGTGACGTCCCGGCCCTCGCCGAAGCAGGCGTGGTAGACGGCCCGGGCGAACGCCTTGGCCTTGTCCGCGTCCCTGCCGCGCAGCCAGTAGTAGGCGCGCTGGGCCGCGATCGTGTTCGGCGGAAAATTCTCCGGCAACGTGAACGGGACGCCGAGACGGCGCGCCGTGCGGACGCAGTCGTGCTCGAAGTACGGCCCCTTCATGGGATAGAGGGACAGGGGCCGGGTGCCTTCCGTCTTGAAGACGGCGCCGAGGAGCATGGGCCGCCAGACGGCCTCGCGGCCGTGTTTCGCCGCGATATCGTCCACGCGCAGGCTGGCGAAATAGCCGTACGGCGATCCGAAGTCGAAATAGAAATCGATGGGGTCGGGCATCGGTCCTGGTCTCCCGGGTTTGCGCGCGAGGCGGCCGTACGCGGGCCGCCGGCTACGAACCGCGATACGCGGTGATCTCGATCTCGACCTTCATGCGCGGATCGACGAGGCGCGCCTCGACCGTCGTGTTGGCGGGATTTATTCCCCTGAAGTGGGCCCCGATGACCGGCGCCACCGCCTCGAAGTCCTCGCGGTCGGCGAGATAGACGACGATCCGCACGACATCGCGGAGGCCGAACCCGGCTTCGTCCAGCAGCCAGCCGATGAGCTTGAAGGCCTGTTCGGCCTGTTCGGCCGGGTCCTCGGAAATGCTGTCCGTATCGGGGTCGTAACCGGTGCAGCCGGACGCGAACACCCAGTCGCCCTGCACCACCGCCCGCGAGAAGCTAGCGATCTTCTCGTAGGGCGAACTGGTCGAGATGAGCTTGCGGTCCATGTGGCAGGCTCCTAGGCGAGGCGCTCCACCGCGATCGCGGTCGCCTCCCCGCCACCGATGCAGAGCCCGGCGATGCCGCGCCTCGCGTCCGTCCTCTCCATCGCGCCGAGCAGCGTGACCACGATGCGCGCGCCCGTCGCGCCGAGGGGGTGGCCGAGCGCGCAGGCACCGCCGTGCACGTTGACCCTCTCGCGATCAAGGCCGAGGTCGCGCATGGCGACCATGGCGACGACCGCGAAGGCCTCGTTGATCTCGTAGAGATCGGCGTCGTCCGCGGACCAGCCGGTCTTCTCCAGCAGACGCTCGACGGCGCCGACCGGCGCGGTGGTGAACCGCCGCGGCTCCCCCGAGTTCGTGGCGTGGCCGACGATACGGGCGAGCGGCGCGATCCCCCGGCGCCCGGCCTCGGACTCCCGCATCAGGACCAGCGCGGCGGCGCCGTCCGAGATGGCGCTGGAGTTCGCCGCGGTGACGGTGCCGTCCCTGGCGAACGCCGGACGCAGCTTCGGCACGTTGCCGAGATCGACCGAGAAGGGGTGCTCGTCGCGGGCCACCGTGTCGACGCCCTTGCGCGTCTTCACGGCGACGGGGGCGATCTCGTCGTCGAACCAGCCCTCCTCAGCGGCCTTTCGGGCGCGGCCAAGGGATTCGACGGCGTAGGCGTCCTGATCGTCGCGCGAGAACTGGTAGGCCCGCGCCGTCTCGTCCGCGTAGGTTCCCATCAGCCGGCCCGGCTCGTAGGCGTCTTCCAGACCGTCGAGGAACATGTGGTCCTTCATCTCCCCGTGACCCATGCGCAGACCGCCGCGCACCTTCTGCATCAGGTACGGCGCGTTGCTCATGCTCTCGAGGCCGCCGGCGACGACGATGCCGTCGGTTCCCGCCGCGATCAGGTCGTTGCCCAGCATGGCGGCCTTCATGCCCGATCCGCACATCTTGTTGATCGTCGTGGCGCCGACGTCGACGGGAACGCCCGCCCCGATCGCCGCCTGTCGCGCGGGCGCCTGGCCGAGGCCGGCGGGCAGCACGCAGCCCATGATGACCTCGTCGATGTCGCCGGCGGGCACGCCGGCGCGCTCGAGGGCGGCCCTGATCGCCACGGCGCCGAGCTCCGGCGCGGAAGAAGCGCTCAAGCCGCCCTGGAAGTCCCCGAGAGGGGTTCGGGCCATGCCGGCGATGACAACGGGATCCCGGTTGCTCATGATGTTCTCCCCGCGCCCGGTTCCGGGCGCTGCGGCGGCCCTCCGCCGCGGTGACACGGACATGGTTCATACCATCCGGACGCCCGCGGCAAAACGCGCATTCGCGGTCGCCGGGGGCCACTACGCCGTCTCCTCGAACAGTTCGCGGCCGATCAGCATGCGGCGGATTTCGCTGGTCCCGGCGCCGATCTCGTAGAGCTTGGCGTCGCGCAGCAGACGGCCCGTCGGGAACTCGTTGACGTAGCCGTTTCCGCCCAGGCACTGGATGGCCTCGAGCGCCATCCAGGTGGCCTTCTCCGAGGCGTAGAGGATGGCCCCGGCGGCGTCCTTCCGGGCGATCCCGCCCCTGTCGCAGGCCTGGCCCACGGCGTACACGTAGGCCCGGCAGGCGTTCATCGTCGTGTACATGTCGGCGAGCTTGCCCTGCATGAGCTGGAACGTGCCGATGGGCTCGCCGAACTGCCGGCGCTCGTGCACGTACGGGACGACGATGTCCATGCACGAGCGCATGATCCCGAGGGGGCCCGCGGCGAGCACGGCGCGCTCGTAGTCGAGCCCGCTCATCAGCACCTCGACGCCGCGGCCGACGGCGCCGAGCACATTCTCCTCCGGCACGCCGCAGTCCCGGAACACGAGCTCGCACGTGTTGGAACCGCGCATGCCCAGCTTGTCGAGCTTCCGCGACGTCGAGAATCCCGGGAAGGTCTTCTCCACGAGAAAGGCCGTGATGCCGCGCGAACCCGCGTCTGCGTCGGTCTTGGCGTAGACGACGAGGACGTCCGCGTCGGGGCCGTTGGTGATCCACATCTTGGTGCCGCTGAGCACGTAGCCGCCGCCTTTCCGTTCGGCGCGAAGCCGCATGCCGACGACGTCGGACCCGGCGTCCGGCTCGCTCATGGCGAGCGCGCCGACGTGCTCGCCCGAAACGAGTTTCGGCAGGTAGCGGCGCTTCTGCCCGTCGGAGCCGTTGCGGCGGATCTGGTTGACGCACAGGTTCGAGTGGGCGCCGTAGGAGAGTCCGACCGAGGCGGAAGCGCGGCTGATCTCCTCCATGGCGACGACGTGCTCGAGGTACCCCATGCCCGCGCCGCCGAACTCCTCCTCGACGGTGATCCCGAGAAGGCCGAGCTCTCCCATCTTGGGCCAGAGGTCCATGGGAAATTCGTTGGTGGCGTCGATCTCCGCCGCCCGGGGCGCGATCTCGCCGGCCGCGAAGCCCGCCACCGAGTCGCGCAGCAGGTCGGCGGCGTCGCCGAGGTCGAAATCGAGCGACGGCAAGCGGTTGGGGATCATGCGCCCGACTCTAGCCCGGCCGTCCCGCCGCGGCCACGGCCCCCGACGGCGGCGGTCACAGCAGGAACCACGCCCCGAGTCCGAGGAAGGCGAAGAACCCGACCACGTCGGTCACGGTGGTCACGAACACGGTGGCCGCCACGGCGGGATCGACGCCGAGCCGGTTGAAGGCCAGGGGAATGAGGATCCCGGCCAGCGCGGCGACGATCATGTTGACGATCATGGCGGCGGCGATCACGCCGCCGAGCGCTGCGCCGCCGAACCAGACGGCGGCGATCGCCGCGACGAGGGTCGCGAACAGCACGCCGTTGACGAGGCCGACGACCAGCTCCTTGCCGACGACGCGCACGGCGTTGGTCACGGTCAGGTCGCGCGTCGCCAGGGCGCGGACCGTGACCGTCATGGTCTGGGTCCCCGCGTTGCCGCCCATGGACGCGACGATCGGCATCAGAATGGCCAGGGCCACGACCTGCTCGATGGTCGCCCCGAACAGCGAGATCACGACCGAGGCGAGAACCGCCGTCCCCAGATTCACCAGGAGCCACAGGAAACGCCGTCTGGCGGTTTCGGCGACCGTCCAGAATATGTCGCTCTCGCCGACCCCGGCGAGGCGCATGATGTCCTCTTCCGCCTCCTCGTGGATGACGTCGACCACGTCGTCCACCATGATCGCACCGATCAGGCGGTTGGACTCATCGACCACGCCGGCCGACGCGAGATCGTATTGCTGGAAGTGATAGGCCACCTCCTCCTGGTCCATCCCGGCCGGAATCAGCACGGGGTCCGCCTCCATGATGTCGCCGATGAGAACCGGCCGCCTGGTGCGCATGGCGCGGTAGAGGGGCACGGTCCCCATGGGGCGATGGGACGGATCGACGACGAATATCTCGTAGAACTCGTCCGGCAGGTCGTCGGACCGGCGCATGTAGTCGATGGTCTGGCCCACCGTCCAGTAGGCGGGGATGGCGACGAAGTCGCGCTGCATGAGGCGGCCGGCGCTGTCCTCGGGGAAGGCGAGGCCTTCCTCGATGCGCAGCCGCTCGAACGCGGGCAGGGCCCGCAGAACCTCCCGCTGGTCCTCCTCGTCGAGGTCTTCGAGCACGTCGATGGCGTCGTCGACGTCGAACTCGGCCAGCGCCGCCGCGACATCCTTCGTCCCGAGATGCTCGACGACGTCGTCCCGCAGGGCCTCGCCCAGGTGGGGCAGGACCTCGGAGGCAACAAGGCCGCGGACGACCTCCACCAGAACGCGCCGCTCGTCCGGCTCGAGCTGCTCCACCAGATCCGCGACGTCGGCGGAGTGCAGGGGCTCCACCAGGGCCCGCACGCGGTCGAGGTCCTCGTCGTCGATCGCCCGGACCACCGCCTGCACGTGCTCCGGCGACAGGCCGAGGGAGTCCTCGAAGGCGAGCAACGCCTCCGGTTCGCCGCCCGCCGCCGGCGCGTCCGTCATGTCTCGGCCCTCCGTCTCGGGCCGCGTCGCGCGGCGGCGAGCCGGTTACCGGCTTTCGGAGGCCCTCACGCCTCCCGCGCCACGACCGGAAATTGGTGCGGTCGAGAAGACTCGAACTTCCACGGGCTCTCGCCCACAGCGACCTCAACGCTGCGCGTCTACCAGTTCCGCCACGACCGCTTCGCCGTCGGCCGGAGATACCAAATCGCGCCCCGCCGCGCAAGAACCGCGCCCGCCCGCCGGCCGCCTCGTCGAATTCGCACACTTCGCACGGAGGCAGGGAGGCCGCCGCGCACCCGGGTTCGTTTTGAATTCGCACACTTCGCACGACATTGGAGGGGAGAAGATGAGGAAAATATTTTATATATAAATCAATATATTATATGAAATTCCTCAGATTATATCGGAGATTTCTCCTCTGATTGCGATACCTGCCCGATCCCCGAAACTCCGCCAGCGTCATGCCGACGGGCACCCGTCTCAGACTTGTTCCAAGCATGACGTCGTGGGGGGCGAGGGTGACGAGCCCGAGCGCATTGCGGTCCACCCCGGCCGCGCCCCGAGGGTCCCCTCTCCCGCTCTGCGGGAGAGGGACAGGGTGAGGGTGTCCGCCAAGGGGCATGGCTTCGCACGGCCTGCCGACATGAACCGGGCGGACGGACGTGGATGCCCGGAACAAGCCCGGGCATGACGTCGTGGGGGGCCGGGGACCTACGCCAGCGCCCGGCGAATCCATTCCGCCGCGGCGAGCGCCTTGTGGTCGGCGGCGTACGGAGCGGCAACCTGAACCCCGAGGGGCAGTCCGCCGGGTCCGCGCGCCGCCGGAACGGTCACCGACGCGCCGTACATCGCTGTCCAGATCTTGCAGAAGGTGGGATCGCCGGTGCTCTCCTCCCGGGGCGGTGCCTCGCCGGTCGCCGGCGGCGTCAGGATCACGTCGCGGCCGCGCATCATGTCCGCGAACAGGGCGCGGCAGGCCGCGGCGAGCGCCAGGGCGGCCCGGTAGCCTTCGCCCGTCCGCGCCTCTCCCATGGCCAGCAGCTCCTTGAGGCGGGGGCTCAGCAGGCCGGGATACGTCTCGCGCTCGAACGTCAGCGTCCGCCACATCTCGAATCCGACCAGCGTGTCCACGGCCTCCTCGAGGCCGTCGAACTCCGGCGGCAGGGAGACCTCCTCGACGGCCGCGCCCGCGCGGGACAGGCGCGACACCGCCTCCTCGACCGCGGCCTGCATGTAGTCCTCCGCCTTGTCCCACTGCGGGGTCCGGCAGAATGCGATGCGCGGCGCCGCTCCCGCGGCGGCGTCGAGATCGACGGGCCGGGCGTCCCACAGCACCGCGGCGAGCAGCATCGCGTCCTCCACCGTCGTGGACAGGATCCCGACCGTGTCCATGGAGGGCGCCAGCGGCTTCATGCCGGCCACGTTGACGGCGTGGAACGACGGCTTGTAGCCGACGATCCCGCAATAGGCCGCGGGCCGGACGACCGAGCCCGTGGTCTGCGAGCCGACGGCGACCGGCGCCATGCCGGCGGCGACGGCCGCCGCGGACCCCGCCGACGAGCCGCCGGGCGAGCGCGAGAGGTCGTGGGGGTTGCAAGTCTTGGGCGGATGCTGGGTGGCGAATTCGGGCGTCACCGTCTTGCCGAGGATGACGCCCCCCTTCTCGCGGATCATCGCGACGACGGCGGAATCCTGGGGCGGCCGGTGGCCGCGGTAGATGGGCGAGCCGTAGGCCGTCGGCATGTCGAAGGTGTCGAACACGTCCTTGACCGCCACGGGCACGCCGTGGAGGGGGCCGCGCGCCGGCTCGCGGTCCCGGATTCGGGCCTCGTCCATAGAGGTGTCCCGGTCCACGTGCACGTAGGCCCCGATCTCCGGCTCGCGCGCCTCGATCCGGTCCAGGACCGCGCCCGTCAGGACCTCCGAGCGCAGGGTCCCCGATTCGATGCGCCGCGCCGCGTCGGCCGCGGTCAGCGTATGCAAGTCCGTCATTTCCGCTCCCCCGCCCGCCGGTCGTACCCCCAGCGGCCATGCTCCACCGCGTGGAAGAAATCCTCGAGCGCCCGGTTGAACGCCCGGGGCTCCTCGATGTTGAGGTTGTGGCCCGACCAGGGAAACACGAGAAGCCCGGCGCACGGCATGTGCCGGTGCATGAACAGGCTCGGCTCCATGGCCGGCGTGTCCATGTCGCCGGACATGATCAGCGCCGGCACGTCGAACGCCTCGAACGCCTCCTTCTGCGCGTACACCGACGGCCGGTCGGCGAACACGCCGCGCAGGGTGCGGGCGCATCCCGCGGCGGAATGTCCGGCGAGACGGGTCCGGAAGGCCTCCCATTCGCGCGGGTCCTTCATCTTGAAGGGCCGGCGCACCGCGTCCTCGGCAAGGTCCATGGCCATCTTTTCGGCCCCGTTCTCGTCGAACGCCGCGGCGCGCGCCTCGAATCCCCGGAGCACCGCGGCCCGGTTCTCCAGGTCCGAGCCGTGGCCGCCCGATCCCACCGCCAGCGACCGCGCCCGGTCCGGATGGGCGAGCGCGAAATTGAGCACGGCGTAGGATCCCATGGATACGCCGACGAGATGGGCCTGGCGGACGCCGAGACGGTCCATCAGTTCCCCGATATCGGCGGACACCCGGGCCTGGGTGTACTTTTCCGCCTCCTCCGGGACGTCCGACGGAGGAAATCCGCGGGCCGCGTAGGCGATGCAGCGGTACCGCCGCCCGAAGTGATCCAGTTGCGGCGCCCACGTCTCGTGGTTGTCCCCGAATTCGTGGGAAAACACGATGGTCGCGCCCGAGCCTACGTCCTCGTAGTGGATCCTCACGCCGTCGCTCGTGGTCATGTGGGGCATCAACCGGGACCCTCCCGTTCCGTCGGCCGCGGTCCGCTGGCGCGGTCCAGGAAGTCCCGGGCCCCGGTCGCCAGCAGATTGTCCGCCATCTCGTAGAAGAAACGCACGCCCCGGTCGACATAAGCCGCGACGTTTCCCCGATTGACCAGCAGTCCCGCGGTCCGGTTCGCGCCGAGGATGAGGTCGATGGCGCCGTCGATGGCCTCCTGCACGTCCCCGGGCCTCTCGTCGCCTTCCCCGAGCATGTGAAGGTCGTAGCCCATGTCCTGGGCCAGATCTCCGCCGCCGATGAAGAAGACGTCGATGCGGCCGATCCCGAGCATGTCGGGCAGGTTCTCCAGACCGGCGCGCGACTCGACGATCACGATCACCAGCTTCTCTTCGTGGTCCGTGGGCCGGGCATAGCGGACCGTATCGACGATGTCCCGCGCCGCCTGCGCCGTATGCACGAAGGGCACGATGACGCCGTCGATGCCCCGGTCGAGATAGCGGGTCAGCAGCCAGGGCAGATTGGCGTCGGGCCGGACGATGGAGGCGATGCCGCCCGCCCGCGCCGCCCGCGCCAGATCCTCCACATCGCGAAAGGACGGAGAACCGCGCTCGCAGTCGATGAACACGCCGTCGAACCCGAGCCCCCCGATCGTTTCGACGAGGCTCGGCGCCGCGTGGTTCGGATTCACGAACAGCACCGGCTCGTTCGCGGCGAGCTTCTCCCTGACGTGCCGGCTCATTCCGTTCCGGTCCCCCCCCCCGTGGAGGCCACGCGCGGGCCCGCCCCGCGGCGCAGACGCGCCGCAGGGCGGGCGTGGAACGCACGCGCGGCCGAGCTACATCTTCATGTCGGCCGGCAGTTGCACACGGCCGGGATCGACGTCCCTCAGCAAGTCCGGGCAGAACCACTTGTTGAAGTCGAAGGCGTCCACGTCCTTCAACCGTCCCTGGTTCAGCATCTGCTGGAGGACCTCCCTGGTCTTGTCGAACGACTGCTGGTCCAGCGCCACCTTGTACGTGAGCTTGGGGTAGAGCTGGTCCATCAGGTCGGGCGACAGGTTGAGGAATTCGCCGACGATCTTCTTCGTGTCCGCCGGGTCGTTCACGATGTGGTCGTTGGCGTCGATCATGGACTTCATGAACTTCTTCGCCTTGTCCGGATTCTCTTCGATGTACTTGCGGTTCATGTAGATGAACACGACGTCGTAGAGGCCGACCTGTTTGTTGTCGACGAGGATGTGGGTCCCGGGGATGGCGAGCGTGGCGCGCGACAGCCAGGGCTCCCAGTTGGCGAACGCGACGATGTCGCCCCGCTCGATGGCGGCGGCCATTTCGGGCGGCTCGACGTTGACCACGCCCTCGTTGTAGGCGTCGTAGTCGAGCTTGTAGTGATCGAGAACGGCCTGCCACAGGGTTTCCGATCCGGTGCCGATGGTGACGCCGATCTTGCGGCCCTTCAGGTCCTCGATCTTCTTGATCTCGTCCGACGCCACGATGCCGTACCACCGGTCGAGGGTGACGATCTGCGCCACGGCGCAGATGTTGTTGTCGACCAGATGGTTGTTGATGCCGGCGAGCGCCGCCGCCATGGAGGCGTTCGACTGGTTGCCGATCAGCAACGGCACCGACGCGCCTCCCGAGGGGCCCGTCTTGAGGGCCGTGTCGAGACCGTTCTTCTCGGTGAAACCGCCGAGGTGGCCCACGTAGAAGATCGAGAATCCGGGATCGACCCCGGTGACCATCGTGAAGTCGGCGGCCTTCGCCGGCGCCGCGCCGAAGGCGGCGACGGCGGTCACGGCCGCGGCGGTGAGCAGCTTTCGCATGATTCGTCCTCCCAAGTGAACGTGTCCAAGAGACACTCCGTCGCACCGATCACCACGCGGTTCGCGCGGTTCGCCTACGTGACGGGCGAATACCGTCCGGCGAACTTGAAGATCGCCCAGCGGAAGCAGCGGTCCACGGTGAAGCCGAGAAGCGCCAGCGTCAGGAGGGCGACGAAAATCTCCGGGATCTTCATGTAGAGCCGCGATTCCCAGAGCAGCGTGCCGATGCCGTGATTGGCGGCGACCAGCTCCGCGGCGACGATCGTCGTGAAGGCGTTGGCCATGGCCACGCGCATGCCCGTGAGGATGAAGGGCACGGTCGCCGGCAGCGTGACCAGGAAGAACACCTGCGCCCGGGTCGCGCCGAGGGACTGCGCCGCGCGGGTCTTGTTGGGAGCGATGCTCGACACGCCCGCGGCCGTCGTCAGGATGACGATGAACACCGTGGCGTACGTGATGATGAAGAACTTCGAAGCCTCGTCGATGCCGAACCAGATCACGGCGACGGTGATCATCGCCACGGCCGGAATGAAGCGCAGGGTCTCCACGTAGGGGTCCATGAAGCGGCGGACGGTCAGGAACGACCCCATCAACAGCCCGATGACGATGCCGATGGAGGAGCCGAGGACGAATCCGACGGCGATCCGCATCATGCTGAAGCCGACGTGCTCGAACAGCTTGCCGTTGGCGATCAGCTCGGCCGCCTTGTCCAGCACGGGGAGCGGCGGTGGAAACAGGACCGACGAGAGCAGGTACACCGAGACGACGTGCCACAGCACGAACAGGCTGACGAAGCCGACGGCATAGATGCCGTAGAGGTTCGCGGCCTTCTTGAGGGCGGTCCAGGCGGCTTCCCGCCCGCCCTCCCCGCCGGGCGCGGGACGCGCCGCAGGGGCCCGCGCCGGGCTCACGCGGCCTCCTCCCCGTCTTCGCGGCTCAGCGATTGCAGCACCTCCTCGCGGATCATGTCGTAGACCTCGCGGTAGACCTGCATGAAGTCGTCGTCGGTGCGGCGGCGCTCGGCTCCCAGCTTCACGTCCACGATGCCCTTCAACGTGGACTCCGGCCCCGCGGTCATCACGCCGATCCGCGACCCCAGCGTCACCGCCTCGTCGATGTCGTGGGTGATGAACAACACCGGCGTCTCGTTCCGATGCCAGATGCGCGCGAGCTGCTCCTGCATGATCGTCCGGGTCTGGGCGTCGAGGGCGCCGAACGGCTCGTCCATCAGCAGCATCTTGGGCTCGTTGGCGAGGCACCGCGCGATCTGGATGCGCTGTTTCATGCCGCCCGAGAGCTCGACCGGGAACTTGTCCTCCTGGCCGCCGAGGCCCACGAGCTCGATGTATTTGCGGGCGTGCGCCTCGCGCTCGCCCTTGGGCATGCCGCGAAGCCGGGGGCCGAACTCGACGTTCTGAAGCGCGCTGCACCAGGTGAACAGGGAGTCGTCGCCCTGAAAGACCACGCCGCGATCCTCCCCCGGACCCGTGACGGGACGCCCGTCCAGCATGACCTCGCCGCGGGTCGGACCGTCGAAGCCCGCGATGATGTTCAGCACCGTGGTCTTGCCGCAGCCCGACGGACCGAGCAGACAGAAGAACTCGCCTTCGTGGATCTCGAGGTCGAAATCGCGGATGGCCGTGTAGTCCGCCCCCTGGCGCGACCGGAACGTCTTCTCAAGCCCGCTGATGGAGATCAGGCTCATCCGTCCTCCCGCCCGGGAAATCTTAAGACGGGACTCCCGGTGCGCGCAACGTCCGCGGACCGCGGCCCGTGCTACGGTTCCGGTCATGAAGACGGTCGAATGGCGGATCAGCGACGCGCCGGTCGGCTACGAGGACGCCGTGGCCGCGATGGAGGCCCGGGTGGCGGACATCCGGGAGCGCCGGGCGGGGGAACTCGTGTGGCTGCTCGAGCATCCGGCCCTCTACACCGCGGGCACCGGCGCGCGGCCCGAGGACCTGCTCGACCGCTCTTTCCTGCCCGTCCACGACACGGGACGGGGCGGGAAGTACACCTATCACGGCCCCGGACAGCGGGTGGCCTACGTCATGCTCGACCTGCGGGAGCGCGGACGTGACGTGCGCGGATACGTGAGCCGGCTCGAGGACTGGCTCATCCGCGCCCTGGCGCGGTTCAACGTCGCGGGCGAACGGCGCGCGGGGCGAATCGGCATCTGGATCGACCGGGGCGGCGGGCGCGAGGCCAAGATCGCCGCCGCTGGCGTGCGCATCCGCCACTGGATCACCTATCACGGCGTGTCGCTGAACGTGGAACCCGACCTGGACCACTACCGGGGGATCGTGCCCTGCGGCATCGGCGGGCACGGCGTCACGTCCCTCGTGGACCTGGGAATTCCCGCGACGACCGCCGAGGTGGATTCGGCGCTGATGGACGCCTTCGCCGAGGTGTTCGGCGGACCGGGCCATTCTCCCGTCTTCGGGTGAGAGCGGTAACGGAACGGGGTCGGACCTCAGTCCGGCATCCCCGGCACCTGCCGCAACAAAACGTTCTCGGGAGGCGACTTGCACCCTCAGGTCAGCACGCGGAGCGCGGCCTCCGGAGCCTTGTCGAGCACCCGCAACAGGGCGCGCGCCGCGCCGGTCGGGCAGCGCTTCCCCTGCTCCCAATTGCGGATCGTCTCATGCGGCACGTCTATGCGCCGCGCCAGTTCCAACTGTGTGAGACCCAGCCGCCGCCGGACCCGGCGCGCATACCGCGCCATGTCTTGCATCGCCTCGGCATCGTCCTCCTGAATCTGCAAGGCGATATCCGCCTCGCCGGTGGCATCCACCACCATGGGGTCGATCCGCCCCTCGGGAAGAGTGGACGGATCGTCGGGATCAATCCTGACGCGCGTTGTGCTCATGCTCCGCAACCTCGTTGGCATTGGCCTTGCGGGCCGAGATGATGCGGATGGCCGAACCCCGCACCGTGTAGACGATGACATACGCCCGCCCGTCGATCATGCCGAGAAGGCGGTAGCGATCCTCGCCATAGTCACGCCGGCGATCCTGCACGACGATCCGGAGCGGATCGAGGAACGCGCGGACGGCATAGGCGAAGTCGAAGCCGCGACGCAGGAAGCAGGAATCGTTCTTGGCATCGTCCCGTTCGAACTCCATCCCGGGCATATAGGCCAATGGCCTACCGACATCAAGCCTCCGGCTGGCTACGTTCCCTGCCATAGCCGCAGGTGCGATATCTGGCGTGTGAGACCGAAAACGCCTCCGGCGTAGGAAACGACATCGTCGCCCACGCATCCACGATGTTCAGAAAGTCCTGTTGCCGCAATGGGTTCGTGCCGCGACTTTCACCGTCTTGCCCATCGGACAAGGCCGCATGCGCGGTGCGGACCAAGCCGACAAGAAGACCGCCATAGCGGCTCCGCCCACCGGTACGACCGATGAACATGTTCCGGAGAATTTATCGATCAGGACACTGGGAATCGCGGCGACCGACGCTTACTTGTGGTTTGCACCGTTCACCACGAGGATGCCGCCATGGCTCTCCGCGCGCTTCTCCCCGGCCTGGTCGCCGCATCCCTCGCCGGCCCGGCCTGGGCCGACGAAATCGGCTCCGTCGACACCGCCTTCAAGCTTCTCGGCGCCAACCACAAGATCGTCGTCGAGGCCTTCGACGACCCCAAGATCAAGGGCGTCGCCTGCTTCCTCAGCATGGCGCGAAAGGGCGGGATATCGGGCACCCTGGGCCTGGCGGAGGAGACGTCCGACGCCTCCATCGCCTGCCGCCAGGTCGGCCCCATCGAATTCGTCGAGGCCATCGCGTCGGACGACGAAGGCGAGCGCGTGTTCGAGGCGCGGCGCTCCGTCCTGTTCAAGAAGCTCCAGGTCGTGCGCTTCCTCGATCGCGCGCGCAATTCGCTGGTCTATCTCGCCTACAGCGACAAACTGATCGACGGATCGCCGAAGAACTCCGTCTCCGCCGTCGCCATGATGCCCTGGGGCGACGCATTGCCCGGCGCCCCCCTCGTCGAGTGAGTAGCGGACATGCCGGGCAGACCGAAGGCCACGACCGCGACGATCGTCCCGTCGCTCCGCTATTCGGACGCGCCCGCCGCGATCGACTGGCTCTGCCGCGCGTTCGGCTTCGAGCGGCAACTCGTGGTCCCCGGAGAGGACGGCGCGATCGCGCACGCCCAGCTCACGTTCGGGAACGGCATGATGATGCTCGGCTCCAGGCCCGGCGGGGACCGCGGTTCGGCCGACCGGCCCGCCCCGTCCGATCCATCGACGGCCCACGCGCGCTACGTCATCGTCGAGGACGCGGACGACCACTGCGCGGGGGCCAGGGCCGCGGGCGCCGACGTCTTCATGGAGCCCGAGGACCAGCCCTACGGCGGGCGGCTCTACGGCTGCCGGGACCTCGAAGGCAACGCCTGGTACTTCGGCACCTACGACCCCTGGCAGGACGCCTGAGGCGGCACCCGCCCGGAAGACGAGATGGGGATACGCCTGTACTACAACGCGAACTGTCCCGTTTGCGTGCGGCAAGCACAGCTCGCACGGTGCTCCGGTACTTGCGGTTGTCATGACCAGTCTGACTAGATAAAATCATTCCCATGACGCTCAGTTACTCAATCTACGAAGCGAAGGCGCGTTTTTCCGAGGTCATCCGGCAAGTGCGCGAAGGCAAGACCGTCACCGTCTCGTATCGGGGGGAACCGGTGGCGGAAATCCGTTCGATAGAACGGGGGCGGGAACCGACGCTCGACGAGCGGCTGGACGACCTCGAACGTGGTGGCTGCCTGACCCGCCCGACAGCCCCGAGGCAGACGTTCCGGCCGGTCGGTCGGCGGCCCGGTGCGCTGTCGAGGTTTCTCGCGGAGCGCGGCGAATGAGCGTCGCGTACGTCGACACCTCGGTGTTGACGGCCATCGCCTTCGACGAACCGGGAGCGGCGGCGCATGCGCGCCGGCTGGACGAGTTCGCCCGCCTGATTTCCTCCAACCTGCTCGAAGCCGAACTGCGGGCGGCGTTCGCACGCGAGAATCTGCTTTTCCGGGAAAGCGCGGTCGCGGGGATCGAATGGATTCTACCCGACAGGACGCTTGCTCCGGAGTTTGCGACGGTGCTCGCGACGGGCTATCTGCGTGGTGCCGACCTGTGGCATGTCGCGACGGCCCTCTATGTCGCCCCCCAAGCCGGCGGGCTCTCGTTTGCCACGCTCGACGCCCGGCAAAGCGCCGTCACGGAGGCGCTCGGTCTTTCGATTCCCTGGGACGCAAACTTGCCATGACTGTTCGTTCCCGTCCCGAAACCGGCGGGGACGACGGGCAATTTCAGGTCGTCGAAGTGCTCGTCGACGGCCATTGACCGCCGGAACGTGCGGCCGGTCCCAACGGCAGCGCCCTAGCGCCCCGCCGCGCCGGGGATCAGTCGATCTCGACGATCATCTCCACCTCGACCGGGATCCGGAACGGCAGGGAGCCCATGCCGACGGCGGAACGGCCTCCGCGCCCCGAGTCGCCGAAGACCTCCACCATGAGGTCGGAGAAGCCGTCGATCACCTTGGGATGATCCCGGAAGTCGGGCGCGGCGTTGACCATGCCCAGCACCTTGACCACCCGGCGCACCCGGTTCAGGTCGCCGATCTCGGCCTTGAGGGTCGCCAGCATGTTGAGGCCGACGTTGCGGGCCGCCCGCCGCCCCTCCTCCACCGTCAGCGTCTCCCCAACCCTGCCCTCGACGGGACCGTCCGTTTCCCGCGGGCCGTGGCCGGAGAGGAAGACCAGGTTTCCCACCGTCACGGCGCCCACGTAATTGCCCACCGGCGGCAGCGGGCTGCGGAGCTCGAGTCCCAGTTCCCGGAGTCTGTCTTCGGCGTTCATGTCCCCGATCCTCCCTCATTCGGTCCGGCGGGCGGAGAACCCCCGTCCCACCAGGGCGGACCATTCGTCCTCATGGAGTTCCGACTCGACGACGCAATTCACGACCGCCGAGGACGGACCGTCGCCGCAGGCGGCGAGCATGCCGTCCACGTTGCGGGGCGGACCCGCGAACACCGCCTCGACGCTGCCGTCGGAGCGATTCCGGACCCAGCCGTCGAGATCCCGGCGCGACGCCTCGTCGACGGTCCAGTAGCGGAATCCGACGCCCTGAACCCGCCCCAGGATACGGACCCGTACCGCCTTGACGTCCCTGGGAACGCTCTCAGCCACCGTAGACGGCGATGAAGAACCCGGCGACGACGGCCGTCCCGATCACGCCGGCCACGTTGGGACCCATGGCGTGCATGAGCAGGAAGTTGTCGGGGTCGGCGCGCTGGCCTTCCACCTGGCTCACACGGGCGGCCATGGGGACGGCGGACACGCCCGCCGACCCGATCAGCGGATTGATGGGGTTCTTCCGGCTCGCCAGGTTCATGAGCTTGGCCATGAGCACCCCCGCCGCCGTCGAGAAGCCGAAAGCCACGACCCCGAGGGCCAGGATCATCAGGGTCTCGACCTGCAGGAACCGCTCGCCCGTCATGGTGATTCCGACCGCGGCCCCGAGAAAGATCGTCACGACGTTGACGATCTCGTTCTGGGCCGCCTTCGAGAGGCGCTCGACCACGCCGCACTCGCGCAGGAAGTTGCCCAGCATCAACATGCCGATCAGCGCCGAGGCCGCGGGAACCAGAAGAATGCAGAGCACGGTCACCGTCAGCGCGAAGGCCATCTTCTCGTGCCGGGACACGGGGCGCAGCGACCGCATGCGGATGCGCCGCTCGCTTTCGGTGGTCAGCAGCCGCATGATGGGCGGCTGAATGAGGGGTACGAGGGCCATGTAGCTGTAGGCCGACACGGCGACCGGAGCCAGCAGATGCGGCGCGAGCTTGTTGGCGAGGAATATGGACGTGGGGCCGTCGGCGCCTCCGACGATCCCGATCGCCGCGGCCTCGGGCGCCGAGAAGCCGAGCGCGACGGCGCCGACGAAGGTGACGAACACGCCGAACTGCGCGGCCGCGCCGAGGATCAGCATGCGCGGGTTGGCGATCAGTGGACCGAAGTCCGTCAGCGCGCCGACCCCCAGGAAGATGAGGGGCGGGAAGAGCTCCAGCGTGATGCCGAGGCCGATGTAGTGGAACAGGCCGCCGGCGGCCTCCGCCGCGGGCGGATTGACGAGCCCTTCCGTCGGCAGATTGGCGAGGAGCGCCCCGAAGCCGATCGGCACCAGAAGGAGCGGCTCGAAGCCCTTGTACGCCGCGAGATAGAGCAGCCCGAGCACCACCGCCCACATCACTAGCATCCGCCAGGTGACGTGCAAAAATCCCGTCAGTTCAATGAGATCTGTGAAGTTTTCCACGTTGCGTCAGAACAAGGTCAGCAGGACCTGGCCCTCCTGGACCGACGCGCCGGCCCGCGCCTTCACGGACTCGACCTTGCCGCTCCGGGGCGCGGGCACGGCCGTGTTCATCTTCATCGCCTCGAGCGTGATCAGCTTCTCGCCCTGCCGGACGTCCTGGCCCTCGGCGACGTGAACCTCGACCACGGTTCCCGAAAGGGGACTCGGGACGTCGTTGGCGCCGGCGGCGCCCGCGGGCGCGGCGGGCGGCGGGGCGGCGGGCGGCGCGACCCTCGCCGAGGCGCCCGCCGCCGACGGTGGCGCGGGCGCGGCCCGGGGCGCCGGAGCGGGAGCCTCCCCCACCTCCTCGACGGCGACGTCGTAGGTCGTGCCGTCAACGGTGATCCTGAAGCGTCTCATCTACCTGCTCTTCCTTCTTCGCCCCTTCGTGGTCACGCGCGGCCACCGGTCCCACGGCATGCGATGCGCGCCGAAGCTCTCGAACCGCCCCTCGAGCGACCAGCCGGGCGGACGGTGACTGGGAGCGGAAATACGCACGATGCGGTGCGGCCCGTCCACGGCCGCGGCGACCGCCGCCGAGACCGCCGCAACGTGCTCCGGCGGGACGCCGTGCCGGGGCTCACCGGAGACGGCCGGCGCCGGCCCCGCCGCGCCGCGCCGGGCGAACGGGGCGCCGATCAGGGCGCAGGCCCCCCACAGGGAGACCAGGACCCCGAGAACGGTGGCCAGGCCCGTCGCAAGGGTCGAGATATGGTCGATCCAGTCCGCCATGACGTTCGGTAGCGGTCGTGTCCCCCGTTCCGCCCGTCAGAGCGGGATGTTGCCGTGTTTTTTGGGCGGCCGGGTCTCGCGCTTCGACAGCAGGCTGCGCAGGCCGAGCGCGACGGCCGAGCGGGTGTGCGACGGCTCGATGATGTCGGTCACGAACCCCTTGCTCGCCGACAGGTACGGCGAGGCGAACCGCTCGCGGTATTCCGCGGCCAGCTCGGCCCGCCGGGCGTCCGGGTCCTCGGCCTCCTGAAGCTCCCGCCGGTAGAGGATGTTCACGGCCCCGTCGGCGCCCATCACGGCGATCTCCGCGCTCGGCCACGCGAATGCCAGATCGGCGCCCATGTCGCGGCTGCACATGGCGAGGTAGGCGCCGCCGTAGGCCTTGCGCATGAACACCGTGACCTTGGGCGACGTGGAATTCCCGTAGGCGAACAGCATCTTCGCGCCGTGCCGGATGATGCCGCCGAGTTCCTGCGTCACGCCGGGGAGGAACCCGGGAACGTCGACCAGCGTGACGATGGGGATGTTGAAACAGTCGAGGAAGTTGATGAAGCGGGCCGCCTTGTCGGAGGCGTCGATATCGAGGGTGCCCGCCTTGACCGCCGGCTGGTTGGCGACGATGCCGACCACGATTCCGCCGACACGGGCGAATCCGATGACGACGTTGCCGGCGAAATCGGGCTGCACCTCCATGAACGAACCCTCGTCCACCAGCCGGCCGATGACGAGGTGCGCGTCGATCGGCTCCTTCTCGGACTCGGGAACCAAGGCGTTCATCCCGGGATCCTCGCGGAGCGTGAGGTTCTCGGCGGGCTCGTGGGGCGGGTCCATGACGTTGTTCGACGGCAGGTACGACAGCAACCGCTGGACGATGGCGATGGCGTGGGCATCGTCGTCGGCCACGAAGTGGATGTTGCCGCTGACCGTGGCATGCGCCGCGGCGCTGCCGATCTCCTCCATGGTCGTGACCTGGCCGGTCGCCGCGCGGATGACGTCGGGGCCGCAGATGAACATGTTGGCGTTGGACTTCGTCATGACGATGAAGTCCATCAGCGCCGGCGAGTAGGAGGCGCCGCCCGCGCACGGCCCGGCTATGACCGCGATCTGGGGCACCACGCCGGACATCCGGACGTTGCGGACGAACACCTGCCCGTAGCCGGCCAGCGACTCCACGCCTTCCTGGATCCGGGCGCCGCCGGAATCGTTGAAGGCGACGATGGGCATGCCGTTCGTGCCGGCGTAGTCCATGATCTTGCAGATCTTCTGCGCGTGGATCTTTCCCAGCGACCCGCCGGCGACGGTGAAATCCTGGCTGAAGGCCGCGACCGCGCGGCCCTCGGTGAACCCGATTCCGGTGATCACGCCGTCGCCGGCGAGCTCGCGCTCCTCCATCCCGAAGTGCCGCGTCTCGTGCCGGACGTGCAGGCCGAATTCCTGGAAGGTGTCGCCGTCGAACAGATCGACAAGACGTTCCCGGGCGGTCATCTGGCCGCGCTCGCGCCGCTGCTCGAGCTTCTCCGCGCCGCCGCCGAGCAGCGCCTTCTCGCGACGACGCACCAAGTCCGTCAGGAGTTCCGTCAGCCGTGCCATATCCCGGGTGTTCGAATGATGGCGGGGGCCGCATTATAGCGGGCGCGCGGCCGGCGGAAAGGCGAGGCGCGCGAACGGATCCGGTCCGTCACCGGGACCGGCTCAATCGGAACAGACGCTCGACCGCGTGCAGGTCGGCACGGAGACGTTCCGCGCGTTCCACCGCCTCGGCGTCCTCGCCCCAGCGCTCGGCCTGCCACGTCTCGTCGAGACGGCTCAACTCCCAGGCCGACCGGGCGTCGAGACGGCCGCGGGACAGGGCCAGTGCCAGCACCAGGGAACCGGTGGCCGTCGCCGCCACGTGGAGCGCGGCGAGCTCCAGATCGTCGTGCGCGGCGACGGCCTCGCGCAGCGCGGCCAGACCGCGGCGCTCCTGCGCGACCGGCATGACGCCGACGGCCACGATCAGGGGGGCCGACAACGCCTCGCCGGCCCAGTCGAGCAGGGGCTGCCAGCGCTCCGCCTGGCGCGCGGCAAGGCCGGCATGCTCCGACCGGTAGCACAGCAGGTCGGTCTCTCCGTAGGCGGCCGTCAGCGCGACGACTTCATCCCTCGCCGGCGTCACCCGGTCGGCCGCCGAGACCGCGATACGGGTCAGGGGCATGCGCCACGGCCGCACCTCGTCCTCCTGGCCGCGCCATTCCTCCGCGACCGCGCGCGCCAGGGACTCGTTGGGAAGCCGCACGACCGCGTTCGCGGGCGACCTCAAGGGCCGTCCGTCCAGCATCACCACCGCCGCGCCGTCGACGACGCCGACGCCCACGTCCCCGTAGGCGCGCTTGACGGGGCGAAGGGTCATCCACCGAATCCCTCGACCGCCCCGACGGCGCCATCGGGGTCCCCTCCCCCTGGAAGGATTCCTCTGCGAAACGCGGTCGGGGCGGCGCATCGTTCTCCGACACCCTCACCCTGTCCCTCTCCCGCACGCGGGAGAGGGGACCCTCGGGGCGCGGCCGGGCCACTCGGGTTCCCTCTCCCTGGAAGGGGGAGGGACAGGGTGGGGGTGGACGGCGTCTCGGCACTCCTGCCCTGTTCCCGTGGCACGGCCGGACCACTTTCGCAGAGGAATCCTAGAAGGAGGGTCAGGGTGGTGGACCGCGGCGCCCTGCCGTTCGTCGCCCTCACCCTGTCCCTCTCCCGAAGACGGGAGAGGGGACCCGGCGGCGCGGTCCGTCGTCTCGGCAATGACATTCCGGGCCACCGGGGCCGTACCGGCCTCACCGCCCGTCCAGCAGGCCGGAGAGCACGCCGACCAGGTCTCGGAAATGGTCGATCACGGCGTGGGCGCCGGCGGCGCGCAGCTCGTCGACGGGGTGATAGCCCCACGACACGCCCACCGCGTAGGCTCCGGCCGCCCTGGCCATCTCCATGTCGTAGGTCGTGTCGCCCACGACGGCCGTGCTCCCGGGGTCCGCGCTCGCGTCCGCGATGGCGCGCCGCACCATTTCCGGGTGCGGCTTTCCGGGGTTGCGGTCCGCGGTCTGAAGCGTGACGAACCGCTCGCGAATACCGTGACGCCGGAGGGTCGCCTCCAGGCCCCGCAACGACTTTCCGGTGGCTACGCCGGCGAGCATTCCGTCGGCTTCCACGTGGGCGAGCGCCTCCTCGACCCCGGGATACAGCGGTTCCTCGTGATCGGGCGCGCTTCGCATCTCGAGGAACGCCGCGCGGTAACCCTCGATCAACCGCTCGTGGTCGACCGCCGACCCCTCGGGCAGAAGCCGCACCATGCACTCGTGGAGCGACAGCCCGACGACGCGGCGAATGGCGTCCGGAGACGGGCGGGGACGACCCAGGCCGTCGAACGCCCGGTCGATCGCGCCGATGATCGTCCGCTGGCTGTCCACCAGCGTGCCGTCGCAGTCGAACACGACCAGCCGGCGCGGTTTCACCGAAGGTCTCCACGGCCGCGCGGCGGGCCGTCGGGTCCATCCCCGAAGCCGAAGAATTCCCAGGTCTCCGACATGTGGGACGGCAGCGGCGCCGACACCGAGAGGCCGAGCCCCTCCGGCATCCGAACGTCCACGGACCGGGCATGGAGATGCAGCCGGCGCGAAAGCCCGGGCATGTGCGCGGCCGGTCCGCCATACTTTCCATCTCCCAGGATCGGCGTGCCGATGGCCGCCATGTGGACCCGAAGCTGATGGGTCCGGCCGGTTTCAGGCGACAGCTCGACCCAGGCCGCTCGGCGGCCGGCCGTCTCGACGACGCGGAAGCCGGTCCGCGCCCGCTTGCCGCCGGCGGCCCCTGCCATGCGCTCCCGCCCCCGCCCGCCTTGCTTGGCGAGGGGGAGGTCGACCGATCCCCGGGAAGGCCTGGGCACTCCGACCACCACGGCCCAGTAGGTCTTCCGCGCCTCGCGCCGCCGTAGCGCCTCGGCGATCGCGGCGGTCGCCCTGAGGGTCCGGCCGATCAGCAACACGCCGCTCGTATCCTTGTCCAGCCGGTGCGCCAGCCGCGGCCGCTCGGCCAGCCCGAACCGCAACGCGTCCAGCATCGCGTCGACGTGCCGCCCGACGCCGCTCCCCCCCTGCACCGCCAGCCCCGCCGGCTTGTTCAGCGCGATGACGGAGGCATCCCGGTAGATCACGCTGGCGCGAATCCGCCGGGCCTCGTCCGCACCCATCGGGGCGCGCGCGTCCGAAGGCCCGCCGGAGCCCGTCCAGCCGTCCGCTCCCGGTTCGGCCGCCGGCGGAACGCGGACGGTCTGGCCCTCGGCGAGCCGGGTCGAGGACTTCGCACGCCGCCCGTCCAGCCGGATCTGCCCGGTGCGCAGCAGTTTCTCCAGGCGGCCGTGGGACAGGGCCGGATAATGCCGCCGGAACCAACGGTCGAGGCGCGTGTCCGCCTCGTCCGCGGAGACCGCGCGGAATTCGACGCCGCTCACGTGGCCAAGGCGCGCGTCAGGTGCATGCCGGCGAAGATGCCGGCGAGCGCCAGGATCACGGAAGCGGCCACGTATCCGGCCGCGAGCGCGGTCTCGCCCCGCTCCACCAGCGTCGCGAAATCCAGCGAGAACGCGGAGAATGTCGTGAACCCGCCCAGCACGCCGACGGTCAGGAACGCGCGAAGCTCGGCGCCCACGCTCCACTTGGCGGCCATCAGCCCGACGAGGACCCCCATCAGGAACGAGCCGGCGACGTTGACGGCGAGCGTCCCATAGGGGAACGCGGTACCGAGCCATCGGAGCGCGCACACACCGACGTAGTGGCGGCCCACGGCGCCGATGGCGCCTCCCGCCGCGATGGCCAGGACGAGCTTCATGGAGAGGCCCGTTCGAACGGTGCGTTGCGCCCCGGCGCGTTCATGTGACACCGAATATCCAGCCCTCCGTGGCAGGCAGCCCCGGAGGAGACCAAACCGTGCCATCGCCCGACAAGTGCCGCAAGGCCACCGCCGCGATCAGGGCATCCGCCTTGTCGCCCGCCGCCCGGCCCTCCACCGCCGCCCGGTCCCGCAACGGCGCCGAGCCGTAGAACTTGAGGACCCGGTCGAGCGTCCGCATGTCGCGAACCTTGCCTTTTGTTGCGGCCTTCAACATGCGAACGAAGGCACCCGGATACACTTCCACGGCGACAACGCCTGAAGGAGACCGAGACAGCGGATCATCGAAGGGCCAGATGCAGAAACCGGGGACCCGATGATGGAGATGGCGGAGAACCCGCATCCCCGCGAGCGACGCCTTCCCCACCTGCTTCGGTCCCACCAGTTTGAACACGCTCTCCGGACGCCCCAGGCCTATGTCGTGGCAGCGCTCGTCCGTCGCCCGCAGGCGCGGCTCGTACCGGCCGCCGCCTTGAAAGTAGGGGGCGTAGCGGCCTCCCTCCGCGAACGCTCCGGCGTAGAAATCCCCCGCGGCCTCGCAGACGTCGTCGACGCACCGCCACAGGTCCTCGGCAGCGTCGGGCGAGTCGGGAAGGCCGGGAAAGAACCCGCCCCGGTCGGACCGTGGAAACGAGAAAGCGAAGTCGAATCCGACCAGGACCCGATCGTTCTCGGAAAGAGTGCTCACGAGCCAGTCCACGAACGTGCTGCGGGTCCAGTGCTTTCGACCCGGAACCGGGCAGGGCACGAGCTGCGGCGCCGATCGTCCGGCCTCCGCCACGGCCACTTGCAGGCCCGGCAGTCCCCGGCGTTTCGCGCCCGACCAGTCCACGCCGACGAACCGGTCGAAAGCCGGGGGCGGACCCGCCTTCGTCATTCTTCGCCGGACCCGTCGCGCCGGTCCCGAAGCTTTTGCCAGTAGTCCAGTCGCTTGCGGACATCGCGTTCGAACCCGCGCTCGCCGGGCCGGTAGAAGGCGCGGCGCGGCATGTCCTCGGGGAAATAGTCCTGGCCGGAGAAGCCGTCCTCCGTGTCGTGGTCGTAGAGGTATCCGTCTCCGTATCCGAGGTCCTTCATCAGGCGGGTCGGCGCGTTGAGGATGTGCTTCGGCGGCATCAGGGATCCCGTCTCCCGCGCTTCCCGCGCCGCGGCGCCCAGCGCCCGGTACGCAGCGTTCGATTTGGGGGCTGTGGCCAGATAGATGACGGCCTGCGCCAGCGCCAACTCCCCCTCGGGGCTGCCCACGAAATCGTACGCCTCCTTGGCCGCGAGCGCCTGGAGGAGGGCGTCGGGGTCCGCGAGACCCACGTCCTCGACCGCGAACCGGACCAGCCGCCGGGCGATATAGAGCGGCTCCTCGCCTCCCACCAGCATGCGGGCGAGCCAGTAGAGCGCGGCATCGGCGTCCGAGCCCCGAAGGGACTTGTGCAGCGCGCTGATCAGGTTGTAGTGCCCCTCCTGGGACTTGTCGTAGAGCGGCGCGCGCTTCTGGATCGCCGCCGCCAAGGCCCGCGAGTCGAGAACGCCGCCGCCGGACAGCGAAAACAACTCTTCCGCGAGGTTGAGCACGTAGCGGCCGTCGCCGTCCGCCATCGCCCGCAACGCAAGGCGGGCGTCCGCGTCCAGGGGAAGCGGCGTCCCCACGGCCTCCTCGGCCCGCAGCAAGAGAGTCTCGAGGGCGGAATCGTCCAATCGGTTCAGGACGAGGACCTGGCATCGGGACAGCAATGCCGCGTTCAATTCGAACGAGGGATTTTCCGTCGTCGCGCCGATCAGCACGACGGTTCCGTCTTCCACGACGGGCAGAAAGGCGTCCTGCTGCGACCTGTTGAACCGATGAATCTCATCGACGAAGAGCAGCGTTCCGCGACCGTCCGAACGCCGGCTTTTCGCCGAGTCGAAGACCTTTCGCAGATCCGCCACGCCGGAGAACACGGCGGAGAGCTGAACGAACTCCAATCCGGTGTCTTCGGCCAGGAGTCTCGCGATCGTGGTCTTGCCCGATCCAGGCGGCCCCCAGAGAACCAGGGACACGATGCGGCCGGCGGACACCATGCGGCCGATGGGGCCGTCGGCGGCCAGCAGGTGCCCTTGTCCGACGACTCCTGCCAACGCCGCCGGGCGGAGCCGGTCGGCGAGCGGGCGGGGCGTCCCGTCGGAAAGCCCCGCGGCTTCGAACAACGAGCTCATCGACCGACCACGACCTTCAACCGGCGGTCGCCCCGCCGGATCTCGATCCTCCAGCTCGAGGCGTCTTCGCCGACCGCCGCGAGAACGTCCTCGACGCGCCCGATGTCCTTCCCGTTGATTCGCACCAGCACATCCCCCGGCTTCAGCCGCAGATTCCGGGCGGGACTGTTCGCGGCCACCTCCACCGCCACCACACCCCGGCGCATGGGATCGAAGCCGAGCTCCTCGGCAAAGGCCGGCGAGAGATTGCCGATGCGCATGCCGGCCAACGGACCCCGGCCCTCGACCCAGGTAAGTTCCCTCCGCGGCACCTCGGGCGGCGACCCCAGGACGACCTCGGTCTTGAAGGTCGCCGCCCCGCGCAGAAAGGTCAGTTCCACCCTCGATTCCAGGGGACGGGTAGCGATCCGGAATTCCAGTCCCTCCGGGTCCAGGACCTCGTGCCGCCCGACGGCCTTGATGATATCGCCCAACCGGATGCCGGCCCGGTCCGCGGGTCCCTCCGGGTATACGGCGTTGACGAGAACCCCGCCCGGACGGTCGAGGCCGCGCGCGGCGGCGATGTCGGCGGCCACCCCCTGCCCCGTGGCGCCAAGCCACGGCCGGACGACTCGCCCTCCGCGAAGCGCGCTTTCCACGACGACGCGCACCATGTTGGCGGGAACCGCGAACCCGATACCGACGGAGCCGCCGGATTTCGAGAAGATGGCCGTGTTCACGCCGGCGAGCCGGCCGTCGAGAGCGACCATCGCACCCCCCGAATTGCCGGGATTGATGGCGGCGTCGGTCTGGATGAAATAGCGGTAGTCGGCCACACCCACCTGGGTCCGGGCGAGCGCCGAGACGATACCGCTCGTGACGGTCTGGCCTACGCCAAACGGATTCCCGATGGCGAGAACGATGTCTCCGACCTCGAGGTCATCCGAATCCATGAGCTCCAGATGTGGCAGGAACGTTGCCCCGGTTTCGATGCGCAGAACGGCGAGGTCCGTCCGTTCGTCCGTCAACACGATCTCCGCGTCGAACTCGCGCCGGTCCGCCAGGGCCACGGTAACGTCGTCCGCGCCGGCGATGACATGGTTGTTCGTCACGATGTAACCGTCGGGGCGCACGACGACGCCGGAGCCCAACGAGTTCTCGATACGCTCGCGCCGGGCACCGGGAGGCAGCATGTCGCCGAAGAACCGGCGGAAGAACGGATCGTCGAACAGCGGCGAGCGGAACGCCCGCCGCACGACCTTGCGGGCATAGATATTGACCACCGCAGGCGCCGTCCGGCGCACGAGGGGCGCATAGCTGAGTTGCAGTTCGGCGTCGCCGGCGGGAACGACCCGTTCCGCCGGCCGGGCCTCCGACACCCCGAACGCGAGCATCGCCGTACACCCGAGAACCGCCCCGCGCGCCCTTCGGAGCGCCATGGGTCTCGTCCGCGCCGACCCGGCCTTTCGGCCGTTCGGCGGCCCGGAAATCCAAAAGGGGCAGCCCGGCGCCGCCCCTTCCATTCCCGCCTTCGATCCCATCACCGGAGTCAGGCGGCGGCCTCCGCCGGCTCTTCGTCGTCGCTCCGGGGGACCGGCCCCGAGTCCAGACCCTTCGCGCCTTCGTCACGGTCGACCAGCTCGACGACGGCCATTGCCGCCGCGTCCCCATGGCGGTACCCCGCCCGCAGCACCCGGGTGTAGCCTCCCGTCCGGTCGGCGTACCGTTCCGCCAAGGTCGTGAACAACTTCCCGACCAGCGCGGTATCCGGAACGGACGCCAACGCCTGGCGACGGGCATGAAGGTCGCCGCGCTTCCCCAACGTGATCAACCGGTCGACGACGCGCCGCAGCTCTTTCGCCTTGGGCAATGTGGTCTCGATCTGTTCGTGCTTGATCAGGGACGCGGCCATGTTGCGGAACATGGCGGTGCGATGCGCGCTCGTCCGGTTGAGCCGGCGTCCTTGCTTGCGGTGACGCATTCCCGTTCGCTCCTCTGCGGCCCCTGCGCGCGGGTCCGGTTCGACCGGAACCGCCCTAGCGCGGCGTCTCGGAGACCGTCGTTGCCGAGCCGACGGACCGCGCCGCCGGATCTCCTCTCCCGTCTTAGGGAGTGGGACAGGGTGGGGGCAACGAATGCCCCGGCACCGACGTCAACTGCCGACAATTCCGCACTAGAAGGGCTCCTCCATCTTCCTGGCCAGTTCCTGGATGTTCTCGGGCGGCCAGTCCAGCGCCTCCATACCCAGATGCAAGCCCATCTGGGCCAGCACCTCCTTGATCTCGTTCAGGGATTTGCGCCCGAAGTTGGGCGTGCGCAGCATCTCGTTCTCGGTCTTCTGAATGAGATCGCCGATATAGACGATGTTGTCGTTCTTGAGGCAGTTCGCGGACCGCACGGACAACTCCAGCTCGTCGACCTTCCGCAACAGGTTGCGGTTGAATTCGGGCTCGATCTGTTCCTCGGTCCTCTGTTCGCTCCTGGGCTCCTCGAAATTGATGAAGAGCTGAAGCTGGTCCTGGAGGATGCGCGCGGCATAGGCGACCGCGTCATCGGGCGTCATGGTCCCGTTGGTCTCGACCTCGAGGGTGAGCCTGTCGTAGTCGAGGATCTGGCCCTCGCGCGAGTTCTCCACCTTGTAGGAGACCTGGCGAACGGGGCTGTAGAGGGCGTCCACGGGTATCAGGCCGATGGGCGCGTCCTCCGCCCGGTGCTGCGACGCCGGAACGTAGCCCTTGCCCGTGTCCACCGTCAGTTCCATCGACAGGGCGGCTTTCTCGTCGAGAGTGCAGATCACCAGATCGGGGTTCATCACCTCGATATCGTGGCCGGTCTCGATCGCGCCGGCGCGAACCTCGCCCGGCCCGTCCGCCTTGAGCGTCATCCGCTTGGACCCTTCGCCGTGCATGCGCAGGGCGAGTCCCTTCACGTTCAAGACGATGTCGGTGACGTCCTCGCGGACGCCCTGTATGGACGAGAACTCGTGAAGAACCCCGTCGATTTGGATCGAGGTCACGGCGGCGCCGTGCAGGGACGACAGGAGGACACGGCGCAACGCGTTACCCAGCGTCAGGCCGAAACCGCGTTCCAGCGGCTCCGCGACGACGGTCGCGGCCGTTCGGTCGTCCTTGTCCGCCTCGACGACGAGCTTGTTCGGTTTGATGAGTCGAAGCCAATTCTGCTGATTGACGCGTTCACTCTGCATAGTCAATGGAGAGCTCTTTCCTCGAATGCGGAAACGGCGAAACCCGCTCCAGCCAGATCTTCGTAAATCAGCCGGCCCCGACGACGGGGGCGGCTGGGCCTGCTCATACCCGGCGCCGCTTCGGCGGCCGGCAACCGTTGTGCGGGATGGGCGATACGTCCTTGATCGTGGTGATCGTGAATCCGATCGCCTGGAGCGAGCGGAGGGCCGATTCGCGGCCCGATCCCGGTCCCCTCACCCGTACTTCCAACTGCTTGACACCATGCTCCATCGCCTTGCGGCCGGCGTCCTCGGCGGCGAGCTGTGCCGCGTAAGGGGTGGATTTCCGAGACCCCTTGAATCCCTGCTGGCCCGCGGACGCCCAGGCGATGGTGTTGCCCTGGGCGTCGGAGATCGTGATCTTCGTGTTGTTGAACGTCGCGTTCACGTGCACGACCGCGGACGTGATGTTCTTGCGTTCGCGACGCCTGACGCGCGTCGTGCCCTTCACCATGACCTTGTCCTTATACGCTCACGTCCCGGCAAGCGAGGAAAACCCGACCTATTTCTTCTTGCCCGCGATCGCGCGCGCCGGCCCCTTGCGGGTACGGGCGTTGGTGTGCGTGCGTTGACCGCGAACCGGCAGCCCGCGGCGGTGGCGCAGACCGCGATAGCATCCCAAGTCCATCAGCCGCTTGATGTCCATGGCCCTCTCGCGCCGCAAATCGCCCTCGACCACGTAATCGCGATCGATGATCTCGCGAATCTGGATGACCTCGGCGTCGGTCAGGGCGCTGACGCGCCGTTCCGCCGGGATGGACGCCTTCGAACAGATCTCCTTGGCCTTGGCCCGGCCGATTCCGAAGATATACGTCAAGCCGATCTCGACGCGCCTGTTCGTCGGGATATTTACGCCGGCAATTCGTGCCACGCCAGACCCCCGGATTTCAATGCAGAAAGGCGCAATCCCCGGACCGCCCGGGGCACGCCTCGTCAACGCCAGTGGAAGGTGCGCGATTATTGGGATTTTCGTTCCTCAAGTCAACCGGTTAAGGCGGCTTCCATCAACGATTCGATGTCGTGCGCGATCCGCCCGATGCCGGTCATGGCGTCGACCGTCTCGAGAATGCCTTTTTCGCGGAAATACCGCAGAAGGGGCTCCGTCAGCGCGTGGTAATCTTCAAGGCGATGCCGAACGGTCTCCGGATTGTCGTCCGCGCGACGGCGAAACCGACGTTCCCCGCAAACATCGCAGACACCCTCGCGGCGCGGCGGCTTGTTCACGTCGTGATACCCCTCGCCGCAACGCGCGCAGGAAAAGCGTCCCGAGATCCTTTCCACCATGGCCGCGTCGTCCGCCTCGAACAGAATGACGAGGGCGAGGGCCATGCCCCGCTCCGCCAGATACCTGCCGAACACCCGGGCCTGCGGAAGCGTGCGCGGGAATCCGTCCAGCACGACGCCGGCGGCGCAATCGGGTTCCTCGATCCGTTCGGCGACCATGGCGACGATGAGATCGTCGGGAACGAGATCGCCGGACGCCATCCGCTCCTCGACCCGCACCCCGATTTCCGTCCTCTCCTCCACGGCCGTCCGGAGCATTTCGCCCGTCGACAGCGCCTTGAGGCCGAACCTCTCCTCCATGATCCTGGCCTGCGTCCCCTTGCCGGACGCCGGCGGACCAACGAGCGCGACGATCAGCGGTTGCGCCCTCTGAGCCTGGATTTCTTGATCAGCCCCTCGTATTGGTGCGCGAGCAGATGGGAATGCACCTGCGCGACCGTATCCATGGTCACCGTCACGACGATGAGCAGCGACGTGCCGCCAAAATAGAACGGAACCGCATACTGGGAAATGAGGAGCTCGGGAAGCAGGCACACGAGCGCGAGATATGCGGCGCCGACGCACGTCAATCGCGTCAGCACATAGTCCAGATATTCCGCCGTGTTCTTGCCGGGCCGGATCCCCGGAATGAACCCACCGTATTTCTTCAGGTTGTCCGCCGTATCGGACGGATTGAAGACGACCGCCGTATAGAAGAACGCGAAAAAGACGATCCCGCCGATGTACAGGCCGAGATACAGCGGCTGGCCGCGGCCGAGCAACGACGTCACCGTCGTCAGCCACTCCGGCCCGGCCGACGCGCTGAAGCTCGCCAGGGTTATCGGCAGCAGCAGCAGCGAAGACGCGAAAATAGGCGGGATCACCCCCGCCGTATTCAGCTTGAGCGGCAGATGCGAACTGTCGCCGCCGAACATCTTGTTGCCGACCTGACGCTTGGGATACTGGATCACGATGCGCCGCTGCGCGCGCTCCATGAAGACGATGAACGCGATCGTCGCCACGGCCATGACCATCAGGAACAGAATGAACAGGGTGGACAGCGCCCCGGTCCGGCCCAGCTCGAGGGTGCTCACCAGCGCTCGGGGCAGCTCCGCGACGATGCCGGCGAATATGATCAACGAGATCCCGTTCCCGACGCCGCGTGCCGTGACCTGCTCTCCCAGCCACATGAGGAATATGGTCCCGCCGGTCAGCGTGACGACGGTCGTGATCCTGAAGAAGGCTCCCGGCTCCAGGACCGCGCTGCCGGACGATCCCGTCATGCTCTCGAGACCGACCGCGATGCCATAGGCCTGAACCGCGGCAAGGAGCACGGTGCCGTAGCGGGTGTACTGGTTGATTTTCTTGCGGCCCTGCTCGCCTTCCTTTTTAAGTTGCTCGAGCTGCGGCGACACCGTCGTCATCAACTGCATGATGATCGAAGCGGAAATGTAGGGCATGACGTTCAGAGCGAAGATCGTCATGCGCCCGAGCGCGCCGCCGGCAAACATGTCGAACATCCCGAGGATGCCGCTCTGCTGCTGGCGGAATATGTCGGCGAGAATCGCGGCATCGATTCCGGGCAGGGGAATATAGGTCCCCAGGCGGTAGATGATCAGAACGCCGAGGGTGAACCAGATCCGCCGCTTCAGCTCCGTGGCCTTGGAGAAGGCGCCGAAATTGATGTTGGCGGCGAGCTGTTCCGCGGCTGAAGGCATCGTCCCGACGCTACTCCGTTCCGGAGTCCCGATCCGCTTCGTCGGCGGGCGTCCCGGCCTTCGCCCGGCGGAGCACCGTCACGGCGCCACCGGCCTTTTTCACGGCCGCGGCGGCGCCCGCGGAGGCCCATTCCACCTCCACCGACAGCTTGGCCGCCAACTCTCCCTTGCCCAGGAGCCGAACGCCGTCACGCAGCCGCGTCACGATCCCCGCCGCCACCATGGCCGCCGCATCCACGGGCTTCGACGCATCGAGCTTGCCCGCGTCGACGGCGGCCTGAAGGCGGCCGACGTTCACCGCGGCGAACCTCTTGCGGAATATGTTGTTGAACCCGCGCTTCGGCAAGCGCCGATGAATGGGCATTTGCCCGCCCTCGAAGCCCTTGAGCGCGACACCGCTGCGGGACCGTTGGCCCTTGTCCCCCCGGCCCGCTCGCTTGCCCTTGCCCGAGCCGATACCCCGGCCCACCCGGGCGCGGGCGCGGCTGGCGTTCGCACGATCCGAAAGTTCATTGAGATTCATCGGCGCTCCCCGCGTCTCGCCGGCCCGCCCCCTCGACGCGAACCAGATGCCGGACCTTGTCGATCATGCCCCGGACGGACGGCGTGTCCTCGAGCTCTCGCGTCCGGTTCATCTTGTTCAAGCCCAAACCGACCAGGACCCGGCGCTGCCATCCGGGACGGCCGATGGCGCTTCGCACCTGGGTAACCCTTAGCGTTCCGCCCGTCTCCGCCATCGGTTACTCCTTGGCGTCCTTCGCAGCCTGTTTCCGGCGGCCGATGATATCGCCGACCTTCTTCCCGCGCTTGGCGGCGGCGAAGCGCGGCGACATGACGCGGCCCAAGGCGTCGAACGTGGCCTTCACCATGTTGTACGGGTTCGCCGTGCCGATGGATTTGGTCACGACGTCCTGGACGCCCAGGGTTTCGAACACCGCCCGCATCGGTCCGCCGGCGATGATGCCGGTGCCCGGAGGCGCGGCGCGCAACACCACCCGGCCGGCGCCGAAACGGCCCTGAACGTCGTGGTGAAGCGTTCTCCCCTCGCGCAGGGGCACCCGAATCATGTTGCGTTTGGCCTGCTCGGTCGCCTTCCGGATCGCCTCCGGAACCTCGCGGGCCTTGCCGTGACCGTATCCCACCCGGCCCTTCTGGTCGCCGGCGACCACCAGGGCCGCGAACCCGAACCGGCGGCCGCCCTTTACGACCTTCGCGACGCGGTTGATGCTGACCAGCTTGTCGACGACTTCGCTTTCGCCGCGGTCGCCAAACGTTGCCGCCATGATCCGCTCTCCCCGCTAAAACGAAAGGCCGCCCGCGCGCGCCGCTTCCGCGAGCGCCCTGACCCGGCCGTGAAAGAGGTATCCGCCGCGATCGAACACGACGCTTTCGACGCCCGCCGACCTGGCCCGGCTGGCAATGAGCTCGCCGACCCTGGCCGCGGCGGCGACGGAACCGGTCGAACCGCCGGCGGCCCGGGCGTCATGGTCGAGCGTCGAGGCGGACGCCAGGGTGACGCCCCGGACGTCGTCGATCACCTGCGCGTAGACGTGCTTGTTCGAGCGATAGACCGACAGCCGCGGCCGTCCGCCAGCCGACGCGCGGAGACGGTGCCGGACGCGCCGCGCGCGGCGCTTGTTCAATGTTTCGCGTCTGGCCATCGACCCTACTTTTTCTTTCCTTCCTTGCGGAAGACGTATTCGCCCGCGTAACGGATCCCCTTGCCCTTGTACGGCTCGGGCTTCCGGAACGCCCGGATTTCGGCCGCGACCTGGCCGACCTTCTGCCGGTCCGTCCCGGAGACCTTGACGGCCGTCGGCCGCTCGCACGTGATGTCGATACCGTCCGGAATGGAATAGGGGATCTCGTGGCTGTACCCCATCTGCAGGTTCAACGTCCGGCCCTCCACGGCCGCGCGGTATCCCACGCCGATGATTTCCAGATCCACCGAGAATCCTTCGGAGACGCCCCGCACGAGGTTGTCGACAAGGGTCCGCTGCATGCCCCACATGGTCCGCGAACGCTTCGAGTCGTCGCGGGGCTTGACGACGATTTCGCCGTTCTCCAGGGACGCGAGCACCTCTTCGACCAACGTCATCGACAGCTCGCCCTTCGGGCCCCTGGCCGTCATCTCCCGCCCGGACATCTCCACGGTCACGCCTTGCGGCACGGGCACTGGTTTCTGTCCAATCCGCGACATGCATCCACCTAGATCACGTTGCACAGGACTTCGCCGCCGACATGCTCGGCGCGCGCTTCCGAGTCGGAGAGGACTCCCTTCGGAGTCGACAGAATGGCGATCCCGAGACCGTTGGACACCCTCGGCAAGTCCCGAATGGAGGAATAGACCCGGCGACCGGGACGCGACACCCGCGTGATCGTCTGGATCACGGGCTCGCCCTCGTGGTACTTGAGCTCGATACGGATCTCGGGCATCCCGGCGTCGCTCTCGGTGCGCTCGTAGCCCCGGATATAGCCCTCGCGCTTCAGGACATCCAGCACGTTCGTCCTCAAATTCGAGGAAGGACTGACGATCGAACTCAGATGAGACCGCTGTCCGTTGCGGATGCGCGTCAACATGTCGCCCAAGGGATCGCTCATGGACATGCCGGCCCCTCCTACCAGCTCGACTTGACCATGCCGGGAATCCGCCCTTCGGAGGCCAACGACCGCAACGCGATGCGCGACATGCAAAGCTTGCGGTAATAGCCCCGGGGGCGGCCGCTGATCTCGCAACGGTTGCGCACGCGGGTCGCCGACGAGTTTCGCGGAAGCTCGGCAAGCCTGAGCCGGGCGGCGAAACGCTCCTCTTGCGGCAGGGACTCGTCCGCTGCGACCTTTTTCAGCCGCTCCCGCTTCGCGGCGTACCTGGCGACCAGCTTCCGCCGCCGCCGGTTTTTCTCGATCGCGCTCTTCTTGGCCATGGTGCCGCCTGTCCTCGTGAAATCCGGTCCGAACCCCCGCCGGGATCAGTTCATGAAGGGCATGCCGAATCCGGCAAGCAATTCCTTCGCTTCTTCGTCGGTGACCGCGGTCGTCACGATAGCGATATCGAGCCCACGGATCTGGTCGACCTTGTCGTAGTCGATCTCCGGAAAGACGATCTGTTCCCGCAACCCCATCGAGAAGTTCCCCCGTCCGTCGAAACTCTTCGGCGAAACGCCCCGGAAATCGCGCACCCGCGGAAGAGCGATGGTGATCAGGCGGTCGAGGAACTCGAACATGCGCTGCCGGCGCAATGTCACCTTCACACCGATCTCCATACCCTCCCGCAGCCTGAAATTGGAGATCGATTTCCGGGCCTTCGTGATCACGGGACGCTGCCCCGCGATCGCCGTCAGATCGGCGAACGCGCTCTGGACGACCTTCGACTCCCGTGCGCCTTCGCCCATTCCCATATTGAGAACGATCTTCGTCAGCTTCGGGATGTGCATCGGATTGCCGTAGCCGAACCGTTCCTGCAAGGCCGGCCTGACGACGGTGCCATAGTGCTGCTGCATGCGAGTCATGGCTGCGACCTACAGATCCACGACTTCGCCGGACTTTTTCGCGAACCGCACCTTGCGGCCGTCGTCGAGAAACCTGAATCCGACGCGAGTCGCTTCCCCGGTCTTCGGATCGACGAGCGCTACGTTGGACAACGCCAGGGACGCTTCCTTCTCGATGACGCCGCCCGGATTGCCCGCCTGGGGCCGCGAGTGGCGCTTGACGACGTTGACGCCCTGAACCAGGACGCGTCCGTCCTTGCGGAGGATGCGAAGGACCTCGCCTTTCTTGCCCTTCTCCCGGCCGCTCAGAACGACGACCTGATCGCCCTTGCGAATTTTCGCCGCGCCCGCCATCACAACACCTCGGGCGCCAGCGAGACGATCTTCATATGCTGCTTCGCTCGAAGCTCGCGCGTCACCGGGCCGAATATCCGCGTGCCGATCGGCTCGCCCTGGGGATTGATGAGCACCGCCGCGTTCCGGTCGAAGCGGATGGCGCTGCCGTCCGGACGCCGAATCTCCTTGGCCGTACGCACGACCACGGCGCGATGCATGTCGCCCTTCTTGACACGTCCCCGCGGAATCGCCTCCTTGACGCTGACGACGATGATGTCTCCGATCGACGCGGTGCGCCGCTTCGAGCCGCCCAGCACCTTGATGCACTGGACCCGGCGGGCGCCCGAATTGTCGGCCACCTCGAGGTTCGTTTCCGGCTGAATCATGTCGTCGACCCGCTCATCGCCGCCGCTCCCTACCCCGCTTCCGCGAGAACTTCCCAGCTCTTGAGCCTGGAGATGGGCCGGCATTCGCGGATTCTCACCACGTCGCCGACGCTGTATGCGTTTTCCGGGTCGTGCGCGTGATACCTCTTGCCGCGCCGAATGATCTTCTTGTAGAGCGGATGGCGAACGCGGCGCTCCACCCGCACCACGATCGTCTTGTCGCCGGCGTCGCTCACGACGACACCCTGCAAAACTCGCTTCGACATTCCGCCCCCCTCCTAGGACGCCCGACCGGAGGCCGCGTTGAGCATGGTCTTCACGCGCGCGACGTCGCGCCGCACTTCGCGGATCCGCGCCGTATTCTCGAGCTGGCCCGACGCTCTCTGAAAGCGCAGGTTGAACAGCTCCTTCTTCGAACCGAGAAGGAGAGCCTCGAGCTCGTCCACCGTCTTGCCGCGCAATTCCTCGGGCTTCATGTCAACTGCCCTCCGCGCGGCTGACGATCCTGGTGCGCACAGACAACTTCGCCGCGCCCCGGGTCAGCGCCGCGTGCGCCAGTTCCGAAGGAACGCCGCCCAACTCGAACATCACGCGGCCCGGCTTGACGCGGCACATCCAGAACTCCGGCGAGCCCTTGCCCTTGCCCATGCGGACCTCGGTCGGCTTGGAACTCACCGGCACGTCGGGAAACACGCGAATCCAGACGCGCCCGGTACGCTTGATGTGGCGCGTGATCGCCCGGCGGCAGGCCTCGATCTGGCGCGCCGAGATGCGCCCGGCCGTCGTGGCCTTGAGCCCGAACGCGCCGAAGTTGAGCGTGTTTCCGGACGACGCCGACCCGTGGATGCGGCCCTTCTGGGCCTTGCGGTACTTGGTGCGTTTGGGCTGTAGCATGGGAGTGCCTTCGTCGCGCCCGGCCGGTCAGCGCTGCGTCTGCTGATCGGCCAGCAGCTTGTCCTGCGCCATGGGGTCGTGCGCCATGATCTCTCCCTTGAAGACCCACACCTTGACGCCGCAGGTGCCGTAGGTGGTGAACGCCGTCTGCTGGCCGTAATCGATGTCGGCGCGCAGGGTGTGCAGGGGCACGCGGCCCTCGCGGTACCATTCGGTCCGGGCGATCTCGGCCCCGCCGAGACGGCCGCCGCAGTTGATCCGAATGCCCTGGGCGCCGAGCCGGATGGCCGACTGGACTGCGCGCTTCATGGCGCGCCGGAAGGCGACCCGCCGCTCGAGCTGCTGGGCGATGTTCTCGGCGATCAGCTTGGCATCGATCTCGGGCTTGCGGATCTCGAGAATGTTGAGGTGCACGTCGCTTCCCGTCATGTCGGAAAGCCCGGCGCGCAGGCGCTCGATGTCGGCACCCTTCTTGCCGATGACGACGCCGGGACGCGCCGTGTGGATCGTGACCCGCGCCTTCTTGGCGGGCCGCTCGATCACGACCCTGCTGATGCTGGCCTGGGACAGTCGGCTTTCGAGGAACTCGCGAATGCGCAGATCCTCGTGAAGCAGCTTGCCGTATTCGTCCTTGTCCGCGTACCACCGCGAGTCCCATGTCCGGTTTATTCCGAGACGCAGGCCGACGGGATTGACCTTCTGACCCATCAGGCAGTCTCCTCGCGTTCGCGAACCACGAGGGTGAGCTCGCTGAACGGCTTGTGGATTCGCGCCACCCGACCCCGCGCCCGGGGACGCCACCGCTTCATCACCAGCCCCTTGCCGACGCTCGCCTCGGCCACGTAGAGCAGATCCACGTCGAGCTGATGGTTGTTCTCGGCGTTGGCGATCGCCGACTGGAGCACCTTCTTGACTTCACGCGCGATCCGCCGCTTCGAGAACGTGAGCTCGGCGAGCGCAGCGTCGACGCTCTTGCCCCGGATGGCGCCCGCGACAAGGTCGAGCTTGCGGGGGCTGACCCGAATCTGCCGAGCCTTCGCCATGGCCTCGTTGTCGGCGAGGCGCCGGGGACGCGACTGCTTGCCCATGCGCCTACCCCCTGCGCGCCTTCTTGTCCGCCGCGTGCCCGTAATAGGTGCGCGTCGGCGCGAATTCTCCGAGCTTGTGGCCCACCATGCCCTCGTTGACGAGGACGGGGATGAACTTGCGGCCGTTGTAGACGGCGAACGTCAGTCCGACGAACTGGGGCAGGATGGTCGACCGGCGGGACCAGGTCCGGATGACCTGGCCGCGTCCGGACTGCCGCGCCGCCTCCGCCTTCTTCAGCAGATAGCCGTCCACGAACGGGCCTTTCCATACCGAACGGGCCACGCAACCCCTCCTATCTCTTGTGCCGGCTGCGCATGATCAGCCGGTCCGTCTTCTTGTTCGACCGGGTGCGCTTGCCCTTGGTCGGCTTGCCCCACGGGGTCACCGGATGCCGACCGCCCGAGGTGCGCCCTTCACCGCCGCCGTGGGGGTGGTCGATCGGATTCATCGCCACACCGCGGACGGCGGGGCGCTTGCCCAGCCAACGCTTGCGGCCGGCTTTCCCGAGCTTGATGTTCTTGTTGTCGGGGTTCGAGACGGCGCCGACGGTCGCCATGCAGTCCGCCCGGACCATACGCTGCTCTCCCGAGCCGAGCCTCAGCAGGGCATAGCCCGCGTCCTTGCCGACGAGTTGTGCATAGGCGCCCGCGGCCCGCGCCATCTGGCCGCCCCGGCCCGGCTTCATTTCGATGTTGTGAATGATCGTGCCCACCGGGATGTTGCGCATCGGCATGGCGTTCCCCGGCTTGACGTCGACCCGCTCGCCGGCGATCACGGTATCGCCGATCGCAAGCCGTTGCGGCGCCAGGATGTACGCGGTCTCCTTGTCGGAATAGCGCAGCAGCGCCAGGAACGCCGAGCGATTGGGATCGTATTCGAGACGCTCGACCTTGGCCGGCACGCCGAACTTGCGCCGCTTGAAATCGACGATGCGATAGCGCTGCTTGTGCCCGCCGCCGATGCGGCGCGCGGTGATCCGGCCGCTGTTGTTCCGGCCGCCAGTCCCGGACTTGCCCTCGGTCAGCGATTTGACCGGCTTTCCCTTCCACAGGTCGGAACGGTCGACCAGCACCAGTTGGCGCTGGGACGGCGTCATCGGTCTGTACGATTTCAGCGCCATCCGTCAGATCCCCGTCGTCACGTCGATGGATTGACCTTCCTCCAGCGAGACGATCGCCTTCTTGTAGGCCGCGCGGCGGCCCAGGCGCCCCCGGAACCGCTTTTGCTTGCCCTGCTGCCGCAGCGTGTTCACGGCCGTCACCTTGACCTCGAACAGGCCTTCGACGGCCGCCTTGATCTCCGGCTTCGTGGCATTCATGGCGACCCGGAACGTCACCTGGCCATGTTCGGAGCCGAAGGTCGCCTTTTCCGTGATCACCGGGCCGCGGATGATGTCGTACATGCGTTCCCGGGAGATCTTCGCGGACCTCATGACAGCCGGGCCTCCAGGTGCGCGACGGCGGCCCTCGTCAGCACCAGCGTGTCGCGGCGAAGGATGTCGTAGACGTTCGCGCCCTGCTGGGGCAGCACATCGAATTCCGGAATGTTCGACGCCGCGCGCCGGAAATTCGCATCGACCTCGGGACCGTCGATCACCAGCGCGGGACCCCATCCCAGTTTCGCCAGCTTCGCGGCGAGCGACCGGGTCTTCGGCGCGTCGAGCTTCGCTTCGTCGATGACCACCAGTTTGCCGCCCGCCGCCTTGGCGGACAGCGCCGTCCGCAGGCCCAGCTTCCGAACCTTTTTCGGCAGGCCGACGGCATGGTCCCGCACGACCGGCCCGAAGGTGACGGCGCCGCCACGGAACTGCGGCGACCGGCGGCTTCCATGGCGCGCGCGCCCTGTCCCCTTTTGCCGCCAAGGCTTCGCCGTGGTGCCGCGGAGCTCGCTGATGCCGCGCGTCTTGTGCGTCCCGGCCCGCCGTTTGGCCAACTGCCACCTCACGACCCGGTTGAGGATGTCGCCGCGCACGGGCACGCCGAAAACCGCGTCGTCGAGCTCCACCGTCCCGGCGGATTCGGAGTCGAGCGTGGTCACCGTGGCCTGCATCGACCCTAGTCTCCGCTCCCGCCGTCCCCGGCGGACACCGGTCCGGATCCTTGTTCCTCGGCGGGCTCTCCGGTCTCCGCCGGTCCGGCGCCAGCAGCCGGCTCCTCGCCCGGCACCTCTTCCGCCGCCTTCAGGCCCGCGGGCAGCGGAACGCCGTCGGGAAGCTCCCGCTTCCTCGCGTCGGTGACACGGATCCAGCTTCCCTTGGCGCCCGGCACGCCACCCTTGACGAGGATCAACCCTTCCTCGGGGTCGGTCGACACGACCTCCAGGCTTTGCACCGTCACCCGTTCGGCGCCGAGATGGCCCGCCATCTTCTTGCCCTTGAACACCTTGCCCGGATCCTGGCATTGCCCGGTGGAACCGTGCGCGCGGTGCGAGACCGAAACGCCGTGGCTGGCGGCCAGACCGCCGAAGTTGTGCCGCTTGATGACGCCGGCAAATCCCTTGCCGATACTGATTCCGCAAACGTCGACGTACTGTCCGGCCACGAAGTGGTCGGCCGAGAGCTCGGCGCCCACATTCACCATATTGCCGCCGGACACCCGGAACTCCGCCACCTTCCGTTTGGGCTCCACCCGGGCTTTGGCGAAATGCCCGCGCATGGGCTTCGAGACGTTCTTGACCTTGGCCGTCCCCGCGCCGAGCTGGACGGCGTCGTAACCGTGGGTCCCCTCGGTCCGCTGCGCCACCACCTGGCAGCCGTCCACCTTGAGAACGGTCACGGGCACATGACCCCCGTCGTCCCGAAAGATCCGGGACATCCCGATCTTGCGCGCGATGACGCCGGTACGCATGCCTGCCCTCAGACCTTGATCTCGACGTCGACGCCCGCCGCGAGGTCGAGCTTCATCAACGCGTCGACGGTTTCCGGAGTCGGATCGACGATATCGAGCAGGCGGCGGTGCGTGCGGATCTCGAACTGCTCGCGGGACTTCTTGTCGATGTGGGGCGACCGCAAAACCGTATAGCGTTCGATCTTCGTGGGAAGCGGGATGGGTCCACGGACCCGGGCTCCCGTCCGTTTCGCCGTGCTGAGTATTTCGCTCGCCGAAACGTCCAGCACCCGATGGTCGTACGCCTTGAGGCGTATGCGGATGTTCTGGTTCATCATCGTTCTTGCGTCCCGCGAAAGTCGCCCGTCGGCCTCCGCGCCGGCGTTTCTAGTCTGCGATCCTGGCGACGACGCCGGCGCCGACGGTGCGCCCGCCCTCGCGGATGGCGAAGCGCAGGCCCTCGTCCATGGCGATCGGCTGAATCAACTCGACCTCCATCGTCACGTTGTCCCCCGGCATGATCATCTCCGTACCCTCCGGCAAGCCGATCTGACCCGTCACGTCCGTCGTCCGAAAATAAAACTGCGGACGGTAGTTCGAGAAAAACGGCGTGTGACGACCCCCCTCCTCCTTCGTCAGAACGTACGCCTCCGCCGTGAACTTCGTGTGCGGCGTGATCGAACCCGGCTTCGCCAGTACCTGACCACGCTCAACCTCCGTGCGGCCCACGCCCCGAAGCAGGCAACCCACGTTGTCGCCAGCCTCGCCCTCGTCCAAAAGCTTCCGGAACATCTCAACGCCCGTCACCGTCGTCTTCGACGTGTCGTGGAGACCCACGATCTCCACCTCCTCGCCAACCTTCACAACACCCCGCTCAATCCGGCCCGTCACCACCGTCCCCCGGCCCGAAATCGAAAACACGTCCTCAATCGGCATCAGGAACGCCATGTCCTTCGGACGGTCCGGCTGCGGAACGTACGCGTCAACCGCCGCCATCAACTCGTCAATCGTCTTCGAACCAATCTCCTCATCGCCCCCCTCCAGCGCCGCAAGCGCCGAACCCTGAACCACCGGAAGGTCGTCCCCCGGAAACTCGTAGCTCGACAACAACTCCCGAACCTCCAACTCCACCAACTCCAGAAGCTCCGGGTCGTCAACCTGATCCACCTTGTTCAGGTAGACCACGATCGCCGGAACGCCAACCTGACGCGCCAGAAGAATGTGCTCCCGCGTCTGCGGCATCGGACCGTCCGCCGCAGACACAACCAGGATCGCCCCGTCCATCTGCGCCGCGCCCGTGATCATGTTCTTCACGTAGTCCGCGTGCCCCGGACAGTCCACGTGCGCGTAATGGCGATTCTCCGTCTCGTACTCCACATGCGCCGTCGCGATCGTGATCCCCCGTGCCTTCTCCTCCGGAGCCTTGTCAATCGAATCGAACGGCGTGAAGTCCGCACCGCCACGCTCCGACAACACCTTCGTGATCGCAGCCGTCAGCGTCGTCTTCCCGTGGTCAACGTGACCAATCGTGCCAATGTTGCAGTGCGGCTTCGTACGCTCAAACTTCGCCTTCGCCATCGTTAATCTCCAATTGCGCCCTTCTTCGCGTTGCCTCGTCCGCGGTCCCCGATCAGGCCAGCTTCGCGCGAACCTCGTCGGACACCGCCTGAGGCACCTGGTCGTAGTGATCGAAGGTCATGGTGAACTGGGCCCGGCCCTGGGTCATCGACCGCAGGTTGTTGACGTATCCGAACATGTTGGCGAGCGGGACCATCGCCGCGATGACCCGGGCATTGCTCCGCTGCGTCGTCCCGGTGACACTACCGCGCCGGGAGCTGAGATCGCCGATCACGTCGCCCATGAATTCCTCGGGGGTCACCACCTCGACATCCATCACGGGCTCGAGCAGCTTCAGGGCAAGCTTCGGTGCCGCCTCGCGAAACGCGGAGCGCGCGGCGACCTCGAAGGCCATCACCGACGAATCGACGTCATGCGACGCTCCATCAACGAGCGCCGCCCTGAAGTCGATGACCGGGAACCCGGCCAGCAGGCCGGAGTCGGCCACGGACATCAGTCCGCTTCGCACGCCGGGGACGAACTCCTTCGGGACGCTGCCACCGACGACCCGGCTTTCGAACTCGACGCCGGAGCCGGCGGGCAAGGGCGCGAACTCGATCTTCACGCGGGCGAACTGGCCGGCGCCGCCCGTCTGCTTCCGGTGCGTGTAGTCGATGTCGCCGACCCGGGTGATGGTCTCACGGTAGGCGACCTGCGGCGCGCCGACATTGCCGTCGACCTTGAATTCCCGCTTCATGCGATCGACGATGATCTCGAGGTGCAGTTCGCCCATCCCCTTGATGATGGTCTGGCCGCTTTCCGGATCGGTCGACACGCGGAACGACGGGTCTTCCTCGGCAAGACGGGAGAGGGCGACGCCCATCTTTTCCTGGTCGTTCTTGGTGCGGGGCTCCACCGCCACCTCGATGACCGGATCCGGGAAATCCATCCGCTCCAGCACGACCGGGTGTCCGGGGTCGCACAGCGTATCGCCCGTGGAGGTGCCCTTGAGTCCGGTGAGCGCGACGATGTCGCCGACGCTGGCCTCCTGGATATCTTCCCGGTGGTTGGAATGCATGGCCAGCATGCGGCCGACGCGCCCGCGCCGTTCCTTGACCGAATTGAGGATCGCGCCACCGGTCGACACCGCGCCGGAATAGATCCGGATGAACGTGAGACTACCGACGAACGGATCGGTCATCACCTTGAACGCGAGGGCGGCAAAGGGCTCGTCGTCGCTGGATTCGCGCGTGATCCGCTCGTCCGTCCCCGACCTGACGCCGCCGATCGCGGGGACATCCCTGGGCGAAGGGAGAAAATCGATCACGGCGTCCAGCAGGGGCTGCACGCCCTTGTTCTTGAACGCCGAGCCGTTGAGAACCGGCACGAACCGGCCCGAGATCGTCCCGGCCCGCACGCAGGCCTTGAGCGTCGCGGAATCCGGCTCGTTGCCCTCCAGGTACCGCTCCATCGCCGCATCGTCCATCTCGACGGCGAGCTCCACCAGGTTCTTGCGGTATGCCGCGGCCTGAACCGCCAGATCGCCGGGTATATCCCTCACCTCGTACTCGGCACCGAGGGTTTCCTCCTTCCAGACGACGGCCTTCATCTCGAAGAGGTCCACGACCCCGGCGTAGTCGGCCTCACCGCCCACCGGCAACTGGGTCGGCAGCGGCGTGGCGCCGAGACGGTCCTCGATCATCCCGACGCACTTGAAAAAATCGGCGCCCGTCCGATCCATCTTGTTCACGAAACAGATACGCGGCACGCCATACTTGTCGGCCTGCCGCCATACCGTCTCCGATTGCGGTTCGACGCCCGCCACGCCGTCGAATACGGCAACTGCGCCATCGAGGACCCTCAGGCTACGCTCGACCTCGATCGTGAAGTCGACGTGACCCGGGGTGTCGATGATGTTGATGCGATGGTCACGCCAGAAACAGGTCGTGGCGGCCGAAGTGATCGTTATGCCGCGTTCCTGTTCCTGCTCCATCCAATCCATGACGGCGGCGCCGTCGTGGACCTCACCAATCTTGTGGGAACGGCCCGTATAGTAGAGGACGCGCTCGGTCGTCGTGGTCTTGCCCGCGTCGATGTGGGCCATGATGCCGATGTTTCGGTAACGGTCGAGCGGAGTGACGCGCGTCATGGCCCAAGGTCCCCTGAGATCCCACGATTACCAGCGGTAATGCGAGAACGCCTTGTTGGCCTCGGCCATGCGATGCGTGTCTTCGCGCTTCTTCACCGCCGCGCCGCGATTGCTGGCGGCGTCGAGAAGTTCGCCCGACAGGCGCGCCTCCATGGTGTTCTCCGAGCGGTTGCGCGCCGCGTCGATCAACCAGCGAATGGCGAGCGCCAAGCGCCGGTCGTCTCGAACTTCGACAGGCACCTGGTACGTCGCGCCGCCTACCCGCCGGGAACGGACTTCGATCGCCGGCTTAACGTTATCGAGGGCTTCGTGGAACACACCGACGGGATCCTGGCGCCTCTTGTCCTCGACGACGTCCAGTGCACCATAGACGATGCGCTCCGCGACCGACTTCTTGCCGTCGAGCATGATGCAGTTCATGAACTTGCTCACGATCCGATCGCCGTATTTGGGATCGGGGAACACCTCCCGTTTTTCGGCGCGGCGACGGCGTGACATGGTCTTCGTCCGCTAACGAGGCCGCTTGGCGCCGTATTTCGAGCGCCGCTGTCGACGGTCGCCGATGCCCTGGGTATCGAGAACACCCCGGATGATGTGATAGCGCACGCCCGGCAGATCCTTGACCCGGCCGCCCCGGATCATCACCACCGAATGCTCCTGGAGGTTGTGACCCTCCCCCGGGATGTAGCTGAGGACCTCAAACCCGTTGGTCAGGCGCACGCGGGCGACCTTGCGCAACGCCGAGTTGGGCTTCTTCGGCGTGGTCGTGTAGACGCGCGTGCAAACGCCTCTCTTTTGCGGACACTGCTGCATGGCCGGCGTCTTCTTCCGCTTCACCGGACGCGCGCGCCCGCGGCGAACCAGCTGATTGACTGTGGGCATCCTGCTTCTTTCCGGCGTCGGCCGCCATCGAACACGCGATAACGAGCGACCGCGACATGCTCGCTCTACGGGTGTTCTTCGCCCACCCGCCGGGCCTGGCAAACCGTTATCTCCTAGCCTTCCCCGGCGCGTCTAGACGGAACCGCCCACCACCGCCGACGAAAGAGCGCGCACTATAGGTATGCCCGTATTGCGCGTCAAGCGGAAAACCCGGACGTCGTCGACCCCATGACCACCTGAAATTCTTCACTTATTTCCTTCAGCAGTCGCCCCATTTCGCGACTCTCCGGGTCCAGGTCACAGGCGAGTTCAACGCCCCATTCACGAATCATTCCAGGCATCCTTTCCGCTTTGCCCGGCGGTTCCACCAATGCCTTGCGGCCCGACTCCACGAGATCGCACATGCGAGGTCGACCCTTCGCGACGCCAATATCCTCGAACGGCATGGGACCCGTCGTCGAACGAAAGAAAGACGACATCCGCGCCGCGACCGCAGGTCACAGTGCGCCTTGACCTTATCCAGTCCCGCCGCCGCCACGACCGCCGGTCACGCGCCGCCCCGGTTACTCCCCGGCTTCGACCGCCATTAGCTCTTCCTCGGGAAGCTGCGCCTCGGCCGCCTGTTGCTCCAGACTCTCCGCGATCTCCCGGTCCCGCTGAACCGCGACCTGTCGAAGCCGGCTGATCGCCGCGCCCGTACCCGCCGGGATCAGGCGGCCGACGATGACGTTCTCCTTCAACCCGGCGAGGCGGTCGACTCGTCCGGATACCGCGGCTTCTGTGAGAACGCGGGTGGTTTCCTGAAAGGACGCCGCGGAGATGAACGATCCCGTCTGCAGGCTGGCCTTGGTGATGCCTTGAAGGACTGGCTCGACCGTCGCCGGCTTCAGGTTTTCCGCCAGCGCCCGCTCGTTGGCTTCCTCGTATTCGATGCGGTCGACCTGCTCGCCGAGGAGCAAGGTGGACTCGCCCGGATCCAGCACTTCGACCTTCTGCAGCATCTGGCGAACGATGACCTCGATGTGCTTGTCGTTGATACGCACGCCCTGCAGCCGGTAGACTTCCTGGATCTCGTTCACGAGATAGTTGGCCAACGCCTCGACTCCCATGACCCGCAGGATATCGTGCGGCACGGGGTTGCCGTCGAGCAGCGGCTCGCCCTTGGCCACCCAGTCGCCCTCGTTCACGCTCAGGTGCTTGCCCTTGGGCACGAGGTACTCCAGCGGCTCCTGGCTCTCGTCGTCCCGATTGAGGATGATCCGGCGCTTTGCCTTGTAATCGCGGCCGAACTCCACGCGCCCGTCGGCCTCGGCGATGATCGCGTGGTCCTTCGGTTTGCGGGCCTCGAACAGCTCCGCGACCCGTGGCAGGCCGCCCGTGATGTCCCGCGTCTTGCTCGACTCCCGGGGGATGCGCGCGAGCACGTCGCCCGCGTCCACTTCCTGGCCATCCTCTACGCTGAGAATGGCGTCGACGGAGAGGAAGTAGCGGGCCTCGAGCCCGTTGGCGAGGGTCACGACCTCGCCCGAAGAATCCCGCAACGTCACGCGAGGCCGCAGGTCACCGCCCTGGGGCTGTTGGCGCCAGTCGACCACGACCCGGTTGGAGATGCCGGTCGCCTCGTCCATGACGTCGCGGACGCTGACGCCGTCGAGCAGGTCGCGAAACGTCGCCGTGCCCTTCTGTTCGGTGATGATGGGGATGGTGTAGGGGTCCCACTCGGCGATCCTGTCGCCCTTCTTGACCTCCGCCCCTTCGTCAACCGCGAGCCAAGCGCCGTACGGCAGTTTGTGCCGCGCCTTCTCCCGGCCCGCCTCGTCTTCGAGGATGATCTCCATGTTGCGGCCCATGACGACCAGGCGGTCGCGGCTGTCGCTCACCACGTTGCGGTTGTGCACCTTGACAGTGCCGTCCGAGTTCGCCTCGACGGCAGACTGCTCGGCCACCTGCGCCGTGCCGCCGATGTGGAAGGTCCGCATGGTGAGCTGCGTGCCGGGCTCGCCGATTGATTGAGCGGCGATGACCCCGACGGCCTCACCGATGTTGACGGGCGTGCCCCGGGCCAGGTCCCGGCCGTAACAGCGGGCGCAGGTTCCGCCCTCGCTCTCGCACGTCAGAACGGATCGTACGATGACGGAGTCAACGCCCGCGCGCTCGATGGCCTCGATGTCGTCTTCCTCGATCATCTGGCCCGCCTCGACGATGATCCCACCCGACAGGGGATCGACGACATCCACCGCAGCACAGCGCCCCAGGATCCGTTCGGCCAACGGCACGACGATTTCGCCGCCTTCCAGAACTTCCTTGACTGTCAGCCCCATTTCGGTGCCGCAGTCCTCCTCGACAACCACGCAGTCCTGCGCCACGTCGACGAGGCGGCGGGTAAGGTAGCCGGAGTTCGCCGTCTTGAGGGCGGTATCGGCCAGTCCCTTGCGGGCGCCGTGCGTAGAGTTGAAGTACTCGAGCACGGTCAGGCCTTCCTTGAAGTTGGAGATGATCGGCGTCTCGATGATCTCTCCGGACGGCTTGGCCATGAGACCGCGCATGCCCGCGAGCTGGCGCATCTGGGCGGCGGAACCGCGGGCGCCCGAGTCGGCCATCATGAAGATGGAATTGACCGGCATCCGCCGCTCCGTCTCGGCGTCGGTCTGCTCGGCGAGATCGGCGATGCCCTTCATCATCTCGTCGGCCACGCGCTCGGTGCACTGCGACCAGGCGTCGACCACCTTGTTGTATTTCTCGCCCTGGGTGATCAGGCCGTCGACGTACTGCCGTTCGTATTCCTTCACGAGCCGCTGGGTCTCCGAAACCATCCTCTCCTTGGAACCGGGGATGATCATGTCGTCCTTGCCGAACGAGATTCCGGCACGGCACGCATGGTCGAAGCCCAGCATCATCAGGTGGTCGGCGAAGATCACCGTCTCCTTCTGACCGCAGTGGCGGTACACGACGTCGATCAGTTGCGTGATTTCACGCTTCGTCAGAAGCCGGTTGACAAGGCCGAAGTCGACTTTCGGATGCTTGGGCAGCTCCCGCGCCAGCAACATCCGGCCGGGTGTGGACTCGACCCGCCGGGTGACCGGACGGCCCTCCTCGTCGACGGTCTCGTGGCGCGCCTGGATCTTGCTGTGCAACGTCACGGTCCCGTTCAACAGGGCCTGCTCGATCTCTCCGATGTCGCGGAACACGAGACCTTCTCCGGGCTCTCCGTCGCGGGCCAGCGAGACGTAGTAGAGGCCCAACACGATGTCCTGGGAGGGCACGATGATGGGCTTGCCGTTGGCCGGACCGAGGATGTTGTTGGTAGACATCATCAGCACCCGGGCCTCGAGCTGCGCTTCGAGGGACAGCGGCACGTGAACCGCCATCTGGTCGCCGTCGAAGTCGGCGTTGAAGGCCGCGCAGACAAGTGGATGGAGCTGGATCGCCTTGCCTTCGATCAACACCGGCTCGAACGCCTGGATGCCGAGCCGATGAAGCGTCGGGGCCCGGTTCAGCAGCACGGGATGCTCGCGGATGACCTCTTCCAGGATGTCCCAGACCTCGGGCCGCTCCTTCTCCACCAGCTTCTTGGCCATCTTGATAGTGGCGGCCATGCCCTTGAGTTCGAGTTTGGAGTAGATCAGGGGCTTGAACAGCTCGAGCGCCATCTTCTTCGGCAAGCCGCACTGATGGAGCATGAGCTCCGGCCCGACCACGATCACCGAACGCCCGGAGTAGTCGACGCGCTTACCGAGGAGGTTCTGGCGGAAGCGCCCCTGCTTGCCCTTCAGCATGTCGGACAGCGACTTGAGGGGACGCTTGTTCGTGCCGGTGATCACGCGGCCCCGGCGTCCGTTGTCGAACAGCGCGTCGACCGCCTCCTGAAGCATGCGCTTCTCGTTGCGGACGATGATGTCGGGAGCCCGCAATTCGATCAGGCGCTTGAGACGGTTATTCCGGTTGATCACCCGGCGGTACAGGTCGTTGAGATCCGACGTGGCGAACCGGCCGCCGTCCAGCGGGACCAGAGGCCGCAGGTCCGGTGGGATGACCGGAACGACGGTGAGGATCATCCACTCCGGCCGGTTGCCCGACGTGAGGAATGACTCGATCAGCTTGAGGCGCTTCACCAGTTTCTTCGGCTTCACCGCCGACGTCGTCTCGGCGAGTTCCGTGCGCACGGCGCCGCGTTCGGCCTCAAGATCCATTTTCGTCATGATCTCGCGGACGGCTTCGGCCCCGATCCCCGCCGTGAAGGCGTCCTCGCCATACGCGTCCTGGGCCTCGTAGTATTCGTCCTCCGACATGATCTGGCGCTCTCGCAGCGGCGTCAGACCGGGATCGATCACCACGAAGCTCTCGAAGTAGAGAATGCGCTCCAGTTCCTTGAGGGTCATGTCGAGGAGCAGGCCGATACGGCTCGGCAAGGACTTCAGGAACCAGATATGCGCGACCGGCGACGCCAGCTCGATGTGGCCCATACGCTCGCGGCGCACATTGGACAGCGTGACCTCGACACCGCACTTCTCGCAGGTTATGCCGCGATACTTCATCCGCTTGTACTTGCCGCAGAGGCACTCGTAGTCCTTGATCGGCCCGAAGATGCGGGCGCAGAACAGGCCGTCCCGTTCGGGCTTGAACGTCCGGTAGTTAATGGTCTCGGGCTTCTTGATCTCGCCGAACGACCACGACCGGACGCGCTCGGGGCTGGCGATGGAAATCTTGATCTGGTCGAAGCTCTGGGCGGCGGCGGGCTGCCCGAAAATCCGCATCAACTCGTTCATCGATCATGCTCCTTGTGTACCGCCTGGACTGCCGGTCGGGCCGACGACATCCCTCCGGGGGCGCGTGGCGCGCCCCGATCGCGATCAGTAATCCTTCTGCGCCAGATCCAGGTTGAGGCCGAGCGCCTTCAGCTCCTTCACCAGGACGTTGAAGGATTCCGGAATGCCCGCCTCGAACGTGTCGTCGCCGCGGACGATGGCTTCGTAGACCTTCGTCCGGCCCGCCACGTCGTCCGACTTGACCGTCAGCATTTCACGAAGCGTGTAGGCGGCTCCGTAGGCTTGCAGCGCCCAAACCTCCATCTCGCCGAATCGCTGGCCACCGAACTGCGCCTTGCCGCCGAGGGGCTGCTGAGTCACCAAGCTGTACGGGCCGATCGACCGCGCGTGGATCTTGTCGTCCACGAGATGGTGAAGCTTCATCATGTAGATGTAGCCGACGGTAACCTTTCTGTCGAAGGGCGCGCCCGTGCGTCCGTCGATGAGCGTCACCTGACCGGACTGCTCCAGTCCGGCTTTCTCGAGCATCTCGATGATGCCGGCCTCGTCGGCGCCGTCGAACACCGGCGTGGCGACCGGGATGCCCTGACGCAGGTTACCCGCCAGTTCCATCAACTGGTCCCCGCTCAGGCCGGCGATAGCCTCGTCGTATTGCTTCTTGCCGTACAACGCCTTGAACGTCCTGCGGAGGCCGTTCCGATTGCCGGTGCGGTCGATGTTCTCCACGACCTCGCCGAGCTGCCGGCCCAGCCCCGCGCAGGCCCATCCCAGGTGGGTCTCCAGGATCTGGCCCACGTTCATGCGCGACGGCACGCCCAGCGGGTTGAGAACGATGTCCACCGACGTCCCGTCCTCGAGATGGGGCATGTCCTCAATGGGCACGATCTTGGAGATCACGCCCTTGTTGCCGTGCCGTCCGGCCATCTTGTCGCCCGGTTGGAGCTTCCGCTTCACGGCGACGAACACCTTGACCATCTTCATCACGCCCGGAGGCAGCTCGTCGCCCCGTTGCAGCTTCTCTATCTTGCTCTCGAAGCGGGCGTCGAGAAGGCCCTTCGCGTCGTCGAACTGCTTCTTGAGCTGCTCGATGTCGCCCATGACCTTCGCGTCCTTTAGGCCGATCTGCCACCACTGGCCGCGGCTCAGTTGCCTGAGGACAGCGTCGGTGATGCGCCCACCCGTCTTCATGCCCTTGGGACCGCTCGCCGATACGCGACCGAGGAGAAGCTCCTTCAGGCGTCCGTAGGTGTTTCGTTCGAGGATGGCGAGCTCGTCCTCGCGATCCTGGGCCAAGGCCTCGATCTCGTCCCGTTCGATGGCGAGCGCCCGTTCGTCCTTCTCAACGCCGTGCCGAGAGAACACCCTGACCTCGACCACCGTCCCGGTCGCGCCGGGCGGCAGGCGCATGGAAGTGTCGCGGACGTCGGACGCCTTTTCGCCGAAGATCGCCCGGAGAAGCTTCTCCTCTGGCGTCATCGGCGACTCGCCCTTGGGCGTGATCTTGCCGACGAGGATGTCGCCCGCCTGGACCTCGGCGCCGATGTACACGATGCCGGCTTCGTCTAGGTTCTTGAGCGCCTCCTCGCCAACGTTGGGAATGTCGCGCGTGATCTCCTCCTGGCCGAGCTTCGTGTCGCGAGCCATGAGCTCGAACTCCTCGATGTGGATCGAGGTGAACACGTCGTCGCGGACGATGCGTTCGGAGATGAGGATGGAGTCCTCGAAATTATAGCCGCCCCAGGGCATGAACGCGACGAGCACGTTACGGCCGAGCGCCAGCTCCCCGAGATGCGTCGACGGTCCGTCGGCGACGATGTCGCCGGCCCGCACCCGGTCGCCGACGGTCACCAGGGGTCGCTGGGTAATGCAGGTGTTCTGGTTGGAGCGCTGGAATTTCAGCAGGTTGTAGATGTCAACGCCGGACTGCGAGAGGTCGGTCTCCTCCGTCGCCCGCACGACGATACGGTGGGCATCGACCTGTTCGACGACACCAGTCCGCCGCGCCACGATGGCGACGCCGGAATCCCGGGCGACGACCTCCTCCATCCCGGTCCCGACCAGCGGTGCCTCCGCCTGCAGCAACGGCACCGCCTGGCGCTGCATGTTCGACCCCATCAGCGCCCGGTTCGCGTCGTCGTTCTCCAAGAACGGGATGAGGGCCGCGGCGACCGAGACCAGTTGTTTGGGGGATACGTCGATGTAGTCGATGTTCTCGGGTGCCGTCATGACGAACTCGCCGCCCTTCCGGCAACTCACCAAGTCCTCCGTGAACCGGCCCCGACCGTCCAGTTGCGCGTTCGCCTGGGCGATGACGTACTTGCCCTCTTCCATCGCCGACAGGAACACGACCTCGCCGGCGACCTTGCCGCCGGTCACCCGCCGGTACGGGGTCTCGATGAACCCGTACTTGTTCACCCGCGCGTAGGTCGCCAGGCTGTTGATCAGGCCGATGTTCGGTCCTTCGGGGGTTTCGATGGGGCAGATCCGCCCGTAATGCGTGGGATGCACGTCGCGGACCTCGAAGCCCGCCCGTTCGCGCGTCAGGCCACCCGGCCCCAAGGCCGACAGGCGGCGTTTGTGGGTGATTTCCGACAGCGGGTTCGTCTGGTCCATGAACTGGCTAAGCTGGCTCGAACCGAAGAATTCCCGCACAGCGGCGGCCACAGGCTTGGCGTTGATCAGATCGTGCGGCATGACGGTATCGATCTCGACGGAGCTCATGCGCTCGCGGATCGCCCGCTCCATGCGTAGCAGGCCGACGCGGTACTGGTTCTCCAGGAGCTCGCCGACCGAACGCACCCGGCGGTTGCCCAGATGGTCGATGTCGTCGATCTCGCCGCGCCCGTCCTTGAGGTCGACGAGCGTCTTGATGACGCCCAGGATGTCTTCCCGGCGCAGTGTCCGCAGGTCGTCGTCGGTCTCGAAGCCCAGGCGGGTGTTCATCTTCACCCGTCCGACCGCCGAGAGATCGTAGCGTTCCGCGTCGAAGAACAGGCTCTTGAACAGCGTCTCCGCGGTCTCCGACGTGGGCGGCTCGCCGGGGCGCATGACCCGGTAGATCTCGACCAGGGCCTTTTCCCGGCTGTTGTTCTTGTCGGCCGCCATGGTGTCGCGAATGTAGGAGCCGATGTTGACGTGGTCGATGTCGAGAGTGGGCACCTCCGTGTGACCGGACTCCCGGGCACTCTCGATCATCTCGGCGGTCAGTTCGTCGCCGGCTTCGGCGTAGATCTCGCCAGTCTCTTCGTTAACGATATCGGCCGCCACGAAGCGCCCTTCGAGTTCGTCCGGACCGACGAGGATCTCCTTCGTCCCCTTTTCCTGGAGTCGCCGCGCGGCCCGTGGCGTAAGCTTGCTGCCCGCCTCGGCGATGATCTTGCCGTCGGCGGCGTTCACCAAGTCCTTGACCAGTTTGAGGCCGCGCATGCGCTCGGGGCGGAAGGGCATCCGCCAGCCTTCGCGCTTCCTGTCCCACCTGTAATCGACCGTCTCGTAGAAGTAACCGAGGATATCGTCCGCGGTGAGGCCCAGGGCGAACAGCAGCGTGGTCACCGGCAACTTCCGGCGCCGGTCGATCCTGACGTAGACCAGGTCCTTGGCGTCGAACTCGAAGTCGAGCCAACTGCCCCGGTAGGGGATGATCCGGGCGGCGAAGAGAAACTTGCCCGACGAGTGGGTCTTCCCCTTGTCGTGATCGAAGAAGACGCCGGGCGAGCGGTGCATCTGGCTGACGATGACCCGCTCGGTGCCGTTGATCACGAAGGTGCCGTGATCGGTCATGAACGGCATGTCGCCCATGTAGACGTCCTGCTCCTTGATATCGAGCACCGACTTTGCGCCGGTGTCGGGATCGACCTCGAACACGATCAGCCTGAGGGTGGCCTTCAGCGGCGCCGCGTAAGTCATGCCGCGCTGTTGGCATTCCTCCACGTCGTACTTGGGCTCCTCGAACTCGTATTTGATGAACTCGAGCGAGGCGGTCTCGGAAAAATCCGAGATCGGAAACACGGATTTGAACACGCCGGGCAGGCCGGAATCGGTCCGTTCGTCCTGCGGAACGTTCTGTTGCAGGAACAGATCATAGGAATTCTTCTGGACTTCGATCAGGTTGGGCATCGTCGCCACCGAGGCGATCCGACCGAAGTTCTTGCGAACGCGCTTACGACCCGTGAATGAGAGTGTCATGTGCTCCTGACCTCGCGGTGTACGGCGTGGTTCCAGCCCGGCCCGGGGCGATTCGGCCCGCCCCGGCCGGCGATGCGGCACGGACGACCGCGGCCGTCCCCGTGCCTATCCCGACCGTCACTTCAACTCGACGGTCGCCCCGGCGCCTTCGAGCTGCTCCTTGAGTCGGTCGGCCTCTTCCCTGGCCGCGCCTTCCCTGACCGCCTTCGGTGCTGACTCCACCAGATCCTTGGCCTCCTTCAGACCCAATCCGGTGATGGCGCGCACCTCCTTGATGACGTTGATCTTCTTCTCCCCGAACGACGCCAGGATGACGTCGAACGAGTCCTGCTCCTCGGCTGCGTCGCCGTCCTCGGCCGGCGCGGCCGCGGCGACGGCGGCGACGGGCGCGGCCGCGGACACGCCCCACTTCTCTTCCAGCAGTTTGGCCAGGTCCGCCGCCTCGAGGACGGTTAGACCCGACAATTCTTCGGCGATTTTCTCGATATCGGCCATTTGATCGCTACTCCTTCGATAGAGCCCCGGGGGGCCTGGTTGAACCCGTCGGGAAGCCTACGCCGCCTCGCCCGACCGGGCATACGCGTCGGCGACCCGGGCGAGCTGACCGGCGGGCGCCTGAAGCACGCGCGCGATCTTGGCGGCAGGCGCGTTGAGCAGACCCACGATGCCGCCCCGCAACTCGTCGAGCGAGGGTAGGCCGGCAAGGTTCCGCACCGCGCCGGCGTCCAGCACCGTTTCGCCCATCGCTCCGCCCAGAACGATGAGCTTGTCGTTCCGTTTGGCGAAGTCCACGCACGTCCGGGCCGGCGCGACCACATCGTCCGAATATGCGATCGCCACCGGTCCGTCGAACATCTCCGCCAGCGGCACGTACGGCGTGCCGTCGAGAGCAAGGCGAGCGAGCCGATTCTTGGTGACGCGGAAACCCGCGCCCGCCTCGCGCATCTTCCCGCGAAGCTCGTTCATCTCCGCGACGTTCAGGCCGCGGTAGTGCGTGACGACCACGGCCGCGGCTTCGCTGAAGGTGCGGTTGAGGCCGGCGACGACCTCCTCCTTCTCCACTCGGTTCACGCCTGCTCTCCCAACTCATGGTCCGGTCCGGGCGTCTCGCCCGGCGCCGGTCCCGGGTTGTACGAAAAGGCCGTCCCAACACCGGACGGTCCCTACGATCCCTGTCCCAGCGGTCCGAACCGTGTGCGTCGGCCCCGCGGGACCCATACGGATCACCCCCCCGTCTGCGCGGGCGGCGTCGCCGCCACTACGCCGAAACCCGGCACCCGCGGTCTTGGACAGGACGGCCCCGCCGGCCGGAGCCCGCGGGACCTGCTCACCCCGCCAGGGGCGACACTCTCCAACTCCTTCATCCCGGCGCGTTCCGCCAGCCGTCGTTCTCTCCGGGCCCGCCGTCGTACCCGCGTCCGCATCAGGAAACGGCGCTCGCCACGTCGACCTTCACACCGCGGCCCATGGTCGTGCTCACGGCGACCCTCTTCATGTAGGTCCCCTTCGCACCGCTCGGCTTGGCGCGATTGACGGCATCGACGACGGCCTTCAGGTTGGCCACGAGCTGATCCTCGCTGAAGCTCGCCTTGCCGATGCCGGCATGAACGATCCCCGCCCTTTCGACCCGGAACTCGACCTGGCCGCCCTTCACCGCCCGAACCGCGTCGGCCACATCAGCGGTCACGGTTCCGAGCTTGGGGTTCGGCATGAGGCCGCGCGGACCCAGGATCTTTCCGAGCCTGCCGACCACCGGCATCATGTCTGGCGTGGCAATGCAGCGCTCGAACCCGATGTCACCGTCCGTCACCTTCCCGGCGAGATCCTCGGCGCCCACGACGTCCGCACCCGCCGCCTCCGCCTCTTCCGCCTTGTCTCCCTTCGCGAACACGGCCACGCGCACCGGCTTGCCGGTGCCGTTGGGCAACGCCACGACGCCGCGCACCATCTGGTCGGCATGCCGCGGATCGACGCCGAGATTGATCGCCACCTCGACCGTCTCGTCGAACTTGGCGCCGGCGTTGGCCTTGACGAGCCTGATCGCCTCCGCCGCCGGATAGAGCGTCTCGCGATCTACCGGCTCCCGCGCCCCCACCCGCCGTTTGCCCGTTCGAGCCATTGCGCTACTCCGTAACCTCGATTCCCATGGACCGGGCCGAGCCGATCAGCATCTGCACCGCGCCGTCCGTGTCGAAGGCGTTCAGGTCCGGCAGCTTCTCCTCGGCGATCTCCCGGACCTGCCCCATGGTGACCCGGCCCACCGTTTCGCGGCCGGCCTCTCCGGCCCCCTTCTCCAGGCCCGCGGCCCGCTTGAGGTAGAACGACACCGGCGGCTTCGTGGTGTCGAACGCGAAGGACTTGTCGGCGAACACCGTGATAACCGTGGGGATGGGCATGCCCGCCTCGAGCCCCTGCGTCGCCGCGTTGAACGCCTTGCAGAACTCCATGATGTTCACGCCGCGCTGACCCAGCGCCGGTCCGATGGGCGGCGAGGGATTGGCCTGTCCCGCCGGAACCTGAAGCTTGATGTAGCTGTCGATTTTCTTCGCCATCTCGGACGCCATCCACTCCGGGTTTCCGCGCTAGACCTTCTCGACCTGCGAGTACTCCAGATCCACCGGCGTCGCCCTGCCGAAAATGGAGACCGCGACCTTCAGGCGCGTCCGCTCCTCGTCGACCTCTTCCACCAGGCCGTTGAAGGAGGTGAACGGGCCGTCCGATACCCTGACCTGCTCGCCCACCTCGAAGGTCACCGAGGGCTTCGGCCGCTCGACGCCTTCCTGAACCTGGCGCATGATGCGCGCGGCCTCGGCGTCGCTAATGGGCGACGGCTTGCCCTGCGGACCCAGGAAGCCGGTCACCTTCGGCGTGTTCTTGACGAGATGATAGCTGTCATCGGTCATGTCCATCTTCACCAGCACGTAGCCGGGAAAGAACTTCCGCTCCGCGCTCACCCGCTGACCGCGACGCACTTCGAGGACTTCTTCCACCGGGACCAGGATCTCGTCGAACATGCCCGACGTCTCCAGCGCGTCCGCCTGCTCGCGCAGGGACTGCGCGACCTTCTTCTCGAAGCCCGAATAGGCGTGCACCACGTACCACCGCGCCGTCACCCGCTCACCCTCCGATCCCGAGGACCGCACGCACGCCGAAGGACAGCACCTGGTCGACCAAGAAGAAGAAAATCGCGGCCAGCGTGACCATGACGAAGACCATCGCCGTGGTGATGCCCGCCTCCTTGCGAGTGGGCCACGTCACCTTGGAAGTCTCCTGGCGGATCTGCCGTACGAACTCTCCCGGGCTGGTCTTAGCCATGGCCTACTCCCCGCGATGCGGGCGCCGCCCGCGGCCGCCGGCGAACGGACGGGCGGCGCCGGGGCTGGCAGGAGTGGCAGGGATCGAACCCGCAACCCCCGGTTTTGGAGACCGGTGCTCTACCAATTGAGCTACACTCCTATGTCCCGACCGAGGTTCGGACCGGTGCCCCGCCGGTCCGCCTCCAGCGCCGCGCGCCGCATGGTGCCGGCGGTTTCTAGTCTGCGATCCTGGCGACGACGCCGGCGCCGACGGTGCGCCCGCCCTCGCGGATGGCGAAGCGCAGGCCCTCGTCCATGGCGATCGGCTGAATCAACTCGACCTCCATCGTCACGTTGTCCCCCGGCATGATCATCTCCGTACCCTCCGGCAAGCCGATCTGACCCGTCACGTCCGTCGTCCGAAAATAAAACTGCGGACGGTAGTTCGAGAAAAACGGCGTGTGACGACCCCCCTCCTCCTTCGTCAGAACGTACGCCTCCGCCGTGAACTTCGTGTGCGGCGTGATCGAACCCGGCTTCGCCAGTACCTGACCACGCTCAACCTCCGTGCGGCCCACGCCCCGAAGCAGGCAACCCACGTTGTCGCCAGCCTCGCCCTCGTCCAGAAGCTTCCGGAACATCTCAACGCCCGTCACCGTCGTCTTCGACGTGTCGTGGAGACCCACGATCTCCACCTCCTCGCCAACCTTCACAACACCCCGCTCAATCCGGCCCGTCACCACCGTCCCCCGGCCCGAAATCGAAAACACGTCCTCAATCGGCATCAGGAACGCCATGTCCTTCGGACGGTCCGGCTGCGGAACGTACGCGTCAACCGCCGCCATCAACTCGTCAATCGTCTTCGAACCAATCTCCTCATCGCCCCCCTCCAGCGCCGCAAGCGCCGAACCCTGAACCACCGGAAGGTCGTCCCCCGGAAACTCGTAGCTCGACAACAACTCCCGAACCTCCAACTCCACCAACTCCAGAAGCTCCGGGTCGTCAACCTGATCCACCTTGTTCAGGTAGACCACGATCGCCGGAACGCCAACCTGACGCGCCAGAAGAATGTGCTCCCGCGTCTGCGGCATCGGACCGTCCGCCGCAGACACAACCAGGATCGCCCCGTCCATCTGCGCCGCGCCCGTGATCATGTTCTTCACGTAGTCCGCGTGCCCCGGACAGTCCACGTGCGCGTAATGGCGATTCTCCGTCTCGTACTCAACATGCGCCGTCGCGATCGTGATCCCCCGTGCCTTCTCCTCCGGAGCCTTGTCAATCGAATCGAACGGCGTGAAGTCCGCACCGCCACGCTCCGACAACACCTTCGTGATCGCAGCCGTCAGCGTCGTCTTCCCGTGGTCAACGTGACCAATCGTGCCAATGTTGCAGTGCGGCTTCGTACGCTCAAACTTCGCCTTCGCCATGTTCCGCTCTTTTGCTCGACTGTCCTCGACTATCCTTCGGGTTCCGGTGGGACGCCCCGCCCCGGAACTGGAGCGGGTGAGGGGAATCGAACCCCCGTGACCAGCTTGGAAGGCTGGGGCTCTGCCATTGAGCTACACCCGCGTACCGGCCTCCGACGCACCCGGGGAACGAGGGTGGTGGAGGGAGTTGGATTCGAACCAACGTAGGCGTGCGCCAACGGGTTTACAGCCCGTCCCCTTTAGCCACTCGGGCATCCCTCCGGACGACGACGAAAAACCTCGATTTTCGGTTGGCCGCACTATGGGAATTTGCTGCCTGATGTCAACTTCAAAAAAGACGAACAGGCCTTCCCGCCGCCGTTTACGTATTTTCCGGCAGCACAGATCTCGATCCCTCGCGGGAAAAAATATAGGACTCCCGTTGTCCATGCGCAAGCCGTCTCCAAGGCAGAAGGAACGTCCCAAGCGTCCGAAATCGCGCCGGGACCCGCATTCGCAAGGCCGGGAGGCGGAGGATCGGGCGGTCTGGCTCTACGGGCGGCACGCCGTCGCCGCCGCGCTCGGGAATCCGTCCCGGTCCTGCAACGAGCTCCTGTTGACGCCGGAGGCCTCCGCACGGCTGTCGGAGACCCTGGCGTCCCTGCCCGAGGGCCGGATTCCGCCGACGCGCGAGGTCGGGCCGGCGGACATCGAGGCGATGCTGCCGCGCGGCGTCGTGCACCAGGGGATCGCCCTCGAGGCCGAACGGCTGCCCGGAGCCGCGCTGGAGGACACCTGCGCGCCGCGGGACGGCGAACGCGGCGTGGCCGTCGTCCTGGACCGCGTCACCGATCCCCGGAACGTGGGCGCCGTGCTGCGCTCCGCTGCGGCGTTCGGCGCCCGCGCCGTGGTGGTCACGCGGGCGCACGCACCGGCCGAGAGCGGCAGTCTGGCGAAAGCCGCTTCCGGGGCGCTGGAGTTCCTTCCCTACGTCCGGGTCGCCAACCTCGCCCGCGCGCTGGACCGCCTCGCCGGGCTGGGATACTGGCGCATCGGCCTCGTCTCCGGCGCCGACCCGCCGCTCTCCCGGACGGACGTTCCGGACCATGTCGCCCTCGTGCTCGGCGCCGAGGGTAGCGGTCTCCGGCGGCTCACGGCGGGGAAGTGCGACCGGCTCGCCCGCCTGCCCACGCGGCCCGGCTTCCCCGACCTCAACGTGTCGAACGCCGCCGCGGTGGCGCTGTACGAAGCGACGCGAAGCGTGTAGCGTGGGACTCGATCCGCTGGCCGAGGCGACCATGGACGTCCGCATCGAGACCTTCGACGACATCGAGGTGGCCCGCATCCGTCACGTCGGCCCCTACGACGAAGTGGGGCCGTGCTTCGAGCGCCTGTTCGCGTGGGCTGCGGCGGTCGGCGCCCGGCCCGGCCGCGTTCTCTGCCTCACCTACGACGACCCCGAGGCGGTCGCGCCGGACAGCCTGCGCTCCGACGCGTGCGTCGAGCTCCGCACGGACGCCGCGCCGCCGCCCGGCATCTCGACGGACACGCTGGCGGCGCGCCGCTACGCGGTCTACACCCACCGCGGCCCCTACGACGGCATCCGGGACGCCTACAAGCGCCTGTTCGAATCGTGGCTGCCCCGGAGCGGCGAGGAGGTCGACGACTGCCCGTGCATGGAGGTGTACCGGAACACGCCGCTCGACACCTCTCCCGACGAACTGCTGACGGACCTGTGCCTGCCGCTGAAGCTGGCCCCGCCGGGACGGGGGTAAGGCGCCCTATTCCGCCGCCTGAAGCCAGCCGCCGTCGAGGTCGTCGAGCCGCGCCCGGACATGGGCGTCGCGCCGGTGGCTGGGCAGCGCGTCGGCCTCCATCATGATCGCTAGGACCTTGCGGCCATACTCCTTCATCAGCTCGGCGTCGTCCCGGCCGGGCGACGCGGGGACGTGGAGCACCGAGTCCTGGGTGTACATGTGCAGCGTGTCCCGACCCCCGGCGCTGATGGCCCGCGTGGTGTCCGGCTCGGTCTCGCCGCGTGCGAGGCCGCGCAGCAGCTTGCGGCACAGGTAGACGCCCACGTCCGAGCGCCCCGGGTTCTCCAGCGCGTGGACGGCGATGGGCCGCTGGCCGGTGAGGGCCTCCCAGTCGCCGGGGGCGCGCTGGCCCTCGTCGTAGGGCCGCTCGCACTGGCCCACGAGGAAATCGATCTTGTCGTAGCCGCAGTCCTCCTCGCGGCCGTCGCCGTCGGGATCGACCTCGCCGTTGAAGTGGCGCCAGCCGAACATGATCATGTGCGTGTCGTCGACAGGCACGTGCCAGCGCGACAGGCACATGGTCGAATGCCGCTCGCGCCGGGCCGATGGGAACAGCGACCCGATCTGAAGGAAGTTCGGGAACACCATCTCCGTGATGCGGACCCAGATGGTCCGGTTGTCGGGATTGCGCCGGTTGGCGATGAACACGCAGCCGTTGCCGTTGCGGACCGCCTCCCAGTCCATGACGGGCATGTCGTTGAAGCCGTCGAGGTTGAGCCCGCTCTTCATGGCCGCGTCGACGCTGTCGACCGTCATGTTCGTGTGCAGCAGCGCCGTGTGCATGTGGTCCATGATGTTCTCGTAGACCTGGAGCCAGTTGCACGGGTAGACGTTCGAGAACGCCACGAGATTCGTGCCGTTCGGCAGGCGGTAACCGTCGAACTCGGGGAAGTCGGGCTTTTCCTCCGGCGGCCCCATGTAGGCGAAGACGAGGCCGTGGCGCTCGAACGCCGGATAAGCGCCGTGCGTCACGGTGCCGTAGATACGGCTGTCCTCGGGCTCGGCCGGCATTTCGAGGATCGTGCCGTCCACATCGTAGACCCAGCCGTGGTAGCAGCAGCGGATGCCCCTGGGCTGGACGATGCCGTATTCGAGCGACGTGCCCCGGTGGCTGCAATGGCGCTGCAGCACGCCGACCCGGCCCGAGCGGTCGCGGAAGGCCACGAGGTCCTCGCCCAGGATGCGGATCGCCTTCGGCACGTCGGTCAGCTCTTCCAACAGACACACCGGCTGCCAGAACCGGCGCATGACCTCACCCATGGGCGTGCCGCGCCGCGTCTCCGTCAGTTCAGGGTCGTGCGGGGGGATCTCCCGCTGGTAATAGGCGCCATAGGGCATTTTCCGTCGGCTGCTCATTTCCCCATGCCTCCGTCAGCAAGTCCGCTGCCATCATAGCAAGCCCGGAACCGGCGTTCAAAAAAGCGCGCCCGTTTCGGACCTCTCCGCCCCGTCATTACCGCGGCATCCCGGCGCGCGCCCGCCGGGCGGAGGATCACTCCGCTGCCCGTCTCGAGGCCCGTTCCGCGAGCTCGAGATATCCGTCCCGGGTCTGGGGCACCTTCATGCCGAGGATGGAGCCCGCCACCTGGGTCCGCAGGATCTGGGCGGTGCCGCCGCCGATCGTGAACATGCGGGCGTCCCGGACCATGCGCTCCACGGGCAGGTTCCGCGAATAGCCCGCAGCGCCATGAAGCTGCAGCGCGTCGTTGGTGACCTTGACCGCCGTCTCGGAAGCGAGAATCTTGGCCTGCGCCGCCTCGCGCATGTCGGGGAAGCCGTCTCCGGCGTTCCGCGCCGCCTTGTGCAGCAGCGCCCGCGACGCCTCGAGGCCGATGGACATGTCCGCGAGCATCCACTGGAGCCCCTGGAACTCGGCGATGGGGCGTCCGAACTGGCGGCGTTCCTTGACGTACCCCAGCGCCTCCTCGTAGGCGCCCTGGGCGATGCCCAGCGCCATCGTGCCCGCACCGACGCGCTGGCCGTTGTAGGCGTTCATCAGGCCGGCGAAGCCCCGGCGCGGACCCTCCGGCGGGACGACCATCATGTCCTCGGGAACCTCCATGTCCTCGAACACGACCTCCGCCTCGGGAATGCCGCGCAGCCCCATGGTCGGCTCGCGGCGCGGAATCGAGAGGCCGGGCGTCTCGCCGCGCACCGCGATGAACCCCGCGATGCCCCGCGGCCGCCCGTCCTCGATGACCCGGGCGAAGACGAGGTGCAGGCGGGATACCCCGCCGCCGGTGATCCAGTGCTTCCTGCCGTTGACGACGTAGCGGTCGCCCTTCCTGACGGCCGTCGTCGTCATCTCGGAGGCGGCGCTGCCGGCTCCCGGCTCGGTGATGCAGATGGCGGGCTTGTCCCCGGCGAGCACGATCCCGGCGGCCATCCTCTTCTGCTTCTCGCTGCCGTACTTCATGATCGCCCCGATGGCGCCCATGTTCGATTCGACGACGATGCGGCCCGTCACGCCGCAGGCCCGCGCCATCTCCTCGATGACGAGCACGGCGTCGAAGTAGCTCCTCCCCGGGCCGCCGTATTCCGGCGGGATGGTCATGCCGACGAAGCCGGCCTCGGTCAGGCGCCCGACGTGGTCCCAGGGGTACTCCTGGGTCTCGTCGACCTCGGCCGCGCGCGGCCTGATCTCGGCCTCGGCCAGCGCGCGGGCGCGCTCCTTCAGTTCCCGTTCCGGCTTGCTCAGGCTGGTCATCGTGCTGTCCTCTCCGAAGTCGGGCGGCGATCGAACGCCGGCCGGGCGCGTTCCGAACGCTTCAGGCGGGGGATACCTCGGCGAGCTTCGGCGCCTCGCCGGGCGCGGGTGTGTAGGGATAGTTGCCCCGCGACAGCACCGCGTCGAGTCCTCCGAGCGCTTCGATTCTGGCTTGCTGGTCGGCGAAGGCCCGGGCAGTGGCGGCCGCCGGGTCGACCACGGCGCGCAGGCGCCGGTCGCAGTCGGCGACGACATCCGCGTGGGCCGGGTCGGCGGCCAGATCCGCGGCCTCGAAGGGGTCCGCGTCCAGGTCGAAGAGCTGGGGCTCGTAGCCTTCGTAGTGGACGTACTTCCACCTGCCGGCGCGCACCATGAAGCAGCCGGTTATCGACGCCGCAGCGTGGTATTCCACGAGCGGCGTGCGCTCCGGTCCCGAACCCGCCGCGACATCGAACAGGGAGTGGCCGGAAAGCTCGGACCGCTCCCACGCCGTCGGCTCTTCGCCCACGGCCTCGACCGCCGTGGGATAGACGTCCACCAGGGTCACCGGGTCGGCGACGACGTGCCCGTCCGGAACGCCGGGGCCCGCCATGATCAGCGGCACGCCCGCGCTTTCCTCGTACATCACGGCCTTGCCCCAGAACGTGCGCGCGCCGAGGTTGTCGCCGTGATCGCTGGTGTAGATCACCCGCGTCGAGCCGCCCAGGCCGTTCTCCTCCAACGCCCTCAGCATGCGGCCGACGTTGTCGTCGAGGAACGAGACCATGCCATAGTAGGCGGCGATGCCTTCGCGCCGGTGATCGTCGTCGCGGAAGTGGTCGTCGTAGTTCTGGATGCGCCGGATGGCGTCCAATACCGGATGCCCGGGCCGCGCCCCCGGTTCGCGCTGGATCGGCCAGGGCACGTCCCCGCGCGGGTACATGTCGTAGAACGCGTCCGGCGCCCTGAGCGGGAAGTGCGGGCAGACGAGGGACACGAATAGCACCCAGGGCTTGTCCGCGTGTCTGGGCGCCTCTTCCGACAGCCAGCGGCACGCTTCCGCCGTGATCGCCCGGTCGTACCGGGTGTAGGTCGACTCGCCGCGGCCCACCTCCTCCGCGAGCAGGCGGACGTTGGGGCGCGCGGCCGGCGGGCTTCGGATCAGGCCGATCGCGTCGCCGACGCCGTTCAGCACGTGCATCGGCATGATCTCTTCGTCGAACCCGTTCGGGTCGCCGGTATCGCGGTAGTGCAGCTTGCCGATCGAGGTCACCCGGTGCCCGTCGGCCATCAGCCGATGTCCCCAGCCGGGCACGCGGCCGTCGTAGGGATGACCGTTGTCCCAGTAACGTATCCGATGCACGTAGCGGCCGGTGGCGAACGCGGCGCGCGCCGGCACGCAGATCGGGCAGTTGGTGTAGGCGTCCGTGAACCGCGTCCCCCGCGCCGCCAGCGCGTCCAGGTGCGGCGTCTTCACCACGCCGTCGCCATAACAGCCGAGCACGCGCCGGTTGTGCTCGTCCGACATGACGATGAGCAGGTTGGCCGGCTGCATCGCCAAGGCTCCGCGGATCCGGGCGGCCGGGCCGCGGCTACTCCGCGGCGTCCCGCGCGCCGCCGTCGAGCTCGTCGAGCCGCGCCGGAATGTGAGGATGACACTCCCTTGAGGGCAGCGGGTGGACCTCCGCCACGACGGCGTAGACCTTGCCGCCGTACGCCTTCATCGGCACGCGGTCCTCGTCGCGGTCGGGCAGGCGCGGCACGCGCAGCGTGGTGTCGGACACGAAGGAGTGCAGCGTCTCCCCGCCGTCCTCGCTCATGCCCTTGGCGGTGTCGGGCGGCGCCTTCCCGTCGACGCGGCGCCCGGCGATGAAAGTGACGCCGTGCCCGTCGCGCGTCCGCTCCCAGTCCATCACCGGAATGTCCTGGAACATGGCGGGGAAGTTGAGTCCGTCCTTCATGGGCGTGCCCGGATCCGTACCGGTGAGCAGCGGATCGGGCCCGGGCGCGGCGGTCTTGCGATAGGCGCCGTGGGGGATCGGGGAAGTTCCGGTCTCGGACATGGCGGCGGCTCCCGGACGTGTTCGGCGCGGAGTCTACCCATCCGCCCGCCGCTGTGAAGTCCGGCGCGGACGGGCCGCGCGATTCCGGGTTTCCCGCCGGGGCCGGACCGCCTACAGTCCCGGACGTCCCGCGGCGCCGGATTAGCTCAGCGGTAGAGCAGCTGATTTGTAATCAGCAGGCCGGCGGTTCGAATCCGCCATCCGGCTCCAACGGAACCGGAGAAGCGCCGCGCCGGCAACCCTTGGCGCCCACGTATCCCCCGGGACGCGAAACATCATCCCTGGGCCGCCGCCCGGTAGCGGGCCACCAGCCAGTCCTGCAGCCGCCCGAGCGTCTTCTCGAATCCGGACAGCCGGCCGCGCGGCGCGAACCGCGAACCGATCCCCTGCTGATACCGCTTCCAGCCCTCCAGGTCCTCTTCGACCGTCGTGCGCAGATCCTCCGCCTCCATCCGCGCGCGCTCCTCGAATGCGGGATCGGCCAGGACGGCCTCCGGAAACGTGTTGGCCACGCCCAGCCAGGACGCGGCCGGTCCCGCCGGCAGCCAGACCCAGTACTTCACCTTGTCCGGCATCGCGACGATGAGGAGATTGGGCGCGACGGTGACGTAGGCGATCCGCGAGCGCTGCGTCTCCGTCAGGTCCGGAAGAATCGGGTGAAGGGACTTCCCCGTGCGGGTCGGGCTCGCGTCCGGGTGCCGTCCGATCAACGCGTAGGCCATGATCCCGTTGCCGGCGTCGTTGTACTCGCACTCTTCGTCGATCGCCGACGGCGGCACGGGAAACAGGCGCCCGAACGACCGGGCATGAAGATAGGTACAGTGGTAGCACTCGTCCGCGTAGGTCTTCCAGTTCCAGTCGTGGCGGACGAATTCCAGCGGGGCGGCGGACCGCAGTCCGGACAGGCCGTAGTTCGCCAGCTGCCCCTTCAGCTTGGCGAGACGCGCGCCGACGCCCGTGACCGCCTCGTCGAAGGTGACGAACAGGAAACCCTCCCACACTTCGGAACGGATCTCGGGCAGGCGGACGTCCCGGGTATCGAACGTCCGGTCCCCCTCGAAGCCGGGGGCGAACGTCAGGGCGCCGGAGAGATCGTAGGTCCACGCATGCATGGGGCAGCGAATTCGCGGGACGGTGCCGTGTCCCGTGAGCAGGAGCTGTCCCCGGTGCCGGCACACGTTCGCGAACACGCGGACCGAGCCGTCCCGTTGCCGCACGATCAGCAACGGCTCCTCTCCCACCGTGACGGTGCGGTAATCCCCGGGGTTCGGCATGTCGGTCGTCCGGCCCACGCAAAACCAGTCGCGCCCCCACACGGCGTCCAGTTCGAAGCGATAGAAATCCGGATCCCGGAAGCACTCGGGCGGCAGCGATACCGTCCCGCCGTGTTCGGTCGTGCTGGCCGCGAACTCCCTCATCGGGATCGGACAGGATGTGCCTTCGAACGGCATGTCTCGACCTGCCCGGATCCGCATGGAAGGCCGGCGATTCAGACCGGCCGGTCGCCCGCGACGGTGAACCTGTAGCCGTGCCGCACCTCGGGATGGTAGTCGAACATGGCGTAGTGCTGGGCGCAGCGGTTGTCCCAGAACGCCACCGAATTCGCCCGCCATCTGAAGCGGCAATGGTACTTCGGCCGGCGGATGTGTTCGTAGAGCATTCCGAGGATGGCGGCGCTCTCGGCGGGAGCCATGTCCTTGATGTGCGAGGTGAATATCTCGTTCACGAACAGGGCCTTGCGCCCGGTCACGGGGTGGGTGCGCACGACCGGGTGCTCGGACACCGGCGGCGTCTCGTCCCTGAGCTGCGGGCGCTGCTCCTGGCGGCCGTCGTAGACCCGCGACGCGCTGTGCACCGCGGTGAGGCCCGCGAGGAACCGCTGCATGGCGTCCGACAGGTCGTCGTGGGCCGCGTACATGCTGGCGAAAAGCGTGTCGCCGCCGGTGTCCGGCGCCTCCGTCAGGTAGAGGATGCTGCCCATCGGCGGCTCGGGGTCGCAGGACACGTCCGAGTGCCAGCCGCCGCTCCCCGCGGCGAACCTGGTCGTCTCGTCGGAGCGGATGACCAGCAGTTCGGGATGCCCCATGTCTCCCGACCCGAACATCGGGTGGATGTGCAGCTCGCCGAACCTCCCGGCGAACGCCTTGTGCTGGTCGATGGTCATGTGCTGGTCGCGGAAGAAGACGACCTGATGCTCCATGAGGGCGCCGTGGACCTCCTCGAAGGTCCGGTCGGCCAGCGGCTTCGACAGGTCGACGCCGCCGATCTCGGCGCCGATGCAGGGGGTCAGGGGCTCGACGCGAATCGTCTCGCAGGGCATGGCAAGCCTTCCCGAATGTCCGTTTCCGTTGCGGTTCATGCGATGTCTCCGCCCTTCCCCGCGGTTGCGTCGTGACGAGTTCCCGAGCCCCCGTGTGTCGCGCAAGCATATCGCCCCGGCCCTTCCCCTTCCAAGGAGGATCCGTGACGGCGCGCCGCCGGGGACGGGGCCGCCCTGCCGCCCATGAAAACGGCTGGTTCAATTCGCACAGTTCGCACGACATTGAAGGGGGGGGGTGCGAAGGCCGGGGCGGCCAAGCGGCCGACGGCGCGGTCCGCCGGTCCGGGCCACGGGGACAGGACCGCCCCGTCGTCCACCAAAAGCAGGCCGTTGAATTCGTACGGTTCGAATTCGCACAGTTCGCACACCAGACACGGTGGGAGCGTGTGGATGGAAATATTTATATGAATCAATATGTTATTGAAAATTCCAGACATACGGGACTCCACGGGCCCCGGTCACGAGGATCCGCGCACGGCGGCATCGCCCCGCATGGAGTCCCGCTCGCGCGGGCCAATGACGAGACGAAACACGGTCCCGGCGCCGGGGCGCGGCTTCGCGGTTGCCGCGGTGCGCGGGAATGTCCTAGAAACGGCGGGCGCGCCGCGCGGGACCCCATGGGGACCGCCGGCGGGCGACGGTCGGAAGCCGGGAGCGGAACGGACGGCGCGACACCCCGATGGCGGAACTTCCATCACGCGGCCCCGGGGGGCCGCCGCCCGAGCGCGTCGACGTCCTCGTCGTCGGCATGGGGTTCGCCGGCATGTACCTCCTCTACCGCCTGCGGGAGCGCGGCCTCTCGGCACGCGCCTTCGAGGCCGGCGGCGACGTGGGCGGCACCTGGTACTGGAACCGCTACCCCGGTTGCCGCGTCGACGTCGACAGCGTTCAGTACAGCTTCAACTTCTCCGACGCGCTCACCCGGGAATGGCGCTGGACCGAGAAGTTCGCGTCCCAGCCCGAGCTGCTCCGCTACGCCAGTCACATCGCCGACCGCTTCGACCTGCGCCGCGACGCCAGGTTCGACACCCGCGTCGTCTCCGCCGGGTTCGACGAAGGGACGAACCTGTGGACCCTGAGGACCGACAAGGGAGACGTCGCCTCGGCCCCCTACTGCATCATGGCCACCGGCAGCCTGTCCACGCCGTACAAGCCCCCGTTTCCGGGAATCGGGGAGTTCCGGGGCGAGTGGTACCACACCGGCGCCTGGCCGCACGAGAAGGTCGATTTCGCCGGCAAGCGGGTGGGCGTCGTCGGCACCGGGTCGACGGGGATCCAGGCCATCCCGGTGATCGCCGCCGAAGCCCGGCACCTGACGGTGTTCCAGCGCACGCCGCAGTACACCACGCCCGCCCGCAACCGGCCGATGGCGCCCGGCGAGCAACACGAATTCAACGCGCGCCGCGACGATTGGCACGACGAGGTCCGCGGCACCTTCTCGGCGATGACGGGCTTTCCCATGCCCACCAGGACCGTTCGCGACGACACGCCGGAAGAGCGCCGGGCCTATCTCGAGAAGCGCTGGGAAGAGGGAGGCATGCCCCAGGCCATGCTGGCCGCCTACAGGGACGTCAACAGCGACGTGGAGGCCAACGCCGCCGTGGCCGACTTCGTGCGGGGCAAGATCCGCGAGATCGTCGGGAACCCAGAGGTCGCGGAACGGCTATGCCCGCCCGAGAGCCTTCCCATCGGCTCGAAGCGCCCGCCCATCGACACCGGCTACTACGAGACCTACAACCGGGACAACGTCACCCTGGTCGACATCCGGCGCGCGCCCATCGCGCGGATCACGGCCGACGGGGTCGAGACCGCGGACGCCGCGTACCCGCTCGACGCCATCGTCTTCGCAACCGGCTTCGACGCCATGACGGGCTCCCTGCTGGCCATCGACATCCGTACCGGCTCCGGCGCCTCCCTGGACGCGGCGTGGTCGGACGGCCCGGACACCTATCTCGGCCTGATGGTCGCGGGCCTGCCCAACCTGTTCACGATCAACGGGCCGGGCAGCCCGTCCGTGAAGGCGAACATGATCCTCACCATCGAGCAGCACGCCGACTGGATCCTGGACCTGATCGGCCACCTCGGCCGGACGGGCCTCAACCGGGTCGAGGCGACGGAGCGGGCCCAGGCCGAATGGGTGGCGCACGCCCGCGAGGTCGCGGAGGCGACGCTGATGCCGGTGGCGGACTCCTGGTACGTGGGCGCCAACGTGCCGGGCAAGAAGCGCGTCTACATGCCCTACTTCGGCGGCTTCGACCGGTACCGGAGACTCTGCGACGACATCGCCGCGGACGGCTACCGCGGCTTCGCCCTGTCGCGGGTGGAGACGGTCGCCGCCGCCGCAGAGTGACCAGCGCTACTTCCGCTCGCACGCGCCGTAGGCCACGAAGATCGGGTCGCCGCCCCTGGCGGCGGCGTGGCCGAACGTGGCCGTGCGCACGTAGCGTCCGCTGACGGCGTTGAAGGAGAGCTGCCGGAAGTCGCCGTCGCACTGCCACAGCGCGGGCTCGCCGTCGGGATAGGGAACGCGGCAGCGGTAGGTCGTGGCGACGGCGTCCAGCATCGAGGCGCCCGCGATCCTCTGCGTGACCGTTCCCGCCCGCCAGTCGGCCTCCAGCGTGAAGGCGGCCTTCGCGAGGTCGGCCGCCGCGTAGGTTCCGGTCCGCCCCTCGAAGCCGCCGATGCCGGTGTCGGCGCAGGCGTAGGTGTCGGCCAGCGCCGTCCGCGCCGCCAGCAGCGCCAGGGCGGCGGCGAAAAGGGCCGCGGTCCGGTTCATCCCGGCGGTGCCGTTCGTCACACGTTGAAGAGGAAGCGGGCCACGTCGCCGTCCCGCATCGCGTACCGCCGGCCCTCGGAGCGCAGCCGGCCCGCCGCCCGGATCGCCTTCTCCGAGCCGAACTCCCGCAGCTCGTCGACGTGGTAGCACTCGGCGCGGATGAACCCGCGCTCGATGTCGGAGTGGACGGCCCCGCCCGCCTCGGGCGCCGTGGCGCCCCGGCGGATGATCCACGAGCGCACCTCCTTCTCACCTGCGGTGTAGAACGTCGCCAGCCCCAGGGACTCGTTGAGGGCCCGGGCCAGCGGCCCGACGGCGGGCTCCTCCAGCCCCATGGACTCCAGCATCCCGGCCCGCTCGTCCTCTGGCAGCTCCGCGATCTCGCTCTCCAGCGCCGCGCAGAGGACGACCGTGGTCCCGCCCTCCCCGGCCACGAGGTCCCGCAGCGCCCGGACCCGCGCGTCGCCGCCCCCGAGGCCGTCCTCCGCGACGTTGGCGACGGCCAGCACGGGCTTGGCCGACAGCAGTCCGTACCCCCGCAGCGCCAGCTCTTCCGCCGCGCTCCAGTCGCCCGCCGAGACCGGCCGCTCCGCCTCCACCAGGGCCAGCGCCTTCTCCAGCGCGTCCCGCCGCCGCGCGGCCTCGCCGTCGCCGCCCCGGGCGGCCTTGCGCGCCCGCTCCAGGGAATTCCCGATCACGTCGAGGTCCGAGAGCATGAGCTCCAGCTTGAGGTCCGACCAGGCGGCCGCCGGATGGGCCGCCTCGTCGAAGCAGCCGACCACGTGGCAGAGCGCGGCGACCGTTCGGATATGGGCCAGGACCGCCGCGCGCCGCGCGCCGCTGCCCGGCGGGATTCCGGGGATGTCCACGAGCTCCAGGCGGGCCGGCACGATCTTCCCCGTGGGCACGAACCGGGCGATCTCCGCCAGGCGCGGGTCGGGGATATCGGCCTGGCCCACGTTGGGCTCGAGGGTGCCGGCCCCGACCGCCACGGCGTGGGCCGTGAGCGCCTGGAACAGGCGCGTCTTTCCGCTTCCCGGAAGTCCGACGATCCCGCATTCCATGGAATTGAGGCCCCTTCCGCGCGCTGCGGTCCCGGCCCGCTGTTTACAAGCACCGGGTTGTCGGCACAATTCCCGCGTCCGGGCGGTCTCCCCGCACCCGGGCGGCGGAAAGGAACGTGCGCGGTGGAAGACAGGAAGGTCCTGGTGATCGTGCCCTTCCCCCTGGGCGGGGAGCATCTCGCCCTGCGCCGGGAGCAGCACGCGGCGGCCGGCGCGAGCGCCGGGATCCGCTTCGACTACCGGCCCGTGGCGGTGAGCGGGCGCAACCTGATCAGCCCCTACGAATGGCCCATCGGCGAGACCGCCGTGCTGGAGGCCGGCCTCGCCGCCGCGGAGGAGGGCTACGACGCCGTCTGCGTCGACACCACGGGCGACACCGGCGTCGCGGCGCTCCGGTCCGTTCTCGACATCCCGGTCGTGGGCGCGGCGCGGGCCGCGTTCCTGACGGCGATGCTGCTCGGCGACCGGTTCTCGGTCGTCGCCATGTGGGACCGCTGGAACGACGCCTACCGGAGGACCGTGGACGAGCTCGGCATCGGCCACAGGTTCGCCTCCGTGCGGGACATCGGCGCGACGCCGGACAACCGCAGCCTCATGGCGGGCAAGGAGGACGCCTTTCCCAGGCTCGGGGAAGCCGCCCGCCTCTGCGTCGAGGAGGACGGCGCCGACGTCATCTGCCTCGGCTCCACCACCATGCACCGGGCCCACGCGTACCTGAAGGATCGGCTGGAGGTCCCCGTGATCGACCCGGGGCCCCTCACCTACAGGATCGTCGAGGCCCTGTTCGGCCTCGGGCTCTCGCACAGCCGGCGGGCGTACGGCGGCCCGGCGGTCCGCGTCGACGACGCCCTGCGCGCCATGGCCGCCGCCGGCGCCGCGGCGAATGGCGGGAAACGGAGGGTGGGTTGACGGGGAGGGGCGTTCCCGATCGCATTCGTCAGCCCCACGAGAACGGGGGTGACGGTGGGGGATGCAGACGAGGCTCCACGGTTCGATCCGTTGCAGCCTTTTGAATTCATAAAGATTCCAAGCGTGGTTGACGATTCAGTCGGCCACCAGCCGCCCGCCCACCCTCCGTCGGAAGAACAAGGCCGACGCTGGGTAGAGTACATACACGTCGGTGCGACCTGCTCAGCATGGCGGCAATCAAAACGCCATTGTGCGAATGTCAGCGTCTGAACGCAGGCAACATCCGGCTGCCGAACGAACGCTCCAATGTCCAGGGGCCGGCGCTCGCCGAACGGTTCGCGGTCGTCGCCACGAGGTTCTCCCGCACCGACAGAATTCATAAATTGTCGGTGCGGCCTGCTCAGCATGGCGGCAATCAAAACGCCATTGTGCGAATGTCAGCGTCTGAACGCAGGCAACATCCGGCTGCCGAACGAACGCTCCAATGTCCAGGGGCCGGCGCTCGCCGATGCGCCGGCCAGGTTGGGCAAGATGCGCCGGCCTTCGGGAACAAGGCCGAGCCCGGCCCGCGCCACCTCGTAGGACGACGGCCCCACGATGCGGGCACCATCCAGGGCGACGGCGCCCGCATGGCGCGCCCGATAAGCGAACAGCTTGTTTGAAATGAAACGATCCGCCATATCACGCGCGGGAGCAAGAGTCGGATCGCCATGTACCCCGGTTGACGATCGGCAGGCAGGCCATCAAGACCTTGCGGAGGCTGCCGGGTGGGGACGCGCGTCGTATACGCGGCGCATTGGAGAAGCTGGCGCAAGACCCGGACCGGCCGGACATCGACATGGTACGGCTGCGGGGCCGTCCAGGCTTTCGGCTGCGCACCGGCGGATAGCGCGTCGTTTTCGAGCGAAACGACGAAGCTCGCGCGATCGACGTGCTGCGCATCGGTCCGCGCGGCGATGTCTACAAGGGCTGAGGGGACGCCATGATCAAGCCGCAAATCATCCTCGACGACGGTGGAAGGCCGGCGTTCGCCGTCATCCCATGGCGGGAGTACGAGCGTCTGGCGACCGTGGGCGCCGAGGCGGGTCTGAGCGACGAAGAGATGTACGACCGCGCCAAGGCCGAGGGCGGAGAGTCGTTCCCGATCGAGGTGGCGGACCGCCTGCTGGCGGGCGAGAACGCCGTCAAGGTCTACCGGGAGCTTCGCGGGGCGACCCGGAAGCGATTGGCCGAGGCCGCCGGCATCAACGCGGTCTATCTGTCCCAGATCGAGCGGGGCCGGCGCACCGGCTCGGCCAGAACCCTGGCGGCCATCGCCAAGGCCCTCCGCGTCGACGTGGACGCCTTGATCTGAAGGAGCCGGAACCCGCCCGCCTCGGACGCCGGGGTCCGCCTTCCACGAGCCGACGCCGCCCCAACTCCCCGGCGGCCGGGAAGTCCGATCCCGGACGGCGCTCGCGGCCGGCGGCCGGCGCCCGGTGTCGCTATCCCCCAGGCCTCCGGAGCGAGGTCGAGCGCTTGTAGTGGCCCTGGATGATGCGGTCGATGACCATCGCGCAGAACAGGATCGCAAGGCCGGCCAGCATCCCCTGCCCCTTGGCCGCGTACTGGAGCGCGATGAGCACGTCCTGTCCCAGGCCCTTGGCGCCGATGAGCGACGCGATCACCACCATCGAGAGACACATCAAAATCGTCTGATTGACCCCGGTCATGACGGACGGCATCGCGAGCGGTATCTCGACGTCCTTGAGCAGCGTCCACCGGGTGCAGCCGAAGGCGACCGCGGCCTCCCTGGTGCTCTCCGGCACGCCGCGGATGCCGAGCGCGGTCAGCCGGATGACCGGCGGCATCCCGAACACGAGCGTCGCCAGCACCCCCGGCGGCTTGCCCGTGCCGAAGAAGGCGATGATCGGGATCAGGTAGACGAACGCCGGCATCGTCTGCATGAAATCGAGCACCGGTTGGGCCGCGCCGTAGGCCCGCTGGTTCTTGCCGAACCAGATCCCGAGCGGGATTCCGAACAGCACGCACAGGAAGGCGGCGGCGCCGAGGAGGGCCACCGTCACCATGCTGGTCTCCCAGAGGCCGAACAAGGCCAGGTAGGCGAGCGCGGTGCCGGTGAACACCGCGACGCGGGGGCCGGCCAGGCGCCACGCGACAACGACGATGACCGTCATGACCACCGGCCACGGCGCGTCGACCAGCACCGTTTCCAGCCCGCCCACGATCGCGCCGATCGCGTCGACGACGCCGTCGAAGACACCGGCCCCCTCGATCGACAGCCAGTCGAAGCCCAGGTCCAGCCATTCGGACATCGGCGCGTAGTAGGACCCTTTCCCGATGGGAACGCCGGCGACGTACGGCTCGAGCCTGGGGTCGATATTGCCGACGGTGAAGCGGTAGAGCGTGAGCGGCACGATCGCGAGCCACAGCAGGCCGCCGAGACCGGCCCTAGCCCAACTCGCGCCCGTGACCGTTCCGGAGGGATTCGCTCTCCAGCGCAGGTACTGGCTCTCGTAGCGCATGTTGGCGGAGAAGCCCTGCACCAGGCGCAGGCCGATCAACAGGGCAATACCGAAGAGAAGTATCGTCGTCGCCCCCTGGGCCGCGAGCGCAACTTCCTCCGCGACGCGAGCGGCGATCTTTTCGAGGTTCTCCGCACGATTGAGGTACGATTCCGCGTCCGGATCTCCGGCGATCCTGGCTTCACGATACTTCGCCATGAACTCATCCGTTTTCAGGTTGAGCCTCTCCAGACGGTTCAGTTGATTCGCACCGAGATCGCCCCACCAGCCCCTGCCGATCTGCACGAACGCCAGGACCTCAAGGATCAGAAAAGTCCAGAAATACCCCCACAGGCCGCGACACGCGGCCCAAAACGGTCCCGCAAGAAAGGCAATCCAGTTCCACGACCGGGGAAATCGGGTGGCGGCCTGAATTTTCCCGAACTCCCGGCCATAGTACGCCTGCCGGGTGCGAACGAAATTGTCGACCGAGCCGGCGAGCGCGACCGCCTCGTCGGAATGTTCGATTTGCTGCATCAGTCGTTACCGCCCTTGATTCCCTTGAGAAGAGTCGCCTTGTCGACGACTCCTACGTCCGTGCCGCCGTGCGTGATCACGATGGGCAGATCGGTCGTGGTCGACAGGTCGATGAGTTCGCTCAAATCGACGTCGTGCGCCGCCCTGGGCGCCCGGCCGAGGTCTTCGCCCGGGCGCGGCCGGTATTCTCCGATTTGCTCCATGATGGTATGGGCGAAGACCAGTTTCAGCGTGGAGATTCCCTCCACGAAATCCCGCACGTAGTCGTCGATCGGGTTGGTCACGATCTCCTCGGGCGTGCCTATCTGCACGATCCGGCCGTCATTCATGATCGCGATACGGCTGCCGATACGAATCGCCTCGTCCAGATCGTGCGTGATGAAGACGGTCGTCTTGTGCAGCTCCGCCGAGAGCGACATGAACTGCTCCTGAAGCCGCCGCCGGATCAGAGGGTCGAGCGCGGAGAACGGCTCGTCCATCAACAGAATCTCGGGGTCCGACGCGAGCGCCCGGGCGAGCCCCACCCGTTGCTGCATGCCGCCCGACAGCTCGCTCGGGAAACGGTCCTCGTAGCCGTCGAGATCGACGAGGCTGAGGCAACGCTGAGAGACCTCCCAACGCCTCGACTTCGGCTGGCCCTGCACCTGCAGCGGAAACGCGACGTTGTCCCGGACCGTACGGTGCGGAAACAGCGCCATGTGCTGGAACACCATGCCGATCTGGGCGGCGCGCAGTTTTCTCAACTCGCCTTCGCCGAGCGCCAGGACGTCCCGTCCCAGAACTTCGATTTGGCCGGAGGTCGGCTCGATGAGACGATTGATGTGGCGCACCATGGTCGATTTGCCCGAACCGGACAGACCCATGACGCAAAAGATCTCTCCGCGCGGGACTTCGAACGAGCAATCCGCGATTCCGACCACGCACCCGAACCGCTTGAGCGTCTGCGCCTTGGTGAGGCCCTCCCGTACGATCGCCTGCATTGCTTCCCCGGCCCGCGTGCCGAAGATCTTCCACACGCCCTTCAGCCTGACGACCGGTTCACTCAAGATCCGTACCTCCGGTGGAGTTGCCACGCACCTTTGCGTATGCCGGTGCGTATGCCGGGAGCCTCTTGGGCGACTGCAATATTAGCCTCGAATTCGGAACGGGACGGCCTGGAGGCGCTGCTCCACGGGCGCGGCTTCGAGTTCGTGGAGGTCGGCTATGCGGAAGCCAGGGGCCTCGGAGTCAATCTCGTGGCGCCCCGTAACGACCGCGTGCTTTCGATGCGCGGGGCGAAGGACCTGAACGCGCACATGCGCGCCACGGGTTCGAAGTTTTCGATCCGGACATGTCGATGTTCACGCCCGACGGCGACGGCGGCCGATGGCCTACTTCATCCAGGAATCGACGAGGTCGGCGTTTTCTTGCGCCCATTGCACGGCGTAATCGGCCGCGCTCGTCTTCTGGACCACGAGGGCATAGGTCATCTGGGATACCTGGTCGGTCGTCAGCACGACCTTGCTCAGCAATGCCGCTGCTTCCGGATGCGACTCCTCCAGGGATGCCGCGTAATGCACATGCAGGCGGGCCAGATCCCAGGCTACTGGAGCACTCGATTTTTCCAGCCACTCCGGATCGTCGGTCGGGTGGATGACCGTCCACTTCGACGCGTCGTACGCGGGCTCCTCCAGGATGACCAGATCGTGCAGCGCGAACATGTGGTTGGGCGTATAGCAGTAGAAAACGTGATCGACATCCTTCGCGACGGCGGAGTCGATATCGGCCATCGCCAGCGTCTCGTCCATTTCCAGCAGCTCCATGGTCTCGTCGTACCCGTAGCTCCTGGCACGGATCTTTTCGATATTCGTCGAAGCCCAGCCTGACGCCCCGATCCAGACTTCACCCAGGCCGTCACCGTTCGAGTCGAAGTACCCTGCCATGTCGGGGTCGGCGAGATCGGTGATCCTGGAGATGCCGGTGCGCTCTGCCGTTGCCTTCGTCACGCACATGCCCTGAAACGACGGCACGCCGTTGGGGCTCATCCTGACGGTCCCCTTCGACTTGACATACTTGTCGTGCAGGTTGGTCTGGTTGGGCAGCCACACCTCCGGATGCACATGCATGCTGCCGGTGTCCATCGCCTCGAAGATGACGGGATTGGTGCCGTTCTGGAGCTCCACTTCCAGGCCGAGGTTGTCCTCCAGCACGACCTTGAGAATGTTCGCCGTGGCCGCCGCCGACGGCCAGTTGGGGACGCCGACGACCACATCGGCCGCCTGCGCCGGCGAGACGCTGACGACGGGCGAAACGCCGACGAGAAGCAGGGCCGCATGCAGGCTGCGACGCCATTCGATCGTCTTCATCGTATTCTCCTTCGATTCATCGGGTTGGAGCCATGCGGTTCGAGTCAGTAGACAGCCGCCTCCGGCGCCACCGTCTGATCGAGACGTTCCGGGTCGAACGTCGCGTGGAGGGGCGCATCGCCGATCCGCTCGTCGATATTCGTCATGGTTTCCTCGGGACCGGCAGGCGCCGGCGTGGGCGTCGAAGCGCAGAAACATCGGCATTTCAATACCTCGTCATTCCCGCGAAAGCCTTCCATGATCGGGGACCCCGCCCCCGCTGCCGCGCAGGGAACGGAGGACGCCGATACGCGGCACCGTTCCCGCTGGTGACGACCTGTAGATTCCCGCTTGTGCGGGAATGACAGCATAAAACACGACTCCTTCCCCGCTTTCCCAAGGGCGACGCACGGACGACACGGGCAAGTCAAGGCGACTTCATGGTGCTTGTTTCCGGAACGCGACACCAGGCACGCCACGGCGTGCCGGGAACGATCTTCGCGCGGACGGCGGACCCGGCCGCCTCAAACCCCCAGATGCCGGTGCTGGACGCCGGGGTTCTCCTTCAACTCCCTCGACGAGCCCGACCAGACGATGCGGCCCTTCTCGATGACGTAGTGCCGGTCGGCGATGCGTGTCAGGGCCTCCACGTTCTTGTCGATGACGAGGATGGACTGGCCCGCCGCCTTCAGATGCTCGAGCACGCGCCAGATCTCCGCCCGGACGAGGGGAGCCAGCCCCTCCGTCGCCTCGTCGAGAATGAGGAGACGCGGATTGGTCATCAGCGCGCGGGCGATGGCCAGCATCTGCTGCTCTCCTCCCGAAAGCTGGCTGCCCATGTTCGCGCGCCGCCCCGCCAGGGCGGGAAACAACTCGAACGTCCGCCCCACCGTCCAGGGGCCGGCGCTCTCCGACCGGTTCGCGGCCGTCGCCACGAGGTTCTCCCGCACCGACAGGTTGGGAAAGATGCGCCGGCCCTCGGGAACGAGGCCGAGCCCGGCCCGCGCCACCCTGTAGGACGGCAGCCCCACGATGGGGACGCCGTCCAGGACGATGGCGCCCGCGTGGGGACGGATCAGTCCCATGATCGAGTTGATCGCGGTCGTCTTGCCCATGCCGTTCCGCCCCAGCAGCGTCACCACCTCGCCCGCCTCGACGGCGAGGGACACGCCGAACAGCACCTGCCTGGGACCGTAGGAGGTCTCGATGTTCTCGACCGTCAGCATCGGGCCGCGCCTTCCCTTCCGCGGCGGAACGCGGCGACACTATCGGCGACGCGGCGCGGACCCGCAACGCCCGCGCCGGTCGCAGGAACTCCACGCCGGTGATAGATTGGCCACGCGCGACTCGAGAACCCGCGGAGGCGCCCATGCCCTCACGATCGGCCGCCGCCTGGGAGCGGCCCCCTCCCCTTCCCGACGGACACTACGTCGACGGCCGCGTGTACCGTGACGAGCGCATCTTCGCCGAGGAACGGGAGCGCATCTTCGGGAAGGTCTGGCACTTCGTCTGCCACGAGAGCGAGGTGGCGGACCCCTTCGATTTCCGTACCGTCGAGCGCGCCGACGTGCCGCTGATCGTGGTCCGGGGCGGCGACGGACGCATCCGCGCCTTCGTCAACGTCTGCTCCCACCGCGGCGCGCGGCTGGTGCTGGAGCCCGCCGGCAACGCCCGCGCCTTCACCTGCTTCTATCATCACTGGACCTACGACGCGGAGGGGGCCTGCGTCTCCATGCCGCGCCCCGAGGGCTACGACGGCACGGGGGTCCGCAAGGAGGACATGGGACTCCGCGAGGTGAGGACGGAGGTCAAGTGGGGCTTCGTCTTCGTCAACCTCGACGACGACAGCGCGCGGCTCGACGACTTCCTCGACGGTGCGCTCGACATCTTCGAGACGGTCCTGCCCGCCGCGGAGTTCGAGGTGTTCCACTACCACCGCGCCGAGATCGACGCCAACTGGAAGGCCTATCAGGAGACCATCGTCGACCTCTACCACGAGTTCATGCACGTGATCCTGCGCGACACCCAGATGCCCGCCGCGAGCATGGACGACCGGGAGATGCGCACCTACGCCAACGGCCACGTCACCATCGCCGGCCTCAAGGCGGACTACGAGAAGTACGCGGGCTGGAGCCGCCGCGACGACTCGGCGTGCCTGCCGGGCCTCGAGCCCGACGACGCCCGCTTCGCGCCGCTGTTCCCCGCCCAGACCTTCATCACCCGGGGCACGGTCATGCGGGTCGACACGGTGCAGCCGCTCACGGCCCACACGTGCCTGATCGAGTCCCGCGGGCTGGGCCTGAAGGGCGAGCCGCCGGAGGACCGCGCGATGCGCATCGACCAGCACAACGAGTACTGGGGCCCGTTCGGCCGCAACGTCACGGAGGACGCCTTCGCCGCCGAGGGCTGCGAGCTCTCGTTCGGCAAGGGCGCCGCGCGGCGCGGCATCATCGCCCGCGACGAGGGCGGCCGGGGGCAGTGCGACTCGGGCCTGCGCGGGTTCTGGGCGGAATGGAGCCGGCGCATGGGCCGTCCGGCGAGCCACCCGACCAACGACTGAGTCCCGCCTCCGTGTCCGCCAGCGACGACGCCGTGCGCGAGCTGATCTACCGCTCGTGCCGCTGCCTGGACGCCCACGACTTCGACGGCTACATGGCGCTCTGCGCGCCGGCGTTCCGCTACCGGATCACCCTCTACAGTCCGGAGTTGCGCAAGGAGATGATCTGGCTCAACCACGACCGGGACGGGCTTGCCGCGCTTCTGGCGGCCGTGCCCCGCCACCTCGTGCGCCTCGGGTCGCTCCAGCGCAACGCGACCGTCTACGCGATCGAGCGGGAAGAAGCCGGCGGGACGGCCCGGACCGTGTCGGCGTTCTCCGTCTTCGACATCGACACCGCGGGACGGCCGAGCGTCTTCGCCGTCGGGCACTACCACGACACGGTGGACGTGGGCGGGGAGCGCCCGCTGCTCCTGGCGCGGGACGCGCGCCTCGCCTCCCGCGACCTCGGCATCGGCTCCCATGTCCCCATCTGAGGGCTTCGGACGCGCCGGACAAAATCAAACCCACCCCCACCCAGCCCCCTCCCCCTGCAAGGGGGGCGGCCGTCAGCCGAGGTAGCCGAGGAAACGCCACCAGAGATAGCTCAGCGGCGCGAGCACGAGGAGGCCCGCGAGGCCCACGGCGAGGCACGACCGCGTGAGGTGCGCGTTCGGCACGTTGCAGATGGCGCCCACGATCAGTATGGGCCCCATCTGGTAGGGCAGCAGGTAGTTCGCGTACCCGACCACGTGCATGTTCAGGACGGTCGCCACGGGAAGCCCCGAAGCCTCCGCGACGCTCCCCGATAGGGGCACCATGACGGCCGCGACCCCCGGCGCCGTGATGAGGAACTGGGCCGCCGTATCCATCAGGATCACGGCCACGAAGGTCCTGAGGTCATGGCCCGGCTCGAAGGCCACGGCGGCGTGGAGCGCCCGCCCGATGATCTCGCCGAGCCCGACATGGTCCACCAGGGCGCCGACGCCGAGGATGGCGGCGGTCAGGAAGATGGGAACGAAGTTGATGCCGCCGGCGAAGACGGTCCGGGGCAGCACGCCCACGACCGGCAGCATGCAGGCCAGCGCCGCCGCCAGGGCGATCCAGGCCGGCGAGACCTGGTGCGCGAAATCGCCGATCCAGGCCAGCAGCGCCAGGACCAGGAACAGCCCCAGGCGCTTCTCCTCCGCCGAGGCGGGCCCGGCGTCCGCCTCCCGGCCGGAGAACACCGGCCGGTCCGGGAACATCGCCACGATCACCCCGACGACGACCAGCGCCTTGAGGAAGCCCTGCGTCGGGAAATGCAGCAGCAGGTAGGGCCCGTAGGTCAGCGCGACACCGTACACGCTCTCCGCCCCGCCCATCAGGATGAGGTTGGGCACGTTCGCCGGCAGGATTCCGGACGCCGGCGCGGACGTGCCGAACGCCATGGCCAGGACGATGCCGAAGTAGCCGTTGCTGCCCGGCCGGAAGCCGAGCCGCCCGGCGAGCGCCATGGCGATCGGCGCCAGCAGGACGATCCGCCCCATGCTCGAGGGCATGAGGAACGACAGCACGACGCCCACGGCGACCATGCCGGCGATCACGCCGGCGTACCCGAAGGCGAAGCGCCGGGCGAAGGCGTTGGCGATGCGCGCGCCGAGCCCCGTGGCCCGCACGGCGGCGCCGATCACCAGGCCGCCGAAGACCGTCCAGTTGGCCGGCGAATGGAAGCCCGAGAAGACGACCTCCGCCGGCGCCACGGCCAGCAGCATGGCCAGGAGGAAGAACAGGAGAGACGTCGCGATCTCCGGGATCACGGCCGTCGCCCACAGCGCCAGCACCGCCAGTATCAGCGCCGCGCCGGCGGCCTGCCCGGAGTCGAGATCGAAGGGCCGTGCGACGGCGACCCAGAGGGCGGCCGCGCCGGCCCCGGCCGCGACGAAATGGCGCAGGCGGAATGCACCCATGGAGAACCGGACCACTTTCAGTTCACGCGGCCCGGCCCGCGGCCCGCCGCGTTCGGCATGAATGGGCGACGAACGCGCCTCTACGGGCCCCGCCTCAACCGCCCGGCCTCGGGCGCGAGGTCATACTCGCGTACGAGCATGTCGGCGGGGAGCTTCCATTCCGCGGACAGAGCCCGGATCATCGGCAACGTCAGAGGCCGGCGGCGATTGAGCACCTCGGAGGCGTGCGGCTGCGACCCGATCGCGACGGCGAGGTCCTTCTGCCGATAGCCGCGCACCTCCATGACGTGCTCGATCATCGAGACCGGATCGGGCGCTTCCACGGGCCAGCGCCGGGCCTCGTAGGCCTCGGCAAGAGTGACGAGAACCTCGAGCGCGTCCGCTTCCGGCGTGCCCGGCGCCGCGCCCATGAGGCCGTCGATCGCCTCCAGCGCCGCATCGTGGTCGCGCTCGTTTCTGATCGGCTTCATGTCCATGACCCGCCTCCTACACCTTCGACGCATCGACCCGGTCGCATTCGGCGTGGGTTCCGACGAACCGCACGACGGCCCGCGGCCCGCCGCGTTCGGCACGACGCGGACGATGAACGCGCGCCTCTGCGAGCCCGGCTTCAACCCCCCGGCCCCCGGCGGGCGGTCTCGGGCAGCCAGGTCGCGAGCTCGGGCCAGGCGACCAGCACCGCCACCATCGCCACCATGATCAGGAACATCGGCAGCGCGGTCTTGGCGATATAGCCCATCTGGTGCCGGGTCATGCCCTGGAGCACGAACAGGTTGAAGCCGATGGGCGGCGTGATCTGGGCCATCTCCACCACCACCGTCACGAAGATGCCGAACCAGATCATCGTGAAGCCCACCTCGCGGAAGGCGGGGATGTTCACCATCGGCTCGATCACCGCCATGGTCAGCACGACCGCCGAGATGCCGTCCAGGAAACAGCCGATGACGATGTAGAAGACCGTCAGCGCCGCGATCAGCGTGAAGACGGAGAGGTCGAGGGAGGCGATCCATTCGGCGAGCGCCCGGGGCAGGCCGGTGAACCCCATGCTGAGGGACAGAAAGGCGGCGCCCATGAGGATGAACGCGACCATCGCCGAGGTACGCACCGCGCCCATCAGGCTCGCGGCGAAGGTTGCCGGGTTGAGGCTCCCCTGCGCCGCCGCCAGCGCCAGCGCGCCGATCACCCCGATCGCGGCCGCCTCGGTGGGCGTGGCCAGCCCCATGTACATCGAGCCGATGACCGCGAGGACCAGGCAGATGACCGGCGCCAGGAAGCGCGAGTTGGCGAGCTTCGTCCGGAGCGCCATCGGCGGCTCGCGGGCCGGCCGCTGGTCCCGGCGCGCGAAATGCCAGGCCGCGACGTAGCCCATGAACATCGCCGCCAGCACGAGGCCCGGCAGGATGCCGGCGATGAACAGCCTGGTGATCGACTCGTTGATCGTCACGCCGTAGACGATCAGCGTCAGCGAGGGCGGGATCATCAGGCCCAGCGTCGCCGAGCCGGCGAGGGTGCCGATGGTCATGAATTCCGGGTAGCGGCGGCGCCTGAGCTCGGGGATCGACATCTTGCCGACGGTCATCAGCGTGGCCGCCGACGAGCCCGAGACCGCGGCGAAGATGGTGCAGCCGACGACGTTGGTGTGCAGGAGCCCGCCCGGCAGCGGTGCCATCCACGGCGCCAGTCCCTTGAACATGTCCTCGCTCAGGCGGGTGCGGAACAGGATCTCGCCCATCCAGATGAACAGCGGCAGCGCGGTCAGCGTCCAGCTCGAGGACGACGTCCAGATGGTGGTGATCATCGCGTCGCCCGCCGGGCGCGGGGTGAAGGCCTCGACGCCCACGTAGGCGACGCCCATCAGGGCCAGCCCGATCCAGACCCCCGAGCCCAGGAGGAAGAACAGGACGAACAGGAAGATGCCGGTCTTGGCCCAGACGTAGTCGGCGCCGACGCCCTCAAGCAGCCACCAGACGCCGGCGGCCAGCGCCGCGAAGACGGCGAGCGCGGACAGGCGGCGGGGAAGGTCCGGGGCCAGCACCGGATCAGTCCCCGCGGTCCGCCGCCTCGGGCTCCTCGACTCCCTCGTGCCGGGTCAGCAGCACGCGGACGAAGTGGTCCGTCAGCGCCAGCGCCAGGAGGCACGTCCCCGCCGACATGGCCATCTGCGGGATCCACAGCGGGGTCGCGTCCTGCCCCTGGCTCACGTCGTTGAGCTCGTGGGACAGGACGTTGGCCTTGACCGCGTAGCGCGCGAAGAAGATCGCGGTGACCGCGGCCACCCCGTAGCACCAGATCTCGGCGAGGCGCCGCCATCGCCCCAGCGCGTTGAGCACCAGCGTCACGCGGATGTGGGCGGCCCTGTTCAGGGTGTAGGCGAGCGCGAAGAAGGAGGCGCCGGCCATCGCGTAGCCCGCGTAGTCGGCGCCGCCCGGGAACACGCCACCCGCCCAGCGCGTCACCATCTGGGCCACGATCAGCCCGAGGATCGCCACCAGGAAGACCGCGCCCACCAGGCCGCCGGCCAGATACAGCCCGTCCAGCCCCCGTCGCAGGAGTCGCAGCATGGCCCGGTGAAAGGCCGCGCGCCCGGATGCGCTACTCCGCCTTGAAGGCGTCGAGGATCGCCGCTCCGTCGGCCCCGGCGGCCTCGGACCACTCGGCCGACATGGTCGCGCCGATCTTCGCCAGATCGTCCGCGAGTTGGGCTCCCGGCGGCTGCACGCTCATGCCGTTGGCGGCGAGCTGCGCCAGATACCAGCCGGCCAGCTCCCGCGCGCGGGTCGTGCCGGCGACTTCCGCCAGCATCGCCGCCGAACGCAGGCAGCTTTGCGCCCGGGCGCCGAGCCCGTCGAAGGCGTCCTTGTTCACGAACACGTAGTTGCGCGGCAGCCAGGCCTGGGTATCGTAGAAATGGCTCAAGTGCTCCCAGACCTTGCGGTCGTACCCGGTCGAGCCCGACGAGACGAAGGCTTCCGCCACGCCGGTCGCCAGGGCCTGGCTGAGCTCCGCGGCCTCGACCTGCACGGGCAGCATCTTGGCCAGCTCCGCCAACCTTGCCGTGGCCGCGTTGTAGGCGCGGAACTTGATCCCGGACATGTCGGAGACACCCGCGATCTCGCGCTTGAAGTACATCCCCTGGGGCGGCCAGGGGACCGAGTAGAGGAGCACCAGGTTCTGGTCGGCGAGGATCTGGCCGAGCTTGCCCCTGGCCGCCTCCCAGAGCCGGTCCGACGCCTCGAAGGACGAGGCCAGGAACGGCACCGAATCGAACCCGAACACGATGTTCTCGTTCTGGTGCGCACTCAACAGCCGCTCGCCGATGGGAGCCTGCCCGGTCTGCACGGCCCGCTTGATCTCGTTGCCCTTGAACAGGGACCCGCCGCCGTGCACGACGATCTCCAGTTCGCCCCCGGTGCAGACGCCCACCGCCTCGGCGAACAGCTTGCCGTTCTGGGTGTGGTAGTTCGAATCCGCGTACGCCATCGGCATGTCCCACTTGTCGGCCGCGCCCGCCGCGCCCGCCGCGAGGGCCAGGCCCGCGGCCAGTCCGATCATCCGTTTCATCGTCGTGCCTCCCGTCCCATGGACGCCACGAACGGCGCCAGCCGAAACGATCAACCCTGCGGGAACCGATGTCAATTCCCGGCCGGCGCCGGCGGCGCTTCCGCGACATCGGCGCCACGCCGGACAATGGCTTCCCGCTTGCGCGGGGGCGGGAGAGCCTCCAGGTGCGGGTCAGGCCACCCACTCGCTGACCGGGGCGGCCGCGTCCTGGAGCGGCTGCACGACCACGTCGACCAGGGCCGGCCCGTCATGGCGGATCGCGTCCCGCAACGCCGTCTCCAGATCGCGGGGATCCTCCACCCGCCGCGCCTTGACGCCATAGGCCGCGGCGACCGCGGCATGGTCGGTGGGAGAGAAGTCGACCCCGAAATAGCGCTCGCCGAAGCCCGCCTTCTGCCCCGCCTTGATCCACCCGTAGACGCCGTTCGAGCACACCACGAGGGTGATCGGCAGTCCGTACCGCGCCGCGGTCTCGAGCTCGCCGGCGCACATGGCGAAGCTGCCGTCGCCCATGAGCGCGGCCACCGGGGCGTCGGGCCGGGCGATCTGGGCCCCGATGGCGGCCGCCAGCGCGAAACCCAGGGCGCCGTGGGCCCGGTTGGTGACGATGCGCCGCCCCGGCTTGCGCACCGTGAAATAGGCCGACACGTAGGGGCAGGGCGTGCCGGCATCGGCGCAGAGCAGGGCGTCGTCGGGAAGCAGGCGGTCGAGGGCCGCGACCACGCGCTCCGGCCGGATGGGCGTCTCAAGGCTCTCGGCGAGCGGCGCGAAGTGCGCCCGCTTGGCGTCCCACACGCGCGCCGCCACCGCGTCCGCGCCGGCCCGCGCGGGTCCCTCGGTGGCGTCGCGGGCCGCGGCGAGCGCGAGCTTCGCATCGGCGCAGACCGCGGCGTCGGTGCGGTAGTTCGCCCCGATCGCGGCCGGATCCACGTCGATGTGGACGATCCGCCGGCCGGGGCCGGGGGCGCGCCAGCGCTCGGTCGTCACCGAGCCGGCGCGGCAGCCGACGAACACAATGCAGTCGGCGGCATCGACGACGGCCCGCGTCTCCGGACGCCCGCCGTTCGAGCCGACCACGCCGACGCACAGCGGATGGGTCTCGGCCAGGCCGCCCTGGCCGCTCACCGTGGTCGCCACGGGGATGCCCAGGCGCTCGGCGAAGCCCCGCAGGGCGTCCTCGGCGCCCGAGAGGAGCACGCCGCCGCCGCAGACGATCAGGGGCCGCTCGGCCTCGGCCAGAACCGCCAGGGCCCGGGCGACGTCCCCGGGCTCCGGCGCGGCGCGCGACGCCGGGAATGCGCCGAACCGCGGATCCGCCCAGATCTCCGCCTCGGGCACCGGGGCTTGCTGGACGTCGAAGGGCAGGCACAGATGCGCCGCCCCCGTCCGGCCTGTGGTCATCTCGCGGAACGCGCGCCGCACCGCCCGCGGCAGGGCGGCGCCCTCGCCCAGGACGGCGTTCCACTTGGTGAGCGGGCGGAACAGCGCCTCCTGGTCGAGCTCGGTCAGCGGGAACCGGCCCTTCGAGCGCGTCGAGACGTCGGAGGTGATGGCCAGGACCGGCACTCCGCTCTCGTTCGCCTCGACGACCCCCGGCAGGATGTACGTCGCCCCGCCCCCGGAGGGGCCCTCGCACACGCCCACGCGGCCCGCGACGCGGGCATAGGCGTCGGCCATGTAGGCGGCATGACGCTCGTCCCGGCAGAGCATGTGGACCATGCCGTGATCCATGCGCGCCAGCGCGTCGTAGAACGGCAGGGAGGTGTCGCCGCAGAGCCCGAAGATGTGGCGGACGCCGTGATCCGCTAACATGCGCACCATGGCTTCGGCCCCGTTGCGTTCGTTGCCGGTCGCGGTCATGCGGTCTCCCTCGGGTTCTTCGCGCCCGGCGCGTGCAGCCGGGCGAGGCTCCGCCGGACGGCGGCCGTCGTCAAGGGACACTGGAGGCGAACATGATCGCCGAGGGCGGAAAGACGGTGTACGGGGCGAGCCTCGGCATCCTCATGCTCGACACCCGGTTTCCCCGCCTTCCCGGCGACATGGGCAACGCCGCGAGCTGGCCGTTCCCGGTCCGCTACCGGGTCGTGCGGGGCGCGAGCCCCGACCGCGTGGTGCGGCGCCGGGCGGAGGGGCTGCTGGACGGGTTCGTCGCGGCCGGGCGCGACCTCGTGGCCGAGGGAGCCGACGGCATCGCCACCAACTGCGGATTCCTCTCCCTCTTCCAGGCCGAGCTCGCGGAGGCGCTGGCGGTGCCGGTGGCGGCGTCCTCCCTCATGCAGGTGCCGCTGGCCGCGGCGGTCCTGCCGCCCGGCCGGCGCGCCGGCATCCTGACCATCGACGCGGCGTCGCTGACGCCCGACCATCTGGCGAAAGCGGGCGTGCCGGCGGACACCCCGGTGACGGGCACCGAGGACGGGAGCGAGTTCACCCGGGTCATCCTCGGCGACGAGCTTCGCCTCGACGTCGAGGCGGCGCGGCGCGACGTCGTCGGCGCGGCGCGGGCCCTGGCCTCCGCGCATGCGGACCTCGGCGCGGTGGTGCTGGAGTGCACCAACATGGACCCCTTCGCCGCCGACGTCCGGGCCGCCACCGGCCTGCCGGTCTTCTCGATGCGCGGCTTCATGCTGTGGTTTCAGGCGTCCCTGGCGCCGGCGCGCTGGCCGGGCTGAGCCGCCGGAGCTCAGGAGATCTCGGGATTGAGCAGCAGGGGGAGCCACGGCGCCGGCGGCAGGCAGCCGTCGCCCATGGGAAAGGGGTTGCCGTCCCGGTCCACCGGCGGGCTCGCGTAGAGCCGGTCGTAGTAGCGCTGGATGTGGAGGGGGTTCGTCTTGTCGAACGGCACGACCAACCGTTCGGGCCGGGACATGGCGCCCGCATCCGGTTCCGCCTCGTCCGCGGCGGCGGGGACCGCCCCGGCCAGGGCCAGACAGAAAAGCGCGACGATCGTGCGTCGAACGGTCACCGGCGCGGCGCTCCCGTGATTCCCACGAACAGCCGTATCCTACGGGTCCGGTCCCTGGGCCCGCAAGCCGCGGGCGGGGCGAACGAACCGGGGCATTGATTCCGCCGCTCGAAACACCGACCATGTCGCGACGCCGTCCGTTCCGGGACGGCCACGAGTAAGGAGGCGCGGCCGTGCAATTCCGGATGAAGCGGGTGTTCGACAGCTCGCGGGAGAAGCTGCGCGAGAAGCCGTTGCGCGGCCTGATGTCCGCGACCGTCCGCAGCCGGCAGATAGACGGCTTCGAGAGTCACGTGTCCATCCGCGATTTCACCGTCGTGGCGGACGAGCCGAAGAGTTTCGGCGGCGGGGACAGGGGGCCGAAGCCCTCGGAGGTCCTGCTGGCGGCCCTGGCCGCCTGCCAGGAGGTGACCTACCGGCTCTACGCCGACGCCATGGAGATCCCGCTGCGGAACGTGTCCGTCACGGTGACGGGAGAGGCCGACCTGCGCGGCTTCGTCGACGTGGACGGCATCCGCGCCGGCCTGCAACGGGTGACCGGCACGGTGACCCTGGACACGCCGGCCGGTCCGGAGGACGTCGCGCGCCTGAGGGCCAGGGTCGACGCGCACTGCCCGGTGCTCGACTCGCTCCAGACGCCCGTCGAGGTCGGTCTCGACCTGGAGGTCGTGAACTCCGAACGGCAGGCGGCGGAGTAACCGCCCGATGGAACGGTAAAGGGAGACGGATCGTTCCGGCGGCGCGCCCGGCCAGCGGCCGAACCTCGCGGCCGACACGTGGCTGCAATTCGTCCCTGGCACGCGTCGAGCTCACAGCGCTTGCCATCCGTGCGTCTCCCCTGTCGTCACCCTCACCCTGTCCCTCTCCCGCCAAGAGCGGGAGAGGGGACCCTCGGGGCGCGGCCGGGGCATTCGGGTTCCCTCCCCTGCTTGCGGGGGAGGGCCGGGGTGGGTGCCCGCCAAGCGGTATGGCCGTGCCGCCATAGGAAGCAAATCCTCCACCGGCCGGCGTCTGGCGCGCGCGGGACCGGGTTTGCTACAACGGGCCGCGCCGGCCCGTCCGGCCGCGCGTCACGCACGAGCAAGGAGGACGCATGTCCCGGTTGGTCAATCCCCATGGGGGAGGCGCCCTGAAGCCCCTGCTGGCGCCCGAAGCGGAGCGCGCCGCGGGCCTCGAACGGGCCGGGTCCCTCAAGCGGATCCCGCTCGCGAGCCGCGAGGCGTCCGACCTGCTGATGCTGGGGATGGGCGCCTACACGCCGCTCCGCGGTTTCATGGGGCACGACGACTGGCGCGGCGCCTGCGTCGACATGAGGCTCGCCGACGGCACCTTCTGGCCCATTCCCATCACGCTCTCGTGCGAGAAGTCCCTCGCCGATTCGATCCGCGAAGGCGAGGAGGTCGCGCTCGTGGACGCGGACGCGGACGAGGTGCTGGGCATCCTCGCCGTCGAGGAGGCATACACCGTCGATCGGGAGCTGGAGTGCCGCAGCGTCTTCCGCACGACCGATCCGGGCCATCCCGGCGTGGAGAAGGTGATGGCCCAGCCCGAGGTCAACCTCGCCGGCCCCGTCACCGCCCTCGGCGAGGGCCGCTACCCGGAGACCTACGCGGGTCTCTACCTGCGCCCCGGCGAGACCCGCGCCCTGTTCCGGGACAAGGGCTGGTCACGGGTGGCGGCGTTCCAGACCCGCAACCCCATGCACCGCAGCCACGAGTTTCTCGCCAAGATCGCGGTCGAGGCCTGCGACGGCGTGCTGATCCACCAGGTCCTCGGCGCGCTCAAGCCCGGCGACATCCCCGCCGGGGTCCGGGTGGAGGCCATCGACAGGCTCGTGGAGACCTACTTCGCGCCGGGCACCGCGATCCAGGCGGGCTATCCCATCGAGATGCGCTACGCCGGGCCGCGGGAGGCCCTGCTCCACGCCCTCTTCCGGCAGAACTTCGGCTGCTCCCACCTCGTCGTGGGCCGCGACCACGCCGGCGTCGGCGACTATTACGGGCCGTTCGACGCCCAGGACGCCTTCGACGAGCTCGACCCCGGCGACCTGGAGATCCGGCCCCTCAAGATCGACGTCACTTTCTACTGCCACGCGTGCGGGGGAATGGCGACGGGCAAGACCTGCTACGACCCGGACGGCGGCGCCCCGCCGGACGAGGCGGCCCGCATCGCCTTCGCCGCGAAGGTCGCTGCCGGCGCGGCCGAGGCGCGGCCTTGCCCGCACGGGCCCGAGACCAAGCTTTCGATCTCCGGCACCCGCCTGCGCGAGATGTTCGCCAACCGCGAGCCCGTGCCGGAGGAGTTCAGCCGCCGCGAGGTTCTTGAGGTCCTCCAGGCCTATTACGACGGCCTGGCATAGCCGGCACGGGGAGACGACCGCGCCAATTCCCGCCCCGTCGGCTTGACAAGGTCCCGGTTCCCAAACTACTCAACACCCGCGATCCCGGGTTCGCCCAGCACGGCCGCGCTCGCGGCGGACCCGCCGACGGTCCCTGGGTCCCCGCCACAATCGAACCGGCCACCATCGGGGTGCTTTGATGTTCAGCGTTAATCCCTTCGCCGAAATTTCGGCGACCATATCGCCCGCCGTCATGCAGTGGTACATCGTCGTGATGGCCCTGTTCGTGGCGGGCGGCACGCTCTTCGACATGATCCACAAGAAGAGCGCCCGCTACTTCTTCGAGGACCGGGAGGCCAAGCGGAAGCGGGCGACCAAGCCGCTCGGCGGCGGCGAGACGGCCTCGCTCGCGGTCAAGACCGTCGTGGTCGACGTGTTCGCCTCGGGCGAGTTCTGCAAGACGCCGCGCCGCATCGCGCACCTGCTGTCGTTCTACGGCTTCCTCGCCTACCTCTTCGCCACCGTCGTCATGGTGTTCTGCTACCCCACGGGGGAGACGGCCACTCCCGCCTGGCTGCCGGGCCTCTGGTACCTCGGCGCCGCGCTGGTGATGGTGGGCGGCTACTGGTTCTGGTTCTTCATCCGGGTCGACGTCGCCAAGGAGGAGCACTCGCCCCTGCGCCTGGTGCACGCCGACCTCTTCGTCGTCTCGCTGCTGGCCAGCGTCACCCTGGGCTTCGTCTGGGGCCTGACCCAGGCCGCGGGCAACGCCGGCTGGGCCGACTTCTTTCTGGCGCTCTACGTCATCGCCACCACGGTGCTCTTCGCCGGCGTGCCGTGGTCCAAGTTCTCTCACATGTTCTACAAGCCCGCGGCGGCCTTCCAGAAGAAGGTCGAGGAGGCGGACGGCTCCACCAGCCTGCCGCCCCCCGCCGACCGGCCCCTTCTCTAGTACCGACACCGCCAATCCAGGAGCGTACCGGCATGCCTACTTTCGTCTACATGACACGCTGCGACGGCTGCGGAGAGTGCGTGGACATCTGCCCCTCCGACATCATGCACATCGACAAGACCTACCGCCGCGCCTACAACATCGAGCCCAACATGTGCTGGGAGTGCTATTCCTGCGTGAAGATGTGCCCGCAGCACGCCATCGACGTCCGCGGCTACGCCGATTTCGCGCCGCTCGGGCATAGCGTCCGCGTGCGCCGCGAGCCCGAGAAGGGCACCGTCTCCTGGAAGATCAAGTTCCGCGACGGCCGCGAGAAGGACTTCGTCTCCCCCATCCGCACCACGCCATGGGGCTCCATCGAGGAGCCCGGCGATTTCCCGGCGCCGGCCGAGGAGGACTACAAGTCGCAGGAGCTCTGGCACGAGCCCGCCGCCCTGAAGATCGACGCCCTGCCTACCCTGGCGGGCAAGGCGAAGGCTTAAGCACATGGGCTGGTTCAACACGAGACGGACGATCACCGTCGACGCCGACGTCCTCGTCGTCGGCGGCGGTTTCAGCGGCTGCGGAGCCGCCTACGAGGCCGGCCACTGGGGGCGCGACCTGAAGGTCGTCGTCGTCGAAAAGGCGAACATCGAGCGCAGCGGCGCCGTCGCCCAGGGCCTCTACGCCATCAACTGCTACATGGGCATGCACTGGGGCGAGAACCAGCCCGAGGACCACGTCCGCTACGCGCGCAACGACCTGATGGGGCTCGTGCGCGAGGACCTCGGCTACGACATCGCGCGGCACGTCGACGCCACCGTGCACAAGTTCGACGAGTGGGGCCTGCCGATGATGCGGGACCCGGAGACCGGCCGCTACCAGCGCGAGGGCCAGTGGCAGATCATGATCCACGGCGAGAGCTACAAGCCGATCATCGCCGAGGCCGCCCAGAAGTCGGCGGACGAGACCTACAACCGAATCATGGTGACCCATCTGCTCACGGACCGGAAGAACCCGAACCGGGTGGCCGGGGCCGTGGGCTTCAGCGTCCGCAGCGGGGACTTCTACGTCTTCCGGGCCAAGGCGGTGGTCATCACCGCGGGCGGCGCCTCCCACATCTTCCGGCCGCGCGCCGTCGGCGAGGGCATGGGGCGCACCTGGTACGCGCCCTGGAGCAGCGCCTCGGCCTACGGCCTGCCGGTCCCCATCGGCGCCAAGATGACGCAGATGGAGAACCGCATCGTGCTGGCCCGCTTCAAGGACGGCTACGGCCCGGTCGGCGCCTACTTCCTGCACCTCAAGACCTACACCAAGAACGCCTACGACGAAGAGTACGAGTCGAAGTGGTACGACGACACCAAGGCGATGGTCGGCGATTACGTGGACAGGCATCCGGTGCCCACCTGCCTGCGCAACCACGCCATGCTCCAGGAGATGAAGGCCGGCCGCGGCCCCATCTACATGGAGACGCGCGAGGCGTTCCAGGACCCGCACAAGGAGCAGGTCGGCTGGGAGAACTTCCTCGGCATGACCATCGGCCAAGCGGTCGTCTGGGCCTCCCAGAACATCGACCCCAAGGAGCGCATGTCCGAGCTCACCACCTCCGAGCCCTACGTCATGGGCTCCCACGCCACGTGCTCCGGCGCCTGGACCAGCGGCCCGGACGACTACGCGCCGGCGGACTACCGCTGGGGCTACAACCGCATGATGACCGTCGAGGGCCTGTTCGCCGCCGGCGACGCCTGCGGGGGCACCGCCCACAAGTTCTCGTCCGGCTCCTTCACCGAGGGCCGCGTCGCCGGCAAGGCGGCGGTCAACTACGTCAAGGACCTGGGCGAGACGCCGCTGGTGGACAACGCCGAGGTGGAGAAGCTCAAGGCCGCGGTCTACCGGCCTATGGAGGTCTACCAGGTGGGCCGCAACGAGATCGTCGCCGGGACGGTCTCGCCGAGCTACATCTCGCCGCTGCAGGGCCTTCAGCGCCTCGAGAAGATCATGGACGAGTACTGCGGCGGCATCGCCACCCAGTACATGACCAACGAGCCCATGCTCGACCGCGGGCTCGAACTCCTGAAGATGCTGCATGAGGACCTCGACCACATCGGCGCCGAGGACCTGCACCAGCTGCAGCGGACCTGGGAGCTGCACCACCGCGTCTGGGCCTCCGAGTCGGTGACCCACCACACGAAGTTCCGCGAGGAGACGCGCTGGCCCGGCTACTACTACCGCGGCGACCACCCCAAGCTCGACGACGACGACTGGCACGTCTTCACCCTCGGCCGGTACAACCCCGAGTCGGGCGACTGGGAGATGGAGAAGGCGCCGGTGCACCACCTCATCGACTGATCGGGACCGACTGCGGTTCCGGGCTTATCGCCGCGATACGGCGTGCTCCACCGTCTCGGCCAGCCAGGCGTTGAGGCTCTTGCCCTCGGCCCTGGCGGCGGCGGCCGCGGCCCGGTGAAGCTGCGGTGACATGCGAAGGGGAACTTTTCCCGAGAACGGCCTGTCCGGCTCCCGGCCGCGCTCGGCGCACACGGCCAGATAGTCGTCGATCGAGAGACGGTACTCGCGCTCGAGCTGCTCGACGGACGTTCCCTCGAACGTGATGACGTCCCGGGTGCCCACGACCTCGCCTTGGAAGACCCCCGCCTTGTCGTCGAACACCACGGCGGCGCGATATCCCTTGTAGCTCATCATGGCCCTGTCCCCGCTTCATTCAGAAACCGTCTCACGGCCTCTACCGCGCCCTTCGCGGCCTCTTTCTCGGGATGGGGCCGATGAAAGTGACCGGCGACGCCATTCAATTCAACGTACACCCTCGAGCCCTCGCGTTCCTCGATATACGCACCACAGGCCGCGAACAACGCCTCGATATCGTTCCACTCGATGCCGGCCCGGGTGGGCCGCCTGCAGATCGCGTGCAACGTCCCACGGTGTTTCTTCCGCACGTTGGAACAGTATTACGAAATGATATCATCATGAAGGTGGCGCGCACCGTCGTCCCGGACGAGCGATGGAGACGGGGTTGCGTCGAAGGCGCGAGACCGGGGCAGGCGGTCACGGCACGCCGACGGCATCCGTTCTTGTGAAATCCACCCCGACGTGGAGCAAGGGACAGTCATGGGACTTGGCGACTTCATAAGCGAAGCAGTCGCCGAAGTTCAGCCCGGCGGGATGGACGCCCTTGCCCCATCGCGCGTAGGCGTCGGCGACCCGCCGCGCCGACGCTGCCGAAACGCCAACGACCTCGAGGCCGAGTCCGTCGACAAGTCCGTTCATCTCGGCGCGCAGGCCCCGCCGTTCGGCGACGATCAGCGCCTCGGCGACCGTTCCGGCGGAGACCACGATCCGGTCTCCCGCGGCCAGGGCCTCCACGCATGCCTCCGCCTCCGGCTCGTCCAGCAGGATCGCCATCAGAGCCGAGGTGTCCACCGCGATCATTTTGGCAGGCCATGACCGTCATAGAGAAAATCCTGACTGCGGGCGGCGTCGGCGCCAGCCGTCAGTTTCTCCGCAGCGGCGGCCCGCATGGCGACTGCCACCGCGCGCCGCGTGCCGGCGTCGGGCCGGCGCCGCACCGGTACCAGCTTGACGGTCGCCCGGCCGTGGCGGGTCAGCACGACCTCGTCGCCCGCCTCCGCGCGGCGGACGAGATCGGTCAATTGTCCTTTCGCTACGCTCACGGAGACCCGCATCGGCCCGCATCCTCGATGGCGTATCCACACGCTCGAATATGGACTATAATATAGTCCTTTTCAATGCTGCGTGAGTTCGCTTCGTCTGGAACTATCCGGATTCACCCGCGACGTGCGCGACGGCGCGCGACGGGGAAGAAAGAGGTAGATTTCCCGCTTGCGCGGGTGAGGTGGCGCCAGAACCTTCCTGCCCCCCTTCCCCGGCACGGTTTTGCTCCCCGCGCCTCTCCGACCGCCCCAGGGACGGCCGTCCCGGTACGATGAGGGCTCTGACCCCTGCCGCGCTCGCCCGGCCCGGCAGGTCTCTCCGCTTACTCCGCTTTGCCGTCCGGACATCCCGCCCCCAACCACACAATGCGCACCCCGAACGTCGCTTTCTCAGTCACCTCAGCGCGTCCGACCAGGCCTTCGCCGACCCAGGCTTCGCCACGAATGAGCAAGCTCGCCGATACGCCATACCGAAACGGGTTCGTCATCCTACGGGCTGTCCTTCGCCTCCGGTTGCTTCCCACCCCGCCTCGCGGCGACGCAGTTACCTTCGGCTTCATATGCTGCGACCACACACGAGGACTTCCACCTCGCTGACAAAGCGTCCATACAGAACCCATGTCTCGGCGCGGCACTACTCCGACAGCGTTGCGAAGTTTCAGGGACAGGCAGGAAGCGCCGATGTCGGTAATCCCGAGTTCGGCGCACAACTCCCGATCGGAGACCAGGTCGCCGTCCTCCACCTCGTCGAGCGCTTCACGGTCTTCGTCGCTCGGTCGCCTCGGGCGGAGACGCGCCCATCCGGAGCCGTTCCATTGGGGTATAATGGGCCGGACGACGATCCTTTCCGGGAGGTGAACCATGACCGTCGCCGAGACGAGCGGCACGATCGCAGACCGGCGGGCCGCCGCGGTCGCCGGCATGCTGGCGCGCGTCCGAGAGATCGAGAGGACGCGGGGCGTCACGCGCGAAACGCTTAACGACATGCGCGAGGAGCTCTACAGGCTCGCCGCTCGGAAGGAGCTCTTTCCCAAGAGCGATTTCCCACCGCCGGACGGCGATGTCCCCAACATCCGCTACCTCCTGTCGGAGGATCCGGACCAGCGCTTCGCGCTCTACATGAACTCCATCAGGCCCGGAAAGCTCACCGATCCGCACAACCACACCACGTGGGCCATCGTCGCGGCCGTCGAAGGCGAGGAGATCAACCGGCTCTACGAGCGCGTGGACGACGGCTCCGATCCCGGCAAGGCGGCCCTGAAGCAGACGGGCGAGGTCGTGGTGAGGCCGGGCACGGGCGTGGCGATGATGCCGGACGACATCCACAGCATCGCCGTCACCGGCGACACGCCGACGCTCCATCTCCACATGTACGGGAAGTCCCTCGACGCCGTCACCGACCGGCTCGGCTTCGATCTGGAGGCGGGCACCGTGGCCCGTTTCAACGACAGGGCCGGCGCGGCGGCGTAGCGGCCCGGACGGGCGGCGGACCGAAGCCGGGGAAGGTCCGGATCCCCGCTTTCGCAGGGGTGACGGGGGACGGAATGCCCGAGCGCGCGGACCTCAACATCCTCTGCTGGGAAGGATACGACGACCCGGACGTCGTCGCGCCGTTCACGGAACGGCACGGCTATTCCGTCCGCGCCGAGACCATCGTTTCCGACGCGGATACGGCCGCCCGCGTGCTCGGGCCGGAACGGCCGTCCTGGGACGTGGTCAACCTGAACAACCCGTTCGCGCGCGACGTGCTCCATCCGGCGGGCGCGATCCGCGCGCTCCCCCAGGACCGGTTCGCGCCCGAATACGGCCGCCTGCTGCCGCGGCTCGACGACCTCTACCGGTGGACCCGCAGCCGGGACGGACGCGACATCATCGGCGTCTGCCAGCGCTTCGGTCCGTTCAACATCGTGATCGACGAGGACAGCGTCGCGCGGGATACGGCGGAATCGGAGGGATTCCTGCTGGCGGACGACCCGGCCAACCGGGGACGGTACGGGGTCCTCGAATACGACGACTTCAACATCTTCCACATCTGCTTCGCCGCCGGCCTCGACCCCTTCGGCGCTCTCGCGGCGGAGCAGCTCGACGCCTTCGAGGCCAAGGCCCGACAGTGGTTCGCGGACGCGGCGCTGATCACCGCCGACCACATGGAGATGAACCGGGCGCTCGCCGCCGGAACCATCGGCTTCTACCTGTCCGGCGGCATGTACACCGCCTCCCCCGCCCGCCGCGACGGCCGGCGCCGGATCCGCGCCGTCACCCCGCGTTCGGGGCCGGTCGGCGGCAAGGGCGGCATCGTCTTCCTGGAGGTAACGTCGGTCGTCGACCACGGGGGCGGCGCGGCGCCCGCGCTGGCCTTTCTGGAGCACATCCTCACGCCGGAGATCGCGCCGGCGGTGGCCTTCACGCGCGGGTCCTGCAACCCGATCGCGCAGATGGGCGATCCCCGCGTCTTCGACCGGTTCACGCCGGACCAGCTCGACATCCTCCAGTGGGAGAGCCTGGACGAAGACCTCGCGCGCTGCGTGCCCTACCGGATCCCCCCCGATCACGGCGAGCTGCGGCGGCGCCTTCGAAACGCGAAGCGCACGGCGCGCCGGGACGGCGGCCGTGGCTCTACCGGGTCAGGATGTACGAAGTCATCACCCACTTCACCAGGACCGGCGGCCTGCGGGGCGGCAACGTGACGGCGATGGACCGGGCGCGCTGCCCGGACCTGCCGAAATGGCCCAGTAAGCCACGGACAAGGTCGGCCAACCCGTGACGGAAGTCATCTCCAGGCCGACAAGGCCTGGCAGGGCCTCGAGGGCACGTTCGACCCGAAGGAAGCCGGGCGCGTGCTCGCCGACCGGGGCATGGACGACATGATCGCCAGGATGAAGAAGGCCGGCGTCCTGCAGGGACTTGACGCGGTCCGGCCGCACCGGTACGGGAGGTGCGCGCGCCTCCCGTTTCCGTTCCCGGCCCGCCGCGCGGCGGCGCGGCGCGGGCACGCGCGGCGGCGGACAAGGAACAGCAGGCAGGGAAGACGCATGGCACTCATCATCAACCGCGAACAGACCGGCTACGAGGTCGAGGACCATGTCGCGCGCATCACGCTGAAGCGGCCCGAGAAGGCGAACGCGCTGACCCGCCAGATGCGCAAGGAAATCCAGAACGCCCTGTTCGACATCAAGACCAACCCAGACATCTGGCTCGCGATCATCGACGCCGAAGGCAAGGTCTTCTGCGCCGGAAAGGATCTTCTGGAGCAGGTCGACGCGGACGCCGACGACGGCACCGTCTATTCCAACGACGAGCTCTTCGTGTACATGCGGACGGTCTACAAGCCGATCGTCGTGGCGCTCCAGGGCGCGTGCATGGCGCAGGGCGCGGGCTTCGCGCTGAGCTCCGACATCGTGTTGATGACCGAGAACGCCAGCATCGGCTGGCCGCAGGTGAAGCGCGGCATCTCGTCCGTGTCGGGTCCGACCCAGGGGGCCCACGCGATGGTCTGGCCGACGGCCATGGGCTACATGCTGCGCGGCAAGCAGATTTCGGCGGCCGAGGCCCACCGGCTCGGCCTCTGCAACGAGGTCGTGACGGGGGGCAAGGAGGAGCTCATGGAGGCGGCCGGGCGCTGGGCGGACGAGATCCTCGCCAACGCGCCGTTGGCCGTGCAGGGCCTGAAGGAAGCCGCCCGCCGGTGTCTGGAGCTGCCGTTGGAGGCGCGCCTGCGGCTGGCCCGCCAGGTCGCCGACCGCGTCCTGGAGAGCGAGGACTCCAAGGAAGGCATCCTCGCCTTCAGGGAGAAGCGCGCCCCCGTCTGGCGGGGCCGGTAGCGCCGCGGCGCCCGGATATCCCCGCGGCCCCATGTCCGAGGAGGACGCGACCGTCGCGGCGGACGGCCCGGACGATCTTCCGCCCCTGGCCGGGTTCCGGGTCGTCGACCTGACGCAGGTCGTCGCGGGACCCTACGCGACGCTGATGCTGGCGGATCTCGGCGCCGAGGTCCTCAAGATCGAACGGCCAGGACACGGCGACGACCTGCGCTCCGTCGGGCGCTATCCCGGCCGCGAGGACCACGAGGACTACTTCCACGCCAACAACCGCTCGAAGAAGAGCATCGCCCTCGACCTCAAGGACCCCGGCGGCCGCGCCATCGGCCAGGACCTCGCCAGGGCCGCCGACGTGGTGGTGGAGAACTTCTCGCCGGGAACCGCCCACCGCCTCGGCATGGGCTGGGAGGATCTGCGGCCGCTCAACCCCGGGCTGGTCTATTGCAGCCTCGCGGGCTTCGGCCAGACCGGACCGTCGCGGGACCGCTACGCCCTCGATCCCATGATCCAGGCGGTCACGGGCCTGATGACGGTCACCGGCGGCCCCGACGCCCCTCCGACGATGGTGGGCGCGCCGCTCTCCGACGTCATGGCCGGCATGTTCGCCGCCTACGCCATCGTCGGCGCCCTTCACGCCGTCAGGCGCGGCGGCAAGGGACGGCACATCGACATCTCCATGCAGGACGCGACGCTCTCGGCGCTGGGCCCCCGCATGGGCGAGCCCCTGCAAGCCGGCCGCGACCCCGGCCGTCACGGCAACCAGAATCCGCTGCGCGTGCCCGCCAACACCTATGTGACCAGGGACGGCGCGTACCTCGCGCTGATCGTCCAGAACGACCGGCACTGGCCCCGTTTCTGCGCGGCCATGGGTTTCGACGACCTCGCCGGCGACCCGCGCTACGCCCACGGCGCGGGCCGCGTCGCCGCGCGGGACTATCTCGACGGGCGCACCGCCCGGCGCGTCGCGGAACTCACCTACGAGGAGTGCGCCAGGGTCCTGGAGGACGAAAAGCTGCCCTACGCCCGCGTGAACACCTACCTCGAGGCCCTCGAGGACGAGCAGGTCGGTTTCCGCGGCCTGGTCCGCACGCTGGACCATCCGACCTCGGGCAGGATCCGGGTCGTGGGCCCGCCCTGGCTCATGTCGGGCGCGCAGGCCGAGATGACGCCGCCGCCCCTGCTCGGCCAGCACACCGGCGACGTGCTGCGGGACTGGCTGGGCTGGGACGGGGACGCCGTCGCCCGGCGCCTCGCCGAGGCCGCGGAATAGGACGCCCGGCCGGAACCCGGCCGGAAACGATCCCCATCGTCCCGGATTCCCCGCCGCGGGCGTGGTGAAATTCCGGTCTCCCGGCGCCGCGCGCCGGAGCCGGGCGAACACGGGGGACGGCGCGCGACGTGACGCAAGAGCGGGAGAGGGAGACCGAGTGGCACGGCCGCGCCCCGAGGGTCCCCTCTCCCGCGTGCGGGAGAGGGACAGGGTGAGGGTGTCCGCCGGAGGCGCGGCTTCGAACCGCCCCCGCCGGGGAAATTTCGACTCCAAGGTGTTCCCCTGGAGGACGTAATTCGCCATAGTGGCGCCCCGCCGTAGCACGCTGGCCGGTGTGGTCCGGCGCAGTCCGACCGCATCCCGACGGAGCGTCCGCACATGTCCCTACCGGATGCCTTGGAACCTTCCTCGGCGGTCTCGCATCATGACATGTCCAACGCGGTCCGCGTCCTCGCCATGGACGCTGTGGAGGCGGCCGGCTCCGGCCATCCCGGCATGCCCATGGGCATGGCGGACGTGGCCACGGTCCTGTTCACGAGGTTCTCCGCTACGACGCCGCCGAGCCCGACTGGCCCGACCGCGACCGCTTCGTGCTGTCCGCCGGTCACGGCTCCATGCTGCTGTACGCCCTCCTCCATCTGGCGGGCTACCCGGACATGGATATCGACGAGATCAGGAACTTCCGCCAGTTGGGAAGCCGCACCGCGGGCCATCCCGAGTACGGGCAGGCCCGGGGGATCGAGACGACGACCGGCCCGCTGGGACAGGGATTCGGCAACGCGGTCGGCATGGCGATCGCCGAACGGCACCTCGCGGCGCGTTTCGGCGACGACCTCGTCGATCACCGCACCTTCGTCCTCGCCAGCGACGGGGATCTGATGGAAGGCATCAGCCACGAGGCGGCGTCGCTCGCGGGCCATCTGCGGCTGAACAGGCTCGTCGTGCTGTTCGACGACAACGGAATCTCCATCGACGGCCCCACGGACCTCGCCGTCAGCGACGACCACATCGCCCGCTTCGCGTCGTACGGCTGGAACGTGGAGGGCATCGACGGCCACGACACGGAAGCGATTTCGGCGGCGCTCGCGCGGGCCGAAGGCTCCGACCGTCCGTCGCTCATCGCCTGCCGCACGATCATCGGATACGGCGCCCCGAACAAGCAGGGAACCGCCGCCACCCACGGCGCGGCCCTGGGCGCGGAGGAGGCCGCCGCGGCGCGCGAGGCGCTGGGCTGGACGTCGCCTCCTTTCGAGATTCCCGCAGGCATCCTGGCGTCCTGGCGCGCGGCGGGCCGGCGCGGGGCGGAACGGCGGGCTGCCTGGACGGCGCGTCTCGAATCCCGCGACGGCGGCGAAGCGGCGGAATTCCGGCGGGCCATGAACGGCGAGCTGCCCGAGAACTGGGACGACGGCCTGATCGCGTTCAAGCGCCGCCTCGCCGACGAGGCGCCCGCGTGGGCGTCTCGGAAATCGAGCCAGGAGGTTCTGGACGTCGTCAATCGAGCCGTTCCCGAGACGGTCGGCGGCTCGGCCGATCTCACGGGCTCCAACAACACGAAGACCGGGACCCTCGAGCGTATGTCGGCGGGACGTTACGACGGCCGCTACATTTACTACGGCGTCCGGGAGCACGCCATGGGCGCGGTCATGAACGGCATGGCGCTGCACGGCGGGATCATCCCCTACGGCGGCACCTTCCTCGTCTTCACCGACTATCTGCGTCCGGCGCTGCGGTTGAGCGCGCTCATGGGCCAGCGGGTCATCCACGTCGCGACCCACGACTCCATCGGACTCGGGGAGGACGGCCCCACCCACCAGCCCGTCGAGCATCTGGCGAGCCTGCGGGCCATTCCCAACCTGGCCGTGTTCCGGCCGGCGGACGCCGTCGAGACCGCGGAGTGCTGGGCCTTGGCGCTGGAACGGACGGAAGGACCGTCCGTGATCGCGCTGACGCGGCAGGGGCTGCCGCCGGCGCGGACCGGGCACACGGACGCGAACCTGTGCGCGGGCGGCGCGTACGAGCTGGCGCCGGCGACGGGCGAGGCCAGGGTCACTCTGATCGCGACGGGATCGGAGACGGCGGTCGCGCTGGAGGCACGGTCCGGGCTCGAGCGGGACGGGATTCCCACGCGGGTCGTCTCCATGCCGTGCCGGGAGCTGTTCGATCGGCGCCCGCGGGCGGAGCGGGACGAGATTCTGCGCCCCGACACGGTCCGGATCTCCGTCGAGGCCGCGGCCACCCTGGGCTGGGAGCGGTACGTCGGGGACTCGGGCGCCGCGATCGGCATGGAGTCGTTCGGAGCCTCCGCGCCCGGCGGACAACTGTTCCCCCATTTCGGCTTGACCCCGGAGGCGGTCGTGGACGCCGCGAAGGCGCGGACCGCCCGATAACCCCGCAACATCTTCCACGGAGAGCGCTCATGGCGGTGCGTGTCGCGATCAACGGTTTCGGACGGATCGGCCGGAACATCCTGAGAGCCGTCCACGAAGGCGGACGGACGGACCTCGAGGTCGTGGCCGTCAACGATCTCGGCGCCGTCGAGACCAACGCGCATCTTCTGCGGCGGGACTCGATCCACGGCCCGTTTCCCGGAACGGTCAAGACCTACAAGAACGCCATCGACATCGGACGCGGGAAGATCAGGGTCCATTCCGAGCGCGACCCCGCGGCCCTGCCCTGGGGCGACCTGAAGGTCGACGTGGCGCTGGAATGCACCGGGCTGTTCGCCGACAGGGACGCCGCCTCGAAGCACCTGGACGCGGGCGCCAAGCGCGTTCTCGTGTCCGCGCCGGCGGGCGGCGCCGACCTCACGGTCGTGTACGGCGTCAACCACCGCAAGCTGCGCAAGAGCCACAAGGTGATCTCCAACGCCTCGTGCACCACGAACTGCCTGGCGCCGGTCGCCCAGGTCCTGAACGAAACGGTGGGGATCGGCCAGGGCTACATGACCACCGTGCACGCCTACACCGGCGACCAGCGCATCCTCGACACGCTGCACGGCGACCTTCGGCGCGCGCGGTCGGCGGCGCAGTCGATCATTCCCACCTCGACCGGCGCGGCGCGGGCGATCGGCCTCGTGCTGCCGGAACTCGACGGCAAGCTCGACGGCGTGGCGGTGCGGGTTCCCACGCCCAACGTCTCGATGATCGACCTGAAGGTCGTGGCGCGGCGGCGGACCTCCGCCGACGAGGTCAACGCGGCCATGAAGAAGGCCGCGCGCGGCCGCCTGAAAGGCGTCCTCGACACCACGGACGAGCCGCTGGTCTCGATGGATTTCAATCACAACCCGGCCAGCTCGACCTTCGACCTGACCCAGACCCAGGTGGTCGGCGGCAAGCTGGTCCGCGTCCTCTCCTGGTACGACAACGAGTGGGGATTCGCCAACCGCATGTGCGACACGGCGGCGGCGGTCGGCAAGCTGGGATAGGCCCGTGGCCGGAGTCGCGACGCTCGACGACCTCCCGGTCGCCGGACGGCGGGCGCTCGTCCGCGCGGACCTGAACGTGCCCATGCGGGACGGCCGGGTCGGAGACGCCACGCGGATCGGCCGTCTCGTGCCCACCCTCCGCCACCTGCGGGACGCGGGCGCCCGGATCGTCGTGATGTCCCACTTCGGCCGGCCCGGCGGCCGGGCCGATCCCGCCCTCTCCCTCCGTCCCCTCGCGGGCGCCCTCTCGGAGGCGCTGGGCGGAACGCCCGTGCGCTTCGCCGGGGACTGCGTGGGCGCCGCCGTGGCGCGCGCGGCGGAGGAGCTGGGGGCGGGCGACATCCTGCTGCTGGAGAACCTGCGCTTCCACGGCGGAGAGGAGCGGAACGATCCCGGGTTCGCCGCCGCCCTCGCCGCGCTCGGCGACGTCTACGTGAACGACGCCTTCTCCTGCGCGCACCGGGCGCACGCCTCGGTGGCCGCCCTGGCCGGCCTCCTGCCGTCGGCCGCGGGCCGCGGCATGCAGGCGGAACTGGAGGCGCTCGAGGCCGCCCTGGGCGCGCCGGACCGCCCCGTCGCGGCGATCGTCGGCGGCGCCAAGGTGTCGACCAAGCTCGCGCTCCTGGAGAACCTGATCGCCAGGGTCGATCTCCTGGCCGTGGGCGGGGCCATGGCGAACACGTTCCTCCACGCCCGGGGCCACGGCGTGGGCCGCAGCCTGTGCGAGCCGAACCTGTCCGGAACCGCCGCCGGCATCGTGGCGCGGGCGGCGGACGCGGGATGCGAGTTCGTGCTGCCGGAGGACGCGGTCGTGGCCCCGGCCCTGTCGGCCGATGCCGCGACGCTGACCGTCGACGTGGCCTCCGTGCCGGAGGACACGATGATCCTCGACGCCGGTCCGCGGTCCGCGGGCGCCCTCGGAGACCGCCTGGGCGGCTGCCGGACGCTGGTCTGGAACGGGCCGCTGGGGGCCTTCGAGGTCCCGCCGTTCGACTGCGCGACCAACGCCGTCGCCGCCGCCGCCGCCCGCCTGACGCGGGAGGGCGGGCTCCTCAGCGTCGCCGGCGGGGGAGATACGATCGCCGCCCTCGCCGGCGCCGGCGTCGCGGAGGACTTCACCTACGTCTCGACGGCGGGCGGCGCGTTCCTCGAATGGCTGGAAGGCAGGACGCTGCCGGGCGTGGCGGCGCTCACGGCCCGCCGCGGTCCAGAGCCGGCCTGAACCGTTCCGGGCGTCAGCGGCAGAACGGCCATACCTGGTACCAGGAGTCGCACCGGAAACGCGCCTCGCAGCCCGCCAGCTGGGTCCTGTAGCGCTCCGCGGTCGCCGTCACCCGCCCGGCGACGCTCCGCACCTGAGGCTTGTTCTTCCAGGTGCCGCGCCGGTAGCCGCCCCGCCCTTCGTGGTAGGCGAGGTAGAGCCGCCGCGCGTCGGTGCGGGGGATGCCGAGCTGGCGCCAGGTGCCGTGGTTGTACCAGCCGATGAAATCGAGCGCGTCCTCCATGTCGCCGCGGCTGCGGAACAGTCTGCCCCGCTCCGCCTGGTACTCGCCCCAGACCGGATCCTGCGCCTGTGCGTAGCCCTTGGCCGACGACGGCCGGCCCAGCGGAATGATCCACCACCACCGGCGCGGCGGCTTGGCGTTGCCGCGGTAGCTCGACTCGTGGCGGACGAAGGCCATCTGGATGTGGACCGGCGTCCCCCAGGTCTTTTCCGACGCGCGCGCGTAGTCGTACCAGTCGGGGTGCTGCGCCAGGACCTCGCAGATGTCTCCCTGTCCCGTCGGCGGCCGCGCGGTGCAGGCGGCCGTGAGCAGGAGCAGGGCCGCCGCCAGGGCCGCGCGCGCGTACAGGGCGGAGCGCCGCCGGACCGGAGACGGCGGTACGCGGAGGTCCTTGTCGTGCGCCATCGGTTCACCCTCAGTGGCCGGTCCGAGCTTCTCCGCGGTCTACCCCCGAGGCCGGAACTCACTGAGCCTCACAGGCAGTGAGTACGATTTGAGCGGGATACTCACGGTGCTTGTCGGTAATGGCATCGACGATACCGAAGTCGAGAAAAACTGCCGAGGCGACGATCTTACCGCCCATGCGACTGGGGATACCTTGGACATATTCCTGGCCGTCGGCGGAACAGCGGATGTTCAAGAAGTCGTCGGACCGGCGGATGTTTACGGTTTCCGGTGGGCTGAACACCCAGGATCCACGCTTGTTCTGGGCGGAACATTTCACTTCAACGCCCTGACAATATGGCGCGACAAACTGAATTGCTTGGTTCGGGTCATTGGTCAGGGTCGCACAACTGGCTAGGACCGCCGTGACGACCGCCAGACAACAGCGTGATGCTTTCATCGTGTTGATCCGTTGTGATGGATACGGACGGCTTCGCGGAGCAGTCCGGTTCGAATATCTGTGAACGCTGGACTCGATGTCAACTTGGAAGGGCACCGACAAGTGGCAGCGGCCGACTCGCCGGCGGCATGGCGCCGGTGGGGACACCGATGAAGGGGACGAGCTTCGTCCGCGCGGGATACTGCCGCCGCGTGAAAACACGCCGAAACCCTCCATACTCCGCGAAGCGGCGTAAACGTCCGCACGTTCGATATTCGTCCGGACGGCCCCGGCATCCGTGTCACACTACACGTTCTGGTGAGAACAAAACAAGTCTCGCACCATATGTATGCACATCGTGTCCAAATCCGCTGGCCAGGGCCATTGCTGCCCAGTTTGGATTTCCTGCCTGTCCCTGCCCCCAACCTCGTCATTTGCCCGGACTTGTTCCGGGCAAATGACGGAGGGGGTGTCGGCGGAGTTTGTCGTATGCCGGAAAAAGTGAAACACACCCCGACCCAGCCCTCCCCCTGGGAGGGGGAGGGAGGATGAAGGGCCTTCTCCCCTCTGACAGGAGGGAGGTCGGGAGGGGGGTCGATGGTGCGCGGGGCGCTACGAAACGTCCGCGACGAAGCCCCTGTAGGGCTTGATCCCGTAGAGGTCGAAGGAGAGCATGCCGAGCTTCACGAGGGGGAGGCCGCCGAGAATCTCCTCCGCCTCCGCCTCGCTCTCCGCCTCCACGACCAGCACCGCGCCCTTGCCGTCGGAACGGCTGTAGAGCTCCCGGACCTTTTCCTCCGCGTAAAGCTTCATGGCGTAGGCGGACTCCGCCTCGAGGTGCGGGGCGAAATCCTCGGGCCTGTGCTTGTCGCTGCGATGGGCGATGGCGACGATCCTCATGCCTGGGCTCCTTCCCGTCGGTTTCCCGGACCCTACCAGTATCCCTCGACGATGAACATCTCGCTCTCGCTGGCCTTCTGGCGAATGGGAACGATCGCCTGATATTCCGGCGAATGGTACCAGGCGTCGGCCTGCTCGAAGGTCGGAAACTCGATGATCACGTTCCGCGCCGTGTTTTCGCGGCCTTCCAGCGACTTGGTCCGGCCGTCCCGGACGCGGTACTTGCCGCCGTGGGCGATCACCGTGCCCGGCGCGAGGCGCGCGTATTCGGCGTACGCCTCGGGGTCCGTGATATCGACCCGGGCGATGTAGAAGGCGGTCATGCGTTCCTCCCGATGGCGTCAGAACAGCCCCTCGACCATCCCGTCGGCGTCGAGGCCGATGCTGTTCGCCGCCGGCACCCGCGGCAGGCCGGGCATGGTCATGATGTCTCCGCAGACCGCAACGACGAAGCCGGCGCCGTTGGACAGCCGCACCTCCCGCACCGGAACGGTGAACCCCCGGGGCGCGCCCTTGAGGTCGGCGTCCGCCGAGAAGCTGTACTGGGTCTTGGCGATGCACACGGGGTACGAGCCCATGCCGTTCCGCTCGAAGTCGGCGAGCTGGTCCCGGACGCGCCTGTCGCCCGCGATGTCGTCCGCCCGGTAGATCTTCCGCGCGACCGTCCGGATCTTCTCCCAGAGCGGCATGTCGTCGGGGTAGAGCGGGCGGAAGTCCGCTTCGCCGCTCTCGGCCGCCGCGACGATGGCCTCGGCGAGCTCCTCGGCGCCGGCGCCGCCGTCGGCCCAGTGCGTGCACGTGACGGCCGTCACGCCGCGCTCCGCGCACGCCTGGCGGACGAGCTCCGCCTCGGCGTCGGTGTCCGCCGAGAACCGGTTGACGGCAACGACGAGGGGGACGCCGTAGCTCCTGACGTTCTCCACGTGCCGGACGAGGTTCTCCAGACCCTTCTCCAGCGCCTCGAGGTTCTCCTCGCCGAGGTCGGCCCGCGCGACGCCGCCGTGCATCTTCAACGCCCGGACGGTGGCCACCAGCGCCACCGCGTCGGGCCGCAGGCCGGCCATGCGGCACTTGATGTCGAAGAACTTCTCGGCGCCGAGGTCCGCCCCGAACCCGGCCTCGGTGACGACGAAATCGGCCATCTTGAGGCCCGCCTTCGTGGCGATGACGGAATTGCAGCCGTGGGCGATGTTGGCGAACGGGCCGCCGTGCACGAAGGCCGGATTGTTCTCGAGGGTCTGCACGAGGTTCGGCATCAGGGCCTCCTTCAGCAGCACCGTCATCGGCCCCTCGCCCTTCACGTCGCGGGCGAACACGTAGCCGCGGTCGCGCCGCTGGGCGACGACGATGTTCGACAGCCGCTCCGTCAGGTCGGCGAGGCCCGAGGCCAGGCAGAAGATCGCCATGACCTCCGAGGCGACGGTGATGTCGAACCCGTCCTCCCGAGGGTAGCCGTTCCCGACGCCGCCGAGGGACGACACGATGCTCCGCAGCGCGCGCTCGTTCATGTCCATGACCCGGCGCCAGGACACGCGGCGGCTGTCGATGCCGAGCTCGTTGCCCCAGTAGACGTGGTTGTCGACGAGCGCCGCCAGCAGGTTGTTGGCCGTGCCGATGGCGTGCATGTCGCCCGTGAAGTGCAGGTTGATGTCCTCCATGGGCACGATCTGCGCGTGGCCGCCGCCCGCCGCGCCGCCCTTCATGCCGAAGCAGGGCCCCAGGGAGGGTTCGCGAAGGCAGATCATGGTGCGCTTGCCGATGCGGTTGAGCGCGTCGCCGAGTCCCACCGTCGTGGTCGTCTTGCCCTCGCCCGCCGGCGTCGGCGTGATCGCCGTGACGAGAATCAGCTTCCCGTCGGGCCGTCCGGCGAGGGAATCGATGTGGTCGAAGGAGAGCTTCGACTTGTAGGGGCCGTACCGGTAGAGCGCGTCCTCCGGCACGTCCAGCCTGGCGCCGACCTCCTCGATCGGCCTCAGCGCCGCCTCGCGGGCAATCTCGATATCGCTTTTCATGGGTTCCGTCCTTCGCCTCCCTTGCTGCCGGCCGGTGCCGGGGACCCCCGGGGGCCTGCATACCACGTCCGCGAACTCTACGCTCCCGCCAGCCGCCCGATCGCGGCGAGCCCGGCGAGTCCGCCGTCGAACTCCTCCATGGCGTCGAGCAGGCAGGCCCACAGATAGCCCGCCGACGCCACGTCGCCCAGGACGTGGTAGGCCGGCGTCCCGCCGAGATCGTCCCGGACGACCACGGCGCTCGTCCGGGCGACCGAGGTCTGGGCGACGGCCAGGGGCGGGAACCTGTCCGTCCGCAGGTCCACGCCGCAGACCTTGGCGAACATGGCGGCGGCGCGGTCCCCCGTGACCAGGAACCGGAAATAGCCCTCGCCCCGCGGCACCGGAAAGGCCTCGACCTCCTCGTCGATGGACGCCGCGCCGGCGAGACGCGCGCACAGGCCGGAGCGGCCCGCGGCATCGCCCATGAGCAGAACCTCGCGCGGCGCCAGCCGGGCGGCCAGCGTCCCGTCCGGCTGCGGGTACGCCGCGTTGTCCCGGTCGCCGACCTCGACCCCCTGCCGGCGCAGCCAGTCGACCGTGTCGCGCCCCTTGAACCCGAGCTGCGGGAGGAGCGAGAGGTCGGCGAGCGCGAGGCGGCGGGCCGCGCGCGCCTCCGCCCGGCGCCGGCGGCGAAGGCGTCCGCGACGGCGCCGCCGTGCGCCTCCGCGAACCGCGCGTCGGCGGACGCGAGCTCGCGGTACACCGGGCTGCGCCGCGGGAAGTCCGCCGGGCCGACGCCGCCGCCGCTCATGCCTACATCTCCTGCCGTCTGTTGTCCGGGTCGTAGAACGGCACCGGCGCCACCTCCGCTTCGACGAATCTGCCCCGACCGACCTTGATGGGGAAGGTCGCGCCGGCCTCGGCCTGCTCCGGCGCGACGTAGGCCAGTCCGACCACGCATCCGAGCGCCTCGGACCGTGCCGCCGACGTGACGCGCCCCGCGATGTCGTTGCCGCGCAGGGTGAGGTGGCATTCCTCGGGCACCGGGGCGCCGGGGTCCCGGATGACGAACCCCACGAGCTTGCGCGTCGGCGGGCGCGACTCGTGCACCCGGTTCGCCCGTCCGCCCACGAAGAAAGGCTTCTTGCGGGAGATCGCCCACGTCATGCCGGCTTCCGCCGGAGTGGTCAGGCCGTCGGTATCCTGGCCGACGATGACGTGGCCCTTCTCGAGACGCAGCACGCGCTGGGCCTCCAGCCCGAAGGGCCGGATGCCGTGGGCCGCGCCGGCCGACGCGAGGGCGTCCCACAGGGCCTCGCCCCGGCTCGCGGGAACGTGGATCTCGAAGCCCAGCTCCCCGACGAAGCCGATCCTCAGCAGGCGCGCGGGAATCCCCGCGACGTGGCCGGTCCGGACGTCCATGTAGGGAAAGGCGTCCCCCGACAGGTCGATGCCGCCGGCGAGCGGCTCGAGGACCCGGCGCGCCTCGGGACCGGCGAGGCTCACGGCCGCCCAGGCGCTCGTGACGTCGGAGATGTCGACGGCGAGGCGCCACTGCGCGTTCCACCACAACATCTCGCGATAGACGCTGGCGGCGCCGCCCGAGGTCGTCGTGACGTGGAAGTGCCGTTCGTGGAAGCGGCACGCCACCCCGTCGTCCACGATGACGCCGGTCCGGTCGCACATCATGACGTACCGGCTCCGGCCCACGGGCTGGCGGGCGTAGGTGAACGTGTACATGCGGTCCAGGAATTCCGCGGCGTCGGGTCCGCGGACCTCGATGCCGCCGAGGGTCGAGACGTCGAGGATGCCGACGCCGCCGCGCACGGCCCGGACCTCCTCCCGGACGGACCGCTCGCGGTCGCGGGAAGCGCCGTAGAACAGCGGCCGCATCCACGGCCCGGCGACCATCATCCGGGCGCCCGCCTCGAGGTGGCGGTGGTGCATCGGCGTGTGGCGCACCGGCTCGAACCGGCGCCCCGCCAGCACGCCGAAGGTCTCCGCCGCGTACGGCGGGCGCACCGTGGTGGGCGCCGCGTCCGCCGCCGGGCGCCCGGCGGCGCGGCGCGCGAGGCGCAGCGCGTTGAGCGCCGAGTGCCGGCCCTGGCTCGGTCCCATCCCGACGGTCGTGTAGCGTTTCATGAGCTCGATGTCGTCGAACCCGTCCGCGCAGGCGTTGAGGATGTCCCGGACCTGCACGTCCTCGTCGAAGTCGACGAAGTCCTTGCCGTCCTCGTGGGGGAACAGGGGCCACTCGTGGTTGCGGTCGTCCGCGCCCCGGGCCTCGGGCGCCGCCGGCTCCGCGCCGGCGTCGAGGCCCAGCGCCGCGGCCGCGCGCCAGCCCGCGCGGGCCCCGTCCGCCAGCACGGCGTCGAGCGCGTGGGTTCCGTTCACCGACCCCGCCGCGTGGCCGTGCGGCGGCAGGCCGCGCAGAACGAAGGTCGCGGTCTCCTCGTCCATCGCCAGCCGGCCCCCGGCGTGGCAGGGCAACTGCCCCGCCGGCGCGTACCCCACGGACATGCAGATGAGGTCGCAGGCCACGGTCTCGCCGCCGCGATAGCCGCCCCGCCCCGCGACGCGGGACAGCACCGCGCCCCGGACCGCGCGCCCGCCGTCCCCCGGCACCGCGGCGCTGACGGTGCACCCCGTCTCGATACGTATCCCCCGGGCCCCGGCGGCCCCGGCCATGTCCCCGGCGCCGGGTTCGGCCCGGAGGTCGGCGACCGCGGCGACCTCGACGCCCGCCTCGGCGAGGTCCAGGGCCACGCCGTAGCCGTCGTCGTTGGCCGTGGCGACGACCGCGCGGGTCCCCGGGCGCACCCCGTAGAGGCGGATGAGCCGTTGCGCCGCGCCGCCCATCATGACGCGGGGGAGGTCGTTGTTGCGGAACACGAGCGGCTGCTCCATGGCGCCGGTGGCGAGGACGACCTCCTTCGCCCGGACCTTGAACATCCGGTTCCCGCGGACCAGCGCGACGAAGTTGTCCGCGAACCAGCCGTTGGCGACGGCGCCGGTCATGACCTCGATGCCGTCCTCGGCCGCCACGGCGTCCGCGAGGCGCCGCCGCTCCCGCGCGCCGGCCTCGCCGGCGGCGTCGAAGCGGGCGTAGTTCAGGGCCCCGCCGAGAACCGGGTTCTCGTCCACGAGGAGGACCTCCGCGCCGGCCCTCGCGGCGGCGAGGGCGGCGCTCATCCCCGCCGGGCCGCCGCCGACCGCGAGGACGTCGGGGAACAGGTAGGCCTTGTCGAAGTCCCCGCGCGGGGCCGCCTCGTCGATGCGCCCGAGCCCCGCCCGGCGGCGGATGAACGGCGCCCAGAACCTCCAGGCGCCGCGGGGCTTGTAGAACGCCTTGTAGTAGAAGCCCACGGGCAGGAACCGGTGCAGCCGCCCGATCCACGCGCCCCGGTCGCGCGCGAGGCTGCCCGCGTAGTTCTGTCCCCGGACGTCGAGGCCGTCGGCGGCGGGCTCCACGTCCGCCGGGACGTTCGGCCGGCCGGGGAGCTGCACCAGGGTGTTCGCGTCCTGGCCCGCCATGGTCAGCGCCCCGCGCGGACGCCGGTACTTGAAGGACCGCGACAGCACCCAGACGTCGTTGGCGGCGAGCGCGCTGGCGATCGTGTCGCCGGCCAGGGCGTCGACCGGCCGCCCCTCGAACCGGAACGTCCGGGTCCGGGACCGGTCGATCAGCAGCCCCGCCGGCGCGGGCAGGCGGTTGATCCCCGTCATGCCCCCCCGCCTCCTCCGCCCGCGCCGGGGGGCGCGAACGAGACCCGCTCCGCGAAGACGTCGGAGGCCGGGTAGGCGCGGACGATCTCGTCCGTCGCGGTATCGCGCTCGGCGATGAACCAGTAGGCGGTCGCCACGTGCAGCCACCACTCCCGCACGACGCCGCGCGGGTTGTCCTCCAGGAACACGTAGTCCGCCCACTCGGCGTCGCTCGCCGCCGCGGGGTCCGGCATGGGGACCACCTCGCCGCCGCAGACGAACTCGGTGACGTTGCGCGGACCGTTCAGCGGACAGGGCATGATCTTCACGGCGTTCCCCCGGACCCCGGCCGCCCCGGTCGCAAGGTTCGCCGCGGAGAGAACCGCAGGACACCCCCACCCGGCCTCCCCCCTGACAGGGGGGAGGCCGGGTGGGGCGCGGATGCGGCGGCGTCGCCGGACAACTCAGTGCCCCACCGACGCGGCGCCGCGCTCGCCGACCTGCTCGAACGTGTCGAAGCGGTCGAGGCGGAACGGCCGCAGGATGTCGGGGACCCGTCCGGTGGCGACGGTCTCCGCCATGCGCTTGCCGGCCACCGGCGTGGCCTTGAACCCCCAGGTCCCCCAGCCCGCGTCGACGTAGTAGTTCTCGACCGGGGTCTCTCCCATGACGGGGCTGAAGTCGGGCGTCATGTCGGCGAGGCCCGCCCACTGGCGCAGCACGCGCACCTCGCCCAGGAAGGGGAACAGCTCGAGCATGTGGGCCATCAGCCCTTCCTTGAAGTCGAGGGTCGAGCGGGTCGAATACAGGGCGTAGGGGTCCGTCGCGCCGCCCATGACCAGCTCGCCCCGGTCGCTCTGCGAGACGTAGACGTGCAGGCTGCCGGACACGACGACGGGATCGAGGAACGGCTTGAGGGGCTGCGACACGCAGGCTTGCAGCGGGACCGTGCGGACGGGCAGCTTGAGGCCGGCCAGCGCCGCCACGAGGGAGGAGTGGCCGGCCACGGCCTGGAGGACCCTGCCGCACGACACCGCGCCCCGGGTGGTCTCCAGGCCCGTGACGCGCCCGCCCCGCACGAGCACGCCGGTGACCTCGGTGCGCTGGTGGATCTCGGCGCCGCGCCGCGCCGCGTTCGCGGCGTAGCCCCAGGCCACCGCGTCGTGCCGCGCGACGGCGCCGGGGAGGTGGTAGAGCGCGCCCAGGATGGGGTAGCGCACGTCGTCCGAGAGGTCGAGCTGCGGGCAGATGCGGGCGATCTCGTCCGGGAAGACCAGTTCGGACTCGACTCCGAGATGCTTGTTGACCTCCGCCCGCCAGCGGCCGGTGCGGAGCGCCGCGTCGGTGTGCGCGAGGGTGAGGTGGCCGCGCTCGGAATAGAGGATGTTGTAGTCCAGCTCGTTCGAGAGGCCCCGGAAGAGCCGGACCGACTCGTCGTAGAAGCGGACGCCCTCCGGCGTCAGGTAGTTGGAGCGGACGATGGCCGTGTTGCGCGCCGTGTTGCCGCCCGCCAGGTACCCCTTCTCCAGGACGGCGACGTCCGTGATCCCGTGGTCCCGGGCGAGGTAGTAGGCCGCCGCGAGCCCGTGCCCGCCGCCGCCGACGATGACGACGTCGTAGGACGGCTTGAGCTCCGCCGCGGCCGGAACGTCGCGCCGGGCGGGATAGCGCCGCCGCAGACCGTATTTCAGCAAGCCGAACGGCATGGGCCCTGGGGACTCCCGAAGGAAACGAGCGTGTCATAGCAGGAAACGCCGGCGCGCGCTCGACGTCCGCCCCGGATTCCCGGTCGAATCGGCCGGGTACGCGGGTGTCCGGGAAAACGCCCGTCCGGCCAACCGGCTGACGATACGGGAGAAAGCCGATTCAATTCGCACACTTCGCACGACGTCGGGGGGGTGTCGTGCCGGACCGGGAAAAGAGCGTGAGGCGGGCGAGACCGGGGCGTCACCCGAAGACGAAAGGTCTCGGGCCGTACGCGAACGTCCCGATCCGCGAAATCGCGATGCGCGCGGCGTCCTCGTGCCGATGGTTGACGACGACGTTTCCGCCGTCCGCGTCGGAGACGGGCACGATGACGGAGGGAACCCGCCGGAGACATGCCGGACCGCCGTCGAGACGCGCGTTGCCGACGGCTCCGGTCAGGCGCTCGTCCGCACGCCGGTTCTCGGGCAGGCCGTCGAGCGGCGTGTCCTCGACGCGAAGGTCGTCGGGCACGTCGTAACGCACGAGCATGGTGTCATCGGGCAGCAGGCTGGCGTCCTCGATGTGCGCGAGCTTCTCGAACAATCCTATAAGAGCTTCACTAGATCATAACACGCTGTAAATATTGATATTTTTATGGAGACCTGGTGCTCTACAGCGCTCTATCAACACCATCGCAACCCGGGTACCAATCCGGCAATGTCGGTTAAGCGGCCCGCTAAACCACGCTGGATTGAAGCCGCATGCTCCTCGCACGTACAACCTTTTCCAGCGTCCGCGTTGACGGGCTCTTTGCCGAGCCGATGGCCGAACAGCCTCTCCAGGCCTTCTTCCTTGTAGCATCGCCAGTAGCGCCGGAAGCTCCGCTCCGACACCCCTGAGCAACTCCGCCACGTCCACCGCCGAAAGACGCTTCGTCGTGAAGAATGCTGATCGGACGCTGGCATTGCTGCATCACCTCGCGGACCACGAGGTGCGGGGCCTCGACCCGCTCCAACGCCAGACGGACGTCTCCGACAACCGCGTTCCCGAGATCGGCCAGGGCGAAGGTCGCAACACCTACCCGATGCCGATTTCGAACATGTAGCCGCCTTGCGGACCCGATTGATCGTGCTGGGCCCGAAGGGGTTTGCTGCGGCGCGCGCAAGGATAGGATAGAGATTACCGTCCCGGTACGGGACCGCAGTCAGCGGATAATCTGCGGCGATGGACACCCGCACTCCGGAGCAGCGCCGGCGCATCATGCAGTCGGTCAGAAGCAAGGACACTGGGCCCGAACTCGTCGTTCGCCGTCTGCTGCATGGCATGGGCTACCGCTACCGGCTTCACCGGAAAGACCTGCCGGGCCGGCCGGACATCGCGCTCGGTCCCCGGCGCAAGGCAATCTTCGTGCACGGCTGCTTCTGGCACGGCCACGACTGCCCCAAGGGACGTCTGCCCAAATCGCGGCTCGATTACTGGCAACCCAAGATTGACAAGAACCGTGAACGTGATAGAACAAAAGAGGAATATCTGAATTCTCTGGGGTGGAGTGTGCTCACGATCTGGCAATGCGAGACGAAGGATCTGGAAGCGTTGACTGCACGCCTACAAGATTTTGTAGACAATGACGAAATTCGATCGACATTTGGTATTCGGTGATGCTAGGATTGGGTGCGAGGACGGCGCTGGCCGGAGTTCAAGGGCATGAGACCTATCGGTGTCGACCTTTTCGCCGGGGCTGGCGGGTTGAGCCTCGGTTTCGAGCAGGCCGGTTTCGACGTGGTCGCGGCAGTCGAGATCGATCCGGTGCATTGCGCCGTCCACAAGTTCAATTTCCCTACGACGGCGATACTGCCGCATCCTATCGAATCCCTGTCGGGCGGGGACATCGCCACAGCGGCCCGGCTCGACGGTCGCCCAGTCGATTGCGTGTTCGGTGGTGCGCCCTGCCAAGGCTTCTCGCTGATCGGCCACCGCGCACTGGACGACCCACGCAACCGGCTGGTCCGCGAATTCGTCCGTATCGTCGCCGAGCTCGACGCCCGGACCTTCGTGTTCGAGAACGTGAAGGGCCTCACGGTAGGCAGGCACCGCGGGTTCTTGGATGAGCTCGTGGAGGAATTCGCCCATGCGGGATATGCGGTGCGGGTGCCCTGGCGGGTGCTCAACGCCGGGAATTTCGGCGTGCCGCAGCACCGCGAACGCCTGATCTTGCTCGGCGCGCGAAAGGGCGAGACGCTGCCCGATTATCCTCAGCCCACCACGAACCTACCGCGGGGCCGCCGGAGGATCGGGAACCTGCCGGACGGACCGACCTGCGGCGACGCGCTGGGAGATCTTCCCGATGCCGATGGTTTCGAGGCGCTGGCGGATTCCGACTCGGTCCGGACGACGGACTTCGGAGAAACCTCGGCCTATGCGGCGAGATTGCGGTGCCTCGCCAACGACGCTTGGCATTGCGGCTATGTGCGGACTTGGGATCCCGCTGTGCTGACGTCGAGCGCCCGCACCGCACACACCGATATTTCGCGCCGGCGCTTTCGCGAGACCGAGCCGGGCAAGACGGAACCGATCAGCCGGTTCTTCAAACTCTCCGAGGAGGGCGTCTGCAACACTCTCCGTGCGGGAACCGATGGCGCGCGCGGCGCGTTCACCAGCCCGAGACCGATCCACTACCGCTTCGACCGATGTGTGACCGTGCGCGAAATGGCACGGCTGCACGGCTTCCCGGACTGGTTCCGCTTCAACGCAACCAAGTGGCACGGCGCGCGTCAGATCGGCAACGCCGTCCCGCCGCCGCTCGCGAGAGCGGTCGCAGGCGGCGTGATGGAAGTGCTCGGCGGGTCCTCGACCACGGCGGAGGGCACGGTGAAGCTTGCAGACCCGGCACTGCTCGCCTTCGACCTCTCCGCCGCCGCGCAGCATTTCGGCGTCGAACCCCCGCCCAGCCGGCGCGACCGGAAGAGCGGCGCGAGAAAGCGCAAGCAGATCGACATCGAGCGCGAGCGACTGGCCGAGCAGGTATCGTATGGCTAAGGAACTGGGCAGATACCAAACACTTATAGAGAAGATATTTTTCAACCATTACACCGATGGGGTGATGGAATTCGTATTCGACCGAACGGAGATCAAATTGGCAGCCGAGTCGCTCGATATCGAACTGCCTGCCAACCTCGGAGACGTGATTTATTCCTTTCGATTTCGGGCTACGTTTCCAGAGCGCGTTATAAAGACGCAACCGGACGGGATGGAATGGGTGATTGAGCTCGCCGGTAGGGGACGCTATCGATTCAACCTTCTGAAGATCAATAGAGTCTTCCCGCGCGAAGATTTGGTCGTGATAGACGTACCCGATGCGACCCCCGAACTCATCCGAGCTTACGCACTGGACGACGAACAGGCCCTTTTGGCGATTGTCCGCTACAATCGTCTGATCGATACTTTCCTCGGACTGACGACCTACAGCCTCCAAAACCACCTCCGCACGACAGTCAAAGGTATGGGACAGATCGAGATCGACGAGCTCTATATCGGGATCGACAAACGCGGCTGCCACTATGTTATTCCCGTCCAGGCCAAAGGGGGAACGGACCACATAGGTATCGTACAGACCGCCCAAGACATCCGTTTCACCGAACAAAAGTTCCCCGATATGCGTTGCCGGGCCGTCGCCGCTCAGTTCATGAAGGAGGGCGAGATCGCGTTGTTCGAATTAACGCTGAAGGGCAACGAGGTGAGGGTCGTCGAGGAGCGCCACTATCGGCTCGTTCTCGCCAACGACCTGGATGAGATTGCAATCCGAGACTATCGCTGTTGAATCACGGCCTGCCAAGTAGGCCAATCCAATTGAACTTCCGGCATGCCCGGTGTCGGCCACGTCATAGCCTTGACGTTCGGTACGCCGTGGAAAGGCGCTACGTCCTTACGGGTGCAAATTCCACCGAGCAACTGTCGCTCCATCGGCCTCGGCCGTTCGCTTGCAACGAGGCGGCGGAAGGGGCTTCGGCTGCCACAGTGGCCGCGCTCGTACGCCATCCGGTAGAGGCGGCTGACGCTTCCACCCGAAACGGATACGCTTCGGGATTGAATCGGATTTTCAGGTATGGAACAGCTCACGAATATGATTTTAGCGATCGATCAGTACCTTGACAATCGGTGGGGTCCGGCATTGATCACAGCCGGTCTTCTCTTGGATGCACTGGGAGCCGTTCTCTTGGCGTCCGTCTTGATTGTCGGGAAAGACGAAGCAATTAAACGGGCTACGGCAACTCTTGGTGCGACTCAAGCCGTCTATGGAGCTCTACTGCGCGACTCCAAGCGCGGCAAATGGGGGGCGGCACTCTTGGTCTCCGGATTTGGGTTGCAAATCTGGGGGGTATGGCTATGAACGACAATGGACCTGGGCTACAGAAGTCCCTCGTCCGGTCGTGCCTGCATGACACCAGCGGCAACAGAGACCGCCGGCGCGTACCCCTTGGAGCGCGACGACCGGGCGGTGATGAGGCCGCTAGCGAACCAACCCTGCCGGTGCCTCGGCGACCGATGGGCCGCGCAGCCCCCGCCACGTCCCCTGCCCAGGACTGTGGAAATCTCGCAGCCGCCGCTGAGCGTCTATGCGGAGACAGTCCGATGGTGGAACTCGACATGCATGTCTATGTCGTGGACCTCTCCGGCGCGTTTCACGACTTGCGCGGCCGGAAGTCCGCCTGTCCGCTCGTCTACCACGACGACTACGCGGCCGGGCAGCACTTGGCGAAGACGCTACGCAACGACGGCTCGAACGGCGTCGCCTACGACAGCCTCCGCCGCCACGGCGGCCAATGCGTCGCCGCCTTCCGTCCCCGTCTTTTCTCGAATGGAAGGCAGGAACGGCACCTCTGCTATCTCCGGGACGAACAGCGGACCGCGACGGTTTACGAGAAGAAGGCGTTGGACCGGTGATGCGGATTGCCGCGGTCTCCGGCAAGACGCTTGCCGGCACCGGCTTCGAAGAGGTCCGGGCCGGGGCACAATCGCCTTCCTGCCCGACAGGACGATTTCCGGTCCTCGAACGCCCGGATATGGCATCCTGACGCGAAACCCCGAGGACACGCGCCGATGGCCGGATCGGAACGGTTCAACGCCAGCCCGTCGCCCCCTCCGGCGGCCGAGCGCCGGGAGACGGCGGTCGCGCGCCACGGCCGCGTCGACGCGGACCCCTACGCGTGGCTGCGGGACCCGGACTGGCGGGAGGCGACGCGGGACCCCTCGCGCCTCGCGCCCGCGATTCGCCGGCACCTGGAGGCGGAGAACGCCTACGCGGAGTCGGTGCTGGAACCCGCCGCCGGCCTTCGCCGCCTGCTGCACGAGGAGCTGAAGGGCCGCCTGAAGCAGGACGACCGCTCGGTCCCCTTCCCCGACGGCGATTACCTCTACTACCGGCGCTACGCGGAGGGAGGCCAGCACCCGGTGTATTGCCGCCGCCGGCGGGGGTCGGACGCGGAGGAGACCCTGGTCGACGGCAACCGGGAAGCCGAGTCCTCCGGGTACTTCCGCGTGGCGCGGTGCCGCCACAGCCCCGACCATGCCCTCGTCGCCTTCGCCGCCGACCGCGACGGGTCGGAGAACCACGAGCTCCTGATCCGGGACGCGGAGACCGGCCGCGACCTCGATTCCGTGACGGCGTCGGCCCACGGCGACTTCGCCTGGGCGGCGGACGGCCGGACGCTGTTCTACACGGTGCTCGACGAGCACCACCGGCCGAACAGGGTGCTGCGCCACCGTCTCGGCGACGACCCGGCGGACGACGCCCTCGTCTACCTGGAGCCGGACCCCGGCTTCTTCGTCGACCTCGACACGACCGGGAGCGGCCGGTTCGTCGTCATCGCGGCGCGGGACCACGCCCTCACGTCCGAGCTCCGGGTCGTGCCCGCGCGGTCTCCGGCCGACGCGCCCGTCGCGATCGCCGCCCGCGAGACCGGCGTCGACTATTCCCTCGGCGACGACGGCGGCCGCTTCCTGATCCTCACCAACGCGGACGGCGCCGAGGACTACAAGATCGCCGAGGCGCCCGTCGGGACGCCCGGCCGCGCGCACTGGCGGGACGTCGTGCCCCACGAGCGGGGACGGACGATCCGGCGCATCGTCCTGTTCCGGCGCTTCCTCGTCCGCCTGGAGCGGGCGGACGCGCTGCCCCGGATCGTCGTGCGGCCGCTGGACGGCGGGGAGGAGTTCGAGATCGGCTTCGACGAGGAAGCCTACGACCTCGGGATCGACCGCGGCTTCGAATACGACACGGCGACCCTGCGGTTCACGTACAGCTCGCTGGCGACGCCGGAGCGCACCTTCGATTTCGACATGAAGTCGCGGACGCGCGTGCTGCGCAAGGAACGGGAGATCCCGAGCGGCCACGACCCGGCCGACTACGCGGCGCACCGCTTCGACGCGGCGGGCCACGACGGCGCCGCGATACCGGTCTCCGTCCTGCGCCGGCGCGGCACGCCGGTCGACGGGACGGCGCCCCTGCTCCTCTACGGGTACGGCGCCTACGGCATGAGCATGCCCGCGTCGTTCTCGCCCGACCGGTTCAGCCTCGTGGACCGCGGCTTCGTCTACGCCGTCGCCCACGTCCGGGGCGGCATGGAACGGGGATACCGCTGGTACCGGGACGGGAAGCTCGAGAACAAGGCCAACACGTTCCGGGACTTCGTCTCCGCGGCCGAGGCGCTGATCGAGCGGCGGTACGCCGCCCGGGGGCGCATCGCGGCGCACGGCGCCAGCGCCGGCGGCATGCTGGTCGGCGCCGTCCTCAACATGCGGCCCGACCTGTTCGGCGCGGCGGTCGCGGAGGTGCCGTTCGTCGACGTGCTCAACACCATGTCCGACGAGTCCCTGCCCCTGACCCCGCCCGAGTGGAACGAGTGGGGCAATCCCGTCGCGGACGCGGAGGCGTGCGCGCGCCTGCGCGGCTACTCGCCCTACGACAACGTGGCCGCGCGGGACTACCCGCCGGTCCTGGCGACGGCCGGCGTCTCGGACCCGCGCGTGACCTACTGGGAGCCCGCCAAGTGGGCGGCCAGGCTCCGCGCCCTCGGGACCGGCGGCAACCCCGTCCTCCTGCGGACCAACATGGGGGCGGGCCACGGGGGCGCCGCGGGCCGCTTCGACCGCCTGGAGGAGGTCGCCCTGGTCTACGCCTTCGTCCTGCGGGCGCTGGGCGCGGCCGGGCAGCCCGCCCCCGGCAATCCTCTCCTCCCGCCGCTCAGCCGCGGCCGCGCGCGACGGCGAACATGAAGGCGAGGGCGGTCGCGAACATGGTCAGGCTGTAGATCGCCGCCGGGATCTGGAAGCTCTCCGGCAGCGCCAGCAGGGCCGCCACGGCGAGCGCCAGCGTGCCGTTCTGCAGGCCGCATTCGAGCGACAGCGCGATGCGCGCGCGCCGGCCGACCTTCAGCAGCATCGCCCCCCAGAACGCGACCGCCATCATGACGACGTTGAGGACCAGCGTGATCGATCCGGCCTCGGCGAAGTAGGCGCCGATGTTGGCGCGATTCTGCCAGATCGCGCCGAACAGCACGACGGCGAACAGGATGCCCGAGACCACCCGCGCCGGCCGCTCGGCGGCGTCGGCGAAGCGGCCCGCGAACGCCTTCACCGCCATGCCCGCGGCCACCGGAACGGCGACGATGACGAACATCTGCAACGCCACCGAGACGAGGTCGAGGTCGCGCGCCGCGGCGCCGCCGACGAACCGGTCGAGCGCGAAGAACACGATGACCGGCACCGTGACGATCGAGAGGATCGAGATCACGGCGGTCAGCGAAACCGACAACGCCGTGTCGCCGCCGGCGAACCGCGTCAGGAGGTTCGACGTCACGCCGCCCGGCGCGGCGGCGATGATCATCACGCCGACCGCCAGTTCCGGCGCCGGATCCCAGATCAGGACGAGGAGGAACGCGACAGCCGGCAGGACGACGACCTGACTCAGCGCCCCGGCGAGAAAGTCGCGCGGTTCCACGACGACCCGCGTGAAATCGCGGACGGTGAGCCCCAGGCCCAGCGAGAACATGATGAAGGCCAGTGCCAGCGGCAGAAAGATCGCGGCGATCGAACCCAAGGTGCCATCCCCCCTGCAAGTGTCCTGCGACGCCCCTTTCTAGCGCGATATCGGCCCGGCTGGAACCGCCGTCTCTACCCCCGGCCCCGATCCCCCGACCGAGTCCGGCCAACCGACTGGAAACGCGAGAGAAAGCCCACCCAATTCGCACACTTCGCACGACGTCGGGGGGGTACGCGCGGTCCATTTGTTCCGGGACGCCCGCGTTCGACGAATCGAGCCAGATCGAAACGCACCCCCCGACGTCGTGCGAGGTGTGCGAATTGAATCGACTTTCTCCCGCGTCTTCAATCGGTTGGCCGGGCGGGGACGCGGGTTTACTGGTCGGAACCGGACCGCGGCGGGCTCCGGACCGGCGCCACGTCGCGAAGACCGGCGCGCTCGACGCGCTCCATGCGCTCGACGCGCGCCGCCTCGTCGTCTCCGCCCTCGTCCTCGACGACGGCCACCCGCACCTCCAGGCCGGAGTCGCCGCCGCCGTAGACGACGCCCCGGGTGGGCGCGGCGTCGTCGTAGTCCCGGCCCACGGCGACGCGGACGTGGCGGCGGTCGGCGGGCGCGTCGTTGGTCGGATCGATCCCGGTCCAGCCCGCGCCCGGGAGCAGGAACTCGGCCCACGAGTGGCTGGCGCCGGCGCGGGTCTGCTCGCCCTCCGCGCCCTCGAGATGGAGGTACCCGGACACGTAGCGGCTCGGGACCCCCCAGGACCGGGCGATGGCGATCAGCACGTGGGTGTAGTCCTGGCAGACGCCCCGTCCGGTCTCCAGGACCCGCTCGATGGGCGAGTCGACGGCGGTGCTTCCCGGCTCGTAGGCGAACGCGGCGTGGAGCGCGGACGCCGCCTCCAGGAGCGAGCGCCGCGGGCCGGCGCCGCGGCGGATGCCGTTGGCCGCGACGAACGAGTCGAGGGCCGGGCACGGGTACGCGAAACGGCTGGGATTCAGGTACTCCCAGTGGCGGACCGGGTCCACCGCGTCGGCGAGCGCGTCCCAGCTCTCCGCCTCCGGGCTTCCCTCGGGGGATGGCGCGCCGGCGACCTCGACCCGCGAGCGCGACCGCACGACCGTGCGCCGGTGCTCCCGGTGCACGTTGATCAGGTGGCAGGCGTTGCCGAACGAATCCTCGAAGGCGGTGGGCGCCGCGAACGGATCCACGTCGAGACCGAACGACAGGACCCGCTGGCCCCGGTCCCCGCGCGGCCGCAGCCGGAGCACCATCAGGCTTCCGTGCGCCGGCTCCCGGTAGTCGAACTCGGAGACGTGCTCCACGAGGTAGCGCCGCGGGTCCGGCCCGTTCATGGTCCCGGGCTGTCCTCTATCGCGTAGTCGAAATAGGCCGTCTCGACGTCGGCGTGGAGCTTGCGGCAGGCCTCGCGGATCTCCAGGAGCGTCCGTCTCGTGGCGGCGTCGTCGCCGGGGTCCCGGTTGGGCCAGTCGTAGTCGAGGCGCCCCGCCATGCGCCCCACCCCGCGCCCCGCCTCCACGGCGAGGGGCCGACGGGAGGAGATCGTGTCGAGCGCGTCCCAGACCCGCGCCAGGGCGTACCGGATCGAACGGGAGAGCTGCGGGTCGGCGACGACGAAGTCGACCACGGCGACGGGCTCGAACCGAAGCGAGTGGAGGCGGCTGTAGGCGGCCCGCGCGTCGCAGATCTGGAGCAGGGAGCGCCAGACCGATTCGATGTGGTACTCCCCGGTCGGGAAGACGGCGAGCTGGGCCTCCAGCAGAGCGGCGACGAGCTGGGCCCGCTCGACGAAGCGGCCGAGCTGCAGGAAGTGCCAGGCGTCGTCCCGGTACATGGTGCCGTCGGCGATGCCCGAGAACGTCCGGAGGGCGTTCTCCGTGCGCAGGTAGAACTCTTCGGGCCGGTCGCTCCAGATGTCGTCGATCTCGACGTCGCGCAGGCCGAGAAACGCGATGTTGAGGCAGGACCACATGTCCTTGCCGAGGACGTTGCGGACCTGGCGGGCGTTCTCCCGCGCCGCGGCGAGGCAGTTCCGGATCCCGTCCGGGTTGCCGGACTCGAACGTCAGGTCGGCGGCGAGCGTATAGGCGTCCGCCAGCATGAACCGCTCGTCGTCCAGATTCGATTCCAGGCCGCCTCCCGCGGGCGTGCGGTCGAGCGCGAGGTACAGGCGCCGCCAGCACCGGTCGATCTCCTCCACCGGCCGGTCCTCGATGACCTCGAACTGGTCCGCGAGCAGCCGGCAGCCGTGCCGCGCCCGTTCGAGGTAGCGGCCGATCCAGTAGAGTCCCCGGGCGCTCCGCGACAGCATGCCCTTACGCGGACAACACCCAGAGGTCTTTTCCGCCGCCGCCCTGGCTCGAATTGACGACCAGCGAGCCCGGGGCGAGGGCGACCCGGCAGAAGGCCCCCGGGACCAGGCGCGTCTCGCGCCCCCGCAGCACGAAGGGGCGGAGGTCGACGTGACGGGGCGCGGTGCCGTCGTCCGTCAGGCAGGGCGCGCGGGAGAGGTCCAGGGTGGGCTGGGAGATGAAGTTGGCCGGGTTCTTGCGGATCTCCCCGGCGTAGGCCGCGCGCTCGGCGGGCGTGGCGTGCGGCCCCACCAGCATCCCGTAGCCGCCCGAACCGCCGACCGTCTTCACGACCAGCCGGTCCAGGTTGTCGAGGGTGTATTCGAGCTGTTCCGGATCCCGGCAGAGGTACGTCTCGACGTTGGCGAGCAACGGCTCCTCGTTCAGGAAATAGCGGATGATGTCCGGGACGTAGGCATAGACGCTCTTGTCGTCGGCCACCCCGGTCCCCGGAGCGTTGGCGATGACGACGTTCCCGAGCCGGTAGGCGTAGAACAGCCCCGGCGTGCCGAGCTGCGAGTCGGGACGGAAGGCCAGCGGATCGAGGAAGTCGTCGTCGATCCGGCGGTAGACGACGTCGACGCGCCGCGGTCCGCCCGTCGTCCGCATGTAGACGAACCCGTTGTGGACCAGGAGGTCTCCCCCCTGCACGAGCTCCACGCCCATCTCGCGGGCGAGGAACATGTGCTCGTAGAAGGCCGAGTTGTGAACGCCCGGGGTGAGAAGGACGATGCAGGGGTCGGACACGCCGTCCGGCGCGAGCTCGGCGAGGGTCTGGCGGAGGAGCGCGCCGTAATGCTCGATGCCGCGCACGCGATGCCGGCGGAACAGGTCGCGCAGGCCGGTCTTCACCGTCCGGCGGTTGGCCAGCATGTAGGAGACCCCGGACGGCACGCGCAGGTTGTCCTCCAGGACCAGGAAGCCGTCGTGCGTCCGCACGAGGTCGGTCCCGCAGACGGAGACGTACACGCCGCGGGGAACCTCCACGCCGCGCATGGCGACCCTGTACTGCGGGCAGCCGCGGACGAGGTCGACGGGGACGACGCCGTCCGCGAGGATCCGGCCCGGACCGTAGATGTCGGCGAGGAACAGGTTCAGCGCCTCGAGACGCTGCCGCAGCCCGCGCTCGATGAAGCTCCAGTCCCCGGCGTCGATCAGCCGCGGGAGGACGTCGATGGGGATGATCCGTTCCCGCGCGCCGTCCTCGTCGTAGACGGAGAACGTGATGCCGTCGTGCAGGAACGACCGCTCCGCGCGGTCCTGCATCTCCGCGACCTCGGCGCGGGTCATGTCCCCGAGGGCGGCCCACAGCTCCCGGCAGTGGGCGCGGGGAGCGCCGGCGTCGTCGAACATCTCGTCGTAGAAGGCGGGGTCGGTCCGGTAACCGTCGAAGAGATGCCCGCCGTCCATCCGATCACCGCCGCGCCTGAAAGGACCGCGGCGACCGTAGCACGCCCCGCGGCGGGGCGGCAATTGGACGAACCGGAGCGCGGCGCGGATAATGGCCGGCACGGCGGACGGGAAGGAGACGGACGATGACCGGCGAAGAGACTCCGGGCGGACACGCGCCGACCTACACCATGGGCTACAGCGAGGAGTTCCAGAAGCTTCTCCAGCGCCGGAACGCCGCGAACAGCGCGGCCCACCTGCTCCCGCAGCTCGAGCCCGGCCTGCGCGTGCTCGACCTCGGTTGCGGTCCCGGAACGATCTCGATCGGACTCGCCGAGGCGGTGGAGCCGGGAGAGCTGCACGGCATCGACCTGGAAGAGTCGCAGATCGAGATGGCGCGGGCCGCCGCCTCCGCCGGCGGGTGGAACAACGCGGTGTTCCGGACGGGCGACGCGACCGACCTCCCCTACGAGGACGACTCCTTCGACATCGTCCACTGTCACGCCGTGCTCATGCACGTTCCGGATACGCGGGCCGTGCTGGCGGAGGCGATGCGGGTGCTGAAGCCCGGCGGGCTCCTCTCCGCCCGCGAAATGATCGGCGAATCGTCGTTTTCCGAGCCGGCGCTCGGCGTCCTCGGCGACGTATGGGCGGCGTTCCAGAACCTCCTCGCGGCCAACGGTGGCCATCCCCAGATGGGGAAGGAGCTGAAGGGCGCGCTGCTCGAGGCCGGGTTCTCCGACATCCGGGCGGGCGGGTCGTTCGAGATCTTCGCCACGGCCGGGGACGTCGCCTTCTTCCACGCGTTCGCCGGCGGCTGGTTCTTCGGCGCCGACACCGTCGAGGCGGCCACGAAGCACGGGCTTGCGACCCGCGCGCAATTCGACGACTGGCGCCGCGCGCTGGACGAGTGGAAGGACTCTCCGGGCGCGGTCTCGGCCCTGGCCTGGGGAGACGCGACGGGGCGCAAGGCGTAGTGCGGCGATTCCGAAGTTCGTACCAGGGAGAGGGAACCCGAGTGGCCCGGCCGCGCCCCGAGGGTCCCCTCTCCCGCGTGCGGGAGAGGGACAGGGTGAGGGTGTCGGAGAACGATGCGCCGCCCCGACCGCGTTTCGCGGAGGAATCCTTCCAGGGGGAGGGAACCCCGATGGCACGATTGCCCTGCCGGCCACCGATGCCCGCGAATCACGAATTGAGCCCTTCACCTTGATGTTCGTTTCAATTCCAGGACACTAGGGCCGGAACATGGCGTCCGACGAGTCCGGCCGGAATTCCGGCGTCCGCTACGAGCCCGACGAGCGGCCTCCCCCGGCGCTCACGGTCGCGCTCGGCCTCCAGCTCGCGATCCTCTGCGTGGCCGGCGTCGTGCTGACCCCGGCGATCGTGGTCCGGGCCGGTGGCGGCGGCGAGACCTACCTGGCCTGGGCGGTGTTCGCCGCCGTCGCCGTCAGCGGCCTGAGCACGGTGCTGCAGGCGGTCCGGGTCGGCCGGGTCGGCGCCGGCTACGTCCTCGCCATGGGCACGTCCGGGGCCTTCATCTCGGTCTGCGTCGTGGCGCTCGCCCAGGGCGGTCCGGCGATGCTGGCCACGCTGGTCGTCATCTCGTCGCTCTTCCAGTTCGCGCTCGCCGCGCGGCTGTCCCTGCTCCGGCGGATCCTGACCCCGACCGTGACGGGGACCGTGATCATGCTGATCCCGGTCACGGTGATGCCCATCGTCTTCGACGTACTGAAGGACGTCCCGGAGGGGACGCCCGCCTCCGCCGCGCCGCTCTGCGCCCTCACCACCGTGCTCGTCATCGGCGGCATCGCGCTCAAGGCGACGGGCGCCCTGCGCCTGTGGGCGCCTGTCATCGGCGTCGTCGCCGGCTCCCTGCTCGCCGGCGCCTACGGCATCTACGACACGGGCCGCGTCGCCGAGGCGGCGTGGGTCGGCCTCCCCGACGGGGGGTGGCCGGGCTTCGACCTCGACTTCGGGCCGGCGTTCTGGGCGCTCCTCCCGGCGTTCGTGTTCGTCACCCTGGTCGGCGCCGTCGAGACCATCGGCGACGGAATCGCCATCCAGCGCGTGTCCTGGCGCCGCCCCCGGGCGGTGGACTTCCGGGCGGTGCAGGGCGCGGTGGCCGCGGACGGCGTGGGCAACCTGCTGTCCGGCGTCGCGGGCACGGTGCCCAACACGACCTATTCGACGAGCGTCGCGATGACCGCGCTCACCGGGGTCGGCGCCCGCGGCGTCGGCGTCGCGCTGGGGGCGGCGTTCCTCGTCCTGGCGTTCATTCCCAAGGCGCTCGCCCTGGTCCTCGCCATCCCGGGCCCGGTCGCGGCGGCCTACATCACCGTGCTGCTGGCGATGCTGTTCGTGGTCGGCATGAAGATCGTCGTCAACGACGGGGCCGACTACCGCAAGAGCCTGGTCGCCGGCGTCGCGTTCTGGGTCGGCGCGGGCTTCCAGCACGGCGTGATATTCCCCGAGTACGTCTCGAAGATCGCGGGCGGCCTCCTCGAGAACGGCATGACGGCCGGCGGCCTCGTGGCCATTCTCATGACCCTGTTCATGGAGCTGACGGCGCCCCGCCGGCGGCGGATCCAGGTGGCGCTGGACGTCTCGGTCCTGCCCGCGCTGCGGGAGTTCCTCGCCTCGTTCGCCGCCCGCGGCGGCTGGGACGACGCGATGGCGTCCCGCCTGGACGCCGCCGCCGAGGAGACGCTGTTGACCCTGCTGGACAGGGACGGCGCCGCCGGGGCGGGGGAGCCGCGGCGCCTGCTCCTGACGGCGCACAAGGAGGACGGCGGCGCGGTGCTGGAGTTCATCGCGGCGAGCGACGAGGAGAACCTCCAGGACCGCATCGCGCTGCTCGGCGAGCGCACCGACGAGGTCCAGGTCGAACAGGAAGCCTCGCTGAGGCTGCTGCGGCACCTCACGTCCTCGGTCCGGCACCAGCAGTACCACGACGCGGACATCGTGACCGTCCGGGTGGACGCTCCGGGACCGGCCCGCGGCTGACGGGCGCGACGCGCCGCCGACGGCCGGAGCTACTCCGGCATCGCCCTCAGCAGCGCCTTGACCACCGCCGCCGCGTTGCCCGCCGCGAGGCCGAGAAAGACCTCGATCTGGTTCGCGCCCTCGCCGCCGCCCGCGAGGTCGGAGAGGCTGCGGACGGCGAGGAAGGGCACGCCGTTGGCGTAGGCCACGTGGGCCACGGCGGCGCTCTCCATGTCCAGAACCCGCGCGCCGTAGGTCTCGAAGGCGTAGGCGCGGAACGCCGCGTTGTCGATGAAGGCGCCGCCCGAGACGCCGGGGCCGCCGATCACGATCCGGGGCGGACGCCGGAGGCAGGTACCGTCCGCCGTGCAGCGCGCGAGGGTCACGTCGGCCGCGGCGCGGCGGGCGGCGGCCAGCATCCCCTCGTCCACCGGGAACCAGAAGCGGGTTTCGGGCGCGCCGGCGCCGGCGCGCCGCACGGTGAGCGCGCGCGGGAACATCATGCCGAAGTTCGCGTAGGGATACGAGAAGAAGGGCGGCGGCGCGGCCCAGCCGCCGTCCGCCTCCCGCGCGAAGAGCGTCTCCAGGTACTGGGCCCAGCGGTCGGCGATCACCACGTCGCCGATGCCGAGCCCGGGGTCCACGCCGCCCGCGATGCCGGAGAAGAGGATTCCCTCGACGGCGAAGCGGTCGAGGGCGAGCTGCGCCGTCATGGCCGCGTTGACCATGCTGATCCCGCTCACGAAGAGCACCACCTCGCGCCCCTCGAGGGTCCCGCTGGCGAAGTCGATGCCGTTCACCGACGTCAGCGCGGCGCCCTCGAGCTCCTTTCGGAGGAGCTCGATTTCCGGCGCCATGGCGGAGATCACGGCGATGCGCGGGGTCTCGTCGCGAACGCCGTGGGCCGCCGCCGGCGCCGGCGCGGCGAGCGCGAGAGGCAGGGCGCAGGCCAGGCCCCGTAAGACGTTCGGTCCGCGCGCGCGCAAGGCCGTCATGAATCGCTCCATGCAGGGGCCGGCGCGGCGCCGTTCCGGCCTACGCCTCGATCACCTGGACGCCGTACTCGCCGGCGGCGTCCTCGAGCCAGGCCCAGAGATATTCGGCGAAGCTCCGCGCCACGTAAATCTCGAAGGACGCGCCGCCGCCGGCCTCGTCCGCCCGCCGGTGCAGGATCACGGCCGCCCGGGCCAGCAGGCTCTGGGCGCAGTGGCCGGGTCGGAACGCGTCCGGGTGCAGGTCGAGCGGACACCCCTTCGCCAGGACGTCGCGGGCGTTCGGGCCCCGCAGGACGATCGCCGCGCGGGCGTCGCCCACGTCGGTGACCGATCCGCCGCGGTCCGCGACCGCCGCGGCCAGCTCCCCGGCCAGTTCGTCCGCGGCGCCGGCGGCGGAGACCACAAGCCATTCCCCGGGCGCCAGCCAGAGCGTCCGCGGGCCCTCGGCCGGCTCCGCGTCCCCGGCGGAGGTGTTGGGAACGGCCGGCAACGGGTGGCCGACGACGCCCGCGGCGGCCTCCATGAACGCCCTGTTTCCGGGATCGCCGCGCAGGTTGAGCTGGCCCGGGAACGCGCGCTCCCCGAGTTGCGCGCCGGCGCCGGATTTCTCCCGGTCCGCCGCCGCCCGGGCGGCGAGGCCGAGATGCGCCAGCGCGCTCTGTTGCAGGTAGGGCTCAGCCATGGAGCCGCGCTCCCTCCGGGTCGAAGAACACGGGCTCGGCCACCCGGGCCATGACGCGCTTTTCGGGGAGCGGCGCGAACACGGCCTCGCCGATACGCGACCGGCCCGAGCGGATCAGCGCCAGGGCGATCGACCGCCCCACGTTGGCGCTGTAGTAGCTGGACGTGACGTGGCCGATCATCTCCATGGGCGGCGTCGGGCGGGGCTCGGCCACGATCTGCGCCCCTTCCGGGAGCACCTCCGATTCGTCCTCCGTCAGCAGGCCGACGAGCTGCTTGCGGTCTTCGCGCGCGGTGTCGGGCCGGGACAGGCTGCGCCTGCCGATGAAGTCCTTCTTCTTCGACACCATGCGCCCGAGACCGAGGTCGACGGGCGTCACGGTCCCGTCCGTTTCCTGCCCCGCGATGATGTAGCCCTTCTCCGCGCGCAGCACGTGCATGGCCTCGGTGCCGTAGGGGGTGATCCCGTGCTTCTCGCCGGCCGTCATCAGCGCGGTCCACAGCGCCATGCCGTAGCGGGCCGCGACGTTGACCTCGAAACCGACCTCGCCGGAGAAGCTGATCCGGAAGACCCGCGCGGGGATGCCGGCGACCCGTCCCTCGTTCATGGCCATGAACGGAAACGCCTCCGCGTCGAGGGGCAGGCCGTCGGACAGCTCCTTCATCAGCCGGCGGGCGCCGGGGCCGCAGAGTCCGGCGCTGGCCCACTGTTCCGTCACCGAGGTGAGCCGCACGTCGAGCTCGGGCCACTCGGTCTGGAGCCACTCCTCGAGCCAGGCCATGACGCGCGCCGCGCCGCCCGAGGTGGTGGTCATCAGGTAGTGGCGCTCGCCGAGGCGGGTGGTCACGCCGTCGTCGAACACCATGCCGTCCTCGCCGCACATCAGGCCGTAGCGCGAGCGCCCGACGGCGAGCGACCCCCACGCGTTGGTGTAGACGCGGTCGAGCAGCGTCACCGCGTCGCGGCCCCGGACGTCGATCTTGCCGAGGGTGCTGGCGTCGAGCGCGCCGACGGCGTTGCGGGCCGCCAGACACTCGCGGTCCACCGCCTCCCGCATGCTCTCGCCGGGGCGCGGGTAGTACCAGGGCCGCTTCCACTGGCCCACGTCCTCGAACTCCGCTCCCGCGGCCTCGTGCCAGCGGTGCATCGGGGTCTTGCGGACGGGGTCGGCGAAGCCGCCCACGTCGCGTCCCGCCAGCGCGCCGTACGTGACCGCCGTGTAGGGCGGGCGGAACGTGGTGGTGCCGACCTCGGGCACGGGCCGCCCCAGCACCTCGCTCAGGATGGCGAGGCCCGCCACGTTGGAGGTCTTGCCCTGGTCGGTGGCCATGCCGAGGGTCGTGTACCGCTTGACGTGCTCCACCGACTCGTACCCCTCGCGGGCGGCCAGGGCGATGTCCGCGGCCGTCACGTCGTACTGCAGGTCGACGAAGGCCTTGGCGTCGCCGCCCCTCCCCGGCGGCGGCACGTGGAACAGCGGCCGGGCGGGCGCCGGGGACTCCGGCTCCGCCGCCGGCGCCCTGCGGGCGCGCCCCCGCCTCTTGACTCCGGAGTCCCGGGCCGCCGCCGCGCCGGCCTCGAACCCGCTCTCCAGGCACGCGGCGAGGCCGAACGCGCCCGCGGCGGCGCCCGCGGCGCGGGAGGCGAGCGGCGTCGTGCCCGGCACGAAGCAGGCCTGGCCGGAGTCGAATTCCAGCTTGCCGCCCGAATGGCAGTGCAGGTGAACGCAGGGGTTCCAGCCGCCCGAAACGGCCAGCAGGTCGCAGTCGACGGTGCGCGCGGAACCGCCGGCGGCGGCGCCCTCGCCGTCCAGGGCCGCGACGGCGGCTCCCGACACCTGCCGCCGGCCCTTCACGTCGACGACGGCGGACCCGCCCAGCACCTCGATGTCGCGCGCCGCGGCCAGGGCCGCGGCGTCGCCGCCGGCCTCGGGCCGGGGATCGACGATCGCCGCGACCGGTACGCCGCCGTCCGCGAGGTCCGCCGCCGCGGCGTAGCCGCTGTCGTTGTTGGTGAACACGACCGCGCGGCGGCCGGGCCGGACCCCGTACCGGTTGACGTAGGCCGCCGCCGCCGAGGCCAGCATCACGCCGGGCCGGTCGTTGTTGCGGAACACGACAGGGCGCTCGTGCGCGCCGGCGGCGAGCACGACCTGTTTGGCCCGCACCTTCCAGAGACGCTGGCGCGCCCCGCCGGCGCCCGGCCCCAGATGATCGGTCCGCCGCTCCAGCAGGGCGACGTGGTTGTGCTCGTAGTGTCCGAATGCGGTCGTGCGCGCCAGCACGCGGACGTCCGCCATGCCGGCGAGTTCCCCGGCGGCGGCGGCCACCCAGTCGGTCCCCGGCGCGCCATCGATCCGCTGGCGGTTGTCGAGCAGCCGGCCGCCGGGCTCGTTCTGCTCGTCCGCCACGATCACCCGCGCGCCGGTCCGCCCGGTCCTCAGCGCGGCGGCGAGGCCCGCCGGCCCGCCTCCGACGACCAGAACGTCGCAGTGGGCGTGCATGCGGTCGTAGGTGTCCGGGTCCGGCTCCGCCGGCGCCCGCCCCAGGCCGGCGGCGCGGCGGATCAGCCCCTCGTAGGTGTGCCACAGGGGTTTCGGCCACATGAACGTCTTGTAGTAGAAACCCGCCGGCAGCAGCGGCGCGAACAGGCCGTTGACCGCCATGACGTCGAACGCGAGAGAGGGCCAGGCGTTGACGCTGGCCGCGCTCAGGCCGTCGTGGAGCTCGACCTGCGTCGCCCTCAGGTTGGGCACGGTCCGGGCGCCGCTCCCGAGCTGGACGATGGCGTTCGGCTCCTCCGCGCCGGCCGAGAAGATCCCCCGGGGACGGTGGAGCTTGAAGCTCCGGCCCACCCGCCGCACGCCGTTCGCCAGCAGCGCCGAGGCCAGGGTGTCGCCCGCGAACCCCTGGTGGCGCGTTCCGTCGAACGAAAAGGACAGCGGCCGGGCGCGGTCGATCCGCCCGCCGCTGGCCAGGCGCATGCGCTGCGGCTTCACGGCCCGCTCCCGTCCGGGCGGGGCTTGCCCATCTCGTACACCGCGAGGATCTCGTTGGTCGCAGTGTCGCGCAGCACGTTGAACCAGCGCCGGCAGCCGTGCGCGTGCACCCAGCGCTCGGCGTGCGGCCCCTTGGGGTTGGTCCGGTTGAACAGGTAGTCGGCCCAGGCCTCGTCGACGAGCGCGTCCGGTTCCAGGGGCCGCGCGATGTGCGCCTCGCCGCCGCAGGCGAACTCGATCTCGTCGCGCGGCCCGCACCAGGGACAGGAGATCAGCAGCACGGCCCGGCTCCCGTCACCAGCGGCTCCGAACGCCGCGGCAACGCCGTCAACCCCCACCCTGTCCCTCCCCCTTCCAGGGAGAGGGGACCCCAATGGCCCGGCCGCGCCCCGAGGGTCCCCTCTCCCGCTGGCGGGAGAGGGACAGGGTGAGGGTGTCGAAAAACGACGCGCGGCTCCAGCCGCGTTTCACGGAGAACGCCCTCGGGGTCCCGCATCGAGGAAACGCCTTTCCCCGTCAAGGTCAGTGCGCGACGCCGGCGGCGCCATGCTCGTCGATGAGCTTGCCGGCGGCGAAGCGGTCCAGCGCGAAGGGGGCGTTCAGCGGATGCGGCTCGCCGCGGGCGATGGTGTGGGCGAACACCCAGCCCGAGCCCGGCGTGGCCTTGAACCCGCCCGTGCCCCAGCCGCAGTTGATGAACAGGTTGTCGACGGGCGTCCGGCCGACGATCGGGCTCGCGTCGGGGCAGACGTCGACGATCCCGCCCCACTGGCGCATCATGCGCAGCCGGCTGAAGATCGGGAACAGTTCCACCGCCGCCGCGACCATGTGCTCGATGACGGGAAGGCTGCCCCGCTGGGTGTAGCTGTTGTAGCCGTCGATTCCCGCCCCCATCACCAGCTCTCCGCGGTCGGACTGGCTGACGTAGACGTGCACCGTGCCGGACATGACCACCGTGTCGAGGATCGGCTTGATCGGCTCCGAGACCAGGGCCTGGAGCGGATGGCTCTCGACGGGCATGCGGAAGCCCGCCATCGCGGCCAGCACGCTGGAGTGGCCGGCCGCCACGATGCCGACCTTGTCGGCCATGACGGTCCCGCGCGTGGTCTCGACTCCGGTCACGCGGCCGCCCTCCCGCAGGATGCCCGTGACCTCGCAGTTCTGGACGATGTCCACGCCGCGGGCGTCGGCGGCCCGCGCCAAGCCCCAGGCGACGGCGTCGTGCCGGGCGACGCCTCCGCGCCGTTGCAGCGATCCGCCGAGCACCGGGTAGCGCGCGCCCGGGGAGATGTCGATGATCGGCACCATCGCCTTGACCTGCTCCGCCGACAGGATCTCCGAGTCGATGCCGTTGAGCCGGATGGCGTTGACGCGCCGCGATATCTCGCGCAGGTCGTGCAGGTTGTGGGCCAGGTTCAGGACCCCGCGCTGGCTCAGCATGATGTTGAAGTTGAGATCGTGGCTCAGCCCCTCGTAGAGCTGCAGCGCCTTCTCGTAGATGCGGGCGCTCTCGTCCCACAGGTAGTTGGAGCGGATGATCGTGGTGTTGCGGCCCGTGTTGCCGCCGCCGAGCCAGCCCTTCTCGATCACGGCGACGTCCGTGACGCCGTGCTCCTTGGCGAGATAGTAGGCCGTTGCCAGGCCGTGCCCGCCGCCGCCGACGATGACGACCTGGTAGCGCTCCTTCGGGTCGGGGCTGCGCCAGGCGCGCTGCCAGCCTTCGTGATAGCCGAAGGCGTTGCGCACCAGGCTGACGATGGAGTACCGCGCGGCCATCGCGTCCCGTGCCCTCTTCTTCACGTTCACGCCGCCGGCCGGGGCTCAGCGGGCGCCGGGGCGCACGAGGCCGCCGGCTCCGGCGCCGACGATCTCGATGTCCGCGCCCTCGCGCAGGCGGCCGAGGACCTCGGCGACGACCTCCGCCGTGACGGTCTGCCGGATGCGGGGCATGGCCTCCTCCATGCTCGGCACCTCGGCGCGGCGGCGCTCCTCGACGAGGATCACGTGCCAGCCGAACCGGGTCTTGACCGGCGTCCTGGAGAACTCGCCCGGCGCCATGGCGAAGGCCGCCTCGGAAAACGCGTCGACCATCTGCGCCCGCGTGAACGTGCCGAGATCGCCGCCGGACTCCCGCGACGGCCCGATCGACCTGGCGCGCGCCAGCGTCTCGAAGTCGGCCCCGCCCTCGAGGTCCCGGATGACCGCCCGGGCGTCCTCCTCGTCCGCCAGCAGGATGTGGCGGGCCTTGACCGCGTCGTCGGTTTCCGAGGCGATCTTGTCGTAGGCCTCGCGGATCCGGGCGTCCGACAGCCCTTCCCGGAGCCTGCGCTCGAGATAGGCGCTCCAGAGCACGTCGGCTTCCGCGGCCGCGAGGCGGCGCCGGATCTCGGGATCGTCCGCGAGGCCCTCCCCGCGGGCCGCCTCGGCGACGAGGAGACGGTCGACGGCGCGCTGCACGACCAGGGCGAAGAGCTGTTCCGGAGGCATGCCCCGCGCTTCGGCGGGGAGCTGCGCGAGCATGCGGACGACGTCGGACTGGCGCACGTCCTCGCCGTTCACCCGGGCGACCACCGAGTCCTCCACCGGCGCGCCGGGCGCGGTCTGCGCCCGGACCTCGGCGGGGCCGCCCGCCGGCGCCGCCAGCGCGCCCGCGCAGATCCAGGCCGCGGCGGCCAACCGGCGCATCGGGACCGGCCCTTCCCCGGTTCGGCGGCGGCCGCTCAGATGCCCGGCCGGCCGCGCGTCTCGAACACCGTGCCGTCGCCGTAGAAGTGCCACGGCTTGGCCGCGATGGCCTCGATCTCGACCAGCCAGTCCTCGGACGCGAGTCCCGCCACCAGGACCAGCGTGGAGCCCGGCCGCGCGTCGCCCAGCATCCTCTCGCGCACGCTCCGCGCCTTGGGAATGTCCTCGCGGTTCACGAGGTAGGTGTTGAGCCGCGTGATGTCCTCGAAGTCCATGCTCGCGGACAGGAGCGCCTCGCGGACGTTCCTGAGCGCCGCTTCCGTCTGCGCCTCGATGCCCTCCGCCAGCGATCCGTCCGGATTGACCCCGACCTGTCCCGACACGAACAGGACGTGGCAGTTCTGCGTCGATTCGACCGCGTGGCTGTAGGTGCTGAAAGGCGGCGCCACGGTGTCCGGGTTGTGAAGCTTGTTCATCGGGTTGTCCTCCGGCGGTTTCGCGGTGCGGCGACCGCCCGCCGATCATACAGGAAACGTCGCGAACGAGGGGAACGGACGAATTCGCACGGTTCGCACGGAATCGGGTGGTTTTCCTCAGGGGGAAACGGACAGGGAGCGGCAGGCGGCGAGGGTGCGCTCGGCGTCCGCCGCGATCCGGGCCACCAGCTCGCCCGCCGGCTCGATCGCGCGCACGAGGTCGAGGCCTTGGCCGCCCACCACCATGCCCTCCTCCGTGTCGCCCGACTCCAGCGCCCCCCGGAAGGCGGCTCCCGCCGCGACCTCGCGGCGGAGCGCGTCCTCGGCGCCGCTCCAGCGGTCGGAGAACCTGTTGCGCACCGCCCGGATCCGGTACGGCGCGGGCCAGGGCAGCTCGCGCGCGACGTCGAACGCGCCGGTGCGCACCGTGTCGTCGCCGCCCGCCGACACCAGCCGGGCCTTCGCGTTCCCGTGTCCGAGCGCCTCGGGCGTGGCGAAGAAGCGGGTGCCGATGAGCGCGCCCGCCGCGCCCAGGGCCAGCGCGGCCGCCAGCCCGCGGCCGTCGGAGATGCCGCCCGCGGCGGCGACCGGCAGCGGGGCGACCGCGTCCGCGACGGCCGGCACCAGCGTCATGGCGGTCCGGTCGCCGCCGTGCCCGCCGGCCTCGGTGCCCTGCGCCACGATGACGTCGGCCCCGGCGCGCGCCGCCGAGCGCGCGTGCTCCAGCGTCTGGACCTGGCAGATCACGGGGACGCCCGCGTCCCTGGCGCGGGCGGCGAAGGGCGCGGGATCGCCGAAGGACAGGAACACGGCCGCCGGCGCGCGCGCCAGCGCCAGGTCGAGCAGTTCCGGCCGGCCGGCCAGGCGCCAGGTGATGAACCCGACGCCGACCCGGGCGTTGCCCGCCGCCCGCAGCTCGCGCTCGATCCAGTCCGGGTCCCCGTAGCCGCCGCCGATCAGGCCGAGACCCCCGGCCCTGGTGACGGCCGCCGCCAGCGCGCCGCCCGCCACCCCGGCCATGGGCGCGGAGACGATGGGATGGACGATGTCCAGCGCCTCGGTGAGCGGGGTCCTCAAGGGCATGACCGGCCTCTTTCGCGCCTGCCTCTCCTCGTAACGGTATATATCAGGCTCATTTCGTGAATCGCAGGCAGGGACCAGGCGGGGCGGTCCGTCGTTCCGGCAGCGACATCACCGGGCCGCCGGGGCCGTGCAGATCCTGTCCCGAGCCGTGGTGTATGAGCCTGGCGGCGATCACGCCATCGGGGTCCCCTCTCCCGCACGCGGGAGGGGGGACCCTCGGGGCGCGGCCGGGCCACTCGGGTCCCCCCCTGGAAGGCCGGGGTGGGGGTGGACGACGTTGCGGCGGCGTTTCGCGAATCCCCGCCCGGACACTACACTGAGGTCCGGCGCAGGCGGGGAGCGGACATGCCTTATCGCATCGGGGTCGACATCGGCGGCACGTTCACCGACTTCGCGCTGTTCGGCGAGTCGAGCCGGGCCATGGCCATCCACAAGCGGCTGACGACGCCGGCGGACCCCTCGGCCGCCGTGCTCAAGGGCATCGCCGCGTTGCTCCGGGACAACGGCGTCTCCGTGTCGGACGTCGACGCCGTGGTCCACGGCACGACGCTGGTGACCAACGCCGTGATCGAGCGCCGCGGAGCCGTGACCGGGATGCTGGCGACCGAAGGCTTCATGGACATCCCCGACATGCGGCTGGAACTGCGCTACGACATGTTCGACCTGCGGCTCAAGTACCCGCCGCCGGTGGTGCCGCGGTACATGCGCGCCGAAGTCCCCGAGCGCATCGGCTACGAGGGGCACGTCCGGACGCCGCTCGACGCCGACGCCGCCCGGACCGCCGTCCGCGGCCTCGTCGACGCCCACGGGATCGAGGCCCTCGCCGTCTGCTTCCTCCACTCCTATCTCGACTCCCGCCACGAGGACGCGGTGAGGGAACTCTGCGCGCGGGAATTTCCCGACCTCTACGTCTCCACCTCGTCCGAGGTCTTCCCCCAGATGCGCGAGTACGAGCGCTGGACGACGACCATGATCAACGCCTACACGGGACCGATGTTCGACCGCTACCTCGGGCGCCTCGAGCGGGGCCTCGGCGAGCTCGGCATCGCGGGGCGCTTCTACATGATGACCTCGAACGGCGGCACCGTGACCCCGGACATCGCGCGGCGCTTTCCCGTGCGCATGATGGAATCGGGTCCCGCCGCGGGGGCGCTGATGTCCGCGCACCACGGCCGCGCGCTCGGGATCCCCGACGTGCTCGGCTTCGACATGGGGGGCACGACGGCCAAGGGCGCCCTGGTCCGCGGCCACGCGCCGCTCAAGAAGTACGAGATGGAAGTCGCGCGGGTGCACGAATTCAAGAAGGGCTCGGGCCTGCTGGTGAAGGTGCCGACGATCGACATGATCGAGATCGGGGCCGGCGGCGGCTCCATCGCGGAAGCCGACGACCGCGGCCTGATCCAGGTGGGTCCGCGCTCCGCGGGCGCGGACCCGGGACCCGCCTGCTACGGACGGGGCGGCACCCGGGCCACCCTCACCGACGCCAACGTCGTGCTCGGCTATCTCGACCCCGGCTTCTTCCTCGGCGGAGAGATGCCCCTCGACAAGGCGGCGGCCGAGACCGCCGTCGCCGAGCACGTGGCGAAGCCCCTCGGCCTGACCCCGATCCGGGCCGCGTGGGGCATCCACGAGATCATCGACGAGGACGTCGCCCGCGCCTTCCGTGTCCACGCCTCCGAGCGGGGCTTCGACTACCGCGGCTGCTCGATGGTGGCCTTCGGCGGCTGCGGCCCGGTCCACGCCGCCGGCGTCGCCCGCAAGCTCCGCATCCCGCGCGTCGTCTTCCCGCTCGCCGCCGGCGTCATGTCGGCCCTCGGCCTGCTGGTCTCGCCGCTCTCCTTCGAGGTGCTCCGGTCCAACCTCGTCTTCCTGGACGACCTGGACGACGACTGGGTCGAACGCTACCTCCGGCGCCCCGTCGACGAGGCCTGCGGGCACCTCGCCCGCGCCGGCGTGCCGGAGAGCGCCATCCGGGTCACGCTCCGGCTCGACATGCGCTACCACGGCCAGGGCCACGAGATCGAGGTGACCCTGCCCACCGACGGCGGACCCGGCCTCGCGGGCGTCGCGGAGCTGCGCCCGCGCCTCAAGGAGCTGTTCGAGGCCCGCTACGCCGAGATCTTCTCGCAAGTGCTGCTCGAAGAGGCCCTCGAGGTGATGAACTGGAAGGTCGAAGCCGCCGGCCCGGAGACGGCGGCCGCGGACGGCTACCGGATCGCCGGCGCCGGCGGGGGCGGACCGTCCGCCGCCGGCGCGGCCTCGGCGGACGCCGCCCGCAAGGGAACGCGCCCGGCCTACTTCCCGGAGGCCGGCGGCTTCGTCGAGGCCTCGGTCTACGACCGCATGGCCCTGGCGCCCGGCGCCGTGATCGCCGGCCCGGCGCTGATCGAGGAGCGCGAGTCGACCTGCGTCATCGGCCCCGGCGACACGGCGGGGATCGACGCGCACCACAACCTCGTCGTCGACCTCGCCGCCGGCGCGGCGGCGCCGCCCGAAACGGCGGAGTCCGCCGCCGGGTAGATCCATGACGGCGGCGAACCACGACCCGGTCAGCCTCAAGATCCTGTGGGACCGGCTCGTCGGCATCGCCGACGAGGGGGTCTCGACCCTGATCCGCACCGCCTTCTCGACCGTGGTCCGCGAGGCCCACGACCTGTCGGTCATGCTGCTGGACACCGACGGCGAGCTCCTGGCCCAGGGCGCCCAGTCGATCCCGTCCTTCACGGGCTCGGCCCCGGCGACGCTCGCCCACATGCTCGCCAGGTTCCCGCCCGAGAGCCTCGCGCCCGGAGACGCGGTGATCACCAACGATCCCTGGATGGGCACGGGCCACACCTACGACATCAGCGTCATGGCACCGGTCTTCCGCGGCGGCCGCATTGCGGCCTACGCCCTCTCCGTCACGCACCTGCCCGACATCGGCGGCCAGGGCTTCGGCGGAGAGGCCACGGAGATCTACCAGGAAGGCCTGCGCCTGCCGGTCCTCAAGCTGATGCGCGGCGGCCGGCCCGACCCCCTGCTCATCGACCTGCTGCGCGCCAACGTCCGCGTGCCCGAACAGGTCGTCGGCGACGTCATGGCCAACGTCGCCTGCGTCAACGTGCTCGGGCGCCAGCTCAACGCCTTCATGGACGACTACGCGGTCGCCGACCTCGCGCCCCTGAGCCGCCGCATCCGCGCCGTCTCGGAACGGGCCGTGCGGAACCGGATCGGCGAGATGCCCGACGGCGACTACCGGGCCGAGATCGCCGTCGAGGGCGTCGGCGCGCCCCTGACCCTCAGGTGCGCGGTCGCCGTCCGGGGCGACTCCGTCGCCATCGACTACGCCGGCAGCGACCCCTGCGTGCGCCACGGCATCAACGTCCCCTTCTGCTTCACTAACGGCTATTCCATCCACGCCGTCAGGTGCGTGGCGGCGGCCGCGATCCCCAACAACGGGGGCGCGACCCGTCCGATCTCCGTGAGCGCGCCCGAAGGCTCGATCCTCAACGCCCGGCCGCCCTTCGCCGTGGCCGCCCGCCATTCGGTGGGATGGTTCCTGCCCACGCTGATCTTCCGGGCGCTCGCCCCCGCGGCGCCCGGGGCCGTGCAGGCCGATTCCGGCATGATCGACATGGTCGCCTTCCGCGGCACCCACCGCAACGGCCGTCCCATCGCCACGCTCCATTTCGCCTCGGGCGGCTTCGGCGCCGCGGACGGCAACGACGGCGAGCCGGTCCTCTCCACCCCCTCCTCCAACGCGGCGATCCCCGTCGAGGTCTGGGAGGCGGCGACCGGCATCACGGTGACGCGGAAGGCCCTGCGCCCGGGCTCCGGCGGCCGCGGAGCCGCGCGCGGCGGCCTGGGGCAGGAGGTGTTCATGCGCAACGACACCGGCCGCGACCTCGTCGTCGACGTCATGGGCGTGCGCACCGACTACCCGGCGCAAGGCATGTTCGGCGGCAAGGCGGGCGCCGCCCGGGAGATTCGCGTCGACGGCCGGAAGATCGGCCAGAAGGGGCGCCTCGTCCTCAAGCCCGGCGAGACCCTCGAACGCTACGAGGCCGGCGGCGGCGGTTTCGGCGACCCCGCCGCCCGGCCGGCGGACAAGGCCGCCGAGGACCGGCGGCTGGGGCTGGTCTGAGCCGGGGTCCGGAAGGAAATGTATGTATTTCAAATATTTAACAAGTTATCCTCAGTTTCTTTATGAGTATTGCCTCGTAGCGATCGGCGCATCGTTCTCCGGCACCCTCACCCTTGCAGGTTTGTTCCGTCATTCCCGCGCAAGCGGGAATGACGGAACAAATGGCTCATTCGACACCGATGCCTCCGAATCACGAATTGAGCCTTTATCATTTATTGTCAATTCAGTGTTCTACTATCCACAGTAGAAAGATGAGAAAAGGAGCCCGCCATGCCGGAACTCGTCCGCCTCACCCTCGAAGAGGTCCATGCGCTGGCCCTGGAGGTCCTCGACGCCCACGGGCTGTCCGGGGACCAGGCCGGGGCGATCGCCGACACGGTTACCGCGGCCGAGCGCGACGACTGCAAGTCGCACGGACTGTTCCGCGTGCCGGGCTACGTCGCCTCGGTGAAGAGCGGGAAGGTCACCCCCGACGCCGTGCCCGCGGTGCGCGACCTGGCGCCGGCGGTCGTCCGGGTGGACGCCGGCAACGGCTTCGCCCCCCTCGCGCTGAAGGCCGGCCGCGAGCCCCTGGCGGCGAAGGCCCGTGAGCAGGGCGTTGCCGTGCTGGCGCTCGTCAACGGCTACCACTTCGCGGCGCTGTGGCCGGAGACCGAGGCGCTCGCCGAGCGGGGGCTGGCCGCCTTCGCCTGCACCGGCTACATCCCCTGCGTGGCGCCGGCGGGCGGGACCCGCCCCCTCTACGGCACCAATCCGATCGCCTTCGCCTGGCCGCGCGGAGGGGGCAGACCGCCGATGGTGTTCGATCAGGCGACCGCCGCCAGCGCCCGGGGCGAGATCATGATCCACGAGCGCGACGGCAGGCCCATACCCGAGGGCTGGGCCGTCGGTCCGGACGGCAACCCCACCACCGACCCGGCGGCGGGCCTCGCGGGCGCGCAACTGCCCTTCGGGGGCTACAAGGGGGCGGCGCTCGCGCTCATGGTGGAACTGCTGGCCGGCGCCCTGATCGGCGACCTCTTCAGCTACGAGGCGGGCGAGCGCGACAACGGCGACGGCGGCCCGTCGAAGGGCGGCGAGTTCCTGCTTGCCATCGACCCGGCGCGCTGCGCGGGGGGCGGCGGGAGCGAAGGGGAACGCGTGGCCCAGCTCGCCCACGCCGAAGGCTTGTTCGAACGGATTCTCGAGCAGGACGGCGCGCGCCTGCCCTCGGACCGCCGCTACGCCGCGCGCCGGCGCACGCCGGCCGAGGGCGTCACCATCCCGAAGCCACTCCACGACACGCTGATGGAGCTGCGGGCGGGGTAGCGGATCGGCCCGTCACAAAGAAGCCCAAGCCATGCGCTGTCAGGATACGGTTCCCGCTTGTCCCCGAAACTCCGCCAAACGAGTGTGCTCTACGAGCTGGCAGATGTTCCGCAGGGTGAAGACCTTGCCGCGCGTAGTGAGAAGCAGCCCTTTCTTGCTCGACTGGTAGGACGGGCGGCCCAGCGAAACGTGGCGCTTCTTCGGCTTGGGCGTTACCCCTTCTCCCTGAGTTCGGATAGCAGGCCGCGCCACGCGCGGCGGTGCGCATGGTCCCCACGGCGATCAAGTTCCTCGCCGATCTGGCGCAAGAGAGCGGGGCGGCACGTTTCGGCCAGCAACACGAATGTCGACGCGGCAAGGTCGACGATGTCGGCCTGATAGACGTTCAGCCCGGCCGCCCAAGCCGCAGTCGCGGATTCAAGGATGGCGCCGCTGTCCTGCCGCCTCACGCCCGGCGTCGCGAACAGCAGATTGGTCAATGCCGCATCGGCCTCGCGGGCTTTTCTCGTCGACGCCCTCACATCGGCCAAGGTCAGTTCGCGGTCCTTCACCTCCACCGCGAGCAGCATGTCATTGTCCGGGCCGTAGCACATGACATCGCCGGGAGCGCCGGAAACGGCGTCGGCTTCGTTCAGCCCTTGGGACTCGATCCGGGCGAAGAGCGAGAAGCCCTTGCCCAGAACGGCCAGCATGGCGGTCGCAACCGCAAGGGTACGAAACCCGCCACTCGGTTCGCTCAGAAACTTGTCGAGGGTGCCGAGCATATCCGGCAAGCTGACGCGAACCGGGATCTGATACTTGAACGACTGGCCCGCCATCCGCCGCGCAACGCTCGCGAGACAGCGCCGGAAGGCCGCTTTGAGGTCCTTCCGGGGCGCACTGTCCAGCGGCAAGAGGAAGTCGTGTAGCGCGTTCCATTCCTCTTGGTTGCGGCGACGTGGCGCGTCGCGTTCAAGGCGTGGACGGCGAAGGGGATTGTTGACGTAGGGATCTCCGGTGGTCCCGAGGACATCGTTGTTGGCCGCGACCCAAGGGACGATAACCGCCGTGGCGAAGCTCCGGGGGTCCCATGCGCCCGGTTCCCCGTCACCGAGTTGCAAGATCAGCAGGCCCCGCTTCCGGTCCGCGATCTTTCCCAGCAACTGCGTCAGCAGGGCATAGCGGATCGAGACGAGGCCGGAATTGACCAGCCGATCAACCTCCGGGTCTGGGTCCTTGTCCTCGGCCTCGAGAACCTTCGACCACGCGCGATCCAGCCATTCGCGGGCTTGCTCGGTATCCATCGGTCAGAAGTTCATCCAGGCCGACTCCTGCCGGGGCTTCCGAACGGAATGGCAGACGCGTTCCGGCGCATCCTCGCGCCGCCAGCCGGCATAGAGCCGGTCGTAAAGCTCGCTCCGGTAGCCCGACAGGATGGCCCGACCCCGAATCGAGTGCAGGACCCCGGAGAGTTCGGTGTGCTCCTCGTCCGTCATCTCGAAGCCATACGCCGCGGCATCGCCTCGCGCCGAATGGACATAGGGAGGATCGAGGTAGAAGAGGGTTTCGGCGGTATCGTACCTTCGGATGACCTCGACCGCCGGAGCGTTCTCGATCTGCACCCGCTGGAACCGTTGCGCGATTTCGGGAAGCGCCTCCACGGAACCGAGCCAGCGCGAAACCGCTCCCGCCATGCCGGCTCGCGACGTCAAGACGCAGTGCGCCCAGCGCCCCTCGCTGCTCGTCTGCGCCAGCCCGGTGCGGGTCTGGCGCGCCCGGACGTAGAATCGCCTCGCACGCTCCAGACGCGTCAAGCCGGCCGCGGGCTCGCAGGCCCGCGCCAACTCCTCACGTGAGAACGGCGTCAGCCCTATCGCCCTTGCAAGCTCCGGCCCCTCATCGCGGAGCGTTCGGAAGAAGTTCACGAGCTCCGAATCGATGTCGTTGTAGGTCTCCACCGGGAAGGGGCCGACGTTCATCAGGACGGCTGCGGAGCCGCCGAAGACATCGCAGAAGTGCCGGGCGTCGCCGGGGATCAGCGGGACGAGAAAATCCAGGTGCGAGAACTTGCCGCCGTACCATCCGAACGCGATCCGGCGCTTCGGCCGGCGGGATGCGATACGACGGCCAGTACCGGTCGCATTCGCCGCGGGCGCGGACACCGTACTCATCGCGCCGAATCCCGATACCGCAGGCGCTTCCCGTCCTGGCTCAACACGATGCCGGACATCTCCTTGCGAACCATCCCCATCCCCCTTGCAGACCGTATGGAGACCGCGATCATGTGCCTGACGTGTACCGTTCCGTTCCATTTCGAACGGCGATCTCGCGCCTAACGTATGCAATCTGGCGGCCGTCCAGAAAGCCCTCGCGGGGGGTCTATGCACCGTTCAGGGATGATTTTCTCCCCGGCGCCAAACGATGGCTCATTTGGTGAGTACTGGCGCAGACACCACAATATCTGGATAACCGCGGGAGTCCAACGTCGATGGCCACCCCGGCACTCCCCGCGCGCCGGAGATCACGACGGCGGCGGGTCCTCCGCCGCGTACCAGTCCAGGATCTCGTCGCCGGTCATGAAGATCGCATCGTCGCGGGCGAGCAGCAGATCGAGGACCTCGGCGTAGTACGGAAAGCGGTGGGGCACGGCGCACTGGTGGGGGTGCGTGGCCAGCGTCAGCACCCGGGGCTGCTCGGCCAGCTCGTCGTCAAAGGTCCTGAGCGTGTCCTCGAAGCGCCGCAGCACCTCGGGCGAGGACTGCTTCTCCACGGCGTAGACCATGGCGTCGTTGAGTTCGAACCCGTAGGGGATGGAGAGCATCGGCCCGTGCCTGGTGGCCATCCAGCAGGGCAGGTCGTCGAGCACCCAGTCGAGCACGTACTCGATGCCCGCGGCGCGCAGGTAGTCGGGCGTGTCGAAGGTCTCCGCGAAGCCCGGCCCCATCCAGCCGCGCGGACGCGCGCCCGTGAACTCGGCGATGCGGTCGATGGCCCTGTTGATGGTGCCCTCCTCGTCCTCCTCGTTGTGGAGGAGGCGCTGGAGGAAGCCGTGGCCGATGAACGTCCAGCCCGCCGCCTTCATGGCCTCGGCGAGGGAGGGGTACTGGTCGATGACGGCGGCGTTGACGTTGACGCCCACCGGAACCCCGCGGTCGGCGAACAGCCTGAACAGCCGCGGCATGCCGCAGCGAAGCCCGTACTCCGCCCAACTGTAGTTCGGGATGTCGGGCCGGGGATCGAGACCGTGGGGGGTGGAAAGGGCCTTCCGGGGCATCGGCCGGTCGAACGGCCAGTACTCCACGTTGACGACGATCTGCACGATCAGCGGCTTGCCCCGGGGCGGTTCGATCCTTGGACGCTCGCTCGACATGCGGAAGGGAATGCGCGGATTGGTCATGGCCGTCTCCTCGGAATTCGCGCCCGCATCATACCCCCGCCCCGGACCGTCCGCACGCCCCGGCCGCGGGGGCGGATCAGGTCCATACGTCCCGCCGCCAGCGGACGGCGATCAGCGCCGTGAGGACGAGGCCCGCGAGGGAGCCCAGCGTCATCGCCGGCGCGAAGCCAAAGGAGTCGACGGCGAAGCCGTAGCCGAGCAGCCCCGCGGGCAGGCCGTAGACGGCGAGGATGCGCACGCCCATGACGCGGCCGCGGAAGGCCTCCGGGGTGACCCGCAGGAGGATGACCGCCAGCGCGATCATGGCGATGTTCTGCACCGCGCCGACGACCGCGAGCACGGCGATCCCCGGCAGCTTCGCCTCCTGGAGGCCGAAGGCCAGGACCCCGAGATACCAGGCTGCGATGCCGAGCACCATGAACCTGCCGACGCGCCTGGGCCCGCCGGTCACGGTCATCACCAGCGAGCCGACCAGCGAGCCCGCCGCGAACGACGCCACCAGATGGCCGAGGCCCACCTCGTCGATGGCGTAGATCTCCCGCGCCACGTGGGGCAGCAGGCCCATGGTCACGGGGAAGGCGAGCAGGTTGACGAGGAAGGCGAGCATCATCAGGGCCAGCACGGTCGGCGAGCGCCGGACGAAGGCGAGGCCCTCCTTGAGCTCGCGCCAGGCGCCCGGCGCCGCGGCGGACGGGCCGGCCGCGGCGCGGCGCGGGACGGACACCCGCGACGTGAGCAGGAGGCCGGCCGCGTAGAAGGCCGTGACGAAGACGTAGGCCGGACCGATGCCGAGCGCCGCGAACAGGCCGGCCCCCGCCAGCGCGCCCGCGATGCGCGCCGTGTCCCAGGTCATGCGGTTGAGGCCCATGGCGGCGGCCAGCGCGCCGGCCGGCATGAGGTCGCCGATGAGGGCGTTGCGCATCGACCAGTCGGAGGGGCGCGCGAGACCGGCGACGAAGGCGATGGCCAGCACCGCCCAGGGCGTGAGCGCTCCCGCGAAGGCGAGGACGGCGAGCGCGCCGGCCAGCGCCGTGTAGCCCGCCCGCGTGCAGCACAGCAGGGCGCGGCGGCCGATGCGGTCGGCGACGACCCCGACCAGGGGCGCGACGAGGGTGCCGACGTACTGCAGCGAGCCGAACGCCGTGAGCCAGAGCACCGACCCCGTCTCCGCCAGCACGTACCAGCCGAGGATCAGGGTCTCCATCTCGAAGGCCCAGGAAGTCAGCATGTCGGCCGGCCACTGGAAGCGGTAGCCCCGCACCCGGAAGGGCGCGAGCGCCGGCGCGGCGAGGGTCGGCCGGAGGGTCAGTCCGCCACCTCTCCCGGCCGGGGATCACGTGCCACGAAGCGACTCCACAAGTATCATCGCCACCTCGTCGATCACGTCGGCCGCTGGAGGCAATATCCGGGCGTCGAGCGTCATTCCTCTCTCATCGTTGGAGCGGCCAAGACCGACGCATCGTTACGCCTCGGGAAGCCGACCAGGAACGAAATTCCACGTTTCGATTGGTTCCACACCCGGCGGAAGGTGACGGTTAACGATATCTAGAACGATACCATAACGCCGCTTGACTTCGTCGCTACGCCCGTCGGTTCCAAAACAAACAGCCGCACGAATATCGCCTGTAAGCCTGGACTTCGGCCTCTCCACAAGGCCTATCTCCGCTCTGGCATCGAGAAGCTCTTGAATCTGTGACAACAGTGCCGGGGTATCACTCAGAGCACCACGCCACTCCCATATATATTGCAAGAGTTGAAATGACGAATAGTAAATTTCAGAAGGATTCCCATTTTTGGCATCTTTGAGCTCGATCAACACAAGGCGCCCGTCCGGATCCATCGCCAGTTGATCAAGTTTAGTCGCCATTTTCTTCGGCTTCGCCCACTTGTTTCTTCCGCGCTCATTCTGATGGTCTTTCCAATTCTGATCCAATTCAAGGTACGCCCCCTCTACTCCGTCAAAATTTCTTACTGCCTTTTGATGCTCTCTCGATTGGTATGCCAGTCGGACTTCCCTGTCAAAAGGCATCCACGGTTCGGTCACCTGTGACCATACGTGTTGAATCATTCCTTCCTTCTTTATATACCTCGAATCGATCTTCACGCACTTCAAGTATGTATACAATTTTTCTTTGAACGCCGAATCATCCGAATACCATTCTCGAAAAAATCCTTTCCCACATTCTTGCTCCATATAATATCTGTCAGCTTTTAGTTTCAGAACTCCATTTCTATGTAGTCTCTGAATCTCAATCACTTTCGTCAAACCACAATAGACATGAACACAGTCTTTCGGACGGAAATGTATGTCGTACCCCAGACCGAAAATTTCCCACTTCTTACGTCTGAGATCGAGCAGGGGTGACAGGAATTTACCCTGCTCGAAAAACGCGCATAATTCTCCCGACGGTGCCCGCCTATATGAGATTTCAGCTTTTGCCACGTCCCGATCCCCCTACTTGCGCTCCAGCTTCAAACTTCCCACCATACTCCGTCTTCCTTCCGGACGACGTTGTCGAAGAACTCCGCGAACCGGCCCGTTTCGAAGGAGTGGATGGGCACCAGCGTGCGCGGCGCGAGGGCGGCGGCGAAACTTTGAAGGTCGGCCACCGAGGCGTGACCGGAGGTATGGACGACCCGCCAAGGGATGCCGCGTTCTTCCAGCCACGCGATGACCCGGCGCGCGGAGGGCTGCTTCAGATAGCCCTCCCACATGGAATAGGTGAGGCCGGCGCCCTCCAGCACCGACTCGACACCCCGGTCTCTCGTCATCATGGGGCGGAACAGCATGACCGCCCGTCCGCCCAGGCCGGGCAGGTCTTCCGGAAAAACGCGATTCGCCTTGTGCCGCGCGAGGTCGTCGAACAGCCCCTTCTCCTTGATTTGCACCCGCTGCCCGTGCGGGACGTACAGGTTCACGCCGCTCCAGTCGGACCGGGGGATGGTGTCCCTGCCCGTCGCCTCGAGGACAACGGCCGTGTAGAGGTCGACCAGGAGCACGCGGCCGACCCGCCTGGCCGCCCTGAAGACCGTCACCAGGCGGTCGATGTTCTGCGACGAGGTCCAGACGAAGTGGATGCCCGCCGTCTCCTCGAACGCCCGGACGAACTCGTGCTCCAGATCGGCCTCGGTGGGGAAGCCCTCATCGGCCCCGGCCCGTCCGACGGTCGTTCCCTCCATCAGGAGCACGTCGAGGTCTCCGGGCGGACGGGCGAGCATGGCTTCGAACAGTCCTTTCTTGCGCCCGTGGGCACGGAAGTCGCCCGAGTAGAAGACCCGCTTGCCGTCGGCCTCGACCAGCAGGGCGTAGGCGTCGAAGGCGCTGTGGTCCACGAGACGGGGCGTGACGCGGAACGGCCCGATCTCCACCGGCGTCCCGTCGGCGAGGAAGCGCGGGCCGGCGAAGGCGTGCCCGTCCGGCACCCAAGCGCTCGCGGCGGTCATGATGTCGTGCGCAGCCTTGCCGATCCACACCGGAACCTCCGGGCGGATATACCGGGCGAGGCCATAGTGATCTTGATGGGGATGCGAGATCACCACGCCGAGCAGGCCGTCGTCGGGCTCCCGGAACCCCGGAACCTTCGGCAGCAGGTCCTCCTGCCCCTCGTCGGGCGCGTCGAGGGGCAGGCCCACATCGAGCGCGATACGCTTCCCCCGCGCCTCGACCTCGATGCAGGTGCCTCCGATCTCCTTCGTCCCGCGATGGATGCGCAGTCTCATACGTCCACTACCCCTCCCGGCCCGGGATCACGTGCCTCGGCGCGCGGTCGGGGTCCACGGCGCGGGCCACGAAGCCGTCCGCCTCCGGCGCGAACGCCTCCCATAGCCGCCGCAGCTCGGCAATTGGCGTCTCGTGCAGGTCGACCCGCAGGTCGATGACCGGCCAGTCCACCTCGTCCGCCACCAGGAGATGGGCCGAGCGCTCAGCGTTCGCCTCGCCGCCCTCCGCGAGCCCCGCCTCCAGCGCCCGCAGGAGGCGCTCGCCCAGGTGCAGGGCCGGGTCCGCGGCGGCGAAGCCGTCGGCCGTGGCCCGGGGCACGTCCGCGCTCGCGAGCAGGTTCCCGCCCGCGACGCAGTGGGCCGCCTCGGCGCAGAGATGGATGCCGACGCAGCGTTCGCCGTCGTAGTGGGCGGTGGCGCCGGTGCGGTCGACGACCATGATCTGGCGCCAGGCAATGCCGCGACCCACCGACACGAGGCGGTCGACGGCCGCGCGGGCGTCCCCGCCCTCCGCCAGCGTCCGCAGGGCGACGGGACCGAGGCCGGGGTCGGCGTAGTTCTGGATCAGGGCGGCGCCGGTCCGGGCCTCGACCCAGGAGCAGCGGGCGCCGACGGCGAGGCTCGACGTGGACACGCAGACCCCGAGCATGCCCGTGCGCGCGCAGTATCCGGCGACGGAGAACGTCATGGCGTCTCCGCTGACAGCGGGGAGGCCGGGAGGGGGGTCGGCGCCGCACTCATTCCTGACCCTCACCCTGTCCCTCTCCCCGTGCAGGGAGAGGGGACCCGGCGGCACGGGCCGTCGTCGCCGCGTCGATGAGCCCGGCGACGCGGCTCGGCCTGAGCGGATTGACGTTGACGTTGGCGCCGATGCCGGCGAGGGCGTCGGCGACGGCGTTGGTCAGCGCCGGCACCCCGCCGATCACGCCGCCCTCGCCCAGGCCCTTGAAGCCGCCGGGGTTCTCGTCGGTGATCGACTGGATGTGCTCCACGTCGATCGCGGGCACGTCGAGTGCCGTGGGCAGCAGGTACTCGAGCAGGGTCGCGTTCCGCAGCTGGCCCGCCTCGTCGTACACGAGCTCCTCCATCAGCACCTCGCCCAGCGCCTGCGCGGCGCCGCCGTGGACCTGCCCGTCGACGATCATCGGATTGACGATGCGCCCGCAGTCGTGCACGACGACGTAGCGCTCCACCTCGACCGTGCCGTCCGCCGGATCGACCGCGACCCGGGCGGCGTGCGTCGCGTTCGAGACCGTCGGCATGCCGGCGTCGTAGTGCTCCGTCGCCTCGAGGCCGTAGCCGTCGCCCTCGGGCAGGGCGCGGGGCGTCAGGGAATAGGCGACCTCGGCGATCTCGCGCACGGTCATGCGCATGTCGGGCACCCCCTGGACCGTGGCGACGCCGTTCTCGATCACGATGTCGTCGGCGCTCACCTCGAGCGCCTGCGCGGCGATGCGCTTCATCTTGGCGGCCACCGCGAGGCAGGCGCGGATCGCCGCGCCGCCGCCGGTGACCGTCCCGCGGCTGGCGAAGGTGTTGGTGCCCTCGGGCGTCAGGCCGGTGTCGCCGAGCACGACGGACACGTCCTCGAAGGGCACGCCCACCTGGTCGGCGACGATCTGCGCGAAGGACGTGTGGGCGCCCTGGCCGCACGCCGCGTGGCTGACGAACGCCCTGACCTTGCCGTCGGAGGCCACCCGCACCAGCGCGCCGTCGAAGCCCGGCAGGACCGACCAGCCGCGGGCCCGGACGGCGGCGACGCCCATGCCCGAGTTCTCGGTGTAGCAGCAGATGCCGACGCCCCGGTACTTGCCGTCGACGAGGCGGTCGGCCGGCTGGCCGGCCCGGAACGCCTCGTAGCCGATCATCTCGAGCGCCCGCTCGAGGGACTCGGAAAAGCTGCCCGTGCGGTAGGTAGTGCATGCCCGCCGCCGTCGTGTAGGGGAGCTGCCCGGGCCGGATGAGGTTGCACCGCCGCGCCTCCGCCGGGTCGATGCCGACCGCGCGGGCGATGCGGTCCATCACGCCCTCGATGGCCAGCATGGCCGTGGGCTGCGCCGTGCCGCGGTAGGCGCCGGCCGGACAGGTGTGGGTCGCCACCGCGCGGGTCCGGTAGCCGTAGTCGCGGATGTCGTAGGGCCCGAGGACGAACCGCACGCCGCCGACCGCCTCCAGGGTCGCGCCGAAGGGGTAGGACGAATAGGCGCCGGCGTTGGCCGTCATGTCGCAGCGCAGGGCGACGACGACGCCGTCCCCGTCGATGCCGGCCTCCACGGCGTAGACGTGCTCGCGGGCGTGGATGTTGGTGAGCAGCTCCTCGCGCCGGTCCTGAATCCACTTCACGGGCCGCCCGTACTTCAGCGCCAGCGCCGGGCAGACCAGCTCCTCGGGATAGACGTGCGCCTTGGTGCCGAAGCCGCCGCCCACGTCGGGCGCGATCACGCGGACGTCCGACTCCGGGTGCCCGAGCAGCCGGGCGACGGCCGTCCGGACGACGTTGGGGATCTGCGTCGCCGTCCACATCGTCAGCTCCGCGCCCGCCCGCCCGGCGACGGCGAGGCAGCCGCGCGGCTCCATCGGCACGCCGGCGATGCGGCCGGTCCGGAACGTCTCGCGCACGATGCGGGCGGCGCCCGCGAACGCCTCGTCGAGGCCCTCGGTGGCGAACGCCGATTCGAGCACGACGTTGGTGCCGAGCTCCTCGTGGACCAGGGGCGCGCCGCCGCGCGCCGCGCTTTCGAGGTCCACGGCGGCGGGCAGGGGGTCGTACGCGACGAGGACCCGCTCGACTCCGTCCTCGGCGACGTAGGGGGTCTCGGCCACGACCACGGCGACCGCCTCGCCGACGAAGCGCACCCTCCCTCGGGCGACGGCGTCGCGGACGGTGTCGCGGTGGCCCTCCAGCGAGAAGCCGGCGTGGATCGGCCGGACCAGCCGCGCGACGTCCTCGCCGGTGAGGACGTCGACGACGCCGGGAAGCGCCAGCGCCGCGTCCGCGTCGATGGAGACGATGCGGGCGTGGGCCTCGGGGCTCAGGACGAACCCGAGGTGGAGGGTGGCGGGCGGCTCGGGGACGTCATCGACGTAGCGGCCCCGGCCGGCGAGCAGCCAGGCGTCCTCGCGGCGGGGAACGCTTTGGCCGACGATCTTCCAGGAGCCCGCGTCCGGCCGGTCCGGGACGGCCACGGCTCAGCCCTCTCCGGCCGCCATGCGGCGCGCCGCCTCGGCCACGGCCCTGACGATGTTCACGTAGCCGGTGCAGCGGCAGACGTTGTTGGTGAGCCCGCGGCGGATCGCGGCCTCGTCGGGCGACGGATCGTCCCGCAGCAGTTCCACCGTCGTGAGCACGAAACCGGGCGTGCAGTAGCCGCACTGGAGCGCGTGGTTGCGGTGGAAGGCGTCCCGGATGGGGTCGAGGCGCGCGTCGGCCGCGACCCCCTCGATGGTCGTGATCTCGGCCCCGGAGACCTGGACGGCGAAATGCAGGCAGCTCCGCGCCGTCCGCCCGTCGAGAAGGACGGTGCAGGCGCCGCACACGCCCTGCTCGCAGCCGACGTGGGTGCCGGTGAGCCCCAGGTCGCGGCGCAGGAAGTCCACGAGCAGATAGCGCGGCTCGACGCGGCCCGCGCGGTCCGCGCCGTTGACGGTGAGCCTCACGTCGACCTCGTTCACGCGGCGGCCTCCCGCACGGCGCGCTCGACGAGCGCCGCGGTCAGGCGCCGGCGGTAGGCGGCGCTGGCGTGGATGTCGTCGTGGGGGTCGACGGACCGGGCCGCGGCGGCGCCGGCGGCGCGCAGGACGCCCGCGTCGAACGGGCTGCCCGCGAGGACGCGCTCGGCCTCGCCGAGGCGGACGGGCGCGGGCCCGACGCCCATGGCGGCGAGGCGCGCCCCGGCGCAGGTCCCGTCCTCCGCCACCTCCACCGCCGCGGCGACGCCGGCGACCGCGAAGCCGTGCCGGCGGTTTCCCACCTCGGCGAAGGCCGCGCGGTGGTTCGCTCCGGCGCGGGGAAACCGGACGGCGCGGAGCATCTCGCCTTCCCGCAGCGCGGTCGTCAGGTCGGAGAGGAAGAAGTCGGACGCCGCCACCGCGCGCTCGGCCCCGGCGCGGCGCACGACGAGCTCGGCGTCCAGCGCCAGGGCCACCGCGGGGAGCTCCGCCAGGCGGTCGGCGTGGGCCAGGGTCCCGCCCACCGTCCCGCGGTTGCGGTGGGCCGTGCCGCCCAGGTACGGCAGCGCCGCGGCGAGCAGGGGGCACGCCTCGCGCACTTCCGGCGACCGCTCCGCCGTCATCTGGCGGGTCATGGCGCCGCACACCAGGGACCCGTTCTCCGCCGCGATGTAGGCCAGCGACGGGCAGCGGCCCAGGTCGACGATCACCGCGGGCTGGACGATGCGGAGGTTGAGCATGGGGACGAGGCTCTGCCCGCCGGCGAGCAGCCGGGCGTCGTCGCCGTGCCGGCGCAGCAGGTCCAGCGCCTCCTCCTCGGTCTCCGGCGAGACGTACGTGAACGGCGCCGGCTTCACCCGCGGCCCTCTCCCTGTTCCCGCCCGCCGCGTCCGGGCGGCGTATCTAATCACGACGCCCGAAACGGGTCGACCGCGCGGCGCGGCCGTTCGTGGCCTAGACTGGAGGACGCGAAGCGCGCGAGGGGATCGTTCCATGACCGAGGACCCGGCCATGATGACGGCGACGGAGCTCGTCGCCCGCTACCGCCGCGGGACCCTCTCGCCCGTGGAGGCGACGGAGGCGGTCCTCGCGCGCGTCGACCGGCGCGAGCCCGCGCTCAACGCCTTCTGCGTGCTCGACGGCGATTTCGCCATGGCCCGGGCCCGGGAGTCCGAGGCGCGCTGGCGGAAGGGCGAGCCGCGGGGCTTGATCGACGGCGTGCCGACGACCGTCAAGGACGTCGTGACGGTGCAGGGCTGGCCCACCCGGCGCGGGTCGAGAACGACGCCGGCCGAAGGTCCGTGGGAGGTCGACGCGCCGGCCGCGGCGCGCGTGCGCGAGCACGGCGCGGTGCTCCTCGGCAAGACCACGACGCCGGAATACGGCTGGAAGGGTGTGACCGACAGCCCGCTCACGGGCACGACGCGCAACCCCTGGAACCCGGACCTGACGCCGGGCGGCTCGAGCGGCGGCGCCGCGGCGGCGTGCGCCGCGGGCATGGGCGCGCTCCACGTCGGCAGCGACGGCGGAGGCTCCATCCGCATGCCGTGCGCCTTCACGGGCGTGTTCGGCCTCAAGGCCACGTCGGGCCGCGTGCCCGTGTATCCCCCGAACCTGCTCGGCGACACCGTCCACCACGGCCCCATCGCGCGGACGGTCGCCGACGGCGCGCTCCTGCTGACGGTCCTCGCGGAGCCGGACGCGCGCGACTGGTTCGCCATGCCCTACGAGGCCCGGGACTGGCGCGTGGGGCTCGACGACGGCGTGCGGGGTCTGCGCATCGCCTATTCCCGAAACCTGGGCTACGCCGACGTCGATCCGGAGATCGCCGGCCTCGTGGAGTCGGCGGCGCACGCGCTGGCCGGGCTCGGCGCCGTGGTGGAGGAGCGGGACCCCGGGTTCGAGAACCCCCTGGAGTCCTTCCGCGCCAACTTCTTCTCGTGCCTGCGGCCCATCGTCGACGCGGTGCCGGAAGACCGCCGGGGCGAGCTCGATCCGGGCTTCGCGCACTGGGTCGACGCCTACCGGGACACGGACGCCGACGCCCTGCTCGCGGCCCAGGCCGTCCGCATGGCCCTGGGCCACGCCGTGAACGTGTTCCTCGACTCCCGGGACCTTCTGCTCACGCCCCAGGTCCCCATCCCGGCCTTCGAGGCGGACGCCGAAGTCCCCGCGGGCCGGGGCATGGACAGCTGGATGGAGTGGAGCCCCTTCACCTATCCCTTCAACTTCACGGGGCACCCGGCCGCGACGGTGCCGTGCGGCCTCACGTCCGGCGGCCTGCCCGCCGCCGTCCAGCTCGTCGGACCCCGCTACCGCGAGGACCTGGTGCTGCGGGCCGCCCGGGCGTACGAGGCGGCCCGCCCCTTCGTCATGCCGCCTCCGCCGCCGGAAGCGTCCTAGCGGAACGGACCCCATTCGCGGGTGGGAGCGCCCTCGCCCCCGGGAACCTCGTCGATGAGGAAATAGGCCGACCTGGCGTACTTGCGGCGGACCTCGGCGGCCTTCTGGTAGGCCTCGGAACGGTACCAGCCCTCGGCGGCCTCCTTGCTCTCGAAGCCGAGGATGACGAAGCGGCCGGGCTCGAAGTCGCCTTCCAGGATTTCGGCGTCGCCGGCCCCCCGGGCCCGTCCCACGTACCAGCCCCCGTGCTCGATCACGGTCGGCGGCACCAGGGCGCTGTAGCCCTTGTAGGGCTCGGGCTCGAGAACCTCCACGTTGGCAACCACGTATGCGACCATCGCGGCCTCCCTTTCGTGAGTGACGGTGCGCGAAATCATGCCGGGCGCCCCGAACCGCGTCAAAACCGGGGGCGGCGGCCAGCCGTTTACCGCGGCCGGCCGACCGGTTAGCATCGGACGGTCCCCAGTCTCCATCGATCCCAGGTGAACGGCATGCTCAATCTCGGCGACTCCTTTCCCGACATGACGTTCAATCTCGTGGGCGGTGGGGGAACCGTGACCGTCCCGGACGGCCTCGAGGCCCGCTACAACATCGTCCTCTTCTATCGCGGCCACTGGTGATTCTACTGCCGTCGTCAGTTGGACGACTGGGAAGCCCACGGACCGGACCTCGAGGCGGTCGGCGCCAGGGTCGCGGTCGCCGGCAGCGTGGACAGTGCCTGGCACGCCCAGGAGATCGCCGACGGCGTCTCGTTCCCCATCGCCCAGGGCCTGAGCCGCGAGCAGAGCGAAGCGGTCGGGGCCCTGTGGGAAGACGACCGCAAGTTCATCCAGCCCGCGGAGTTCATCCTGCTCGAGGACGGCGCGGTGCGCGGCTCGTCCTACGCCGCCGGCCCCCTCGGCCGCCTGGACGCCGCCGACGCTGTGAGGCTGATCACCTTCTGGGAATCGAAGAAATAGCGGCGGCCGCGAGGTCGACCGGGGCCGGCGATGCCCTTTTGGCGCGGCGCGCCGACTCGGGCGACGGCACGTTCCCGGGGGCCGGGCACGCCGTCGACGTCGGCCGGGATGTCGTCGACGGGTTCCTCGAAGCCATCGACGACATCTGAGCCCGAAGACGGCGCAAAGCACGGGGAGACCGCGTATGGATCTACGGATCGAAGGCAAAGTCGCTCTCGTTACGGGGGCCAGCATCGGCATCGGTACGGGAATCGCGCGGGTGCTTGCGGAAGAGGGGTGCAAGTTGATCCTCACCGCCCGGCGCGGCGACCTGCTCGACGGTGTCGCGGACGGGATCGAGGCGGCCGGCCGCGAGCGCCCGCTGGTGGTCGAACAGGACATCACGGCTGGCGATGCGGCCGCGAATCTCAAGAAGGCGGTCGACGACGTGCACGGCCGGCTCGACATCCTGGTGAACAACGCCGGCGCCATGGTCCTGGCTCCGATCGGCACCGACGAGCAGGTCTGGATCGACATCATGAACCTGAAGTGGTGGGCGGCCCGGCGCGTTTCGGACGTGTTTCTTCCCGGCATGATCGAGCGCAGGTACGGACGGATCGTCAACGTCACGGGGACCATGGAGCCGTTCGGCATCAATGCCGCTACATGCGCCAACGCGGCCGTGCAGGCCTGGTCCAAAGGCCTGTCGCGCGAGCACTCCAGGGACGGGGTGACGTCGAACTGCATCGTTCCCGGACGCATCCATTCGGAGCAGAACAAGCGCGGCTACCCGACGCTGGACGACGAACTCGCCTTCGCCGCGCAGCACATCCCGGCCGGGGAATTCGGGGACCCGGACGACGTCGGCAACCTCGTCGCCTTCGTCGCCTCGCCGAAGGCCCGCATGATCTCGGGCTCCGTCATGTACGTGGACGGCGGCATGAAGCGCTTCGCGCACTGATGCGCAAGTGGTGCGCGCCGACCGGGACGGCGGCGTGGCCCGGACGGCGGGTCGCCGGGTAAGGAGCTGGCCGGCCGATGAATCAGCTCCCCGTCTACGTCGTCAATCTGGACCGGCGCCCCGACCGCTGGGAGGCGATCTCGGAGAACCTGGAGCGGATCGGGGTCCGCGCGGAGCGGGTCGCGGCCGTCGACGCGCGGGTTCTCGCGGAGACGCCGGGATGGGAAATCCAGTCGGACCGCAAAAGACGGTTCCTGGCCCTCGACGCGGGCGCGACCGCCTGCATCCTGAGCCACGCCGCGACCCTCCGGAGATTTCTGTCGACGGACCGGCCGGCCGCCCTGGTCCTGGAAGACGACGCCCTGCTGGCCGCGGACGCCGCGCCGCTGCTCCGGTCGACCGACTGGTGGCCGGCCGGCGCCTCGATCGTCCGGCTCGTGAATATCGGCGGCTCGGGCCGGAACTGGCGCGAGGCGACGTTGCTCGGTCCAGCGGGGGGGGGGGCGCGGACACCGGACGGCCGGGAGCTGCGGCGGCTGGAGCGGAGGTGCGAGTCGGCCGTCGCCTACCTGATCGACCGGACGGGCGCCGGGACCGTGCTCGACGCCGTGCGCGACCCGGACGTGCCGTACGACCACATCCTGTTCGATCCGACCCTGTCCCGGACGGCGCGGCGTTTGCGGACGTACCAGGTGGTGCCCGCCATGGCGAAGCTGAGGTCCGCGCCGGGCGATTCGGACCTGGCGCCGTTCCGGCGGCCGGCACAGGCGGACCGGAGCGCGCGCCGCCGGTTCCGGCGCAGGCGGAATCTGCGAAGCGTCCCGTTGAAGGTGCGGCTGGCGGCGCTACGCGCCCTCGGCCGGGTCCGCCGGGTGTCCATCGCGTTCGAGGACCGCGCCGGAGGCTGACATTCCCGTTTTCGGGAATCCGACTCCGGCCATTGCGGCCCTCCACGGTCCGGGCGAACTAAAAGAAGATCGTGATGGTGCGGGGCAGCAGGGACTGATCGAGGACGACCTTGCGGCCGGCGATCCGGTAGCCGCCGTTCTCCGTCCGGAGCCGGTCTTCCCGGCGGCCCACGAAGATCTTCTCCGTCCGCTCGAGCCGGGACTGGTAGACCAGGAGGTTGCAGCGCACGTCGAGCTCGCCGCCGCCGTCCGCGGCCTCGTCGACCTCGACGTTGGAGAGGAAGTAGCGCAGGCGCGAGGGCGGCTGCTCCGCGTGCGCGAGGCGATGGCGCAGGCGCTGCACGCGTGCGCGCATGAAGTCCTTGTCGTCGTCGACGTGGGGCAGGAACTCCTCCCCGCGCTCGGACTCCTCCCGCGTCGCCGTCGTCTCCCGGATGGGCATCAGGTAGCGCGCGTCCTCGGCGAAGAGGTCGAGCCACTCCTCGAAGCGGCCCTCCGCCAGCAGGCGGACTTCCCGGTAGAGGAAGCGCTCAACCCTGTGCTGCAAGTCTGGGCTTGTCATAGACCACCCGGGCTCCTCTGCCGCCGTCCATCAGGTCCGCCCAGTGGCGGTAGAACAGCCGCTGGTTCTCCTCGGACACGTAGGTCGAGATGTGCCCGGGGACGTCGTCGAAGCCCTCGACCGGCTCGCGCTCGAGGGTCATCTGGTAGTTGAAGTCGAGGCGCTGGCCGATCACGCCGGCCGTCGACTGCGTGACCTGCTCGAAGTTCTCCGTGTCGTCCGGGCCGACGATGCCGGAGGTCGACTGGAACCGCGTGAAGTCGATGCGGGCCATGTCCTTGACGGCCTGGGGCGCGTCCCGGTCCGTGGCCGCCCACTGCCACACCTCCAGGCGGCCGGGACCCTTCGGCGTCCAGAGATAGAGGCCCACCGGCCGGAGCGCGCTGAAGTCGTTGATCGAGAAGTTCGGGAACAGGTTGCCGAACGGCAGGGCGTGGACCCTGGCCTGGGCTTCCGAGAGCCGGAGCAGGCGGGCGTGGCACTCCTCCACGTACTCGACCACCTCGGGACCCATCTCCCTCGCCAGCATGCGGTCGACCTCGACCCGTTCGCCGGACAGGGTGAACTGGGTGAAGCCGTGGCCGTTGTCCATGGCGATGTCGTAGTAGGTGAGCTTGCCCCCGCGGTAGACCAGGGGGTTGGCCGGGTTGAGCTGCCGGATGTCCAGCGCGTAGGCCGACCCGTGGCTGTGGGCGAGGTGGTAGGAGTCGCCGACGAAGTTCTCCGCCGCGATCTTCCAGTTGCCGTCCACCGAGTAGCGCTGCTGGCCCGGAATCACCTCCACGCCACCGAGCGACCGCTCGATCAGGATGTCAAGGTACCAGCGCGCGTTGCCAAGGTACGCGTCCAGGCTCTCCACGTCCTCGTCCCAGCTCCCGAACACGAACCCCCCGTAGCTCGCCAGCTTCGGAACACGCCGCAGGCCCCAGGAACCCCGGTCCAGCGCCCCGAAGTAACCCTCCTCCAGGCTCGGAACCGTCTTCAGAGAACCGTCCGCACCGTAGGTCCAGCCGTGGAACGGACACGCGAACTGCCGCGCGTTGCCCGCGTCCGTCCGGCACACCCGCATGCCCCGGTGACGGCACGAGTTGAGGAAGGCCCGGACCTCCCCGTCCAGACCCCGCCAGATCAGCACCGGGTCCTCGCCCATGTAGTTGGTGGTGTAGTCCCCCGGCGCGGGGATCTGGCTCTCGTGCGCGAGGTAGAGCCAGCACCTGGCGAAGACGTTCTCCAGCTCGGCGCGGTAGATCTCCGGATCGAAGAAGATCCGGCGGCTGATCAGCCCCTCCTCGGTCCTGACCAGATCGCGAACCCGGATGTCCGGCATCGAAGGCTCCTCCCGTGAGTCGAACGGCCCCCCCATGATAGCGGCAACGCCCCGCCGCGGCACCCCGTTTGGAAGCCGGACATTCCGGGCGGGCGCGCTACAATGGGGATGGCTCAATCCGTGAAACGCGGGGCGTCCCGGATTGCCGACGGCGGCGGCCTGCGCTTTTTTGTCGTCATTCCCGCGAAAGCGGGAATCCATACGGATGCCGGGGCGGGCTTCATGGGGAAAAAACATGGATTCCCGCTTTCGCGGGAATGACGGAACAAATGGCTGATTTGGCGCCGATGCCCGCGACTCACGAATCGAGCCATAGAGAACGGAGCGGCACCATGAGCGGACTCTTGGCACCGGGGGGCCGGGCCCTGATCGTCGACGACGCGGAGGCGGGCGTCTTCCGCGTCAACCGGGCCGCCTACGCGTCCGGCGAGGTGTTCGAGCGCGAGCAGCGCGCGCTCTACGACCGCTGCTGGCTGCTGCTGGGGCACGAATCCGAGATCTCCCGGCCGGGAGACTTCAAGACCCGCACCATCGCGCTCAGGCCGATCATCTTCTGCCGGAGCGACGACGGGCGCGTCCGCGCGTTCATCAATTCCTGCCCCCACCGCGGCGCGGAGCTGTGCCGGGAGACCGAGGGAAACCGCTCGATCTTCCACTGCATGTACCACTCGTGGACGTTCCGCAACACGGGCGAGGTGCACACGGTGCGGGACGAGGACGGCTACGCCGGCGGATTCCGGCGCGAGGACTTCAGCCTCAGGGAGGTGCCGCGCCTCGAAAGCCACCGGGAGTTCGTCTTCGTCTGCTTCGACCCGGACGCGCCCGGCCTGGCGGCCTACCTCGGCAACGCGGCGCGCTATCTCGACTATCTCGCCGACCAGGGCGGCGACGGCATGGAGATCGTCGAGGGCACGCAGCTCTACGCCGCGCGGGCGAACTGGAAGCTGCAGATGGAGAACGTCATCGACTTCTACCATACGGTGCCGCTGCACACGTCCTACTTCCGCTTCCTCGAGAGCACCGGCGCGGACATCTCCGGCGGCGTGGGCGGCGCCGGCCACGACCTCGGCGGCGGGCACTCCGCCGTGCACTTCAAGGCGGGCTGGGGCCGTCCCGTGGCCCGTTGGGAGCCCCGCTGGGGCGAGGCGGAGAGACGCCGGCTGACGGCGGTGCGCGCCGACATCGAGGCGCGCGTCGGGCCGGAACGCGCCGAGACGATCTGCGACTGGGACCGCAACATCCTGGTCTTTCCCAACATGACCGTCGCCGACGTGGTGGCGCTGGTCGTGCGCGTGGTCAACCCGGTCGCACCGGACATGATGGAGATCACCCAGTGGTGCCTGGCACCCAGGGGCGAGCCGGAGGAGGCCCGCGCGCGGCGGCTCCGCGCCTTCAACACCTTCCTCGGCCCGGGCGGTTTCGCCACGCCCGACGACATCGAGGTCTTCGAGGGCTCGCAGCGCGCCTTCGGCGCCCACCGCGAGCTCGCCTGGTCCGATTTCTCGCGCGGCTACCACGGGGAGGCGACCCGCCCCGAAGCGGAGGTCCGGTCGGATTACGAGGGCCAGACCCGGGCCTTCTACCGCGAATGGGCGGCGCGCCTGGGGGCCGCGGTCTCGCGCCGCGCGGACGGCGCCCCGCTCCGCGAGGCGGCGGCCGAATGACCGCCGCGGCCGCCGTCACGGCGTCCGACCTGGAGAGCTTCCTCTACCGCGAGGCCGACCTGCTCGACTCCTGGCGCCTCCGGGACTGGCTGGAGCTCTTCCTGCCCGACGGCACCTACGAGGTGCCCACGACGGACGCGCCCGGGGGCGCGCCCGATTCGGCGCTCCACCTCGTCGCGGACACCATGACCGTGCTGAGGGGCCGGGTGAACCGCCTGACGAGCCCGGACGGCTACGCCGAGAGCCCCCCCGCCCGGACGCGCCGCTTCGTCTCGAACGTCCGCCTGGTCGAGGCGGAGGGGGATACGGTGCGCCTCGCGGCGAACTTCATGATCGCCCGCATGCGAAAGGGCGCCCAGGACCTGTTCGTCGGCCGTTACGACCACCGGCTGAAGGTGGCGGACGACGGCGGGCTGCGGTTCCGGCGCCGGCGGTCGATCCTCGATCTCGAGGCCCTGCGCCCGCAGCGGTCGGTCAGCATCATCATCTAGGCGCCGGCCCGCCCGCTTGTCCGGGCACTCCGGCTCCTGTACTCACGGCGCCATGACGGCCGACACGAGCGGTACGCCGGGGGCGGACGCGTCCGCCTTCCACGCGCCCGCGCACCCCTACCGCTGGGCCATGCTGGCGGGCGTCTGGTCGATCTATTTCTCGTTCGGGATCCTCGTCGCGTCTCTGGCGCCGCTGGTGGCGCCGATCACGGCCGACCTCGGCCTCTCCCACGGCGCCATGGGCACCGTGCTGGGCGCCTGGCCCCTGGTCTACATCGCCTCGTCGCTCCCCGCCGGCGCCCTGATCGACCGCGCGGGGCCGCGCCGCTCCCTCGTGCTGTGCGCGGTGCTGATCGCGCTCTCCGGCGTCCTGCGCGGCGTCGCCGGCGACCACCTGTCCCTGTTCCTGGCCGTGGCCGTGTTCGGACTCGGCGGGCCGCTGATCTCGATCGGCGCGCCGAAGGTGATGAGCCTGTGGTTCGAGGGCAAGGAGCGGGGCGTCGCCATGGGCATCTACATCTCGGGGCCGGCGATCGGCAACATCACGGCGCTGTCGCTCACCAACGGCGTCCTGATGCCGTTCTTCGGGGGGGACTGGCGCGCCGTCCTGTTCGCCTACGCCGGCGTCGCCGTGCTCTGCGGCGCGCTGTGGATGCTCGTCACGGCCCACCCGGCCAGCCGCGCCATGGAGCGGCGGATCGCGGCGGAGCCCAGGCGCCCGCAGCTCCAGGTGTTCGGGGAGCTGCTGTCCGAGCCCGTCGTGCGGCTCGTCCTGGCGATGAGCGTCGGCATGTTCGTCTTCAACCACGGCCTCAACAACTGGCTGCCCGAGATCCTGCGCTCCGGGGGGATGGACGCCGCCACCGCGGGCTACTGGGCGTCGGTCCCGACGGCCGTCGGCATTCTCGCGGCGCTGACCGTGCCCCGCCTCGCCACGGAAGACCGGCGCCTCGCGGTCCTGGGCCTCCTGTTCCTCTCTGCCGGCGCCGCCACGATGCTGCTGCACCTGTCCGCCGGACCGCTGCTGGCCGCCGGACTGGCCTGCCAGGGCGTCGCGCGGGGCGCCATGATGGCCGTCGCCGTCCTCGTGCTCGTGGAATCGCGCGGCGTGGACTCGCGGAACGCCGGCGCGGCCGGGGGCCTGTTCTTCTCCGCGGCCGAGGTCGGCGGCGTCCTCGGCCCGGTCCTCGTGGGGACGCTCCACGACCTGACCGGCGGCTTCGCCGCGTCCCTCTACATGATGACCGCCATCTGCGCCGTGCTGCTCCTTCTCCTGTCCCGGCTGCGGTCGCTGACCCGGTAGCCGCGCCCACGCGGGGCCGTGTCGTCCGGTACGGACCGTTGCCGTCCGGTTCGGAAAGGCCGGACACGGTGCACGGCCCGGATTCGAGCGGGCCTTGGAAGACGGGTCGAATCGCGGCTCGAAACGGAGCCCGAGCCCTGCGCCGTCGGATGAATTCGCACAGTTCGCACGGAGTCGGGGGGCCGCCCGCGCTTGGCTCCCCCAGGTACGCGGGCGTCCCGCCCGCACGATACGGGCCGGAGGCCCGCGCGCCCGGGTCCGTTTTGAATTCGCACACTTCGCACGACATCGGAGGGGGTGGATGCGGAAATATTTTATATATAAATCAATATGTTACAGGAAGTTCCACGAACACGAGCCTTCGGCCCGCGCATGCGGTCGGGGACTCCTCCTCTCATCGCGATACCGGCTTATGCCCGAAATTCCGCCGGCACTCCCTCCGTCATGCCCGGCACCCGGATCGAGTCCGGAGCCGGCACGACGGTCCCTACGGCGTCTCCTCGGAGCGACCGGGTTCGAGCCCGCCGGCCGGGGCCGGGACGCGCGCGCCTATTCGTCGGGGATGACGGCGACGGCCTCGATCTCGACCTGCGCGTCCTGTTCGAGCCGGGCCACGCCGACCCCCGTCGTCGCGGGCGGATCGGACGTCCAGATCTCGCGGCGGACCTTGTCGAAGACCGGCCACTGCGCCTCGCGGTCGACGAAGTACATGTTCATCTTCACGACGTCCCGCAGCGTGGCGCCGTGCGCCTTCAGGATCATCTCGATGCCTTCGAAGATGCGGCGCACCTGGGCCTCGACGTCCGGCAGGATCCTGCCGGTTTCCAGGTCCCAGCCGACCAGACCGCTGGTGTAGACGGTGTTGCCCGCCCGTACGCCGGGCGAGAGCCAGCCCTCGAACATCGGACCGAATTGCGGAACGGGGTTTCTGACGGGTTTCATGCTCTGTCCTCCAGGTGTTTCGGCCGCCGTGCTACACTCGGGTCCGCCGGCCGCGCGGGCGTGCCCCGGACGCGCCGGGCGGACACCGTCCCCCCGGGCGCGGGCTCCCGAACGAACCCGTCCGTCCCGGCGGAGGAAGCGATGTCCGACACTCTCGTCTTCTACACCAACCCCATGTCGCGCGGACGAATCGCGCGCTGGATGCTGGAGGAAGTCGGCGCCGCCTATCGCACCGAGGTCGTCGAGTACGGACCGCCGATGAAGTCGCCGTCGTTTCTCGCGGTCAACCCCATGGGGAAAGTTCCGGCGATCCGCCACGGCGGCGCCGTCGTCACCGAAGCGGCCGCGATCTGCGCCTACCTCGCCGACGCCTTCCCGGACGCCGGCCTCGCGCCTCCGACCGGCGGCCGCGGCCCCTACTACCGGTGGCTCTTCTTCGCGGCGGGTCCGCTGGAGGCGGCCACGACCGACCGCTTCCTCGACTTCGAGCCGCCCGCCGACCGGCGGCCGACGGTCGGCTACGGCACCTACGACGACGTCGTGGACACCCTGGAGCGGGCCGTGTCCGGAGAGGGCCATATCGCGGGCGGGCGCTTCTCCGCGGCCGACGTGTACGTGGGATCGCACGTCGGCTGGGGCCTGGAGATGGGAACCCTCGAGGAGCGGCCCGCCTTCGCCGCATACTGGTCGCGGATCAAGGACCGGGACGCCCGAAGGCGCGCAGAGGAGATCGACGACGCTCTCCTCGACGACGCGCCGCCGGACGCCTCGGCCGCGTCCCCGAAGGCGTAACGGCGGCAACGGGACGACCGGAGGCCGCCCCGCTTTCCGCGCCCCGCCCCCCGGCGGTTTACAAGCCGGCGCGTTGCGCCTATTGAGGCCGCCATGGGCGGCGCCGTTCCGCGCCGCCGGCAACACCTCGACGCGACGGAGCGGCGAGCGGCTCCGTCCCGGAACGCGACATGACCGATTCAGCGCCGGCGCGCGCCGCGTTCGGGCGGCGGGCCATACTCGTCATCGCCGCCGCCAGCGTCGTCACGGCGCTGTCTTTCGGCATCCGGTCGTCGTTCGGCATCTTCCTGCAACCCGTCTCCGCCGACCTCGGCTGGGGCCGCGAGGTCTTCGCGTTCTCCATCGCGCTCTCGGCCATCCTGTGGGGCGTGGCCCAGCCCTTCGCCGGCATGCTCGCCGACCGCTTCGGCTCGGGCCGGGTCCTCGTCGCGGGCGCCCTGGCGTACGCCGCGGGCACCGCGCTCATGGCGTGGTCGTCGACCCCACTGGCCGCCCACCTCACGATCGGCGTCCTCGTCGGGCTGGCCAGCGCCGGCTGCGGGATGTGGATCGTCTACGCGGCGACGGCCAGGGCCGTGGCCCCGGAACGGCGCACCCTGGCGCTGGGCATCGTCTCGGCCTTCGGATCCTTCGGCCAGTTCGCCGTGGTGCCGGTCGGGCAGGCCTTCCTGGACGCCTACGGCTGGCAGACGGCGTTCGTCCTGCTGGGGATCGCCGCGCTCGCGATGCTGCCCATGGCGGGCGCCATGACGGGCCGCGCCGCGGCGCCGGCGGTCTCGCCGCAAAGGTTCCGGAGCGCGATGGCGGAAGCCGCGCGCCACCGCGGCTACCTTCTGCTCAACGCCGGGTTCTTCGTCTGCGGGTTCCAGGTCGTCTTCATCGCCACCCACCTGCCGGCCTACGTGGCGGACCGCGGCCTGCCGGCGGACGTCGGCGCCTGGACGCTCGCCCTCGTCGGCCTGGTCAACATCGTCGGCTCGATCCTGAGCGGCGTGCTGGGCGACCGGTTCAGCAAGAAGGGCCTCCTCACCCTGCTGTACCTCTCCCGGGCCGCCGTGATCTCGGTCTTCGTCCTGTCGCCCCCGTCCGTCGCCGGCACCCTGGCGTTCGGCGTCGCCATCGGCGTGGTGTGGTTCAGCACCGTGCCGCTGACCACGTCCCTGGTCGCCCAGATCTTCGGCCCGCAGTACCTGGGGACCCTGGCCGGCATCGTGTTCCTCAGCCACCAGACCGGCGCCTTCCTCGGCGCGTGGCTGGGCGGCCGCCTGTTCGACGCGACGGGTTCCTACGACGCGACGTGGTGGATCGCCGTGGCCCTCGGCCTCGCCGCGGCGGCGCTCCACTATCCCATCGACGAGCGGCCGCTCCGGCGCGCGGTTCCGGCGGAAGGCGCCGCCTGACCGGCCGCGCCGGAGTCCGGGAGACGGCAGCGGCGCCTATTCCGCCGCCCGCGGCTTTCGTTTGACGGTCAGGCCCTCGGGTTCGTCGCCGTATTCCGGCAGGTGCTCCCCCGCCTTGTAGTGGTTGAAGCCCGGATGTTCCCGCACGATGACGTAGACGTACTCCCGCGGCGCTTCGAAGCGGTCCACGACCGCATTCGTCAAGGCCTCCTGGAGCGCATGAATGTCTTCCCTGGAACGGCCTTCCCGCACGTCTATCTGAATGATCGGCATAACTTCACTCCTGCGTTTTTACGTGGACGTCACGGCCCGCCGCATTGCCCGCGCCCCTGGGCCGCTCGAGGAAATGCACAAGCCGACGAGGGGGAGTATCGAACGGCACCGGCGCCCCGGCAAACGATCGATCGCCGGGTTCGGGCAAATTCCGCCAATGCGGCGCTCCGCCGTCGTCAGGCCAGCCTGAACAGGAACGTGTGCTCGCCGACGGTGGTGGAGACCTCGATGTCGCCGTCGACCTCGCGCCAGTCGCCGCTCCTTTCCCCGTCGGCGACGACCGTGCAGGACCCGGGGGCCACGTTGGTCACGCGGAACGTCGTGGGCCTGCCCCGCGCCGCCGGAACGCCGGCGTCGGTCGACACGACGAGCAGGCGCCGGGCCGCGTCGTAGACGGCCTGGCTCAGGCAGACCGTGGGGAAGTCGACGCCGTACACGGTCGGATCGACGAACTTGCGCAGGTCGGGCTCGTTGAAGAGGCGCCACCAGGCGCCTTCGCCGATCGCCTCCGCCATGGCGGCCGAGGCGTTGAACTGGCCGCGCGGGTGCGGCTCGTCCAGCCCGAACCCCCAGGTGAACTCCAGGGTCTCCGGGTCGAGGGTGGGTTCGTGACGGGCCTCGGCGCAGGCCCTGAGCTTGGCGTGGATCGCCTCGTCGCCGAATTCGCGGGCGAAGGCCAGGCCGTAGAGGGTGGCCCGCGGGTTTCCGGGCGGCTCGTCGGCCGGCTCGAGGGACCGCCAGCCCAGGCACTCCACCGCGGACTCGAAGAACTGGCGGGCCACGTCGCGGCGCTGCGGGACCAGCCCGAGGACCATGAGGAACTTGTCGTAGTTGCCCCAGAAGAAGGACCCGGTCCCGTCGGGCCGCATGCTGACCTTGTGGTTGTAGTCCACGATCGGGTCGTAGTAGTTGGTGTACCAGTCTCCGACCTTGCCGTCCCGCATGGGCAGGTAGTGGCGCACGGCGTACTCCCACCAGTTGTCGAAGGCCAGGTGCAGGTCGGTGCGGTGGTTGATGTCGTGGAGCCTCAGACCGAGGCCCGCGGGGGCCAGTCATATGGGCCAGATCTTGGTATTCTCGCAGTGGCACCCCTCGGGCCGGGACGACCACTGCCTGGCGAGGTGCTCGGCGACTCCCGAATAGGTCCAGGTGAAGGTGTTCGCGCCGTCGCGGATGGTCTCGAAGGGCTCGTTCCACTTGTCGTCGCCGGTGACGTACCTGTGCAGCCCCAGGACGATGAGGAAGTTCCCCTTGAGCCAGAGCGCGCCGTCGGCCCGGATGGGGTCGATCTGGCGGCCCCAGGGCTCCACCCCGTCGGCGGTCCAGCCGGGCGTGTCGTAGCGGCCGCGCAGGAACCGGGGGATCCAGGCCTCGTACCATTCCTCCGGGTACTGGTCGCGGCGCGGGTCCTCGCCGATCTGCGTCAGCCAGTCCTCCGCCGCCCACCAGCCCGTATAGCGGAACGCGAGCTCGTCGAGGACGGCGCCGTAGACCTCGCGCCAGGCCGGCGTGGTGTCGCACATGAGGCCCATGGCGTAGCTCGACTCGAACAGGTCGAACCGGTACCAGGAGCGCCGCGGCTCGCCGCTGACGTTGTCCCAGTGGGGATGGGGGCGGCCGTTCCTGTCCCAGTTGTCCGGGGTCGTCGCCTTGCGGTGGAGATAGCGCAGCCAGCCGCGGCTGCGCTCGCCGAGCGCCGGGTAGCCCGCCACTGTCGCCGGCATGACGCGCCCTCGCCTTTCGTTGGTTCCGCTCCGCGGCGGAGAGTGTAGCGGGCGCCCGCCGGATGGCAACCGCCCCGTCCGCGAAGGGCGCGAACATCCCTTCCGAAGGGCCGGAGCCAGACGTCCTTGCGGGGTTTGTCGTGGAGCTTGTGCCGGTCGTGACGCCCGCGCCCCTGTGCGGCCCCGACATGGCTCCAGCCCGATGCCCGGTGGACGGCGCCGGTGTAGCGCGGGGTTTCGACGAAGGTCTCGACGAGCACGGGCGTAACGTCTTGGTGCTCGGTCCGGTGGCACAGTCAACCTGGACCCGCCCCATCCGAGACGGCTTGAGAAACGCTTCGTCCCAAAACATGAATCCGTTCGTGGAGTGGAGATACGCGCATGAACGCCATCCTCTGTTTGCCGAAACAGAGGTCCTGAAGACGGCGCTCGCGGCAATTGTCGAGGCATATTTCGTCGAGAGTCCTCACGGACCGATGCCCGAAAGGTAGATCTTGGCTCAATTCGCGATCCGCAGGCATCCCGGACTGTCAGCAACGGCAGGTTGATCCGCAATGTCTCGTTTCATGAATTTCGTGCTGTTGGATCGGCACTGTTCCCCCTGTCCCGGCCAATCCCCAAGCCGTCATGCTCCGGCCCCCGGATCAAGTCCGGGGACACAAGCAACTGCCGCCTGGCGCCGACTGGTCTTCTATTAACATGTTGTGGTGAATAGAATATTCCTCCCTTCCTTGGCCTTCTGCCCCTTGAATTCCCGTCACGGATGGCCATAGATTCGTCATCGACATGACGTCCGGAACTCACGATTTGATGACTGGTTTCCGGAGCTGGGAGAGTGGCAGTGCCCAAGCGAAGTACCCTCAAGCTGACCAAGCGGATAGTGGAGCGGCTGAAGGTCGAGGGCAAGGACGCGATCTTCTGGGACCACGACTTGGCCGGCTTCGGCGTGCGGGTCCACGCTACCGGGCGCAAACTCTACATCGTCCAGTCCTGCGGGCCGGCCGGCCTGAAGCGGGTCACCCTGGGGCGGGTCGGCACCGAGACTGTGGATGTGCGCCGGCGCGAGGCCGCCGCCGTCATCGACCGAATCAAGCGGGGCGAGGACCTGATCCCTTCGAAGCCGGCGGCGGAGCCCACCGTGGCCGATCTGGCCGAGCGCTCACGCGAGGCACCGGTGCGGCTACATGGGCCAGAAGCAAGGCGGGGGCGAGGCACCGCCGACGGGGTAGATCGACGAATCACTTGCGGGGGATGCATCAACACTGCCGCCTCGCCTCGACGAGCAAGGACGATATCTGTGTAATCTTCCCACAGCAACGTCGGCAGCGACCGCACCGACGCCGATCTCGCTTTCCAAGATGTCACCGGAAGCGCTCTGGCCTCCGGAAACGGGCGTCGCGAAACTTCCTAGCCCGGATAGGATGGTTGTGGGTCAGCCGGCCTGCCTTGAATCTATCGTCTAGAGTCCCTGAACTTCCGTCAGCACTACTGAAACCGGGCGGCGGTCACTGCCTCTGCGCTTTTCGGATGCACCCGCGTTTCCACGCTCGAACGCCTGGTGCTCGAATGGCATAATAACCCAGTCAGCGCATGCTCTGACCAGCTTGCATTGCGGCCACACAGTTAGGGCAAGTAATTCTCTGGTTCGAGGATGAAGTCACAAATCTGCAAAAGACAGGCCGGACGCTTTCCTGCTTCCCAGGCGAAAGCTAGGCTAGCGCCAATATGGAGCGTATTCTTGCGCAAATTACCGGCATGACCATAGCGTTGGTCGGCTTGTGCTCGGAATACCGCCCACTCATCCTTTCCGATATCGGCTTCAACCATCGCACCGATGTCGGAATGCCACATCGTGAAGCCTAGGCCCGAGCATGTGTCCGCAGGCATGGGGTTTTCTTCCGGTTTGCCAAGCAGTGTCAGTAGCGCCCTGTTATCATTCTCCTGTTTGGCCCGACTACCATTCTTGTCGGGTTTGTCCGAATCAGCATCGAATATGACATAGGTCGGGATCCCCATCTTCCTCGCTATTACAAGCGGCTGAAGCAGCTCACTCTTGCCGTTTACGCCTACGATGTGACAGCCCAAGCGTCTGAATTCGTCTGATTTGTCGAGGAGATTGAGATACGACATCAGGTAAGCGATATCTTCAATCCCCTCGACCAGAATGAGTCTTCGGGTAAAGAACATCTCGTTGAGAGAAGGTTGCAAGGTTTGGTGAATCTTCGCCAGCATCCCTTCCGGCTTGGCTGGCTCCTTGCCCGTGGCGGCGGCCACGGCCTGCGCGATTTCGTCGAATGACATGTGAGCCACCGCAGAACATCGATGACCATGATCCTTGCGGATCATTCGGACATCTTCAAATCCCTGGCCGGAGACAAAGCGCGGATCGTGGGAGGAAACGATGACCTGTGCATTACCCTGACTGAGAGTGTTGAGAATCACGGCAAGGTGACGGGCCTGGGGCGGATGCTGGTAGAGTTCGGGCTCCTCGCAGGCGAGAATGAGGGTAGGTCCAGCAATATCATCAGTCCCGGCGAGTTCTTGCAGCAATGCAAGCAAATAGGACCGCTGGAGACCATGACCAAACCGCGCAAGCCCACCCTCGAATTCACCTTCGCCGACAAGAATGTGCGCCAATGGCTCCTCAACACGCACGGACTTTTCAGGATCCTGTTTCCAATGAAGGCGTAACCGCGCCTCGGGATGCGCCCACTCGGAGATCCGCATCTGAAGCACGGAAGAAATGTCGTCGAGAACAGTTTGGTTGCCGTCGAGAAGATTCTGATATCGCTGTTGCACTTGCGCGCGTAGCACCTCAATCTCTTCGTCGAAATTTGTCTTTGAGCGAACCGTGCGAGCAAGCAGCTTGCCCAATGCCGAGTTCCGTGCTTCCACCTGTTCCGAGGCCGCGTCCTTGACGGCCGGTACGTACACCCATTGAAGATGCTTGGAGAGGCGGTTCACTCCTCTGGAAAAACCGTAAAACTGATCCTCGCTGGGGATGAGTTCGCATTCATCCGGCCGTGCAGCCTCGAACTCGCGAAGCCCCGCAACCATGGCGTCTTTAATGCCTGGCGCCGGTAATTCCATATACGTCTCGCGTAGCTCGCCATAAATCTCTTTCAGCTCTCCGACCTTCTTACCTCCATCGAGAGCCTCGAAGAACGGACTCAATGCTCTCATACCGAGACGTTGCCCGTACTGTTTCACCTGAGCCTTGCTGGTTCCCTCGTCGAAGGAAGCGACCGCCGTCACCACGAGCTGTCCCTGTCGAACATAGTCGGAGAAGTCCTCTTGGGCTTCATCACTCAGATCGCCAAATGTGACTGTAATCCTGATCGGATCCGAGGTATTCTTGCAGTGAAAGTCTTCTTCGGTCGGTTGGCTGAGGTCGGTGGAGAGATTTTCAGTTTCGCGGAAGAAGACATTCAAGGCCGTCAGAACTGTCGACTTTCCAGCACCATTCGGACCGACCAGACAAGTGTATCTGTTGAACGGAACAGTTGCATCCTCGAACGAACGAAAGTTCTCAATGCGGACAGATTCAATCCTCATTCTCTTATTCCGATCCTACGCTGAGGCAAGTTCTTCGCTGCCTGCTGGCTCGAGCGACAAGTACCGACCGCCCAGACCCTCAAACAGCTGCTCCCGACAGGTGAAGACAATCACCTGAACGTTTCGAGCCGCCATGTTGAGAATATCGAAGATCCGTCCCATCCGCCGGTCGTCCGAAAACACAAGAGCGTCATCAAGCACGACGGTTGCCGGGTGGCCCTGTTCGACCAGCATCTCCGCGAAGGCAAGGCGGACGAGTACGGCAATCTGCTCCTGGGTGCCCATGCTGAGATGATTGAAGGCTTCCTCGTAGCCGACTTCTCTCACCACCCCGGCAATGTGAAGGTTCTCATCGATGCGGATATCGGCGCCCGGGAACAGGAGCTGAAGATACGGCCGAACCCGCTTCAGCACCGGCGACAAGTATTGTTCCTTGGCTTCTTGCTCGGCGCTGCGCAACGTCGATAGCAGGAGGCTGAGGACCTCAACCTCGCGGTCCCGACGGCGCCTTTCTTCCTCGGCAAGCTCCAGCTCACGGGCCTGCTGTCCGATGGCTTCGTCAAGCCCGGCGCCTTCGACGGCCTCGACGCGCGACTTAAGGCCGGCAATCCGTTCCTTCAGATTGGATCGCTTGTCGCGCCTCTCTTGCAGCGCCTTTTCGAGGCGACCGATGCGCGCCTCCAGTTGTGGCAACGTCTCATCGCTGCGCTTCTCCTCAAGACGTTCAATAGCTGTTTCCTGTTCCGACAGAACGGCGCGTGCCGACTCGACGCCGGACTTGAGATCATCGTCCGAGCAATCTGCTTCCGCCTGCGTAACGTTCAAATGGAGTCTTTCGAGCCGGTCCTTGCTTTCGTCGTACCGGCCCTGATGAGTAGCGATTTCCGTTTGTAGTTCGCCCAGAGCTTCTTCTGGCCCGCTCAACGCGGCACGCGCTGCATTGAGCGCACTGCGGACCTCATCCGCCTGCTCCTGTGCTGTCCGCAATGCCGTTTCGGCATCTCGGCGTGCTGGCAGCTCCTGCAATTCCAGTTCGCTCTTCTCTTGTTTCAGGACCTGTCGCAGACCCCCGATGTAGTCGGCGAGCGCCTGTGCCCCAGCCTCGTAGTCGACTGTCTTGGGGGCGTGCAACTCGACCCCCTGACGGGCAAGTTCAGCGTCCCGCAGCAGCTTCTGGCGCCTGCTGTGCTGATCTTCGGCGTCAGTGACCGATTTGGCGCCTGCTTCCTCCAGCGCTTCCCTTAGCGCCGTAGCGGCATCGTGCTGTCGGCGAAGCAGCTTGTCTCGACCCTTGATCGCCGGTTCGACCGTGATGCGTCCGCGATCCGAAATCGTGATGGTGACCGGCTCGACCGACCGAACGAATCGCCCATCGGCCGTTAGCGGTTCCCCGTCTACATCGATGCCGGAAATGCCGCCCACGGACATGTCGAACGAAATGACAGTCGCCGCTGCATCAAGGCGGCTTCGAATGATCTCTCTTCCTTGCGCGGCCTCCCGTATCCCTTGGATGGCCTCATCCGTGACCAATATGGCGGCAGCGGCCTGCTGGGCCTTTCCTTGAAGATCTTCAGCTGCCTGGGCTTTTTCGTATCGCGCCTCAAGATCACTGAGTCGGGCCTGACGCTCAGCAGCGCCGAGCACGCGGCGATGCCGCGACACCGCTTCGTCGGCCTTGGTGAGAGCCGTCTCCGACTGGCGCACGTCGCCACGCAGTCCGTCAACCTTGGATCGCGCCTCTTCTTCCTGCTCTCGTGCTCCGGTCAACCGCAATCCAACCGCTTCGAGAGCTTCCTTCTCTGTCTTAACGTCGGCCTTCAACCGCCTCCGGGCCTCTGCCGCCTGCTCGGCCTGTTCCAGCGAGCGCTTCTTGAGCTCCCGTTCGGTGTAGGCGGCTTCTATGCGGGCTTCCAGTTCAGCGAGTTGGCTATGGCGTTCGCGTGCCTCGTCAAGCTCCTTCCGATCTGCCCGATCCCGGTCGCCGGTGGAGAGGCGTTGAACGCTCTCCTGAGTTTCTTCGAGATCCTCCAACGTTTGTGTCAGATCCTGACGGCGGGCGCGTAGGTCGCCGAGTTCCTCGCGAAGCGTGTCCACACTGTCGATCAGCTCTTTGTATGCGCCGCGCGGTCGGTTGGTCGTCGACGTGACCAGCTCGCCGAGTTGGCTCTCGATGGCTTTCGGCAGCGCGCGCCCCCGACGACCGCCCAGGACAGTGCCGACCTCCGACTCCAGAGCGCTGTGAAGGCTTGAGCGGGCGCTATCGGGAAGATCGAGCGCACCGAATGACTGCCCCTGCTGCACCCACAGGACATTCCACATCCCAAGCGTTTCAGGCTTCGCCCCGGTCTTGCCTGGTTCATGGAAGTCGAGAAGCGCGCGAAGCGTGTCTTCCGCGGTATCGCCTTCCAAGTTTCGCCCGTCGGGACAGGACAGACGAGCATAGGGCTTCTTGATGAAGCGCTTCGTGACCCGATAGAGGCCTTCATCGAGCTCGATTGCCAGTTCGACCACCGGTGCGGCCTGGTTCCGATCGTTCTGCAACGCCATGATCGGCTGGGCCCTGGAGCTGTATTTCTCGAACAGAACGGCGCGAAGGGCGTCGAGCAACGTCGATTTGCCCATCTCATTTGGACCGACAACGACGTTGAGGCCATCCTCGACGCCATCCAGGCGCGTCGGGGACGTGAATTTCTTGAACTGGTTGACGGCGAGCGATCGGATTTTCATCGCTCCTCCGCCTGCAGCTTCATGTGCTCAACAAAGAGACGCTCGAGCGCAGCGGCCGCGATGCCGCCATCCCCCTCACCTTCATCGGCCAATCGCTTCAATTGTTCGGCGGCCGTGCGCACGAAACCTCCGCGATCGATTCGATCCAAGTCTTCCGTCGTCGGCATTGCGAACAAGCGGCGATCATCCACACGCATAAAACAGAACGCGGCCGATACCCCGTCCACGATCTGCTCCTGGAAGTACTGACGGTGCTCCAATGACAGCGCGCCTTCCATGTCCAGGTGGACAAGAACCCGATCCAGCTCGTCAGCGGTGCCGCGGAGCTTCCCGGCAAGGTGGTCGATGTCCGCGTGGCTGCCGATCTGCTCCGAAAGTCTGACCCAGGTGTACTGTCCCGTCGGGATGCTGGTCACGGCCGGGACCGCATTCGGTCCGTCGATCTCAACGAGCAAAGCCTGACCACCGTCGATCACGTCAAAGGCGTCGGTTTCGGGTGTGCCGCTATACCAGCAGCGGTCACTGATCTGCCTCTGCCCATGCCAGTCGCCCAACGCAAGGTAGGAGAGGCCGGCAAGACGTGGTCGGTCGGGAGCGATGAAATTGGGAACGTCCCTGTCGTCAGAGCCGAATCCCGTGACGGTGCCGTGAGCCAGCCCGACCCGAATGAGACCGTCCGGCAAGTCCACGTCGTCCATGTAGGCCGTGAGATCGTCGAGCGTCCGGCGATGAAACAGCGGTGCCGGCAAGAGGACGAAGTGCTCGTTCTCAAGTACCGCGGGCTCAGGCGCGACATGAACGCAGACGTTCTCGGGCAAACCCTTGCGGAGGAGTTGGTCCCAGAGCCCGTTGGGGCGGTGCGGATCATGGTTGCCCGGCAACAGATGCCAGCGGACGCTTGGGAATCCGCGCATCCGTTCCAAGGGTTGGTTGAGCGAACGCAACGACAGCGCCTCCATGTCGTAGACGTCGCCCGCAACCAGTATGTGAGCCGCCCCGTGCTCCCCGGCGAGCTCACCCAGTCGCGATATGGACCGTAGACGGGCCTCCTGAAGAAGCCCCATCGTCGCATCGTCGACAAATCGGAAGACCTTCCCGATCTGCCAGTCCGACGTATGGATGAACTTGACGGTCATCGATCATTTCCCACCCAGCCCGACGGCGCGCCCGAGTTGCTAAGCAAATTGGCGATGCGGTGCAGAGAGTTAGCGGATACCCTGATTCAGGCATGCGATCACGGTGCCAATCCCGCGAGATCGGCTGCGGCGCGGAGGGTAAACACGTTACGGACGAGAAGCTAGAGACCAGACCTTGCAAATCGTCGTCCAGCGCGTTTGCACGTTGCCTTGCAAGACGATCGCCGGTCGGGAGGGACCAAGCCGTTCTGAGCTGCAACTGGCTGTCGCCTAAATTTCCGTCGGTTGAGTTACCATCCAATGGCATTGCAATTTGGTCTCTATGCTCAAAAATAGTAATCCGCCGTCACACACAGTCTGTTGCCGTCCCGGTATTGAGAATATTACATTCGGTTTGATGACTGAAACCGTTTATTCTGGATCGCTGTCCTTGGGAAAGCGCAATTTCTTTATGTATTACAGAACTCTATCGGATCGATGAAGAATCCACTCCGGCTTTGTTCCGGGGACCGGGGCATGACGGAGGGGGGTGTCGGCGGCGTTTATGGCTCGATGACCGAGATTTTGACGGCGGACGCCTACGGATTGTAAATTGAGCCTAGATCTTTCCGACCATGGCCTGAGCGATCGCGGCCCCGACCTCTCCACAGATGGCCGTTCGGCAGGCCCGCCGTTCGCGACGCCTCCCCGTTGCCTCTTCCAGCCAGGCTACATCTCGGGCTGCTTCTATACGAGACGGCCGGGCCGCGGGCGGGCCTCCCCGACTACCAGGATCGGCCTGCACCACGGCCGGAGCGTCACATGGCCTCGCCGACGGTCACGGTCACACGCTTCCCGAGCCGGCGCAGAGCGCGATCGAGCGTGGCGGTCTTGGTGCTGTGTTCGGGATTCAACATCCGCCGCACCTCGCTCTCGGCGACGTCGAGGTCCCGGGCAAGGCGCCGTTGCGATATTCCCGCCCGGCGCCACGCCTCGTAGAGCGCTGCCTTCAACGCGGTCTGCACCGGCGGAACGACGAGCGACCGCCCTTTCCCGGCGGGCGAAGGCTCGGGCAGATCCCCGCCCTCCCGGATCGTGGCCGCGATGAGCTCGCGCAGCAGGTCCTTGGCCTCGGCCAGGGCCTCGTCGCGGGTCTCGCCGTCCGTCGCGCCCCATTCGAAATCCGGGAATGCGACGACATACCGGCCGTCCTCGTCGCGCGCGATCTCGGCGGGATAGTTGTAGGTGTCAGGCATGTCTACGCCCCTCCAAGGGCATATCTGTCATTCCGTCTGGAATTCGTCCCTGTCGATCCCAAGGTCGGCGAGCATCTTGGCGAGCAGTCCCTTGCCGATTTCCTTTTTCCGGTCCTTGACCGTCGTTCTGCGCCCGCCCGCGTAGAGCGTTCCATGCGAGCCGGGGCCTTCGGAGGCCACGAACCGCACCTCCAGATCCCGGCTTCGCGCCCACTTGCGGACCCCTGCGATGAACTGCCGTCCGTTCATGTCGTCACAATGCGAGCCCGTTCCCGTCCAGGATAGGCGCGTACATTTTTGAACGCAACAACCTTGTCCCGATCGGGTGCGACGCGGCTCTCCGATCGCGGCGTACGGGCCGCGGGCGGGCCTCCCCGACGCCCGCCGCGCCCTCGTCTCCGGAGGGTTCTCCGGGCCGCATTTCGTACCGGAGCCCTCGTCGCTCCCATCGAATTCCAGCCCGACCCGAAGGGCGCGAAAGCTGGCACGGTCCCCCGGTCCCCGGTAGAATGGCCGTCCCGGTCCATGGCCCCCCTCAAGGGAACGAGCCCCCATGAAACTCCACGACTTCGGTCCAGCCCCCAATGCCCGGCGGGTGCGCGTGTTCCTGGCGGAAAAGGGACTCGAGATCCCGACCGTCGAGGTGAAGCTGCGCGACGGGGCGATGTTCGAGGAGCCCTACCGCTCCATGAACCCCTTCGCGGTCGTTCCGTTCCTCGAGCTCGACGACGGGACGTGCATCGGCGAGTCGGTCTCCATCTGCCGCTACCTGGAGGACCTCCATCCGGAGCCCTCCCTGATGGGCCGGGATCCCAGGGAACGGGCGCTCATCGACATGTGGAACCGCCGGGTCGAGCTGGACGGCTACCTGCCGATCATGCACTCGCTGCGCAACACGGAAGCGGGCTTCCGGGGACGGGTCGTCCCCGGCACGCGGAATGACCTCGCCCAGTTCCCGGAGATCGTCGAGCGGGGCAAGGACATGCTGTCGATCCTGCTCGAACGGCTCGACGCGCAGCTCGCGGCCAACCGCTTCATCGCCGGCGAGACCTTCTCCATCGCCGACATCACGGGCCATTTCACGATCGGGCTGGCGGACCGGATCGAGTTCCCGATTCCCGGCGACCGGCCCAACGTGGCGCGCTGGCACGAGGAGGTGAGCGCCCGCCCCAGCGTCCGGGCCTGACCCGCCCCTCCCGCGCATGCCCGTCTCCCTCGTCTGCATGTCCCACAGCCCGCTCATGATGGGCGCGCTGCCTCCGTCCGACCGGTCCCAGGAAGAGGCCTTCTTCAACGCCGTCGGCGAAGCCGCGCGGTGGATCGAATCCCAGGAACCGGAGCTGATCGCGGTGTTCGGACCGGATCACTTCGCGGGGCTCTTCTACGACCTGATGCCGGGTTTCGTGATCGCCGCGGCGGCCAACGGCGGCTGCGACTGGGGACTGGAGCCCGGTCCCCTGGACGTTCCCGGGGACATCGCCATGGCCTGCTTCCGGCACCTCTCGGCCGAGGGGTTCGACCCGGCGTTCTCCTACGACATGCGGGTCGATCACGGCGTCACCATCCCGCTCGTCAAGCTCACGGGGGCGCTGGCCGCCTATCCCGTCCTGCCCGTCGTCGTCAACTGCGCGGCCGTCACCCGCCCCGGCTTCCGGCGCGTGCGGGAGCTAGGCGCCGCGGTCGGCCGCTTCCTGGCCGGCCTCGACAAGCGCGTCGTCGTCGTCGGCTCGGGCGGGCTGTCGCACGACCCGCCCACGCCCGTGGTCGACCTCGACGACGAGAAGGTCGTCGCCAGGGTGGTCAGGCGGAACACGCCGACGCCGGAGGAGTTCGAGCGCCGCGAAGCCCGGGTGGTCGAGGCGGCGAAGGCGATGTGCCGGGGCGAGGGCCCGATCCTGCCGCCGAGCGAGGCGTTCGACCGGCGCTTCCTGAAGCACTGGACGGCGGGCGAGCTCGAGGCGTTCGACGGCTGGTCCGACGAGGAGATGGACCGGGAAGGCGGGTTCGGCGGCCACGAGGTGCGCTGCTGGGTGGCCGCCGCCGCGGCCTGGGCGGCCGCTTCGGGCGGCGCGCCGGAACCCGCCCTCGACTACTACGACATCATCCCCGAGTGGATCACCGGCATGGCCGTGGCGCGCGGCGCCGCGTAGCCCGCACGCAAGGACGCTCGACTCGGGACAGGTATGGTATGGCCCGGTCGTTCTTCATCGACGAAGGCTTTCCATGGCCCGGAACCCCGCCCCCGCCGTCGCGCTCAGGGTCCCCTCCCCTTGTCAGGATTCCTCTGCGAGACGCGGTCGGGGCGGCGCATCGTTCTCCGACACCCTCACCCTGTCCCTCTCCCGCACGCGGGAGAGGGGACCCTCGGGGCGCGGCCGGGCCGCTCGGGTCCCCTCCTCCTGGAAGGAGGGTCAGGGTGAGGGCCGGCGGCGCGGTCCGTGCATCTACTGCGTCAACCGGGGGTTTCGCCCGCCCAGCCGCGGCATGAACGCCGAGCGCCGCGACGGCCGAGTCTTCGATACCTGCGGGATCGTCCATGTCCCAGGTCCATACGGGGCCGGCCCGGCTGACGAGTTGTCGCGACCCCGCTCCAGGCGCCCGCTCGGAGACCCGACGTGACGACCGCCGCGCCCGCCCCCCTCGGCCGGGACCTCAGGGTCATCGGCCTCGTCGGCGGCGCGCACACCGTCAGCCATTTCTTTCAACTGGCGCTGCCGCCGCTCTTTCCCATCCTCAAGGCCGACCTCGGCGTTTCCTACGCCGCCCTCGGCCTGCTGAGCACGGTCTTCTTCGTCGCCTCGGCGGTGGCCCAGCCCGCCATGGGGTTCCTGGTGGACCGCATCGGCGCGCGGCGCGTGCTGATCGCCGGCATCGGCCTGCTCGGCCTCTCCCATCTGATGATGGGGCTCCTGCCCGCGTATCCCGCGTTCATCGTCCTGGCGGCGGTCGGCGGGGTCGGCAACTCCGTGTTCCATCCCGCGGACTACTCGATCCTGACGGCGTCCGTCAGCGAGGGGCGCCTGGGCCGGGCCTACAGCGTCCACACGGTCGGCGGCAACATCGGCTGGACCCTCGCCCCCATCGTCATGATCGCGTCGGCCGCGACGATCGGGTGGCAGGGCGCCCTGATCTCGATCGGCGCCGCCGGACTGGCGCTGGGCGCCTTCCTGGCGTGGCGGGGCTCCCTGCTGCGGGACGAGGGCGAGGCCCGCGGGCGCGCGGACGCGGACGGCGGCGGCGGTCCGCGAACCGGGGAGTTCGCGTTCCTGTTCAACGTCTCCATCCTCGCGTCCTTCGTCTTCTTCGCGTTCCTGGCGACGGGGCAGTTCGGGATCCAGTCGTTCTCGGTGACCGCGCTCGCCACGGCCTACGGCGTCGACCTCGCGCTGGCCGGGTCCGCGCTGACCGCCTTTCTGGCGGCGGGCGCCGTCGGCACCGTCGCCGGCGGGATCACGGCCGACCGCGTGCGGGACCCCGGAATGATCGTCGCCGCCGCCTTCTCCGTCGCGGTCCTGATCTTCGCGGCCATGGGCGGTCTCGACCTGCCGTTTCCGGCGATGCTGGCGGGCCTCGCCCTGACCGGGTTCGCCATGGGAGTCGCCATGCCGTCCCGCGACCTCATCGTCAAGCGCGCGACGCCGCCGGGAGCGACGGGCCGGGTGTTCGGGTTCGTCTACACCGGGCTGGACGTCGGCGGGACCGTCGCCCCGGTCCTGTTCGGCGCCTTCATGGACCTGGGCCGGCCCCACTGGCTCTACCACGCGGTGGCGCTGCTGCTGCTCGCCGCCGTCGGCAGCGTGCTGGTCGTGCGGCGGCGCACCGGCGGCGCCCGGCCCTAAAGCCCCTCGAATTCCGGCGGGGCGTCGGACTGGTTCTGCGCCAGGGCGTCCCGGAACGCCGGCATCTCCGCGCACGATCCGTAGATGCGCCGCACCGTCGGGCAGGGCGCCAAGTCGCAGCCGTAACGGCGCGAGACCTGTATCAGCGAAGCCAGGCAGATGTCGGCGAACGTGAGCGAGTCCCCGTGGCAAAAGGTCCCCGTGGCGGGATCTCCGGCGAGGGACGCCTCCAGCATGTCCAGCCCCTGGCGGACCCAGTCGTGGCACCAGCGGCGGACGCCGGCCTCGTCCTGGTTCAGGTCGCCGGCGAGGCGGTTGCGCACGCGGCTGGGCAGCAGCGCGAAGATGTCCCCGACCAGGGCGAGGGACAGGCTGCGCACGCGCGCCCGTCCCGCCGGATCCGCGGGCAGCAGCGGCGGCTCGGGGAACGTCTCCTCGAGGTATTCGAGGATGGCCAGGGACTGGGCGACGACCGTGTCCCCGTCCCGCAGCGCGGGAATCTTCCCCTGCGGGTTCAGGACCCGGTATTCGGGGGACGCGGCGTCGCCCTTCAGGACGTCGACGATCTCGTCCTCGTAGGCGACGCCCTTGAGGTTGAGCGCGACCCGCGCCCGGTAGACGTTGGACGACAGGTAGTAGCCGTAGAGCTTCATGGTCCGGACCGCTTCTTGTTCAGGAACGCGCTCATCCGCTCCGCGCGCTCGGGCGCGTCGAAGGCCACCGCGGCCAGATCCTGCTGGAGCGCGAAGGCGGCTTCGCCGCCGGCGGCGCCCTCACAGCGGACGAGGGCTTCCTTCGCCATGGACAGCACTGCCGGGGGCTTGCCGAGCAACCGCGCCACGACGTCCTCCACGGCCCCGTCCAGGCCACCCTCCGGCGCGACCCGGGTCACCAGGCCGAGGGTCCTGGCCTCCTCGGCGTCGATGCGCTCGGCGAGGAGGACCATCTCGAAGGCCCGGGCGCGATTGCCCAGGTGGCGGGGCAGCAGGGCGGCGCCCCCGACGATGCCGACGTCGATCTCCGGCTGCGCGAACCGCGCGTGGGGCGCGGCGACGACGATGTCCCCCGACATGACGAGCGCGCAGCCGGCGCCGAAGCTCAGGCCGTTGGCGGCGATCACCACCACCTGGGGCAGCGCGCGCAGGCGGCGGTAGAGGTCCACGGTGCGGCCGGCGAACCGGCGAAAGCCCTCGCCGGTCAGCCCGGAGACGTCGTCGATGTCGGCCCCGGCGCAGAAGGCCTTCTCGCCCGAGCCGGTGAGGACCAGAACCGACACGCCCCGGTCCTCCGCCAGTCCGTCGGCGACGCGGAACAGCTCCTCGTACGCGCGCCAGCCCAGCGCGTTCAGCTTTTCGGGCCGGTTCAGCGTCACGCGGACGACGCGGCCCCCGTGCGTCCGCTCGACCGAGACCTGCTCGTAGTCCACGGCGAATCCCCCTCTCGACGCCCGACCGCACCCTACCCCACCGGTCCGTCCCGGCCCAGGCGCCGCCCGCCTTTACGCCGGCGGCGCGACCCATCACACTTGCCGGCCCCGCGAACCGGACCACCGCGGGCCGCGTGGGCCTCGCCATGGTGGCGCGGATACAGAAGTCCATCACCGTCCTGCGTACGCCCCCAAACAAGCCGAGCACGATCACTCGGAAGGGCCGCAGCAATCCGCTGATCGATTCTGGCATTTTGAGGAAGTCGGCGACCTGGCGAGTGCGCTGAACGAACGAGGGCCCGGATTGCTCCGGGCCCTCGTCTTCCGTTCCTTGCCTAGCCATGCCGGGCCATGCCCAGCCTCGCCTCGCCGGGCCATGCCTAGCCACGGCTATGCCAGTCTACCACCTACCCGGGCTCCGACGCCTCTGCAAAGCACATCAGAATCTCGGCGATCTTCGGCAGCGTCGCTCCCGCCATCTGCTGCTGAAACGAGTATATTTGAACAGTCAGCCCCCGCAGCTCGAGCAAGCCGCTCGACTTCAGAAACTCTTTTGTAGCCTCTTCAGTGGCCTCCCGCATGTACTGCTGTATCGGAAGCAGCTCCTCCGAGAGCGCCTGAAGCTCGTCCTGGCACGCCTCCGGAACATGAGCCGCGGCAGGTGTGGTCATAGCGAGTGCCACAACCAACATCGACAGGTACTTCATCACCGATCCTCCATACGTGCATGACTCAGGACGGCATAACGTCGAGGCTTCCTCGCGTGTGCCGCTTCTCCGATCCGTTCCATCCCACGCGCTGGCACTAGGAAACCAGGTTTCCGAGCCTCTGCCGCACGTCCTCGTGAAGACCGAGATACGCATGGAAGTCGCAGCTCGTGTGCGAGCTGATCTTGAACCGGCGCGGCGCGTTGGAAACCCACGACTGACCCCGGCGCTCCATCAGCCTCGCTTTCCAGCAATGGATCTGGAAGACGTACTCCGGCCCCCGTGCGTCCGCTCGACCGAGACCTGCTCGTAGTCCACGGCGAATCCCCCTCTCGACGCTCGACCGCACCCTACCCCACCGGCCCGTCCCGGCCCAGGCGCCGCCCGCCTTTACGCCGGCGGCGCGACCCATCACACTTGCCGGCCCCGCGCACCGGAGGCTCCCGGTCCCCATGATCCGACTGGCGTTCGACATCGGCGGAACGTTCACCGACATCGTGCTGCACGACTCGGCGTCGGGGACGCTGCGCGTCGCCAAGACCTCGACCACGCCGGACGACCTGACCCGCGCCGTCATGGCCGGCCTGGACGCGGTCCTGGACGGGACCGGGACGACCCCCCCGGACGTCGACGCCCTCCTCCACGCCACGACCGTGGCGACCAACGCCATCCTGGAACGGAAGGGCGCCCGGACGGCGCTGCTGACGACCGAGGGATTCCGGGACGTCCTGATCCTGGGCCGCCAGAAGCGCCACGAGACCTACGACCTCTATTTCCGCAAACCGGAGCCGTTGACGCGGCGCCGGCACATCTACGAGGTCTCCGAGCGCCTCGACGCCGACGGAAGCGTCATCGCGCCCATCGACATGGACGGCCTCGACGCGGTGGCCGACCGGCTGCTGGCGGAGGGGATCGAATCGGCGGCGATCGTCTTCCTGCACTCCTACGCCAACGCGGACCACGAACGGGCCGCCGCGCGGCGCCTCGCGGAACGGGCGCCCGGGCTGGCCGTCTCCGCGTCCTGCGACGTGTCCCCCCGCATACGGGAGTACGAACGCAGCAGCACGACCCTCGCCAACGCCTTCGTCAAGCCGGTCGTCGCCCGCTACCTCGACAGGCTCCAGGAAACGCTGGCGAAGCGCGGATTCGCGGCCCCGCTCCACGTGATGCAGTCGAACGGCGGGCTCGTGACGCCGGAGGTCGCCCGCGACTATCCCGTCCGCATCGTCGAATCGGGCCCGGCCGCCGGCGTCCTGCTCGCGCGGCACGTGGGACGGCTGGAGTCCGCGGACCACGTGCTGACCTTCGACATGGGCGGCACGACCGCCAAGCTGGGCGCCGTGGATGGCGGCGAACCGGCCATCGCATCCGCGTTCGAGGTCGATACGGTCGACTCCCGGCGCTACAGCGGCCTGCCCCTGTCGACCCCCGCGATCGAGCTGCTGGAGATCGGCGCCGGCGGCGGCAGCATCGCGGCCACCGACGGGCGCACCATCCAGGTGGGGCCGCGGAGCGCCGGCGCGGACCCGGGGCCGATCTGCTACGGCCGCGGGGGCGACCGGCCGACGGTCACCGACGCCAACCTCGTCCTCGGCTACCTCGATCCGGACTATTTCAACGGCGGGGCCATGACCCTGGACCCGGCGGCGGCGGAGGCCGGCCTGCGGCGGTTCGTCGCCGAGCCCCTGGGCCTGTCGCTGGAGGACGCGGCGTGGGGCGTCCACGCGGTCGCCAACGCCGGCATGGAGCGCGCGATGCGGGTCATGTCGGTGGAGAAGGGCCGCGACCCGCGCAAGTACACCCTGGTCGCCTTCGGCGGCGCGGGGCCGATCCACGCGGCGCGGATCGCGCGCGCGCTGTCGATTCCCCGCGTCATCGTCCCCGCCGCGGCCGGGGTCGGCTCGGCGGTCGGGCTGCTGACCGCCGAGACCCGCATCGACGTGACCGTCACGCGCGCCATGGCGCTGGAGGCGGGCGCGGGCGGGCGGATCGCGGACGTGTACGCGGAGCTCGAGGCCCTCGTGGCGAAGGAGGCGCCGCGCCTCGGCCCCGCCGCGCCGCGGCTGTCGCGCTACGCCTATCTCCGGCAGGCGGGACAGGGCTTCGAGATCAACGTCGGCCTGCCTCCCGGCCCCATCGACGACGGCTACGCCGGCCGCGCGATCGAGGCCTTCCACGCCGCGTACGAGCGGGACTACGGCTACCGCGACGAGGCGTCCGGCGTCGAGGCGGTGGACTGGTGCCTGGCGGCGACGTTCTCCGACGAAGCGGCCGGCCGCCTCGAGACGACGGCGGTCCCGGACGGAGAGAGCGGACGGATCGACGGGACCCGGCCGGTGTATCTGCCGGAAGGCGGCGGGCGCGTGCCCTGCCGCATCCTGGACCGCGCCGCGCTCGCCCGCGCCGGCGGGCTCGCCGGCCCCGCGATCGTCGAGGACCCGGAGTCGACGATACTTGCGCTGCCGGGCGACCGCCTTAGCATGTCGGAGCGCGGCGACGTCGTCATCGACATCAACGCGGAGGGAAACGGTTGAACGACGCGAGTTCGCGAGCGACGGCCGGCGCCGGGCGGAACGTCCGCATCGACCCCGTCACCCTGTCGATCGTCTGGAGCAAGCTGATGTCCATCGTCGAGGAGATGGGCGGCACGCTGCGCCGCACGGCCTATTCGCCGGCGGTCCGGGAGGGGGACGACTTCTCGTCGGGGCTGTTCGACCGCAAGGGGCGCCTGATCGCCCAGGGGCAGTTCTCCCCCGCGCACATCGGCGCCATGCCCAACGTGATCCGCAACGTCTCCAGGTACATCCCCGTCGAGACGCTGGTCCCGGGGGACGTGGTCCTGTTCAACGATTCGGCGCTGGGCTCCGGCCACCTCCCCGACTTCTTCCTCGTCATGCCGGTGTTCGTCGGCGGCCGGCTCGCCGGCTACTCGGGCGCGACCGCGCACCACATCGACACCGGCGGCGCGACGCCCGGCTCGCAGGAGATCGCGGGCGTCAGCGAGGCCTACCAGGAAGGGCTCCGGCTCCTGCCGGTGCGCCTGTTCCGCGCGGGCGAGCTGGACGAGGACATCCTGCGCACGATCCTCGGCAACGTCCGGGTCCCCGGTCTCGTCCAGGGCGACCTGTTCGCGCAGCGGAACGCCGCCCACGTCGGCATGACGCGCATGCGCGCGATCTTCGAGGAGTACGGCGAAGAGACGGTCGAGGACGCCTTCGAGGAGATCCTCGCCGCCTCCGAGGCGCGCATGCGCGAGTTCATCCGGGCCCTGCCCGACGGATCCTGGGAATTCGAGGACGTTCTCGACGACGCCGGCCCCGGGTCGGACCCCGTGCGTTTCCACGTCCGCGTCACCGTCGACGACGGCGACATCGAGCTCGATTTCTCGGGAAGCGGCGATCAGGTCCCGGCGGGGATCAACTCCTACTACAACTTCACCCGGGCCTGGGGGAACTTCACCGCGATGGCGCTGGCCAAGGCCATCATGCCCCAGAACGAAGGAACCATCCGGCCGATCGGGATCACGGCCCGCGAGGGCTCGTTCTTCAACGCGGTGCATCCGGCGCCGTCCGGCGGGCGGGCCACCAACCAGGTCCGCCTCTTCGAGGTGGTCAACGGCGCCCTGGCCGAGGCCCTGCCGCACCGCGCCATGGGGGCCTTCACCCACTGGAGCAACCCCAACATCGGCGGCTTCGACGACCGCACGGGCAAGCCCTTCGTCCAGTACGACCTCCTCTTCGGGGGCTACGGCGGGCAGCACGACAAGGACGGCGAGGAAGGCATGGCGCCGCTGATGAACTGCACCAACATCCCCGTCGAGGTGTACGAGCACGCCGGACCCCTGCTCGTGAAACGCCTCGAGCTGATGGCGGATTCGGGCGGCGCCGGGAAGTTCCGCGGCGGACTGGGGCTGCGCAAGGACGTCCAGCTCAGGTGCCGGGAGGCCCTGGCCACCCTGCTGACCGACCGGCGCAAGCACGCGCCCTTCGGCGTCTTCGGCGGCCGCCCCGGCAGGAAGGCGGAGATCGTCCTGTTCCGGGACGGGGAATCCGTCTCCCTCGAGACCAAGGAGACGCGGCCCCTGAAGAAGGACGACGTGCTGAGCTTCCGACTGTCCGGCGCGGGCGGCTACGGCGACCCCGCCGAGCGCGAGCCCCGGCGGATCGAGGACGATCTGGCGGACGGCTACGTCACCGAGGACGGCGCCCGGCGCGACTACGGGGCGGAGGTCGAGGACGGACGGGTGGTCGGCCGGCACCCCCGCGGCGCGGCGGAACACGGATTCCCGCTTGCGCGGGAATGACGGAAGAGCGGTGTTTTCTCGTCATTCCCGCGAAGGCCGTCCATGGCCGGGGACCCCGCCGCCGTCGCGCGGGGAACGGCGGCCGGCAGGGCAATCGCGCCATCGGGGTCCCCTCCCCCTGTGCAGGATTCCTCTGCGAAACGCGGTTGGGGCGGGGCATCGTTCTCCGACACCCTCACCCTGTCCCTCTCCCGCACGCGGGAGAGGGGACCCTCGGGGCGCGGCCGGGCCTCTCGGGTCCCCTCTCCCTGGAAGGGGGAGGGACAGGGTGGGGGTGGACGGCGTCTCGGTGGCGCGGTCCGTCGCTCCGGCAGCGACATGCCGGGCCACCGGGGTCGTGCAAAGCTTCAAATACGAATCAAGGCGTTACTGGAAGTTCCATATAAACCGAAAAGCGTGACGACCGGGAACGGGGAACGAAAATGGACGAAGTCGGCAGGCTCGAGCTGATCCGCGAGGCCCTCATCGCGGTGACCCAGGAGATGAGGGCGAACGTGATCCACTCGTCCTATTCGTCGATCATCTACGAGGGGCACGATTTCTCCACCGCGCTCGTCGGGCCCGACGGGCGCTACGTGGCGCAGTGCGACGGGGACCACCCGCTCCACGTCTTCTCCGTGCCGTACTCGACGCGGAAGATCCTCGAGAAGTTCGGGGACGACATCCACGAGGGGGACATCTTCCTCCACAACGACCCCTACACGGGCGGAACGCACCTGAACGACATTCTGCAGCTCCATCCGGTGGTCCACGAGGGCGACATCGTGATGTTCGCGGCCATCCGCTACCACTTCGGCGACGTGGGCGGCATGACGCCGGGCAGCCTGTCGGGCGAGGCGCGCGAGATCTTCCAGGAGGGCCTGCGCATCACGCCGACGCGGATCTGCGACCGGGGGACGATGAACGAGTCCTACCTCAGCCTCCTCTTCAACAACATGCGCCAGCCCCAGGAGCGCCGCGGCGACTTCAACGCCATGTACGGCACCGGCCGCAAGGCGGTCGAGCACGTCCGGCGGCTGTGCCGGCGGTTCGGGAAGAAGGACCTGCTGGACGCGATCGAGGAGATCCTCGCCCGCTCCGAGACGGTCATGCGGAGCCGCATCCGGGACCTCGAGGACGGCGACTACCACGCCGAGGGGTTCATGGAGAGCACCGGCACGAGCCCCGAGCCCCTGGTGCTGCGCCTCAAGCTGAGCGTCCGGGGCGACCGCCTGATCGCGGACTACACGGGGACCTCGCCGCAGACCGCCGGGCCCACCAACGTCGGCCCGGCGATGACGATGACGTCGCTCTGCACCATCGTGAAGTCCTTCCTCGACCCCGGCACCCCCGTCAACCACGGCTCGTTCGAGCCCATCGAGATCGTCTCGCCGCCCGGCACCTTCATCAACGCGACCTACCCCGCCGCCTGCGGCGGCATGACGGAGGTCAAGACCCTGCTGGACTCGGTGGGCTCGACCGCCATGGGCCTGGCGGTCCCGGAGATGAAGGTCGGGGACCTGAAGGGCGGCGCCAACCACACGTACATCTCGGGACCGGACCCCCACCGCTCCGGCGACATCTACCTGCTCTACGAGTGGATCGCCGGGGGGACCGGGGCGTCGCACGGCCACGACGGCAACAACGGCGTGCGCAACTACACAGAGGGCGACTTCAACTCGGTCCACGCGGTCGAGGTCGTCGAGAGCCAGTACCCGATCGCCGTCGACCGCTTCGAGATCCGCACGGGTTCCTGCGGCGACGGCGAATGGCGGGGCGGCTTCGGCGTGCGCCGCGACGTCCGGGTCAGGGGCGAGACCGGCGCCCTGTCGATCCTCACCGACAAGTGCGTCATCCCGCCCTTCGGCGTGCACGGCGCCGGGAACGGCGCGGGCAACCGGTTCGCCGTCATCCGCGACGGCGAGGTCCTCGAGCCGTCCGCCGTTCCCGGCAAGGTCTCCGGTTTCCGGCTCCGGCGGGACGACGTGGTGCGGGAGGAGTCCGCGGGCGGCGGCGGCTACGGGGACCCCCTGGAGCGGGACCCGGACCTGGTGGCGGACGACGTGCGCCTGGGCTACTTCACCGCCGGCCAGGCGGACGGGCGGTACGGCGTGGTCCTGGACGCGGAGGGCGGCGTCGACGGGCCCGCGACCGAACGCCGGCGGCGGGAGCTCCGGGACGCGCGCGTCCACGTGGCCGTCCAGGCGGCCAACGAGGAGATGTTCGCCGGCGCGAAACGGGAATTCGTCGTGCCGGCCGGCGTGGCCGGGCGGCTGGGGATCGGCGACGGCGACCTCGTCGAGCTGGTCGCCGGCACCGGGCCGCTGGTGCGGGGCTGGGCGCGCATCGGCGACGCCGACGGCGGCGCCCCGGTCATGGTCGGTGCGTCGGCCTTCGACCTGCTGAAGGCCGCGCCCGGAGGATCGGCGGAAATCCGGCGCGTCGTCCCCGCGCCGCCGGAGTAGGCGGAGGCGCCGGAGAACGCCGCGCAGTCCGCCCCGGCCGCGCCCCGAGGGCCCCCTCTCCCGCGTGCGGGAGAGGGACAGGGTGAGGGTATCGCGGCAAAGTCTTTAAACCCTGAATGGAGCGATGGCGGAACCAGCACCAAAGATATATAAAGTATATACATGCTGTCGAAACCACCCTTCCCGGGATTGAGGAGTGAACCGGTCATGAGAACATCGATATGCAGGTGGGGAAACAGCCTTGCGCTACGCCTGCCCAGGAACGTCGTCCAAGAGGCGGGACTGTCGGAGGGAACGACGGTGGACGTTCGCGCGCGGGACGACGAGGTGACGATCGCTCCCGTCCGGCCCAAGCCGAATCTCGACGATCTACTCGCGCGTTTCAAGCCGGAACACCGGCGTGAAGAAACCGATTGGGGTGAACGGGCAGGTAGAGAAATTTGGTAGCGTCCTACCAACCTTCCAGAGGTGATTTCGTCTACCTCGACTTCACGCCGCAGGCGGGAACCGAGCTGAGAGGCCGCCGGCCCGGCCTCGTCATCTCGCCCCGACAGTACAATGCCGCAACGGGATTGGCGTTCGTCTGTCCCGTTACCAGTCAAGTCAAAGACAGTCCGTTCGAGATCCCGATTCCGCCGAACGGCCGCATTTCAGGTGTCGTCCTCGCCAATCAGCTTCGCAGTCTGGACTGGCTCGAACGTGACGTAGCGTTTGCCGATAGAGCGCCCGACGGACTGTTGGAGAAAGTGGTCGAGACGATCAACGCCATCATCGCCTGAGCGGGCATCGGTGACGCTCGCGGTCCGGCCCTCTCCCTTAATCCAGCTCCCGCAGCAGCCGCAGCAGGAAGCGGGAGCGCTCGCCGAGGCGGTCGACGACGATGTGCTCGTGCTCGGCATGGGCGCCGGCCCCCACCGCGCCGAGGCCGTCGAGGGTCGGCACGCCGAGCGCCGCGGCGAAGTTCCCGTCCGACACGCCGCCCGCCCACGTCTCCTTCAGGTCGATCCCCACGCCGGCCGCGACCGACCTCGCCCGCTCGAAGAGGGCCATGCCGGCTTCGCCGCGCTCGAACGGCGGGCGGTTGATGCCGCCCAGGACCTCCATCTCGATATCCTCCCCCTCGGGCCGCAGCCCGAGAAGGGTCCGTTCCAGATCCTCCGCCTCCGCGGGGTCGGCGAAGCGGAGGTCGACCTCGGCCTCCGCCTCCTCCGGCACCACGTTCGGCCGCGTCCCGCCGCGGACCGTTCCCACGTTGAGCGTGACGCCGCGCCCGTAGTCGGTCATGGCCTCGATCCTCAGGATCGTCCGCGCCAGTTCCGCGATCGCGCTCCGCCCCAGCCGATGGTCGGAGCCCGCGTGCGCCGCCCGGCCCCGCACGCGGATCCGGAACCGCCCCCATCCGCTCCGCGCCGTGACGGCCGCGCCGTGGGGCGGCCGCGCGGGCTCGTTCACGAGCACGTATTTCGCCCGCCGGGCCTCGGCCTCGATCAACTCCCGCGACGTGGGACTGCCGACCTCCTCGTCCGAGACGAGGACGACCGTGACGGGGAGCGGCGGCCTGTCGCCGGACTCCATGATCGCGCGGAGGGCGTCGCAGACGAGGTAGGCGCCGCCCTTCATGTCGTAGATGCCGGGTCCGTAAGCCTTGCCGTCCTCCACCCGGAACGGGCGCGCCGCCAGGGTGCCCAGCGGCCACACCGTATCGAGGTGGCCGAGCACCATGAGTCCGGCCTCGTTCGCCGGCCAGGGCGTGCGGGCGACCAGGTGGTCCCCGAAACCGTCCCGCCCCGGAATCCGCTCGGTTTCCAGGCCCGCTCCGCGGAGGCTTCCCTCCACCAGATCGACCATGCGGTTGACCGCGTCCGCGTCGGTGGACGGCGACTCGATCTCCACCCAGGAGCGGATGCCCGCCAGCAGCCGCCGGTCTTCCTCCCGGGCCGCGGTCATCGCGCGGACGGCGGAACGTCGATGAAGGGGTTGATCTCCTGCGGCTCCGCCTCGCCCTCGCGCTGGTCGAGGTAGGCCCGGGCGACCTGCTCGCAGCCGGCGAACCAGACGCCGTCGAAGCTCCGCATGAACGCGATGAAGTCCCGCAGCAGGGCGATCCGAGACGGGCGCCCGATGCCCTGCGGGTGCATGACGAGGTCGAGATAGGCGCCCCAGCGGTGGATCTCGCGGAACTCCTCCTTCCAGATCGACAGGATGTGCTCGTTGGTCGCCATGGGCCGCGGCACGCTGATGGTGAAGAAGAGGTAGGGCGCGTCGTCGGTCGACCAGTGCCAGGGCAGTTCCACGGGGCCGGGACGGCCGTCCCCGAGCACGTGCTGGTAGGGCACGATGTCGTCCAGCAGCGAGCTGTCGTAGAGGAAGCCGCGGTCGGTCAGGAGCGCGAGCTGGTCCATCGTGGTCTCGCCGGCCGGGGACCTGTAGCCCACGGGACGCACGCCCACGGTCCTCTCCAGGGCCTCCAGGCCCCGGTCCAGCTCCTCCACGACCTCGTCCGGCCTGTCGGGGTCGGGCCATTTGTGGAGATAGCCGTGGTGGGCGACCTCGTGGCCGTGCTCCAGGATCGCCTCGACCCGCTGCGTGCGGTTCTCGGCGACCCAGCCGGGCACGAAGAAGGTCGCCGGCAGCCCCTCGTCCTTCAGCAGCTCGAGGATCTTCGGAACGCCGACCTTGGCGCCGTAGGTGCCGTAGGAGAGCGTGCCGGGACGCTTGAGGTTCGCGGGATCGCGGCTGATCCAGTTGGTCTCGGAGTCGAAATCGAACGACAGCGACACCGCGCACCGGGCGCCGTCCGGCCACGTCACGGCGTTCGTCATGAAGGTCCCTCCCCGCCCCGGCCGCGGCGCTCCCGGAGCGGCCGGCCAACTAGTAGCGCTGATGTGATCATCTTGCACAATCCTGTTCCGTGCCGACAACAGTCGCGGCAAGTACTAACCCTCCGGGCCGACCTCTGTTCGTGTTTAGCAATGGTCGTCGGCGAATTGCTCCCGGTAGATGGCTTCAACGCGCGCGACCTCGTCGTCCGTCAGCGCGGCGAACTCCCCTTCCCGCCCGCGTCGAGAAAGCATGCCGTCATTCTGGCGAAGGAACCGGAACAGGAGATCGGACACGCGCTCCGGCATATCGACGATCAGGTTCAGGTCGTTCCGGAAAGCGTCGTACCGACTCAGAAACGCTGCTTCTTGCGGCAAGTCCAGTTCGACGGTCCGCCGCACGCTGCCGTACAGGAACTCGGTTTGCGCCGTGGCATCGAAATACCGGTAAAAGTCGCCGGTATCGTTCAACACCCGGACATTGCCGTGTTCCGTCGGTTCCCACCGCACCAGCGGCAGCAGGCGCCGTGAGTAATCTTCGAGCGCGGCGCGGTAGTCGTCGATCCGGTCCAGAATCGCCGCCGACACCGGAAACGCGACTCCCGGCGGGTGGAAACCGCGTTGGGCCAGGACGTGATGAATCAGATAGCGGTGCAGCCGGCCGTTCCCGTCGTCAAAAGGATGGATGTAGACGAAGCCGAAGGCCAGGACCGACGCGGCCACGATCGGATCGAGTTGCGGGACGATTTCCCGGTCGAATGCGGCCAAGCCCTCGATCAGCTGCGCCAGATCGTCCGGCCGGGCGCTGATGTGGTCCGGAATCGGCACGCGCGACTCGCGGTCATGTTCACCGACAAAGCCGCCCTCGTTCCGCAGACCCAGACGGACGAACCGGGCATCTTCGATCACGATACGTTGCAGACGCAGCAGTTCGTCATGATCGATCGGCTGCCGACCGGCCCGGCCGATCGCGCGGGCCCATCGTTGGATGCGATCCTGCGGAGGATGCTCGCCCTCGATGGCGAAACTCGACCTCGAATCCTTCAGAAGCAGGAAAGCGGCGGTGCGCGCCAGCAGATCGCGCGGCACGGCGGAAACGGCTTCCCGCGCGCGCGCCTGCAGGTCCGCGGCGACGAAGCTTCGCAGTGCTTCGGTGCGGAACACCAGCGGACAAAATGCCGGCGTGCCGGGCAGATTGTTCCTGACCCGGTGCCGCGAAGACGTTTCCCCGGAGACGGCATATTGCCGGTCCGGATCGACGACCGGCACGTAGGCTCCACGATCGGCGTTCGGGAGATCGAGCGACGTGCCGGTCAGCCATTCGAAGAGGAACCAGACACGCCGGGCGTAGGCGCCCGTGGGCCTGGCCCTGACCAGATCGGCGAGGGCGTCGGGGCCGGCCTCGGCAAAGAGCCTCCTGAGGACGGCCAGGTCCAGCCCTTCATGTTTCAGGGCGAACGTAAGATGGCCTTCCAGGGTTGCGTCCGGCGCGTAGCGTGGCGAATAGATTCGCCAGCCGCCCTGCTCCATCAGCCTGTGCCGTTCACCGATGGCGCTGAGGTTCCGGGGAAGCGGCACCCGCAGATCGTAAGCCCCGATCAGCGCGGCGTAGCCCACCGGCCTCGCGGTCACGGGAAGACGCTTGTTCTGAAAAACGGTAACCGGACCTGAAAAACGATTCTGATCGGGCGTATCCATGATAAAATAGTTACGTTCCCGCGATGGGTCGATTTCACTGCCCGTTTCATGAAAAACGATAACATGCATCCGAAAAGATGAAAATTGTTATTTTTCTGAGTGACGAGTCGGGTGGATGGATTCCGATGCGCGCCGCCGCGTTTCAGGTTTGAAACCTTGCTCTACCCGAGACCCGAAGGCCGGGGACCGCGAATCGACAAAGGCGGGCAACTCCCCCACCATGGGCGCCGGCCGTTTCCCGCAACCGGAGGCGAGGCGAATGAAGGGGCGGACACTCGGCGTATGGCACGCCCTCAACGGGCTGCCGGCGGCGCGGCTCGGCGACTTCGCGCGCCGGGTCGAGGGGCTCGGGTACGCGGCGCTCTGGTATCCCGAGTCCGTCGGCTACGAGGCCTTCTCGCTCGGAGGCCACCTGCTCTCCCGAACCGACACGCTCAAGGTCGGAAGCGGCATCGCCAACATCTACGCTCGCGACCCCCTGTCGGCCGCGCAGGCCCACGACACGCTCAACGCGATCCACGGCGGCCGCTTCGTCATGGGGCTGGGCGTCTCCCACGCCCCCGCGGTGGAAGGCGTCCGCGGGCACGCCTACGGCAAGCCGGTGGCCACCATGCGGGCCTATCTGGACGCCATGGCCCGCGCCGAGCTCGAGACCCCCGGCGTCGAGCCGCAAGTCGTGATCGCCGCGCTCGGCCCGCGCATGCTGGCCCTGTCGGCGGAACGCGCCCGGGGCGCCCTGCCCTACAGCGTCACGCCCGAACACACCGCCTCGGCGCGCGAAACCCTGGGGCCGGATCCCTGGCTCTGCGTACAGCAGAAGGTCTGCCTCGAGACCGGCCCCGAGACCGCGCGCGAGGCCGCCTCGCGCGCTCTGGCCCGCCACCTCCGGCTGCCCAACTACCGCAACAGCTGGCTGCGCCAGGGTTTCTCCGAAGGCGACTTCGCCGGCGGCGGCAGCGCGCGGTTCCTGGACGCCATCGTCGCCTGGGGAACCGAGGACCGGATCCGCGGCCGTATCCGGGCCCACTTCGACGCCGGCGCCGACCACGTCTGCATCGAGCCGGTCAATCCGCGCGGCGCCGCGGCGCCCGATTGGGCGGCCATGGAAACGCTGGCCCCGCGAACGCGGAAAGGGACTCCCGAATGAAGACGCGCAGACTCGGCAACAGCGGCATCTCCGTGTCCGCCCTGGGACTCGGCTGCATGAGCATGACCCCGTTCTACGGCGCCCCCGACGACGCGGAGTCCGTCGCGACGCTGCGGCGGGCCGTCGAGCTCGGCGTCACCCTCTTCGACACGGCCATCAGCTACGGAAGCGGCGGCAACGAGGAACTCATCGGGCCGGTCCTGAAGGAGATCCGCGACGACGTCGCCATCGCCACCAAGTTCGGCGTCTACTTCACGCCCGGCGGCATCGGCTACAACGGCGACCCCGAATACGCCTACCAGTGCTGCGACGCCAGCCTGTACCGCCTCGGGACCGACGTCATCGACCTCTGGTACCTGCACCGGGTGGACCCCGACACGCCCGTGGAGGAGACCGTCGGCGCCATGTCGCGCATGGTCGAGAAGGGGAAGGTGCGGGCGCTCGGGCTCTGCGAGGTCGGTCCGGAGACCCTGCGCAAGGCGCACGCCGTCCATCCCGTATCCGCCCTGCAAAGCGAATACTCCCTGTGGACCCGCGACCCCGAGGGCGGCGTCCTGGACGCCTGCCGCGAACTCGGCGTCAGCCTGGTCCCCTACAGCCCGCTCGGGCGCGGCTTCCTCACCGGCACCGTGACCGGCCGGTCGGACCTGCGCGAGGGCGACCGCCGCGTCCTGTTTCCGCGGTTCGGCGAGGAGAACCTGGAACGCAACGTGCCGCTGCTCGACGCCGTCCGGGGGATCGCCATGGCCCGGGGCTGCACGATGGGCCAGGTCGCGCTCGCCTGGGTGCTCGCCCAGGGCGACGACATCGTCCCCATTCCCGGGACCCGCCGCCGCGCGTACCTCGAGGAGAACGCCGGGGCGGCCGCCGTCGCGCTCGACGCGGACGACTTCGCCCGGCTCGACCGCGCCTTCCCGCCGGACGCCGCGTCCGGGAGGCGCCTTCCCGACGCGCAGATGCCCTACGTCAACCAATAGAGGACGGCGCCATGAGCCGCATCTTCGGACCGATCATTCAGACCGCCTACGTCGTCCGGGACATCCGGGCCGCGATGCGCCACTGGACCGGGTCGATGGGCGTGGGACCCTGGTTCTACCGCGACAGGGTGCCGCTGGAGACCTTCACCTACCGGGGAGAGCCGTCCGGTCTCGAGATGTCCATCGCGCTCGGCTACGACGGGGACATGCAGTTCGAGCTGATCCAGCAGCGCAACGACGCGCCGTCGGTCTACAGGGATTTCCTCGAGACCTTCGGCGAAGGACAGCAGCACCTGGGGTTCGAGGTCGACGACCTCGGCGCCGCCGTCGAGACGGGCCGGAGCCTGGGCTACGAAACCATGCAGGAAGGCCTCATCACGAATTCGGGGCCCTTCCTGTACATGGGTCTCGGGGACCATCCCGGCACCATGGTCGAGTTCCTGCCCATGCCCGAAGTCCGGCGCCGGAACTGGGAGATCGTCAAGGGCTGGGCCCGGGGATGGGACGGGTCGAACCCCGTCCGGACGGAGATCGCCTGACCCGGCGCGACGGTCCGGTTTAAACGGAGCCCGAACCATAAACGCCTCCGACACCCCCATATCGTCATGCCCGGACTCGTTCCGGGTATCAACCGGTTGCGGCATGGCGAGGCCTGGGGGCACCGTGGGGGCGTCCGCCAGGGGGCAGCTTCGAACGACCCGCCGCCATGAACCGGATGGACGGACGTGGATGCCCGGAACGAGTCCGGGCATGACGACGTGGGGGACGGGGACAGGCAAAATCCAAACCCGACAGCAATGGACCCGGCGCGACGGTCCGCGAAGATTGAAACGTCCGTGACGAAGTTGTAACACTGCTTCGTCTTCGACCGGGGCGGCCGCGGGGCGGCGGCGACGCGCCGGGCGATTCTGGATGCCGGGAATGGCCGTCGAAGTCGAACTGAAGCTCAGCGCGCCCGCCGAAACGATCGAAGCCCTGTCGCGGTCCGCGCCCGTCGCGCGCGCCTCCCGGGGCCGCGGCGTCGTCAAGACCCTGGAGAACACCTACTACGACACCCCCGATCTGAGGCTCCTGGGCCGCGGGGTCGCGCTGCGGGTGCGCAAGGACGGAGAGCGCTTCGTCCAGACCGTGAAGACGGATTCGGGGCCGGGCGGGGCCGTGGCCCGCCGCGGCGAGTGGGAGACCCCGATCGCCGGTCCGGAGCCCGACCTCGCGGCGGTCGGCGACGCGGACGCGCGCGAGCTGCTGGGCCCGATCCTGCCGGGAGAGCTCCGGCCCGTCTTCTCCAACCGCGTCCGGCGCGAGGTCCGGCTGGTCGACGGTCCGGACGACTCGGGCCGCGCCCGCGCGATCGAGGTCGCGGCGGACGTCGGCGAGATCCGGGCCGGCGACGCGACGGAACCGATCGCCGAGATCGAGCTGGAGCTGCGCGAGGGCTCGGCCGAGCACATCTTCGACCTGGCGCTGGCGTTGCACCGGATCGGCGGGGTCCGCATCGAGCAGCGCAGCAAGGCGGAGCGCGGCTACGCGCTGTCGACGGATCTCGCGCCCCGGTGGCGCAAGGCCGCGCCGGTCGTCTTCGATCCGGGGGCGACGATCGACGAGGCGCTCGCCGACGTGTTCGACGCCTGCTTCCGGCACTGGACCGCCAACGAGGCCGCCGCGCTCGACGGCCGCGACCCGGAGGGCGTCCACCAGATGCGGGTCGGATTGCGGCGACTGCGCTCCGCCCTGTCCGTCTTCGGACCGCTCCTCCCCGAAGACGCGCTGGCATGGCTCCAGGAGGAGGCCGGCAGCGCGCTCGGAGCGCTGGGCCGGGCGCGGGACCTCGACGTGTTCCTGGGGGAGCTGCTGAGTCCCGTGGCAGAGGAGTTTCCGGGCGAGGAATGTCTCGCGGCCCTGCGCCGCGCCGCCGCGCGCGAGCGGACCGAGGGGTACGAGCGGGCCGGATCGGCCATCGTCTCGCCCCGATACACCGAATTCGTGCTCCGCTTCGGCGGCTGGCTGGAGGGCCGCCGCTGGCGGACCGAGGGCGCCTCCGGCGTCCTGGACCGCCCCCTCGCCGCCTACGCGGACGCGCTGCTGGAGAAGCGGCACCGCAAGGCGCTCAGGCTCGGCCGGCGGTTCGGGAAGCTGTCCACGGAGGGGCGCCACCGGGTCAGGATCGCGCTCAAGAAGCTCCGATACACGTCGGAATTCTTCGAATCGCTCCACCCGGACCGGGAAACCAGGCGCTACGTGAAATCCCTGTCGCGGCTCCAGGACAGCCTCGGCCACCTCAACGACGTGGCGGTCGCCGAACGCCTCGTGGACGGCCTCGCGGCCCAGGGCGGGTCGCCCGGCGAGCGGGCCGAGCTCCAGCGGGCCGCCGGCCTGCTCATCGGCTGGTACGCGCGCGGCGTCGCCGACACGGAGCCGGAGACGGTCGCCAACTGGAAGGCGTTCTCCGCGGCCGCGCCGTTCTGGCGGCGGGCCGCTCCGGCCGCCGCCCGGTCTCCCGCGAAACGACGATCGCGGCCCCGCCGTCTTGCGGCCGGGCCGCCGGCGCGGCACCATGGACGAAACCGGGAGGAGCCATGAACCGCGCCGCCGCCCCGCTGGACCCCGTGAGCCTCAAGATCATGTGGGACCGGCTGGTCTCCCTGACCGACGAATGCCTCGAGGCGATGGTCCGGGCGTCGTTCTCGACCACGGTGCGGGAGTGCTACGACCTCTCGGTCACGGTCATGGACCGGCACGGGCATTTCATCGCCCAGGGCTCCCAGAGCATCCCCTCGTTCACCGGCTCCACGCCGGCCTCGCTCCGGCACATGCTGGACCGCTTCCCGCCGGAGACGCTGGCGCCGGGGGACGTGCTCTGCACCAACGATCCCTGGATGGGCACGGGGCACGTCTTCGACCTCACGGCGATGCGTCCCGTGTTCCGCGGCGGCGAGATCGTCGCCTACACCATGAGCATCTCGCACCTGCCCGACATCGGCGGCGTCGGCTACGGCACGGCCGGCTCCGAGATCTACCAGGAAGGACTGCGCCTGCCGGTCTGCAAGCTCGTGGAGGCCGGCACGGTCAACGAAACCGTCCTGGACCTGCTGCGCTACAACACGCGGGTGCCGGAGCAGGTGATCGGCGACTTCATGGCCAACGTCAACTGCAACCAGATCGCCGGGCGCGAGCTGCTCGCGTTCATGGAAGAGTACGGCCTCGACCGGCTGGACGACCTCTCGCGGGCGATCCGCGACCAGTCGGAGCGGGCGATGCGCGCGAAGATCCGCGCGCTGCGCGACGGCGTCTACGAACACAGCATCAGGATCGAGGGCTTCCCCGACCCCATCACGCTGGCCTGCCGCATCGAGGTCGCCGGAGACGGCCTGCACATCGACTACGCCGGCACCGACGCAAGCGTGCCGCGGGGCATCAACGCCCCCTACTGCTTCACCAACTCCTACTCGCTCTACGCGGTGAAATGCCTCGTCGGCCTGACGATCCCCAACAACCAGGGCACGATGGCGCCGATCACCGTCACGGCGCCGGAGGGGTCGTGCCTGAACACCCTGCCGCCGTCGCCCACCGGGGCGCGGCACCTGACGGGATATTTCTGCATGCCGCTGATCTTCGGCACCCTCGCCGACGCGGGGCCCGAACAGCTCCAGGCGGACTCCGGCATGCTCAACATCTTCAACATGCAGGGCCGGCACAGGGACGGACGCCCCGTCACGGCGCTCTACTTCTCGTCCGGCGGCTTCGGCGCCCTCGACGGCCACGACGGCTGGCCCAACACGGCGCTGCCGGCCAACGTCGCCATCGTGCCGGCCGAGGTGTGGGAGCACGCCACGGGCATGGAGGTGGTGCGCAAGGGACTGCGGCCCGACACGGGCGGACCCGGCGCGGCGCGCGGCGGCCTCGGCGGCGAGACGGTGCTGCGCAACGCCACGGGCCACCCCATGACGGTGTTCGGGATGGAATGCCGCACCGTGTTTCCGCCGGTCGGCATGCGGGGGGGACGGCCGGGCCGGTTCCGCGAGACCCGCGTCGACGGCGAGCCGGTCGTCTACCGCAGCAGCTACCGGCTCGAGCCCGGCGGCGTCATCGAGCTCCTGGAATGCGGCGGCGGCGGCTACGGCGATCCGTACGACCGGGATCCCGCGAAGGTACTCGAGGACGTGCGCCACGGTTTCGTGACCCGGGAGGGCGCCCTGAGGGACTACGGCGTCGCGGTCGACGCCGGCTCCACGACCGCAGAACGGATCCGGCCGGCGGCGGAATAGGCCACCCGGCCTCCCCTTTCCAGGATTCCTCCGCGAAAACGCACGACGGATCATCGTAAGTGCGAATTCGCCCCGCCGCCCGGGAAGGGACGCGTTTCCATTTCGCTCAACTCGTGAAACGCAGGCATCCCGAATTGCCGGCGAATGACGAGAACAGGGCCGCACACGCGACACCCCCGGACTCTGCGCGAACTGTGCGAATTCGTCCCGGCCAGCGGAGGGACGGGCTATCCGGCGGCCTCGGGCAGGTCGGCGGCGCACGCCTCGACGAGCCGGGCGAGTTCTTCCGGCCGGTCGAATTCGACGCGCTCGCCGTCGAGGCAGGCCTGCGCCATCTTCAGGCGCATGGCGCGCAGGAGACCGCCGTTCCCGAAGACCTCGGGCGGATAGCCCAGCTCTTCGAGGCGCTTGCCGATGATCCAGGGCGGCGCCCAGGCCGGCGTGACGCGGTAGCCGGCCTTCCGCCCGATCCACTCGGGCGGCAGGTCGCACGGGCGCCCAGGCACCTGCACGAAACCCGGATCGAGGTAGCGATAGGCCCGCTCCCCGATCACCGGATAGTCGGGCGCGACGCTCTCGCCCATGTGGATCTCCACCATGCGTCCGGCGGTCTCCGCCAGGCGCTCCATCTCGTAGGTCTCGCGCACGCGCTCGTTGCCGGCCCGGAGAAGGTTGGCGAGCAGCATCATCGACGAGCCGTGGTAGCCCTGCGCGGCATGGGGCGTGAAGCCGGACCAGACTCCGTCGGCGCCGGCCAGAATGCCCTCGATCACCGCGGCGTCCTCGGTGCCGTTGCCGGAATGGGGGTGAAGGAGGATGACGCGCGGCGGCGGGTTGTACCGGCGCATGAGCCCGACCAGCTCCGCCGTCTGGAACGGGAAATGGGTGCCCCGGACGTCCTCGAACATGATGCCGCTGACGGGCAGCGCGGCGAACAGCTTCAGCATGCGGACGAAGAATCCGGAGTCCTCGTCCCAAGCGTCGAAGACGTCGGCGAGGCGCAGGTAGATGCGCCCCCGGCGGCCCGCCGGATCCTCGTCCGGCAAGCGTTCGCGCAGGAACAGGACCGTGTCCTCGACGATGCGGAGCAGGCCCTCCCGGGTGCGTCCTTCCTCCCTCAGCAGGCTCGGGCGGGTGTCGAGGTACACGACCGCGTTCGGAACCTTGCCCCACAGGGTCCGCTCGATGCCGTAGTTCATGCGAAACGACGCGCCGGGCGCCGGGCCGCCGTCCGTCATGCCCATGGTGGAGACGGTGGCGAACACCCCGTCCATGTTCCGCTTCTCCTCGACGAACCATTCGAGGAACTGGACGTCGACGTTGCGGAAGTCGAAGAAGCTGAACAGCGCCAGCTCGTCGAAGCCGAAGTCCACCGCCAGCCGATAGAGCTCGATGCGGTCCTCGAGGGTGTGCCCGCGGGGCGCGGGCAGGCGCCCTTCGAGGGCCGACAGGTCGAGGACATGGGGCACGACGGTCCGCAGACGCGACATCTTCGCGTCGATCCGCCGGCTCGTTCCGGCGATGGCGGTCCTGTCCCGCCTGTCGAGCCGGATGGCGTCCGCCGCGCGGGACATGGCCTCCTCCCCCGGTGGCCCCGGTACGATATCCGGATAGTAACCGATTTCCCGGGTGCCGGTTGCCCCGCGGGCTCAGTACCCCGCGGCCCGGTCCACCAGGCATTCGAGCGGCTCGCCCCGCTGGGCGCGGCGCACCTGCGCCGCCAGCAGGGGCGCGGCCGTCTCGGGCGCCGTCAGGCTCGACACGTGGGGCGTGATCCGCACCTTGGGATGCGTCCACAGGGGGTTGTCCCGCGGCAGGGGCTCCTCGTCGAAGACGTCGAGCGCGGCGCCCGACAGCCGCCCCGAATCGAGGGCCGCCAGCAGGTCGGCCTCGACGACCAGGCCCCCCCGCGCGCAGTTGATCACATAGGCCCCCCTCGGCAATCGGCCGAGTGCCGCCCCGTCGAGGAGTCCCCGCGTCTCCGGGGTCAGGGGGAGCAGGCAGATGAGGATGTCGCTCTCCCCGAGCACATCGGCGAGGGCGGCGTTCCCGTGGCGGCACGTCACGCCCGGCTCCTCCTTCGGCGTCCGGCTCCAGCCGCCGAGCGCGAAGCCGAACGGCCGCAGCCTGCGCGCCGCCGCTCTCCCCAGGGCGCCCAGTCCGAGGATGCCCACCCCCCGGTCCCGGGCGTCCTTCTGCGGCACCTGCCGCCAGGACCGGCGGCCCTGAAGCTCCGCGTAAGCGTCGAATCTCCGGTGGGACCACAGGGTCAACGCCGCCGTGTACTCGGCCATCCGGTCCGCCATGAGCGGATCGACGAGGCGCGCGACGGGCACGCCTTCGGGCAGCTCCGGATCCTCGAACAGGTGGTCCACCCCGGCGCCCGGCGAAAGGATCGCCTTGAGGTTCGGAAATTCCGCCAGCTCGCCGGGGGGCAGCTTCCAGACGACCGCGAACTCGATCTCGGCCGGATCGCCGACATGGGGCCAGATCCGGAACTCCACGTCGGGAAGGAGCCGCGACAGTTCCTCGCGAATCGCCCCGCCCTCTTCCCAGGCGCAGTGGAACAACAGAGCCATGCCGGACGCCTCTCGATGACGGAGCGGAAATGCCGGGAAACGAATACCACAAAGAGGCGCCCTTCCCCTGGAAGGATTGCTCTGCGCAACGCGGTCGAGGCAGGCAGGTTGGCCCGTCGGAGCTCGTAGACGCTTGCCGCGGCGACCGGCGCGGCGTTCTCCGACACCCTCACCCTGTCCCTCTCCCGCACGCGGGAGAGGGGACCCTTGGGGCACGGCCGGGGCCATTCGGATCCCCGCCCATGGAAGGGTCAGGGGTGGACGGCGACGACGTTCCGGGCCGCCGGGGCGGGCCGGGGGTACGAACTTCGGAAACGCCGCGCTAACATTCCCGGCGGGGTGTTCCCGGAACGGAGGCCGGACCGATGCGCGACGTCCACGTTCCCGTCATCGACGTGGCGCCGTTTCTGGCGGGCGACGCGGCCGCCGGCCACGTGCTGGCGCACACGGTCGACGCCGCGTGCCGCGAGATCGGGTTCCTCGCCATCGTGGGCCACGGCGTTCCCGAGACGCTGATCGAGACGGCGCGGGACGCGGCGCTCGGCTTCTTCCGCCTGCCTCTCGAGGAAAAGCGGCGAACGCCGCGTCCCTCCCACGAGTCGGGACGCGGCTACACGGTATTCGGCGACCAGGCGCTCGCCTACTCCCTGGGCGTCGAAACGCCTCCCGACCTCCAGGAGAGCTTCGGCATCGGACCGCTCGACGAGCTGCCGGACGATCCCTACTACTCCGCGCCCGGAGCCTGGACGTTCTTCGCCCCCAACATCTGGCCCGCGACTCCGGCCGGGTTCCGACCCGCGCTCGGCAGGTACTTCGCGCGGCTCGACGTCCTGTCGCGCCGGCTGATGGGACTCTTCGCCCTTGCCCTCGGCCTGGACGAGCGGTTTTTCGACGACAAGGTCGACCGCCCCGTCAGCAGCATGAGGGCCGTCCATTACCCGCCGCTGCGCGCGCCGCCCCGGCCGGGCCAACTGCGCGCGGGCGCGCACTCGGACTACGGATCGCTCACCATTCTACAGACCGACGACGAATCGGGCTGTCTCCAGGTCAAGACGCGGCGCGGCGACTGGATCGACGTGATCCCGCCGCCGGGGGCCTTCGTCGTCAATCTCGGCGACCTCATGAGCCGCTGGACCAACGACCGCTGGATCTCGACCCTGCATCGGGTCGCCGTCCCGCCGGACGGCCGGGGCGGCTCGCGGCTCTCCCTCGTGTTCTTCGGCCAGCCCAACCACGACACCGTGATCGAATGCCTGCCCACGTGCCGGGGACCCGGCAATCCGCCCCGCCATCCCCCGATCAGCACCGCCGAGCTCTCGCGGTCCAAGCACATGAAGGTGCGCCACATGGACGCCGGTTACGAGGCGGCCCGCTCCTGACCGGCAAGGTGCGCGATCACCTGGACTTCGAGCAGATAGTCCGGATCCGCGAGGCGGGAGACCTCCACGACGGTCGAAACGGGCCGTGAGGCGCCGAAGAACTCGGCGGCGACCGGGCTGCCGGATTTTCGGTAGCTGTCGAGGTCGGTGGCGAACACCGTGCAGGACACGACGTCGGCGGGCCCCGCGCCCGCCGCTGCCAGTGTCCGTCCGACGTTCGCGTACGCCGCCTCCGCCTGGGCCGCCATGTCGCCCCTCCCGATCAACGCGCCGTCCGCGTCAAGGGCCACCATCCCGGAGAGGTGAACCTGCGCCCCTCCGGACGTGCGGACCGCCTGGGGATATGCCCTTCCGCCCGCGTCCCGAAGTTCGTACACGTCCGCCGGGCTTATCCGCTCGATCATGACGGTCGGCGGCGGCGTGGCCGTGCCCGGATCACCGGCTCGCCCGCCGGTCGATGCGCGCCGAGAGCTTCTTGTACATTTCGGACCCCGCCGTCACGGGCGGGTATCGAGGCGGTTCGCCGGGCGACACGCAGGTCTCGAGACACCGCACCTCCGCATCGTAGTTTGGGTGCAAAAAGTATCCGATCGACTGCCGCCGGACGCCCGCGTCGTCCCGCGGCGGCACGGCGACCCGATGTAGGGTGGACTTCCATCGATCATTGGTCCAGCGCGCCATCATGTCGCCGATATTGAGCACCAACTGGCCGGGGCCCGCCGTGACGTCCTCCCACCCGCCGTCGGGCCTCCGGATCTGGAGTCCGCCGTTCCCCCCGGCGTCGTCCATGGCCAGCAGCGTCACGCCGCCGAAGTCCGTATGGGCGCCGCAGCGGAGCTGCCCGGGCTCGGGCGGACCCGTGAGTCCCGGATAGTGGAAGGAGCCGAGCGGGCTGAAATGCCGGTCGATCTTGTCCGCGAAGTACGTCTCGGGCAGGTCCAGCGCGACCGCGAAGATACGCATCATGCGCTCCGCCAGGGACTCCATCCGCTCGTAGAGGCGAAGGTGGACGGCCTCGAAGCCTTCCGGACGATCCGGCCAGAGGTTCGGCGCGTAGAGATCGTCGACGCCGGGAAGGCCGTCGAAATCGGGGGCGAACCGTTCGCTGGGTCCGACCGTGAAGATCTCCCGGAGATCGGGCGGCCGTTCCTCGCCCAGGGTCGCAGCGAGGTTCCGGGTGCGGGGTGCCGTGTATCCCAGGAATCGCAAGGCGCCCGGCGCCACGCAGCGCCGTTTCTCCGACTCGGCCAAGTCGAAGAAGGCCCGTCCCGCCGCGAAGGCATCGTCGATATCCGCTCGCGGGACGCCGTGCCCGGAGACGACGAGGAATCCGACGGTGCGGCACGCCGTGTCCACCGCCTCCGCGACCGACCGCTTTCCAGCGGCGGAGCCGCGATGAAACGGGCCGATGTCGATGACGGGGACGGACTGCTCCGGCATGGCTCGCGCGGGCCTCGCTCAAACGTTCGCGCCGGCGGGCATCTTCTCACACCCCGGGCGGAGCGGCCAGAAACCGGTTGTTTCCCATACTGTCCACCGGGGATAATGAATGACAATCGCCTGGAAGAACCGGGGAAGGGGACTCATGGAGGAGATCGACGGCGGCGCCGTCGCCGCTTGGCTGAAGCAGCATCAGGACCTCGACGTGACGCCGGAGCGGGCCGGGGAAATCGCGGCGATCGCCTTCCGGCTCAACCGCGTGACGCTGGACGCGGCCATGGCGCAGGCAGACCTCGACGATCCCGCCCGGTACTTCCGGACACTCGTGGAACTCGCCGACTTCAAGCGCGGCGCATGAGCCTCCCGCTCACCGGCTTCACGCTCGCGCAGGCGGCCGACTCGATCCGCCGCCGCGATGTCACCGCCGTCGCCCTCACCGAAGCGGTTCTGGCGCGCGCGGAGGCGGTTCAGCCCAGAATCAACTGTTTCCTCCGAATCCACCGGGAGGAGGCCCTCGCGGATGCCGAACGGGCGGACGCCGAAATCGCGGACGGTGCCCGGCGCGGCCCCCTGCACGGGGTGCCGCTGGCCCACAAGGACGTGTTCGACCGCGAGGGACATGTCGCGACCGCAGGCGCCGTCCTGTTCGACACGCCGGCGACCGGCCGGGCCACCGTGATGTCGCGGCTCGACGACGCCGGGGCCGTGTACCTGGGAGCCCTGAATCTGGACGAGCTCGCCGCCGGAGGCACCGGCGCCAACGATCATTACGGACGCACGCGCAACCCCTGGAACACGGACCACATCAGCGGAGGTTCGTCCGGCGGCTCGGGAGCGTGCGTCTCCGCGCGCGCGGCCTTCGGCGCGCTCGGCGGCGACGCCGGGGGGTCGGTGCGTATTCCCGCAGCCATGTGCGGCGTCGTCGGCCTCAAACCGACGTTCGGCCGCGTCAGCCGCGCCGGCACCGCGCCGCGAACGTTCTCGGTGGACTGCACCGGCCCGATGGCGCGAACGGCCGAGGACTGCGCGCTGATGCTTCAGGCCATCGCGGGCCACGATCCCCTGGACCCGACCACGCCGGACGTCCCGGTGCCCGACTATCGCGCTGCGCTGCGCGCGGACCTCAAGGGCGTCCGCGTCGGGGTCGCAACAGGAGAGCCCTTCGAGCAGGTGGAACCGGAGATAGCGGCTCTGCTGGCCTCCTCGGTCGACACGCTCCGCGATCTTGGAGCGGAGGTCGTGGACATCGCCGTGCCCGACGTAATGCGTCTCAACGACCTGCAGCAGATCCTCGGCAAGAGCGAGGCTGCCGTCGTCTGCGGCAAGTGGATGCGCGAACGGCCGGAGGACATGACGTTCGCCGCGATCAGCGTCGTCCAAGAGGGACTGCTGATGCCGGCCACCCGGTATCTCGAGGCGAAATCCCTGCGTGCGCCCCTGCTGGAGGCGCACGTACGCGCCGTCTACACGGAGGTCGACGTGTTGTTCGCGCCCGTGCTGGCCGGACCGACGCCAACCGTCGCCGAGACCGATTTCGAGGACCATGATCGCGTCGAGGAGCTCTTCACCCGTTCGGCCAGGTTCACGCGCTTCGCCAACTACCTCGGCACGCCGGCTCTTTCGGTCCCGTGCGGATTTTCCGGCAGCGGGCTGCCCGTGGCGTTCCAGCTCCACGGCCCGCCCTTCGGCGAGGCGCGGCTCCTGGCCGCCGCCCACGCCTACCAGACCGCCACCGAGCACCACGCCAAAGCGCCCGAGCTTCCCTGAACGCGGCCGGCGAGGCAGGCGGAGCGGGCCGGATCCGGCCCCGGTCCCTCCCGCAATGTATCGGCGCGGCGGAAACGACGAAGGACGAGCTCGATGTACGACGCCACCAAGGATATTGTCCTGCCGACGACGATCACCGGGTCCCTGCCCCGCCCGAAGTGGTTCACGCAGAACCTGGGCGCCCGGCCGTTCCTCGAGGCGATGATGGACTCTGCGTACCGGGAACAGTACACGGACGCCGTCTCGGCCCACCTCCGGGAACAGGAGACCGCCGGCCTCGATATCTGCACCGACGGCGATGCCCACTACGACGAACAGGTCGGCGGCCAGAGCTGGACGTCCTATCCGCTTTTCCACATGGACGGCTTCGACCGGCATCGCCCGGAGCTCTCGCGCATGCAGACGGGCGGCGTCGACTGGCCCATGGGCCATATCCTCCACGACTACCTGGAAGCCCGGGTGATGCCGCGCATCGTCGGTCCCGTGGGGCGCGGCGACCTTCAGTACACGGAAATGTGGAAGACGGCCCAGCGCCTGACGTCCAGGCCCGTCAAGTTCGGCACCATCGTGCCCGATCTGCTCGCCATGGCGGTGCAGGACGACCACTACAAGGACCCCGTCGACCGTCTGACGGCGCTGAGCGCGGCGCTCCACGAGGAGCTCACGGCGCTCGCCGATGCCGGCTGCCGCGCCGTTCAGATCGAGGAGCCGCCGCTGCATCTGGTCCCGGGCCGGGGCCCCGTGTTCGGCAGGCTCGGCATGCCCGAGCTGGTGGAGATCTTCAACGCCACTGTCAAGGGCCTGCGGGACAAGACCGAGGTCTGGTGCCACACCTGCTGGGGCAACCCGTGCCAGCAGGGCGTCTTCTCGGAGGTGTACAGCTACGGGCCGGCGCTCGACCACATGAACCGGCTCGACGCCGACGTGATCACGTTCGAATCGTGCAGCACGGGACACATGGACATCGAAGCCATCGGCAAGACCATCACCGGCAAGAAGATCGCCATCGGCGTCATCAACCACCGCACCCTCCAGGTCGAAAGCGCCGAGGAGGTCGCCGGGAGCATCCGCACGGCGCTGAAGCACATCCCCGCCGAACGTCTCGTCGTCAGCACCGACTGCGGCATGGGGCGGGAGGGCATGAGCCGGCGCCACGCGCGCTACAAGGTCGTCGCCCTGGTGCGGGGCACGAACATCGTGCGCCGGGAGCTCGGCCTGCCCGAGGCGGACTGCCTGGCGGCGGACGAACGGTATTCGCTGGTGACCGCGGCGGAAAACGCGGGATAGCGTTTATGCCGCGTCCTCGCGGATCATCTCGGCAGCCTTTTCGCCGATCATGATGGCCGCGGCGTTGGTGTTGCCGGAGATGATCGTCGGCATGATGGAGGCGTCGGCGACACGCAGTCCGTCGATGCCGCGCACCCGCAGGCGCGGATCGACCACCGCGCCGTCGTCGATGCCCATGCGGCAGGTCCCGGCGGCGTGGTAGATGGTACCGCCGATCTCGCGCGCGCGGGCCAGCAGCTCCTCGTCGGTCCGATAGCCGGGGCCAGGGTCGACCTCGCGTCTGACGTACCTTGCGAACGCCGGCTTGGCGGCGATCTCGCGCGCGAGCTTCATGCCGGCGACCGTCGTGACGCGGTCGACCTCCTCGGCCAGGTAGTTGGGACGGATCCTGGGATGAACCTCGGGATCGCGCGACGAGATCATGATGTCGCCCCGGCTCTCGGGACGGCATTGCGAGGACACCAGCGTCACCCCCGGAAAATCGTGCAGGCCCAGACGGGGGTCGGGCGTGCTCAGCGGCATGAGAAAGAACTGGAGGTCGGGCGTCGCCAGCTCGGGGCGCGAACGGGCGAAGAGAAAGGCCTGCCCGGCGGAGATGGTGAGCGGCCCCTTGCGCGTCAACAGGTATTGGGCGCCCATCGTCAGCTTCCTGAACGGGTTGCGGACGTCGCTGTTGAGGGAATGGAGCCCGTCGAGCTCGTAGACACTGCGTACCTGGAAGTGATCCTGGAGATTACGGCCGACCTCCGGCAGGTCGCGGACGACCGGGACGCCCAGGCCGCGCAGATGTTCCGCATCGCCGATACCCGATAGCTGGAGCAACTGCGGCGAGTTGACGGCGCCTCCCGACAGCACGATCTCGCGGGCCGCCCGAACCCGCCGTTCCCCGCCGCCGCGGGTGTAGGCGACCGCCGCGGCCCGTCCCTCCTCGACGGCGATACCGGTCACGAACGCCCGCGTCACGACGCGCAGATTGGGGCGCTTCCGGGCCGGCCGCAGGAAAGCCGTCGAGGCGCTGGAGCGGAGGCCGTTGCGCGTCGTCGTCTGGTAGTATCCGATGCCGTCCTGGCGGGCCCCGTTGTAGTCGGGATTGTCCTTGAACCCGGCCTCCCGGCAGGCCTCGAGAAAGGCCTCGCAAGCGGGGCGCCGGTCGGAGATCTCCTGGACACCCAGATCACCGCCCGTGCCGCGGTAGCCGTCCGCGCCCTTCTCGTAGTCCTCCGAGCGCCTGAAGTGAGGCAGGACGTCCTCGTAGCTCCACCCCGTGTTGCCGAGCTGGCGCCAATGGTCGTAGTCCGCCGCCTGGCCACGGACGTAGAGAACACCATTGATCGAGCTGCTTCCGCCCAGCACCCGGCCACGCGGCCAAGCGATCCGGCGGTCCCGGAGGTTGGGATCCGGCTCCGTCTCGTAGCGCCACGAGAGGTCAGGATGATGCATGTTCCTGTAGTAGCCGACCGGGATGTGAATCCACGGATTCCAGTCCCGCCCGCCCGCTTCCAGCAGCAGCACCTTGCTCCTCGGGTCCTCGGACAGCCTGCTGGCCACGACGCAGCCGGCGGAACCCGCCCCGATGACGACGTAGTCGCAGGTCTGGCTCACGCGCGCCCCCACGTTTCACCAATATGAAGGACCAACAAGGGTCATCAAGGACTCCCGAGTCCTCGATATTGCGAGACCCCGGTCAACGCGATACACGAGACGGATGACCGTGTGCAAGAACATGGCACCGTCCCGATGAGGTTCCACGAACGTCTGAAATATTACCTGATCCCCGCGCCTCTTCACGCCGCGAATCTCCGCCGCCGCCTCCTCCGCCTCGAGCCCGAGCTCGGCTTGTTGCCGTGGCTGGTGCCCCGGTCGCGGGTGGCGCTCGATGTAGGCGCGAACAAGGGGGGCTACACCAGGGTGCTGCTCTCACTCGCTTCATCGGTACATGCGTTCGAGCCGAATCCCACGTCGCTGCCTTGGCTGCGGCGCATCCGCTCTTCGCGATTGACGGTTCACGCCGCCGCTCTCGGCCATCGCGATGGCACCGATACGCTTCGCATCCCCATGAGCCGCAAGGGGCAACCTTCGAACCAGCGTGCAACCCTGGCACCCGCGACGGCGGGCGTCGCGTATCGCGAATGCCCGACCCCCGTGCACCGCCTCGATTCATTGGATGTCGGCGATATCGGCTTCATCAAGATCGATGTCGAGGGCTACGAGTCGCAGGTGATCGAAGGTGCGAAGGAGTCGATCGGACGCTGCCGCCCGACGCTCTTGATCGAGATCGAGGCAAAGCATCGTGGCGGCGAAGCTCCCCGCGTCGCCATCGACCAGATATGCGATCTCGGCTACCGCTGCTACGCACTGTCCGATGGGACGCTGACGGACGCAAGTCGGCTGGAGCGGACGTCAAGCCCCTTCAACTGGATATTCCTGCCCGATTGAGAAACGCGGCCGGCTTCGCCGGACGACGGCAACTGGAGGGCGATCGGGGACTCGAACCCCGGACCCGCTGATTAAGAGTCAGCTGCTCTGCCAACTGAGCTAATCGCCCCTTGCGGTTAAGTAGTCGGGCAGCGGGACAAAGGCAAGCCTGCCCGTCCCCGAAAATCCGGCGGCGACGGCCCGGTCCGTCGTTCCGGCGACGCTCTCACCGCGAGGCCTTCGCGGGTGCGACGCGACGCCGGCTCGTCTGCCCGTCATGGCTCCCCCAACTGGGTGTGCCGGGGCAGGCGCGCGTCGCGGTGGATGGAGACGCTCATGACCAGACCGAAGCCCACCAGGATGGTGACCATGGCGGTCCCCCCGTAGGAGACGAGGGGCAGCGGCACGCCGACGACGGGCACCAGACCTGTCACCATGGCGATGTTGATGAAGAAATAGACGAAGAAGGTGACCGCGACCCCCATCGCCAGAAGGCGCCCGAACTGGTTTTGTGAGCGCAGCGCGATGGCGATCGCGTAAGTCAGCATGACGATGTAGAGCGCCAGCAAGCCGAGCGCTCCCACCAGGCCGAACTCCTCCGCGAGCGTCGTGAAGATGAAGTCGGTCTGCATCTCGGGCAGGAAGTCGAGATGGCTCTGGGTTCCTTGCAGGAAGCCCTTGCCGAACACGCCGCCCGAGCCCAACGCGATCTTCGACTGGAGGATATGGTAGCCGGCGCCGAGGGGGTCGCGCTCCGGGTGGAGGAAGATGAGGATGCGCTCGCGCTGATAGTCGCGCAGGTAGTGCCATGCAAAGGGGACGATGGCCAAGACGGCCATGATCGCGGCGCCGAACATCCGCGGCCGCACACCGGCGAGAAAGAACACCGCCCCGGCGCCGATCAGCAGCATCAGCGCCGTTCCGAGGTCCGGCTGGCGCAACACCAGCGCCACGGGAACGATCACCATCAACGCGGGCGCGGCGAGCGACCGCAGCCGGGAGACGTCTTCGTGGGCAACGCCGTGGAAGTAACGGGCGAGTGCCAGAACGAGGGCGATTTTCATGATCTCCGACGGCTGCAGCTTGAAGAGGCCGAGATCGACCCACCGCTGCGCCCCCATGCCGACCGTCCCGGCGACCTCCACGGCGATCAACAGCGCCAGGGCGAGCCCGTAGATGAGGAACGCCGCGCGCAGCCAGAACCGGATGTCCACGACCGCGACGATCAGCATGAAGAAGAAGCCCGCCCCGAAACGGATCAGCTGCCGCGACACCCATGTTCCGGCCGAGCCCCCAGAAATGGAATACAGCGTCACGAACCCGATGCAGGCCGTGACGACGATGAGCAGCACGAGACCCCAGTTCAGCCGCCGGATACGCTGAACGACGGTGAGGCGGTTCTCGCTCAGGTTGCTCGAGGTTCGGACCGCCATGTCAGATATCGCCGGGCGCGTCGTCCGTGACGAGCCCGCCGACGGCCGACACCCGGCTCGGATCCCGCCGTTGCGCCTCCGTCAGCACATCGTGAGCCACGGGAGCCGCCACAGACGCGCCGCCGCCGCCGTGCTCCACCACCACCGCCACCGCGTAGCGTGGGGCGCCGACAGGCGCGAAACCCACGAACAGCGCGTGGTCCCGGTCCCTCCAGGGGCGTTCCTCGTTCTTCAGGAGGCGCTTTCGACGCTGGGCCTCGGTGATGCGCCGGACCTGAACGGTCCCCGTCTTCCCCGCGCTCGTCATGCCGGGCTCGTGGATCCGCGAGCGGTAGGCCGTGCCCCGGGGACTGTTGCACACCAGGTCCATCGCCCGGTGAACGAGCGACAGGGACGCCGCCGACAGCCCGAGCGACTCCCAGGGCGAACGCGCCGACGCCTGTCGAACGGGGTCCCGCGCATCCAGGGTCGCCTTCACCCGGAATCCGCCGTTCGCGATCTGGGCGGTCATGACGGCCAACTGCAGCGGCGTGACCAACAGATAGCCTTGACCGATTCCCGCCACCAGCGTCTCGCCCTGGTGCCAGGATCGGCCGTAGCGCTCTCGGGTCCATTCGCGGCTCGGCACCAGGCCGTCCTCCTCGCCCTCGACGCCGATGCCGGTGGGAACGCCGAGGCCGAATCGCCCGGCCATCCGGCCGATCCGGTCGATGCCGACGCGGCGCGCGATATCGTAGAAGTAAACGTCGCAGGACCGCTCGATAGCGTTGACCAGCGGCAGTTCTCCGTGGCCGCCTTTTTTCCAGCAATGAAAGAAACGGTCGCCGAATTTGATCCTGCCGGAGCAGAACACCCGATGATTGGCCGAGACCACTCCGGCTTCCAGGGCGGCCAGCGCGACGATCATCTTGAAGGTCGATCCCGGTGCGTACTGGCCGCTGATCGCGCGATGCACCAGCGGCGCCCGGGTATGCCGGGTCAGGGCGCGCCACTGTTCCACGTCGAGACCCAGATTGAAGGCATTCGGATCGAAGCTCGGCGCCGAGACGAGGGCCAGCACTTCTCCCGAATGCACGTCCACGACCACGACCGATCCGGCTTCGCCGTCCAGGCGTTCGTATGCGAAGCGCTGCAGCTCCATATCGACGGACAGGCGGACATCGCGCCCGGGCTTGCCGTTCTCCCTCTCGAGCTCGCGAATCGGCCGGCCGTACGCATTGACCTCGACCTGACTGTTTCCGGCCTTGCCCCGAAGCACCTTCTCGTGGGCCTTTTCGATACCAGTCTTGCCCGTACGGAGTCCCGGGAGCTCGAGCAAGGGATCGCCGGTCTGCTCTTCGGGCGACACGGGGCCGACGTATCCGACGAGATGAGCCAACGACGGACCATAAGGGTATATGCGCGATTCTCCCACATCGGGCTGTACGCCGGGCAGATCGGCTATGTGCGCGTTGATCCGCGCAAACTCTTTCCAGGACAGGTTTTCGAGGACCGTGACGGGCATGAAGCCGACGTTTTGTTCGGCATCGTGCAACACCCGCCGCCGGTCGCGGTCGTCGAGCCGCACCAGACTCCCTAGCACGGACAGGGTCTGCTCCACGCTGGGCGTCTGCTCGGGAATCAGAAGGATTCGATATTTGTGGTGATTGTCGGCCACCACGATTCCGAAGCGATCGAGGACTCGACCCCGAGGCGGCGGCAGCAAACGCCAGGAGATCCGGTTCTCGTCGGCGAGCACGCGGTAGCGGTCGGCGCTGATCACCTGGAGGTAGCAAAGGCGGCCCACCAGCATCGCGGTGAGCGCCGCCGCGCCGCCCGAGAACATCAGCGCCCGCCGGGTGAAAGCCTTCTGCCGGACGATGTCCCGCTGCATGTCAGGCCGTTCGCAGCGCCGTCCGGGAGACGCGGGTGAAAATCCAGACGACGCAGGGATAGGCGGCGAATGTCAGGACGCCCTGCAGCGCCACCGGACGCGGATCCACCAGGGCAACGAAATAGATGCAGGAAATCAACCAGCCCGCCACGGCCGCGCCGAGCACGACGAGGGAGAAGCCGAACCATTCGACGGGGAAGGTCTTTCCCAGAAACGCCCGGCGCTGCGTTGAGACGAGGCCGCGGGCGACGACCAGGATCAGCGCGAACAGGCCAAACGGCCCGCCCGTGAGACCGTCCTGCGCCAGGCCGAGGACGAACACGGCCGGTGCCGGCAGGAGTTCCGGCCGGTAGATGCTCCAGTGATAGACCGCCATCAGCGCGAAGAAAGGCGTCACTTCGGGCAGTCCAGGGACGCCCACAGGCATCACCGAAACGAACACGGCGGCGAGCGTCAGCGCGGCCGGCGTCAGCAGACGCAGCCGGATACCGAAGTGGCGCCAGGCCGGGAGGTTCATGGCACCGTCTGGATTCGTCCGGCGGCTCCGCTGCGAGAGGGCGGGAGGTCGAAGCCGTGCTTGACGATGCGTACGTAGTCGAGCCGGTGGAACTGGACGAACGGCTGGACGTAGGCGGCGCCGTTCACCGCCGACGTCACCATACCGATGGGCAGTTCCGCGGGAAACACACCGCCATGACCCGACGTGACGACGCGGTCGCCGGGGCGCACATGCGCGCCCGTGGGGAGATAACTCAGCCGAAGGGCGTTCGAGTTGTCGCCCTCCAGCACGCCGCGGTCGCGGGAAGGTTCCAGAACGGCGGGAACCCGCGAGTTGAGATCGGTGATCAGGAGGATGCGGGAGGCTCTCCGGCCGGCCTCGGCCACCCGTCCGACGAGGCCGTCTCCGTTGATCGCCGCTTGTCCCTTGACGACGCCGTCCCGTTCGCCCGCGTTGAGCAGAACGGTACGGACGAAGGGTCCTCCGGAGTCGCCGATCACCCGGGCCGAGATGAACGTCGAAGACGGATCCTCTCGCGCGTTGAGCAAAGCCGTCAGCCCCGCGTGCTGCTGCTGCAGCCGGAGGGCAGCGGCCTGCCAATGCTTGAGCCGCGCGTTCTCCTCACGAAGGCGGGCGTTCTCCTCGTGCAGATGCACGAGGTACTTGATCTCATCCATGGCCCGGCCGAGCGTGACCGCGGGCCGCGACAGGAGTTCAAGCACAGGCGACGCGGCATCGAGCAGAGCCGTGCGAAAACGTTCGACCGCGCCCGTGTCGGATTTGCCGAGCAGCATCAGGGCTACGGCCGCGGCCGCGAGCATGACGAACGCGAAGCGCTGGGCCACGACCTTGGCGGGCATGGCCTCCCGCTGCGTGTTGCCGCCCCATTGCCTCACACGGTTACCCCCCGCCGGCTACCGGCGTCCGGCGGACAGTCCAGGCCAAGCCCGGACGAGCGGCAAACGCCGGGTCCGGCACCGGGGATTTCCGGAGCGCCTCCGGTCCAACTGGAACCATTCTAATACTCCTGCTTCAACACGTGCTTGAGGGTTCGAATCTCCTCGAGCGCGTGCCCGGTCCCCAGGGCCACGCAGGTGAGCGGTTCGTCGGCGATGGAAACCGGCAGGCCTGTGGCCTCCCGCAGAACCCGGTCGAGCTCGGCCAGCAACGCGCCGCCGCCCGTGAGCACGATTCCCTTGTCCACGATATCGGCCGCCAGTTCGGGTGCGGTGTTCTCGAGAGCCACCTTCACGGCCTCGATGATTGCGCCGACCGGCTCGGCCAAGCTCTCGGCGATCTGCATCTGGTCGATGAGAAGCTCCTTGGGAACGCCGTTCATCAGATCTCGGCCCTTGACCTCGATGGCATGGCCGACGCCGTCCTCGGGCGGCTTGGCGGTGCCGATCTCCTTCTTGATGCGCTCCGAGCTCGACTCGCCGATCAGGAGGTTGTGATTGCGCCGGATGTAGCTGATGATCGCCTCGTCCATCTTGTCGCCGCCGACCCGGACGGAACGGGAGTAGACGATCCCGCCGAGCGACAGGACGGCCACCTCCGTCGTGCCGCCGCCGACATCGACCACAAGGGAGCCCGTCGGCTCGGTGACGGGCAGACCGGCGCCGATGGCCGCCGCCATGGGTTCCTCGATCAGGAAGACCCGGCGGGCGCCGGCGCTTTCCGCCGACTCCTGAATGGCGCGGCGTTCGACGGCGGTGGACCCCGAGGGCACGCAGATGATGACCTGGGGACTGGCGAAGCTGCGGCGGTTATGCACCTTGCGGATGAAATGCTTGATCATCTCTTCCGCGACCTCGAAATCGGCGATGACGCCGTCCCGCAAGGGTCTGATGGCTTCGATGTTACCGGGAGTGCGGCCGAGCATCAGCTTGGCCTCGTTGCCGACCGCGAGAACCTGCTTGCGGCCGCGCTGTTCGACGATGGCAACCACCGACGGTTCGTTGAGAACGATGCCGCGCGCCTTGACGTAGACCAGGGTGTTGGCGGTTCCGAGGTCGATCGCCATATCCGACGACATCATGCCGAGAATATTCGAAAACACCGCTTAGACTCCAAGTCGGGGGGACCGGCCGCAGCCGCGTCCCCCAATGTCGACCGTACGGCGACGGCCTCCCGTCAAGCGCTCAGCGCTTCCGGCACCGCCCTCTCCCTTTTGACCATCAGCTTGTTGAGCGCGTTGACATAGGCCCGGGCCGAGGCCACGAGCGTATCGGTATCCGCGCCCTGTCCGTTCACGGTCTTGCCCGCTTCCTCGAGCCGGACCGTCACCTCGGCCTGGGCGTCGGTGCCCTCGGTGACCGCATGCACTTGATACAACTGCAACTTCGCGTCGTGCGGCACCAATTTCTTGATCGCGTTGAACGTCGCGTCGACGGGTCCGTCCCCCGTCGACTCGGTCGACATCGTCTCGCCTTCGACATCGAGCTCGAGCTCCGCCATTTGCGGACCCTTCGAGCCCGCGACGACATAGAGGGAGACGAACTTGACCCGATCGTCCACCCTCAGCTCGTCATCGACCAGTGCGACGATATCCTCGTCGAAGACATCCTTCTTCTTGTCGGCGAGATCCTTGAAACGGCGAAAGGCGTCGTTGAGCGCGTTGTCGCCCAACTCGAACCCCAGCTCGCGGAGCTTCTCGCGGAAGGCATGGCGCCCCGAGTGCTTGCCCATCACGAGACTGGACTTGTTCAGTCCCACCGACTCCGGAGTCATGATCTCGTAGGTTCCGGCATGCTTGAGCACCCCGTCCTGGTGGATACCGGCCTCGTGGGCGAAAGCGTTGGCACCGACGATCGCCTTGTTCGGCTGCACAGTGAAGCCGGTGATCGCCGACACGAGGCGGGACGCCTTGGTGATGTTCCGGGTCTCGACCCCGGTGAAGAACGGCATGAGATCGTTGCGCGTCCGAAGCGCCATCACGATCTCCTCCAGGGCCGCGTTCCCCGCCCTCTCGCCCAAGCCGTTGATCGTGCATTCGACCTGACGCGCGCCGTTGGCGACGCCCGCCAGGGAGTTGGCGACCGCCAGTCCCAGGTCGTTGTGGCAATGGGTGGAGAGCCGCGCCTTGTCGATGTTGGGCACCCGATCGAACAGCATGCGAATCAAGGCACCGAACTCCTCCGGAATGGCGTAGCCCACGGTATCCGGGATGTTGATCGTCGTCGCGCCGGACTTGATGGCGGATTCGACGCAGCGGCACAGGAAGTCGTGCTCTGTGCGCGTCCCGTCCTCGGGGCTCCATTCGACGTCGTCGGTGAAGGAGCGCGCGTAGGTCACGGAGTCGACGACCGCGTCGTGCACGGCCTCCGGCTCCATCTGAAGCTTGTATTTCATGTGCAGCGGACTGGTGGACAGGAACGTGTGGATCCGCATCCGCTCCGCCGGCTTCAACGCCTCGGCCGCCCGGTCGATGTCCTTCCGTCCGGCCCGCGCGAGACCGCAGATCACGGACTCCTTGACGGCCTTGGCGATTTCGCGGACCGCCTCGAAATCGCCGTTGGAGGCGATGGGAAAGCCGGCCTCGATCACGTCGACGCCCATCTCCTCCAGGACTTCCGCGAGACGCAGTTTTTCCTCGAGGTTCATGGATGCACCCGGCGATTGCTCACCGTCGCGCATGGTCGTGTCGAAGATCAGTACTCGGTTCGAATCTGTATCGGTCATGGGCTTCGGTCCTTCGAACTCTACTCGGGTTTGACTTGGAAAATCACCTTCCCCCCTGATCGCCCGTAGCCACGGCGGCGCGGCGGCTCAGGGGCCGATAAGTCGAAGGACCTCCGCCGGGAGACGGTGTCCGCCCAACGGCGGGAGTCCGCCATGGCGGCGCGGCGCCATACGGCTGGCGGGGACTCGCTGCGTCGAACCGGTCATCGTCACGGATGCATACATAGCCATTGCGCATCGACGGCCCGGGACAGACCCTCTTTGGTCCATATCGGCGACCGGCAAGGGAACCTTTGCCCGAGCGTTTTATCCCGTGGAGTCCGACATTTACTTCCTCCACGGAGGATTTCTTTTACGCTGGATCGGAGCCGGGGCGCAACCGGTTTGTCGACCCTGGACCGATACCGGTCGATTACTTCCTGATCTTGCGCATCTCCTCGACGAGATGAGGCAGAATCTCGCGGCAATCGCCGACGATGCCGAAACGCGCGGAGGCGAAAATGTCGGCGTCTCCGTCCGTGTTGACGGCGACGATGGTCTTGGCGTTGCCGCAGCCCGCCATGTGCTGGCCCGCCCCCGAGATCCCCAGGGCGAAGTAGAGATCGGGCGCCACGGTTTTTCCCGAAAGGCCGATCTGGTAGCCCGGCGGGCACCAGCCGAGATCGCAGGCCACGCGGCTGGCGCCGACCGCGCCGTCCAGCACGTCGGCCAGTTCCTTCGCCTCGGCGAAGCCCTCGGGCCCGCCGATGCCGCGTCCGCCCGCAACGACGACGCCGGCATTCTCCAAGCGCACGCCCGCCGCGCGTTCCGTGTCGCGCTCCACGACCCGCGTCCGGATCCGATCGGGCGTCACGATGGCGTCGCGGACGATCACGTCGCCGCTCCGGGAGTCGTCGCGCGGCAGCGCGTCGAATGACTTGACCTTGATCGTGGCGACCGCGGGCGAGCTCTTGAAGGAGATCTGCTCTCGCGCGATACCGCCATAGCAGGGACGCGTGAAGCGGAGAGCCCCGGCGTCGGCGTCGACACCCACGCAGCCGGTCGCTACGGAGCTTCCCAGGCGGAACGCCAGGCGCGGGGCGAGGTCGGCGCCGATGTTCGTGTGGGGCATGAGAACCGCCGCGGGATCGACTTCGGCGCTCAGAGCCTCCAGATCGTACAGCCAGGCATCCGCCCGGTAGGGCTCGAGCAACTCGTGGTCGACGGTGTGAACCTCGTCGGCGCCCGCGGCGACGAGGTCCCCGCCGACCGCGTCGCCGATAGCGGCGCCAAGGCACGCGGCAACGGCCTTGCCGCCCCCGGCTCCGGCGACGGTGCGGGCCAGCGCGATCACCTCCAGGGTCAACTGGGTCGGCGCACCGTCTTCGAGCTCCACGACCGCCAGAACGTTACCCGTGCTCACGGCGCTCCATCCTTACAATATCCTCTCTTCGACGAGCCGCCGGACCAGCGCTCCGGCGACCGCCCGCGGCCCCTCGCCCTCGATGAACTCGCACGTGGAGTCGGAGACGGGCACGTAAAGCCGCTCCAGCGTTCGGCGGGCGCCCGCCGCGCCGACATCCCCGGCGCCCGCGCCGATATCGGCCGGTGTCCAGACTTCGACCGGTTTCTTCGCCGCACGCATGGTCTCGCGCAGGCTCGCGTTGCGGACGTTGCCCATCTCGTGCGCGACGGTGACCAGGGCGGGAAGCGGCGCCTCGACGGTCTCGGAACCGTCCCCCAGAACCCGAACGACCCGGACCGCGCCGCCGACCACGTCGATCTTCCGGGCGAACGTGACGGCGGGGACGCCGAGCAGCTCGGCCAGACCGGGTCCGACCACGCCGGCGTCGAAATCGGCGGCCTGGCGTCCCGTCAGCACGAGATCGACGGCCCCGAGCTTCGCCACCGCCTTGGACAGGGCGTGGGCGGTCGCGTAGCCGTCCGAGCCGGCGAAGGCGGGGTCGCTCATCACCACCGCGTCGTCCGCGCCGAGCGCCAGCACGTGCTTGACCATCCCCCGCGCGCCCTCGTCGCCGATGGTCAGCGCCGTGATCCGGACTTCGGCGGCTTCGCCTGCCGCGTCCCGAATGCGCAACGCCGCCTCGACCGCCTGTTCGTCGAACGGACTGATGACCGGTGACATGCCCGGAACCGTGATGACCCGCTTGGCGTCCTCGTCGACGCGAAAGAGGCTCGGGGCGACTTCCGGGTCGGGAATCTGCTTGATGCAGACCGCGATATGCACGGACCGGTTCCTTTCGTCCTACGCGATCTCGATGTCCACGGGGACGATCCCGTCGAAGTGCTTGCGCTGGAAGTTCCACTCGGTCACGGGCTGCCTGCGGCCCTTCTCGTCGGTGCCGCGGGCCATCAACGTATGATGCCCCGGCTTGGCGTCCCACGGATAGGACCAGCGGCGCCACAGGTAGCGGTCGGCGTGCTCTTCGACGTGGGCGTCGTTCCATGTCTCGCCGTCGTCCGTCGACACCTCGACCCGGACCATCGCCCCCTCCCCGCTCCAGGCAAGGCCGCGGATCGCGTGCGTGCCGGCCGGCAACGGCGACTCCTCCTCGAGCGGCTCGGTGATCACCGTTTTCACGCCGAGGGCCGTCATCATCCGCTTGTCGGGATCGTCGGGTCCCTTGCCGGATACGAAGTAGTGGGTCTGGTGATAGCAGTCCGGCATGCGGTCCATCACCTCGATCTTGCGGATCCACTTGACCCACCAGTTTCCCGCCCAGCCGGGAACCACCATGCGGACGGGCGCGCCGTGCACGTGAGTCAGGTATTCGCCGTTATGGGCCCAGGCGAGAATGGTCTCGGAGTCCATCGCCTTTTCGACGGGCAAGCCCTTGTCGTAATTGATGACGCCGGGATCGTGGACCTCGAAGTCGGTACGCCCCACCGAGCGGTACTGGATGGTGGGGTCCGGGCGGCCGCGGTCGAACCCTTCGACGCGAATGGCGACGGCGGAGTCCTTGACTCCCGCGCGCTCCAGCACCTCCCGCAGGCGGACACCGGTCCACTCGCCTCCCGACACGATGCAGGTGGCCGGGATCAGCGAACTCAGCTCTTCCAGGTCCAGCTCCCCGCCGTCGGCCATGCCGTGCCAGTCGACGCCCTCGACGTCCTCGCGCACGATGCGCGAGGGCTTGGGCCTGTTGCCGCCCTTGGCGCGGGACTCCAGGTAGTCCCAGAATTCCGTATCGTCGCCCGCACACTCGGTCACCGCGCGGACGGTATGGCCGGGAAGCTTCCGCAGATCCTCGAGCGTGTAGGCCGTGGGGTTCTCGACCTCGCCGAAAATCTCGAAGGAATAGTCGTCCGGATGAACCGGCTCGGGCATCTGAAGCTGGGCGACGATGTAGTAGGCGTCGGTCGGCGTGATGAGACCCTCCAATTGAAGGAACGGGGAGCGCGCATGAATCGTGCGGCCCTCCTGGTCCTTGCTCGGAGACAGCCGGTAGCGCTTGCGGTCCGGCCAGCCCATTACCCAATCGCCCTCGATTTCCTTCCGCGGCATGCCGACCTCTATTCGTCCGTGGGATCCGGCGCCCGGGCACCGTCTCTATAGAATAGCAGGCGACACCGGCGATGGGGAGGCGGGGGCAGCTTGCGGCTGGCTGGATCTCACGTACCGCTCCCGTGTTCCGCGATACGACCTGAATCTCTGAAAAATCGGGAGGGGAAAAAGGGAACTCAGAACGACGAGCGGGGTTCCTTCAGAAACGCCAGTTCCTCCGCGGTCGACCGGCGCCCCAGCACCTCGTTGCGATGAGGGAAACGTCCGAACCGCTCGATGATCTCGCAGTGCCGGTACACCGAGAAACGCGCCGCCTCCCGGCGTTCCTCATCGAACTCCCCCAATATCCCTGAGAAGAGCGCGACGCAGCGCCGCTGGTCGGCCAGGTTCTCGCTGTGCTCGAACGGCAGGTAGACGAACAGGCACTGCACGGCCGTCAACCGGCGGTCGAGTCCGCGGTCTACCGCCCGCCGCGCGACCGAGCGCGCCTTGGCGTCCGCGGCAAAGGCCTCGGGACGTCCGCGAAAGATGTTCCGGGGAAACTGGTCGAGCACGACGATCAGAGCCAAGGCGCCTTCCGCCGTCTCCTGCCATGAATCGCGGCCGCCCGCCGAGGCTTTCTCGACGTCCCGCCCGAAACGGTCGCGGATCTCGGAATCGAATTCCTCGTTCTTTTCGAACCAGGCCGTCCGGTGCGAGCCCCACTCCGGCCCGGCGGGGTCGCCGAACCAGAACCGCAATACGTCCGCGCAGCCGGTCATGACCTCAACCGAAGCTGGACCCCGGCTCCTTGAGAAACGCCGCCTCCGCGGCACTTGTCGTTCGGCCCAGGGTCTCGTTGCGATGCGGGAACCGTCCGAACCGCTCGACGATCTCGCAGTGGCGATGGATCGCGAAATCGAAGCGTTCGTGAAGGGCGCCCTCGAAATCCCCGAGGATCGTCATCATGTGCGCGACTCCCCGGCGCTGATCGGCGAGGTTCTCGCTGTGCTGGAACGGCAGGTAGAGAAACAGCTTCCGCATGGCGGGAAAATGCCGGTCGAACCCGCGATCCAGGGCCCGGCGCGCGACGGAGCGCGCCCTGGCGTCCGTCTCGAAGGCCTCGGGACGTCCGCGAAACATGTTCCGGGGAAACTGATCGAGGACGATGGTCAGCGCGAGCGCGCCTTCCGGCGTCTCCCGCCAGGCGTCGCACTCTCCCGCCGAGGCCCGCGCCGCGACGTCTCCGAAGCGCGAGCGCACCTCCGAATCGAACGTGTCGTCCTTCGCGAACCAGGCCTTCCGGAACGCGTCGAAATCCTCGTCGCCGGGAGCGCCGAACCAGAAACCCAGAACGTCCCCGTACCCCGTCATGACCGGTACTCATGGACGCGCGGTCGTGTCGAGCCCGATACACGATGTCAATTCTTCGTCTTGTCGACCAGCCTGTTCTCGGCGATCCAGGGCATCATGGCGCGCAGCCGGCCGCCCACTTCCTCGATGGGATGCTCGGCGGCCAGGGAGCGCATGGTCTTGAAGCTCGTCTGCCCGACACGGTTTTCCAGCATCCATTCGCGGGCGAATCTGCCCGACTGGATATCGTCCAAGATCCGGCGCATCTCCGCCCGGATGTCGTCTGCGACGATCCGCGGGCCCCGCGTGTAGTCTCCGTACTCCGCAGTGTTCGAGATGGAGTACCGCATATTGGCGATGCCGCCCTCGTAGATCAGGTCGACGATCAGCTTGACCTCGTGGAGACACTCGAAATAGGCCATCTCGGGCGCGTAGCCGGCCTCGACGAGAGTCTCGAAACCGGCCACGATCAGGCTCGTGAGGCCGCCGCAGAGCACGACCTGCTCACCGAACAGATCCGTTTCGCATTCCTCCTTGAAGGTGGTTTCGATGATTCCGGCGCGCCCTCCGCCGATGGCGCATCCGTAGGACAGCGCGATCTCCTGGACATTGCCCGACGAGTCCTGCTGGATCGCCAGAAGGCAGGGCACGCCGCCGCCCCGTTGGTATTCGGACCGCACCGTATGGCCCGGACCCTTGGGCGCGATCATGAAGACATCGAGATCGTCGCGCGGCTCGATCAGGCGGAAATGGACGTTGAGGCCGTGGGCGAAGGCAAGGGCCGATCCCGCCCGAAGGTTGCCCGCCAGATGGTCGTTGTAGAGTTCGGCCTGGAGCTCGTCCGGCGCCAGGACCATGACGATATCGGCCCAGGCCGCCGCGTCGGCGGGCGTCATGACCTCGAACCCCGCGTCCTTCGCCTTACCCGCGCTCGCCGAGTTCGGCCGCAATGCGACGCAGACCTCGCCGACGCCCGACTCCTTGAGATTATTCGCGTGGGCATGCCCCTGGCTGCCGTAGCCGACGATGGCGACCTTCTTGCTCTTGATCAGGTTCACGTCGGCGTCGCGGTCGTAGTACACCCGCATGGCGGCTTCCTCCCTTCGTTGTGTCCCGCTCCTCGACGCCGGCGGCCGCCGGCGACCGGATGTGCCTCGGGGACGGGCTACATCGGTGCGGCGCCCCTCGAGATGGCGACGACGCCCGTCCGGGACACGTCGACGAGCCCCAGGGGCTTCATGAGTTCGATGAACGCGTCCAGCTTGTCGGTCGACCCCGTCATCTCGAAAACGAACGACTCGGCGGTGCTATCGACCACGCGCGCCCGGAATATGTCGGCGATGCGCAGGCTCTCCACCCGTTTCTCGCCCGAGCCCCGAACCTTGATCAGCGCCAGCTCGCGTTCCACCGACGGTCCGTCGACGGTCAGGTCCATCACCTTGTGGACGGGAACCAGCCTCTCGAGTTGGGCCTTGATCTGTTCGATCACCATCGGCGTCCCCGAGGTGACCAGCGTGATGCGCGAGAGTTTCTCCTCGGTGTCCACCTCCGCCACGGTCAGGCTTTCGATGTTGTAGCCGCGGCCCGAGAAGAGACCGATGACCCGCGCGAGAACGCCCGCTTCGTTGTCCACGAGGACGGCAATGGTGTGGTAGCGCTGTTCGGTATCCACGATGACTGTCCCGGGCCGGGCGGCGAGACACGTCCGGGCGCGGGTCCGGACGCGGGAACGCTCCCGCTCATACCATCGCGAGTCCGTCTTCGCTGACCTCGGTATCCCCGCCGGGCCCGAGCAGCATGTCGTAGTGGGCCGAGCCCGCGGGAATCATGGGGAAGCAATTCTCGTCGGGGTCGACCTGGATGTCCGCGATCACGGGCCCCGGATCCGCCATCATCTCCTCGACGACCCCGTCCAGTTCGTCCGGCCTGTCGGCCCGCAGCCCCGTGACGCCGAACGATTCGGCCAGTCGCACGAAGTCGGGCAGCGAAGCCATGTAGCTCTCGGCGTAACGCCCGCCGTGGAGAAGCTCCTGCCACTGGCGCACCATCCCCATGTAGCGGTTGTTGAGCAGAAACACCTTGACCGGCGCACGGTGCTGCACCGCGGTGGACAGTTCCTGGATGCACATCATCAGCGACGCCTCGCCGGATACGCAGATGACGGGCGAGCCCGGGTGGGCGATCTGGACGCCGATGGCCGCAGGCAGGCCGTATCCCATCGTCCCCAGGCCGCCGGAGGTCATCCAGCGGTTGGGCTTCTCGAACGGCAGGAACTGCGCCGCCCACATCTGGTGCTGACCCACGTCCGTGGTGACGTAGACGTCGCGGTCCCTGCACAGGTCGCGCAGCCGCTCCAACGCGTACTGCGGCTTGATCGGACCGTCGCCCTGCTCGTACCGGAGACAGTTCCGGCCGCGCCACTTGCCGATCTGGGCCCACCAGTCCTCGATGGCCGACGCGTCGGGGCGCGATCCGGACGCCTTCCAGACCTTGATCATGTCTTCGAGGACGTGGGCGCAGTCGCCGACGATGGGAACGTCCACGGGAACGTTCTTGTTGATCGACGACGGATCGATGTCGATGTGGATCTTCCTCGATCCCTTGCTGAACTCGTCCAGACGTCCGGTGATGCGATCGTCGAAACGGGCACCGACGGCGATCATGACGTCGCAGCCCGCCATCGCCAGGTTGGCTTCGTAGGTGCCGTGCATGCCGAGCATCCCCAGCCACCGGGGATCCGAAGCCGGGAAGCAGCCGAGCCCCATGACCGTGCTGGTGACAGGATAGCCCGTCAGGCGGACGAATTCGGTCAGCAACTGCGACGCCGCCGGACCCGAGTTGACGACCCCCCCGCCGGAGTAGACGATCGGCCGCTTGGCGGAGGCCAGCATCGCCACGGCCCGTTCGACGGCCCCGGGATCGCCCTTCAATCGGGGGCGATAGGTCTTGTGCCGGATCTTTCTCGGCGGGACGTACGCGCCTTCGGCGATGGAGACGTCCTTGGGAATATCGACGACCACCGGTCCGGGACGGCCGGAGCTCGCCACGTAGAACGCCTCGTGGATGACGCGCGCCAGATCGTCGACATCCTTGACGAGGTAGTTGTGCTTGGTACACGGCCGGGTAATGCCGATGGTGTCCGCCTCCTGGAAGGCATCGTTGCCGATGAGGTGCGTCGCCACCTGGCCCGTCAGGCACACCAGGGGGATGCTGTCCATCATCGCGTCCGTCAGCCCGGTCACCGCGTTGGTCGCCCCCGGACCCGAGGTCACGAGGACGACGCCGGGCTTGCCCGTGGAACGGGCGTACCCCTCGGCCATGTGCGTCGCGCCCTGCTCGTGCCGCACCAGCACGTGGCGGATGCGGTTCTGCTGGAACATGGCGTCATAGAGCGGGAGCACCGCCCCGCCGGGGTAGCCGAAGATGACGTCGACCCCCTGGTCCTCGAGCGCCTTGAGGACGATCTCCGAGCCCGACATGCGCGCGTTCGGCATTCGTTCGATCCCGCCATTGCGACGAAACCGCCCAGCGCCGTCCGGCGCTGGGCGGTCGGGAACCCGGACCCAAACCGGGAAATCCCGCGACAACCTATCCCCTGCCGTTCAGGGGGTCAACATGGACTGACGAATAAATGAAAAGATTTCCGGAAAAAAACTTTCCAAATCTTGCGCCTCGAACTGCCTCCAACCGGCCATCCGGTTGCGGAACCAGGTCATCTGACGCTTGGCGTAGCGGCGCGTCGACCGCTGCCCCGCCGCGAGCGCCCCGTCCAGGGTGTCCCTGCCCTCCAGATACCTCGCCAGTTCGCGGACCCCGACCGCCTTCATGACCGGATGCGACGCCGGAACCCTCCGCGCGAGCAGACCCCGCACCTCGTCCACCGCACCGTTCGCCACCATCTCCGCGAAGCGGCCGTCGCACCGGGCGTAGAGGGTCTCCCGCGGCGCCGACAACACGATCCTGGCGAAACCTCCCGGCGAACGGATCCCCGCGTCGCGGCGCTGCCATTCCGCGAGGGACAGGCCCGTCGCCTCCATGACCTCCCACGCCCGCGCCGTCCGTTGCCGGTCGGTGGGGCGGATCCGTTCCGCCATGAGCGGATCCCTGCGCGACAGTTCCTCATGGAACGCGACACCGCCCAGCCGGGCGAGGCGCTCCCGGCCCCGTTCCCTGACGTCGTCGGGAATGTCCGGAACGGGCGCGAGGCCGTCCACGAGCGCCTGGAAATACAGACCGGTTCCGCCGACGACGAGGGGGACGCGGCCGCCCGACCGCGCGCCCGCTATCGCCTCGCGGGCCAGCTCGCGCCAGCGGCCCGCCGAACACCGCCTTGTGCTCGGGAAAATCCCGTAGAGACGGTGCGGGACCCGGTCCTCGTCGTCGCGGGAGGGACGGGCGGTCAACGTCCTCAGGTCGCCATAGACCTGCATGCTGTCGGAATTTATGATCGTCGCCCCGCCGAACGGCTCCAGCGCCTCCGCGAGGGCGAGCGCCAGGCGGGACTTGCCGCTGGCGGTGGGACCCGCGATCAGCGCACCGGCCCGTGTCGGCTCATCCGGCGCGGACATTCGAGGATACGGACCCCGCACTCGTGTTTCGCAAGCCGTTCTCCGTCGTGACGAGGCGCGGTCCGTGACCCATGTCGTCACGCTCGTCGGCAATCCGCGGCAGGCGCCCGTGTCTCCCGGCTTGGCCCATGCGGCGCGGTCGGCCCTGTCGCGCCTCGGCGGCCGGGTAGGCGACGCCGACTGGCTGTCTCCCGGAACGGCCTGCGACGTGCCCATCGAAGGGATCGATCCGGCCGCCGCCGTCGAAGCCGTCCGCGCCGCCTTGGCGGGGCGGCCCATCGACGTGGTGGCGCAACCCCGGCGGCATCGCCGCAAGCGCCTTCTCGTCGCCGACATGGATTCGACGATCATCCGGCAGGAATGCATCGACGAGATGGCCGAATTCATTGGCCGCCGGGCGGACGTCGCGGCCATAACCGAACGCGCGATGCGCGGCGACATGGACTTCGCCGAGGCGGTTCGCGAACGCGCCGCCATGTTCGCCGGACTCGGCGCGGACATCCTCGAGCGCGCCTGCGATGAGCGCGTTTCGCTCACGCCGGGCGCCGAGACCCTCGTCCGGGTCATGCGCCGGAACGGCGCGGTCACGGCCCTGGTGTCCGGCGGCTTCACGCAGTTCACGAGGCGCGTCGCGGAACGCGCCGGTTTCGACCACCATCACGGCAACGAGCTCGAGGTCGCGGCGGGCCGGCTCACCGGAAGGGCGCTGGAGCCCATCGGGGGCGGGGACGCCAAGGCGGAACTGCTCGACCGCCACCGCCGCCGGCTCGGCATTTCCGCCGAGCGGACGCTCGCCGTCGGGGATGGCGCCAACGACATTCCGATGATCGCCGCCGCCGGCCTCGGCGTGGCCTTCCGCGGCAAGCCCCGCGTCGTCGAGGCGGCGGACGCGGAGGTCCGCCACGGCGACCTGACGGCCCTCCTGTACTTCCAGGGGTTCCGCGAGGCCGAGATCGGCGCTTGAGCGGACGCCGGGATTCCTATGTCTTTTCCAGGCGCAGGGCGACGAACCGCAGGTCGTCGGAGCGCTGCACCAGCAGCAGCACCGACTTGCGGTTGGAGTCCCTGGCCTCCCTGACCTTGTCGAGGACCTCGCCGGGGGAGGAGACCTCCTCCTGGGCAACCTCGACGATGATGTCCCCGGCCCGGAGTCCCTTCTCGGCCGCCGCGGAGTCGTTGTCGACCTCCGTGATGACGACCCCCTCGACGTCGCCTCCGATCTCGTACATGTCGCGAAGGTCTCCGGTGATGGAGGACAGGGTCATGCCGAGCGCCTCGACGGAACCCGAGGCTCCGCCGCCCCCGCCGCCGGACGTCAGGGCGGCGACCTCGTCCTCCTTCAGCTCGCCGACCTCGACGCTCAGGGTGATCTTCCCGCCTTTCCGCCAGACCTCGACCTCGACGGCCTTGCCGATCACGGTCTCCGCGACGATACGCGGCAGGACGCGAACGCGCGGCACGTCCTTGCCGTCGAACCTGAGAATGACGTCGCCCGCCTCGAAGCCCGCGACCGCCGCGGGTCCGGGATCGAAGACGCTGGCGACCAGCGCGCCGCGGGGCTCGTCGAGAGCGAGGCTCTCGGCGATCTCCTCGGTCACCGGCTGGATGCGGACACCGAGCCAGCCGCGGCGGGTCTTGCCGAACTCGCGGAGCTGCCGGATGACGGGCTTCGCCAGGTTGGCCGCGATGGCGAATCCGATTCCCACGCTGCCGCCGGAGGGGGAGAAGATGGCGGTGTTTACGCCGATCACCTCTCCCTTCATGTTGAACAGGGGGCCGCCCGAGTTGCCGCGGTTGATCGACGCATCCGTCTGGATGAAGTCGTCGTATGGCCCCGCGTTGATGTTGCGCGAACGGGCCGAAATGATACCGGCGGTCACCGAGCCCCCCAATCCGAACGGGTTGCCGATGGCCATCACCCAATCGCCGACCCGCGATTCGTCCGAATCGCCGAGCCCGACGAAGGGAAAGTCCCCGTCGCCCTCCTCCTTCTTCACCCGCAGGACGGCGAGGTCGGTCTTGGCGTCCCGCCCCAGCACCTCCGCGGTGCGGCGCGTCTCGTCGCTGAAGATCACCGTGATCTCGTCGGCCTCCGCGATGACGTGATTGTTGGTGACGACGATACCGCTCGGATCCACCACGAACCCGGAGCCGAGAGACGACACCCGCCGCGCCGGACGGTCGTTGTCCCGGCCGTCGTTCCCGGGACGCTGACGTTCGAAGAAGTCCTTGAAAAACTCCTCGAACGGGGAGCCGGGGGGAAACTGCGGCACCGGAACCTCGCCGCGGCGCCCGCCGACTTTCTGCGTCGTCGAGATGTTGACCACCGCCGGGGTCAGTTTCTGCGCCAGATCGGCGAAGGTTTCCGGCACGGCGCGGGCAAGGGCCGCGGTCGACCAGACCAGCGAGACCGCGAGGACCGCGATCCCCAGACGCCGCCCGGACGCGCCGGGGCGCGGCGGGCGTCGCCGAAAATCGGAAATTCGCAATGCTGAAATCGGATCCCTGATCAATGTTCCAGTCCTTCTCGTCGTGCCGCCGGCGGTGCCGCGGCGCCGGATTGCCGGCCGGTGCTCCAGACCCATGGGCCGGGGAGTCCCGGACCGAGCGCCCCGGCCGCCCGGGACGAAGCGCCCGCCGGCCCAATAGACGGGGCGAAATATGGAGGCAAGTTGGCCGAAATCGGGCTCTCAACCGGTCGATTCAAGGCCATTTCGCGGCACATCGGGCTAGCTCTTGAGCAACCAGACGATCCCGAACCCGGCGACCGCCAAGCACAACCCCGCGCCCCGGAGAAGGCCGCTCGGCTGTTCGAGAGCCACAGCCATCATCCGCTTCATGCCGTCCGGGAACAACGCATAGAGCGCCCCTTCGATCACCATGACCAATCCCAGGGCGAGTCCGAGCTCGTACACGGTCGCGCGACCGGCCGTTTCGCGCCGCCGGGCGCCGGCTTCGGGATCCGCGGATACGCCGGACTACGGCGTTCCGGACCCTCCGCTTTCACCCAACATACTGCCGAAGTACCGGAAAAAGTCCGAGTCGGGCGAGAGCACCATGGTCGTGTCCTCGCCTCCCAGGGACTCGCGGTAGGCCTGCATGGACCGGTAGAACGTGAAAAAGTCGATGTCGGTGCCGAAGGCCTCGGCGAATATCCGAACGGCGTTGGCGTCGCCCTCGCCCCGCAGGATCTGCGCCTGCTTCTGAGCCTCGGCCAGCAGGACCGTCTTTTCGCGGTCCGCCCGCGAGCGGATGCGCTGGGAGATCTCGGCGCCCTGAGCCCGGAACTCCCGCGCCTCCCGCTCCCGCTCCGTCTTCATCCGCGCGTAGATCGCCTGGTTGTTCGCCTCGGGCAGGTCGGCGCGCTGGATGCGCACGTCCGAGATGGTGATCCCCAGATCCTTGGCTTCGGCGTTCACCCGCTGGGCGATCAGCGCCATCAGTTGCGCGCGCTCCCCCGTCAGGACCGATTGCAGGGGCACCGTGCCGATCACCTGGCGCAGGCTCGAGGTCAGCAGGGCGTTCAGCCGTTGACGGGCGACGAGCTCGTTGCCCACCGTCTGGTAGAACCGCAACGGATCTTCGATGCGATAGCGGAGGAAGGAGTCGACCACCAGGCGCTTGCGGTCCGAGGCGATGACCTCCTCGCCGCCGCCGTCGTAGCCGAGCATCCGCTTGTCCAGGAACACGACGTTCTGGATGAACGGCAATTTGGCGTGCAGGCCGGCCTCCTTGACCACGCGCTTGGGCTCGCCGAACTGGAGGACGAGAGCCTGCTGCGTCTGGTGGACCGTGAACAGCACGCTGAACGCGACGATGCCCGCGGCCAGTACGGCGACGGCGAGAATGGCGAGCGTCCGGCGGTTCATTGGGTCTCTCCCGCGCGCTTCTGAAGTTCGGGCAACGGCAGGTAGGGAACCACCCCGCTACCCGAGTCCTTGTCGATGACGACCTTGTTGATGCCGCGCAACACCTCTTCCATGGTCTCGAGGTAAATCCGCCGTGTCGTGACGTCCTTGGCCTGGCTGAATTCCTCGTAAACGGCCAGGAACCGGCTGGCGTCGCCTTCCGCCCGCGCCACGACCTCCTGGCGGTAGCCCTCCGCCTCCTGGAGCAGTTGCTCCGCCTCGCCGCGGGCACGCGGAAGAATATCGTTGGCGTAGGCTTCGGCCTCGTTCCGCTGCCGCTCGAGATCGGCCCGCGCCCGCTGGACGTCGCGGAAGGCGTCGATCACGGCCCCGGGCGGATCGACCTTTTGCAGCCTCGCCTGCTGGATCAGGATGCCGGCTTCGTAGGAGTCGAGAATCTCCTGGGTGAGCTCGCGGACGGAGTTCTCGATCGCTTCCTTGTCCTGCGCCAGAGCGTCGCCGATGGGCTTGTTGCCGATGACCTCGCGCATGGCGCTTTCCGCCGCCGCCTTCGCCGTCTCCTCGGGGTCCTGCACGTTGAACAGGAACTGCCCGGCGTCCTTGATGACCCAGAACATGGCGAAGTCGATATCGACGATGTTCTCGTCGCCGGTCAGCATCAGGCTTTCTTCCGAAACGTCGCGCATGGTGTCCGTCCGCCCGAATTCCCCGGCGCTCCGGTATCCCACCTGGATCTGGTTGACCCGCGTGACCTTCGGCGTCTGCACCGATTCGATCGGTGCCGGAAGATGGTAGTTGAGGCCCGGCTGCGTGGTGGCGACCCACTCACCGAACCGCAGGACGACGCCCTGCTCGTCCGGCTGCACGCGGTAGAACCCGCTGGCCAGCCAGACCGCGACCACGACCAGCACGATCAGGGCCAGCCCGCGGCCACTTCCGCGGCCGCCCGGCATCATGCCCCGAAATCGGTCCTGACCCTTGCGCAGAAGGTCTTCGAGGTTGGGCGGCTGAGGCCCCCGGGGACCCTGTCCCCACGGTCCGCCACCGCCGCCGCCGGCACCGCCGCCGCCCTGCCAGCCGCCGCCCTGGTTCTTCCATGGCATGCCGTCAACTCCAGTTCCGGTTTCGCGTGACTCCCCGCCGCGGGAGATTTTGCATTCGGCGCCGCTCGCGGTTATATGACAGCCTGCCCGGAAGCGCAACGAACGGGCCGCACCCCGCGGCCGGGAGAGGCGGGCGCGCTTCGCCTCGACGCGCCGCGGCGAATTCGGAAGGCGAGGTCTCCGCCATGGCGACGGTCAGCGAACAGGACGTCCTGGAGGCGCTCGGGGCCGTCGTCGATCCGGACCGGCGGCGGGATGTGGTCGGTCTCGGGCTGATCGAAGGACTCCAGGTCAAGGACGGGCACGTCGCCTTCGCCATCCGGGTCTCGCCCGAGGAGGGCCCGGCCAAGGAACCGGTTCGCAAGGCCTGCGAGAGGGCCGTTCAGGGCGTGCCCGGGGTGCTCTCGGTCACGGCCGTCCTGACCGCGCACCGCCCCGCCGGGCGAACCGCGCCGGCCGCCGCACCGCCCCGGGACGCCCCCGGCGCCGCGGCCAGGCCGGGAATTCCCGGCGTCGGCGCCATCGTCGCCGTGGCGTCGGGAAAGGGCGGCGTGGGCAAGTCCACCGTGGCGGTCAACCTGGCCCTCGGCCTGGCCACCGAGGGCATGCGCGTCGGCCTTCTCGACTGCGACATCTACGGCCCGTCGATCCCCCGCATGATGGGGCTGAGCGGCCGGCCCGTGTCTCCCGACGGCAAGCGCCTGCTGCCCATGGAGAATCACGGGCTCGTCTGCATGTCCATGGGATTCCTGGTCGACGAGGACACCCCCATGATCTGGCGGGGCCCCATGGTCATGAGCGCTCTCGAGCAGCTCATGCGCGACGTGGACTGGGGCGCCCTCGACGTCCTGGTCTGCGACCTCCCGCCGGGAACGGGAGACGCGCAGTTGACCATGGCGCAACGCGTACCGCTGACCGGCGCGGTGATCGTGTCGACGCCCCAGGACGTGGCGCTGGCCGACGTCCGCAAGGCCTGCGCCATGTTCGGGAAGGTGGACGTCCCGGTCTTCGGGTTCGTCGAGAACATGAGCTACTTCCGCTGCCCCCATTGCGGCGATCGGACCGAGATCTTCGGTCATGGCGGCGCCCGGCAGGAGGCCCGGCGGCTCGGCGTCGATTTCCTCGGCGAGATCCCGCTGGTCCCCCTGATCAGGGAGACGTCCGACTCGGGCACGCCGATCATCGCCGGGGACCCTTCGGGAGCGGAGGCGGCCGTCTTCGAGGACATCGCCGGACGCGTCGCCGTCAAGATCGAACAGGCCCTCGCCGCAGCCGAGGCGGCCGCCCCGAGGATCGTGATCCAGTAGGCCGGCGCCGCCTGCTCGTCAGGCTTCGCGGCCGAGCGTCTCCATGAGCTCGCGCCATTCGCGGCCCGACAACCCGCTGTCCTCCCGCGTCACGGCCTCTCCGCCGATCATGCGCTTCACCACCTCCAGGCCCTGGGACGAGAGGGTGACGCCCCCCGTCACGTACCTGGAAAAGGCCGCGAACGTCAGCGGCACCCACCGCTCCAGCGTGCCGAGCATCACGTCGGCGTAGGCGCGTATTTCGTACTGGGCGTGCGCGTCGGTGCGCAGGCCCAGGAAGTGCATGAGGTTGTGGAGGTCGATCTTCCAGTACCACTGGGTGTAGAAATTGAGCGAGAGGTTCATGCGCGCGAGCTCCCGCGCAAGACCGTCGCGCCCCTCGTCGACGACGTTACCCCGTTCGTCCTCGTTCAGCATTTCGGCGTAGTGCGCGTAGGCCCGCGCCGCGTCGCACTTGAGCAGCTCGTAGACCCGGTCCGCCTCCGCTCCTGTGACGAGGCCGCCCCGGCCCTGGCGATTGGAGGCCGACTGCGCCGCCAGGTGTTCCGGCGCCGGCAGATAGAATTCGTTGTCGAGAACGGAATAGCGGGCGGAGTACTCGTTGACGTTCGCGGTCCGGTGGCGGATCCACTGCCGCGCCACGAATATGGGGAGCTTCACGTGATATTTGATCTCGCACATCTCGAACGGCGTGGTGTGCCGATGACGCATGAGATAGTCGATGAGTCCGGCATCGGAGCGAAGGGTTTTCGTCCCCTTGCCGTAGGAGACCCGCGCCGCCTGGACGATGGCCGCGTCGTCGCCCATGTAGTCGACGACCCGCACGAACCCGTGATCGAGCACAGGGAGCGCCTCGTAGAGGATGTCCTCGAGACGGGGCGACACGGCGCGCCGCGTCTCGCGCACCTCGGCCCGCTGCGCCTCGATCTCCTCTCGCTGCTCGGGACTGAGCGGCATGACGTCACGTACTCCCGGCTCTCGCGCCGCGGCACTTTAGCCCGTATTTCCCGCCGCGGTCATGGCCACGCGCTTTCGGAAGTCCGCGGATTTTCCTTCACATGAGGCCGCGAAGCGCCTATATATCCCCCGTCGGGCGACCGACTATGGCGATAAACGCCGTTCGGAATAGGCGTTGCGGACCCGGGGGCAGTACCCGGCGCCTCCACCACGACCGCACCACACCTGCCGGGTGCGGTGCTGACGGGGGCGAACCAGGATCGACGCGCGCGGTAAAGGTTCGGTTTTCGCCCGGTATGATACCGCCGTTACCGGGTCAAACTCGATAAATGCCAACGACAACGAGGCATTTGCCGTCGCCGCGTAGACATCGCGGTAGCGGCGGGGTTCCGGGGGGCACCTGGCAACAGAAGCCCCCCACTTCACGCTTCACGATCCGTCCGGGGCGGTTTCGATGCCGGAAGACCTGATGGGCTACGACCGGATCGTCGAGGACGCTCTCAGGGGCGTCGTCCGCGAAGCGCTGACACGCGCGGGGACTGCCGGGCTGCCCGGGGATCACCACTTCTACATCACGTACCGGACGGACGCGCCCGGCGTGGTCCTCCCCCGGCCCCTCCGGGAACGGCATCCGGAGGAGATCACCATCGTCATTCAGCACCAGTTCTGGGATCTCGCCGTCGGCCGGGAGTCCTTCTCCGTGACGCTCTCTTTCGGCGGGAAGGCGGAGCGTCTCGAAGTCCCCTTCGGCGCGGTCACGGGATTCGCCGACCCCAGCGTTCAGTTCGGGCTGCAGTTCGAGGCCGGGCGGGCCTCCGCCGGCAGGCCTCCGCCGGCGGACGCCGGCGAGGGGGACAGGAAGGACGCCCCGGCGTCCGCGGCCTCCGCGGACGTGGTCGTGCTGGACCGCTTCCGCGACAAGTAGATCCGCTCCGGACGGGGCGCCGCGGACGCCGGGCCATGAAACGTTCGGTCACCATCGCCGGCCATCGGACCAGCATCTCCCTCGAAGAGGAGTTCTGGGAGGCGTTGCGCGAGATCGCCGGGGAGGACGGGCGGTCGATCAACGCCCTGGTCGGCGCCATCGACGAGCGGCGGACCACGAACCTGTCGAGCGCGATCCGCCTCTTCGTCCTGAGCCGGTACCGCGACGGTTCCGCGGCCCGGGGGCCGGGCATCAGTTCCCGCCCGGGCTCTCTATCCGGTCGCTCCACGGCGAGCGGCGAACCCGCTCGACAAACGCGCGATCCGCCGTGACGAGCCGTGTCCCTTCGTCCTGGGCGAGCACGAGGTACTGGCAATCGCGCACTCAGCGATCAACTCCGCCGCAGCTCTCGCGTCCAGATTGCGTACGATCACCTGCGAACGCGTACCGCCAGCGGGAAGTTCTCCAGGGGACCGGGCGTTGCGGTCGACCATCGCGAAACGGACCCGTTCCTCTTCCAGACGTAGCTGCTCGACCTTCCAGCCCGCGTGCATTCAACTGCACGCTTGCGTATGAGTTTTGTCATTCCCCCACCACTGCTCACGCTTCCTCGCGCTCACGGGGAGAGAGCCGCCGACGATGTCTTCAGACTTCGGTGAATGTCAGAGTGCAGGAGTCGCCAGGGCGCTCCGACCACCCCCGCCCTCCCCGCAAGCGGGGGAGGGAGACCGGGAGGCCCGGCCGCGCCCCGAGGGTCCCCTCTCCCGCGTGCGGGAGAGGGACAGGGTGAGGGTGTCCGCCAAGGGCACGGCTTCGAAAGCCGGGCGCCGGCCTGTCAACGGCGGGCGGCGGCGCCCGGGGCGCGGCCTCGCCGCGTCATCCGGCGCCGCGCTGGATGAACTCCATGGTGACGCCGTCGGGATCGCGCATGTAGGCGACCCGTCCGCCCTTGTTGGGTCCGCCGGTGATCTCCAGGATCTCCCCCAGCAGCTCCAGGCCGCTCCGCAGGCCCGGACCGACGACCGCCTGAAGGTCCTCCACGTCGAAGGCGATGTGCGCGGCGCCGACGTCGCACACCCGGCAGTCCACCTTCCCGCGGTCGTCCGGACCCTTGTACTCGATGAGCTCGAGCGCGTGTCCCGGCATCTGGAGGTAGGCGACGTCGATGTCGGCCCCGTCGATCCCGGTGAGCGCCTGGATCATGGCGGGGTCCCTCGGTTCGTGGGACGTCACCCGGAATCCCAGAACCTCGGTGAAGAACGAGATCGACCGCTCGATGTCGGAGACGGTGAAGCTCGTGTGATTGACTCCCAGCACCTTGACCTCCGACATGCCGCCGCCTCCCCGCCGTCGGGGCTCCATGGGCCGTATCGCCCGGCTCGCCCCGCCAGCATCCTCGCACACGCGCGGCCCGCCGCGCGACCCCGGCAGCGCGGGGGCGAACCCGAGTACGCCGGCCTCACGATCTTTCCAGCTCGAAGGGAACGGCGTTGGCATGGGCGGCGATCTTCGACCGGGAGAAGCGCGACGGACGTGTCGAGGTAGATCGCCGGCCGCGCTGATTCTCGTACAGTTCACCGAGAATCTCGTCCAGCCGAACGATCGGCGGCGGCCAGCGCCGCTCTCTACAGGACCCCCTCGCCGAGAACGGTCGTCCGGTGCATGTGGCGGTGGCCGGTGCCGTGAAAGTCGTGGACGGCGTGATGCAGCGTGCAGCGATTGTCCCATATCAGGAGGTCGCGAAGCCGCCACCGGTGGCGGTAGACGAATTCCGGCTTCGTGGCGTGCGCGAACAGGAACTCGAGCAGGGCGTCGCTCTCCGGCCCGGCCAACTGGACGATGCGGGTCGTGAAACCCGGATTGACGAACAGCGCCTTTCGTCCCGTTTCCGGGTGGGTTCTCACGACCGGGTGCTCGACGGGCGGCGTCCGCGCCGTCTGCTCCGGGCTCGGCCCCCCGGTGGAGAACAGCCTGCCCACGTGCCCGAGGTCGTGCATGGCGGTCAGGCCCTCGAGCAGTCCCTTCATGGACGGCGACAGGGAGTCGTAGGCCGCGTACATGCCGGCCAGCATCGTGTCGCCGCCGCTCGGCGGCAACTCCAGCGCATAGAGGAGCGACGCCTTGGACGGGGGGTCCAGATACGAAAGATCGGAGTGCCAGTACCGTCCCGACTCCGGATTGCCCATCGGCCGGCCGTCCTCGTCCACCTTGGAGGAAACGCGATAGATCTCGGGGTGGCCGTCAAGCAGGAACTGCCCGACCACGTGCACCTCCAGCTCTCCCAGGCGCCTGCTGAAGGCGACGTGCTCCTCCGGCGTCAGGGTCTGGTCGCGGACGACGAGAACGCCGTCGCCGTCGAGCCAGGCCCGGTTGAGTTCGGCGAACTCGGCGTCGGACATCGGCGACGCCAGATCGACGCCGACGGCCTCGGCGCCGAGGACCGGCGAGAGCGCATTGATCGTGAAACCCATTCCGGCGGCACCTCCTCGAACGCCGGGCGGGACCGGCGGCCGGTCATGGTCTAGCCGACGCGCCGCCGCCGTGACAAGGGCGGCGCGGCCCGCTACGGGGCGGCCGCCTCGCCCTTGACGGTGGTCCGGTAGAAATCGCGCACCCCCCGGCCGTAGAAATCCTGAACGGCGTAGTGCATCGTGCAGCGGTTGTCCCAGACGACGAGATCGTGCCTGCGCCAGCGATGCCGGTAGACGAACCGGGGCTGCGTGGCGTGAGCGTACAGAAAGGCCAGAAGAGCCTCGCTCTCGCCGGCGTTCAGCTCGACGATCCGGGTCGTGAAGCCGGGGTTCACGTAGAGCGACCTGCGCCCCGTGTCCGGGTGGGTAGACACGATCGGATGCCTGACCGGCGGCGTGCTCGCGACCTGCTCGTCCGTCGCCGTGAAGGTGGAGAAATTCGCGAGCGTGTGTGCGAAGCAGTGCTCCGCGCTCAGGCCGGACAGCAGGTCCCGCAGCGCCGGAGACAGGGTCTCGTAAGCCCGGTACATGCTTGCGAACATGGTGTCGCCGCCGACCGGCGGGACTTCCACCGCGCGGAGCAGGGACGCCTTGGCCGGGGGGTCGAGATAGGAGTTGTCCGTGTGCCAGTGGTTGCCGGCCTGCGGATTGCCCAGGTAGTTCCCGCGCCCGTCCTCCTTGTTCGAGACCCGGTACAGTTCCGGATAGCCGTCGGGCACGAACTGGGTGACCACGTGCCGGTCGAGTTCCCCGAACCGCCCGCTGAACTCGATGTGCTGCTCATGGGTCAGGTCCTGGTCCCGCAGGACCAGAATGCCGCCGTGGTCGAGCCAGGCCCGAAACAGGACCTCGAACTCCGCCGAGGACGCCTCGGAGGCGTGTCCGACGCCGGTCGCTTCCGCTCCCAATGCCGGCGACAGCCGGCCGATCTTCAGGGTCATGGACGCCCCCGTCCGCGGTGGACGTTGCCGCCGCGTCCCGTCACACGACCTCGTCGGAACGCGACGTCGTCTCCCCGTAGCGTTTGAGGGCGGGCTGCCGCAGCCCCTCGTAGAGGCCGTCGACCCTCCGGTTGACGGCGCGGCCCTCGCGCTCGAACAGGCTGTTGCCCTCCGCGTCGCTTTCCACGAGGAACGGGCCGAAGTTCTCCACGTCGAGCACCCACATCGCCTGCGCGATACCCAGCTCCTCCAGCCAGTGCACGTCGACGACGCGCTTGATCCCGCGGCCCAGCAAGGCGCCGGTCCCGTAGCCGACCGTGGACAGGTAGACCGCTCCGTTCGGAACGAAGTGCGCGCGGTAGTCCTCCTCCGTCATGCCTCCCTTGCCGATGACGACCCGGCAACCCGAGAGCGCGAACCACTGCGACAGCCACCGCGCGAAACGGAAGCTGGCCGTCGCCGTCACCGCTCCCAGCCTGCAGGTACCGTCGTCGTCGACCGACGCGGCGGGAGAGCAGTGGAAGTTCGCGTTGCCCAGGGACTCGAACGGCACCGGCGGCTTCATGCCCTGGTCCAGGATGCGCTTGTAGAGGCCCTCGCGGCCCGTGTAGACGATGCCGTCGAGATAGACCGCCGTACCCAGCTCGAGGCCGTCCAGCGCCGCGTCCGTCAGCGGGAGCTCGATCCGCCTGGTCTTCATTGCGCCACCGCCCGGTCGAGGCCGGGCGTCTCGCCCTCCCACTCCACGCCGCTTCGCCGATGGTACGGCGTGAACCACCGCGGGTCGGTCCGGTAGGAGATGTCGCCGCCCGCGCCGACGCGCGCCACGGCCCGGCGGGACGACAGGCAGAAGCTGTGCACGCTCATCGGCATGCCGCCGGTGTGGGTGTAGGCCGCCTCGATGTGGCAGTCGACCACCATCGACTTCCCGACGAACCCCATGGGACCCATGCCGATGTCGTTGCCCATCTCCATCAGCTCCTCCTCCAGCGCCGCGATCTCGGGATCCGGGCTGCGGTCCCCCACGACCCGGAGGCACGCCGCCTGCTTTCCGATGGTCATGGCCGTGTCCTTGCTGCCGCCGAGACCGACCCCGACGATGGCCGGCTGGCAGGCGAGGCCCCGGCGCCCGAATTCGAGCATCACGTCGAGGAAGAACCTCTTGATCCCGTCGATGCCGTCGCCCGGAAAGAGCATGCGGTAATCGCTCCCGAACAGGCCGCCCTTGTGCACCGACGTGATGTCGATCCAGTCGGCGTCGGGCTCGAAGGAGTATTCGATCTCGGGCGCCAGAATGCCGACGTTGTTGTTGTGATCGATACGGGACAGCGGATGCACGCGGTTGGGCCGCAGCGGGATGTCGCGGGTCGCCTGGGCCGTCGCCCGGCGCAACGTCCGCTCGAGCGCCACCATCCCGCCCTCGACCCGCGCCTCGTTCCCCATCTTCACGTAGTAGCGGGGCAGCCCGGTGTCGGCGCACATGGCGCGCCGGTCCTCCTCGGCGACGTCCCAGTTCTCGCACATCGCCTCGAGGACGAACCGGCTGAGCTCGTTTTCCTCTTCCTCGACCATCTTCCGGATCCCGGCCTTGTAATCCTCGGGGATCACGATGGCGGCACGGCGCATGATCTCCAGCGCAGCTTCGCTTATGGCATCCTGCTCGATCATTCCGAACCCCCGTTCGCGTTGCGGACCCGGCCGGACGCGCCTAAGCCGCGGCCGTTTCCGCCTCTTCGCGTATGAGCGTTTCTCCCGGCTCGATCCGGGAAAATTCGACCGCCGCGGTTCCGACGCCGATGCCCTCGCCGTCCAGCCGCGCGGTGGTGAAATACGACGTGGCGAGATCGCCTTCCTCCGGAAAGTCCTCGCGGAAATGGGCGCCGCGCGAATTCTCCCGCGCCAGGGCGGCTTCGGTGATGGCCCGGCTCACGAGGATGAGGCTGTCCAGGTTCAGCCAGTCGTGCCAGGTCAGGTTGAACGCGCGGTCGGGCGCGGCCACGCCGGTTTTCGCGAGCTCCTCCCCGAGCCCGGCCAGGGACCGCCGCGCGCGGCGCAGGCGTTCGGGATCGCGCATGATGCCCACGTCGTTCCACATGATGTCCTCGAGCCGCTCCCGCATGCCGGGCAGGTCGCCCGGGGGCTGGGTGAACGGATGCAGGCTGCGCGCGACCGCGGCGTCGATCGCGGACCGGTCCGGGTCGGCGAACGCCCCCTCCTTCGCGGCCCACGGCGCCATCGCGTCGCCGGCGATCCCCCCGAACACGGTGGAGTTGGCGACGCCGTTGCCGCCGAGCCGGTTGGCGCCGTGAACGCCGCCGGTGTCCTCGCCCGCGGCGAACAGCCCGTCCAGCGACGTTCGGCACGAGGCGTCGAACTCGACGCCGCCCATGATGTAGTGGGCCGTCGGAACGACTTCCACGAGGCCGCCCACGAGGTCGAACCCGCAGTCGGCGCAGCGCTCGACCATGCCCTTGAACTGCCGGCGCACGAGGTCGCGGTCGAGATGTCGCATGGTGATGAACAGGCCGTCGTTGGGTCCCGTCCGTCCCTGCCGCATTTCCTCGAACATGGCGCGGCTGACGATATCCCGGGTCGCGCGCTCGCCCCGGGGATCGTAGCCGTCCATGAAACGGTCGCGGTTCCCGTTCAGCAGATGGCCGCCGGCGCCGCGCAGCCCCTCCTCGATGATGGTTCCCGTGATCCGGGTTTCGCGGCCCGCGATCAGTCCGGTCGGATGGAACTGGACCATTTCCATGTCGCGGAGCGTCAATCCCGCGCGCAGCGCCATCGCCATCCCGTCGCAGGTCTTGTCGCCGGACGGCGTATGGTAGCGGTACATCGTCGGCCCGCCGCCCGCCGCCAGCAGCACGGCCTTCGCCTGAACGAAGTGAAAGCCGCCGTCCCGGACGTCGATCAGCAGCACCCCGGAAATCCGGCCGCCGTCCTTCGCCGGCACCAGCGCGACGGCGCGGTGCTCCTCAAGCCGGCCGATGCGCCGGGCCCACACCTGCTCGGCCAGCCGGTTGATGATCTCGATGCCCGTGAGGTCGCCCTTGTGCACCGTCCGGTCGTAGGTCTGCCCCGCGAACGCCTTCAGGTGGATCGAGCCGTCCGCGTTGCGGTCGAAGAAACACCCGAGCTCGTTCTCGAGCTCGTGGATACGCTCGACGGCCGTGGCGATCAGGGTCCAGGCGAGCTCCTGGTCGTTGAGCCACCGTCCGCCCTCGATCGTGTCCATGAAATGACGCTCGACGGAGTCGCCGGGCCCGATGGCGACGTTGTAACCGCCCTGCACCATCCGCGTGCAGCCGCACTTGCCCAGCAGGCCCTTGACCGCCACGGTGATGTCCAGATCCGGCGCCGCCTTGTGGGCGTGAAGGGCGGCGAACAGCCCGGCGCCGCCGCTTCCGAGAATCAGGATGTCGGTCCGGTGATGGATGACGGCGCGGTCGGTCATTTCGGACGTCCGTTCACGGCGCGTTCATGAGAAACAGGAGCCCGCAGGCGACGGCGATGCCCGCAGCGGCGGCGACCAGCGACTTCTGCCAATCGCGCCATGCCAGGAACTCGAGCGCCAGCAGGCGCAGCCCGCCCGCCAGGTGACCCGCGAGCAGCAGGACGAGCAGGGCCTCGCCGGCCTTGACCGCCGGAGCCTCGGTCCACTCGAGAAAGGCGTCGAACCGGGCAGCGTCCTCGACGGCCAGCGAGAGCGTGTAGAGATGCACGGGCACGAAAACGGCCAGCGCCAGCCCCGATACCCGATGAAGCACGAAGGCCCAGTAGGTCGGGTGATTGCGCAGTGCGACGGCGTGCCTCACACCAGCGCCCCCACCGCGCGCGCGCCCAGAACGACGATCAGGGCGCAGAACAGGAGCGCCGCGACGTCGAGGGTCCTGCCTTTCCAGGGCGTCATTTCCCGGACGATCGACCGGACGCCGATCGGCGCATGGAGGGCCGCGGCGGCCACGAAGAGGCCGTATACGGTTCCCCAGACCGCGCTTCCTTCCGTTCGGGACAGAATCTCCTCCGCCGACAGCCCGCCCCGGATGGCGTAGATCATGGTGGCGAGGTGAACGATCACGAGCGGCGCGAGCACGAACGCGCTCCCCCGCTGCACGACGTACAGCCAGATCTCCCACCGGCCCGTCACAGGTCGCCCCGCAGCAGAGACTTGACCGTCTCGCGTTTCAGCCCGGCGATGGCGGCCGTCGGGTTCAGGCCCTTCGGACAATACGACATGCAGGCCTGATGGCTGTGGCACTGGTGGCAGCCGGCGTCTCCCGCCACGGCCGCCAGGTGCCCGCGCCGGTCGCCGTCTCGGGAATCGTTGACCAGCGTCCACACGCGGTTGAGCGCGGCGGGGCCGAGATAGTCCGGATTCCACGCGACGACGTCGCACGCCGCGTGGCACACGCCGCAGCCGATGCATTCGATGCCGGCGTCGGCCGCCCGGCGTTCGCGCGAAGCGGGCGGCACGCGGGCGAACGCCCGCCTGTTATCCCCGTCCGACGGGACGAAGCGGCCGGTCGCGCGCTGCCACTTGTCGAAGAACGGCGCCATGTCCACCGCGAGGTCGCGGATGACCGGCAAGTTGCGGAGCGGCCCGATGCGGATGCGCCCGTCCCTGGCCACCCGGTCCACGTGGGTACGGCAGGTCCAGCGGGGAACGCCGTTGACCGTCATGGCGCACGAGCCGCACATGCCGACGCGGCACGCGAACCGGTACGACAGGGTCGGGTCGATGCGGCGCTGGACGTGGGAGACGACATCCAGGATCGTCTGGCTCTCCCGCCAGGGCACGCGGTAGGAGACGAACTTCCCCGAGTCCCGGCCGCGCCAGATCTCGACGGCGAATTCCGATTTCGAGGACTCCCGGTCGCTCACCGCAAGGTTCTCCTCCGCGCCGCGGCTCGTGCCCCGCCCCGCGCGTGGGGGACGGCCCCGCCCGTTTACCACAGAACGGGGCCGGGCCACCAACCGCGCGCACCGGCGGAGTCCGGGGCGGGAACGGCGGTCCCCTATTGACCGCGGTCCAGGATACCCACGAGAGTCGCCGGGACATGACCCGCGCAGGTGCCCTGGCCGTCCACGAGGAGACCGTTCGTCCGGAATGGATCGACTACAACGGCCACATGAACGTGGCCTACTACGTGCTGGCCTTCGACCACGCGACCGACCGCCTCCTCGACCTGCTGGACCTCGGCGCGGACTACGTGGCGCGCGAGGAGAAATCGGTGTTCCAGGCGGAATGCCACGTCAGCTACCTCCGGGAGGTCAAGGCAGGCGATCCGCTGAGGTTCACGGTCCAGCTCCTGGACTACGACGCGAAACGCATCCATTTTTTCGCCAGCATGTATCATCGCGACGACGGGTTCCTCTCGGCGACGGCGGAATGGCTCGGCATCCACGTGGACCTGGAGGCGCGGCGCTCGGCGGAATTTCCCGGGACAGCCCTGGAACGCCTCGCGCGGCTGAAGGCGGACCACGCCGGCCTGCCGCGGCCGCCCCAGGTCGGCCGCGCGATGGGCATCCGAAGATGACCCCCGGCGGGCCGAATCTTGACTGCGGGTCTTTTGGCCTTAGTTTTGTCCCGGAATGACCGATACGCCGCCGACAGCGCTGCCGCCCAAGTCCCGCGTTCTCGCGCTGGGGATCGCCGGGGCGTTCGCCGCGCTCGCCGGGTGGCCGGCGCTCGCCGCCTGTACCGACCCGCCCCGGGAGAACGTGAACTGGGAGCGCTGCTACCTGGAAGAGCGGAATCTGGCGGGATCGGATCTGCGCCGCGCGCGTCTGCGCGACGCGCGGTTCAACCGGGCGAATCTGGAGGGCAGCGACCTCTCGGATGCCGACGCCCACCGCGCCAAATTCATCTCGGCGTCCCTCTCGAAGAGCGTTTTCGCCGGCGCCCGTCTGACCGAATCGGACTTCACCAAGGCGGATCTCAGGCACGCATCTTTCGCGCGTGCCGACCTTCGGCGCGCGCGGCTGTTCCGCTCGGACCTCCGGGGGGCGGACTTCACGAGCGCGCGCATGACGGGCGCCGACCTCCTCAATGCCGACCTCTCCGGTGCAACCTGGATCGACGGGAAGACGGTCTGCGCCGACGGCTCCCGCGGCCAGTGCAAGTGACGCCGTCCCGCGGCGGTTTCGGCGGGAGTTTTCGATTCTCTGCTTGAATCCAATGTCTTGGCAGACATTGTGAAATCGGGATATACAGACGGTCGAATAGCGGTTTGAAAGCCGGCGCATTGCGGATGCGCCGGTAAAGACGCCCCTGCTTGTCCATGAAAGTCCGCAAAGCCCTCGAGTTGGCGTCGTGTCGCGTTCGCGACGACCACACGCTTTCGTCGCCGCAACGACGGACCGTGCCGCCGGGTCCCCTCTCCCTGCACAGGATTCCTCTGCGAAAGTCGAAAGTGGTTCGGCCGCGAACATGGCAAGACGGAACAGGGGCAGGGGGTGCCGAGACGCCGCCCACCCCCACCCTGTCCCTCCCCCTTGCCACGGGGAGGGGACCCAAGTGGCGGCGACCGCGTATGGGACATCCGCCGCGCCATGACCCGCCTTGTACGCCAGCCGTCCACCGTTCCCTGCGCGACAGCGGGGGCAGGTTCCCTGGCCATGGAAGGGACGTCCACGGGCGGACTTCCCGGGACAAGCAGGGAGGCGAAGGCGGTTCGATGACGTTTCGAGTGCCGCGCCTCGACGCCGTGGCGGCCCGGTGGCGGAGCTTCGCCGGCAACGACCAGATCGTGCTCTCGGTGCTCGCGCTGGTCATCGGCGTGGCGGTGGGCTACGGCACCATTGGATTCCGTCTGGTCCTGGGCCTGATACAGGAGGTCTTTTACGGCTTCTCGTCGCAGCGGGTCGCCACCCTGGCGGACGATCTCGCGTGGTGGCACATCCTTCTCGCGCCTGCCGCGGGCGGCCTCGTCGTCGGCCTGCTCCTCCGGTTCCTGGTCCCGGGCCGCAGGGCGGAAGGCGTCGCGCAGGTCATGGAGGCGGGGTCGCTGCGCGGCGGCCGCCTGACCCCGGGGCGGGGCCTGGCCGTGGCCGCCGTGGCCGCCACCAGCCTCGGCGCAGGCGCGAGCGCGGGACGGGAAGGCCCCGTCGTCCACCTCGGCGCCACCATCGCGTCGTTCGTCGCGCGACGGTTCAGGTTCGGCCCGTCCCTGGCCCTGACCCTTTTGGGATGCGGCGTCGCGAGCGCCGTCTCGGCGTCGTTCAACGCGCCGATCGCGGGCGTGTTCTTCGCCCTGGAGGTGGTGATCGGCCACTACGCCCTTCATGCCTTCTCGCCCATCGTGATCGCGTCGGTGGCGGGCACCATCGTCTCCCGCATCCATCTCGGCGATTTCCCGGCCTTCGTTCTCCCCGACTATTCGATCGCCTCGTTTTTCGAGCTCCCCGCGTTCCTGATGCTCGGCATCGTCTGCGCCCTGGTCGCCATGGTCTTCATGTGGAGCATCATGTTCGCCACGGACACGATCGAGCGCACCCGGGTGCCCCTGTGGCTCCGCCCGGCCGTCGGCGGTCTCGGGGTCGGCGCCATCGCGATCTTCTTTCCCGAGGTGCTGGGGGTCGGCTACGAGGCCACCGACGACGCGCTCAAGGGGCTCATCTCCCTGGGATTCCTGATACTCCTCGTCATCGCCAAGGTGACGGCGACCGCGCTCACCCTGGGAAGCGGCTTCGGCGGCGGGGTCTTCAGCCCCTCGCTGTACGTCGGCGCGATGACCGGCGGCGCCTTCGGCTTCGTCGCGGCCACCGCCTTTCCCGATCTGGCGTCGAGTCCCGGCCTCTACGCGATCGTCGGCATGGGCGCCGTCGCCGCGCCCGTCCTCGGCGCTCCGATCTCCACCGTCCTGATGATGTTCGAGCTGATCGGCGACCTCTCGGTCACCGTCGCCGCCATGAGCGCGATCGCCGTGGCGAGCGTCGTGACCCACCGGGTCCTGGGGCGCTCGTTCTTCGTCTGGCAGCTCTCGCGCCGGGGCGTCAGTCTCGAGGGCGGCCGGGCGCGGCAACTGCTTCTGGCCGTCCGGGCGCGGCACATCATGGGCGCGGATTTCCAGACCGTCGCGGAGGGCGCGGGCATCTCCGAGATCCGCCGCCTGCTGCGGACCGCGCCGCACGACCACTTCTTCGTGACGGACCGCGACGGCCGGTACGTGGGCAAGGTCTCGTTCGCGGACATTCGCGACGTGGCCTTCGATACCCATGTCGACGCCCTGATCGTCGCGCGCGACGCCGCGCGCAAGGTGGCGGTGATCGAAGGCGACGACAATCTCGAGCGCGCCCTCTCGCTGATGGACGCATCGGGGGAGAACCATCTGCCGGTCGTGGACAACGCGCGCGACCTCGTCGTCATCGGCATCCTCCATCACAACCGGGTGCTGCGCGAATACAACAAGGCCCTGCTGTCCGCGCGCGCCGAGGAGCACGACGAGCGCTGAGGTCCGCGCTCCGGGCCGACTCGCCCGGCGGCCGTGCTATAAGTCGCGGCGATGCCGGACCCCTTCGATCTCTCCGCCTTCGACGAGCCCCCCGCCGGCGCGGTCAAGCCGGAGCCGCCCTACCTGGCCGCCCTCAACGACGCCCAGCGCGAGGCCGTCGAGGCGACGGAGGGCCCCGTCCTGGTGCTCGCCGGGGCCGGTACCGGCAAGACCCGCGCCCTGACGACCCGGCTCGCCCACATTCTCCATCTCGGGCTCGCGCGTCCCGGGGAGATCCTCGCCGTCACGTTCACCAACAAAGCCTCGCGCGGGATGAAGGACCGGGTCGAGGCCCTGCTCGGGCGCCCGGTCGAGAGCCTGTGGCTCGGCACGTTCCACGCGATGGGCGCCAGGATGCTGCGCCGTCACGCCGAACTCGTGGGCCTGAAGACGAATTTCACCATTCTCGATACCGACGACCAGATTCGCCTGATGAAACAGGTCATCGAGGCTGCGAACATCGACGAAGACAGGTGGCCGGCCCGAAGTCTCGCGGCGACCGTCGGCCGCTGGAAGGACCGGGGGGTCGGACCGGAGAAGGCCGGCTCGGACGACGGCAAAGACTTCGCCTTCGGCAAGGGCGCGAGCCTGTACGCCGCCTACCAGGAGCGGCTGAAGTCCCTGAACGCCGCCGACTTCGGCGATCTGCTGCTGCACTGCCTGACGATCTTCGGAAACCACGCCGACGTGCTGGCGGAATATCAGCGGCGGTTCCGCTACATCCTGGTGGACGAATACCAGGACGCCAACGTGGCCCAGTACCTCTGGCTCCGGCTGCTCGCGCGCGCACACCACAACATCTGCTGCGTGGGGGACGACGACCAGTCCATCTACGGCTGGCGGGGCGCCGAGGTCGGCAACATCCTGCGCTTCGAGAACGACTTCGAGTCGGCCCGAGTCATCCGCCTGGAGCAGAACTACCGCTCGACGCCGCACATCCTCTCGGCGGCCGCGGGCCTGATCGCCAACAACGCCGGGCGGCTCGGGAAGACCCTGTGGACGGACGCGCCCGAGGGCGAGCGCATCAAGGTCCGCGGTGTGTGGGACGGCGGGGAGGAGGCGCGTTGCGTGGCCGGGGAGATCGAGGCGCTGCGATCCCAAGGGCACGCCCTCGACGAGGTGGCCGTCCTGGTCCGGGCCGTCTTTCAGATGCGCGAGTTCGAGGAGCGGTTCCTCGCCGTCGGCCTGCCCTACCGGGTCGTCGGCGGCCTGCGCTTCTACGAACGGCGCGAGATCCGCGACGCCGTGGCGTATCTCCGAATCGTCGCCCAGCCGGACGACGACCTCGCCTTCGAGCGTATCGTCAACGTTCCCCGGCGCGGCATCGGCGCGGCGACCGTGCAGGCCATGCACCGGCTCGCCCGCGCCCGCGGGCTCGGCCTGGCGCGGGCGGCGGCGGAGCTCGCGACGGCGGAAGAGCTCCGTCCGCAAGCCCGGCGGGCGCTCTCGAACTTCCTCGCGCGTCTCGACCGCTGGCGGGCGGAGAAGGCCCGGCGACCCCACGCGGAGCTCGCCGAGCTCGTCCTGGACGACTCCGGCTACACCGCGATGTGGCGGGACGACACGTCGCCCGACGCGCCGGGCAAGCTGGAGAACCTAAAGGAACTGGTTTCGGCGATGGAGGAGTTCGAGACCCTCGAGCAGTTCCTCGAACACGTCAGCCTCGTCATGGAGAACGAGGAGTCCGGCGGGGGAGACAAGGTCAACCTCATGACCCTGCACGGCGCCAAGGGTCTCGAATTCGACACCGTGTTCCTGCCGGGCTGGGAGGAAGGCGTCTTTCCCAACGAACGCTCCCTGGCCGAAGGCGGCGCGACCGCCCTGGAGGAGGAGCGCCGGCTCGGACATGTGGGCCTGACGCGCGCGCGCCGGCGGGTCCATCTCAGCTTCGCCGCCAGCCGGCGCGTCTATAATCAATGGCGGAGCAGCCTGCCCTCCCGCTTCATCGGCGAGCTGCCCGACGACTCCGTCGAATACGCCGGCGAACCGGGCCTCCACGAAGGCCGGCGGACCGCGACTTTCGAGGACGGCGGCTTCCGCCCGCTGGGCGTTTCGGAGGGGTCTTCAACGGGGTACGGCGGCGGCGGCGCGGCCGGGAAACCGGCGGCGGAGTTTCACGCCGGCGACCGGGTCTTCCACCAGAAATTCGGAAACGGCGACGTGCTGTCCGTGGACGGAGACCGCCTCCGGGTCGCCTTCGACAAGGCCGGAACCAAGAAGATCATCGACAGCTTCGTGGAAGCGGTCCCGCGCCCTTGAGCGACGCGGAACTCGCTTGTCCGCTGCCAGACACCCTCGCCCTGTCCCTCTCCCGCTTGCGGGAGAGGGGACCCTTGGGGCGCGGCCGGGCCACTCGCTCTCCCTCCCCCGCTCGCGGGGAGGGCCGGGGTGGACCACGTCGCCCCCCAACCGGGGCATGACGGAGGATAAGCGAGAAGCGGAATGGGGGGCGGCGGAGACCTGTGGGCCGTTTCGGCGACGGTGGCGAAGGACGGCGCCGCCCGCGTCGAGGAGTCCCTGACCCGCGCGCTGGGAGGCCGGGACGGCGTTCTCGAAGGGCCGGGCGACCGGGTTCTCGCCGCGACGGCGAACGCGCCTGGCGGCGGCGGACCGCAGGACGGGAGTGCGCCAACGAACGAAGCGATGTTGGGCGACGCTCCCGCCAGCCCGAACAGGGAAAGATGCCGGAGCCGAAGCCGAAGCCGCGCGAAATGGACCTCGGCCTGTAGCGCCCCACCCTCCTTCCGGGCATATTCCTGGTGGCAGTCGATGTCGGCGATGGAATTGGTTGCCTTCGTTTGATCGCGGGCGAGCGACCGGCAGGCATCGGTACGCCGAAAAGGATGAGGGCGACGACGGAAAGAGCGTCATGGTGCGGCTGGTCTGCTGGAATATCGCTAAGCGATCCAAACCCTGGCACGAACTGGTCGAGATGGCACGGCAGGGCGAGGCCGATGTCGCGCTTGTGCAGGAAGCCGGAGACCCGCCAAGCGAACTGAAGCATCTCGTTCGCTATGACAAGGAGCACTGGAACCGGGATCTATTCGATCGCTGGCCTCTGGTGGTGCAGTTGTCGGATCGCATCGAAATCGAATGGCTCCGCCAGATTCCGCCGAGGAGCGAACTGGGAGAACGCGATATCGGTGTGAGCGGTATCGGGACAGTAGCCGCCGCCAGGGTATGGCCACGCGGCCGGCCCCAGGATGAATTCCTAGCGGTGTCCATGTATGCGCGCTGGATAAAGTTTCATCCGCTGACCGGACACCAGAGGAGCGTTGGCGCCTCCGACGTTTCCGCGCACCGGATTCTCTCGGACCTGTCGACCTTCATCTACGACGACGCCGCGTTCAGTCAGCATCGCATAGTCGCCGCCGGCGATCTGAACATGTCCTACGGGGCGACTGGGCGGAAGCTTTCCATGCCCCAACGGGAGCGCACGGTGTGGGACCGGTTTGCGGCGCTCGGGTTGGAGTTCGTCGGCCCGCAGGTGCCCAACGGCCGGCTGGCATCGTCGCCGCAGCCGGATGTGCCGGCGGATACAGGGAATGTCCCGACCTATTTCACCCGGCAACAGAAACATGCGGCGGAAGCCAATCGCCAACTGGACTACGTCTTCGCGTCACGCGGCTTCCACGAAGGGGTGACGGTGCGGGCGTGCAACGGCATTGATGAATGGGGTCCGAGCGACCATTGCAGGCTGATGATGGAGGTTGGTCTGGGCTGATATGAACGGTGGTCATGCATCGTGGATCGCAGCCACGTAAAGATAAACGTGAGAGTGACGATACGGCCCCTTGAGGAGAAGTAACTTTGAGCGATGATGACGAACAGCATGTAGATACCAACTTGCTTGGGGAATCATCCCGGCTGAGGAGGCCAGCCTCGCGCATCACCATCGGCAGCACGTGATTGATCCGCGCCCACAGGCCGTCATCCGCCACATGATGAAGTAGCGCTGCAACGTCGAACGCGGCGGGAAATCCTTCGGGATCAGGCGCCAAGGGCAGTCGCTACGCAAGACATAGAGAATCCCATTCACAACTTCCCGCAAATCCGTCGTGCGCGGCCGTCCTGAGGCGTTGGGGGGCGGCGGAGACCTGTGGGCCGTTTCGGCGACGGTGGCGAAGGACGGCGCCGCCCGCGTCGAGGAGTCCCTGACCCGCGCGCTGGGAGGCCGGGACGGCGTTCTCGAAGGGCCGGGCGACCGGGTTCTCGCCGCGACGGCGAACGCACTCGGCGGCGGCGCGGCGGACGACGCGCGGCAGCCGTGGCGCGTGGAGATCCTCTGCGCCATGGAACCCGACGCCGCCGCACTCGGCCGCGCCGCCCGCGAGCTCGGCACGGCGGGAATCGGGATAACGCCCCGCGTTCGGCGCGTCCCCGACCGGGATTGGCTGGCCTCGTCCCGGTCCTCGGGCAAGCCGGTCCGCGCGGGCCGGTTCTTCGCCCGTGCCAGCCACTACGACGGACCCCGGCCAAGCGGCGCCATCGAGCTCGTCGTGGACGCCGGACCCGCCTTCGGCACGGGAACGCATGAAAGCACCCACGGCTGCCTGATGGCCCTCGACGACCTGGCGAAGCGCGACCGCGTCAAGCGTCCGCTGGATCTGGGAGCCGGCACGGGCATCCTCTCCATGGCCATGTGCCGGGCCTGGAACCGCCGGGTCGTGGGCGTGGACACCGACCCGCGCGCCGTCGGGTTCGCGCGCTTCACCGCCCGCCTCAACGGGATGCACCGGCGGATCGAATTCGTGGTTGGGGACGGGTTCCGCCACCGGAAGGTGTCCGGCGGCGGACCCTACGACCTCGTCGTCGCCAACATCCTCGCCGCGCCGCTGATCTGGATGGCGAAGGACGTCGGACGGCACCTCTCTCCCGGCGGTCGGGTTGTCCTGTCCGGGATACTGATGCACCAGGAACGCCGCGTCTTCGCCGCCTATCGGCGGAACCGCATGGTCCTGGAGAGACGGATCGAGGTCGGCGGCTGGACCACCCTGGTGCTACGCCGCGCCTGCCGCGTCCCGCGGCACACCCGCGCGCGCGGACCCCGGCGCGTCTCGCCGCCGGCGTCGCCCGAGATCGGACTGTTCTAGGCCCTTCCCCGGCTGGCCGGGACGCCGGCGGGAAACAGCGGTTCGAGGGCGCAGGCCGCGATCTCGCGAAGCCCCTCGCGGACCACGCGGGGCAGGCCGACGGGCCGGCGCTCTCCGCCGCCCTCGATTCCCGGCCAGAACGACCCTTCGGCGAAGTCGAGCAACTTCGTCATGACGAATACCACCTTTTCCAAGAGTACGGCCGGTCCACGGGGACCGGCCGGAGCGTTGCGGGACGTGCGCGCGGATACTACGCGCCGGAGCGATTTCCACACGCGCCGATTCCGCGACCCAGGGTTGCGGAATCGGCATGGCGCCCGCCGGCTTGCCCCCTCCCCCTTTGCGAGCCCGGGCCATGCGCTATCCGATGAATTCGCACAGTTCGCACGGAGTCGGGGGGGGTGCCCCGCACCCGGGGCGGCAGGTCGTTCGAAGCCGTGCCCAGGACGGACACCCTCACCCTGCCCCTCTCCCGCAAGAGCGGGAGAGGGGACCCTCGGGGCGCGGCCGGGGCGAGGGTCTTCGCATACGTCGTTCCGGAACACGACACCAAGCTCCAGCATAGAGTAAATGATTGATTTATATAAAAAATTTCTACACGCACTCCCCACCCGATGTCGTGCGAAGTGTGCGAATTCAAAACGAACCCGGGCGCACGGGTGGGACGCCCCCGTACCCGAGGGAGCCGGGCGCCCCCCGGACTCCGTGCGAACTGTGCGAATTCGTCCCGGCCGACGGCGTGTCTGCGTCGTCGTCGTTCGCGGGAACGGCGGGCGTGAACTATGATGGCCGCTTCGGACGGTCCCGGAGGTCGGGGAGATGCCATGAACCGGAGAGGCACCGCGGCGGCGCGCCTGGCGGCGGTCCGCGCCGAGCTGGAGCGCCGGCGGATCGACGGGATGCTGGTGCCCCGGTCCGATGAGCACAACGGGGAATTCATCGCGCCCTACGCGGAACGCCTGTCGTGGCTCACCGGATTCGACGGCTCCGCGGGCCTCGCCATCGTGCTTCGGGACGCGGCGGCCGTCTTCGTCGACGGGCGGTACACCCTGCAGGCCGCCGATCAGGTCGACGCGTCGTGCTTCCGCGTCGGGCACCTCGTCAAGGAGCCGGTCGGCGACTGGCTCCGGGACAACCTGTCGGAAGGCATGCGCCTGGGTTTCGACCCGCGGCTGCATACGGAGAGGTCCCTCGCCCCCATCCGACAGGCGTGCCGGAACGCCAAGGCCGTCCTGGAAGCCGCCGATCCCAACCCCGTCGATTCGGTCTGGGAGGACCAGCCGGAACCGCCCTCCGCCGTGCTGGCGGTGCACGACATCGCTTTCGCGGGCGAGGAGAGCGCGGACAAGCGCGCCCGAATCGCCGCCGACCTCGAGGCCGGCGGCATGTCGGCGGCGGTCGTGACGGCACCGGACTCCATCGCCTGGCTCCTCAACGTCCGGGGCTCGGACGTGCCCAACACGCCCGTCCCGTTGTGCTATGCGGTGCTGCGCGCCGACGCCGGCGTCGACCTCTTCGTCGACCCCCGAAAGATCGACGCCGCCGTGCGGGCGCACCTCGGCGGCGGCGTGACTCCGCGGACCGTCGGCGAACTGCCGAAGGTGCTGGGAGAGCTCGGAGGCAGGAAGGTCCTCGCCGATCCCGGCAGCGCGTCCGCCTGGGTGTTCCGGCTTCTGCAGGAGGCCGGCGCCGACGTCGTCCGGGGCGCCGACCCCTGCCAGCTTCCCAAGGCCCGCAAGAACGCCGTGGAGCTGGACGGCGCCCGCGCCGCCCATCGGCGGGACGGCACCTCGCTCACACGGTTCCTGTGCTGGTTCGCGCGGCACGCGCCGGCCGGCGGGATCGACGAGCTGACCGCCGCCGCGAAGCTCCGTTCGTTCAGGGAGGGCAGCGAGCATTTCAGGGGACTGTCATTCGACACCATCTCGGGCGCCGGGCCGAACGGGGCCGTGGTCCATTACCGGGTCACCGGGAAGACCAACCGCCGGATCGGACCGGGAATGCTCTATCTCGTGGACTCCGGCGCCCAGTACCTGGACGGGACGACCGACGTCACCCGCACCGTCGCCGTGGGACCGCCCACGGCCGAGGTGCGCGACCGTTTCACGCGCGTGCTCAAGGGCCACATCGCGGTGGCCGGGCTGCGCTTTCCCGAGGGCACCACCGGCTCGCAGATCGATGTCCTGGCCCGCCGGCCGTTGTGGCGGGCGGGCCTCGACTACGACCACGGGACCGGCCACGGCGTCGGCAGCTACCTGGGCGTCCACGAAGGTCCGCAGCGCATCTCCAAGATCGCGGATACGGTCGCGCTGGAACCCGGCATGATCGTCTCCAACGAGCCCGGCTACTACAAGGCGGGCGAATACGGCATCCGCGTGGAGAATCTGGTGGCCGTGGTCGAGCGCGGGACGCCCGAGGGCGGCGAGACGGCGATGCTGGGTTTCGAGACGCTGACGCGCGCGCCCATCGACAGGAGCCTCGTGGACGCCTCGCTGCTGGACGCGGACGAGCGGGAATGGCTCGATTCGTACCACCGGACGGTGCTTGAGGATCTCGAGAATCTGATCGATTCCGAGACCGCCGCCTGGCTGCGAGAGGCCGCGTCGCCCATCGGACGCTGAACCGGCTGCGGGGCGTCGTTCTCCGACACCCTCATCCTGTCCCTCTCCCGCAGAGCGGGAGAGGGGGCCCTCGGGGCGCGGTCCGTCGCTCCGGCCTACGGCGCCCCGGTCAGGGCGAACCAGTCGGCCTCGCCCAGGACCGTCACGCCGAGTTCTTGCGCCTTCTTCAGCTTCGATCCCGCGCCCGTCCCGGCGACCACGTAATCGGTCCTGGCGCTGACCGACCCGGAGACCTTGGCCCCGAGCGCCTCCGCCCGCGCCTTGGCCTCGGCCCGCGTCACGGTTTCCAGCGTTCCCGTGAAGACGACCGTTTTCCCGGAGACCTCCGACCCGCCTTCCATCGGCTCGGCGTCCCGTACCCGGACGTGGCCAAGGAGGTTGCGTATCGCCCGCTCGTTATGGGGCTCGGCAAAGAACTCGACGAGGACCTCGGCGACCTTCGGGCCGATGCCGTCGATATCCACGAGATCGCGCCATGCCTCGCCGTCGCGGTCGCGCGCCCCGGCCACGGCGTCCAGGAGCCGGTCGAGCGTCTCGTAGCGCCGCGACAGCAGACGCGCCGTCGCCTGGCCGACGTGCCGGATGCCGAGCGCGTACAGGAACCGGTCGCCGGCGACCTCCCGGCGGAGGTCGATCGCGGCGAACAGGTTGCGGACCGACGTCTCGCCCCACCCGTCCCGGTCCCGCAGCGGGGGATCGATCGCGCCCGTCGCGTCCCGGCTCTCGAGGGTGAACAAGTCGGCGGGCTCCCCGACGAGACCGTCCTTCCAGAAGGCGAGGATCTGCTTCTCGCCGATACCCTCGATGTCGAAGGCGTTCCGGCCGATGAAATGGCGCAGCCGCTCCACGGCCTGCGCCGGGCAGACCAGCCCGCCCGCGCAGCGCCGCGCGGCCTCGCCCTCTTCCCGCACCGCCGCGCTCCCGCATTCGGGGCACACGTCGGGAAATTCGAACCGCTTCGCGCCCTTTGGCCGTCGCTCCACGACGACCTCCAGGATCTGGGGAATGACGTCGCCCGCGCGCTGTACGACTACCGTGTCGCCAAGCCGCACGTCCTTGCGGACGATCTCGTCTTCGTTGTGGAGCGTGGCGTTGCTGACGACGACGCCGCCCACGGTCACCGGCTCGAGTCTCGCCACCGGCGTCAGGGCGCCCGTCCGCCCTACCTGTATGTCGATCGACCTGAGGACGGTCCGCGCCTTCTCGGCGGGGAACTTGTGGGCCACCGCCCAGCGCGGCGCCCGGCCGGCCGCGCCCAGCCGGCTCTGCCAGTCGAGCCGATCGACCTTGTAGACGACGCCGTCGATGTCGAACGGCAACGCCGCCCGCGCTTCCTCGAGCAGACGATAATGCTCGAGGACTGCGTCCGGCGAGGCGCAGCGCCGGGCCGGCTCGTTGAGCGCGAAGCCCCATTCCGCGAGCCGCCGACGCGCCTCCCACAGGCTGTCGGCAATGGGAGCGGATGCCTCGCCCCAGGCATATCCGAAGAACCGGATCGGACGGGCCTCGGTTATCCCGGCATCGAGCTGGCGAAGACTCCCTGCGGCGGCGTTCCTGGGATTGGCGAACACCTGTTTCCCGGTCTCGGCCTGGGCTTCGTTGAGGGCCAGGAAATCCTCTCGCCGCATGTAGACCTCGCCGCGGACCTCGAGGCGCTCCGGGAAGCCCCGCCCACCCAGCCTGTGGGGAACGTCCCCGGTGACGCGCAGATTGCCCGTCACGTCCTCGCCCGTCTCTCCGTCGCCGCGCGTCGCCCCACGGACCAGTTCACCGTTCTCGTAGAGAAGCGCGGCGGACAGGCCGTCGATCTTGGGCTCGGCGACGACGTCGATGGCGACGACGTCGTCCAGTCCCAGAAACCGCCGGATCCGTCCATGGAAATCGGCGACGCCCTCGTCGTCGAAGGCGTTGTCGAGGGACAGCATGGGTTGCGCGTGCCGCACCTTCCGGAATCCCTGGGCCGGCGCGGCTCCGACCCGGCGGGAAGGACTGTCGTCACGGGCGAGTCCCGGGAAGCGGGACTCGAGCGCCCGGTTTCGCCGCCTCAGGGCGTCGTAATCGGCGTCGCTGATCTTGGGGGCGTCGAGTTGGTGGTAGTTGCGGTCGTGCTCGGCGATCTCGCGCGCCAGGCGCCCAAGTTCCGTCGCCGCCTGCTCCTCGGTCAGCGCCTCGACGCCGACATCGGCCAACGAGCCGGAGGCGTCTTCGCCGTTCACGGCGCCTGTTCCGCGATCAGGCTGTCGGCGGCCGCTCGGGCTTCGTCCGTGACCCGCGCGCCGGCCAGCATCCGGGCCAGTTCCTCGCGCCGCGTCTCCGTATCGAGACGATCGACGGCCGTCGTCGCGCGTCCGCCGCCGATCGCCTTGCTGATCAGCCAGTGGTGATTGCCCCGCGCGGCGACCTGCGGCGAGTGCGTAATCACCAGGACCTGGGAGTCCCGCGCCAGCCGCTCCAGCCGCGCGCCGACGGCATCCGCGGCGGCTCCGCCGATCCCACGGTCGACCTCGTCGAAAATCAGCGTCCGCGAGCCCCGCGTCCGTGAGAGGACGACCTTGAGAGCCAGCATGATCCGGCTGAGCTCGCCCCCCGAGGCCACCTTCGAAAGCGGACCCGCTCCCTGGCCCGCGCCCGTGGCGACCTGAAAGGCGACGCGATCGAATCCCTCCCGCCCCCACCGGTCCCCGGCGACGGCTTCGATCGTGGTTTCGACCGCCGCGTCTCCCAGTTTCAACGGCGGCAACTCCGCGTTGACGGCCTCGTCGAACCTCCGGGCACCAGCGCGCCGCATGGCGCTGAGGGATCTCGCCGCGTCCTCGTAGGCCGTCCGGCCGGCCGCGGCCTCGGCGGCGAGGCAACCGATCCTTTCGGCGCCGGACTCGATCGCGGCGAGCCGCTCCGCGAAGGCTTCCAGTACGGCCGGCAGTTCCGCCACCGTCGTCCGGTGCTTCCGCGCCGCGGCGCGAAGGCCGAACAGCCGGTCCTCGACGGCCGACAGCCGCGCGGGATCTCCCGTCAACTCCCGGTCGAGATCCTCCAAAATCGCGACCGCTTCCGCGGTCTCCAGGCGCGCCCGCTCGAGGGCCGCGATGGCGTCGTCGAATTTGCCCGCCGCGTGTTCCCGGGACCGTTCCAACGACCGTTCGGCGCGGCGCGCGCCGTCTTCCGAGGCCAGCGCCGTCAGCGCCTCGGAGAGGGACCGGGTGAGGCGTTCCGCGTTCATCAGCACGGTGCGCTCGGCGACGAGGGAGGCCTCCTCCTCCGGTCGAGGATCCAGGGAGCTCAACTCCTCTACGACGTGCCGCAGGTAGTCCTCCTCACCGCGCACATCCTCCAGTTCCGCCCTCGCGTCCTTCATGGCGCGTTCCGTCTCGCGCATCGCACGGAACGCCGACGCGACTTCCGCCAGCCCGGATTCGAGCCCGGCGTATTGATCGAGAAGCCGGCGATGGTTGGAGGGGTCGAGCAGCGAGGCGAGATCGTGCTGTCCCTGCACTTCGACGAGGGTCATGCCGAGCTCGCGCAGGAAGGCTGCGGAGACCGGCCGGTCGTCGGCATAGGCCCGGCTGCGGCCTTCGGACGTGATCACGCGCCGGAGGACCACCTGGGCCGGGGCCGCTCCCCGGTCCTTGAGCAGGTCCCGCGCCGCGTGCGCCGGCGGAATCTCGAAAACGGCAGTAACGTCCGCCTGCCGGGCGCCCCGGCGAACCGCGCCGGGCGATGCCCGGTCCCCAAGGCAGAGCCCCAGGGCATCGAGCAGGATCGACTTGCCGGCCCCCGTCTCGCCGGTGAGCACGCAGAGCCCCGGTTCGAATTCCAGATCGAGGCGCTCGACGAGGACGAAGTTCCGGATTGACAGCCCTGAGAGCATCGCGCGGCGCGCTAGCGCGGCGTTCCCGGTGGCCCGGAACGACGGACCGCCCCGCAGGGTCCCTCTCCCGACTTCGGGAGAGGGACAGGGTGAGGGCAACGAATCCACGGCAACGGCGTCAACCCCACCCCGATCCTCCCCCTTCCAGGGGGAGGGAACCCCGATGGCGCGATTGCCCTGCCGGCCGCCGTTCCGTGCGCGACAGCGGGGACAGGTTCGAGCGACGAAAATTACGATGCCTGTTCCCGGGACACCGCACTAGAACACCGCTCCCCATGCACGGCTGATCCAGGACCCCTCGGCTTCCCGCGGCTCGAGATCGCGTTCGGTCAGCAGGTCGTACGAATCCCGATACCAGACGCTACCGGGATAGTTGTGCCCGAGAACGGCGGCCACGGTCTGGGCTTCGTCCGTCACGCCAAGGGACAGAAACGCCTCGACGAGACGGTGCAGCGCCTCCGGCGTATGCGTCGTCGTCTGATATTCCTGGATGACGACACGGAACCGGTTGATGGCGGAGATGTAGTTCCCGTTGCCGAGATAGAACCGCCCGACCTCCATCTCCCGGCCCGCCAGATGATCCCGCGTGAGCGCGATTTTCAGCCGGGCGTCGCGCGCGTATTCGCTGTCCGGGTGTCTGCGCACCAGTTCGTTCAGCGCCGCGAGCGCCTGTTCGGTCACACCCTGATCCCGCCCGACGTCGGTGATCTGCTCGTAGTAGCAGACGGCGACGAGATAGAAGGCGTAGGGCGCATCCGCGTTGTTGGGATGCAGCTCGATGAATCGGTTGGCGGAGAGTATGGCCTCGTCGTACCGATTGGTCTGGTAATAGGCGAAAGCAGCCATGAGTTGGGCCTTGGTCGCCCACACCGAGTACGGATGCTGACGCTCCACCTCGTCGAATTCCTGGGCCGCCCGGGTGTAGCTGCCGTCCAGCAGCGAATCCATGGCCTCGTTGTAAAGCTCCTCCACCGGGCGCTCGACGTACGCGAGCTCGTCATCGGACGCGCAGCCAAGCAGCGCCAGCGCCAGAACGACGGCCAGCGCCGACAGGGCGCGCGGACGGGCCGGGCGTGGCCGCCGCGGCTTCATCGGCACGGGTGCATCGCTACGGGCGAGAATCATTCCGTATTCGGCAAGGGGATCGGTTGAACGCTCGGGTCGTACACGACTCCCCCGGCACCGGCCGGGACGGAGGATTATAGCAACGAGGCCGAACGGCGCGAAGCGGCGGAACTACGCGATGGCGGCCACCGGGACGGAGTCGGCCTCCGCCCAGCCCCGCGCCGCAACGCCGCCGCCGTGGCGGCGCGCCTCCACCGTCTCCCAGGCGTCCGCGTCGGCGAACAGGGTCCGCAGCAGGGCATTGTTCAAGCCGTGACCGGCGCGAACGCCGCGGTAGGCGCCGATGATCGGAGCGCCCGCCAGATAGAGATCCCCCACCGCGTCGAGGGCCTTGTGGCGAATGAACTCGTCTTCGTATCTCAGCCCGCCCTCGTTGATGACCCCGTTCTTGCCGACCACGACGGCGTTCTGCAGGGAACCTCCCCGGACGAAGCCGCGGTTTCGCATCTCTTCAATGTCCGTCTCGAAACCGAACGTCCGGGCACGGCAGAGTTCGTCCTTGAACGTCAGGCCGTCGATATCGAACCGGTGCGTCTGCCGGGCGACGTGGGGATTGTTGAAATCGATCTCGAGAGCCACCGACAACCTGTCGCCCGGGGTCAGCCGCGCGTGGCGCTCGCCGTCTCCGACCGAGACGTCCTTGACGACCCGGACCGACCGTCTGGCGGCGTCCTGGGCGACGAGACCGGCACACTCGATCAAGCGAACGAAGGGAGCGGCGCTCCCATCCATGATCGGCACTTCCGGGCCGTCGAGCTCGATGACGACGTTGTCGATTTCACACCCCGCGAGGGCCGCCATCAGGTGCTCGACGGTCGCGACCCGCGTCCCCTCGTCGTTCGAAACGGTGCTGCACAGCGTGGTGTCGCAGACACGGTCCCACAACGCGGGGACGGGACCCGACGCCGGGATGTCGGCGCGCCGGAACACGATCCCGGTCCCCGGCAACGCCGGATGCAAGGTCATGGCGACCGGTCTGCCGGAATGAAGCCCGATCCCGGCGCAACTGATCCGGCGCTTCAGCGTGTGTTGGCGCATCTCGCCGGTGTCCGCCGGTCCGCTGGAATCCAAATCAAGCCTCGCTTCCCGCCAAAGCCGCTCCGTACCCGACCGCCGGGAACTCCCTGGCGGCTTTGTAGCAACTCCCGAAGAATCTCGACAAATCACTCTTCGTTTCAATGTGTTACACGGTTTCGCCACGCCCGCTTCGATGCGGGACGTGGCGAACACCGAGACCCGGACACCCGCTGCGGCGTCAGTTCGCGGGACGCCGGAGGAACGCCGGAATATCGAGCAGATCCTCGTCGGGCCGGGGCGGCGCGAGCCGGTCGCTCGCCTCCACCCGTGTCAGGGACGACGCTCCGGCGCCGGACGCGGGGGAGGAGTCCGTCTTCGCCGCCGCCGACTGCCGGGCATCGGGCGCTGGGGCGGCGACGGGCGCCGCCGCGGGAGTGGGCGCTCCGGCCGTTTCCTCCCTCTCGCGTCCCCGGCTCCCAGATCCGATGATCCGCCCGAACAGACTGGGAGAACCGGAACGGCCGGCAGACGCGCGGCCGCCGTTCGCCATCGCCGCCTCGGCGAAGGGCTCCGGGTCTTCCGCGGCCGGCGCGCGGGAGCGCGCTTCCATCGGCCTGGGCGGGATGAACGAACCGGTGGACGAAGCGGCCTCGGCCGCGGCCGGCGTATCGGACGCCGCCGCGGCGACGGCGGGGCCTCCGTCGGAGCGGGGCGTCTCCCGGCGCTCCGGCGGCGCGGCTGCCGGAGCGCCGGTCCCGGCTTCCATGACCGCCTCTCCCCTCTCTGCCTTCGCCGCCGTGTCCGGCACGTCCGTCGATACGGACGGCTCGTACGACACCGCGGGCTCACCCATCCGGCGCGGCATGGCCTCCCCGACCGCCTCCGCCGCGAGCACGGCTTCTCCCAGGGCAGTGGGCATGTCCGCGCGCTCCGCTTCGGGCTGCCCGGACCCGGCGGCTGGAGCTTCCGCCTGAACGCCGCCGACGACCTGGAGGCGCGGCATGGGAAGCGGAGGCGGCGCGGCGACGGCCTCCGAGTCGATTCCAGTGGCGATGATCGACACGCGGACCCGCCCCTCGAGCTCGGGAACGAGGCTGGCGCCGAAGATGATGCTGGCGTTGGCATCGACCTCTTCGCGCACCCTGTTCGCCGCCTCGTCGACTTCCATCAGCGTCATGTCCGGGCCGCCGGTGATGTTGATCAGCAACCCGCTCGCGCCCTTCATGGAAACGTCCTCAAGCAGCGGATTGGAGATCGCCGCCTCGGCCGCCTGGATAGATCTGTTCTGACCCTCGGCCTCGCCGGTCCCCATCATCGCCTTGCCCATCTCCCGCATCACCGCCCTCACGTCGGCGAAATCAAGATTTATGAGCCCGGGCATGATCATCAAATCGGTGACGCCTCGGACGCCTTGAGACAGCACTTCGTCGGCCATCTTGAACGCGTCGGCGGCGGTCGTCTCCTCGTTGACGACACGGAACAGATTCTGGTTGGGAATGATGATGAGCGTGTCGACGTAGTTCTGGAGTTCCTCGATTCCCGCCTCGGCGATCTCCATCCGGCGGGTTCCCTCGAAGTGGAAGGGCTTGGTGACGACGCCGACGGTCAATATGCCCTTTTCCCGGGTCGACTTGGCGATCACCGGGGCCGCGCCCGTGCCGGTCCCACCCCCCATGCCGGCGGTGATGAACACCATGTGGCTGTTCTGGATGTGGTCCATGATTTCGTCGTGGGCTTCGACGGCGGCGTCGCGGCCGGTCTCCGGGTTCGACCCCGCGCCGAGGCCTTGAGTGATATTGACGCCTAACTGTATCCGCCGTTCCGTCAGCACATGGCTCAACGCCTGCGCGTCGGCGTTGGCCGCGATGAATTCGATGCCCTCGAGCTGGGCACTGATCATGTTGTTCACGGCGTTACCACCGGCGCCGCCGACCCCGACGACCGTGATGCGCGGTTTTAGTTCGGTGACTTCGGGCATGCTGAGTTTGATGGTCATTGGTCATCTCCCACTGAGCGGTTACATCCTTCCGATGCGGTTCGTCCTCGATCGATCGTTCTCATCGTTCCTCGCCTTGTTTGCCCGTCGCGGAGCACGCCGGCGGCGGGCTAGAAGTTCCGTTTCAACCATCGGCCGAGCCGCGCCAGGCCTGGCCCCGGGTCGTGCGGCGGATCGTCAAGCGATTGAAGGGGTTCGGCGTATCCATGGACGCCGTACATGAGTAGGCCGGCGCACACGGAGAAGGCAGGACCGCCGGTCGCCTCGGCCAGTCCCTGGATCGCCACCGGCCGGCCCACCCGGACCTGCCTGTCCAGTACGCGCGAGGCCAGCTCGCGCACGCCCTGGAGCTGGCTGGCGCCGCCGGTCAACACCAGCCGCCTGCCGGAAACGCGGTGCATCCCCGAGAACTCCATGCGGTCGCGAACCATCTCCAGGGTCTCCTCCAGACGGGGCCGGATGATCCCTGTCAAGACAGACCGTGGAATGTGGTTAGCCGCGGCCCGGTCCAACTCGCCGACCTGCGGCACGTCAATCATGTCGCGTTCATCGGACAAGGTCGGCATGGCGCTCCCGAAGAGAGTTTTCATGCGCTCGGCCTGCGCCATGGGCGTGCCCAGCCCCCGGGCGATATCCCTGGTGACGTGCTGGCCGCCGAGCGGTACGACATCCGCGAACGCCAGATTTCCCTCGGCGAACACCGCGATGGACGTGGTCCCGCCGCCCATGTCCAGCAGGGTCACACCGAGGGTCCGCTCGTCCTCGACTAGGCTCGAAAGGCCGGCGGCGTACCCGGACAACACCAGCCCCTCAAGCTCCAGCATGGCGCGCTCGACGCATATCTGTACGTTGCGAAGCGGACCGGCCGCCGCCGTCACGACCTGTATGTCGACCCCGAGCCGCGAGCCCACCATCCCGCGCGGCTCCCGGACGCCGCCCGTGCCGTCGATCGTGAAGGGCCCGGGAATCGCGTGCACGATCTCGCGCTCCTCGGGTTCGGTCCGCGCCATCCCCTGGCGCAGCAGATGCCGAAGGTCCGCGTCGTCGATTTCCCGGCCGGAGACGGGCACCTCGACACCGACCGTACGCGACATCGGATCGCCGCAGGACAGATTGACGAAAGCCCGTTTGACGGTCTCGCCCGCCATGCGCTCCGCCGCGTCCACCGCGCCCCGGACGGCGGCCTCGGTGGCGTCCAGATCGATCACCGTTCCACCCCGGAGACCCCGGGACACCTGATGACCAATGCCGACGACACGTACGCCGTCCCGCGGACCGATCTGCGCTACAAAACAGCAGACCTTCGTGGTCCCGATATCCAGCGCGGCGATCAGTTCGCCCCGCCTCGGCCGGGCGGCGCTCGAATCCTGAATGGGCAGCAGCATGTTCATCCTCACGCACTCCGCCCTTCGCCGCGGCGCGTGACCGCGCTAGCCGGCCCCAGTCTCACGGCGAAACGGTCCTTTACGCGCAGATCGACGGCGACCACGTCCCGCTCGAGAAGGCGATACTCCGCCGCCAACGCGGCCAGCAGATTCCACGCCCCGGCCACATCCGCTTCCGGCAGTCGAACGGTCAGGCCGCCCCGCAGCCGGACGTCCCACCGCCGTCCGGAGATCCGCGTGGCCGAGTCGATTCGATCGAACAACGCGGGTTGCAGCGCCAGCACGGCGATCAGGTCGCCGACGTGCCGGAGCGCGTCCTCGCCCACCACAACCGGCAAGTGATCGAACCGCTCGAGATTTCGGGAGCCGATCGGTTCTCCGTCACGGTCGACGAGCGTGACGCGGCCCTGTCTTTGCCACAGGGCAAAGGGGCGACGTTCCACGATATCGACCAGGACCGCGTGGGGGAACCGCCGCTGCACGGAAGCTGACCGCACCCAGCCCAGGGACTCGATGCGCTCGCGGGCCTCTCGGGGATCCACGCCGAACATCGGATCCCCGCGCCGCGCGCCCAGCGCGGCGGCGATGTCCGCTTCACCCGCATGACGGCGGCCCGTGACGACGATCTCGCGAACTGTCCATCCCTCCCACGGGATCAGGTGGCCGATTTCGGCGCCGGTGCGCGCGGCAGCGTCTTCGAGAATCCCGCTCCGATACAGCCAGTGAAGGCCGGCGGCCAGCAGGGCAGCCGCCACCAGCACAACAACCACGGCGCGCGCCAGCCTCTCGAGGGCGGCGACCCACGGGGCGCGGCCGCGGTGTCCGGCGGGACGGCTCCACGACCGCCGCGACGTGGGAGAGACCTCCGCCGGGCCGCGAGGGGCCACGCTGGATTCGCCGAGCGTCATCGTCGACACCCCGCGTCCCGAATCAGATGCTGAACGAGTTCGGAGAAGGAAATGCCGGCGTGGCCCGCGATCTCCGGGACCAGGGACAGTGGCGTCATGCCGGGCTGGGTGTTCACCTCGAGCATGTAGAAGCGGGCCCGGCCGTCCACCGTGTCGTCGTAGCGCAAATCAGAGCGCGTGACGCCGCGGCATCCCAGGGTCCGGTGCGCGAGCACGGCGAGCCGCAGGCTCTCCCGGTAGTCGGCCTCGGGAATATCGGCGGGCATGACGTGCTCGGCCCACCCTTCCGTGTACTTGGCCTCGTAGTCGTAGAATCTCTTTTTCGGACGGATCTCGATGGCGCCGAGAGCCTCGCCGTCCATGACGGCCACCTGTATCTCGCGGCCCGGGATGTATCTCTCGATCAGCACGTCGTCACCGTAGGCCCAGCTGGCGTCGTCGAGCGGCGGCGTGTTGTCGCCCTCGAAGACAAGACGTACGCCGACGCTGGATCCCTCGTTGGTCGGCTTCAGGACGTAAGGCGGATCGAAGACCGCGCCTTCCGATACCGTGCGCCGATGCATCACCGTTCCTTCGGGACACGGAATAGAGACCGACTCGAACATCCGCCGAGCGGTCGGCTTGTCCATGGCGAGGGCAGAGGCGAGAACGCCGGAGTGCGTGTAGGGGATCTCGAGGAGCTCGAGCATGCCCTGAATGCAGCCGTCCTCGCCGAAACGCCCGTGGAGCGCGTTGAACGCGACGTCCGGCTTGAGAGCCGAAAGGACCTCGGAGACGTCGGGGCCGACATCGACGGGGGTGACGCGATAGCCCTCGTCCCTCAGCGCGGCGGTCACTGCCTCTCCCGAGACCAGCGACACCTCGCGCTCGGCGGACCGGCCACCCATGAGAACCGCGACATGCCCGTTCATGACGTGCCGCTCCCTTCCACCGGCGCGCGCGCGGAAACCGCCCGACCGTGCTTGCCGATACGCTGGATCTCCCAGCGCAGAACGACGCCGGACGTCTCGGCCACGCGGCGTCGAACCTCCTCCGCCAAGGCCTCCAGATCGGCGGCAGTCGCGGCCCCGTCGTTGACGAGGAAGTTGCAGTGCATGCCGGAGACCACGGCGCCGCCGCGCCGAAGACCCCGGCATCCGGCCCGCTCGATCAGTTCCCACGCCTTGGCGCCGGCCGCTTCCGGCCCGGCCGGATTGGCGAACGTGCTTCCGCCGGTCTTCGCGCGGATGGGTTGGGTTTCCGCTCGCGCGGCTTGAACCGAGAGCATGCCGGCCCGGATGTCCTCGGACCCGCCCCGGCGTCCCCGGAGCGTGGCGGACACGAATATCCACTCTTCGGGGACCGCACACGCCCGATAGGAGAGGCCCAGTTCCGGCCCCTTCAGGACATGGTGGCCGCCCCGGGGATCGACGGCCTCGGCGGAGATGAGGACGTCCCGCAGCTCGTGTCCGTAGGCGCCGGCGTTCATCCTGACTGCACCTCCGATCGTTCCCGGAATGCCGCTCAGGAACTCCAGGCCCGCGAGGTTCGCAGCGGCGGCCGCGCGGGCGACGTTGACGTCCATCGCCGCGCCGCCGGCGACGATCCGGTTGTCTTCGACGCGGATACCGGCAAACGATTTGCCGAGACGGACGACGACGCCGTCGACGCCGCCGTCGCGGACGAGAACGTTCGTCCCCGCGCCCAGGATCGTGATGGAGACCCCGGCCGGCTTCGCCCTCAGGAATTCGGTCAGATCGTCGATGTCCCGGGGCCGGAACAGGACCTCGGCGGAACCGCCCACCCGGAACCAGGTTCCCTTGGCGAGGGGAGCGTCCGCCCGGAGCTCTCCACGGGGCATCGGCAACCGATCGAGGAGGCGGAGGGACCGGTGCGCGCGGGCGGCCATCACATCGCCTCCCGCCGGGCCCGGTCTCGCCGCGCCAGAACTTCGGTCAGTCGGCGTGGCAGCTCGTTCGCCCACGCGGTAATGCTTCCGGCGCCCAGGCAGACCGCGTAGTCGCCGGGCCCGGCGTATTCCGCGACGAGCGCGGCCAGTCGATCGGGGCTTTCGAGAGCGGCCACGTGGCGATGGCCGTGTCTGCGCAGTCCGGATACGAGTGCGTCGCGGTCGGCGCCCGGAATCGGCTGTTCCCCCGCCCCGTAGACGTCCGCCACGATGATTGCATCGGCATCGTCGAAACAGCCGCAGAATTCCTCGAACAGGTCGTGCAGCCGGGTGTACCGGTGGGGCTGGACGATCGCCACGATCCGGCGGTCGCAGGCCTTACGGGCGGCCGCGAGAACGGCGCCGATCTCGACCGGATGATGGCCGTAGTCGTCGATCACGGTGACGCCGCCAGCCTCTCCCGTCTTGGTGAAGCGGCGTTTCACCCCGGTGAACGCGGAGAGACCGCGCCGGATCGTGTCGGGCGCGATGCCCATCTCCCATGCCACGGCGACCGCGGCGAGCGCGTTCCGCACGTTGTGCTCCCCGATCATCGGAAGCTCAAGCCCTTCGATGGCCGTCGATGCCGTCTCGCGGCGGTCGCCGATGATCGCGTCGAACCGGGCGCCGGCCGGCGAGAACGTGACGTTGGCCCCCCTGACGTGGGCCCGAGCGCTGAACCCGTAGGTGACGAGCCGGCGGTCTGAGATGCGCCCGGTCATGGCCTGGACCTCTGGGTGATCGACGCACAGGATGGCGAGCCCGTAGAATGGGATGTTCTCCACGAACGCCTGAAATGCCGAGCGCTCGGCGTCGAACGTCCCGTAAAAATCCATGTGCTCGCGGTCGATGTTGGTCACGACGGCAACCGTCGCCGGAAGCTTGACGAAGGTGCCGTCGGACTCGTCCGCCTCGACGACCATCCACTCCCCCCCGCCGAGGCGGGCGTTGGTGCCGTAGGCGTTTATGATGCCGCCGTTGATCACGGTCGGATCGTGGCCGGCGGCATCCAGAAGCGTCGCGACGAGGGATGTCGTGGTCGTCTTGCCGTGGGTGCCGCCGACCGCGATCGACCACTTCAGCCTCATGAGCTCGGCAAGCATCTCGGCGCGGCGAACGACGGGCACCGATCTTTCCCGCGCCGCCACGATTTCGGGATTGTCTGGCCCGACGGCGGACGAGACGACGACCACTGCGGCGTCGTCGACATTGGACGCGTCATGGCCCAGCGTGACCCTGATCCCCTTGCCGCGCAGCCGCCGGACACCGGCGCCGTCGGCGATGTCGCTGCCCTGAACCCGGTAGTCGAGATTGTGCATCACTTCCGCGATGCCGCTCGTGCCGATGCCGCCGATACCTACGAAATGGATCAGGCCGATATCGAGAGGAAGGGGTCTCATGCCGCTTCCTCCCGGAGACGGTCGGCGGCGGTGCCATGGCCACGGCCGCCGTTGGGCGGCGCCATCCGGCAGACGGCATCCGCCAACTCCCGGGCCGCGTTCGGACGGCCCAGACGCCGTGCGCGCCGGGCAGCGTCGGCGAGGCGCGGCGGATGCTCGAACAGCGCCTCGAGGAGCTCGGCGAGCGCTCCGGGCGACAGCCGGCTCTCCGGCATCAGCCAGGCCGCGCCTTCGTCGGCCAACGCCCGGGCATTGGCGGCCTGATGATCGTCGGCGGCGTAGGGATAGGGAACGAGGACGCCCGGCCGCCCCGCCACGGTCAATTCGCTGGTTGTCGAGGCGCCGGCCCGCGCGATCACGGCGTGGGCAGCAGCCAGCCGTGCCGGGAGGTCAGCGAAGAACGCGGACAGATCCGCCGCGATACCCGCGGCGGCATAGACCTTACGGACCCGCTCCAGATCCTCCGGGCGGCATTGCTGCGTCAGCCTGAGGCGCGCCCGGTGCCGCTCGGGTAGCGCGGTCAGGGCCCGGGGCACGACGTCGGACAACACCGCCGCGCCCTGGCTACCGCCGAACACCAGCAGCTCGAACGGCGCGGCTCCGTCGGGCGCCGCGTACGGAATCGTCCGGATTGCCGCGATGGCTTCGCGGACCGGATTTCCGGTCACCGTGACACGCGCGGAGGCGCTCGGGTCCAATCGCAGGGTGCACGGATAGGCCACGGCGATCGAACGGACCCACGGGGCAAGGAGCCGGTTGACCCGGCCGAGAACGGCATTCTGCTCATGGATCATCGTCCGCATGCCGCCGTACGTCGCGGCGAGCATCGTGGGCAGGGAGGGATACCCGCCGAAGCCAACCACGACGGCCGGGCCGGTTTCCTTGAGAACGCGCCGGGCGTCCCAGCAACCAGCTGCAATGCGGGCGCATCCCTTCGCCTTCCCGAGGGCGGTTCGGCCGGTGACCGTTCCGGCTCGGACGGTGCGGATGGCGACCCGGGAATCGAAAGCGCGCCGCGCGGCGCCTCGCTCGTCGGTGAAGAGGACGGGGCGCCGGTCCCGGAGCAGCAGCTCGTCCGCGAGCGCCCGAGCCGGAAACATGTGGCCGCCCGTTCCGCCAGCCGCCAAGACGATGGCCTGCCCGCTCACAGCGCCTGCCCCCGCCCGCCGCGGTGCCGCCGGGTCAGGGCGAGCACCATGCCCATGGTCAGGGCCAACGCGAATAGAGAGGAGCCGCCATAGGAGATGAAGGGCAGGGTCATCCCCTTCGCCGGAAGGAGCCTCATGTTGACGCCCATGTTCACGATGGCCTGGGCGCCGAACTGCACGAGAAGACCTCCCGTCGCCAACAACACGAAGACGTTCCGTTCCTGAAACATCCGAAAGAAGCCGCGCAGGACGATGAAGGCGAATACGGCGACGACGGTCAGTCCGACGAAGAGTCCGAACTCCTCCCCGACAACCGCGAAGATGAAGTCGCTGTGCGCATCCGGCAGGACCAGCTTGACGACTCCCTCGCCCGGTCCCCTGCCCAGCACACCCCCGTTCGCGAAGGCCTCGATCGACTTGTCGAGCTGGTAGGAATCGCCGCTCTCCGGATCCAGGAAGCGGTCGATGCGGCTGGTCACGTGGGGCAGCAACATGTAGGCCAGGGACACGCCGCCGAGACCAATCACGACCAGCACGGCGACCCAGGTTGTCGGCATGCCGGCCATGAACACTTGCGCGAAAAAGACCGTCCCGACGACGAGGGCCATTCCCACATCCGGCTGTGCGACCAGGAACGCCAGCACCGCCACGAGCAGCGCGCCAGCAACGCCGTAGCCGGGAAATTCCCCGTTCTCCTGCCGTTCGGCGAGCATCCAGGCCGTGACCACGGCCAGCGTCGGCTTGACGAACTCCGACGGCTGCACGACCAAGGGACCCAGCTTGATCCAGCGGCTGGCCCCGTTGACTTCGTGCCCGGCCACGACCGTCGCCAGGAGTCCCAGCAGGGTGAGCAGCAACCCCACCACGGCGACACGGCGAACGGCCAAGGGCGAGAGCAGCGACACGCCGACCATGACGGCGAGCGCGGGCATCAGGAAGAGGAACTGGCGGCGAACAAAGTGGAACGACTCCAGGCCCAGGCGTTCGGCAACCGCCGGGCTCGCCGCCATCACCATGAAGACGCCAATGACGGAAAGCGAGAAGAGCGCCATCAGCATCCAGCGGTCGACCGTCCACCACCACCTGCCGATGACCGACGTATCGGTGCGCGTGGGCGAAATCATCGCGCGTCTCCGCCCGGTGGACCCGCACCCTCGCCTTCATGCAGAGCCGCGAGGCCCTTCGCCAGCTCCTTGAAGCGATTGCCGCGTTCCTCGAAGTCGTTGAACTGATCGAACGAGGCACAGGCGGGAGAAAGCAGCACCACCGCGTTCGGAGCGTCCAACGCGAGAGCGCGCGCGTGGGCCTCGGGAACGGCGGACTCCAGACCCCCGCAAACCGTCACCGGAATCCGGCCGTCGAGCCGGGCCGCGAAGCCTTGGGCGGCCTCGCCGATCAGGAACGCATGGGTCACGTTGGCAAGGTGTGGATAAAGGGGCTCGAGGCTCGTGTCCTTGGCCCGCCCCCCTGCGATCCACAGGATGTTACCGTAGCAGGACAGCGCGCGACGCGCGGCATCGATGTTCGTGGCCTTGGAGTCGTTGACGAAACGCACACCGGCGACGGTCCCCAGATCCTCCAGGCGGTGCTCGAGTCCGGGAAAACTCAAGAGCCCGTTCGCCGCGTCCGTCGGCGAGCACCCGAGGCATCGCGCGACGGCGTAGGCGGCTGCCGCGTTCTGCCAATTGTGCGCACCCTTCAGATCGTGCGCCTGTCCGAGATCGGCGAGGAACGCGGCACCCGGCGGCCCGTGGCGCCGGTCGTGAAGACGGCCGTCTACCACGGCGATGTCCGCGTCCGGTGCGCCGCACGCGGAGACGGCGATCGTGTCGTCGCGCCCGGCCCGCCTGAGTCCGTCGTAAATCGCCCGGCTCTCGGGGTCATCCGTTCCGACAATGGCGATCTGGCCGTCGTGCTGGCGCTCGAGAAGCCTGCGTTTCGACGCGATGTAGCCTTGCATGCCCCCGTGCCGGTCCAGGTGATCGGAGGCCAGATTGAGAAGTACCGCGACATCGGCGACGAGTGAGGGCGCAAGATCGATCTGGTAGGACGACATTTCGATCACGTAGGCGCCGTCTCCGGACATCTCGGGGAGATCGAAAATCGGGACTCCGACGTTTCCGCCCACGGCCACATTCATGCCCCCGGTCTGGAGCAGGTGTCCCGCCAGCACGGTCGTGGTGGATTTGCCATTGGTCCCGGTGATCGCCACAATCCTGGCGGGCGGATTTTCGCGGGCGAACAACTCGATATCCCCGATGACGTCGCAGCCGGCGTCCCGCGCCCGGGTCACCAGCGGATGCGGCGCGGGATGATGAAGCGGTATGCCCGGGCTGAGGACGAGTGCGGCAAAGTCGCGCCACCGGGCGGCATATAGATCGGCGAGGGGCAGCGCGGCGCCCGCGGCCCCGGACCGGGGTGCCTCGTCGTCGTCCCAGGCATCGACCCGCGCGCCGCCGGCCATGAGGGCGCGTGCGGCCGACCGACCGCTTCGCCCCAGACCGAGCACAGCGACACGTTCGCCGGCGTATGAAGTCGCTTCCAGCACCCGGTCACCTCAGTTTCAGCGTCGCCAGCCCGACGAGGGCCAGGACGAAAGCGATGATCCAGAACCGGATGACGATGGTCGGTTCCGCCCACCCCTTTTGCTCGAAATGGTGGTGGAGGGGGGCCATGCGGAAGACGCGACGGCCGGTCAGCCGGAACGAGGCGACCTGAATGATCACGGACACCGTCTCGAGAACGAACAATCCGCCGACGATGGCCAGCACCAGTTCATGCTTGGTGACGACGCCGACGGCCCCCAACGCACCGCCCATGGCAAGACTGCCCGTATCCCCCATGAACACCATGGCCGGGGGCGCGTTGAACCAGAGGAAACCTAACCCCGACCCGACCAGCGCTCCGCAGAATACGGCGAGCTCGCCGGCGCCCGGCACGGCGTGGAGCTGCAGGTAGTCCGAAAAGACCGCGTTGCCCACGATGTATGTGATGAAAGCGAACGTACTCGCCGCGATGATGACCGGAACGATGGCGAGCCCGTCGAGCCCGTCGGTCAGGTTCACCGCGTTGGAAGCTCCGACCATGACCAGCACTGCGAAGGGCACGAAAAACCAGCCCAGATCGATCAGGACATCCTTGAAGAAGGGAACGGCGAGGGCCGTGCCAAGCGGATCCTGCGTCACGTACACGATCCAGAGGGCCGCCACCGACGCGACCGCGATTTGCAGCAGGAGCTTCAGCGTTCCGGAGAGGCCTCGATGACTGTACCGGCTCACCTTGAGATAATCGTCGGCAAACCCGATCGCGCCGAATCCGACGGTCACGACGAGCGTCGCCCAGACGTAGTCGTTCCCGAGGTCGGCCCAAAGCAATGTTCCGAACGCCAGTCCCAGCAGGATCAGGAAGCCGCCCATCGTCGGCGTCCCTTGCTTGACGATGAGATGCCGTTCCGGCCCGTCGTCGCGGATGGGCTGGCCGTTCGCCTGTCTCGACTTGAGCCAGCCGATGACGACGGGTCCGAGGACGAAACTGACGAGCAGCGCCGTCAGAACGGCACCGCCGGTCCGGAACGTGAGATACCGGAACAGGTTGAACGGACCGAACTGATCCGCGTACTCGGCGACGAGATAGAGCATTGGACCTTCGTTCCCTACTATCCGTCGACCGCGCGCCGTCCGGTCTCGGCCGCCAGAAGCCGCGCCACGACATGACCCATGCCGATGGCGAAGGAGCCCTTCACCAGCACGACGTCTCCCGGTCCGACGAATTCGCCGATCAGGGGCGCCAATTCACTGGCCGTTTCGGTATGGCCGCCGCGCCGCGAGGCCGGCAGCGCATCCCGCAGCTTCCGCATGTGCGGACCGCAGGTGAAAACGCTCGCCACACCATTGTCCGTGACGTCCGCGGCCAACCCGGCGTGAAGACGGTCCGCTTCGAGCCCCAGCTCGAGCATGTCGCCCAGTACTGCGATTCGCCGGCCTTGCCCGGCGACGTCCGCCGCGCCCAGAACTTCCAGAGCCGAGCGAACCGACGGCGGACTCGCGTTGTAGCTGTCGTCGATCACCGTGAAACGGCCATCATCGCCCCGCACATGGTGCCGGCGTCCGCGACCCGCTCGCGGCGTGAGACCGCCAAGGGCCAGCGCGCCCAGTCCCAGATCGGCGCCGAGGGCCTCCACCGCCGCGAGCACCGCGAGACTGTTGCGCGCCCAGTGGCGTCCCGGGATGCGCATCTTGTAGGTGATGCGCGTCCCCCGGATATCGGCTGCGACGCAGACGCACTCGGCGTGGAGCGCGACTCTCTCGGCGCGGGCGTCCGACTCCTCCGAAAACCCGAAAGAGACGACCTCCGCGCCGCAGGCGCGGGCGACGCCGGCAAGCCGTTCGAAGTGATCGTTGTCCCGATTGAGGATCGCGAGTCCGCCGGGCATCAGACCTTCGAAGATCTCGGCCTTGGCGTCTGCGACCGCCTCCGCCGTTCCCAGATGCTCGAGATGGACCGCCTCCACCGTGGTCACGACGGCGACGTGCGGGCGCACGAACCTCGTCAACGGACGAATCTCTCCGGCGTGGTTCATACCGATCTCGAAGACGCCGAAGCGCGTCCGTTCCGGCAGCCGAGACAGGCTCAACGGTACGCCCCAATGGTTGTTCAGGCTGCCCTCGCTCGCATGGCACGGGGCTGTCGCGGCCAATGCCGACCCCAACGCATCCTTCGTGCCGGTCTTGCCCACGCTTCCAGTCACCGCGACGACCTTCGCGGAAGAACGCTGGCGGGCGCGAACGCCCAGGGCCTCCAGCGCGGCCTTCGCATCGCCAACGACCAGGAGGTCCTTCCGGTCCTGCGATCCGGCGGGAATTCGGGACACCACGGCGGCGGCGGCACCGCCGTCCAGGGCCCGGCCGACATAGTCGTGGCCGTCGTGCTCCGGTCCGCGAAGGGCCACGAAGAGATCGCCAGGCGAGACCGTCCGGCTGTCGATGGAGACTCCGCTCGCCGTCCAGCGTCCGGCACAATCGCCTCCTGTCGCGCGTGCCGCCTCTCCTGACGTCCAAAGGGGCCGTTCGCCCATCATCGCCCCCTGCCCGTTTCCGCGACGGCGGCGCGCGCGACGTCCGCGTCGTCGAACGGACGGACGGCACCGCCGATGATCTGGCCTCGTTCGTGGCCTTTTCCTGCGATGACCAGAACGTCGCCCTCGTCGAGCTCTGCCGCCGCAGCCCGGATCGCCTCGGCACGGTCCCCGACCTCAACGGCGTGATCGCAGCCCGCCATTACCTGCCGGCGGATCGCGGCGGCGTCCTCGCCGCGGGGATTGTCGTCTGTGACGAAGACGCGGTCCGCGTGGCGGCAGGCGATCTCGCCCATGAGAGGCCGCTTGCTCCTGTCCCGATCGCCGCCACAGCCGAACACCAGGGAGATCCGGTTCGACGCATGGGGCCGCACCGCCTTCAGGACACTGGCCAGGGCATCGGGCGTATGCGCGTAGTCCACGTACACGGCCGCCCCGCACGGATGGGTGGCGACCCGCTGCAGCCGGCCGGGAACGGCCTCGAGATGGTTCATGGCCTCGATGGCGGCGTCCGGATCACCGCTGGACTCCGTGGCGATGGCAAGAGCGCAAAGGGCGTTTTCGGCCTGGAACCCGCCCACCAGCGGCAGCGTCACGGCACGGCGCGCGCCTCGGGCATCGACCTCGACGATCTGGCCGCCGTCGGTCGAATGCCGTCTCGAGATGTTGAAATCGGCACCGTTCTGTCCGTAGGACACGACGCGCTGCCCGCGGCCCCGGCAGGCGGACGAAACGGCTTCGAATTCCGGCAGGCCCGCGTGAAGTATCACGGTACCATCCGGCGACAGGATTTCGGAGAACAGGCGCAGCTTCGCCCGCAGATACCGCTCCGGCTCGCCGTGGTAGTCAAGATGGTCGTGTGCCAGGTTGGTGAACGCCGCGACGCCGACCTTCACGCCGTCCAACCGGCACTGGTCCAAGCCGTGGCTCGACGCCTCGATGGCGAGATGGTCGACGCCGACCGCCGCCAACCTAGCCAACGCCTCGTGCAGGGCCACCGGATCGGGCGTAGTGTGCGACAGCATGCCGGCGAGGCCGGGCGCAGAAAGGCCCAGGGTGCCGATGCATCCGGCCGCCTTGCCCATGTGCGACCAGATTCGCGCCGCGAAGTTGACGACGGAGGTCTTGCCGTTGGTTCCCGTGACCGCCACCACGGTCCCCGGTTGCGCGCCGTAGAACCGCGCTGCCACCAGGGCGAGCCGGCGGCGCGGATTCTCGTCCGCGACCAATTGAACGTCCTTACGCCATGTCCTCGCATCCGGAGAGCCGAGGACCGCGACCGCCCCGCGATCCACAGCGTCATCGATGTAGTCCCGGCCGTCGAGGTTCGAACCGGGCAAGGCGGCGAACAGGTATCCCGGCCGGACGTCACGGCTGTCGGACGCGATGCCGAGGATGTCGATCCGTTCGGCTGGAGGCGGCATATCGCCGTCGATGAGCTCAGAAAGAAGCAAGTCGGCGCTCCTTCCGGCCGAGAGCCGCGTGCCGCGGCAGTTCCCCTCCTTCCCCGCTGTCGATCTCTATACCGAGCAGAGGTGCGGCCCGTTCGATCACCCGGCCGACCACGGGGGCCGCCGTCCAGCCAGCGGTCGCGTATCCGAAGGTCTCCTTGGTACCCTTCGGCTCGTCGAGCATCGCAAGCACGACATAGCGCGGCTCCGGGGCCGGAAACACGCCGATGAAGGAGGAGCGCAGTGCCTTGCGGCGATAGCCGCGCCCGCCCACCTTCTCCGCGGTGCCCGTCTTGCCGCCGACGAGGTAGCCGGGCACCGCCGCCTTCTTACCCGTGCCCTCCACCACGTTGAGCCGCATCAGCCGCCGCATGACCTCCGAGGTCTCGGCCGACACGACGCGCTCGCCAACCGGCCGGGTGCCGTGCCGGTCGGCGATGAACGTCGGCACGACCCGCGTGCCGCCGTTGACCAGTGACGCGACCGCGGACGCCATCTGTATTGGGCTCACGGCGATGCCGTAGCCGAACGCCACCGTCATTGTACTGATCCGGCGCCAGGGATTCGGCGCGAGCGGCTGTCCGACTTCGGTGACCTCGAGGGACGGTCCCCGCAGCAGCCCGATTCGCCCGAGAAACTCCCGCTGACGCTCCGCCCCCACGTCCAGCGCCATCCGGGCGGCACCGATGTTGGAGGAGTGGATGAACACTTCCGGCACGGACAGCCACCGCTCCTGCGCGTGATCGTCCCGTATCGTGAACCGCGACACGCGGATCGGCTCGCGCGCGTCGAAACTATCGGCGAGGGAGGCCGTTCCCGAGTCCAGGGCCATGGCGACCGTGAAGATCTTGAAGGTCGATCCCATCTCGTAGATGCCCAGGCTGGCGCGATTGAACCGGCTGGCCTCGGAGGCTTCGTCGGCCCGATGGGGATCGAAATCTGGCAAGGAGACGGAAGCGAGAATCTGGCCGTCGCGGGCGTCGAGCACGACGCCCGCCGCGCCGGCCGCCCGGTGCGTCTCCATGGCGCCGGCGAGCTGGCTGCGCAGGACGTGCTGGACACGGATGTCCACGCTGAGATGCAGGGGCGTCTGGGCACCGCCGTCCCGGGCGGCGGTGCCCAGCCTGTCGTCGAGGCGCTTCTCGATTCCCGCGAGACCCCGGTTGTCGACGCCCGTGTAGCCGATGATGTGCGCGATCAGGCTGCCTTGGGGATAAACACGCTTCCGCTCCTCCAGAAACGCGAAACCCGGCAGTCCCAGCGCGTTGACGGCATGCTGCTGACGAGGCGTGAGGTGACGCTTGACCCACACGAAGCGCTTCGACGTGGACAGTTTCGAAAAGAGCTCGCCGCGGTCGATCCCCGGCAGCACCCGGGAGATCCTGTCCGAGGCATCCGCGACGTCGAGCACGTGGCGAGGATTGGCATAGAGCGACGCGGTGGTCAGATCGCTGGCGAGAAGAAAGCCTTTTCGATCCCGTATCTCCGCCCGTGCGACGCCGATTTCCCCGCCGCCCCCAGCGCCAAGCCCGGAACCGCCTGCGTCGCCCGTGGACGAGAGATGCACGAGGCGGCCGGCCAATACGACGAAGGCGCAGGCGAACACCGCCGCAACGATCACAAGCCGGTTTCGACCCGTCTCCACGGCCTGTTTCCGGGCGCCTTCCAGGCGCGCCGACTCGGCCAGCCTCTTGGGCAGATTACCGGCGGAGAGGCGGTCGCGGGAACCGCTCACCGGGACGCCTCCCCGGGCGCGCCAGCCGGGGCCTCCCTGAACGGCAGCCTCTCGATGGCCGAGATGCGATGCACCGACGCCGGAGCCAGGTCGAGATGGCGCGCGGCCAGTTTCTCTATTCTCTCGGGGCTGTTCAAATAGCTCCATTCCGCCCGCAGGATCCGCGCCGCCTCGCGCTCGGACGCGAGCTGCACGCCCAGGGACTGAAGCTTCGACTCCAGCCGCTGCACCTCGTATTTCATGGTGTAAAGGCCGTAGGCCAGCATGACGGCAACGACGAACGCCCCGATATGCAAAGGCCTCGTCATGCCCGGACCTCCGGCCGGCCGGCCGGCGCGAGGGTCCGCACGGCCGCCCGCATGCGGGCGGAGCGGGCGCGGGGGTTGACCGAGATCTCGTCGTCCGCGGGACGCCGGACCCTCCGGAACAGGAGCTCGAACGTGGGCGGAGTGGGACGTTCGGACGGTCGCGGATGGTGACGGGACGGACCCGGACGGACCCCGGAGCGCACCCGGAGGAACTGCTTGACCTCCCGATCCTCGAGGGAATGAAACGAGACCACTGCGAGGCGGCCCCGAGGGTTCAGGAGCCGCTCGGCGGCGGCCAGCCCCCGCTTGAGCTCGCCGATCTCGTCGTTGACATAGATGCGCAGGGCCTGGAACGTCCGCGTGGCGGGATGAACGTCGCCGTGCCGCCGCCGCGGCCCGCCCGGCACGGCGCGAACGACGATATCGGCCAATTCGCGCGTGGTGCGAACGGGTGACCTGATGCGGCAAGAGACGATGGCCCGGGCGATCCGCCCCGCATGGCGCTCTTCACCGTAGGTCGAGATCACCCGCCGTAGCGTGGCTTCGTCCTCCCTGGCGACCACGTCCGCAGCGCTGCGGCCCTCCCGGCCCATCCGCATATCGAGCGGGCCGTCCGCCCTGAAAGAGAACCCCCGGGCAGGATCGTCGAGCTGAAACGCCGAAACGCCGAGGTCGAGCGCGACGCCGTCGACTCCCTCGACCCCCTGGCCGGCCAGAAGCGACTCCATATCCGAGAACCTGCCCTCCAGGACGCGCAGGCGGTCCGGGTACGCGCGGGCCAGCCGGGCGCCGCGGCATACGGCACCCGGGTCGCGGTCCACGCCCCAGACGCTGCACCGCGCCGCCCTCAGCAATGCGGCGGCGTAACCGCCGCCGCCGAAGGTCGCGTCGAGGAACGCCTCGCCGTCGCGAGGGCCCAGAGCCGAGAGGACGGCATCCATCATGACAGGAACATGCGCCCGCTCTCGTGCCGCGGCACCGGGTTCGCCGGTCATTGGGCGGGAGCTCCCCTGGCCGGGCCGCCGAGACGAAGAGAAGTCCGACCGTCCCTGGCCCGCTTCCGGGCCTCTTCCTGGTATGCCCGGAATGCGTCCGGCTCCCAGATCTGAAAGGTGGCACCGCGGCCCACGAAGGCAGCCCGGCCAGAAATGCCGGCGTGCTCCCTCAGCACGTCGGGAAGCACGATCCGGCCTTCCGAATCGAAGGCCAACTGGTGCGAGTCCGCGAGAATCGAGATGGCGAAGGCATCGTGCTCGTCACCGAACGGGTCGAACTCGTCGATGCCGGCGCTCAAACGCTCAATACGATCGATTCCCGACGCCTCGATCGCGGAGACCACGAACGACGGAAAGGCGACCACGCCGGGGAAGGTCTGGGCGGCCAGGACGGTTCGGAACGGCGCGGGCACGGACACCCGCCCCTTGCGATCGATTCGGTTGACAAACGTGGACAGAAAGAGTGCCAAGCCACGCCCCCCCAATTCGCCCGCTGTCCCCGTCCCAAGGTCACGCGCGGACCCGTATCCGCATTCCGGCGGTCTTTGGGACATTATGGGATATCATGGGAAAATATGGGGGTCAATGGGGAAATCAGTAATTCCAAAGCAGAGGTTAAAGACTCGACCCTCCTTTCTCCAGGTGTCCCATGTATCCGGAGAATACGGCGGAAACGGGCACCGGGCCGAGACTGACGAGTTGTAGCTCCCGAATACGGCGAAAATTTGTTCTTTATATGTTCTTATCCGGATCCCTGCCGCACGAGACGCTTTTTTTTCAGCCTGGCACGACACCACGCGCACCCCCAACGTTGTGCGAAGTGTACGAACTGAACGAGTTGTTTTCCACGGATGACAGGGCCGCCTCGTCCCCGGCAGCGCGCCGCCACGGTCCCCCGCCCCGATGGCTCGGGATGTCGTCACCGAACCGACCAACCGCCCCGCCGTGTCCCCTCTCCCGCCTTCGGGAGAGGGGCAGGGTGAGGGCAGCGAATCCACGGCGGGACGATTGTCCCGCCGTTCGCCGTTCTCCGCGCGTGAGCGGCGACGGTGAGCGGAAAACGCGGTCAGAGGGCCTGTAAGCCGGGTTCTGTCCCCGCCGGAATCGGCGGGAGATGGCCATTCATCTAGGATGCCCGTCACCGGACACCTCGCGCGACCGACCCGGGCAGCGGGCTCGGAGATGAAACCTGCCGGAAAACCGGCTTGCCGCCCCTACTTGGTCTTGCTCCCGGTGGGGTTTGCCCTGCCACCCCCGTTTCCGGCGGCGCGGTGCGCTCTTACCGCACCCTTTCACCCTTACCTGCGCCGACGCGCGGGCGGTTTGCTTTCTGTGGCACTTTCCCTGAGGTCGCCCTCGCCGGGCGTTACCCGGCACCGTATCTCCATGGAGCCCGGACTTTCCTCCCCCGTGGAACGACGTCCCACGGCAGCAGCCATCCGGCCATCTGACCGGCACCAGATTTAGAAACGGAGGCGTTTCGTGTCAACCACGGTATCCGCCAGAATGTTCAGGCGACGGTTCGTTTCCGAATCGATGGCGCCGTCGACCCGCTCGGGGCGAAAATGCCGCTGAAACGCAGCGACGACATCCCCGGTCGGAGCATCGAACTCTCCGGTCAGCACGATCCCGTATCCGATTCGAGCTAGACGGGACTGAGCGGACCGGACGCGGTCTCCCGCGCTGCCTCGCGCCAAGCGGACGCCGTTCTCCTCCCGCACCGGTGAGAACGAGGCGGGCCACACTCCCAGTCCCACGGCGGCCGCGCCCCGCCAATCGAACAACTCGCCTGGGTCGCGACGGCGCGACGGCGCCACATCGGAGTGCCCGAGAATCCGTTCGGGTGGTATGGGATGGCGCGCGAGTATCCCGGCGGCCAACTCGAACAGCGCCTCCATCTGCCGCTCGGGAAACGCCCGGTATCCGAATTCATGACCCGGATTGACGAGCTCGACGCCGATGGAACAGCCGTTGATGTCGGTGCAGCCCCGCCAGGAAGACACGCCCGCATGCCAAGCGCGCCTTTCCTCCGGCACCAGTTGCAGGACATCGCCGTCCTCGTCAACGAGGTAGTGGGCGCTCACCTTCGCCGCAGGGTCGACCAGCCTTGCGAGGGCCGACTCGGAATCCCTCATCCCCGTGTAGTGGAGTATCAGGGTGTCGACGGCAGCGTGCCCGGGACGCGCGTCGTGGTTCGGCGAAGCGACGGTCCGCGTCACGTCAGGTCAGTCCGCGCTCCTTGGCGATGCGGTCGTAGGCGTCGTTGATGACCGCCAGCTTCTCGTTCGCCACGTCTACGAACTCCTGCGGCACGCCCTGCGCGATGAGGGTGTCTGGATGGTGCTCGCGGATGAGCGTCCGGTAGCGCCTCTTGAGCTCGTCATCGGAGGCTTCCCCGTCCAAGCCGAGAATGGCGTAGGGATCGGACTCGTCCGGGCCCACGTGACCCGCCCGGATACGGTTGAACTCCGCCTCGCTGAAACCGAATATCGTCGCGACACGCTCGAGAAACCTGTTCTCCGTGGGATGATAGACACTGTCCGCCTTGGCGATGTGGAACAGGCCGTCCAACAAGTCCTCGAGCACCGCGGGGTTGCCCCTGAACATGTCCGCCAACTGCCGCGCGTAGGGCTCGAACCCCCGCGACTCCGTCTTGGCCTGGTCGAAGATCCGGGCCACGTTCCTCACCTCGTCGGGCGGAACGTGAAACACCTCGCGGAACGCTTTGATTTCGTCCCGGGTGACGACTCCATCCGCCTTGGCCATCTTGGCGCCAAGGACGATTACGCCGATCGTGAAGGCGATCTGCCTCGTGCCGCCGCCGTCGGCCTGGGCCTGGGCGCCGCGCATCTTGTCGAACGCGTGGCCGGCGAGCCCTCCGAGGAGCGCGCCCAGCGGGCCACCCATGGCGAAACCCGCGGCCCCGCCGATGATCTTGCCCCAAACGCTCATGGCGAAATTCCGCCTCGGAGAGCGACGGACACCCCACCCCACGAGGCCATCCCGCCGCCGTCCCGACCCGAGCGCAGCCGGGAACCGCCCACGGAAGACGGCTCGGCGTTTCCTACTCCTTGTACCAGGGACAGTTCTTGAAGCTGGTCTCGATGCCCTCGAAACTCCCCTTCGAATTCGCAAACTCAACCCTTACGACCGAACCATCAGGCGCGCACACCGGATCGAACAGGCTGTTTACCGCCGTCCGCTGCCCCTTGTCGACGTTCTGGCACGAGCTCAACGCGACCACCACGACCAGCAAACCCATCACGACTCTCATCGCCTTCCTCCCATCAAGGTAACGCTGCCTACCAGGTCAGATTCCCGCCTCATACTACCCCAGGGACGCCCGCTTGCCACGTCCCACTTGCCGACGGCGGTCCCACAAGAGACCGCGTTGACCGGCCGGGAGGCTGTTCATAGGATCGGCGGGAGCCTGCGCATGGTCCTGGCCACGGGGAGAGGGAGAACGAAAGATGCGGCTCGACGGCAAGGTCGCCATCGTCACGGGTGCGGCGCGCGGCATCGGTCAGGCCTACGCGCGGCGATTCGCTGCGGAAGGCGCTTCCATAGTCGTAGGCGATATCCGCGACACCTCGGAAACCGTGGACCTCGTCAGGCAGGCTGGAGGCAGTATCGTCGGCACCCCCCACGATGTGACGGACATGGCGAGTTGCCACGCGATCGTCGCACTTGCCGTCGGAGAATTCGGGAAGCTCGATGTGCTAGTGAACAATGCCGCCCTCTACGGCGACATCGTCACCGGCCGATTCGAAAACCTCGCAGAGGATCAATGGGACCGCGTGATGAACGTCAACGTCAAGGGCGTCTGGCAGTGCTGCAAGGCCGCCGTCGGTCCCATGCGCGAGGCGGGAGGAGGCAGCATGATCAATATCTCGACCCTCGCGTTCGTCTACGGCACGCCCTACGCCATCGATTACGCAGCCTCCAAGGGCGCCGTAATCGGTATCACGCGGGTCATCGCCCGCGAACTGGGCCGCGACTGGATCCGCGTCAACGCGGTGGCGCCCTCCGCCGTGCTCACCGAGGCGACCGAGAGCTTCTTCGGTGACAAAGCGGAGCGGGCCAAGGAAGTCATCGCCAAGTCCCAGACGCTGCAGCGGAATCTGGAGCCCGACGATCTCACGGGCACCGTCGTCTGGCTAGCGAGCGACGACTCCAGGTTCGTCACAGGCCAGACCATCATGGTCGACGGCGGCACGGTGTTCCTGTAGCCGCAGGTCCCGCCCTTCAGGCTCCGCGCTTCCTCAACAGGACGCACGTTTGCAGATAGGGGTGCGACACCCAGTAGAGCTTCCTCATGGAGCGTTTCCACCGCTCGAAGCCGAGGAACGGAAAGGGCGCGCGAAATACGTGGCGGAAGACGATCCACGGCCGAGCACATATCTGATCGCGATACGAACCGGTGGTGATGACTGCGCCCTCGATCACCTCCACGTCGTCGAACAGCGCGGTCACATCCTCGGGCGTCGGCCGGAACAGGGTGTCGATGGGGTCGCGGTGATGGGGATAGCTGCGCGGAACGGTCACCGCGATACGCCCGCCCGCCGGGACCAGGGCTTGGCAGCGGCGGGCGAGGCCGCCGGGATCCAGGACGTGCTCCAGCATGTTGCAGCACAGCACCGTCTTCGCGCCCAGCGCTTTCAGGAGATCGAAATGGGCGTCGTCGAAGACGTCGCCGGACACGTCGACCCCGTCATCGTCCTTGAGGTCTGCGTGGAGGAAGCGGACGCCGCGTCGAGATAGCGGACCGATTAGCTCGTCGTGGATCCACGGCTGCTCGACCTCGCGGTATTCCCTAGTCGAGCTGCCGAGATTCAGAACCGGAGAGAGGAGGTCAGCATCGACGCGCCGAAGCCTGTCGAAGAGCCAGACGGCCTCGTTCCGGTGCATGGTGCCGCAAGACGGTCCCGGGCGGCGGACGGTGTCAGGCGAGCCCGTCGACCTTGGCCGCCATGATGAAGTCGTTCTCGTGCAGCCCCTTGATCTTGTGCGTGTAGAAGATCACCTTGGCGTAGCCCCAACCGAACGTGATGTCCGGATGATGGCCCTCCGCCTCCGCAAGTTCGCCGACCTTGTTGACGAACGCCTGGGCCTCGGCGAAATCGCCGAACGGGAACCGCCGTTCGATCCACACTCCGTCGTCGGACAGAGTCCACTCGGGAACTTCCTCGAGAAACCGTTCCGACTCTATACGGGTCAACGGGGGAATGCCCCCTTGGCACGGAACGCACGTCTTCGCCGTCAGCGACATCGATCTGGCCCTCCACCTCGTGCAAGCGCGCTACTCGGCCCGACTTTACACGCCGGAGGGTGACGGTCCAACGGACTGTCCGAGCACCCATCGTTCCGGTCACGCCGCTCCACGCCCCTGGTACCTCCATGCGGCCTACGGCTCGTACCCCAGGTTCGGCGCGAGCCAGCGCTCCGCCTGCCGGAGCGGGACGCCCTTGCGCGCGGCGTAGTCCTCGACTTGATCGCGGCCGATCTTGCCCACACCGAAGTACCGCGATCGGGGGTGCGCAAAGTAGAATCCGGAAACCGCCGCGGCGGGCAGCATGGCGAAGCTTTCGGTCAGCGCGATACCGACGCTGTCCGCCGCGCCGAGAAGATCGAACAGGAGGGGTTTCTCGCTGTGATCCGGACAGGCCGGGTATCCCGGCGCTGGCCGGATGCCCCGGTACTCCTCGCGGATCAGCACTTCGTTGTCCAGGTCCTCGTCCGGCGCATAGCCCCAGAACTCCGTGCGCACGCGCTCATGCAAGCGCTCGGCGAACGCTTCGGCGAGCCGGTCGGCTAGCGCCTTCAACAGGATGCCGCCGTAGTCGTCGTGCGCGGCCTCGAACTCCGCGAGCCGCGCCTCGATCCCGAGTCCCGCTGTCACGGCGAACCCGCCCAGATAATCGGCGACACCCGTCTCCCTGGGGGCGACGAAATCAGCGAGAGAGAAGTTCGCCCCCGCCGTATTCTTGATCATCTGCTGGCGCAAGAAGTGGAACCGCGTACGCGTCTCGCCACGCGTCTCGTCGGCATAGACCTCAATGTCGTCGCCCACGCTGTTGGCCGGGAAAAACCCGATGACGCCGCGCGCCGTAAGCCAGCGCTCCGCTACGATCCGCTTCAGCATCGCCCGCGCATCGTCATGGAGGTCCCGGGCCGCCCGTCCGACCTTCGGATCGTTGAGTATCCTCGGAAACGTGCCGGCGAGCTCCCAGGCGCGAAAGAAAGGGGTCCAGTCGATCCGCCGCACGAGGTCCCCGAGATCGTACGAGTCGAACGTCTTGAGCCCCAGGAAGGAGGGTTTCGCGGGTTCCGTCGCCGCCCAGTCGATGGGGAGCCGGGCCGCACGCGCTTCCTGTAGCGTGTGCTGGCGGCCATCCCGGTCCCGGCCCCGGTATCCGTCCCGAATGCGGTCGTATTCCCGCTCGATCCGGGCCACGAACGGACCGCGTTGGGCATCGCTCACCAATGCGCCGACGACTCCCACCGCCCGCGAGGCATCGACCACATGAACGACCGGATGGTCGTAGTTGGAAGCGATCTTGACAGCGGTGTGCACCTTGGAGGTTGTCGCCCCGCCGATGAGCAGCGGCACCGCGAGGCCCGCTCGCTTCATCTCCGCGGCCACGATCTCCATCTCCCGGAGCGACGGCGTGATGAGGCCGGAGAGCCCGATCATGTCGGCGCCTTCCGCCTTGGCCGTCTCCAGTATCTCGGTGTAGGGAACCATGACGCCGAGGTCGATGACCTCGAAGTTGTTGCATTGAAGCACCACGCCGACAATGTTCTTGCCGATATCGTGCACGTCGCCCTTCACGGTCGCGGTCACGATCTTGCCCTTGGCCAGCACTTCGCCGCCGCTCTCCTTTTCGGCCTCAAGGAAGGGGGTCAGGTGCGCCACGGCCCGTTTCATCACACGGGCGCTCTTTACCACCTGCGGCAGAAACATCTGTCCCGAACCGAACAGGTCGCCGACGATGTTCATGCCGTCCATCAGGGGTCCCTCGATGACGTCGAGGGGACGGTCCATGGCGAGGCGAGCTTCCTCGGTGTCCTCGACGACGAAATCGCCGATCCCGGCGACCAGGGCATGGGACAGCCGTTCCTCGACCGGACCCTCACGCCACGAGAGATCGGGGCCCCGGTCCCTGCGCTGGCTCTGTACGCCGTCTGCCACCTCGAGTAGCCGTTCCGTCGCGTCCGGCCGCCGGTTCAGCACGACGTCCTCCACACGCTCGCGGAGACTCTCCGGAATGTCGGCGTAGACCGCGAGCTGGCCCGCGTTGACGATTCCCATGTCCATTCCGGCTTCGAGCGCGTGGTATAGGAACACCGAGTGCATGGCCTCGCGCACGGCGTCGTTGCCCCGGAACGAGAAGGACATGTTGCTGACCCCGCCCGAGATCAGGGCGTGGGGCAGGGTTTTCTTGACAATGCGCGTGGCCTCGACGAAGTCCACCGAGAAGTTGTTATGGTCCTCGATCCCGGTGGCGATGGGGAAGATATTCGGATCGAGAATGATGTCCCACGGCGGGACTCCCACCTCTTCGGTGAGTATCCTGTACGATCGCGTCAGGATCTCGACCATGCGCCCGCGCGAATCGGCCTGTCCCGTCTCGTCGAAAGCCATCACGACGACAGCCGCGCCATAGCGCAAGATTTCCCGGGCCTGCTCGACGAACGCCCGCTCCCCGTCCTTGAGGCTGATCGAATTGACGATCCCCTTTCCTTGGATGTTCTTGAGACCCGTTTCGACGACCGACCACTTCGAGGAGTCGATCATAACCGGGACGCGCGAGATGTCCGGTTCCGCAGCGACGAGGCGCAGAAACCTCTCGACGGCCGCCTCGGAGTCGAGCATCGCCTCGTCCATGTTGACGTCGATGACCTGGGCGCCATTCTCGACCTGCTGGCGCGCGATCTCGAGCCCGGCGGCATAGTCGCCTTCGCGGATGAGCTTGGCGAATTTCGCTGACCCGGCGACGTTGGTCCGTTCGCCCACGTTCACAAAGCCGGTCGGCGACCCGATGGTCAGGGGCTCGAGACCGCTGAGCCTGGAACGGGGCTCGATGTCCGGACGCACGCGTGGCGGGAGATCCGCGACCGCCTCGGCGATGGCGCCGATGTGGCGGGGCGTCGTCCCGCAACATCCGCCGACAATGTTGACGAACCCGCTCCTGGCGAATTCCCCGATCCGTTCGGCCATTGCGGCCGGCGTGTCGTCGTAGCCGCCGAATTCGTTGGGTAGCCCCGCGTTGGGATGCACGCTGACGGAAACACCGGCCACGCGCGCGAGTTCCTGGACATAGGGCCGTAGCGCCTCGGCCCCGAGAGCGCAATTAAACCCAACCGAGATGGGTTTAGCATGAACGACGGAGTTCCAGAACGCTTCTGCCGTCTGCCCGGACAGCGTGCGCCCGGAGGCATCCGTGATCGTGCCGGAGATCATCACCGACCGCTGGAGTCCCCGGGCGTCGAAGTGCTTCCGCACCGCATAGATGGCCGCCTTGGCATTCAGCGTATCGAATATCGTCTCGATGAGGATGATATCGGCGCCGCCGTCGATAAGGCCACGGACTGCCTCGGTGTAGGCGGCCACCAGCTCGTCGAACGAGACGTTTCGGAAGCCCGGATCGTTCACGTCCGGCGAGATCGACGCCGTCCGGTTGGTCGGGCCGAGCACGCCGGCGACGAACCGGGGTTTGCCGACGTCCGCCGCCGTGGCCTCGTCCGCAGCGTCACGGGCAAGACGCGTGCCCTCGCGATTGATCTCGTATACCAAGTCCTGGAGTCCGTAGTCGGCTTGCGAGATCGACGTCGCGTTGAAGGTGTTCGTCTCGACGATGTCCGCTCCGGCATTCAGGAAGGCGCGGTGAATTTCCCGTATCACGTCCGGCCGCGTGAGGTTCAGGAGGTCGTTGTCGCCCTTGAGGTCCAAGGAGTGGTCGGCAAGCCGCTCGCCGCGGAAGTCGGCCTCTCCGAGATCGTACTCCTGGATCATCGTCCCCATCGCTCCGTCCAACAGGAGAATTCTCTCGTCGAGCAGGCGCTCGAGAGTCTCCGAGGGATCGGGACGGGGGAAGATGTCGTGCATGGGTCGTCCCGCGGCTAACCTTCCGCCGGTGCGCGCAGTCCCAGCGCGTGGCACATGGCGAAGGTCAAGTCGGCCCGGTTGAGCGTGTAGAAGTGGAAGTTCGACACGCCCTCCGCCGCCAGAATGCGGCACTGCTCCCCTGCCACCATGGCGGCGACCAACTTGCGGGTCTCCGGATCTTCGCCCAGGGAGTCGAACAGGCGCGACAGCCATCCGGGGATGCCGGCTCCGCACAGGTCCGCGAAGCGGACCACCTGGGCGAAATTCGTCACGGGAAGGATTCCCGGGATCAAGGGCACGCCGATCCCAGCCCGCCGGACACGATCCCGAAAGCGCAGAAACACTTCGGTGTCGAAGAAGAATTGAGTAATCGCGCGCCTGGCGCCAGCGTCGATCTTACGCTTGAGGTTGTCGAGGTCGAAGCCCGCGCTCGGCGCTTCCGGATGAGTCTCGGGATACGCCGCGACCGAAACGTCGAAGTCAGCGATCCGGTTGAGGCCTTTGACGAGGTCAGCGGCGTATCGATATCCGCCCGGATGGGGCGCATAGGCCGCGGCGGCCTCCGGCGGATCTCCCCGAAGGGCCACGATATGCCGCACGCCCGCCTCCCAGTAAGCGCGGGCAACATCGTCGACCTCGTCCCGGGTCGCGGCAACACAGGTCAGATGCGCCGCAGGTGTCAGGGCCGTTTCCTCGAGAATGCGCCGGACCGTCGCATGCGTGCGATCGCGCGTGCCGCCACCCGCGCCGTAGGTGACGGAGACGAAGTTCGGCCCGACCGGAGCGAGTCTGAGGATCGCCTTCCACAGCGTCCGTTCCATCTCTTCCGTCTTTGGCGGGAAGAACTCGAACGAAACGCCGAGATCCTTCATTCCCGAGAACCTCAGCGCGAGCGCGCTCAGCCGCTCGACCGTGGGCTGGATCCCGGGTTCGACCGTCATTCCGTAGCCCGCCGTTCCTCGGCGGTCGTCTTCGCCGCCGTCCAGACGACGACGGTGAGCGGATCACCTTCCAAACGAACCGGGTTGCCGGGAACGAGATGCGTAGCCTCGAACCATTCCGCGACTTCCGTGTCGGAAAACCCGAGGCGCCGATGCGCGTGCTCCTCGCGAAGGAATTCGAGCCCGTGCGGCTCGAAATCGACGACGGCCAGATTAGCACCGGGACGCAGCACCCGGGCCGCCTCGGCGATAGCCGCGATGGGGTCGGAGGCGAAGTGGAGTACTTGGTGAAACATCACCGCGTCCACGCTGCCGCCGGCCAGGGGCAGATGATACATGTCGCCATGCCGGACTTGGCAATGGCTGTGCCCTGCGCGCTCCAGATTGGTGCGCGCGACCGCCAGCATGTCATGGGACAGGTCGATGCCGATGCCGCGATGGAATCTGTGGGCGAACACCTCCAGCATCCGGCCGGTGCCGGTGCCGATATCCAGAAAGTCGCCCATTTGCCGGTCGGCGAACGCCAAGAGAAGGGCCGCCTCGACGTCGGATTCCGGCACGTAGAGGGAGCGAATCTCGTCCCACCGCGCGGCGTTCGCGCGGAAGTAGGCCGCCGCCGCGCCGGCCCGCGCCTCCCTGACCGCCTGGAGCCGCTGGAGATCCCGAGACAGTTCCTCGTCCTGCCTGGGAATGAGTGCCGCAAGCGTCCCCGCCAGCCCACCCGGTTCTCCGGCATCGACCAGCCTGTAGAATGCCCAAGTTCCTTCCCGGAAGCGGTTCAGCAACCCAGCCTCGCACAGGACTTTGAGATGCCGGGACACACGGGGCTGGCTCTGCCCCAGAATCTGGGTGAGCTCGGTCACCGTGAGCTCGGCCTCCGCGCAGAGCGCGAGAAGGCGTAGCCGGGTCGGCTCGGCGGCCGCGCGTAGCGCATTCAGGAGTGTGTTCATGGGCTCGTGTCGAGGAAGAGGCGTTTCCGACATAGACAGTTATATAAACATATATTTATAGACTCAATTCATGAATTATGAGGAGGTTGGACCGACTTTGGTTCACGGCAAGTGGTGTTTATCGGTCGATTTTGAGCGCGCACAGGCTTCCATTCGGCGCTTTGGGGCGCCGGGATATGAGATTGTCAGTGCCGGGGTTTGGAGTTGAAGGAACTGGGTTTGGCGGAGCACGGCGCTCCGGCGGTCAGGGACCCGAGGCGGCGAGGCGTCCCGCTGGCGCCCGGGCAGGCGGAGGCGAAGCGGATGTGGGTGCGGGCGGTCTTCTCGGAAACGCGGACACCCGATCCTGAGGAGGCACTGCCGGAGGGTTACGAACTCGGCTTGGACCAGCGACATCCCGCAGGGCACCGTGTTGCGCAAGGCGAGCATCAGCCAGTAGGCGGCGGCGTGGAGGACCAGCCGGACCCGGTTAGCGAGCGGGCTCCGGCAGGATGTCCAGTCGGAGGCGAGTTGGACCTTGTGCTGCTTGATCAGGTTTTCGGCCTGCCCGCGGGTACAGTACACGGCTTCGTAGAGATGGCGGGCCTTGCCGGCGAGCGAGGTGACGATGGTGCGCGCGTCGAAGCCCCCTGCGGCCTCTTCCAACCGGGCGACGAACCGACGGCGGCGGCACCACAAGCGGGCGGCATAGGCGAAGTCGGCGAAGCCGCGCATCCCGTCCGCGCCAGCCTCGGCGCAACGCATCTTGAGGTCGGCGTCGCAGATGAGGTGGTGCAGCGCGGCATTGCCCGCCAAGCCGAAGACGTAGCCGACGCCGTTCTCCTCGCACCATGTCATGGCCTCGGTTCGGCCGTAGTGGGAATTGCCTCGGACGGTGAGCCGGGTGCGCGAGCCGGTGCCGGCGGATGCGGCGGACCAAGTGCCTGAGCAGGGTGCGGACCTCGACACCGGACGGCGTCTTGCCGGGGTGCGGGAGAGACGCCACCGGCTTGCCGCTCTCGACGTGATGGACGTGCACGGGCAGGAAGCGGCGCCTGTCGTGATGGGTGTGGAACAACGGCAGTTGCTGGTGGCCGAACTGCATCGCGGGTATCGTCGATGTCGAGGGTGATGACGTCAGGCGGGTCGGGAAGAAGCGGCAGCGGAGGTCGATCAAAGTGGCAGTCATGCGCGCCACCTCGGTGCGTGAGGGCGCGTTCTCCAGCCGGCTCATGGTCGGCTGCAAACACAAGTCGCGCCCGCTCTCCGGCGTCCGGCCTATGGCCCGCCTGAACCTTCGGTCCAGCGCGCCGCAGCGACGGCGTCGCTGCCACGGGCCGCGACCCACTTTGCGCCTTGGGCCGTCGTCTCCCGCTTCCAGAACGGAGCCTTGGTCTTGAGCCAGTCCACGAGAAACTCGCTCGCTTCGAAGGCCGCCCGGCGGTGCGCGGATGCGGTGACGACCATAACGATCCTGTCCCCCGGTTCGAGACGGCCGTAGCGGTGGATGATCAGGCTCGCGGACAGGGGCCAGCGCGACGCCGCCTCGGCCTCGATCCGGGCCAGCATCTTTTCCGTCATACCCGAGTAGTGCTCGAGCGTCATGTCCAAGATCGCCTCGCCGTCGTCGATGTCGCGGACAAGGCCGACAAAGGTCACCACCGCGCCGGCACCCCGGCCGGTGCGGACGACCCGGTCGATCTCGGCGGCGACATCGAAGTCCTCTCTCTGAACCCGGATCATGTGGCCCGCTTCCGGTCTCACCCGCCGGTCACCGGCGGAAACAAGGCCACTTCGTCGCCGGCCGAGACCGGCGCGTCGAGCGATGCGTACTCCTCGTTCACGGCGACCCGCACGACGGACGTATCCTGGAGCGCGTCTGCGTGCTGAGGACTGCGGCCTCGCAGCCATTCGAGCAGGTCGCCGACCGTGGACACATCGCCGGGAAGGTCGACAGTCTCTTCCGAAAGGCCGATTTTCGAGCGGACCCAGGCAAAATAGAGGATATTCAAGACGCCACCTCGGCGAAGGGAAGAAACTCCACCATAGTGCCCGGCACCACCTCCGTCATCTCCTCGGGCAGCTCGACAAGGCCGTCCGACTCCACCAGGGAGCGCAGAATCCCGGCCCCCTCGCGCGCGAACTTCTCGGCTTCCAGAGTCCCGTCGGCGCCCGGCTTGAGACGTGCCCGCACCCATTCGCGGCGATGGAGCTTCTTGCGATGGGAGAACTCTGCCCGGACGCGGTAAAGCCGCGGTTCGACGCGCGTGCCCCCCGCCAGACGCAGCAGCAGCGGCCGCGCGAAGCGAAGAAACGTCACCATCGCGGCCACCGGATTACCGGGCAGCCCGACGAACGGCACCCCGTTCACCTGCCCCAACGCCAGCGGACGGCCCGGCTTTATGGCTAGGCGCCAAAAGTGGAGGGTGCCGTTTCCCTCGACCGCGTGCCTGACGTGATCCTCCTCACCCACCGACACGCCACCCGACGTGATCAACAGGTCGTGCGCGCGGGCGGCGTCCCGCAGGGCCGACGCCACCGCCCACCGGTCGTCGGCCAGAATCCCCAGATCGGAGACGTCGGCGGGAAGACCGTCCAACAGCGACATGAGGACGTAGCGGTTCGAGTCATAGATGCCCCCGCAGGTGAGAGGGGTGCCCGGCTCGCGGACCTCGTCGCCCGTGGAAAAGACGGCCACCCGGACCGGCCGGTACACGGAGACGCCGGTGCGGCCGACGGAGGCCGCGATGCCGAGATCCTGAGGCCGCAGCAGACGGCCCGCAGCTAGGACGACATCTCCCTTCTCGACGTCTTCGCCGGCGCGGCGGCGGTTGGCGCCCCGCGACAGTCCGGGAGGAACGACGACCTCGCCAGCGTCGGCGCGGCAGTCTTCCTGCATGGCGACGGTATCACATCCCTCCGGCATCACGGCGCCCGTGAAGATGCGCAATGCCTTGCCGTGGCCGGGCTCGCGCGGCGCCGGATGTCCCGCCGTGGCCCGGCCGGCTATTCGAAGGTGCGTCTCCCGGCCGGGCGTCAGGTCGTCGAACGCGAATGCGTAGCCGTCGACTGCCGAATTTCCCTGTGGGGGAATGTCGCGCTCGGACACGATGTCTTCCGCGAGAATCCGCCTGACTGCGCCGCGCAGGGGACGGCGTTCGGCGACGCAGACGGGCACGATGCGCTCCGCCAGAAGGGCAAGCGCTTCCGCCGTCGTCATCGGACGGTCTCCGGCGGCGAAGCAATCGTCAGAAAGCTGCACGCTAGCGCCCCTCGGCCGTCGCGCGCCGGGTTTCCCCGGCGAGGTCGCAATGGGTCGCGATGAACGCCGCGATTTTGTCGACCGCGGCGAGATCGAGGACGGGAACGGGAACGCCCGTCAGCGGCGTGTCACTGGCCACGGCGACGACGTGGGGATCCTCGTGCCGGAGCATGGGTTTCCCCAACTCCCGGCGGAAGACCTCCAGCTTGTCGATGGCCTCCCGCTTGAACCCCTCGACCAGAACGAGGTCCACGGGCGACAGCCGAGAAACGAGATCCGCCAGCGAGGGTTCCGGCTCACCGCGATTCTCGTGTATGAGTGCCCATCGCCGGCTTGAGGATACCAGGACCTCGGAGGCACCCGCCTTTCGATGCTCGTAGGAATCCTTCCCCGGCCGGTCGACGTCAAATCCGTGGTGCGCATGCTTGATGGTCGCTACGCGAATGCCGCGTCCCGTAAGCCGGGGCAGCAGGCCCGTCATGAGTGTCGTCTTGCCGCTACCGCTCCATCCGGCGATGCAGAACAGCTTCATCGCGAAATCCCTCGCGGGCCGGTGGCGCGGGTGCGGTCCGCCGCCTCCGCGCCGCCGTTCGCTGCGATGTGCACCAGTCCCGCCTTCAGGTAATCATAGCCCGTGTAGAGCGTCAGCGCGGCGGCGATCCACAGGCAGACAGTCCCGATTTCCTTGGCCGGCAGCAGCAGGTCCCCCGCGTTGCCCGACAGCAGAAAGGCGATTGCCACGATCTGGAGCGTGGTCTTCCACTTCGCCAGACGGCTTACGGGAACAGGGACCTGCACGTCCGCCAAGAATTCGCGCAAGCCGGACACCAGAATCTCGCGGCATACGATAATCACCGCCGCGAGAACCGTCCATCCGTCGATGCGGTCGAAGGCGATCAACATGACGATCGCGGCGCCAATCAGGAGCTTGTCGGCCACGGGATCCAGGAACCGACCCAGCGCGGACATCTGTCCGCGCAGGCGCGCCACGTAGCCGTCCAGAAAGTCGGTGACGCCAGCGGCACAGAACAGCCCCAGGGCGATCCAATCCGCCAAGAGGCCCGGGAAGTAGAACGTCACCACCAGCGCCGGAATGACCAGAATCCGCGAGAGAGTCAAGAGGTTAGGCAGGCTGGTAATCATCGGCGGACGGGAGGTTTTCGGCTGTCGTCGTCCATCCCCGGCGTTCGGGCTCTCGGCACCGGAAGTCCTCTAGTCGCCGGGACGAAAATGGTCATGTACCGACTTTGCCACACCCTGCGAGATTCCTTCGACCGCTTCAAGGTCGGCGAGGCCCGCGCGCTCCACCGCCCGCGCGGAGCCGAAATGATGCAGCAGGGCGCGCTTTCGCTTCGCCCCGATGCCGGGGATATCGTCCAGAACCGAACGGCCCAGTTTACGCGATCGCTTGGCCCGATGGCTGCCGATGGCGTATCGATGCGCCTCGTCGCGCAGACGCTGAAGGAAGTATAGAACGGGATCGTTCGGTTCCAGGGAGAAAGGCGGTTTCCCCGGAACGTGGAACGTTTCGCGCCCGGCATTGCGGTCCGGGCCCTTTGCGATGGCGGCGAGCGCCACGTCCGTGACTCCGAGATCGGCGAACACCTGACGGGCCGTCTTCATGTGGCCAGCGCCGCCGTCGATCAGGACGAGGTCGGGCCACCACCCGCCTCCGCGGCCTTCATCCTCCTTGAGCAGGCGCGAGAAACGCCGGGTCAGAACTTCGGCCATCATGCCGTAGTCGTCGCCCGGAGCGAGATTGGCCCGCCTGATGTTGAACGTCCGGTACCGGTTCTTGAGGAGCCCCTCAGCCCCCGCGACGATCATCGCGCCCAGCGCCTCGCTGCCGCGAATATGGCTGTTGTCGTAGACCTCGATGCGCTCGGGGGCGGCCTCAAGCCCCAACGTTCGAGCCACGCCCTCCAGCAGCAGCCGTTGCGATGCGCTCTCCGCGAAGCGGCGGGCGAGCGCTTCCCGGGCGTTGTCCGCGGCATGCTCGACGAGCCGGCGCTTGGCGCCCCGGCGCGGAACGCGAACGTCCACCCGCCTGTCCGCCCGGACGCAGAGTGCCTGCTCGACCAGATCCCTGCCTTCCATGTCGTGACTGGTCAGCACTAGCCGGGGCGGCGGCTTGTCGGCGTAGAACTGGCCGATGAAGGCGGACAGGACGTCTTCGATCGTGTCGCTCCTGGCGTGCGCCGGGAAATAGGCCCGGTTACCGTAGTTTCGCCCGGAACGGAAAAAGAACACCTGGATGCAAGTCTGTCCGGCGTTCCGGCAGGCTCCGATGACGTCCGCTTCTCCCAGTGCCGGCATGTTGATCCCTTGGCGTGCCTGGATCTGCGTGAGGGCCCGAATGCGGTCCCGATAGACCGCCGCGGTCTCGAATTCCAGGTTCGCGCTGGCCTCCTGCATCCGTTCGGAGAGCTCCTCCTGGGTTCGCCGGCTCCGGCCCGAAAGAAAGTCCCGCGCCTCGCGCACGATGCGGCCGTAGTCTTCCCCGCCGATACGGCCGACGCAGGGTGCCGTGCAGCGGCGAATCTGGTACTGCAGGCAGGGCCGCGTGCGGCTCGCGAAGATGCTGTCGGAACAGGAACGAAGCGGAAAGGCCCGCTGGAGCGCGTTGATCGTTTCGTTGACGGCGCCTGCCGACGCGAAGGGCCCGAAATATTCACCCGGCCGGTTTCGCGCGCCGCGGTGTTTCATGATCCGGGCCCAGCCGTGGTCCGCCGTGATAAGAATGTAGGGGAAGGATTTGTCATCCCTCAGCAATATGTTGTACCGGGGCTTGAGTTCCTTGATGAGGTTCGACTCCAGAAGCAGGGCCTCGACCTCGGTATGCGTCGTGATGAACTCCATATCCGCGGTCGCCGCGACCATGCCCAGTATGCGTGTCCCGAGGCCGGTCGAATTCGCATAAGAGGCGACCCGCTTCTTCAGGCTCTTCGCCTTGCCGACGTACAGGACCTGTCTCTTCGCATCGATCATCCGATAGACGCCGGGACTGTTGGGCAACGTCTTCAAATGAACGCGAATGACATCACGACCGCGCGTGATCGAAGGGGCGGCGAGTTTGCCGCCCGCGCCCTCCGAGCCGGAGACCGCGCGGTGCCGCAGGCGCTGAACCTCGGGTTGCATGGCCGTCATGATCCGTTCCCGGCGAGCATATCACCGGCGAGGCCACACGGCTCCCGAAGTTTGCCGCGGTTCGGGATCGAAAAGGTCGGTCGCCCCGTCGGCCCCGCTTTCGGGGCAATCGGGCCGTGTCACGAGACATGGGCGCGCGGACATCCCGCCCCCATACGCGAGCCGGAGACCTGCGCACCTGACCGTTTCGGTCGGGGCTCCTCGTTCCGGCGACGGGTCGGCGACGATTTCACATGAGTGTTACACTATCCACGATTCGTGTGGATAAGTTTGTGGGAAATCGCGCCGCCAAAGCGTACAAGCGCGGCATTCCTTTGCCTTTGACCTTATTGCCCATATTTTGGGCAAATACATCAAGTCATTGATTTTGAATAAGAAATAAAAAATCAAGTGATTTCCGATGTCCGGGGCCGGAAATCTCGAACGGACTGCGGCAGTTGGTATCCGTCAAATATTCGCCTGTGCACAACTTGACGACAAACGGCCGTCAACCGCTAGAGAATTTGTCGAATTATCAATGGTTAGGTCGGAATCTCTTGATTTCGACGCCGACGCTTTCCGCTTCGGGGATGGCGTGAAGTTTCTCGACTCCCACGTGAACCCCTACGACGCGGAGATCAGACAGGCATAGTTCCGCGATCTTTTCGGCCAATGTCTCGACTAAGTTTGTGTGACCTTCCGCCAATACTTCCTTCACGCCCAATACCACCGTCTCGTAGCTGACGACGTGGTCGATCTCGTCGTTCGGGGATCGACGGGGATCCTCGGTAATCAACTCAAGATTGATGCGAACCTGCTGCGGACCGGATTTCTCGTGACGGTACACGCCGACGCGGGCGGACAGAACGAGATTGCGGATGACGATCCGCCGCGTCTCGAGCCTTTCCCGTTCCCGGCTCAAGCCAGCCCCATCCGGCGACGCGGTCACGTCAGTCCGTCCCCTTGCGCTGCGCCCGGCGGCGGCATCATTCCTTGAGGTCCGCGTCATCCGGGCGCCGTCGCCATTTGAGGTGCTGGCCGCCGTCCAGCGCAATCATTTGTCCGGTCATCGCGGGCGACGACAGGATGAACCGGACGGCGGACACGATCTCGGCCGGTGTCGTGCCTCGCCCCAGCGGCGCCGAGGCGGCCTGTGCCTCGAAGTGTTCGCGGCTTTGCCGGGGGCTCGGCAGCGTCGATCCCGGCCCGATGCCATTCACCCTGATCCGGGGCGCGAGCGCCAGCGCACACGTTCGGGTCAAAGTCCACAGGCCGCTCTTGCTCAACGTGTAGGACGCGAAGCGGGGCGTCAGGTTCCATACGCGCTCGTCGATGACGTTGACAATGCAGCCGGATGCACCCGCCGACATCTCTCGGGCGAAGGACTGTGTCAGGAAGAACGGTGCGCGCAAATTGACGTCGATGTGGCGGCACCAGGACTCCAGCGTGGCCGAACGGATATCGTCCGGCTCGAACACGGACGCGTTGTTGACGAGGCAGGTCACCGGCCCCAACTCCGCGATGACGCGCGGGATCAGGTCCGTGGCGGCGGTCGCGTCCGCGAGGTCGGCGGCGACCGCGACGGCGCGACCGCCACTCGCCGCGATGTCGGTCACGACTTCCTCGGACTGACTCGCCGACCGCAGGTGATGGACGGCGACCGCCCACCCGTCCTCCGCCAGCGCCCGGCAGATCGCCCGTCCGATTCGCTGCCCGCCGCCCGTGACGAGCGCCACACCTGGCTCGATGAACGACGGGGGCACCGCGCCGCTCATGGGCTCGGGTAGCCGGTCTCGAGCGAGAGCACCGGCACGCCGAGGTATTGGATGGAGACGAATCCGAGATAGGCGGCGGAGAACGCGACGCCCGCGGCGCGGCCGATGGGTATGCGGCGCAGCGCGAACGGCAACAGAGCCAGCGAGGCGCCGAGCATCACCCAGAGGTCGAACTGCAACGTTTGCGCGGGTACCGGCACCGGAACGATCAACGATGTGACGCCCATGACGCCTAGTATATTGAACATGTTGCTACCGACCACGTTACCGACAGCGATTCCGCCTTGACTTCGAACGGCGGCGGCGACGGTCGTGGCGAGCTCGGGCAGGGACGTTCCCAGCGCTACGAGGGTGAGGCCGATGACCGTTTCCGACACGCCCCACATCCGTGCGACGCCCACTGCCCCGCCGATCAGGACATGGGATCCAAACAGCAGTCCCGCCAATCCGACGGCGATGAATCCCAGGAACACGGGCACGGAACGGGGAAACGCGCCGATGCCGTCGAACTCTTCGCCGTATTCCTCGCGGCCACGGCCGTCGCCACGCTCCGACACGTAGGAATTGATGAGGAAGGCAAGGAGGAGGACCACTAGGACCGCGCCTTGCCACGCCACCAGCGTCCCGCCCCAGCAGAGCGCGACGAAGAGCAGGCTCGCACCGATCATCACGAAGACATCACGGTTCAGGGACGGGGCCCGGCAGACGATGGGGGACACGATCGCGGGCGCCCCGAGGACGAGAAGGACGTTGGCCACGTTGCTGCCGACGATATTGCCGATGGCGAGCCCGGGCACGCCGTCCCACGCCGCTTCCACGCTGACGATCAACTCCGGCGCCGAAGTGCCGAAGGCAACGACCGTCAGGCCGATGACGAGCGGCGAGACCCCCAGTTTTCGTGCCAGCGCCACGGCACCCCGGACGAGAACGTCCCCGCCCAGGAGCAGGATGACGAGACCGCCGACCAACTGGAGGTAAATCGACACCTACGCCTCCCCGGCTCGTCCCGGAACCGGCCGGTCGCATTCATGCCGTCTCTTCAACGTCGTCCAGGTCCGTGTAGGCCAGCACCATATCCCGCAGGGTCACGATACCTACCAGATTACGGTCGTGATCCACGACCAAACCACGGCTCAATCCCAGACCGCTGAGGAGGCGGGATGCGAATTTGGCGTCCATTCCTGCGTCCAGCGTAACCACCGGCTTCACCATGACCTCGTAGACGTCCACCCGGTCCAGCGAACGGTTCCTGGCAATCACTTCCCGGGCAATATCCGCGACCACGATGAGACCCAGCTCGTCCCGCTCGTCCCGGCGTTCGATGACGAGAGAGCTGACGCCGTGCTTCCGCATCTCGTGCAGCGCATCGCGGATGGTGGCAAGCGGATCGATGACGTGCACGTCCTTCCGCATGATGTCGCCGACCTTGATGTAGGGGAGCCGGGTCATAGCTGATCCTGGATTTCTTCCGAGATCGCCCGGAACTGGGACTCCAGACCCACGGCGTCCTCTATGGAGAGCTGGAAGGCAATGCCGGCCCCGGGCCGTTCCTCGAATTGTCCCGTCTTCGAGATCCGTTCGAGAATGTCTCGGGCAAGCTGTTCGGCGACGAGGAACATCAGCAGATCCCGTTGCCCCGAAACATCGAGGCCCAGGAATGATTTCTCGGGTTCGACGCCCTCCCCCCTCGCCGACGTGATGACCGTGGCGCCCGTTGCGCCCGCCGAACGGGCTGCTTGAAGGATGGCTTCGGTATGGCGGTCGTCAACCAACGCCATGATCAGCTTGAATCTCATGATCTCCGTCGCCCCGCGCGTCTGCGACGCCGTTGCCAAGCGGTCGCCTGGGCGTAACCCATGACGGTGATCATGGGAAATAGGCTCGCGAACGCGATGAGGCCGAAGCCGTCGATCAGCGGGCTCCGCCCCGGGATGCTCGTTGCCAGTCCGAGCCCCAGCGCCGTCACCAAGGGAACGGTCACGGTCGACGTGGTGACGCCACCCGTATCGTAGGCCAAGGGAATAATGGTGCGCTCCGCCCGCGCTGTCTGGAGAACGACAATGATGTACCCCACCACGATGAAATACGGTAGGGGGAGGCCCGTCACGATGCGAAACGTTCCCAGGCCGACTCCGACCGCGACACCGACGGCCACGGCCGTTCTCAGACCCCAGACGCCGATCGTGCCGCCCGACACCTCGTTGGCCTTGAGGGCGACCGCGATCAACGACGGCTCGGCGATAGTGGTCGCGAAGCCGATAGCCGCAGCGAAAACGTATACCCAGAGATAGGCGCTCCAGTCGATCGCCCCGACGTCCGGCGTCACGCCGAGAAATCCGGGCGCCGTGAGTTGCGCGGCCATGGCTTCGCCAAGCGGAAACAGAGCCTCTTGCAACCCGACCAGGAACAGGGTGAGGCCGACAACCACATAGATGAATCCGACAGCGATTGCTTTCGGGCGCGGCGGCCTGCGTCTGATGACCAGAAATTGAAATCCCAGAATGACGACCGCGATCGGAACGACATCGATTACGGTCGACACTCCGGTTTCCGCGACTCGCCAGATCGTGCCCATCACGGGTCCTTCAAGCCGTGGTCCAGACGATTCCGAACGCCATCACGAAGATCATCGGCGTGAGGCTGGCGAACGCGATGAGCCCGAACCCGTCCGTCAATGGGTTTCGGCCGCGGATCGCGGTGGCGAGGCCAACTCCAAGCGCCGTGACCAGGGGAACCGTAATGGTCGACGTCGTGACGCCGCCGGCGTCGTAGGCAATGCCGACAATGCTCTCCGGCGCGAGTACGGTCATGACCAGCACGAGCACGTAGCCCCCGATGATGAGGTAGTGGACCGGCCAGCCCTTGATGATTCGAAGGGTGCCGACCACCAGCGCGATTCCGACCGAGACCGCGACGGTCATCCTGAGCCACGTGGCGTATTCCCGACGCGCGCCTTCCGTGGGCGGAACGATACCGGCCTCGGCCGCGGCGGCGGCCGCCTCCGCGGAAACGGCGATCAGCGCTGGTTCCGCCACCGTCGCCCCGAAACCGAGCGCGAACGCGAAGACGAAGAGCCAGAACAGGCTTCCTTTCCGGGCGAAATCGAATGCCAGGGCCTCGCCGAGGGGGAAGAGAGCCATGTCCAACCCGCGAATGAACAACGTGAGGCCCACGAGCACGAAAAGCGTACCGACGACAATGCCGGCGAGGTCAGGCGGCGGCTGGCGCAGAACAACGATCTGGAAGAAGGCGACGACCGCGACGATTGGCGCCAGATCGCGGCAAGACCCGCCGACGAGCGCGAGGAAGCGCGTTAGTACTCGCAGCATGATGTCCGTCGGTTCCGGTCTTGGCCCGGGCGCGTGGCCGTTCTCTTTCTATCGACCGACGGAGCTGACCACCGCCGTCGTCGGGAGGGAGCCGACGTCGGATTCGGACAAATGATGGACGCAGGGTCCGACATGACCGGGTGTCCGGCGGCAATGGCAAGCCCGATGGAGATCGACCGGACAGCCGGAATCAGACGACCAGTTCCCACGCCGGCTCTCCGCGATCACAGCCGCATCGCACGTTTGCTCTTGCCCCGGTACTGCCGGGTTCCGGGCTGGCCCGCTGTCGAGCGCGGCCCCAGCCCGCGCGGCTCCGGGTCGGTCCCGCCGTCACGCCGGCCTTTGGCGCGGCGGTAGCGCGGCGCGCCGATCCCGAGGTCGATATTCTCGAGGCGGCGGATCTCGTCCCGCAGCCGGGCGGCCTCCTCGAACTCGAGCTCCGCGGCCGCCTCCAGCATCCGTTTGTCCAATTCCGCGAGATGGGCTTCGAGATTGTGGCCGATGAGATGCCGAGCCGCCTCGTCGCCGGTGGAAACGGTGACGTAGTCGCCCTCGTACACGCCCTCCAGGATATCGCCGATGTTTTTCCTGACCGACTCGGCGGTGATGCCGTTGGCTTCGTTGAACCGCCGCTGCTTCTCGCGCCGGCGGTCCGTCTCGTCGATGGCTTCTTTCAGGCTCTCCGTCATGTCGTCCGCATAGAGGATCACGCGGCCGTCCACATTCCTCGCGGCCCGGCCGATGGTCTGGATGAGGGAGGTCCGCGAGCGCAGGAACCCTTCCTTGTCAGCGTCCAGAATGGCGACCAGAGCGCATTCGGGGATATCGAGCCCCTCGCGGAGCAGGTTGATGCCGACGAGGACGTCGAAGGCGCCGAGACGCAGGTCGCGGATGATCTCGATGCGCTCGATGGTGTCGATGTCCGAATGCAGGTAGCGGACGCGAATGCCAGCCTCGTGCAGGTATTCGGTGAGATCCTCCGCCATCCGCTTGGTCAGCGTCGTCACCAGGACGCGCTGGCCGTTGGCGGCCGCGTCGCGGCATTCCGCCATCAGGTCGTCCACTTGGCTATCGACAGGACGCACGATGCATCGTGGATCCATGAGTCCCGTCGGCCGGATGACCTGCTCGACGAAGACGCCGCCGGTCCGCTCGAGCTCCCAGGACCGCGGAGTCGCCGAGACGTAAACGGTCTGGGGGCGCATGGCGTCCCACTCCTCGAACTTGAGGGGACGGTTGTCGACGCAGCTCGGCAAGCGGAATCCGTATTCCGCCAACGTCGACTTGCGGCGGTAGTCGCCGCGGAACATCCCGCCGAGCTGCGGAACCGTGACGTGACTCTCGTCCACGATGACCAGCGCGTTGCCGGGAAGGTATTCGAAGAGGGTGGGCGGGGGCTGTCCGGGCAGGCGACCCGTCAGGTAGCGGGAATAGTTCTCGATCCCGGCGCAGGCCCCGGTCGCCTCGATCATCTCGAGATCGAATACGGTGCGCTGTTCCAGGCGTTCCGCTTCGAGCGGCTTTGCCGAGCGCCGGAATTCCTCGAGGCGGAGTGCCAGATCCTTGCGAATTTCCCGAACCGCCTGCTTGAGCGTGGGCTTCGGAGTCACGTAGTGCGAATTCGCGTAGAGCTTGATCCGCGAGAGCTTGTCCGTCTTCTGACCGGTGAGCGGGTCGAACTCCGTGATGCGCTCGACCTCGTCGCCGAACAGCGAAAGGCGCCAGGCCCGGTCCTCGAGGTGGGCGGGGAACATCTCGACGGAGTCACCCCGGACGCGGAACGTCCCGCGCACGAAGTTGGCGTCGTTCCGCCGGTACTGGAGCTCGACGAGCTGCCGCAACAGGCCGTTGCGGTCGATCCTATCCCCGGTCTTCACGTCGACCGTCATCTCTTGGTAAGTCTCGATGTCGCCGATGCCGTAAATGCAGGAGACACTGGCCACGATGACGACATCGTCCCGTTCCATCAGCGCCCGCGTCGCGGAGTGGCGCATACGGTCGATCTGCTCGTTGATCGAGGCGTCTTTCTCGATATAGGTGTCCGACCTGGGGACGTAGGCCTCGGGCTGGTAGTAGTCGTAGTAGGAGACAAAGTACTCCACCGCGTTGTTGGGGAAGAATTCCTTCATCTCGCCGTAGAGCTGAGCCGCGAGGGTCTTGTTGGGCGCCAGGACCAGCGCCGGACGGCCGGTGTCGCGGATGACGTTGGCCATAGTGAACGTCTTGCCGGACCCGGTGACGCCAAGCAGGACCTGATCGCGTTCCCCTCTGTCCACGCCCGCCGAGATCTCCTCGATCGCCTGCGGCTGGTCGCCCGCCGGGGTGTAGTCGGAGACCAGCTCGTACGCGATGCCGCCCTCGGTCTTCTCGTAATCGAGGCGAGGGCGCGTGGGCTCGTAGACGGTCTCGGCGGTGCTCATGTCCCCTTACATACGCCCTGGCGCCGGGCGAATTCTAGTGGCGGACGCGCCGGATCCGAATCTCTCGCGATCCCGCCGCATGCCAAGCCCGGTTGCGGACGTCCCGAGGCCGGCCTAAGTTCCGGCGTCACGCCGTCTTCGCTCCGGGGAACCGCGCTAATGTCCATCCTCGCCACGTACCTGGGCGCGATCAAGCCCTCTCCGACCGTCGCCGTCACGACGAAGGCCAACGAACTCAAGGCCGCGGGCCGCGACGTGATCGGACTGGGCGCGGGAGAGCCCGACTTCGACACGCCCGGCTTCATCAAGGATGCCGCGATCGAAGCCATCCGTGGGGGGGAGACCAAGTATACCGCGCCAGCCGGCACCACGGAGTTGCGCGCGGCGATCTCGCGGAAATTCGAGCGCGAGAACGGCTTGGGATACTCGGTCGACCAGATCACGGTGGGCTGCGGCGGCAAGCAGATCCTCTACAACGCGCTGGCCGCGACCCTCGACCCCGGCGACGAGGTGATCCTTCCGGCACCCTACTGGGTCTCTTATCCGGATATGGTTCTGCTGGGGCGGGGCACGTCGGTCTTCGTGCCGACGAGCCTGGAGTCGGGCTTCAGGATGAAGCCCGAGGACCTTGAGGCAGCGATAACGCCGAGAACCAAGTGGCTGCTGCTCAACTCCCCTTCGAATCCGTCGGGCGCGGCCTATACGGAAGCCGAGCTCGGGGTCCTGGCGGAGGTTCTCGCGCGCCACCCCCATGTCTGGGTGATGACGGACGACATGTACGAGCACATCGTCTACGACGATTTCGATTTCACGACCATCGCCCAGATCGCGCCCGCGTTGTATGAGCGGACCCTGACCGTCAACGGCGTGTCGAAGGCATACTCCATGACGGGATGGCGCGTCGGCTATGCCGGTGGCCCCGTCGAGCTGATCAGGGCCATGAACACGATTCAGTCCCAGAGCACGACTCACACGAGTTCGATCAGCCAGGCGGCCGCCGTCGCCGCCCTCGACGGACCCCAGGATTTCCTCGGAGACTGGGTGAGGACGTTCCAGGAGCGGCGCGACCTGATCGTCGGCATGCTCAACCAGTCCTCCGGCCTCTCCTGTCCCACGCCCGAGGGCGCGTTCTACGTCTATCCGTCCTGTTCCGGGTTGATCGGCAGGACGACGCCCGAGGGAACGATCCTCGAGAACGACACGGACGTCGTGACCTATCTGCTGGAGGCGGAGGGTGTGGCCGTGGTGCAGGGGGCCGCGTTCGGGCTCGAGCCCCATTTCCGGATCTCCTACGCCACGGCGACGGACGCGCTGGAAGAGGCCGGCCGACGCATCCAGCGGGCCTGCGCCGCGCTCGACTGAGCCGCTCCCGGCGGGACGGCGCCGGGGTGATTTTCCGTGCGGTTTTCCGCTTGCATGGCCGGCGCGCGCTTGAAAACATAGCTGGCTAGGGAAGGACATTGTTCCGCTCCGGCGCCAGGGTCCCCGACGGGATTCCGGCCGGTGCCGGAGCGGCAGCATCGGGGCACGATCCATGAGCGGGAGTACCGATACCGGACCGCGATCCGTCGCGCTTGTCGGTCCATACACCTCGGGAAAAACGACACTTCTCGAGGCGATTCTGTTCGCCACGGAGGCAGTCCATCGAAAAGGGAACGCGAAGGACGGCAATACCGTCGGCGACGCGAGCCCCGAGGCGCGCGACCGGCAGATGAGCACGGAGCTCAACGTCGCGACGACCACCTACCTCGGCGACGTCTTCACGTTTCTCGACTGTCCGGGCTCCATCGAGTTCTGGCAGGACGGCGCCAACGCGCTGATGGGTGCCGACGCGGCCGTCGTCGTGTGCGAGCCGGCGGCGGACAAGGCGATCATGATGATGCCCGTGCTGCGCCGGCTCAGTGACATGGGCCTGCCCCATTTCATTTTCGTCAACAAGATGGACCGGGCGTCGTCCCCGGTCGGCGACCTCGTGACGGCCTTGCAGGAGGCCTCGGAAAAGCCTCTCGTGCTGCGGCAGTTGCCCATCCTCGACGGGGAGGCGGTGACCGGCTACGTCGATCTTCCCAGTCTTCGGGCCTTCACCTACAAGCCCGGTGCGGCGTCGGAAGCGGGCGGCATTCCCGACGGCATGGCCGACGACGTGGCGCAGGCCCGCTACGAGATGCTGGAGAAACTGGCCGATTTCGACGATACGCTGCTGGAGCAGCTTCTCGAGGACGTCGATCCCGAGCAGGACACCGCCTACAGGCACCTTTGCGACATCACTCGGGACGGACATGTCGTGCCCGTCCTGGTGGGCGCGGCGGAGCAAGGGGCCGGCGTCAACCGGCTGCTGAAGGCGCTGCGGCACGAGGTGCCGGCCGCGGACGCCGCCGCCGAGCGGGCGGGGGTCGCTCCCGATGGCAGCGAACCCCTGGTGCAGGTCATCAAGTCCTTCAACACCCAGCACGGCGGCAAGCTGTCCGTCGCCCGGGTGTGGCGGGGTGCGGTCGTGGATGGGATGACGCTCGGCGACGAGCGTGTTTCGGGCTTGTTCCGGCTCCTGGGTCAGCAGACGGAAAAGGTGGCCGAGGCGGCCGCAGGAGACATCGTCGGATTGGGCCGGCTCGAACGGGCCGTCACCGGCGTGACGCTGTCGACCGCGAAGGATGTGGCGCAGCTCCCGCGGGCGGCGGTGCCGCAGCCCGTCTATGCGTTGGCCATGACCGCCGCGGACCGCAACGACGAGGTCAAGGTCTCGGGGGCCGTGACCAGGCTGATCGAGGAAGATCCGTCGCTACGGTTCGAGCACGAGGACGACACGAAGCAATGGCTGCTGTGGGGGCAGGGCGAAATGCACCTGCGCGTCGCCGCGGACCGGCTGAAGAACCGTTCAGGTCTGTCGGTCAACGTGGAGCGCCCCAAAGTCCCGTACAAGGAGGCCATTCGCAAGGGAGTCTCGCAGCACTCGCGGTACAAGAAGCAGACTGGCGGCCACGGGCAGTTCGGCGACGTGCACATCGACATCAAGCCGTTGCCGCGCGGTTCCGGCTTCCAGTTCGAGGGGAAGGTCGTGGGCGGCGCCGTGCCGCGCCAGTTCATCCCCGCCGTCGAGGCAGGCGTCCTCGATTTCCTGAACAGGGGGCCCCTCGGATTTCCCGTGGTCGACGTGTCGGTGACCCTGACGGACGGACAGCATCACGCGGTCGACAGCTCCGAGCTGGCGTTCAAGACGGCGGGCCGCATGGCCATGTCGGAGGGGCTGCCCAAGTGCGACCCGGTGCTTCTGGAGCCGATCCTGCACGTCGACGTCTCGGTGCCCTCGGAGCTCACGTCGCGGGTCAACAGCGTGGTGAGCAGCCGGCGCGGACAGATCCTGGGCTTCGACGCCCGTCCGGGCTGGCCGGGCTGGGATGTCCTGTCGGCCCAGTTGCCGCAGTCCGAGATGCACGACCTGATCATCGAGATACGCTCGCTCACCTCCGGCGTCGGCACGTTCGTCTGGAAGTTCGACCGCCTGCAGGAGTTGCACGGGCGTCTCGCGGACGAGGTCGTGGAAGCCTACGCGGCGGAGTGACGCCGGGAGGACGGGAACGGCAGACCCCATGGCGTCGTCTGCCGCACGCGCCGCGAACCTGCTGGCCGCGGCGTATCGCCGCCGCGAGCAACTGGAGGCGTTGCCGCCGGATCTGGCGCCCGGTACGGTTTCCGAGGCGTACGCGATCCAGGATCGCCTCGTCGAGGCCTGGGGCGGCAAGACCGCCGGCTGGAAGCTGAGCTGCACGAGCGCAACCGCCCGGCGGATGCTGAAATTCGACGAGCCCTGCCGCGGGCGGGTGATGGCCGGCAGGCTCGATCGAAGCCCCGCCGCCCTGAAAAGCGGCGGATATTTCATGCGCCTGATCGAGCCCGAGTTCGGTTTCCTTCTCGGTAGGGACCTGCCCCCGTCCGCGGCACCGTTCGACATGGACGCCGTGGCCGGCGCCGTCGACGCGATGGTTCCGCTCATCGAGGTCGTGGATACGGCGTATCGGGATTGGACGACTGTCGGGGTCTTGAGCCTCATCGCCGACAACATGCTGTTCGGAGGTTTGGTCCTGGGCGAGCCGGCCGCCGATTGGGACCGGGAAGACCTGGCGTCGCGCGAGGTGACCCTGGCGATCAACGGAGACGTCGTCGCGTGCGGAAGCGGGGCCAACGTTCTCGGGCACCCGGTGAACGCGCTGCTCTGGCTCGCCAACCACCTGCCCGGCGCGGGAACCGGCCTGCGTGCGGGAGAGGTCGTGGCGACGGGCCTCGCCACCGGGCTGGCCTTTGCCGACGCCGGAGACACGGCGGTCGCCGATTTCGGGGAATTCGGGCAGGTGACGGCCGCCTTCGACGCAGGGTAGGACGCCGCCGCGCGGGTCCGACCCGTGACCGAAACCGGCGGCCCCGCGTGGGGGACGCCATGCGCCAAGGGGCACAGGAGGCAGACATGTTGATCAAGGTTCGCAAGGGCTGGGAGCTCCCGGAATCGGCAGCGACGCCCGAAAGCGCTTTTCTCGACCGGCGCCGGCTCATGAAGGGACTCGCGGCGGGTGGCATCCTGGCGGGGGTGGGCTGTTTCGCGCGGCCAGCTTCGGCGGAGACGCCATGGGCGGACGCGCAGCGCGCCGATCCGTCGTTCCCGCTCTATCCCGTGGCGCGGAATTCGGCATATCGCGTGGAGCGGGATATCACGGACGAGGAAACCAACGGCAAGTACAACAACTTCTACGAGTACGGATCCCACAAGGAGATCTGGCGCTCGGCGCAGAAGCTGGAGATCAGGCCGTGGGAGGTCCGCATAGAGGGCATGGTCGAGAAGGAGTTCACGATCGGGATCGACGACCTGCTGGCCGGGGTGCCGCTGGAGGAGCGGGTCTACCGTCACCGCTGCGTCGAGGCCTGGTCGATGGTCGCGCCGTGGACGGGATTCCCGCTCTCGGCATTGGTGGAGCTCGCCAAGCCGCTGGGTGGCGCGAAGTACGTGGAGATGGCGACGTTCGACAAGCCAGAGATGGCGCCGGGCCAACGGCAGTTCTGGTATCCTTGGCCCTACGTCGAGGGACTGACCATGGCCGAGGCGGCGAACGATCTCGCGTTCTTGGTGACGGGCGCCTACGGAAAGCCGCTGGCAAAGCAGCACGGCGCGCCACTACGGCTCGCGGTCCCGTGGAAGTACGGCTTCAAGTCGGTCAAGTCGATCGACCGGTTCACGTTCACCGACACGCGGCCGAAGACGTTCTGGGAAGAGGTCCAGGGCCGGGAATACGGCTTCTGGGCCAACGTCAACCCGGACGTTCCTCATCCGCGATGGAGCCAGGCGACGGAACGCGTGCTCGGAACGGACGACCGGATCCCGACGGCGATCTATAACGGCTACGGCGAGTTCGTCGCCGGGCTCTACGACGGCATGGAAGGCGAACGGTTGTTCATGTAGTGCCGGACGTGGTCGAGTTGGTCATCTTCGATTGCGACGGCGTGCTGGTGGACTCGGAGCCGGCCGCCAACCGTGTTCTGACGGAATGTCTGGCCGAGGCGGGCCTCCGCCTCACACGGTCGGAGGTTTACCGGGTGACGACCGGCCGTTCGATGATACAGGTCGTGGCGTGGGCGGAGCGTGCCCTGGGCCGTGCGTTGCCTCGGGATTTCGTCGCGCGGACTCAGGAGAGGACGTACAACGCTTTCGAGCGCGAGCTCCGGCCCGTGCCAGGCGCGGACGCGGCGCTCGACGCCATCGCGTCCGCCGGCGTCGCCTGTTGCGTCGCCTCGTCCGGCGACCACGACAAGATGACGGTCACGCTTGGGCTGACGGGCCTGCTCGACCGGCTCCAGGGCCGCATGTTCAGCACCTACGACGTCGCGCGCGGGAAGCCCGCTCCGGACGTCTTTCTCCTCGCTGCCCGGCGGCTCCGGGCGAACGCCGCGAACAGCGTCGTGATCGAGGACAGCCTGCCGGGCGTCGCCGGCGGCCTCGCCGCGGGCATGACCGTGTACGGCTACGCGGCGGGCCGGGAGGCGCGGCGCAGGTCGCTCGCCGGGGCGGGCGCGAAGGTGTTCGACGATCTTCGCGACCTGCCCCGGTTGCTGGGGCTTTCCCCCGGCTGAGGGTCCGCTCTAAATCCCCGTCGGCAGATCCGCCGCCTGGGCCATCTCGCTGTCCTTGAACAGGTCCGGATTCTCGAGATAGGCGAACAGCATCGACGTGGAGTCCTGGCCCCAGAAGAGTTCGCCTTCGACGATGGCCGTCGGCACGCCGAAGAGGCCGAGCCCGACGGCGGCCTCCGTGTTTGCGCGGAGCTGGTCCTTGACCCCTTGATCGTTGATCAGCGTCTCGGCGTCGGCGACGCCCAGCTTGTCCGTCAGCCGGGTCCAACCCTCCGGGTCGCCCACGTCTTCTCCATGCCGCCAGATGTGATCGAATATCGTCTCGATCGCCGAGCCGTCGTTCCCCAGGGCGATGGCGAGGCGTAGCGGCGGCAGGGGCGGGAATGGATGCTTGGGCGGCATGCGGAACGGGACGTTTGCCTGTCTCGCCTGCCAGATCCAGTGGCGATAGGTATAGACGCGCTTGCGCGGGATTTGAGCCGGGCCTTTGGTCTCGTGGTGCCGCAGCAGTCCCGCGAACAGCATGGGGCGGTACGAGATCGACACGTCGCCGGGCAGTTCCTTGAGCTGCTTCAATTGCAGATAGGCGAAACCCGAAAGAAAGTCGAAGTACCAGTCCAGAGTCCTCATCCGTGTCTCCCATCGGCGCGTGGCGCGGACTCGAAATGAGTCCGGGGCGGGACGTGCGGATTGACCGCGCCGCCAGACTGCCCGAAAAGGCGAAGCCGACTCAACCCGCAGGCCTCGGAGGCGGGGGCTCCCATGGACCGGAGGCCGATCATCCACTAACAATCGACGCGATGTGCCCGGCGGTCCCACCCCTCCATCCACCTCCGACGCCCGAGGCGCCGTCACGGGGGGCGAACGATTTTCTCGCGGACGTGCTCAACGGCCTGGGCGGCTCGCCCAAGACCCTGCCGTGCAAATACTTCTACGATGCGCGCGGCTCCCGGCTCTTCGATCGGATATGCGCTCTCGAGGAGTACTACCCGACGCGCGTCGAGACCGCGCTGCTCACGGAGCATGCCGACCGCATCGCCGCCGCGGCCGGACCGCGGGCGACCCTCGTCGAGTTCGGCGGCGGTTCCTGCGCGAAGGTGGGGATTCTGCTAGATGCGCTGGAATGCCCGCGCGCCTACGTCCCGATCGACATCTCCTACGACCACATGGCGGCGGCGGCGGCCCGGCTCGCCGCGGCGTATCCGGCGCTCGAGGTCCGGCCCGTTCCGGCCGACTACACGCGCCTCGCGGATCTGCCGCCCGACCTGCGAGGGACGGGCTGCACCGGCTTCTTTCCCGGATCGACGATCGGAAACTTCACCCCCCGCGACGCCCAGGCGTTCCTCGGCGACATGCGGCTCTGGCTCGGCGCAAACGGCCGCTTCCTGGTCGGCGTGGATCTGAAGAAGCCCGCGCCTGTCCTGCACGCGGCTTACAACGACGCGGCCGGGATCACGGCGGCTTTCAATCTCAACCTGCTGCGCCGCGTCAACCGTGAGACCGGCGCCGACTTCATCCTCGATAACTTCGAGCACGAGGCTCGCTATAACGAGATCGAGGGCCGGATCGAAATGCATCTGATCAGCCGTGAAGCCCAGCGCATCACGGTCGCGGGACGTGTCTTCCGTTTCACGGCCGGCGAGACGATTCACACCGAGAACTCCTACAAATACACTGTCGGGGAGTTTCACGCGCTGGCCGCCCGCGCCGGATGGTCGGTCGAGGCTTGGTGGACGGACCGGGACGAGCTCTTCAGCGTCCACCTCCTGATCGCCCCCTGAGCGCTCGAGTCCGGCGTGGAGCACATGGCTGCAGGCATTCTCGGGACGCGACGCCGGCAAAACGCGCGGCCGGCTCCGCCGCCCGCCGGGCCGTCCGGATTGATGCGGTGAAAGCCGGCCCCGCACCGATCGTCAAGGACCTCGTGCTCGTCGGCGGCGGGCACAGCCACGTCATCGTGCTCAAGCGCTTCGGCATGAAGCCGATGCCGGGGGCGCGGGTCACGCTGATCTGCCGCGACGTGGAGACGCCGTACTCGGGAATGCTCCCCGGCCACATCGCCGGGCACTACACCCATGACGACATTCACATCGACCTGGGTCCCCTGACGCGCTTCGCCGGCGCGCGCTTCTACCACGACGAGGTCATCGGGCTCGATCCGGTCGAGCGGCGGGTGATCTGCCGCGGCCGGCCTCCGGTACGGTACGACGTGCTTTCCATCGACGTGGGATCCGCGCCGCGGATGCACGACGTGCCGAGCGCGGAGGGCGCGGTGGTGCCGGTCAAGCCGATCGGACACTTCGTCGCCCGGTGGGACGCGCTGGTCGAGCGGGTGCTCGGCGCCGGAGTCCCGTCGCGGATCGGTGTGGTGGGGGCCGGCGCCGGCGGCGTCGAGATGGTGCTCGCCATGCGGCACGGGCTTCGCCGCCGGCTGCGCGAGGCGGGAGGAGAGCCCGATCGGGTGAGCTTCGACCTGTTCACCGCCGGAACCGAGGTGCTTCCCCGCAACCCGCTTCCCGTTCGGACCGCGTTCACCCGCGTGCTGGCCGAGCGCGGCGTGGGAGTTCATCTCGAGTCCCGCATCGAGCGTGTCGTTTCGGGGCCTCCGACCGCGCTGCACACGGCCGACGGCGCCGTGCATGAGCTCGACGAGGTTCTCTGGGTCACCCAGGCCGCCGCCCAGCCGTGGCTGACCGCGTCCGGACTTGCCACCGACGAGGACGGCTTCGTCGCGGTGCGGCCGACCCTCGAATCGATTTCCCATCCGGACGTCTTCGCCGCGGGCGACTGCGCCGCCGTGCTCGAGCATCCGCGCGAGAAGGCCGGGGTCTTCGCCGTCCGGCAGGGTCCGCCGCTCGCAAGGAACCTGCGCCGGGCGCTCCGCGGCATCGCGCCGAAGCCGTTCGCTCCGCAGCGCCGCTACCTCAGCCTCATCAGTACCGGCGACCGGCGCGCCGTCGCCACCCGGGGCGGCCCGATCGTCCTCGACGGAGCCTGGGTGTGGCGGTGGAAGGACTGGATCGACCGGCGCTTCATGCGCAAGTTCGCCGACCTTCCCGACATGGGCGACGACGCGAAGCTCGATCTGGCACGGGGGCTCGCCAGCGAGGACGCGATCAAGGAGCTCTCGGCCATCGCCATGCGCTGCGGCGGATGCGGGGCCAAGGTGGGTGCGACGGTGCTCGGGCGGGTGATGAACGGGATCGAGCCCGTGGTGCGCGACGACGTGCTCATCGGGCTTGCCGACCCGGACGATGCGGCGGTGGTGGAGACGCCGCCCGGCAAGGTGGTGGTGCATACCGTCGACTCCTTCCGCGCCATGATCGACGACCCGTACCTCTTCGGCCGTATCGCCGCCAACCACAGCCTCGGCGACATCTTCGCCATGGGCGGCGAGGCGCAGACCGCGCTCGCCATCGCCACGCTGCCCCACGGGATCGAGTCCCAGGTGGAGGACACGCTGAGCCAACTGATGGCCGGGGCGACGGAAGTGCTGCGCGAAGCCGGCGCTGCGCTCGTGGGCGGGCATACGAGCGAGGGCGCGGAGCTCGCGCTCGGGTTCGCGGTGAGCGGACTGATCGACCGGGAGAAGATCCTGCGCAAGGGTGGAATGCGTCCGGGCGACCGGCTGCTGGTCACCAAGCCGCTGGGCACCGGCACGCTCTTCGCCGCCGACATGCGGCACAAGGCGCGCGGGGCGTGGATCGCGGCGGCCCTCGAGTCGATGCAGCTCTCGAATCACGCGGGCGCCCGGTGCCTGCACCGTCACGGCGCAAGCGCGTGCACCGACGTCACGGGCTTCGGGCTGCTCGGCCATCTGGTCGAGATGATCCGCGCCTCCGAGGTCGACGTGGAACTCGACCTGGAAGCCGTCCCGATCCTCCCGGGCGCCCTCGAAACCGTCGCGGCGGGGATCACGAGTTCCCTTCAGCCTCAGAACCTGCGGCTGCGCCGCGCGGTGCGCGACCTCGACCGGGTGGCCGGCGATCCCCGCTGGCCGCTCCTCTTTGATCCGCAGACCGCGGGAGGCCTGCTCGCGTCGGTCGCCGAAAGTGAGGCCGAGGCCCGCGTCGAAGAGCTGCGCTCGCTCGGCTACCCGCATACCGCGCTCATCGGCCGCGTCGTCGCCCCGAGCGGCGCCTTGGAGCCGATCACGCTGTCGGTTCGAGCGTGACGCGGTCCCCACGGCCCGCGCGCCCCGTCGCGTTTCGCGTCAGCGGTCCGAGAGCTCGCCGAGCAGCGCGGCCCAGGCCGCGCGCTCGCGCTCCGGCGCGAACCGATGGCGCCGCGCGTCGCCGTGCGCGCGCACCGCTTCGAGAAATTCGGGATCGGTCTCGGCGCGACGGAGTAGCGCATACAGGGCCTCGGTGTCGCCGGCGGGGTACAAGGCGGGATGGTCCGGGCCGAGCAGCCCGACGTTTCCGGGAATGTCGGACGCGATAACCGGCACGTGGGCCATCACGGCCTCCGAGACCGCGTTCGCGCCGCCCTCCATGAGCGAGCTCATCACCATCGCGCGGGCGCGCGCCAAGGCGCGCCGGACCCGCCAGCGCGGCACCTCCCCACGCCAGACGTAGCGCGGGTTCGCGGCCGTCTCGGCGCGCGCCGCCCGCGCGTGCGCCGCGTCGTGGGGCTTGCCGAGGTGGATGATCCGCAGCCTCGAGTCCTCCGGCGCCAGCCGGGCGGCGTACGCCGCCCGGAATGGGTCCTTTTCGTCGCGCAGATGGCCGACGACGCACACGTCGAAGGTCCGCGAGGAGGGGGTTCCCGGCGTGGACAGGGGCAGCGCCGATTGATGGATGACCCGAAGCTTCGCGCGGAAGCGCGGCGGCAGGTCGCCGGCCACGAAATCGTGCAGGCCGACCAGCCGGTCGGCGGCCGCCATGGATGCGATGGTGTCCTCCGGATGGCTGTATTGGAAACGGTAGATGTCGGTGCCGGACATGAGTACGACGAGAGGTCGGGAGGGATTGCGGTCGCGGAACGCGGCTACCGAGGACGCGCTCCGCCAAGCGTGGATGGCGATCAGAATGTCGGTGCTCTCCGGCCGGGCCGCGCCCGGCCACGCTTCTCCGACCGTCGCAGAATGGCCGAGGGACTCCAGGATCCGTGCCCACCGCGCGGCGGTCGCGCGGTTGCCGCTCCGCGACCGTTTCGCCGTCGGGGTGATCACGCTAATGTTCAGCGCCATGTCCTCGGGAAGTCCTCGCCTTGGTCGTCGGCGATAGTCCGGCCGCCCCGCCGCCGGCGGGCATCCCGCCGGTCAGGGAGGTCGGATCGGCAACGCTTGAAGCCTACATCCGCGATGCGCATTCGCGCACCCGGGAGTTGATCGACGACCTCACCGACGAGCAGCTCATGGGACCCCGGCTGCCCACCGTCAACCCGATGCGGTGGGAGATCGGGCACGTCGCGTGGTTTCACGAGCACTTCATCCTGCAGCGCGTGTACGGCGAGGCGCCGTTGCTTGCCGACGGCCATGCGCTCTACGATTCCATCGCCATCCATCACGACGCGCGCTGGGATCTGCCGCTGCCGTCGCGCGCGGACACCCTCTCCTACATGCGGCGGGTGCGCGATCGCCTGCTCGAAAGGCTCGGCTCCGGCTTGGCGAGCGCGGTGGACAGCTATCTCTACCGGTTCACGGCGTTCCACGAAGACATGCACGACGAGGCCTTCACGTGGACACGCCAGACGCTCGCCTATCCGCGCCCCCGCCTCGCGGCGGCGTCCGATCCGGGGCCACCGACCGGCGTCGGCGCGGGCGACCTGCCCGGAGACGTGTCCGTGCCCGGCGGAGAGTTCCTGGCAGGCGCGCCGGGGGACGCGCCGTTCGTCTTCGACAACGAGAAGTGGTCCCATCCCGTGGAGATCCGGCCGTTCCGCATCGCGCGGGCGCCGGTGACCAATGTCCGGTTCGCCGAATTCGTGGACGACGGCGGTTATACGCGCCGTGAGCACTGGACGGACGCCGGGTGGCGGTGGCGTGAGTCCGCGAGGGCCGAACACCCCGTGTACTGGCGGCGCGACGGCGAGGGCGGATGGCTGGTCCGGCAGTTCGACGAGACGCTCCCGCTGCCCCCTCACCAGCCGGTCGTTCACGTCAACTGGCACGAGGCGAACGCGTGGTGCCGGTGGGCCGGTCGGCGCCTGCCCCGCGAACGCGAGTGGGAAGCGGCCGCCCTCGGCGAGGCCGCCGCGGACGGGGCGTTCCTCGCGGAGACCAAGCGGCGCTATCCCTGGGGCGGCGAGGCCGCGGAGGCCGCCCGCGCCAATCTGGACGGTCGCTCTCTTGGCTGCGTCGACGTCGCGGCGCTGCCGGAGGGCGACAGCGCGTTCGGCTGCCGCCAGATGCTGGGCAACGTCTGGGAGTGGTGCGCGGACGCATTCTGCCCGTACCCTGGCTTCGCTCCGGACGCCTACAAGGAGTATTCGCAGACCCTGTTCGGTCACACCCGGGTGCTGCGCGGCGGCGCGTGGATGACCCGCTCGCGCATGGTGACGGGCCTCTACCGGAACTTCTTCGACCCCGACCGCAACGACGTCTTCGCCGGATTCAGAACCTGCGCTGTGGAGTGAACCTGTCCCGAACCGGGGCCACCTCACGCCCCACGTCATGGCCCGGCCCCCGGTCAGTCCGTTGCTGTCCGGCTTGGAAAGGCCGGACACGGTGCATGGCCTGGATTCGAGAGGGTTTTGGAAGATCGAGTCGAATCGAGGCTCGAAACGGAGCCCGAGCCATACGCCATCGAATGAATTCGCACAGTTCGCACAGAGTCGGGGGGCCGCCACCCGCATCCGCCTCCCCCGGGCACGCAGGCGTCCCGCCCGCATGTGCGGGCCAGAGGCTCGTGTCCATGAAACTTCGAGTAAATTATTGATTTATAATAAAAATATTGCTACATCTACCCCTCCGATGTCGTGCGATGTGTGCGAATTCAAAACGAACCCGAGGGTCCCCTCCCCTGCTTGCGGGAGAGGAACAGGGTGAGAGTGTCCGCCATGAACCGGGCGGACGGACGTGGATGCCTGGAACGCCCCGGGACTTGATCCGGGAGCCGCGGCATGACGGCTCGGGGAGCGGCCCGTGCGGAGGGAACGGCGCCGATCCAACGACACGAACGATCCCGACGGAGACGAGCCACCCGTGGCTCAACGGCCTGGATGCACGTTGCTCGGGAGTTCCCCCAAAAAAAGCCGGGCCGCTGGGGCCCGGCAGCTGTAACAGGGAGGCATTACGTCTGGGAGACGCAAATCGGTCGAATGTTGGGAGGGCCAACTCGACCTGCCTCGAGCGAACCGCCCGAGGCATCGTGGATATCGTGGGCACGATATCCACGAAGTCATATATGGTCTCGGCGGACGGCTACGGGTAGGCCCAAATGCTCAAACCAGCCATGCATTTTTTGCATGGCTCGGGAACGCCGTCAGAAACGCTCGCCCCTCACCTTTCGCACGAGAAAGTCGCGGAAAATGGCGACCCGCTTCGAATGCCTGAGTTCCTCGGGATAGACGAAGAAGGTGTCGAACGCCGGACCCTCGACCTCGGGAATGATCCGTGTCACCCGTGAGTGCCCCTGGACGATGTAATCGGGCAAGCCGGCAATCCCCACGCCGGACTCGACCGCGAGGAGCGTGCTGTAGATGTTGTTCACCTTCAACGTCGGTCTCAGCCGCTTCCTGCTTCCCTTGTCGCCGAGGGTGAGAAGCCAGTTCACGTCGGCGATAACCGTCGGAGCTTCCTCGCCGTACACGATGAGCTTGTGGTCCGCCAGATCCTCGATCGTCGTGGGCGTTCCGTTACGGGAGAGGTAGTCCGGCGAGGCGTAGATGTGGCGGTGCACCTTGACGAGCTTCCGTTTCACGAGGTCGCCCTGCACCGGCTCGTGCATGCGGATGGCGATATCCGCCTCGCGCATCCCGAGGTCGAGCTCCCGGTCGTCGAGGATGAGGTGGAGCGTGACGTCCGGGTAATGTTCCGTGAACTCGCGGATGCGCGGCGTCAGCCAAGTCGAGCCGAACCCCACGGTCGTCGTCACCTTGAGCTCGCCCCGGGGTTTTTCGGCGGCGTCCGTGATCATGGCCTCGGTCATCGCCAGGCGCGCGGACACGTCGTGCGCGGTGCGATAGAGCGTCTCGCCCTGCTCGGTCAGAATGAGTCCGCGCGCGTGGCGGTGGAACAGCATGACGCCAAGGTTCTCCTCCAGCGCGCCGACCTGCCGGCTGACGGCGGATTGACTGAGGTTCAGGGTTTCGCCGGCGTGGGTGAAACTGCCCGCTTCGGCCACGTCGTGGAATATCCTGAGCTTGTCCCAGTCCATGGTCCAGCCCGGCCGTCGCCGCTACTCCGCGGCCTCCCGCGCCGCGGCTTCGTGCTCCGCGAGGAACTTCTCGGCCTCCAACGCAGCCATGCATCCGGTGCCCGCCGCCGTCACCGCCTGGCGGTAGATCTTGTCCTGGACGTCTCCGGCGGCGAAGACGCCGGGGACGTCGGTCGCCGTCGAGTCCGGCGCCGTCCTGATGTATCCCTCCTCGTCCATCTCGATCTGGCCGCGGAACAACTCCGTGGAGGGCGTGTGGCCGATGGCGACGAAGACGCCGTCGACGGCGATCTTCCGGACCTCGCCGGTCCCCGTGTGCCGGAGCCTTGCTCCGGTCACGCCCGGAGGCTCCTGCTCGCCCAGGATCTCCTCGAGGACGTGATCCCACAGCACTTGGATTTTTTCGTTATCGAACAGGCGCTTCTGGAGGATCTTCTCCGCCCTGAGCCGATCCCGGCGATGGACCAGCGTGACCCGCCGGGCATGGTTGGTGAGATAGATCGCCTCCTCCACCGCCGTGTTCCCGCCGCCGACGACGACGACCTCCTTCTCGCGGAAGAAGAACCCGTCGCAGGTGGCGCAGGCCGACACGCCGAAGCCCTTGAACTTCTCCTCGCTGGGGAGGCCGAGCCAGCGCGCCTGCGCGCCCGTGGCGACGATCAAAGAATCGCCGCTATAGGTGTTTCCGGAATCGCCCTGGGCGGCGAAGGGACGGGACGAGACGTCGATCTCCGTGATCGTGTCGTCGATCAGCTCGGCCTCGACGGTGCGGGCCTGCTCGGCCATTTGCTCCATGAGCCAGGGTCCTTGGACGATCTCGGAGAATCCCGGATAGTTCTCCACGTCGGTGGTGACGGTCATTTGCCCGCCCGGTTCCATCCCGCGAACCACCATCGGCGCGAGGCTGGCCCGGGCGGCATAGATCGCGGCGGTATACCCCGCCGGGCCGGACCCGACGATCAGGACCCGGCTGTGTTTGTGCTGGCTCATGGGGCGCTCCTCACGCGGCGGCGTCTCCTGGCCGAAGACGGCCTTTGTCTATGTATGAAGCCGGCGGTGGCCGCGCAAGGCATGGCAGCGCGAACCGCCGTCAGAAGCCGAACATGTGGTCGAGGCAAAAGGCGCCGCCGTCGGAAAGCAACCCGTGATAGCCGAAAAGACGGCATGTCGTATCGCGGACCAGGACGTATGCGCCGTCGCCGGCGCGGCTCAGGGCATCCGCGCCGAACGTCTCGCGGCAGCGCCAGTGCAGGGACCCGCCGCAGGGGATCCTGACGGAGACCGTATCCACGATGTCCCCGTTTCCGTCGTGGAGGACGAGCCGCGTGTCCGAGAAGTCCTTCCACGGCCGCGAGGCGGGGTAGATGAGGTGGCACATGGTCTCGAGACCGTGGCTGCCGACCCTGAGGAAAAGGCGGGTGGACAGTCCGGGAGGGCTGGACGCGTAGGACTGCGGTTCATCCCGATACACCATGGGCGTATTGAAGATGTGGGCGCCGAAGCTGGTATCCGCCGCGTGGCCGCCGTCGCGGCGCCGGTAGCGCCCGATGGCATGCAACCAGCCGTCCGCCTCGCCGCCGTCCCGGAAGTCGTAGAGCAGTTCGACGTGCCCGTACCCGGACGGCAGGTCCGCGCCCTCGTCCCGCATCCACGAGTCGACGTCGACGACCGCGCTGTCGCGCCGCGCGATGCGTCCGAGAAATTTCTCGGCGACGCGCTCTCCGGCCGCGTCCGTGAGCACGCACGTGACGGGCAGCTCCCTTTGCGTGGTCGCCATGGGCGTCGGGAGAGCGAGGCTCCTGAAACCGGACACCGGCAACACCGGAAGGGGCAGGATGTATCCCTTGCCCATGAGGGGCGCGAGGTCCGGGATTCGCGGATCGGGCTCGAGATCGGTGCGCTCGACATTGGCGTGGGCGATCCGCCGCCGGCCGTCGGGGCCTTCGATCTCGTACCGGGGCCTGATGAAGTAGCGCCCCGCCCGGACTTCGATCTGGCCGGGCCAGCGCAGGTCGGGAAGGAGGGTGGCGACATCGAGCGCATGGGTGCCGAACGGGGGAATCTCCTTGTCCAGCCACGCGATATCCGGCGAGCCCATGGCGTTCAGCCCGACCCCTCCCTTGGGTATCGCCAGCGGGTGGCTGTTCTGAATCCAGAGCACGACGCGCTCGCCCTCGTCCGGGGCCGGCATGCCGCCGTAGAGATCCGCCGGCCAGGCGTTGGCGTCGTGGGTGCAGGAGAGCGTGCCGGCGCCGTCTCCGTGAACGTCCAGGGCGTACTTGACGACATCGTGTCCGCGAATGCGCAGCGCATGAACGAACAGGGAGCCGCGGAAGTCGTCGAGACCGAACCGGCTTCGAACGTCCGCGCTGTCGATCGTGATGGTGGAGCACGTGTCCGTCAGCGGTTCGTTCCAGCTCGCCAGCACCGAGCCGGATTCGTCGAACAGGCAGAGCCACAGCTCGGCGTCCCGCGCGCCGTATCCGGCCCAGTAGTTCGCCGTGCGAACGGACGTGTGCAATTCTCGCGTGTCCCGGAAAAACGCGAAGTTGGTGGCGAAGTTCAGGGGATCGAGGTACGTGCGGCGATTGCCGAGCCAGTCCTCGGGCAGGCGCATGTCGTCGAGGGAAACGACGCTCATCCCGTCCGGGACGAGATGGCGGACGTGATCCAGGAGCCGGTTCGCGTCGAACGCCGCGATCAGGAGCGTCGATGCGGCGCAGCCGGGCAGCTCGGTGACCGGCCGGGCGTCGTGGCCCGCCACGTCGGAGCCGACCGCGTCCACGTTCTGGACGAAGGCCGCAACGACGTCGCAGCCGTCGAGCGGATAGAGCACCTCGAAATCGGAGGCATGCCCCAGGGGATCGTAGACGGCGATCGGGCCAGCCCGCCGCAGACGCTCGAGCAACGCCCGACCGCGTTCGGAGGCGCGCGGGTGTCCCAGGGCCTTGAACAGGGTCGTACCGCCGAAATTGCCGCCGGGGCGCCAGCCCTGGTTCTTGAACGTCTCTATGTTCAGCGGCATGCGGCGGGCTCCTGCGCGGCCAATCCTAGTCTCCCGCGAACGGCCGCGGCAACCGCCGCAGTGTCGTCCAGGGGCGCGTAGCTCCAGCGCTCCAGGCGTCCGTCGAAGGGCCGGGTGATCCCGTCCGCGCGCAGGGAGTCGTGAAACCTGCGAAAGCGCCGCGAACCGCCGTCGAGGTCGATCACGTAGACCGGCTTTCCCGTGGCGGCCGCCTCGGACACCATGCTGACGGAGTCGCAGGTCACGGCGATGGTGTCCGCCAGCCCGAGAAGCCCGAAATAGGGGTTCCGGCCCGTGCCGTCCCAGAAATATGCGCCGCTGCCCGAGAGTTTCCGGCGGAGTTCGGCGACGTTTTCCGCACCCGTCCGTCGCGACGGCGTTACGGCCAGGCCCACGCCGGTCGACCGTGTCAGTGCGAGCAGTTGATCGGCAAGGCGGCCGGTCCGCGCGGGGGTCAGCCGGAAGCTGTTGCTGGTGCCGCCCAGCAGCACCGCGACCACGGGACGGGGCAATGCCGCTATCCCGGGCGCGAGGCGCCGAACCCCTTCGGCGAGTCTCCGCGGGGTAATTCGGTTGAGTGCCCCTCGGGACGCGATGACGTTGGGACCGGACAGTCCGTCGTGCCGGGGCGGCACGACGAGGTCGAAGTTGCTCAGGCGCGCCCTGGGGTCCTGGATGTGGATCGTGAAGCAGCCGCCCTCGCCGGTGCGCCGAACCGCGATGCTGAAGGGGACGCTACGCCGTCCGCAGGTAATCAGCAGGCGGGGCCAGGGCGCCTCCAACCGGTCGCTGTTCCCGGCGATCAGGTTCAGGGGACGCGGCCAGAGCTGAACGGGGAGGCGCGTCCACGGAGCGCGGACCGTTACCCGCTTGACGACGGTGGGCAAGCCGACCGCCTCCGCCAATCCAAGGGCTTGGTTTTCCATGCCGACGGCACCCTCGGTCACGACCCAGCATACCGGCGCGGGCGGGTCCTCGGTGGCGCGGGATGTCGGACCGGGCACGGGGGACTCCGCAGGGGCAGTTCGCGGCGGGTCAGCGCGGCGGACGACGGCCGGCTTGTCGCGCATACGAAACAATATTACCCTTTGAAATAAAGTTGCGCGGCCCGGACGTCGACACCGCCGGGCGGGCGGACGACAGCGGGAGGTAAGAGGTCGCGATGGCCCGGGTCAAGCTCGACCGCATCGATCGCCATATCCTGCGGACGCTCCAGACGGACGGACGGGTCACCAACGTGAAGCTGGCGAAGACGGTGGGTATCTCCGCGCCGCCGTGCCTGAGGCGCGTGCGCGCGCTGGAGGCGGCCGGGCACATTCGCGGGTACCATGCCGAGCTGAACGCGGAGGCCTTGGGGTTCGGCGTTACGGTGTTCGCCCAGGTCGGATTGGAGAGCCAGGCGGAACACGACCTGGCCGCGTTCGAGGAGCTGGTGGCGAGTTGGCCCATGGTGCGGGAATGCTTCATGCTCGCGGGCGAAGTGGACTTCCTGTTGAGAGTCGTCGCCACCGATTGGGACGCGTATCAAACGTTCCTGACGACGGAGCTGACGACCGCTCCCAACGTCGCCCATGTGAAGAGCGCCCTGGCGATCCGGCCGTCCAAGTCCGACCCCGGCGTTCCCATCGACCTCGACCTCCCGGCCGGGTCGTGACGGCGTCGGTCCGTGCCACCGCGCACCGGCGGAACGGGCGTCTATTTGTATTTGACGGTGACGATCTCGTAGTACTTCAGGCCGCCCGGCGTGTTGACCTCGGCCGTATCGCCCTTGCTCTTGCCGATGATCGCGCGGGCCAGGGGCGAGGTCACGGATAGCAGGCCTTCCTTGATGTCGGCCTCGTCGGTGCCGACGATCGTGTAGGTCACCCTTTCGTCGGTATCCTCGTCCGCCAGCCGGACGGTCGCTCCGAACTGGACACGGTTTCCCGACAGTGCGCTCACGTCGATGACGTCCGCGCGCCGCAGCTTGTCCTCAAGCTCCATCACGCGGGTTTCGATGAAGCTTTGACGCTCCTTGGCCGCGTGAAACTCGGCGTTCTCCGAGAGGTCGCCGTGCTCCCGCGCCGCTTCGAGCGCTTTCACGATCGAGGGCCGCTCGACCGTCTTGAGGCGTTTGAGCTCGTCCTGCAGGCGGTTGTGGCCCGCCGAGGTCATCGGGACCTTTTCCATGACGTCTCGCTCTGCCCGTTCAAAGCCGGAACAGCGTCACCTCCCGACGGTTTCGCGCTGCCAGTCGGGAATGACCCTTATGAGGAAAGTTTAGAATAGGTTTGCAGGGAACCGACATCAAGACTGCCCGCGAGAAGAGTTTCCATCGCCTGGACCGCCGCGAGGGCCCCGGACACCGTCGTGTAGTAAGGCACGCGCTCGGTCAGGGCGGCCCGGCGGAGGGAGAAGCTGTCGGCGATCGCCTGCGCGCCTTCGGTGGTGTTGAAGACCAGGGCGATCTCTCCGTTCTTGATGGCATCGACGATGTGGGGGCCGCCTTCCAGCACCTTTCTCGTCTCGCCGCAGGCGATGCCGACGGCACCCAGGAACCGCGCCGTGCCGCTGGTCGCCACGATCTCGTAGCCCAGCTCGACCAGCTTTCGCGCGGGCGCGATCATGGCGTTCTTGTCGCCATCCTTCACCGAGATGAACACCGTCCCCGACGCGGGCAGCCGCACGCCGGCGGCGAGCTGGGACTTGGCGAAGGCCCGCGCGAAGTCGGTATCGATTCCCATGACCTCGCCCGTGGATCGCATCTCCGGTCCGAGCATCACGTCGACGCCGGGGAACCGGGCAAAGGGAAAGACGGCTTCCTTGACCGCGACCCGTCCGTTCCGCCTCCCGTGTCCTTGGTCGATCAGCCCCTTCAGTTTGGCACCCGCCATGACGCGCGCGGCGGCGTTCGCGATGGGCCGTCCCGTGGCCTTGGCGACGAAGGGGACCGTGCGGCTCGCGCGGGGATTGACTTCGAGGATGTAGACATCGTCGTCTTTCACGGCGTACTGGACGTTCATCAGGCCGACGACGTCGAGCTCCCGGGCGAGGGCGGCGGTCTGCCGGCGGATGTCGTCCAACGTCGCCGTCGAGAGGGTGTGCGGCGGAAGGGCACACGCCGAATCGCCCGAATGAACGCCGGCCTCTTCGATATGCTCCATGATGCCCGCGACGAACACCTCCTCGCCGTCGCACAGCGCGTCGACGTCCACCTCGATCGCATCCCGCAGATACGCATCGATGAGAACCGGAGCGGCGCCGGACGCTTCCACGGCCACGCGCATGTACCGCTCCAGGGCCGCGCTGTCGTGCACGATCTCCATCGCCCGCCCGCCCAGGACGTACGACGGCCGGATGAGCACGGGATAGCCGATGGACGCCGCGATGTCCTTCGCTTCCCCGGCGCCGGTGGCGATCCCGTTCGCGGGCTGGCGCAGGCCGAGCCGCGACAGCAGCCGCTGAAACCGGTCGCGGTCCTCGGCAAGGTCGATGGCGTCCGGCGACGTACCGAGAATCGGCACGCCGGCCTCCCCGAGGCCCCGCGCCAGCTTGAGGGGGGTTTGCCCGCCGAACTGCACGATGACGCCGAGCAGGGTGCCTTCGGACCGCTCCGCACGGGCGATCTCCAGCACGTCCTCGACGGTGAGCGGCTCCAGATACAGGCGGTCGGACGTGTCGTAGTCGGTCGACACCGTTTCCGGATTGCAGTTGACCATGATGGTCTCGTGCCCCGCGTCGGCCAGCGCGTACGCGGCGTGACAGCAGCAATAGTCGAACTCGATCCCCTGCCCGATACGATTGGGGCCGCCGCCCAGGACGATGACCTTGGTCCGGCCGCTCGGCCGCGCCTCGGACTCCGTAGCGGTCGTTTGGCCGGGCGTGAGCCAAGCATCCGATTCGTAGCTCGAATACATGTAGGGGGTCCGGGATTCGTACTCGGCCGCGCAGGTATCGACGCGCTTGAACACGGGATGCACGTCGAGACGGGACCGCGCGGCGGCGACGTCGGCCTCGGTCAGGCCCGAAAGCTCGGCGAGGCGCGCATCGGAGAAGCCCATCTGCTTGAGCCGGAGCAGTCCGTCCCGGGTCTCGGGCAATCCCGTTTCCCGGACGCCGGTCTCGGTCTCCACGATGGCGCGGATCTGTTCGATGAACCAGGGGTCGTAGCCGGTGGACCGGTGTATCTCGTCGGTGGTGAAGCCCGCGCGCAGGGCCTGGGCGATCACCAAAATCCGCTCCGGCGATTGCTTCGCGAGCGCGGCGGTCATCGCATCGCGCCGCGCCGGGGTGCTCGCGGCGGCCGGATCCCCGGCGCCCGGGATCGCGACCTCGTTGAGGCCGGTCAGTCCCGTTTCCGTCGAGCGGAGGGCCTTTTGCAGCGATTCGGCGAAGCACCGCCCGATGGACATGGCTTCCCCGACCGACTTCATTGAGGTCGTCAACAGCGGCGCCGCGCCCGGGAACTTCTCGAAGGCGAAGCGCGGCACCTTCGTGACCACGTAGTCGATGGTGGGCTCGAAAGAGGCTGGCGTCACGCCCGTGATGTCGTTGTCGAGCTCGTCGAGGGTGTATCCGACGGCGAGCCGCGCGGCCACCTTGGCGATGGGAAATCCGGTGGCCTTGGAGGCTAGCGCCGAGGAGCGGGACACGCGCGGATTCATCTCGATGATCACGAGCCGGCCGCTCGCCGGATCGACGGCGAACTGGACGTTCGAGCCGCCGGTTTCCACCCCGATCTCGCGTAGCACCGCGATCGAGGCGTTGCGCATGACCTGGTATTCCTTGTCGGTGAGGGTCAGCGCCGGCGCGACCGTGATCGAGTCGCCGGTATGCACGCCCATGGGATCGACGTTCTCGATCGAGCAGACGATGATGCAATTGTCGTTGCGGTCGCGAACGACCTCCATCTCGTATTCCTTCCACCCCAGCACGGACTGCTCGATCAGGACCTCGGTGATCGGGGAGGCGTCGAGGCCGTTCGCCACGATGTGCTCGAAGTCCTCGCGGTTGTAGGCGACGCCGGAGCCGGTGCCGCCCAGGGTGAAGGACGGACGGATTATGAGCGGCGGGCCGATGTCGTCGAGCGCCGCGCGGGCTTCGTCGAGGGAGTGCGCGGTCAGGCTGCGCGGACATTCGAGGCCGATGTTCTCCATCGCCTCACGGAACAGCTCGCGGTCCTCCGCCTTGCGGATGGCGTCGCGGTCGGCCCCGATCATCTCCACGCCGTGAGCGTCGAGGACGCCGGCGTCGGAGACCGCCATTGCCGTGTTCAACCCGGTCTGGCCACCCATGGTGGGCAACAGGGCGTCGGGCCGTTCCTTCTCGATGATCCTGGCGACGAACTCCGGCGTGATCGGCTCCACGTAGGTCGCATCGGCCATGCCCGGATCGGTCATGATGGTGGCGGGGTTCGAGTTGACGAGCACGATCCGGTAGCCCTCGGACGCGAGCGCCCGACACGCCTGGGTACCGGAATAGTCGAACTCGCAGGCCTGGCCGATGACGATGGGGCCGGCGCCGACGATCAGGATCGACTCGATGTCCGTGCGCTTAGGCATGTGACGTCAACCACGGAGACTCGGAGTCACAGAGAAGGTTTCCCGCTCTTCGCGCAGCTACAGGATGAGACGCTTTATTCCGTCTTTGATGACGGGGGTCTGGAAATTCGGCAACAGACCCAAACGAATTCCGCTCAGCTTGAGACAGGTCAGTAGCTGAGCATCGTGGATCGGGTTCAGCCGCTCGACGGTTTTGAGCTCGACGACCAGACATTCGTTCACGACGACATCCATTCGATAACCGCACTGGAGACGAACGCCTTTGCAGGTTATCGGCAATTCGACTTGGCGCCGCCACTCCAGTCCACGCAATGTCAGTTCGTGACACAGACATCGTTCATACGCCGACTCGAGAAGTCCGGGACCGAGCGCTCGATGCACATCTATTGCCGCACCGATGACCCTGTACGTAAGGGGATCGCCGTTTGCCGACATGATGTCGACAGATGTGAACCGATCAGACGTGTTTCTTTCGCGGTGCGCGGCATATCGAGAATCCTTCGAGTCTCCGTGCCTCTGTGGTCAACCAACCGGTTCCTCCATCAGCGCCACGAAGCGCTCGAACAGGTGGTGACTGTCCTGGGGTCCGGGCGAGGCCTCGGGGTGGTACTGGACCGAGAAGACGGGCGCGCCGTCCACGGCGAGGCCTTCCAGCGTGCCGTCGAACAGGGACACGTGGGTCGCCGACACGTCCGGCGGCAACGACTCCGCGTCGACGACAAAACCGTGGTTCTGGCTCGTGATCTCCACCTTGCCCGTGGCCAGGTCCTTGACCGGATGATTGGCTCCGCGGTGGCCCAGGTGCATCTTGCCGGTCTTCGCGCCCAGCGCGAGCGCCAGGATCTGATGCCCGAGACAGATGCCGAAGAGCGGGACTCCCGAGTCCAGCACGCCCCGGACGGACGGCACCGCATACGCGCCGGTCGCGGCCGGGTCGCCCGGGCCGTTCGACAGGAACACGCCGTCGGGCTTGCGCTCCAGGATCTCGTCCGCCGCCGCTCGAGCGGGTACGACGGTGACCGCGCAGCCGAGGGCGGCGAGGCAGCGCAGAATGTTCCGCTTGATGCCGAAGTCGACGGCGACCACGTGAAAGCGCGCGTCCGCCAATCTTCCGTATCCCCCGGTGTCGGCGCCGCGGCCCGGAGTCCACCGGGTCTCGTCCCACGCATAAGCCTGGGCGCAGGACACCTCCCCGGCCAGGTCCATGCCTTCCAGCCCCGGCCAGGCCTTCGCGTCCCCGTGCAGCGCCGCGAGGTCGAAGTCGCCGCCCGGCGCGTGGCGAAGAAGCCCGGTGGGCGCCCCGCCGTCCCGGATGCGGCGCGTGAGGCGGCGCGTGTCCACGCCCGCGATGCCGACGAGGCCGTGGCGCTTCAGCCAGACGTCGAGGCGGGACAGCGCCCGGAAGTTCGACGGATCCGTGACCGGCGCCTTCAGGACGACCCCGCGGGCGGCGGGGTTCAGCGTCTCGATGTCGTCGTCGTTGGCGCCGACGTTGCCGATGTGGGGGAAGGTGAAGGCGATGATCTGTCCAGCGTAGGAGGGATCGGACACGATCTCCTGATACCCGGTCATGGAGGTGTTGAAGCAGACCTCCCCCACCGCGGTGCCAGTGCATCCGAGCCCCTGGCCCCAGAGCACCGAACCGTCGTCCAGCACCAGAACCGCCGCCGCCTCCGCGATATGGGATGTGGCGTCAGTCGAGTCGGGCCGGGCCATCGATGAGGGTCTATCGCGAACGTCGTGTTGTCGTGCCGCGGCGAGACTCCGAACCGCACCGGCCATGCCGGCCGAACGCTCCGGGGCGCGGGGCCTGGATGTCAAGCCGGCCAGAACCTACGCAAGAATCGTGCCGTAGTCAACCCTCCCCCGGTATCGATTCTCATTGTGTTTCAACGAGTTAAACGGGAAAATGGGTTTTGCCATCCGGGTCCGCGTCAACTAGACTCGGGGCTTCCCGCTGGATCATGCCGGGGTGGGCATGTTACGCGAGCGCCTTTCCGAATCGCTCAAGAGCGCGATGAAAGCCAAGGACGCGCGGCGGTCCGCGACCGTGCGGCTGATCCTGGCCGCCTTGAAGGACCGTGACATCGCCGCGCGCGGCTCCGGCGAGCCGGACGGCCTGAGCGACGACGAGATCCTCAACATGATGCAGACGATGATCCGCCAGAGGCGGGACTCGATCGAGCTGTACAGGAAAGGTCGGCGCGAGGACCTCGTGGAGCAGGAGGAGAGCGAGATCCGCGTCATCGAGGAGTTCCTGCCCCGGCAGATGTCGGAGGAGGAGGTCTCGGCCGCCGGCCGGGAGGTGATCGAGGAACTCGGCGCCGGCAGCATCAAGGACATGGGGCGGGTCATGGGAGCGCTCAAGTCCCGCTATGCCGGGCGGATGGATTTCGGCAAGGCCAGCCGGGTCGTCAAGGCCCTGTTGTCGTAGGACCGGTCGGCGCGGGCGCGAACTTTCCTCTCGCGGACCGGCGCCCGGCGTATCGCTGTTCGGCCGGACGTTGCGCACGGTATAGTTCGGCCGTTGTTTCGGAGCGGCGCCTCGTGAACGCGGGCACGGGGCCGAGAATGGATATGAGAGGCTGATCCCGCGTCGATGGCATTTCCGGACCACTTTCTCGACGACGTGCGGGCGCGGGTCCCGCTTGCGGACGTCATCGGACGGCACGTGAAGCTCACGCGCCGCGGGCGCGAATGGCTGGGGCTGTGTCCGTTCCACAATGAAAAGACCCCGTCGTTCACGGTGAACGAGGACAAGGGCTTCTATCATTGCTTCGGATGCCAGGCTCACGGCAGCGTCTTCGATTTCGTCATGCGGCGCGAGGGGCTCGGCTTTCCCGAGGCGGTGGAGAAGCTTGCCGCCGAAGCGGGGATGCAGGTGCCCACGCGCACGCCCGACGCCGAGGCGCGGGACCGGGCGCGGACCACGTGGTTCGACGCGATGGCGTCCGCCGCCGACTGGTTCGAGGGGCGGCTCGCGACCGGTTCCGGCCGGGAGGCGAGGGCGTATCTGAAGAGCCGGGGACTCGCGGAGGAGACGGTCGGGGCGTTTCGTCTGGGGTACGCCCCGAGGAGCCGCACGACGCTCAAGGAAGCATTGCTGACCAGGAGCTTCACCGAAACGCAGCTCGTCGATTGCGGGCTCCTTGTGGCGCCCGAGGACGGCGGCGAGACGTACGATCGATTCCGCGACCGGATCGTGTTCCCCATCACGGACGTTCGCGGCCGCGTCGTGGCCTTCGGCGGACGGGCCCTTGGCGAGGCACGGGCCAAATACCTGAACTCGCCGGAGACTCCGCTCTTCCGGAAAGGCGGCCTGCTCTACAACCTCGCCCATGCGCGCCCGGCGATCAGGGACCAGGGATCGGTCGTCGTCGCGGAAGGCTACATGGACGTCATCGCGTTGCACCAGGCGGGTTTCGTCAACGCCGTGGCTCCGTTGGGAACGGCACTGACGGAGGACCAGCTCGGCCTGCTGTGGCGCCTCGCGCCCGAACCGGTCGTATGTTTCGACGGCGACGCGGCGGGGTGGAACGCGGCCGAACGGGCGGCGGACCGCGCGCTGCCGCTCCTGCGCTCGGGGCATTCGCTCCGCTTCGCCCTGCTGCCGGATGGCGAGGATCCGGACAGCCTCGTGGCGTCGAAGGGCGCGGACGCGTTCCGCCAACTGCTTTCGGACGCCATGCCGCTTTCGGACCTGTTGTGGCGGATCGCCCTGCGGGACCGGAGTCTCGACACGCCCGAACGGCGCGCCGGCTTCGCCGCGGACATCCGCGCCCTCGTCGGGCGGATCAGGAACCGGCAGGTCAGGGCGTTCTACGAGCGCCACTATCGCGCGCGGCTGGAGGAGCAGTTCGGCGTGGGCGGGTGGACTGCGGGCACGCGGACGGTGCCTCGGGGCCGCGGCGGACAGGCGGTGCCCTACGAACGCCGCCTATCACGGCATCACGGACTGGGTCTGGGGAAGGCCGGCACCACCGACCGCCGCGAGCGTGTCCTGGTCGCCACGGTCGTCGGCCACCCCGACCTTCTGGAGCAGAAGCTGGAGGAGTTCGCGGACATCGAGTTCGGCAACCTTGCGCTTGACAGGTTGCGCAACGAAATCATAGAGATAATGCGGGGCAGCCCGGATCTTGACAGCGCGACGTTGAAGCGACACCTCTGTGAAAAGGGACTCACGGCGGCGCTGGACGATATCGCCGAAGCGAAGGTCGTCCCGCTCGCGTCGTTCGTGCGCCCGGACGTGCCGCTGGGAACCGCCAGAGAAGGGTGGGAGAACGCGCTGTCCGTACATCGCCTGGCCGTGACCTTGCCGGCGGAGAAGAGCACGTACATCGAGGAGTTTGACTTCACCGACGAGGGGTTCAACCGGCTGAAGGCGTTTCTTGGCGAGGCGGAGCGAAGCGGCACGGCGGAAACGGGTGCCGCGGACTCGGCGGGCACCGGATCGTCCTGAGAGACGGATCCGCGTGTCCGGAACCCGTGCCGGGCGCGCGACGGCGGCGCAGCGGCATCAACGATCATGGCGGTGAACATGGCCAACGCGGCAGAGACTGAAGAACCGGCGGAAGAGTCGACCGACAGCCCGCTCATCGACGCCTCCAACCAGGCGATCAAGAAGATGGTCGCCCGCGCCAAGGAGCGCGGCTACGTCACTTATGATGAGCTGAACGAGGTCCTGCCCCAGGACCAGGTGTCTTCGGAACAGATCGAGGACACCATGGCGATGCTGTCCGAAATGGGCGTCAACGTCATCGAAGGCGACGAGGCCGAGGACGCCTCGCCCGACGAGGACAAGGCAAGCAAGCCGCCGGCGCCCGTCGTCGTCGCGAAGGCCGAGGAAACCGAGTACGAGCGAACCGACGACCCCGTCCGCATGTACCTGAGGGAAATGGGGTCGATCGAGCTTCTCTCGCGTCAGGGCGAGATCGAAATCGCCAAGCGTATCGAGAAGGGGCGCGAGACCATGATCGGCGGGATCTGCGAGAGCCCGCTGACCGTGCGCGCCATCATCCAGTGGCGCGACGACCTGACCGCGGAGAGCGTGCTTCTGCGCGAGATCATCGACCTCGATGCCACGTTCGGCGGACGGGACGCGGACGACGGGAAGAGCGAGGGGAAGGGTGCCGGGTCGGGAGCGTCCGACGACGACGCGGCGGACGGGTCCGAGGTGGAAGAGGGAGAGGGAGACGGCGAAGACGACGAGGTCGTGCTGTCCCTCGCCGCGATGGAAGCCGTGCTGAAGCCCCAGGTGCTCGAGACGTTCGACCAGATCGCCTCGACCTACAAGAAGGTCAAGCGCCTGCAGGACCTGCGCGTCCAGGCGGCGTTGAAGAACGGCTCCCTGAGTCCGGCGCAGGAGAGGCGCTACGCGAAGCTCACGGCGGAACTGGCCCAGCGGACGAATTCGATCCGCCTCAACAACAGCCGCATCGAAGAACTCGTCGATCAGCTCTACGGCATTAACCGCCGCCTCCATACTCTCGAAAACCGTCTTCTGCGGCTTGCCGAGAAGCACAGGATTCCGCGCGCCAGCTTCGTCAAGCATTATCGGGGCCGGGAACTCGAGTGGCGCTGGTTGTCGCGCGTTCGGCGGCTGAAGGAAAAAGGCTGGGCCGAGTTCGCCAGGACGGAGGGCGACGAGATCAGGCCGCTCCGCAAGGAGTTCGTCGGCATCTGCGCCGATATCGGCCTGGACATCCAGGAGTTCCGGCGCATCGTCCACACGGTTCAGAAGGGCGAGCGGGAGGCCAGCCGGGCCAAGAAGGAAATGGTCGAGGCCAACCTGCGGCTCGTCATCTCCATCGCCAAGAAATACACGAACCGCGGCCTGCAGTTCCTGGACCTCATCCAGGAGGGGAACATCGGCCTGATGAAGGCCGTCGACAAGTTCGAGTACCGGCGCGGCTACAAGTTCTCGACCTACGCCACGTGGTGGATCCGCCAGGCGATCACGCGTTCGATCGCCGACCAGGCCCGAACGATTCGCATCCCCGTGCACATGATCGAGACCATCAACAAGCTCGTTCGCACCTCGCGCCAGATGCTCCACGAGATCGGCCGCGAGCCGACGCCCGAGGAGCTGGCCGAGAAAATCAACATGCCGCTCGAGAAGGTGCGCAAGGTCCTCAAGATCGCCAAGGAGCCGATCAGCTTGGAGACGCCCATCGGGGACGAGGAGGACAGCCACCTCGGCGACTTCATCGAGGACCGCAACGCGGTGCTGCCGGTCGACGCGGCGATCCACTCGAACCTGCGCGAGACGGCGACGCGTGTGCTCGCCAGCCTGACGCCCCGCGAGGAACGGGTGCTGCGCATGCGCTTCGGCATCGGCATGAACACCGACCACACGCTGGAGGAGGTCGGACAGCAATTCTCCGTCACGCGCGAGCGCATACGCCAGATCGAGGCCAAGGCGTTGCGCAAGCTCAAGCACCCGAGCCGGTCGCGCAAGCTCAGGAGCTTTCTGGATACCTGAGTCCCGACGCCTTCGGGGGCCCGTAGCTCAATTGGTCAGAGCCGGCCGCTCATAACGGTCTGGGTGCAGGTTCGAGTCCTGCCGGGCCCACCAGCCTCCGCCCGAACGGGCAACGGCTCGGGCGGACAGGAAGAGGGTGTCCTCTCATGTTCTCCGATGCGAACCGGCAACGGCGCCGCCGGTGACAATGGGCCTCGCCTCGAAAGTGGCGCGTATCAATTCCATGCAGGTACAATAGGGAGTTGTAGTCGGTTCGGTGGGAGGGCCAGACTGGGGCGGTTGCCGATTTTGGTGGCCTTCGGCGTAGCCTCTATCGAGAGATCGCGTAAGAATGTTCGTCAAACTCCAGGCCGAACACTACAAGAGCCTCTCGCATGTCGAAGTCGCCCTTGAGCCGGTCACGGTGTTGGTCGGTCCCAACGCGACCGGCAAGAGCAACGTGATCGACGTTCTGAAGTTCCTACGGCAGGCGCTGGCATACGATCTCGACCGAGCCGTGTCGGAGCGTCACGGAATCGCCAGTCTCCGTCAGTGGTCGCCGTACCGACCCTACAACGTGACGGTCGGAATTGTCGTCCGGTCGAGCGAAGGTTCGGGACAATATTCGTTCACGCTGGGTTCTTCGGGTGGACATTTCAACGTCATCAGAGAAGAGGGCGAATGGCGTGGTGACGCACTCGTCGGCCCTGGTGACTTTTCTGAAGACGATCTTGCAAAGCTTGTTGACGATTACGATGTACGCCATAGCGGCTATTTTGACGTGTCAAGAACGACGAGATTTGTTCGCGAACCCGGTAGGTCTGATGGCTTGAGAATAGAGCAAGACTATGGACAGTTTAATTTCATTTCAGGAGACGAATCGATTTCAATCGGAAGAGACGAACTGTATCTGACTCACCAACGTGGTTATGTTCTTGGTGTTGGTGAGGATCTGCAGTATCTCCGAAATGCAATCGTGGATTTTGAAGCTTATTCTATATTCCCGAATACCCTGAGAACCCCTCAAACACCGACGAACGACACACGACTGGATGCGAACGGCAGTAATTTGACATCTGTCTACAGGGCTTTGAACAAGACCCAGGCAGGACGGCGGTCCAAGTCAAGGATCCTCGAGGCTATGCGTATCGTGATGCCCGAACTCGAAACAATCAACGTACAAAGCGTCGGAGGGTTGATGGTTCCGATGTTTCGGGTTCGAGGTCGCGGTCCCGACGGAAGGGTGCACGATTTCAATGTGTCTCAGGTGTCTGACGGAACGTTGAGGATGTTCGGTATTCTGACGGCGCTCTTTCAGCCAGACAAGCCGTCGGTCGTCGCGCTGGAGGAACCCGAGCAAACGGTAAACCCGGGGATTTTGGGTCTGTTGTCGGACGCCATACGTAGTGTGAAATCGCAATCTTCCCAACTGGTAGTTAGTACTCATAGTCCCGATCTCATCGATGAATTCAGCTCCGAAGAAATCAGGGCGGTCCAATACTCGGACGAATCGACAATAGTCGGGTCTATCGAAGACGCGCAAAGGGCGGTTCTTCGAGATAGGTTGTTCACCGCCGGTGAACTCATGAGGATCGAGGGACTTCGCCCTTCGGATGGCAGTTGACTATCGGTATCGCCCTGGTAGTCGAGGGATACGGTGACGTCCGGTCTGTCCCCGCCCTAGTGACCAGGATCCTCCATGAACACCAAGTGTTCGACGTGACAATTTCGCGACCTCCGATTCGAAGCGGGGGTCTTGTCAGCCTGCAGCGACATGGAGAGCTGGAACGTTTCGTAGAACTCGCGCTCAGGAAACAAGGTGCCGACGGCGTGCTTGTCGTTCTGGATTGTGACGACGATTGCGCTGCCGAGGTCGCCGTGGCATTCGCGTCCCGGATCAATCCGCTGGCGCGGCGCTACGAGAGGAAAGTCGGAGTCACGTTTATGGTGCGTGAATACGAGTCCCTGATGCTCGCGGGCCTCGCGTCGATTCCGTCTATCGCGAGGGAACCAGAATCGATTCGCGGCGCCAAGGAGCGTTTGCTCGCCGCGACCGGCGGTTCCTACGGGGAAACGGTGGATCAGGAGCGATTGACGTATCAGTTGGATTTTCAATTGCTTCGTCCCCGACATCGGTCGTTTCACCACCTCGAATCGACATTGCTCTGGCTGATCGATAGGGGAGCTCTCCGTCCGCCATACACGAGACCGGCTTGAACGTGGATTTCCCGGCAGGTGTCGTGCATGGGTCCGCTCCGGCGGGTCAAGCAGCATCGGGAGCGGGGCGATCACTTCGAACGGTTCGTCAGGACCGTGCGCGATCCGGTCGCGGCTTCTATCATGCTCCCCGAACATACACAGGAGGCGCCCGCATGAAATTCGGCATCTCTTTCCCGCAGGCCGAGATCGGGACGGACCGCATCGTCATCCGCGACTTCGCGCAGGCCGCCGAGGAGATGGGCTACAGCCACATCTCCGTGCCGGATCACGTGATCCAGGCCGCGACGCCGCGGGGTCCGGAGGCGATGGCGGTGCACTACACCCGGGACTTCCCCCACCACGAGCCGATGACCATGATGGCCTTCATCGCGGGCGTCACCGAGACCATCGGCATCAACCCCGCCATCGTGATCCTGCCCCAGCGCCAGACCGTGCTCGTGGCCAAGCAGGCCGCGGAGGTCGACGTGCTGTGCGGCGGGCGCCTCAGGTTCGGCGTGGGCATCGGCTGGAACGAGCTCGAATTCGAGGCGCTCGGCATGGAGTTCGGCAACCGCGGCAAGCGCGTCGAGGAGCAGGTCGAGGTGCTGCGCCTCCTGTGGACCCGGGAACTCGTCACCTTCCGCGGCAAATGGCACACGATCGACGAGGCCGGCCTCGCGCCCATGCCGATTCAGCGGCCGCCGGAAATCTGGTTCGGCGCGGTGAGCGACGCTGCGGTGCGCCGCGCCGGCCGGCTCGGCGACGGGTTCTTCATGATCGCGCGTCTCAGGCCCGACGAGGAGTCGCGGCGCGTGGTCCGGGTGTTCCGCGGCGCCGCGGAGGACGCCGGCCGCGATCCCGACTCCCTGGGCGTCGAGTCGATGGTGTACTCCAAGCTGGGCGGACCCGACGAGTGGATCGCCGACGCCCGGGCCTGGGTCGACCTCGGCGCCACCCAGCTCGTGTTCAGAACGACGGAGGGCGGCTACGGCTCCTTCGACGAGCATCTCGACGCCATGCGGAGGTTCGCCGACGCGATGACGGATTTCAGCAAGGCATAGGACGCACCGCGCCCGCGTCCGGGTAGCCCGCGAATAGACCAGTGGAAGAGCGTTTGACCGAAATGATGGACTTGCCGAGCTGGGCGACCACCGCGCTTGAAGTGCTCTACTACGCCATGTTCGAGCCGCCTTTAGTTCTTTACGCGATCATTTGTGCGGGCTGCATTGTCTTCAATGATCGTACATCCGATCTGGGGTGCGATTCACGGTCGTAGTGCTGACGGCCCTTTCCATCCCCTTACACGGCTTGTGCTCGGCCTCATTGGCTTCAGCCTTTTGTGATCGTTTATCAACCCTTGGTTGTAGACTTACCAAGACCGTAAACTAGGAAATCCCGTCTGGAAATTCCGCAATCCTGTCCCGGCGTGCCCCGCGGGATTCTCAACCCGCGCGGCACTTGGGCGGATCGGGCCGCCTATGACGCGGCGGCGGCGGACCTTCGGGACCGGTTCGGCCGCAACTTCAAGCAGTTCGAGGACGACGTGGACGACGGCGTACGGGCCGTCGCGCCGAGGGCGGCGTAGCGTCCGTCCGTCGCGTGTAGGCGCCCCGGACGATCCGCGCTATAAACGCGCCGGTCGGGGAAACCAACGCGGCCGGATCGGGATGGAAAGTCAATCGTCGGATCTGGCCGACCGCATCGTCGTTCGGCCCACGGGCGAAATCGCACTGAAGGCGGCCCGCGCGCGGCGGCGTTTTCAGGAGACTCTGCGGGCGAACGTCGCCGATGCCCTGCGCGCCCGGGGAATAGCCTGCCGGCTGCGGATGAGCGGGGCGCGCATCGTGCTGTCGACCGATTCGGCGGCGGCGGCGTGCGGCGTGTTGTCCAAGGTTTTCGGCATCAGCTCGTATTCCGTCGTCGAGGCGACCGCGGACTGCGATCTCGACGCGATCGTCGCGCGGGGAGAGGTCGCGTTCGCCGATGCCGTCCGGGACCGGAGCTTCGCGGTTCGGGCCCGGCGTTCGGGTCACGGCAAGGACAAGATGGGTTTCACCAGCGTCGACGTGGCCAGGCGGTTGGGGGCCGCCCTCGACCGGCACGGCCGGGTCGACCTCGATTCGCCGGACGTCGCCGTCGAGGTGGAGGTCGACCTGGCGCGGGCGGTAATGTACGCGGCTCGGATGCCCGGCCCCGGGGGACTGCCCCTCGGCGTCCAGGGCCGCGCCCTGACCCTGCTGTCCGGCGGGTTCGATTCGGCCGTGGCGGCCTGGCGGCTCATGAAACGGGGCGTGGCCACGGACTTCGTGCTCTGCAATCTCGGCGGCAGCGCCTACGAGCGCCTCGTGCTCCAGGTCGCCAAGGTGCTGACCGAGCTGTGGGCGCACGGCCAGCATCCCCGTCTGTTCGTCGTCGATTTCGCGGCGGTCGTGGAAGAGCTCCGGGAGAAGGTGCGCGAGACCTACCTGCAGGTTCTGCTGAAGCGGCAGATGTACGGCGTCGCCGAACGCATCGCCGTCGAGGAGGGGCTCGAGGCCATCGCCACCGGCGAATCGATCGGCCAGGTGTCGTCGCAGACGCTGAAGAACCTGGCCAGCATCGACGGCACCGTTGCCCTGCCCGTCGTCCGCCCCCTGGTCACGTGCGACAAGCGGGAGATCGTGGCCGAGGCCGAGCGTATCGGGACGGCACCCCTCTCGGCGCGCGTGCGGGAATATTGCGCGCTGACCGGCGCGCGGCCCGTCACGGCGACGTCCGCCGAGCGGGTGGCCGGCGAGGCGGGGAAGCTGGACCCGGCGATCCTCGACGCAGCGGCTGCGGGCCGGCGGGCGTTCGATCTCAGGAAGCTGGACGCCGCGGACTTGCGGACGCCCTATCTGTTCACCGAGGAGATTCCGGACGGCGCGGTTCTGGTCGACTGTCAGCCGCGCCGCATGTTCGAGGCCTGGCACGCCCCGGACGCGGTGCATCTCGACCCCGCGTCGTTCGCCGACGGCCTGCGGACCCTGAACAAGGAGACGCCGTACGTCGTCTATTGCACCTATGGCGCCCAGGCGCCCCATTTCGTCGAGATCATGCAGCAGGCGGGATACGAGGCCTACGCCTTTCACGGCGGATTGAGTGCCGTGAAGAAGGCGTGCGAAGCGCCCCACGGCGGTTCGCACCCGGCTTGAGCTGTCACGGTTCCGCGTCGCCGCTATCCGCGGCCGATGAAGGGGATGTTCGTCGCCATGATCGTCATGAACTGGATGTTGGCGGTGAGCGGGAGTTCGGCCATGGAGACCACGGCGTCGGCCGCATGGGCCACGTCCATCGTGTCCTCCGGCCTGATGCCGCCGTCGGCCTGCGGCACGCCCTTCGCCATCCTCTCCGTCAACGGGGTCAGCGCGTTGCCGATGTCGATCTGGCCGCAGGCTATGTTGTAGGCTCGGCCGTCCAGGGAGATCGACTTGGTCAACCCCGTCACCGCGTGCTTCGACGACGTGTAGGGCGCCGACCCGGGGCGGGGCGCGTGCGCCGAGATCGAGCCGTTGTTGATGATGCGGCCGCCCCGGGGGTCCTGGCGGCGCATGAGCTCGAACGCGTTCCGGGCGCAGAGAAAGACCCCGGTCAGGTTCACGTCGAGAACCCGCTTCCACTGCTCGTGGGACAGGTCGCCGAAGTTGGTCGGCGGCGCGTTGGCGCCGGCGTTGTTGAACAGCACGTCGAGCCGGCCGTAGGCGCGTTCGATCTCCCCGAACATGGTCGCGACGGCATGCGGATCGGAGACGTCGCAGCGGATGGGCCTGATGCCGCCGCGTCCGGAGCCCGCGAGGGCCGCGGTTTCCTCGAGCGCGTCTTCCCTTCGGCCGCAAATGGCGACGCCGTAGCCGGCCCTCAGCAGCGCCAGCGCCGCGTGGCGGCCGATTCCCGAGCCGCCGCCCGTGACCAGAGCCGTCTTCGCCATGCCGAATCCTCCGCCTGGAACGCAGTCGCGCGGGAGCGGCGGCCTCGTCCCGGCGCGCCTCCCGGACGGCAACGTATATCGGAGCGGAGAAGATCGCCACCGCGCCGGCCGGGCCGGACACCGTGCCGCGCAGCCCGGTCCGATGTGGTAGGTTGAAACGTCCGGTCCGAGCCGCTCTCGATCCGGAGGCGCGGGATGAGCGAGATCGATGTCCGCCGCGTGGACTGTTACGTCTTCCGTGCGCCGGCCGAGGTGCCGGTGGTCGCCGCGTTCGGGACGTCCCGGGACCGCCCCGTCGTTCTCGTCCGCCTCGAGGACCGGGACGGCGCCTTCGGCTGGGGCGAGGTCTGGTGCAATTTTCCCAACAGCGGCGCCGAGCATCGCGCCCGCTGGATCGAGACGCTCCTCGCGCCCCGGATCGTCGGCCGGTCCTTCGGGTCGCCGGAGGAGGCATTCGACGCGCTGACGGCCGATACCCACGTCTGGACGCTCCAGTCCGGCGAACCGGGCACCGTCTCGCAGTGCCTGGGGGGGCTCGACATCGCGCTGTGGGACCTGGTCTCCCGGCGGCGGGGCACACCTCTGCGCCGCCTGTTGTCGCCCTCCGCCCTGCAGGCGGTTCCCGCCTACGCCAGCGGGATCAACCCGGACGGCGCGCTCGACACGGTGGAGCGCGCCCGCGACGCGGGATTTCGGAACTTCAAGCTCAAGATCGGGTTCGGCGAGGACAAGGACCTCCGCAACATGAGGGAGATCGCCGGGAGGCTTTCCGACGGCGAGGGTTTCATGGTCGACGCCAATCAGGCCTGGGATCTGGCGGGGGCCACCGGCATGGCGGGCCGGATGGCGGGGTTGCCTCTGACGTGGCTGGAAGAGCCGCTGCCCGCGGACCGGCCGGCGCGGGAATGGCGGACCCTGCGCGAGGCCTCGGAGATCCCGTTGGCCGGCGGCGAGAACCTCCGGGGGGAAGCGGCCTACCGGGATCTCGTCGAGGCGGGCTGGTGCCGCTTCGTGCAGCCGGACGCCTGCAAATGGGGCGGGATCACCGGTTGCTGGCGCGTCGCGCGGATGATCGCCGACGCGGGCCTGACCTACTGCCCCCATTTTCTGGCGGGCGGTGTCGGCCTCGTGGCTTCGGCGCACCTGCTGGCGGCGGCGGCCGGGGACGGACTGCTCGAGGTGGACTTCAACGCCAATCCGCTGCGGGAGGGACTGGCCGCGCCTTATCCGGAGCTCGTCGACGGCGCGTTCGTCCTCGGCGAAGCCTCGGGGCTCGGCGTCGCCCCGGATCTGGCCGCGGTTCGCCACATGCAGGTGATGCACGTGGAGATCGCATAGGCCGCGCGCTCAGTCCGGCAGAGGCGGCGGCGCGCCGTCGGGGACGGGGACGTCGAAGCCGTTCAGGGTCAACGCCACGAGGATGTAGTAGCCCACGATACCCACCAGCTCGACGACGCCCCGCTCGCCGAGCAGCGCAAGCGCGCCGGCGTAGGCGTCGTCCGACAGGCGGTGGGTTTCCAGCAGGTCCGTGACCGCCGCGTGGACCGCGCGTTCGTCCTCATGGACGAACTCGGGAGGCCGGTTCTTCCTGATGGCGTCGATGACGCCGTCCGCGACGCCGGCGTCCCGGGCGATCGGTTCGTGCAGGTGCCACTCCACCTGGCAGGTCGCGTGGCGCGCGACGGTCAGGATGGCGAGTTCGGAGAGGCGCGGCGGCAGCGACGAGCCGAAGCGGCAGAAGGCGCCCAGCTTCTGGGCGCGGCCACACAGGTCGGGACTCCGCAGCCAGGCGTGGAAAGGACCCTGAACCCTTCCGCGCGGGCCGTCGACGATGTCGTCGTAGACTCGGCGCTGCTCCGGAGACATGGCATCGGGATCGAGTTCCGGAAGGCGGCTCATCGCGGTCTCCGGCCGGCGGATCAGGGGTTCAGAACGCGGATCGGGCTCCCGGCCAGCCACGCTTCGACGTTCTCCACGATCTCGCCGTAGAACAGCCGATAGCTGTTCCCGGTGACGTAGCCGATGTGCGGCGTGAGCACCACGTTGGGCAGGGTGCGGTAGGGATGGTCCGCTGGCAGCGGCTCGACGTCGTACACGTCGAGGCCCGCTCCGGCGATGACGCCACGCCGGAGGGCGTCGATCAGGTCCGGTTCCCGGACGATCGGTCCCCGGGAAGTGTTGACGAGGTAGGCGCTCTCCTTCATGCGGGCGAGCTCTTCGGCACCGATCAGGCCGCGCGTGCGCTCGCTCGACACCATGTGGATGGTGACGAAGTCGGACCGGGCCAGGAGCTCGGCCTTGCCGACCCGCACGGCGCCGCATTCGCGGGCCCGCTCGTCGGTCAGGTTCCGGCTCCAGGCGACGACCGGCATTCCGAACGCGGCCGCCACCCGCGCGACGCGGGAACCGAGCCTGCCGAGACCCAGGATGCCGAGGGTCGCGCCCGCGAGGTCCGCGCCCACGGTGGTCTGCCAGCGTCCGCCGCGCATGTTGGCGAACTCGAGCGGAATGCGCCGGGCCAGCGCGAGGATCAGGGCCCAGGTCAGCTCGGGCGTGCCGGTCGCCAGGGACGCCGTGTGACATACCGTGATCCCGTGCTCCCTGGCCGCGGCCACGTCGATGGAGGCGTTTCGCGGCCCGGTCGTGATCAGCAGCTTCAGATCCGGCAATTCGGCGAGGAGGGCGCGGGAAAAGGGGGTGCGCTCCCGCATGGCGCAGACGATGTCGAATCCCTTCAGGCGCGCGGCGAGCGCCTCCGTCCCGGAGAGGTGGTCGTTGAACACCACGACGTCCGCCCGCGCGGACACCCGGCTCCAGTCGGCCATGTCGAGGGCGACGCCCTGGTAGTCGTCGAGAACGGCTATGCGCGACATCCGTCGTCCCTTCCGCGCGTCGGGGTTTCGCCGTGCCCGCGAAGCGTAGCCGGGCCGGGTCCCGCGCCACAAGCCGGGGCGAATTCCGGTCGAGCCGGAACCGCTAGAAGGCGCGCCGGCCGGGCAGCCGGCGCTCCGAGATGGTCGGCAGAAGCGTGCCGAAGACGACGACGGCGATGGCCGTCCAGTCCAGCAACGTGACTTCCGTCCCCAGGTAGAGCCAGGACATCAGCGCCCCGAGCGGGCCGATCAACGTCAAAAGCAGGCTGACCACGCCGACCGTCATGAAGCGCAGCGCGTAGTTGTAGAGGAAAAATGGCCCCGTGCTGCCGATGACGCCGAGGTAAACGAGCGTCAGGGCGACCTCCAGGTCCACGTCCACGAAGGGGCGCGCCGGGCGCTCCACGGCGATCATCACGAACAGCCCGACCAGCACCGCCATCGTGAGCTGAATGGCGGTGACGGCCATGGCGCGGCCGTGAACCTGGGCGACTCGCCGCGCGATCAGCTGCGCGCCGCAAATGATCAGAACGGCGGTCGCCAGGAACGCGTCGCCGAGCAGCGAGCCCCCGCCGTGATCCTCCTGTCCGTGGACGAGCAGGATCGCGCCGGCGAAGGCGACCACGGCTCCCGCGATGACGCTGTTCCGGACCGGTTCCCGAAGCACGAGCCAGCCCAGCAGCGGCATCAGGATGGGCTGCGTGCTGAGGAGAACCACGCCGCTGACGGCGCTGCTCAGCGTCAGGCCCCAGACCATGAAGATCGCCGCGATACCGGGGTCCAGAATGCCCAGCAGCACGGGTCCCCAGCCGATTTCCTTCAGTCGGCGGCCCTGTCCCGCCAGCAGGACGACTGACCACATCGTCAGGGCCCCGATGACGAAACGCCCCACCGTGATTTCCGATATCACGAGGTCGTCGACGATGGATTTGTTCGCGATCATCGTCGACGCCCAGAAGGCCGACGCCAGTATCAAGGCGGAGACGGGCATGGAGTCGGTCCGCGGGAGAGTCGGGAGCCGCCGTCACGGCGACGGTCCCGGGACACTACATCGAATTCCTCGCCGAACCCAGGCGCGGTTCGTTGCGGGCGCGAGGGCAATTGCCTAAAAAACGCGGACGGGCGACGTCCCGAAGGGCCGGCCGCTCCGGAAAGACACATGGCCTCCTATCGATACGTCTACACGATGAACGGCCTCGCGAAGTCCTATCCGGGCGGGCGCGAGGTCCTCAAGGACATCCGGCTGTCGTTTCTCCCCGGCGCCAAGATCGGCGTCCTCGGATACAACGGCGCCGGAAAATCGACCCTGCTGCGCATCATGGCCGGAGTCGAGACCGAGTTCGCCGGCGAAGCCTGGCCCGCGGACGGCGCGACGGTGGGGTACCTGTCTCAGGAACCGGAACTCGACGCGACGAGGGACGTGCTCGGCAACGTCATGGACGGCGTGGCGCGGACCCGGGCGCTGCTCGACCGCTTCGAGGAGGTCAGCGCGCGATTCGCCGAGCCCCTCGACGACGACGAGATGCAGGCCCTGATCGAGGAACAGGGCGCGTTGCAAGAGCGAATCGACGCCGCGGATGCCTGGGAGCTCGACCGCCGCATCGAAATCGCCATGGATGCGCTCCGCTGTCCGCCCGGCGCCGCCGACGTCTCCACGCTCTCCGGCGGCGAGCGGCGGCGGGTGGCGCTATGCCGTCTCCTGCTGTCGCGCCCCGACCTGCTGCTTCTGGACGAGCCGACGAATCATCTGGACGCGGAGTCAGTGGCCTGGCTCGAACGCTTTCTCCACGACTATACCGGCACGGTCGTCGCCGTCACCCATGACCGCTACTTCCTCGACAACGTCGCCGGCTGGATCCTCGAACTGGATCGAGGCCGCGGTCTGCCCTTCAAGGGCAACTACTCGTCATGGCTCGAGCAGAAGCACGCGCGCCTGGAGCAGGAGGGCAGGCAGGAGGAGGCGCGCCGGCGCGTGCTCGCGCGCGAGCTCGAGTGGATCCGCGCGGCGCCCCGGGCGCGCCGGGCGAAGAGCAAGGCGCGAATCGGCGCCTACGAAGCCCTGCTTTCCCAGGATTTCGAGACGTCCCGCGAAAAGGCCCGGATCATGATTCCCGCCGGCCCCCGTCTCGGCGACCTCGTCCTGGATGCCGAAGGCGTCTCCAAGGGTTTCGGCGACCGCCTGTTGATCGACGATCTTTCCTTTCGCGTTCCCCCCGGCGCCATCGCGGGAGTCGTCGGCCCCAACGGAGCCGGAAAGACCACCTTGTTCCGCATGATCACCGGCGACGAAACCGCGGATTCCGGGACTCTGCGCCTGGGCGATTCGGTGGTCCTGGGTTACGTCGATCAGTCCCGCGACGTGCTCGACCCCCGGCGCACGGTGTGGGAGGAGATATCCGGCGGGCTCGACGAACTCGAGCTCGGAAAACGGAGAATGGCGAGCCGCGCCTATGTCGGCGCCTTCAATTTCCGCGGCGCCGAGCAGCAGAAGAAGGTGGGCCAGCTCTCGGGCGGCGAACGCAACCGGGTCCATCTCGCGAGAATCCTGAAGTCGGGAGCGAACTTCATTCTCCTGGACGAACCGACCAACGATCTCGACGTCGATACGTTGCGGGCCCTGGAGGAAGCCCTCCTGGAGTTCGCCGGCTGCGTCATGGTGATCAGCCACGACCGCTGGTTCCTGGATCGGACGGCCACCCACATCCTGGCGTTCGAGGGCGACAGCCACGTGGAATGGTTCGAGGGCAACTACGAGGCTTACGAGGAAGACCGCCGCCGCCGGCTCGGCGACGAGGCCGAGCGGCCGCACCGCATCAGGTACAAGCCCCTGCACCGGAGATAGGACGCGTCCCAACCAGTCGGCGGCGGGAACGAATTCGTACAGTTCGCACGACATCGGAGGGGATGGATATAGAAATATTTATACTATAAATCAATATGTTACAGGAAGTTCCATGGATACGAGCCTCCGGCCCGCACATGCGCACGGGATGCCCACGCACCGGGGCGCCCCCCGACTCCGTGCGAACTGTGCGAATTCACCCGATGGCGCATGGCTCGGGCTCATTTGCGAGCCTCGATTCGACTCGATCTTCCGAAACCCCGGGTGCGCGGTACTCTATTCGGCAGGTTTGGCTTTCTTCCGAAGCGCGGCGATCAGGGTCTCGAGACCCCCGCCGCCGCGCCGGATCACCGACACGAATTCGTCCCGTTGCGTGGCCGCCATGCTCACGCCCTCGACGATCACATCGACGATCCTGTGGTCGCCGTTCCTGGTCCGCACGCGCCAGTCGACACGGACCGCCGGTCCGTCCGGCGTGTCGATCCGGCTCGACACGATCGTGTCGCGCGCGCTGGCCTGGCGCTCTCCGTCCACCGTCAGCGTCTCGCCCGAATACTGCCGGAACCGGCGGGCATAGGTGGCGACGATGAAATCCGCGAACAGCGGCTGGTACTCCTTTCGCTGTTCCTCGGTCGCCCGCCGCCAATAGGGGCCCACGACGAAGCGGCTGAGCGCAGCGACGTCGAAACTCTTTCGGAAGAGCCGCTCGAACTTCTCGGACCGGGCCTCCTCGGAGACGTCCTGCCTGGCGATCGCCGCGACCGTTTCCTTGCCGAGGGACTCGATGAACCGCCCGGGGCCTGACATCTCGGCGGATGCCGGCGGGACGCTCAGCAGCACGAACAGCGCAAGGGCCGATGCGACGGGGCCGGGACGACGCGCGGACACAGCTCGAAAAGGGCTAGTCGACCGCGGCCGAGACCCGGTCGGTCTCCGGCTTCTCGTCTTCGTCCCACGAAATGTCCGGCATGGCCTCCGATCGGGGAAGCCTGCCGTTGTGGATCTCGGCGTTGCGGCGTTGCCGGTACAGGCTGCGCACCGAGGCATAGAAGTCGATGGCGCCGCGCTCGACCTCGTCGAGGGTCTCGATGTTGCGGGAGCGGGTGTCCACGGCCGTCACGCCGTTCTGAATCCAGGGGACGGCGTGGCGTCCCGTATCCCGCGCATACCAGACCAGGGGATCCATGAGCATGTCGCCGGCCAGGCCCGCGGTGTCCCGGACCGATGACGGCCCGAGCAACGGCAGCACGAGATAGGGTCCCTCGTTCACGCCCCATGCGGCCAGCGTCTGGCCGAAATCCTCGTCGTGGAACTCGATCCCGGTGACGTCGAACAGGCCGCCGAGCCCGATGATGGTGTTCGCCATCAGGCGGCTGCCGGTCTCGCCGGCGCGGTTCATTTCCCCTTGCAATACATCGTTCACCAATATCACCGGCGATCTCAGGTTGTTGAGGAAGTTCCTCACCATCTCCCGGCCGAAGCCGGGCACGACGCCACGATAGACCTGGGCCGCCGGTTTGAACAGCACCCGGTCGACCCCCCGGTTGAATTCGAACACGGCCCGGTTGACCGGCTCCAGGGGATCGTTGACCGCCGCGAGTTCGGCGCGCGCCTCCGGATCGTCGCCCGGCGGCGTCGCGCAGGCCGCCAGGACCACGCTTGCGGCAAGCATGGCGCCCAAGGTCCTGATCATGGAGACGTGGGTCAAGGCCATGACAGTGCGTTTTGCCGCCCATCCGTGGAAGTCCGCCTGTCGGCGTTCCGATCCGTCCCCGTTTCGGTGCGCCGATGCCGCGAAGCTCTCCTCCCCCGCGCAAGGCGGAAGAACATAGTGGATTCCCGCCTTCGCGGGAACAACAAAAGGCTCGATTCGTGAAGCGTATGCATCGACTGGCCACGGCGGCGGGGAGGTCGAGGCGGAGGGCCGGGACCTGACCGCCGGGCTTTTCCGCCCCGGCCCTGCGGGGTTTACTCTCAGCCCGGCAGGTCTCCCACCCCTTCCCGGGTCTCCGCGAGCGCCAGATCGACCACGCGCCGCAACGCCTCCTCGTCGGTGTCGCCTTCCAGGCGGCGCAGGCGGAAAAGGTCGAGCTGGCGGTCCGCGCCGGTCCCGTTCAGGACAATGGCCGGCGCCCGGTGCAGTTCGTCTTCGCACCCCAGCGCGCGGGCGTCGGGCGCGAGCTCGTCCACGAGCCCGGACACGCGGTCGTGGATATCCATGCGCCCGCCGCCGGATGCCGTGTCGCCGAACATGGCGAACACGCCGTAGCGCTGGGCCATCCAGCGGTCCTCCGCGATGAGCTCGGTGAGCGGCTCTTCCGGCAGGACGCCGTCGCGGGCCTGGCGCGTCAGCCGCCGGATGAGGGACGCGTAGAGTGCCGCGATGCTGACCGCTTCGTCGAGGCGCGTACAGATGTCGCAAATCCGCATCTCCACCGTCGGATAGGCGTGGGACGGGCGGATGTCCCACCACAACTCGCTCCCGTTCTCGATGAAATTCGCCCGCCGGTATTCGGCCACGAGGCGGTCGTACTCCGCCCACGACCCCAACGGATTGGGCATGCCCGTGCGCGGGAGGTTGCCCATGAGGTTCAGCCGGAAGGACTTGAACCCGGTCTCGCGGCCGGACACGAACGGCGACGAGGTGGAGAGCGCATGAAGCAGCGGCAGGTGGCGCCGGATCGCGGTCATGACGCGTATGCGGGTGTCCGGGTCGCCGAAACCGGCGTGGATGTGCATGCCGCCGACGACGAGGCGGCGCACGGCCTCCTGGTACGTGGCCGCGAACCGCGTGTAGCGGTCCTTCTGCGTCGGAGCCTGCTCCACCCAGACCGCGAAGGGATGGGTCGAGGCGGCCATCACGGCGGCGCCGTGCCGCTCGGCCGCCCCGATGACGAGCCGCCGGGTCTCCCGCAGCGCCGTGCGCAGCTCGCCGACCGAGCCGCACACCCGGGTGTTGGTCTCGATCTGGGAGCGCAGGAACTCCCGCACGACCTTGTGCGGTCCGCGGTTCTCGTCGCAGGCCTCGAAGATGCCCGGATCCGGATCGGCGAGAAGGTCGCGGGACTCTGGGTCGATGAGAAAGAACTCCTCCTCGACACCGAGCGTGATCTCGGACGAAGGTCCGTCGTTCATGTCCGCCGACTCCCCCGGCCGCTTGCGAACCCGAACCATACACGGCGGCCCCGGGAGGCGGAAGCGCGACGCCCGCGGTTCCGCCGCCCGCGGTTCCGCCGCCCCGCGCCATGGGCTAGAATTTTCGCCGCTTCACGCGCTCGAAAGGCGCGAGGCGCGTCATTATCCAGGGGAGGACTCCGAGATGTTCCGACAGCTCACGGGAGCCGCGGCCCTCGCGGCACTGCTGGCGAGCCCCGCCGCCGCGGCCGACACGGTGAAGATCGGCTTCGTCACCACGCTGACCACGGGCGCCGGCGTCATCGGCCGCGACATGCGCGATGCGGTCGACCTCGGCCTCGACCACATCGGTCGCAAGATGGCCGGCCTCGACGTCGAGGTGATCTACGAGGACGACGGCTCCAAGCCGGAGATCGGCAAGCAGAAGACCGAGAAGCTGGTCCAGAAGGACAAGGTGGACTTCGTCGCGGGCTACATCTGGAGCCACGTGCTGCTCGCCTCCCACAAGACCGCGGTCGACGCCGGTACGTTCCTGATCAGCTCCAACGCCGGCCCCTCGCAGCTCGCCGGCAAGCTCTGCAACGAGAACTTCTTCTCGACCTCGTGGCAGAACGACCAGACGCCCATGGCCATGGGCGAGGTGCTGAACCAGCGCGGCATCGGGTCGCTCTACGTCATGTCGCCCAACTACGCCGCCGGCAAGGACATGGTGGCGGGCGTCGAGCGCACCTACAAGGGCGAGATCGTCGCCAAGGACCTGACCAAGTTCCCCCACCAGCTCGACTTCTCGGCCGAGCTGGCCAAGGTCCGCGCGGCCAAGCCGGACGCGCTCTTCGTCTTCTACCCCGGCAAACACGGCACGCAGTTCGTCAAGCAGTACCAGCAGTCGGGCCTCAAGGGGACAGTGCCGCTCTACTCGGTGTTCACGGTGGACTCCATGAACCTGCCGCTTCTCAAGGACCAGGCCGAGGGCAGCCTGATGACCCAGTTCTGGGCGCCGGACCTCGACACCCCGGCCAACGCGCGGTTCGTCTCCGGGTATCGCGAGAAGTACGGGCGCTACCCCTCCTTCTACGCGGCCCAGAGCTACGACACGGTGTTCCTGATCAAGAGCGCCGTCGAGGCCGTCGGGGGCGACCTGAACGACCGCGACGGCATGCGCGCCGCCATGCGCAAGGCCGACTTCGAGTCGGTGCGGGGCCCGTTCGAGTACGGCAACAACCACTTCCCGATCCAGAACTTCTACCTGCGCGAGGTGGTGAAGGACGCGGACGGCAACTTCACGACCACGATCGTCGCGACGGTCCTGGAGAACCACCAGGACACCTACGCCAGGGACTGCAAGATGTCCTGGTAGGGCGGGAAAAAAAGAAAAACGCCCCGACCCCGACCTCCCCCTTCCGGGGGAGGTCGGGAGGGATGAGGCCGCCCCGGCGTCCGTATGGATTCCCGCCTTCGCGGGAATGACAAAAAACAGCGCGTGGGCGGGGCGTTGGCCGCGTCCGGCGAGGCCGTGCCATAGTCCCTCCATGGACTGGATCCTCCTCCTCGAGCAGTGCCTGAACGGGCTCCAGCTCGGCATCCTGCTGTTCCTGCTGGCGGCCGGGCTGACGCTGGTGTTCGGCATCATGGACCTGGTCAACCTGGCCCACGGCTCGCTCTACATGATGGGCGCGTACTTCGCGACCACCTTCGCGGGCTGGACGGACTCGTTCGTGCTCGGCGCCCTGCTCGCGCTGCCCGCGGCGCTGCTGCTCGGAATCGCCGTCGAGGTCGTGGCCCTGCGCACCCTCTACTCCCGGGACCACCTCGACCAGGTCCTCGCCACCTTCGGGCTCATCCTCTTCTTCAACGAGCTCGCGCGCATCGTCTGGGGCCCGGCGGGTCTCGACCTGCCGCTCCCGGCCTTCCTCGAGACGAGCGTCGAGCTCCTGCCCGGCGTCCCCTACCCCGCCTACCGCATCGCCATCATCGTCACCGGGCTCGTCGTCGCCGGCGGCCTCTACGCGCTGGTGAGCCGCACGCGCGTGGGCATGCTGATCCGCGCCGGCGCCTCCGACCGGAAGATGGTCGGCGCGCTCGGCGTCGACATCCAGCTCCTCTACACCCTCGTGTTCGGCCTCGGCACCGTGCTCGCGGCACTGGCCGGCCTGATGGCGGCGCCCATACTGACCGTGCAGATCGGCATGGGCGAGACCATCCTGATCCTGGCCTTCGTGGTCATCGTCATCGGCGGCATCGGCTCGATCCGCGGTGCCTTCGTCGCCGCCGTCCTGGTCGGCCTGATCGACACCGTCGGGCGCGCCTTCCTCGCCGACGTCCTGCGCCTCTTTCTCGCGAACCAGACGGCCGAGACGGCCGGGCCGGCCCTGTCGTCGATGCTGATCTACATCCTCATGGCGGCCGTGCTGGCGATCCGCCCCCAGGGCCTGTTCCCGCCGCGGGGGCGCTGAGCCGTGCGCGTCCCGGCCGGTACGGTCCTGGCCGCCGGAACGATAGCGGCCCTCGCCGTCGTGCCGCCGGTCGCCAACGCCCTGGAGGAGCCCTTCTACCTCGGCCTCGTCCTCCGGCTGATGATCCTCGCCATCGCCGCCGTCAGCCTCAACCTCATCCTCGGCTTCGGCAACATGGTGAGCTTCAGCCACGCCGCCTACATGGGCATCGGCGCCTACGTGGTCGGCATCGGCACCTTCCACGCCGTCGAGGACGGCATCGGCTGGCTGGCCAGCGGCTTCCTGCACGTGCCGCTGGCCGTCGCCGCCTCGGCGCTGGCGGCGCTGCTCATCGGCGCCGTCAGCATCCGCACCCGCGGCGTCTACTTCATCATGATCACCCTGGCCTTCGGGCAGATGCTCTACTTCGTCGGCGTCGGGCTGGAGGCCTACGGCGCCGACGACGGCCTCTCCCTCTACACGCGGAGCGAGTTCGGCGGCGTCCTCGACATCGGCGACAACACCCAGTTCTACTACCTCGTCCTCGCCCTGCTGCTCGCCGTCCTCTACGGGACGAAGCGCCTGGTCTCCTCGCGCTTCGGCCTGGTGATCCGGGGCGCCCGGTCCAACGAGCGCCGCCTCGCCGCCATCGGCGTCCCGGTCTACCGCTACAAGCTCGCGGCCTTCACGCTGGCCGGCGCGATCTGCGGGGTGGCCGGCGTGCTGCTCGCCAACCGCACGGACTTCGTGAGCCCCGACATGATGCACTGGACCCGCTCCGGCGACCTCATCATCATGGTGGTGCTGGGCGGCATGGGCACCCTGTTCGGCCCCCTCTACGGCGCCGCCGCCTTCTTGCTCGTCGAGGAGTTCCTCTCGGATGTCACCGAGCACTGGCAGATCGTCTTCGGTCCCCTGCTGATCCTGGTGGTGATCTACGCCCGGGGCGGCATCGCCGGCGCCGTGCGCGCCCTGGAACGCCGCCGTGAGTGAGCCGATCCTGCGGCTGCGGGACCTGACCAGGCGCTTCGGCGGCCTGACCGCCACCGAGTCCGTTACCCTCGACGTGGCCGAGGGCGAGATCCACGCCGTCATCGGCCCGAACGGCGCCGGCAAGACCACGCTGGTCGGCCAGATCGGCGGCGAGATCCGCTCCGACCGGGGCCAGATCTTCTTCGCCGGCCGGCCGATCACCCGCAGTCCGGTCCACGTCCGCGCCCGCCTCGGCATCGCGCGGTCGTTCCAGATCACCAGCGTCTTCGCCGACTTCACGGTGGCGGCCAACGTGGCCCTCGCCGTCCAGGCCCGCGCCGGCCACTCCTTCCGCTTCTGGAAGGACGCGACGCGCGACGCCGCGCTGCTCGCGCCCGCCGCCGAATACCTCGCCCTCGCCGGCCTGACCGGCCGGGCCGGCGACGTGGCCGCGACGCTCAGCCACGGCGAGCACCGCCAGCTCGAGCTCGCCATGGCGCTGGCCACGGAGCCCCGGCTGCTGCTGCTCGACGAGCCCACCGCCGGCATGGGGGGCGAGGAGTCCGCCCGCATGGTGGAGCTGCTGCGGGGCTTCAAGGGCCGCGTCACGATCCTGCTCGTCGAGCACGACATGGGCGCGGTCTTCGCCCTGGCCGACCGCGTCACCGTGCTCGATTCGGGCCGCATCCTGGCCAGCGGCCCCCCGGACGAGATCCGCGCCGACGCGGACGTCCGCCGGGCCTACCTGGGAGACGCCGAGGCGTGACACCTCCTCCCGGCCTCCCCCCTGTCGGGAGGAGTCCCGGTCCGGAACGTTGCCAGACGGCCGCGGCCGCCCCATAGTCGGGGCGCCGGGAGGCCGATCCATGGCGAAGACGCACATCACCCTCACCCTCAACGGCGGGCGGCGGGACGACGTCGTGCCCGACAACATGCTGCTGGTCGATTACCTGCGCGAGACGGCGGGACTCACCGGCACCAAGATCGGCTGCGACGGCGGCGAGTGCGGGGCCTGCACCGTGCTCGTCGACGGCGCGCCGCGCCACGCCTGCCTGACCCTCGCCGCGACCGTGGGGGGCCGGGACGTGGAAACCGTGGAGGTCCTCGCCCGGCGGGGCCGGCTGTCGGCGCTCCAGCGGGGCTTCCACGAGCAGTTGGGGGCGCAGTGCGGATTCTGCACGCCCGGCATGATCATGGCCGCGGAAGGGCTGCTGCGCGAGACCCCGTCGCCCTCCGACGACGACATCCGCCGGGGCATGGCCTCCAACATCTGCCGCTGTACCGGCTACGTGAAGATCGTCGCCGCCGTCCGGGCGGCCGCGGCGGAGCTGCGCGGTTGAGCGCAGCCCGCCTTGCGGCCGCCGCGGTCGGCGTGCCCACGCCCCTCGTCGACGGCCCCGACAAGGTCCGTGGGCGGGCCCTGTTCGCCGCCGACCACGGCGACGGGGAGACGCTGACGGGCCGCGTGCTGCGGAGCCCGGTCGCCCACGCCCGCATCGCGCGGCTCGACGCCTCCCGCGCCGAGGCGCTGGCGGGCGTGCGGGCCGTCGTCACCGGCGCCGACGCCGCCGCCTCCTACGGCGTCCTGCCCATCGCCATGAACGAGTACGCGCTCGCCCGGGAGCGGGTGCGCTACCGCGGCGAGCCCGTGGCCGCGGTGGCCGCCGTCGACGCCGGGACCGCCGCCCGGGCCCTCGACCTGATCGAGGTCGAATACGAAGAGCTTCCCGCCTACTTCAGCGCCGCGGCGGCCCGCGCCGGCGATGCCCTGCGGCTCCACGACGACAAGCCCGGCAACGTCGAGCGCGAGGTCCACTTCGAGATCGGCGACATGGCCGGCGGGTTCGCCGCGGCCGATCTCGTGCGCGAGGAGACCTACCGCAATGCCGAAGTCTGCCAGGTCCAGAGCGAGCCCCACGCCGTCTTCGCCGAGTACGACGCCGAGCGCGGCCGCCTGACCGTGCGGCCGAGCACCCAGGTGCCCTACTACGTCCACCTGATGCTGGCGCGCACCATGGACATGGACCTGTCGCGCATCCGCGTCGTCAAGCCCCACATCGGCGGCGGCTTCGGCTGCCGCACCGAGACCCTGAACACCGAGCTGATCTGCGGCCTGCTGGCGCGCAAGGCGGGCGGCGCGGTGCGCCTGGTGTCGTCGCGCGAGGAGACCTTCCTCACCCACCGCGGCCGCCCGGAGACGGACACGCGCCTCAGGATCGGCATGACGCGGGATGGGCGCATCACCGCCGTGGCCTGCGAGGCCGTGCAGCGCGGCGGCGCTTACAGCGGCTACGGGATCGTCACCATCCTCTACGCCGGCTCGCTGCTCTACGCCCTCTACGACATCGAGAACGTGAAGTACGACGGCTGGCGCGTGCTGACCAACACGCCGCCCTGCGGCGCCATGCGCGGCCACGGCACCGTCAACGCCCGCTTCGCCTTCGAGAGCCTGCTCGACGCCATGGCCCGCGAGCTCGGCCTCGACCCCTTCGACGTGCGCCGCGCCAACCTCATCCGGGCGCCGGCGACGACGGCCAACGACCTCCTGGTGAACAGCTACGGCCTCCCCGAGTGCCTCGACCGGGTGGAGAAGGCAAGCGGCTGGCGCGAGCGCAAGGGCCGGCTCGGCCCCAACCGCGGCCTCGGCATGGCCTGCTCGCACTACGTCAGCGGCGCCTCGCGGCCCAAGCACTGGACCGGCGAGCCCCACGCCACGGTCAACCTGAAGCTCGACTTCGACGCGTCGGTCACCGTCCTCACCGGCGCCGCGGAGATCGGCCAGGGCTCGTCCACCGTGCTCGCCCAGTGCGTGGCCGAGACCCTCGGCGTGGGCCTCGGCCGCGTCCGCGTCGTCGCCGCCGACAGCGCCGTGACGCCCAAGGACAACGGCTCCTATTCGTCGCGCGTGACCTACATGGTGGGCAACGCGGCCATCGAGGCGGCCCGCGAGCTGCGCGGCATCCTCGTGGAAGCCGCCGCGGCCCGGCTCGAGGTCCGGCCCGAGGACGTGGAGCGCCTCGGCGAGACCTACCGCGGCGGCAGCCAGGACCGGGGCCTGACCTTCGAGGAGGTGGTCGCGGCGGCCCTGGTGGACACGGGCACCGTCACCGTGAAGGGCACGTGGTCGACCCGGCCCGAGTCCCACGGCGGCCGGAAGTACCGGGGCGCGGCCATCGGCGGCACTATGGCGTTCAGCTACGCGGCCCAGGTGGTCGAGGTCGGCGTCGACCCGGACACCGGCGAGATCGCGGTGGAGAAGGTATGGGTGGCCCACGACTGCGGCAGGGCCCTCAACCCGCTGGCCGTCGAGGGCCAGGTGGAGGGCTCGGTGTGGATGGGCCTGGGCCAGGCCCTGAGCGAGGAGACCCGCTACCACGAGGGCCTCGCCGTGACCGGCAACATGCTCGACTACCGCGTGCCGACGATCGTGGAGTCGCCGCCGATCGAGGTCGGCATCGTCGAGTGCGCCGACCCCCACGGCCCGTTCGGCGCCAAGGAGGCGGGGGAAGGCTCCCTGGCGGGGTTCCTGCCCGCGCTGACCAACGCCGTCGCCGACGCCATGGGCGTGCGGGCGACGGAGCTGCCGCTGACGCCGGAGCGGCTGCTCCGACTGCTGGAGAAGGCGGCGCGCCGCCGCGCCGCGGCCTGACGGCGGCGCCGGCCGTGGAGCATCTCCCCGACTTGCTCGTCCACCGCCCGGCGACGGCGGCGGAGGCCGTCGCCCTGCGGCGGGAGCACCCGGGCGCGCGCTACCTCGCGGGCGGCACCGACATGGTCGTCAACATCCGCCGCGGCATCGAGCGGCCGGAACGCCTCATCGACCTGTCGGACGTCGCGGAGGCGCAGGGTATCCGGAAGACCGGGACGGGCGTCCGCGTCGGCGCGGGCGTGACGTTGAAGGACCTCGCCGGCGACCGGGACGTCCGCGCCGCCTGCGCGGCGGTCGCCGAGGCCGCGGAGTCGGTCGCGGGGCCGACCCACCGGTCCTACGGGACGGTCGGCGGCAACCTCTGCCTGGACACGCGCTGCCTCTACTACAACCAGAGCGAGTGGTGGCGCGAGAGCAATGACTTCTGCCTCAAGCTCAGGGGCGGCGTGTGCCACGTCGCGCCGGGCGGCGCGTTCTGCTTCGCGGCGTTCAGCGGCGACCTTGCGCCGGCCCTGATGGTCCACGGGGCGGAGGCCGAGCTGCTCGGGCCGGCCGGCCGCCGGCGGCTGCCGCTCGACCGCCTCTACCGCGACGACGGCATGGACCATCTGGCGCTGGAGGCGGGCGAGCTGCTCGTGGCGGTCCACCTGCCGCGGCCGGACGGCGCGGGCCGGTCGGGCTACGCCAAGTCGCGGGTCCGCGGCGCCATCGACTTCCCGCTCGCCGGGGCCGCGGTGCGGCTGGACCTGGATTCCTCCGGCGCGGCGCGGACCCTCGCCGTGGCGCTGACGGCCGTGGCGCCGCGTCCGTTCCTCGTCGGGGACGCGGCGAAGCTGACGGGTCGGCCCGTGGACGAGGCGTGGCTCGGCGCGCTGCGGGACCTCGTGCGGGCGCGGGCGTCCCCCATGGGGACGACGACGACGAGCCCCTGGTACCGGCGCCGCGCCGCCGGCGCCCTGGCCGCCAGGGTGGCCCGGCGGATCGCGGAGGGGTGAGGCCGGGCGGGCCGCCGCATTCGTTCTGTGCAAGGGGAGGGAACCCGAACGACCCGGCCGCGCCCCGAGGATCCCCTCTCCCGCCTGCGGGAGAGGGAGACCGGGTGGCCCCGGAATCGCCACGGCGCGGCGGCGCGTGCTACGAGTCCCCCATGCTGCAACGTTCCAGCCCGTCGGGCGCGGCGCGCCGGGTGCTGCGGGAGGTCTTCGGGTTCGAGGGGTTCCGCCCGGGCCAGGAGGCCGTGATCGGGGCATTGCTGGAGGGCCGCCACGCGCTCACGGTGATGCCGACGGGGTCGGGCAAGTCGCTCTGCTTCCAGATCCCCGCCCTGGTCATGGACGGGCTCACGGTGGTGGTGTCCCCCCTGATCGCCCTGATGCGGGACCAGGTGTCGGCGCTCAGGCTGGCGGGCGTCCCCGCCGACGGCATCAACTCCGGCAACGAACGGTCCAAGAACGTCGCCGCCTGGCGCCGCGCCGCGGCGGGCGAAACGCGGCTGCTCTACATGGCGCCGGAGCGGCTGATGACGGAGCGCATGCTGGCGGCGCTCGCCCGCCTGCCGGTCCGGCTCTTCGCCATCGACGAGGCCCACTGCATCTCGCAGTGGGGGCCGGCCTTCCGGCCGGAATACGAGGACCTGCGCCGGCTGCGGGAGCTCTTCCCCAGCGTGCCGATCGCGGCGCTGACGGCCACCGCCGACGAGGTCACCCGGGAGGACATCGCGGACAAGCTGTTCGGCGGCCGGGTCGAGCAGTTCGTGCTCGGCTTCGACCGCCCCAACATCAGGCTCGCGGTCGAGATGAAGCGCGACTGGAAGCGCCAGCTCGGGCGCTTCGTCGCCCGCCACGAGGGCGAGAGCGGCATCGTCTACTGCCTGTCGCGGCGGAAGACGGAGGAGACCGCGGCCATGCTGGCGGCGGACGGGGTCCGCGCCCTCCCCTATCACGCGGGCATGGAGAAGGAGGAGCGGGACGCCCACCAGAACGTCTTCATGACCGAGCCCGGCGTGGTCGTCGTCGCCACCATCGCCTTCGGGATGGGGATCGACAAGGCCGACGTGCGCTACGTCTTCCACGCCGACCTGCCGGGCAGCGTCGAGGCCTACTACCAGGAGATCGGGCGCGCGGGCCGCGACGGCGAACCGGCGGAGGCGCACATGCTCTACGGCCTCGATGACATCCGGATGCGCCGCCAGTTCGTCGAGGACGAGGGTGCGGGGCCGGAGCGCCGGCGCCGCGAGCACAAGCGCCTCGACGCGCTGCTCGGCTACTGCGAGGCGCCGGCCTGCCGGCGGGTGGCGCTGCTGGAGTATTTCGGGGAGGCGGTCGGCGCCTGCGGCAACTGCGACGTCTGCCTCGACCCCGCGGAGCGCGTCGACGGGACGGAGGACGCGCAGAAGATCCTGTCGGCCGCGTACCGCTCGGGGCAGCGCTTCGGCGCGGCCCACCTGATCGACATCCTGCGGGGGACGGGGACCGACAAGATCGCGCGCTTCGGCCACGACCGCCTGCCGACCTTCGGGACCGGCGCGGACCGGGGCAAGAGCGAGTGGCGCTCCCTGATCCGCCAGATGGTGGCGACCGGGTTCCTGCGCATCGACATCGGGGGCTACGGCGGGATCGGGATCACCGACAAGGGCCTCGGCCTGCTGCGCGGCGACGGCGAATTCCTGTACCGCGAGAACGCGGTCGTCGCGCGCGCTCCCGGAGAGGCGCGGAAGCCCCGCGCGGCCCGCGGCGGCGGGGCGGAGCCGCCGCCGGACGGCGCGGACGCGGCGCTGCTGGACGCCCTCAAGGCGCTGCGCCTGGACATCGCGAAGGCGCGCGGGGTGCCCGCCTACGTCGTGTTCCCCGACCGCACGCTGATCGACATGGCGCGGCGGCGCCCGCGCACCGAGGCGGAGTTCGCCGAGGTCAACGGCGTCGGCGCGGCCAAGCTGAAGGAGTTCGCCGGGCCGTTCCTGGCCGCCATCGCGGCCGCGCCGGCGCGCGGGGAGGACGGCGGAACGCCGCGGGAGGGCCCGCCGTGACCCGCCAGATCGTCATCACCGAGAAGGCGAGCCAGGCGAGGGACGTGCGGGCCGCCGTCGGCTCCCGCTACGGCGCCGTCCTCGCGGCGGAGGGCCACCTGCTCGACCTGTGCGAGCCCGAGGACGTGAACCCGGCCTGGAGGCGCTGGTCCACGGCGCTGCTGAAGCCGGACGGGCTGTACGGCACCAAGCCGGCCGCCGGCGGCAACAAGGCGGCGAAGCTGAAGGCGATCCGGGCGGCGCTGAAGACGGCCGGCCGGGTGTGGCTCGCCACCGACTGCGACCGCGAGGGGCAGCTCATCGGCCAGGAGATCCTGGAGCACTGCCGCTACCGGGGCGAGGTGCTGCGGGTGCTGTTCACGGCCCAGGACGCGGAGACCATCCGCCAGGCGTTCCGGCGCGCGCGGCCCAACCGCGAGCACGCCCGGCTCTACGAGGCCGCGGTGGCGCGCCGGCAGGCGGACCAGATCTACAACCTGTCGCTGACCCGGACGGCGACGGTGACGCTGGGCCGGGGCTCGCGGGCGGTGATCGGGATCGGCCGGGTGAAGACGCCGACGCTGGCCATCGCGTGCCGGCGGGAGCTGGAGATCCGGGAGTTCGCGCCCACGGCCTATTTCGAGGTGACGGCCGCGGCGCACGCGGAGGGGGGCCGCTTCCCCATGCGGCACGCGCCGAAGGAGCGCATCGTCGAGCGCGCGAAGGCGGAGGCGGTGCGCGACGCGGCGCGGGGCTTCGAGGGGCCGCTCCGGGTGCGCGTGGAGGACGGGCGCCAGCGCCCGCCGCGCCTGCACGACCTGCCCTCGCTGCAGAAGCTGTGCGGCGCGCGCTTCGGCTGGACGGCCGCGAAGACGCTGGACGTGGCCCAGGAGCTCTACGACGGGGAGGGGAAGAAGATCCTGACCTACCCCCGCGCGGAGGTGCGCTACCTGCCGGAAAGCGCCGCCGCGGACGCGCCCCGGATCGTCGCCGGGCTGCGCGCGGGCCGGTCCTACGCGGACATCCCGGTGCCGGCGCCGCCGTTGATCCGCAAGGGGCGGAACGGCGCCTTCCACGACAAGGGGCTGGAGGGCGCGAGCCATCACGCGATCGTCCCCAACGTCAACAGGATCGGCGACCTGCGCGAGGTCTGGCCGCGCCTCGCGCCGGACGAGAAGAGGCTGTTCGACGCGGTCGCGCGGTCGTACCTGGCCGCCGTGATGCCGGACCACCGCTACCGGCAGACGACGGTGACGCTGGACGTGCGCGGCTTCGCGTTCCGCGCCGCCGGACGCCAGCCCGTCGAGGCCGGCTGGCGCGGCGCCTTTCCGGACTGGCGGCCCGAGGAGGAGGAGGACGGGGCGGCGCGGGCGCTGCCGCCCCTGCGGGACGGGGAGGCCGCGCGGCTCCGCGACGCGGAGGTCGAGGACAAGGAGACGCGCCCGCCGCCCCGCTACCGGGAAGGCACGCTGATCGAGGCGATGCGGAACGCGTGGCGCTTCGTCGAGGACGCGGCGCTGCGCGAGCGGCTCAGGGAGGCGAAGGGGATCGGCACGCCGGCGACGCGGGCCGAGATCGTCGCCGGGCTGAAGCGGCAGGGGTTCCTGGAGGCGCGGGGAAAGAACGTCGTGCCGACCGAGCGGGGCCTCGCGCTGTTCGGGGTTCTCGAGCGGGCCGATCCGGCGCTGGTGGACCCGGGCGTGACGGCGGAGCTGGAGTGCCTGCTCGACGACGTGCTGACCGGCCGGCAGGAGATGACGGGGGCGATCGACGCGGTGTGCGATTCCGCGCGGCGCATCATCGGCCGGCTCGGGGAGCGGGGCGCCGACGGGGAGGCCGCGCTCCTCGGCGAAGCCGACGGCGGCGGCGGGGACCGGCCGCCGACGGCGGCGATGAGGAAGTTCGCGGCCTCGATCGCGAAGCGGAGCGGCATCGCGCCGCCGGCCGGCTACACGAAGTCCGCGGCGGTCTGCCGGGCGTTCCTCGACGAACACGCCCCGAAGCGGACCCGTCGAAACGCACCCCCGCCCGGCCCTCCCCCTGCAAGGGGGGGAAGGGAGCGTCACGTCGGCGAACGTTCGGCCCAGCCGGCGAAGACGCGCTCCAGCGCGACGACGACGTAGTAGAGCAGGATGCCGAGGGCCGCGAGCGCGATGAGCACGGCGAACATCAGGGGATAGTCCGCGCTGATCTTGCCGCTGTCGAACAGGTGGCCCAGGCCGCGTCCGTGCGGCTCCACGATCTCCATCAGGTTCGTGCCGATGAAGGCGAGCGTCACCGCGACCTTGAGGGCCCCGAAGAACTCCGGGAGCGTCTTCGGAAGCGCGATCTTCCAGAAGATCGTGAAACGGGACGCGCCGAGGGAGGCGAGGATGTCGCGGTATTCCGGCTCGAGCGTGGACAGGCCGATGGAGACGGAGACGGCGATCGGAAAGAAGGAGATGAGGAACGCGATCAGGATCGTGTTCATGTCGTGCCGGCCGACGAACAGCAGCGCGACGATGGGGACGACGGTCGCCTTGGGGATGGCGTTGAAGCCGACGAGCAGCGGGTAGAGCGCGTCCCGCATGGTCCGGTTCAGCCCCATGACCATGCCGAGCAGCACGCCGACGAACACGGACAGCACGAGCCCCGCCACGGTCCGCCACAGGGTGTCCCATCCGTACTCGAGGAACAGCCAGCGGAACTTCCAGAAGGCGGGCACGAGGTCCGAGGGCGAGGCCATCTTGTAGTTCGGCCAGCCGTTCGCCCACACCAGGGCCTCCCAGAACAGGCAGAACACGGCGAGCGCGACGACCGGCGCGAGGCGGCGCCAGTTCACGCGTCCGCCTCCCGCGGGGACCTGCCCTGCGCGATCCGGATCTGGTTCCGGAGCTCCCCCAGCATCTCCGTCGCCTCCGGGGTGTAGAGGCGGCCGAGGTCCCGCTCGCCCTTCCACGGGACCTCCATCGTGTACTGCGTGACCGCCGGACGGCCGGACAGCACGATCACCGTGTCCGCGAGGAAGATCGATTCCCGCAGGTCGTGGGTGATCATGACGCCGGTGAACGGCTCCTCCGACTTCACCTCGTGCATCGTCTGCCAGAGGTCCTCGCGCGTGAACGCGTCCAGCGCCCCGAACGGCTCGTCGAGGATCAGCACTTCCGGCTTGTGCACGATCGAGCGGCAGAGCGAGGCGCGCTGGCGCATGCCGCCCGAAAGCTCGCTCGGCCGCTTGTCCTCGAACCCCTCGAGGCCGACGAGGGCCAGGAGCCGCCGCGCGCGCTCCTCCTTCTCCCGCTTCGGCATCCGCGGGGCCACCAGCTCGAGGGGCAGCGTCACGTTCCGCAGCACGGAACGCCATTCGAGCAGGACCGGGTTCTGGAACGCCATTCCGACCGAGGACTTCGGGCCCGTGACCCGCTGCCCGTGCAGCCAGACCTCGCCCCCGTCCGGCTCCAGCAGGCCGGCGATCAGGCGCGTGAGGGTGGACTTGCCGCAGCCGGACGGGCCGACCACGGCCGCGAAGCCTCCCTCCGGGACCCGCATGTCGACGCCGTCGAGGACGGGCAGCGTGCCGCCCTCCGTCTCGTAGGCGAGCGTGACGTCCCTTATGTCGATCAGGGCGTCCATGCGGGCCGGCCGGAGAGGCCGGGCTACCGGAGCATCCGCGCTTCGGCCGCGGGCAGGTACGCGTCCGTGAAGTAGAGCGCGGCGTCCGGCTCGTTCTGGAACTCGTAGGTCTCCGCGATCTGGGTCAGCGCCTTCTCCAGGCGCGCGGGATCGACGCCGCCGATTCCGTTGGCCCTCGTGTAGTCCGTGAGCACGTTGGCGTCGATGGAGAGCTGGAGCCGGCGGGTCTCCAGCGCCGCGTCGGCGGCGGGGTTCCGCTTCACCAGCGACTCCACGGCCTTCGCCGGGTCGGCGATGGCGTCCTTCCAGCCCTTCGCCACCGCGCCGATGAAGCCCGTCACCTTGCCGGCGTTGGCCTTCGCGTAGTCGGTGTTGACGACGATCGCGTTCCCGTAGAGCGCGAGGCCGTGGTCCGCCATCAGTATGGTCGAGATGTCCTCCTCCGGCACGCCGAGGCGGACGAGGTTCAGGAAGGACGAGAAGGAATAGCCCGTCACGGCGTCCACGTTGCCTTCCGCGAGCATCGGCTCGCGGGTCGGGAAGCCGACGGGCTCGACCTTGATCTTGTCCATGTCGAGGCCGTTCGCGGTGGCGAAGGCCGGGAACTGGGCCCAGGCGCCGTCCGGCGGGGGCGCTCCGAGCACCCGCCCCTCGAGGTCCTTCGGCGCCGCGACGCCGAGGCTCTTGCGGCCGACGACGGCGAACGGCGGCTTGTCGTAGACCATCATGACCGCGATGACCGGCGCGCCGGGATTCTGGTCCAGGAACTTGACCAGGGAGTTGATGTCCGCGAAGCCGATCGGGAAGGCGCCGGTGGCGACCTTGGGGATGGCGTCCAGGGAGCCCTTGCCGGCGGAGATCTCGACGGCGAGTCCGGCGGCTTCGAAGTGGCCGTTGTCGATGGCCGCGAAATACGGCGCGGAGGGACCCTCGAACTTCCAGTCGAGCGCGAATGACACGTTCTCCTGGGCGCCGGCGGACCCCGCCAGGACCGCGCCGGCGGCCAGGATCGCGAGAGCGGATTTGTACATGGGATGCGACCTCCTCCTGTTCGGCTCGCGGAGCGCAGATCCGCCGCGGGCGCGGAAGGCGGGCGACGGGCGCGGTTCGCGGCCGGTTCGTGTCGGTTCGCCCGATACCCTACCGGAATCCGGTGCCGGCGCAAGCCGCCGCCGGGGATACGAAACGGGAAAACCCCGGGTGCGCGGACGGCCAATTCGCACAGTTCGCACGGAGTCGGGGGGGCCACCCCCACCCTGTCCCTTCCCCTTCCAGGGAGAGGGGACCCGAGTGGCCCGGCCGCGCCCCAATGGTCCCCTCTCCCGCTCTGCGGGAGAGGGACAGGGTGAGGGTGTGTTTCAAATTTTTCCGGCAAACGACGTCAAAATTCCGGGTACGCGGGAAGCCAATTCGCACAGTTCGCACGGAGTCGGGCGGGCCACCCCCACCCTGTCCCTCCCCCTTCCAGGGAGAGGGGACCCGAGTGGCCCGGCTGCGCCCCAATGGTCCCCTCTCCCGCGTGCGGGAGAGGGACAGGGTGAGGGTGCCGGAGAACGAGGCGCTGGCGTCGACGCGGCGGGGATGCGAATCTTTCTTCATGACGGGAACGATCTCGGAACCGGCCCGGGAGGGGTTCGTCCCCGGCTCCTTCCGCTACATGAAGGCGTCGGCGGCCTCGTCGCTCTACCGGAACGGCAAGGTCCTGACCCGGCGCGACCGCGACGGCAACGACAGCGGCCGCACCGGCATCGACGTCGAGTGCCGGGAGATGGCGGTCGCCGACGCCCGCGCGCTCCCGCCGCCGCGCCGGCCGGCGCTGGACGCCAACGGCTTCGAGCTGGTCGAGCGGCCGACGGCCGACCCCGGCCTGGACTTCCTCGATCACGGGGCGGTGGTGCGGACCTACTATCCGGAGTGCGCCGGCATCGTGCGCGCGGCGACCGGCGCCGCCGTCGTCGCGGCCTTCGACCACAACGTCCGCTCCGCCACCGGCAAGTCCGGCAACAGGCGCATCGCGGGCGGCCAGCACGTGCAGGGGCCGGCCCATCTGGTGCACGGCGACTACACCCTGACCGGCGCGCCCACGCGGCTGCGCGACCTGGCGCGGCCGCCGGCCCTGAACGACACGTACCGCGCGGCGCTCCCCGAGGGCGGGACGCTGCTGGACGCGGACGCGGTCGAGCGGGCGGTCGGCGGCGGCGGGCGCTTCGCCATCGTCAACGTGTGGCGCAACATCGCCCCCGAGCCGGTGGCGGCCCGGCCGCTCGCCCTGTGCGACGCCGCGAGCGTGCGCCCGGAGGACCTCGTCGTCTTCGAGATCCACTACGCGGACCGGGTCGGCGAGAACTATTTCGCCAAGCACGACCCGCGCCACCGCTGGATGTACTGGCCCGCCATGACCCGCGACGAGGCGCTGCTCATCAAGCAGTGGGACTCGGCGGGGGAACTGGCCCGCTCCGGGGGCGCCAGGGCCGACGCCGACGCCGGGGGCCGGCCCTGCACCTTCAGCTTCCACAGCGCCTTCGAGGACCCGGAGACGCCGCCCGACGCCCCGGACCGGTGGAGCATCGAGGTCCGCTGCGCCGCGCTCTTCGGGTGACGCCGGCGGAGACGGCGATGCGCCGCAAGGCTCCTCCCCCCTGGCAGGAGGGAGGCCGGGAAGGGGGGCTGAGGCTGCGCGAGCGGTTGAAGGCAATCCAGGCGAAGGGGCGGTCACGACACCGCCGGGTAAGGGCATCGTTTGCCGCGTTTGTCGGCGATCTTCTCGTCCGTCTCCCGATTGAGCGCGTGCCTGTTGAAGGATCGTCATCCTTGCGCATACTGGACTTCCGCCGTGTCGAGGACTTCCTGGCGGAAATAGCGGCTCAGATCCTCCGGGGTTCGCAGGAAATCCACCTTGCGGCCGCCGAACAGGGGCGACAACGCGATCTCCATGCCGCCTGGCCCAACAGGCCGGGACGCGGCCTGGCGCGAACTCGACCAGCCGTCGACCATCGCTCTCGGGACCGAAATCCGCCCGCAACGCCGAGCCGAAAATCGCCAGGCCCGGATGCAAGTGCGCCTGGCAGAAATCGGCCAGTTCGGACTTGGGGACATGCAGTTGTGCAGTTCATGTCCATCTGCACGGCCGCCGGCCTTCCCGCTCCGCCGCGCCATGATCCAACCTCGAATACCGGGCACCCGGTCGGATCGCCGATCCACCGCCAATGTCTTATAAGGTGAACAACATAAGCCTTTATTGCTCTGTAGATAAGACAGACGATGAAAACGCTGGCGACACGCGCGCTTCCCAGGGCAGCCAGACAGGCCCTGGTCAAGCTGGGCGCGGACATCGCGGTGGCCCGCAAGAAGCGCCGCATCTCGACGGTTTCCATGGCCGAGCGCGCGTTCATCAGCCGCGGCACCCTCTACAAGGTCGAACGCGGCGACCCGTCGGTCTCGGTCGGCATCTACGCAACCGTATTGGCCGTCCTGGGGCTCGCCGACCGTCTCGCCCGGGCGGCCGACCGCCGCGACGATTCCCTCGGACTGGACATCGACGAGGATCGACTGCCCAGGAAGGTGCAGCCGCGGCGCCGCTCCCGGCCGCCGTCATGACCGACACGGTCGAGGTATTCGTCGACCGCGTCCTCACCGCCAACTGAAAGCCCGTTCGCCGCCCTTGCGCCTTCGCCTTCGCCGCCGCCTCGTCCTCGGCCATCTGGCCGACCTCTACCGCCTCGCGCTGCCGGTCGTGGTGAGCCGCGCCGGCGTGCTCGCGATGACGGTGGCCGACACGGTGATCGTCGGCCGCTACTCTGCGGTCGAACTCGGGCACCTGTCGCTCGGCGTCGCGGTCCATCTGCCATTGCTCCTGACCGTGATGGGGCTGCTCACCGGCACCACGGTCGCCGCGGCGCAGGCGATGGGCCGCGGCGACCCGGCGGAATGCGGGGCCGCATGGCGGCGGGCGGTGCCGGTCGCGCTCGCCTTCGGCGCCGCGGGCCTGCTGCTCGGGCTGTTCGGCCGCGAGGCGCTGCTGCTGACCGGGCAGAGCGAGGACATGGCGGAGGGCGCCGGGCGGGTGTTCTTCGTCCTGTCCCTCGGCTATCCGGCGGTCTTCCTCTACTTCGCCACGGCCTTCTTCCTCGAGGGCGTCCGGCGTCCGCACCCGGTCGCCTGGGCGATCGTCGCCGCCAACGCGGTCAACGTCCCGGCCGACCTCATCCTCGTACACGGCCTGTTCGGCGCGGCGGCGCTGGGCGCGGAAGGCTCGGCCTGGGCCACCACCGCCATCCGCTGGGGCCTGGCGGCGTTCCTGGCCGCCTACGCCTGGCGGATGTCCGACCGGGCGCGGCTTGGCGTGCGCGCCCGCGCCGACTGGTCGTGGCCGCGCTGGAGGCTGCAGCGCACGGTCGGCTACGCGGCCGCCGTCGCCATCGCCGTCGAGACGGGGGCCTTCTCCTCGGTCCACCTGTTCGCCGGCTGGCTCGGTGCGGTTCCGCTCGCCGTCTTCGCCATCGTGCTGAACGTCATCGCGGTCGTCTTCATGGTCGCGAACGGGTCGGCATCGCCACCAGCGTACGCATCGGCAACGCCTTCGGCCGCGGCGACCGCAGGCGCTGGACGGCCGCGGGCTGGCTCGGTCTCGCCGTGACCGTCTCGCTGATGGCCGGCGCCGGCGCCTTCATGGCGGCGCTCGCCCGGCCGCTCTCCGCGATCTACAGCTCGGAACCGGAAGTGCTGGCGGCCGTCGCGCCGGCGATGACGCTCGCCGCGCTCATGCCGGTCTTCGACGGCGGGCAGACGCTGATGCTCAACGCCCTGCGCGGCTGCGCCGACGCGTGGGTCCCGTCGGCGCTTCAGGCCCTCGCGTTCATCGGCTGCATGATACCGCTCTCGCTGCTGCTGGCCTTCGGGCTGCAGCGGGGCGTCGCCGGACTGTTCGAGGCGATGATCGTCGCGACGGCCCTGTCGCTGGGGCTGCTGTGCGGGCGCTTCGTCGTGCTGTCGAAGCGCCGATGACGCGTCCAATCGCGGGGGGCGGAGGCGGCGCGAGCGGTTGAAGGCGGTCCCGGCGGAGACACCGTTACAACGCCGCCGGGGAAGAGTATCGTTTGCCGCGGAAGGATTCCTCTGCGAAACGCGGTTGGGCGGCGCATCGTTCTCCGACACCCTCACCCCCCGCCTTCGCGGGGGCAGGCTCTGTCCCTCTCCCGCACGCGGGAGAGGGGACCCTCGGGGCGCGGCCGGGCCACTCGGGTTCCCTCCCCCTGGAAGGGTCAGGGTGGGGGTGGACGGCGCGCGGGAACGGCTTCGCACCTGATGCCAGTCTTTCGGCCATGTCTGGGCATCGCGATTCTCCGCGAGGCGCGCCGAGGGTCTCTCCCTCGGCTTCCAACTCCAAAAGGGGGCGTTGCGGGGGAAATCCCCCGCTCGAAGGGGTTGCCCGAGACGACGGGCTCGGGCGCGAGGGAAGGCCTTCCCCTGCCCCGCCTTCCAGATCGCGGTCTTTCGGTCTTCCAATTAGCGACCTCTTGACTTCCAATCAGACGATATGAATAGTTCCAATCGTCGGGGACTTGGAGATGGGATGTTCAAGCGGTTTGTAGAGCGCCGGGCCGAGGAGGCTCTTTCGGATACGCCCGTGGTTCTCATCGTGGGGCCGCGCCGGGCGGGCAAGACCACGCTCGTCAAGAGCATGGGGGAAGCCGGCCGCACCTATATCACGCTCGACGATCAGACGGTGCTCGAGGCGGCCCGGTCCGATCCGGCCGGATTCATCCGGGGCCTGGACCGGGCCATCATCGACGAGATTCAGCGCGCGCCCGACCTGCTCCTGGCGATCAAGAAGGCGGTCGATGAAGATTATCGCCCGGGCCGTTTTCTCCTCACGGGCTCGGCCAATGTGCTGTCCCTGCCGCGGATCGCCGACAGTCTGGCCGGCCGGATGGAAACGCTCCGGATGCTGCCGCTCGCGCGGGCCGAGGTCGAGGGGCGGACGCCCGGCTTTCTGGAGCGCCTGTTCGAAGGGAAACTGCAAAATCAGCGCAAGGCGGTCGTCGGTGACGATCTCGTCCAGGCCGTTCTGCTCGGCGGGTTTCCCGAAGCAATTGCCCGTGAAAGCGAACGGCGGCGGCAGGATTGGGCACGATCCTACCTTACCGCGATTCTCACGCGCGATCTCAGGGACATCGCGGAGGTCGAGAAGCTGACCGAGCTTCCGAAATTCGTGCGGCTGCTGGCCGAGCGTTCCGGCCAACCGGTCAACTATACGCAACTCGGGGCAAGCATCGATGTCAGCCACAAGACGGGGCAGCGTTATGTCGGGCTGCTTGAACAGGTCTTTCTGATCGCAACGCTGCGGCCCTGGTTCACCAACGCGCTGAAACGTATCGTCAAGACGCCAAAGCTGCATTTCCTCGATTCCGGCCTGTTGGCGAGCGCGCGCGGCCTGACTTTCGACAGGGTGAAGGCGGATCGCGGGACATTCGGAGCGCTGCTCGAGAGTTTCGTGTTCTCGGAAGTGCTCAAGCTGATGACGGCCTCGGACCTGCGATTGACGCCGCATCATTTCCGCGACCGGGATATGCGCGAGGTCGACATCGTGCTGGAACGCGACGACGGGACGATCGCGGGCATTGAGGTCAAGGCAAGCGCCACGGCCAGGTCCGGCGACTTCGCCGGCCTTCGGGCGCTGGCGGAGCCGTGCGGCGATCGCTTCGCCTTCGGTGTCGTCCTCTATGACAATACGGATGTCGTGCCGTTCGGCGACCGGCTGGCGGCGGCGCCATTGTCCTGCCTGTGGAATTGAGCGGATACGCAGAGACCACGGGCCGATTGAACCGCGCGGCGCGACGATGGCATTGGGGGGACTGCGTGGCACCGTATGAGAGGCGGTGCGACGCCAGTCGGAAAAAGGACAAGCGCAAGCGATACTGGACCTGTGAGGTGGCCTCGCCTGTTGGAACAGCCTGGCGGCAGACATGGACCGGGCGGCGGCGCGAGGCTGTCGGCACCGCGCGGGAACGGCTTCGCGCTTGCGCCCGCCGGCCGGTTCCCGGATATTGCCGCCGTTGGGCGACGCGACGATGGGCGGCTACCCGTGAAATCCCTCACCCTGACGGCGGCGTTCCTTGCCGTGGCGTTCGCGGGATGCGCGCCGCGGGCGGCGCCCGCGGCGTTCCAGCCGGGCGAGAGCTGGACCGACGAACACGGCAACCGGTGCACGGCCGAGACCGCCTACGTGGCGGCGTGCGTCACCCCCGGCGGACACGCCTTCACGATGGAGACGAAGCCGTCGCCGGGGAGCCTGCTGAGCGACCCGGTCAAGGCGATCATGTACGGGGCGGGCAAGCTTCGGTGACTTGAGCGCCGATCCGGCGCCCCGGACCGGCGGAGCATCGGGGCCCGCCGCACCGCGCTCTTCGGGTGACACGGCGAAACCGACGGCTCCGGAGGTCGAAATGTTCGGCAAACCCTCGTTGAACACCCGCCTGGCCGTCGGCAAGGCGCTCGGCGCCGCGTTCGGCATCGCCGGGTTCATGTCCCTCACCGTCTTTCCGGTCGGCGAGGACAGCCTGCCGCGCTGGGGAATACTGCTCTGGTACACGACGCTGGGCGCGGTCGTCGGCGTGTTCGGCGTCTACACGCGGCACCCGGTATTGGGAATACCGATGCCGTGGTGGTTTCTCGCGCCGCTCCTGGGGGCGTGGATGAACTTCGTGCTGACGCTCTTCACCCATGACGCGCTGGCCGCCGGCGGCGTCCTGTCTTCGCCGTTCCGGTTCGCCGCCGAGGGCGCCGCCGTCGGCCTCGTCATCGGCTTCGCCGCCACGAGATTCGGCGGCGAAGGCCCGGGCACCGTGAACCGGGCCATGGGCGTCCGGTAGTCCCGCCCGGCCCGCGTTCGCGCGTTCGCGACCCCGGAGACGCGAGGATGAACGGGTTTGCGGAGACGTTCGCGGCGCGGGACGGACGTCCCTTCGAGGCCAGATACCGGGCCGGTTGCCACTGCGACGCGGTGCGGTACGAAGTCTGCGCCGATCCGGTCGATGCGAAGATCTGCCACTGCCGCGCCTGCCGGACGTTGCACGGGGCGCCGATGCAGTGGGCCGCGATCTTTCACAAACGCCACGTCAGGTTCGTGAGGGGGATCGACCGCCTGCGCTTCTACAACGGCGACCTCGGCACACCGGCGAGAATCCTCCCGTGCAAGGTCTGCTGCGCCCTGTGCGGCACCCCGATCGCGGACGAGGGCCGCCGCATGTGGCTGGCGTTTCCCTCGCTCTTCGATTTCGGGGCGGCGCGGGAGGTCCCGGAGCCTTTTCGGCCGACCTGTCACATTTTCTACGGCGAGCGCATGATCGACGTGCACGACGACCTGCCCAAATGGTCGGGGCACAAGAACGAATCGGTCCTCCTGTAGGCGTTCTTGGGCGTAAGGGGAGGCACGGATGCGGTCCACGGCCGTGCAGTCGCCAATCGATGGTTCAGTCCTTTCGTGATGGAGAGTTGCGCCCGCTGCAACGGGCGCGACTCTGTCGTTCTACTGACCCGACGCCCCGAAGTAAGCCCCTACGAACACGCCACGGCTCCCATCCGATTCCACCCACTCGGCCCCGGTCGTGCCGGCCACCAGACGCGGATCGTCGGTAGCGTCGGGGTACGGGGGTCCGCCGGACTGACCATCGGTGGAGGGGCGGTCGGCAAAGCGTAGTCAGGTGAAAGCGGCTCGCGGGAAACCGAATGAGCAGGTCAGGGCTGCCACGGTGACCCCGAGGCAGGAACGGTTGATCCTCGCCGCTTTCGAGGCCGGCGTCCGGCCCGGGGCGATCGCGAAGGAGGTCAGGGTCTCGCCGTCGACCGTGCAGCATGTTATCACCGTCGTGCAACGCGACCGCCGCAAGACGGAGCGATGGATGGTCGAGGGACACAGCCGGACGGACATGCCCTGGAGTTTGACCGCGTGCTTCCGCTGCGATGACAGACGGCAGTGCCTGTTCCTTCAAGCGAACCAGCGAATTGAGGCCTGCCTTGGAAGCGCGACGGTCAGCCCGGGCGCAGGCAGTGCGTTCCGGCAGAACAGGCAGAAACGTGATTTGGGAGGCGGTGTGTTTCAGGATGGAACCAATTCGGACGAGGCTTGTGGTTCGATTTATTGGTAGAGCTTGAGAACGCGCTCAAGGGAAGAACATGAACGAGGATCCCAAAGGTGGCGATCTTTTCATTGTCGACAACAGCATCTCGGGCTGGACCGGACTACGCTACCTGACCGAGTGGACGGAACTCGCGAAGAGTTTCGACGTTGCCACCGGCTATTTCGAGATCGGCGGGCTGCTCGCCATGGAGGACAAATGGCAGCAGCTCGACAAGATCCGAATCCTCATGGGAGATGAGACCACCGCCCGATCGAAAAGAGCGATCCTCGAGGCTGTTCGTTCGAACGCCGAAGCTCGTCTGGACGCCAGTCTTGAGGTCGAGAAGCAAGATCGCCCTTTCCTTGAAGGCGTCGCTGCGATCGAGGCGGCGCTGCGCGACGGACGGATCGAGTGCCGCGTTTACAACAAGGACAAGTTTCACGCGAAGGCATACATCACCCACGCCAAGGTCGATGTGATCGGCGCCCAGGCACTCGTCGGCTCGAGCAATTTCACGCGTCCCGGCCTGACCAAGAGCGTCGAGCTCAACATCCAAGTGCAGAGCGGTCGAGAGGTTGCTCAACTCCAGGAATGGTTCGACCATCACTGGGATGAGGCAGAAGAGGTCGCCGAAGACATTTTGAAGGTCATCGGACGGCATACCGAGGAGCACACGCCCTTCGAGATCTACGCCAAGGCGCTACAGGAATATTTCCGCGGCCATGAATTGACTTCGACCGAGTGGGACGAGACCCGCTCAAAAATGTTTCCGGTGCTCGACCAGTATCAGAAGGAGGCCTACTGGGCGCTCAACAAGATTGCGCGCCAGCACGGCGGCGCCTTCCTGTGTGACGGTGTCGGCCTCGGCAAGACCTTTGTGGGGCTGATGCTGATTGAGCGGCTGGTCCTGCACGAGGGCAAGAACGTCGTCCTCTTCGCGCCCAAGGTGGCGAGGGAGGGCGTCTGGGAACCGCATCTTCGTCGCTTCCTGCCGCACCTGGGCGGATCGGCTCGCGCGTCCGTCTTCAGCAATCTCGCTGTCTTCAGTCATACCGATCTGATGCGCAAGGACGACTTCCCGGAGGCCTTCGAACGGGTGGCCGAACGCGCCGACGCGATCATCATCGATGAGGCCCATCACTTCAGGAATACCGGCACCCAAGGCGACCTTGAGACCGGCGAGCGACGTTCCCGCTACTGGCGATTGTTCGATACCCTCGATGCAGAAAAACGTCCAAAAACGGTGTTCATGCTCACGGCGACGCCGATCAACAACCGGCTAACGGATTTTCGGCACATGGCCGAGCTGTTCTCTCGCCGCGACGATGCGTTCTTTGCGAAGACATTGGGGGTGAACAATTTTACTGCTTATTTCCGGAACCTCGAAAAACGCGTCGGCGTTCAACTCAGTATCGACGGCGAGGAACTGGGCGACCATATCGTCGGGGCCCAAGAGATTCTGGAGTCTGACCATGTCTTCCGCGAACTCGTCGTGCAGCGTAGCCGAGCCTACGCGAAGGCGAGCCAGATGCGGGAGAAGGGAACTGCAGCGGCATTTCCGGAGCGTCGGCCGCCCCAGGTTGCGGAATATTCGATCCGTAAGACCTACGGCCGTCTTCTCGAACAGTTTGAATCCGCGTTCGAACGTATGAACCCGCTCTTCAGCCTGCCGATCTATTACCCGCTCCATTACTACATCGGCGACGACGACAGCATCGACCCCTTGTCCGAGGGCCGTCAGCAACAAGTCGTTGGCCTCATTCGCACCCAGTTCCTCAAGCGGTTCGAGAGCTCGGCGCGCGCGTTCGAAATGTCATGCGATCGGCTCCTGAAAAAATTGCTGGCCTTTCTCGAAGTGCACAGCGAGAGCGAGGCGGAGAAGTCGCGTCTCGAACGCTGGAAGCGGCAAAACGATGAGGTTCTCGGATACATCTACGAGAAACAGATCGAGATGTGGCCGGACGGCGAGGATGCCGACGAAGATGCGGATGATGACATTGTTCCGCCCGAGTTCCTCGAGGCAGTCGAGGAGTTGTCTCGTGATGAATACGATATCGCTGAGATCATGGCGGAGTCCTACCTGGACCTAGACCAGATCGTCGCGTTTCTCGAGGAGACACGCAAGTTCGAACCGTGGCATGACGACAAGCTCCAGAAGCTGATTCGGCTTCTGAAATCGAACGATCTGAAGAATCAGAAGGTCCTGATCTTTACCGAGTTCGCCGACACCGCACGATATCTCAAGCGTCATCTGAGGCAGGCCGGTATTGAGGGAATCGAACAGATCGACGGCAGCAGCAAGCTGAAACGGGCATCTGTCATCCGGCGCTTTTCGCCCTACTACAACGATTCGAGCCCGGCTCGGCTCGCCGAGAAAGGCGAAGACGAGATCCGTATCCTCATCTCGACCGACGTTCTTTCCGAAGGACTGAACCTCCAGGACTCCAGCCGGATGATCAACTACGACATCCACTGGAATCCGGTACGCCTGATGCAGAGAATCGGCCGTGTCGATCGCCGGATGGATCCGGAGATCGAGGAAGCGCTCAAGGCCGATTACCCGGAGATGGCGGCCGATCGAGGCAAGGTATCTTTCTGGAACTTCCTGCCGCCCGATGAGCTCAACAACATCCTTACGCTCTACCAGAGCGTTACCAACAAGGCACTTCTGATTTCGCAAACCTTCGGCATCGAAGGCCGCAAGCTGCTCACCCCGGAGGACGATTTTGAGGCGCTGAAGGAGTTCAACGAGGCTTACGAAGGCGAGAAGACCGTTATCGAAGACATGCATCTAGAATTCCAGGACATGCTCCGCGCAGATCCTGGTCTCGAAGCCCGCCTCAATCGCATGCCGGGAGCGGCCTTCAGCGGACGGGAGAAAGCGAAAAAGGGCATGCGCGGCGCGTTCTTCTGTTATGCCCTGCCAGCGCTCGATCGCAACGCCGGCGAATTCACCGAGGAGGCGGGAACGACCCGCTGGTACTTCTACAATGCGGATCGGGACGAGATTGTCGAAGGCGCCGAAAACATCCTCGAAAGCGTCCGTTCTGCGCCCGAAACACCGCGCAGGGTTTCGATCGGCGCCGAAGACCTGCTCGAAATACGAGGCAAGGTCCTGAAGCACATCACAGGCAGCTACCTGAAGCGCGTAGACGCCCCGGTCGGCGTCAAGCCGCAACTGCGCTGTTGGATGGAGTTGAACGAGGGCTGAATCGATGCCGACCGACCACCGCCAGCGCCTCGCCGACATTCGCCGCTTTGACCAGCTCGTCGCCTATCTGCGCGACGACCTCTACTGGCCGATCGATTCAGACGACTTCGAGGAACTGACCTTCGATTATACAGCAGAGGAACTCGGGATCGCTGCGAAGAACGCGGCCCAGATACAGGAGATCAAACGCCTGCGTCCCCTCGCGACCGGCCAGCCCTGGGGCATCTTCTTTGTCAAGTTCGAGCCGAAGCGCCTGCCCGTGGTGGCTCTACGCCGCATCCTGGGCCGGGTGGCGCTCAAGAAGCGCGCCTCGGCCAATCCGTCCGAGCGCCCGGCCTGGGCCGCCGACGATCTGCTCTTCGTTTCCAACTACGGCGAGGGCGAGGAACGCCGGATCGCCTTGGCCCATTTTTCCAAGCCTCAGGACAACCGCGACCTTCCCACGCTCAAAGTGCTCGGATGGGACAATCTCGACACGCCGCTCCATCTCGACGCCGTCGCCCGCGAACTGACCGACCACCTCACCTGGCCTGAGGACGAGAATGACCACGATGCTTGGCGCGAGCGCTGGCGCGCCGCCTTCAAGCTGCGCCACCGTGAGGTTGTAACCACCTCAAAGCAGCTCTCAGAGCGGCTCGCCGAGCTCGCCCGCGCGATCCACGACCGCATCGAGACGGCGCTGGCCATAGAGACCGAAGCCGGGCCGCTCACCAAACTCATGAAAGCGTTCCAGACCGCGCTCGTCCACGACCTGGACGAGGCCGGGTTTGCCGACATGTACGCCCAGACCATTGCCTACGGCCTGCTCTCGGTCCGCATCACCGACCCCACGCGGCGCACGGCCGAAGACTTTGCCGGCCACATGCGGACGAATCCGTTCTTGAAGGAGTTGATGGAGACCTTCCTCCAAACGGGCGGGCATCGCGCCAAGATCGACGGATCGGGCATCGACTTCGACGAACTGGGCGTCTCCGAGGTTGTGGAGCTACTCGACCAGGCCAACATGGAGGCCGTCGTCAGTGACTTCGGCGACCGCAACCCGGAGGAAGACCCGGTCATTCACTTCTACGAACACTTTCTCGCCGCCTACGACAAGAAGAAAAAGGTGGAGCGCGGTGTCTTCTACACCCCACGCCCCGTGGTGTCTCACATCGTGCGTTCGGTAGATGAATTCCTACGCACCGAGTTTGGCCTCGCCGACGGTCTCGCCGACATGACCACCTGGGGTGAAATGGCGAGCCTTCACCAAGACCTGAAAGTACCGGAGGGCGTCTCACCCGGCCAAGACTTTGTTCAAATCCTCGATCCGGCTACCGGAACTGGCACTTTTCTGGTCGAGGTCATCGACCTCGTACACAACACGCTCATCACTAGGTGGAAGGCGCAAGGCCACAGTGAGAAGGAGGTGGCCGCGTTGTGGAACGAATATGTGCCCAAGCATCTGCTGACACGCCTACACGGTTATGAACTGCTTATGGCCCCCTACGCCATCGCGCATCTCAAAATCGGGCTTAAACTGTACGAAACGGGCTATCGCTTTGGTAGCGAGCAGCGCGCGCGAGTCTACCTCACTAATGCATTGGAATCAGCAGGCGACGTCGACCAGATGAAATTGGAAGGAATTTTTCCCGCACTCGCACACGAAGCACGGGCAGTTAACACCATAAAACAACAACAACACTTCACGGTCTTACTCGGAAACCCACCATACTCGGAAAAATCAAAGAATGACGGTGCTTGGATCAGCTCACTCATGGAACGCTACAAAACGACAGTTCGGTTGGAGGAAGTCCAGATCAAAGCAGTTTCCAACGACTATGTGAAATTCTTGCGTCTCATCCATTACTTAGCGAGCCAATGTGGCAATTCGATTATTGGTGTAATCACAAGCAATGGATATCTCGATGGCCGCCTCTTTAGGGACTTGCGGAGGTCTTGGATTGCAAGCTTCAAGAATATCGATATCGTCAATCTACATGGAAGTGGTCGACGTGGGGACGCAGCCTCTGATGACGAGAACGTTTTCGATATCTTGCAGGGCGTATGTATCGCGATCGCGCGACAATCACTTAGTGCACATGCTGCGCAGGTCCGCTACCTTGAATTGCTTGGATCGAGGGGTAGTAAGTACAAGCGACTTGTACGGGAAAATGTAGGTGAAGGAATTTATCTGGATCCGGTCACTCCACTATACCTGTTTTCGCCTTCAGCTGCTGCCCAGTCCTCACTTCGAACTTGGTCGCTGTCAGCAATCTTCGGTACCGGTAACATTAAGAAAGACCGAAACAGAACCTATGCCGGTGGATTTAAGACGCGACAAGACAGTTTTGCAGTCGCATTCGACGAACAGACGTTGCGGACGCGTATCACTGAATTGGCTGATACTGAAGTCACTGAGTCTCAACTTCGAAAGAAGTACCGATTGTGTTCAACAGCACATTTTGAGTTTGACAAGGCCCGTCGAGCAGCACAATCAGGTAAGCTTTGGCGATCAATTCGCAATGTTCGATATAGGCCGTTTGACGACCGCCTGATGATCTGGGCGCGAGAAATCTTATGCGAACCTCAAGAAAAAGTGACTAGGCATTTGCTCCGGCCCAACCTGTGTCTTGCAACGAGCCGAGTGGTTAAGGACGATGCCTTTCGACACGTGAGCATTACTAGAGGGCCGGTTGAAGTCATATCGCTCTCAAACAGCACCTCGACTAATGCGTATATGTTTCCATTATACCGCTATGAGTCTGATGAAGTTTTTGGAACCACTGGTAAAGAACGCCGAGTTGTTAATTTGTCATCGCAGTTCGTCGCGGAACTGCTAGCAGTAACGCGAATGAGGATCTCGGAGACGGTGCCCATGCTTGCTGACCACCGAACCATGTCCCCTGAAGAAATTGTCGAGTACGTTTATGCGATATTGCATTCGCCTTCTTACAGAATGACGTTTGCGGACGACTTGTTACGGGACTTTCCCGCGATTCCTATTCCGTCCGGCGCAAAGCAATTTAGGGCAATCTCAGCGATCGGTGCCGAACTCGCCTCTCTGCATCTATTTGAATCTCCAAAGATCGAGAATCCCATCACGGAGTTGATCGGCGATCCGAACCCGGTGGTCGAGAGGATCTCTTGGTCGCATGGCACAGTATGGGTGGACAAAGCTCAGAGCGTCGGTTTTGGGGATGTAGACGAGGACGTTTGGAAATTTCGCATGGGCGGCTACCAAGTCTGCGAGAAGTGGCTCAAGGATCGAAAGGGCCGAACGCTTTCGAAGGAAGATATCGCCCATTACCATAAGATCGTCGTCGCCCTGACCGAGACCATCCGCATCATGCGTGAGATCGATGAGGTCATCGAGGATCACGGCGGCTGGCCCGGCGCGTTCCAGACCGATGCGAAGTCGGATGGGACATCGGAGAGGACGGCGAATGTAGTCCCTTTCCGTCCACACACGGTGGAACCCGCACCCCAAGACCGCTACGTCACGAGCTTACCGCTCGTCCCGGTCAAGGCAGCCGCCAGCGCATTCAGTGATCCTCAGCACTTCGAAGACAACGATTTCGAGTGGGTCGAAGTTGCCTCGCGTTCTCGCCTGCGCAAGGGCATGTTTGTCGCCCAGGTCGTGGGCAGGTCCATGGAGCCTGCTATCGCCGACCGAGCTTGGTGCCTCTTTCGTGCTCCGGTCGAGGGCACGCGGCAAGGCAGGACCGTCCTCGTCCAGCTCCGTGACGCCACCGATCCCGAGACCGGGCAGCGCTATACGGTCAAGCGCTACAAGAGCGAAAAGGCGAACATGGGCGACTCCTGGCGCCACGAGAAAATTACCCTCGAACCCGTCAACCCGGACTTCGAGCCCATCGTGCTCACTGACGCGGACGAAGGCGAGCTCCAAGTGATCGCGGAACTGGTAGAGGTGCTGGGCGGCTGACGCATGGTTCCGAAGCATCTTGAACCGCGGCTGGAGCTGCTTCGCGAGGAGTACGTTCTCGTGCAAGCCTGGAAGAAGACCGCGTCCTACATTCGTTACCACAACTGGTTTTCCGACACGCTTGCCCTTGATCGTGCGGCCGTAAATCTGCCGGCGTTTATCGGCGAACTCCGCGAGCGTCTACAGTCTCCGGAGGGCTGGCAGAACGACCCCTTGCGCATCGTTCCGGCGCCCAAGAGCCAGCGATGGAGAGTGCGGGATCGCGTGTGGGAGCCCGTCGAGAAGGGGAGGACGTCAGCGCGGCTTCGACCGCTCGCTCACGTCAGCCTCGCCGATCAGGTGGTGGCGACGGCGCTCATGCTTTGTCTCGCTGACCGAGTTGAGACAACGCAGGGGGATCCGCGGTGGCAGGTTCGTGACCGGGAGACCCGAAGACAGGTGGCCTCATACGGAAACCGTCTCTTTTGCGACGCAATCGACGGGGAACTTCGTCATCGATGGGGATCGGCCAAACTCTACCGCGCCTATCATCAAGACTACCGGACGTTTCTGTCTCGTCCGCAAACCGCGGCCGAGTCGCTTCCGGCAGCCGAAGGACGGCGTGTCTACGTTGTCCATGCGGATCTTCAGCAGTTCTACGACCGCGTCCGCCCGAATTTGCTTGCCGAAGCGATAGGTCAAGTTCGCCGCGACGGCGATGACTTGGCGTTCTTTTCTTTGGCGGAGTTCATATTCGATTGGGATTGGCATCCCCGTGACGAAAGAGACGTCCGCACATACGCCAAGCAAGTGGAGCTTGAGGACTTCACGCGGGTGGCGCTACCCCAGGGCCTCGTCGCCTCTGGGTTTTTCGCGAACGTCGTGTTGCTGCGGTTCGACGAAGCGCTTCGCGCAGCGATCAAAACGGAGATCCTCCCCGGTGTATTGCTGGCGGACGCATGCCGGTACGTCGACGACTTGCGGATTCTAATTGCGGCCGATTCCACTTGGGATAGCTCGTCATCCGTTCTTGGGGCGATTGTGTCCGACTGGCTTGAAGGAATACTCGCCGAGAAGGCACCGGGACTCCAACTATCTCCCGAGAAGACCCAGGTTGTCGCGCTCGGAGGGGACGAGCGACCTCTGGTACGGCAAAGCGCGAAAATGGACCGCATTCAGTCAGCGGTGTCTGGGGGATTCGACGCACTCGGTGGCCAAGAAATCCTCGACTCAATTCAAGGCTTGGTGCGTGCGCAAGAAATTTTTGGTGAGGAAGACGACAATGGCTGGCGGTTTTCCCCGGTCCCGGATGTGCGCGATGAGGCGGTCGCTAGATTCGCGGCTGCCCGATATCGCACCACTTTTCGTTCCATCAGGCCGCTGCTCGACGACGACACGCTGCATGATGTTCGGCTTGAAGATGACGACACTGCGTCAAGAGAACAACTGAGTTCAGCGCGTACCCGGCGCGAACTCGACGAGGATGCTCAAGGATTTGCGCTGAGTCTAATCAGGCGCTGGATTGACGATCCGTCGAACGTTCGCTTGCTCCGGATCGGGCTCGACGTTTGGCCAGACGTGGAGCTGTTGCGGGAAGTCCTCTCGTTGCTCCGCCCATTCACTGGGAAGGGGGGCCGTCGAAGGGCGCCCCGGCAAATCGCTTGGTACTGCCTCGCTGAAGTCCTGCGCGCGGGGGCCACGGAGACGGGCCTCGTGGCCGATACCGAATCGCTGCCATCGGAGATCGACCTCGAATCATACCGGGAGGAGCTCCGTAGGGAAGCTGCGAGGTTGGTCGCTTTGCCCGTTCAGACGATTCCTTGGTACCTCCGACAGCAGGCGCTGTTGTTTCTCGCCGCCTGCGATCCCGCCGAAGCATCCATCACGGGCACCGGAACGGGACCGGAGACCCGGCATTACCGAGAGCTATTGGCATTCCTGCGCGCTGAAGGAGAACACCTCACGAGTTCGGATTTCGCGACGCTCGCGGTTCTCACCAGACGTGCGTTCTTGGATAAGGCGCGGGCTGTTGAGCTGGTGCGACCTGATCTTGGGCCGTCGCGGATGCGGCAGCTCGCTCACAGGGACCCTTCGTTTCTACTCGAGCTTATCGGCATCGAGACGGATCCTTCTCTTTTCGACGACCTTCCGGCGTGGATCCGGGAGGACCTTTGCCTAGTTTCAGAGAGTTCTGAGGGAGACCGCGACACGCTGGTCAAGGAGGTCTTGTACACCCAATCGAGCGGTTCGCTCCGCAACGAACTCTCCCTTCTGCGCTTCGCCGTGGCTTTCCTAGAAGAGTGGGGGCAGCAGGACACTCCGCCCCGGGTGATCACGCCAGGGCAAGTCACGCTGAACCTTGGCGGAGACCAACTGGTTGCTGACGTGGAAAGCCTGCGGATTCGTGGAAGTCGGGCCGATGCATCGGGTTCCATGTACGAGATGCCCGTGTGGTGCGATGAAGGCGAGCAATGGCGCTTCCAGCTCGGTTTCCTGTTGAGGTTCATCCTGTCGCGGCATCCCGACTTCACGCGTCCCGTACACCTAGCAAGTTGGAAAGAGACCGAGTCGGCCTATCGCCCAGCGGAGAGCCACTGGTACCAGCGAATGTACGGCCTTTACAGCGGACAGCGGGCCTTCGGAGACGACTGGGTACCTATCACCGACTGGTTCGAAGGACTCTTGCTAGGGCTCTTACGTTGGCCCGGGTGCCGTGCCCCGGTCGGTTTTGATTGGATCGAACAGGGCATTCAGGAGGCGAGGTCGCAGATCGGCGAAAGGATTTCCTATCTTGAGCAACACCGCGGCGCCGCCACCGGCACGCTGATCCTACCGCTGCTGGCCAAGCGACCGACAGTGCCCGATGCGAAGAGACCGTTGCGTGCTTGCGTGGTCCAGACGGTAGTCCCCACAGACAAGGATTTCACGAAATCCGACCTGGCGCTCAATGATCTCGCAACTCGGAGAAGACACCGCAATCATCTATCGGCGGCACTGGCGGCGGTGAAACGCATGCTGGACCTGAGAGAGACTCACAAAGGAAGCGATGGGCGGCTCGATTGGCTAATTCTCCCTGAGCTCGCTGTTCATCCGAAGGATGTTCGTACTCATTTGGTCCCATTCGCTCGGGCGCACAGGGCGATCATTCTTACCGGGCTGACCTACGAAGAAATTCTAGCGGGGCAACCGCTCGTCAACTCAGCCCTGTGGGTCATTCCGGAGTGGTCAGACGCCTACGGGCTGCAGATCAAGATTCGCCGTCAGGGGAAGGGGCATCTCGCCCCAAACGAACAAGTGTTCAACGGCGGGGGTACGCACGTTCTGCGAGGGTTTCGGCCCTGCCAGTGGTTGATCGGCTATCCGTGGTCTGACACGGACGATGAGCGGCCTGTTTGGCTGACGGCGGCCGTCTGCTATGACGCGACGGACTTGGGCCTCGCGGCCGATCTCAGAGACGAGTCGGACATCCTGGCGATCCCGGCGCTTAACAAAGACGTCAAGACGTTTGACCAGATGGCGCTGGCGCTACACTACCACATGTTCCAGCTCGTGGTCGTCGCCAACAATGGGCGGTACGGCGGCAGCAACGCCTACTGGCCCCGAAGCGACGCTCACATAAGGCAGGTCTTCCACACCCATGGGCAACCGCAAGCCTCGATATCGTTCCTCGAAATCGAGGATATCGGCGCATTCTTGGAGCGTCGTAACGTGTCTGGAGCCAACGCAGCCGACTGGAAACATCCTCCAGCCGGTCTGAAATGAAATCGAGGGGAAAGTCGACGTGACGAGCTTTGCCGCCGGAGCCCGCCGCCTGCCGTCCCACCACGTCACCATCCGTGTCCCCTGGCACGACGGAGGCTGGACAGGAGGTGTCTGCTCTCATCCACTCGACAATACAAGCTGCCTCATCCTCCCACGCATCGGCGCGGGCCGGCGCGACGAAGTAGAAACGCGTTGCGCCGGCCGGCGGCTCAACGAAATAGACCCTACCGATCTGCCGCCCTGTATCGGCGAGCGCGTCTCTTTCATGGCGCCCTTCGAGTTTACGCGGGCGATGACGCACCCATACACGGAGTATTATCCGGAGACTCACGGACACTTTGCACCCACCCGCTTCGTGCATCCGGCGTATTCTGCCGCCTGCGTGCCGTTTCGATGGATGCTGCGCGAGAAGGTCGAGGGAAACGCAAAAGATGGGGAAATCGGAATCGCAGAGCGTCTGAAGATCGGCTGGGTGCCGGACCGGGAGCCCGACATCCGCAATCATCAGGGAAAGCAGGTCGAGACCGACTGGATCCAAGAGCGCGAAAACCAGCTCGTGTTGCTCGATACATTCTTCGGCGCTCTCCGGCCGGAAGAGTCACTCTGTTTCTTCTACGCCAAGCGCACCCCGCTTTCAGAGCAGTCCCGGCGGGTGATCGTTGGTGTAGGCCGAGTGCTCTCCGTGGGCGAGGCTACCGAGTACGCACACAAGGCGGCAAACCCGCCGCTCCGCTGCGTGCTATGGGAACGCAACGTGGGCCACTCGATCCGACCCGACTTCGCAGACGGCTTCCTCTTTCCCTACCAGGAAGCGCTCGCGCTCGCAGAACGCGAGGGGGTGGAGCCCGAAGAGTTTGTTGCTTTTGCTCCTGACGAGCATTTTGATACCTACTCCTACGGCTCGGAACTCCTGAGCCATGATGGCGCTGTGGCTTCCCTCGTAGCCTGCGCGGCGACGCTGCACCGGATTCGCGGCCGGATAGAAGGACCGTGGGACCAAGCGCTTGCTTGGATCGACACCCAGCTCAACCGCCTGTGGCAAGCACGCGGCGCGTTTCCAGGCCTGGGTTCGGCGCTTTCCGCGTTCGGCTACGAGTGGGGCTTTCAGCACGGGAGCCTGCTCGCCTACGAAATTGAATTAATGCGGGAGCGCGAGGGCGGCAGTGATCCGTGGTCGCTCGTGGACGCTGTGATGAATGATCCCGCGAAGCTCGGCGGGCCCGCAGCGAAACTACTTACGGACGGGCTGCGCAAGGGCTGGAAACACCTCGTCGATGAGCGGCGGGCCCTGCTCCAACTGCTCGCCCGCTGCGCCATTTCGGAGAATCAGGCGCTCCGCATGTACGACACCACAGCGCGGGTGGAAGCCGGCATAAGGGCTAGCGATTCCGAGTTGCTGTTCAATCCGTACATCCTCTTCGAGCGCGACCGGCGCGCCGCCGACCCGATCGCCTTTGCCGCGATGGACCGGGGCCTGTTCCCGGATCAGGCAATACGGAATCGATTCCCCGTACTGGAGCCGAGCCTGATTGAAGACCCAGCGGACCCGCGGCGTGTGCGCGCATTGGTCGTGGACCTGCTCGAGGAGGCCGCTGTTGAGGGGCACACACTACTCCCCCGAAGTTGGGTCATCCGTAGAGCCCGGGAGCGCGCGCTCCAACCGCCGTGCCCGCTCGGCGAAAATGTACTCGACGCCTGCGAGCAGGGTTTCGCACCGATCGTCGCGCGCGCAACTGTCCGCACGGACGAGCCTGCCTACCAAGTAGACCGGCTCATCGAATGTCGCACGATCATTCGCCGCGAGGTGCTGGGCCGAAAGAAGGGCAAACCGCATACGGCCGATCTCGACTGGCGAGGGCTCGTGGACACGGGGCTCGATGAACCGCTGCCGGAAGATCCGGAAAAACGCCTGGAGGAGCAGCGCGCACGGTGCGAGAAGGCAGCCGCACTCGAGTATCTATTTCGCTCGCGTCTATGCGTGCTGATTGGCCAAGCCGGAACGGGAAAGACTACGTTGCTGCGGATGCTCTGCTCGCTCTCTGATGTCGCCGAGAAGGGGCTGTTGCTGCTTGCGCCCACGGGCAAAGCCAGGGTACGTCTCGAAGAGCAGACCGGTATGCGGGGTGCCGGTCAGACGCTGGCGCAGTTTCTGATCCGGCAGCAGCGCTATGACGGTGAGACCGGCGCTTACTTTCCCAGACCTAAGGCACCTCGTTGCGGCGACTACCGAACCGTGATCGTGGACGAGTGCTCGATGCTGACCGAAGAGCAGCTCGCTGCGCTTATCGACTCTCTCAGCAACGTCGTGCGGCTCGTGCTCGTCGGGGACCCGCGTCAACTCCCGCCGATCGGAGCCGGTCGTCCGTTCGTGGACATTGTTCGAGAGCTTGAGCCGGAGAACGTCGAGATGCTTTTTCCGCGCTGCGGGCCAAGCTATGCCGAGCTCACGATCCCGCGACGCCAGCAAGGCGAGGCCCAGACCGACGTACTCCTAGCCTCGCACTTTAGCGGACGGTCGCTCGACCCTGGCGCGGATGCTGTGCTGGACGAAGGCAGGGAAGAAAAGAACGGACGCCTTCGGCTCGTGCGGTGGAACCATCAGCAGGAGCTTCAGGACAAGCTCGTCACGGAACTAGTCGAGGCGCTTGGACTCGACGGGCCAGTCGACGAATTGGGGTTCGAGGAATCGCTGGGCGGCGCGCGTCACGAGGACATACCGTGGGCCTTTTTCTGGAACCGGTTTGGCGACAAACCAGGGGCCGCCACGCGGGCTGAAGCCTGGCAGATGCTCTCGCCCGTGCGCGCCGGGCTAGTCGGGGTGGACGCGTTGAACCGCATGCTCCAGTCGCGGTTTCGGGCGAGAGTGCGCGAGCTTGCGGAAACGGAGGGATGGGGCCGCAAGGTACCTCGTCCATTCGGCCCGCAGACGCTCCTTTACGGCGATAAGGTCATCAACGTCATCAATCAGCGCCGGCGGGATGTCTGGCCGAAACCAGATGGGGAGGCCTACCTCGCCAACGGTGACATCGGTATTGTTGTTGGGCAGTACAAGACGAAAAAGTTTAGGGGCTTGCCGTGGAAGATCGAGGTCGAGTTCGCTGGGCAGCTGGGTCCCAAGTACGGGTTCTACCCCGGCGAATTCGGAGACGAAGGCCGCCATCCGCTCGAACTGGCCTACTGCCTGACGGTTCACAAGACCCAGGGTAGCGAGTTCGGAGTAACCTTCGTCGTGCTCACAAACCCGTGCTGGCTGCTCTCCCGAGAGCTCTTGTACACGGCGCTGACTCGCCACAAGGACCGACTGATCATTCTGCACGAGGGCCCGCTTGCGGAGTATCGTCGCTATGCAAGCGACGAGCATTCAGAAATCGCCCGGCGTATGACGAACTTGTTTGCAGACCCGCTGCCACGCGAAGTGACCGTCAGTGCCCAGCTGCGCTTTCTTGAAGAAGGGCTCATACATCGAACCGAGCGCGGTGACCTCGTGCGTTCGAAGTCCGAACTTGTGATTGCCGACAAACTTCACGCCCGTGGGATCGACTATGAATACGAGCAACCGCTTGTGCTGTCCAACGGTGGCATGAGGTACCCGGATTTCACGATCGCGGATCACGCTCGGGGCGTGACTTTCTATTGGGAGCATCTCGGCATGCTCTACAATCCGGGGTACAGAGCACGATGGGAACAGAAGCGTGCCGAGTATCTGGAGTGTGGGATCGGCCCTAGCGAGGAGGGCGGTGGCCCGGAAGGAATATTGATTGAAACCCGTGAAGAGCCGGGCGGGAGTCTGGATGCAACGGCAATTGCATCTGCGATCGACGAAGTGATCTTGGGTTGACATATTGCCGTCAAGGAAAGACGGCGATGGCAGGTCAACGTAAAGTTCTCTCCAGTCGCACCGTGGCGGCGCTGAAGCCCCAAATTTCGATAGCGGTCACGGAAAGCCAGCCATGGTCGGGAGTTTGAATTCAACCGCTTCAACCACGATGACGGCAGGCCGCACCCGTTTCCGCACTCCGGCACTCCTTCAGATCGACCTCCATACATTTATCGCTGAGTGGTTCGGCACCTACTGTAGTCGGGATTTCAATAATCCTGTCTTCCTTACCATCACGTTTGAACACATGAGTCTGCGCAAACTCGGTGCGCAGACGATTCAGTGTCTCCTTCTCGTAGGGACGGTAGCCCACGTTCAGACTTGTCTGTCCTGATAAGCTAACGTGCGCAAAATTGAGCATCAGGTTGGAAATAGACACTACGGATAAGACTCCCAAGTCGGTCGGCGCAAACTCAGGCGTTCCACTATATTCTACGCAGATTGATAGCGTTCGACGTTGATCTCGTCGGCGCGGCGGCGCATCGCATGACTGTCGTACCAAGCGCCCATGCGCAAGAGCATGTCCATGGACACGCCGAACGCCTTCTCGATCCTGAGCGCCATTTCCGGTGAGAGACTCGCTTTTCCGTTGACGAGATCTGACAGCGTCGCTCGCCGCACGCCGAGAATGTCGGCGGCGCGAGAGACCGAGAGACCCAGCTCATCCAGAATCTCGGTGCGGATGAAGCTGCCAGGGTGCGGCGGCGTCATGCCGATCCTTACTCGTTCATCGCTCATCGGTGACAGTCCTTCATGTCCAGGTCGTGGCCGTGTCATGGGTGAGACAAGCACTCGTCCGTCAGTGGTAGTCCTCCAGATTCAGGTTCGCGATTGCCCCATCCTCGATGTTGAAGGTAATCCGCCAGTTGCCGGAGGCGCTGATGCTCCAGGTTCCGGCCCGGTCGCCGGATAAGCGATGGATGCGCCAGCCCGGCGGCCCCTCGACGCCGTCCATGTCGGCCGCGCTGATGAGGGTGGCCAGGATGCTCCGAATCCTCACGGTCAAGTCGGGACGGATTCCCCTGGTGTCGTCATCCTCCACAAGCCGCCTTAGTCCTCTGTGGCGGATGCTTCGAATCTCCATTTCAGAAATGTACGGTATTGCCGTACAAATGTCAACGCCTGAGTTTTCCAGATTCCGTTCCGAGGACATTCCGAAGCCCATTTCGGAAGAGGTTTTCTGGAAATGCAAACGCCGCCAAGGTGTTGTCTTGGCGGCGTTTTCTTTGGTTGCGGGGGCAGGATTCGAACCTGCGACCTTCAGGTTATGAGCCTGACGAGCTACCGGACTGCTCCACCCCGCGTCATGTCGTCTCCGGCCTCGATGGCCGGAATTCGGCCGTCGTCGCGACTACGGTTCCGCGGGACGGCCGCCGGTCCGTGTCCGGGCTCGGCAGGCCTGGCGGTGTCCTACTCTTCCACGCCTTGAGACGCAGTACCATCGGCGCTGAGGGTCTTCACTTCCGAGTTCGGGATGGGATCGGGTGGTTCCCCCTCGCTATGGCCACCAGGCCGGCGAAGCCCGGACGGAGTCCGGGGGCCGGCGTTCCATGTTCGCGGTCGACACCGCCGCCGGCGCGGGGCCGGGCGGCCGTCGGACTGGTCACTGCACACGACGGGTTCGCACGCCGCCGGAGCGGCGCGGATTCAAGCCGATCGAGCGATTAGTACCGGTAAGCTTCATGCGTCGCCGCACTTCCACACCCGGCCTATCGACGTGGTGGTCTCCCACGGCTCTCAAGGGAGAACTCGTTTCGAGGCAGGCTTCCCGCTTAGATGCTTTCAGCGGTTATCCTTTCCGTACTTAGCTACCCGGCTGTGCCGCTGGCGCGACAACCGGTCCACCAGAGGTACGTCCACCCCGGTCCTCTCGTACTGGGGGCAGCCCCTCTCAGTTCTCCTACACCCACGGCAGATAGGGACCGAACTGTCTCACGACGTTCTAAACCCAGCTCACGTACCACTTTAATCGGCGAACAGCCGAACCCTTGGGACCTGCTCCAGCCCCAGGATGTGATGAGCCGACATCGAGGTGCCAAACGATTCCGTCGATGTGAACTCTTGGGAATCATCAGCCTGTTATCCCCGGCGTACCTTTTATTCGTTGAGCGATGGCCCTTCCACTCGGGACCACCGGATCACTATGACCGACTTTCGTCTCTGCTCGACTTGTCAGTCTCACAGTCAGGCAGGCTTATGCCATTGCACTCCGCAGCTGATTTCCGACCAGCTTGAGCCTACCATCGCGCGCCTCCGTTACTCTTTGGGAGGCGACCGCCCCAGTCAAACTACCCACCATGCAGGGTCCCGGACCCGGATCACGGGCCGCGGTTAGATGCCAGAAATCACAAGGGTGGTATTTCAAGGTTGCCTCCACGCCAACTGGCGCCAGCGCTTCAAAGGCTCCCACCTATCCTACACATGCCATCCCTGGCACCACTGCAAAGCTGTAGTAAAGGTGCACGGGGTCTTTCCGTCTGACCGCGGGTACTCCGCATCTTCACGGAGAATTCAGTTTCGCTGAGTCGGTGTTGGAGACAGCGGGGAAGTCGTTACGCCATTCGTGCAGGTCGGAACTTACCCGACAAGGAATTTCGCTACCTTAGGACCGTTATAGTTACGGCCGCCGTTTACCGGGGCTTCGGTTCGAGGCTTGCACCTCTCCCCTTAACCTTCCGGCACCGGGCAGGCGTCAGACCCTATACGTCGTCTTGCGACTTAGCAGAGTCCTGTGTTTTTAGTAAACAGTCGCTACCCCCTGGTCTGTGCCACCCCCCTCCGGTTGCCCGGAAAGAGGTACCCCTTCTCCCGAAGTTACGGGGTCAATTTGCCGAGTTCCTTCAACACCGTTCTCTCAAGCGCCTCGGTATACTCTACCTGTCTACCTGTGTCGGTTTCGGGTACGGTCTGTGCGCCGGGGCTGTTTCCTGGAACGCCTACGCCGCCCCGCCAATCCGATAAGGCGGAACGACTTTCGGCATTCGTCACCTCCGGCAGGCCCAGGAATATTAACCTGGTTCCCATCGGCTACGGCTTTCGCCCTCACCTTAGGGGCCGGCTCACCCTGCGTGGATTAACCTTGCGCAGGAACCCTTAGACTTTCGGCGAGAGTGATTCTCACACTCTTTGTCGCTACTCGTGTCAGCATTCTCACTTCCGATACCTCCAGGGCGACTCGCGCCGCCCCTTCGCAGGCTTACGGAACGCTCCGCTACCAGTCCGCCGAAACGGACTCCGCAGCTTCGGTACGTGGCTTGAGCCCCGTTACATCGTCGGCGCGGGACAGCTTAACTAGACCAGTGAGCTGTTACGCTTTCTTTAAAGGATGGCTGCTTCTAAGCCAACCTCCTGGCTGTCTTGGCCGTCCCACATCCTTTCCCACTTAGCCACGATTTGGGGACCTTAGCTGGCGGTCTGGGCTGTTTCCCTTTCGACCATGGATCTTAGCACCCACGGTCTGTCTGCCTTGCTGTACTCACCGGTATTCGGAGTTTGGTTAGGTTTGGTAAGGCTGTAGGCCCCCCTAGCCCATCCAGTGCTCTACCCCCGGCGGTAAACGCAAGACGCTCTACCTAAATAGATTTCGCGGAGAACCAGCTATTTCCGGGTTTGATTGGCCTTTCACCCCTAGCCACAGGTCATCCCCCCATTTTTCAACATAGGTGGGTTCGGTCCTCCAGTGCCTGTTACGGCACCTTCAACCTGCCCATG